>JAEWEY010000007.1 GCA_023389105.1 Pseudomonadota bacterium | reverse complement strand
GTGTAGGACAGGCCATCAGTCGCCGGCGAACACCGGGGTCTGCTTGGCCGCGAAGGCATCGTAGGCGCGCTTGAAGTCCCGCGTCTGCATGCAATGCGCCTGCGCCCGCGCTTCCATCTCGATCGCTTCTTCGATGGTGACGTTCCATTCGGCGTCGAGCTGCCGCTTGGTGATGGCGTGGGCGACCGTCGGGCCAGTCGCGAGCTGGCGCGCGAGCTTCGCGGCTTCACCTTGCACATCGTCGACGACCCGATTGAAGAAGCCCCAGGCGAAACCTTCGTCGGTCGTCATCGTGCGCCCGGTAAACAGCAGGTCCGCCGCGCGGCCGTGGCCGATGAGACGCGGCAGGATCGCGCAGGCGCCCATGTCCGCGCCGCTGAGGCCCACTCGCGTGAAAAGGAAGGCCGTCTTCGTACCGGGCGCCGCCAGCCGCAAATCGCTGGCCATGGCGATGATCGCGCCCGCGCCCGCGCACACACCGTCGACCGCGGCGATGATCGGTTGCGGGCAGGCTCGCATTGCGCGGACCAGGTCACCCGTCATCCGCGTGAACTGCAGCAGTCCGCCGGCGTCCATCTTCGTCAGCGGCCCGATGATCTCATGCACGTCACCGCCCGAGCAGAAATTGCCGCCCGCGCCGCGGACCACGACAACCTTGACCGCGCGGCAATGGTCGAGGGCGCGGAACGTATCGCGCAACTCGTCATAGCTCTCGAAAGTCAGCGGGTTCTTCCGCTCCGGCCGGTTGAGCGTGATCGTCGCGACCCCGTCCTCGAAAGCCCAGAGGAAGTGCTGGGCCTGGAAGGATGCGGGGTCGAAGCTCACGCGCTGGTTCCGCCGTCGAGCGTGATCGCCGCGCCGTTGATGTCGCGGCTAAGCGGCAGGCACAGCATGGCGATGACGTTGCCGATCGCCTCCGGATCGACCAACCGGCCGCTCGCATTCATGTTGGTGATCGCCGAGCGCGCGTCGGCATCGCTGCGCCCGGTGATCTGCGACACGCGCGCCACCGATTGGTCGGTCATCGGCGTGTCGACGTAGCCGGGACAGACCGAGTTCACCGTCAGATTCGTCTTCGCATATTCCGCGGCAAGGCTGCGCGAGAGCCCGAGAAGTCCGTGTTTCGACGCCGCATAATGGGCGGCGTATGGCACGCCGCGCAGGCTTGCCACCGAGGCCACGAACACCAGCCGGCCATTGTCGCTCTTGAGCAGGTCGCCGATCGCCGCGCGCGAGCATTCGAAGGCGGCGGTCAAATTGGTGCCGATGATCCGGTCCCAGCCATCGCGCGTCATCTTGTGGAAGGGCACGCTCTCGGCGATCCCGGCATTGACGATCAGCAGGTCGATGGGCCCGTTCGCCGCGCGAGCCTCGTCGAATGCCGCCTCGATGCGGGCGCTATCGGTCACGTCGCATTGTATCGCCGTGCCGCCGAAGCGTTCGGACACCGCCTGCAGCGGCTCGAGCCGGCGTCCGAGCAGCGACAGTTTCGCCCCGGCCGCGCTAAGGTGGGCGGCGGCGGCGGCGCCGATGCCGGTGCCTCCGCCGGTGATCAGCGCGTGGCGTCCAGCAAGCGGCAGGTCTGGCATTTCTCGCTCCCTCTCCCTGACCGCATTTGGCTCAACCGCCCGCAGGTGGCAAGCAGTGGCCATGAAGATCGCCGTGCTGGAAACCGGGCATCCTCCCGGCAATTTATCGGAGCGGTTTGGCCGCTATCCCGCCATGTTCCAGCGCCTGCTGGGCGAGGGCTTCGAGATCGAAAATTATGACGTGGCCGCCGGAGAGTTGCCGTCCCTCCGAAACGGTCATGACGCCGTGCTGATCACCGGCTCGCCAGCCGGCGTCTACGATCCGCTGCCATGGATCGCGCCGTTGATGGACTTCATCCGCGCGTCGAGCGATCGCAAGATGGTCGGCATCTGCTTCGGCCACCAGATCATGGGGCAGGCGCTTGGCGGCGAGGTGGTCAAATCTCAGAAGGGCTGGGGCACTGGCCTTCAGCGCTACCGGATCGTTCACGACGAACACTGGCTCGACCCGGTCGGCGAAATTGCCGTCCCCGCGTCGCATCAAGATCAAATCGTTACCCAGCCGCCGAATACCGAGGTTGTCGCGACGTCCGACTTCACGCCATTCGCCGCTTTGTCGTGGAGCGACCGCCAGGCGATATCCTTCCAGTTCCATCCCGAATTCTGCCCGGATTTCGCCCGCGCCCTGATCGAGCGCCGGCGCGACGTCCTGCCCGACCCCGATAGTGCCATCGCCTCGCTCGACGCGCCGAACGACAGCGCGCGCGTGGCGGGTTGGATACGGCGCTTTCTCACGGCATAGGCGGCGCAAATCCGAACCGGAGACTGACCGATGAAGACCCGCGCCGCCGTCGCCTTTGCCGCCAAGCAGCCGCTCGAGATTGTCGAGGTGGACCTGGAAGGACCGAAGGCTGGCGAAGTGCTGGTCGAGATCATGGCGACGGGTATCTGCCACACAGACGCCTACACGCTGGACGGGCTCGACAGCGAAGGGATTTTCCCTTCCATCCTTGGCCACGAGGGCGCGGGCATCGTCCGCGAGGTCGGACCCGGCGTTACCAGCGTGAAGCCCGGCGACCACGTCATTCCGCTGTACACGCCCGAGTGCCGCCAGTGTAAATCGTGCCTCAGCGGCAAGACCAACCTCTGCACCGCGATCCGCGCCACGCAGGGCAAGGGCCTGATGCCCGACGGCACCAGCCGCTTCAGCTACAAGGGCGAGACCATCTTTCACTACATGGGCTGCTCGACCTTCTCGAACTTTACGGTCCTTCCCGAAATCGCCGTCGCCAAGATCCGCGAGGACGCGCCGTTTGAGACCAGCTGCTACATCGGCTGCGGCGTCACGACCGGCGTCGGCGCGGTGACCAAGACCGCCAAGGTCCACGCGGGCGACAACGTCGTCGTGTTCGGCCTCGGCGGCATCGGCCTCAACGTCATCCAGGGCGCGAAGCTCGTCGGCGCGAACCGGATCGTCGGCGTCGACATCAATCCCGCCCGCGAGGAATGGGGCCGCAAGTTCGGCATGACCGACTTCCTCAATTCGAAGGGCATGAGCCGCGAGGACATTGTCGCGAAGATCGTCGAGCTGACCGACGGCGGCGCCGACTACACGTTTGACGCGACAGGCAACACGGAAGTGATGCGAACCGCGCTGGAATGCTGTCACCGCGGCTGGGGCACCTCGATCATCATCGGCGTCGCCGAAGCCGGCAAGGAAATCGCCACCCGTCCATTCCAGCTGGTCACCGGCCGCAACTGGCGCGGCACCGCGTTCGGCGGCGCCAAGGGCCGCACCGACGTACCGAAGATCGTCGACTGGTACATGGACGGCAAGATCGCCATCGACCCGATGATCACGCACACGCTGAAGCTTGAGGACATCAACAAGGGCTTCGACCTGATGCATGCGGGAGAAAGCATTCGGGCGGTGGTTGTCTACTAAAGGAGGGCAGACGAATGTTCAGTCACATCATGGTCGGGACAAACGACCCCGATCGCTCAAAGAAATTCTACGATGCGCTGTTCGAGAAACAGGGCGGGACGGACGACAAGGGCCGCACCGCCTGGCGGAACAAGGGCTCGGTCTTCATGATCTCTAAGCCGATCAACGGAGAGGCCGCGTGTCACGCCAATGGCGGGACCATCGGCTTCAACTTCGACACGCCCGAAGAGGTCGACGCCTGGCACCAGCGCGGCATCGCGGCTGGCGGCACCGCTTGCGAGGATCCGCCCGGCTATCGCGAGAATGCATTCGGCAAGCTTTACCTGGCTTACCTGCGCGATCCCGACGGCAACAAGCTTTGCGGGCTGCATCGCCCCCAGCAATGAGCCTGCAGATCGTCAGCGAAACGCGGTCGCATGGCGGGCGGCAGCTTGTCGTTCGCCATGCCTCCGCTGCAACCTCGACCGACATGACGTTTTCGATTTTCCTGCCGCCCCAGGCGGAGGAAAGTCGGAAACTGCCGGTGGTCTGGTACCTGTCGGGCCTCACCTGCACGCACGCGAACGTCACGGAAAAGGGCGAGTATCGCGCCGCCTGCGCTAGGCATGGCCTGATCTTCGTCGCGCCCGACACCAGCCCGCGCGGCGGAGGCGTGCCGACCGCGCCGGAGGGACAGTGGGATTTTGGGCTCGGCGCCGGCTTCTATGTCGACGCGACCGAGCAGCCGTGGGCGGCGAACTACCGCATGTGGAGCTACGTCACCGACGAACTTCCCAGGCTGGTCGCCGCGGAGTTCCCGGTCGATATGGATCGGCAGGCGATCACCGGCCATTCGATGGGCGGTCATGGCGCGCTGACGGTCGCGCTCAATTTCCCCGACCGCTTCCGCAGCGTCTCGGCCTTTGCGCCGATCGTCGCGCCGAGTCAGGTGCCGTGGGGCCAGAAGGCGCTCACCGGCTACCTCGGCAGCGACCGCAACACCTGGCGCAAGCACGACGCGGTGGCGCTGATCGAAGCCGGTGCGTCGGTCGAAATGCTCGTCGATGTCGGCGACAAGGACCCGTTCATCGAAAAGGAATTGCGGCCCGAGCTGCTTGAGCGTGCCTGTGCCGATGCGGGCGTAAAACTGAATCTGCGGATCCAGCCGGGGTACGACCACTCTTATTATTTCATCTCGACGTTCATGGCCGATCATCTGGCGTGGCATGCGGAGAGATTGAGCAGGGGATAAGCATGACAGCCAGCCGTCGCGAGTTCGTTCAACTGGCGGCGGCAATGGGCGCCGCACTCGCGTGGGGCGGGGCCGCCCGCGCATCACGCACCAACTGGCGTGAGGCTTCCCATCTTTACCCGGAAGGCGTCGCGTCAGGCGACCCCGACCATCGTAGCGTGATCCTGTGGACTCGCCGTCCGCATAATGGCGGTCGGCAATTGCTGACCGTCGAAGTCGCGGAGGACGAGGCCTTTCGCCATGTCGTCGCGACCGCGCGGGCACCTGTGTCCGCGGCCTCCGACTGGACCACGCGGGTGCTGGTGGGGAAATTGAAGCCCGCCCGGACTTACTGGTATCGCTTCACCGATACCGACGGGAACGGCAGCCGCATCGGCCGGACCAGAACCGCCCCCCGCCCCGACGATCCGCGCTCGGTCAAGTTCGCCTTCGTCAGCTGTTCGGGCATCAACGAAGGCAAGCTCAACGGCTACCGCCGAATGATTTTCGAGGACGAACAGGCGCGGCCGGACGAGCAGCTCGACTTCGTCCTGCACCTCGGCGATTTCATCTACGAGGTCGTGCAATATCCGGAAGACGGCAAGCCCCGCTACGACCGCAAGGTTTACGAGGTCGCGCGCATTCCGGACGCGCTGAAGGTGGGCATATTCCACATCCCGACGACAGTCGAAGGCTATCGCGCGGTCTGGAAGGGCCACCTTGCTGACCCCGACCTGCAGGATGCGCGGGCTCGCTGGCCGTTCGTCTGCACCTGGGACAATCACGAATTCTCGTGGCAGGGCTATCAAAGCGTTCTGAAGAACCCGAAATTCGAGCAGCCGGGGCAAACGATTAAGGTCGCGGCCAACCAGGCCTGGTTCGAATATATTCCGGCGCGCGTGCGGCCGCCCAGTGGAACCTATGACGAGTTCGGCTCCGTCCCTGTGAAGAACGTTAAGATTGAGAAGTTCGACGACGGCGGCCTGGGACTCGAGCCGAACAACATCGCCGCGATCAACAGCCTGAAGATCTACCGGGCGCTGCGCTACGGCCGTCACCTCGATGTGCTGCTTACCGACGAGCGCAGCTATCGCGGCCCGAACCCATTCGAGGAATCGGCGACCGACAAGCTGGCCGACTGGGCGGATTACGGGATGTTCCCCGACGACGTTCTTCAGGTGCTCGACGGCGGCCGCGCCTTCAACGGCGGTAAGCCGCCGGCCGAGCTGGAATTCAACGGCGCCAAGGTGGAAAATCCGGCGAAAGACAATCCGCCGCAGACCATCCTCGGCGCGACGCAAAAAGCCTGGTTCAAGAACCGGCTGCGCAACTCGGGCGCGACCTGGAAGATCTGGGCCAGCTCGCAATGCACGCTCGAGCAGCGCGCCGATCCGGAGAATTTCCCAACCGGGCTGACGAAGCAGAAATGGCCGTCGGGGCGGTTTGCCAATGTCCAGGGCGGGGATTTCGGCAGCGCCTGGGTCGAGCGCGGCGAGATCTACGATCTGGTCCGCGACGCAAAGATCACCGGTTTCGCCATCGTCGCCGGCGACCTGCACAGCTTCTGGGCCGGCTACGCATCCGCCCAACTGCCTCCCGGCAAGTTCGCGCCCGTCGGGCTGAGCTTTACGGGCGGGTCGATGACCAGCGTGGGTCCCGCAGAAGCGCATGAATATACGGTCAAAAAAGACAACAAATTCAGGCCGCTATTCCTGGCCGACCGGCCGGGCGCGCCGAAGCCCGAGCACACGTACAACATGATGCTGCGGCACGGCGTCCGCTCATGCTTCGAATATGCCAAATCCTTCGACAAGGCGAAGGCACTGGCCCTGTCCAACCCGGATGTGGCACCGCACCTCAAGTTCGTGGATATTGGCGGGCATGGCTATGCGACGGTTCGGCTCAGCGGCGAGGAAATGCGCACCGAATTCGTCTGCATCCCGCGCCCCGTCGACCGCAGCGAACGCCCGGATGGCGGGCCGCTCCGCTACCGCATCGCGCATAGCGCGAAACTGTGGCGGCCCGGCGAACAGCCGCAGCTTACGCAACAGGTGCTCGAAGGCGATCCCGGCCTCTCGATCTAGGATGTCCTCATGACCTGGTACTGGCAGGCGCTGTGCGTCGCGACGGCGCTCGCCTGCGGGCTGCTGATCGGCATCGAACGCGGCTTCGACCTGCGTGAGTTGAAGCCAGGCACCCGCGTCGCCGGCGTGCGCACCTTCGCGATGACCGGCTTGATTGCCGGCGTTGCCGGGCTGGTCGGGCGGTTCGGGCAAAGCTTCGCCGCTGGCGCGCTCATCGCCGGCTGCGTCGCCACATTGGCGATTGGTTACGCCAACCGCCCGGGGATTAAGGGAACGCCCGATGCGACGACCCCAATGGCCGCACTGTCGACGGTCGGTCTGGGCTTTCTCGCGGGGTTCGGCGAGCCGGCCTTCGGCATTGCAGGCGCGGCGGTCGTCACGCTGCTGCTTGCCCTGAAGGCCGAGCTCCATGGTTTCGTCGACAAGCTCGATCAGGACGACGTCAAGGCGCTCGCCCGTTACGCCGTGATCGCGGGTGCGGTACTGCCGTTCCTGCCTAATGGTGCGTACGGGCCGCTGGGCGCCTGGAACCCGCAGAAGCTGTGGCTGGTGGTCGTGCTGGTCACTGGCTTTTCGTTCCTCGGGTACGTCGCCAACCGTATTTTCGGCGAGCGGCACGGGACCATCGCCACCGCGCTGATCGGCGGCGCCTACAGCTCGACGGCCGTCACGCAGTCGCTCTCGCAGCGTCTCGGCAGCGACAAGCAGGGCGGCGCCGAAAACGCCGGCATCGCGCTGGCTACCGCGGTCATGTACCTGCGCGTCTTGCTGCTGATTGGCATCCTGGCGACGCGCGTGCTGGTGCCCTTTGCCATCATTCTGGCGCCGGCAATCCTCGTCGCTTGGGGTAGCGGCTTCTGGCTTTATCGCCGCGCACCCAAAAGCGACGCGCCGACGGCGCCGGGCAACCCCATCGCGATCCTGCCCGCGTTCGGATTCGTCATTTTCGTCGCCTTTGCCGCCGTCGCCGCCAAATGGGCCGCAGGGCGGTTTGGCGAGCAAGGGATTGCCGTACTTCTGCTCATCGTCGGCTCGACCGACGTCGACACCGCGATCATCACCTTGGGTGGGCTTCACGGCGAAGCGATCTCGTCGCTGCTAGCGGCAATGGCCATCGCGGGGACGATCATCGCCAACATGACGGTGAAGATCGGCATCACGCTCGCCTATGCGGGGCGACGGGGATTGCCGTCGGTCATTGCCATGGGTGCCAGCGTCCTTGCGCTCGCCGTCATGATTGGATTGGCCGCGCTGAGACTGTGACTATTTCGGTTCGACGATCAGATACTGAACGGTGGTCGAACCGACGTTGAGAACTTCGTGCCAGGCGATGCCGTCGCTGGTGAAACTGGTTCCGGCCTTCAGATCGACGGTGCGCGTTCCCTTGGCGTCGGTGATCTGCATTTTGCCGCCCTGAAGGGCGTAGCCGAAGTGCCGTGCGTGGAAATGCCGCTCATGCCCCGCGCCGGGCGGGAAGGTGCACCGCAACACCCGGAGATGCGCATCCTCCTGCAGCTTTTCGCAGACCGGCCGGCCATGCCAGCCTGCCGCGAGTGGATCGGGAAGAGCGTTCGCAGTGACCGCGGCGGCAATCAGCAAGGGGATCATCGGCGCCGCCTATCTCGCGCTGTCATAGGCAACAAGCCGGGGTCGCTTTTTGAGCTTGGGCGCAACATCTGCGATGTCATCTCGTTCGATCGAACAACAGCAGGAGGCCAGTCATGTGTGACGAGTTCATCCACCCCGGGCTCGTTGACGATGCCCGCATCACCCGCCGCACGTTCGGGCTTATCGCCGTGGCCGCGGCGGGCGCCGCGCAGGCAGCAGCGCCAAAGGCCGCGGTCGACGAAAAGGATGTGCTGATCAAGACGCCGGACGGGACCGCCGACGCCGCGCTGTTCACGCCCGCGAAGGCCGGCACGTATCCGGCCGTGCTCATGTGGCCCGACATCATGGGGCTCCGCCCCGCCTTCCGCGACATGGGCCGCCGCCTCGCCGGCGAAGGTTATGTCGTGCTCGTGCCCAACCCATTCTACCGCTCGAAGAAAGCGCCTGTGCTCGACGGGCCGATCAACTTCAGTGACCCGAAAACGCGCGAGATCCTGACCGGCTATCGCAAGGCGATCACCAGCGTCCCCAACGACGCCAAGGCGTTTTTCGCCTTTCTCGACATGCAGCCGAAGACCAACAAGCGGCGCAAGGCCGGCGTCCAGGGATATTGCATGAGCGGCCCGTTCGCGATCCAGACCGCCGCCACGCTGCCCGACCGGATCGGCGCGGTGGCGACGTTCCATGGCGGCGGCATGGCGACGAAAGACCCGGACAGCCCGCACCTGCTCATCCCCAAGACGAAGGCGCGCTTCCTGATCCTTCAGGCGCAGAATGACGACGCCAAGGACCCCGAAACCAAGGTACTGCTAAAGGAAGCGTTCGCCGCCGCGAAGCGTCCCGCGACCGTCGAGGTCTATCCTGCCGATCATGGTTGGACGGTACCCGGCAGCCAGGTCTACGACGCCGCCCAGGCAGAACGTGCCTGGAGCGCCTTGCTGCAATTGTATCGGGTAGCGCTCACCTAGCGGAAGCTGGTGACCCCAACGGGACTCGAACCCGTGTTTTCGCCGTGAAAGGGCGACGTCCTAGACCGCTAGACGATGGGGCCGCTTCAGGAAGCGGGTCGCGGTTAGGCGAGCCTTTGCGAACGGTCAAGCAAGCGCGGCGTCTTCAAGGTGCATCTCGGCCGCATTGCCGCCATTCCACTCGTCGCGCTTGATCGTTCCGGCCAGCCACCAGCGCTGATCGCCGGGCGAGGACAGGAGCGCCTGACCCAGCGGCGTCGCGGCGCTGCGGAAAGCGATCCATTTGAAGCTCTTGCCGTCGTCGCCGCAGCCGATGCCACGCACATGGCCTTCGCCGACGATCCCGGCCTTGAGCAATCGGACCGGTCCCGCCGCCACGCGCGGGCTGGGCCAGCCTGCGCCGTACGGTCCTGCGACATCGAGCGCATCGCATAGGGCGGCAGCGACGCCGCCCGGCGCCAGCAAGGCATCGAGCAGCAGCGCCCGTTCGGCTCGCGATTGTTCGACGTCGCCGGCGAGCCGCTCGTTGATGAACGCGCTAAATGCTTCCAGCCCGCCCGGCGGCAGCGTCAGGCCGGCGGCCATCGCGTGCCCGCCGCCGGCGATCAGCAAGCCGCTTTCCTTCGCCGCCAACACGGCCGCGCCAAGGTCGACGCCCGAGATCGAGCGGCCCGAGCCCTTGCCGGTGCCGTCTTCGGTCTCGGCAATGACGATTGCCGGCCGGCCGAACCGCTCCTTGATGCGCCCGGCGACGATGCCGATCACGCCCTGATGCCAGCCGCCGCTCATGACGGTGATGACGGCGGCGTCGCCTTGTTCGCGCGCCTGCGCCTCGGCTTGCTCGCACACCAGCATTTCGATCGCGCGGCGCTCCTCATTGAGCCGGTCGAGTTCGCTGGCGATAGTTCGCGCTTCCTCTGGGTCGGTGGCGGTCAGCAGCCGCACGCCGAGGTCGGACTTGCCGACGCGTCCGCCCGCGTTGATCCGGGGCCCGAGCGCGAAGCCGAGATCGCGGCAGCTCGGCGGCTTCACCAGCCGCGCGGCTTCGGCCAGCGCCGACAGTCCCACGTTCTGCCGGCCCGCCATGATCTTGAGGCCCTGCGTCACGAAAGCACGGTTGAGGCTCTTCAACCTCGCGACGTCGGCGACCGTTCCCAAGGCAACGAGGTCGAGCAGGTCGAGGATCTTCGGCTCGGCCAGAGCCGCGAAAAAGCCGCGTGCCCGCAACTCACGCAACAACGCGACGCCGAGCAGGAACGCCATGCCCACCGCCGCCAGATGCCCATGCGCCGCCCCGTCAGCATGTTCGTCCAGCCGGTTCGGGTTGATCATCGCATAAGCGACCGGGAGCAACGTCGCGCACTGGTGATGGTCGACGACGACGACGTCGAGACCAGCATCCGACGCCTGTTGTAGCGCGTCGAAGGCCTGGGCGCCGCAGTCGACGCAAATGGCTACCTTTGCGCCGCGGTGCTGAAGCTCGACCAGCGCTTTGCCCGATGGGCCGTAGCCCTCCATCAACCGGTCGGGGATGTAGACGATCGGCTCCGCGCCCAGCCGTCGGAGCAGGAGCGTCAGCAGCGCGGCGCTGGTCGCGCCATCAACGTCGTAATCGCCAAAGATCGCAATCGTCTCGCCCTGCTGGACGGCATCGGCGACCCGCCTGGCGCCTTTGTCCATGTCCTTGAAAGACGACGGGTCGGGCAGGAAATCGCGGATGCGAGGATCGCGGTGCCGAGCAAGGTCATCGCGGGCGACCCCACGCGCCAACAACAGCTCATCGACTAGGGCGTCCATACCGAGGCTTGGGTCCGCCCCACGCCGCCACCGCCAAGGCTGGCCGCTTACCGACCGATCGATGTTGAGGGCTGCGTCCACCGATCCGAGGTAGGATCGGCGGATTCGCGGGTCTAGAGTCCGCGGTGCTCGAGGTCGCGATATTCTGTGGACACGCGGCGCACGGTGCCGGTGCTCGCTCGCATCACCACACTCTCGGTCGTCGTCTTGTTGCCGCGCTTATGTACGCCGCGCAGCAGCGAGCCGTCGGTGACGCCCGTCGCGGCAAAGATGCAGTCGCCCTTGGCCATGTCCTGCACTGTGTAGACACGGTCGAGATCGTCGATGCCCCAGCGGCGCGCGCGCGCGACTTCGTCGTCGTTGCGGAACAGCAGCTGCCCCTGGATCTGCCCGCCGACGCAGCGCAGCGCTGCTGCGGCCAAAACGCCTTCGGGCGCACCGCCGCTGCCCATGTAGACGTCGATGCCCGTGTCGGGATCGGCCGTCGCAATCACGCCGGCCACGTCCCCGTCCGGGATCAGCTTGATGCCGCAACCAAGCGCCCGCAGCTCCGCGATGATGCCGGCATGACGGTCGCGCTCCAGCACGCAGGCGATGATCTCGTTCGGTTCGACGCCCTTCGCCTTGGCGATCGAGCGGACGTTGTCGGCCGGCGACTTGCGCAGGTTGATCGTGCCATCCGGATAGCCCGGACCGATCGCCAGCTTCTGCATGTAGACGTCGGGTGCGTTAAGCAGGCAGCCGTTCTCCGCAATCGCGAGGACGGCCAATGCGTTCGGTCCCGCATGCGCGGTCAGCGTAGTGCCTTCCAACGGGTCGAGCGCGATGTCGATCTTGGGTCCGCTGTCGGGTGCCGATCCAACCCGCTCGCCGATGTACAGCATCGGTGCCTCGTCGCGCTCGCCCTCGCCGATGACCACCGTGCCGTCCATCGGCAACTCGTTCAGCGCCACGCGCATTGCTTCCACGGCGGCGGCGTCCGCTGCATCATTGTCCCCGCGCCCGACCCAGCTCGAGGCCGCAATCGCGGCAGCTTCGGTGACGCGCACCATTTCGAGGACGAGGACGCGGTCGAGGACGTGGCTCGCGGTGGCGCGGTTCATGTGGCTGGATACTCCCGGAAACGATGTTCCGGCCGGATAGGCAGCACGCTCTGCCTTGTCGAGCGATCCGGCCTTACGACTTCGTCGGCTTCCCCTTCTGGGACGAAGGCGGCGCCGGGAATTTGTCGTTCGCTTCCTTCACGCTCTTCATGATGTCCGGCATCAATTTGATCATCTCCGGCATCGACCCCATCAGCCCGCGCAGCATGTCCGGATCGGCCCACAGCTGCATGTACTGCGCGCCGAAGGCACGGCCGGTCGGCGTCGTCAGAAACGCGTTGATGTCGCCAAGCTGACGCGCGTCGAAGCGCCGCGCCATAGCCCGCGCCATGCCGTCGCGGACCCTGGGATCGATCACTGCCGAAACCTTGCCGAACTCCTGCGTGATGGCCGCGCGGATCGCCGCCACGCGCTGATCGAAATAGGGGTCCTTGGCCACTGCGGCATCGTGCAGCGACAGGTCCGCGGTCGCGTCCGCCTTCGCTTTCTTGTCGGCCGGGATCGGCAGGTCCGATTTCTTCAGCCGCAGGACGTTGTCGACCATGTTGCCGGCGAAGCTGACCATCATGTCGCGATACGCGCCGTCGGGCCACAAGGCCCCCGCTGACGTGCGTGCCAGCGCGAGGCGCGCGGGATCGGGGTCGGGCTGAGGCGGAAGCAACTTGCCGAAGACGGCCATCACCGCGTCCATGTTCGGCGGCGTCATCGCCTCCATCGGCGACTTGGGCTTGGCGGCAGCCTTGGGCGCCGCGGCGGCAGGTGAAGCGATGACGGCGAGGCCTGCAACGGCCAGCGAAAAAGCGGACAAGCGCATGATGTGATCCCTTTCGACCAGGCCCCCTGCCGGATCGACGCGAACGCTAGGGCTCTTCCGCCTGATGTTGCAAGAGCTCCGAGCGGACCCGGACCGCGCGGCCGGCTATGGTCGTCTCCCACAGGAACACCGCGAAGCCGCAACCGATGGTCACCATCGATCCGATGAACAGCCAGGCGATCTCCGTCCCCAGCCGCGTTCGCACCAGGTTCGCGGCGAACAGCAGGATGACGACCAGGCAGGTCAGGATTGCCGAACTGACCGACAGACCCGTCGCCCAGCTGATCAGCCGCATGCGTTTGTCGAGCACCTGCAGGTCGCCAAGCCAGCGATCGTGCTCCTCGCCGCGGCTGGCGAGTAGTCTCGGCTCGATGTCCCGCGACCGATCGACGATCCGCGATAGACGCGAGGCGAGAACGTTGAGAAAGGCGCCGATCCCGCTCAGCAGGAAGACCGGCGCCAGCGCCAGCCGGACGATCTCGGCAACCGTATTGACGGACAGGTCGGGCGAGCTCTCGAACACGCTTCGCCTTCTAGGCCGCAAGCTCCCGTTCGCAACTCGACACTTCGAGCAGCATCAGTCCGTTGACCACGAAGCTCGCGGCCAGCACCCAGGCGAAGGCCGCGATGAGCTCCGGTGTCGGTCCGAACACGCTGATGACGATGGTCGCGATCGACAGTCCAGCGATCAACAGCACCCCCAGCATGAGGTCGAGACCGGCGGAGATCGCCGTCCAGCGCCGCACCGACCCGTCGACCCGTGTCAGGGAAACACCAAGGATGAGGCTGCGAACGATCAGCCAGGCAACGATCGGGAAAACCCGCGGGAAGAAATGCGCTTCCGGACTGATGATGAACATCAGGCCCGCGGCCGCCGTCACAATGCCCGCGCCCATGGCGAACGGGCGCGAATCCCGCCGCAGCGATCCGGCGACGGTCTCGATCGCCCCCGAGGCAATCAGCAGCCCGCCGATCATGTCCGAAGAAATCGTCTTCCCCGCCGGCAGGAATAATGCGCCAACGCCCAGCAGGATGATGGCGATCCCCGCCACGCGCAGCGCACGTGCCCGCATGGGTGTCGACCAGCTCGTTCTTGCCTGCGTTGCCACGTCGCTTGCTCCCCCGCCTTTAGGGCGCGATGACGCGGAGCGCCTTCGCCCGCACCTTATAATCCAGCGGAGGCTTCGCGCCCACCACTTCGCCATCCAGCGAAACGGCAAGGCTGGATCGGCGGCTCGCCACCCGCAGCCGCTGCACGTTTTCCAGCTGAACCATGTCGTCGGGCCGCGTTCGGTTGAGCAGCACGCGGATCATCGCCGCGATCAGCCCGCGCCGCGTTTTCTTGCGCATGACGAACACGCTTAAACGTCCATCCTCGACGCTGTCGCGCTTGCCCGGACCACCGATGTCCAGCCGGTAATCATTGTTGCCGACGAAGAGCAGCGGCGTGTCGATTTGCGCCTTCTCATCGTTCACCGTCAGCGTCAGCCGCTGATGATTGAACCGCGCCAGCGTCCGCGCCGAGGCGACGATCATCGCCAACCGCTTGCTACGGCCGAGACGCTTCTGCTGCGTCTCACGGTCAAGCACCATCAGCGGGTAAAGCCCGATCGCGCTGTTGTTGATGAAGACACGGCCGTTCATCTCCGCCACATCGACGTGCCGCGGTTTGCCCTTGGCGATCAGCGCGGCGGCCTCCTCCAGCTTTGTCGGAATGCCAAGATCGCGCGCAAAATGGTTGAGCGTCCCCAGCGGCAGCACCCCGAGCGCGGTCTTGCTCCCCAGCAGCCCCGACGCGGCCGCGCTGATCGTGCCGTCGCCGCCACCGACCACCACCAGCTTGTCGCCACGCTTGGCGAGCGCCTTCGCCCGCGCCTCGCACTTGCCGCCGTCGATCAGCTCGACCTTCACGTCCATGCCGGCGGCTTTGAACGCCTTGGCGACATTGCTCTTGATCGCGGGATCGCGGGACGCGGCCCCGCCGCCTTTATTCACAAGGATGGAAACAGCCGTCATCAATTCGCGCTAACGCACGCCGGCGGCTTGCGATGCATGGCGGTGGTCATGTCCCGCGCAAGCGCCTAGGGAGCGCGCATGCAACATCCCCGACTCCACGGCGCGCTTGCCGAAGCGCTCGCCGCGCGCGGCTATGACGAACTGACGCCCGTCCAATCCGCCGTCCTCGGCGAAGACGCTCCCGGCCGCGACCTCATCGTCTCCGCCAAGACGGGCTCCGGCAAGACCGTCGCCTTCGGCATGGCGATGGCCTCCGACCTGATGGAGGCAGACCGCCTGCCCTTCGCCCGCGCCCCGCTCGGCCTGATCATCGCGCCGACGCGTGAGCTCGCCATCCAGGTCAGCAAGGAGCTCGACTGGCTCTACGCCAATGCCGGCGCCCGCGTGGTCACTTGCGTCGGCGGCATGGATCCGATGAAGGAACGCCGCGCGCTCAACGGCGGCGCGCATATCGTCGTCGGCACGCCAGGCCGCCTGCGCGACCACCTCGAACGCGGCGCTCTGGACCTTTCGTCGCTCCGCGTCGCGGTCCTCGACGAGGCGGACGAGATGCTCGACATGGGTTTCCGCGAGGAGCTCGAGGAGATTCTCGACGCCACTCCCGACGATCGCCGCACCCTGCTCTTCTCGGCGACCATGCCGCGCCCGATCGTGACGCTCGCCAAGCGCTACCAGCGCAATGCGCTTCGCATCGAAACGCTCGGCGACAAGGAAGGCCATCAGGACATCGCCTATCAGGCGGTTGCGGTCTCCCCGACCGACATCGAGCTCGCCGTCGTCAACCTCCTCCGCTTCCACGAGGCCGAGACCGCGATCCTGTTTTGCGCCACCCGCGAAGCGGTGCGCCGGCTCCACGCCAGCCTGACCGAGCGCAACTTCCACGCCGTCGCGCTGTCGGGCGAGCACAGCCAGAACGAGCGCAACCACGCGCTCCAGGCGCTGCGCGACCAGCGCGCGCGTGTCTGCGTTGCCACCGACGTCGCGGCGCGGGGCATCGACCTGCCCTCAGTCTCACTGGTCATCCACGTCGAGCTGCCGCGCGACGCCGAGGCACTGCAGCACCGTTCCGGCCGCACCGGCCGTGCAGGCCGGAAGGGTACGGCTGTGCTCATCGTCCCCTTCCAGCGGCGCAAGCGCGTCGAGGGCATGCTGCGCGGCGCGCGCATCGCGGTCGAATGGATCCGCGTGCCCTCGGCCGAAGAGATTCGCGCCAAGGACCGCCAACGTCTCCTCACCGAGCTCTCGGCGGGCGTCGAACTCGAAGACGACGATCAGCAACTGGCCCGCGACATCATGCAGGAGTTGGCGCCCGAAGCGATCGCCGCCGCGCTGGTCAAGGCGTTGCGGACTGATTTGCCGGCGCCCGAAGACATCATCCCCGCCTCCCAGCGCACCGACCGCAGCATGGAGGCCGGCCCGCGCCAAGGCTTCGAAGGCGCAACCTGGTTCAAGCTCAACGCCGGCCGCCGCCACAATGCCGACCCGCGCTGGCTCCTTCCGCTCATCTGCCGCTATGGCCACGTCAACCGCACCGATGTCGGCGCCATCCGCGTCGCCGCCAACGAGAGCTTCTTCCAGATCAGCGAACGCGCGCTTCCGGGCTTTCGCCGGGCGCTCAGCCGCGCGACTATCGCCCCCGAAGACGAGGGCCTGATGATCGAACTTGCCGAGCCGCGCGAGCAGAGCTCAACCTACCGGCCCGAGCGTTCGCACGACCGGCCCAAGCCAAAAAAGAAACAGCGCCGGCCAAAAGCCGCCTAGCAGTCGCCGGTGCGGCGGAAAGTTCGCGTCTCGTGAAGCGTCGCACCGTCAACGTTTGACTCGCCGGTCAACTCGGCGCCCTCGGGATTGTAGTTGCCGTGCACGCCGAAGATCAGCTCCGACTCGCTGATTTCCGGAACGTGGCAGGTCATGCTTGCTGAGACATAGCCTCCTTCGGCCTTTGCCTCTTGCATGGTGCAATTGCCGGAGTTGGGCACGAGCACCTTTTGCGGCTCGGCAAGGTCGGTCGCGCTGAAACACTGGGAGTCCACCTCGTCGGATGGCTCGGGGGGCTGCCCGGGCAACATCAGTTCGCGATGGAATTTGATCTCGTACACGCCGGGACGGAGCATGTGCTTGTCAACCGAGGGGTCCGCCTGGTTTTGCTGCTTTTGGGGTGACTCACCGCAGGCCGCCACAAGAAGCGTGGACGCGATGAAGAGATGCTTCGCTTTCATTGAGTTTGCCCCCCTGCGCGACCATATCCGACAGCAATGTCGATTCAAATTCGTACCAGCCTTGCCGAACCCGAAACCGGCGAGGGTTTCGTCCCGCACAAGCCTGCCCGGCCCGACAAGGCCGAGGGCGGCAAGAAGTTCAAGCTGGTGTCGGACTACAAGCCCGCGGGCGACCAGCCGACCGCGATCCGCGAACTGGTGGAGGGCATCGCGGAGAATGGCGACGTGAGCCAGGTCCTGCTCGGCGTCACGGGCTCGGGCAAGACATTCACCATGGCGACGGTGATCGAGCAGTTGCAGCGGCCGGCACTGATCATGGCGCCCAACAAGATCCTCGCCGCGCAGCTCTACGGCGAGTTCAAGAGTTTCTTCCCAGATAACGCGGTCGAATTCTTCGTCAGCTACTACGATTACTACCAGCCCGAGGCATACGTCCCGCGCACCGATACCTACATCGAAAAGGAAAGCTCGGTGAACGAGGCGATCGACCGCATGCGCCACTCGGCGACGCGGTCGCTGCTGGAACGCGACGACGTGATTATCGTCGCGTCGGTCAGCTGCCTTTACGGCATCGGTTCGGTCGAGACTTATTCGGCCATGACCTTCGGCCTGAAGAAGGGCGCGTCGGAGGATCAGCGCGAAGTCATCCGCAAGCTGGTCGCGCTGCAATATCGCCGCAACGACCAGGGCTTCGCGCGCGGCAACTTCCGCGTTCGCGGCGACAGCCTGGAGATTTTCCCGTCGCACTATGAGGACATGGCCTGGCGCGTCAGCTTCTTCGGCGACGAGATCGAGGACATCACCGAGTTCGACCCGCTGACCGGCAAGACCATCGCCAGCCTCGACTTCATCAAGGTCTACGCCAATTCGCACTACGTCACGCCCGGCCCGACGCTGAAGCAGGCGATGGAGGCGATCCGCCATGAGCTTGCCGAACGCCTGAAGGAGCTGACCGCGGAAGGCCGCTTGCTGGAAGCGCAGCGGCTCGAGCAGCGCACCAACTTCGACCTCGAGATGATCGCCGCCACCGGCAGCTGCGCGGGCATCGAAAATTACTCGCGCTTCCTGACCGGCCGCCTGCCGGGCGAGCCGCCGCCGACGCTTTACGAATATCTGCCCGACAATGCCTTGCTGTTCATCGACGAGAGCCACCAGACGGTGCCCCAGATCGGCGCGATGGCGCGCGGCGACCATCGGCGGAAAATCACGCTCGCCGAATATGGCTTCCGTCTGCCGAGCTGCATCGACAACCGGCCCCTGCGCTTCAACGAATGGGATGCGATGCGCCCGCAGACGACCTTCGTCTCGGCGACGCCCGGCCCCTGGGAGATGAACGAAACCGGCGGCGTCTTCTCCGAGCAGGTCATTCGCCCGACTGGGCTCATCGACCCGCCGGTGGAGATCAAGCCGGTCGAGGACCAGGTCGACGACCTCGTCAACGAAGCGAAGAAGACCGCGGCCAAGGGCTACCGCACGCTCGTCACCACGCTGACCAAGCGGATGGCCGAGGACCTCACCGAATATCTGCACGAGGCGGGTCTCAAGGTCCGCTACATGCACTCCGACGTCGAGACGCTCGAGCGCATCGAGCTGATCCGCGAGCTTCGCCTCGGCGTCTACGACGTGCTGGTCGGCATCAACCTGCTGCGCGAAGGCCTCGACATTCCGGAGTGCGGCCTGGTCGCGATCCTCGATGCGGACAAGGAAGGCTTTCTCCGCTCGGAGACCTCACTCATCCAGACCATCGGCCGCGCCGCGCGCAACGTCGAGGGCCGTGTAGTCCTATACGCGGACAGCGTCACCGGATCGATGGAGCGAGCGCTGGCCGAGACCAACCGCCGCCGCGAGAAGCAGCTCGCCTACAACGAAGAGCACGGCATCACGCCGGAGACGATCAAGCGCCAGATCCACGACGTCATGGCCCACCTCGCGACGCGCGACGGCGTCGTCGTCGATACCGGGGACGAGGAGCGGCCGCACCTCGTCGGGCACAACCTCAAAGCCTATTTGGCCGACCTCGAGGAGCGGATGCGCAAGGCTGCCGCCGACCTCGAGTTCGAGGAAGCCGCGCGCCTGCGCGACGAGATCCGCCGGCTCGAGGAAGACGATCTCGGCATCCCGTCTGACCAACGCGTCGCGCCGCGACCGCTCGGCAATTCGACCGAGGGCAAGCCCGGCACGCGCAAGAACCGCTTTGGCAAGCAGCAGCGGACGCGCTTCGGCGGCCGCCGCGGCCCTGCCTAGCCCTTAAAAGCGCGCCTTCAGGCCCAGCTGGGCGCTCACTTCCTGACCCGCGTCGCGGCCAAGCGTCGAGGCGATCGCGGCATCGATGCTGAGCCCGCCGCTGATCGTCGCGCTGCCGCCGCCCGACAGACGGGCATAGGTGTCGCGGCGGTTGCGCACGTCCCATGTGTTGACGATCACCGGAGAGCTGGTCTGCGAGAAGGCGATGCTCGGCCCGCGGCGGGTGAAATCATGCTCGGCCGTGATATCGATGTAAGGGTGGAAGCCCTTCAGCTCGGTGCGGATCTCGAGGCCCGCCTGCCCGACCAGCGCCTTCGCGGTCTGCGAGCCGACGTTGAGCGCAAGTGCCGGGTCGCCGGCTTCGGTGTAGCCGTCCACCTTGGCCCGGGCGTAATCGACCGCGACGATCGGGCCGACGCGGAAGCCGGACATCGGGATCAGGTAACCGCCCTTGGCGCCGGCGGTCCAATGCGTGCCGTGCGGGTTGGCGGTGAGCGACGAGACCACGCCAGCGCGCTCGATCCGGTTGCGGTCGCGGCCATAACCCAGATAGCCCTGCGCGAAGGCCGCGCCCACGTCGAAGCTGCCGTAGGCGCCGACCTGCCAGCTGCGCCCGCGGATGCGCGAGGCATCGTTATTGAAGCGGAGCTTCGGCCGGCTGTAGTTGCCAGCGACGCCGACGAGGCCGCCGCCGAATCCGTATTCAGCGCCGATCGTGCCGCCGCCGCTGCGCACTTCGAACGCGCTGTTGTAGCTCGTCGACGGCGCATCATTCTGCAGCATGTCGCCGACCGCGTAGATGGCAAGACCAGGCGCGGCGTCCGTCCCGCGGTAATTGTCCGTACGGGTCGACAGCGTGCGGCCGAACTGGCGCGAGACCTGCACGCCGAGCGTCGTCGGCGCCGACAGGGTCAGCGGCGCAGCGAGCTGCCGGTCGACATATTTGCCGACGATCTCAAAGCCCTGCGATGTCAGGTGCAGGCCGTCGCCGTAGACCAGATAGCCGGTGGCATTGGCCGCGCAGGTCGTGTTGCCCGGGAAGAACGGGCACGCGATCCCGTTGGTGATGCCGTAAGCCTGCGGATTGGCAATGACATTGTCGAGGATCTTGGTCAGGTCGAGGTAATGCACGATCGATCCGCGCGCGGCGTAGCCCGCGAGGATGTTCTGCACGCCGCTGTTGAAGGCGTTGGAATAAGCGGTGCGGACCGCCGCACCCGTCGGGTTGGCCGCGATTTCCGGCAGGCGGCCGGTGTCGCCGGCAAGGAAGCTGATCGTGGGCGTGCCCTTGGTCATCACCTGGTCGAAATTGGTCTGGAAGCTGGTGACGGCCGTCGCCGCCGCAGCGGGCGCGCCTGCCAGCGTGCCGCCCCCGATCTGATAGGCGCGGGAGTCATTGCCGCCTATCGAAACCGCGACGAGGTCGCTCTGGTCCAGCGTGGTCGTCGTCGTCGGAAAGCCGAGCGTTCCGGCGTTGGCGAGGAACACCTGCACCTCGGTGGTGAACCCCGGGACGCCCGCGGTCTGGTTGAGATTGTTGGTTCGCGCGCCGCCAATGGCATAATTGTAGACCGGCACACCAAGCAGGCCTGACAGCGTATCAATATAGTTGGTGCCGCCCGAGAAGCGGCCGGTCGTATAGACGCCGGTGGTAGCGGGGTTGATGCCCGCGATGCGGAAGAAGTTGCCGGTGTCCGCATAGGAATCGCCGAAGACGATGATGCGATCAATCTGCTGCGCGCTCGCGGCGCCCGGAACGGCGGCGGCTAGGACGAGCATGGATGCGGCGGCCAGTGCGCGCGAAATCTTACGGCGGTTCATGTGTCTCTCCCCACGGCGCCCGCGCAACGTCGGGCGTCTTCCCGGCCATGGGAATCCCATTATCGACACGCTTGCAAGTAACAACGGGGGCCGGTCCGCACGGAACCGGCCCGGTGCAGCAATAAAGCAACAGTCTCGCTAGGCGAGAACGCCCTTCCTCGCCGTGGCCCGCGCATAAAGGAACAGCGCCAGTGCAACGACGATCACCACGATCGGCATGACGGTCGCCATCCCGCCGCTCATGCCCGCCATCGGGTTCAACAGCTGATAGCCGATCCCGACGACCGCGCCCACGAAGGACAGGCCGAGTGTCCACACCGCATGGCGGCTACGCGTCAGCAGCAACAGCGATCCGGCAAGACCCATCCAGACGCCAAGGCCCCATCCCGCTGCGGCCCAGACCGGCATTGAGTCGACGTAGGCAAGCATCGCGTTCGGATCGACGTCGGGCATCATCGACTTGAGGTAGTCGGTGTTGCGCATTCGGGTCATGAGGTAGTCGTAGCAGCCGAACGCGTTCCACAAGGTCGCCAGCAAACCGACGATCCACAGGTGCACGGGTGTCGCCGAGCGATGCCCATCGAGTGTTGTCGCCATCGATTTTCCCCTCCAAGGCTCGCGCCCCGCGGACGCGGCGAAGGGATGAGGCTCCTTATCGGTGCCCCTGTCAATCCAGTGGCATTAAGCCGTTACGAACGTGGAACTTTCCTGGTTGCCCGCTCGCGCGACAACCGGCTCATCAGAATCGCGGCGCGCTTCGCCTGCTTGGCGATCGACGGGATGTCGACCGTCTCGGTTGGCGTGTGGCTGCCCGACCCGTCGGGTCCGAGTCCGATCAGCCCGTCGACATCCGCCGCCACGAAGCTGATGTCGCCCGCACCGCGCCGCAGCGGGTCGAGCTCTTCCATCTTGTCGAGCCCGAGGTCAGCATTGACGCCGTTGAGCTGCCCAAGCAGCGCGCGACTGCCTTCGGTCGGCGGCATCGGCGGATATAGCTTCTGGTCGAAGCTTAGCTCCGCCTTCGCGCCCTCCAGCGACTGGGCGACGATGGCCCGCATCTTGGCCTGCACGCGGTCGATCTGCTCCTGGCTAATGGCGCGCAAGTCGCCCCGCGCCACCGCGGTCGAAGCGATGATGTTGGTCTTGCCGGTGGCGGTCAGCCGGATCTGCCCCGCATCCAGCTCGGCGGACTGGCCGCCGCCGATCAGCCCGACGTTGAAGGTCAGCTTGTCTTCCGGCAGCTCTTTGCGGAACTGGTCGATGATCCGCACCAGATCATAGATCGCGCCATAGCCCGTGCCCGGCCGCCCCACGCCGCTGGAGTGCGCGCTGTTCCCGGTGACCTTCACCGTCCAGTTGCTCGAGCTGCGGCGCGCGATCGATCCCATGTCCTTGCCGTCGACTACCGCCAACCCCTCGAAGTCGAGCGCGGCGTCCGCGCGTTTGCCCTCCGCGATCAAATCGCGGCGCGCGACGGAAAGCGGCGTGCCGGCATCCTCCTCGTCGCCGGTCAGAACGATGGTGATGTTGGCGCCCTTCAGCGTACCCGCGGCCTGCATCGCGCGCAGGGCAGCTACCATCACCGCCATGCCACCCTTGTCGTCGCCCGCGCCCGGGCCGCGCCCGGTATTGCCTTCAAGGGTCCAGCGCTGGAACGGCGAGTCCGGCTCGAACACCGTGTCGAGGTGGCCGATCAGCAGCATCCGCGTCGTGCCCTTCTTGCCGGCATGCCGCGCGATGATGTGGCCAGAGCGCTGAGCAGCCTTCATGTCGACCCAGTCGACCTTGAAGCCCAGCGGCTCCAGTTCGGACCGCAGCATCGTGCCGACCGCCGCTACCCCGGGCAGGTTCAGCGATCCGCTGTTCTGATTGACCCATTTCTCCAGCATGCCGACCGTCCGCGGCTGCTCGGCATCAACGGTCTGGACCATCTTCTGCTCGGCTGGGGACAAGGCGGCGAAGGCTGGCGCGCTGCTCATCAACAGCGCGACCGCGGCAAGGATTGGGCTCTTCATGCGCGCAGCCTAGCGGCTCGAAACGCTAACGTCATCCGCGCAATCGGTTCGCAGCACTTTCCTACAGCAATCCCATTTGGTTAGTTGATGTCGACTCGGAGGAGACGGAAATGGCCAATGATGTTGCACTCGATCGGCTGATTGATGGCGTCCTGGAACGAGAAGGCGGCTATGTCGACCATCCCGCCGACCGGGGCGGGCCGACCTGTTTCGGCATCACCGAAGCGGTCGCGCGCGCCCACGGTTACGCCGGCGCGATGAAGCAGTTACCCCGCGACACGGCTGTCTCGATTTACCGTCGTCTATACTGGCTCCGCCCGCGCTTCGACGAAGTGGCAAAACACAGCGCTCGGATCGCCAACGAATTGTTCGACACGGGCGTTAACATGGGACCGGCGGTCGCGGTGACCTTCCTGCAGCGAGCGCTAACTGCACTGAACCGCAGTGCTAAAGATTATGCTGACCTCACGCCGGATGGCCGTATCGGCGCGGCGACGCTGGGAGCGCTCGATCGTTTCCTCACCGTTCGCGCAAAGGGGATCGGCGAGACGGTGCTGCTGCGCGCCCTCGAAGCCCTCCAGGGCGAGCGCTACCTCCGCCTCGCCGAGCGCCGTCCAGCCAACGAAGCGTTCCTCTATGGCTGGCTGGCGAACCGCATTGGTGATGGCTGACGGGCAAAGGTCACAAAGTGGAGGAAGTAGAGCCCCCCTTTTCACTCATTTGAAGGGTACAATCACATGCGAATTCCCCAACCGATGACCTTCGCCGAAGGTCAGCGGACCATCTACGGAATGCTGGCCTCCGCGGGCGGAATATTCTGCGGCGCCGCGTCGGGTCTGATGATCGCACTCCTGATGTGGGGCGGCTGGAACACCAGCGAAGAGCATACGATCGTCATCATCTTCGGCTGGGCACTGGGCGGCTTCATCGTTGCGATGATCGCGGTGATCATCGGCCTGCTGGCCGGCGGACCGGTCGGCCGCTTCAAGGTCGCTGCTGGCCGCGACGGCGCGACGATCGAGGCTGATTGCCAATGATCCTTCGCTTCCTCAATTGGCAAGGCGTCGCAGGTGTGGCCGCTACGATCTGCCTCGCCGCGCTGCTGGCGGTGCAGATCGTCCAGACGCGCCACTGGCGCGACAGCAGCGCGGACTTCGAAAGGCTCTACCGCGACGAACAGGCAAGCCTGGCCATGACCGTCGCCGATGCCCGGGCGGCGGCGGAACTCGCCCGCGCGGCCGACCGGGCCAACGCGGCCCGCGTCGTCGCCGAGCAACGCGCCATCACTGAAAGGACCACAGATGACTACGAAGCCCGCCTTGCCACTGCTCGCGCTAATGCTGAACGCCTGCGCCTCAGGGCCCAAGCCGCAGCCGATTTCGGTGCTGGCGGAGGAGCATCAGTGCCCAGCCTTCCCGACCGCGCCGGAAGCGCTGCTCAAAGCCCCGGCGAAGACCGACTTCCTTACTCCGACGCACTGACCGCGACCGAGCAGGCGATTCAGCTCGACGAGCTGATCAAATGGGTCCGCGCTCAGGCCAAGGTTGACAACAATGCCCCTGCGGCGACCAATCGTTGAGGACAACAGTGAGGGCAGGATGAAACCGGATCGATTGAACGCGCTCACCGATGGCGTTGTCGCCATTGTCCTGACGATCATGGTGCTGGAGCTGAAATTTCCGGAAGAGCCGACGATGCAGGCGGTCTTGCACATCCTTCCGCTTCTCGCGGCCTACCTGCTCGCTTTCATTTACGTCGCTATCTACTGGAACAACCACCATCACATGATGCAGTCGGCGCGGAAGGTGACCGGTTCGGTGTTGTGGGCCAACCACGCACTGCTGTTCTGCCTAACCCTGTTCCCGCTGATGATCCGCTGGATCGACGAAGCGGGGCCGACCGCCTGGCCGGTTGCATCCTTCGGGCTGGTGCTGGTCGGCGCTTCGGTCTGTTACGTGCTGCTCGAACGTGCATTGATCGCCGCGGAGGGCGACGGCTCAAGCGTCAAATCCGCAGTCGGGGGCCGCGGAAAAGAGTGGATCAGCTTCTCGGGCTATCTCGCCTCGGTGCCACTGGCATTCGTCTCGCCATTTATCTCGATCGCCATCTATGTCGGCATCGCCCTGCTCTGGCTGGTCCCCGACCGCCGCTTCGAGCGACGCTTGCAGCAATAGGCCGCGCTTCCCACCTCTCCGGCAAAGGAGATGAGTTTGGAAAGCTGGCACGGAACCACGATCCTGGGCGTCAAGAAGGACGGCAAGACCGTCATCGCCGGCGACGGTCAGGTATCGATGGGCAATACGGTGATGAAGCCGAACGCCAAGAAGGTGCGGCGCATCGGCGACAAGGGCGAGGTGATCGGCGGCTTTGCCGGCGCGACCGCGGATGCCTTCACCCTGTTCGAGCGCCTCGAACGCAAGCTGGAGCAATATAACGGGCAACTGATGCGTGCGTCGGTCGAGCTCGCCAAGGACTGGCGGACCGACAAGTACCTGCGGAACCTGGAGGCGCTGATGATCGTCGCCGACAAGGACGTGATGCTGATCCTGACCGGCAACGGCGACGTGCTGGAGCCCGAAGGCGGCATCGCGGCAATCGGCTCCGGCGGCAATTACGCGCTGGCTGCAGCGCGGGCGCTGACGGACTACGAGCAGGATCCCGAAGTGCTGGCGCGGCGGGCGATGGCGATCGCCGCCGAAGTCTGCGTCTTCACCAACGACCGCCTGACCGTCGAAACGATCGGCTAGGCGGCCGCTGGCTGGCTGAAGAAGCTTAGCGGAACTTGAGCCGGATGCCGGCGCGGTAGGCGCGGCCCAGCAAGTCGCTGTACGTCGTGTTCGCGGCGAGGCCCGTCTCCGGTAGCAGAATCGGCCAGCGGTCGAACACATTGGTAACGTTGACGAAGAACTCGCCGTCCCCGCGGCCCATGACGTTGAACTTCTTGGTGAGGTTCAGGTCGACGTAGAACGAGCCCGAAATGTGCAGGTCGTCATAGGTCGGGTGCGAGGTGGTCGATAGCGGGCAGTTCGTCGTGCACTCGATCGCCGCCTTATCGTAGACGCTCGAGCTGACGCCGCGGCCAACCACCGTCACCGAATAAGACGGGGTGTCGTAATTGGCGCTGGCGCGGAAGAACCACTTGGGCAGGCTTGTCGCGCCGGCCGTGTTGACGACGACCGCGCCGGCGACGCCCGTATTCACGATGTTGTCGATGTTGCGGGTCGCAACGCCGCGCAGCGTGAAGGCGCCCGGACCGATCTTGCGGCGATAGGCGGCGTCGAAGTCGATCCCGCGCGACAGGATGCTGACGAAGTTGAACGGCGAGCGGCTGATCAGGACGCGGCCCGGCGTGCTCGGGTCGGGCAGGATCGCGGCGCAGGTTTGCTGGTTGCCGTCGAAGCAGCGGTTGATGATCTCCTGTGCGCTCAGGACGTCGATCGCGTTCTTCAGGTTGATCCGGTAATAATCGATCGACGCCGTAAAGCCCGGAATGAAACGCGGCGAAACGACCGCGCCGATGTTCCACTGATCAGCCTTTTCCGGCTTCAGGTTGGTGTTGCCGGTAACCGTGCCAAGATATGGCAAGCTGTTCGGATAGGTTGCACTACCGGGGCCGACGCCCGGGAAGAACGGGTTGCGGACGGTGTCGGTATTCTGCGTGCCGCCCTGATAGAGCTCGTTGAGGTTTGGCGCCCGGATGTCGCGCGAACGGGTGACGCGGAAGCGGATGTCGTCGATCGGTTGCCAGGTTGCGCCAAGCTTCCAGGTCGTGACATAGCCCGACGTCGAATAATCCGTTGCGCGGACCGCGCCGTTGAATTCTAGCCCGAAACCGAGCGGTACGACGGTTTCGAGATAGGCTTCCTTGACGTTGTAGCTGCCGTTGGTGGGCAGATAGTTGCCGACCGACCATCGTGTCGTGGTGACGCCATTGGCAACCGTCGGCTGAAACTCGGTCGGGACGAAGCCGTGGACCTTCTCTTTGCGATATTCCGCACCGACCGCGACGCTGACATCGCCGGCCCAGGTGCGGAAAGGCGTCAGCGACAAGTTGGCGCCGAACACTGTCTGTTCGAGTGTCTCGTTGCGATAAGGATCGCCGAGAACGTAATCGATCGCCGCCGCATTGGCGACGCCGAGACCGAGCAGGTTCAGCGGAACGCAGGCCGGATCGTCGTTCGCGGTGCTGGCGTCCGCGTTGACGGCGCAAGCGATCGAGGTGCCACCATTGGTGAAGACGGCGTTCAGCGCATTGGCGCGGAACTGGGTCTGCTGAATGTTGCGTAGCTGCTCATGCAGCTTTGCCCGGCCATACTGGCCGTAGAAGTCCCAGTGCGCGGCTTTGCCGAACAGGTCGAAGGTGCCGTCCATGCCCGCGGCGAGACGCATCACCTTACGAGTGTTGTCGGTAACGCGGTACGGCAGGTCCGCTGCCGTCGTCGCCAGCGTCACGCTGGTAATGCCGGCCAGACGCGCCGGTCCGAGTGCGTTGTAGAGGAAGGCGTTGCAGGTTGCCGGAGCCGTCGCCGCGCTCGCTGCCGTGCCGCAGCCGGTCGCGTTCAGCGTAAGGCCCGTCATCAGGTTCGGTCCGGCGTTGAAGCGGACGTTCTGCCAATTGTACGAGCCTTCGGCCCATAGGTTCACGTTGTCGGCGACCTCAAAGCTCGCGCGCGCAAAACCGCCGCGCCGCTCGTCCTTCGGATCCAGGCCGATGCGGCGCCCGGAATCGTTGACCCGCCAGTCGCCGCCTTGCGTCAGCGACGGCGCCGACGCGCCCGTCGGCGACGGGAAGGTAAGCGCGCCATAATTGTACTGATTGATCGCGCCTCCGGGGCCGAAATAAATGCCCCGCAGACGGTTTGCGGTGCCCCCGGCCGATCCGGTGATCAGACCGCCCGGCGTGGAGTTGGCGGCGCCGACCTGACGGCGGATCAGGAACTGCGGGGTAGTGCTGGTCGAGGTCCAGGCCGGGTCCTGGATGCGAACATAGCCGGTCTGGTTCCACTCCCGGTCAACTTCGAAGATGCCGTCTTTGTGGGCAAATTCGCCGGCCAGCAGAATGTGGCCACGGCCGCCGCCGAACGAGAAGCCGCCGGCGACATTCGTCGAGTAGTTCAGGCCGTCGCCCTTGTCGGTGATGCCGATATCGGATTCGACGCGGATGCCGGTCAGCTTCTTGTTGAGGACGAAGTTGACGACGCCGGCAACGGCGTCCGAACCGTAGGCGGCGGAAGCGCCGCCGGTGACAATTTCCACGCGGTCGACGAGCAACTGGGGAATGGTGTTGACGTCGACCAGGCCCTGGACCGTCGAGCCGACCGAGCGGCGGCCGTCGAGCAGGACGAGGGTGCGTACGGTGCCGAGGTTGCGAAGGTTCAGCGTGTTGACGCCGCCGATGCCGCTGCTGAGCTCAAGCCGTGAGTTCGACGGACGGGTCGAGCCGGCGAGCGCGGGCAGCTGGTTGACGAGGTCGGCAATGTTGTTGGTCGGCGCCGTGTTTTGGATGTCTTCACGGGTAACGACCGTCAGCGGCGTCGGCGCCTGGTAACCGTCGCGAACGACGCGGGTGCCGGTGACGACGATCTGATCCTTCTCGCTGGGCGGCGTCGGGGCCTGCGCTTCGGCCGTTGGGGGTGCCGCGACGTCGCTTGGCGTCGGCGTCGGGGCCGGTTGCGTCGTCTGAGCTTGAGCCGCCCCCGCGGCCATCAAAGCAGCAAGCGCCGTCCCGCAGCGAAGATACGAGTCAAGAAATTGCAAAGTACGCATGGCAGAATGTCCCCCTGAGCCACGGCCCCAAAGCGGCATTAAGTAACAGTCGCGCCAGCGCACGCCATAGTTTCTTTTGGGCCGCCTATAACTTCCGATAATTGTTGATTTGGCGCATCAGTTTTCGCTCGCGACCATCTCTAGCGCCGCGTCCATCGTTTCCCGCGCGCTGGTGCCGGACGGTTCGTCGTTGGCGAACATCGAAAAGGTCAGCGTCCGCCCACTTTTGGTGATCATGTAACCCGACAGTGCGCGCGTCGCGTTGAGGGTGCCGGTCTTGGCGAACAGGCGGCCTTGCAATGTCGACCCCTGAAAGCGGTTCTTGAGCGTTCCGTCATAGCCGGCGATGGGCAGCGTCGCCCGCCAGGTCGCACCCCAGGGCTGCGCCGCCACCCAGCGGAGAAACTTCACCGCCGCTCGCGGCGCCACGCGATTGTAGCTCGACATCCCCGAGCCGTCGGAAAAGTCGAACCCGGTGCGCGGGACTCCGGCACTGGCCAGCATGGCCTGCACCGCCTGCTGTCCATCCTCGATTGACCCCGTGCCCCGAACCAGCCCGACGCGGCGCAGCGTCAGCTCCGCATGAAGGTTTTGGCTGACCTTGTTGATGGTGGTCATGTCCTGCGTGAGCGGGGGCGGCGTGAGCTTTGCCAGCACTTCGCCCGCGGCCGGACGGGTCGGCGGCAGGTTGCCCCGTTTCTCGGGATCGTCAGCGAAGGCGAGCGGCCTGTGCACGGAACGAACACCCCCCCTCACCTTTACGCCTCGCGCTTCCAGCAAGGCCTTCAGGCGCCAGGCGGCGTAGTGCGCCGGGTCGTCGACGCCGAGGCCGATGATTTCCGGCTTGGCGTCCGCCGCGATGGTCCCGAACAGGCGCAGCGTCCGGTCGGCCGGCATACGGTCGACCGTCAGGTCGGTTTTGCCGGTGGCGACCGTGACGGCTTGATTCAGCACGGTGTAGTAGGGCTGGCTCAACTGAAACGTGGGTGCAGAACCGACCGACGCGGGCGTGACGGTCAGACTGATCCGATTGTCGTCGATCGTGAGCGCGGAGATGCCGGTGCCATCCGACGACGAGATGTTGTTCCAGCTCATCCCCGGGCTCCACCGCTGGTCCGGAAAGGTGGTATCGTCCCCAATCACGTCATTTACGCGCCGAGTCTTGGCTGCCACGGCGTCCGCCAACATCGCCAGGCAATCGACGGCGCAATCCGCGGCGCTCGAAAGCCGCGCATCCCCGTTCCCGATCAGCCTGACGTCGTTCCGGTCGAGGCGCACCGCTGCACCACCCGTGGTGTCCGGCTGATCCATTCCCGGCAGGTTGGCGAAGGCCGCGGCGGTCGTGAACATCTTCGTGTTCGAGGCAGGAATGAACCGCGCGTCCGGCGCGATGGCGATCAGCTCACGCCCGTCATCCGCAGCGACGACGAAACCGAAGCGCGTGCCCGGCGCCGCCTGAGCCAAGCGCGCTTCGACGCGCTGCTGAAGCGTCTCCGCCGCCAATGTCGGTGTCGACGCGCACAGGAGCAAAGCGGCAATTAGGCTCGGCTTCATAATGGTTGGTCTCCTAAGCTTGATTGGCCGCGCGATACCGCGCCTCGTCCAGCTCACCTTCCCATCGCGCGACCGTAGTTGCGACGGTGAGATTGGCGCTGGCGCTGGGCACAGTGCGCGTCATGTCGAGCAGCCGGTCGAACGGCAGCACGAAGCCAACGATCAAGGCGGTCTGCTCTGGCGTAACACCGACCGCAGACATGACGGCGGCCAGCATGAACAACGACGCGGAGGGAACGGGCGCGGTCCCGAATGCCGCCAGCGCCCCCGTCAGCAGGACGAGCGCGTAAACCGTGGGGGTGAGCGGCACGCCGAACGCCTGCAGGCCGAACATGCTGAGCAGGCCGACGTACATGGCCGTGCCGTCCTTGCCGATGCTGGCGCCCAGCGGGAGCGTGGTCGAATAGACGGGGCGGCTGATGCCGAGGTTACGGTCGGCGACACGCATCGCGACCGGCAGGGTCGCCGAGCTCGAAGCGGTCGAGAATGCGACCACCAGCGCATCGATGATCCCCCGGGAAAACGGTAACACCGGCAACCGCGCAAGCAGCCGCAAAATCAGGCTATGCACGACGACGATCTGGAACAGCGATCCGATCAGGACGGCAAGCGCCAGCCAGCCGACATGGACGAACACCGACGTGCCATTGGCTGCGACGGCATTGGCGGTCAGCGCAAACACCCCGAACGGGGTCGCTTCCATCACGATGCCGACCACCCGGAATAGCACTGCTGAAGCTGACTGGAGCAGGTTCGCGAAAGGCTTGCCGGTTTCGCCCGTCAGCAACGTCCCGACGCCGAACAGGATGGCCACGAAGATGAGCGCGAGCATGTCGCCCTTAGCGAGCGCGTCGAAGATGTTGAGCGGGATGATGCCGATCAATTGGTCGTAGGGCGTCACCGGAGCGCCGAGCACGCGCGGCGCGGCGGTGCCGAGCGGCGCGCTGATCCCGGGCCGCACGAGAGCCGCCACCGCGATGCCGACCGACACGGCGATCGCCGTCGTAAAGGCGAACATGCCGATCGTGCGGACGCCGATCCCGCCAAGCCGCTTCGGGTTGCCAAGCGAGGTGATGCCCGCCGCGATCGTCACCAGCACGATCGGTGCGACCAGCATGCGGATCGCGCGGACGAACAGGTCGCCGATGAAGGCAATCATCGGCGCGGCCGATGGCCATAGGAGCGCGAGCGCCAGGCCGAGGACCAGTCCGCCGAGGACGCGCTTCCACAGCGGAATCGATAACCAGCGTGTCAAACTGTCCCCCAGAACCCCCTTGCGGGCGGGACGATGCGACCCCCGTCGTCCGTCACGCCGCCCGCAAGATCCTCCTTGAGCCAGAGCGGCCCGTCGAGGTCAACGAAGTCCGACATCCGCGCCACGTGCAGCGCCGGCGCGATCGAGCGCGACGAACTGATCATGCAGCCGGTCATCAGTCCCAGCCCGCAAGCGCGCGCGGCTTCGGCAAGCTGGAGCGCGGCAGTGAGGCCGCCCGACTTGTCGAGCTTCACGTTCACAAACTGATAGCGCCGCGCGGCTCTTGGAAGATCGGCCGCGATGTGGACAGCCTCGTCGGCGCAGATTGGCACGGCCGGCGCGAACCCTTCGAGCCAGTCATCCTTGTCGGCGGGCACGGGTTGCTCGAGGAGGTCGACGCGCGCCTCCATGAGCACGTCCTGCATGCGCTCGACCAGGACCTGATCCCAACTTTCATTGGGGTCCACGATCAGCCGCGCATCGCTTGCCGCGGCGCGAACGGCACGAATCGCAGCTGCCGGGTCATCGGCATCGACCTTGATCTTGAGCAGCGGGGCATCAGCCACCGCGGCGGCGGCAGCGGCCATGGCATCCGGCGTGTCGATCCCGATCGTAAGCGCGCTGACCAAAGTCGTCGGTTCAGGCGCGCCGATCAGCTCGGCGACCGTGCGGCCGGAGAGCCGCGCTTCAAGATCCCACAGCGCACAATCGATGGCGTTTCGTGCCGCCCCCGGGGGGATTGTCGTTAGCAAGGCATCACGATCGGCGCCTTCTTCCACCTCGGGCTGTGCAGCCTCAATCTGCGCGATGACGCTATCGAGGCTTTCACCGTAACGCGGATAGGGCACCCCCTCGCCGCGTCCCACGACGCCACCCTGCTCGACCGACACCGTCACCACGTCCGCCGCGGTCTTCACGCCGCGGGAGATGCGGAACGGGCGGCTTAGAGGGAAACGGTCGTGGCGGACGCTGAGCGTTCGGCGCATAGCATTCCGTCGATGATCGCCTCGACCCCGAAGGCCATCGGATCGGTGCAGGGCAGGCCGAGCCGGTCTTCGGTCTGGCGACAAGCGGATTCGGCGCGCGCCGGGTCGAGGCGCGAAGTATTGAGGCAAATCCCAACGGCGCGAACGTTCGGGCTCGTCAGTCGCGCCGCCTCGAGATTGCGGCTCAGCGTTTCCTCAAGGCCCGGCAAGGCACGTCCGGGAATACCGCGCATATGCGGTCGCTCGGGCTCGTGGCACAGGACGAGCGCCTCAGGCTGAGCACCGTGCAACAGACCCAGTGAAACGCCTGCGAATGAGGGGTGGAACAGCGAGCCTTGGCCTTCAATCAAGTCCCAGCCGTCATCGTTCCGCGCCGGCGCAAGCCGCTCAATGGCGCCGGAAATGAAGTCGGCCACCACGGCGTCGACCGGAACGCCATCGCCGGCAATCAGGATGCCGGTCTGTCCGGTCGCGCGGAAATCGGCAGTGATTCCGCGCGCCTGAAGCGCCCGGGTCAGCGCCAGCGTGCTGTACATCTTGCCCACCGAGCAATCGGTGCCGACGGTCAGCAGCCGCTTGCCGGCGCGGTGATAACCATTGCCGACGACGAGACCCGGCGGGACGTCGCGAACGTCGAAGAGCTGCAATCCACGCTCGGCCGCGAGCGAGGCGAGGCGCGGTTCGTTCCGCAAGCGCTCGTGCATGCCTGCCGCCACGTTCAGGCCAGCTTCCAGGGCTGCGACAGCATCCGCGACAAGCTCCTCACCCAGTTTGCCGCCGGCGCTGGCAATACCGAGAATCAGCGTTCGCGCACCGGCCGTCGCAGCCTCCGCCATCGTCATGCGCGGCAGTCCGAGCGTCAGCGTGCTGGCATCGTGCCGGAATTCGCCGAGGCAATCCTCGCGCCGGAATTCCGCCAGGCCGCGCGACGTCTTGACGTCGGCGGGCTCGGTGCGGCTGCCAAGATAGAGCAGGAATGGACCAGGGATCATGTGACCGGAGCGTATCGTGCGAATTGGGGCGCCGTTCATAACGAGTGCGCCGCTCGGCATAGCCTGCCGTTATAGAGCGTCGATCACCCCTGCGAGGGTCTTGAGGAACTCGGCGGCCAGCGCATTGGGTGGCCGATTGACTAGATACATGGCCTGCACGTCGAAGGTCAGGCGAGGCTTGAGCGGCCGCATCGAAAGGCCCGGCGTGAGCGAAGCTTGAGCGGTGAAGCTGTCGACAACCGCCATGCCGACGCCTTGCCGTACGAGGGCGCAGGCGATGTAGAAGGTGCGGGCGGAGACGACCTCGTCGACGTCGAGCTCGAGCTCCAACCGCTGCAGCTCCTGGCTGAACACACCGCCGATGGGGCCGCTGGCGGCGAGGCTGATGAACCGGCGGCCGTTGAGAACCTGAAGATCGACCGACGCGGGTGCGTCCGGCATGTCCTCTTCGCGATAGAGCAGGACGAGCTCGCCCTCGCCGAGCCAGTGGCTGCCGATCGGCGTCGCTGGCGGGACCTGATAGGCGACGGCGACATCCGTTTCCCGTTCGTAAAGCTTCCGCAGCAGATCGTCATGATGGATGGTCTGAAGATCGAACTTCACGTTCTCGTGCGTCCGCATGAACCGCGCAACCGCGGTCGGAAGCGCGTCCAGCGCGAGGGACGGCAGCGCCGAGATCCGCAGCGTCCCGCCGGCTCCGCGCTTCATATTGCGGCCTGCTTCTCGCAGGGCATGAACGCGATCCTGGATTTCGCTGACGTCCGCGAACAGCATGTGGGCGTCTTCGGTCGGGACCAACCCCGCGCTGGTCCGCTGGAACAAAGTGAAGCCGAGCAGCGATTCGGCATGGCGCAGCATCTTCGACACCGAGGGCTGCGACACGTTGAGCGCCCGCGCAGCCGCGCTGACCGACCCGTGTACGTAGACGGCGTGGAAAATCTCGATGTGCCGAAGGTTCATTGGGCCGAGCCATAGCAGAAGTGGCGGAGACGGAGGGATTCGAACCCTCGGTACGGGAATACCCCGTACGGCGGTTTAGCAAACCGCTGGTTTCAGCCACTCACCCACGTCTCCGCAGCGGCCCAGGAGCGCGGGCTATAGTCAGGCCTTTTGAAAGCTTCAACCGGAGGCGGCGCTTTGCGGCTCGACGGCCAGCCGCATCGAAAGATTCATCGTCTCTCCAGGCGCGAGCACGCGCATGCCAAGCTGTAGCCATTCGCTTTCCGGCGCATTGAGCGCAGCGTTTGCGTGAGACACCGGCTCCGCCACAAATATTCCGCCGGTGGACGGCGAGTAGACTTGGAAAAACTTGGCGTCCGCGGAAGTCATTCGCACGCTAAAGGGCCACGCCGGGTCGATGATTGTCGCTTCGCCGGCCCAATCGCCGAAGCCGTTGTCCAAGTCCTGTCCGCAGATCCGCCGGTCGCGAAGGTCGTATTGGCCCGTGGCCGGCACGCGCTCGACCGGCAGAACTTTGTCGTCGATGGTCCACGCAACTTCGACGTCGGTGTCGAGCACGGTACCGGATCCGCAGGGGAAATACGGGTGAAAACCGAGCCCGCAGGGCATCGGGGTATGCGACAGGCTCCGGCAGTCGAGTTCAAGGTTGAGCGCCCCTTCATCCAGCTTGAACCGCTGGCGCGCTTCGTACGCCCAGGGCCATTCGCCGGCTTCGTGTCGGAACGACAAGGTCGCGGAAGCTTGGGTCTGCTCTTCGACCTCCCAGGAATTCAGCCACCCCTGCCCGTGCAGCGGACTCGGGTCGCCTGCCATGTTGGGCTCGATCGTGACCGCGCGGTCCCGGAAGGTGAAGCGGCCGTCACGGATACGATTCACGTAGGGGACCAGCGGAAAGCTGGCGGCATCGAGCACCTTCTCCAGCGGGTCGGGACAGCGGCGCAGGATGGGCCAGCTACCTGCGGCGTCGTTCCACTCGAATGCGGAGATCGAGCCACCAATCGCCGGATCGATGACCAACCGCAGCGGCCCGGCCATCAACTCGATCGTCTTAGTCATGACAGCCCTTTCGAAACTTCCCTGGGGATAAAATGCGATTGCCGATTGCACACCGAATCGCGCGCCTTGTATTTGAACGCCCGAGGTCCTGGGGAGGGTCAATCATGGGTAGGCGAGTCAAGGAATTCGTCGAGGTCGCGGACCATGCGTCGATCGACGAGCTTATCGCGAAACTGAAGGAAATCCGGGCAGAGCTACCGGAAGAGGCGAACGCCGAGCTGCAGCTGCGCGGCGACGAGGTGTTCGGGCGCCGGATCACCATTTCCTATTTCCGCGATCAGACGCCCGAGGAAGCGGCAATCGAGCAGCGCTATGCCGATGCCGCGCGCGAGGCGAAGGAAGCCGAGCTGGCGCGGCTGCAGGCCGAGCTTGGCGTGGTTTGCTACGCGGCGCCCGGCAAGCGCGAGAAGCTGCGCATCGTCGCCTGACGGCTAGGCCGGGCGGAAATTCATCGCCAGGCCATTCATGCAATAGCGCAGGCCGGTCGGTTTCGGGCCGTCGTTGAAGACGTGCCCAAGGTGCCCGCCGCAGCGCGAGCAGAGGACTTCGGTCCGTTCCATCAGCAAACTGCCGTCCGCGCGCGTGACGACGGCGCCCGGGAGCGGCTTCCAGAAGCTTGGCCAGCCGGTACCGCTGTCGAACTTCGTCGCGGAATCGAACAGGGGCCGCGCGCAGCCCGCGCAGGTGAACGTGCCGCGCCGATGCTCCTTGTTGAGCGGGCTCGTGAACGGACGCTCGGTCGAGGCTTCGCGCAGGATGGCGAAGCGCTGCGGGCCGAGCATCTTCTTCCACTCGGCCGGCGTATGGTTGACCGCGAAGTGCATCGCGGGCGCGGCGGTGCCGGACCGGCCGAACAGCATCAGCGACGCGGCCGCAACGCCGGCAGAACCCAGGAAAAAGCGACGATCGATCATGCACAATCCTTTCGCAGCCGACGATTGAACGGCCGATGAAGCGCGCTTGTCGGCGGGCCGAAGCGCTCTAAAGATACGGGCCGACGTAGCGTGGGGACGCAGCTTGATCGCCAGACTTTCGGGAACGCTTGCGGAGACGAGCAGCGACAGCGCGGTGATCGACGTCGGCGGCGTCGGCTATTTGGTGCACCTCAGTACCCGCGCTCTGGACGCGCTGGGGCCGGTAGGCGGGCAGGTGTTGCTGCTGACCGAACTGCAGGTGCGGGAGGATGCCTGGACGCTGTTCGGCTTTGCGTCGCAAGCCGAACGCGATGCCTTTCGCGTGCTGACCAGCGTCCAGGGCGTCGGCGGACGGCTGGCGCTGGCCATCCTTTCCGTCCTTCCGCCGGACGAGCTGGCGCGCGCGGTGGCGCAGGAAGACAAAGCGATGATCGGCCGCGCCAATGGCGTGGGACCGAAACTCGCCGCGCGCATCGCCAATGAATTGCAGGGCAAGCTGGGCGTCGTCGCGATCGGCGGCAGTGCGCCGGCGCCGCGCGGCAATGCGGCGCGGGACGCGCTGTCGGCGCTCGCCAACCTTGGCTTCAAGCCTGCGGATGCCAGCGCCGCGGTCAATGCCGCCCAGGACGAGCTTGGGGCCGACGCCTCGCTCGATGCGCTGGTCAGATTGGCACTGAAAAAGGCTGCAAAATAGCGCGGCTGTTCAGGCGCCCCAGGCGTCGCGATAGACGCGCAGGAAATTGCCGCCCATCAGCTTTTCGAGCCGCGCCTGAGACCAGCCCCGCTTCTGCAGGTCGGCGGCGAAGCGGCGGTAGCGGTCGACGCTGTTGTAGTCGGCAAGATAGGGGTAGACGCCGACTGCCTCCCCCGGTGCGGCGATGCCGAGCCTGATGCGCTCGCGTTGCCAGTCGTCCATCCGCTTCTTGCTCGCAGCATCCAAGTTGGTCGGCAGCACGCCGTTGTCCGTGCCGATCCCGACATGATCCTCGCCGACGACTTTCGCGACGTGTTCCACGTGCGCAATGACGTCCGCGGCGGCTGGATGCATGTCGGCGCGCAGGTAAGGCATGAAGTAGACGCCGACGACCCCGCCCTTGTCCGCGACCGCCTTCATCGACGCGTCAGAGGTATTACGTGGGTGCTCCATCAACGCGCGTGACCCCGTGTGACTGATGACCAACGGGCGCTTGGCGAAGGCGATGGCTTCCTCGATCGTCCGCGCGCCGCCGTGCGAAAGGTCGAGCAGCATCTTCTCCGCTTCGATCCGCCGGATCGTGTCGCGACCGAGATTGGACAGGCCGCTGTTGGCCGGCTCGAGCGAGCCGTCGCCGCTGAGGTTGCGCAAATTGTAGGTCAGCTGGACGGTCATCACGCCGTCCTTCTTCATCTCCGCGAGCCGATCGAGCACAGGCCCGACCATCGAGGTGTCCTGCGTACCGAGGACGACGCCGAACTTTTTCTCGCGCTTGGCGCGCAGGATGTCGGCGCTGGTCCGGATCAGGATCAGGCGGTCAGGATTGGCAGCAAATAGCTGGCGACGGCTGTCGATGTTGCTCTTGAAGTCGCCCCAATTGTCGGCGGTGTTGCCGACCGGCATGACGGTGTCGCGAACAACCGTGACGCCCGTCGCGACGGTTTCGGCCCACGCACGGTCGCTCATCCGCATCCAGTCGTTCGGCGCATAAGGGTCACCGGTCCCGCCCAGTGCGTCGATGATGATGGCGCGGTCGAACCAGCTCTGCGGCGCAGCCCGCCGCTGCCCCAGTGCCGGCGCCCCCCCCAAGGTCGCCAGTCCCCCTGCGATCATGGTCCGCCGGTCGAATTTCATGGAGCCCCCTCCGTTCGCGCTGAACGCTTGTCGTAAGCCAATCCTTCTGCGAATCAACGGCGTCCGATGGCCACCGACCCCGCCCGTATCACCACGCCCGAGCGAACCAGCGAAGACGCCGATGCGGCGCTGCGGCCAAAGAGCCTCGACGAATTCATTGGCCAGCAGGCGGCGCGCGAAAATCTGCGCGTGTTCGTCAGCGCTGCCAAAGCGCGAGGCGAGGCGCTGGATCATGTGCTGCTCCACGGTCCGCCAGGGCTGGGCAAGACGACGCTGGCGGCGATCCTGGCGCGCGAGATGGGCGTGGGTTTCCGCGCGACTTCCGGCCCGGTGATCGCCAAGTCAGGCGATCTCGCAGCCTTGCTGACCAACCTTGAGGACGGCGACGTCCTGTTCATCGACGAGATTCACCGCCTGAATCCTGCGGTCGAGGAAGTGCTCTATCCGGCGATGGAGGACCGCGCGCTCGACCTGATGATCGGCGAGGGGCCGTCGGCGCGGTCGGTGCGGATCGACCTGCCGCGCTTCACCCTGGTCGGCGCGACTACACGGCAGGGCCTTTTGACGACCCCGCTGCGGGATCGCTTCGGAATCCCGGTTCGACTGAACTTCTACACTGTCGAAGAGCTGGAGCTGGTCGTCAGCCGTGCGGCGCGACTGCTCGGCGCTGCGATCGCCGCTGACGGCGCGCGGGAGATTGCCCGACGGTCGCGCGGGACACCGCGCATCGCCGGCCGATTGCTTCGCCGTGTTCGCGACTTCGCCCATGCGGCCGGCGCGGACGAGATCGATGCCGCGGTCGCCGACCGCGCGCTGTCGCGGTTGGAGATCGACGCGCTCGGCCTGGACGCAATGGATCGCCGCTACCTTGGCATGATCGCCGATCTCTACGGCGGTGGGCCGGTCGGCGTGGAGACGCTGGCCGCAGGTCTGTCTGAACCGCGCGACACGATCGAGGATGTGATCGAGCCCTATCTCATTCAGCTCGGCCTCATCGCCCGCACCGCACGCGGGCGTTGCCTGAACGGCCGCGGCTACGCCCACCTTGGCCTGCCCATGCCGCAAGGTAGCCAGTCCGGACTGTTCGATCAGGGAGCTGCGTCCAAATAATGCGATCTTTTCTGTTGCTCGCCGCCGCCGCGCTTGCGGCTCCGGCGTCCGCCCAGCCTGCGCCAGCGGCGCCCGATTACAGCAAGCCGGCATCATGGCTTTGCCTGCCGGGGCGGGCCGACACCTGCGCCAAGCCGCTGCCGACGACGGCGCTGAACCCGAACGGATATGGCTCGACGGGTCTCAGCGTCGTTGCCAAGGATCCACCGCTCGATTGTTTCTACGTGTATCCGACCGTGTCTCGCGATCAGGGCATGAACAGCGACCTTAACGCCAGCGAGGAACTTGGCGCCGTCCAGACCCAATTCTCGCGGTTTGCCGGGGTCTGCCGGACCTACGCACCGATTTACCGTCAGATGACCCTAGGCGCAGTGGCCGCCGCCGCGGCCGGCGCTGATGTCACGGCGCCAGGAATCCTGGCGTACAGCGACGTCGTCTCGGCCTGGCGCAATTACCTGGCGAGCAGGAACAATGGCCGGCCGTTCGTCCTGATCGGCCACAGCCAGGGCAGCCTGATGTTGCAGACCCTGATCTCCAAGGAGATCGAGACCAATCCGGCCGTCGCGGCGCGGATGAAGCTGGCAATCATCCCCGGTTTCGACGTCCTCGTCCCGCAGGGCAAGCTGGTCGGCGGCACCTTCAAGAAGACGCCGCTATGCAGCCGCGTTGGCCAGACCGGCTGCGTGATGAGCTGGGTCAGCTTTCGCGAGAAGAACGTGCCGCCGGTGGGCGCGCTGTTCGGCATTGCGGACAAGCCCGGAATGACCGTCGGGTGCGTCAATCCGGCGCGGCCAGGTTCGACGGATTGGGTGCCGCTCGATAGCTATTGGTTCAGCCGCTCGACGCTCCCCGTGCCCGGCGGTCCCATCACCTGGTCGAGCGAGGGTGCGCCACCGAGCCCGTATTTACGCACGGAGGGCCTCGTCTCGGCGCGCTGCGTCAACGACGGTCAGCGCGGCTATCTGTCGATCCGCACCAACCATAAGCCCGGCGAGAAATGGACCGACCGCATCGGGGGAGAAGTGGGGCTGATGAACATGTTCATGCCCGGCTGGGGCATGCACCTGTCTGACGTGCAGGAAGCGCAGGGCGACCTGATCCGCACGGTCGAAGCAATCAGTCCTCGATAATCTGGAACAGCTGCTCGACTGTACGGTCGAGGGCTTCGGCGAGTTTCAATGCCAGGATCGTCGACGGCGTGAAGACGCCGTTTTCGACGGTGTTCACGGTTTTGCGCGTGACACCGACGCGCTCGGCGAGCTCGGCCTGGGTAAGGCCAAGCTCGGTCCGACGGTCCTTGAGACTATTGGCTAGCCGCTCAGGCATTGCGCAGCGCGCGGCGCTCCAGCGCGGCGAAGGAAATCAGCGCGGAGGCCAATCCGACGGTCGTGACAATGTGGATCGCGTCGCGGCCGGGCACGGGCGTGAACATGCCAAGCACGTAGAGCAGGAAGCAGGTCAGCATCGCGTTAATGAAGCCAAGACGCATGGCTTGGAGGCGATGCAGCTGCGTCGATTCGTCGTTGGCTAGCTCGCGCACGCGCTTGGGGAAGATCCAGCCGCCTCCCGTGACAAGCGCAAGCAGGACGATGGCGGCCATCACTACCCACGCCGCAATCTTCACGTGGTCGACGGCACGCCCGTCATCTGTCGAACTTAGAAACGCACCCTGCTGCGTGATCAGCAGGATCGCTAATACCGGCAACATCCGCGCCCGTTGCCTGGTCAGATATTCGGCCTTTTCGGCTGAGGTTTCGAGGCTGCCGCGATTCCGCAGCTTGAAGACCAGGATGATCAAGGCGCCGATTGCGACGCCGGCCACCAGTCCAATCGAATAATCGTTCATCGTCGCCCCTTTGTAACCTATGGGTTACTTGTAACCTTTGCGTTACACAGGAGTCAAGCGGGGTTTCGGCATGAGTCCATGGCCGCTAGAGCGGCGGCGATGGCCGAGAACAACCTCGACATACCCTATCGCGGCGGCTTCCAAGGCCCGGAGCACCGCTTCGCGCTCAGCGTCTATTTCGAGGACACCGATGCTTACGGCATCGTCTATTACGCCAATTATCTGAAATTCATGGAGCGGGCGCGGTCGGACATGGTCCGCGCGGTCGGCGTCGATCAGGCGGACGAGCTGCGCCGCTCGGGTAGCGCCTATGCGGTGGTCGAGGTGAACATCAAATATCGCCGGCCGGCCCGGCTGGGCGACGACCTGCTGGTCGTCAGCACGGTCGAACAGGTCCGCGCATCCTCCGTCGATATTCATCAGCGAGTCATGCGCGGGACCGAATTGTTGACCGACGCGACGGTGACTGCCGCCTTCCTCGATGGAAGCGGGCGCCCGCGCCGGCAGCCAAAGGATTGGGTCGAAAAGTTCATGGCGATTACGACGAAGTGATGAGACGTCTTCTTTCTGTCCTGATGCTGGGAATCAGCTCCGCAGCCGTAGCGCAATCGTCCGATCCGGCGGCGACGGTCATTGCGATCCCGCCCCTGACTAGCCCCGACAGCGGCTCACGCGGCAATGAGATGCTGGCGCTCGGCTGGCAGGTGACGCAGCTGATCGAGACCGACCTCCGCCAGACGGCGGAAGTCATGCCGCTGCAGCCCAACCGCGACGATTATTATTCCTACCCGGAAGTCACCGCGCCGAGCTTTCCCAAGTGGCGCTCCGCCGGCGCCAAGGCACTGGTGACCGGATTCGTGCAGTCGCGGTCGGACGGGCGCCTGACGGTTGGCTGCTACGTCTACGACACGCAGAAGGGGCGCGAGCTCGGCCGCAAGGGCTTCATTGTCGGCGCCAACGACTGGCGCCGCGCCGCGCATAAATGCTCGGGTCTGGCCTATACCGCGATCACCGGCGCCCCGGGCATGTTCGACACACAGATCGCCTATGTCGCCGAGAGCGGCGTCGGCGACGGCCGCACCCGCCGCATCGCGCTGATGGACAGTGACGGCTACAACCACCGCTATCTCACCGAGGGCGGCGCCATGGTGCTGACCCCGGACATCGGGCCAAAAGTGCAGCAGATCGCTTTCGTCAGCTACGCCGATGGCCGGCCTGCGGTCCGCATCATCGATGTCGCATCCGGCAACCAGCGGCCAGTCTTGAACACCGAGGCGATGACGTTCGCGCCGCGCTTCTCGCCGGATGGCAACCGGATTGCCTTCTCGATGATGAGCGGACCGAATGCCGACATTTATGTGGTGAGCGCCCAGGGCGGAGCGGCGCAGCGCCTGACCACCGCGCCCGGCGTCGATACGAGCGCAAGCTTCTCCCCCGACGGCAGCCAGATCGTCTTCGAAAGCGACCGCAGCGGATCGCAACAGCTTTATGTGATGAATGCCGACGGCACGCGGCAGCGCCGGATCAGCTTCGGCAGCGGATGGTATGCCGCGCCGCAGTGGAGCCCCGATGGCAAGTGGATTTCCTTTACCCGCCGCGCGCAGAATGGGCGAAGCATCGGGATCATCAAGCCCGACGGCACTGGCGAGCGGGCGTTGACCAATGGGCCGGCCGACGAAGGCGCCAGCTGGGCAGCGAGCAGCCGCGAGCTGATCTTCCAGCGCGCCGGCTCGGGTGGACGTTCTGGCCTGGCGCGCATCGCACTCGACGGCAGCCAGCCGCGGGCGATGACCATCCCGCAAGACGGATCCGACCCCGTCTGGTCGAGGGTGATCGACCAATGAAGGAGCTAATTCTTTTCGTCACAGCGCTGACCGCGGCGACCGCTTCCCAGGCGCAGCTGCCCGGCTTGCGCAAGCGCACCAGGCCACCGCCTGCGGAAGCGAGTGCGCAGGGCATCGACGCCCAGCGGGCAGAATTCGCCGCCCAGTCCGGCGGGACGACCATTTTCTTCGGCGCGGAAAGCGTCGGCCTTGGTGTGCCGGCTCGCACCACCCTCGCCGCCCAGGCGGCATGGCTTCGGCGGCATCCTGAAGTCCTGGTGCGCGTGGAGGGCTATGGCGACACCACGGACACGCGCGACCATGCGATCGCGGTGGGCGCCCAGCGGGCGGACGCGGTGCGCGCTTATCTGATCTTGATGGGTGTGCCTGCGGCCCAGCTGTCGATCACAAGCTGGGGCAAGGAGCGGCCAGGTCTTGGCCGCGCCGTCACCGTCCTCGTTCGGTAGTTACGCCGCGCGGCGCTGGTAGCCGGTGCTGGCGAGCCAGGCGCGGGCCTGACGCTGCGCTTCGGCGATTTCACGAGCGGTCATCTCCAGCGAGATTTCGGCACGGCATTCCTGACCACGCGTGCAGCCCGACAACGCCGCCAGGTTGAACCACTTGTGCGCTTCGACCAGATCGACCGTCAGCCCCCCGCGGCCGGTCGAGAAGGTCACGCCCAGTTCGAACAGCGCATCGACGTCGCCCGCTTCCGCATCGGCAAGACGGCTGCGCAGCAGGAACTCCGCGCTCTTCTGACTAATTGCCCCCATTTGTATTCCCCTCAGTCCCCTTGGTGAGACGAGAGTGGTCGGCGAAGGGCAAATAAATGGTTAACGCGATTCAACCATGTTCAAACGGCGAGATTATCGATCAGCCGCACGTCGCCAATCGACGCCGCGGCGATGAGGCGCGAGCCCTCCGTGAAGGCGTTCAGCGGCTCCAGCGTCGTGTCGTCGACCAAGGCAAAATAGTCGATCTTCAGGAAGCCGGCGTCGATCAGCGCCTGCTTGGCTGAGCGCAGCGCGTCCGCGACTGGCGCACCTCCAGCGATAGCCTCACGCGCTGCTTCCAGAGCCTGCGGCAGGGCGACCGCGCGCTCCCGCTCATCAGTCGGAAGCAGCGCGTTGCGAGAAGACAAGGCCAAGCCGTCATCATCGCGCACCGTGGGAACACCCACGATATCGACGCCAAGCCCGAGATCGGCCGACATTCGCCGAATGACCGCCAGTTGCTGAAAGTCCTTTTCCCCGAACAAGGCGACATCGGGCGCCACATCAACGAACAATTTGGCGACGACCGTCGCGACGCCATCGAAATGGCCGGGGCGGTGTTCTCCTTCCCAGCGATCACTGACGCCTGACACGTGAATGGTTGTGGAGAAGCCGTCCGGATAGAATTCACTCGCGATCGGTAGCCAGGCGAGGTCGCAACCCGCATCGCGCAGCTTGGCGAGGTCCTCTTCCTCCTGCCGCGGATAGCGGTCGAGGTCCGCGGGATCGTTGAACTGCAGCGGATTGACGAAGATCGACACGACGACGCGCTGCGCCTGCTCCTTGGCGTGGGCAATGAGGGTCAGGTGACCTTCGTGCAGCGCGCCCATCGTCGGCACGAACGCGACCCGGTAATCGGCCCATTCCGCACGGGCGATTTCCAAGTCTTTCGATTCACGAACAATTTGCACGCCTGCCCCGCCTCCGTTAATCTCCGGACGGGCGGCGCTTGCACCTGCGCCGGGGGAAATATCAAGCATGAGCCAGCCGCATTTCATCGTCTTCGCCAACGAAAAAGGCGGGACCGGCAAGTCGACGACCGCAGTGCACACCGCCGTTGCGCTGGCCGCGTCCGGCCACCGTGTCGGCGCACTCGACCTCGACAGCCGGCAGCGGACCATGACGCGCTACCTCGAGAACCGTGACGCGACAATGCGCCGGCTGGACAAGCGGCTGCCGCAAGCAACTTATGCGGTGCTCGATGACCAGACTGAGACCGGCCTGACCTCGGCGATCGAGCAGCTGTCTGGTGACATTGACGTGATCGTCATCGACACGCCGGGCCGCGACGACCCCGTCGCGCGCGCCGCGATCCTCAAGGCCGACACGCTGGTCACCCCGATGAACGACAGCTTCGTCGACCTCGACCTGATCGGCCAGGTCCACCCAGAAAACTACAAGATCACCAAGCCGAGCTTCTACGCCGAGCTCATCTGGAACAGCCGCACCCAGCGCGCGAAGAACACGGGCAAGAGCGTTGACTGGGTCGTGCTGCGCAACCGCTTGCAGCACATCGAATCCCACAATCTTAAGCGAGTTGGTGCCGCGATGGATGAGCTTGCCCGTCGCGTCGGCTTCCGCGTGATTCCTGGCCTCGGCGAACGCGTCATCTATCGCGAACTCTTCCCCAAGGGCCTGACCCTGCTCGATCTGCAGCAGATCGGCGAAGTCGGACTTGGCCACATCGCCGCGCGACAGGAATTGCGCGAGATGATTGCCGGGCTCGGCATCCCCGGTGCCGACGAGGGACAGCAACTCGCCGCCACTGGTTGAGGGCACGATCAGGCGCTAGGGCAGCGCCATGACCCATCGTTTCAATCCTACCATCCTCCGCGAATATGACATCCGCGGCATCGTCGGCGACACGCTGACCGAAGACGACGCCTATGCGCTCGGCCGGACCTACGGCTCGCTAGCGCGCGACGAAGGCGCGACCCGAATCGCCGTTGGTCGCGACGGCCGCACGCATTCCGGCATGTTGGAAGCGGCGCTGGTGCGGGGCCTGACGGAATCCGGCGTCGACGCGGTGCTGACCGGCATGGGCCCGTCGCCGATGCTCTATTTCGCTACGCACACGCTCGACGTGGACGGCGGGATCCAGGTTACCGGCAGCCACAACCCGGCCAATTACAACGGGTTCAAGATGCTGCTGAAGGGCCGCTCGGTATTCGGGCAGGAAATTCAGGCGCTCGGGCGCCGTGCCGCGCAGGGCGATTGGCTCGACGGTCAGGGCAACACCGAAGAAGTTCAGATTCGTGAGCGCTATGTGGAACGGCTGCTCGAAGGCTTTTCCGGCAACGCCTACCGCGTCGGCTGGGACGCCGGCAACGGCGCCGCGGGCCCGGTCCTGGACGAGTTGATCCAGCGCCTGCCCGGGCAGCATTATGCGATCTTCACAACGGTCGACGGCACCTTCCCGAACCACCATCCCGACCCGACGGTCGAAAAGAACCTCGAGGACCTGAAGCGGCTGGTGGCCGAGAAGCAACTCGACTTTGGCATCGCGTTCGACGGTGATGGCGACCGTATCGGCGCCGTCGACAGCAAGGGCCGCGTGATCTGGGGCGACCAGTTGCTGATGATCCTCGCCGAGCCGATCCTGAAGGAACAGCCGGGCGCGACGATCATCGCCGACGTCAAGGCGAGCCAGGTCCTGTTCGACCGCATCGCAGAAATCGGCGGCGAGCCGCTGATGTGGAAAACCGGACATAGCCTCATCAAGTCGAAGATGAAGGAGACCGGCGCGCCGCTGGCGGGCGAGATGAGCGGCCATATCTTCTTCAAGCACCGCTGGTTTGGCTTCGACGACGCGCTTTACGCGGCCGTCCGCCTGATCGAAGCGGTGTCGGTGTCAGGCAAGAGCCTGACCGAGATCATGGACGCGATGCCGGTGTCGGTCGCGACGCCGGAGATGCGCTTCCAGGTCGACGAAGTCCGCAAGTTCGCCATCGTCGATGAAGTCCGCGATCGGCTGTCCGGTGACGGCGCGACGGTCGACGCGACCGATGGCGTGCGGGTGAAGACCGGCGATGGGTGGTGGCTGCTCCGCGCATCGAACACGCAGGACGTGCTCGTCGCGCGAGCCGAGGCTGGCGATCAGTCGGGACTCGACCGCCTGATCGGGCAGATCGACGAGCAGCTGGCGAAGTCCGGCGTCGAGCGGGTCGAAGCCGAGCACTAATCCAGGCTGGGCGGCCTCAGGCTGCGTTCGGCAAGGATCGTCGCGGCGACCACGCCGGCGCAGAACACGGCGCCCTCGAACGCGCCGGATACCATCTGGCTGACGCGGCCGAAGCCGTGTTCGCCGAGGATCGCCCCGGCCTGATCGAGCCGCAGGCGCGAGCCGGGAAAGGTTTGCGCCAGCAGCACGAGGCTGCCGCCCATGAGGCGTCCGCCGAGCAGCGGAATTATCAGGCCCGCAACGGCGCCGAAGCCAGCGGCGATGGCCGCGCTTCGGCGCAGCCCTGGCATGCGGGACGCGACCCAGATGCCGAGGCCCACCGCCAAGCCGAGCAGAAGACCTTCCAGCGCACCGGTCATCCCCGCCGGTGAGCGGCCGAACAGCAGGTTGAATGCGTCCAGGCCGAGCAGCTTGACGACCGCTCCCACGATCAGCCCGCCGAGTGCGCCGCCGATCGTCGCCGTGTGCCAGTCCCGTGCGGAGAGCTTGCGGCCGATCGCGACCCCGAAGCTGACGCCCGCGCCGCCGATCAGCCCGACCGCGATCGTCAGGCACATGATGACGAGCAGCGCCGAGACTGCGCCAAGGCCGGGCTGCAGTGGCTGCGAGGCACCGAGGAAACCGTAGAAGATGCCGCCGAAGAAGCCGGCCAACCCGCCACCGACGGTTCCTGCGGCAGCGAGCAGCAAGGTGTCGCGCCAGGACTCGCGGAGCGGCAGGGCAGGCAGCCGTCGCGCAATGCCGCCCTCTACGGGTGCAATAAACCGATAGCCGTGCTTGGGTACCGTCTCGATGAAGCTCGGCCGCGCCGCATCGTCGCCCAGCGCCCGCCGCAACGACTTGATGCATTGCGTCAGCGCTTCGTCAGTCACCGGCACACCGGCCCATACCTGGTCGAGAAAGTCGTCTTTGGTGACGAGCGTTCCCGACCGCCGAACCAACAAGCCCAGCGCGTCGAGATAGCGTGAGCTAAGTTCCACCGGCTCGCCATCGCGCCACAGCCGCCGGTCAGCGGTATCCAGGCTGAATTGGCCGAAGCGGTAGCAGGCGGGCGCGCTTTTCAGGACAATCTCATCCTTTGCTCATGCCGCTCATCGGCCGTTGTGATCATGTGAAGCCTCAATCAATGCTGGAGGCAAGTATGGCGGAGTTCGTTCAACCAGGCGGTCGGCGCGGGGTGCCCTGGCGCCTGATCGGATGGGGCGGCGCCGTCGCGCTCCTCGCCGCGCCGTTCGTCGCAATGCAGCTAGACGCCGAAGGCGTGAACTGGTCGCCGGGCGACTTCATCTTTGCAGCGGCGTTGTTCGGGATCGTCGGGGGCATGCTCGAGCTTGCCGTCCGCGCGTCGTCCAACGCCTCCTATCGCACCGGCGCGGCACTCGCGCTGCTTGGCGCGTTCCTGGTGGCCTGGGTGAACCTCGCGGTCGGTATAGTCGGCAGCGAGGATAGTCCGGCGAACCTGCTGTTCTTCGGCGCCTTGGCCATCGGCATTGCGGGGGCGGTCATCGCGCGCGGCAAGCCGGCCGGCATGTCGACGGCAATGCTTGCGACCGCCGCATCGCTGGGCGTCGCCTTCCTGATTGCGGTGAAGAACCCGACCGACGAGCCGTTCGTGCCGCATTCGCGCGAGCTCATCGGCACCAGCGTCTTCGCCGGCTTGTTCCTTGCCTCGGCAGCGCTGTTCCGGCGGGCGGCCAAGCTCGGCCGATCGTGACGCAGCGACGGGATTGCTGTATAATGCCGGCATGCTGGAGCAGCACGCCCAGTATGCCGGCGAGGTCGAGCGACTCGGCTCGATGTTCGCCCACGCGCCCGGCTTCATGGCGCTGGTCGGCGGCAAGGATCTGCGCTTTCTCGTCGCCAATGAAGCGTTCAAGAAACTCGTCGGCCGAAGCGACCTGACCGGAAAAGCGTTCAACGAAGCCTTTCCCGAACTGGACGATCAAGGGATCGACGACATTCTGCTCGGCGTCGCGCGATCGGGAGAGGCGTTCGTGGCCCGCGCCATGCCGATGACCGTTGTGCGGTCGGACCTGACGCCCGAGGAGCTGGTGCTCGACCTCGTGTTTCAGCCGGTACCCGAGGGCATCTTCATCCAGGGCCACGATGTCACCGACCAGAAGCGCGGCGAAATGCTTCGTGTCGCGCATTCAAAAGTGCTTGGACTGGCGATCAACGACAGCCCGCTCGAGCAGACGCTCGGTGAGCTGATCCGCATCGTGGAATCGGGCTCGTCGACCGGGGTGCTTGGCTCGATCCTTCTCCTCGACGCCGACGGGCGGCATCTGCGGTACGGCGCCGCACCGAGCCTGCCCCGCGCCTACAGCGAAGCGATTGACGGCTTCGAGATCGGGCCTTGCGCGGGATCCTGCGGAACCGCCGCCTACAACGGCTCTGCGGTTTACGTATCGGACATCGCCAGCGATCCGCTGTGGGCGGACTATCGTGATATGGCCCTCGCGCATGGGCTGCGGGCCTGCTGGTCGATCCCCATCCTGACCCATGGCGGCGATGTGCTCGGGACCTTTGCAATGTATCATCGCGAGCCGCGCGAGCCGACCTATCGCGATTTGTTGCTGGTGGACCTCATCATCCAGACGGCCGCACTGGTGATCGACCGAGACCGGGCGAAAACGGCCCTGAAGCGCGCCCTTAGCCCGGCTTAGTCGTCCTCGTCCTCATAGCCGACGAGGTTCAGTTCGCGGGCCTTGATCTGGTGCGTCATGCACCAGTGCTTTAGCGCCTCTTCCCGGCCGTGGGTGATCCATACCTCTCCCGGAGCGAGCTCGCGCACGGTCGTGGTGAGTTCGTCCCAGTCGGCGTGGTCGGAGATGATCAGGGGCAGCTCGACGTTACGCTGGCGAGCGCGCTGACGGATGCGCATCCAGCCGGACGCCATCGCCGTCACCGGGTCGGGCAGGCGGCGCGACCAGCGGTCGTTAAGCGCGCTGGGGGGCGCGATGACGATCCTGCCGCGAAGCTCGTCCTTCGATGCACCCGTCGCAGGACGAAGATCGCCGAGCGGCACGCCCAGCTCTTCGTAGAGCTTGCACAGACGTTCGACCGCGCCGTGGAAATAGATGGGATCGTGATGCCCGCGCTCGCGCAGTTCGGTGATGATCCGCTGCGCCTTGCCAAGCGCATAGGCGCCGACCAGCACGCAGCGCTCGGGATCGCTGTGCAGGCGGTGGAGCAGCCGATCGATCTCGCTGCCCGTGTCGGGGTGGCGGAAGACCGGCAGGCCGAACGTCGCCTCGGTGATGAAAATGTCGCACGGCACCGGCACGAAGGGCGGACAGGTCGGATCGGACCGGCGCTTGTAGTCGCCGGACACCACCACCTTTTCCCCCTTGTGCTCGAGCACGATCTGCGCGGAGCCGAGGACGTGGCCCGCTGGGACGAAGCTGACGTCGACATCACCGACGCGGATGCTTTCGCCATAAGCGATCGGCTGGCCGCCCGGCTGCGGACCGTAGCGGCATTCCATGATTGCCAGCGTTTCGGGCGTTGCGAGGACCTTGCTGTGTCCGCCGCGCGCATGGTCGGCGTGGCCGTGGGTGACGAGCGCACGGTCTTTGGGCTGTGACGGATCGACCCACGCATCCGCAGGCCGCACGTAGATGCCCTCGGGATGGGGCTCGATCCAGGAACCGATGCGGGGCATTGCGAGCTATATAGGTCGAATAGCCACGCAGGTTCCCGCGGGAGGACAACAAAATGGACGAATCGCTTTGGGGCATCGTGAACATCGTAGGGCCCGTGGTCCTGCTAATTGCGCTGATCTGGCTGGTGATGCGCCGCCGCGCCGACAAGACGACGAACCAAACCGAGGCCGGCACCCGCGACCTGTATCGCGAGGAGGAACAGCGGCGACGCGACGGGACCGACCAGCTCTGAACCTTCCGGACGCAGTCAGCGGGTGGTTCGAGGCGAAAGGCTGGACGCCCCGTCGCCACCAACTTGAAATGCTCGAACTTGCGCAGCAAGGCCGCAGCGGCCTGCTCGTCGCGGCGACGGGCGCCGGCAAGACGCTGGCGGGCTTCCTGCCGACGATTTGCGAGCTGGCCGAGCAGCCTGTCGATGGACTGCACACGCTTTACGTATCGCCGTTGAAGGCGCTCGCCGTCGACGTTCAACGTAATCTGATCGGTCCCATCGAGGAGATGGGGCTGCCGATCCGGGTCGAGACGCGTACTGGCGACACGCCGTCTGACCGCAAGGCACGGCAGCGGGTGAAGCCGCCGCAGGTGCTGCTGACCACGCCCGAATCGCTCAGCCTGCTGCTGAGCTATCCCGAGGCCGCAACGATGTTCGCGGGCCTGCGTACCATCGTGGTGGATGAACTCCATGGCTTCGCCAAAGAGAAGCGCGGCGACCTTCTGTCCCTGTCGATGGCGCGGCTGCAGAAGCTCGCGCCGGGCCTTCGGCGCGTCGGTTTGTCGGCGACGATCAGCGACCCCGACGCCTACCGATCCTGGCTGGCACCCGACGCCGACATGGAAGAGGTCGACATCGTCCTCGGCGATCCGGGCGCCGAACCGGACCTGTCGATCCTGATCCCCGAAAACCGCATTCCCTGGGGCGGCCATTCCGGCCGCCATGCGGCGCGCGAGGTGATGCAGCTGATCGAGCAGCACCGGACGACACTTGTCTTCTGCAACACGCGCAGTCTGGCCGAGTTGATCTTCCAGGACCTGTGGGCGGTGAATGACAATGCGCTGCCCATCGGTGTTCACCACGGCAGCCTGGCGGTCGAAGCGCGGCGCAAGGTCGAGAACGCAATGGCCGACGGACGTCTGCGCGGGCTGGTGGCCACCGCGAGCCTCGACCTCGGCATCGACTGGGGCGACGTCGACCTCGTCGTGCAAATGGGCGCGCCCAAAGGGAGCTCGCGCCTCCTCCAGCGCATTGGCCGCGCCAACCACCGGCTGGACGAGCCGAGCAAGGGCATCGTCGTTCCCGGCAATCGTTTCGAATATCTCGAGGCCCGCGCGGCGCTCGATGCCGTGGAGGATGGCGAGCTGGACCCGGAGATTTTTCGCCCTGGCGCGCTCGACGTGCTGGCGCAACATATCCTGGCGATGGCCGTGTCAGCTCCATTTCAGCAGGACGAATTGCTGGCCGAGATCCGATCGGCTGCGCCTTATGCCGGGCTCAAGCAGGAGACGTTCGACGAGACGTTGAACTTCATCGCCACGGGCGGTTACGCGCTTAAGGCTTACGATCGGTTCCGTCGCCTGGTGCCTGAGCCCGGCGGCATGTGGCGTATCGCACGGCCGCAGATTGCGCTGCAGCATCGGCTCAATGCCGGGGTCATCGTCGAGCAGCCGCTGATGACCGTTCGCTTCCGCAACGGCCGCAAACTCGGCACGATCGAGGAAGGCTATGCCTCGACTCTGTCACCGGGCGACCACTTCTTTTTCTCTGGCCTGAGCCTGGAGGTCGAACAGTTCAAGGAAACGGACATCATCGTCCGCGCCTCCTCCGCGCAGGCACGGATCGTGACCTACGGCGGCCAGCGCATGTCGCTGTCGACCCACCTCGCCAACCGCGTGCGGCACATGCTGTGCGACCGCAACGACTGGAGCCGCTTCCCGGACGACGTGCGCGACTGGCTGGAAGTGCAGTCCCAGCGGTCTGTCCTGCCCGAGCCCCACCAGTTGCTGGTCGAGACGTTCAGGCACGAGAAGCAATATTACATGGTCGCGTACAGCTTCGACGGCTGGAACGCGCACCAGTCGCTCGGCATGCTGCTGACCAAGCGCATGGAGAAGGCGGGGCTGAAACCGCTCGGCTTCGTCGCCAACGACTATGCCATTGCCTGCTATGGCCTGGAGCCAATCACCGATCCGAAATCGCTCTTTTCAGCCGACATCCTCGAGCAGGAGTTCATCGATTGGGTCGAAAGCTCGCACCTGCTCCGGAATGCCTTTCGCGAAGTCGCGGTCATCGGCGGGCTCGTCGAGCGGCATCATCCGGGGAAGAAGAAGTCGGGACGCCAGGTCAGCTTCTCGACCGACCTCATCTACGACGTGCTCCGCCGGTACGAGCCTGAACATCTTCTCCTGAAGGCTGCGTGGGAGGACGCGCGCCGAAGGATGACGGAGCTTGGCAGGCTGGTCCGCCTGGTCGACCGCGCTTCGGCGACGATGCTGCACGTCGAGACCGGACGCATTACGCCAATGGCCGTCCCGCTGATGGTAATCATCGGGCGCGAATCACTGCCGCCTGGCGCGGAAGCGGACGAGTCATTGCTGATGCAGGCAGAAGAGTTGGCCAATGCCGCGATGAATGCCGGCTAGATAAGCTCGCTGCCTGAACGGCACCTAACATCACCCCTCACCGGTCGTTCAGCATCCGAAACGAAAGATGATGGTGACAAAAGAGGGGTGACGTATGGCTTCGAGACTAGTTTCCGGGTTGGCAATTCTGGCAGGGGTTGGTCTTACTTTAGGCGGAGCGGCGACAGCACAGCGAACCGGCCCAGTCCGCGCCGTGTTCCAGGAGTCGATGTCCACCCGCGCCGGACATCCCGCGGACCCCAGCGCAACCCCTGTGCGCGCACCCGGCGACTATCGCTTCAGCTTCGTCTACGACGGGCTTACGCGCGAATATCTGGTGCATGTCCCGCGCAGCTATCGCGGACAACCGGTACCCATGCTGGTCGCCCTGCATGGCGGCGGCGGAAGCGCCAGCTTTCAGGCAGACGATGCGAGATACGGCCTGATCAGCAAGTCGGAAGCGGCCGGCTTCATCGCGGTCTTTCCCAATGGGACATCACGCTTTCCCGGCGGGATGCTGGCCACGTGGAACGCCGGCACTTGCTGCGGCCGGGCGCAAAGCAGCAACGTCGACGACGTCGGCTTCATCCGCGCCGTCATTGCGCGTGTCGAACGTCAGGCGCAGATCGATCCGAGGCGAATTTTCGCAACCGGCATGTCCAACGGCGCGATGATGAGCTGGCGTCTGGCCTGCGAGGCACCGGAAATCCGCGCGATCGCCCCGGTTGAAGGCACGGACAACACGACTGTCTGCCGCCCTTCGCACCCCGTGCCCGTCATCCAGTTTCACGCGGCTGACGACCCGAACGTTCCATTCAATGGGGGACGAGGCATCGGCCTTTCCGATACCGACTTCGTCTCGGTTCCGGCCACCCAAAGCAAATGGGTTCGTATGAACAAGGCAAGCCCGCAAGCGAGCCGGGTACTGACCGTGGACGGAGCCTATTGCGACCGCCACGCAGCCGAACCCGGCGGGGCACCGGTCGAACTATGCGTCACCCAGACCGGCGGACACAGCTGGCCCGGGGGCGGTTCACAGCAAGGCCGCAAGCAGCCATCGAAGGCGATCAGTGCGAACGACCTGATGTGGGCCTTCTTCTCGTCGCTTTGATGTTGCACGAGCCGGCGAGGCGGGCATGACGACCCTCATGCGTAATGTGTTCGTCCTGTTGGCTCTTCCCTTCGCCCTGACGGGCTGCGTCGTCGGCACGATCGCCAAGACCGCCGTCGATGTGGCGACCCTTCCGGTCAAGGCGGTCTCGGCCGGCGTCGATGCAGCCACCACGAGCCAGTCGGAAGCCGACGAGAAGCGCGGGCGCGAGCTTCGCAAGCAGGACGAGGAACGCGGCAAGCAGTATCGGGCAATGCTGGAGCGCTGCCGCAAAGGCCGAGCGCTACCGACCGACACCTGCGGCGCGCAGCCGCGCTAGGCGCTACCTTTTGCGGTTTGCCTCGTCGGCGATGACGTAGAGGAAGTCGACGAACGCCATCGACGCCTCGTCCAGCCCGTTCACCTTCGGATCCGCGCTCTTGATCAGGAACCACTCGTTGGGCGCGTGCGCACCGCCGCCGCGGCCGGTGCCGAAGCGCGAAGCGGGCAGGCTGAGCGGCGCGGCGGTGAAGATTACGCCTGGCCAGCTTCCCGCGCTGCGGGGACTGATCGAGTAGGGAATCTTGGCGTCGTCGAAGAACCGTTTCTGGGCGCGGACGAGGACGCTGTTCTCATCGCTCTCGTTCGGCCCGTAGCCGCCCGAAATCGTCACCCGCACGTCGTCGAAGTCGCGTTTGGCGAGATGCGCCTTCAACTTGGCCACCGCCTCTTCCTTGGTCTGGTCAGGCACCAGCCGAAACTCGAGCTTCGCCTCGGCGCGTGACGGCAGCACCGTCTTGCCCTGCGGCCCGGTGTAACCGCTCACAAGACCCTGAATGTTGACTGTGGGCTGCGACACGAACCGTTCGAGGCTGGTCACGTAGGGCTCGTTATTGATCCACCGCCCGACGCCGAGCTGCTGCTTGACCTGTGCCTCCGGATTGCGGGCCGCACCCTCGGCGATCAGCTGCTTCTGGCGGGCGGTTAGCGGACGAACATGCTCGAACCACCCGTCGATCGCCGGCGTGTGCCCGTCATCCGCGACCAGGGTGTTGAGCGCTTTCACCAGCCGCCACGCCGGGTTCTCGATCCGCGCATAGTTGGAGGAATGCAGGTCCGCCTTCGGATATTTGTCCGATGTCTCGCCACCGACGACCATCTGGAACTCGACCGCGCCCTTGGCGCCGAGCACGATGTTTGCGCTGCCATCCTTCGACTGCCCCGATTCCGGGATGAACACGCCAACCGTTTTGGAAAGCGCAGCCCGGACTTCGGGGTTGGCCACCACCTGCGCGAAATTGGTCGAGGCCACCTCCTCTTCGCCTTCGGCGACCAGCACGAGGTTCACCGGCAGCTTGCGTCCACTCGCCTGGAAGGCTTTCACCGCCGCGAGAAAGGCCATTTCGGGCCCCTTCTGGTTGCTGGCGCCGCGACCGACCATGACCTGCCCCTCGCCCGGCCGGTCGACCAGGCGGCCTTCGAGCGGTGGGCTGCTCCATTCAGCCGGGTCGAACTGCTTTACGTCGTACATGAAGTAGATGCCGACCGTCGTTTTCGCACCCGCGTCCAGGGTTGCGAACACGCCGGGCACACCGTCGGTGGGAATGATCTTCGCTTGCTGGAAGCCCGCGTCCCGCGCGAGCTTGCGCATATATTCAGCGCCCTGGCTGACGTTCCTCTTTTCTGCAGCAATGGTCGGCAGCGCGATCCAGTCCTGCAGTGCCTTCACCGTGGCGTCGTGCCGCTGCGCCACCGTCGCCGCGATCCGCGCGCGGTCGGGCGTTTTCGCCGGAAGCGCCCCCGCCGCCATGAAAGCCACGCCGCCAAGCAACATTGCAATTCGCATCGATGATTCCCCCTGTTGGATTGCGGAGACTGGAACGTTCGGCGGCGCTCGTCCAGAGACGCCCGATGCGTTACTTCCTCGATACCGAATATAACGGCTGGGGCGGCGCATTGCTCAGCCTCGCGCTGGTGCCTGACGACGGGGAGGAACTCTATCTCACCCTCGCATGGGACGGCGATCTGGACCTCTGGGTAGAGCGTCACGTGCTGCCTTACCTGGACATGGTCCCGGAAAGTCATCGGTCACCGCGAATGAGCCGCGATGACGCCGCGCGAACCGTCGCCCACTATCTGTCCGGCGATCCTGAACCGTTGGTCGTTGCCGACTGGCCGGAAGATATTGCACAGTTCAGCGCGCTGCTGGTCACGGGTCCGGGAAAGATGGTCGAAGTCCCCTCGATGCGCTTTCAGTTCCTGCCGCTGGGCGGCTTTAGCACCGCGGCAAACAGCCGGGTGCCGCACAACGCGCTGCACGACGCGCGAGCGTTGCGCGACCACATCCTCGGGATGGAGTGATCACTCCGCCGCCGTGCGGAGATGTGCCTCGCCCTTGCGCTCGATCCACGTCAGGTCGTTGAGGCTTAATTCGCGGCCGTCATGCGACAGCACGCAGATACGGCGGACGGGCTTGCGATCGCGTTGGTCGGCCAGCGCCAAATCCATCGTCCCATAGCCCCACTTCTCCCCCCATTGCCGCAGCGCGAGCACCACGGGCAGCAGGTCCTCGCCCTTGGCCGAAAGGGTATAGATTACCCGCCGCCCGTCATTGGGGTCGGCCTCGCGGTCGAGGATTCCGCCCGCGACGAGCTTGCCGAGCCGGTCGGACAGGATATTGCGGGCAATGCCGAGCCCGGCCTGAAACTCTTCGAAATGCTTGAGCCCGTTGAGAGCGCCGCGAAGGATCAGGAACGCCCATTTTTCACCGATCAGCTCGACCGCTGCCGGGAGCGGACAGGCAAGCGCGGCCTGTCGAAATGAATCGATACCCGCCGTCAGTGTGTCACCCGGCATACGCGTCTCCCCAGAGACTCGATTTGAAGCACAAAAACTGCATCAAAGACAGTTGCTTCGCGCAACTTTGTTCTTTCGCACTTGCACAAAGGCGCCGGCTCCCCTCATCTTAGAACGGTGCTGAGGCAATATGAGCTGGTCGAGAAAGTCCGCTCCTACGATCCCGATGCGGACGAGGGGCTGATCAATCGGGCCTACGTCTTCTCGATGCAGGCGCATGGCACCCAGAAGCGCGCCTCCGGCGACCCCTATTTCAGCCATCCGATCGAGGTCGCGGGGATCCTGACCGATCTCAAGCTCGATGACCAGACGATCGCCACCGCGATTCTCCACGACACGATCGAGGACACGCTGGCGACGCCGCAACAGATCGAGAAACTGTTCGGGACGGACGTCGCGCGGCTTGTGGATGGCGTGACCAAGCTCAGCAAGATCGAGGCGCAGTCGGAGAACGAGCGCGCCGCGGAGAACCTTCGAAAGTTCCTGCTGGCGCTGAGCGACGACATCCGGGTGCTGCTGGTGAAGCTCGCCGACCGGCTGCACAACATGCGGACGCTCTATCACATCAAGTCCGAAGAGAAGCGCCGCCGCATCGCGCGCGAGACGATGGATATCTACGCGCCGCTCGCCGAGCGCATCGGCATGTACGAGATGATGACCGAGATGCAGACGCTGGCGTTCCGCGAGCTGGAACCCGACGCCTACGCCTCGATCATGCGGCGGCTCGAGCAACTGACGCAGGCAGGCGGCGATCTCGTCAGCCGCATCGGCCTTGGCCTGCAGCTGTACCTCGCCGACAATGGTCTGGAGGCCGAAGTTTTCGGCCGTCAGAAGCATCCCTATTCGATCTGGAAGAAGATGGCCGAGCGGCACATCAGCTTCGAGCAATTGTCGGACGTCATGGCCTTCCGCGTGATCGTCGACGACGTGGCCGAATGCTACCGCGCGCTCGGGCTGATCCACAGCCGCTGGCCGATGGTTCCGGGGCGTTTCAAGGATTACATCTCTACGCCCAAGCGCAACGGCTACCGCTCGCTGCACACGTCGGTTATTCACGATTCGAAGATGCGGATCGAAATCCAGATCCGCAGCCGTGAGATGCACGAGCAGGCCGAGCGGGGTCTGGCCGCGCACTGGGCCTACAAGGAAGGCAAACCGCAGGGCGAGCTGACCATCCCGTGGGTCGATGACCTCGTCGAAATCCTCGACCATGCCGACAGTCCGGAAGAGCTGCTCGAGCATACGCGGATGGCGATGTATCAGGATCGCATCTTTGCCTTCACGCCGAAGGGTGAATTGATCCAGCTGCCCAAGGGCGCGACGCCGGTGGATTTCGCTTATGCGGTACACACCGACCTCGGCGACCGCACCGTGGGCGCCAAGGTCAACGGCCGCGTGGTGCCGCTGCGGACGATGCTGGAGAATGGCGACCAGGTCGAAATTCTCGCGTCCGAGGCGCAGCACCCGCAGCCGAGCTGGCTGCGCTTCGTGACCACCGGCAAGGCACGGTCCGGCGTGCGCCGCTTCGTGCGTCACAAGGAACGCGACGAGACCATCCAGCTCGGCCGGAAGATTTACGACGAGATCGTCGCGCGCCTGCCTGCCGAGCTCGACAAGGATGCGCTGAAGCGCGCGCTCAAGAAGCTGAAGATCGAGAATCAGGATGAGCTGATGATCGCCATCGCGCGCAAGCGGGTGAGCGACGAAGACCTGATGGAAACGCTGATGCCGGGTTCAGCCGGCGGAGACGTCGCCCCGCGACCGCTCGGCCAGCGCCAGGCAATCTCGATCAAGGGTCTGACGCCCGGCGTTGCCTATCACCTCGCCCAATGCTGCCACCCGATCCCGGGCGACCGCATCGTCGGTCTTCGCCGCGAGGACGAGGAAATCGAGGTCCACGTTATCGGTTGCGACACGCTGGCGAGCGGGGTCGACGCCGACTGGCTGGACCTCAGCTGGGGCGAGGGATCGGATGGCGGCGCGGCGCGGCTGGCGATCATCCTGCGCGACATTCCTGGCGCGCTCGGCACGATGTCGAGCATCCTCGGCGCCAAGCACGCAAACATCATCAACCTTCAGCTGACGCATCGCGACGGCAGCTTCCAGACGTTTCACCTCGACATCGAAGTTCACGACCTCGCGCACTTGCACGCCATCATCGCGGCGCTGCGCGATGCGGAACCGATCAGCTCCGTCGAGCGGATCTAGTCCGGGCCTTCACCCGCTGGTGTCGCGCATGCGCGTCGCCGCCGGCCAGCACCGCCAGCATGACAAGATCGGATGCGCTCGCCGTCATCGGCGCGATCTGCACCGGATGCTCCAGGCCCAGCATGTAAGGTCCGAGGACGCTCTCGCCGCCTAGCTCGCGCAACAGCTTGGTCGACAGGCTGGCCGACTGCAGGCCCGGCATGACCAGAATGGTGGCCGGCCCCGAAAGACGCGAGAACGGGTAGTAGCGCTTCTGCATTTCGTAATTGAGCGCGACGTCGGGCGCCATTTCGCCTTCATATTCGAAATCGGCATTGAACCCGTCGAGGATCGACACCGCGTCTCGCAGCCCTTCGACGTGCATGCCCGGCGGGTTGCCGAACGTCGTGTAGCTGATGAACGCCACGCGCGGCTCGATCCCCATCCGACGCGCGAAGGCCGACGAGCGCAGCGCAATCGCCGCATATTGCTCGGCGGTCGGGCGCTCGGTCACCGCCGTGTCTGCGATCAGGATCGTGTGGTTGCGGCCGACGATGACGTTGACGCCGAACGGCGTCGCGTCGGGTTCGTCCTCGATCACCAGCCGCACCTGCTTCAGCGACTGGCTGAAGGGGCGCGTAGTGCCGGTGATCATCGCATCCGCTTCGCCGATCGCCAGCATCGCCGCGGCGAAATAATTGCGGTCTTGATTGACCAGCCGCTCGACCTCGCGGCGCAGCATGCCGTGGCGTTGGTGCTTGGCGTAGATGTAGTCGACCGCGCGTCCGACAAGGGGCGAATTGCGGCTGTTGAGAACCTCGAAATCTTTCGGGTTCTCGACGCCCATCTCCTTGAGCTGGTCATAAACATCGTCGCGCCCGACCAGCACGGGCGTCCCGTAACCGGCTTCCTTGAACGCGATTGCGGCGCGGAGGACGTTCGGCTCCTCACCTTCGGCGAACAGGACACGCTTCGGGTTCTGCCGCGCATTTTCATACGCCAGGCTCATGACCGCGACCGTCGGGTTGAGGCGTCCACTGAGCTGGCGGCGATAGGCTGCCATGTCCGGGATTGGCCGCTGCGCGACGCCGCTCTTTACCGCTGCTTCCGCAACCGCCGATGCAACCACTTCCATCAACCGGGGATCGAACGGCGCCGGGATAATGTAATCGCGTCCGAAGCTGTGCGAACGCCCGCCGTAGGCTGCTGCGACTTCTTCCGGAACGGGCTCGCGCGCCAGCTCCGCCAGTGCCTCGGCGGCAGCAATCTTCATCGCGTCGTTGATCGCCGTCGCTCGGACGTCGAGCGCGCCGCGGAAGATGAAGGGGAAACCGAGGACGTTGTTGACCTGGTTCGGGAAGTCCGAGCGACCGGTAGCGATGATCGCGTCGGGCCGCGCCGCCTGCGCATCGGGCGGCCAGATTTCCGGGTCCGGATTGGCCATGGCGAAGATGATCGGCTCCTTGGCCATGGTCTTCACCATCTCAGGCTTCAGCGCGCCCGCTGCCGACAGGCCGAGGAACACGTCCGCGCCGTCGACCGCATCGGCCAGCGTACGCTTGTCGGTCTCGACTGCATGCGCCGATTTCCACTGATCGAGGTCGTCACGCCCTTTGTGGATGACGCCCTTGCGGTCGCACATCAGGACATTGTCCCCGCGGACGCCCATCGCCTTGATCAGCTCGGTGCAGGCGATCGCTGCGGCACCGGCGCCATTCACCGCCACCTTGATATCGGCGAGGTCGCGGCCGGTCAGCAGGCACGCGTTGATGAGGCCGGCGGCGGTAATGATCGCGGTGCCGTGCTGGTCGTCGTGGAAGACCGGGATATTCATCCGCTCGCGCAGCGTCTGCTCGATAATGAAGCAGTCGGGCGCGGCAATGTCCTCGAGGTTGATCCCGCCGAAACTCGGCTCCAGCAGCTCGACCGCGTCAATGAAGCGCTGCGCGTCTTCGGTCTTCACCTCAATGTCGATGGCGTCGACATCGGCGAAGCGCTTGAACAGCACCGCCTTGCCTTCCATCACCGGCTTCGAGGCTAGCGCCCCGAGGTTTCCGAGACCCAAGATCGCGGTGCCGTTCGAGATGACCGCGACTAGGTTTCCCTTTGCGGTGAAGTCGTAGGCGCAGGTCGGATTTTCGGCGATCGCGCGGACCGGCACGGCAACGCCGGGCGAATAGGCCAGGCTCAGATCGCGCTGCGTGGCCATCGGCTTGGTGGCGACGATCTCCAGCTTCCCCGACCGGCCGCGCGAGTGAAAGTCGAGCGCTTCCTGCTCGGTATATTTGACGTTGCTCTCCGACATGCTGCGGGCCTTAGACCGCTCGCCGCGCAAGAGTCACGCTCGCGCGCAATGAAGGGTCGATTGGCGGCGATGCAGCGGCTACGGTTTCGCCATGGCCCGCGCCGACGCTCCCACGCCCATGATGGCCCAGTACAAACGCCTCAAGGAAGAGGCCGGCGACGCCATGCTGTTCTACCGCATGGGCGATTTCTTCGAGCTGTTCTTCGACGACGCGAAGGCCGCGTCGGCTTGCCTGGACATCGCGCTGACCAAACGCGGCGAGGACGCTGGCGAGCCTATCCCCATGTGCGGTGTCCCGGTGCACGCAGCGGAATCCTACCTCGCGCGGCTGATCAAGGCGGGCCATCGCGTGGCGATTGCCGAGCAGACGGAAAGTCCGGCCGAGGCACGGAAGGCGCGTGGGTCGAAGGCGCTCGTCGATCGCGCGATCATCCGTCTGGTCACGCCCGGCACGCTGACCGAGGAGACGTTGCTCGAGTCCGCATCGGCGAACTGGCTGGCCGCAATCGGGCGGGCCGGCGAAGAATGGGCGGTCGCTGCCGCTGACATCTCGACCGGGCGCTTCGAACTGGTGGCATGCGGTCCAGGTGAGCTGGCGGCCGAACTGGCGCGGTTGTCGCCTGCCGAAACAATTGCTGACGACAAGGTGCCTGGCATCCGCACGACCGCCGGCAAGGGCGGCTTCGACAGCCTGTCCGGAGAGCGCGCACTCAAGGCGCGCTTCGGCCTGGCAACGCTTGATGGTCTCGGCTCCCCGGGCCGGGCGGAGCTGGCAGCAGTGGGCGGGTTGCTGTCGTACTTGGACATAACGCAGAAGAATGCCGGCATCCTGCTGGATGCACCACGCCGCATCGCGCGGGCGGGGCACATGGCAATCGACGCGGCCAGCCGTGAAAGTCTCGAGCTAACGCAGTCGGTCGGTGGCACCGTAGCGGGTAGTCTTCTGGGTGAGATCGATCGCTGCCAGACTGCGGCTGGCCGACGGCTTCTATGCGAAGACATTGCCGCGCCGCTGACCGATCGCTCCGCCATCGAGCAGCGTCTGGCGCTTGTCGCATGGCTGCACGCCGATCCAATCCGACGGGAGCGGGTACGGAGCGCGCTGAAGGCCTTGCCGGACTTTGCGCGCGCGCTTGCGCGGCTGGCGGCCGGCCGCGGCAGCCCACGCGATCTCGCGCTCCTGCGCGACGGCCTCAGCGCGGCGGCAAACCTACAGCAGGAACTCGGCGATCAACCCGACCGCCCGACGTTGCTCGACGAGTTGCTGCCCAGGCTCGGCGGACACGCGGGTCTCACCGATTTGTTCACCCGCGCACTCGTCCCAGCACCGCCGCTCGATGCCTCGAAGGGCGGATACATTGCCGAGGGCTATGACGCGGAGCTCGACGCGTTGCGGGATGCTGCCTCGAACGGTCGCCGTGCGATCGCCGCGCTCGAAGCCAAGTATCGCGACGCCACCACTATCAGTTCCTTGAAGATTCGGCACAATGCGGTGCTTGGCTACCACGTCGAGGTATCCGCACGTCACGCCGACCGGCTGATGCAGCCAGACAGCGGCTTTACGCATCGCCAGACATTAGCCGGCGTTGTGCGCTTCAATTCGCCGGAGCTGCACGAGGAAGCGAGCCGGGTGATTGAGGCAGGCGCCCATGCACTGGCCGCCGAGGCCGCTCACGCCGAGGAACTTACCCGGAAAGCACTCACCACCGCCTCGCAGATCACCGCCACCGCCGAAGCGATCGCGCGCATCGACGTAGCGGCCAGCCATGCGCACCGCGCTGCGGAAGGCAGCTGGTGCCGACCCGAGCTGACCGACGAAGCTTGTCTGGAAATTGACTCGGGGCGCCACCCGGTGGTCGAGCGCGCGCTTGCCGACGCCGGTGATCGGTTCGTTGCCAACGACCTCAGCATGGGTGCGCAGGATCGACTGTGGCTGATCACCGGTCCCAACATGGGCGGCAAGTCCACCTTCCTCCGTCAGGCGGCGCTGATCGCCGTGCTCGCCCAGGCCGGCAGCTTTGTCCCGGCGACGCGCGTTAAGCTTGGCATTGTCGATCGATTGTTCAGCCGTGTCGGCGCGTCGGACAATCTCGCGCGCGGCCGATCCACCTTCATGGTCGAGATGGTCGAAACAGCCGCCATCCTCGCCCAGGCCAGCGCCAGGAGCCTCGTCATCCTTGACGAAATTGGCCGCGGCACGTCGACCTACGACGGCCTCGCAATCGCCTGGGCGGTGGTCGAGGCGATGCATGACGACGTGCAGTGCCGCACCCTATTCGCCACCCACTATCACGAGCTGACCCGCCTCGCCGGAAGGCTCGATCGGCTCTCGCTCCACCACGTCCGCGCGCGCGAATGGAAAGGCGATCTGGTTCTGCTCCACGAAGTCGCCGATGGTGCTGCAGACCGCAGTTACGGCATTGCGGTCGCCAAGCTCGCGGGTCTGCCGCCGGCCGTCGTCGCGCGCGCCAAATCGGTGCTCGCCAAACTGGAAGCCGGTCGCGACGCAACGGGTGGGATCGCCGCCGGCCTGGACGATTTGCCGCTGTTCGCGGCCGCCGCTCCGATTGAAACGAAGCCCGATCCGATGACGGCGGCGCTCGAAGCCATCGAGCCCGACCAGCTGAGCCCGCGTGAGGCTCTGGAAAAGATCTACGAACTCAAGCGGCTCGCGCAAACATTGGGCGACTAAGCGACCAATTCCAGGAACCCGCTTTGTATCAATCGTGACACCAGCGCCACCTTCACGTCGTCGCCCGCACTGCCCGGCAGGTCCGCGACACGAAACGAGGGTGTCGCCGCGATGTATCGAAGCTCGGGTTCGACGCCCGCGTGAACCGCAATATGCTCCCCTGGCTGACTGAAATCGAGCGAGCCGCCGGAATGGCGCAAGTGGCTGATCGCGAGAGCTGCGTGCTGCACCCGGCTATCCCGGGTCACACTCGCAGGCGCCGTCGCGCGCGCTAGCGGCGGCAGGTCGGCTGTCGCGCGCGAAGCGCGGAGATCCATCGCCGCCCTAACGAAGTTGGGCGATCGACTGTGTTCGCGCAGACGGTCGAGCCCGCTGCCGATGAGCGTTGCGAGGGCCGCAGGATCAACGTCATCGGCACGGCCGCGGATCGACTGCCGGAAGTCCCGGTCGTTATCCGACAACAGATCGACCGCTGCGATGATCGCGTCGCGCAGGCTGATTGGCTCGAAGACGATTGCGAGATGCAGGGACTCCGTCGCCGACTCGACCGTGTGCGGCGTTCCGCCCGGAATGTAGATGAGGTCGCCCGGCTCGACATCCAGCACCTGATGACGCTGAAGGTTCGGCGGCGCTTCCCCCACCTGCGCCCACTTGTTCTGCAGTCCTGGCGGATCGGTCGAAACGAACCAGCGCTTCCGACCGGTCAGGTGAACGATGATGTTGTGCGGCTTGTCATAGTGGACAATCGCCTTTGCGCCCGCGGCGCTCCAAAACACCGAAGCCTTGACGGGCTGACGCAGCGCGAGCTCAAGCGCACGCACGAACGACTGCAGGGCCGGGGTGAGTTCCACCATATCGGGGATGCGCAACGTGTAGCCGCGCTCGTGGAAGCTTTTGGCAATCGCTTCGAAGTCGCCTGGGCTCGACGCAGCGCGAAGCGCCGGCGCAGCCCCCATCGGCGCGGGAGAATGCCAATCGAGCTTCTCCGCATGCGTTGCGAAGGCACCGAGCAGCGTCTGCTTCGGGACGGGACCGAACAGTTGCGCGCGTGCATGGTCCGGGCTGCCCTTCAGGCTGAACCATGCTTGGCCGATGGCGCTGAAAAACGCGTCCGGCGACAACGGCGCGAACACCTCGCTCAGGATCGCGTCAGCCTGCTCCTCGATCATGGGCTCACTCTACCGGCAGGAGTCGCAGCAGGTCGATACCCGTTGAGCGCCACGGCGATACCGTGGCAATAGGTTCTATGTCCTCGCATCGGCCAGACGCGATACCGGAGCCACGCACGATCATCGACCGGCGGGCGGTCGGCGACCGTCTCCGCGCGGCTCACGGCGCGACCGACGAAGCTGGCAGCGTGCTCGCGGAAGCGCTGGCGGCCGGACGCGCGGAGATCAGCCGGCGGCTACGGGCGGAACCCGGCAATGGACGCGCGGCTGCTCGAGCCACCTGCTTCCTTCACGATCAGATCATCCGGCTTGCCTACGATTTCATCTGCGCTGGGGTCTGCAATGATTCAAACGGCCTCGCGATTGTCGGGCTCGGCGGGACCGGCCGAGGCGAGATGGCGCCATATAGCGACCTCGACTTGATGATCCTGACGGCCAAGGCCCCCACTGCCGAGCAGGAGCGAATTGCCCAGGCGCTCCTGCATCTGCTGTGGGACCTCAAGCTTAAGGTCGGGCATTCGGTTCGCTCGATCGGCCAGCTTATCGCTGTTGCGAAGAAGGACATTACGGTCCGCACGGCTGCGCTGGAAGCACGCTATCTGTGGGGCGACGAAGCGGTCTTCGACGCGGCTATCGCCCGCTTCCGCAAGGAAGTCGTTTCCGGAACGGCGGCCGACTTTGTTGCGGCCAAGCTCGCCGAGCGGGATGCGCGGCATGTGAAGATGGGTGACAGCCGCTACGTGGTCGAACCCAACGTCAAGGACGGCAAGGGCGGCCTCCGTGATCTCCAGACGCTCTATTGGATTGGCAAATACGTTCACGGTGTGGAGAGCCCTGCGGAGCTCGTGAAGGCCGGTCTGCTGACCAGCGCCGAGTTCCGCCGCTTCGACCGTGCTGAACGCTTCTTCTGGTCCGTTCGCTGCCATTTGCACGAGCTGGCGGGCCGGCCGGAAGAGCGGCTCAATTTCGACTATCAGCCGCGCATTGCCGAGATCATGCATTACGCCGACCGCCCCGGCAAAGCCGCGGTCGAGCGCTTCATGCAATTCTATTTCCTGAATGCCAAAACGGTGGGCGACCTGACCGGCCTGTTCCTAGCCCAGCTTGACGAGCAGATGGGCAGGAAGGGGCTCCGCTTTGCGCTGCCAACCATTCGCCGACGGCCCAAGCGGCTTGGCGGCTTCGTCCTCGACCGCGGCCGCATTTCCATTCCGGCGGATGACTTTTTCCGAAAAGATCCGGTCCGGCTGCTCGAACTGTTTGCGCTTGCCTCACGCGAGAAGCTGGAAATCCATCCCGCGGCGATGCGGGCAGCCAGCCGGGACGCGAAGCTGATCAAGCGCAACGTCCGACACGATGCGCGTGCCAATGCTCTCTTCCTTGAAACCCTCACGTCGGTGGATCATCCGGAAACAGTGCTGCGATGGATGAACGAAGCGGGCGTGTTCGGCCGGTTCGTGCCCGACTTCGGCCGTGTCGTCGCGCAGATGCAGTTCGACATGTACCATCACTACACGGTCGACGAGCATTCCATCCGCGCGCTCGGCCTGCTGGCGTCCATTGAGCGAGGCGATCTCAAGCAGGACCATCCGCTGTCGACCGCGATCATCAAGCAGATCGCGTCGCGCCGTGTCCTTTACGTCGCCGTCCTTCTGCACGACATCGCCAAGGGGCGGGGTGGAGATCACAGCGTCATCGGCGCCGAAATCGCGCGCAAACTTTGTCCGCGGTTCGGGCTCGACGGCGCGGAAACCGAAACGGTCGCCTGGCTCGTGCGCTACCACCTTCTGTTATCGTCGACAGCGTTCAAACGCGACCTGACCGATCCGAAGACCATCGAGGATTTCGTTCGCCAGGTGCAGAGTCCGGAACGTCTGCGACTCCTCCTCATCCTCACGGTCGTCGACATTCGCGCCGTTGGGCCAGGCGTGTGGAACGAGTGGAAACGCACGTTGCTGCGCACCCTCTTCGAAGCGGCAGAGGAACGGCTTCGCCTTGGGCACAAACAGCATGGGCGGTCGGAATTGGTCGGTCAGCGCCAGCAAGAATTGGCCGAGGCGCTCGGTTGGAAAACCAGTGCCGCACGGGCGCACGCGCGCCGGTTACCGGACAGCTACTGGCTTGCCGAGCCGCCGGCCTGGCAGATCGCCAACGCACGGCAGGTTGCTGCTGCCGAAGCGCATATCGCGTTGGCGCGTCCGGACGTTGTCGTTGAAGACGATCCGGAGACCGGCGCCACGCGCGTCAGCGTGTTTACGCCAGACCGCGAGGCCTTGTTCTACCGTATCTGCGCCGGACTGGCGGCCGCGGGCGCGAATATCATCGACGCCCGTATTCACACCACCCGCGATGGCATGGCGCTCGACAATCTGCTGGTGCTGGATGGGCGCGGGCAGCCATATGCCGATCGCCGCTTGCGGATGCGGTTGGTGAAGTCGGTCCTCGGCGCCTTGGACGAAGTCGTCCCGCCGCCGCTGCCCGAAATCCAGCGGCGTGGTGCGAGTGCGTTCGAGGTTGCGCCTTCGGTGACGATCGCCGACCGTGCGTCGAGTCGCACCACCGTCGTCGAAGTCCATGCCCGCGACCGTCCAGCGCTTCTTGCCGGTCTCGCAGCCGCCATCCACGCGCAGGGCCTCGACATTCATTCCGCGCATATCGCCACCTATGGCGAACGTGCCGTCGACGTCTTCTACCTGACGGCCGGCAACAAGAAGCTGACGCCGCAGCAAGGCGAAGCGTTGCGGACTGCGCTCATCGAAGCGGCGCGCAAGCCGGCCCGCGCCAAAGCCGCATAGAAAAAGGCCCGGCGGTTAAGCCGGGCCCTCCCCTTTAATACTGTATCTAGTTGCCGCGCTCCGGCGCCGGTGGTGGCGGCGGCGGCGGCGGCGGCGGTACCGGGCAAGCTGCCGTCGCTTCGATCACCGACCCATCCGGGCACGTCTGGGTCGCGGGCGGCGGTGGCGGGGGCGGCGGGGGTGCGGGCGGAGCAACATACGGCTCGACCCTGCGGCCGCCGAACTTGGCGCGAAGCGTCATGCCGAAAGTCCGCGGTTCGGCCAGGAACATCGAGAACAGCTGGCGTCCACCCGGATACTGCGGGTCGATGAACGGCGCGTGCGTGAAGCCGGCCGCGTACGGCGGCTGGGTCGATCCACCCTGCTGGAACGGTGAGTTGAACGCGACCTGCGCATAATCCTTGTTGAACAGGTTCTGCGCCCACAGCTCGATCGCCCAGGACTCGTTCGGACCACGGATGCCGACGCGCCCGTTGACCACCGAATAGCCCTTCTGTCCCTTTTGCGGAAACAGGTCGGAACCGGTGTTGTACTTACCGGTCACGCGCGCATCGACGTAGAACAGGCCGGTCAGCCCGCTTCCGCCAATTCGCGGCGTGTAGGACAGGGCGCCGGTGCCGACCGCTTTCGGCGCATTCGAAATGTTCTTGCCAGGCAGGACGCGGAGAGCCGGGTTGAGCGGCGCGCCGTTGTCGGTGCCGACCAGGTTATTGCGATACTTGGTGTCGGCGTAGGTGAAGCCCAGGTTGACGCGCAGGTCGCGCATCGGACTGAAGCTGGCTTCCAGCTCGACGCCCTGCGACCGGACACCGTAGCTCACATCGTCAGCCGCGCAGGCGCCGGTCAGCGCCGCGGGGTTGAGGCTGTAGGCCGAGCCTGGCGCGATCACCGGCGCGACGAAGTTGGCCGAACCCGGAGCCGTGCTGTTGTCGCGATCGAGACCGTTGAGGCTGGCGCCGCAACCATTGACGTTCTGAACGATGAAGACCGACCCGTCGAACGTGTTCAGCTGGAAGTTCTTGAACTGCTGACGGAAGGCCGCGACGTTGAACAGGATCCCACGGGCCGAGAACTTGCCGCCGATTTCCCACGCATCGACGATTTCGGGGTCGAACTGGAGGTTGCCGACCAGAGCCTGGGGACCGCCGAGGCTGGCGAAGGAGACGGTCGGCAGCTTCAGTGCCGAACGATCGAGGTTGAAACCGCCAGCCTTATAGCCGCGCGAGAAGCTGCCGTAGATCAGGCTGTCCTCGGTCGGCTTGTAGGAGATGACGCCGGTTCCGGTGAGCTTATGCTCCTTGCGCGCGTCGGAGATCCGGACGCCGTTCAGCTCGGACGTCGCATTCCCCTGGCAGGACAGCGACAACAGGGCGTTCGACACCGAGAACAGGGCGGCGTTGAAGCCCGGGCTGTTCGGATTGATGAAGTTGCCAAGGAGCGCCTGGTTCGCTGGGCACGCCGTGTTGTTGTTGCCGAACTGCGCGTTCAGCTGCTTGCGCTCGGTGGTGTAGCGAAGGCCGACCGTGAGATCGAGCTTCGGCGTCACGTGGAAGATGTTGTGCGTGAAGAGCGCGAAGTTGCGGCTCTTCTGATCGTACACATCGAGCGTCGAACCGACATTGTTCATGCGGTCCAAATTGTCGAACGCGGCGTAGATCAGCGGCGAAGCCGCGCCGAAGGCCGCCGGACGTGCCGCGAGGCAGGCCGGGGACGTCGGCGAATAAAGCGCCGCCAGGCCGCCGGGCGAAACGACGCGGCAGGTGGCGAACCGGCCGTACTGGCTGCCAAAGCGCAGGTTGTCCGTGACCTGCAGCTTCTCGGCCGCGTAGTAGCCGCCGACCAGCCAGTCGAGCTTGTCGCCGAGGGTCTTGCCCTGGAAACGCAATTCCTGGCTGAACGTCTTGAAGCTGCGGCCGGCATTGCCGTCGGCGGGGCGATAAAGGATGTCGACCGTGCTGTAGTCGAGGTCGCCACCCTGATCCGCTTTGTAATCGCGATAGGCGGTGATCGACGTCAGCTTGGCGCCGCCCATGTCGTAATCGATCTGGCCGGAAAGACCCCAATCCTTCGTCTTGCCCGCGTAGCTGCGGCCCGGGGTGACCGAAAGCGTGCGGTCATAGCCCGAATGCAAGGCGTTGAGGTTCTGGCCAAGGTCGCGCAGGACATTGACGATATTGTTACCGCTGTCATTCGTGCGGGCCGGGTTCGATCCCGGCTGAATGAGCGGATTGGCGATCTCGTTGAGATTGCCGATGTTCGAATTGACGCTGTTGTCGACGTACACGGCGCCGCAGCATTTTTCGTCGCGATGCGTGTAGTCGCCGATCAGCTTGATCGACATGTTTTCGGTCGGATTCCACAGGATCTGACCGCGCGTGAACCAGCGATTGCGATCGTTGACGCGCGTGTCGTTGGCCGGGTCGCGATAGAAGCCGTCGCGCTTCACGTAGACCGCATCGAGGCGGGCGGCGACGGTGCTCGACAGTGGGCCAGTCACACCGCCGGCGACCCGGCGGAGATTATAGTTGCCGACCGTGACCTCGCCATAGCCGCCGAACGTGAATGAAGGCGGCTTGCTGAAGATGTGGATGAGACCGGCAGACGCGTTGCGGCCAAACAGCGTTCCTTGCGGACCGCGCAGGACTTCGACGTGATCGATCTCGCCAAGCTCGGTGAGGCCGAGGCCCGAACGTGAGCGGTAAACGCCGTCCACAAACACGGCGACGGAGCTTTCGAGACCTGGGTTGTCGCCGACCGTACCAATGCCGCGGATGCGGGCGGAGCCATTCGCTTCACTGCCCGTTGACGAAACGAGCAGCGAAGGCGCAAGCTGGTTCAGCTGGCGGATGTCGCTCGCACCCGAATTCTTCATGTCCTGCGCGCCGACGGCGGTCACCGCGATCGGAACGTCCTGCAGAACCTGCTTACGGCCCTGGGCGGTGATCACGATCACGTCCTGCGGCGCGTCGGCAGCGGCCTGCGCCTGCGGCGTGACGGCTGCCTGTTCGGTCGGTGACGGCTGAGTCGGTTGAACGCGGGTGTCGTTATCCTGGGCAAAAGCCGGGGTCGCGATGGCGACCATCCCGGTCGTCACCAGCAAGGCGGACTTGCGGATCATCAATTTCTCTCCCCCAATCGGGCGAGGCCGCCCGGTCGTGGGATCAGGCTAAACCTGAAAGCGGCTCCAAGGGAAGATAGGCCGTGCGGTTAATTTACAATCCGCACTGGTGAAGCAATTTAGCAACAGCCGTGTAAGTAAGGGCTCAAGCGTAGCTTTCGAGATAGCCGCAGCGGCGACAACGATAGGTCGTCACCTCGAGCTGATCCTTCCCGCCAAGCTTAAGCCCGGTCCAGATGCTCTTCTGCGGCTCGCCTGCGACCCATTTCGGCAGTGCCTTGGTGCCGTAACCAATGTCGATGGTGTAGCCCGGCTCCATCGACCCGCTGCAGCGCGGACAGGAGAGCGAGCGGCTGGCCACCTTATTTTGGTGCCAGCACCATCAGCATCTGGCGGCCTTCCATGCGCGGGTGGGCCTCAACCTTGGCGGTCTCCGCCGTCTGCTCCTGCACACGGCGCAAAACTGCCATGCCGAGTTCGCCATGCGCCATCTCGCGACCGCGGAAGCGCATGGTGACCTTCACCTTGTCGCCATCCTCCAGGAACTCGAACACCTTCTTCATTTTGGTGTCGTAGTCGTGGTCGTCGATGTTCGGACGCATCTTGATCTCCTTGATCTCCTGCGTCTTCTGCTTCTTGCGCTGCTCGTTCGCTTTCTTCTGGGCTTCGTACTTGAAGCGGCCGATATCGAGGAACTTGGCGACCGGCGGGTCGGAATTGGGAGAAATCTCGACGAGGTCGAGCCCGACGCCCTGCGCCTGCTCGAATGCCTCGCGCGTATACATCACGCCCAGGTTTTCCCCGTTTTCGTCGATCACCCGCACCTTCTGGGACTGGATGAACTCATTGTAGCGGGGGCCGGTAAATTGCGGCGGCGCCGGTCCTCGGCGCGGATAGGGCGGTGGTATAGTCGAGTCTCCGTTCTGCTTGTGGAACCGTCGACTTATGCACTCGGCCGCACAATGAAAAGTGCAGGCGCGCAAAAGCGAGTCGATTTTGCCACGATGTGTGGCGAAGGCGCGTCAGGCCAAGTCGGGTGGAACGGCCTCGGCGCGCATCATCGCCACCGCGTCATCGAGGCTCATCATCTTCTGATGCTCGTCGCTGCCCAGCCGCCGGAGCGCGACCGTGCCCTCCTCGGCCTCGCGCTTGCCGACGACCAGCAGGAGCGGAACCTTGGCCAGGCTGTGCTCGCGGACCTTATAGTTGATCTTCTCGTTGCGGAGGTCGGTCTCGACGCGAATCCCTGCCCCCCGCAACTTCGCCGCGACCTGTTCCGCATAGCCGTCGGCATCCGAGACAATGGTCGCGACCACCGCCTGCACCGGGGCCAGCCACAGCGGGAACTTGCCCGCATAATGTTCGATCAGGATGCCGATGAACCGCTCGTACGATCCGAAGATCGCGCGGTGGAACATCATGGGGCGATGCTTCTGCCCGTCCTCACCGACGTAGGTCGCGTCCAGCCGCTCGGGCAGCACACGGTCCGACTGCAGCGTACCGACCTGCCAGGTGCGACCGATCGCATCCTTGAGATGCCATTCGAGCTTGGGCGCATAGAAAGCGCCCTCGCCGGGCAGCTCTTCCCACCCGAACTCTTCGGTCGCCATGCCCGCAGCCTTCACGGCCTGACGCAGCTCTTCTTCCGCGATGTCCCAATCCTCGTCGCTGCCGAACCGGTTGTCCGGGCGCAGCGCGAGCTTGATTTCGTAGGTGAAGTCGAAGTCCTTGTAGACGCGTGCGGCGAGCTCGCAGAACGCCTGCGCCTCGCTGACGACCTGATCCTCCCGGCAGAAGATGTGGGCGTCGTCCTGCGTGAACTGGCGGACGCGCATCAGCCCGTGGAGCGCGCCGTGCGGCTCGTTCCGGTGGCAGCTGCCGTTCTCGTAGAAACGGATCGGCAGTTCCTTGTAGCTGGTGATGCCCTGCTTGAAGACGAGGATGTGCCCCGGGCAGTTCATCGGCTTCAGCGCCATCAGGTCCGCATCGCCCGAAAGGATCGGCGCATCTTCGTCGGTGCTCGGGATCTCGTCCGGCACGACGAACATATTCTCGCGATATTTGCCCCAGTGGCCGCTCTTCTCCCACTGCCGCGCGTCCATCAGCTGCGGCGTCTTGATCTCCCGGTAGCCGGCCTCGTCGATGCGGCGGCGCATATAGGCTTCGAGGGCGCGGTAGATGGTGAAGCCGTGCGGGTGCCAGAACACGCTGCCATGCGCTTCGGCCTGGAGATGGAACAGGTCCATCTCCTGCCCGATCTTGCGGTGGTCGCGCTTGGCGGCTTCTTCGAGCCGGACGAGATAGGCGTCGAGCTGCTTTTTGTTCAGCCAAGCGGTGCCATAGATGCGGCTGAGCATTGGGTTTTTCGGATCGCCGCGCCAGTACGCGCCCGAGACGCGGGTCAGCTTGAATGCCTGCGGATCGAGCTTACCGGTCGAGGCCAGGTGAGGCCCGCGGCAGAGGTCGATCCAGTCGGCCGGACCATGACCCGTCTTGTACATGGTGATCGGCTCGCCCTCGGGCAGCTCCATCACCCACTCGGCCTTGAACGCCTCGCCATGGTCGATGAAGAACTGCCGCACACGCTCGCGGTCCCACACTTCGCGGACCAGCGGCTTGTCGGCCGCAATCACGCGCCGCATCTCTTCTTCGATCGCGGGCAAGTCTTCCTCGGTGAACGGGCCGCGGCCGGGAGCAGGCGCGAAGTCGTAATAGAAGCCGTCCTCGGTCGCGGGACCGAAGGTGATCTGCGTGCCCGGGAAGATGTTCTGCACCGCTTCGGCCAGCACGTGCGCGAAGTCGTGCCGCACCAGCTCGAGTGCGTCTTTCTCGTCGCGCGAAGTGATCAGTGCGAGGTTCGCGTCGCCCTCGAACGGGCGCATGATGTCGCGGACTTCGCCGTCGATCTTGGCCGCGAGCGCCGCCTTGGCGAGGCCCGGCCCGATCGCCGCCGCGACGTCCGCCGGCGTCGACCCTTCGGGCATTTCCCTGACGGAGCCATCGGGAAGGGCGATCTTGAACATCTTTGTCATGGTGGAGGCCATGTAGCGGCGCGACTGCCACGCCTCAACCACGGCCTGACCGCCAGCATTTGACAAGACCGGCGCCCCCGTAAAGTAAGCTTTACAGATGGAAAATCGCCTCCGCCCGCTGCGCGCCGAACGCGGCTGGAGTCAGCAGAAGCTGGCCGACCGGCTCGAGGTCTCCCGCCAGAGCATCAATTCGATCGAGACCGGCAAGTCCGACCCCTCCCTGCCGCTCGCCTTCCGCATTTCCGAACTCTTTTCCCTGCCCATCGAGGAGATTTTCGTGTCCCCGTCCCGCCGCAGCTCGAAGGCCATCTGATGGTCGCCCCGCTCCTCCTCGCCGCCGCCCAGCTGTTCGCACCGCCTGCCAAGCCAGCGCCGCCAGTCGACTGCCGCTTTGACCATGTGACTCTGACCTTCGCCGGCACGCCGAAGGAGCAGGCCCGCTGCCTGCTACGCCACGTTGAGCCTGGCGGCGCGGCGCTGCCGGAAGCTGCGCTTCCACCGACCCTCGAGCGGCTGGTCGGTGAGCGGCCGCACATCGACTTCGTAAAGCTTGCTGCGGCCCTCCGCGGCGCGCGCATTCCTCTGCCAGCCGCCAGCCCGGTGTCGGAAACCTCCGATCATCGCCGCGCCGCCTATTTCGTTATTCACGACACCAGCTCGCCGTACATCGGAACGGAGCCGTTCGCGCCAAACTTCGACCGCTCGGTCAAATATAACGACATCAATCAGTTCCTCGGCAAGGACGCCGTCGCGCACATCTTCAACGACCGCCTTGGGCGAGTGTCGGTTGGTCACGACTTCGAAGTGGGCTGGCGCGCGACCAAGCTGGAGCGGGCGGTCGGCGAGGCCGCGCGCGGCCGCTTCCTGCACATCGAGAATCTGCAGCCGCGCCGCGCCGATCCCAACGGCCCGCCCAAGAATGACCGGATCGGCCCGGTGCCCGGCTTCACCGACCGGCAGTACCGCACGCTTGGCCTGCTCTACGTTTTAGCGAGCGCCCGATTAGGCCAATGGATGGTGCCTGGCTTCCATGCCAACATCGACCGCGGCATCCCGCTGGCCCACGACGATCCGCAGCATTTCGATCTCGCTAAATTCGACCGCGAGGTCGAGCGCTGGGTCATGCGTCTGCAAGCGCGGAACGAGCCTCATCAATAATCTGCTCGGCGCGCAGGAAGAGCGCCGTGTCGACCACCACGCCCGATGCGGCGGCATTTTCCCGCACCTGCTCCGGGCGCGACGCGCCGATGATCGCGGACGCGACGTTGGGTTCGCGCAGCACCCAGGCCAGCGCGAACTGCGGCATGGTGAGACCCACTTCGTCAGCAAGCGGCTTTAGCTGCTGCACGGCGCGCAGGATCTCTGGCTTCATGAGCCAGCTGATGTAGGTATTCATCGCGTCGCTAGTGGCGCGGCTGTCGGAGGGCGGCGGCCGATCAGGGTCGTACTTTCCGCTGAGCACGCCCTGGGCCAGCGGCGACCAGACGATCTGAGAGATGCCGTTGGCCGCGCAAAGCGGGATTACTCCGTTTTCAGGATCTCGCCACAGCAATGAATATTGCGGCTGTGAAGACACGAACTTGGCGACGCTACCCATAGCCAGGGCGGCCTGAATCTTGTCAGTCGGCCATTCGGAAAATCCGATGTAGCGGACCTTGCCGCTATCTACGGCACGCGTCAGCGCCTCCATCGTTTCCTCGAGCGGCGTTTCCTCGTCGTAGCGGTGACATTGATAGAGATCGACGAAATCCGTACGCAGTCGCCGCAGCGAATCGTCCAACTGCTTTTCGATCTGGGCGCGCGACAGCCCACGATCCACAGCGCTCATTGGGAAAAAGACCTTCGTCGCCAGCACGTAGCTGTCACGCCGACGCCCTTGCAGCGCATCGCCCAAAAAAGCCTCGGCGGCACCTTCGCCATAAACGTTCGCGGTATCGATGAAGTTGATGCCCAGCTCGAACGCCTCTTCCAAACAGGCCCGCGCTTTGTCGGCTTCGACCCGACGCCGTAGGTCAGCCACGATCCCAGCGAAATTTCCGAGACCTTGAGATCGCTGTCTCCCAGCTGTCGATATTGCATGTTTCGCTCCTTCGCTCGCGGACAACCGGCGGCAGAGCCGGCCGTTCCGGCGCATTGCGCTTTGCCGCCCAAGCTGGGAAGAGCCGCGCCATGTTCGCCGACTGCAAGCGCGTCGAGGAGATCGCCGGCGCGGGCTTGACTGCCCTCCCTAGCGACACCTTGGATGCGCCGCTGGTCCTGCGCGGCGCCTTTTCCGAGTGGCCCGCCGTCCAGGCAGCCACGGAGTCGGACCAAGCCGCGGCCGATTACCTGTCCGGCTTCTATAACGGCCAGCCGGTCAGCGTCCTGGCGTCACACCCCGGCAATCGAGGCCGCTTCTTCTACCAGCCCGATTCGAAAACGATGAACTTCCACACGACTGCCGAGCGTTTGGATGTCGTCCTCGGCGGCATCCTGCGCGAGCGCGCGTCCGCGGAGCCGGTGGCGATCGCAGTCCAGGCGATCTCCGCGCCCGATGTCCTTGCAGGGCTTGAGGATGCCAATCCGAACCTACTCGTTCCGAACGGCACAAACGCGCGACTGTGGATCGGCAATGCCGTCACCGTCGCCCCGCATTTCGACGTCGCTGACAACATCGCTGTCGTTGTTGCCGGACGGCGTCGCTTCGTCCTGTTTCCCCCGGAGCAGACGCCCAACCTCTATCCGGGCCCGCTCGATCAGACTCCGGCCGGTGTTCCAATCAGCATGGTTCCGCTCGGCGCTCCCGACTTCGATCGCTTCCCGAAATACCGCCAGGCGCTCGACGCGGCCTTGGTCGCGGAGTTGGAGCCGGGTGACGCCATCTTCATCCCGTACCTATGGTGGCACGGGGTGCAGTCGCTCGCGCCCTTCAACGTGCTGATGAACTATTGGTGGAATCGCGATGGGGCGACTGCCGGCTATCCGTTCATCCAGTTGCTCCAACTCGCGACAGTCATGTTCCGAGGAATGCCTGCCGACCAACGGACATCGTGGCGCGCCCTGTTCGACCATTATGTGTTCGAAACCGGCGGCGATCCCATGCGGGCACTGGACCAGGTTCATCGCCATGACCTGCCTACAATAGACGCCCCGACAATCGCCGCGCTGAAGCGTGTTCTGCGCGAGGTTCTCGATTAATGACTGATCCTGAACTGCACCACTTCGCGGTCGAGGGGCGCTCGATCGCTTACCGTATGCGAAGCGGAAGCTCACCCACGCTCGTCTTCCTGCCGGGCTACGCATCGGACATGGAGGGCGCGAAGGCGGTCTCGCTCGATGCGTTTGCCGAAACGCGCGGCCTTGCGATGTTGCGGCTCGATTATTCAGGCACGGGGTCGAGTGACGGCCGGTTCGAGGACGGCACACTCGATCGTTGGCTGCAGGAGACGCTTGCCGCGATCGACCAACTGACAAGTGGGCCGCTGATCATCGTCGGCTCTTCGATGGGCGGATGGCTTGCATTACACGTCGCGCTGGCCCGGCCTGACCGAGTGCTCGCGCTTGTCGGCATCGCCGCGGCGCCCGACTTCACCGATTGGGGCTTTGCCGACGGCGCAGCTGCCGAGGCTGCCGGCATCGCGCGCGGCTTTTGGGAATCGGGCCAGCGGATGCGATTGCTGCACAGCGCGATTGAGATCGATCGCCCGGTCCGGCTGGTGCACGGCGAAGACGACCGGGACGTGCCGGTCGAGGTCGCGATGCGCACCCTCGCCGCACTTCGTTCAGCCGACGTCCAGTTGAAGATCATCAAGGGCGGCGGTCACCGCCTGTCGGAGCCGCATGAGATCGACGCGATCCTGCGCACCGTGGCCGAATTGCTGGAGCCCAGTCCTTGATTCTTTTGCTCGCCGCCGCCGCTGCCACAGCCACGCCTTGTCCCGATGTTGTGACCCCGGATGCCCTCGTCTGCCGCGCGTTGGTCGCGCAGAAGGCGGGCGACAACGAGGCTGCCGCGCAGAACTTCGAGGAAGCGGCGAAGGCATCGATCGACAAGGATCCGAAGACCGCGCGCATGTATGCCGCAGCCGGCAATCTGTGGATCGCGGCGAACCAGCCGGGCAAGGCGGCTTTCGATCTGGACAAGGCACTGACGCTTCCGGGCCTGGAAGCCGAGCAGCGCGGCGAGGCGCTGCTCGACCGCGCTCGGGCTGCCGAAGCGCAGAACGACCTGAAGACCGCGCGCGCGAAGTTGAACGAAGCCGCCGCGAGCATCTCCGGCGACCCCTTCTACTGGTATTTCTCGGCCGGCCTTGCGATCCGCGAGGGCGACGCGGCAACGGCCAAAATGGCGATCGGCCGCGCGCTGAGTCTGGCACCATCGGACCCGACGGTCTTGTTCGAAGCCGGTCACGTCGCCGACTTTACGGGGGATGAAGCCGGCGCTCGCCGTTACTGGACGCAAGCCGCGGCAGGCGATCCGAATGGCCCTGTCGGCAAGGCTGCCGGCAAGGCCATCGAGATGCTGGGCGTCACGCCGACCGTGAAGACCGACCCGGCGCCTCAGCCCAAATCGTAATCGATCGTCGTCACCACGCGGACTTTCTGGAACGGCGTGCTGCCCCCGGACGATCCGCAGTCGTCGCACTCGTCGCCGTCGCGGGCACCGACTGAAAAATAGCCCTGGCTGGCGGTCTTGATCCGCCCGACCGATGTGCCGCTGTCATGGGCGAACTGGTCGGCGCTGCGCCGGGCATTCTGCGTCGCCTCGGCGATCATCCTCGGCTTGAGATCGTTGAGCTTGGTGAAGGTGAAGTTCACTCCGCTCGACGACATTTCGAAACCGTCGCGAAGAAGCTCCGCCTGGCGCGTGTAGGCAGATCGTGCCCGCATCACGTCGGTCGTGCGCAGCTGGATCGAGCGGCTGACGTTCAGCAGCCGCGGTCCCACCGGGTTGCCATCCTTGTCGGTCGGCTGCTCATGACCGAGCGACACGTCGGTATCCGTCACGTCTTCGGGCCGGAAGCCCGACCGCTGCAGGAACGCGCGGACGGCGCGCGCCTGATCGTCGACGGACTTCTGCACAGAGGCGAGGTCCTCGCCGCGATGGGAGAAGCTGATCGACCAGGTGGCGAGGTCGGCGGTCACGTCGCGTTCGGAAACACCACGCACGGTGACCGAGCGATGCTCCGCCATCTTCGACCGGCGGAGGCCGTCCCCAAGTGCGTAGCCCGCGGTAGTGAGACCAAGAGCAAATATTGCGACCGCCCCGAGGAGAACGGCGCGGTTGTCCTGCAGCTTCTGGATCATGGGATGGAACCCCAGGCGTTCGTCCGCATATACTTGCAGCCACCGGTCACGATCGCCGGTCACGGCTGCGACGAACCGTGCTTTAATAGCGATGAATTGAGCGAGACGAAATGAAATTTCTGCATTCCATGATCCGCGTCGCCGATCCCGACGCGACTGTTGCATTCTTTCAACAGCTGGGGCTCGAGGAGCGCCGCCGGATGGACAATGAAGCAGGCCGCTTCACGCTTATTTTCATGGGCGTGCCGGGCGACGAAGGCGGCGAGGTTGAGCTCACCCATAATTGGGACCCGGAAGAATATGACGGCGGCCGCAACTTCGGCCATCTCGCTTATCAGGTCGACGATATCTACGCGACGTGCCAGCGGCTCGCCGATGCGGGTGTGACGATCAACCGACCGCCGCGCGATGGTCGCATGGCCTTTGTCCGCACGCCGGACAACATCTCGATCGAACTGCTGCAGAAGGGCGGCGCCCTGCCCGCAGCCGAGCCATGGGCGTCGATGCCGAACACCGGCAGCTGGTGATGCTGGAAGTCGTCGGGGTCCCGGCTTTCACCGATAATTATCTGTGGCTCGTCCACGACGATGAGAGCGGCGAGACCGCAGTTGTCGATCCTGGCGACGCAGCCCCAGTTCTGGCCGAAGCGGAGCGCCGCGGATGGTCGATCGATCAGGTGTGGAACACGCACTGGCATCCGGATCACACGGGCGGCAATCTCTCCGTGAAGGACGCGACTGGTGCACGCATCTCCGGCCCGGCAGGTGAAAATATTCCCGGGAGCGACATTGCCCTTAGCGAAGGCGGCGAAGTCCGGCTCGGCAACCACGCCGGCCGCGTGATTGCCGTGCCCGGCCACACACTCGGCCACATCGCGATCATGTTCGACGACGCCGGCCTTGCCTTCGTCGGCGATACGATTTTCGCAATGGGTTGTGGGCGCCTGTTCGAAGGGAGCCCGGAACAGATGTACCATTCGCTTCAGCGGCTTGCCGCATTGCCGGACGACACAAAGCTTTATTGCGCGCACGAATACACGCTCTCTAACGCGATCTTCGCTGCGCATGCGGAGCCGGCGGATGCGGCGATCGCCGAACGCCTGGCGGCGGTCCGAGTGTTGCGCGCCAGCGGAAAAATGACGGTTCCCACCACGGTCGCGCAGGAACGGGCTACCAACCCCTTCGTTCGGGCAAGAGACGTGGAAACGTTTGCCGCGTTGCGGAAGGAAAAAGACAGCTTTCGTTCATGACGGCGAGCGCTCTACGAATTGGTCATAGCCGTAACGAAAAGCGGCTTCGAAGGAGGTCGAAGATGCGTGTGATCTCTGCCCTAGTCGCCAGCTCCATGCTGGCATCCTGTTCCGCCGGTTTTGGCCCCGGTCCGACCCGCACCGCGGCGAAGCAGCACGAATATGAGCAGTTGCTGCTGGGCAAGGTGCCGGGTCAGCCAATGTCCTGCCTGCCGCGCTTCCGCGCGATGGACATGCGGCCGATCGACGACAACACGATCCTGTTCCGCGACGGCGCGGCCCGAACCTACGTCAACCATACGCAAGGTGCCTGCAATGGCATTGCGAGCGGTCACTACACGCTGGTGACGCGCCAGATCGGCAGCTCCGATCCGTGCCGCGGCGACATCGCTCAGGTTGTCGATCTGACCAATGGAATGTTGGTCGGCAGCTGCGTGTGGGGCGATTTCGTTCCCTACACCCGCCCGCGCACTTAGCGTTTGTAGAGCGCGTCGAGGCGCTCGCCGTAGACGCCGCCGATCACGTGGCGCCGGATCTTCAATGACGGCGTCAGCTGCTCATTCTCGATCGTGAAGCCTTCGTCGGCAAGAATGAACCGGCGCACCCGTTCGATCACCGACAGCTCGGCGTTGACCCGGTCGACCGCCTTTTGCAGCCGCGCCTGAAGGTCGGGTTTCCCGGTGAACTCGGGCTCGGGAACAAGTAAGGCGACCAGGTGAGGGCGGCGGTCCCCGTAAACCATCGCCTGCGCAATCTCCGGCTGGAGCGTCAGCATGCCTTCGATCCGTTGCGGGGAAACGTTGTCGCCCTTGTCGTTGACGATCAGGTCCTTCTTGCGGTCGGTGATGACGATGCGGCCCTTGGCGTCGAGATGCCCGACGTCCCCGGTTGCCAGCCAGCCGTCCTTCAGCACCCGCGCGGTTTCTTCGTCGTTGTGCCAATAGCCGTGCATCACGTTTTCGCCGCGAACCATGATCTCGCCGTCCTCGGCAATGCGCACTTCGGTGTTCATTGCGGGCGGACCGACCGTATCCAGCTTAATGCCGGCCCTGGGCCGATTGCAGCTGATCAGCGGCCCTGCCTCGGTTTGGCCGTATCCCTGCAGGAACGTGATCCCGAGCGACTGAAAGAAGATTCCAACTTCCGGATTGAGCGGTGCGCCGCCCGATACCCAGGCCTTGGTGCGCTTGCCCATGCGCTCGCGAATCTTGCGCCGGAGCGTCAGCGACAGGATGCCGTCCATTGGCCAGTCCCACGGCTTCAACCCGCCATTCGCCTTGTCCGCGCCGATCTTCAGCGCGCGGGTGAGCAAGTAGTTCGACAAACCGCCCTGCGACTGGATTGACTTCAGGATCCGCGCGCGCAGCATCTCGAACAGCCGCGGAACCACGACCATGATCGTCGGCTGCACTTCCTCGATGTTGGCAGCGAGCTTTTCGAGGCTCTCGGCGTAATAGATCTGCGCACCCAGCGCGATCGGGAACATCTGCCCGCCCGTGTGCTCGTAAGCGTGGCTCGCCGGCAGGAAGGACAGGAACACCTCATCATCCCAGCCGAAGTCTGTGGAGATGATGTCGGTGCAGCCCTCCAGATTGTGCAGGATCGAGCCGTGATGGATGCGAACGCCGCGCGGCGCGCCGCCGGTGCCGCTGGTGTAGATGATACACGCGAGGTCATCGCGCCCGACCGCTTTCTCGCGCTCGCGCAGCCCTTCCACGTCGGCGCTGCCGGCGGTCAGCTCGCCCCACTGATGGATGTTCACCCAGTCGGGCACCTGGCCCGATCTGATGTCCTCGATGCCGATCACGTGGTGGCATTCGCTCGACGTCAGCACGGCCGGAATCAGGTTCTTGGCCAGCTTCTGATTCGAAACGATCACCGCGCGCGCGCCGCTGTTGCCGAGGATATGCGCATGGTCGCGCGTGGTGTTGGTGGTGTAGGTCGGAACCGTCACGCAGCCGGCGGCCATGATGCCGAGGTCGGCGATCAGCCATTCCGGCCGGTTCTCGCTGACGAGGGCCACGCGGTCACCCGGCTGCAAACCGATGCTTTTCAGATGCTCCGCAAGCGCCGCGACTTGCCGCGCGGCCTCGCCCCAGCTGGTCGACGACCAAATCTTGTCGCGTTTTGCCCAAAGGAAGGGCGCGTCGCCCTTCTCCGCCGCCCGCGTCAGGAAGAGCGAGACGAGGTTGTCGAACCGTTCGAGTTGTCGAGCCATGCGCCCCCTTATTGCGAAACCGCGACGCCCTCGCTGCGCGGATCGGCCGCGCCGGCCCAGCGGCCGTTTGCCCATTCGATCGCGTTCGCCTTGAAGGAAATCGGCTGGCGGTAATCGATCTTCGTGTGACCCAGCGCCTGCAGCTGCGGCACCATCGTTTCGAGGAACGTGCCCTTTTCGACGTAAACCGTGTCGCCGCCCGGCGCGAAGATGGTCGGCAGCGCGATCGCCTGCTGCGCGGTCAGGTGCCAGTCGAGAACGCCGATGATTGCTTTCGCCACCTGGGCCGGAATCGTCGCGCCGCCGGCCGCGCCGACCGCCAGCCGGATCTTGCCGTCCGGTCCCCAAACGATGGTCGGGCTCATCGAGCTGCGGGGGCGCTTGCCGCCTTCGACACGATTGGCGGTAAGGCACCCATCCTTCATCGGCTCGATGTTGAAGTCGGTCAGTTCGTTGTTGAGATAATAGCCGTTGACCATCAGCCCCGAACCGAACGGGCTTTCGATGGTCGAAGTATCCGATGCGACGTTGCCCTGACTGTCGACGGCAACGAAGTGCGACGTGCCGCGCTCAACGGGCTGCACCGCTTTGCAGACGAATTTCGGCGCGGCCAGCGGTGAGCCTGCGGTGACAGTCGTCATCGTGCGATCCGGTGAAATCAGCGCAGATCGGCGAGCGAGGTATTTGGCATCGATCATTCCCGCGACCGGCACGGAGACGAAGCCAGGGTCGCCGATGAACTGATCGCGGTCGGCGTAGGCGAGGCGCATCGACTCCGCGATCAGGTGCCAGGCGGTCGGCGAGTTGGGGCCAAGCGCCGTCATGTCGAAGCGCTCGAGCTGCTTGAGGATGGTGAAAACGGTTGTGCCGCCGGAAGAGGACGGGCCCATCCCGCAAATCTTGTATCCGCGATAGGTGCCGCACACCGGATTACGAGTCTTGGCATCGTAGGTGGCGATGTCGCCGGTCGTCATGCGCGATGGGTTCCGCGGCGAGCCGTTGACCGTCGCAACGATCGCCTGTGCGTTCGGACCGACGTAGAAGCTGTCCGCGCCGCGCGCGGCGACGTCGCTCAGGAATTTCGCGAGCGCCGGGTTCTGGATGAGCGTTCCCGCAGGCTTCGGCGTGCCGTCCGGCGCGTAATAAAGCGCGCGCGCTTCCGCGGACATCGCACCGGTTTCGATGGAGGAGGCGAGCGCGCGATTCATGCGTGGAGTCATGACGAAGCCGTCGCGCGCGAGCTTGATTGCCGGCTGGAACAGCGCCGCCCACGGCAGTTTACCGAAGCGGCGGTGCGCCAGCGCCATCATGCGCAGATTGCCCGGCACGCCAACGCTCTTGCCGCCCGGAATCGCTTCCCGCGTCGGCATCGGCTGACCGTCCTTGAAGAACCAAGTGTTGGTCGCGGCGTGCGGCGCGGTTTCGCGGCCGTCGAACGTCACAGCGGCGCCGCCGCGCGGTGAATAAACCATGTATCCGCCACCGCCGATGCCAGAGCTTTGCGGCTCGACGACGGTCAGCGCGATCAGCGTCGCAAATGCGGCATCGAGCGCGGAGCCGCCCTGGCGCAGGATCTGCGCACCGGCTTCGGCCGCGCGCGGATCGGCTGCGCTGACCATACCTGGTGCAATGTTCGTACGGGCTGTCGGCGGTTTGGCCGGGAGCGAAGTGGCAGTGGCGAGGGCGAGCAGTCCGGCGGCAATCGGCAGTGTACGCATGGGCGGGAGCGCTACCCTGTCCCGACCGCCTCGGCAATGTTGGCGAACGGGCTGCTCGCGAGGATGCGCTGCAAGTCTTTCGTGATGCGGCGCGCAATTCCCGGCCCCTGGTAAACCATCGCGCTATAAAGCTGCACCAAACTCGCGCCCGAGCGGATCCGCCACCAAACATCGTTGGCATCGCTAATCCCGCCCGCCGAAATCAGCGGCAGTTCCTTGCCCGCGACGCTGTAGAAAGCCTGCAATTGTTTGTGCGCCAGCGCCGCCAGCGGAGCCCCGGACAGGCCTCCGCTTTCCGACGCATATCGCGAGCGCAAACCCGGCGGCCGCGATACCGTCGTGTTGGCGACGATCAGCGCATCGACGCCATGATCAAGCGCTGCGCGCACGATGCGGATCGGGTCGCCTTCCTCTAGGTCCGGCGCCACTTTCAGGAATAGCGGCGGCCCGCCCGGCTGGCGGTTCTCGCGCACCGCCGCCAGCAGTTCGCGCAACGCGCCTTCATCCTGCAATTGCCGCAGTCCTGGCGTGTTCGGCGAGCTGATATTGACGGTCAGGTAATCGGCGACGGGAGCCATTGCGCGAACGCCCTGAACGTAGTCGGCAATGCGATCCGCGCTATCCTTGTTTGCGCCGACATTCACGCCGACGATGCCGCGCGTGCGATACCGCTTTCTGAGCCGCGCGAGTGCCGCGTCCTGCCCGCCGTTATTGAAGCCCATGCGGTTGATCACCGCTTGGTCTTCGACCAGCCGAAACAGCCGCGGCTTCGGGTTCCCCGCCTGCGGCTTGGGCGTCAGCGTGCCGACCTCGACCGATCCGAAGCCAAGCCCGAGCATCGGGCCGAATACCTCGGCATCCTTGTCGAATCCCGCCGCCAGTCCGACCGGATTGGGAAAGGTGAGGCGAGCCACCTTCGTTTTCAGCTCCGGCGTGGCTGGCGGTTCGCCCTTGCCGCCGCGCAGCTTGAGCAGCGCGATCGTCGCACGATGCGCCCGCTCCGCATCGAGGCGGAAGATCAGCGGGCTGATGAGCGGATAGAGGGCCACGCCGACCGTCTGCGCGGTTGAGTTTCAGGGCGCAACCCACTAAATCGGACTGGAAAGCTCCGAATTCACCATGCGACTCTCCCACCTTGCCGATTACGCGGTCGTCCTGATGACCGCCGCCGCCCGCCGTCCCGTGGGCGCACGTCTCAGCGCAACCGAGCTGTCGGGCGAAACCGGCGTGCCACTCCCCACCGCGCAAAAGCTGATGGGGCAGCTGGCCGGTCATGCCCTGCTGAGCAGCGTCCGCGGCGCCGGCGGCGGGTTCACATTGGCCCGACCAGCGCCTGAAATAAGCCTCGCCGACATCGTCGAAGCGGTCGAAGGCCCGATCGCCATGACCCAGTGCAGCGGCGATGAGGACGTTTCCGGCTGCGCGCTCGATGCGCAGTGCAGGGTGAAGCCGCACATGGGCGTAGTTTCGAACGCCGTCCGCGGTGCACTCGACGCCGTTTCTCTGACGGAGCTTGCGCGATGAACGAGGCCGTCAAGAACCGCGAGCTCAAGGAAAAGATCGCCCAGGACTATGAGTGGGGCTTCGCGTCCGATGTCGAGCAGGAGTTCGCGCCCAAGGGCCTGAACGAGGACACCGTCCGCTTCATTTCCGCCAAGAAGAACGAGCCGGAATGGATGCTCGACTGGCGGCTCAAGGCCTTTCGCGCCTGGCTGGAGATGGAGGAGGTCGACTGGGCCAAGCTCGACATCCCGGCGATCGATTATCAGGACGCTTATTATTACGCGGCGCCCAAGGCGAAGCCGAAGCTCGCCTCGCTTGACGAGCTCGATCCGGAAATCCGCCGTACCTACGAAAAGCTCGGTATTCCGATCGAGGAGCAGAAGGTGCTCGCCGGCGTCGAAGGCGCGCGCAAGGTCGCGGTCGACGCGGTGTTCGATAGCGTCAGCGTCGCGACCACCTTCCGCGAGGAATTGTCCAAGGCCGGCGTCATCTTCCTCAGCATCTCCGAGGCGATCCGCGAGCATCCCGAACTGATCCGCAAATATCTCGGCAGCGTCGTTCCGCAGCGCGACAATTACTTCGCCTGCCTCAACAGCGCGGTCTTCTCCGACGGCACCTTCGTTTACATCCCTGAGGGCGTCCGCTGCCCGATGGAGCTGTCGACCTACTTCCGCATCAATGCGGAGAACACCGGCCAGTTCGAGCGAACCCTGATCGTCGCCGACAAGGGCAGCTACGTCAGCTACCTCGAAGGCTGCACCGCGCCGATGCGCGACGAGAACCAGCTTCACGCCGCCGTCGTGGAAATCTTCGCGCACGAGGATGCGGAGGTGAAATACTCCACGGTCCAGAACTGGTATCCCGGCGACGCGGAAGGCCGCGGAGGCATCTTCAACTTTGTGACGAAGCGCGCGCTGTGCAGCGGCGACCGGTCGAAGGTGTCGTGGACGCAGGTCGAAACCGGCAGCGCGATCACCTGGAAATATCCGAGCTGCATCCTGAAGGGCGATGGCAGCGTCGGCGAGTTCTATTCGGTCGCGCTGACCAACAATCGCCAGCAGGCGGACACCGGCACGAAGATGATCCACATCGGCGCAAACACGCGCTCGACGATCGTCTCCAAGGGCATCAGCGCGGGCCGGTCGGACAACACCTATCGCGGCCTCGTCCGCGTCCTCCCGCGCGCCGAGAATGTGCGCAACTTCACGCAGTGCGATTCCTTGCTGCTCGGCAGCGACTGCGGCGCGCACACCGTCCCGTACATCGAGGTCAAGAACCCGACGGCAACGATCGAGCATGAAGCGACGACGTCGAAGATCAGCGAGGATCAGCTGTTCTACGCGATGTCGCGCGGCCTCGATCAGGAAGCCGCGGTCGCGCTGATCGTCAACGGCTTCGCACGTGAAGTTCTGAAGCAGCTGCCGATGGAGTTCGCGGTCGAGGCGCAGAAGCTGCTCGGCATCAGTCTCGAAGGGAGCGTGGGATGATGTCCCTGCTTTTCCTTGCCGCGGTTTCGGCCGACCTCGATGCGCTCGATCAGGCGGTCACCCGCTGCGATCGCGTCACCGCCAATCCGGCTTTCGCATCGGAAGCTGCACGGCGCAGCTCGGCGTTGCTTGCAACCTACAAGGAGCAGGAGGCCATCGTGAACGCGCGACTGGCGCTCAACGATCAGCGCCGCGCATTGCGCGAGTCAGCATCCGCCAAAAGCACGGAGCAGAAGCAGGCCGAACGCCAGCTCGACCTGCAACAGGCCGCGCTCGACGATCGCCAGAAAGCGCTCAACGATCAGCGCATGCTGGAAGCCATTCGGCAGGACGCGACCGACACCATGCGCCGCTATTTCCTTTCCAATTGCCCGGCCGGAAGGTCCGATAAATAGTGCTCAATATTTCCAATCTTCAGGCGAGCGTCGCCGACAAGCCGATCCTCAAGGGCGTTTCGCTAGAGGTGCCCGCGGGCGAGGTGCACGCAATCATGGGGCCGAACGGGTCCGGCAAGTCGACGCTGTCCTACGTGCTGTCCGGACGTCCCGGCTACAAGGTGACCGGCGGCACCGCGACCTTCGACGGACAAGACTTGCTCGCTCTCGAACCCTATGAGCGCGCGGCGGCGGGGCTGTTCCTCGGCTTCCAATATCCGGTCGAAATCCCGGGCGTCAGCTATCTTCAGTTCCTGCGCGAAAGCCTCAATTCGCAGCGCCGTTCGCGCGGTGAGCCCGAGCTTTCGGGGGGCGAGTTCATCAAGCTTGCGCGGGCGCAGGCGGCGTTGCTCGGTATGGACGCGGAGATGCTCAAGCGTCCCGTCAACGTCGGCTTTTCGGGCGGCGAAAAGAAGCGCGCCGAGATGGTCCAGATGGGCATCATGCAGCCCAGGTTCGCGCTCCTCGACGAGACCGACAGCGGGCTGGACATCGACGCGCTGAAGGCGGTTGGCGCGGGCATCAACCAGATCATGCGCGCGCCCGACAAGGGTGTGTTGCTGATCACGCATTATCAGCGCCTGCTCGACTACGTTCGGCCCGATCGCGTGCACGTGCTGCGTGCCGGCCGCATCGAGCGCAGCGGTGGCCCCGAACTCGCGCTCGAACTCGAACGCGAAGGCTATGCCGAGGCGGCTGCATGACGACGTTCGTCATCATTCTCGGCTGCATCGCCTTCATGTTCGCGATCTATGCGGTGCGCGGGAATCCCGGTCGCGCGGTTGCGGACACGGCGCTGCTGGTGATGATGGTCGGCGCGATCGCGCTTATCGATTTCGTATTTGAGCAATTCACTGACACCGGTAAAATTGCGAGCATCGTGGCGGTCGCCATCGCCGCAGGTCTGGCGCTCGATGCGCTGTACGGTTTGATGGCGCCGGACCGGCAGAAGCAGCGTGACAAGAAGCTGCGCCGTTTGATGAAGAGGCGCGCATGACGGCGCTGCCAACCCGCCGGGACGAAGCATTTCGCTACGCCGATATTGACGCGCTCGCATCGGTCTGGCGCGATCTTTCGCCGCCGGAGACGCTGCAAATTGCTGCGCAGCAAAAGCTGCAGCAAATTTGGCTGCCGAGCGGCGAAGATATCGAGGTCCGGCGCGCGCAAATCACGCTTGAAACGGGCGCGGAATTGTCGCTGTTCGCGCTCAACACCGCGCAGGAATATGGACGCCTCGAATTGGACGTGGCGCTGCACGAAGGCGCCAAGTTCAACTTCAACGCCGCGAACATCGGCACAGGCACGTCGACGCTCGAGATCGTCACGACCGTGCGCCACCAGCAACCGTCGGCGACCTCGCGCCAGGTCATCCGCAGCGTGCTTAACGGGAACGCCGTAGGGTCCTATCTCGGCAAGGTCGCGGTCGCGCGCGACGCGCAGCAGACGGACGGCGAGCAGTCCGTCAAAGCCATGCTGCTGGACCGCGGCGCAACGGCCAATTGCAAGCCCGAGCTGGAGATCTACGCCGACGACGTGAAGTGCGCGCACGGCGCGACGGTCGGCGAGCTCGACCCTATGCAATTGTTCTACGCCGAGAGCCGTGGGATGGATCCGGCGAGTGCGCGCGCCTTGCTGCTCGAGGGCTTCGTCATGGGGCTGTGGGACAGCGCGAACGACAGCGACGCGATCTGCGAAGCCGCGCGTGCGGCGCTGCGGAGCGTCGTGTGAACGCGCCCAGCCGCATCAACAGCGCGCTCGACGTGCGCGGCCAGTTTCCGGCGATCGAGAACTGGCACTATCTCGACAGCGCGGCGACCGCGCAGAAGCCGCAGGCGGTGATCGACGCGATCACCGAAGCCTATGCGCGCGATTATGCGACGGTGCACCGGGGCGTGTATCAGCGCTCGTCGGAAATGACCGGCCGTTACGAGGCCGCGCGCGCTGCCGCCGCCGCGCTAATCGGCGGGCAGCCGAACGAGATCACCTTCATGCGCGGGGCGACCGAAGCGATTAACTTCGTGGCGCGCACCTTGCCCAAGGACGACCGCAATCGCGTGCTGGTCTCGCAGCTGGAGCACCACAGCAACATCGTTCCGTGGCAGCTGGCCGGTTATCAGGTCGATGCCGTTCCGCTGACCGCCGACGGCCGGATCGATCTCGACGCCGCCGAGGCGATGCTCACCGAAGAGCATCGCATTGTTGGATTTGCGCACGTATCGAACGTGCTCGGTTCGATCCTCGACGCCGAGCGGGCGGCGGAGATCGCGCATGCGAAAGGAGCGCTTCTGCTCCTCGACGGATGTCAGGCCGTACCCCGCGTCAGTGTGAACATTGGGAAGATTGGGGCCGACTTCTACGCCTTCTCCGGCCACAAATTGTACGGCCCGACCGGCATCGGTTGTCTTTGGGGACGCGCCGATCTGCTCGACATCCTGCCGCCCTGGCAGGGCGGCGGCGCGATGGTCGATCGCGTGACGTTCGAGGAAACGACCTTCCTCGATGCGCCCGCGCGATTCGAAGCCGGCACGCCGCACATCGTTGGCGCAGTCGGGCTGCACGCGGCGATCGATTGGGTGTCGCAGCTATCGCTCGACGCAATCCACGCGCACGAAGCCGCGCTGGTCGCGGAGACGCGCGCTGCGCTGGCGAAGATCGGCGGCGTCACCGTCTACGGGCCGGAAGACAGCGCGGGCATTGTCAGCTTCAACGTGGACGGGGTGCATCCGCACGACACAGCCACCATATTGGACGATGCGGGCGTCGCGGTTCGTGCCGGCCATCATTGCGCGCAGCCGCTGATGCGCTGGCTGGGCGTCGAGGCGACCGCCCGGGCAAGCTTCGCGGCGCATAGCGATAGCAGCGACGTCGAAGCGCTGGTGCGCGGGATCGAGCAAGTGAAACGGATTTTTTCGCGGTGAACGAAGAACGCAAGATCGAGACCGAGCAGGTCGACGCGGTGACCCCGCCGCCGCGGGGCCGCGTGCCCGAGACGGTCAGCGAGACCTTCGAGCGCAAGCGCGACTATCTCGCGGGCTTCCTTGCGGGCGAGAAGGCAGAGACTGCTTGTGGGCCCGGCGGCGACCTTCAGGCGGCCGTCGTCGAGGTGCTGAAGTCGATCTACGACCCGGAAATCCCGGTCGACATTTATGAGCTCGGCCTCATCTACAATGTGGAGGTCAGCGAGGATGGCGACGCGACCATCACCATGACGCTGACGACGCCCCACTGCCCGGTCGCCGAGTCGCTGCCGCAGGAAGTCGAGCTTCGCGCCATGGCCGTGCCCGGCATCCGCGACGCGGTCGTCAATCTCGTTTGGGATCCGCCGTGGGACCCGTCGAAGATGAGTGACGAAGCGCGGCTCGAATTGGGAATGCTATGAACCAGGAAACCAAGGTCCGCGCGCGCCCAGCCGCGATCACGCTGACCCCGTCGGCGGAAGCGCGCATCGCCGAACTGATGAGCCGCGCACCCGGCGGCGCGATCGGCGTCAAACTATCGACGCCACGCCGCGGCTGCTCGGGCCTCGCTTACTCGGTCGATTATGTAACCGAGGAGCAGAAGTTCGACGAGAAGATCGAAACGCCCGGTGGCACTTTCTACGTCGACGGCGCTAGCGTCCTCTACCTGATCGGTTCGACCATGGACTGGCGCGAAGACGATTTCGCGGCGGGCTTCGTGTTCGAAAACCCGAACGCCAAGGGCGCCTGCGGCTGCGGCGAAAGCTTCACCGTCTAGCCGAAATTTGGTAAGGCGGCGCCACGAGGAGAAACGTCATGCTCCTGCTGGTAACCGCCTTGTTCGCCGCGTCTGGCGCCGTCCAACCCGCCCGCGACACGCCGGTCATCAACCCGTCGCCTGAAGCGAAGAATTGCCCGGAAACGCCGATGTCGCTCGCCCGCAAGATGGGCAAGACGCCGCACGCGGTGCCGCTGAACAAGCTGCCGCCGGGCCAGACCTTCATGGCCGTCGATCGCCGGATCTCGGGCTGCCCCGCCCCGCTGACCATGACCGACTATCGGAACCCGCGCGGGCGCTAGGCCTTCGCTTCGAGCGCCGCTAGGGCGCCGCGATGAACCCGCGTTTCGCTCATATCCGCGACTGGATCTTCGATCTCGATAACTGCCTGTACCCGCACGACTGCCGGCTGTTCGAGCTGATCGATCAGCGAATGACCGCCTATATCGAGCGGCTGCTCGGAGTGGACCCAGTCGAGGCGCGCCGCGTCCAGAAGATGCACTTCCACGGATCGGGCACCACGCTAGCAGGGCTGATGAAACACCACGACGTTGATCCTCATCACTTCATGGTCGACGTCCACGACATCCCGCTCGACCGCGTCGCGCGCGACGATCGCCTGATCGCGGCCATGGCGCGGCTGCCCGGCCGCAAGTTCATTCACACCAACGGCAGCGCCGATTATGCGTGGAAGGTACTCGAGCGGCTCGGCGTTGCCGCCGAGGTCGACCATCTGCACGACATCTTCGCCGCCGACCTCACCCCAAAGCCGGAGGTTCACGGCTATCGCAAGCTGCTCGATCAATTCGGGATCGAGCCGACCGAGGCGCTGATGGCGGAAGACATGGTCCGCAACCTCGCGCCGGCAAAGCAGCTCGGGATGACGACGGTTTGGGTGGACAATGGGTCGGAGCGCGGTAGCCACGGCTACGAAGATGCCATCGTCGACGTGCGGGTGACCGATGTCGGCGAATGGCTGCACACCATTTTGGAGACGAGCGAATGAGCGATCTGCAGGCAGTCATCGATCAAGCTTGGGAAGATCGCGACTCACTAGGTAGCGATACCAAGGGTACCGTTCGTACGGCCGTCGATGCCGCCATTGCCGCGCTCGACAGCGGCGACGCGCGGATCGCGGAGAAGACTGGCGGTCAGTGGGTCGTCCAGCAATGGCTGAAGAAGGCCGTGCTGCTCTCATTCCGACTTAACCCGATGGAAGCAATTTCCGGCGGGCCCGGCGGCGCCCATTGGTGGGATAAGGTCCCCTCCAAGTTCGCCGGTTGGGGCGAAAAGGATTTTCAGACGGCCGCCTTCCGTGCCGTTCCCGGCGCGATCGTCCGCCGCGGCGCCTTTATCGCGCCGGGCGCGGTGCTGATGCCGAGCTTCGTAAATATAGGCGCGCGCGTCGGCGAGGGGACGATGGTCGACACCTGGGCGACGGTGGGCAGCTGCGCGCAGATCGGCCGCAACGTCCACATCTCTGGGGGCGCCGGGATTGGCGGCGTGCTCGAGCCGCTGCAGGCGGGGCCGGTGATCATCGAGGACGATTGCTTCATCGGCGCGCGCTCCGAGGTCGCCGAAGGCGTCATCGTCGAGCGCGGCGCGGTGCTGTCGATGGGCGTATTTCTCGGCGCTTCGACCAAGATCGTCGACCGCGCCTCGGGCGAGGTCTTCTACGGCCGCGTGCCCGAATATTCGGTCGTCGTACCGGGCGCGCTGCCGGGCAAGAACGGCGGGCCGAGCCTGGCCTGCGCAGTCATCGTCAAGCGCGTCGACGAGCGCACGCGGTCAAAGACCAGCATCAATGAGCTGCTCCGCGACTAGATAAGCCCAGCTTATCGCTCGCGGCCGCGCATTTGTTGGCGGCCTTATGGCCCCGCGACGTAACTTGCGCAGGCCATGAAACCCGTCGATCCCCACGCCTTTGACCACAAGCAGGCGGAAGCCGCCGCGCCGGTTGTCCCGCACGACGGGCACATGATCCGCACGCAAATGAATCGCGCTGACTGGCTGATCCTTGCGGTGCTGGCGGTGATCTGGGGCGGCGCCTTCTTCTTCATCGGCGTCGCCGTGAAGCACGTGCATCCGCTGACCTACGTCTGGCTGCGTGTGACGATCGCTGCCGCGGCGATGTGGTTGTTCCTGCGCTTCAAGGGCCAGGGCCTAGGCCTGCCGCCGAGCGCCTGGGGCTCGATTTTTCTCCTCGCCCTGCTCAACAACGCCTTGCCTTTCACCCTGTTCGGTTGGGGCCAGACGCACATCGCCAGCGGCCTGGCGTCGATCCTCAACGCTACGACTCCAATTTGGGGCGTGGTCGTCGCCCACTTCCTGACCAGCGACGAGCGCATGACGCCGCGCAAGATTGCCGGCGTGCTGCTCGGCTTCGGCGGCGTCGCAACGATGATTGGCCCGGCCTTGCTATCGAACCTCGGCACCAGCGGCCTTGCCCAGCTCGCCTGCGTCGCGGCATCGCTCAGTTATGCGCTCGCCGCAGTTTGGGCGCGCCGTTTCCGCCGCCAAGGTATTTCGCCGCTCAGCGTCACCACCGGCCAGATGACTGCCGCGGCCCTTATCATGTTGCCGATGTCGATGTTCTTCGACCAGCCGTGGACGCAGCCGCTCCCGCCACTCAGCGCTTGGGCCGCGATCACTGCGCTCGCCCTCTTTTGCACCGCGTTCGGCTACGTGCTTTACTTCCGGCTGATCGAGACGTCGGGCGCGACGAACGCGCTGCTCGTCACTTTGCTCGTGCCGCCGGTCGCGATCCTGCTCGGCGCGCTGTTCCTCGGCGAGACGCTGGCGCCGCAGGACTTCCTCGGCCTCGGCCTGATTGCACTGGGCCTCGCCGCGATCGACGGACGACTGATCAGCCGGCTGACGGCGCCGCGCCCGCTTCCGCGAGAAGCTTAGCCGCTTCGGCACTCGTCCAGTCGAGGTCGCCGACGTAGCGCCAGACTTCCTTGCCGTTGGCATCGAACAGGATCGACGTCGGCAGCACGACGTCCGGCCCAAGCGCACCTGACAGCCCCATCTTCTCGTCGTGGTAAGGCTTCAGCGTCGCGATCTTGTGTTCCTTGAGGAACGCAACGACCGACGCCTGCGGACCCGTGTCCTGGCTGACCGCCAGCACCTCGATCTTCCCGCTCGCTGCCAGCTTGTCGAGCGTCGGCAATTCCTTGACGCAGGGCGCGCACCAGCTGGCCCAGAGATTCACCAAAACGGGCTTGCCCTTGAAGTCGGCAATCCGCACCGGCTTTCCCGAGCCATCGGTGAATTGCGCGTCGGGCGGAAGCTTGCCCTTGCTGTCGCGATGCACGCCTTTGACCCCGCTCGTGTCGTCGGCCGCATTGGCCGCCTCGTTCGCGGCAGGCGGCGCTTCGGCCTTTTGCTGGCATGCGGTGATCAGGAGGGCAGCGGCGGCGATTGGAAAGATGCGCATCCTCATGCGCTAGCGCATCGGGCGGCGAGCGGCTACTCGGAGCCCATGAAGGCGAAGCGGATTGTGGTGATCGGGAGCCTGCTGGCAATGGCAGGATGCGGTCGCGAAGCCAGTCTGAAGCCGGCGCCGGGTCGGGCGCTTCCGGTCAAACCACTGATGGCCCGCACGACGCCGTCACCCGAACAGCTCCTGACCGCGCCGGCCTATGCCCGCCCCGAGCGCGTCGACGAGCTGGTTAAGCGATCGCAGCCACGCCAATCCGACCCGTTCGACCTGCCGCCACCCGCCGGTGGGATGGCGCCCTCGCTTCCCGCCGGTGCCGACCCGACGTCCAATCAGATGGGACAAAGCACACCGAAATGACCAAAGTTCGCAAGGCCGTATTTCCGGTCGCTGGCCTCGGCACGCGTCTTCTGCCCGCCACCAAGAGCATTCCCAAGGAAATGATCACGGTCGTCGACCGGCCGCTCATTCAATATGCGGTCGACGAAGCGCGCGAAGCGGGCATCGAGCAACTGATCTTCGTCACCGGCCGCGGCAAATCGTCCCTGGTCGACTATTTCGATCAGGCCTTCGAGCTGGAGGCCACGCTCAAGGGCAAGAACAAGAGCCTCGACATCCTCGAGCCGAGCAACGCCAGCTTCGGCGAAGTGGTGACGGTCCGCCAGCAGCAGCCGCTTGGCCTTGGCCACGCGGTGTGGTGCGCGCGGCACATCATCGGGGATGAGCCGTTCGCGGTGCTGCTTCCCGACGAGTTGATGTACGGCACGCCCAATTGCCTGGCGCAGATGATCGAGGCCTACGATCGCGTTGGCGGCAATCTGGTGGCCGCGCTCGAAGTACCCGACGATCAGACTCATCAATATGGCGTGGTCGATCCCGGCGCCACGGACGGTCCGCTGACTGAAATCCGCGGCCTCGTCGAAAAGCCCGCGCCCGGCACGGCGCCGTCGAACCTGATGCTGCCCGGACGCTACATCTTGCAGCCCGAAGTCATGCGCGCGCTCGACGCGCAGGAGCGCGGCGCGGGCGGCGAGATCCAGCTCACTGACGCCATGGCCAAACTGATCGGACAGCAACCGTTCCACGCCTTCCGCTTCGAAGGCCAGCGTTACGATTGCGGCAGTGCGGCGGGTTTCGTGATCGCAAATCTGGCGATGGCGCTGGAGCGCGGCGACGTTGCCCCGGCCGTGCGCGAGTTCATCGCCGGGCGTTAGCCAGCGCGTCCCGTAGTTCGCCGATCTGGATCGCGCGCTCGACGATGCGGGCGTCCAGCGCGGCATTGTCTTCTTGCAACCGCTTCATCGCCCGCGCGCGCTGGATGCGCCGCTCGATCCGCGCGATCAGCACTTCGAAGTGGAAGGGCTTCAGGACCACATCGTCCGCGCCGCTCTCATAAGCGTTAACGGCGCCCTTGGGATCCGATTTGCCGGTGATCAGCATGATCGGCAGTTCGTTCCATTGCACCTCGCCGCGAATTGCCCGCGCCAGTTCCGCGCCGCTCATCCGCGGCATGATGAGTTCGGCCAGCACCAGATCGATCGGCAAACGATAAAGCTCGGCAATCGCCGTTGCTCCGCTGTCGGCGGTGGTCACGCGGTAGCCGGCCTCACCGAGGCGGCGGGCGATCACCCCGAGGTTGGTGCGATTGGGTTCGACCACCAGGATGCGCGGCCGCTCGTCAGGCTCTGGATAGCGAATGTCCATCGCGAGCAGCGCTACGCGAAGATGGTTAAGGGCGCGTTAGGCCTCGAGCTCGACGTCCCAATAGAGATAATCCCGCCAGCTCTGGTGCAGGTAATTGGGCGGGAAAGCGCGGCCATGCTCCTGCAACTGCCAGCTGGTCGGGCGGATCGGTTCGCGCATGATGTGCATGTGCGCCTCGACAGGCGTGCGCCCGCCCTTGCGCAGGTTGCAGGGCGCGCAGGCGGTCGCGACATTTTCCCAGGTCGTGCGGCCGCCGTAGGCACGCGGGATGACGTGATCGAAGGTCAGCTCTTTGCGCGTCCCGCAGTAAACGCACTGGAATTTGTCGCGCAGGAACAGGTTGAAGCGGGTAAACGCAGGATATTCGTTGGGCCGCACGAACTGGCGCAGCGCAATCACGCTGGGCAGCTTCAGCGCCGTGCTCGGGCTGTGCACCTCCCGCTCGTAGTGGGCGACGACATCGACGCGTTCGAGGAACATCGCCTTCACCGCCGTCTGCCATGGCCACAAAGACAGTGGGTAATAGGACAGCGGCGTGTAATCGGCGTTGAGCACCAGCGCCGGGCAGCTCTCAGGATGGCGGATGAGTTCAGGGTGATACATGGACGCGCGAACAGCCTTTCGTTCGGTTCGAACCGAACTGCTGCTCTCCGGCCCCGTCGCACTCAAGGTGGAGAGGGCGGTGCGGCCCATCTTCCCTTGTTGCCCTCCGGATGCCAACCCGGCGTGACATGCGCATGACACCACTTTCCATGACTCACCGTCAAGAGTCCTTTCGGACACAATTCACATGATTGTGACGCGGTTCGCGCCCTCGCCGTCGGGGCGGCTGCATCTGGGGCATGCTTACAGCGCCGCGATGGGGCGGGCAGCGGGCGATGGTTTCCGGTTGCGCATCGAGGATTTGGATCAGACGCGCTGCAAGCCGGAATTCGTCAATGGCATCTTCGAGGATTTGCGCTGGCTCGACATCGATTGGGACGAACCGGTGCTGGTGCAATCGCAGCGTACCGCACTCTATCAGGCCGCGCTGGACGATCTGCGTGCCCGAGGCTTGGCCTACGCCTGCTTCTGCACCCGCGCCGATATCGCCCAGTCGCTGACCGCGCCGCACGGCGATGCCGCGACGTCCTATCCCGGTACCTGCCGCAACCTTCCCGACGATCCGGACCGACGGGCGACGACGCCGCACAGCTGGCGCCTGGATTCCACGGCGGCGCTGGCGCTAACCGGCCTGCCGTCCTGGACCGAGCGCGACGGTAGCCGTTTCGCCGCCAAGCCCGAGGATATCGGCGACGCGATCCTCGCCCGCAAGGATGCGCCCGCCTCCTACCACCTGTCATGCGTCGTCGACGATGCGGAGAGCGGCGTGACAATGGTCGTGCGCGGCGCTGACCTTCGCCCGTCGACTCCGATTCAGCGCCTGCTCCAGCAGTTGCTTGGCCTGCCCGAGCCGACCTACCTCCATCACCCGCTGATCACCCACCTCGACGGCCGCCGTCTCGCCAAGCGCGACCTGGCCCCGACGCTCACGGCAATGCGCGAAGCCGGCGTCGATGGACCCGACCTCGTCCGCCAGCTTCTCGCGGGCGATGTGCCGTCTGGCTTTCGTCTTCAGGACGCCTAAATAGCCCCCATGACCCCCATCCTCATCATCCTGCTCGTGCTGGCCATGGCTGCCACCGCCTACGTCCTCGTCCGCGGCGTCATCGCCATGGCGTCCGGCAAGGACCTGACCGGCGAGCAGCAGCAGAATTACATGCGCAAGCGCGTGCTGTTCCAGGGCGTCGCGATCGTCATCATCGTCCTGATCCTGGTCGTGGCCGGCCAAGCCGGTCACTGATGGTCAAGCTCAACAAGATCTACACCCGCACGGGCGACAAGGGCACGGCGGGACTGGTCGACGGCAGCCGCGTAAGCAAGTCGAGCCTGCGCATGGCCGCCATCGGCGACGTCGACGAGGCCAATGCCGCGATCGGCATGGCCATTGCCGTTCTTCAGAAGGACGCCATCGCCGACCAATACACCGAAATCCAGAACGACCTCTTCGACCTCGGCGCTGACGTCGCGACGCCCGGCAAGATCGAGGGCGCGCTGCGGATCGTCGGCTCGCAGGTCGAGCGGCTGGAACGTGATATCGATGTGATGAACGCCGGTCTGGCGCCGCTAGAGAGCTTTATCCTGCCCGGCGGATCGGCGACCGTAGCCGCCCTGCACCTCGCCCGCGCCATCGTGCGCCGGGCGGAGCGGTCGGCGGTGGCGCTAAACGAGGCTGAAAAGCTCAATCCCAAGGTCCTCGCCTATTTGAATAGGCTATCGGATCACCTGTTCGTGACCGCGCGTTTCGTCGCGGCGCGCGAAGGTGGCGAAGTCCTCTGGAAGCCCGGGGCGACACGGGACTAAGTCCGTCCGGGCACCATAACTGCCGTCATCCGTTCGGTTCGTCGACGAAGCTGACTGAACGGAATTACCATGCCAAGCCTGAAAGCCGTTGCGCTGAACTGTACGCTGAAGCGCAGCGGCGGCGAACCTTCGTCGACCGACGCAATGATCGACCTGCTCGCGAAGCATTTTCGCGACCACGATGTCGAACTGACCGAGACCATCCGCGTCGCCGACTTCAACGTCCTGCCGGGTGTCAGCTCAGACGAAGGCGACGGGGATGAATGGCCGGGCATCCGCAAGAAGGTGCTCGACGCCGACATCCTGATCCTCGGCACCCCGGTATGGATGGGCCAGATGTCCAGCATCGCCAAGCGCGTCACCGAGCGCATGGACGCCTTCCTCAGCGAAACCGACAATGCGTCGCGGACGCCCGCCTACGGCAAGGTCGCGATTTGCGCGATCGTCGGCAACGAAGATGGCGCGCACCATATCAGCGCCACCTTGTTCCAGGCGCTGAATGATGTGGGCTGGACCATTCCCGCGGCGGGCGCCTGTTATTGGGTGGGCGAGGCGATGGGCAAGGTCGACTTCAAGGATCTGAAGGAGACGCCGAAGCCGGTTGAGGAGACGGCAAAGATGCTGGCCTCGAATGCCGCGCATCTCGTCACTATGTTACAGGGCAGCAACTATCCGGGGATGAAGCCCAGCAAATGAACCGGCCCGAGGCCCGATCGACGTTCGCAGCCGGCGCACTCAGCGACCGGCTGTTCGCGACGCGTAAACTGACGCTCGATCTCGCCGCGCCCCTCTCGGACGCCGATGCGACGATCCAACCATTTCCGGACGCGTCGCCGGCCAAATGGCACCTGGCGCATACGACCTGGTTTTTCGAAACATTCGTGCTGCGCGATCATGCGCCGGGCTACCGCGCTTTCGACGATCGTTTCGCCTTTCTGTTCAACAGCTATTACGAAGCCGAAGGTCCGCGGCACGACCGTCCGCGCCGCGGCATGCTGTCACGTCCCTCGCTCGACGAGGTTCGCGCCTATCGGGCGCACGTCGATGAGGCTCTGGTCCAAGCGGTTCCCAACCTGCCCGCCGCAGCGCTCGACCTCATCGAGCTTGGCATCAACCATGAGCAGCAGCACCAGGAGCTGTTTCTCACCGACATCCTCGCGACCTTCGCCGCCAACCCCATCGAGCCGGTCTACGCCCAAGCGCCACCTGCGGCATGCTTTGCGATCGAACCGCTAACCTGGCACCGCGGCCGCGCGGATGTTGTCGAAATCGGCGCGCCCGAGATCGGGTTTGCCTTCGACTCGGAGCGCCCGCGCCACCGCGCGTTGCTTCACCCGCATGAGATCGCCACGCGGCGCGTGACCAATGGCGAGTGGCAGGACTTCATCGCCGACGCCGGTTACCGCACCCCGACCTTGTGGCTGTCCGAAGGCTGGGACTGGGTGCAGCGCGACGCCATTAACGCCCCGCTTTACTGGCATGACGACGGCACCGAGTTCACGCTTGCCGGACGCCGGGGTATCGACCGTGCGGCCCCCGTCGCACATGTCAGCTATTTCGAGGCCGACGCCTTCGCCCGCTGGTCCGGCGCCCGTCTGCCCACCGAAGCCGAATGGGAAGATTTCGGCAGCAGCGCCGATCCGACCATCGGCAATCAGCTCGATGCGGCTGGTCCCGTGATGCCGCGCCCCGGCGGCGGCGTGTTCGGCGATGTCTGGGAGTGGACGCAGAGCGCTTTCGCATCCTACCCCGGGTTCACCACCGCCGAAGGCGCGGTCGGCGAGTACAACGGCAAATTCATGTGCGGCCAGTTCGTGCTGAAGGGCGCCAGCTGCGCCACCCCGCGCGGTCACAGCCGCGCATCCTATCGCAATTTCTTCCCGCCCGCCGCGCGCTGGCAATTTACAGGGGTCCGCCTTGCTCGCGACAGTTGATCACCAGGCACAGCAGTTTCACGACGACGTGCTGGCGGGACTCGCCGCGCCAATCCCCTCGATCCCGGCCCGGTGGCTCTACGACCATCGCGGGTCGGAACTGTTCGACGAGATCACGCGCCTCCCGTCCTACTATCCGACACGCACAGAAACCGCGATTTTCCACACCATCATGAACGACATCGCCGCCCGCGTTCCCAAGGGGGCGGTAGTCGTCGAATTTGGGGCAGGATCGCAAACCAAGACGCCGATTTTGCTCCAGGCCATTCAGCCGTCCGCCTATGTCCCAGTCGACATTTCCGGCGATTACCTCGACCAGAGTGCCGCCGATCTTCAGGCAAGCTTTCCCGATGTGGAGGTCATTCCGGTGACCGCCGACTTTGCTCGACCATTCAGTCTGCCGGGCGGCCTCGACGATCGGCCACGACTAGGCTTTTTCCCTGGATCGACGATCGGCAATTTCGTGCCGCGGACCGCGACCGATCTGCTGAGGCAGTTCCGCGACCTGCTTGGACCTGGGTCGCAGCTGCTGATCGGGATGGATCGGGTGAAGCCGGTCGACCGTCTGATCGCCGCCTATGACGATCCCGAGGGTGTGACCGCGCAATTCTCGCTGAACCTGCTGACGCGCATCAACCGCGAGCTGGACGCCGACATCCCTGAGGACGCCTTCCGTCACGAGGCGCGCTGGAACGACATCCTCTCGCGGATCGAGATCCATCTGGTCGCGATCCGCGACGTGGAATTTACGATCGACGGGCGCACCTTCACCTTCGCGGAAGGCTCATCGATCCACGTCGAGAACAGCCACAAATACGGCCAGCGCGGCGGCCGCGTCTTGATGCTCGCCGGCGGTTGGACGCCCGTCGCCGAGTGGACCGATCCGGCCGGCGACTTTGCCGAGATCCTGGCGGTGGCCGAACCGAACCGCTTCGCCCCCTAGCCGCCGCCGGGCGGCGCGGCTAAGCGCAAGCGATGATTTACGCCGTCGTTGGAATCATCGACCTTATCCTCGCCGTGGCGATGTATGTCATCATTGCCCAGGTGATCGTCAGCTGGCTCATCGCCTTCAATGTGATCAACGTGCACTCGAACGGGGTGCGCACGATCATTGGCGCCATGGAGCGAATGACCGAACCGCTGTATCGGCCGATCCGGCGCTTGTTGCCCGATTTCGGCGGCATCGATTTCTCGCCGCTCGTCATCCTGCTGATCATCGGCGTTCTCCGGTCGAAGGTTCTTCCGGGCATTCTGATGGAAGCCGGCAACACCCTCACATGACCGCGAAGCGGATCGACGGGAAAGCCGCCGCTCAGGCCATCCGCGATCGCATCGCCACCGAAGTCGGTGCCTTTCGCCAGCAGGTCGGTCGCGTACCTGGGCTCGCCGTCGTGCTTGTCGGAGAAGACCCTGCGTCAGCCGTCTACGTCCGGTCTAAAGCGCGCGCGACGGAACAAGCAGGCATGCAGGGCTTCGAGCACCGCCTGCCGGCATCGACCAGCGAGGACGAACTGGTGGCGCTGGTCGACCAGCTCAATTCCGATCCTGCGGTCGATGGCATCCTCGTCCAACTACCGCTTCCGCCGCAGATCGACGAGCAGGTGATCATCACCCGCATCTCGCCTGACAAGGACGTCGACGGCTTCCACCCGGTCAATGCCGGCCGCCTCGCGATCGGGCTGCACGGCTTCGTGCCCTGCACGCCGCTTGGCTGCCTGCGACTGCTGCAGGCCGAGCTCGGAGATCTGTCAGGCAAGGATGCGGTCGTGGTTGGCCGCTCCAATATTGTCGGCAAGCCGATGGCGCTGTTGCTTCTCCGCGAGAGTTGCACCGTGACTATCGCGCATAGCCGGACTCGGAACCTGCCCGACGTGGTCCGCCGCGCGGATATCGTCGTGGCCGCCGTCGGCCGTCCGAACATGATCACCGGCGACTGGCTGAAGCCGGGGGCGACCGTAATCGATGTCGGCATCAATCGCACCGAAGCTGGACTGGTCGGCGACGTCGACTTCACATCTGCATCGGAAATCGCCGGTGCGATTACCCCTGTCCCCGGCGGGGTCGGTCCAATGACCATCGCCATGCTGATCCGCAACACCTTCGTTTCCGCCGCGCGGCGCGAAGGCTATTCGTATGAGAAAAGCTTATGATGATCGCGTTCCTCCTTGCCACCGCAACGGCGCCGGCGGCGCCCGCTCGCGTGGTCACCGCCATCGACGCTGAACATTCCTTCGCCCGCGACGCAAAGCGGATCGGCCAGTGGAGTGCCTTCCGCAAATGGGCGGACCGGGATGCGGTCATGTTCACGCCGCAGGCAGTGTGGGCGAGCACCTTCCTCAAGACGCTGAAAGACCCGCCCAACGCCATCACCTGGCGCCCCGCACGTAGCTTCGTTTCCTGCGATGGACGCACCGCCGTGAACACGGGCCCCTGGTTCAAACAGGACGACAAGCTCGGCGGTTTCTTCACCACCGTGTGGCAGCGGACCCCCCGCGGGTGGCGCTGGGTCTATGACGGCGGTGGCGAATATCCGGAGGGCACCAGCACACCGGGCATGAAGGTCGAGGTCAAACGCGCGAATTGCGCGCGCACGGCCCCCGGCGCCCCAATCTCGGCACCGCCGCCACTCACGAACCGCGAAGCGCGGCAGACGCCTGAAGACAGCGGTCGTGGCCAGTCGGCGGACCGGAGCCTCGGGTGGGATTGGAAAGTCGAGAAAGACGGCTCGCGTAAGCTCCGGATCTTTCAGTGGAACGGCCGTGCCTATGCCCAAGTGCTGACCGACGAGATTCCGGGCCCACGCACCAAATGATCGAACTGTTCGGATCGGCCCTGGTGACCTTTCTGGTCATCATCGACCCGCCGGGTTGCGCGCCGATCTTCGCCAGCCTCACGCGTGGCACGCCCCCAGCGCATCGCCGCGCGATGGCGATCCGGTCGGTGCTGATCGCCTGGGCGATCCTGATGTTCTTCGCGCTGCTCGGCCGGCCGATGCTCCATGCGCTCGGCATCAGCCTCGCCAGCTTTCGTATTGCCGGCGGCATCATGCTGTTCATGATCGCGCTCGACATGGTGTTCGAACGGCGGACCGAACGGCGCGAAAAGCGTGCCGAGGAAATCGAGGGGACGCCTGAGGCAGAGGACATCAGCGTCTTCCCGATGGCGATTCCGATGATCACCGGGCCCGGTTCGATCGCCAGCGCCATGCTCTGGGTGTCACGGGCCGAAACCCCGACCCACGTCATCGTTGTCCTCGCCGCAATCACCGTCGTGATGCTCATGACGATGCTTACTCTGCTCGCCGCGGGACCGCTGATGCGGCTGATCGGCGAGAAGCTTGAGGCGATGATCACGCGCATCCTCGGCGTCATCCTGGCTGCCCTGGCAGCGCAGTTCATCGTCGATGGGTTGAAGCAAAGCTTTCCGAACGTGCTGGGCTGATCAGCCGACCACGCGCCACATCCGGAACGGCGAATCCTTGGGCAGCGGGACGGGCTTCAACCAGGCCGGGACCTTGCCCTGCTGAAGCTGGACATAAAATCCCTTTGGCGCTTCCGCCGCGAAGATCGTCGTCGTCGAGCTGTTCGGGCAGCTTAGCACATAGTCCGACCTGTACTTCTGGACGATGCGATGGGCCTGGGCCTCAGGCCCGCGCCAGAAGTTCATCACGTCCGCGATCTGCTGGCCATTGCGGTGGTAGGGACCAGCCACCGCGTCGTGATGAGTTACGGTGATCAACCGCGGGCTAAGGTCGATGAAGGTGAAGACCCGGCCTTTTGGTTGCAGCGCGATTGGGCGCAGGCCCCACATCGATCCGCACAGCCGATTGGCCTTCCCGATCGCCTTGTCTCGAGGGCTGGCCTTGGCTTCAGGAATGTAGCCGACGACCATCGGCACGATCGCGCCCACCGCGCAGATGACGACGAGCGCGCCGCCAAGGACGCGGGTCACAGGGCTGCTGCTTCGCCACGCGCGCGGCAACAGGAACCAAGCGACCGCCGCCGAACCGACCACGGCCATCATCTGCGCGGCCGGACCCGTGCGTGTCTGCCACAGCAGCAGGACCGTCGCCGCGAGACCCGGCACAGCGGCGCCGATCGCGCGGCGCAGCAAGTCGCGATCGCCGCGTCGCATCCAGACCGTCAGGCCCCAACCGATCAGTCCCGTAATCGGCAGAGCCACGATCAGCGTCGCAATGCGCCAGCCATGGCGATAGATTGGCCGCGCTTCCTTCACGTGGCTCAACCACAGACGCTCGACTTCCGGGGAGACACCTTCGAGCCGCTGAAGGCAGTGCGGGAACATCAGGGCATGCCATCCCGCAATGATCGCTCCCGCTCCGACCGCCAGCGTCAAACGGCGCTTCCAATCGACGGGCGAAAGCCAGGCCAATGCGAACATCAGGGCGCCGCCGACGAGCGCATCCGACAGCCAAACCGGGGATAGAGCGTCGCAAACGGCGCCCCAATTATCGTTCGACGCGAAGACCACGAACCCGAGCGCCGTCGCTCCGCCCAGCGACAAAGCATAGGCCATCAAGCGGTCTCGCTCTTCACGGCCGTCGACCCAGAACAGAACCATGGCGACCCCGGCCAGCGCCAGATAGATGAGCATTTCGAGCCCGATCGCCAGCGAAAGCGCCGTTGCGACCCCGAGCGTCAGCCCGCCGCGCACCCCCTTCGGATCGGCAATTCCCGCGATGCCGAGTGCGAGCAGAGCAAGTTGCCAGCCGTGATGATCGATGCGCTCCGGCATGAACATGCCGTTGGTCGACCCCGCGAAAAACAGCGCAAGAAACACCAACACATACGCCGTGGGCCCGAGCAGCCGCCGCGCGGTCAGCGCAAGCGAAAACAGCAAAAGCAGAAAGGGCAACAAAGGCGCGATCGCGACCGCCCAGCGCTCCGCGCCCGCGCCGCCCAGAAATGGCCGCAGTCCGAGGATCAGCCCGGCGATCGGCAGGTCGACCAGCCGCGACCAGTGAATGTTCGCGCCAAATGGGGGGTTCAGCCGGTAGTTGCGCAGGTCAAACCAGCTTTGCCCATGCAGCCACGCGCGGACCTGCATGATCCGCATATTGTCGTCGGTGTCGCCAAGTCCGAACCATCGGATTTGTTGCCACCTGTCGGCGATGAACCAGACGGAAAAGCCGAGCCAGACGATGCAGGTGACGAGCTTCCAATTGCGCCCGAGCCACTCGAGGGCGCGCGCCTCCCAATCCCCCGCCTTGCTTTGCTCCATGTTTCGCGCTCTAGCCGTCTGATTCTAAACGGCAAGCAGCCGGGGCATGGCTTCCAGATTAAACCTTCAACATGAAACCGTCGGTCAGCTGGTGCGGTTCGCGATCGTCGGCTTCTCGCTCGCGGGCGTCTATTCGGTCATCTACTGGGTCTTTGCGACCTATGTGATGCCGCCGGTCGCGGCCGTCGTCATTGCGTTCCTCGTCTCGGTCAGCATTGGCTTCGTCGCCCACAGCCGCTGGAGCTTCCGCGGTCATGGTGCCGAAGAAGATCACCGGCTGAAGATCAAGTTCCTGCTGGTGCAAAGCTCGGGTTTCGTCCTGAACGAGATCTTCACCTGGGTGCTGACTGGCCCGATGCATGGACCGACCTGGTGGCCGCTGGTGCCGGCGATCTTCGTCACGCCGCTCGCCACCTTCGCGCTCAACCGCCAGCTGGTGTTTCGCTAGATGGAACGCGTCGTCTATCAGCAAATGGCCGAGCTTGACGAGCGGCACTGGTGGTACCGCGCGCGCCGCCGGATCATCGCCGACCTGATCCGCCGCGAGGTCCGCCCCGGCCCCGATGCGCGCATCTTGGAACTCGGCTGCGGCACCGGTCACAATCTTTCGATGCTCGCTGGCTTTGGCCATGTCGACGGCCTCGAGTTGGACGATGAGGCGCGCGAAATGTCCGCGCAGCGGCTAGGCCGGGAGATCATGAGCTCGCCGTTGCCCGAGCTGAAGGACGTCGCCGACCGCCATTACGACCTGGTCGGGGCTTTCGATGTGATCGAGCATATCGAGGACGACCATGCGGCGCTGGCCTCGATCGCGACGAAGCTGAAGCCCGGCGGCAAGTTCATCATGACCGTGCCCGCGCACCCGTGGATGTGGACCGCGCACGACGTCGTCAATCACCACAAGCGCCGCTACTCGAAGCGCGCGCTGCGACAGCTGATTGACGGTTCACCGCTAAAGCTCGACCGTCTCGGTTATTTCAATAGCCTGCTATTTCCGTTGGCGGTCGCCGAACGCACTGCATCCAAGCTGCGCGGCAAGGATAACGGCGACGTGACGCTTCCGCCGAAGCCGTTGAACGCTGCGCTGGAAAAGATCTTTGAGGCCGAGCGCTACGCGGTCGGGCGCCTGCCCTTGCCACCCGGCTTGTCGCTCTTCGCCGTCGCCTCGGCG
>JAEWEY010000003.1 GCA_023389105.1 Pseudomonadota bacterium | reverse complement strand
TACGGCAGCCCGAGCATCCTCCCGATCTCGTGGGCGTACGTCCGCATGATGGGCGCGCAGGGCCTCGCCGACGCCACCGGCGCCGCCGTCCTCGCCGCCAACTACGTCGCCGCGAAGCTGCGCGAGCACTTCCCGGTGCTCTACGCGGGCGACAATGGTCTCGTCGCGCACGAGTGCATCCTCGACGTCCGCCCGCTCACCGAGGCCACCGGCGTAACCGTGGACGACGTGGCCAAGCGCCTCATCGACTTCGGCTTCCACGCGCCGACCATGTCGTTCCCGGTCGCGGGCACGCTCATGGTGGAGCCGACCGAGAGCGAGGACCTCGCCGAGCTCGACCGCTTCGTCACCGCGATGATCGCGATCAAGGCGGAGGCCGACGCGGTCGCCGCGGGGGACTGGCCGGCGGACGACAACCCGCTGCGGAACGCGCCGCACACGGCGGAGTCTGTCGCGACCTCCACGTGGGACCACGCCTACACCCGCGAGCAGGCCGTCTACCCGGTGCCGACGCTGGTGCGGAACAAGTACTGGCCGCCGGTGCGCCGCATCGACCAGGCCTACGGCGACCGCAACCTGTTCTGCGCCTGCCCGCCGCCGGAGGCGTTCGCCTAGCGCTGCCCCGAGAGAACGCTTGAACCGCCGAGCCACGGATGTCCGTGGCTCGGCGGTTTTCGTTTGTGCAGGGAAATGCTTGCAAAGAAATTCTACGGGGTCTGATTGTAGAGGAAGGGTGTTAGTCTCCATTCAGTGGTCGGCAGCGGTGTGCCGGTCTCCGAGTGAAAGGTGTCTTGCCATGCAGCACCGGCTCGTGATGAGGGCTCGCACACGACTGTCGCTTGTCATTGGCGTGGCTGCGCTTGTCGTCGGTCTGAGCGGGTGCGCATGGGGAGGAAGTGCAGTGAACACCGAGACCAATCTCGCGAATCAGAGGAAGGCCGCGATGGCTTTCCTCGAGACGCAGGGTGGCGTGGAGCAGATCAGGTTCACCCAGGAAGGCGGACTGTCGGGGTTCGGGGCGCCGTGGGGCGTGAACGCGGTGGTCACCGTAAATGGTGAGGAGTACAACGAGATTTTGGGCATCACGAGGTACTCGAGAGCGGGAAACCCGTTGCCGGACATCGCTCCCGGCACGACGCCCGCGCCCGTGACGGTGATCTACAGCGATGAGTCATCCGAGGTGATCGAATGACTCCAGAGGACTACGCGTCGATTGCCGCCACGTCGTACTGGGTGGATCCGCTTGAGCGCCACCCAACCTTGGTGACAGGCGACGACTTCACGACGGCCAACGACAGGCAGCAGTTCCAGCTCTACGACACCACGACCGACGCGGCCACGGGATTCCAGGGCATGGCGGTCGTGCCCGTCGTTGATGGTCACCCGGACTACTCCGAGGTCTACATCGCCTTCGCAGGCACGAACGCCGACGACCGCGCCGACGTCGTCGCTGATCTGGTCTCGGTGGTGGGGCGACGGACGGGCGAGGGCACGCAGGTTCGCGAGGCTGAGAAGTTCGCCGAGCGCGTGCAGGAGCGGCTCGCCGCAGACGGGCACCCCGGGGCCCGCATCGAGACGGTGGGCCACTCCCTCGGTGGCTACCTCGCCCTGTATGTCGCGGCTGAGAACCACTGGCCCTCGACCACCTTCAACGGTCCCGACCCGTGGGACGTGCTGTCGCCGCAGGCGAAGGAATGGGTCGAGGCGGAGCGGAAGAATGGTAGGGCCCCGCTGACGAACTACGTGAACCAGTTCGACCTCGTCGGGAATTTCCTGGGCCACGGATCGGGCGCCGGCGTCTTCATCGAGGACGCGCTGTGGAAGGGCGTGATGGAGCATCACGATCTGGGGGCCGCGTTCACCTTCGATCCCATCACCGGCGCCATGCTCGGCCTGGGCGGCAGGACCCGGACGGTCGAAGAGATCGCGGAGCTGGCGGACATCACCGTTCCCGGCCACGGGCATGCGCTGCGGGTTCTCGACGGAATCGTCTCGACCGTCAACGGCGTCGGCGCGGTCACTGCGGGAGCGACGTTGTCCGGTCTCGTCGTCGCCGTGGACACGGTGGCGGCTCTGGGGCTGGCGTCGAGCGTCGGCAGTGTCGCGAGTGAACTGCAGACCATCAAGGACGTGAACAACGGACTCGTACCCGCGATGACCACGGCACTCACCAACGCGAAGAGCGCGGCAATACACCTCTACCCGATGGTGACGGAGGCGGATATCGAGGAGTGCGTGCGAGCTCACGCCCTCGAGGTGGAGAAGAACATCGACGAGGAGGCGGTCGCGGCCGTGAACGACCTGCTGGACGACCACATCGACACGGTGCGGAAGATCTCGCGCGGCGTGATGAACGCGGTCACGAACGCGTTCGAACAGGATACGGCCTGGGCGCGGGCTTACGTGCTCGGTTCGATGGGAGGATCGTGATGTCGTGGTTGGCTGACCTCATCGAGGAGGCGGTGCAGGACGTGTCGGGCACGGTGGACTCGACCATCCACGCGATCGACGGCGCCGTCCATCAGGCAGCGAAGACGCTGCTCGACGCGGCCCTCCCGCCG
>JAEWEY010000008.1 GCA_023389105.1 Pseudomonadota bacterium | reverse complement strand
TGAAGTTCAGCCGGGCGACATCCTCGTTGGCAAGATCACGCCGAAGGGCGAAAGCCCGATGACGCCGGAAGAGAAACTTCTGCGCGCCATCTTCGGCGAAAAGGCCTCCGACGTTCGCGATACCTCCATGCGCATGCCTCCGGGCACGTTCGGCACGATCGTCGAAGTTCGCGTCTTCAACCGCCATGGCGTGGAGAAGGACGAACGCGCAATGGCGATCGAACGCGAGGAAATCGAACGCCTCGCCAAGGACCGTGACGACGAACAGGCGATCCTCGATCGCAACGTCTACGGCCGTCTGATCGACATGCTGCGGGGCCAGATGTCCGTTGCGGGCCCGAAGGGCTTCAAGAAGGGCGTCGAGCTCACCAATGCCGTCGTCTCCGAATATCCCCGCTCGCAGTGGTGGATGTTCGCAGTCGAGGACGAGAAGGTGCAGGGCGAAATCGAAGCGCTACGTGCCCAGTACGACGAGTCGAAGTCGCTGCTTGAGCACCGCTTCATGGACAAGGTCGAAAAGGTCCAGCGCGGCGATGAAATGCCTCCGGGCGTCATGAAGATGGTCAAGGTCTTCGTCGCTGTAAAGCGCAAGATCCAGCCAGGCGACAAGATGGCGGGCCGTCACGGCAACAAGGGCGTTGTGTCGCGCATCGTCCCGGTTGAAGACATGCCTTTCCTCGAAGACGGTACGCATGTCGATATCGTTCTGAACCCGCTCGGCGTGCCTTCGCGCATGAACGTCGGCCAGATTCTCGAGACGCACCTGGCCTGGGCTTGCGCCGGCATGGGCAAGCGCATCGGGGAGATGCTCGAAGAGTACAAGAAGTCGAACGATATCACCGAGCTCAAGAAGGAGTTGACCGAGGCTTATGAAAGCCAGGCCAATAACGAGGTCTCGAAGTTCGACGACGAGTCTCTCGTGCGCCTCGCCGAGCAGTCCAAGCGCGGCCTGTCCATCGCAACGCCGGTCTTCGACGGTGCGCATGAGCCTGACGTCGCGGCAATGCTGAAGAAGGCGGGTCTGCACGAAAGCGGCCAGTCCGTCCTCTACGACGGCCGGACCGGTGAGCAGTTCGACCGCAAGGTTACCGTTGGCTACATGTACATGATCAAGTTGAACCACCTTGTGGACGACAAGATCCATGCCCGTTCGATCGGTCCCTATTCGCTCGTCACCCAGCAGCCGCTCGGCGGCAAGGCGCAGTTCGGTGGCCAGCGCTTCGGGGAAATGGAGGTCTGGGCGCTTGAAGCGTACGGCGCCGCCTACACGCTGCAGGAAATGCTGACCGTGAAGTCGGACGACGTTGCTGGCCGTACCAAGGTCTACGAGGCGATCGTCCGTGGCGACGACACGTTCGAGGCCGGTATTCCCGAGAGCTTCAACGTTCTCGTCAAGGAAATGCGGTCGCTCGGTCTTTCCGTCGAACTGGAGAACTCCAAGCTCGACGAACAGGCCGCTGGCGAACTGCCGGACGCAGCCGAATAATCTCCAGAACGGCGCGCGCTGCATGACGGCGCGCGCCGCCCGGCTCCGAGGGAGGCATCCTGAAGGGCAGGGAAGTTTCGCCGCATTTCGCGGCTATGACCGTTTTTGAGCATCGAGCCTTCCACCCGGGAACAGGCACCCGGAAACAGGAATGCCACGATCGCAAGCTGAGGGCTTACAGCCCCGTAAGGAGATAGGCATGAACCAAGAGGTCATGAACCTTTTCAACCCGCAGGTGCCGGCGCAGCACTTCGATTCGATCCGTATCTCGATCGCGTCGCCCGAGAAGATCCTGTCCTGGTCCTATGGCGAGATCAAGAAGCCGGAAACCATCAACTACCGTACGTTCAAGCCCGAGCGCGACGGCCTCTTCTGCGCGCGCATCTTTGGCCCGATCAAGGACTATGAGTGCCTGTGCGGCAAGTACAAGCGCATGAAGTACAAGGGCATCGTGTGTGAAAAGTGCGGCGTCGAGGTCACCGTCTCGAAGGTCCGCCGCGAGCGCATGGGCCACATCGAGCTGGCCGCGCCGGTCGCGCACATCTGGTTCCTGAAGTCGCTGCCGAGCCGCATCGGCCTGCTGCTCGACATGCAGCTGAAGCAGCTCGAGCGCGTGCTCTATTTCGAGAGCTACGTGGTGATCGAGCCGGGCCTGACCGCGCTTGAGAAGTATCAGCTGCTGACCGAGGACGAGCTCCTGTCGGCGCAGGACGAATATGGCGAAGACGCCTTCTCTGCCGGCATCGGCGCGGAAGCGGTCAAGACCATGTTGATGGACCTCGACCTCGAAGGTGAGCGCAAGGCGCTTCTGGAGGAACTGGCCGTCACCAAGTCGGAGCTGAAGCCCAAGAAGATCATCAAGCGCCTGAAAGTCGTCGAGAGCTTCCTGGAATCCGGCAACCGCCCGGAATGGATGATTCTGGACGTGGTTCCGGTCATCCCGCCCGAGCTTCGCCCGCTGGTGCCGCTCGACGGCGGCCGCTTCGCGACGTCGGATCTCAACGACCTCTACCGCCGCGTGATCAACCGTAACAACCGCCTGAAACGGCTGATGGAGCTGCGCGCGCCGGACATCATCGTCCGCAACGAGAAGCGCATGCTTCAGGAAGCCGTCGACGCCCTGTTCGACAACGGCCGCCGTGGCCGCACGATCACCGGCGCCAACAAGCGTCCGCTGAAGTCGCTCAGCGACATGCTCAAGGGCAAGCAGGGCCGCTTCCGTCAGAACCTGCTCGGCAAGCGCGTCGACTATTCAGGCCGTTCGGTCATCGTGACCGGCCCGGAGCTCAAGCTGCACCAGTGCGGCCTGCCGAAGAAGATGGCGCTCGAGCTGTTCAAGCCGTTCATCTACTCGCGCCTCGACGCCAAGGGCCTCAGCATGACGCTGAAGCAGGCGAAGAAGTGGGTCGAGAAAGAGCGCAAGGAAGTCTGGGACATCCTCGATGAGGTGATCCGCGAGCATCCGGTGCTGCTGAACCGCGCGCCGACGCTCCACCGTCTGGGCATCCAGGCCTTCGAGCCGGTGCTGATCGAGGGCAAGGCGATCCAGCTTCACCCGCTGGTCTGCGCCGCGTTCAACGCCGACTTCGACGGCGACCAGATGGCCGTGCACGTCCCGCTGAGCCTCGAGGCGCAGCTGGAAGCGCGCGTCCTGATGATGTCGACCAACAACATCCTGTCGCCCGCCAACGGCAAGCCGATCATCGTTCCGTCGCAGGACATGGTGCTCGGTCTCTACTACCTCAGCCTCGAGAAGGAGGATGAGCCGGGCCAGGGAATGCTGCTCAGCGACATGACCGAGGTCCACCAGGCCCTGTCGGCCGGTGCCGTCACGCTGCACACCAAGATTGTCAGCCGCGTCCCGCAGACGGACGAGCAGGGCAATACCTACATGAAGCGCTTCGAGACGACCCCGGGCCGCATGCTGCTCGGCGAGACGCTGCCGAAGACGCACAAGGTGCCGTTCGAGACGGTCAACCGCGTCCTGACCAAGAAGGAGATCGGCGACGTCATCGACACCGTCTATCGCCACACCGGTCAGAAGGAGACCGTGCTGTTCGCCGACGCGATCATGCAGCTCGGCTTCCGTCACGCGTTCGCGGCCGGCATTTCCTTCGGCAAGGACGACATGGTCATCCCGGCTGCCAAGGAAAATCTGGTCGAGGAAACCCGCACGCTCGTGAAGGATTACGAGCAGCAGTACCAGGACGGCCTGATCACCCAGCAGGAAAAGTACAACAAGGTGATCGACGCCTGGTCGCGTTGCGGTGACCAGGTTGCCAGCGCGATGATGAAGGAAATCCAGGCCACGCCGAAGCGTCCGGACGGACGTCAGGCCGACCTCAATTCTATCTACATGATGGCGCACTCCGGTGCGCGTGGTAGCCAGGCGCAGATCAAGCAGCTCGCCGGCATGCGCGGCCTCATGGCCAAGCCGTCGGGCGAGATCATCGAAACGCCGATCATCTCGAACTTCAAGGAAGGCCTGACGGTCCTTGAATACTTCAACTCGACCCACGGCGCCCGCAAGGGTCTCGCGGATACGGCGCTCAAGACGGCGAACTCGGGTTACCTGACCCGCCGTCTCGTCGACGTGTCGCAGGATGCGGTGATCATCGAGGAAGACTGCGGCACCGACCAGGCGCTCGAAATGCGCGCCATCGTTCAGGGCGGCGCGGTCATCGCCTCGCTCGGCGACCGCGTGCTGGGCCGCACCACGGCGGAAGACGTCGTGGACGCCAAGACGGGCGACGTGATCATCGCCGAGGGCACGCTCCTCGACGAAGCCATGGTCGCGCAGATCGAGGCGATCGGCCTGCAGGGGGTGAAGATCCGCTCACCGCTGGTCTGCGCGTCGAAGCAGGGCGTTTGCGGCAAGTGCTACGGGCGTGACCTCGCCCGCGGTACGCCGGTCAACATCGGTGAAGCGGTCGGCGTCATCGCCGCCCAGTCGATCGGTGAGCCGGGCACGCAGCTGACGATGCGGACCTTCCACATCGGCGGCGCGGCGCAGCTCAACGAGCAGTCGAACCTCGAATCGCCGGTCGACGGCACGATCGAGTTCCGCGACATGCCGACGATCACCGATCCGCGCGGACGGCACATCTCGCTGTCGCGTTCGGGTGAGATCGCGATCCTCGACATGGACGGCCGCGAGCTGTCGACGCACCGCGTGCCGTACGGCGCCCACCTGCTGTGCGACAGCGGCCACATCGTGAGCCGTGGCGATCGCATTGCGGAATGGGATCCGTCGTTCAGCCCGGTCATCACCGAAAAGGCGGGTACGGTTAAGTACCAAGACCTGATCGAGAATCGGACGATGAGCGAGCAGGTCGACGAGTCGACCGGCATCGCCCAGCGCGTGGTCACCGACGACAACGCCAAGTCGAAGAAGGAAGCGCTTCAGCCGCGGCTGACGCTCACCGGCGACAAGGCGGCCGAAGCGGGCGTCTATCGCCTGGCGCCGGGTGCGATCGTCGCGGTCGAGGACGGCCAGCAGGTCGAAGCCGGCGAAGTGCTGGCGCGTATGCCCCGGGAAGCCGCCCGTACGCGTGACATCACCGGTGGTCTGCCGCGCGTTGCCGAGCTCTTCGAGGCCCGCAAGCCGAAGGAGAATGCGATCATCGCGAAGGCGTCCGGCAAGGTGACCTTCATGCGCGACTACAAGGCCAAGCGTAAGATCGCGATCGTCCCCGACGACGGGTCGGATCCGGTCGAGTATCTGGTGCCGAAGTCGAAGATGATCGAGGTCCAGGAAGGCGATTACGTGAAGCGCGGCGACAACCTCGTCGGCGGTTCGCCCGATCCGCACGACATCTTGGAAGTTCTCGGCGTGGTCGCGCTGGCCGAATATCTCGTCAGCGAGATCCAGGAGGTCTATCGACTGCAGGGCGTGAAGATCAACGACAAGCACATCGAGGTGATCGTTCGCCAGATGCTGCAGAAGGTCGAGATCACCGACGGCGGCGACACCACGTTGCTCGCCGGCGAGCAGGTTGATCGTGCAGAAATGGACGAGACCAACGCCAAGCTCGAGAAGAAACAGAAGAAGGCCGAGGGCAAGCCCGTCCTGCTCGGCATCACCAAGGCGTCGCTGCAGACCCGCAGCTTCATCTCGGCGGCGTCGTTCCAGGAGACCACCCGCGTCCTCACCGAAGCGGCGGTCCAGGGCAAGATCGACACGCTCGAAGGCCTCAAGGAGAACGTCATCGTCGGCCGCCTGATCCCGGCGGGCACGGGCGCGGGCATGAACCGCCTGCGCGTGGCAGCCTCGTCGCGCGATACGGCCCTGCGCGCGGCCCAGCGCCGCATGCAGGAGGCGCTGATCGCGCCGAACTCGGCCGAGGAAGAGCATCAGGCGGAACTGGCCCGCTCGCCGCGTGACAGCGCCGGCACCGGCCCGGATCCGCTCGCCGAGGTCGTCCCCAGCGGCCATGGCACTGATGCTGACGCTGGCGATTATCTGAAGGACTAAGGTCCACTCAACGAAGAAAGAGACCCCGCCGGAGCAATCCAGCGGGGTCTTTTTTTGTTCAGAATACCGACAGGCAGACCCAACAATATCGGACCCGTAACGAGAGAAGGGTTCGGAATGTTGAAGCTCGCACGTGTGGCGGTATGTTCATTGGCTGTGTCGTTGGGCGCATGCGCAATCGCGCCGATCGCCGTTCCACCCGAGCTCGCGCAGGCTGAACGGTTAGACATAACAGACATGGGCTTCGGTGAACGCGGACGTTTGGCTGTCGGCGCATCGTCCGGGACGTTCTACAGGCACTCGCTTGAAAACCGGCGGCGAGACTTCGGCTCACCTGGACGTATCACATCTTACGCTGGCGATAGTGGGTTCGACGTGCAGGGACCGGATTTCGCCGGATCGGTCACGGCGTCCTGCACTCATTTCGAGCAGGAAGTCGGCACCCGGAATTTCAGCGTCACGACCGAACCGTTTGGCTACCGCTGCCGTTTCATGCGGAACGGCGCCAATCCGTCAGGGGAGTTGCTGCTCCACTCAGCCCCGCGTGCGGTCGGACCGCTGCTGGCGGAGACGCGGATCGGGCGGATGTCGCTCGGCGGTAATCAGATCGCGATCGAGCCGATCCACAATTCACCTGGGCTGAAGATCCCGACCAGCGAACCCCTGGGCTACCGCTTTTTGTCGGGCGGCCGGGTCATCGGCGCAGTGGACCTGAACGGCGAGCGTAAAACGATTTATGTGCCTCGAACGAGCCCGGATGAGCGGCAGGCTGTGTTGATTGGCAGTCTCGCCCTTTCTGTCCTGTGGAGAGCCTGATCCGCCATAAACAAGAAAAACCCCGCTGGATCGCTCCAGCGGGGTTTCCTTTCGAGTTTTGTGACCGGCTTAGCAGCGGCCGCCGTGCATCGCATTTTCCGTGCAAGACGCTGCGGAATTCACATCAGCCGCCGCACCGCGAACGGTGTTGCATGCCGTAACCGCCAACGCTGCGCCGATCAGGACGATCGCAGCCAACTTCTGAACCATTGTCGCTCCTCCATTAAATGTCCGGAACGACCATGGCTAGCTAAGCCAATTTGTCTAGCAGCTTAACAGCGCGCGTTGCCGCCCATGGCATTTTCCGTGCAGTTCGCGACCGAATTGACGTCCCGGGCAGCGCCGCGGACGGTGTTGCAAGCAGCAAGCGCGAGGGCGGTGCCGATCAGGGCGACGGTGGTGACTTTCTGGAACATTGTTGTTGTCCTCTCGTCTGTGACGAAGAAACCCAACGCTGCGGTTCCGAAACGGCTCCATGACGTCAAAACAAAAGGTCAAGGTGTTCAGACCGCCACAGGCGCGCTGATGTGCGGATGGGGGTCGTAGGCCTCGAACGCGAAATCCTCCGGCTCGTAGTCGAACAGTCCCTGGCCACGATCCTTGATCACCAGTTGCGGTAGCGGCCTCGGGTCGCGCGACAGCTGGAGCCGCGTCTGCTCGAGGTGATTTGAGTAAAGGTGGCAGTCGCCGCCCGTCCACACAAAGGTCCCGGGCTCGAGGCCACATTCGCGAGCCAGCATATGGGTCAGCAGGGCGTATGAGGCGATGTTGAACGGCACACCCAGGAAGACGTCGGCACTGCGCTGATAAAGCTGGAGATTGAGCCGGCCGGCAGCCACCTGCGTCTGGAACAGGCAGTGGCACGGCGCGAGCGCCATTTGCGACAGCTCACCGGGATTCCAGGCGGTGACGATCTGGCGGCGCGAGTAAGGGTCGCGACGAATCAGCTCAACGAGGTTGGCAATCTGATCGACGTGGCCGCCATCGGCGGTGCGCCAGTCGCGCCACTGCTTGCCGTAGACCGGGCCGAGGTCGCCGTTCTCGTCCGCCCATTCGTCCCAGATGCTGACCTTCCGTTCGTTGAGCCAGCGCGTGTTGGTGTCGCCGCGCAGAAACCAGAGCAGCTCGACGATGATGGAGCGAAGGTGCAGCTTCTTGGTCGTCAGCAGCGGAAAGCCCTTGGCAAGGTCGAAGCGCATCTGTGCACCGAACACCGACAAGGTGCCGGTACCGGTGCGGTCCTGCTGCTCGACGCCTTCGTCGAGAATCCGCTGCATGAGATCGAGATATTGCTGCATGCCGCACACCCTAATGGGGCCGATGCGCGGCTCCAAGCGGGAAGCTTTGACGCGGGGTGGTTTTAGTATCCTCCATTATCGACCTGGTTCCGATGGCGCCCTTTGCCTTGTCCTATAATCTTGAGCAATGCGGTATCAGCGTGCCGAACTTCCGCTCAAACTCGACGGGCTTGCCGCGGCCCGAACTTTTTCTCGGACTGTCTCGCCGAAGCCGATCAGCGCCGGGAGACTTTGTGGGTGGCCCATGTCGACGGGCAGTCGCGGTGCCTCCATCTTGCCGCATATCCCGGTGAGCAAACCGGAGGAGACTTTCCCCTGCGCGTCCTCGCCCACAACCATCCCAGCGGCGACGCCCGGCCCAGTGACAATGACAAGCGTGCCACACGCCGCCTCGCCATGGCCGCGGACGCGCTTAATTGCACCGTTCTGGACCACCTCATCTTCGCCGGTGACAAATGCGTCAGCCTCCGCCGGATGGGGTTGCTTTAAGCTAGCTTGCCGCCTTGCAGGGCTTGATCTGCTCCGGCCTTGGTCGCGGATTGGCAATCCGGAACGCCGCAAAGTAAACGTCGCCGCCGCTCAATATGCTGAACTTCACCGGTTGCAGGCCGAGCGCGCCAAGCTCGCAACGCAATTGCTGCGGAGGCATGCCATGCTGCTTAACCGCGCGGTTGGAATCCACCACCACGATCAGTCCGTTAGGCTTCACCGACTCGCGCAGATGCCAGAGGAAGGCGTAGGGCTGCTCCACCTCGTGATACATGTGGACGAGGAAGACGCGATCGAAGGAATTGGCCGGCAACATCGGGTCGTTGGCCGAACCCAATTTGACGGCGACGTTGTCCAGCCGCTCGCGCTGAATGCGGTCGCCGAGTTCATCGCGCACTTCGGGGACGATGTCTTCCGCAAGCACCCGGCCCCTCGCACCTACGACCTTGGCCAACCGGACCGTATAATAACCCTTGCCCGCGCCGACGTCCGCGACGGACATGCCGGGCTTGATCCCCGCCAGCTCCATGACCTCTTCGGCCTCCCCGACGCGGTCGCGTGCATCCTCGGTCGAAAAGGTGTCGCCGACGATCGGCGCAACGTCGCGCTGAGCGCTTGGAAATCTTGGTTCGGACGGCTGAGCGCGGCAGCCGGCAAGGCTGACCAGCGCCGCGAGGGCGTAAGCCCTACTCCACATCCTCGACCTCAACGGTCTCGCCGGTCACCCGCTGGGACAGAGCCGCAGCCATGAAACGATCAAGGTCGCCGTCGAGCACATCGCCCGGCGCCGTTGAAGTGACGCCTGTCCGCAAGTCCTTCACCAGCTGATAGGGCTGCAACACGTAGGAACGGATCTGGTGGCCCCAGCCGATGTCCGTCTTGGCCGCGTTGGCGGCATTGGCCTCCGCTTCCCGCTTCTGTAGTTCCGCTTCGTAAAGCCTCGCCTTGAGCTGCTTGAAGGCAGACGCACGATTCTTGTGCTGCGAGCGCTCGTTCTGGCAGGCGACGACGATTCCCGTCGGGATGTGCGTGATCCGCACGGCGCTGTCCGTCGTGTTGACGTGCTGCCCCCCCGCTCCCGATGCGCGATAGGTATCGATGCGAAGCTCGGCCTCGTTGATTTGGATGTCGATATCGTCGTCGACCTCGGGATAAACCCAGACGCTGGAGAAGCTGGTGTGGCGGCGCGCATTGGCGTCGTAGGGGCTGATGCGGACGAGGCGGTGAACACCGCTTTCGACCTTGAGATTGCCGTAGGCATTCTCGCCTTTTACCAGCAGGGTCGCCGACTTGATCCCCGCCTGCTCGCCGGAATGATGGTCGATCAGCTCAACCTTCATCTTGTGACGCTCGCCCCAGCGCGAATACATGCGCTGAAGCATTTCCGCCCAATCCTGACTCTCGGTACCCCCTGCCCCGGCGTTGATTTCGACATAGGCGTTGTTGGCGTCGGCTTCGCCCGCCAGAAGCGCGGCGACCTTGTCGCGGTCCGCTCGCTCGGCCAGCTCAGCGAGGCTGCGGATCCCGTCGTCGACCAGCGCCTGGTCGCCCTCGGCTTCCGCGAGCTCGATCAGCTCCACCGTGTCCGCGAGCTCGCGCTCAAGGGTTTGGGTCGCACCGATCGCCTCTTCCAGCCGTCGCCGCTCACGCATCACGTCCTGCGCAGCCTTGGGATCATCCCACAGGGTCGAGTCCTCGACGCGCGCATTCAGCTCATCGAGCCGCTTCAGCGCGCGGTCCCAGTCGAGGAAACGGCGCAGCAACGAGGTCGCGGCATTGATCTGGTCGATATGGGCCTGCGCTTCGGCGCGCATCGTTCGAGCTTTCTTCGGTAAGGTTCGTGGCGGCTTATTAAAGCGCGTTCGTGGTTGGCAAGCCCGCGCCCGGTTGGCCGGCAACCGGCGCCGGCTGCGACGCCAGCGCGTTAGGTCGGGGCTGCTGGCGTTGCTGTTGCTGTTCTTTCAGCCGCTCGAGCTGTTGCTCCTGCCAAGCTTTCAACGCCTCTTCACGCTGCGCACTATTGTAAGGATCGCCAATCGAACTGCGATAGCTGCGCTGCTGCTCGGTCTGCGGCTGGAATGCTTCCCAGATGACTGACGACTTGGGGTCCACCGATGTCGGGAAGGTGCCATAAACCGGCTTACCAGTGGCCCGGTCGATCCGCACCCAGCGGATGCCGGCCGGCGCCACGAAGGGCGTCTTCGGCTGATTCTTCAGCGCCGTCTGCGCCCATTGCTTGAAGATAGGCGCCGCAATGCGTCCGCCCTGCGCATAGCCGCCCATCGAGCGCGGCTGATCGTAGCCCATGTACACGCCCGCAACGATGTCCGGCGTCCCGCCGACGAACCAGACGTTGGTCGGACCCGACGTCGTGCCGGTCTTGCCGAATAGCGGTCGGTCCAGATCGCGAAGCACCGTCGCGGTACCGCGCTGAACGACGCCTTCCATGATGTGCACCATCTGGAACGCAGCCATCGGGTCCAGGACCTGCCGCGTGCGGCTCGGTGGGCGCGGCATCGCCTGGCCGTTCCAGTCGGCAGCGTTGCAGTTGCCCATGACTTCGCAGCGATTGTCGTTGCGATAGATGACCTTGCCGTTCCGGTCCTGGATGTAATCGATGAACGACGACTTCACCGACCGGCCCTGGTTCGCCAGCTGCGCGTAGGCATTGACCATTCGCTGCACGGTCGTCTCGCCCGCGCCGATGGCGATCGACAGATAATTGGGGAAGTCCCCAACGCCGAGATCATGCGCGGTCTTAAGGATCTTGGGCATGCCCGTTTCAGCGGCGACCCGGATGGTCATCAGGTTGCGCGACTGCTCCACGCCCCAGCGCATCGTGTGGGGGCCGGCATAACTGCGGTCGAAGTTGACGAAGCATTTCTGCCCCAGGCCCGCGCCCTGCCACACACAATATGGGGCATCGACGACGATCGAGGCGGGCGTGAAGCCATTCTCCAGCGCCGTGACGTAGACGATCGGCTTGAACGACGAACCCGGCTGCCGCAGCGCCTGCGTGGTCCGGTTGTAGCTGGAGCCGACAACGTCGAAGCCGCCCTGCATTGCCAGCACCCGGCCCGTGTGGACCTCCTGTGCCAGGAAGCCGCCGGAAATTTCCGGCACCGAGCGCAGCGCATAATTGCTGCCGCCAATCTGCTTGACGATGATTACCTTGCCCGGCGTCAGGAAATCGAAAGCGCGACCGCCTTCACCCCTTTTGGGCATCGATGCATCAGATGCGCTGACGGTGCCGGTCGAGCCATTGGCAAAACCGATCGTGGCGGACCCATCGCCCTTCTGCAGGACCACGGCCTTGCGCCAATCGGGATAGCCGACCCCCACCGCCGTCCGGTCGAGCTGACCGGCCCAATCGCCATCGGCATCGATCTTGAGTCCCGTGTCGCGCCAGCCGCGGCCGCCGTCGAACCTGGTGAGGCCATCGCGCATTGCCTGCGCAGCCGCGTCCTGCATTTCGGGATTCATCGAACTGCGAACCCAGAGTCCGCCGGCGTAAAGGCTGTTCGCGCCGTCCTTCGAATCCTGACCGAAACGCCGGATCAGCTCGCGGCGGACTTCTTCCATGAAGTATCCGCCCTGCTGCCGGAATTTCTCGCTGCTTCCGTAGCGGATCGTGCCCAGCGGCGTTGCCGCCGCTTCCTTCCACTGCGCCTCGGTGATGTAGCCGTTACGCGACATTTCACGCAGCACGTAGTTGCGGCGGTCGAGCGCCTTCTGGGTTGCGCGCACCGGATCATAATTCGCCGGCGCCTTGGGCAGCACCGCGAGGTAAGCGGCTTCCGGCAAGGTCAGCTCCGACACGTCCTTGTCGAAGTAAGCGCGCGACGCAGCCTGCACGCCATAGGCATTGCGGCCGAGGAAGATGGAATTGAAGTAGAGCTCGAGGATCTGCTGCTTGGTAAGGGTCGACTCCAGCCGGAAGGCAAGGATCGCCTCTCTCGCCTTGCGGCCAACATTGTAGCTGGAATCCTGCAGCAGATATTTCGCGACCTGCTGGGTGATCGTCGAACCGCCCCGCGCGCGGCCCCCGCCGACAACGCTCTTGACTGAATAGTCCGCGACCGCGCCGATCAGGCCGGGAATGTCGATGCCGTGGTGCTCGAAGAAGCCCTTGTCCTCGGCGGAAATGAAGGCATGGACCACGAGCGGCGGATATTCGTCGTAGGATAGTTCTACACGGCGTTCGCGTGCGAATGTCTGGACCGGCATCCCATCATAGCCACGGATGTTCGTCGGCAACGGCGGCTGGTAGGCCAACAGCGATTGCGAGGAAGGCAATCCGCTCGCGAAATAGATCCACATTGCGGCAAACAGGGCGAAGAGGCCGGCCGCGGCCCAGCCCAGCCATCGCACCCATCGCCGCTCCCACCACGGGTCCACCAATGCATGCACGCGACTGTTGAATGCCACGAGGTCGGGCAACGGCAAATCGGGGACGGTGAGGCGCTCGAACTTCATGTTCGACGCTCGTCTAGCGGGTTCGGATGGGCGCGGGAAGTTGCTTAGCGACGCGCGTGCGCCGCGACGTCGGCTTCGATTGCCTGCGCAAGCGCGAGCACCATCTTCGCGCGCTGCGCCGGCTCGCGAAGCAAAAGCTCGTCATCCGCGTTGCTCAGATAGCCGGCTTCGAAGAGAACCGCCGGGGTATCGGCGCGCCGAAGCACATGGAAAGCCGCAAAGCGATGGGGATTGGGCCGAAGCTCGACGCGGCCTGCCGCCTTGTTGACCAAACGCGTCGCGAGATCCGCCGAAGCATTCATCTGCGTGCGCATGGCGAGATCCGAGAGCATCGCATCGACGGTACCCGGACGCGCGCCAGCCGCGCCGGACGCATTCTCCCGCGCCGCCAGCCGAGCGGCCTCGGCGTCGGACGCAACGTCGGAAAGCGAGTAGACGCTGGCGCCGCGGGCGAGCGGGTTCGGGGCGCTGTCGATGTGGAGTGACATAAACATTGCCGCATTCAGCCGGCGAGCCACTGCGGCGCGATCTTCGAGCGTGAGATAACGATCGTCGTCCCGCGTCATCGCCACGCGCACCCGCCCGCGCTTAACCAGTTCATCGCGCAGGGCTTGCGCGAGGACCAACGTCAGCTCCTTTTCGCGGATCTGACCCGAAACGCTGCCGGCCCCGGGGTCACGTCCGCCATGTCCTGCATCAATGACGACGATCGGACGGCCCTTGGCGGTCGGCCCGGCATAGATGCGATCGTTCACAGGTGGCGGCAAGTTGACCGTCAGGCTGGATTGGGCCGCAGCATCGCTGCTCCGGCTCGCAAACGCGAAAATGCCGACCGCGAGCAACAGCGCCACGGCCGTCACCGCCATGCCCACCTTGTTACGCGTCCGCACCTCGAAACTCATGAAACCGGCCAACCCCTGGAAGTCCCATCTGTATCACGCCATATGGTTAATGCGAAATTGCCAGGCCCCTGGCGCACACCGTTTTTCGCGCGACCCTGCCAGTTGCGGCGTTAAGGCGGGGGTGCTACCGCAGATGCCTGATCCGGCAACCGCCGGGGATTGTTACGCAGGCCCGGTCAGTGCGATGCACCGCGGTCTTACCAGGTTGAAGCTCGAATGACGCCACAGAACGCCCATCGTCCGCTCCGTTTGGAAGCGGCCGGCGCGTTCCCCGCACACGGTTGCGGGATGGCCCACCGAGCAGAGGCGCTTACCCATAATCTCGCCTTCGCCCATCCCAATTCGATTGGGCTCAAGGCCATCACAATCGCGCGCCGCAGCGCTACTTCGCTGCCCACGCGCGCCCGGAGAAAATTCAATGTCCATGCGCATGCTGATCGATGCGCGCCACCCGGAAGAGACCCGGGTCGCGGTCGTCAAGGGAAACCGGATCGAGGAGTTTGACTTCGAATCCGCTGAGCACAAGCAGCTCAAAGGCAACATCTATCTCGCCAAGGTAACCAGGGTCGAACCGTCGCTTCAGGCGGCCTTCGTCGACTATGGCGGAAACCGCCACGGCTTCCTCGCCTTCAGCGAAATCCACCCCGATTATTACCAGATTCCGAAGGCGGACCGCGAAGCCCTGCTCCGTGAAGAAGCCGAACATGCCGCCGAAGAAGAGCGGCTGCGGTCGGCCGAGCTCGATCATGATGAAGACGATCATGACGACTATGCCGAAGAGTCTGAGGCGCACGACGATGTCGCCGACGAATCTGAGGGTGAGGAGAACGGGCACGGACCGGAAGAGACCGGCACGGGCTCCAACCGTTCGCCCGTCGATGAATCGGCCGCCGACGAACTTCGCCGCAAGCGGCAGAATCTGCGCCGGCGCTACAAGATCCAGGACGTCATCCAGCGCCGCCAGGTGCTGCTGGTCCAGGTCGTCAAGGAAGAGCGCGGCAACAAGGGCGCGGCGCTCACCACCTATCTGTCACTGGCCGGCCGCTATTGCGTGCTGATGCCTAACACCAGCCACGGCGGCGGCATCTCGCGCAAGATCTCCAACGGCGCCGACCGCAAGCGGCTGAAGCAGGTCATGTCCGACCTCAACCTGCCGAAATCGATGGGGCTAATCGTCCGTACCGCCGGCCTGTCGCGCACCAAGGTCGAGATCAAGCGCGACTTCGATTACCTCGCTCGCCTGTGGGATGAGATCCGCGAGCGGACGCTGTCCAGCACCGCGCCGGCGCTCATCTATCGCGACAGCGATCTCATCAAGCGCGCCATCCGCGACCTCTATCACCGCGAAATCGACGAGGTCTGCGTCGAGGGCGAGGAAGGCTACAAGGCAGCCCGCGGCTTCATGAAGCTGTTGATGCCGAGTCACGTGAAGCGCGTGTCTCTGCATACGGACACCACGCCCCTGTTCCAGCGCTCCGGCGTCGAAGACCAGCTCTCGGCGATGTACCAGCCGATCGTTCAGCTAAAGTCGGGCGGCTATCTCGTCATCAACCCGACCGAAGCGCTGGTTTCGATCGACATCAACTCGGGCCGTTCGACGCGCGAGCACAATATCGAGCAGACCGCGACCAACACTAATCTCGAAGCCGCTCAGGAAATTGCACGGCAGCTCCGCCTGCGCGACATGGCGGGCCTGATCGTCATCGACTTCATCGACATGGAACAGAACAGCCATGTCCGGAAGGTCGAGAAGGCGATGAAGGAGGCGCTGAAGAACGACCGCGCCCGCATCCAGGTCGGCCGCATCTCTAGCTTCGGCCTGATGGAAATGAGCCGCCAGCGGCTGCGCACCGGCGTGCTCGAAGCCTCGACCAAGCCCTGCCCGCATTGCGAAGGCACTGGCCTGATGCGAACCGCGGCCTCGGCCGGCCTGTCTGCGCTCCGGATCATCGAGGACGAGGCCGCGCGCGGGCGTGGGGAACGGATCCTTTTGCGCGCCGGCCGCGAGGCTGCGGTTTACGTGCTGAACAAGAAGCGTTCGGAACTGGCGGACATCGAGCGCCGCTACGGGGTGACGATCGAGATCGTCATTGACGAAAGCTTCGAGGGCGCGCGCATGGCCGTCGAAAGTTCAGGACCGCGCCCGGTTGCCGCGCCGCGGCCGCAGGCTGTGCCGATCGAGGACGATAGCGACGTCGAAGATGATGTCTCCGACGACGAGATCGACGAGGAAGACGCCGAGGAAAGCCGCGAACGTGAAGGCGAAGGCGACCGCCAAGGTCGCAAGCGTCGCCGGCGCCGTCGCGGTGGGCGAGGCCGCTCGCGTCGCGAGGGCGGCGAGCAGGACCAGCAGCACGGTGAACCCGAGGAAGCTGGGGAAGCGATCGGGTTGGAAGCCGCCGAGGAGCCGGCGGAGGCCGTCTCGGTCACCGAAACCGAGGGCGAAGAAGGTCGCGGCGACCAGCGTCGCTCCCGCCGTCGTCGGCGCGGCGGACGCGGCGCCGCTCGCGCTGAATCGGACGAGGCAAGTGTCGAGCCCGATAGCTCTCCCATGATCGAAACGCCGGTCGAAGACGAAGCGCCGATTGCCGAGACCGAAGCTGTCGAAGAGGCGAAGCCTGCACCGAAGCGCCGCAGTCGCAAGAAAGCGGTTGCCGAAGCCGAGGTCGCCGTGACCGAGCCGGCTCCGGCCGAGGCGCCGCCAGCGGAAACCGCTGAAGACGCCGCACCGCCTGCCAAGCCTGCGCGCAAACGCCGGACGAAGAAGGCCGACGCGGAAGTCGCTGCAGCGGCAGAAGCGGCCGATGCAGTCGCCCTCCCTGCGGCCAACAACGATACTGCCGAGGAACCCGCGGCCGAGCCTCGCCGCGGTTGGTGGCAAAAGACCTTCGGCTGAGGTGGACTTACCGCACGGGCGGGTCGAGCGGGCGGTTTTCATGCGATGTTCAGCGGCTGGGGTGGTAAGCCACCGCCGATGAACGCGCCGCTCGCCCGCTTCGTGCGTCTGATAATGCTGATCGTGATGCTGGGCATCGCCGCAGCGCCACCAGCGGTCGCGCAGGATAGCGGCGGCCCAGCCCTGCTCCGGGACAGCGAGACGGAGCTGCTGTTCAAGGACATCTCGCGCCCGTTGATCAAGGCGGCAGGCCTTGATCCGAACGCGGTCGAAGTGGTCCTGCTCAACGATCCTGAGATCAACGCCTTCGTCGACCGCGGACAAACCGTCTATCTGCAATCCGGCCTGATCTTCGCTGCGGATAATGTGAACGAAGTCCAAGGGGTTATCGCACACGAGCTTGGCCACGTCGCAGGTGGCCACTCCATTCGTCTGCAGAACGGCGTCAAGGAAGCGACCGGCCTGAGTATCGCCACGCTGGTGCTTGGCGCGCTCGCGATTGCGGCGGGCGCCGGGGAGGCGGCGATGGGGCTGATGGCGGCGGGACAGCAGGCCGCGATGGGCCAGTTCCTCTCATTCTCCCGGACGCAGGAAGCAACCGCCGACGCGTCCGCAATGAAGTATCTCCATACTGCCGGCGTCACCGGGAAGGGGATGCTGAGCTTCTTCTCCAAGCTGCAGAACCAGGAATATCGCCTCGCGATCTACGCCAAGGACAGCTACGACCGGACGCACCCATTGTCCTCCGAGCGCATCCAGGCGCTGCAGCAGGGCTTCCAGAACGACGCCGCCTGGAACACGCCCATCGACCCGCAGCTCGAAGCGCGCTTCCAGCGCGTCAAGGCCAAGCTCTACGGCTTCGCGAACCCGCGTCAGGCGACCATCAAATATCCGGAGAGCGACCAGAGCATTCCCGGCCATTACGCGCGGGCGTACGCCTATCACATGGGCGGCTATCCGGACAAAGCGAACGCCGAGGCCGACGCGCTTCTGGCCAAGGAACCGCAGGATCCATTCTTCCTTGAGTTGAAGGGGCAAATCCTCCTGGAGAACGGCAAGCCGCGAGAGGCGCTGGCGCCGCTTCGCCAGGCGGTCGACCGGTCCGGCAAGATGCCACTGATTTCGGCGATGCTCGGTCACGCCCTCGTCGCGACGGAAGATCCGAAGAATTACGCAGAAGCAAAGCGGGTTTTGAAAGAGGCGGTCAATCGCGACAACCGTGACCCGTTCGCCTGGTATCAGCTCGGAATTGTCTATGAGCAGGAGGGCGACGGTTCGCGCGCCGCCCTGGCGACGGCTGAGCGCAGCAATCTGCAGAACGATGCGAAATTGGCCTATGCCAGCGCCCAGCTCGCCATGCGTGGGATCCAGCCGGGAACACCCGACTACATCCGCGCCCAGGATATCGCGATGGTGTCGCGCGCCGAGCTTGCTAAGAAAGACAAGAAGTATCGCGATCCGAAAGAGCTGACGCAGTGAGTGAAGTGCAGGCGGCGCGCGTGCGCCGGGGTGGGTTTGGTGCAGCGCTGACCGGTGGCATCATCGGATCGTTGCTGACCGCCGGGTTGCTCGTCTTCGCCGCCCCATCGCTGATCGCGCCGAAGATCGTGCGTCAGGGCTTGCTTGCCGATCCGTCAGTCCTTCCCGAGGCCATCGACGCTTTGCGCGACGCGCAGTATCAGCCGGCGCTGCAAGCCAATAGAGCGGCCATCGAAACGCCGTTCGGCAGCTCATGGAAAGGCGCCGCCAAGCCTGAGGTCACCCTCGTCGAATTTTTCGATTATGCCTGCCCCTATTGCAAGGCGAGCAATCCGGTCGTCGACCGCCTGCTGAAGGAAGATACGGGCCTGCGCGTCGTATATCGCGAATTGCCGATCCTGGGTCCCGATAGCGTCACGGCTGCCCGTCTATCGTTGCAGGCAAGCAAGCTTGGTCGTTTCGCGCAGTTTCACGACACTCTGTACGCCACTGGACGCCCGTCGGCGCAAACCAACGCCGCCGCCGCCCAAAGCGTCGGCATCGCCGCGGATCCCCGGCCCGATCAGGAGATCGATGCCGAACTCAACCGCAACATGAAGCTTGCCGGTCAGCTCGGCGCGACTGGGACGCCCCTGTTCGTCGTCGGCGACAAGGTGATGAATGGTGCCGTGACGTACGAGACGATGAAATCCGCGATCGCTGCAGCGCGCGCCGCTAAGTAAGCAACGTGTAGAAGAAAAAGAGGCTGGCCGCGGTCATCACCGCCGTCGCGGCCCAGCCTGCCGTCCGCAACAGGGGTGAAGCGGTGAACTTCCCCATGATGGCCGGGCGCGTCGCCACAACCATCGTCGCAACCATCAACGGCACGGCCGCGATGCCGTTCAGCACCGCGCTCCAGTAAAGCGCCTTGATTGGGTTTGTGTTGGTCCAGTCGATCAGCACGCCCGCCAAGGTGGCAATGACGATGATCGCATAGAAGCGCTTGGCGCGGCTCGGCGCATATTGCAGCCCGCCGCCCCATCCCGCCGTGTCGGTGATCGCAAACGCCGCCGATCCGGCCAGAACCGGAATGGCAAGCAGGCCGGTACCAATGATGCCTATCGCGAACAGCAGAAACGCTAGCGAGCCCGCAACCGGTCGCAAGGCCTCAGCGGCCTGCGCCGCCGTGTCGATCTGCGTGATCCCCTGCAGGTGCAGCGTGTCGGCGGTCGCAATCATGATCGCCAGTGCGACAAGATTGGAAAACGCCATGCCCACGAAAGTGTCCACGCGCATTCGCCGGAACTGCTTCGGAGCCGCCTTGGGCGCGTCCAGCAGGCGGTGCTGCCGTGGGTGGTCCGCCAACTCCTCCACTTCCTGGGCCGTCTGCCAGAAGAAGAGGTAAGGACTGATCGTGGTCCCGAGAACGGCAACGATGGTGGTAATCGCCGCCTGATCCATTCGGGTCGGCCAGATCATGGCCAACGCCGCTGCGGACCAATCGGTGTGGACGACGATCAGCACTCCGACATAGGCGAACAGGCTTAGCGTCAGCCATTTCAGGACGCGGGCGTAGGGACGGTAGGGCACGAACACCTGCAGTCCCGCGACCACCACTGCAAAGGCGATGGTCATGACGTGGGTCGGGCCACCGATCAGCAACTCGACCGCGGCAGCCATCGCCGCAAGATCTGCGCCGATATTGATGACATTGGCCAGCAGCAGGATCCCGACCAGCCCGACGACCAGCCAGCGCGGAAAGGCCTGGGTCAAGTTGCGTGCCAGGCCCGCACCCGTGACCCGGCCGATGTGTGCGCTGATCAGCTGGATGGCGCACATCAGTGGATAGGTCAGGACCATCGTCCACAGCAGGCCGTAACCGAACTGCGCACCCGCCTGCGAATAGGTTGCAATGCCGCTTGGGTCGTCGTCGGCCGCGCCGGTGACGAGGCCAGGGCCGAGGCTGTCGGCCGCCTGCACGAACTGGGTCTTGATGTCCTTGCTGCCAGCGGTCGGATGCGCGGTCATGGCTGTCCCCTAGCCCGGGCAGCCCGTCTGACCAGTTACACCTCGGTCATGTTCCCCGCGCCCTTGAACCCTTGTGCCACAACATACCATTCGCTGGAATCCTTGCGGCTGGCTGGCGGCTTGGCATGCTTGACCGTCGTGAAATTGCGCTTGAGTTCGGCAACGAGGTCGTTGTCGGCGCCTCCCGCCAAGACCTTGGCGACATAGGCGCCGCCGGGCCGCAGGATCTCCTTGGCAAACTCCAGCCCCGTCTCGACAAGCGCCATGGTACGAAGATGATCCGTCTGCTGGTGGCCGACGGTGTTGGCCGCCATGTCCGAAAGCACGAGGTCCGCGTCGCCGCCCAACGCCTCCCGCAGCCGGCGGGGCGCCGCATCGTCCATGAAGTCCATCTGCAGGATGGTGACCCCATCCAGCGGATCGGTCGGCAGCAGGTCGATCCCGACAACGGCGGCTTGCGGTATGCGGCGGCGCACCACCTGGCTCCAGCCGCCCGGCGCGATGCCCAGATCCACGACGGCCTTGACCCCCTTCAGCAGGCCAAACTTTTCGTCCAACTCGAGCAGCTTGTATGCCGCGCGGCTCCGGTAATTCTCAGCCTTCGCGCGCTGCACGTAAGGGTCGTTGAGTTGCCGTTCGAGCCAGCGCGTAGAGGAAACCTTGCGACCCTTGGCCGTCCTGACGCGCTTCACAATTGCCAGCCGTCGCGCGCCATCAGCGACCGCAAGATTCCTTCGCGAATGCCGCGGTCCGCGATGCCGAGGTTCTTGGCGGGCCAGATCTCCATAATTGCTTCTAGGATCGCGCATCCCGCCACGACCAGATCGGCGCGTTCGTTGCCGATGCACGGCAGGCCGGAACGTTCCTCGTAATCCATGCCGGCGATCATCCCGCTAATCTTCTGCATCGCCTCGATCGGCACGTGCAGGCCATCCACCGCGCGTCGGTCATAGGATGGCAACGCCAGGTGGACGCTGGCCAACGTCGTTACCGTGCCGCTGGTCCCGAGCAGTCGGATGCCCTCTCGTTCTTCGGGCAGCATTGCGGTGAAATTGGCGAACGCGCGCCGGGCCCGCTCGCGCATACGCATGTAAGCCTTCAGGCGGTCGGGTCCTTCGAGCTGATCCTTCCCCTCACTTTCCGTCAGTGACACCACGCCCCACGGCGCGCTCCACCAGGCCCGGATGCGGGGAACGCCGTCGTCCTGATCGATCAGCACGAGCTCGGTAGACCCCCCGCCAATGTCGAAGATCAGCGCTGGACCGTCGCCCGGCTCGAGCAACTTATGGCAGCCGAGCACGGCCAGCCGCGCTTCCTCCGCGGGCTCGATGATGTCGAGAACGATGCCCGTTTCGTCGCGCACCCGCTCGGCGAATTCCTCGCCGTTCTTCGCGCGGCGGCAGGCCTCGGTCGCGACCGAGCGCACGAGCGACACATTGCGGCGCCGCAGCTTGTCGGCACAGACTGACAGAGCGCCGACGGCGCGATCCATCGCCTCCTGTGACAGCTCTCCGGTGCGCGTTAGCCCCTCGCCTAGTCGAACGATGCGGGAAAAGGCGTCGATGACGGTAAAGCCCGAGTCATTGGGACGCGCGATCAGCAGCCGGCAATTGTTCGTGCCGAGGTCGATCGCGCCATAAGTGTGACGGTGGGGCTCCCGCCGCTGCGGGAATGATTGGTCCGGCGGCCTGTCCTGCGCAGCATGATGATGCAGGACGGGCGCACTGGCGACACCTTGCGCCATGGCAGATTTCCTTCACCGCCCAAAAGAGGCGGCTGACTTGGCTCTGGTTTAATCACAATTTGCTATATTTGGGCAAGTCCGCGGGGGCCGCGGCGATGGCGTTGACAGCCTCCCGGCTGCTTTCTATCTCGCCCGCTCCCAAGCTGCCCCGTCGTCTAATGGTAAGACTACGGACTCTGACTCCGTCAATCGTGGTTCGAATCCACGCGGGGCATCCACGGAAATCCTCAATCCTGCGCGGCTCGGCTCCAAAGCGCATTAAGAGCAGGGCAAATTTTCGCCCACTGCCTCAACCGTCGCGGTCCGGATTGCGAGATCGGTGCCGGCTCCCGCTTCGATCTTCAGCGGCGTACCGACCGCGCTCACCGTGGCTCCGGCGTTGGCGAAGCAGCGCAGCGGAATCCTCGCGGTGGCTAGCTTGCCTGGCGGAAGGGCGCGCAAGATCCTGCTGATGTCGAGCGTCTTTCCAGCGAATGTGAGCTGCACCGGTCCCGGCACGGCATAGGCGGCAAGATCCAGCCGCAGCGCAAAGGCGTTATTGAGCTGGCGCGTAAAGTCACCCGGGGCACCATCGATCGAAAGGCTGGCGGGACCGTTCCAGCGGAAGCGGCGCCCATCCTCCTGCGCCGATAGGTCAACGGCAGTCATTGCAATCTTGCCGCCAAGGCTGCTCGCGGAGTTGCCCATGACGACCCGCCCACCTGCCGCGTCGCCAAGGTTCATCGACCACGGCCCGGCCGCCCGACCGGCAATGATCAGGTGATCGATGTCGACCGCAGCGGCGAGATCCATGCGTGGGTCTTCGGACAGCGCAGCGACGCGCGCAGACTTGGCATAGGTCAGACCGTAACCGCGCTGGAACAACGGCGTTGCTACCGGCGAACGAGCATCTGCAGGCCACGCGAACGACAGCCTGCCCGTAAAATCGCGCTTCGCGCGCCCGTTCTTTCCAGCCACCAGCACATCGGCAATGCCCCGTCCCTGCGTTCCCGGTAGCCACGCCGCCACGAATGCATCGGACGCATTGATTTCCGGCGACACGAATAGTGGTCGCCCCGACAGGAAGACCGAGACGACCGGAACGCCTGAGGCCTTGAGCTTTTTCAGCAGCGCAAGATCACGCTGATCACCCGGCTGATAGGCCAGGGTCGGCACATCCCCCAGAAATTCGGCGTACGGCTTTTCACCGAAGACGACGATCGCGACGTCCGGCTTGTCTGCGAAGCTGCCGTCGGCGGACAACATTGCCGTGCCGCCAGATGCGGCCACGGCTTCTGCGACCGCCGAGTAGATCGTTTGTCCATTGGTGAAGTCGGCATTGGTGACGTCGCTACCTTGCCAGCTGACTGTCCAACCGCCCGCCTGCATGGCGATGTTGTCGGCCCCTGGCCCGGCAACGAGCACCTTTGCCCCCGGCTTGATCGGCAGAACCGACCCATTGTTCTTAAGGAGTACAAGCGACTTCGCGACGGCTTCGCGCGCAAGTGCGAGATGCTCCGGCGCGCCGATACGGCTCGGATCCAGGCGCCGCTCGACTTTCGAGCCGAGCAGGCCAAGCTTGGCTTTGACGCGCAGAATGCGCCGCACGGCATCGTCGATCCGCGCCGCGGGCACTGCGCCCGATTTCGCCTCCGCAAGCAGGCTGGCATACAAGCCCTTCCAGCTGTCGGGCGCCATGTAGAGGTCGAGACCAGCATTAACCGATGCCGCGCAATCGGTGACCGTGCAGCCCGTGACCTGGCCGTGGCCGTTCCAGTCGCCGACTACCAATCCCTCGAAACCCATTCGACCTTTCAAGACATCCGTGATCAGGCTGCGGTTGCCGTGGTTCTTGACCCCGTTCCAGCTCGAGAAGCTGATCATCACCGTCAGCGTGCCCGCATCGATCGCGGCCGGATAACCCGCCGCATGCCGTGCGATCAGCGTCGCTTCGTCGATCCTGGCGTCGCCCTGATCCCGACCGTCGAAGGTACCTCCGTCGGCAAGGAAGTGCTTCGCACTGGCGGCGACGTGATGCGGACCCACCGGGAGACCGGCCCGCAGCGGACCTTGTAAACCCGTGATCATTGCGCGTGCATATTCCGCGATCTGCTTCGGGTCCGACGAATAACCCTCATAGCTGCGGCCCCAGCGAAGGTCCTGCGGAGACGCCAGCGTCGGGGCGAAGGTCCATTCGATCCCGCTTGCAGCAACCTCATCCGCGGTGGCGGCGCCGATCCGCTGGATCAGCCCCGGATCATGCGCGGCGCCGAGCCCGATGTTGTGCGGAAAGATGGTGGCATTCGGCAGGTTGCTATGGCCATGAACGGCATCGACGCCGAACAGGATCGGAATAGCGACACCGTTCGGTCCCGGCTTGAGCGAGGCGGTACGATATTCGCCGACCAGCCGGCTCCACGCTGCCGCATCGGAACGTTCGTTGCCGTTGGGACCGCTATTCCCGCCGGCAAGGATCGAGCCGAGCGGATAGGTCTGCAGGTCCGCGGGGGTAATCGTGCTGATGTCCGCCTGGATGAGTTGACCGACCTTCTGCTCGACGGTCATTCGCGCCATTAGCTGCGTAATCATCCGCTCCGTCGCTGGGTCGGTGATCGCGGCAGGGCTGCGCGCGGTAGGCCATCGGGCCGCGTGAGCGGTGGCCTCGTTCGGCTTTTGCGCAAGCGCGGGATGCGAACCCAGACAGGTCGCCGCGGCCAGCATTGCCCACTGTTTCATATTCTTCATGGACCCTGCTCTCCCCGCAATGTTAACGTTCTCAATCGACTGTCGCGCGAATCCTCTTCGCGATCAAGCGCGACGAACTTTGCGAGCCACAACCAGCAGGATGGCGGCCGCGCTGAGCGAGAAAGCTGAAAGCAGGGCGAACAGGCCCTGAAAGCCAAAGGCCGGCACGATCGAGACGGTCAGCCAAGGCATGATTAGCGACGGCGATGTGTTCGTCAGGTTGAAGACGCCAAGATCGCGCCCGCGCCGGCTGCTCTTGCGCAGCACCCGGAACGTCTGGGCGGAATGAAGCGAGAGAAAGACCGTCGTCGTCAGCCCGAACAAGACGTACCCGGCGGTCGCTTGCATTGCGTCGCCGGCAGTAGCCATCGCGATTAGCGCTAATCCGCCGAGCGTTGCCGCCACGAACAAGGGCGCAATTGGACGGTGGTGCCGATCGGACCAGCGACCGATCAACAGCGCCACTGGGACCGAGGCGCCGACAACGAGTCCAAACAGCCGCGCAATCGATGCGGCATCCCGCGTCGAATCGATCGAGCGGAAATAATAGTAGAGGTAGGCGAAAAGCGCGGCTTCCGAGATCTGCACCAGAAACCGCGCAACCCACATCGACACCGCGATGCTCCGCGCCGGCGCGGCAACTACCGCGTCTGCTTGCGCCGCCGCTTCATCCGCCCTCGACGCGGGATGACCGATCAACAGCGCGGGCACGACGCAAACGGCGACGAGGACGGCGACCAACGTCAGGCGCTCGTCGGGCGTGGCCATTCCGCGGATCGTGACGATCGCGCCCGCCGCCGATCCCAGGGCCGGCGAGAACGCGAGAAGCCCGCCGAGCGAACCCAGCTGACGCGCGGGCACATGATCGGCCGCCCAGGCAGCCAGCGGCGCCAGCATCATGTTCAGCGCCAGCTGCCAGACCACGATGAGCAACAGCAGACCCATTGGGTGAGCAACAAAGGGCACGAGGTGAATGAGCAGGATCGTGCTGACCAAGCCGGCGGCAATCCACGGCCGCCGGGTCCGGGTCCGGTCGCTTAGCCAGCCGAATATTATGCCCCCGACGCTGGCCGCAATTGCGCCGAAGAAAGTCATGTAGGCGAGCCATCGAACGGCGTCGCCGGTCATGGTCTCGACCCGCGCGGGGAGCAGGATCGTCAGGAATGGAACGTAGGCGACCGCGCCACCGGCCCAAGCCAGCGCGTACAGCCACAGGAACGCGGCCGGCTGCCGCGTCGAAGGCTGACGATCAAAGACCAAGCGGTGCAGCGGTCGAATTACGCGCGACGAGCCCAGCCTCGACGACGATGGGTTCGTCCGGCACTTCTTCACCGCGCAATTGCCGGATGATCATCTCGATCGCTTTTGAAGCGGTCGCAGCAACCGGCTGGTCGACCGCCGTGAGCTTCGGCTCAGTGAAATTCACGATCGGTGTGTTGTCGAAGCTCACGATGGACAAATCACGTGGCACCTCGAGGCCCAACTCCTTTGCCTTCGCCAGCGTCGCGAGCGCCATGCGGTCGTTGCTCGCAATGATCGCGGTTGCTCTCTTCTTGCTCTCGAGCAAACGGGCCGCGGCGGCCAAGCCGGATTCGTAACTGAAGTCGCCTTCGCCGAGCAGGCCATCGGTTGCTAGGCCGCGACGCTGCATCTCGGATCGCCAGCCCTCCACGCGCCATTGGCTGAGCGAGTATTCCGTTGAACCGCTGATGAAACCAATCCGCCTATGCCCAAGATCGGCCAGGTGCGCCGTCGCCAGCGCTGCCGCGTGATCGTCGTCCATCGTCATGGCGATTCCGGGTCCGGGCTGGATCGAGCCTATCCGCGCGAACACGATGCCCGCCTCCGCCAGCACTTCGCAGATCTTGGCATCCTCGGAGTGCGGTGGCGTCAGAATGATGCCGTCGGGCTGCAGGGCGGCGATGGTGGCTTTCAGCTCGCGCGCAACATGATCGTCATGCGTGTCGACCAGCTCGAACATCATTCGGTAGCCATATTCGGCGGCCTTAAGCATTCCGCCGAGCAGCATCTGGTCGACCCAGTCGGTGCCTTGCCGCTCCCGCCAGTCCGCGATGGTGCGATCGCGGTCGTTGAGGGCGAGGATCAGGTACGAGCGTGATCCGCTCAGCCGCTGCGCCGCGATCGAAGGCACGTATCCCAGCTTGTCGATCGACGCCTGCACGCGCTCGACCATCTCCGGGCGCACGTTCGGCTCGCGATTGATGACTCGGCTGACGGTTTGCAGGCTCACGCCCGCGTCTGCCGCGACGTGCCGTATCGTCACCTGCTGGCGGCGGCGCCCCATCCGTTAATCCCCCCTCGCCACGATTAGCCGCCCTTCAGCGCCCACACGCGGACGTAATCGACGTCGAACTTGGCGGGAAATGCCTTCGGGTCGACGCTCTTCAGGTCGCGACTTTCGGGCAATCCGCCGCCGACAGCCAGGTTGAGGATGAGGTAGAAAGGTTTGTTGAACGGCGCGCCGGGCGCGTTGCTGCTCTCCGTGTACCATTCGGAGGCCGTGCGGGTTGCATAGGCCCTGCCGTCGACCGTCCAGACCATTCGGTCCGGCCACCAGGTCAGTCCAAACGTGTGAAACTTGCCGTCGAGGATCGGAGGGTAGAACAGCTCCTCGCCCTTGTGCTTGTTGCGCGGGTTCACCCCACCGAAATGCAAGGTTCCGAGGACCCGGTCTTCCTTGCCGCTCGGACATTCGGTGCAGGGCGCGCCGAGGTTAACCGTCTCCAATATGTCGATTTCGCCGGACGCAGCCCATGGCCCATAAGCCCAGTCCGAGGGCAGCATCCAGATCGCCGGCCAAGTGCCCTGCCCCTTCGGCAACCGGGCGCGGATTTCGAAGCGGCCGTATTTCCATTGTGCCTTGCCGGCGGTCGTCAGCTTGGATGAGGAGTAAGGCTGCGTTTTTGTCGCGACCGGCTCGCCCGGTTTGCGCTGTGACTCCGGAAGATCGGGACCGGTCGTTTTTTCGGGACGGGCGGTAATCGTCAGCACGCCGTTGCGGACTTCGGCATTACGATCCGTGTAGCATTGCCGCTCGTTATTCCCGCCGCCCCAGCATTCGACGGCGAAGCTCCATTTGCTCTTGTCGATTGACTGGCCGTCGAACTCGTCGCTCCAGACGAGCTGCCAATTATCGGCCGGTGTAGCAGCGGCCGCGGCCATGAGCGCGAGCCCGATCATGCCGCGTCAGCCTCGGACGCATCGCAGTAGCGGCCGATATAATCCTGATGCGTTGGCAGGGTGCGCACCGTGCGCGCGACGCTTTCCCTGATACCGGTCAGCAACCCATTCAGCTCGGCGTCGCTCAGTTTGGCGGCGATAGGATGGTGGGCGCGTGGCGTTACCCCCTGCCCCAGCATGACCTGCACCCAGCTATTCTCTTGGAACAGTTCCTCGTTCTTGCGGAACACGCGCCCAGTCTCACGGAACAGCTCCATCTTCTGCGCGAGGGCGTCCGGGATCGGCATGTCGGCGACGTAGCGCCAGAACGGGCTGTCGCGCCGCTCCGTCGCCTTATAGTGGAGGATGATGAAGTCTCGGATCTGGACCATGTCGGTCAGCTGCTGGTCGTTGAATTCGTCAATATCGCGCTGGCTAATCTCGGCCATTGGCAGCATCCGGATCAGCCGCAGGACCGCGCGCTGGATGAGGTGGATCGCGGTTGATTCCAGGGGCTCGATGAAGCCGCCCGACAAGCCGATCGCGACACAATTCTTTGCCCACTGCTGGGACCGGGCGCCGGTAACGAATTTGAGCTGATTGGGCTTCGTGATCGGATCGCCCGCAATGTTGCCGAGCAACCGCTCCATCGCACCGTCGTCGTCCAGATACTGGCTCGAATAGACGATCCCATTCCCCATGCGATGCTGCAACGGAATGCGCCATTGCCACCCTGCGTCATGCGCCATTGCGCGCGTGTAAGGCACAGCCGGGCCGACGGAATTGGTTTGCACGGCGATGGCTCGATTGCAGGGCAGCCAATGCTTCCAATTGTCGAATCCGACACCCAGCGTGGCATCCATCAACAACGCCCGGAAGCCAGTGCAATCGAGGAAGAGATCTCCCTCGATAATCTGGCCGCTTTCCAACGTCAGTGAGCGGATGAACCCGTTTGCCGCGTTCTGCTGGACCGAGGCGATCTTGCCTTCCTGCCGGCGCACGCCATCGCCCTCCGCCATCAGGCGCAGGAACTTCGCGTACAGCGTCGAATCGAGCTGATAGGCGTAATTCATTCCGTTGTTTGGAAGGTGCGCGAAGCGATTCTCGAGGGCAGCCTTTAGCTCGATGCAATAATCGTCGAGCGGCGCATCGTGGCCTCGGCTCAAACCGTTCAGCCAGAAATGCTGGAAGCCTGCGGACCAATGGTCCTTTCCTGCGGTCCCGAAGCTGTGGAAATAGCTCTCGCCGACCTGCTTCCAATTTTCGAACTGAACGCCGAGTTTGAAGGTCGCCTGCGTTGCGCGCATGAAACGCGCCTCGTCGATTCCCAGCAAATTATTGAAGGTTACGATCGGTGGGATGGTGCTTTCGCCAACGCCGATGGTGCCGATGGCATCGGACTCGACCAGCGTGATGTCGGCGATATGGCCGAGCGTGCGGCCAAGCGCGGCAGCCGCCATCCAACCGGCCGTGCCGCCCCCGGCGATGACGATGCGCCGCAATTTCCACTCACTCATCGCGACAGGCTCCGGAGCAGAAAGGCGCGGATCCGGCCCGCCGTTTGCGGCGTCAGCGGATCAAGCACGCCGCGCGCGCCTTCAGGGATGTGTTCAGTGACCGCAGGACCATTCCCGAACACGTAAAAATCGAACAATTGACGCCAGATCGCCTTGTCGGCGTCGGAAAGATCCCGGATCGCCAGCATCGCATGATTAAGCGCGTCTTCGGGCTTGCCGAGAAAGGCCGGCACGTCGCGCCACCAGTAATTTACCAGGACGTTGAATGGCGACAGCCCTTCGACGTGATGCCACCATAATGACGGCACGAAGATCGCGTCACCGGGCTCAAGATCGGCCACCAGACCGTGCTGCAGCGCTTCCCGGAAGCGCGGGTACGTATCGAAATCGGGCCGGTGAAAGTCGACCATGCTGATCGGCCGCCCCGCGGGTGTATTTTCGACCGGCCCCGGATACAGATTGGCAAATTGATCCGGCGGGAAAAGCGTGAAGCGCCGGCGCCCGACCGCGCAGACGGCTACGTTATTCGGTACGTCGGTGTGCGCGGCGACGCGCGTCCGGCTGCCGATCCAGATGCTCTCGATCAGATTGCGTTCGCCCAGCGGCAAACAATTCTCATCGCCCAGTCCGTCAAAGTAATTTCCGATGTCGACGGACGCGAGATAGATTACCGGTGCATCCGGATTTCCCTCGTTCACCGCAATGCCATCGAGGATTTCGGCGAATGGGCCTTGGGCAGTGCGAAAATTCAACCCCATTTCGCTGTCGTAGAACAGGCGTCCGCCGCCGCCCGGCGCGCCGATGTTCACCGTGAACTTACGATCTCGCGCGCGGGCCTTTAGATAGCTTCGCGCATCGTCCGGACTTCTAAGCCCGGCGCGGACCAGCGGCCAGTTCCGTCCGATACCCCGAACGACGAACGGGTCGCGGGCGTCGTTCAGGGAGTCGGCGAAGCCGGCAGCGCCCACCTCCCGCTCAGGGACCGGTTGAAGCATTTCGAACACGGTCGAACGATCAGCCATCGCGGAGTTGCCGGTTCTTGCTTTCGATCAGCCGCGACAGGTTCGCGAGCGATGCGACAGCCATGTAGATGGGCAACAGGCGGCCCGAAGAATTCAGCTCCTCAAGCGCGCCGCCATCCAGGGTGGCGAGCTTGTCCTCGTTGATCAAGTGGTAGCCGACCATCCGATGCCGCGCGCCGTTGCGAAGCTCCACGTCGAGCGCGAAGGGCTCCAGCAAGTCGTATCGTTCGAGCGCCGAAAAGAAATCCGCGCTGGAACGATACCCTTCGTCCAGTGCGCCAAGGCGCTCGACGATCTGCTCGAAATAGGGCGACGCCCCTCCGTGTTCGTCGAACACGCGAACGCCATCGCCGCCAGTGGACACGCGCGGGTGATCGAGGTCGATGTGAACCTGTGCCTCCCCGTCGTCATGCTCCGCGCGTCCGATCAGGAATGGCGTGACGGTGAGCGCAGCCGGCTTGTAGCTTGCGAGCCAATCGGCCCCGTCCAGGTACAGGTTTTCGCCGGCTTCGAAACCGAGCAATGCCAGGGCGGAAAACGTCCGCTTGTTCGCGTCGCGGCGGAACAGAATGACGAATTCATTCTGCAGCTGACGAAATTCCGAGGGAATGGCGAAACAGCTCATCACGCCGTCGCCGAGCGAAATGGAATGCTCGGTGCGAATGCGGAGTTCGCGGTGGTCGTCCGCGCTGAGAATGGCGTGGTTGCTCATGCGACACTTTCCCGCAATGCGGTCGCCGCGAGCGCATCGAGATAAGCCCGGTTTGTCGGCAAGGCGGACGTGAGGCCGCGCGTGCGCTCGGCCGAACGGATCAACTTGCTCACAACCTCGCCCGCTTTCGGCAAATGCTGGGGCGTCGTGCCGCCCAGCCCATAATAGACATATTGATAGCTGGAGGCTGGGAACATCTCATCCGCCAGTGGGAGGTCCGCATGAGATGGCGGCTGATCCCGCCACAGTTCCAGCAACTCGCCTAGACGTGCGGGTATGGTTGCCCCATCACGCTGGGCGCGCCAGTAAGGCTCGCCCCGCTCGCTCAAGGCGTAATGCAGTTTGAGGAACTCCACGATCCGCTCCCATCGCGTCGTGAACTGCGCGTTAAAGCGCTCGGCGAGGAACGGCATTCGCGCACGGGATGACGGGAAAGCATCGGTAAGCGCCTTCAGCGACAGTTCAATCAGCACGATGGCCGACGCTTCCAGCGGCTCGACGAAGCCAGCAGACAAGCCCACCGCCAGGCAGTTACCAACCCAGAAACGCTCTCGGTAGCCGGTAGGGAATTCGATCTTACGAACTGAATAATCGCCCGCGGGCGACGCGTGCGTGGCAATATATTCGTCGAGGATGGCACGCGCGCGGTCGTCACTGATGAAGCGCGACGAATAGACGCAGCCAATTCCACGTCGCGTTGGCAGCCCGATATCCCACAGCCAACCGGCTTCGTGCGCAGTTCCGATCGTTTGCGACGCGATTGGTGATCCGGGCTGGACTGAGACCTGCGCCGCAAGCGCGCGATCGTTCGCGAGGTAGCGAGACTGGTCGACCCACGCTGATCCAAAGTGGCCGTGGATCAGCAGCCCCTTCAACCCCGTGCAATCGATGAAGAGATCGCCCGCAAGTTCCCCAATCGTGTCGACCTGGAGTGCGGCGATCCCGTCCGATTCATCGCGCAAGACGGACTGGATGCGCCCCTGAACATGGCGGACACCAAGGTTCCCCACGGCGTGACGGCGAAGCAGCAGAACCAGCTTCCCGGCATCCAGATGATAGGCGTAATTTAGCGCCCCTGTGTAAGGCGGCATGGCGTGCTGGCGCGGTGCCAGGTTGGCGTCGCAAACCGCCGGTTGCGATCCGGTCGCTTCGGCGAACGGACGTTCGGATGCCATCTCCTGCCAAGCCGCTAACAGTGGCCCCGCATCGATCGCAGGGGGCGGTGTGAATGGGTGGTAGTAGCGATCGTTCGCCTCACCCGTCCGCCAGCCGTCGAAGCGAGAGCCCTGCTTGAATGAGGCATCGCACGCTTGGAGAAATTCTGCCTCGTCGATGCCGATGCCTGACAGGGTTTCCCTAATCGTCGGCCACGTACCTTCGCCAACGCCAATAGTGGGAATGTCAGGCGACTCGACCAGCGTGATCGAGACGTCCTGCCGCCCGGCTCGCTTTGCCCACGCCGCAAGAACCGCTGCTGACAGCCACCCAGCGGTGCCACCGCCAGCGATCACGATGCGTCTAACTCGATCCGTCATCTCGCCGGTCTAATGCAATATCGCCAAGCGCCAAACGGGTTGAGCCGCCCCGGAGAGGGTGGGGCGGCTCTGGATCGTCAACTTCGATGATCGGCAAAGGAGCCGATTACCAGGTGAAGCGGACGCCGCCCGAATATCGGGCGTACCCGGGTTGAGCGAAGGTCACCGTATGATCGTTGCGCATGTGACCGCGCCGATCCGCATTCAGAATATTGATGCCGTCAGCGAAGATGGTCACGCCCTTGCGCAGTTCGTAGCTCGCGCTCGCGTCGACCTGCCCGTAGGATTCGGTGTAGGTCGGATCGAGACCGTAGCTCGCCAGGAACCCCTGTCGCCAATTGTAAGCGACGCGAGCCTGCAAGCCGTTCTTGTCGTAATAGAGCACTGCGTTGGCGCTATCGCTCACGCCCGGAACCGCAAACTGGGTCACGGTATAGCGCAACGCGTTGTTATATTTCGTGTTGCTGTTGACGATCGTGTAATTGAGGATCGTCCCAAAGCCGGTGTTCCAGAAGTTATGCTGGATCGCAAACTCCCAGCCGTTGAGGCGAGCGGTCTGATCCGTGTTGCTGTACGACGAGATCGTGAACTGCAGCGCCGGATCGGTCGGGCGTCCGAGAATGCCGCCGATGTCGCCGGCAGCCGGAGGTGAGTAGGCCGCCGGGTAATTCGCCTGCACATAAGCAAGGATCGAGGCAAACGGGGCGTTGGCTCCCAGGGCCGCAACCGCCGCCTGATAAGCTGCGCCGCGGGCGGGGTTCGTCAGACCGTAGGCCGGAACCTGCGACGTGATGTTTCCAATGAAGTTACTGACGCGCTTGTTGAAGTAGCCGACAGATACGTAGCTCGAAGGCCCGTAATACCATTCAGCCGAGAGATCGATGTTCTTGGACAGGTACGGTACGAGATTGGGGTTTCCGGTGCTCCCGGTACCGCCGCCGTCCGGCCGAGCGGGACTGTCGACCGTAAGCCCGCCAGCAAGCCTGTCGTAGGGCGCGCGAGTAATCGTGTGGCTATAGGAAGCGCGCAGTTTCACGTTGCGCATCGGAGCCATGTCAAAATCGATTGCCGGCAACCAGAAGTGATACTTGCCGCTGGCGGCCAAGAACTGCGAAGTGCTGTTGTTGCGCACCAGGCCGATCTCGTTGCCACCCGTATATCGGGTGCCAACGGGAACATCGATGAGTGCGGTCGAGGCCACTTTGGTGCGCTCGTAGCGCAGGCCCAGCCGCAGATTCGCCGGATTGTCGAAGAGGTTAAACGTGTGCGTCGTCTGGATGTACGGCGCGAGCGTCTTTTCCTGGATGCGGCGATCCGTCCGCTGTTCGGCAAGACAGGATCCCGCGGGGCCCGTCGTCGCCGCGCAAATATTGAGGCTGCTCTGAAGCAGTGAGATCAGACCAGTTGTGTCGATCTGGAAATATTGCGGAAGCAGGTTCGACGATTGCGAACCGGACATTCCCGCAAGATCGGGACGCAACGAGCGCGGGATGAACAGCGTGTCCGGCGTCGCCGCCGCCGAGAGCGTGCCGCCCCAGGTGTCGTTCTGGATGAAGCCGTAGGCCGACCGCACCTTGTTGTCGGTGTAGGTCGCGCCGAAGTCGAGGCTCTTGATGAACGAGGCATCGAAATCGAAGCCGCCCTTGAACGCCACCTCGTTGATGCGATCCTTCATGTAGGCATTGCGGAAGGCATTGCCCGCTGGCCGGATGTTCGCTGGCGTCAGTTCCGACCCCGGGTACATCGCCGCCGAGATGACCGGCATGTCTTGCGAGAAGTCGATCGTCTGCGTGCGCACGCCGTAAACGGCAGTGCCGACCGCGATGTTGCTGCCGTACGGCGAACTCGGCTTACTAACTGCGGTCGAGTGATGCGCGTCGAGCTCGGCGCGAAGGCCGCTCGGCCCCTTCCAGGACAGATTCCCGCCCAGCGATTTGTTGATCGAGCGGTTCTTGGCGATCGCACCGGTGATCGCAAGATCCTTGGCTTCGCCCGTGGTGAAGCGCTCCGTGTAGAACAGCGGGCCTGCAGCCGGCCCATCGGTCCAGCTGCTGCTGGTGTCGTTGCCGTTGAACCAGACGCCGATGCTGTTTGTGCGCGCATCGATCGTGTTCTGGGAGAAGGTGTAATCGACGGTCGCGGTCAGCGAATCCGTCGGCCGGGCCTGGAGCACCGCCTGCCCGTTGATGCGCTCGCGCGTGAAATTGGTGAAATCGTACCCGCCATTCTGCGGCACCTGGTAGACGTCCGTGGCGTCAGGACGGTTGGTGACATTGGCGTAACGCGGGTCGCCTGGCTGCGCCAGCGATTCCCAATTGTTCTCCGAGCCGAGATAGCCTTCGCGCCAGCCAGCGGTGAACTGGGCGACACTTGCTTTGCGCTTCTGATACGCACCGGCAACCAGGATACCGATGCGGTTGTCGGCGAAAGTGTCACTGATGATGCCGGACACTTCCGGCGTGATCGGATGACCGCTGAAGCGCGACGTATCGTACACGCCTTTGGCAGCAATCGACCCATGGAAGCCCGGCCGGCTCAGCGGCTTGGGCGTGATGATGTTGATTGCCGATCCAATGCCTCCGGTCGGCAAGGTGGCGCGCCCGGACTTGTATACCTCGACGGAGGCGATGCCTTCGGAAGCGAGATTGGCGAAATCGAAACTGCGCGACGCTGGCGCCGAACAGCAGTCGCCAAGGCTGGACGCCGGCATTTGACGGCCATTCAACAGCACAAGGTTGAATTCCGGACCGAAGCCGCGAACCGTGACCTTCGATCCTTCGCCGTTCGAACGGTCGATAGACACGCCGGTGATACGCTGCAGCGATTCCGCGAGATTGGTGTCGGGGAATTTGCCGATTTCTTCAGCCGAGATGGCATCGACGACGCCTTGGGCGTTGCGTTTGATATCCATCGAACGCTTGAGAGAGCCGCGGATGCCGGTGATCACGATGTCCTGCTGCGGCGGCGGATTTGCCGCCGTCGTGTCGTCAGCGGGTGCCGGCGCGGGTTGGGGCTGGTCTTGCGCGATGGCGGCCTGCGGCACTGCCAAGGCAATCAGCGAGACGCCTACGGTCAAGCCACACAGCGCACGATTGCGATTGAACCGCATATCCCCCCTCTCCCTATTTGGCCGCTCTCTCCAGCGGTTCATATGTTCTGATTGTGAACGTTCACTTTGTCAACTGACCCGGCGACGCGGTTGTTGAGACCGCTGGGGGCATCCATCCGCCGCGATGCGCATTGAAGCCGCTGATGGCTGACCGATTATCAAGCCTAGTCGCGAACATCGCCGATGCGGGCGATGGATTTCACATCCACGTGAAATGGGGCGACGACTCGCGCGATTACCAAGTGGCGACCGCGACGCAGCAGGACTTCTCGGCTTTCCACCGCGCCCTGTCCGAGGACTTCGGCACGCGGCTTCCGCACATCTTTGCCGACGCCATTGACCACCCGCCGGCCAGCTTCCGGTGGCAGCCGCTGCTGACGGAAAACGCCCATCCCAATATCCTCGTGGGTTACGGGGACCCGGCGGTCGTGAAGACCGACGATGGCTGGTGGCTGTTAGCGACGTCGAACGACGCGCCGGACGCTTTCCCGATCCTGCATTCCACCGATCTCATCCATTGGGAGCCGCGCGGGTTCGTTTTCCCTTCCGGGCAGGAGCCCGCGTGGGCGGCGACTGGCCGCAACCGCGCAGACTTCTGGGCACCGGAGATGCTCCCCGTCGGCGACGAATATTGGACGGTGTTCACGGCGCGCCAGGCGAGCAATGCGCTGGCCATCGGGCTCGCCAGGGCGCGGTCTCCGGAAGGTCCATGGGTCGACAACGGCCAGCCGCTCATCGTCGGCAAGCCGGTCGATACGACGGGGCTCGGCTACGGTGCCGGCCAATCTGCCTTGAGCGGCGGCGTCATCGATTCCCACCTGTTCATCGATGCCGATGGCACGAAATATTTGTTCTGGAAGGATGACACGAACAGCATCTGGCCGCGTCCGCTGGCGATGCTGCTTCGCGCCCATCCCGCGCTGATTGACAGCCTGTTCAGCGAGGAAGCGGATCGCCGGACCGCGACATTTGCCGCCGCGATCGTCCCCTGGGCCAACGCGCAGCGACCCATGGTCCGCTTCTTCGCCATGCAACCCCTAATCGAGGCAGCGCTCGCCAACTGGACGCAAGTGCGCTCGGCGTTGATCGATTTCGGTCTTGCCAGGACGATCGTCGAGGCGATGACCACGCCGGTCCGAGGCCAGCGCATTGCCGATGACGGTCGTTCGATGATCGGCGCCGATACGCTCGTTCTTGCCAACGACCTCGATTGGGAAGGCCATCTGATCGAAGGTCCCTTCGTTACCCGCCAGGAGGGTCGATACTATCTGTTCTACGCGGGCAATGATTTCTCGACGCCCGCGTATGGCATCGGCGTCGCCGTCGCGGATCACCCGCTGGGACCCTACACGAAGCAGGGTCCCCCGCTGCTTCAGTCCACCCGTGAGTGGCTAGCGCCGGGACATGCGTCGGTGGCGCCTGGGCTCGAGGGCAATCCGCAACTCTTCTTCCACGCCTTCCACCCTGGCACCGGCGGCTACAATGCGTTCCGCGCGTTGCTAACCGCTGGCCTGGAATTCCGCGATGGTCGCGTCACGGTCGTGCCGCTTACGAGCCCTTCGTGACGGCGCCGCCGCCGCGAACTGCGGAGCTGACGCGCGGATCGCCCCAGTAGCGAACATGGCCGCCGCGGTTGATGGCGGCCGACAGGGAAGAGCGCGGCCGCACCAGGATTTCGCCACCACCGTTGACCGCCGCGGTAACATTACCCGCCTCAAACGAGCGCGCGTCGATCTTCCCGCCGCCATTGACGGCCACCGCAACCTGCGACTGCGGGCGGAACCCGCCGGCCGCCGTGATCAGTCCGCCGCCGCTGATGCCGAGATTGGGCACGGCCGGGGACTGGATCTCGATCCGCAGGCGGTAGGTTTGCGGACACCGCTGGTTGCAGGTGTCGATACGGAGCTGCCCGTCACGCTCGACACGCATGCCGGTATACTGGCTGCTGCCCTCGAGGATCGTGACCCGCTGCACCGGCCCGGGGACGACGTTGACGACGCCGCCACCCCGCAGCTGCACGGACCGGAAATTGCCGACGGAAACCGTCTCGGCGCCGATCGCAGGCATCGAAGCGACGAGCGCCGCGGCGAAGATCGGAAAAGTTGAGCGCATCATGCTGCCTTTCGAAGGATACGCTACATATGTAGCGCTACAATTGCAGCGCGTCCAGCACTTTCTTGCGCCGCGGTCCGGCGCATTGCATTACGATCCGATGTCGCGCCGACTGACCATCATCGGCAGCTACGTCAGCCCCTATGTGCGCAAGGTGCTGGCGTGCATGAACCTCAAGAGTATCCCGTTTGAGGTCGACCCCATCACGCCTTTCTTCGGCAATGACGAATTCCGGCGGCTGAGCCCGCTCTGCCGGATCCCCATCCTCATTGACGGCGACTTCGCGGCTAGTGATTCGAGCGTGATCTGCGCTTATCTCGATGAAGCCTATCCCGGCCATGCGCTGCTGCCTGACGACCCGAAGGATCGCGCGCACGCCCGCTGGCTCGAAGAATATGCCGACACCCGCTTGGGCGAGCTGCTGATCTGGAGCCTGTTCTACCAGAAGATCGTGCATCCCTTGGTGTGGGGCGAACCGGGCGATCAGGCCCGCATCGACAAGGCGCTGGACGAGGACATCCCCGCCGCGCTCGATTATCTGGAAAGGCAGACACCCGCAGAGGGCTTCCTGTTCGGCGATATCGGGCTGGCGGATATCTCCGTCGCGACCTTTTTCCGCAATGGCAGCTACGCCGGCTTCGAGATCGACGCAGGCCGCTGGCCGCGTACCGCGGGCTGGGTCAGTCGCACGCTCGGCCATGCCTGCTTCGCCGATCTGTTCCGCTTCGAAGACGTGCAGCGCAATGCGGACATCAAAGGTCGCCGCCAGGCGCTACTCGATGCCGGCGCTCGTCTTACTCAACAGACGCTGGGCGAGCGCGAGCCGCGGCGCGGGATGATGCGCCTTTAGTGTTGGTGTCCCGAAATCCAGTGCTCGAGCCGGGTGCGTAGCGACGGCTTGGAGGGAATGAAGCCCACCTCCGGCATCGGAGCCTCTTCCGTCGGTTCGTAGAGCATCAAATTCTCCGGCATCTTCGGCCGCACCGCTTCGCGCCCGCGCAGCATGTCTTCGGCAGCCGCCAGCGAACGATGGACGTCCTCCGCCGTGAACGGCTTCATCAGGCAGCCGAGCGCCAGGTCGGGCATCGGAAATCGCGGGGCCTTGCCGCTCACGAAGAGGCACGCGACACCGATATCGTTGAGCCGCGCCGCGACCGAAAAGCCGGTCGTGCCATGTGCGAGGTGAAGGTCGAGCAGGACGAGATCGGGATGATATTCCTCGATCGCCGCCATCGCCTGATCGGCATCCTCGGCCATCGCCACGACGCGATACCGGGGGTTGTCCTCGACTAGATACTTCAAGGTAACGGCCAATTGGCTGTCATCTTCGACAATCAGGATGTTCAGCATCCAGCGACCCCTTCACGAGGCCGGATTTCACCCAAGTAAATCCGACACGTGGATGCTGGCCCGCTTCTTGCGCGCTGCGAATCCCGCATGAACGAGGTTATCGCCAGCACGAACGCTGGCAGCGCCAAACGGAGGGAACGAAGCCGGATAACCGGCCGTCGCGCGTGGTCTAGCTACGGTAGAAGAGGTGCAGGCCAATCTTCTGAACCATCGCGAGACGCCGGCCCCATGACGGCGCGACATAGGTCGCGTGATACCAGAGCACGTCGGATTCAACGCTCGGCACCACATTGGCCATCGCGAGCCGGGCCACGCCTTGCGCACGCGCCCAGGCGGCTGAGCCTTCATTGATCGCGGGGAACTGGCCGTTGCGAACAAAGGAGAACTGCCACGGCTGCTTGACGACGCTGCACCAGTCGGTCGGATAGCGGCCCGAGGCGGCGCGGTTCATCACCACCCGCGCAACGGCAAGCTGCCCCTCGAGGCTCTCGCCGCGCGCCTCGAAATAGACGGCGGTCGCGAGGCAATTGCCTTGCTCGTCGAGTGGGGCGCCGGCACTATACTTGTCGACCAGCGCGTAAAGGGGCCAGCCGGCCTTGTAGAGCCAGGCAGCCTCGCGCCCGATCGAGGTCGAGACCGGCGCGGACGCAGGGGCTTGCGCCAACACTGCGCGCTGAACCATCGGCTTTGGCATCGGCGCGCCGAGCAGCGCATCCGTCGGGCCGCCCGTGCTCGACGGCAGGGCCGCCAGCGTCGCTGGCTGTACGCTAACCGTGGACGCTGCAACGGTCGCGGCCGGCGCGCTGTCCAGTGCTTTCACGGCTGTCGAAATATTGCGCAGAGCGCTCAGATCTTCCGCCGCCGCGCCGGTGCTTCCCGCAAACAGCAACAGACCGGCGATCGCGGACGCAACGCGTCCGCTGACTGACTTCATCACTCTGCATCTAGCCCTTACTGGCGGGATGACCCCGCTGGAGGCGCTGCAAAAGCGCGCTTGAATTCCAGCGGGGCTTCACCCCGTCTGGCCGGTTCGGCTCCCTGCCGAGCGGCCGCTCTCAATCCGCTGATGACTTGTTATGAGATGGCTTTCGCGAGTCCAAGCATTCGGCGGTGAATCGTTCGACTCGCGGGACGGAATCAGGAACTAACTGTAAACCATACGTTTTTTTGACTTATCCACACAACGGTCACGCGCTTCGTCGATGCTATCGCTCGGCTCACCGAGGGGCTATCGGACTTTGTCTCGGAAGGAGACGAATGGCGTGGCGCGTTGGCTGATGAAATCGGAGCCCGAGGCCTACAGCTGGGACGATCTGGTTCGCGACGGCGGCACCGAGTGGGACGGCGTGCGCAACAATGCCGCCCGCCTCCACCTCCGCGCGATGAAGGTTGGCGACGAAGCGTTCCTCTATCACAGCATGTCGGACAAGGCGGTCGTCGGCATCATGCGGATTGTCCGCGAGGGCCAGCCCGACCCCAAGGACGCCAACTGGGTGTCCGTCCGCGTTGAGCCCGTCCGCAAGCTCGAACGCCCGGTCACGCTCGCAGAGATCAAGGCCGAGCCGTCACTCGCGAAGATGGAGCTGATCCGCCAGTCGCGCCTTTCGGTCGCGCCCGTGCGCGATGACGAATGGGACAAGGTGCTCGAGCTGGCAAAAGCCTGACCCGAGCCTGTCCCCTTAAGCCGCTTCGAGCTTGCGCGCCTCGCGCTTGCGCTCATGCGGGTCGAGGTAGCGCTTGCGGATGCGGATCGCCTTGGGCGTCACTTCCACCAGCTCGTCGTCCTGGATGTAGGCGATCGCCTGCTCCAGGCTCATCCGCTTCGGCGGCGTCAGGCGGATGCCCTCGTCCTTGCCCGACGCGCGGAAGTTGGTGAGCTGCTTGGACTTCAGCGGATTGACCTCCAGGTCCTGCGGCTTCGCATTCTCGCCGATGACCATGCCCTCGTAGAGCATCTCGCCCGGCGACACGAACAGGATGCCCCTCTCCTCCAGCGCGTTCAGCGCGTAAGGAACCGCGGAGCCCTGCTCCATCGAGATGAGCACGCCGTTCTGGCGGCCCGAGATCGGCCCCTTGTGCGGCCCGTACTTCTCGAACAGCCGGTTCATGATGCCCGTGCCGCGCGTGTCGGACAGGAACTCGCCGTGATAGCCGATCAGGCCCCGCGACGGCGCCGAGAAGGTCAGGCGCGTCTTGCCGCCGCCCGACGGACGCATGTCGGTCATCTCCGCCTTGCGCATCGCCATCTTGTCGATGACCGTGCCGCTGAACTCGTCGTCGACGTCGACGACCACGGTCTCATACGGCTCCTCGCGGCCTGACGGACCGTCGCGAAACAGCACGCGTGGACGGCTGATGCCCAGCTCGAAGCCCTCACGGCGCAGCGTCTCGATCAAGACACCGAGCTGGAGCTCGCCGCGTCCGGCGACTTCATAAGCCTCGCCGCCGACGGTCTCGGTGACGCGGATCGCGACATTGCCCTCGGCTTCGCGCATCAGGCGATCGCGGATGACGCGGCTCTGCACCTTGTCGCCGTCCTTGCCCGCGAACGGGCTGTCGTTGACGGCGAAGGTCATGCTCAGCGTCGGCGGATCGATCTCGCGCGCATGCAGCGGCTCGGTGATCGCCGGCGTGCCGATGGTGTTCGACACGGTCGCCTTCATCAGGCCCGCGATGGCGACGATGTCGCCCGCCTTGGCGGTCTCGACCGGCACCCGCTCCAGGCCCTGGAACGCGAACAGCTTGGTCACGCGGCCGTCCTCGACCACGGTGCCGTTGACGTCCATCGCCCGGATCGGATCGTTGATGTTGAGCGTGCCGCTCTCGATGCGGCCGGTCAGGATACGGCCGAGGAAATTGTCCCGGTCGAGCAGCGTCGCGAGCATCTTGAACTCGCCCTCGGGATCCAGCGCCGGCGCCGGCACATGGTCGACGATGGTCTGGAACAGCGGCGTCAGGTCGCCCTCGCGGACGTCATCGGTGCGACCGGCGTAACCGGCGCGCCCCGAAGCGTAGAGCGTCGGAAAGTCGAGCTGCTCGTCATTGGCTTCGAGGTTCAGGAACAGCTCGAACACTTCGTCGAGCACTTCCGGCGCGCGCGCGTCCGGGCGGTCGATCTTGTTAACGACGACGATCGGCTTCAGGCCGAGCGACAGCGCCTTGCCGGTCACGAACTTCGTCTGCGGCATCGGCCCTTCGGCGGCGTCGACCAGCAGGATCACGCCATCGACCATGCTCAGGATGCGCTCGACCTCGGCGCCGAAGTCGGCGTGGCCTGGCGTATCGACGATATTGATGTGCGTGCCGTTCCATTCGACGCTGGTGCACTTCGCCAGAATCGTGATGCCGCGCTCTTTCTCGAGGTCGTTCGAATCCATCGCGCGCTCTTCGACGCGCTGGTTCTCGCGGAAAGTGCCCGACTGGCGGAACAGCTGGTCGACAAGGGTCGTCTTGCCATGATCGACGTGCGCGATGATCGCGACGTTGCGCAGATTCATTGTGATTTTCCGGAAAAAAGAGTGTGGCGGTCCCATAGGCAAAAGTGTGCGATGTTGCAACGCAGCATGGCACACCGACGCGGTTCAAACGTTTGCATGGGCGAAGTAACGTTTGAAGGAGGCGAGTGATGCCCCGAGGTGCGTATACGGCCAAGCAGGAGCGCAAGGCCGACCATATCGAAAAAAGCTACGAGAAGCGCGGCGTCGGCAAGAAGGAAGCCGAAGAGCGCGCGTGGCGGACGGTCAACAAGCAGGACAAGGGCGGCAAGAACGAAGGCGGCGGACGCTCGTCGAGTCGCAGTGCCGCGGCCAAGAAGGGTTGGGAAACCCGCCGCCGAAACGCGAAAGGCTAGACCCCGCGTTCGAGGATTTCGATCGCACGCTCGACGGCGCGGAGTTCACTTTGCGCCAGCCGGCCCATTTTCTCGCGCAGTGAGGCCGCGCCGGCGACGCGCGACGCGAGCTGGTCTTTGCCGTCTTGCGTCAGTCGCAGACAAAGCCGCCGCCGGTTGCCTGGATCGTGCGTGCGCTCGACCAGGCCCGAACGTACAAGCGCGTCCACCGAGCGGCTGACCGCCGGTGCACCGCGGCCGATCACCTCGGCCACCTGATTGAGCGTCGCCGGCTCCTTGCTCTGGATCGCGCCGAGCAGCTTGCGCCGCGCGCGGTCGACCCGCTCGTTGGGGCCCTCGACCACCCATTGATGGGTGACGGCGGTGAATCGCGCCGCGAGCGCGTCGGGTGAGCTATTGCCGAACATGATTGCAGCCTAACAAATATTTGTGACGGCGCAATGTTGCCGGAAGTTCAGTTGCGTGCCGCCGCGATTGTCCGCATGCCGCACGCGTGTCGCAGCGTCCCTCCCTTCCCCGCAACGTCTGGGTTCTTGGCTTCGTCAGCCTCTTCATGGACCTGTCGAGCGAGATCTATCACGCGCTGCTACCCGCCTTCATCACGCTCGTCCTCGGCCTTCCCGCGACCGCGCTCGGCGCCATCGACGGCGTCGCCGAAGCGACCGCTAATTTCGCCAAGCTCTACGCCGGCCGTCTCTCGGACCGCAGCCAGAAACGCAAACCCTGGATCATGGCCGGGTACGGCCTCGCCGCACTCAGCAAACCGCTCTTCCCGCTCGCTGCAAGCGCGCCCGCGGTCATGGCTGCTCGCTTCGCCGACCGCATCGGCAAGGGCATCCGCGGCAGCCCGCGCGACGCCATGGTCGCAGACGAGACGCCGCCCGAGATACGCGGCCGCGCATTCGGCCTGCGTCAATCCCTCGACACCGTCGGCGCCCTGCTTGCACCGCTGGTCGCCATCGGCCTCATGGCGTTGCTCGCCAACAACATCCGGACAGTCTTCTGGATTGCCGTGATCCCGGCGGGCATCTCGTTCCTGCTCGCGTGGCTGGCCCTGCGCGAACCCGAACAGCACATCGCTTCGAGCAAGAAGTCACCATTATTTGCGGGCTTCCGGGGCCTCGACAAGGACACGAAGCGGCTTCTTCAGGTCGGCTTCCTGTTCAGCCTTGCCCGCTTCTCCGAGGCATTCCTCATCCTCAAGGGTATCGATGTCGGTTTGAACGAAACGATGTCGCCGCTGACCCTCGCGGTCTTCAATCTCGCTTATGTTGTCTTAGCCTATCCCGCCGGCATCCTCAGCGACCGCGTGCCGCCGCGCACGATCCTGATGAGCGGCATCGTGCTGCTGATCGCCGGCAACCTCATTCTTGCGCGCGCGGAAAGCTTCACCGGCCTCGTTCTCGGCACGGTCCTGTGGGGCGCACATATGGCACTGACCCAGGGCATCTTTTCGCGCATGATCGCCGACAGCGCGCCCGAAAATTTGCGGGCGACGAGCTTCGGCGCCTTCTACTTCGTAACCGGTATCGCGGGGCTGCTCGCCAGCCTTGGTGCCGGTTGGCTATGGGACCGCGAAGGTGCGTCAGCAACCTTCTACACCAGCGCAATGCTCGCTGCGGTCGCGTTGGCGATGCTCAGCCTGCTGCAGACGGACGATCGTCGCCCTGCGCGATGACGACGTGCTCCCCGTGGCGCGGCTGGAACGGCGGCATGCGCCCCGACGCCGACGACCGATCCACGAACTGGTGCTTGAGCGCCGCTCCGGCGTGAACGACGATCAACGCGATCAGGACCCACGCCAGCGCCTCGTGAAGCCCACCGGCCGTCTCCGCCATCGACTCCGAAATTCCGGGGATAACCGGCAGCGGGACGCCACCGAGCAGCGGCGTCGTCGGGCCTTTCGCGTGGCCTGAAACGGCGACCAGACCGCCGATCGGCAGCCCGATCAGCAGGATGTAGAAAATGCGGTGATTCCACACTGCCGCAGCGCGCTCCCACTTGGGCAGGTCCGCCGGAAACTCCGGCGGCGGGTTCATCATTCGATAGGTCAGCCGCGCCAGCGTCGCGAGCAGGATCAGCGCCCCGATCGTCTTGTGCCATGTGAAAAGTTGCGCGCGTTCGGGCCCCGGCGCCATGTCGCCAAAGCTGAGGCCCAACCAGATCTGGAAGAGGACCAGCACCGCCGTGATCCAGTGGATCGCGACCGCCATGTTCGAATAGCGGCGCACCGGCTGACTCGGCACCTTCTCCTCGATCATTCTGTCCATGGCCTGCTCCTCTTGGTGAGAACCGATACGACAGAGATTGGTTCGTTTCCACGCGAACTAGTTAAAGAGGCGCTCGATCCTGATGGCCAGGCTGGCATCGAACCCAAGCGCAAGTTCACCCGCCGGTAGCGGCACGAGGTGCAGGCGCCATAATGTGCCCTCTCGCGGCTGAAGGAGAAGGCGGGCCGGCCCGCTTCCGCGATGCAAGGGATGACTGAAGCGATCGATCAGGCGCTGCAACTGGCTGTCGTCAATTTCGCTGGCGGCGGAAATCCTCGCGCCCCGCAAGACCAGTGGCACCCCGCCCTCGAGGTGCTCGAGGCCGGCGTCGCTCATGCCGCAAACCCAACCATGCTTGTTGAGCAGCACGAGCGGTGCCGACGACTGTTCGAGCGCGTCGAACCGCAACTTCGTGCCCTGACCCGCCATAGCCATCTCAGCGCGCAGCGCTCGTCCAAGATCGACGATCAAATGCTGGAACCGGCCGACCATCGACGGGTCGGCGGCCCCGTCCCGCTTGCCCCGCATCACGGCAATCCCGATGAAACCCGCCGCATTCTGGCTGAAGATGGTTTGGCAGCCGTAAGGCATGTCCAGCTGATGCGACGCCTCGCAATAATCCCCTGACCCATGGCGCTTGCGATAGCCGCGGTAATGCTCGTCGTGCTGGACCTCGAACGGCTGCGTCGTGACGCCGACCCTCCAGTTCGATGGTCCCCACATCGCCGGATCCGAAAAGTAGCGATCGACCTCGGCCTGGTCGAAGCCGGCGATCATGTTCAGCGAGGGGACGGCGCCGCCCAGGCACACGAGGT
>JAEWEY010000005.1 GCA_023389105.1 Pseudomonadota bacterium | reverse complement strand
GTGACGCCGACCCTCCAGTTCGATGGTCCCCACATCGCCGGATCCGAAAAGTAGCGATCGACCTCGGCCTGGTCGAAGCCGGCGATCATGTTCAGCGAGGGGACGGCGCCGCCCAGGCACACGAGGTTCGCCCCGCGGCTCCGCGTCGCGCGCGCGACCATGTCAATAGCACGCAGCCATCCGCCGTCCACGAACGGCGCGTTGCGGATGGCAAGCTTTGTCTCGGTAAGAAAGGCGCGGTCACGCGGACCGTCGGACGCGTACATTCAGCCGTTGTGAGACGGGTGAACTAAACTGTCCACCCGGCGCCTCGCTACTTGCCGAACTTCTCGCCCTTCGCGGCCTTGTCGAGCAGTAGCTGCGAGAAGCTGAAGTCCGGCTTCATCCGCTCTTCCTGCCGCTTCAGGCCGTCGACGATGGTCTGCAGCCCTTCCGTATCCGCCCAGAACATCGGCCCGCCGCGATAGACCGGCCAGCCGTAGCCATAGACCCACACCACATCGATGTCCGACGCGCGCTGGGCGATGCCTTCTTCCAGGATCTTCGCGCCCTCGTTGACCATCGTGTACAGCGTCCGCTCGACGATCTCCTGGTCGGTGATCTCGCGCTGCTCGACGCCCTGCTTCTTGGCGAAATCCTCAATGATTTGCTGCACGACGGGCGACGGCGTGGGCCGCCGCTTCTCGTCATAATCGTAGAAGCCGGCGCCCTTCTTCTGGCCCCAGCGATCAATGGCGCACAATGCGTCGCGCACGTTCTCGATCCGGTTCGGGTCGCGGTGCCAGCCGATGTCGACGCCGGCAAGGTCGGCCATTTGGAACGGCCCCATCGGCATGCCGAACTCGACATGCACACGGTCGACTTGCTCAGGGCTCGCGCCCTCGAGCAGCAGCTTGGTCGCTTCGATCTGCCGCGGCATCAGCATGCGATTGCCGATGAACCCGTGGCACACGCCAGCGACCACCGGCACCTTCTTGATGCGCTTGCCGAGCTGCATGGCGGTCAGCAGCACGTCGGGCGACGTCTTGTCCCCGCGCACCACCTCCAGCAGCTTCATGACGTTGGCGGGCGAGAAGAAGTGCATTCCGACCACGTCGCCCGGCCGCGAGATGCTCGCCGCAATTTCGTTGATGTCGAGATAGGAGGTGTTGGACGCCAGGATCGCGCCCGGCTTGGCGATTTTGTCGAGCCGCCCGAAAATTTCCTTCTTTACGTCCATGTTCTCGTAGACGGCCTCGATGATGAGGTCGCAGTCGGCCAGCGCGGCAAAGTCGAGCGTCGGCTGCAGATAGCCCATCGCCTGCTCGACCTGCTGCGCCGTCATCCGCCCCTTGGACGCGGTCGCCTCATAGTTCTTGCGCATGATGCCCGCGCCGCGGTCGAGCGCTTCCTGGTTCATTTCGACGATCGTCACCGGGATGCCGGCGCTGAGGAAGTTCATCGAGATGCCGCCGCCCATCGTCCCGGCGCCGATCACCCCGACCTTCTTGATGTCGCGCGGCCGCACGTCGTCGGCGAGGCCCTCGATCTTATTCGCCTTGCGCTCGGCGAAGAAGAAATATTGCTGCGCCTTGGCCTGCGTGCCGCTCATCAGCTCCATGAACAGCTTGCGCTCTTCGATGACGCCCTCGGCATAGGGCTTCTCGCAGGCGGCCTTGACCGCCTCGACATTCTTCAGCGGCGCTTCGAAGCCGCTGAACTTGCGTCCGTTCTCCTTGACGAAGGTCTCGAAGACTTCGGGTGTGCAATCGTTGAGCCGATCCTGCCGCTCACTACTCTTGGGCAGCGGCCGCACATCGCGCACCTCCTCGGCATAGGCCACCGCATGCGGAAGCAGGTCACCCTCGACCAAGCGGTCGATCAAGCCGCAATCGAACCCGTCCTTGGCGCCGATCGGATTGCCGGTGGCGCACATTTCCAGCGCTTTCCGCACACCTGCCACGCGCGGCAGCCGCTGCGTTCCACCCGCACCGGGCAGCAGCCCGAGCTTCACTTCAGGCGTTCCCAATTTCGCGGTCGGGAGCGCAACCCTGTAATGGCTGGCCAGCGCGACCTCGAGCCCGCCGCCAAGCGCCGTACCATGGATCGCCGCCACGACGGGCTTGCTGCAATTCTCGATGATGTCGACGACCGTCGGCAGCGGCTGCTCGAACGCTTTGGGCGTGCCGAATTCCGAAACGTCCGCGCCGGCGAAGAAGGTCTGACCCTCGCACGTGATGACGACCGCCTTGACGCTGTCGTCGCGCTCGGCCTCCTCGATTGCCGCGACAAGCCCCTGCCGGACTGCCAGGCCCAGCGCGTTGACCGGCGGGTTATTGGACAGGACGATCAGCACGTCGCCGTGCTTGCGGGTCGAAATCGGGCTAGTGGTCGGCGCGTCGCGAACGTCGGTCATGATGGCGGGTCTCCTGTGGGCGCGGGCTAATGCGCTGCTGACACCCTTGCAAGTCCGCGCGGGCAGCACCCAGCCAGGGCGTCGTCATGGCGCGTCCACTTGCCGTTCATGCGCGCGCGCCGAAACAGCCGTCGTCCGGCAGGAAGATCATGCGTACAATCGATAATCGCGCGCTCGAAGCCTCACACGCCTTCCTGCTTAAGCGCCGTTCGCTGTTTCTCCGCATCATTCTGGCCCTCGCCGCGGCCGCCATCGCGCTATCGGTGCAAGCCGCCATGACGCCCGTCATTGGCAGCGACAAATTTGTACTGTGGCTGGTGCCGATGATCCTCGTCCTGGCACTGACACTGGGCGGGTCGGTCGCGCTGCTCGCCCTCATCGTCGCAATCTTGGTCGATTGGTTCGTCTACGTCGGCAAGCCGATGACCTTCGCGCTCGATCGCACCGAGGCGGTGTTGATCGTCGGCTCGCTGGTCGATGCGTTGCTCGTCATCCTCGTCTGCGTCGTCGTCCGCGCGCTGGCGATCCGCTCGGCCATCGCCATCGAAGATCACCGAGTCCTCTCCGGCGAGTTACGGCATCGCATCCGCAACATGCTGACGGTAATCGGGTCCATCGCCCGCCAGAGCTTCCGTCCTGACGCACCGGTGCAGGACGGCTGGCAGAAATTCGACGCGCGGGTCGCGGCGCTCGCCGATGTCCACGGCCTCGCCAGCCATGTCGAAGCCAAGCCGGTCGCCCTCCGCGAGATGATCGAGCATGCGCTGGCGCCCTTTGATCCGCCCGAAGCAGGACGCGCAACGGTCGAAGGGCCCGACGTCCTGCTCCAGGCTGAGGCGGTCATGCCCCTCCGCCTCGCCATCCACGAACTCGCCACCAATGCCCTCAAATATGGCGCGTTCAGCCAGCCAGCCGGCCGCCTCCGCGTCTCATGGGAAGACGAGGGCGAGCGGTTTCAGATCTGCTGGGCGGAAACAGGTTGCCGGATCGCGTCGCCCCCAGAACGGACGGGCTTCGGTTCGCGGATCATTCGCCAGTACCTGGCCTCGCGGCTGGGTGGCACGTCTGCGCTTGACTTCGCACCAGACGGCTTGCGAGTCCGGATCGACGCGCCCGCCGCCAACGTCATCGACCCGGGTTGATTACTCACCCCAGTCGAACAAGTCGCGGCGGCCGCGCGGCGTCGCGCGGTGATATTGCGGCGGCGCCTGCACCTTCGCGCCAAGATGCGCGGCGGCGTGCCAGGGCCAACGCGGATCATAGAGCATGCCCCGCGCCAGCGCGACCATGTCTGCATCGCCGGTGCCGACGATCGCCTCCGCCTGCTCGTAATCGGTGATCAGCCCGACCGCGACGACCGGCATGTTCACCGCCTGCTTCACCGCGCGCGCCAGCGGCACCTGGTAGCTCGGCCCGACAGGAATTTTCTGGCGCGGATCGAGCCCGCCGCTCGACACGTGGATCGCGGCGCACCCGCGCGCTTCCAGCGCCCGCGCAAATTCGATCGTCTGCGCGATGTCCCAGCCGCCCTCGACCCAGTCTGTCGCGGACACGCGCATCGTCACCGGCCGGTCCGCCGGGAATGCTGCGCGCACCGCGTTGAATACCTCCAGCGGGAACCGCATCCGGTTCTCCAGGCTGTCGCCATATTCGTCGGTGCGCTGGTTGGAGAGCGGCGAGAGAAACTGGTGCAGCAGATAGCCGTGCGCGCCGTGCAACTGCACCGCCGCCAGCCCCAGCCTCCCGGCCCGTACCGCCGCATCGGCAAACGCCTGGCGGATGCGGTCCAGCCCGGCCCGGTCCAGCGCCACCGGCGGATTCTCTCCCGCTTCGAACGGCAGCGCGGACGGTGCCTCGGTCTTCCAGCCATGTTCATGGTCCGGCGCGATCTGCTTGCCCCCGAACCAAGGCTTGTCGGTCGACGCCTTGCGCCCGGCATGACCGAGCTGGATGGTGATCGGCATGTCCGACCAGCGACGCACGCTCGCCAGCACCCGCGCCATCGCTTCTTCGTTGGCGTCGGACCACAAGCCCGTATCCCCATAGCTGATGCGTCCCTCGGGCGTGACGGCCGTCGCCTCGATCGTCAGCAGCGCCGCGCCGGACAATGCCAGATGGCCAAGGTGGATCGTGTGCCAGTCGGTCATCGACCCATCCTCGGCCGAATATTGGCACATCGGCGCGATCACGATGCGGTTGGCGAGCTTGAGGCCGCCGACCTCCAGCGGGCTGAACAATGCGGACAAAGGAAACTCCTACTGAGCGGGTTCAGCGGCAGGCTGCTTCACAGCCTGCATGAGCAATTCGTACGAGCGCAACCGCGCCTGATGATCGAAGACCTGCGCGGTCACCATCAACTCGTCGGGCTTGGTACGCTCGACGAATTCCTCGACCTGCCGCCGTGCGGTTTCCGGGCTACCAATCGCCGAGACCGAGAGAACCGAGCGCAGGATCGCGCGCGCTTCGAGCGGCAGCTCGTCGGTGTAACCCTGCTTCGGCGGCGGGAGCTGGATTGGATGACCGGTGCGCAACGCCACGAACGCCTGCTGCACCGATGTAGCCAGCAATTCCGCGTCCTCATCGCTGTCGGCGACGATCGCGTTGAAGCCGAGCATCACGTACGGCTCGGCCAGCTGCTCGGACGGCTCGAAGCGCTCGCGATAGACCTTGATCGCCTCCATCATCATCTGCGGCGCGAAGTGCGAGGCGAAGGCATAAGGCAGGCCAAGCGCCGCCGCGAGCTGCGCGCCGAACAGGCTCGATCCCAGGATCCACAGCGGAATGCTCAGACCTTCGCCGGGAATGGCGCGCACCCGGCCATTCTCGCCGCGGAAGTATCGCATCAACTCGACCACATCTTGCGGGAACTGGTCGGCGTCCGACGACAGGTTGCGCCGCATCGCGTAAGCCGCGGCCTGGTCGGTGCCCGGCGCCCGCCCCAGACCGAGATCGACGCGACCGGGATAGAGCGACTCCAGCGTCCCGAATTGCTCAGCGATGATCAGCGGCGCATGGTTGGGCAGCATGATCCCGCCCGCCCCGATGCGGATGGTCGAAGTCTGCGATCCGACGTAGCTCAGCGCCACCGCCGTCGCCGCACTCGCGATCCCCGGCATGGAATGATGCTCGGCCATCCAGAAGCGCCGGTAACCCAACTGTTCCGCATGCCGAGCCAGATCGGCGGAGTTGCGGAGCGATCTCCCCGGGTCGCTGCCCTCCGGAACCGGCGACAGGTCGAGGACGGACAGGGGAATGTTGAGCATTATCGGGATGTGGGCGCACGGCCCGCTTATTCAACGTAGCAAATCGAAACTCTTTCCTATTCACCGGCCATGTGCTTGGTTGTTCCAGCGTCTTTTCACCTTGCCCTGGCCGGCCGGCAAAGATGACAAAGTGGAGGAAGTAGAGGACCCCCCGTTTTCACTCGTTCGAGGGCGACAATCTCTCGATCTGCGCGGAGCGACTGATGATCGATCTCGAAAATTTCCGGACCGAAACGCGCGACTGGCTTGAGGCCAATTGTCCGCCTGAGATGCGACAGCCGCTTCGCTCGGAAGACGACGTCTGCTGGGGCGGCCGCAACTGGACTTTCGCCTCGGACGCGCAGCGCCAATGGTTGCAGGTCATGGCCGAGCGCGGCTGGACCGTTCCTGATTGGCCAAAGGAATATGGCGGCGGCGGCCTGTCCCCGGAGGAGACGCGGATCCTCAAGCAGGAGATGGCGCGGATTGGCGCACGTCCACCGCTCACCAGTTTTGGCATCTCGATGCTCGGGCCGGCATTGCTGAAGTTCGGCACCGAGGAGCAGAAAAAGCGTTATCTCGGCCAGATCGCCCGCGGCGAAATCCGCTGGTGCCAGGGCTATTCGGAACCTGGCGCCGGGTCGGATCTCGCAGGCCTGCAGACCAAGGCCGAGGACCAGGGCGACCACTGGGTCGTCAACGGGCAGAAGGTGTGGACCAGCTACGCCGACAAGGCCGACTGGATCTTCTGCCTCGTCCGCACTTCGACCGAGTCCAAGCAAGGCGGCATCAGCTTCCTGCTGTTCGACATGCAATCGCCGGGCGTCTCGACCAAGCCGATCCTGCTGATCAGCGGCTCCTCGCCCTTCTGCGAAACCTTCTTCGACGACGTGGAGGTGCCCAAGACGCAGATCGTCGGCGAGGTAAACAAGGGCTGGGACGTCGCCAAATATCTGCTCGGCCACGAACGCGAGATGATCGCCGGCATGGGGCTCGGCAACGGCGGCAAGAGCGTCACGCTCGGGCCGGTCATGAAACCGGCCGACCCTCTCCTTCGCGCAGAGATCGCCGCGTTCGACGTCGATGCGCTCGCCTTCGCGGCGATGAGCGAACGCTTCGCCGCCATGTGGAAGGCCGGCGAAGCCCACCCCGCCTCGCCCAGCATGATGAAGTATGCCGGCACTGAACTTAACAAGCGCCGCAACGAACTGGCGATGGCCGTCGGCGGCAGCGACGCCCTGGAGTGGGAAAGCGAGCGTTCCCGCAAGGGCCGCACACCGCGCGACTGGCTTCGCAGCAAGGGCAATTCGATCGAAGGCGGCACGAGTGAGATCCAGCTCAACATCGTCGCCAAGCACATCCTCCGCCTGCCGGGAGCCTGAGACGATGGCGTTACTGACCGACGACCAGAAGATGCTGCAGGAGACCGCAGCGGCGTTCATGGCCGACGAAGGAGCCATCGCAAAGCAGCTGCGCCACTGGCGCGAAATCAATTGCAAGGACGGCTTCGGCCACGGCCTGTGGAAGCAATTCGCCGAGCTCGGCCTCACCGGCATCTGCATTCCCGAAGCGCAGGGCGGCCTTGGCCTCGGAGCGACCGAAAGCGCCCTCGTACTCGAGGAAATCGGCAGGAACCTGACGCCCTCGCCCTTCCTCTCGACCGCCGTGGTCGGTGCCCGCGCCATCGAGGGTACCGCTCATGCGGAGCAATGGTTTCCGGGCATCCTCTCCGGCGAGACGGTGCTGGCCCTCGCCATCGACGAAGGCAGCCGCCACACGCCCGAGCGCACCGCAATGGAAGCGCGGCGCCAGGGCAACGGCTTCGTCCTGAGCGGCGCCAAGCAATTCGTCGTCCAGGGCGCTTCGGCCGACATGGTCATCACCGTCGCACGAACGCGCGGGTCTCCAGGCGAAACGGACGGCCTCACGCTCTTCGCCGTTCCCAAGGATGCCGCCGGATTGGATACCGAGAATGTCGCACTGGTCGACAGCTCCAAAGCCGCCCGCCTGAAGTTCGACAAGGTCGAGCTCGATGCCGACGCCGTGATCGGCGAGGTCGACGGAGGCTGGCAGCCGCTGCAGCGCGCTCTCGTTGCCGGCCGCGCCGGGGCTGCCGCGGAGCTGGTAGGCGTCGCGGCGGGGTCTGCAACTATGACCCTCGACTATCTGCGGCAGCGCAAACAGTTCGGCCGACTGATCGGCGAATTCCAATCACTCCAGCACCGCGCCGCGCACCTCTATTCGGAAATCGAGATTGCCCGCGCCGCCGCGCTCAAGGCCGCAAAACTGATCGACGATGGCGACGATCAGGCCGAGCTGATTGTCTCGGTCGCCAAGGCCAAAGCTGCCGACGTGGCAAATCTCGCCGTCCGCGAAGGCGTCCAGATGCACGGCGGCATCGGCATGACCGACGAGCATGACATCGGCCTGTACATGAAGCGTGAGGCCGTCCTCGGCGAATTGTTCGGTGACGCTTACTTCCATCGCAACCGGGTCGCCGAACTCAGCGGCTACTGAGCCACGCGAAGAACTGGCAAAAGCTTGCCCCGGTCGGGTGCGATAGCCATAGGAGGCCCATGAAAGCCCGCGTCTTCATCACCCTCAAGAACGGCGTCCTCGACCCCCAGGGCAAGGCCATCCACCATGCGCTGGAGGGGCTCGGCTTCGGCGGCGTCAACGATGTCCGCGCCGGCAAATTGATCGAGCTCGATCTGGCCGACGGCACCAGCGACGGCGACATCGAGGACATGTGTCGCAAGCTTCTCGCCAATACCGTGATCGAGAATTTCCGCATCGAGCGGTTGGAGAATGCTCCGGCATGAAGACCGCGGTCATCGTCTTCCCCGGCTCTAATTGCGACCGCGACCTCGCGGTAGCGCTGGAGCAGGTGACGGGCCGCAAGCCCGAGATCGTGTGGCACCGCGAGACGGAATTGCCCGACGGCGTCGATTTCATCGGCGTGCCGGGCGGCTTCTCGTACGGCGACTATCTCCGCTCCGGCGCCATGGCCGCGCGCTCGCCGGTCATGCAGGCGGTCAAGGACGCCGCAGGCCGCGGCGTGCCGGTGATCGGCATCTGCAACGGCTTTCAGGTGCTGACCGAAGCCGGCCTGCTCCCCGGCGCCCTCATGCGCAACGCTCGGCTCCGCTTCGTCTGCCGCCCTGTCCCGCTCCGCGTCGAAAACAGCCAGAGCCTGTTCACATCCCAATACGACGCGAACGAGGAAATCCTGCTGCCGGTCGCTCACCACGACGGCAACTACCAGGCAGATGAAACGACGCTCGATCGCCTCGAAGGCGAAGGCCGCGTGGCCTTTCGCTACCTCGACCAGGTCAATGGTTCAGCGCGGCAGATCGCAGGCATCCTCAACGATTCCGGCAACGTGCTCGGCCTCATGCCGCACCCCGAACGCGTGATCGAGCCGGCGCACGGCGGCACCGATGGGCGCCGCCTGTTTGAAGGCCTGCTGGAGACCGTGAACGCCTAGCGGCGCTTGCGGATCGGAAGTTCGGTGCAGCCCGCGGTGCCCGGCGGCTGCATGCACATCAGGAAACGGTCGGGACCGCGCGTGTTGAAGACCTCGGTGTGTTTGTCGAGCGTTATCGGGTTGACGAACACGATCACCGTCGCTGCCTGGGCGGCGGGTGCAGCAAGCATTACCGAAAGTGCGAACGCCACTCGAAGAACACGCATGTCTTACCCCCTTGAACCAGACTTGTGTCCGGTCCGTTGAACGCTTGGTGAACGCCTAATCCTCGACCGTGAAGGGGGTGAAGTTGGTGCCCACGTCATAAACGTCGACACCTTCCTTCCGCTTCAGCCACCCGACCACAGCGTAAGTGACCGGCGTCAGCAGAACTTCCCAACTTACTTTCAGGACGAACTGACTGAGCATGACAGCGCCGAGCGCGGAGACCGGCCAGTCGGGCATTCCATAGAATGCCAATGGGTAGAAGATAAGGCTGTCCGCCCCCTCCCCGACCACGGTGCTGCCAATCGTTCGAGTCCAAAGGTGTTTGCCATCGGTCCAAATCTTCATCTTCGCCAGCACGACCGAATTGAGGAAATCCCCGACGAAGAAGGCGGTCATCGACGCCAGTATGATCCGCCAGCCAGCGCCGAATACCCGCTCGTAAGCCGCCTGGCCGGTCCAGCCTTCGGCTACCGGGAGATGAACCACCGTCCATTCCATAACGGCCATGAACAGCAGCGCCGCGAAGCCGGCCCACAACGCCCGCCGGGCCCGGGCAAAGCCGTAGACCTCGGTCAGGACGTCATCGATGACATAGGAAATGGGGAAGAAGAGGATGCCGGCCCCGAACGGCCAAAGGCCCAGCCCACGCACATCGATGACCGAGCGTTTCTCCGCGCCGATCACGTTCGACAGCAGTAGCACGACAACGAAAGCCACCATCAAAAAATCGAAATAGCGGAAGTGCGCGCCATGCAGTGTCCGCGCTTCGACATGCCTGAGATGAGCCCCCGCCATCATGCGCAGAGGTAGCGCGGACTAACGGCTCGTCAATCGCCGCCGATCGGTTTCGTTCGGCGGCGATTGCAGCTAGTTGGTCGTCACCGCGCGCCCGTAGCTCAGTTGGATAGAGCACGAGCCTTCTAAGCTTGAGGTCGTAGGTTCGAATCCTACCGGGCGCGCCAGTCCAGGGGTCAGTCAGCTGGCTAGTGCCGACCGCCAGTGCGGGTGGGGTTGCAGCCCTGCGCCGGGAAGGCGAAAATTTCCCGGTAGAGCGGATCGCTCGGATCGAAGAGACCGAACTGCGACATGAAGTAGCCATAGGACTGAACCATTCCGCCGGGATCGAATTCCGGGCTGCCGGGTGTCCCCGCTCCCTGAGGCGTGTCGTTTAGGCCGGAGAAGGAGCAGCGGGAGTTGCCATTGCTGATGCTCGTCCCTGGCGCGCTCGGTACGTTAGTCCGCGGTGGCGGCCCTGTGATTTCACCCGCGACGGCGGCAGTGGAACCAAGCAGCAATCCTGCGGCAGCAAATGCTTTGAGCGTCATCAGACTATTTCCCTCGATGCTAACGAGGACGCCGCATTTACCATGAATTTAACCATGCTTGAATGTCATCGGGGCCGAAATCCGGGTTGGTCATGACATGATCAGCAGATCATCATATTCGTCGCAACGGAGCTTAGGGCACCAGCTTACCGGGGTTCATGATTCCGAGAGGATCCAGTGCGGCCTTGATCGCGCGAAGGACGTGAATGCGGCCTGGCGGCGCGAGGCGCGCGAGTTCGTCGCGCTTTAGCTGGCCGATTCCGTGCTCGGCAGATATCGAGCCGCCGGCTGCGGTCACCAGATCGTCAACCATTTGCGTAATTCGCTTGCCTTCGCCTTCATACCAGTCAGGCGCGGCGTGAAAGCCTGCCCGAACGTGGAAATGGATGTTGCCGTCGCCCAGATGGCCGAATCCGCTTGCTGTGACGCCGGGGAAAGCGCTTTCGACCGTGGCGGCGGCTTCGGTGACGAAACGCGGCATAGCCGAGACCGCGACGGAAATGTCGTGCGCCAACGTCTGCCCTTCGGCGCGCTCGGCCTCCGAAATGCTATCGCGGAGTTTCCAGAAGGCTTCTGCCTGTGCTTCGTTGGCGGCGATCGCCGCATCTCCGACGAGCCCTTGGCCCATCGCTTCTTCCAGCAGTTGCGACAGCGCTGCGGCGACGTCCTCTCCGCCCGTAGCCGTCGCTTCGATCAAAACATGCCATGAATGCGCACCGCTCAAGGGTGCGCGCGTGCCGGGAATGTGTCGCAGCACGAGGGAAAGCGAGTCGTCCGGGACGAGCTCGAAACCTTCCACCTGGGGGGTGCGCGCTTCAAGGAACCGCAGCAGTTCGAGCGCTTGCTGCGGGCTCTGCAATCCCACCCAGACTACCGACCTTGCAGTGATCGCAGGCACCAGTCGCAGCGCAACCGCGGTCACCACGCCAAGCGTACCCTCCGCGCCGATCAGCAGTTGATCGAGGCTATAGCCGCGGTTGTCCTTCTTCAGTCCGGACAACCCATCGTGAACTGTTCCGTCGGGAAGAACCGCTTCGATGCCCGCGACCAGGGATCGCATGGTCCCGAATTTCAGCACCTGCGTGCCGCCGGCGTTGGTCGAAGTTAGGCCCCCAATCGTACAGCTCCCCCGCGCTCCCAGCGTGAGCGGGAAGCGGAGACCGACGTCATGCACTGCGTCATGCAGGGTTGCCAGGATCACCCCTGCTTCCGCGATGGCTTGCCGCCCCTCTCTGTCGATCGAACGAATGCGGTTCATCCGCCGCATTGAAAGCAGGACCGCGGATCCGTCGGCCGGCGGCGTGGCCCCGGCAGCCATTCCCGTATTGCCGCCTTGAGGTACGAGCGGGACTTGCAATTCCGACGCTAGCCGGACGATCTGGACGACTTCGGCCGTGCTCGCGGGCGCAAGCATGACCGGGGAATGGCCGTGTACCCGTCCGCGCCAATCGGTGGTCCACGGCTCAATCTCGCGCGGATCGGTCACTACCGCGCGCTCGCCCAAGGAATGGCGCGCACGGTCGATGAACTCGGCGATCCGGTCGGTCATGCCCCGCCATTAGCGTGCTTGGCACCGGCGCGCGATATCGGCAGAGGGAGGCATGACCCGACCAGTCACCATTATCGTCGCGCGCGCGCAAAACGGGGTGATCGGACGCGACGGGAAATTGCCGTGGCACATCCCGGCCGACCTCAAACGTTTCAAGGCGCTCACGATGGGCAGCGTCATGGTGATGGGCCGGAAGACGTTCGACAGCCTGCCCGGCCTGCTGCCGGGGCGTCGGCACATCGTGCTCACGAGAGACTCAAAATGGCAGGCGGAAGGCGCGGAAGTCGTGCATTCGGCGGAAGAAGCCCTGGCGCTCGCCGGTGATGCACCCGTCTCGATCATCGGCGGGGCAGAAATATTCCGCATGTTCCTACCAACGGCCGACCGTCTGGAACTGACCGAAGTTCTGGCTGACGTGCCCGGCGACACCATCATGCCCGATCCGCGCGAAGATGGATGGCGTGAGACTGACCGCGAAGATCATCCGGCCGTCGACGAAAGGCCACCCTTTCGCTTCATATCGCTCGAAAGGGTTTAGGCCCCGCCGTCCAGGATCGCGTCGATTGCGGCGCCAACCTCGTCAACGCCGGCCATGCCGTCGACCCGGTGCACCAAGCCCTTCCGCTCGTAATAAGGAAGGATCGGCGCGGTCTTGGCGCGATACTCCTCCATCCGCGTCCGCACGGTCTGTTCATTGTCGTCGGGACGCCGTTTGAACTCGGTCGAGCCGCAAACGTCGCAGACGCCCTCGACCTTCGTTGGACGGAAGGTGTCGTGATAGCCCGCGCCGCACTTGGCGCAGGTAAAGCGGCCCGTGATGCGGGTGACTAGCGCTTCTTCGTCCACGGCCAGCTCGATCACATAATCGAGCTTTCGACCACGCTGCGCGAGCAGGATTTCGAGCGCTTCGGCCTGGTGGCCAGTGCGCGGGAAGCCATCGAAGATCGCGCCCTTACCCGCGGAGGCATCGAGCCGCTCGCCAATCAGCGCACTGACAATGGCGTCGCTGACCAGCTCGCCGCGCTCCATGATCGCTTTTGCCTTCAGGCCGACCGGCGTTCCCGCGGCCACTGCCTCACGGAGCATGTCGCCGGTAGACAGCTGGATCATGCCGCGGTTTGCCTGCAGCCGCGCGGCCTGGGTCCCTTTACCCGCACCAGGCGGTCCCAACAGGATGATGTTCAGCATCGCGAGCGCTCCCCTGTGAACGCGTGGAAACTAGCGCCGTCGCGGCGTGGTCTTGAGCTTGGCCTTCTTGATAAGGTCGCCGTATTGATGCGCAATCAGGTGGCTCTGGATCTGGCTAACCGTGTCCATCGTCACGTTGACGACGATCAGCAGGCTGGTGCCGCCCAGCCGGAAGTTCAGGCCTGCCTGGGCCGACAGGAATTCCGGAATGAGGCAGATCAATACCAGGTAAGCGGCGCCGATTACCGTGATGCGGTTGAGCAGATAATCGAAATAATGCTCGGTCGCCTTGCCCGGACGGACGCCGGGGATGAAGCCGCCATGGCGCTTCAGATTGTCTGCGGTTTCCTCGCTGTTGAACTGCACCGCAGTGTAGAAGAAGCAGAAGAAGGCAATGCCAATGCCGTACAGCGCCATGTAGGCCGGGGACCCGTGCTGCAGGAACGTGCTGATGGTGATCAGCCAGTCGCTCGCGGCCCCATCCGTCCCGGCGCGGTTGCCGGCCCATTGGATGATCGTCAGCGGCATCAGCAGCAGCGACGAGGCGAAGATCGGCGGAATGACACCCGCGGTGTTGAGCTTGATCGGCAGGTGCGAACGCTCCTGCTGCATGCCCCGCGCGGTCTGGCGCTTCGGATACTGGATGAGCACGCGGCGCTGGGCACGCTCCATGAAACAGATGAAAAGGATCAGCGCGACGGTCAGAACGACGATGCCGACGACGACGACCGCACTCATCGAGCCCGTGCGGCCGCCCTCGAGCAGCTGGGCGATTGCCTGCGGGAGGCGCGCCACGATGCCGGCCATGATGATTAGCGAGATGCCGTTGCCGATGCCGCGGCTGGTGATCTGCTCACCGATCCACATCAGGAACAACGTGCCGCCGACGAGGCTGATCGTGCCCGCAATCTCGAACAGCAGACCCGGCGCGACGACCGCCTGAATGCCCTGGTTGGCGCCCTGCGTCTCCAGACCGCGCACGGCGAGATACCCCTGAACGAGGGTGATTACGACGGTCAGGTAGCGGGTATACTGATTGAGCTTCTTGCGCCCGGTCTCGCCTTCTTTCCGCAGCGCCTGCCACGGGCCGTAGAGCGTCGCGCCAAGCTGCACGACGATCGATGCCGTGATGTAGGGCATGACGCCCAGCGCCACGATGCTGAAGCGCTCCAGCGCGCCACCGGAGAAGGTGTTGAAAACGTCAAGGATGCCGCCGCTCTGCGTCTGATACAGCGCATTCATCGCCACCGGGTCGATACCGGGCACCGGCACGAACGACAGCAGACGGAAGAGGACGAGCGCACCGATGGTGAACCACAGCCGCTTCTTGAGTTCGGTCGACTTCTGGAAGTTCGCGAACGAAATGCTGGAAGCGAGTTGTTCGGCTGCGGATGCCATGGACGTCAAATTCCCCGGAAAAACAAACGGCGGCGATTAGGCTGAATAGCCTCCCCGCCGCCGATATAGTGGCTCAAGGCCGCTTGTCTAAGACCCCTTAGGCCTTTGCAGTAGCAGCCCGGTCGGCCAGCCGCTGTTCGCGGACCTTGCCCTTTTTCGCGGCAGCCAGTTCGGCCGGGTTCTTGCGCTCGATCAGTTCGACCGAACCGCCGGCCTTTTCGACCGCTTCGCGCGCACCCTTGGAGATGCCGGCGACCTTGCAGTTGAGCTTCGCCTTGAGTTCGCCCTTACCGAGCAAACGGACGCCGTCCTTGCCACCGCGCGCCAGGCCAGCGGCCTTCAGCGCGTCGTGGTCGAGCGTGTTCTTGGGGTCGAGCTTGCCGGCGTCGATCATCTTCTGGATCGCGCCGATGTTCACCTCGGCATAATCCTTGGCGAAGATGTTGTTGAAGCCGCGCTTCGGGATCCGCATGTGGAGCGGCATCTGGCCGCCCTCGAAGCCGTTGATCGACACACCCGAGCGCGACTTGGCGCCCTTCTGGCCGCGACCGGCAGTCTTGCCGAGACCCGAGCCGATGCCGCGTCCGACGCGAACGCGCGACTTACGGGCGCCCTGGTTGTCCTTGAGTTCGTTGAGTTTCATGTTCGTGCACTCGCTTTCGCTTTTGTCGCGCATGCCCTTGCGGGCATCAGGTTAGGCGGCCTCTTCGACCGACAGCAGGTGATGCACCTTGCGGATCTGACCGAGCACTTCAGGCGTGCCCTCCACTTCCACGGTCCGGTGCAGCTTGTTCAGGCCGAGACCGACGAGCGTCGCCCGCTGCGTCTTGTCGCGGCGGATCGGCGATCCGGTCTGGGTGATCTTGATCTTCGCCATCGAAATTACTCCGCGAGCGCTTCGGCCTGGACTTCGGCCTCGGCGGCGCTGACGCCGCTGCGGCCGAGCAGGTCAGCGACCTTCTTGCCGCGGCGCTGCGACACAGCGCGCGGGCTCGACTGATCCTTGAGCGCCTCGAAGGTCGCACGGATCATGTTGTATGGGTTGGACGTGCCGACCGACTTAGTGACGACGTCGTGGACACCCAGGCTCTCGAAGATGGCGCGCATCGGGCCACCCGCGATGATGCCGGTTCCCGCCGGAGCGGTACGGATCGTCACGCGGCCGGCACCGAAGTGGCCAAGGCCGTCATGGTGCAGCGTGCGGCCATCGCGCAGCGGAACGCGGATCATCGCCTTCTTGGCTGCGGCGGTCGCCTTGCTGATCGCTTCCGGCACTTCGCGCGCCTTGCCGTGACCGAAGCCGGCGCGGCCCTTGCCGTCACCAACGACGACGAGCGCGGCAAAACCGAAACGCTTACCGCCCTTTACGGTCTTGGAGACGCGGTTGATGTGGACGAGCTTCTCGATCAGCTCTTCGCCGCCGTCATCATCGCCGCCACGGCCGCCACGGCGATCGTCACGACGTCCGCGGCCACCGCCACGATTGTCGCGGCCGCCACCCGGTCCGCCACGGCCACGGCCGCCACGCGGGCCACGGCCCTGCGTCTGCTGCTCTTCGGCCTGCGCCGGGGTCGCCTCGGCGACCGCCGCCGTTTCCGCGGGGGCAGTGTTCACTTCGTTGGTCTGGTTTTCGTCAGCCATTTAAAACTCCAGTCCGCCTTCGCGGGCAGCGTCGGCGAGGGCCTTCACGCGGCCATGGAAGAGGAAGCCGCCACGGTCGAACACGACGGTCGACACGCCGGCCTTCTTGGCACGCTCGGCAATCGCCTTGCCGACGGCAATGGCGCTGTCCTTGGTCGCGCCCGTCTTGCCCTTGACGTCCTTGTCCAGGGTCGAAGCCGAAGCGAGCGTCTTGCCCGCCGCGTCGTCGATGATCTGGGCATAGATGTGCCGGCCCGAACGGTGCACCGAAAGCCGAGCCTTGCCCGAGGCACGCGCACGGAGCGCGGTACGGACGCGGCGGCGACGGCGGTCGAATAAAGAAAGGTTCGCCATGGCTTACTTCTTCTTGCCTTCTTTGCGGAAGATGAACTCGCCGCGATACTTGATGCCCTTGCCCTTGTAAGGCTCCGGCTTGCGCCAGCGGCGGATCTCGGCCGCGACCTGACCGACCTTCTGCCGGTCGATGCCGCTGATCTCGACCGTGTTCTGGTCCGGAGTCTTGACCTCGACACCTTCAGGCACCGGGAAGTTCACGTCGTGGCTGTAACCAAGCTGGAGGCGCAGATTCTTGCCCTGGGCCTGCGCGCGGTAGCCGACGCCGGTGATTTCCAGCACCTTGGTGAAGCCCTCGGTCACGCCCGTGACGAGGTTCTGCACGTTGGTGCGGGTCATGCCCCAGGCAGCGCGGTTGCGCTGGGCCTGGGTCAGCGGCGTGACGCGGATCTCGCCGTCGGCGATCTCATACTTTACGAGGTCGTCGAGCAGCTGCATTGACAGCGTGCCCTTCGGACCTTTGACGGTGAGGGTCTGGCCCTCGACGGTCGCCGTGACGCCCGAAGGCATCGGGACCGGCTTTTTGCCAATGCGGGACATTAGAATACCTCCGCCAGGACTTCGCCGCCGACGTTCTGGTCGCGCGCTTCAGCGTCCGACAGCACGCCGCGCGGAGTCGACACGATGATCGTGCCAAGGCCGTTGCGGATGCGCGGAAGCTCGCGGGCGGCCGAATAGACACGGCGGCCAGGCTTCGAGACGCGAGCCAGATGCTGGATCGCCGGCTGGCCCTCGAAATACTTCAGCTCGATCCGCAGGCCCTTCTGGCCGGCGAGCGTCTCTTCGGAATAGCCACGGATGTAGCCTTCGCGCTGGAGCACATCGAGCACACGGATGCGCAGGTTCGAGGCCGGCGTCAGGACGCTGTCCTTCTTGGCCTGCTGGCCGTTGCGGATGCGGGTGAGCAGGTCACCCAGGGGATCGGTCATTGCCATCTTCGTACCCTTACCAGCTCGACTTGATCACGCCGGGGATCAGGCCCTTGTTGGCCAGTTCCCGAAGCATGATCCGCGACAAGCGGAACTTGCGGTAATAAGCGCGCGAACGGCCGGTCAGCTCGCAGCGGTTGCGAACCCGGGTCGGGTTCCCGTTGCGCGGCAGTTCCGCCATCTTCAGACGCGCGATCAAACGCTCGGTCTCGTCCTTCGACTCATCGTCCGCGATCGCCTTCAGCTTCGCGTACTTCGCCGCATTCTGCTGGACGAGCTTCTTGCGACGCTCGTTCTTGTTGATCGAACTCAGTTTCGCCATGACTTAAGTTCTTCTCCTAATCGAAGCAGACGCGCCCTCAGGCGGCCTGCTTCTGGTCCTCTTGCGGGAACGGGAAGTTGAACAGGCGCAGCAGCTCGCGCGCCTCTTCGTCCGTCTTCGCGGTGGTGGTGATGATCACGTCCATGCCCCGGACCTTGTCGATCTGATCGTAATTGATCTCGGGGAAGATGATCTGCTCTTTCAGGCCCATGGCGTAATTGCCACGGCCGTCGAACGACTTCGCATTGAGGCCGCGGAAGTCCCGCACGCGCGGCAGCGCGATCGTCACCAGACGATCGAGAAACTCGTACATGCGCTCACGCCGCAGCGTGACTTTGCAACCGATCGGCATGCCTTCACGCAGCTTGAACTGCGCGATCGACTTCTTGGCCTTGGTGATCACCGGCTTCTGGCCCGCAATCTGCTGCAGTTCGGCAGCGGCCGTCTCGACCTTCTTCTTGTCCTGGGTCGCTTCACCAACGCCCATGTTGATGACGATCTTGTCGAGCTTCGGGACTTCCATCCGGTTCTTGTAACCGAACTTCTTGGTCATCTCCGGAACGATGCGATCGTCATAGTCCTTGCGCAGCCGCGCAACGTACTTGTCGTCAGCCATTGATCAGGTCTCCGGTCTTCGCGGCAACGCGGACCTTCTTGCCGTCACGCTCTTCGAAGCGGACGCGGGTCGGCTTGCCGTCGGCGGTCGCAATCGCGACGTTCGAGATGTGCAGCGGCGCTTCCTTGCGCTCGATCCCGCCCTGCGGGCTCTGCTGCGTCGGCTTGCGGTGACGTGCATGGACGTTGACGCCCGACACGACGACCTTCGATTCCTTCGGGATCGAACGGATGACTTCGCCGGTCTTGCCCTTGTCCTTGCCGGACAGGACGACGACGGTGTCACCCTTGCGGATCTTGGCAGCGGCCATGGTTACAGCACCTCCGGCGCAAGGCTGATGATCTTCATGTGCTTCTTGGCACGAAGCTCACGGACGACCGGGCCAAAAATACGGGTGCCAATCGGCTCCTCGTTCTTGTTGACCAGCACCGCGGCGTTGCTGTCGAAGCGGATCACCGAACCGTCGGGACGGCGGATGTCCTTCGCGGTGCGCACGATCACCGCGCGGTGAACGTCGCCCTTCTTCACGCGGCCACGCGGCGCGGCTTCCTTGACGCTGACGACGATGATGTCGCCGACGCCGGCCACGCGGCGCTTCGAGCCGCCCAGCACCTTGATGCACTGAACGCGCTTGGCCCCGCTGTTGTCCGCGACGTCCAGGTTGGACTGCATCTGGATCATTGTTCGACCCTACCTTCTTTCAAATCTGCTCAGGCGTCCGCGTCGACGGTTTCGTCGGCTTTCGCCTTCTTGCCCGTCTTCTTGGCAGCGGTCTTCGTGTCGGCCTTGTCGTCGGCAGCCTTCGCAGGCGCTTCGTTCGTCGGCGCAACGGTGTCCGGATCGGCGATCTCGATCGCTGCGGCCTCGGCCACACCGATGCGGTCGACGACCGTCCAGGTCTTCAGCTTCGAAATCGGCGCGCATTCCTGGATGCGGACGATCTCGCCGGCGCGGAACTCATTGGCCGCGTCGTGAGCGTGGTACTTCTTCGACAGCTTGATGATCTTGCCGTACAGCGGGTGCTTCACCCGCCGCTCGACGCGGACCACAATCGTCTTGTCACCCTTGTCGGACACTACGGTGCCGGTCAGGACGCGCTTTGGCATCTCGATAGTCTCCTTACGCCTTGGCTTGCGCGCTGGCGCGTTGGGTCTGCAGCGTCTTGATGCGAGCGATCGTGCGGCGAACTTCGCGCACGCGGCTCGGCTTCTCGAGCTGGTTGGTCGCCGACTGGAAGCGCAGGTTGAACTGCTCGCGCTTCAGGTCGCTCAGCTGCTGCTGCAGCTGGTCGTCGCTCTTTTGCTTGAGATCGTCGATCGCAGGCATCTTACTTTTCCTCTCCGGCCAGCGTCTCGCCCAGGCGAGCCACGACCTTGGTCTTGATCGGCAGCTTCTCGGCCGCGCGCTCGAACGCCGTCTTGGCGAGATAGCCAGGGACGCCATCGAGCTCGAACAGGATGCGGCCCGGCTTCACGCGGGCGACCCAGAATTCCGGCGAGCCCTTGCCCGAGCCCATGCGGACTTCAGCCGGCTTCGACGACACGGGAACGTCCGGGAAGATGCGGATCCACAAGCGCCCGGAGCGCTTGATGTGACGCGTGATCGCGCGGCGAGCCGCTTCGATCTGGCGCGCGGTGATCCGCTCCGGTTCCATCGCCTTCAGGCCGAAGGCGCCGAAGTTGAGCTCGGTTCCGCCCTTGGCATTACCATGGATGCGGCCCTTGAAAGCCTTGCGAAACTTGGTGCGCTTGGGTTGCAGCATGATCTGTCTCTTTTCCTAGCGCTTACCGGTTGCCACGCTCTTCGCGCGCCGGACGGACGCCGGAGGTCTGGGCCTCCATCATCAGCCGGTCCTGAGCGAGCGGGTCGTGGCCGAGGATCTCGCCCTTGAAGACCCACACCTTCACGCCGCAAACGCCATAAGCGGTGTGTGCGGTCGCTTCAGCGTAGTCGACGTTGCCGCGCAGCGTGTGCAGCGGAACGCGGCCTTCACGATACCATTCGGTGCGCGCGATTTCCGCGCCGCCAAGACGGCCCGAGCAGGTGATACGAATGCCTTCAGCGCCAAGACGGAGAGCCGACTGCACCGCGCGCTTCATGGCGCGGCGGAACGCGATACGGCGCTCCAGCTGGTCGGCGACGCCCTGAGCTACCAGACGCGCGTCGATTTCCGGCTTGCGGATCTCGACGATGTTCAGGCTCACTTCCGAGCTCGTCATCTTCGACAGCTCAGCCTTGAGCTTCTCGATGTCCGCGCCCTTCTTGCCAATGATCACGCCTGGGCGCGCAGCATAGATGCTGATGCGGCAGGTCTTGGCCGGACGCTCGATGACCACCTTCGAGATCGCGGCCTGCGGCAGCTTCTTGATGATGTACTTCCGGATGTTGAGATCTTCGAGCAGCAGACGACCGTAGTCCTGGCCTTCCGCGAACCAGCGGCTGTCCCAAGTCCGGTTAATCTGCAGGCGAAGCCCGACCGGAGAAGTTTTCTGACCCATCTTAAGCTTCTTCCTGCTCGCGAACGACGACCCGAATTCGGCTGAACGGCTTGACGATCCGCGACGAACGGCCGCGCGCACGGGTCGCGAAACGCTTCATCGAAATCGACTTGCCGACGCTCGCTTCGGCGACGACCAGGGCGTCGACGTCGAGGTTGTGATTGTTCTCGGCATTGGCGACGGCGGAGGCGAGCACCTTGTAGACGTCCTCGCTCATGCCCTTGGGGCTGAACTTCAGGATGTTCAGCGCTTCCTCGACCTTGCGGCCGCGAATCAGCGTCGCGACGAGGTTCAGCTTGCGGGCCGAGCCGCGGATCGTGTTGCCGACCGCGAGCGCTTCCTTGTCGCCGACCTTGCGGGGGGCTGCTGGCTTGCTCATTATCGCTTGCCCTTCTTGTCCGAGGCGTGGCCCGGGAAGTAGCGGGTCGGCGCGAACTCACCGAGCTTCATGCCGACCATGTCCTCGTTGACCGACACCGGCACGAACTTGCGGCCGTTGTAGACATTGAAGGTCAGGCCGACGAACTGCGGCAGGATCGTCGAACGGCGCGACCAGGTCTTGATCGGCGCGCGGCCACCCTTGTCCTGCGCGGCTTCCGCCTTCTTCAGGAGCGACAGCTCGACGAACGGACCTTTCCAGATGGAACGGGCCATGGATTAACCCTTCTTCTTCGCGTGACGGCTACGGATGATGAACTTGTCCGTGGCCTTGTTGTGACGGGTGCGGGCACCCTTGGTCGGCTTGCCCCACGGGGTCACCGGGTGACGGCCGCCGGAGGTCCGGCCTTCGCCACCGCCGTGCGGGTGGTCGACCGGGTTCTTGGCGACGCCGCGGGTCAGCGGGCGCTTGCCCATCCAGCGGGTGCGGCCGGCCTTGGCGAAGGTCTGGTTGGCGTTGTCCGGGTTGGAAACCGCGCCGACCGTCGCCATGCAGTCCGAGCGCACGTAGCGCTGCTCGCCTGAATTCAGCCTGACGATGACCATGCCGCGGTCACGGCCGACGACCTGGACATAAGTCCCGGCGGCGCGCGCAATCTGGCCGCCCTTGCCGGGCTTCAGTTCGACGTTGTGAACAATGGTACCGACCGGCATCTGGCCGATCTCCATCGCATTGCCCGGCTTCACGTCGACCTTCTTGCCGGCGACGACCTTGTCACCCGGCGCGAGGCGCTGGGGCGCCAGGATATAGGCCTGCTCACCGCCTTCGTAGGTGACGAGCGCGATGAACGCCGACCGGTTCGGGTCGTATTCCAGCCGCTCGACCGTCGCCGTCACGTCCCACGTGCGACGCTTGAAGTCGACGATGCGATACTTCTGCTTGTGACCGCCGGCGATGCCGCGCGAGGTCACGTGACCCTTGTTGTTGCGGCCGCCCGTCTTGCGCTTGCCTTCGGTCAGCGCCTTGACAGGCTTGCCCTTCCACAGCGCGGACTTGTCGACCAGGATCAGCCCGCGGCGGGCCGGCGAGGTCGGCTTATATTGCTTGAGAGCCATTAGCCCCGGACCCCTTCGGTAATGTCGATCGACTGACCTTCGGCCAGCGTCACGATCGCCTTCTTCATGTCCGAGCGGCGGTAGGGCGTGCCCTTCCAGCGCTTGGTCTTGCCCTTGACGACGATGGTGTTCACGCCGGTGACGGAAACACCGAACAGCGCTTCGACCGCAGCCTTGATCTCAGGCTTCGACGCATTTCCGGCGACCTTGAACACGACCGAGTTGTTCTCCGACAGCATGGTCGACTTCTCGGTGATGTGCGGCGCCAGGACGACGTCGTAATGGCGGTTCTCGACCGCCTTGGTGGCAGGCTTCTTAGCCATTGAACCGGGCCTCCAGCTTTTCGACGGCTGCGCGGGTCAGGACCAGCGTGTCGTGCCGCATGATGTCGTAAACATTGGCGCCCATCGCTGGCAGCAGGTTGACGCTCTCGAGGTTCGACGAAGCGCGGGCGAAACCGACGTTGAGCGCGTCACCGTCGATCACCAGCGCGGTCTTGCCGAAGCCGAGCTTGCCCAGCTGCGCCTTGAGCGTCTTGGTCTTGCCTTCCGCGACATCGAGATTGTCGAGGACGACGAGGCTGCCATCCTTGGCCTTCGACGACAGCGCCATTTTCAGGCCCAGCGCGCGGATCTTCTTGTTGAGGCTCGACGTGAAGACGCGGGCCCGGGGACCGTGCGCCTTACCACCACCGATGAAGATCGGGGCGCGGCGGTCGCCGTGACGAGCCGTACCGCCGCCCTTCTGGCGACCGAACTTCTTGCCGGTGCGGGCGACATCGCTGCGCTCGCGGGCGGCACGAGCCGGCGCGCGGCGGTTGATCAGCTGCCACGTAACGACGCGGTGCAGGATGTCGGCACGCGGCTCGACGGCGAAGATCTCGTCGTTGAGCTCGATGTCCCCGCCAGCCTTAGCGTCGAGGCTTTGAACCTTGACCTTCATCTTAGCTTTCCTTGCTCTCGTCGGCCGCGGGCGAACCCTCGTCCGTCGAAGCTTCCGTTGCTTCAGTCTCCGCAGCCGCGCCGGCTTCCTGCTCGGCCGCGATCGCCGCGACTTCCTCATCGCTCGGCAGCGCCGGGATCTCGTGGACGGCAGCATCGTCGACCAGGCCCGCAGCCGGCAATTCCGACTCGTCGATCTTCGCCTTGGTGTCGAGGAGACCCGCCGGATACGGCACGTTCTCATTCCGCGGCAGCTTGATGGCATCGCTGACGGTCAGCCAGCTGCCCTTGTGGCCCGGAACCGAACCCTTGACGAACAGCAGGCCGCGGATCGGGTCCGTGCGGACGATCTCGAGGTTCTGCTGGGTGCGATTGCGGGCGCCCATGTGGCCGGCCATCTTCTTGTTCTTGAACACGCGGCCCGGATCCTGGCGGTTGCCGGTCGAGCCGTGCGAGCGGTGCGAGACCGACACGCCGTGGGTTGCGCGCAGACCACCGAAGTTCCAGCGCTTCATCGCGCCCGCAAAGCCCTTGCCCTGCGTTACGCCCGAGACGTCGACCATCTGACCGGCGACGAAGTGATCCGCGCTGATGGTCGCGCCGACATCGAGCAGCGCGTCTTCAGCGACACGGAACTCGGCAACTTTCGCCTTGGGCTCGACCTCGGCCTTGCCGAACGCACTGCGTTGCGGCTTGGCGACATTCTTTGCTTTCGCCTTGCCGGCGCCAAGCTGAACGGCGGTGTAGCCGTCACGATCCATTTCACGACGGCCGACGACCTGCAACTCTTCCAGTTGCAGAACGGTAACCGGCACGTGCCGTCCGTCTGCCTGGAACAGGCGGGTCATTCCGACCTTTTTCGCGATCACGCCGGTGCGCATGATCAAACTCCTCAACAGAGGCACAAGGGGACCATCCCCAGGTGCGTGTAGCCCATCAAAATGTTTGCGTGCCCCGCCTGGGCTAGTGCTCCTGAAAGGAGCGGCGGGGACGCAGCCCGGAGCTAACCTCCGGCGGTATCCACCGTTTTTGTCGCCCGGTGTGGGCGAGCCGGCTGTTAGGCCAGCTTGATCTCGACGTCCACGCCGGCGGCCAGATCGAGCTTCATCAGCGCGTCCACCGTCTGCGGGGTCGGCTGAACGATGTCGAGCAGCCGCTTGTACGTCCTCACCTCGAACTGCTCGCGCGACTTCTTGTCGACGTGCGGCGAACGATTAACGGTGAACTTCTCGATACGCGTCGGCATGGGAATGGGACCGCGAATGAGAGCACCCGTACGGCGCGCCGTGTCGGCGATGTCGCCGGTTGCCTGATCGAGCACTCGATGATCGAAAGCCTTCAGACGAATCCGGATGTTCTGCGTTTCCATATCCCTACCGATGCGAAAGAGCCGCCAGGTTGTTGCCAACCTGAAAAACAAGAGGCCGCACCCGTTTGACCCCGGTTTCCCGGAACGGTGGACCTCATCTCTAATGTAAGTGACGGTGACGAATCCCCGTCGGTGAAGGCGCCTCTACAGAGGACGGGTGTGGAGATCAACCCCTGTGCCGCAAGTTCTTGAAGCAGATCCTCGGTCGCGCGAAGGCATCAAGGCTCCTCGTTCTCCTTGCGGCCAATGCGAGCCAGTGCTTCCTGTCGAGGCAGGTTGGCGGGAAGGCAGATCGACAACGAGCCTCTCGGCTTCTCAGTCAATGTGGCGCCGAGCTTCACCGCTTCGCCGACGGCTTGTGTCATGGCCACGTAGATCTGATAGTTGGAGAGCCGCGCTTCCTGATAAGCAATTCGCGCCTCCGAGAGAACCGATGGGTCAATAACCCCCTGTTCTAAGACACGCATTTTTGCCCAGGAAATTTGCTCGGATTCTTGAAAGTCGCGCACTTGATCGAAGGTCGCGTAAAGCGTGGATAGACGCCCAAGTTCGTCGCTCGAGAACGCTTTCTGGCGTTCAGTAAGCAGCGCTTGCCATCGTCCTGTCGGACTCCCCCAAAACTGCGGGCGACCCAGCCACAAGGGATGGGGGATGGGTCGGTTCTCAGCGGATCCGGCAAGGAGCCTGGCAATCAAATCCAAACGACGGTCGATGCAGGCCTGCGTCCGGAGGCGTTCACGGTAGCGCGTGATATTCCCGCCCACTTCCGCCAACACGTTGGTTCTTGCGGTCCGGGCAGCACTGCGGTCGTGAAGCTGACTGAGTAGTTCCTGTGCCGAAAGCCCCAATATCACCCCGACCACCACGATGGTGATTTCATCGATGAATTCGGGCCATCCCCTGGCGGGTCGAAATTTCCTCATCCGGCCTCCACCCCTCGCGACGTAGAAAGCACGCACAAACATGTTCACCGCTGCCTAACGGCAAAGCAGTTTTACCGCCTATCGCGCTCAACACCAAAATCAGGGGCTTTTGAGGCAGTTCGGAGCAGCAGCTACCGGTTAGTTCGCCACGCCTGGCGGCGATTTGTGCACAAAAGAAAAGGCCCGGCGCTTCGTATGAAGCACCGGGCCCTTCTTGATCTCGCGCCCTAAGGCGCGAGACTTACTTGGAGATCGTGCCGACGACGCCGGCGCCGACCGTGCGGCCGCCTTCGCGGATCGCGAAGCGGAGGCCCGGATCCATGGCGATCGGAGCGATCAGCTTCACGCCCAGCGAAACGTTGTCGCCCGGCATGACCATCTCGGTGCCTTCCGGCAGCTGCACTTCGCCCGTCACGTCGGTCGTGCGGAAGTAGAACTGCGGACGGTAGTTCGCGAAGAACGGCGTGTGACGGCCGCCCTCGTCCTTCGACAGGACGTAGACTTCCGCCTGGAAGTCGGTGTGCGGCGTGATCGAGCCCGGCTTGCAGAGGACCTGGCCGCGCTCGACGTCTTCACGGCCGACGCCGCGGAGCAGCGCGCCGATGTTGTCGCCCGCCTGGCCCTGGTCGAGCAGCTTGCGGAACATTTCGACGCCGGTGACGACGGTCTTCTGGGTGTCGCGGATGCCGACGATTTCGACTTCCTCGCCAACCTTGACCACGCCGGTCTCGACGCGGCCGGTGACGACCGTGCCGCGACCCGAGATCGAGAACACGTCTTCGATCGGCATCAGGAACGGCTTGTCCAGCGGACGCTCCGGCTGCGGAATCCAGTCGTCGACGGCCTTCATCAGCTCCATGATCTTCTCGTCGCCGATGTTCTGGTCGCGGTCTTCGAGAACCGCGAGCGCCGAACCGGCCACGATCGGAATGTTGTCGCCGTCGAAGCCGCGCTTCGAAAGCTCTTCACGGATCTCCAGCTCGACGAGCTCGAGCAGCTCGGGATCGTCAACCTGGTCGACCTTGTTGAGGAAGACGACCATGGTCGGAACGCCGACCTGCGCCGCGAGCAGGATGTGCTCCTTCGTCTGCGGCATCGGGCCGTCGGCGGCCGACACGACCAGGATCGCGCCGTCCATCTGGGCGGCACCGGTGATCATGTTCTTCACATAGTCGGCGTGACCCGGGCAATCGACGTGCGCATAGTGACGCTTGTCGGTCTCATACTCGACGTGTGCGGTCGAGATGGTGATGCCGCGCTCGCGCTCTTCCGGCGCCTTGTCGATGTTGGCGAAGTCGACGGCTTCACCGCCGCCGTGCTTCGACAGCACCTTGGTGATTGCAGCCGTCAGCGACGTCTTGCCATGGTCGACGTGACCGATGGTGCCGATGTTGCAGTGCGGCTTGTTCCGCTCGAATTTAGCCTTCGCCATTTTACGCCTCTTCTTTTTCTGGAATTCGGGCGGCCCGCCCTCATCGCGGACGCGCCCTTAGCTACAAAATTACGGTTACGCTAGCTTCGCCTTCACCTCGTCGGCGACGTTCTGCGGCACTTCATCATAGTGCGAGAACTGCATCGTGTACTGCGCACGTCCCTGGGTGAAGGAACGCAGCTGGTTCACGTAGCCGAACATGTTGGCCAGCGGCACCATCGCCTCGACGACCTGCGCGTTGCCGCGGCTGTCGGTACCCTGGATCTGACCACGGCGGCTGTTGATGTCGCCGATGACGTCGCCGAGGTAATCCTCGGGGGTCACCACTTCGACCTTCATGATCGGCTCGAGGATCTTGATGCCGGCCTTCTGCGCCGCTTCGCGCATCGCGCCGCGGCCAGTGATTTCGAACGCCAGCGCCGACGAGTCGACGTCGTGGTACTTGCCGTCGATCAGGTGCACCGCGAAGTCGACGATCGGGAAGCCGATCAGCGACCCAGTCTCGGCCGTTTCCTTGAAGCCCTTTTCGACCGACGGGATGTACTCGCGCGGGATGTTGCCGCCCTTGATCTCGTCGATGAACTGGAAGCCCGAACCGCGCTCGCCCGGAACGACCTTCACCTTCACTTCGCCGAACTGGCCGGAGCCGCCCGACTGCTTCTTGTGGGTGTAGGTCAGCTCGATCGGCTTGGCGAGATATTCGCGATACGCCACCTGCGGCGCACCGACGTTCGCTTCCACCTTGAACTCACGCTTCATGCGGTCGACGAGGATCTCGAGGTGGAGCTCGCCCATCCCCTTGATGATCGTCTGGCCCGATTCATGGTCGGTCGACACGCGGAACGACGGATCTTCGGCGGCCAGGCGGTTGAGCGCGATGCCCATCTTTTCCTGGTCGGCCTTGGTCTTCGGCTCCACCGCGACCTCGATGACCGGGTCCGGAAACTCCATCCGCTCGAGAATGATCGGCGCGCTCTTGGCGCAGAGCGTATCACCCGTGGTGGTTTCCTTAAGGCCCGCCAGCGCGACGATGTCGCCCGCATAGGCCTCTTCGATGTCCTCACGGCTGTTCGCATGCATCAGCAGCATGCGGCCGATCTTTTCGTCCTTGTCCTTCACCGAGTTCAGATATGAACCCTTGCTCAGCTTGCCCGAATAGATGCGGGCGAAGGTCAGCGAACCGACGAACGGATCGTTCATGATCTTGAACGCCAGCGCGGCGAACGGCGCGTCGTCGCTCGACGGGCGCGCGTCTTCCTCTTCGCTGCCCGGCTTGACGCCGCGGATGGCCGGCACGTCGAGCGGGCTCGGCAAATAGTCGACGACGGCGTCGAGGAGCGGCTGAACGCCCTTGTTCTTGAACGCCGAGCCGCAGACGACCGGAACGAACGCTCTGTCCAGCGTGCCCTTGCGGATCAGCTTCTTGAGCGTCGCGGTGTCCGGCTCTTCGCCTTCCAGGTACGCCATCATGACTTCATCGTCCTGCTCGACGGCAGTCTCGATCAGCTTCTGGCGATACTCGGCGGCCTTGTCCTTCAGGTCGTCCGGGATTTCGACATAGTCGAACTTCGCGCCAAGGCTCTCGTCCTTCCAGACGATGCCGCGGTTCTGCACGAGGTCGACAATGCCCTTGAGGTCGCTTTCCGCGCCGATCGGCAGCGTCAGCACCAGCGGCGTCGCGCCGAGGCGGTCGATGATCGACTGAACGCAGAAATAGAAATCGGCGCCGGTGCGGTCGAGCTTGTTGATGAAGCACATCCGCGGAACGCCGTACTTGTCGGCCTGCCGCCACACGGTCTCCGACTGCGGTTCAACGCCGGCAACGCCGTCGAACACCGCGACCGCGCCGTCGAGCACGCGCAGCGAACGCTCAACTTCAATCGTGAAGTCGACGTGACCCGGGGTATCGATGATGTTGATGCGGTGCTCCGGACCCTGGCCGTCCTCAGCCTTCCAGAACGTCGTCGTTGCCGCCGACGTGATGGTGATGCCGCGCTCCTGCTCCTGCTCCATCCAGTCCATGGTGGCCGAGCCCTCGTGGACTTCGCCGATCTTGTAGGACTTGCCGGTGTAATAGAGGATGCGCTCGGTCGTCGTCGTCTTGCCGGCGTCGATGTGCGCCATGATGCCGATATTGCGATAACGTTCGAGCGGATGGCTGCGGGCCATGGTCGGTGTTTCCTTAGCGATGTGGGGAGCCGGCGGATCTGGCTACCCCAATATAGGTACGAAAATTACCAGCGGTAGTGGCTGAAGGCGCGGTTCGCTTCGGCCATGCGGTGCGTGTCTTCACGCTTCTTGACCGCATTGCCGCGGTTCTGCGCCGCGTCCATCAGCTCGCCCGACAGGCGGCCGGCCATGGTCTTCTCCGAACGGCTGCGCGCCGCCGAGATAAGCCAGCGGATCGCCAGCGCCTGGGCACGCTCAGGGCGGACTTCGACCGGAACCTGGTAGGTGGCACCACCGACGCGGCGGCTGCGGACTTCGATGCCCGGCTTCACGTTGTTCAACGCATCGTGGAACACGCCGATCGGCTCACGCTTCAGGCGGGTTTCGACGCTATCGAGAGCGCCATAGACGATGCCTTCGGCAACCGACTTCTTACCGTCGAGCATGACGCTGTTCATGAACTTCGACAGGACGATATCCCCGAACTTCGGATCGGGAAGAATTTCGCGCTTTTCTGGGCGACGACGACGAGCCATTGGAAAATTCCTTTCTCTTCAGCCTGATCCGGGACTTTGAACTGCCCGGGGCTTACTCTCGTGATTACTTCGGGCGCTTGGCGCCGTACTTCGAACGGGACTGCTTGCGGTCCTTCACGCCCTGCGTATCGAGGACGCCGCGGAGCACGTGATAGCGCACGCCCGGAAGGTCGCGCACACGCCCGCCGCGGATGAGCACGACGCTGTGCTCCTGCAGGTTATGCCCTTCGCCCGGGATGTAGCTGATGACTTCGCGCTGGTTGGTCAGGCGGACCTTGGCCACCTTGCGAAGCGCCGAGTTCGGCTTCTTCGGGGTCGTCGTGTAGACGCGGGTGCAGACCCCGCGCTTCTGCGGGTTCTGGTCCATCGCAGGGACCTTCGACTTGGCCTTCTGCGGTTCGCGACCCTTGCGGATCAGCTGGTTGATCGTTGGCATGAAGCCCTTCACCTTTCGTTGCGGGCAGTCCCCGCGGTTACTTTGCCCAATGCAAAAGCGTGAAGGCCTGATGACCTCGGGTCACCCGGCTTCACGTGGCTTGAGCAATGTTCAGCTCTTGTCCGGCGCAAGAATCCCTGTCGCTCGGACGGGCGGGCACATAGCGGGGCAAGTGTTGCGGGTCAACCGCCCGGGAGGATGCGATGCACCGCAAGGCGGTCGTAATACGGGCGGCAAGCTTCCGCGACCCCCCGCGCCTCGGCGGGCAATTTAACGTCCTCCGTCTCCGGCTGTCCGAAGCCTGTGCTGCTCTCGACCGCCGCATACCAGTGCAGAGCCCAGGGGCCATCCGTGTCGCGGCGTCCCGGCGCCCAGTTCAACATCGATGGGTCCCAGGGGATACCGACCGCTGCACAGAGCTCCGCCAGCACCCCTTCTGGATCGGCGAGAACGTCATTGGCGTCGACCACTGGTGGTGGGTGGCCAAGCCGGTCGCATTCCCGGTCGAAGAACTCGGCCTGCCGATCCATCCCGAAATCCTCGAACGCCGCAACTTCGCGCTGGCGCAGGTAAGACGCGATCATTCGCTCCGGCTCACGGATCAGGAAAGCGTGGGTGAAACCGTCGAAATCCGCGTAGCCGATCGGCCCCGTCATATGGTGCCACATTTGCTTCTGGTACCAGATTGACGCGCCGTTCGGCGGATCGCTGCGGAGCGTGGTCATCACGCTTGGCCACTCGCAGTCCATCGCCGCAATGATCTCGTCGCGCATCGGGTGATCCGCGCCGGTATCTTTCAAAAAGCAGCCGTAGAACGGTTCATCCGACACGAATGTGTCGTCGCGGCTACCGAAGCTTCGCATCATCGCCGTGGAAAGGTTACGCGGGCCCGACCACATGGCGATGCGGACGGTCACGGGCGCTGCTGTTCCTCGGCGTCGCGCTCGACGCGCTCGGCGTATAATTGTTGCAGCCGCTCCACCACCGGCCCGCGGCACGTCAGCTGGCGGCCGTCGATTTCGCGGACCGGCACAATCCCGGCGAAGGTGCCGGTGACGAATGCCTCGTCGGCGCCGTAGACATCGGTCAGCGAGAAATCCTTCTCGATCGCCGGAATGCCCGCCTCGCGTGCCACCTCTAGGGCGAGACCACGCGTAATGCCGCCAAGGCAATACTTGCCACTCGACGTCCACACCTCACCCTTGCGCACGATGAAAAAGTGCGTGGAGTTGCAGGTCGCGACGAAGCCATGCGGATCGAGCATCAGCGCTTCATTCGCGCCCGCCTGCGTCGCCTGGATCGAAGCGAGGATACAATTGAGCTTCGAATGCGAATTGATTTTCTGGTCCTGCACTGCGGGATCGCCGCGACGGACGTGGACGGTGAACAGCTTCAGGCCGCGCTCGTACACCGCGGGATCGGGCTGCTTGTATTCGGGGATGATGACGATGGTCGCGGGCGTCACCACCACCCGCGGATCCTGGTAAGGCGTCGAGCGTACGCCCCGCGTCACCATCAGCCGGACGTGGACGCCTTCGCTCATGCCGTTTGCGTCAAGTGTCTCATATAGCCGCGTCGCCAATTCCTCGCGGCTGACACCGATATCCATTGCCAACGCCTTGGCGCCCTCGAACAGCCGGTCGAGATGGCGGTCAAGAAACCCGAGTTTGCCGCGATGAACGCGCAACCCTTCCCAGACACCATCACCAAGCATGAAGCCGCTGTCGAAGACCGAGACAACAGCCTCGGCCCGCGGCTTCAACTCACCGTTGACGTTGATTAGGATCGACGCATTCCGCGGGTCCGAGACGTCGTGCATGGATTGCGCCATGCGCGGACGGTGCCGCCTCGCTGGGGCCTTGGCAACTATTCGGTTGTTTTGCCGTCCCACTCCTCGTGCGCGGCCTCTGCCTCAGCCTTGGTCGCCTTGACGAGACCGTCGAGATGTTCCGGCGGTCCGTAAATTGTGTATAGCCGCAGCGGCTCGTCGCCGGTGTTCTTCACGTTGTGCCGCGCGCCCGCCGGAACGATGACACCGAAATCCTCTTCGACCCTATTCTCCGCGCCGTCGATGAGCACGACGCCGCTGCCCTTCTCGAACCGGAAGAACTGGTCTCGGTCTTCGTGCACTTCCTCGCCGATTTCCTCGCCCGGCTTCAAAGTCATCAGCACCAGCTGCAGGTTTTGGCCGGTGTACAGCACGCGGCGGAAATCATCGTTTGCAACCGTCCTGGTTTCAATGTTGTCGCAATAGCCTTTCACCGCTTATGCCTCCTTCATTGGGTCGTGGCCCCAGTTCATCAGGCTGTAGCGCCAGTGCGAATGTTCGACGTCCTTCGGGCGCTGTGCCAGATGACGGTGAACATAACCGATCACCTTGCGCATGTGATCATAGTCGCCATCGGTCAGGTCCGCGAGCTTCTTGCGCTTGATCGCGATGGTCTTCCGGCCGCTGGCATGACCGACGCTCTCGCCCTCGCCGTCGCCGTGCTCGCCTTTCCAGCCGACCGCCCGGCTGTCCTTGGTGTCGAGCCACTTCTCGATCTCGGCGGGCGTCATGTTGACGGCCTCGTCGAAATCCTTGCGAACCTTTTCGCGGTCAATCGTCGTCATGACCAGCCAATGCTTCGAAGCGGCGGAGGTTTCACCGCACCGCCTTTAGGTCAGGGACGCGGCAGCTCCGCGTCGACCGGACTGCGCGGCCGGAGATAGAGACGCCGAACGGCCGGGAAGCGCTTCGCAGCCTCGACCTCGATACCCCACACGAGCGCTTCAACGTCGCGCGCGGTGATGTCGTCGTCGAAGTCGACCGACAGCATCGCCGTGATCTGGTCCGGAGCGCTGTGGACCGTGAGAACCTGGCCGACGGCGGTAACGCCCTTCTTTTCAACGACCATGTCATGGAGCGCCTTGATCAATTCGGGATTGGCGGCCTCACCGATCAGCAGTGCCTTGGACTCAAATGCCAGCAGGGTTGCCGTGACGCCGAGGATAAGGCCGATCACGATGGACGCGGCGCCGTCGTAGAATGGGTCACCGGTCAATTGCGACAGGAAGAGGCCGATCGCGGCGGCGATAATGCCCGCCATGGCCGCGCCATTTTCCAGCAGGACGATGAAGGCCGGCGGATCCTTTGATTTTCTTATTGCGCCGAACCAGCCGAGATCACCCTTCGCCTTCTTGAAGTCCTTGAATGCTTCGACCGTCGACCAGCCTTCGAGCAGGAAGGCGACAATCAGCACGATGTAGGCGATGGTCGGCGAGATCGCCTCTTCCGGATTGGCGATGTGGATGATGCCTTCGTAAATCGACACGCCGGCGCCGAGCGCGAAGACGAGCACTGCGACCACGAAGCTCCAGAAGTAGAGTTCTCGCCCATATCCAAATGGATGAAGCTCGTCCGGCGGCCGCTTCGCCGCACGGCGGCCCCACATCAGCAATAGCTGGTTGGTCGAATCGACGACGCTGTGCACGCCTTCGGTAAGCATCGCGGACGAACCCGTGATCGCCGCGGCAACGAACTTCGAAACGGCAATGCCGAGGTTTGCGAGCAACGCGACAACCAGCGTTCGCGTCGAAGTCGTATGTGCGCTCATCGCGTCGCAAGCCTTCCCGCATCCGCCATCCCGTACTCCCTGCACGAGGATGTGCCGTTTAGACAGCCCTCAATGATCAGGTGCCCTGCCAGCGTACCATTTGGGCATAGTTGTCAGGCGCACGCGGCCAAATCGCACGGGTCGTCAGCCCGCCGGCAATCACCAGAGCCAGGACAGCTGCGCCCGCTATCCAGTGACGGCGTTCGATGCGCGGAGCGAGCAGGATCAGCGCCAGCGCAGCAGCAGTCATCGACCAAAGATGATATCGCAGGTCCGAGGCGATGCTGACGGCCAGGAAGCTCATCTCAAGCGTCAACGCGGAAACCACAATCGCCAAGGCTAGTCTACCCACGCGATCGTTCCTCCGACGAACGGCGATCGGCAGCAGCCCGGTCGCGACCAACGTCCAGACGATTGGCCATCCTAGCGGTGTGGTGGACTGAACCGCGGCCACCTCCTGCCACACAGCGGCGAAGCGACTTTTCGGACTTGCGAGACCAAGGTCGTTTGGCTCCGCCTCGTCCGGTGGCGCTGCACCGATCAAGCCGGCCGGAACCAGCCATCGCTGCGTCGAATTCCAGTGCGCCAAACGATGTGCCGCATAGTCGACCGGGTGTTTGATGACGGCCGAGAGCAAGTCGTGATTCAGGTTGCCCTGAGGAAGAGCGATGGCCGACGCGGTGGCCGCCGCGCATTCCGGGACCTCGGTAAGCGGGTCCCAGAAGAACGGCATTACGCAACCGCTGCGGCGCAATTGGCTTATCTGCGCGTCATCAAAGGGCGGGACAGGGGATTCTCCGTGAACCGCGATGGCAGCAAGATCGTACACGGGCAGACTTTTCGCGACGCCGCTGGGTGAGGCGGCAAACAAGCGCTCGTTGATCGTCGGCATCACCGCGAGCACCGCGATAATCATGACCGCACCGATCGCTGCCTGGATCCGAAACTTTTGGGTGCTCAAGAGCAGGATTACGGCCAGCGGTACGGTCGCAAACACGGCGTTTGCGCGGACCAGCGTCGCGTAAATAAGCAGGGCTGCCATTGCGATCATTGCGATTGCCGGCGTCCGCCTCCCGGCAAGGCTGAAGAAGGCAAAAATCCCGATTGCGGCGAGGAGCGCGCCCTCCATTTGCGCGTCCTTCAGCACCACCATCTGCCAACCGACAAGCAATGGCGATAGGGCCAGCACCAAGACGGCCGCAACCGCCCTAGTCCTTCGTGCGCGAGCGACGGCTGTGATGATCAGCGTAAAGCCGACGACATAAAGCGCGACCTGCAGCGCGAACATCGGCGCAGTGCCCGACCCGAGCGGCGCCAGTGCCCGCCAGAGCCGAACCATCGCCGGCGGGTGCCAGTCGTCCACCGCTCCGTCGAGAACCTGACGGTACTGCGTCACCGTGTCGTACATGGCGACGCCCGGCCAGAAGGCCGCAGCAATCGCCAAGACGATCAGCGCGAACGCCGCGCCGGCCAGATAGGCGCGACGACTGGAGATCAGATGTGGATGACCCGGCCGAAGGCGGCGAGCACGCTTTCGTGCATCATCTCGCTTAGCGTCGGATGCGGGAAGACCGTATTCATGAAATCTGTCTCGACCAGCTCCGCCGTCTTGCCGATCGTGTAACCTTGGATCAGTTCGGTCACCTCGGCGCCGATCATGTGCGCACCGAGCAACTCGCCGGTCTTGGCGTCGAAGACGGTCTTGATGAAGCCTTCGACCTCACCGAGCGCGATGGCCTTGCCGTTGCCGATGGCCGGGAACTTGCCGACCCGGACCTCGTAGCCCGCCTCCTTGGCCTTGGCTTCGGTCAGGCCGACGCTGGCCACCTGTGGCCGGCAATAGGTGCAGCCCGGGATATTCTTCGGATCCATCGCGTGCGGGTGGACGTCCTTATTGCCCAGCTCCTGTGCGATCGCCTCCGCTGCAGTAACGCCCTCGTGGCTGGCCTTGTGCGCAAGCCATGGCGGCGCGGTGACGTCGCCGATCGCCCAGATCCCCGGAACACTGGTGCGGCACATGGGGTCGGTATCGATGTGGCCCTTGGTCGTTTTCACACCGAGACCCTCGAGACCGATGTTTTCGGTGTTCGGGACGATGCCGACGGCGACGATGACATGGCTGAACCTTTGCCCGGCAGTCCTGCCGTCGCTGGTCTTGATCTTGGCCGCTACACCATTCGCGTCCGGCGCCAGGCTCTCGACGCCGGCGCCGGTCAGGATCGTCAGGCCCTGCTTCTGCAGGCTCTTGGCCAGCTGCGCGCTGATCTCGGCATCCTCGACCGGAACGACCCGGTCGAGCATTTCGACAACCGTAACCTTGGCGCCGAGGTCCGCGTAAAAGCTCGCGAATTCGATCCCGATGGCGCCCGATCCGATGACCAGCAGATCCTTGGGCATTTCGGGCGGGGTCATCGCGTGGCGATACGTCCAGATGTGTTTGCCGTCCGCCTTGGCGAAGGGCAGGTCGCGAGCCCGCGCGCCGGTGGCGACGATGATGTGCTTGGCAGCCAGTTCGGTCGCCTTGCCGTCCGCGCCCTTCACGGAAAGCTTGCCCTTACCGGTCAGCGCCCCCTCACCCATGTGAACGGTGATCTTGTTCTTCTTCATCAGGTGCGTGACGCCCTGATTGAGCTGCTTCGCGACGGCACGGCTGCGCGCGACGACCTTGGCGAGATCGAACGACGGTTTGTCGTTGCTGAGGCCGTAGGCGTCGGCGTGCGTCATGTAATGGAAGACTTCGGCCGAGCGCAGCAGCGCCTTGGTCGGGATGCAGCCCCAGTTGAGACAAATCCCGCCTAGGTTCTCACGCTCGACGATAGCGGTCTTCAATCCGAGCTGCGCCGCGCGGATCGCAGCGACATAGCCGCCCGGTCCCGAGCCAAGCACGATCACGTCATATTGGTCGGCCATTTACGTGTTCCTCTGCCGCGATAACGCGCGGCCTATTGTCCTGGTCGAGAGCGACAAAGGTGAATTCTCCCTCCGCCACCAGCTTCTCAACGTTTCCGTCTCGCTCGCGGGCGATCGCTTCTGCCTTAAGTCTGAGCGAGGTCCGGCCGGGCTTCAGCAGTTCGACATAGACGCTCAGTTCGTCGCCAACCGCCATCGCACCTGGAAACTTCAGCGCATCCGCCGCGACGAGTATCGCCTTGCCCGCCGAATGGCGCGACGCGAACGACCCGCAGGCAAGGCCCATCTGCCCCATCAGCCAGCCGCCGAACACGCCCCCGTACGGATTGGTGTCGGACGGCATCGCCGTGACACGGATCAGCGGCTCGCGCGAAGACTCCACCTGACTTAGCTGTGCCAGCTGAACAGCAGACGCAGCGCGGTCGCAGAGCCCAGAAAAACGGGGATCGACAGCAGCAATCCGGGCGAACCATCCAACGGGCGGATCGTGCCCCATCCGGCCCAGCTATCGGTCCACAGCCCCTCGCCGCCGTTCATCATCGTCGGCAGGACGATCCCAAGGATGAGGCCGAAGGCGAGCGCGGTGATCCACTTCATCTAGGCGAGCATCCCCAACGGGTTTTCGACAAGTTCCTTGAACGCCTTCATCAACCGCGCGCCGTCGGCACCGTCGATGGCCCGGTGATCGAAGCTGCCGGTGGCGCTCATCACCGTTGCGATCTGCAGACTGTCGTTGACGACATAGGGTCGCTTCTCGCCAGCACCGATCGCCATGATCATGCCCTGCGGAGGGTTGATGACGGCTTCGAACTGCTTGATGCCGAACATGCCCATGTTGCTGAGCGAGGCGGTACCGCCCTGATATTCCTGCGGCTGCAGCTTGCCTTCCTTCGCGCGGGAGGCGAGGTCCTTCATCTCGGTCGAGATCGCCGACGCGCTCTTGGTGTCGGCGCCGACGATGATCGGGGTGATCAGCCCGGCCGGGATCGACACCGCGACCGAAATGTCGGCGCGGCTATACTTGAACAGCTGATCGCCGGCGAAGCTGACGTTGCATTCCGGGACTGCGATCAGCGCCTGGGCGAGCGCCTTGATCAGCAGGTCGTTGACGCTGAGCTTCACATTGCGCGCGGCAAGGCCGGCGTTGAGCTCGCCGCGAAGCTTAAGCAGCGCGTCCAGCTTGATGTTTACCGTCAGGTAGATGTGCGGGATCTGCTGCTTCGATTCGGAAAGGCGCCGTGCGATCGTCTTGCGCATGTTGCTGAGCTTGATCGCCTCGTGCGGGATCGCCTCCTCGTTGGGTCCGGGCAGGACGGCATGCGAGGTCGGCGCTGGAGCAGGAGCCGCCGCGGCTGGTGCGCCAGCCGGCGCAGCCGCCGGGGCCTTGCCGGCGGCGGCATCGATGTCCGCGCGGACGATGCGGCCGCCGGGGCCGCTTCCCTTTAGCGAGCCGAGGTCAATATTCTGGGCCTGAGCGAGCCGGCGCGCGAGCGGCGATGCCTTCACGCGGTCGCCACCGGACGGTGCTGGCGCAGCAGCCTGCGCGGGAGCGGCGGGCGTTTCTACCGGCGCTTGCGGCGGCGGCGAGGCCTTCGGAGTCGCATCCGCCTTGGGTTCGGGCGCAGCCTTGGGCGGCGCGGGCTGCGGCGTGTCGGCCTTGGGCGCCGCGTTGGCGTCCACCGTCTCGCCCTCGCCGGCCATGATCGCAATCGGCGCGCCGACCTTCACGCCGTCCGTGCCTTCGGGGACTAGGATCTGGGCGATCTTGCCTTCGTCGACGGCTTCGAACTCCATCGTCGCCTTGTCGGTCTCAATCTCCGCGAGGATGTCGCCCGACTTCACCTCATCTCCCTCCTTCACCAGCCATTTGGCAAGCGTCCCTTCCTCCATCGTCGGGGAAAGCGCGGGCATCTTGAGTTCGATCGGCATCAGGACCTGTCCTTGCGGAAGCTTGAGCGGCTCAAAGCCCAATGCGGCAGGCGCGGTCAAGTCTGCGCCGAATGTCTAGTCGACCGCTTGCACTTAACGCGGGTTTGCCGCAGCACTCTTGGCCACATGGGGGACAGCCAGCGCACTTACCTGGTCGTGGTCGACGACAGCGAGGAATCGCGCGTCGCGCTGCGCTTCGCCGCGCGCCGCGCCGCCAAGACCAATGGCCGCATCGAAGTGCTGGGCATCGTCGAGCCGCAGGACTTCGTGCAGTTCGGCGGCGTCCAGGCGGCAATGGAGGAAGAGCAACGCCTGCGCATCGAAGGCGTGGTCAGCTCGGCAATCGGCGAGATCCTCGACGAAAGCGGCATCTCGGCCAACATCATCATCCGGCAGGGCGAGGTGGTCAGAAGCGTGCGTGAGTATATCGCGGGCCGCGACGAGATTGCGGCGCTGGTGCTCGGAGCAGCGCCGAGTGGATCGCCCGGACCGCTGGTCGTGAACTTCGCTGGCAATGACGCGGGCCAGCTGCCCTGCCCGCTGATGATCATCCCCGGCTCATTGACCGACGAGCGGCTGGAGCAGCTCAGCTAAGCACTCCCGAGAGGATTTCGCCGAGCCGTTCGCAGCCGGCGCGGTCTTCCTCGTCAAAGCGGCCGGTCACCGGGCTGTCGATGTCGAGTACGCCAATCAGTTCGCCATCGCTGACGAGCGGAACGACGATCTCGCTGTTCGAGGCGCTGTCGCAGGCGATGTGGCCCGGGAAGGCGTGCACATCCTCCACGAGCTGCGTCTCGCGCGTCGCCGCCGCGGTGCCGCAGACCCCACTGCCGAAAGGAATGCGAATGCAGGCGGCGCGGCCCTGGAACGGCCCGAGCACCAGTTCATCATTCACGTTGCGATAGAAGCCAGCCCAGTTCACGTCGGGCAGCGTTTCGTAGATCAGCGCCGCGGCGTTCGCCATGTTGGCGACGGCGTCGGTCTCGCCGGAGATCAATCCTTCGAGCGCGGATGCGAGATCGCGGTAGAGCGTCGGCTTGTCCTCAGCCATAATGCGATGGTCGAACATCAGTCGAAACTCACCTTTCCGCGGCCCCGCTTGACAGTGCTGCGCTGTTTTTTCCTGTCGACGCGCTGCGCCTTCGCGGCCCGGCTGGGCTTGGTCGGCCTGCGCTTCATCTGCATCATATGGGCGGCCGCAATCATCTCCGCCAGACGGCGGCGCGCGTCGGTGCGATTGGCGTCCTGGGTGCGGAAGCGACGCGCGGTGATCAGCAGCTCGCCTCCGCTCGTTACCTTGCTCCCCGCGATGTCGCGCAGCCGCTGGTAGGCGTCGGGATGCAGGCCCAGCTTGAACAGGTCGACGCGAAGCTGGACCGCGGTGGCGACCTTGTTGACGTTCTGGCCGCCCGGCCCGGTGGCGGCGAGAAAGCTTTCGCTGAGCGCGTCCTCTGGCAGGATGACGTCCTCAGGCCGCATCGGTCCACTCGCCGAAATAGTTTGGTAGCGGCGCTGTGACGTCGATCGTGTCCTTGCGCTCGCGCGGAACGACAAGCCGGGAGGCGTGGAGCAGCATCGGCCCGCCGGGCACGCCATATACGCGGTCGCCCATGATGCCTCGCCCAAACGCCTCGCGCGCGTGCACGCGTATCTGATGCGTCCGCCCGGTCAGCGGTTGGAACTCGACCAGCGTACGGCCATCGCGCACGGCCAGCCGGCGCCAGCGTGTCGACGCTTCCTGGCCCTTCGCGTCGGCGACCATCTTCCAGCCCGCGAGTTCGCTAGAGACCTTGGCAAGCGGCGCATCGATCGTGCCGCTGTCCTCCGCAACTTCAGCGGCAATCACGGCAAGGTAATATTTTTCGACGGTCCGCCCTTCGAACGCTTGCTGGAACTGCGCACGTCCGCGAGCCGTGCGGGCGAACAGCAGGCAGCCGCTCGTGTCGGTATCGAGCCGGTGCATTGCGGTCGGCGGCCGTTGGAAGCCGCACTTCAGCTCGTCGATGCGCGCCGCGATGGAGTCCCCACCCCGGCGCGGCGCATCGACTGGCAGCCCGGCCGGCTTGTCGAGTACCAGCGCTTCGGCGTCGATGAACAGGATACGATCGACAAGCTCCATCGCGCCCCTCTGGACGAGTTTGTGACTCCTTTGCAACGAATCCAAGGAATCCAGCGCGTTACACAATATTAACCTTTTCCCTGCAGACCCCGAATGGTTAATGGACGCTTCAAGGCTCTTAAGGGCGATTTACGTTTGCCCGGCGCCTGAATCGGGGGGATCAAAATGCGGGTTTTGCTGATCGAGGACGAGCCGACCACGGCCAAGAGCATCGAGCTGATGCTCGGCGCGGAAGGCTTCAACGTCTACACCACCGATCTCGGGGAAGAAGGCCTCGATCTCGGCAAGCTGTATGATTACGACATCATCTGCCTCGACCTGAACCTGCCCGACATGCACGGCTACGACGTGCTCAAGAAATTGCGCACCGCCAAGGTGTCGACGCCGGTCCTGATCCTGTCGGGCATTGGTGAAATGGACAGCAAGGTTCGGGCGCTCGGCTTCGGCGCCGACGACTACGTGACCAAGCCATTCCACCGCGACGAGCTGGTCGCCCGCATCCACGCTATCGTCCGCCGCTCCAAGGGTCACAGCCAGTCGGTCATCCGCACCGGCAAGCTCGCCGTGAACCTCGACGCGAAGACGGTCGAAGTCGACGGCAGCCGCGTGCACCTGACCGGCAAGGAATATGCGATGCTGGAGCTGCTTTCGCTCCGCAAGGGCACCACGCTGACCAAGGAAATGTTCCTCAACCACCTCTACGGCGGGATGGACGAGCCGGAACTCAAGATCATCGACGTCTTCATCTGCAAGCTGCGCAAGAAGCTCAGCCTCGCGTGTGGCGGCGCCAATTACATCGAGACGGTCTGGGGCCGCGGCTACGTGCTGCGCGATGCCGATGACGTTGAGGACAGCGCACCAGTGGCTGCCGTCGCGTAAGATTTCGCACGGGGGGAACGTGAGAGAGGCGGGGTCGAAAGGCCTCGCCTTTTTCTTTGCCTATGCGTCTACGAGAATTTGCCGCGGGCGGCGGTTCGGGAGCGACAACGCAACCTTTGCTGTTTTATCGCCTTCAGCCTCATCCATCCGCCGCCAGCCGTCGCGGGCCAGGCGCTCGAGCGGGCGGAAGCCGGTCTTGTAGGCCATGCGACCCGAACCCTCGACCCAATAGCCGAGGTACACGTAGGGCAGGTTGGCGCGCGCAGCGCGGATGATGTGATCCAGGATGATGAAGGTGCCGAGCCCTTTACGAGCGTCCGGGCCGACATCGAAGAAACTGTAGATCATCGACAGGCCGTCGCTCTGCTGATCGCTGAGGCAGGCGCCGACAAGGCGGCCCGGCTTTCCGTCGACCGAGGGCTCGCGATATTCGATGATGTACGTGCGAACGGGGGTCTGTTCGACCATGTCGGCGAAATCGCTCTCGTCCATCTCCGCCATGCCGCCGCCGGGATGCCGGGCCGCGAGATATTTCCGCAGCAGCGAATATTGCTCGTCCGTAGTCCACGGCTTGCAGGCGGTGACCTCAAGGTCCTGATTGCGCCTTAGCAGCTTGCGCTGGGTCGCGGTCGCTTCGAATTCCGACGAAAGGACGCGGACGGAAACGCAGGCCGAGCAATCGATGCAACTGGGCCGATAGGCCACCGACTGGCTGCGGCGGAAACCAATTCGCCCAAGCGCTTCATTGAGTTCGTTGGCGTGCCGGCCGCTCAGTTCCGTAAACACTTTCCGCTCAACCTTGCCCGGAAGATACGGGCACGGCGACGGGTTCGTTACGAAGAACTTTGGGAAGCGGAACGGTGCGCTCACCGTGGCGACCTCACTCAAAGGGTTACGAACATCTTTATGCGGCGGGTTAACGCCGTTGAAAAGAGTTCGGCTCCGTCATTTTCGACGGACGAAAGGGCATGTCCCGCCGGGGGACATAAACGTTAGTCGAGACGGGCCCGCTCGACCCTGAAACCGGCAGCTTCCAGCCGGCGGACGACGTCGTCGATCGACTCCGGATCGCGCGCCTCGCACTCGACCTCAATCATCGTGTCCTTCGCCGGCAGGCTGGTGAAGATGCGGCTGTGATTGATCTCCAGCACGTTGACGCCGGCTTCGAAAACCTTGGCGGTGATCGCCGCGAGCGCGCCCGGCTGGTCGTGCGCCGCGACCTGCAATCGCGCGATGCGACCGTTGCGGACAAGGTCGCGGACGAGAACGTTGGCGAGCAGATGCGTGTCGATATTCCCGCCGCATAGCAACGTCGCGACCTTCTTGCCTTTGAAGCGGTCGGGGTCGGCGATCATCGCCGCCAAACCGGCTGCCCCAGCGCCTTCGACTACGGTCTTTTCGATTCCGACCAACATCGAAACAGCGCGTTCGAGATCGCGTTCTGAAACCAGCGCGACATCGTCGGCATAATCCTTGAGGATTTGCGACGTCAGCGCGCCCGGCTGCTTCACCGCAATGCCCTCCGCCAGCGTGTCGCCGCCCAGCGGCAGGTGGCAGCCCTGGATCGCGCATTTCATCGACGGATAAAGCTCGGCCTCCACCCCAATCAGCTCGATATCCGGCTTGATCGCACGCGCGGCGATGGCGATCCCCGACATCAGCCCGCCGCCGCCGATTGGCACCACGATCGTGTCCAGATCAGGCGCGGCTTCGAGCATCTCGAGCGCGGTTGTTCCTGCGCCCGCGATGATCTGCGGGTCGTCGAATGGATGGACGAAGACGTAGCCTTTCTCGAGCGCCAGCTCGCGCGCCTTAGCATAGGCGTCGTCGAACATGTCACCGTGCAGCACGACAGTCGCGCCATGGCCGGCGGTCTGGGTCACTTTCACCGAGGGGGTCGGCGCGGGCATCACGATCGTGGCCGGAATGCCGAGGCGCTTGGCGTGATAAGCGACGGCCTGCGCATGGTTGCCCGCCGACGCCGCGATGACGCCGCGCGCGCGCTCGTCGTCGGTTAGCTGCAGCAACTTGTTGAGCGCGCCCCGCTCCTTGTAGGCGGCGGTGAACTGCAGGTTTTCGAACTTCAGCCACACCTCCGCGCCGATGATCTCGGAGAGGGTCCGGCTGACCTGCATCGGCGTGCGGACAACCGCGCCTTCGATGCGCTTTGCGGCGGCGCGAATGTCGTCGATCGTCGGGGGGACTTGCATGCGCTGCGCGGCCTAGCGGTTCCCTTGGGACGCGACAATGCTAAGCAGCGGCATGCGCATCATGCTCTTCGCGCTCAGCGCGCTCCTCGCCTCGACCGCCGCGCAGGCGGATACGCTTATCAGCAACGTCAACGGCATCACGGTCGATGACCAGAGCCGCCTCCAGCATTTCACCGGCCTGCTGATCGGCGACAATGGCAAGGTTGTCCAGCTGCTCAACGGACCGGCACCTGCCGCGCGAAATCGGAAAGTGGTCGATCTGGGCGGCCGAACGGTGCTGCCCGGGCTGATCGATGCGCATGGCCACGTGACCGACCTGGGCTTCACCGCGCTGCGCCTGAACCTGACGGGCACGAAATCGCTGGCGGAATTGCAGCAACGCTTGCGCGAGTACGCGGCGGCGCATCCTGACCTCAAGTGGATCAGCGGCTTTGGCTGGAACCAGGAACAGTGGGCAGACAAGCGCTTTCCGACATCGGCCGACCTCGACGCCGCGGTTGCCGACCGGCCGGTGACGCTGGAGCGCGTGGACGGTCACGCCGTCGTCGCCAATGGCGCAGCACTGCGCTTGGCGGGCGTGACGGCGGCGACGCCGGTTCCGGCTGGCGGCGAGTTTCATGAAGGCTTGTTCGTCGACAATGCGCGGGGCCTGATCGACAAGGCAGTACCCCGGCCGAGCACGGCGCAGCTCGACGAGGCCCTGCAGAAATCGCAGGAAATCCTGCTTGGCTATGGCGTGACTGGCGTCGGCAGCATGAGCACGTCGGTTGACGACTGGAACGCCTTCAACCGGGCCGGACGCAGCGGGCGGCTCAATGTGCGGCTGATCAGCTATCTGTCGGGGACCGAGTCGATGGCCGCCGTGCCGCACCCGACCAATTGGTTGTTCGGCGATCGCCTTCGCGCGGTCGGCATCAAGCTGTTCGCCGATGGCGCACTCGGATCACGCGGCGCGTGGCTGAAACAGCCCTATGCCGACAAGCCCGACACGCGCGGACTGCAGTTCCATTCGGACGCGGAAATGCTGGCGCTGGCGACGAAGGCTGCAGGCGCCGGCTTCCAGATCGCAACCCATGCGATCGGCGACGCGGCCAACGCGCAGATCATCACCGTCTATGAGCAATTGTCGAAGCGTTACGGCGCCAATCGCCGCTGGCGGATCGAGCATTTTCAGATCGTCGACCCAGCCGACATTCCGCGGCTTGCGCCCGCCGGCATCATCGCTTCGATGCAGCCGACGCACCAGACCAGTGATCGGCTGATGGCCGAAGCGCGGATGGGCCCTAACCGGCTCGGCGGTGCATATGCATGGCAGACTGTCTTGAAGAGCGGCGCGCGGCTGGCATTTGGGTCGGACTTTCCCGTCGAATCGCCCAACCCCTTTCCTGGCCTGTCCGCCGCGACCAGCCGGCAGGATGTCGAGGGGCAGCCGCCGGGCGGCTGGCGTCCCCAGGAGCGCCTGACGCTCGGGCAGGCACTCTACGCCTTCACGCGCGGCGCGGCTTACGCCGGGCAGGCGGAGGATCGCGTTGGCGCGCTAGAACCAGGAAAATACGCTGACTTCATCGTCGTCGACCGCGATCCGACAAAGGTGAACGCCCAGGAGAGGTCCCGCACGCAAGTGCTGGAAACCTGGGTCGGCGGCAAGAAAGTCTGGAGCCGGGTGCCTAACGCTTCCCGGCCTGGGCGCGGTCGGTAAGCATCGAGGGCGTCAGCACCTGCGGGAGTTCCTCGGGCGGCTTTCCGGGCGCGTACCACAGGTAATAGGGTACGCCGGCCCTGCCCCGCGTCTCGAGGAAGCGGGTGATGGCCGGGTCGCCGTTGGTCCAGTCGCCCTCCAGCACCGCTACCCCGGCGCGCTTGAACGCGTCGCGGACTTCTGCCCGGTCGATGGCCGCGGCTTCGTTCACCTTGCAGGTCAGGCACCAGTCCGCGGTGAAATAGACAAAAACCGGTTTGCCCTGTTGCGTCAGCGCAGTGGCGCGCGCTTCGCTCCACTTCTCGGCGCTACCCGCCCGCTCAGCTTGAGCTTCGACAGGGATCGTGTTCGCAGCGACGGCCGACACGGCAACAAGGCCGACGATTGCGGCAATGGCGGGCAAGCCTGTCGCAACGCCACGGCGCTGGCGGCGACCGATCCAGATCAGCACCGCGACGAGGGCAATGACGCTCAATGCTCCCAGGGTTAAGGCCTTCGGACCGCCCAGGCGGTAGACCAGCCACAACGCCGCAATCGCACTCGCGGCCATGGGAACGGCGAGGAAGCGCTTCAGGCGATCCATCCAAGGTCCAGGTTTGGGCAGCTTCGTGCGAAGCGCGGGGACAAAAGCAACCGCTACGAAGGGTAATGCCAATCCAAGGCCAAGCGCGGCAAAGACCGCGAGAGATCCCGCGGGTGGCAATACCAAAGCCGTGCCGAGCGCAGCGCCGAGAAACGGACCTGCGCAGGGCGTAGCCACGAATGCAGCCAGCAGGCCAGTACCGAAGCTGCCCGCGGGCTGCGCGCGTCCGCCGAGGACCGGCAGCTCAAACAGGCCGAGCAGGTTGGCGGTCATCGCCACTGCGAGCAGCAGGAGGAGCATGATCGTGCGCGGGTCTTGCAGCTGGAACGCCCATCCCGCCTGCGCACCCGCCGCTCGGATGATCAGCAGCAGCGCGCCGAGCGCACCGGTGCCGACGACGGCACCTGCCGCATAGCTGAGCGCGTCTGATCGGGCTTCGAGTTGCGAACCGCCCGCGCGGGACAGGTGCAGAGCCTTGAGGGCCAGGATCGGGAAAACGCAGGGCATCAGGTTGAGGATTATGCCGCCCGCCAGCGCACCAAGGACGGCCCAGATAATGGCCTGCGCCCCTAGTCCACCGCCGCCAATCACGTCCCCACCGACGGGTATAGTGCCCGGCACGGAATGGAATTCGAGCCCGCGACCGTCCTCAAGCGCAAGCACACCTTCAAACGCTTTCGGCGACGCTTTGGTCGTAAGCTCAGCCACCACCCAGTCGCCAGCTCGGCGGAACTGCTGCGGCGCCTCATAATCGACCACGTCGTCGGTGATCGGGAAGAGGTAGGGCTCGCCGACCGCAACGCTGGCCGGTAGCGGTATCGCGACGTGCAGGCGGTTGCCTTGCACGGCGAAATGGGCAGGTGTCGCCAACGGCTGCGGGAGCGCCTGGCGCCAGGCGTCGAACTTCGCACGGTTGGGCGTGCCCTGCCCGATTGGCACGTCGAGCGACAGTTCGCCGCGCTCGGGGACGCAGATCTTGTCGGTGCAGGCGAGCCAGGTTGCGGCGGCGCGAACGGGGATCGTGCCGCGCGCGTTCGCCGGAACCTTGAGGCGGACGAGCACGGCATAATCATGCTCGAAAACGTAATTCATCAGCCCGGCGACGGTCAGCCGCGTGGGCACCGGGTAACGCAGTGCTCCTGCGGAGAAGCCGGGCGGCAGCTGCCAGTCGACCGTCATCGGCAAGCCGGCGTCGCCGGGGTTCTGCCAATAGCCGTGCCAGCCGGGCGCGGGCCGCATGTGGATAGCAAGCTCCACCTCGCCGCCGGGCGGCGCGGCGCCTTCGGCCACCAACTGCGGCACGATGTGCTGGGCGCCAGCAGCAGCCGGTGCCAGCAGCAGGCAGAGCAGAAGCAAGAGCCGACGGATCACATTGCCGCCGCTAGTGCGAGTCTTCGGGCTAGTCGAGATTCGGACGCAGCCAGCGCTCGGCCTGCTCGACCGGGACTTCGCGGCGAGCGGCATAGTCCTCGAGCTGATCACGGCCGATACGGGCGACACCGAAATACTGGCTGTCGCGATGGCCGAAGTAGAAGCCGGACACGGCGGACGTAGGCAGCATGGCAAAATTCTCGGTCAGCGAGACCTCGCCGGGCGCGCCGCCGAGCATGTCGAACAGGATCGGCTTCAGGCTGTGGTCCGGGCAGGCCGGATAGCCGGGCGCCGGGCGAATCCCGACGTAATTTTCGCGGATCAGCTGGGCATTGGAGAGATGCTCCTCCGCATAGCCCCAAAGACGGTTGCGGACCGTCGCGTGCAACGTTTCGGCAAAACTTTCCGCCAGGCGGTCGGCGAGCGCCTTGAGCAGGATGTCGTCATAATCGTCGACGGTCTGCTTGAAGCGTTCGATGTGTGGCTCAAGCCCGTGAATGCCCAGCGCGAAGCCACCGATCCAGTCTTCGCCGTCCGGATTGATGAAGTCGGCGAGGCAGAGGTTGGCGCGGCCTTCCCGTTTCTTCACCTGCTGGCGGAGCATCGGCACGCGCGTCCAATCGTTGCCAGCGAGAACCAGGATATCGTCGCCTTCGCGCTTGCAGCGCCACAGGCCGACGGTCGCCTTCGGCGTGATCCAGCGCTCCGCGATGATCTGGTCGAGCATCGCATTCGCATCGGCGAACAGGCTACGCGCGCTTTCGCCGACGATCGGGTCGTCCAGGATTGCGGGATATGTGCCGGCGAGTTCCCACGCGCGGAAGAAAGGCGTCCAGTCGATTGAAGCGCGCAGGTCGGCAAGCGGCCAGTCGCCGAACTGGTGCAGGCCGGGATAATGCGGCGCGGGCGCCTGCCCTTCCGGATCGAACGGGAAATGATTTGCGCGCGCATCGTCGAGCGTGGCGAGTTCGCTCTGCCCGCTGCGCTCACGCGACTTGCGCAGCTTGTCGTAATCGTCCGCCGTCGCAGCAATCAGCGGCTCGCGCTGCGTGTCCGAGACCAGCGAAGACGCGACACCCACCGCGCGGCTGGCATCAAGGACGTGGATCACCGCGCCTTCATAGGCAGGGTCGATGCGCAGCGCCGTATGCGCCTTGCTGGTGGTCGCGCCGCCGATCAGCAGCGGCGTCTTCAGCCCCAGCCGCTGCATCTCGCCGGCGACCGTCACCATCTCGTCCAGCGAGGGCGTGATGAGGCCGGACAGGCCGATCATGTCGGCGTTGTTGTCGTTCGCCGCCTGCAGGATGTCCTGCCAGGGCACCATGACGCCGAGGTCGATGACCTCGAAGCCGTTGCACTGCAGCACGACGCCGACGATGTTCTTGCCGATGTCGTGAACGTCGCCCTTTACGGTGGCCATGACGATCCGGCCCTTGCCCTGCGTCGCGCCGGACTTTTCCTTTTCCGCCTCGATGAACGGGATGAGATGCGCGACGGCGCGCTTCATCACGCGGGCGGATTTCACCACCTGCGGAAGGAACATCTTGCCGGTGCCGAACAGGTCGCCGACGACGTTCATGCCGTCCATCAGCGGGCCTTCGATGACCTCGATCGTGCGGCCGCCGTCGTTCGCGACCTGCTGGCGGGCTTCTTCGGTATCATCGACAATGTGCGCGTCGATGCCCTTAACCAGCGCGTAGGACAGCCGTTCGCCGACGGGCAGCGACCGCCATTCGGCAGCAGCCTTTTCGGCGGCGGCGTCGGTGCCCTTGTAGCGCTCGGCCAACGCGATCAGCCGCTCGGTCGAGTCATCGCGGCGATCAAGAATAACGTCCTCGCATGCTTCGCGCAGTTCCGGATCGATCTGGTCGTAAACGTCGAGCTGGCCGGCGTTGACGATGCCCATGTCCATGCCTGCGGGGATCGCGTGGTAGAGGAACACGCTATGCATCGCGCGGCGCACGGGTTCGTTGCCGCGGAACGAGAAGCTGAGGTTCGACAGGCCGCCGGAAATGTGCGCACCCGGGCAACGCTGGCGGATTTCTTTCGCCGCCTCGATGAAGTCGATGGCGTAGCGGCGGTGCTCGTCGATCCCCGTCGCGACCGCGAACACGTTCGGGTCGAAGATGATGTCAGTGGCGTCGGTGCCATTGGCGACCAGCAGCTTGTAGGCACGTTCGCAGATTTCGACCTTGCGGGCGGCGGTGTCGGCCTGGCCAACTTCGTCGAACGCCATGACGACAACGGCGGCGCCGTAAGCGCGGCATTTGGCGGCGAGCTCGAGGAATGGCCCCTCGCCTTCCTTCATGCTGATCGAATTGACGATCGGCTTGCCCGATACGCACTTTAGGCCGGCCTCGATGACGCTCCATTTTGAGCTGTCGATCATCACCGGCACGCGGGCGATGTCCGGCTCGGCGGCGATGCGCTTGAGGAACACCGTCATCGCCTGCTCGCTATCCAGCAGCGCCTCGTCGACGTTGACGTCGATGATCTGCGCACCGTTCTCGACCTGGTCGCGCGCGACCTCGACGGCCGCGTCATAATCGCCGGCCATGACGAGCTTTTTGAAGCGCGCCGATCCGGTCACGTTGCAGCGCTCGCCAATATTCACAAAGCGCGCGCCGGCGCCGGCCTCATTCACGTCAGTCGTTTCCATTTTGTCAGGCGGCAATCAGCATCGGCTCGAGCCCGGCAAGCAGGGTGCCGGGGCGAGGTGCCGGGACGGGGCGCGGCGTGCAATCGCGCACCGCCCCGGCAATTGCGGCGATGTGCAGGGGAGTCGTCCCGCAACAGCCGCCAACCACGTTCACCAAACCGCTCATGCCCCATTCGCGGACCTGCGCCGCCGTCTGTTCGGCGGCCTCGTCATATTCGCCTAGCTCGTTGGGCAGGCCGGCGTTAGGATAGGCCATCACCAGCGTGTCGGCCTGCGCCGCCAGCGCCGCCAGATGCGGACGCAGCTGCGCGGCGCCAAACGAGCAATTTAGGCCAATCGTCACCGGCTTGGCGTGACGCACCGATGCCCAGAAGGCTTCCACCGTGTGACCCGACAGGTTGCGGCCGGACAGGTCGGTCAGCGTCATCGAAATCATCAGGGGCAGCTCGCGGCCAAGCGCCTGCTCGGCTTCCAGCGTCGCCATGATCGCAGACTTGGCGTTCAGCGTGTCGAAGATCGTCTCGATCAGGATGAAGTCGACACCGCCCTCGACCAACGCGTTGATCTGCTCGCGATAGACGGCCTTGACCTGGTCGAAATCGACCTCGCGGAAGCCCGGATCGTTGACGTCCGGCGAAAGCGACAGCGTCTTGTTCGTCGGGCCCAGCGCGCCGGCCACCCAGCGCACTTTTCCGTCCTTCGCCGAATAGGCATCGGCGACACCGCGCATGATCCGGGCCGAGGCGCGGTTAATCTCGCCGACGAGCGCTTCGGCGCCATAGTCTGCCTGGCTGATTGAGTTCGCGTTAAACGTGTTGGTGGCCAGGATTTCCGCGCCGGCATCGGCGAAGCTTTCGCAGATCGACCGCACCACTTCCGGCTTGGTGATGTTCAGCAGATCATTGTTGCCGCGCTGGTCCTTGAGCAGATCCAGGCCGCCGCAATAGTCGCTGGTCTCCAGCTTGCGGTTCTGGATCGACGTCCCGTAGGCGCCGTCCTTGATGATGATGCGCTTGGCCGCTTCGGCGCGCAGGGATTGAGAAGCCGTCATGATTGTTTCGCCCTTGCGCCCAGCAGGTGGCAGATCGCGTAGCTCAGCTCTGCCCGGTTGAGCGTGTAGAAGTGGAAGGTCCGTTCGCCGCCGGCGTAAAGCTGGCCGCACAGTTCGGCCGCGACGGTGGCGGCGATCAGCTGGCGCGCTGCAGGAAGGTCGTCGAGGCCTTCGAACAGGTCGTCGAGCCATTTCGGGATCGCCGCCCCGCAGCTTGCCGCAAAACGGCGCGTTGTCGCGACGTTCGATACCGGCAGGATGCCCGGCACGATCTCGACCTCGATCCCGGCCGCGGCCGCGTCGTCGCGAAAGCGGAAGAAGCAATCGGCGGAAAAGAAGAACTGCGTGATCGCCCGATCCGCCCCGGCGTCGACCTTGCGCTTTAGATTTTCGAGATCGAACTGCCGCGTCGACGAATCTGGATGGCACTCCGGATAGGCCGCGACGGAGATGTCGAATGGCGCGACCTCTTTCAGGCCGCGGACCAGTTCGACCGCATCGCGATAACCACCGGGATGTGGCTGATATTTCGATCCCGGCTCCGTAGGATCGCCGCGCAGCGCCACGATGTGGCGGACCCCGGCCTCCCAGTAGCTGCGTGCGACCTCGTCCACTTCCTTACGGGTCGCGCCCACGCAGGTGAGGTGAGCGGCGGGCGTCAGCGACGTCTCCTTAAGGATACGTTCGACGGTAGCGTGCGTCCGTTCGCGCGTGGAGCCGCCGGCACCGTAGGTGACAGAAACGAAGCGCGGCTGCAGTGGCTCGAGGGTCTTGATCGACTCCCAAAGCGTCTGCTCCATCTTCTCCGTCTTCGGCGGAAAGAATTCGAAGCTCACCTGAACGTCGCCGCGGGCTTCCGCGAACAGCGGCAGATGCCGCCCGAGCGATTCGAGCGCATTCATGCGGCCCTCCGCTCTTTCTCGGCAGCTTTCACGCCCCGCCAGATGGTGACCGTGAGCTCGCCGCCTTCCAGATGGCGGACCTGATCGACCTCGAGCCCGGCCGCCGTGAACCAGCCGTTCATGACGTCTTCCTCGAAGCCGAGGCGGATGTGGGCGTCGCGTTCGCGCAGTTCCTCGCGCTCGTGCGCTGCGAAATCGACGACCAGCAGTGTGCCGCCGGGCGCAAGTACGCGCGCCGCTTCAGCGACCGCCTTTGCAGGCGAATGAGCATAATGGAGTACCTGATGGATGATAATGTTGTCCGCCGTCTGATCGGCGAGCGGCAATGCATACATGTCGCCCTGACGGAGGCTGGATGCGATACCGGCCGCCTCAAGCTTTACACGGGCGAGACGCAGCATTTCCGACGAGCGGTCGATGCCGATGGCCTGCGAGGCGCGCGGGCCGAATAGCTCGATCATGCGTCCGGTACCCGTCCCGACGTCCACGAGCCGTCCGAGCGGACGCTTGCCCAAGGCGCCGTCGATCGCCTGCTCGACCTCGCTTTCAGCGGCGTGAAGCGATCGAATTTGATCCCAGATCTCGGCGTGACCGGAAAAGTAGCGGTTGGCCGCCTCGGCGCGCTCGGCGCGAATGCCCTCGGTTCGCGCTGCATCGGCGGCAAACCAGCGCGCTGTTTCCTTATCCGCCCACTGATCGATCAGCGCGAAAAGGGGGGCGACACGCTCGGCGTCGGCGAGCGTCAGGAAAACCCAGCTGCCTTCCTTGCGGCGATCGAGAACTTCGGCATCGGCCAGAATCTTGAGATGCCGCGAAACGCGCGGCTGACTCTGGCCCAGGATCTGCGCCAACTCGCCGACCGACAATTCCATTTGCCGCAACAAAGCGAGAATGCGCAGCCGCGTTGGGTCGGCAAGCGCCTGAAATAGATCAGCAAGGGGCAAAGCGCCGGTCACGAGTTAAGGATATAAAGATATCTTTATATGGTCAATTCATCGCGTGAATTTATACCCTTGTGCAGGAGTAGAGATTACCGCTAATGCCGAAGGTCTGGCCTGAAGCGACTCGCGTCCGACGGCCGGGTTGGATGCCCACCCCCACGGGCATTTTTGAGGGAGTGAAAGACCATGAAGAAGGTTGCCATTGTGACCGCCGCCGTTTGCGCCCTCGCGCTCGGTGCGTGCAGCAAGAACGAAGAAGCCAACACGGCCGCCAACGAGACCGCAGTCGAGAACACCGCTTCGACCGACGTCAACGTTGCCGCCAACGACGTGACCGCGAATGCGGACGCGGCACTGAACGCCGACGTTAATGCCATCGACAACTCGACGGCCAACGACGTCGCGAACGCGACCGAGAACAAGTAAGCTTCGCGCTTACCACTCGATTAGAGAAAGGGCCGTTCCTTCGGGAGCGGCCCTTTTTTTGTGCTCGGACAAAGTGATACTTTGCCAGAGTGAGAAGATTGATCGCCTGCTTCCTGTTGCTCGCGGCCTGCCGGGACGACCGTCCGCCAGCGCCCACCACGGAGGAGAGCGCGCAGCTGAACTCGGCCGAGGACATGCTGAACGATATGGCCCGCAACGAAGAAGGGCCGGCGGATCGCTCCGCCGGCCCTTCCAATCAGTCAGACTGAACGTCCGGACTTAGAAGTCCATTCCGCCCATTCCGCCCATGCCGCCGCCGGCCATCGCCGGCGCCGGCTTGTCGTCCGGCGCCTCGGCGATCGAGGCTTCGGTGGTGATCAGCAGACCGGCCACCGACGCCGCGTCCTGAAGCGCGGTGCGGACGACCTTGGTCGGGTCGATCACGCCGGCCTGGACCAGGTTCTCGTAAACCTCGGTCTGAGCGTTGAAGCCGAGATTGACGTCGTTGCCGTCGATCAGCTTGCCCGCAACAACCGCGCCGTCATGACCGGCGTTCTCGGCAATCTGCCGCACCGGCGACTGAAGCGCCTTGCGGATGATGTCGATGCCGCGGGTCTGGTCGTCGTTGTCGCCCTTGAGGCCATCGAGCGCCTTCGTGGCGTAGAGCAGCGCGGTACCGCCGCCCGGAACGATGCCCTCTTCGACGGCCGCGCGGGTCGCGTGGAGCGCGTCGTCAACGCGATCCTTGCGCTCCTTGACCTCGACCTCGGACGCACCGCCGACCTTGATCACCGCGACACCGCCTGCGAGCTTCGCCAGACGCTCCTGGAGCTTCTCGCGGTCGTAGTCGGAAGTGGTGTTTTCGATCTGCTGGCGGATGGCGCCAACGCGGCCCTCGATGTTCTCGCGGGTGCCGTTGCCATCGACGATCGTCGTGTTGTCCTTGTCGATCGTGACGCGCTTGGCCTGGCCGAGCATGTTCAGCGAAACGCTTTCGAGCTTGATGCCGAGATCCTCGCTGATCATCTCGCCGCCGGTGAGGATCGCAATGTCCTCAAGCATCGCCTTGCGGCGATCGCCGAAGCCCGGCGCCTTGACGGCCGCGACCTTGAGGCCGCCGCGCAGCTTGTTGACGACCAGGGTCGCCAGCGCTTCGCCTTCGATGTCCTCAGCGATGATCAGTATCGGACGGCCGCTCTGAACGACTGCCTCCAGGATCGGGAGCATCGCCTGCAGGTTCGACAGCTTCTTCTCGTGGATCAGGATGTAGGGGTCGCTAAGCTCGACCTGCATCTTTTCCGGATTGGTGATGAAATATGGCGACAGATAGCCGCGGTCGAACTGCATGCCTTCGACGACGTCGAGCTCAAACTCGAGACCCTTCGCCTCTTCGACGGTGATCACGCCTTCCTTGCCGACCTTTTCCATGGCTTCGGCGATCTTCTCGCCGACTTCCTTGTCGCCATTGGCCGAGATGATGCCGACCTGAGCGATCTCGCTCGAGCCCTGCACGTCCTTCGAACGGCTCTTGAGGTCCGCGACGACCTTGCCGACGGCAAGATCGATGCCGCGCTTGAGGTCCATCGGGTTCATGCCGGCCGCAACCGACTTCATGCCTTCGCGGACGATCGACTGCGCCAGCACCGTCGCGGTGGTGGTGCCGTCACCGGCGAGGTCGTTGGTCTTTGAGGCCACTTCGCGCACCATCTGGGCGCCCATGTTCTCGAACTTGTCCTTGAGCTCGATTTCCTTGGCGACGGTAACACCGTCCTTGGTGATGCGCGGTGCGCCGAAGCTCTTGTCGATGACGACGTTGCGGCCCTTGGGACCGAGCGTCACCTTCACCGCATTGGCGAGGATGTCGACGCCGTTGAGAATGCGCTCACGCGCATCGCGGCTGAATTTCACGTCCTTGGCTGCCATTTGGCTACCCTTTCAGTTTTGAATGTTCCGAATGTTCACAGTGACGAGCGCAATTTCGCGCTCACCGGGAGGTCAGCCGACGATCCCGAGGATGTCGCTTTCCTTCATGATGATCAGGTCTTCACCGTCGATCTTGACCTCCGTGCCCGACCACTTGCCGAACAGGATCTTGTCGCCGGCCTTGACGTCCAGCGGCGTGACCTTGCCGTCGTCGGCGCGAGCGCCCGTGCCGACGGAGATGACTTCGCCTTCCTGCGGCTTTTCCTTGGCGGTGTCCGGGATGATGATCCCGCCGGCGGTCTTTTCATCGGCCTCGACGCGACGGACGAGAACACGATCATGAAGCGGCCTGAAACCCATGGGTTGAACCCCCTCTTTCTCTCTTCAAGTTGAACATGTTTCGTTGGCACTCATGATGTGAGAGTGCCAGCGACCCGGCGCATATGGGTTCGCCACTCCGACCCGTCAATGGGTCGCGACGGCTTTGATTTTGGGGGTTTCGCGGCCCGCGAGCCCGAGCGTCGCGCGTTGCGTCCAGCGCCACAACATAAGGAGTGCGACGACACCGAGGCCCGCCGCCAGGCCGACCCAAATTCCTACCCCGCGCCAATCGAGAACAAACGCCAGCGCGATGCCGACCCCCAGGCCGATCGCCCAATAGCCGAAGAGCGCAAAGATCATCGGGACGCGCGTGTCGTGCAGCCCGCGCAGCATGCCGGCGCCGACGACCTGAGCGCCGTCCGCGATCTGAAACAAGGCGGCGATCAGGAGAAACGAAACACCGAGCGAAATGACGTTCGCATTTGCAGCACTGTCATCGAGAAACAGCGTGATCAGTTCGCGCGGGAACAGGAACATGACGCCCGCCATCACGGTCATGAACGCAATGCCCAGAACGAACGCCGTCCAACCCGCGAGCGTGACAGCGTGCGGGTCGGCGCGTCCATAAGCGAGGCCGACGCGGACCGTCGCCGCCTGGCCAAGCGCCAGCGGGACCATGAACGTCGTCGCCGCGATCTGCAGCGCAATCTGATGTGCCGCCACCGAGGGCGCTCCGAACAAGCCCATCAGATAGGCGGCGGCGCTGAACACGCCACCTTCGAACCCCATCGTCAGTCCGATCGGACCGCCGAGCCGGAACAGCTGGCGAAATCGGGGCCAGTCTGGCCGCCAGAAACGGCCGAACAAATGAAAGCGCCGGAATTGACGATCGGACAGCACCACGGCGGTGAGCGCCAGCGCCATGGCCGTCCACACGATCGAACTGCCGATCCCGCCGCCCAGGATGCCCAACGCGGGCAGGCCGAGATGCCCGAAGATGAGTGCCCAGCTGACAAGCGCATTAAGCGGGATGCCGACGGAGCTGATCACCAGGATCCAGCCCGGCCGCTCCATCGCGGAAACGAAATTGCGCAGCGTCTGGAACAGCATCCACGGCGGAATGACCCACATGTATCCGCGCAGAAAGCGACCGGCGAGCGACGCCAGTTCAGGTTCCTGACCGAAGGCGAGGATAATGCCCTCGGCATTCCACAGGACGACGAGAACGGGCGCGGCCATCAACGCGGCGGCCCACACAGACTGCCGAAACGTGCGGCGGACATCGCGCACGGCGTTGAAGCGCGCGCCAAGCGCGGAAGCGATCATCGGCGACGAGGCCGTGAGCACGCCAAGCGCAAACAACACCATGCCGAACGAGAGGCTGAGGCCCAGCGCCGCAGCTGCAAGCTCCTTTGCGCCCAGCCACCCAAGCAGGATGACATCAGTTGCCTGAATCAACTGCATGGTCAGATTGGCGAGGATCAACGGCCAGGCAAGAGCGAGCGTGGCGCGAAGTTCGTCGCGCCAAGGACTGCGTCGCCCGGCGATGCTGGTTTCCTGCCGCATGACGGGCGCGCCCTAGCCGTCCGCCGACCCGTCGAAAAGGTTTGGCCGCCTGCCCGCTCCTCCGCTAGCAACGGTGCAAAGTTGATGCAGAGGCTGTGGCAATGAAATTCGTTCGCGCAATCTGGAAGCTGTTGGTCGGAGTGAAGGACGCCTTGGTCCTGCTGCTTCTGCTGCTGTTCTTCGGCGGTCTCTATGGCGCGCTGTCCGCCCGTCCCGCGCCGGTGAAGGACGGGGTGCTCGATCTAAATCTCAACGGCAGCGTGGTGGAGCAGCCAGCGCGCCGCCAATGGTCGGACGTCGCCAGCGGCGGCGCGCTCGGGCAATACCGCCTGCGCGATCTGGTCGCCGCAATGGACAAGGCGCGCACCGACGACCGGGTGAAGGTCGTTGCCCTCGACCTCGACGGGTTCACCGGTGGCGGCGCAACGGCGATCAACGATCTTGCTGAAGCCGTGCGGCGCGTCCGTGGCGCGGGTAAGCCGGTGGTTGCTTATGGTGTCGGTTATACCGACGACAGCTACGCCCTGGCGTCGGCGGCATCGGAAATCTGGCTCAATCCGCTCGGCGGCGTGCTCATCTCCGGGCCGGGCGGATCGAACCTCTATTACAAGGGACTGCTCGACAAGCTTGGCGTGACCGCCAACGTCTATCGCGTTGGCACCTATAAGTCGGCGGTCGAGCCTTACATCCGCAACGACATGTCGCCCGAAGCGCGGCAGAATTACCAGGCACTGGACGGAGCGCGGCTGGAGACCTGGAAGCAGGCGGTCAAGCAGGCACGGCCCAAGGCGAATATCGACCTCTTCCTGTCCAACATGAACGGCGCGGTGGCGGCCGCGGGCGGCGACATGGCCAAAGCGGCGTTGCAGGCGGGTTTGATCGATAAGGTCGGCGAGCGGCAGGAGTTCGAGGGGCGGCTGGCGCAGCTCGGCGGCGGCGCCGGCGACCGCGGCAGTGCGTTCAAGGAGATCAAGCTCGGCGCCTACATCAACGACGTGGTTGATCGAAAGCCGAGCGGACCCATCGGCGTGGTGACCATCGCGGGGATGATCGTCGACGGCAAAGCCGGCCCCGGGACCGCGGGCGGCGACACCATCGCCAAGCAAATCCAGGACGGCATTCGCAACAAGGGGGTGAAAGCGCTGGTCGTGCGGGTCGATAGCCCGGGTGGTTCGGTGCTGGCGTCCGAGCGCATCCGGCAGGCGCTGCTGGAAGCCAAATCCAAGAAAATCCCCATAGTCGTGTCGATGGGAAGCGTCGCCGCGTCCGGCGGCTACTGGGTCTCGACCCCGGCCGATTTCATCTATGCGGAGCCGTCAACGATCACCGGGTCGATCGGCGTGTTCGGCGTGCTTCCGAGCTTCCAGGGTACCCTGGCCAAGCTGGGCGTCGGCGCGGATGGCGTGAAGACGACACCGCTGTCGGGGGAACCGGACCTGCTCAAGGGCCCGTCGCCGGAAGCGGGGCAGCTGATCCAGACCGGGGTCGAGTCCACCTACGGCCGCTTCCTCAGCATCGTCGCGCAATCGCGGCACAAGACGCCGCAGCAGATCGACCAGATCGCGCAGGGGCGCGTGTGGGACGGCGGTACGGCGCGCCAGATCGGGCTGATCGACGGCTTTGGCGGGATGAGCGAGGCGATCGGCAAGGCAGCGGAGCTCGCCAAGCTGGGCGATGAACGGCGCGTCCGATATCTTGAGGCTCAGCCGAGCTTCCGCGACCAGCTGATCGAGGCCTGGGCCACGAACGACAACGACCAGGCCGGGCCAACCGACGCCTTTTCGATGATGGCGCGCAAGCCGCAGGATCAGCTCGCGCAGGTGTTTGCCGAGGTGCAGTCGATCCTAAGCGGACCGAGCATCCAGGCGCGCTGTCTGGAGTGTCAGGTATCCGCGCCGGCGCGCTCGCCCACGCACGATCAGACCCTGCTGGCGCTGCTGCGCAGCTGGCTGACCGCATAGATCAATTTGGGGGACCATCCTTGAAAGCAATATTTGCCGCGCTCTGCGCGACTGCTGCGCTGGCGACGACACCGGCGCTGGCTCAAAGCACGATCACCGAGCGGTCGGTCGCCGCACATGAGGCATTTCTGGCAAGCGACGCCTTGCAGGGACGCGGCAGCGCAACCCGCGACGAAGCGATTGCCGCCGCCTATGTCGCGTCGCAGTTCCAATCCTATGGCCTCACCCCCGCGCCGGGAATGGACGGCTATCTGCAGAAAGCAGTTGTTGTGCGCGAGACGCTGACGGCTCCCGCGACCTTGACGGTGGGCGGCGCAGCCTTCGCCTCTCCGACGCTGTTGCTCAGCTCGGGCAAGCCGATTTCGGGCACTCTCGCGGTGACGGCCCTTGCGGATCCGGCAAAGCTCCCAACTGCGGACATCGTGCTGGTGTCGGCCAAGGACGCCGACCCGATGACGATCTATCGCGCGATCGCCGGCAAGCCCGTCAAGCTGGTCATCGTTCGCGAAAATGAAGGAAGCCGGAAGGTACTCGGCATGCTCGGCGGGAAACCCCGCCTGCCGGTGTATCTCGAGGAAAAACCGCCACGTGAGCGGCCCAGCCTGATCACGCTGCCGGATGCTGCCGTTGACGCGCTGGCGAGCAAAGTAGGCGCCGCAGTCGTGCTGAATGTCGCGACGACAAAAGAGCGCGCGACGACCACCAACGCCATCGGCTATCTGAAAGGCCGCGACGCGAAGGCCGGAACGCTGCTGCTGACGGCGCATCTCGATCACCTGGGCTTGCGTCCCGACGGCACGATCATGCCGGGGGCCAATGACGATGCTTCCGGAACCACGGCAGTGATGGAGCTTGCGCAAGCGCTTGCCACCGGGAAGCAGCCGCGCCGCAGCATCCTGTTCGTTTGCTACGGGAGCGAGGAGATCGGTGGCTACGGATCGACCTATTTCGGCGAGCATCCGCCGGTGCCGCTCGACCAGATCGCCGCGAACATCGAGTTCGAGATGATCGGGTCGCAGGATCCGAAGCTGCCGAAGAATACGCTGATGATGACGGGCTTTGACCGGTCGAACCTCGGCCCGGCGCTGAAGGCGCACGGCGCGCTAGTGACGAGCGATCCCTATCCCGAACAGAATTTCTTCCAGCGTTCGGACAATTACTCGCTCGCGCTGAAAGGCGTGGTCGCGCACACGGTGTCGGGTTGGGCGGTGGTGCCGACCTATCACCAGCCGACCGACACGGCAGCCAACCTCAACATCCCATTCATGACGAGCGCGATCCGCTCGCTGGTGGCGCCGATGCGGTGGCTGGCGGACAGCAGCTTCACGCCCGCCTGGACAGCCAACGGGCGACCGACGCAGGAACGCTAGTCGAGGCTCGCAGCCAGCCGCCTCAGCGTGGCAGCGGGGCGATCGATGATCTCGCCGTGCGACGGGATCAGCCGGACGAGGCCGGGAAGGTCGGCCCATTCGCGCAATTGCGCGGCGAGCGCGGCTTCATCCTTGACGTACCGCATGCGCAGCAGTCGCGGCACCGCCGGGCGGGGTCCGAACCCTGTCAGCCGCCCCATGAGCCGCGCGCCGAAGCCCTGCGGGTGCGCTACGTTGCCGACGATGTCGTTGACGACCAGCGAAGTGCCGCCTTCGTGGCGGACGACGAGTGCGAGTTCGGCGTCACCCATGCCGGGTACGCTGACCAAATCGACATCCTTGCCGAGATCAGGCGTGGACGTATCGACCCGCACAGCTTTGTCGACCTGCGCCCTGGCCCCCGGCGCTGCCACGACCTTGGCCTTTGGATAACGCGCCTTGAACGGACGGCTGTCGAGCCGGTGACCGCCATTGGGGACGATGATGAAGGACGGCGCACCCAGCGCCTCGATCCGCGCCATCTCCGCGTCGGGCAGCGGGATCGGCGAAAAGATCGCGGTGCGTTTGCGCGGCAAGGCAACCACCGTCATTCGCCGCGGAAAATTGCCGAGCGGCAACGGGATCTGACCGACGACGGTCAGCAGCCCGGGTGCAACCTCGCGCAGCGGACCGTGGGGTAGCACTTCCCAAGTATCGTGAAGCTTCGCCATCGCGAAGCCCAACGCGTCAGATGTGGATCGGCTTCCCGGTCACGCCCATCGCGGCTTCCTTGAGCGCCTCCGAATGCGTCGGGTGCGCGTGGCAGGTGTAGGCGATGTCCTCGCTGGTCGCGCCGAACTCCATCGCCAAAGCAGCCTCTGCGATCATCGTGCCGGCGACGCTGGCGATGCACCAAACGCCGAGCACGCGGTCGGTCTTGGCATCGGCGATGACCTTTACGAAACCATCGGGCTCGTGGTTGGTCTTGGCGCGGCTGTTGGCGAGCATCGGAAACTTGCCGACCTTTACCTCGCCATGCTCCTTGGCCTGCGCTTCGGTCAGGCCGACGCCCGCGATCTCGGGCATGGTGTAGACGACCGACGGGATGACGTCGTGGTTCACGATTCCGGTCTGGCCCGCGATGTTCTCGGCCACCGCGATGCCTTCGTCCTCGGCCTTGTGGGCGAGCATCGGGCCGGGGATCACGTCGCCGATTGCCCACACGCCCTGCACCTTGGTGCGGAAGTCGTGATCGGTTTCGATCTGGCCACGCTGATTGACCGTCAGGCCTGCCTTGTCGAGCGCCAGGCCCTCCGTGTTCGGCCGGCGGCCGATGGAGACTAGAACCACGTCGGCATCCAGCGTTTCCGCGGTGCCGCCTTTTGCCGGTTCGATGGTCAGCGTGGCCTTGCCGCCGTCGACCTTCACGGCGGTGACCTTGGTACCGAGCCTGAACTCGATGCCCTGCTTCTTGAAAATCTTGTTCGCTTCCTTGCGGACATCGTCGTCAAAGCCGGGCAGGATTTGGTCGAGGAATTCGACGCAGGTTACCTTGGCCCCGAGGCGGCGCCACACGCTGCCAAGCTCGAGCCCAATCACGCCGCCGCCGATCACGACCATGTGCGCCGGGACCTTTTCAAGTTCGAGCGCGCCGGTCGACGAAACCACGATCTTCTCATCGATCTCGACGCCCGGAAGCGGGGTAACCGACGAGCCGGTGGCGATGACGATGTTCTTGGCGCGGACGGTGCGACCGCCGACCTTGACCGTATCGGCGCTTTCGAAGCTGGCGCGGCCTTTCAGCCATTCGACCTTGTTCTTCTTGAACAGGAATTCGATGCCGCCGGTCAGGCCCTTCACAGCGTCACGGCGCTGCGCGTGCATGGTGTCGAGGTCCAGTTCGGGCGTGACCTTGATGCCCATCTTGGCCATCGCGCCATTCGCGGCAGCATCGAAATATTCGGACGCGTGCAGCATCGCCTTCGAAGGGATACAGCCGACATTGAGGCACGTACCGCCAAGCGTTTCGCGGCTTTCGGCGCACGCGGTCTTCAGGCCGAGCTGCGCAGCGCGAATCGCCGCGACGTAACCGCCAGGGCCGGCGCCAATCACCAGCACGTCGAAATCGTAATCAGCCATGGAGAAACTCCGTTAGCCCTGAGCTTGTCGAAGGGCTGTCTTGTTTCTTTGCCTTCGCATTTAAGGAAGAACGGGGCTTCGACAAGCTCAGCCCGAACGGTGGGTGACTAAAGGTCGATTAGTAGCCGCGTCGGATCCTCGATCGCTTCCTTGACGCGCACCAAGAACGTCACCGCCTCGCGGCCGTCGATCAGCCGGTGGTCGTAGCTAAGTGCCAGGTACATCATCGGGCGGATGACGACCTGACCGTCCTTGGCGACCGGACGCTCCTCGATGCGGTGCATGCCGAGCACTGCCGACTGCGGCGGGTTGATGATGGGCGTCGACAGTAGCGATCCGAACACGCCGCCGTTGGAGATGGTGAAGGTGCCGCCCGCCATGTCGTCGGCGGTCAGCGTGCCCTCCTTGGCTTTCTTGCCGTAGCCGGCGATCGCCTTTTCGATCTCGGCGAAGCTCATCGCGTCGGCATTGCGGACCACCGGAACGACCAGCCCCTTTGGCGCCGACACCGCGACGGAGACGTCGAGATAATCGTGGTAGACGATCTCGTCGCCCTCGATGCTGGCGTTGACCGAGGGCACGTCCTTGGCAGCCAGAGCGACGGCCTTCACAAAAAAGCCCATGAAGCCGAGGCGGATGCCGTGCTTCTTCTCGAACAGGTCCTTGTAGCGGGCGCGGGCGTCGATGACGGCGGTCATGTCGACGTCATTGAAGGTGGTCAGCAATGCGGCCGTGTTCTGCGCATCCTTGAGGCGCTTGGCGATCGTCTGCCGCAGCCGCGACATCTTCACGCGCTCCTCCGCGCGGTCGCCGGTAGCGGCATTGGCGGCGGGAGCTTGCTGCGCAGGAGCGGCCGCGGGGGCGGACGGTGCCTTGGCTTCCTGGGCGGGCGCAGCCTTTTGCGCTTCGGCGGCGGCGATCACATCGTCCTTGGTCAGGCGGCCGTCCTTGCCGGTGCCGCGGATACGCGTCGGATCGACATGATGCTCCAGCACCGCGCGGCGCACGGCCGGCGATAGGGATGTAATTCCCGCGTCCTGCGGCGCGGCGTCCGGGCTTGCGGGCGGCGTTGGTTGCGCATCCTCACGCAAGGCGGGCGTTTCGGCCGGTCCTGTCGGATTGGTCGAGGTCGCCGCAGCGGCCTGCGCGGGCGTGGGGGCGCTGGCCGTGCCCGACTGGTCAATCCGCGCGATGGCCGCGCCGACCGCGACGGTGTCGCCTTCCTTCGCCAGTTGCTCGGTCAGGACGCCGGCGATCGGCGACGGCACTTCCACGCTGACCTTGTCGGTCTCCAGGCTGGCGATCGGCTCGTCGGCCGCGACCGCTTCGCCCGGCTGCTTTAGCCATTGGGCAAGCGTGCCTTCGGTAATCGATTCGCCGAGCGCCGGAACTTGAACTTCGGTGGCCATGCGTTTCCCTTATTCCGCGGCGACCGCGCCCGGCCGTTCAGTGGCCGCGGCGCCGCCGCTTGTCATATTATGTCCCAGCGCCGCCGCGACCAGCGCCGCCTGCTCCGCCGCGTGCCGCTTGGCGAGACCGGTCGCCGGCGAAGCGCTGGCATCGCGCCCGGCGTACTGGGCGCGCATTCCGGCAAAACCGGCGTCGGTGAGACAGCGTTCCAGCTGATCCTCGACAAACATCCAGGCGCCGTTGTTCTTCGGCTCTTCCTGCGCCCAAACCAGATCGGTCAGACGCGGCATCGCTTTCAGCCGCTTCACCAGCGGCTCGGATGGGAACGGATAGAGTTGCTCGATGCGCAGGACCTCGACGCCGAGGTCGCCGGCCGCATCGCGCGCTTCCATGAGTTCGTAGCCGAGCTTCCCCGAGCAAAGCACCAATCGCCGCGTGTCACCCTCTGCCGGCGGGCTGAGGTCGCTGAGGATCCGCTTGAAATGGCTGTCGCCGGTGAAGTCCGCGAGCTTCGAAACCGCCAGCTTGTGGCGCAGCAGCGACTTTGGCGTCATGATGATCAGCGGCTTGCGGAAATCGCGGCGCATCTGCCGGCGCAGAATGTGGAAATAATTGGCCGGCGTGGTGCAATTCGCGACCTGGAGATTGTCCTCGGCGCAAAGCTGCAAATAGCGTTCGAGCCGCGCCGAACTGTGCTCCGGCCCCTGCCCTTCGAAGCCGTGGGGAAGCAGCATCACGAGGCCGCTGGCGCGCAGCCATTTCGCCTCGCCGGCGGCAATGAACTGATCGACGATCGTCTGCGCGCCATTGGCGAAGTCGCCGAACTGCGCTTCCCACAGAACCAGCGTCTTCGGGTCGGCCAGCGAATAGCCATATTCGAAGCCCAGCACGCCGAATTCTGACAACGGGCTGTCGCGAACCTCGAAGCGTGCGTCACCCTCGACGTGGCAGAGCGGAATGTATTTCGCGCCCGTTTCCTGGTTGACCCAAACGGCGTGACGCTGGCTGAACGTGCCGCGGCCGCTGTCCTGGCCCGACAGCCGGACGCAATTGCCGCCGGCGAGCAGGCTGCCGTAGGCGAGCGCCTCGGCCGTGGCCCAGTCGAAGCCCTCGCCGCTGTCAAACATCGCCTTTTTGGCGTCGAGGATGCGCTGCAGGGTCTTGTGTACCGCGAAGCCGTCGGGGACGGTCGTCAGCAGCTTGCCGAGCTTCTGGACTTCGTCCTCTCCGATCGCCGTCGCGATGTTGCGGCGGCCGAGGACGGGCTCGCCAGGACGGCCCAGACCGGCCCAGCGACCTTCGAACCAGTCGGCCTTGTTCGGCAGGTATGAGACGGCAGTCTGAAAGTCTTCTTCCAGCTGCGCGAGGTAGGTCTTGGTCGCCTGGTCGATCCACGCCTGATCGACGACACCCTCCGCAATCAGCCGCTTGCCATAGATTTGACTGATCGGCGGATGCTGCTTGATCGCCGCATACATCAGCGGCTGCGTGAAGCTCGGCTCATCGCCTTCGTTGTGACCGAAGCGGCGATAGCACCACATGTCGATCACGACGTCGCGATTGAACGTCTGACGGAACTCCGTGGCGAGCTTGCAGCAGAAGGTCACCGCCTCCGGATCGTCGCCGTTGACATGGAGGATCGGCGCCTGAATGCCCTTGGCCACGTCGGACGGATAAGGCGACGAGCGGCCAAACTGCGGGCTAGTCGTGAAGCCGATCTGGTTGTTGATGATGAAGTGAATCGTGCCGCCGGTCGCGTAGCCGGGCAGGCCGGAAAAGCTGAGGCATTCCCACACCACGCCCTGTCCCGCGAAGGCGGCATCGCCGTGGAGCAGGATCGGCAGGACGGTGTCGCCCTGGACGTCACCGCGGATCGTCTGGATCGCGCGCGCCTTGCCAAGCACGACGGGGTCGACCGCCTCAAGGTGTGACGGGTTCGGCAACAGCGACAAGTGGACCTTGTTGCCGTCGAACTCACGGTCAGACGAGGTGCCGAGGTGATATTTGACGTCGCCCGAGCCGCCAACGTCGGCGGGATTGGTCGCCCCACCCGCGAACTCGTGGAAGATCGCCGCCGCGGGCTTGCCCATGACGTTGGTCAGGATGTTGAGCCGGCCGCGGTGGGCCATGCCGACGTCGATCTCGGTGACGCCCATCTGGCCGCCGTACTTGATCACCGCTTCGAGCGCCGGGACCGCGCCCTCGCCGCCGTCGAGACCGAAGCGCTTCGTCCCGACATATTTCTTGGCGAGGAATTTTTCCCACTGCTCGGCCTGGATGACCTTGGTCAGGATCGACTGCTTGCCCTCGGGCGTGAAGCTGATCTCGGCGTCCTTGCCCTCCATGCGCTCCTGCAGGAAGCGGCGTTCCTCCAGGTCGTTGATGTGCATGTACTCGAGGCCGACGGGGCCGCAGTAATTACGCTGAAGGATGGCCACGATCTCACGGACCGTGCCCCGCTCCAGCCCAAGGGTACCGCCGAGCCAGATCGGCCGGTCGAGATCCTTGTCGCTGAAGCCATGATATTCGGGTGTGAGATCCGCGGGGACTTCGCGGCGGGTAAGATGCAACGGATCGAGGTCCGCGGCGAGGTGACCGCGCACGCGATAGGTGCGGATCAGCATCATGGCCCGGATGCTATCCTCGGCGGCGCGGCGAATGGCCTGCGGATCGCTCGTCGTCTGCGCGGCCTTCTCGGCAGCAGCAGTCTTGACCGTTTCGATCGTCGCCTGGGTGGGGTCGAGCCCGAGGTTCAGGTCGTCCAGCTCGGACAGCGGCCAGTTGGACCGCGCCCAGCTCGGGCCAGCCTCGCGTTCCTCGATGCCGCTCATTTCATTCATGCCGCGACCAGTAACTCCTTGAGGGTCTTGCCCAATTCAGATGGGCTCGGAGACACGGTAATTCCAGCCGCCTCCATCGCCGCGATCTTGCTTTCGGCGTCGCCCTTGCCGCCCGAGACGATGGCGCCGGCGTGGCCCATGCGGCGTCCGGGAGGCGCGGTGCGGCCGGCGATGAAGCCGACAGTCGGCTTCTTGCGCCCGCGCTTCGCTTCGTCGGCCAGGAACTGCGCAGCGTCTTCCTCGGCGCTGCCGCCGATCTCGCCGATCATGATGATCGACTTGGTCTCGTCGTCGGCGAGGAACATCTCGAGCATGTCGATGAATTCGGTGCCCTTGACCGGATCGCCGCCGATGCCGACCGCGGTCGTCTGGCCGAGCCCCTCGTTGGTCGTCTGGAACACCGCCTCATAGGTCAGCGTCCCCGAGCGCGAGACGACGCCAACGCTGCCCTTCTTGAAGATGTTGCCCGGCATGATGCCAATCTTGCACTCGTCGGGGGTCAGGACGCCGGGGCAGTTCGGGCCGATGAGCCGCGACTTCGAGCCGTCCAGCGCGCGCTTCACCCGCACCATGTCGAGCACCGGAATGCCTTCGGTGATGCAGACGATCAGCGGCACCTCGGCGTCGATGGCTTCCAAAATCGAGTCCGCGGCGAACGGCGGCGGCACGTAGATGACGCTGGCGTCGGCGCCGGTCCTGGTCACCGCTTCGTGGACAGTGTCGAATACGGGGAGACCGATATGCTCGGTGCCGCCTTTGCCGGGCGTCACGCCACCGACCATCTGCGTGCCGTAAGCGAGCGCCTGCTGCGTGTGGAAGGTCCCGGTCTCGCCGGTCATTCCCTGCGTGATGACCTTCGTGTTGCGGTCGACGAGAATGCTCATTTCTTCTCCGAGGCCTCATAGCCGACGACAATGCGCATGCCGGGCTTTTCCTTGCTTCCGGTGGCGTTCAGCATCGCCAGTCGGGGCAAATCGATAAAGACGATACCGCCGTTTGAAGAGGCGGCTTTCACGTTAGGATCTATCGCCAGCAGCGACTGCTTGACCGCGGGCAGCACGGTCTTCGCGTCGTCAATGGAGCGAAGCCGCCCGACGACCGCGCAGACGCCCTGGTCGCCAGTATTCCCATTGGCCATTACCAGCGCGTTGACCCCGCTCTTTCCGTAGATGCCGATTGGAAGCGCAATGGTCTTACCGTTCGAGTCGGTGGCGGACGCCGCGGTCCACCCGTCTGCAACCAGCTTTGTCAGATCGACACCGGTCGGCCCGACGGCGTTCCAGCAACTGCTAACGGCGACAGCAAAGTCCGCCGGGCTCCCCGCCTGCATTTGAGCGGGCGGCTGGGCCGGCGCCGCTGCCGCGGCCAGTGCAAGAAGTCCGACCTCAAGCAAGGCTGCCGTCAATCTGCTTGCAGGCTTCCAGCAGTTCCTTGACCGCGTCGACGCTGACCTGGAAGTTCCGCTTGGCCTCGTCGTCGAGCGCGATCTCGATCACTTCCTCGACCCCATTCGCGCCGATCATGGTCGGAACGCCGACGTACAGCCCGTCGAGACCATATTTGCCCTCGACGTAGACCGCGCAGGGCAGAATACGCTTCTGATCGCCGAGATAGGCTTCGGCCATGGCGATCGCGCTGGTGGCGGGCGCGTAATAAGCGGAGCCGGTCTTCAGCAGCGCGACGATCTCGCCGCCGCCGCCGCGGGTCCGCTTCACGATCTCGTCGATCTTCTCTTTCGACGACTTGCCCATCTTGACCAGATCATCGACCGGGATGCCGCTGACGGTGGTGTAGCTGGTCACCGGAACCATGGTGTCGCCGTGGCCGCCGAGCACGAAGGCGTTCACGTCCTTCACGCTGACCTTGAATTCCTGCGCGAGGAAGGTCGCGAAGCGTGCGCTGTCGAGGACGCCGGCCATGCCGACGACCTTGTTATGCGGAAGGTCCGAGAATTCGCGCAGCGCCCAGACCATCGCGTCGAGCGGGTTGGTGATGCAGATGACGAACGCGTCGGGGGCATGCTGCTTGATGCCCTCGCCGACGGTCTTCATGACCTTGAGGTTGATGCCCAGCAGGTCGTCGCGGCTCATGCCCGGCTTGCGGGCGACGCCGGCGGTGACGATGATCACGTCCGCCCCGGCGATGTCGGCATAATCGTTGGTGCCGGTGAGCTTCGCGTCGAAGCCCTCGACCGGCCCGCACTGGCTGATGTCCAGCGCCTTGCCCTGCGGAATGCCCTCGGCGATGTCGAACAGGACGATGTCGCCAAGCTCGGCCTTGGCGGCGAGATGGGCCAGGGTTCCGCCGATCATTCCGGCGCCGATCAGCGCGATCTTCTTGCGAGCCATTTAGCTGCTGCTTTCCTCTGCTTTTCAAGAGCGGCACCGAGGACCGGCGCCAGGGTTGGCGGCGCTCTAGACCGGTGAGGAGAGTCGGGCAACCATTTGGGCATCCGCTGCCGCCAGATGAAACTTCAATTACCTTTTCGTGAACTCAGAAACTGCGCCGACCGCGACCCGTTCCGCCGGTCACGAGCCCATCCGTAGCTCGTCTGATCTGAGGAGAATTTGAAAATGAAGCTGTTACTGGCCAGTGCTGTTGCCGCACTCGCGATCTCCGCGGCGCCAGCCTCCGCGCGAACCTATTCGGATGTCGTCCGTTGCGTGAAAGTCGCCGACGGCAAATGCACCAAGTGGGACCGGCTGACCGACAAGCAGGCCCTGAAAGCGCAATGGAAGACCGGATACGTCTTTGGCCCGTCCTACACGTACAGCGATTTCAAGACGATCCCGACAAATTTCGTGACCGAGTACAGCCTCGATCCGAACGCCCGCTATGTCTATCAGAACGGCTATATCTATGTCGTCGACCCGACGACCTACGCAGTGAGCAAGGTGATCTATACGACCAATCCCTGATTCCGCGTCCTGATCTGACACGAAAGCGCCGCCGGCTTGCTTCCGGCGGCCTTTTTGTAACCATTTCGGGCACCGGACGTTGGGAAGCCGAAATCAGTAGAGGGTTTGATAGATGAAACAGCTCATACTTTTGGCCGGCGCCGCAGCGCTCGGCTTCGCCGGTCCAGCCATCGCCAAGCCTGGTCACGGGCACGGCAACGGTCACGGCGGCTATGATCGCGACAATTATGGCTACAACGATCGCAATTGCCCGCCGGGCCTAGCCAAGAAGCACAATGGCTGCATGCCGCCGGGCCAGGCCAAGAAGCGCTGGAGCCGTGGCGATCGCTGGCGGAGCAATTACGGGACCTACTATACCTATAACCGCATCCCCTACGACATCCGCCAACGGTACGACCTGAACTCACGCTACCGTTACTATTACAATGACGGTTACCTCTATCAGGTCGATCCGCGTACGCAGCTGATCTCGCAGGTGATCAGCGCGCTGCTGCGCTAGGTCTAAAGTCTTGGGCTGAATAGGCCGTCCGGGCGACCGGACGGCCTTTTCTTTGCCCTCCCGCGCGTGCTAGCGGCGCCGGCAAGACAGGAGTTTTCCCTTGGCCGAGTTCACGCTTCCCAAGAACAGCAAGATTACCAAGGGCCGCGAGTGGAAGCCCGAAGAGGGCAAGCGGCTCAAGACGTTCAAGATCTACCGCTACGATCCGGACAGCGGTGCCAACCCGCGCTTCGATCGGTACACCATCGATCTCGACAAGTGCGGGCCGATGGTTCTCGACGCGCTGATCAAGATCAAGAACGAGATCGACCCGACGCTGACTTTCCGCCGCTCGTGCCGGGAAGGCATTTGCGGATCGTGCTCGATGAACATGGAGGGCCGCAACGGCCTCGCGTGCACCACGGCGATCGAAGATCTGAAGGGCGACGTCCAGATCACGCCGCTGCCGCACATGGAAGTCGTGAAGGACCTCGTCCCCGACCTGACCAATGCCTACGCGCAATATGCGTTGATCCAGCCATGGTTGAAGACCTCCAGCCCGGCCCCGTCGCGCGAGCGGCTGCAGTCGCCGGACGACCGCGCGAAGCTCGACGGACTCTACGAGTGCATCCTGTGCTTCTGCTGCTCGACCAGCTGCCCGAGCTATTGGTGGAACAGCGACCGGTTCCTGGGCCCGGCGATCCTGCTCCAGGCCTATCGCTGGCTCGCGGATAGTCGCGACGAGGCCACTGGCGACCGGCTGGACACGCTGGAAGATCCGTTCCGCCTGTATCGCTGCCACACGATCATGAACTGCGCGAACGTCTGCCCGAAGGGCCTCAACCCGGCAAAGGCGATCGCCGAAACGAAGAAGCTGATCGCCGAGCGCACGGCCTAGCGGTTGTCGTCCTTGAACCCGGCCTTGAACGCGCGCCCCGTCCAGTAGTCGGCGAGTTTCAGGTCCTTGCCCACGCCTTCACCTCGCTCGAACGCGCGGCCGAGAATGTACATGGACACCGGATCATTGCGCAGGGCGGCCTCGTAGAACCAGCCGACCGCGGCTTCGCGGTCCCTGTGCAAGGTCTCGCCCTTCCACAGCAGCAGTCCGTAATCGCGCATCGCAACGACATCGCCGCTCTTCGCCAGCCTTTGCAGTTGTACGGCAGTACCTCGCTCATGCGCGCCTTCCTCGATCCAAGCCTGCTGACCTCCCGGGGCCCAGTTATTGACCGGCGTGGGTGGTGCCAGAGCTAGCGCAGCCAAAGCGATGATCATTGTCGACTCCTTCTGAGGACCGAGCGCGCGAATGCCATAACATTCGGCTGGTCCCGCTTCCAGTTGCGCGGTGCAACCGACCGGATTAGGCCAGCTTGAAATGGATCAGTCCGAAGAGATGATGGAAGACGTCGGGGTGCCGCGTGGGGCGCAGCCCGATCCCGAACACGATGGCTGGTATAGCTGGGGTGACTTTCCACGCTCCAGTTTTGCCGCGGCCACCGGCCGTCTGCTGTTCAGGCCGGATGGGCCTGGCCGTGGCGTCGTCCGGATGTTTCCGACCATGGACCATATGAACATGGGCGGGTCGATCCACGGCGGCGCGGTCATGAGCTTCATCGACATGTCGATGTTTGCCGGCGGCCTGTGCGCCGGGATGGAACGCTCGCACTATGTGACGCTCGATCTGACCACGCACTTCCTGGCGCGCGGGCAAGCGGACTCGCCGCTGGATGCCCATGTCGAGCTGGTGAAACAGACGCGCGGCCATGCTTTCCTGCAAGGCGTGGTCAAGCAGAATGGCGAGAATTGCTACAGTTTCAGCGGCACGTTGAAAAAGGTGCATCGGCCCAACGGACCGTCTGCAAGATGAGGGGACCCGTTCGGGTCGCCTACGAAGCACTGATCGCCGCTAACGAACTCAAGCCAGATGCTGCACAGGCTCGCGCGGCCGACTCACTCGATGTGATCGGCGCGAACAGGCATCGCGCCGGCCTGCTGGCGCGCCTGTTCGGTGAGCGCGCCGACGGACCTGCGGGCGTTTATCTGTGGGGTGGGGTCGGGCGGGGCAAATCGATGCTGATGGACCTTGCGTTCGATCAGCTCGATATTCGGCCGAAACGGCGAGTGCACTTCCACGAGTTCATGCTCGAGACCCACGAGCGGCTTCGCAAGGCGCGTGAGCGCGAGCAGGGCGACCCGATCGAGCCCGTCGCGGAGGAAATTGCGAGCGAGGCCGCGTTGCTGTGCTTCGACGAAATGCAGGTCACCAATCCGGCCGACGCGATGATCCTGTCACGGTTGTTCGGCAAGCTGCTCGAACAGGGCGTGAAAGTCGTCACCACTTCAAACCGCCCCCCGCGCGACCTCTATCAGGGCGGTCTTAACCGCGAGCTGTTCCTGCCATTCATTGATTTGATCGAACGGCGGCTGATGGTGGTCGAGGTCAACGGACCGACCGATTATCGCCTCGACCGTCTGACCGGCGTCGAAGTCTGGCACGTCCCGAACGGCCCCGAAGCCACGGCCGACCTCAGCCGCGCTTTCTTCCAGCTCACCGATTATCCGGTTGAGGACCGCGCCAAGGTCCCGTCGGAAGAGCTTGACGTCGGCGGCGGGCGGACTCTGCACGTGCCCAAGAGTCTGAAGGGCGTCGCGGTCTTTTCCTTCAAGAGGCTCTGCGGCGAGGCGCGCGGCGCCGCCGATTACCTGGCGGTCGCGCGCCGCTACCACACCGTCATCATCGTCGGCATTCCGGTGCTGACGCGTGAGATGCGCAACGAGGCCGCGCGCTTCGTCACGCTGATTGACGCGCTGTACGAACACCGGGTGAAGCTTCTCGCCTCGGCCGATGCGGAACCAGGGGACCTTTACCCGACGGGCGATGGCAGCTTCGAGTTCCAACGCACCGTCAGCCGCCTCGAAGAAATGCAGAGCACTGAATATCTCGCGGAGGGCCACGGCGCTGTAACTTGACGAGCCGTGGCTGGCGCCTAGCTTCGGGGGTCATCGATTAGGGGGAGAATCAGATGCGCTTTTTGCTCGCGTCGGTGGCACTTGCCGCCATAGCTTCAGCCGCCAACGCGGCCCCTCCCCAACTGACGACAGCGCAGCGCACCGCCGCGCATGCCATGTTCGAGCATGTGGTGAACACGCCGACAGTCATCGGGCGTCACAAGGTTCCGGAGATGGCGGAATATCTGGCCGGCCAGTTCAAGGCGGCCGGTTTTCCCGCAGCGGACGTCCATGTCGTTCCCTATCACACCGGCAGCGCTACCACTGGCGACGACGAGACCGCGGCACTAATCGTCCGCTGGCGGTCGGGCAATGCGGCCGCCAAGCCAATCCTGCTGATGGGCCACATGGACGTGGTGGAAGCCAAGCGCGAGGATTCGACGACCGACCCGTTCGTGCTGACCGAGCGCGACGGCTATTACTACGGCCGCGGCACCATCGACATGAAGGATGGCATCACCGCGATCACGCAGTCGCTGATCAACCTACGCGCCGCCGGCTTCAAACCCAAGCGCGATATCGTCGTCCTGTTCACCGGCGATGAGGAAACCAACGGCATCGGCGCCAAGAAAGGCGCGACAGAATGGCTGGACATGCTGGGCCATCCCGAATTCGGTCTGAACGCGGACGGTGGCGGCGGTGGGTTCAACCCGGACAAGTCCCCCGCCGGTTTCACCATGCAGACCGCCGAAAAGACGTTCGCGGGCTATACGCTGACGGTCCGCAACCGCGGCGGCCATTCGTCGAAGCCGCGCAAGGACAATGCCATTTACAGCCTCGCGCACGCGCTGGATAAGATCGAAGCCTATCGCTTCACGCCCGTGCTCAGCGAAACGACGCGCGCCTATTTCTCCGGCCGGGAGAAGCTTGAGAAGGGCCCGCTCGGCGACGCGATGCGGCGCTGGCTCGCCAATCCGAACGACGGCCAGGCGGCGGACGCGATCGAGGATAGCGAATCCGAGGTCGGGTTGACGCGGACGCGCTGCGTCCCGACGCGGCTGTTCGCCGGTCACGCTGACAACGCTTTGCCGCAGTTGGCCACGGCCATGATCAACTGCCGCGTCTTCCCCGGCGTCGAACCCGACGCGATCAAGGCGGAACTGGAGAAGATCGTGGCGGACCCGACCGTTGTCGTCACCCGCAACGACGACAATCCCGCCTCGCTGGCATCGCCCCTGCGACCCGACGTAACGGCCGCTTACACCAACGCCATCCATGCGCTGCACCCGGGCTCACCGATCTTCCCCGAAATGTCAACCGGCGCCAGCGACGCGCGGCCCTTCCGGGTTGCCGGCGTGCCGGTCTACGGCGTCAACGGCGCGTGGGTGCAGGTGCCCACCGATTTCCGCGCGCACGGGAAGGATGAGCGCATCCCCGTCCAGTCGCTCTACGATAACGTCGTTCACTGGCAGATGATGCTGCGGGATCTCGCGGGCAAATAGGAGAAACGATGATGAAGCGTCTTGTTGCGACCCTGTTGCTCGCCTGCTGCACGACGGCCGCCCAGGCCGCCTCCGACCCGCGCAAAGCGCCGTCACCGCTGCCCGCCGCGTGGCAGGCGAAGACCCGCGAACTGTTCAAGCAGGTCATCGAGACGCCGAGCGTCGAGGGCCGTGGTCAGACGCAAAAAGTGGCGAAGCTACTCGCCGACAAATTCCGCGCTGCCGGCATTCCGGAGTCCGACATCCACATCATGCCCTACGACGCGCTGCCCGGCGATCACACCGCGGCCCTGATCGTCCGCTGGCGCTCGCCCAGGGCGACGAAGAAACCGATGCTGATCCTGGGCCACATGGACGTCGTCGAGGCCAAGCGCGAGGACTGGAAGTTCGACCCGTTCGTGTTCCGGGAACAGGACGGCTACTTCCTCGGCCGCGGCACCAGCGACATGAAGAACGGCGACGTCGCCACCACCATGGCCGCGATCAAGCTGATGTCCGAAGGCTTCAAGCCCAATCGCGACATCATCTTCTTCTACAGCGGCGATGAGGAGACGCGCGGCGTCGGCGCCACTCTGGGTTCGACCAAGTGGCGCAACCTGACCGAGGCCGAGTTCGGGCTGAACGCCGACGGCGGTTGCATGGGCTTCGACGAGAAGTTCCGGAACCTCGGCTGCGCGGTGTCGACCGCCGAGAAGACCTTCCAGACCTACTTCCTGACGACGCGCAATCCTGGCGGCCACAGCAGCCGCCCGCGGCCGGACAATGCGATCTACGATCTGGCGGATGCGCTCGAGAAGCTGCGGACGCACCGCTTTACACCGATGCTCAATCCGGTCAGCCGCGCCTATTTCGAGCAGCGCGCCAAGCAGGAGGGCGACAATACGCTCGGCCGCAACATCCGCGCCTGGCTCGCCGATCCGAACAATGGCGCCGCGGCCGACGCCGTCGAAGCCGATCCGCTGGAGGTGGGCCACACCCGCACGCGCTGCGTCGCGACAATGCTGAGCGGCGGGCATGCCGACAATGCGCTGCCGCAAAGCGCCACCGCGACCGTCAATTGCCGGATCATGCCGGGCGTGGAGCCCAAGGCGGTTCAGGCCGAGCTGCAGGCGATGGCGGGGCCGAAGGTCGAGGTGAAGCCGGATCCCAATTACATCGGCGAGTCCACACCCGCGTCGCCACTACGTCCTGACGTGTTCAACGCCGTGACGAAGGCGATCCGCTCACTCTACGGCGCGTCAACCGACGTTTATCCAGTGATGTCGACGGGTGCGAGCGACGGCAGCTTCTTCCGCGCCAAGGGCATCCCGGTTTACGACATCGACAGCAGCTACGGGATCAGCCCGATCGACGAGCGTGCGCACGGACTGGACGAGCGCGTACCGGTCAACGCCATGTACAACGACGTCGTTTATTGGACGATGATCTACAGATCGCTCGCTGGCTAAGCGGAGACACTATCTGTCGGAACCGAAAGCAGCAGGGCGTGAGAATCGGCGGAGCAACGTATGTTTTTGGTGACCGCAGTGCTGCGGCGATTCCCGTTTAGGACGGTAAAGTTGACGGCGATGAATGACGTTCGTGGTACACACAGGGAACTGCGGATGTTGCGGCATTCGTCCGAGATCCAAGAGTATCCCTACCACTTTGATGCAGGGTCGATGCAGACAGTCTCATTCGCTCCTTGGCGTCGCCTCGTCTCGGGGGATCAGCTTTCGGACTCCGATGTCCTAAACAATCCCTCGATGCAGCGTATCATAGAGCGTAATTGCGCACGCCCCGCATCTCAGAAGTGGACAATTACGCGCGGCTCTTGAGCCAAGGTCGCGATGGCTCGAAAATAGTCGCTAAGCTTTTGCCGCTTTCAGCACTTCTTCGGCGTGACCTGGCACCTTCACCTTGCGCCAAGCCTTGAGCACGCGGCCGTCGGCGCCGATCAGATAGGTTGCGCGCTCCATGCCCATATACTTGCGGCCGTACATCGACTTTTCGACCCAGGTGCCGAACGCGCCCGACACCCGGCCGTCCTCGTCCGACGCCAGCGGCACCGCCAGCTCATATTTGCTGATGAACTTTTCGTGCTTCTTCATCGGGTCGCGCGATAGGCCGACGACCTTCACGCCAGCCTTGGCATAATCCTTTGCTAGCGCCGTGAAGTCCTGCGCCTCGCGCGTACAGCCCGAAGTGTCGTCCTTGGGATAGAAATAGAGCACCAGCGGCTGCCCGGGCGATGCAAGGTTCACTGTGCTGCCGTCGCTCAGGGTCACGTCGATGGCCGGAGCTTGGTCGCCTTCATTGATCATGCCGATGCCTCTTGCTTGATACTGTTCCAGACTGCCGCGATGCTCTGCCGCGCCGCATCGTGCTCGGCAAGAAGCTCGTCCCAACTCGCCGCGCCACAGGCTTGCGCCACCAGCTGCCACGTTTCGGCGGTGGGCTTGACGTCGCCCGGCGCCACGAGGCGCATCATGACCAACATGCGCGACAGCAACTTTAGCGCATCGACAATATTTGCCGGCACCAAAGATTCTGCGGCCAGAGCTTCGAGGGCGACTTCCAGGCGCGTGTCGAGCCCGACGTGGGTCGTCAGTTGCAAGACCTGCACCGCGAACTCCAGGTCCACGAGGCCGCCGGGACCAAGCTTGACGTCGAGCGTCCCGAGCGCCGGTTTGTGGCGCTCCATCTCGGCCCGCATCCGCACGGCGTCGCCAGCGATCCGGCCGCGATCGCGCGGTAGGCAAAGGATGGACTCGATCAATTCCGCCGTTCGCGCCTGCGCTTCAATTGAACCGAGGACGGGGCGCGCGCGGCACAGCGCCATATGCTCCCACGTCCACGCCTCCTCCCGCTGATAGCGTTCGAACGCATCGAGCGAGACGACGAGCATACCCTTCGCCCCTTCGGGTCGGAGGCGCGTGTCGACGTCGTAGAGCGGGCCGGCCGCCGTCGGCACGCTCAGCGCCGAGGTGATCCTGCTCGCGAGGCGATTGAAATAGTCGTTGGGGCCGAGCGGCTTTCGGCCACCGGACGGCCCAGCCTGGGACGCGGTATGCAAATAGACGATGTCGAGATCCGAGGCGTGCGTCAGCGAATGACCGCCAAAGCGGCCCAACCCGAGCGCGACCAGCTCGCCTCCCTCGATCTCACCGTGCGCCGCCACAAACTCCGTCGTTGCCGCCGCGGCCAACGCCACCAAAGCGCCTTCGGCGACGCGCGCATAACCTTCCGTCACCTCCAGCGGGTCACGATGGCGGTCGATCAGCTGCACGCCCAGCGCGAAGCGGCGCTCGTTCACGGCGCGGCGAACGCGGTCCAGGGCAACGTCGTAGGGCTGACCATCCATCGCCTGTTTCAGCGTCGCCGCGATTTCGATGGCGGGCGGGGGCATTGCGAAGCAGGAGGCGTCGAACAGGCCCTCGAACAACTCCGGCCGGCGCGCGAGCTGATCGGCAAGCGTCGGCGCGTGCGCCAGCACCTTGGCCAGCAATCCCGCGAGCGCAGGCCGCGCTTCCAGCAGGCGGAAGAGGTTCACACCGCTCGACAGGCGTTCGACGATGTCACTCAGCCGATTAAGTGCCCGGTCCGGATCCGCGCCGGCGGCTATCGCTTGGAACAGGCCTGGCAGCATCGCTTCGAACGCTTGTTGCGCAGGCGGAGAGCGCAGGGCGCGCGATTTGCCGGAACGCCATGCCGCAATGTGGCGAATGGCCGCTTCCGGATCGGCAAAGCCGAGGCCCTGCAATTCGCTCGCTAGGATGTCAGGGTCGTTGGACAGGCGCTGCTGGGAGTCGGGGCCAAGGCCGTCGAAAATTTCGCCGGCCCAGCCGATGTGCGGCCTCAGCCTGCGCAGCAGGTCTTCACCCGATTCCATCCCATCCAGTTGCGCCACATTGTCGAGCGCGCCCGGATCGCGCGGAAGCAAATGGGTCTGCGCATCCGCGACCATCTGCACGCGATGCTCGACGGTTCTGAGCAGCCGGTAGGCATCAGCCAGCTTGCAACCGGTTTCGTCGTCGAGGTGGCCGGCCTGCACCAATGCGACGATCGCATCGAGCGTAGCAGCTTCGCGGACGGAGGCATTGCGCCCGCCGTGGATCATTTGCTGGATCTGGACGAAAAATTCGATCTCCCGGATGCCGCCGCGCCCGCGCTTCAAATCGTAGCCAGGACCGATGTGGGCGCCCTGCGCGAAATGATCGCGAATGCGGGCGGAGATCTGCCGGACCTCGTCGATCACCCCGAAATCGAGCGAGCGTCGCCACACGAACGGCTGAATGGCATTCAGAAATCGCGTCCCAAGTGCCACGTCCCCTGCGGCCGCGCGCGCCCGGATGAAAGCCGCCCGCTCCCATGGCAAAGCGCTCGACTCGTAATGCGAAATGGCGGCGTCGACGGGAAGCGCGATTGGGGTCACTTCAGGTGATGGCCGCAGCCGGAGGTCGACCCGCTCGACGTACCCATGTTCGGTGCGCTTCTGCAGGATCTCGACGACACGCCGGGCGATGCGAACCGCGGCCTCCCCAACGTCATCCCGCGCCCGGCGCGGCAAGCTTCCTGGGTCGAAAAGGAGCAGCAGATCGACATCGGAGGAATAATTGAGTTCGTGGCTGCCGAGCTTCCCCATTGCGATCACGGCAAAACCCGTTGGGTCGGTGTCCGGCACACGCTCACGAATCGCTGCGGTCACTGCTTCGTCGATTGCGCGATCGGCGAAATCGGACAGGCGCCGCGTCACCTGCTCCAGTGACAATTCTCCGGCGAGATCTCCTAGCGCGACTGCCAACGCTAAGCCGCTCCGCTGCGCTCGGAGGGCGTTCATCAAATCGCTTCGGTTGCCGGCAACGCTCGCGTCCGCCGCGGCCGCTCCGCCTTCTGCGATGAACAGCCTGACGAGATCCGCATGTGCCTCTGCCAGCGAACGCAGAAACGGCGAGTGGCCTTGGGCGCGGCGAAGTGCATCCTCTCGGGCGGACGGAGACGAGTCGAAGGTCATGGCCTCGGTTGCACCGTTAGGCGCACGAGCCAGAAGAAACTTCTTTGCGACACCGGTCGTTACATACCGCCATGCACGCACGGTCCAAGATGGGTTCAGCGTCGGAAAGGAGCAGCAACGTGGATCGCCAGACTATCCACGTGGACATGCGCTCGACGGAGGCTGGAATTACCGCCGCACTTCGCCGTGCATTTCAGGCGGCGGCGAACGAACCTAGCGATCGCGACTTTGCGGATTTGCTGCGCCGACTGAACTAGCGGCGCCTGGCGATCATTCGTGATCGCGGCTCAGGTGGTCGACCTCACCCATAATCGTTTGCAGCGCCGACTTGTCGGGATCGGTCCGGTGCTGACGGCGCGACGGCAGCTTGCCGCTCGACAGCAATTGCTCGAGCGCAACACGTCCGCGCGCCACGCGGCTCTTGATCGTGCCCACCGCGCAACCGCAGATTTCCGCAGCTTCTTCGTAGGCAAAGCCACCGGCCCCAACGAGGATGAGCGCCTCGCGCTGCGGCTGCGGCAAGTGCATCAGCGCCCGCTGCATGTCGCCAAGCTCGATGTGGCGATCCTGGCTGGCCGGGGCCGCGAGGATCTTCGACGCCGTCACATCGTCCCATTCGCCCTTGAAGCGCGCACGGCGCATTTGGGAGAGGAAGAGGTTGCGGAGGATGATAAACGTCCACGCCCGCATGTTCGTGCCGGCCTGGAAGCGTTTGCGGGCAGCCCACGCCTTGAGCAGCGTTTCCTGCACCAGATCGTCCGCAAGATCGCGGCTGCCGGACAACGAACGACCAAAAGCGCGCAAATGCGGGATTACCGACGCAAGCTGATCCTTGAATTCCGGATCAGACAGCGGCGCCCAATCGTCCGATTGGACGGTCGGCCGGTCCTCGTCTTCAGCGTCGGTCAAACCTTACCCCACCCAATCCTGACCCGGCGCAGTGCGCAACCGGGCGTGACAGCAACATGAACGGCAATCGTGGCAATAGTTAGTGGCTTAGGGCCGCCCAACCAAGAAGATGATCACGAAAAGTATCACGACCAGCAGGGTGCCGAAGATCAGCACATTGCGCGCAACGCCCGGGGTCGACCCAGCCCGCGCCTCCGTCGTGGTCTCGCGAATGGGTACTTCTGATCGTTGCGGGTCGGACATTATGCTCTCGTTACGATTTACCGTTCCCGCGGCCAACGCGCCGGTTGGAGTCGTGTTCCCGCCCTATCCGGCGGGAACCGTCGCCGCGTCGAAGAACAGGGCCTGCGCGATCGCGGCCTTGACCGTCGAACGCTGGAACGGCTTCGTGATCAGGAACGTCGGCTCCGGCCGCGTGCCCGTCAGCAAGCGTTCGGGGAACGCCGTGATGAAGATCACCGGCACCGAGAACTCCGCAAGAATATCCTTCACTGCGTCGATGCCGCTGGAATCGTCGGCCAGTTGGATATCGGCGAGCACCAAGCCCGGCGGGCTTGAACGCGCTTGCGAAACCGCCTCATCGCGCGTGACGGCAACGCCGGTCACGTTGTGACCAAGGTCGCGCACGATGGTTTCAATATCCATCGCGATGATCGGCTCATCCTCGATGATCAGCACGTCAGCCAACGTTTGCCGTTCGATTTCCTCAAGCGCTTCCGCAACGAGCGAATCGACGTCCGAGGGCGAGGCGCCAATCAGATACGCGGTGTCCTCCGAGGAAAATCCCTCGAGCGACGTTAGCAAAAGCGCCTGACGCGACAGCGGCGTGATGCGCGACAAGCGCGCCTGCGCGATACCTTCAGCACCCGTGGGGTTGTCCGAAGGCTCTTCACCTTCTTCGATATTCGCGGTCGACCAGATCGCATGGAAGGTCCGATAAAGTCCGAGACGCGGGTCGACGTCCCTTGGAAATTCGTCTGGCTGGGCGACGATTGCCTCCAGCGTTGCGCGGACGAACGCATCGCCGTGCGCCTGGCTGCCCGTCAGGGCGCGCGCATAGCGGCGGAGGAATGGCAGGTGCGGAGCAAGTTCCTGGCCAAGCGACATGATCGGGTATTCTCCCTAGAAAAACGCGAATTCGGGCCGTCTTTAGGCGGCCTCTGAACTGTTGCAACCCTGGAAGGGCCGACGCTTCGAACCCTTCCGCCCCCAAAGATGTGAAGCAGCACTGGAACAAAGAACCGGGCATTTGGTTTCGTGGCTGGGATGGGCTCACCGCAACGCAGACCATTGCACGGCGGGCGCCCGTTTTTGTGCGTGCCGAACGAACACAGATGCAGGGCCCTTATTGCACCTGTGAATGAGTGGACTAAGAGCGCGATGGACCCGCGCGAGGGGGACTAGGAGTTGAGTGGAGAAAGTCGGAGCAAGACGGAGGGAGCCGGTCATTCCGCGCGCTCGAAGAAGTCCCCTGCGACGGAAAAAAGCGGACGCAAGCAACGCTCGAGCGATCTCGGGCGCGCGCTTCGTTCTGTCTACGACGATACCCTGCGGGAAAGCGTGCCCGACGATTTCAACGATCTGCTCGGACGCCTTTCTTAGCCATAGCTTGACGATGGGCGCGCTTTGACCGCCGCCGAACGTTTTGGACGTCTGCCAACCGCAGGCAAGCTACTGCTTATTCTGACGGCCGTGCTGCTGCCGATCGGCGTCGCCCTCGCCTGGATGGGCAACAACGGTATCCGACAGGCGAACGCGTCCCTGGAGGGGCGCAACCAGGATCAATCCCGGGCGGTCGCGCGAGCCATTGAAAGCTTGATTGCGCGCAATGCCCTCGCCCTTCGCGTGGCGGGCAATGCTGCGCTTGCAGACGGACCGGGCCAGGCCTGTCAACGCGCGCAGCGTGCCCTTTCTATTGCGCCGGGCGTCATCAGTAATTTTGAGCTTGAGGACGGCGGCGGCGCACCGCTCTGCGCGGTTGGGCGCGTGGGCGATACCGGCGTCATTCCGCTCACCGCGCCCGGCGATATCAAGGTGCGAATTGCCGCCGGCGCGGACGCCGTCGCCATTCGGGTGGGCGTCGTGAATGGAATTGCTACTGGCAACGTTCCGCTCGCCGAATTGCAGGCCGCCGCGAAGGATGCCGGAGGCAATATCGCCGCCGTTGCATTGACCGATGGCGCGCGCGAGCTTCGGGTCGTCGGGCCGCCGAGCGGAACCGATGTCGACCTGCGCATTAGTCGGTGGCCGCTCGGAAATGGCAACCTAACCGCGCGCATCGGGGTCCCGCGGGGAACGCTGACTACGCAGGACCAACTGACCCTCCTGCTACCTCTGCTCATGTGGTTCGCCGCAGCGATCATCGCCTGGCTGGTCGTCAGCAGGCTGCTTGTCCGGCCACTGAAAAAACTTGAGCGCGCGGTCGTCGATTATCGCCCCGGCGAAGGCCCACTCATGCTGCCCAGCCGCGTCGGGCCGAGCACGGAGATCCAGGAACTGCGTAACGCCTTCGGGCGTGCCATTGGCCGCGTGGAAGAATCGGAGCGGGAAACCGGCGCAGCGCTGGATGGGCAACGCCGCCTCGTCCGGGAGGTGCACCATCGGGTCAAGAACAACCTGCAGGTTGTCGCGTCGCTGCTTAATATTCATGGGCGCACTGCTGAAACGCCGGAGGCCCGTGCAGCCTATGCCTCGATCAGCCGCCGCGTCGGCGCGCTGTCCATTGTCCACCGCAACCATTTCGCGGAGATGGAGGAAAATCGCGGCATTTCCCTGCGGCCTCTAGTCAATGAGTTGGCAGCCGAGTTGCGCGGGACCGCGCCGGATGCGGCTCGCCGGGTGCGTATCGATCTTGATATCGACACGCTCTCGACGACACAGGACGTCGCCGTCGCGGTTGCTTTCCTGATAACGGAAATGGTCGAGTTTGCGATGCTGAACGCGCCCGAGGCGCCGATCGAAATCTCTATTCGCCGAACCAGCGAACTGACCGCCCGACTCGCGATTACCAGTCCCGTCCTCGTCCCCGATGGCGAAGACGGCCCCGAAAAAGTTCAGTTCGAGCGCATCATCGGCGGACTTGCGAAGCAGCTGAGGTCCCTGCTCGATCGTAAGCTTGGACGGTACAGCGTGGAATTGCCCGTCTTTCCACCGCTTTAGCGAACGCCACGGTCGTTTCGGGTCCAGCGAAAAAAGTTTAGGGATTGTCGAATTTACCGGAACTCTAAGCGAACGAGGGACGTTGTGCTGTTCGGATAGTGACCTTTTGCCCCCCCGCTCTCGCTATCCGCTTAAATGGGCCCGGAACCGCCAACCCTCCCCCCCCCCGGTGGCGCTTCCGGGCCCTCTCTTGTCTGGGGCCCATCGATAATCGAAGAGCTTGAACGCGCGGCCTTACGTGCTGCACGCCAGTGGGTGATCCGAATGGCCAGGATCGCGAACTCGTAGAGGCCGTATAGCGGTACGAGCAGCATCAGCATCGAGACGACGTCCGGGGGCGTCAGGACCGCAGCGATAGCCGCGGCGCCGACGATGGCATACCGACGCGATCTCGCGAGCTGTTCGCGCGTGACAATCCCCGCACGCTCGAGGATCATCAGCAGGATGGGCGTCAGGAAAGCAGCGCCGAAACCAAACAGGAAACGGGTGACGAACGTCAGGTAATTGCCGACGCCCGGCAGCGCCTCTTGCTGAATGCCACCGACATTGCCCTGATAGCTGAGCAGAAAGTGCAGAGCCCAGGGCATGGCGAAGAAGTAAGCAAAGCTCGCGCCGGCCGCGAAAAATACGGGGGTCAGGAGCAGGAACGGCAGAAACGCCTTCTTCTCCTTCGCGTAGAGACCGGGCGCAACGAATCGCCACAGCTGCGTCGCGATCACCGGGAAAGCGAGCATTAGCGCCGCGAAGAGCGAGACCTTCACCTCGGTGAAGAAGGCTTCAAAAATATCGGTGTAGATGAGCTTGCCCTGGCCGGCGCGCAGCAGCGGCTGAACGAGGACGGCGAAGATGTTCTTCGCGAACGCAAAGCAGACGAAGAAGCACACGACGAGGGTTGCTAGCGACCAGAGCAATCGTCGCCGAAGCTCGATCAGATGCTCAAGCAAAGGCTGCTTGGTATCATCAATGTCCTTCATGGCAGCGGACGCTGCTCAATGGGCAGTTCGTCTGCCGGCTTGGGCTCGGTGACCGGCGGCATGTCGTCTGGCTGCCCTGGTTCCGGGTAGTGAGCGTCGGCCGGATGGAGCCGCATAATCCGCTCGTTTTCTTCCTTCCAGCGCTTCTCCATCTCCTCGAGCTCCGCCTCGCGGATCATGTTCTCGATACCGGAGGTGAAGTGCCGCGCCATGCCGCGGACACGGCCGACCCAATAGCCGACCGTTCGCAGCGCGTTCGGAAGCTCTTTCGGGCCGATGAAGATCAGCGCGAGAATGGCGACGACCGCCAGCTCGGAAGAATCGACGCCGAACATCGGATCTGATTCTGTTTAGAGCGCGTCGTCCCGCGGCGGAGGCGGCGGCGCGACGGGATCAGCGGGACGCGAGGCCTGAGCATCGATCGGCGGCTGGTCGCGCGGGAGCTGGCGCGGGTCGTTGCGCCGCTGCTCTTCGTAGCGGCGAACCCGGTCGTCATCTTCGTCGGCCATGCCCTGCTTGAAGCTCTTAAGGCCCTTTGCGACATCGCCCATCATGGCCGAAAAACGGTTCCCGCCGAACAGCAGCAGGACGATGATCGCGAAGATCAGAATATGCCAGATGCTGAAACCGCCCATGATCGCGAAACTCCTTTGAGGGCGCTATCTAGTCGGCTTCCTCTTCGCTTTCCAGTTGAAGCTGACCAAGCGATTCGAAGACACTTTCGTCCAATGGGTCGAGCAGCCCGGCGGCCTTGAGATCGTCGATCCCAGGCAGGTCGCGTCGCGAGCCTAGCCCGAAGTGCGTGAGGAACGTCTCGGTCGTCGCATAGAGCAGCGGCCGGCCGGGCCCTTCCCGTCGCCCGGCCGGCCGCACCCACCCGGCGTCCATCAGGACGTCGAGCGTACCCTTCGAGATCTGCACGCCGCGGATCGCTTCGATCTCAGCCCGGCTAACGGGCTCGTGATAGGCGATGATCGCCAGCGTCTCGGTGGCGGCTCGCGACAGGCGGCGCGGCTCCTCGCGCGTCCGGCGCAGCAAATGGGCGAGGTCCGGCGCGGTCTGGAAGTGCCAGCGCCCGCCGCGCTCCACCAGTTCGATGCCATGACCCGCGTAGTGCTGCGCGACGTTGCGTAGACCCTTGACCACGTCGCCCTCACCGACATGCTCGGCGATCTCCTCGACCGTCATCGGTTCGGTTGCGGCGAACAACGTCGCTTCGATGGCCCGCGATAATTCGTCCATCAGGCGGCGACCTTCAGTCGAATGGGCGCAAAGGCCTCGTCCTGGGCAATGTCCAGACGGCCGCGACGGGCGAGTTCCAGCGCGGCGAGGAAGCTCGAAGCGAGCGCCGACCGGCGAAGCTGCACATCACCGGTCTCCGGTAAGAAGCTCTCGAGGAACGTCCAATCGAGCGCCATGCCAATCATCCGGCCGACGCGATCAATCGCCTCTTCCAGCGTCATCACCGAACGGGCATGTACGACGTGCATCGCCGGCTGAGCGCGCGCGCGCACCGCCCCGTAAGCGGCAAACAGGTCGAACTCGCGGACCTGCCAAAGGGCCTTGCGAACCAGGCGCAGTCCTTCCGGGGCACCGCGCAGGAATACGTCGCGCCCAATACGGTCGCGGCCAAGCAGGCGCGCGCCCGCCTCGCGCATTGCGTCCAAGCGCTGCAGCCGGAGCTGGAGACGCAGCGCAATCTCTTCGGGACTCGGATCCTGCTGGGGATCCTTGGGCAGGAGCAGGCATGATTTGAGGTAGGCCAGCCACGCCGCCATCACGAGATAATCGGCGGCAATCTCCAACTTGAGCGCGCGCGCTTCCGACAGATAGGCGAGATATTGCTCGACCAGTTCCAGGATCGAGATCTGGGCAAGATCGACCTTCTGGGCGCGGGCGAGATTGAGCAGCAGATCGAGCGGCCCTTCCCAGCCGTCGAGCGTCAGATTGAGTTCGTCCGACTGCCTTAGCGGCAGCTGCTCGAAATCTTCGTCCACATCGCCATAATACCCATTAGTTGTGGCCCTGCGAAGCTAGGACCACATTCTATTGGGGATAACTAACGGCGGCGGCGCACCGGTGCCGGAGCCCGGCCAGCCGCCGCGTCATACACGGCGGAGCGAACAAACTGCTCCACGTCTACCCGCATCTGATGAAGCGCCTCGGGATTCAAATAGACCATGTGGCCGGCCGGGTAGTATTTATATTCGAGGTTCCGCTGCTGCGCGGGCTCGAGCATCATGTGGTTGAGATCATATTCGGTGCCGAAGAACGGTGTCGCCATGTCGTACCAGCCATTCAGCGACAGCACTTTAAGATAGGGATTCTCGCGCATCGCGGCCGCGAGATCGAGCGCCGTGTTCGGGGCGTTCAGCGCCTGCCGCATGCCGGGAGCCTTGTGGCTGAAATCCCACTTGAAGCCCTCTTCCTCGCTGGCGCTCGCGCGGTACGCCATGTTCGTGGTGTAGCCGAGGTCCTTGCTCATGTAGCTGTGCATCGTGCCGATGAAGGCGCCGCTGATCGCCGTGTCCGAAGCGTCATATTCCGGGCCTTCGCCCGCCGCGTCGGCGTCGATGCCGACGTAACGTGAGTCGAAGCGCCCGATTGTCTGGCGCTCATTCCGCATCAATTCCTTGCGATAGCGCGACAGGTCGACGCGGAGGTTGGAACGCAGGATGAAATCGGGAGACAGGCCCGTGATGCCGCTCATCTGCTGTGCGATCGATTGCGCCTCGGCAGGAGAGATCGTCTGCCCCTTCTCGAGCGCAATCGCGTATGGTCCCTGCGCAAACGCCCGGCCACGGGCCGCCGCTTCTTCCACTGTTGCCGGCGGGTTGGCCATCTTGTGATGATACCAGGCCGTCGCGGCGTAGCTCGGAATGTAGTTCAGATAGTCGCGGTCGAGTCCCGGCTGGCGGCGGCCGTAGTTCATGATCGACGACAGCAGGACGACGCCGTTCAGCGCCATGCCTCGGTCCTGCAACTGATACGCCAGCGCGCCCGACCGCGTGGTGCCGTAGCTTTCGCCGAACAGGAACTTCGGGCTGCTCCAGCGGTCGAACTTGGTGGCGTAGCGGATGATTGCCTTGGCGAAGGCATCGGCGTCCTGATCGACGCCGTAGAATTCGGTGCCCTTGGCGTCGCCTAGGGCGCGCGAATAGCCCGTGCCCGGCGCGTCAAGGAATACCATGTCGGTCACGCCCAGCAGGCTGTCCGGATTGGCGCCGAAGCCGAAGGGCGCAGGGCGGATCGTCTCCGGATTACCCGTCTGAAGCCGCATGGGCCCAAACGATCCCATGCGTAGCCACAACGAGGCGGAACCCGGACCGCCGTTATAGAAAAACATCACTGGCCGCCTGCCGCTCGGAGCGCCGTCCGCGGTGTAGGCGGTGTAGAATATACTCGCCTTGGGCTTGCCGGCCACGTCGCGGATCGTGAGCGTACCCGCCGTTGCCGTGTACGGCACGGTGCGACCGTCTACCGAAGCGCTGTGCCGCGTCGTTACCGTGCGCTCTTCGACCGGCGCATCTGCGTAACCGGTCTTGGCCTGCTCGACCATTACCTCGGCGTGCGCTGCATCGAGGGCGCTCCCCTTGGGCTTGTCAGCGGCTTGGGCGAAGCAGGCGGTCGAGAAGAGCAATGCGGCGGCGGAAGCCGCGAGGAATCGGCGCATCAGGAAGCTTCACTTTCGATAGGCAAAGAACGACGGAGAGATGGCCACAAAAGGCCGCGCTGCGCAACGTCCTGGATGAAAGCGCCGTCAGGCGAGAGCGAGAAGCTGATCCCGCTTCGAAATCTCGGCTGCGAAGTCGAGCGGCGCCAGCTCTTGCCGGATCGTCGCCAAGGCGCGTTCAAGCCTTTCCTGCCCCTCGGCGCTCATCGCCGGCACTGCCGAGGCGACGGCGATCATCTCGTCCATCTTCCCCGAGCAGTGCAGCGCGACGTCGCAACCGGCCGCAACCACGCCACCCGCGCGCGATGCGAAGTCGCCCTGCAGCGCTTCCATTCCGATGTCATCGCTCATCAGCCAGCCGTCGAAGCCGATGCGCTCGCGAATGATGTAATGAATGACGATCGGCGACAGGCTGGCCGGACGCTCTGCATCCCACGCTTCGTAAACGACGTGCGCCGTCATCCCCATCGGCGACTTGGCCAGACGCTCGAAGGGTTCGAGATCGACCTCCAGTTCTTCCGCGCTAGCGGGGACGATCGGCAATTCTTTGTGACTGTCGACGAGCGCGCGGCCGTGCCCCGGAATGTGCTTGATGATGCCGATGACGCCGGCGGAGGCCATGCCGTCGAGCACCGCACGGCCCAACGCTGCCACCTGCATCGGCTCACTGCCCAAAGCGCGGTCACCGATGATGTCGGTCGCGCCTTCCTGCCGCACATCTAGCAGCGGCAGCGCGTTCACGTTGATCCCGCACGACCGCAGCATCAGCGCGAGCGCGCGCGCGTTCGAACGCACCGCTTCGATCGCCGAGGACGGCGCCACGCGATACAGGTCCGAGAAGCGCTCCGCCGGCGGAAAGGCCGGCCACACCGGCGGCCGCATGCGCGCCACGCGCCCGCCTTCCTGATCGATCAGGATCGGCACATCGTCCCAACCCATCAGCGCCCGCAGGCTGTCCGTGAGCGCCAGGAGCTGTTGCTCGCTCTCGCAATTGCGGCGGAACAGGATGAATCCTGAAGGGTCGGCGTCGCGGAAGAAGTCGCGTTCGTCATTGGTCATGACGAAGCCTTCGAGGCCGTAGATCGCAGCTTGCGTCATCGTCCGCTTCCTATCGTGCGACGAAACAATTCTCGCCCGCAGCCTTGAGCGTCTGGCACAGCTGCCGAGCGGCAGCGGGCGATGCGGTCGAAGCACGCAGGCGAATGCCGCCCGTGAAGGGGACGATCATCTTGCTCGATGACCCCACCGCCGGAAAGCGCGAGGAGAGCGCAGTCCATGCCCGTTCCGCCTGCGCCTGATTGGCGAATGCGCCAAGCTGCACGACGCTGCCTGACGAAACCGCGGCTGCAGGCTCCTCCGCCTTCGCCGAATCGGTGGGCTTGGCTTCAGGCTTGGGCGGTGCAGGCACCGGCTTGGCGATCGGCGTTTCAGGAAGCTTATTCAGATCGAGTTGCGCGTCCCGATCTTCGCCCGCGCTCGTTTCGAAGGCCGTCTCGCTTTCCCCCTTGATGTCCAGGCCGCCCGGGTTCGGCGGCTTGATCTTGTAGGGCGTCGAGGGCGCCGCAATAAGCTCAGGGGGACCGCCGACGGAGGAATCGCGTCTGCCGAGCCAAAAGAAAGCCCCGGCAATAATTACGACCGCGAGAGCGACCGCAACCAGTGCGCCGAGCATCCGGCGTGCAGAAACGCCCCGCGGCTCATCCTCGTCCTCGACCGCTGCAAGCCACGGCAGCGGCTCGTCGTACGACCGGTCGTCACTCATGGATCAACGCATCTCCTCAGTGGCGGCAACCCCCATCAAATCGAGGCCACTGCGGATAATCTGCGCGATCCCCAGGGCGAGTTCCAGACGCGCCCGAGAAAGCTGTGGATTTTTGTCTAGGAGGAACCGCCGCTCCGGATCGTCATTGCCGCGGTTCCAGAGCGCGTGAAATTCCGCCGCCAGATCGTAGAGGTAAAAGGCGATGCGGTGCGGTTCGTGCGCCAGCGCCGCGCTTTCGAGCACCCGCGAATATTGCGCCGCCCGCTTCACCAGCGCGAGTTCCTCATCGTCGAGCAGCGACAAATCCGCCGGCTGGGCAAGGTCGACTCCGGCTTCCGCCGCCTTGCGCTTCAGCGAGCTCACCCGGGCGTGCGCATACTGCACATAGAAAACGGGATTGTCCTTCGACGCTTCGACGACTTTGGCGAAGTCGAAATCCAATGGCGTGTCCGCGCGCTTGGTCAGCATCATGAAGCGGACGACGTCCTTGCCGACCTCATTCACGACATCCGCCAGCGTGACGAAGTCGCCGGCACGCTTGCTCATCTTGAACGGCTCGCCGTTGCGGAACAGCCGGACCATGTTGACCAGCTTGACGTCGAGGTCGACCTTGCCACCGGTCAGCGCGCGAACAGCTGCCTGCACCCGCTTGACCGTACCCGCGTGATCCGCGCCCCAGATGTTGACCAAATGGTCCGCTTTCTGCGCTTTCTGGAAGTGATAGGCAGCGTCGGCACCGAAGTAGGTCCAGCTGCCGTCCGACTTCTTCATCGGGCGATCCTGGTCATCGCCGAACTCGGTCGAGCGGAACAAGGTCAGTTCGACAGGCTCCCACTCGTCGTGAGGGTCGAGGCTCTTGGGCCGTTCCAGGACGCCTTCGAACACAAGACCTTTGCTGCGCAGTTCCGCCATCGCGTCGTCGACGGCACCGCTGTGCTGCAGTGCAGCTTCCGAAGAGAAGAGGTCGTGGTGGATACCAAGCAGGCCGAGATCGTGACGGATCAGATTGAGCATCGCCTTGATCGCGGTGTCGCGGAATAGCGGCAACCACTCCGCCTCAGGCGCATCTACGAAGCGGGCGCCATGTTCCGCCGCTAGAACGACACCGACCGGCTTTAGATAGTCACCGGGGTAGAAGCCTTCGCCGATCTCGATCGTCTCGCCGAGTGCCTCGCGGTATCGCAGGTGCACGGACCGGGCGAGTGTATCGACCTGCGCGCCGGCGTCATTGACGTAATATTCCTTCGTAACCCGGAAGCCCGCCGCCTCGAGCAAGCGCGCCAGGCTGTCGCCGACCACCGCGCCACGGCAGTGGCCCATGTGCAGCGGGCCGGTCGGATTTGCGGAAACATATTCGACATTGACCCGCTCGTTCGCGCCGACCTTGGAAAGGCCATAGGCTTCGCCCTGCGACAGGATGGCGCGCAGCTCATCCCGCCAGGCCTTGGGGTGAAGGCGGATATTGATGAAGCCCGGACCGGCGATTTCCACAGAGGCCACGCTCGGCAGGGCAGCGAGCTTACCCTTAATCAGTTCCGCAAGCGCGCGCGGATTGGTTTGCGCAGCTTTCGCCAGCACCATGGCCGCGTTCACGGCGAGGTCGCCATGTGAGGGATCGCGCGGCGGCTCGACCGTCACGTTCTTGCGATCGAGACCGGCTGGCAGCGCGCCATCGTTCACGAGATCGTCGAGCACCCCGTCGAGGAGCGCGGAATATTGGGCGTAGAGGCTCAAGTCGCTTTCACCGAAACTGGAAAGCGGCGCGTCTAGCGCAGCAGTTACTGCGCGTCACCCATCAGGTCGTTGCTTTAGTCCTTGGGAGGCTCGCCGGTGTCGCGCGCCTGCGCCGCCCGGTCAATCGCCTTTTGGTGCATGACCTGTGCCGCCTGTCCGATCGCCCGACCGAGGCCCTCGAAAGCTTCGTCCAAGGTCGGGTCTTTCGCCTTTCGCGGCGTCGCAGCCGTCTTTCGCTCGACGGGCGGCGGCACGAAGCCGGGGTCGGGATCCGCCAACCGCGTCTCGACCAGCATTTCGCCGGGCGCGGCCGCGACTTGACCGGGGATCATGCAGGCGATCGCGGTCCCTGCCAGCAAAGTTCTGCGCTTCATCGACATGTGCTCAAAATCAACGAAAGCCGTTAAAAGGAGCTTTCGGCATTTGGCTAACGGCGCCGATACCGGCACTTGGCCTCCCACGTCATCCGCGCCTCCCGCCCTTCCGGCACGAATTGCGTATCGCGGCACTGCTCATCGATAGCGCGCTCGCGCGCGGCGCTAGCCGCCACGAGCGCATTGATGAAATCGGCATTGCGCTGCTCCGGCGATGGATTCACCAGCGAGCCGTCAGGCGCCAGAAGCTGCGTTTCAGCATCCGCGAGTTTGGTGACGATCAACGGGTCGCCAGCCTTCACGACGCTCGATCCAAACGTCAGCAGCAGCGTCCCGGCCGCAAGTTTCCGCCAATACCCCACCCAATCACATTCGCGGCAATGGGTTAAGAAACCGGAACCGTCAGAAGCGACCCGTAGGCAGCGTTACTGGCCCAACCAATTCCTCATGCCGGGCAATAGCGAACCGATCGGTCATCCCGGCGACAAAGTCGCCGATCGTCCGAACTTGCTCGACGTCGTTCGCGCCGCGTCGCCACCAATTGGGCAAAAGGGTGGGGTCGTGTCGATAGGCTGCCGCCAGATTGGCAACGACACGCTCCGCCTCGGCACGGATCGGCTTGAGCTCCGGTAAACCATAGAGCCGCTCGTAGAGGAAGCGCTTCAGCTTGCGTTCCTGCTGGGCAACATCTTCCGAGAAGTTGCAAAGCTGGCGCTCGGCCCGACGGACATCGTCGATCGACGCGACACCGCTGTCGATTACCCGGCGCTCGGTCTCGTTCAGCACATCGCCGACGAGACGACCAATCAGGTCGCGCACCAGAGCGCGCTGTTTCTTTTCAATCTCCACGTCCGGATAGCGCCGCCCGATCGCATTCCACAGGTCGCGGAGCAAAGGCTGCTCGATGAGTTCTTCGAGGTGCAGCAGGCCTGCCCTCAATCCATCGTCGATATCATGAGCGTCGTAAGCGATGTCGTCAGAGATGGCGGAAATCTGCGCTTCCAGACTGGGCCAAGTCCCAAGCTCGAGATCCCACTGTTCGTTCGTCTCGCGCATTGCCCAAGTCGGGTCAGCAATGGGACCGTTGTGCTTGGCCAGTCCCTCAAGCGCTTCCCAGCTGAGGTTCAGCCCATCGAACTCCGGATAAGGCGTCTCCAGCTTCGTCACGATGCGCACGGTGTGGGCATTGTGGTCGAAGCCGCCGGCGTCGCCCATGGCAGCGCTCAGGGCGTCTTCACCGGCATGCCCAAACGGCGGGTGACCAAGGTCGTGGGCGAGGCACAGCGCCTCGGTCAGGTCTTCGTTCAGGCCCAGCGCCCTGGCCATGGTGCGGCCGATCTGGGCCACTTCCAGGCTGTGGGTCAGGCGGACCCGGTAATGGTCTCCGTCGGGTGCCACGAACACCTGCGTCTTGTGGCGCAGGCGGCGGAAGGCGACCGAGTGGATGATGCGGTCGCGATCGCGCTGAAAGATGTCGCGCGGGCCGCGGGGACCGCCGTTGCTTTCAGGGTGGAGCCTTCCACGCGACCTGGCTGGATTGGCGGCGATCGCGGGAGGCAGGCTCATCACATTGCGAGTGGCGCAATCCGATCGGTTTGGGAATTGGTAAAACGGAAGGACGCAATGCCGACCGTCTCGAGATCCTCGGCCAGGATCTGGGCATCGGACGGGCCGCGGAACGGACCGATCAATAGACGAGCCCGGTCAGCGCTGCGGGCGACATAGGGCTTGATGCCCTTGAACACTTCCGGATTCTGCGACTTCATTCGGGCAAAACGACCGGTGAAATCGTCCACATTCTGACCGCTTGCGAGCTGGAGCCAAATCTTCGGCTGGACCGCGGCGGGTTGAACTGAAAGCGCCGGACGGCTGTAGGACGCTTGAACGACCGGCTGGGGCGCCTGACGCGTGGGCTGCACCGCTTGCTGCGGCGTGCTGAGCCAGGAGTCTATCCCCGAAAGGCGGTCGCCGCCGCTGGTCGCCGCAACGGAATAGGTCGACGAACCGGACCCGGCGTCGGGCACGATGCCAAGGTTGACCGCGGCAGCGCGCTGGCCGGGCGTCAGGCTCGGCAAGCGCTGAAGGAACGGTGCCACGCCATAGGACTGACCAGGCATGACGGCGTTGATCGCGCGGATCGCCGAATTTGAATCGCCGGTTAGGGCGAGAACGAAGGCTCGCACCCGAGCGACGCCTGGATCGCCCTTGGCAGAAAGAGGCGCCAGAGTTTGCAGCGCTTCGTCACGCTTCCCGCTGATGGCGAGGCTCAAAGCCAATCGCCGGCGGGTTTCGTCGGAATCGCGGCCTGCGAGCGCCGCGCGGTAATCGACCTGAGCCTGCGCCTGCTGGCCGAGAAGATCGTATGCGAGGCCGCGGTCGCAGCCGAATGCGGACAGGGGAAGCCCCAATTCCTGAGCCCGCTTGAAATAGGGTAACGCTGCTTGCGGATCGCCGTTCGCGACGGATACGGCGCCCATTCCCGCCTGGGGCAACGGGCTTCGCGGATCGACCTCGTCGGCCCTCGCGAAGAAACCGGCCGCAGCATTCGTGTCGCCCATTTCCAGCGCGGCTTTGCCAGCACCGATTAGGGTCTCGAAGTCCTTGGGATCCGACGCCAGCGTCCGGACGTAACGTGACAGCGCCGTCGCCGGACTTTCATTGTAAGGCGAATAGCTGCCTTGCGCCGACACAGTGCCGGCCAACGCGCAACCAAGCAACGCCGTCGCCAACCGAATTTTCACGGATCCCCGCATCATCCCTCCCCGGTGGCGCATGGAATCTTGCCGGAAGCTTTCTGGCTAGAGGGTTTACGGTGAGCCGTTTTCAGGAGCGGTTCACCTGAACGAAAAAGGGCGACCCAAGCGGGCCGCCCCCTTCGCAAAGGCCGGTGAAGCCTATTGGTTGTTCTGGCGATTCAGGAAGCGCGGGATGTCGATCGGCGCGCGTTCTTCGGGCGCGTCTTCGTCGATCTGCGCCTTCGGGGCGCCGCGGGCGATGTTCGACATGCGCTCGAACAAAGTGCCGCCGCCATTGGCCGGTGCCGCGATCTCGTCCTCATCCTTCGGCGGTGCGATCGGAGGGGCGCCGACCGGGCTGGTCAGGATGTCGTCGGCGCCGAGCAGCAGCTCGTCATCTTCTTCGGCCACCGGCTCGATCGCCATCGGCTCTTCAGCGGTTTCGGCAACCGGCGCGGCGGCCGGCTTGATCGGCGCCGGAACCGCGGTCGCGGTGCGGGCCGGGAAGCTGAACACCTTGCCGGGCGCCGGCTGCGCGCCGACCTCGGCCTCGATGCCCGTGGCGACGACCGACACGCGGATCTTTCCGCCAAGGTCGTTGTTGAACGCCGAGCCCCAGATGATGTTGGCGTCCGGATCGACCAGTTCCTTGATGTGGCTGGCCGCCTCGTCGACTTCCATCAGGCGCATGTCCTCGCCGCCGGTGATCGAGATGATGACGCCCTTGGCACCCTTCATCGACACGCCGTCGAGCAGCGGATTGCTGATGGCCTTTTCGGCGGCTTCGATGGCGCGGTTGTCGCCGTCGGCCTCGCCGGTGCCCATCATCGCCTTGCCCATCTCGCTCATCACCGAGCGGACGTCGGCGAAGTCGAGGTTGATGAGGCCCGGCATGACCATCAGGTCGGTGATACCGCGGACGCCCTGCTGAAGCACCTCGTCGGCCATTTCAAACGCCTGCTTGAAGGTCGTTTCCGAATTGGCGAGGCGGAACAGATTCTGGTTCGGAATGACGATCAGCGTGTCGACGTGCTGTTGGAGCTCGTTAATGCCCGAGTCCGCGGAACGGCCACGGCGGGCGCCTTCGAACGCGAACGGCTTGGTGACGACGCCGACGGTCAGGATGCCCTTGTCGCGGGCGGCCTTGGCGATGACCGGCGCAGCGCCGGTGCCGGTGCCGCCGCCCATGCCGGCGGCGATGAAGCACATGTGCGCGCCTTCGAGCGCCTGATCGATCTCGGCAATCGTTTCCTCGGCCGCAGCACGGCCGATTTCCGGACGCGAGCCCGCGCCCAGGCCCTGCGTGATCTTGAGGCCAAGCTGAATGCGGCGGTCCGCGGCGGAGGCGTTGAGCGCCTGCGCGTCGGTGTTGGCGACGATGAAATCGACGCCCTGGACGTCCGCGTTCATCATGTTGGCGATGGCGTTGCCGCCCGCACCGCCGACGCCGATCACGCTGATGCGCGGGCGGAGTTCGTCCACTTCCGGCCGAATGAAATCGATGCTCATGTCCCCAAACCTCCCCAGCAGCGCCCCGAAACGCGCAACGCGTTGACCTTCCGGCATGAATCTTTGAATCATTGCGAGTCCCAAGCCAAGGAAAAAAGTTAACGCGTGCCGAAAAAATGGTGGAAAGTGTCGCCGCGAGGACTCAGTTTTCCACAGCTTGAGGCCGGACGACGGCGGTACGCTGCCAATTATGCGGGGGCGCAGGTCCGGCAACGATCGCGCGCCGCCTTGACCGCGACCCGCTCGCGTTGATGCAAAGCTCCTTAGCTTTAGCGGATTGCTAACTCTCATCAATTACATGTCGTTGTCGCTGGATTGGGCAACGGCAGGTTGGCGTGAAGACATTGGCAGTCATTACGGCGTCGGGACTGGCAGTGGGCGGACTCTATGCCGGCGGCGCGTTCGACCGCGGCGAAGTCTATAATCTGTCGATCGACGATGCGCGGCTGCGGCTTGAGGGCGTTCAGTTTCCGGACCAATCGCCAGCGGCGACTGGCGCATCGAGCACCTTCACCGAAATTGGCAACACCCTGACCTGGAACGTACGGGCGGGCAGCCGTCCGGCCGGAAGCTTCACCGCCACGCTGACATCCGAAGGGCCGGCGAAAACGCGGGTACTGCTGTCATATCGCAACGGAAGCATGGATGGCGGATACGGTGATCGCCTGCTTTCGACGAAGTTCATGCGCAGCTACGCCGAGACGAGCTTCTACGAGCGTGTCGACGCGGCGCTGGATGGGCGCCCGGTCGACCCGCAGCGCGCGATGCGCGCCTTCGCCGACAATGCGGCAGCGCATCCGGAGCAAATCCGGGAAGTCGGACAGATCACCCAGGACATGTTTACCGATGTGGCCGAGCAGCTGCAGGCGTCCGGTGTCGGGAGCGCCGACCCCTACTCTGCAATCCGGCCAGCTTCACCGCGAGAAAGCATGGCGGCTGCGACCAAGCCTAGTGCGGAGGCGGGTAGACCGACAACTTACCTGCGCGACAACAATTGAAACAAGAGAACGGGGATACATCATGCGTAAGACGATCATTGGCATTGCCGCGTTGCTGCTCAGCGCCTGCGGTGGAACGACATACCAAGTTGCACCGGTTCAGGCCTTCGAAAGCCTAAGCTCGATCGGAACGGCACCGGGGATGGATGAACTGCCCGGCGGGCTCAATCCGGTGCACGCGAGCTTCGAATCAATCCCCGGCGACAATGCCGTGGTGTGGCAGTTCACGCATGAGGGCGAGGATCTCGGTCGGATCATCGCCAAGGTCGATCCGAAAGGCGACGCCGCCAGCGTCGTGACCGTCTATTATCTGGATGGGACTGCCCCAGACGATCATTGGCGCAACAAGGATGCACGCCGAATGATCAAGTCCCAGATCCAGCGGCTCGCCGCTGAAGCGGTGGACGCCCAGCTGACCGGCAGGCCCTTCGATCAGGAACTCAGGAAGGACGTCGTCCGGCAGGTGACCATGTCGAGCATGGGACAAATGATGCAAGATGCGAGCGCCCAAATGGATAAGGCTGCGGAGCGTTTCCACGAGGCCGACGAAGAGGCTCGCGTCGCGAAACAGTCGAGCGAATCCTATAGCGTCGGCAAGCCCGCGACTGATCTTAGTGGCGGAAGCCGCTAAGAAGCCGAGCTTAGCTAGTGTGGAGGCAGCACCCGAGTACCCCAACGCAAGCGGCGACTAACTTTGGTTAGGCGCTGCTCAAACGACTTGCCCTAACCGTGAACCGGGGCCAGAGCACTGGCCCCGGGGCGTCAATACGGGATTTCGGATGAGTGGTACCGACCAAGAGGACGAACTTGCAAATCGCCGCTTCGAGCTGCTCGTCCAGTCGGTCACCGACTATGCGATCTACATGCTGGATCCCGTCGGCCATGTAGTGACGTGGAATGCGGGTGCTGAACGGTTCAAGGGCTATTCGGCGGACGAGATCATAGGTGAGCATTTCTCCCGCTTTTTCACGCCGGAGGATGCGGCGGCCGGCTTGCCAGCACTGGCGCTGGAGACCGCTGCCCGCGAAGGACGGTTCGAAGCGGAAGGCTGGCGGCTTCGCAAGGACGGCAGTCGCTTCTGGGTCCATGCGGTTATCGATCCCATCCGTGATCGCAATGGAGACCTGATCGGCTTTGCGAAGATCACGCGCGACGTGACCGAAAAGCGCCAGCTGGAGCAGGCAAGGTACGAAAGCGATCTGCAGTTTCGCATGCTGGTGCAGGGCGTGCGCGACTACGCGATCTACATGCTTGATCCCACGGGCAAGATTACCAGCTGGAACTCAGGCGCCCAGGCCATCAAGGGCTATGAGGAACGCGAAATCATCGGCCAGCATTTCTCCCGCTTCTACACCGAAGCGGATCGGGAGCGCGGCGCCCCGGCCCACGCGCTGGCCACCGCGTTGCGCGAAGGGAAATTTGAGGCCGAAGCGCAGCGGGTGCGCAAGGACGGCACGCCCTTCTGGGCGCATGTCCTGATCGATCCGATCTACGACGAGGCAGGCAAGCATGTCGGGTTCGCCAAAATCACCCGCGACATTAGCGAGCGCAAGCAAGCCGAAGGAGAATTGCGAAGTACGCAGGAGGCGCTGCTGCAGTCGCAGAAGCTGCAGGCACTGGGTGAGTTGGCCGGCGGCATCGCGCACGATTTCAACAATTTGCTGACCGTCATTCGCGGATCGGCCGACTTCCTGCTTCGGCAACACGACCTGTCGCCGGAAAAGCAGAAGCGGTACCTCCACGTAATGCTGGAGACGTCGGAGCGGGCAGCGAGCCTGACGTCGCAATTGCTGGCGTTTGCGCGCCGTCAACCGCTGGAGCCGGAAGTGCTCAACCTCAGCGTTCGGCTGGACGCGATCAGCGAGATGCTGCAGCGCACGCTTGGCAGCCGGTACGAATTGAAGCTCGATTTCTCCCCCAAACTGTGGCTGGTGGAGATCGACCCCACCGGGTTGGAAGCGGCGTTGTTGAACGCTGTGCTAAACGCGCGGGATGCCATGCCGGAAGGAGGGCGGATCGAACTTACCTTGCGGAACCGCGAGCGGGAGGCGCAGGAGGGCGTCAGCCTGACCATCACCGATCACGGCGAGGGCATACCAAAGGACAAGCTCGAACGGGTTTTCGAGCCCTTCTTCACCACCAAGCCCACAGGCAAGGGAACGGGTCTCGGACTCCCTCAAATTCATGGCTTCGCCGTTCAGTCGGGCGGCGCGGCGGAGATCCGATCGGAAGTCGGACGTGGGACAAGCGTCGAAATCTGGCTGCCGCGGACACACAAGCCTGAAGAAGCCAGGGTGCACGAAGGCTCCGGCGCCAAGGTAAAACCGGGGATGAAGGTGCTGCTGGTCGAGGATAGCGAGCATGTCCGCTACTTCGCCCATCAACTACTGACCGACCTCGGCTGCGAGGTGATCGAGGCGGCCGACGCTGACGAGGCGCTGAGCAGGCTCGAGGAGCGGAACTTCGATCTCGTATTTTCCGACATAGTCATGCCCGGAAAAACCGGGCTTGAGCTGGCCGAGCATATTCGCAGCATCCAGCCGGAACTGCCGGTGCTGTTGGCCAGCGGCTACAGCAGCAAGCAGTTCATTCCTCTGGACCAGCGCCGGTTTCCGATCCTGCGCAAACCTTATGACTACGAGGCGTTGGCCACCGCGATCGCCCAGCTGACGGGCTGACGCAGGCAACGCCGCTCGCTCGGCGTGAACGTATCGGCTACAGCGCGCAAATGCTCTTGGTCCTCATATTGGCCCTTGCGCCCCTCGCGAGCACGCCGCCCGATCGAGGCTGCTCAAGCCCGGATGCCGCTGCCGTCGTGGTGTGTGGGCGGGCGGCACAACCCTATCGGATCGACCCGAACGTCGCGGCTGCTGCGCGCCAAACCGATCGGGATCTTCAGGGTGCGTCGTCGGCGACGCCCGCTGCACAGGCCGCGTGCGCGCGTTCGCCGATGGGATGCGGCAAAGGGCTGGACAGCCTGGATCTCGCAAACGTTGGCCTGGTCGTCGGCACGATGGCCGTGAAGGCGGCAACCGGAAAGGATTGGGCCGAACCGCTACGACCGGCAGGGCCCGGCGAATACCAGCGGTATCGCGAGGCAAAGCAGATGCGCGAAGAACGCGAGGCAAACCGGGCCGCGCGGGCGCTGCGGGACAAGGCACGCAACGCCGCCGAGCAGCAGCATTAGCTGCGCATTCAACCATGTGAATGCGCCCCGATCCGCGGGACTTCACCACACAGCCGCCATAACGAGGAAACGAAATGCTTGACTGGAAGCTGACCGGCTACCTCATTTCCAGCATCAGTGTGTTGTTGCTTGGTGCGTCGGGCTGGCCCGGTGCGGACCAGGCGGCATGGAAACTGCCGGCGCTTCTTGGCGGCATGGCGACGTCGATCCTGGGCATGGCATGCCGCGAATATTCACACCGCCAGGAAAAGGCGGCGATTGCTTACGCCAAGCGCGAAGCAGAGAAGCGGTAGAAGTGTAGTCGACCCGACGGAACACAAGCGGAGCACGCGCGCTTCCTGCGCAAACAGGAGGAGCGTGGCCATGGCCGATAAACAGGATGCAATTGCGCTGCTTAAGGCGGATCATCGCGAAGTCGAAGAGCTGTTCGAGCAGTTCGAGAAGGCAACGGGCGACGGGCGCAAGCAGAAGCTAGCCGAGCAAATTTGCTTGGAGCTATCAGTACACTCCTCGATCGAGGAAGAGATTTTCTATCCAGCGTGCGAGGGCAAGGTCGAAGAGGATTTGCTCAAGGAATCCTTTGTCGAGCATGACGGAGCCAAGGTGTTGATCGCAGAGATCCTGAAGGGCGGCCCCGACGACGAATATTACGACAGCAAGGTCAAGGTGCTGAGCGAAGAGATCGAGCACCACGTCCAGGAGGAAGAGAAGCGCATGGAGGGCTTGTTTGCGCAGGCGCGCAAGGCCGGGCTCGATATGGACGCGCTTGGGGAACAGCTGGCGGCGCGCAAGCAGGAGTTGACCGCGGAGTATAAGGCGAGCGGCGTCCCGACGCCGACGCTGACAACAATGGAATCGACGACCGTCTAATCCAGCTCAACCTGGTGGATTTTCGGAACGCCGATGATCCACCAGAGCGCGCCGAACGCGGCGACGGCGGCCGTAATGGTGCACGCCGTCGCATAGCCTGCGCGCTGAACGATGATGCCGGTCAGAATGGGGCCGAAAATTCCCGATGAGTTGCCGACCGCGTTCTGAATGCCGACCCATGTGCCGACCGCGCGAGGCCCCGCGAACATCTGCGCAATGGCATAGGTGTTGAGCGAAAGGGCGCCTGTGGCGATGCCCGCGGTGCAAAGCAACATCGTGAGCTTCACCGGACTATCGGCGAAGGGCAGACAGAAAACCGCGGCGGCCGCGACCATCTGCCCCGCGAGCATCATGAAACGTCTTACGGCAGCTTCCGATCGGCCCGAGCGGGTCCACCAGTCAGAGACCAGACCCAGTGTTAGCGCCGCGACCGCCTGGGCAGCGTAGCCGAGCGTTGCGATCCAGGTCATCTCCGCGATGGAAAGACCGCGCGACTTGGTCAGGAACAGTGGCAGCCAGCCAAGCAGGAAATAAAAGACATAGTTGCTGGCGACATGCGCAATGGACATCGCCCACAGTGGCCACTGACGAAAAAGATGTCGGGCGGGCACACTGACCTGCTGCGCACGATGATCCGGCGCCCTCACTTCGCGGCTGGCCGTCTGCCACGGTAGAAGCCAGATGAGCGTTACGAGACCGAAGACGATGAAGATTGCCCGCCACCCGTAGGCACCGAGGATAATTCCCCCTGCGAAAGTTCCAGCGGCTGGGCCAAGGGCGATGCCAAGCGCCAGCGCCGAATTGGCGATGCCCCGCCGCTCAGCAGGCAAATGCGTCGCAATAATCTTGGACGCACCGGGGAAGGCCACCGTTTCGCCCATGCCGAGGAGCACGCGCAGGATCACCAAGGGCGCAAAGGCCGACACGAAGCCCATCGCCAGCGTGGCCATGGCCCAAATGAGGACGCCGGCAGCCATCAATTTGAATACCGAGAAGCGGTCGACCAGCCACCCGACGAAAAGCTGAATCGGTGCGTAAACCCAAAAGAAGGCAGACAGGATGATGCCGAACGCTTCGGGGCTAAGCTTCAGCTCCGAAATCATCAGCGGCGCGGCAATGCCGATGGCGCCACGGTCGACGTAGTTGAAGAAGACGGCGATGCCGAGCAGGGCAACGAGGAGCGTGCTGCTCCGCCGCGGCAGGGAGGCGGTCAGTAGCCGCCCTTCATTGCGTCGATCAGCCGGCCGACCATTCCCTTGTTGCGCGACGGCTTGACCACCGGACCGGCGATGTCGCGGATGTCGCCGCGGCCGCTGGCGGCGAGCATGGCGAGACCGACGAGCGTCGAGAAAGCAGGGCCGCTGTGCGCATCAGGCAGGCCGGTAATCTGCTTGGGTCGTCCCAGGCGGACGGCGCGGCCGAGGACGCCCTGCATGTAATCGGCGACGTTCTTCAGCTCGGCACCGCCGCCGGTGAGCACGACTTGGCGACCGACGGGCCCGGTGAAGCCAAGCGTCTTCAGCGCGGCCTCGATCTCGTTGGTCAGTTCCTCGACGCGCTGGCGGATGACCATCATTAGCTGAGCGCGAGTGAGCTTCATCGGCTCGGTCCCCTGCTCCGCCCCGATCTGCGTCGCCTCGATGATCTCGTGATTGTCGCGTGGACTCGTCATTGCCGAGCCGTAGAAGCATTTCAGCCGCTCGGCGTCGCGGCGCTGGACGGCGAAGGCCGCGGCGATGTCGTTGGTGATATCTTTGGCGCCGAGCGGGATCGAGTGAAGGCCGAGCAGCATCCCGCCATAGTGGACGGAAACGTTGGTCACTTCGGCGCCCATCTCGACCAGCGCGACGCCGAGCTCGCGTTCCTCTTCGCTGAGGCAGGCTAGCCCGGCGGCGATGGGCGATGCGACAATGGCGCGAACGCCGAGGTGTGCCTGACGAATGACGGTGTCGATGTTGCGCAGCGGCGCCGGTTCGGCAGCGATGACGTGGATGTCGACGCCGAGCTTGCTGGCATGGAGGCCGATCGGCTGACGGACGCCCTGCGCGCGGTCGATGGTGAACAGCGCCGGATGCGCGTGAAGGACGACCTGGCCGTTCTTGTCGATGGCGTCCTTGCCGGCCTGGAGGAGCTGATTGATGTCGGCCTGCTCGATGGCGTGGCCCCCAAGCTCGACTTCGACATTGGCGAGGTCGCTGACGAGGCCGCCGGCGCCGTAGCTGGCCCACACGTCCTCGACGGTGAGGCCCGACATGCGTTCAGCGAGTTCGACCGCTTCGCGGACCGCGAACTCGCTTGCGGCCATATCGGTGATGAAGCCGCGCTTGACGCCGCGGCTCTCGCGCTGGCCGGTGCCGAGCACGGTCAGCCGGCCGGTTTCGTCGGCCCGCGCGATCATCGCGCTGACCTTGGACGAACCGATGTCGAGGGCGGCGATGAGGGGTTGTTCTACGGGCTGCGCCACTAGCCCTCCTGCGGCGGCGGTGCGGCCGGGGCGATGGCTTCGCCGGGTGCTCGGGGCAGGCGGACAATCATCTTACCGGGGACGCGGAGGTCGAAGCGGAGGATGCCGCGGCCAAGCAAACCGGTTTGCTTGTCGAGGCGCACGAACTTGGTCAGCGCCGCCTTGGCCGCTTCCTCGCCTTCGGGAAGCGAGACGGTCTCACCCGACTGGAAGCTCAAATCCCAGCGGCGACCGCCAACCCAATTGGCAGATGCAAGTTGCGGCTTCAGCGTCGGCACCGCGGCCATCAGGCGCCCAAGTTGATCAGATCGCGCGTTGGCGCCGGTTCCGATTACCAGGGGCAAGTCCGGCATCTTATCGACAGGCACGCGGTCGAGGACCACACCGTCCTTGTCGATCAGCGCGAGGCGGCCGTCGCTTTGCCACAGGGCGGACGGCGTGCGCTCGACGATATCGATGACGAGCGTGTCCGGCAGGCGGTGCGACACGCGCGCGTCCTTGACCCAGCCGTAGCCGAGGAGGCGCTGGCGGATGGCGGACACGTCGACGAGCGCCTGCGGGGCCTTGCTCGAGCCGGCTTCATCGGCGGCGCGCTTGAGTTCGTCGGTGACGACGGCGTCGACCAGCTTGCGGTCCATCTTGTTGATGCCGACGATCTGATAACCGCTGACGGTGAAACCGGCGTGGCCGACGGCAACGCCCGCCGCGCGTTCGGCCTTGGCGGGGATGTCGAGGGCGATCAACGCGACGATCGCGATGACGACGACGAATGCGGCGAAGGCGAGACCCGCGACCTTGTTGGCGCGCGCCTGATCGACCGGCAGGCGTTTCACGATCTTCTTGGGGACCGCGACCTTGGAGGATTTCTTGGCGTTGGCGCGACCGGCGCTGCCGCCGCGACGGACGTGGGCGGCGGTCATTTCAGCGCCTCCTCGATCAGCCGCTCGACGAGTTCGCCGTAAGCGATGCCGCAATGCTTGGCCTGTTCGGGCACGAGGCTGAGCGGAGTCATGCCGGGCTGGGTGTTGACCTCGAGCAGGTAGATGCCCGCCTCGCCCAACTCGTCGTCCCAGCGGAAGTCGGAGCGCGAGGCGCCCTTGCAGCCCAGCAGCTGGTGCGCCCGCGCGGCCATGTCCATCATCGACTGCCCGATCTCGAAAGGCACGTCGGCGGGGCAGACATGCTGCGTCAGGCCGTCGGTGTACTTGGCGTCGTAATCGTAGAAGCCGGCTTTGGGCTTGAGCTCGGTTACCGCAAGCGGATCGTTGCCGAGCACCGCGACGGTTAGTTCGCGGCCCTTGATGAAGGGCTCGGCGAGTAGGCGGTCGAAGTGCTGCCAAGGGCCCTCGACGTCCCTTCCGATCGGATTGCCATAATTGCCGTCGTCGGTGACGATCGCGACGCCAACGGAAGAGCCTTCATTGACCGGCTTCACCACATAAGGCCGCGCGATGGGGTCTTCCTGGTGCAGGCTCTCGCTGGACACAATGGTGCCTTCGGGCATCCGGATGCGGTGCGGCACCAGCACCATCTTGGTCAGTTCCTTGTCGATCGCGATGACCGAGGTCTCGACGCCGCTGTGCGTGTAGCGGAGGCCCATCAGGTCCATCATTCCCTGGACGGTGCCGTCCTCGCCCGGCGTGCCGTGCAGGGCGTTGAAGACGACGTCGGGCTTCAGCTCGGCAAGGCGCGCGGCGACGTCGCGGTCCATGTCGAGCTCGGTCACGTTCGACCAGCCGCGCTCGCGCAGCGCGCCGGCGACGCCCTTGCCGCTGGTCAGCGACACTTCCCGTTCCGACGACCAGCCCCCCATTAGGACGACAACGTGACGATCCTTATTCATGCGTTCCCGACCCGCTGGATTTCCCATTCGAGGGTGATGTGGGTTTTCGCTTCGACGCGGCGCCGCACTTCCTCGCCCAGCTCCTCGATCTCCGCACTGGTGGCGCTACCGAGGTTGAGCAGGAAATTACAGTGCTTTTCCGAGACTTGCGCGTCGCCAATCCGGAAGCCGCGGCAGCCCGCCGCGTCGACCAGTGCCCAAGCCTTGTGGCCTGGCGGATTCTTGAAGGTCGAGCCGCCTGTGCGGCTGCGCAGCGGCTGCGATTCCTCGCGGGCGCGGGCGATAGCGTCCATCTCGGCGCCGATCGCCTCGGGGTCGCCAGGCTGACCGCGGAAGACAGCGTCGATGACGATCGCGCCTTCCGGCAGCGCGCTGTGGCGATAGGTGTAGCCGAGCTTGTCGAGCGGCCATTCCTCGACCTCGCCGGAGAGGAGCGCAACGCGGGCGGAGACGAGGATGTCGCAAACCTCGCGGCCATAGGCGCCGCCGTTCATGCGAACGAAGCCGCCAACGGTGCCCGGGATGCCGCGGAGGAATTCGAGGCCGGCGATGCCTTTGTCGCGGACGGTCGAGGAGACGAGGATGCCGCTCGCGCCGCCGCCGCAACGGACGGTGGTTTCGTCAAGCTGCTCGATTTTGGCGAACGGCTTGCCGAGGCGGACGACGACGCCTCGCACGCCGCCGTCACGGACGATCAGGTTGGAGCCTAGCCCGAGCGCCATCACGGGGATGTCGGGATCGAGGCCGCGGAGGAAGTCGGTCAGGTCCTGTTCGTCGGCAGGCTCGAACAGCCATTCGGCATTGCCGCCGCTCTTGAACCAAACGAGCGGGGCGAGCGGCGCGTCAGGGGTGAGCTTGCCCCGGACGGCGGGCATGGTCGCGACGCTCATTTGCGCGCCCTTGCGTCGCAGATGCCGTCGGCAAGCGCGGCGGCCCATTTGGTGATGTCGCCGGCGCCCATGCAGATCACCATGTCGCCTTCGGCAGCAAGGTCGCGCAGTTCCCCGCACAATTGTTCGAGATTGTCGACGGTGCGCACCATTCGGTGGCCGTGGGCGCGTAGGCCTTCGACAAGCGCCGCGGCGTCGACACCGCCGATCGGTTCCTCACCCGCCGCGTATACGGGCGTCACGAACACCACGTCGGCGTCGTTAAAGGCGTTCTGGAACTCTTCCATTAGCCCTTGCAGGCGGGTGAAGCGGTGCGGCTGCACGACCGCGATGACGCGGCCTTCGGCGCCCTCGCGCGCGGCGGACAGGACCGCGCGGATCTCCGTCGGGTGATGCGCGTAATCGTCGATGATCGTCGCGCCGTCGATTTCCCCCACCTTCGTGAAGCGACGTTTGACGCCATCGAATCGTTCGAACCCGGCAATGATTGCGTCGTCCGAAATGCCCAGCTCCAGCGCGACGGCGATGGCGGCCAGCGCGTTCTGCACATTGTGACGGCCGGGAATCGGCACGCTGACCGGGATCGTGCGGCGCTCGCCCGATTTGTCGAGGATCAGGGCGTCGAACTTCGTGCCGCCGGCGACCGGCGTGACGTTGTCGGCGCGGACGTCGGCCAGCGCCGAGAAGCCGTAGGTGACGATCCGGCGGTCGCGGATGCGGCCGATGATGTTCTGTACTTCGGGGTGATCCACGCAGAGCACTGCGAGGCCGTAGAATGGCACGTTCTCGATGAACTCGACGAAGGCGTCCTTGACCCGGTCGAAGCTGCCATAATGCTCGAGGTGCTCCGGATCGATATTGGTGACGACGGCGATAGTCCCGTCGAGACGCAGGAAGCTGCCGTCGCTTTCGTCGGCCTCAATCACCCACCAGTCGCTTTTGCCGAGACGGGCGTTGGAGCCGTAGCGGTTGATGATCCCGCCGTTGATGACCGTCGGGTCGACGCCGCCGCTGTCGAGCAGCGCGGCGACCATCGACGTCGTCGTGGTCTTGCCGTGCGTCCCGGCGACCGCGACGGTCTTCTGCATGCGCATCAGCTCGGCGAGCATTTCGGCGCGGCGGACGCGCGGCAGGCGGCGCTCGGCGGCGGCCTGGACCTCCGGATTGCTGTCGGGGATGGCGGTCGAGCAGACAACGACCGCTGCATCACCGAGATTATCGCGGGCATGGCCGATGTGCACGGGGATGCCGGCCTTGCGCAGCTTCTCGACGACATAGCCCTCGGCCGCGTCGGAGCCCTGCACCTTGTAGCCGAGCTGGTGCATCACCTCAGCGATGCCCGACATGCCGATGCCGCCGATGCCGACGAAATGGATCGTGCCGAGGTCGGTGCCCATTGCCTTCATCATGCCGGCATCGCCCCATCCGGCGCGGCGGCGGTGACGCGCGGCGAGAGGCCGACGGACACGGGGGCAACGCCGTTGCCCACGCGCTCGACGAGGTCGGCAAGGTCGCGCGCGGCGTGCGGGCGACCGACCGACAACGCGCGAGCGGCGGCATTGTTGAGCGCGACCGGATCCATCGCCAGCGCTTCGATCTGGCGGGCGAGCACGTCGGGCGTGAAGCCTGATTGCGGGAGCGAGCGGGCACCGCCAGCCTTGACCATCTCGCGGGCGTTGGCGGTCTGGTGATCGTCTGTAGCGGCGGCGAAGGGAATGAGGATCGCGGGGCGACCTGCGGCGGTCAGCTCGGCAATGGTTGACGCACCGGCGCGGCCGATCATCAGGTGGCAGTCGCCGAGCTTGCCGGCCATGTCCTCTATGTAGGTCATCAGTTCGGCGGGAATGCCCAGCTCGACATAGCGCTGTCGCACGCGCTCGATATCGTCGGGCCGGCATTGCTGGACGACCTGCAGCCGGCGGCGCAGCGAAGGATCGAGGAGGCCGAGACCTTCGGGAACGACGCGGCCGAGAATGCTGGCGCCCTGGCTCCCGCCAGTGACCAGCAGCTTGAGCGGCGCCGCTTCGTCGAAAGCCGGGAACGGCATTGTGCCGAGCCGCGAGATTTCTTCGCGCACGGGGTTGCCGACGACAACGACTTTGTCGCGATACGAGGGCTTCAGGCGGTCAATTTGGTCGTACGCAACGCCGATTGCTTCGGCCTCACCCGCGAGCAGGCGATTGACGCGGCCCATCACCGCATTTTGTTCGTGCAGGACGGTCGGGATCTTGCGGCTGCTGGCGGCGAGCAGCGACGGGAACGCGGGATAGCCGCCGAAGCCGACTACCGCGTCGGGGGTATGCTCGCGATACAGGCGTTTGGCCTGCGCCCTGCCCTTCATTACCGCGCTCGCGGCCTTGAGCCAGCCGATCGGACCGCCGCCGAGCCGTCCGGCGGGAAGAATGTGCACTGGCACGCCGTCGAACAGGCCGGGAAAACGCGCGCCGCGTTCGTCGGTGATCAGCAGTACGCCATGGCCGCGAGCCTTGAGCTCCGCGGCCAGCGCGTGCGCCGGGATCATGTGGCCGCCAGTCCCTCCGGCAGCAAGCGCGAAATTCATGCTGGCAAGCTCTCCCCGCTCCACTTCACGACGTAAGGCGAGCGAGTGAGATAGGGGTTTCGCCGGGTGAAGGCGAGCAACAGGCCCATGCCGATGGACAGCGCCAGCATCGAGGAGCCGCCGTAGCTGATGAACGGCAAGGTCATGCCCTTGGACGGCGCGAGCTGAACGTTGACCATCATGTTGATCAGCGCCTGCAGCCCGAACTCGATGGCGAGGCCGGCGGCGGCGAGGATCGAGAAGCTGTTGTCCTCGTCCAGCAGCTTGATCAGCACGCGGGCGACGATGGCGAGATAGAGGAAGGCGATGGCAAGGCACGCGATCAGCCCGAACTCCTCGCCGATGACCGAGAAGATGTAGTCGGTGTGCGGCTCAGGCAGGCCGAACTTGCGGGTGCCACCGCCCGGACCCATGCCAAAGAGTCCTCCCGCGGTGATCGTGCGCAGCGCGTTCTCGACCTGGAAATTGTCGCCTTCGCCGAACAGGAAGCCATCGATGCGGACGGTCGCCACGGGGTAGAAGAAATAGGCGAGGATGACGCCCACCACCGCGCAGGCGGCGAGGATGCCGAGCATGCGCAGGCTCACGCCCGCCAGCGCCAACATCGCGACCCAGACGGAGCAGAAGATGATCGTGCTTCCGAAGTCGGGCTGCTTCATCAGCAGGACAGCGATCGCTCCGACGACGCCCGCCGAGATGGGGAAGACCGGCAGCGATTTATCGGTGTTCTTGAGGCTCAGCAGCCATGCCATCGCGACAACGAAGAAGGGCTTGAGGAACTCCGACGGCTGCACCTGGCCGAGGCCGAATTCGAGCCAGCGGCGAGCGCCGTTATGCTCCGGCCCGACGATGGGCACGAAGATCAGCATGGTGAAGAATATGGCTGCGCCGATCAGCGAGAATCGCCGAACGCGGTCCTTCGGCATCATCGAAATGCCGATCATCACTGGAACGCCGATCCCAATCCACGCGAGCTGCCGCCAGAAATAATATAGGTCGGAGAAGCGGACGTTGCCGCCCGAATAACGGTGACCTGCCGCGGGCGATGCAGCGGCCACGGCAATCAGGCCGATGGCGATCAGCACCGTCACCAGCAGCAGCAGGACCTTGTCGATCTCCCAGAACCAGCGGCCCATGGCGCTGGTGTCCGACCGGCCATAGCGTTCCGGATCGATCAGCGACGCCTTGGCCTTGATCTGGCCCGAGATGCTCTTGATCATAACTTCCCCACCAAATCCCGGAACTGGTCGCCCCGGTCCTCGAAGTCGCGGAACTGGTCGAAACTGGCGCAGGCCGGCGACAACAGCACCGTATCACCGGGCGCGGAATCCGCAGCGGCCGCGCGTATGGCATCGGCCAGTTTTCCACAGTTTTTCACACAGATGCGCCCACTGAGCAGGCGCTCGAACAAGTCGGCGGCTTCGCCGATGGTGTAGGCGGCGACGACGTGCCCGAAATAAGGCGCGCATTCGTCGAGATTGTCGGTCTTCGCCTGTCCGCCGCAGACCCAGCGGATCCGCTCGAACGCGGCGAGCGCGGGGGCGGTCGCGGTCGGGTTGGTGGCCTTGCTGTCATTGACGAAAAGGACGCCGTTCAGATCGCGAATGCGTTCCATGCGGTGCGGGAGGCCGGGGTAGGTGCGGAGGGCGAGTTCAACAGCGCTTTGCGAAATATCCAGCGCAGAACAAACTGCAATGGCCGCCGCTGCATTCTCGAGGTTGTGTGGGCCCTTGAGCGCCGGCCACTCGGCCCGGCTTTTCTCACGCAAGAAGTCATGCTCACCGGGGTAGTCTTCCAAATCAATGAAGCGCGACCGAGCAGAGAAGAACTCGGGCGCAAGCAGGTGATAGCTGATTGCAAAATGCCCGGGAGCATGAGCACCGGGTGATTGCATCTCGAACAACCTCATCTTCGAAGCCGCATAAGCCTCGAAACTCTCGTACCGATCGAGATGGTCGGGCGTGATGTTGAGCAGCACGGCGACATCGCAGTCGAGGCTCTGCGTCAGGTCGATCTGGTAGCTCGACAGCTCCAGCACATAGACCCCGCCTTCCGGCAACGGGTCTTGCGACAGGATCGGGAGGCCGATGTTGCCGCCCATCGTGGTCGGCACGCCCGCGGTCTTGAGGAGGTGGTGGACGAGCGCGGTGGTGGTCGACTTGCCGTTGGTGCCGGTGATGCCGACGACCTTGTGCGGCGGCAGCTCGGGGCGGGCTCGCGAGAACAGCTCGATGTCGCCGATAATCTCGACCCCGGCGTCGCGGGCGCGTTGCGCGATCGGGTGGCGGTTGAGCGGCAGGCCGGGCGTGACGACGAGACTGTCGAACTGGGAAAGCTCGGCTTCGTCGAGGTTCGCGAGTTCGGTACCTGCGGGCGCCTTCATTCTCGCCTCCTCCTTCGCATCCCAGGCGGTGACGCGGGCGCCGCTGGCGAGCAGCGCTCCGACCGTTGCCAGCCCCGACCGCGCGAGCCCGTAAACCGCATATTGCTTGCCCGCGAAGGCCTGGGCGGTGATCACCGCAGCTTGAGCGTCGCGAGGCCCGCGAGGGCGAGCACGAAGCTGATGATCCAGAAGCGGATGACGACGGTCGGCTCCGACCAGCCAAGATGCTCGAAATGGTGATGGATCGGCGCCATCAGGAAGACGCGCTTGCCGGTGCGCTTGTAGACCGCGACCTGGATGACGACGCTGAGCGCCTCGACAACGAACAGGCCGCCGACGATGGCGAGCACGAATTCATGGTGGGTGGCGACCGCGACCGCACCGAGCGCGCCGCCGAGCGCGAGGCTGCCGGTGTCGCCCATGAAGACCGCCGCGGGCGGCGCGTTGAACCAGAGGAAGGCGAGGCCCGCGCCGACGATGGCGAGGCACAGCACGGTGAGGTCACCGACGCCGGGTACGTGCGGGATGCCGAGATATTCGGCGAACTTCGCGTTGCCGACGAGGTAGCTGATGAGCAGGAAGGCGATGCTGGCGATGATCACCGGCATGGTCGCGAGCCCGTCGAGGCCGTCGGTGAGGTTCACGGCGTTGCCAAAGGCGACGATGACGAAGGCGCCGAACAGGATGTAGCCCCAGCCGAGATCGGCCACGGTCTCCTTGATGAACGGTAGGTGCAGGCCCGTGCCGCCGGTGCGGACGATCAGCCAGGTGGCCGCGCCTGCGATCAGGAACTCGAGCGCAAGCCGCGTCTTGCCGGAAAGGCCGGCGTGGTGCGCCTTGCGGACCTTGTCGTAATCGTCGAGCCAGCCGATCAGCCCGAACCCACCGGTGACGAGCAGGCAGGCCCAGACGTAGGGGTTCTTGAGGTCCATCCACAGCAAGACAGAAATCGCGACCGAAGTAAGGATAAGCAGGCCGCCCATGGTCGGCGTGCCCCGCTTGGCAAGGTGGCTTTGCGGCCCGTCGGTGCGGATCGGCTGCCCCTTGCCCTGTTTCGTGCGGAGCCAGCCGATCAGCCACGGACCGAGCAGCAGGCCGATCAGCAGCGCGGTCGCGCTCGCCGCGCCGGCGCGGAAGCTGAGGTAGCGGATGAGGTTGAGGATGCCGGGAAAGCCCAGCTGCTCGGCGATCACGTAGAGCATTCGACGCCCCCTGCAACGCGCTCGACCAGTTTCGCAAGTCCGACGGCGTTAGACGCTTTCACAAGGACGGCGTCGCCACTGCGCAGGATCGACTGTAACGCCGTGGTGGCCTGTTCGACATCGCTCACGCGATCGACCGGCAGCTGGCCCGCAAGTGCGGCTTCGAGTGGCGCCATTTCCGCGCCGATGAGAATGAGGTGGTCGACCTTTGCTGACAGAACCGCGGGGGCGAGGCCCGCGTGAAGCGCGTCGGCATGCGCGCCAAGTTCGCGCATGGTGCCGAGCACCGCGATGCGCCGCTGCACGCCCCGCTCTTCACCCAGACTCTTAAGCGTGGCGGCCATGGAGGCCGGATTGGCATTGTAGCTTTCGTCGATCAGCAGGATCTCGCCGTCTTCGGCATCGATCCGGTGACGTTCGCCGCGCCCCTTCAGGCCACCGAGATCCGCTAGCGCAAGCCCGGCAAGGCCGACGTCAGCGCCGACCGCTTCCACCGCCGCGAGCACGGCGAGCGCGTTCGAAACCCAATGCTCGCCCCGCTGGGAAATGGTGAGCGTCAACTCGCGTTCGAGCAGCGACGCGCTAATCAGACTCCCGCCGCCTTCGGCGGTCACCGCGTGAATCGCGAATACGTCAGCGTCGCCGGTGCCAAAGGTAATGATGCGGTCAGCATGGCGTCGCGCAGCCTTCACGAGCCGGTCGCGCTGCGGCGTGTCGTTAGGAATGATTGCGACACCATCCCGCTCGAGACCCTCGAAGATCTCGCCCTTGGCGTCGGCGATCGCTTCGATGGAGCCGAGGCTTTCGATGTGCGCGGGGGCAATGGCTGTGACCAGCGCGACGTGCGGACGGACCTGGCGCGTCAGCGCCGCGATCTCGCCCGCATTGCTCATGCCCATTTCCAGCACAGCGAACTCGGCGTCGCGCGGCATGCGGGACAGGCTGAGCGGGACGCCAGTGTGATTGTTGTAACTTTTGACCGAGCGATGGACCTTGCCTGGGTGGGAACGCTCCAGCGCCGCGGCCAATGCCTCCTTGGTACTGGTTTTTCCCACCGAACCGGTGACGCCGATGATCCTTGCGCGGCTGCGTTCGCGCGAGGCGCGGCCGAGGGCTTCGAGTGCAGCTACGGCATCGTCGACGAGCACATGCGATCCGTCGACCGGCTGGGTGACGATTGCTCCCGCGGCGCCTTTGGCGAAGGCGCCCTCGACGAAGCGATGGCCGTCGTAGACCGTGCCCGGCATCGCGATGAACAGATCGCCCGGCTCAACTTCGCGGCTGTCGAAGGTCACGCCAGTGACTTCGAAGCTACCACTCGCGGTGCCACCAGTCGCGGCGGTGATCTCGTCTGAGGTCCAGAGCGTCCTCATGCGGCACACTCTCGCGCCACGAGCGCATCGTCGAAGGGCAACACCTTGTCGCCGATGATCTGGCCGGTTTCGTGCCCCTTGCCCGCGACGAGGACGATGTCCCCTGCCCGCGCAAGGCGGATCGCTTCGGCGATGGCTTCGCGGCGGCCGCCGACTTCGATCGCGCCGGGCGCGCCGTTCATGACATCGGCACGGATGCGGGCGGGATCTTCGCTGCGCGGATTGTCGTCGGTGACGATCGCGATGTCCGACAGTTCGCTCGCGACCTTGCCCATCTGCGGGCGCTTGCCCTGGTCGCGGTCGCCGCCGGCGCCGAAGACCGTGATCAGGCGGCCTTCGACATGCGGTCGCAGGGCGGCGATGGCCGCTTCCAGCGCGTCCGGCGTGTGGGCGTAATCGATGTAGACGGGCACGCCGTCACGGCTGATGACCGCGCGCTCCAACCGGCCGCGAACCGGCGCGACACGCTGCATCGCCGCGAAGGTTGCATCCCACGCACCGCCAGTGGCGAGCGTCAGCCCCGCCGCAGTGAGCACGTTGGCGGCCTGATAGGCGCCGATGAGTGGAAGCGCGAGGCGATGCGTCTTGCCGCCATGTTCAAGGATCAGCGTCTGTCCGAGCGCTGTTGGGCTTTGCTCAAGCAAGCGGATGGTTTCGCCTTTGCGCCCCACAGTCATGACTTGGTGACCACGCTGCGTTGCGCGTTCGATCACGGCGTCGGACTTGGGATCGTCGGTCCAGATCACCGCCGGCTTGCAGGGTTCGAGTAGGTCATCGAACAACCGCATCTTGGCGTCGAAATAGGCGTCCATCGTCTCGTGATAATCGAGGTGGTCGCGGCTGAAGTTTGTGAAGGCCGCGGCGGCAAGCGGAACGCCTTCGGCGCGGTGCTGGTCGAGACCGTGGCTGGACGCCTCGTATGCGACATGGCTGATGCCCATGCGCTTGAGCCCGGCCATATTGTTGAGGAAGGTGACGATGTCGGGGGTGGTCAGGCCGGTGCTGACCTGATCATCGGACGTGGTGACGCCCAGGGTCCCGATCGATGCCGAACGGTGACCGAGCATGCGCCACAACTGGCGGGTCATCTCGACGGTCGAAGTTTTGCCATTGGTGCCGGTGACGGCGACCACGGTTTCCGGAAACGGGGCGTAGAACTTGGCCGCCAGTTGAGCAAAGAGCCGACGGGGCTCTTCGTCTGCAAGTACAGGAACCGAAGCGCTGGCATCAGGTCGCGCAACGACCGCTACGGCGCCCCGCTCGACCGCAGCGCCGATGAAATCTTCGCCGTTAAACTTCGCGCCACGGAAGGCGCCGAAGACGCTGCCGCGCGCGACCTTGCGGTGGTCGATAGCAAAGCCGGTGACCTCGGAATCCGAATCCACGTCCGCGAGGTCGCGCAATCGCACCGCTGATTAGTCCTTCTTTTCAACGATGTAGGGAAGGACCGTGGACATGTCGGGCTCGCGATTCATATCCGGCTGGACGCCCAGCATCGGCGCGATTCGGCTGATCGTCTGGCTCACGACCGGCGCGACGTTCCAGCCCGCTGTCGTGAAGCCGTAAGTTTCCTTGGTGGCCTTGGGTTCATCGAGCATGGCGACGACCACATAGCGCGGCTCGTCCATCGGGAACACACCAGCGAAGCTCGTGATGTTGATCGTCTGGCTGTAGCGGCCGTTGATGAGTTTCTGCGCCGTGCCGGTCTTGCCGCCAACGCGGTAGCCGGGGGCATCGGCCTTTTTGCCGGTGCCCTTCATGACCACGACGCGCAAGAGCGGTCGCATCCTGAAGCTGGTTTCTTCGCTGAAGACGCGCTTGCCGGCGGTCAGGGGGTGCGCGCGGTCGACCTTCAACAAGGTCGGCTGATGAAAGACCCCGCCGTTGAACAGGGTCTGGTAACCCATCGCCAGTTGTAGCGGGGCCACGGCGATGCCCTGTCCGAAGCCGACGGTCAGCGTTTCGAACGGACCCCACCGCGAACCCGGGGTCAGGGCACGGCCTCGCTCCTTCAGCTCAATTGGGACCGGGCCGGTAAAGCCCATCTTTTTGAGCCAAGCTTTCTGGCGTTCGGTACCGAGCTGATCGGCGATACGTGCGGTACCGATGTTCGAACTTTCCCGCATGATGTCCGCGACGGAGCAAGCGCGTCCGAACGGGTGGGTGTCGTGAACGATATGGCCGTAAATCGGCAAAGTGTTCGGGCAATCGTACATCTGGCCGAAGCTTTTGATGAGGCCGCTGTCCATCGCCATCGCGACCGTGAACGGCTTGAAGGTCGAGCCTAGCTCGTAGACGCCTTGGGTCGCGCGGTTGAAGCGCGCATCCGGGTTGACGGCGCCTGGCGCGTTCGGGTTGACCTCCGGCAGCGAGGTCATCGCCAGGACCTCGCCGGTCTTCACGTCCATGATGACGCCCGCCGCACCGATAGCCGAGAAGTGCGTCATCGCGGCCATCAATTCATGTTCGAGTGCCTGCTGCACGCGGCTGTCGATCGACAGCACCAACGGTTCGCCCCGAGTGGCCGCGTCGGACAGGCGCTTGTCGAACGCACGCTCCATGCCCGCGACGCCGTGGCCATCGATGTCGGTGTAGCCGAGGACGTGCGCGGCCAGCGTCGTCTGCGGATAAAGGCGGTCGGGTTCGCGCTGGATTGCGAGACCGGGCTCACCGAGCGCGTTGACGGCTTCGACCAGTGCCGGAGACGCGCGGCGGCGCAGATAAAAGAACGGCTTACCCGAGCGCAGTAGCGCGAAATATTGCTCTTCGCTTTGCTCCGGCATCAGGCGCGCGAGCTGACGGGCGAGCGCCAGCTTGTCGCCGATCACCTTGTTCGGGTGAATGGCGATCGTCCAGGCGTCGATGGTGCGGGCCAGCGGATCGCCGTTGCGGTCGACGATGTCGCCGCGGTCCGGAATCAATTGGGTCAGGCTTTCCTTGCGGCCCGCATGATCACCAAACGCAGCGAGATACAGGATGCGAAGGGCGATGATCGCGACGATGCCGGCATAGACGATCATGCCGAACATCAGGCGCTGGTGCATCAACGCCAGAAGCTGGCGGCGCTGACCGACGAGTCGGAGCCGCTCGGGCCGTGGCGCGACGAGAGCGGGCGACGGTGCGTTCATCGGTCGGCAGTTTTGCCCTTCGAGGTTGCGAGATGCTTGGCCGGTAACGGCGCCAGCGGGTCGATTTTCGCAATACGCACCGGCTTTGTCACCGGCTTGGCGGCAGCGACAGCGGGCTTATCCACCGCTTTTTTGGTCGGCGCCGTAACGGACTTTGGCGCGTCCTTCGTCGCGACTTTGACCGCCTTGGGTTGGGCGGCCGCGAGGCCCGGCTTCGCCACGGACTTGGGTGATGCCGACCTATCCGCCGTGGCCGGCTTGCCCGTGGGTTTGGTCTCCGTCAGGGGCAATGTGACGGAGGACCGTGCCGGGACCTCGCGCGTCTCGGTCTTGTAACTGGCGACATGCATCAGCGCCGCCGGCGAAGCCGTGGCAGCGGGCGCGCCGCTGTCGTCCACTTCAGGCTGCGCGATCGGCGATGCCTTCTCCGGTGCCGGCGCAGAAGCCAGTACAACGGGCGCCTTGAAGTCGACCTGATGGTCCGGCCTGGCAAGGCGCGCGAGCTCGAAACTGCCCTTCAGCAATTGGTCGGCGGCCGGCGCGGACAAGGCGAACGCACCGGCATTCCACCGTTCCAGCTGCGACAGGCGTCCGCGCGTTCCGATCTCCGTCTGCAAAACGCGCATGTCGCGCTGCGCCAGGACGATGCGGTTTTCGACATGTTCCAGCGCCGCGCGCTCGGAAGCGACGCGGAGGGAAACGAGATAGCAGCCAAGTGCCGCACCGGCGCAGCTGGCGACCATGAAGACGGAGCGGAAACTACTACGGCCACTCATTGGAGGCGATCCCTGGAAACTGGGTTACGGGCGGGGGCGGAAGTGCGGACGGCGCTGCGCAGGCGGGCCGAGCGGGCGCGCGGGTTGACCGCGAGTTCCTGCTCAGAGGGTGACACCGGCTTTGCGACGCGTTCGAAGGTCGGTTCGTCCGTGGCGGCGACCAGCGGGCGGTGGCGCGAGCCGGCAGGCGTGCTGCCGCTGCGTTCACGGAAGAACCGCTTCACGATGCGGTCTTCGAGGCTGTGGAAGGTGACCACGGCGAGGCGGCCGCCGGGCTTCAACGCACGCTCGGCCGCTTCCAGGCCCTCTTCCAGCTCGTCGAGTTCGGCATTGAGATGGATGCGGATCGCCTGAAACGTGCGGGTCGCGGGATCGCTCTTCTGGCCCGGGCGAAAGCCCGCGGCACGACGAACGATGGTGGCCAGCTCGGCCGTGCGCTCAACCGGGCGGGCGGCAACGATGGCGCGGGCGATCGCCCGGGCGCGCGGCTCCTCCCCAAAGTCGCGCAATACCCGGGCGATGTCGGCCTCCTCGGCCGAATTGAGAAACTCTGCAGCGGTCAGGCCAGACCGGCTCATGCGCATGTCGAGCGGGCCGTCGGCTTGGAATGAGAAGCCGCGATCGGCGCGGTCGAGCTGCATCGACGAGACGCCGATATCGAGCGCGATGGCATCGACGAGGCCGATCCCGCGATCGGCCAGCGCCCGATCCATTTGCGAGAAACGTTCCTCGACCAGCGTCAGGCGCGGATCGTCAACGAGCACAGGGCCGGCGGCAATCGCATCGGGGTCGCGGTCGAAGCCGATGACCTTGTCAGCGCCGGCAGCCAGGATCGCGCGGGTGTAGCCGCCCGCGCCGAAAGTGCCGTCGACCGCCGTGCCGCCGTCGTGGAGCGCCATCGCCGCGACGACCTCGTTGACCAGCACCGGTACATGCGGGGCAAGCTTCGTGCCGGTGCTGGTCATGAGGCGCCTCGCTCTTCGAGGCGGTAACGGGCGATGTCCTTGAGATCCTCGGGAATACGGGGATCGTCGAGGAACAGCGTCGGGTTCCAGATCTGGAAAGTCTCGCCGGTGCCGAGGAATAGCGCCAGGTCGCCGATCTGACCTTTGCGGCGCATCATCGGCGGCATCAGGATGCGGCCCGAACTGTCGTAGGGCGTCTCTTCGGTGGCGGCGAACGCCATGAGGTTGCGCTGCTGATATTCGAGCTGCGCGTCCGGGCCCGTCTCTTCCTTTTCGGCCAGACGCTCGAGCTTTGCGTGCTTCAGCGCGGCGTAGGCAGGGTCATAGGCGCTGAGGCAGGGAAAGGCTTCGTGCTTGGCGAGAACGATCGTGCGGGCGTCGCCACGGCGTTCAATCACGCCGCGCAGGAATGCGGGAATGGATACGCGGCCCTTTGCATCGACCGCGTTCAGCGCACTGCCCTGAAACAGATGCTCTAGCGCCACGCCAAACCACTCCCCGTTCGTAGCGCACGAGCGGGTCCGTCACGGATGCGCGCCATCGCGCGCACCGCGTCAGGATCGAATCAAAGGGTAAGCCCCCGCGCTACAGTCGATGTTGGTAACTCAACGACTTGCGGGATACAATGGGTTTTCATGGGAATTCATGGGTTTTCGTGGGAAATCTCGGAATTCCGTGCTTTTCTGGCTGGCGAAGGTTGGTTCTGTTCTTAACTTGTTCTTGCGGTGACCCCTGTGGATAAGTCTGTTCGTTCCGAATCGTTGCCGGATAGCCACGCCAGAAGATCCGTCACTGCGGCGAGCGCTGGCGAACCGGCTTCGGCATTGAGGAAATCGGCATCTGCGACGACGATGGCGCGGCCGTTACCGATCCGGCAAACAGCAACGAAGCCATCGCTTCCGATGTTGCAAGCTCCCTCGATCGCGCCCGGTGACACGGCGATGACGTCGCGGCCGGCCAGCGCCCGTTTCGCAGGCCCGCGTGCGTCGGGCGCGTCGAGCGTCAGTCCCCAGTGCGCGAGGAGGCCAGTGTCGGTGAACATGATAGGCGGGTGCAGCGGATCGCCGAGCGGGCGGGCGCTCGGCCATTCCAGCATCGGGTCCGCAAGGACAAGGACCCTGCCGCCGCGTCGAACCCATGCATCCAGTGCGACGAGATCTTGCGGCGACTGGGCCGGCGGCTGCGCCATGAGCAATAACCGCCCCTTCGATAGTTCAGTCGCGCTGGAGGTACTGATCGGCCGAACATCGAATGTCTCTGAAAGCGCGGTGAGCGTCGGTGATCCCTGGCCGCGCGGGTCGAAGTCCTCGCCGAATATGATAGGCAAACTGGTCAGCAGCATTACTTGCGGCTTCGCGCCGCCGCCCGACTTACGCTGCCAATAGGTTCCCGCCAGGAAAACAGCAGCAACAAACGCGACGAACAATCCTAAGAGCGCGCGTCGACGCGCGCGGGTCATTTGTTTTCAGTGGCGGAGTTGCTGTCTCGCGACGAAGCGCCAGGCGCGACGCCCAGTTCTGCGAGAGGCTCGCTTGGCTCTTTATTCATTGATACCTGATCGGCCGCGTTCGCCGTATCGTCCCGGCTCGAGCGGCTGATGATCGATCCTAGGAGAACCAGCAAAAATGCGCACGCGAGGCCGGTCAGCCCGATGCGAATGCGCTGCGCGCTGCTGCCGGCTTGGTAGGGCATCGTCTCGACGAAGCTATGTCTCGCTTCGACAATATGCAAGAAGTCGGTCTTGACGCTAACAGCGTTGCTAGCGAATGGCGACGCCATGACTCGCACCCCCATGCTATTCGCGCTTGTCGCTGCCGCTGCGTTAGCCGGCTGCAACAAGGAAGATCACACCATCGTGGCCGGCGGGCCGCAGGAAGATCCCAGCGCTGCCGTCACGAACAACGAGCCGGTTGCCCTCCCCCCATCGATCCAAGCGAGCAAGTCGTATCGCTGCAAGGACAATAAACTCGTTTACATCGACTGGATGTCGGACGGCACGGCCCGCGTTAAGAAGACGCGCGAGGAAACCGGCACCAGCGTTACCGTCGGCAATGAGCTGAAGGGCGATGCGAAGGCCACGACGGTCACGTACAACGGCGAAAGCTGCAAGGCCTAAAGTCGGTCGCTTGAACTCCCCTCCCGCGGGCTTCATGGTTCCAGTGGGAGGGGATTTTTCATGCCGATAACCCGACGCGCGTTCACCACCGGCGCGCTTAGCGCCACGCTTGCATCGCGCACGATGGGTCAGTCGCCAGCACCGGCCCCTGCGCTGGCCACGGCATTTGCCGCGATCCAGCGCTATGGCGATGCCCACCGCCAATTCTTCAACCTGCCCGGAATGACACTGGCTGTCGCGGCGCGCGGCCGCGTGCGTCAGACGTTCAACTTCGGATTCGCCAATGCGGATGCGCGTTCGGCGATTACGCCCGACACGCTTTTCCAGATCGGCTCGATCAGCAAGGTCATGGTGGCGTTGCTGATCCACCAGTTTGCGGCGGAAGGCCGTCTCCGGTTGAGCGACCGGATCAGCGACTTGATGCCTGCAATCGCCCTGCCGAGCGGCAATGCGATCTCGGTGCAGCATCTGCTCGATCACGTAGCCGGGATACCTGGGGATGCGCCGCTCTTTCCGTCAGGCGGCCTCTGGACCGCCTATGCGCCCGGTGCGCACTGGCATTATTCGAATACCGGTTACGACATTCTCGGCAAACTCGCGGAGCATCTCGGACGGAAGCCGCTGGCTCTGTTGCTGCACGAGCGCGTCCTGATGCCGCTGGGGATGACCCGATCACGCGGTGCGATCATCGGCGCGGACCGACTTCGATACGCTCAAGGATATGAAGCGGCCGACCAGATGGCGCCATATGTGCGCGGCGCACCGCTGGCGCCTGCGCCGTGGGTCGACGTGACCTTCGGCGCCGGAAGCGTTGCCTCGACCGCCGACGAGATGCTGTCGTTCCTGCTTGCGCTCGCGGGGGCGGCGAAGGGCGAGGGTATCCTTGGGCTGTCGCCGCTGCAGGCTCGAGAATTCACGACCCACGCAGTCCGCAGTGAGGCGCCAGGCATGACCTATGGCAACGGGCTGATGCATGTCGGCACCGGCGGCCGTGCCTATCTGCATCACACTGGCGGGATGCTCTCCTTCTCGTCCTCCTTCCATGTCGATGTGGCGAGTGGCGTAGGAGCGTTTGCGAGTTCTACCATCAATGCCTTCGCGGAATATCGCCCACGCTTGCTGACGATGTTTGCCGTCGACGCGATCGGCGCCGCGATGGCCGGCAAGCCGGTCCCGGTGGCGCCCGGTCTCGAGCCGCTGTTGCCGAACGCCGCGGCCTACGCGGGCAGATATCTGGGGCCATCGGGCTCCCTCGAAGTCCAGGCGGATAGAACGCTGATAATCATTGCCAATGGTCAGAGTGCGCCGCTGCAGTGGCTGACCGATGACATCTTCCGGACGACCCATCCCTCGTTTCGGCAAAACAGCCTTTTGTTTGAGCGGTCGGGCGGAGCGGTGGCTCGGGTCGCCTGGGGGTCTAGAAGCTATCTTCGCGCGGGTGCGGCGGGCTCATTGCCAGCCAGCGATCCTGCGGCCGCGCAGCTCGCCGGGCGCTACGTCAATGACGATCCATGGTACGGGCCGGCTCCGGTCATCGAGCGCGGCGGCAAGCTCTGGTTGGGTACCGAGACGCCAATGACCAAGATCGGAGAGAATCTGTGGCGGGTGGGCCGCGAGAGCTGGTCGCCCGAACGCGCATCCTTTGCGGATTTCATCGACGGCCGGCCGCAGACATTCCTGTTCTCCGGAAACAAGTTTACCCGGCACGACATCTGAGCGCGGGCCGCGACCTAGCGGCGCTGCGCTCGTGCGGCTAATGGCGCGGGATGGATGTCCTGGAAGCTTCCCGCATCACGCCCGAAATGGTCGCCGAGCACGGCCTCAGCCCCGAAGAGTATGACCGGATCCTGAAAGCGCTGGGCCGCGAGCCAAACCTCGTCGAACTCGGCATTTTCTCCGTCATGTGGTCCGAGCACTGCAGCTACAAAAGCTCGCGCTTCCATTTGAAGAAGCTGCCGACCGAAGCACCCTGGGTCATCTGCGGTCCGGGCGAGAATGCTGGCGTGATCGACATTGGCGACGGCGATGCGGCGATCTTCAAGATGGAGAGCCATAATCACCCGTCGTACATTGAGCCATACCAGGGCGCGGCGACGGGCGTCGGCGGCATCCTGCGCGACGTGTTCACGATGGGCGCGCGGCCCGTGGCGAACCTCAACGCCCTACGGTTCGGGCGGCCCGATCATCCGAAGATGCGGCACCTGATCGCCGGCGTCGTCGCGGGGATCGGCGGCTACGGCAATTGCGTCGGCGTCCCGACCGTTGGCGGCGAGGTCAATTTCGACCCGGCGTACGACGGCAACATCCTGGTCAACGCGATGACGGTCGGTGTCGCGAAGACGGACAAGATTTTTTATTCCGCCGCGAGCGGGATCGGCAATCCGATCGTGTACGTCGGATCCAAGACGGGCCGCGACGGCATCCACGGCGCGACCATGGCCAGCGCTGATTTCGACGAGAACAGCGATGAGAAGCGCCCGACCGTGCAGGTTGGTGATCCATTCATCGAAAAGCTGCTCATTGAAGCCTGCCTAGAACTAATGGCGACCGACGCCATCGTCGCCATCCAGGACATGGGCGCGGCGGGGCTAACCAGCTCGTCGGTGGAGATGGCGTCTAAGGGCGGCGCGGGCATCCGGCTCGACATGAACAAGGTGCCCTGCCGCGAGACCGGCATGACGCCCTATGAAATGATGCTGTCGGAGAGCCAGGAGCGCATGCTCATGGTGCTGAAGCCCGGCCGCGAGCCCGAGGCGGAAGCGATCTTCCGCAAGTGGGAGCTGGACTTCGCGGTGATCGGCGAAGTGACCGACACCGGGCACATGGTGCTGGAATTCGATGGCGAGGTGGTGTGCGATATTCCACTCGGTCCGCTCGCGGACGAGGCGCCGCTCTACGACCGGCCGCATTTTCCGCTCGCCAAGTACAAGGCCTGGGCGAACGTGGCGCCACTCAAGGATCCGCCGAAAAGCCGCGATTTGATGGCCGACTTGCTCAAGCTCATGGCCTCGCCGAACCTCGCCTCTCGCCGCTGGATCTGGGAGCAGTATGACCAGCAGGTCGGTGGCGACACGGTCCAGCGTCCGGGCGGCGATGCGGCCGTCGTGCGCGTGCATGGATCGAGAAAAGCGCTCGCAATGACGACCGATTGCACGCCGCGTTATTGCTATGCCGACCCATATGAGGGGGGGAAGCAGGCGATTGCCGAAGCCTACCGAAACCTATCCGCGGTCGGTGCACGACCGCTTGCGGTCACCAACTGCCTGAACTTCGGCAATCCGCAGCGCCCTGAAATCATGACGCAATTTGTCGAGTGCCTGCGCGGCATGGGCGACGCGTGCCGCGCGCTCGATTTTCCGATCGTGAGCGGCAATGTCAGCCTTTACAATGAAAGCAAGGCGACCGGGGGTGGCTCGGCGATCTTGCCGACCCCGGCGATCGGTGGCGTTGGACTTGTCGATGATTGGGCCAAAACTGCCACGGTCGGATTCAAAGCCGAAGCGGAGAAGATTCTCCTGATTGGCGCGGATGCGCGGGCGCAGCCCGAAGTGGGCCAATCGTTATGGCTGGATGTATGTCACGGTCGCCGTGATGGCGCGCCGCCGCGCGTAAACCTCGAGGCCGAGCGGAAGAACGCCGAATTCGTCCGCATGTTGATCGCCGAAGGCTTCGCCACCGCCGTGCACGACTGTTCGGACGGAGGCACTTTCGTCGCCGTTGCGAAGATGGCGCTGGCCGGCAACATCGGCGCGCGATTGGTGATCGACACGTTTGAGGACGAGGTCGACAGTGAGGTTGAAAATCATGCGGCGTCGCTCTTTGGCGAAACGCAGGGGCGCTTCGTCGTCACCGAGCGGCTCGACCAGCACGCCATCGAAAAGCTTGCGCGCGACAATGGCGTTGGCTGCTGCTTCATTGGCTGGACCGCCGGCGACACGATCGCCATCGATCGGGCCGACCGGTCGGTGATCGCGGAAATGCCGCTCGCCGAGATCCGTGCAACCCACGAGGGCTTCTTCCCCAAGCTGATGGGCAGCGAACTGACGCCGGAATTCTAGCGCTGACGTCGGGCTACTCCGGCACCCCGCTCGGCAGGAAGCTTGGCTACCGGCCGGGCGCGCGAGTTCTCATTGATGGGATGCCTGATGCCATCCGGCACCAGATCCAAAAGGACATCGGTGGCAGTCCGACTTGGCTCCGAATTGCCGAGGCTGAATTGGACGCCGCGCATCTCTTCGTTGTCGAGCGCGAGGTCCTGCACCAGCGCCTGATCGCCGTATTGCCGCTGCTCGATCGCGCGGGGTTCATCTGGGTGAGTTGGCCCAAGAAGGCCGCGAAAGTGCCGACCACGATAACCGAGGACGTGGTTCGTGAACTTGCGCTGCCACTGACCTTGGTCGACGTGAAGGTCTGCTCGGTCGATGAGAGATGGTCGGGCCTGAAGCTGGTGATACGCAAGGAACATCGCTGAAGGGGGGAACAGAATATGCAGCGGTCAATGGTGAAGCCGGTCGTACTCGGCACGTTGCTGTGCGGATCGCTGGACATCCTACTGGCGATTTTCCTGACGCTCTCGCGCGGCAAGCACGTCGGCGACATGCTTCGCTTCGTTGCATCAGGCCCGTTCCCAAGCGCCACGAGCATGGGTGATGCGGGCGCCCTGCTCGGGATCGCTGTGCACTTCGCCCTGATGGCCATCATGGTCGGCGTGTTCATGATTGCCGCCCGAGCGTGGCAGCGGCTGACGGACAGGCCTTCGACAGCCGGCGTTATTTACGGCCTGATCACCTACGTCGTGCTTGACCTTGTTGTCGTACCGTTGCGGTTTCCCGGCGCGTGGCCCCCGTCGGGTCTATCGATTGCCACCCAATTATTCGCCCACGTCTGCCTGGTCGGCATTCCGACGGCTTTGATCGCTCGACGCTTCTTGCGCGGCTAGATCCGGCCGAAGCCCTGATTGGTGACCTTGCGGCCAAAGCCGCCGGTCGGCGTTCGCTGCACCAGCGGGTTGGTCGCCTTTTCGAACAGGTCGATCGTTTGGTCGAACAGCTTTCGCAACTGCACCACTTCCGGCACCAGTTCGTCCGGAAAGCGGCGGCTTTCGATGCAGAAGCGCGCGGTCGTCTCGATCAGCTCGGCGACCTTGGCGAGCGGCTCTGCGCCAAGCTGGCGAGCCTCCCCTTTGAGCGTGTGTGACGGCATGACCAGCGCGATCGTATTCTCGTCGCGCATCGCCTGTTCGATCTGCGCGATCGACTTCACGCCATCTTCCTTGAAGTAGCTGAGAATACGGATGAAGCCCGGACCGAGTTCGGACCGCCCCTTTTCGAAGCTCACCCAGTCGACGACGTCCAAAGCCTCTTCGGCCACCCAAAGCTCCCTGATTCTTCAGGGTGGGATAGGCCAGAAACGGTAAACTTTGCCTTACGACCTACCGGCGATTGCGGTCGAACGGGTTGCTGCGGCCGCGGAATTCGAGCCGCAAAGGGATCGCTTCCATGTTGAAGTCGCGCCGCATGGAATTCAGCAGATAGCGTCGGTAGCTGTCCGGCAGCTCGTCTGTCCGGTTGCCGAACACGACGAAGCTCGGCGGCCGGTTCTTCACCTGCGTGATGTAGCGAAGCTTGATTCTCTGGCCCTTCGGAGCCGGTGGCGGATTGGCCTCGATTGCGCGCTCGAACCAGCGGTTAAGCTCGCCCGTCGGCACGCGACGGCTCCACGCCTCGCGCATCTCGAACGCGACCTTGAAAATCATGTCTGTGCCCTTGCCGGTCTTGGCAGACACGGTGAGTAGCGGGACATTGCGAAGCTGGGACAAACCCTCGTCGAGCGCGGCTTTTACGCCGTTGAACAACGAAGAGGCGTTTTCGGCGACGTCCCATTTGTTGAGAACAAGGATCAGCGCCCGCCCCTCCTCGATGACTTGCGAGGCGATGCGCAGATCCTGTGATTCGAGGCCGCGCGTGGCGTCGAGGAGCAGGACGACCACTTCGGCATAGTCAATCGCACGGCGCGTATCGGCCGCAGACAGGCGCTCCAACTTGTCCTCGACCTTGGCGCGTTTGCGCAAGCCCGCGGTATCGACGAGTTGAACCGGATGGCCGTTCCATTCCCACTGCAGGCTAATGGAATCGCGGGTGATGCCCGCTTCCGGCCCCGTGATCATCCTCTCCTCGCCTAGCAGTCGGTTCACCAGCGTGGACTTGCCGGCGTTCGGCCGTCCGACGATGGCAATCTTCAGCGGGGCGTCTTCGTCGTCTTCCGCCTCCTCCTCAAAGTCCTCGCGCTCGATCAGAGGCTGTAGAGCACCGAACAGGTCGGCGATTCCTTCGCCATGCTCGGCGCTGACCGCAATCGGCTCGCCGAGGCCCAAACTGAAGCTTTCGAGGATGCCTGCTTCGGCCGCGCGGCCCTCCGCTTTGTTGGCGACGACGATCACCGGCGTGCTTTCCGCGCGCAGCCAGCGGCCAATCTCCTCGTCAAGCGGTGTCAGGCCGTCGCGCGCGTCGATCAGGAACAGCGCGGCGTCGGCTTCGCGAACCGCGGCCTCGGTCTGCGCCCGCATTCGGCCCGGCAATGTCTGTGGATCATCCTCTTCGAACCCGGCGGTATCGATAACCCGGAAGTCCATGCCCAGCAGGCTTGCGTCGCCCTCACGACGGTCGCGAGTGACGCCAGGCCGATCGTCAACCAGCGCGAGGCGCTTGCCGACCAGCCGGTTGAACAGGGTCGATTTGCCGACGTTGGGTCGGCCGACGATGGCAACGGTCGGAAGAGGCATGAGGCGCCGATAGCAGCGCCACGTCGGCGCTGCGAGGGGCTTAGCGGAACGCCGTCAGGCGGGCGCGATCATCGAGGATGTAAAGCGTCGAATTGGCCACCACCGGCGAAAGGCTGACCGGCGCGCCGATGCTCGTCTGGCTCTGCACCGCGCCCGTGGTCGGATCAGCATAGATCAAGGCGCCGTTCGAGCCGGTGACGATCAGACGGTTACCCGCGAGCACGGGACCGGAATAATCGATCTCACCCTTTTTCGACTTTGCCTTCTGGAACTGCGGCAGCTGGCTAATCCAACGCACGTGCCCGTTCTGCCGATACACGCAAATGAGCTTGGCATCGTCGGTAACGACAAAGATCCAGTCACCCGCCACCCATGGGGTCGAGATGCCGGCGACATTCAGCTCCCACTGACGCTGACCGGTCGTGAGCTCGAGCGCGACCATGCGTCCGCCTTGTCCGATCGCGATGACCTGGCCGCTATCGATTACCGGATCGGCGTCGATATCGTTGAGCGAGGAAACGCTGGTACGGATGCTCGTGCGTTGTAGGGCGTCCTGCCAGACCTGGCGGGCGTTCTCGTAGCGATAGGCGTTGAGCTCGCCTGAGGAGAACCCGGCCACGACCGTGCCTTGGCCGACAGCCGGCGATGCCGAGCCGAACACGCCGGCGACCTCGAGCGAGGCTTGCTGCGACCAGTTGGTCGAGCCGTCCGCCGTCTTCAGCGAGTAGATCTGATTATCCTGGCTAATTACATAGACGGAGTCGTAGGCGACCGTCGGGGCGCCGCGCAGCGGACCGCCCGGACGAACCTGCCAGACGATCCCGCCATTCCGCTCATCGAGTGCCGCGACGAAGCCAAGACCATTGGTCGCGTAGACGCGGCCGTTGGCGTAGGCGAGGCCGCCGCCATAGAGCGACGCCTGGTTATTGCGCTCGGTCGGGGTCTGGCTCGCCCAGACCTGTCCACCCGTTGACGCGTCGAAGGCTCGTACCGAGCCCAGCGTATCGATGGTGTAGACGCGGCCGCCGGCGACGATCGGAGCCGCGGCCAAGCGGGCCGTCAGCGAATTTCCACGTCCGGCCTGCACGCTAAATGCGCGGTTGAGGGCCTGGCCAAGCGCCAGCTGCCCCATCGACTTGACGGCGTTCCCGCCCGACTGCGTCCATTCCGTGTTTGCGGTCGCCCCTGGCAGGCTCATGGGCATGGCGGCCGTCTCAGGATCTACGGCGACATCACCCTCGCCGGTCAGGACGGCGATCCGCTGTCCAAGCACCGGAGTGCTCGGTCCCTTGCCCTTTTTTATGATGCCGCAGCCGCTGGCAGCTAGCGCCGCGGCGATCAGCAACGTTGAGCGGTAAATCGTCGATTGGGTCATGTTGGTCCTATTGGGCCTGAGGCGGAAGCGCGCTGCTGGCATCGACGCCAAGCGAACCGGCGATCTGCACAGCGCGCGCGCGAATTGTTCTGGGCACCCCATTGTCCTTCGCGATCGCGAGGAAAAGCTGCCCGGCTTCCTGTTTCTTGTTCTGTTTTATCAGCGCCAAGGCCGTCATCTCGCCCGCGCTGCCGAACCAAGGCTCGCCCGGCTTCGCCAGGGGCTGCAAGCGTGAGATCACTTCCTGGGGCTGCAATTGGTCAAACTGCAGCGCAGTCTGGCGAATAAGTGCCGCGTCGCGATAGGGCTTCGGGAAACCCGTGTCGCCTGCGATGGACTGATAAACGCCGGCGGCCTGCTTGGGATCGCCCTGCTGCAAGGCGACTGCCGCACGGGCAAACATAGCAGTGGCGCGTACCGCCTTGCTTCCCTGTTTCGACAGCTCGTCAAATTGCTGTGGCGCGCGCGACACGTTGCCGGACGCAATGTCGGTGTAGGTCTGGGCGAGCTTTTCGACGCGCGCCTCATTCTCTTTCAGCTGATGCTGCTTCCACCAGATCAGGCCGCCGCTGACGAGGAGAAACAGGACGACAGCAGCGGCAATCCAGCTGCCATAACGCTTGAAAAAATCTTCGACTTGATCGCGACGGAGATTCTCGTCGACTTCGCGAACGAAGGTGTCGCTGATGTCCGGGGGCTGCGCCAAGAAGGTTCCTCAGTCGGCTCGCAAGGGGGTCAAACTGCCGTGCTCCCCTCCCCCACCAATGATGAACGGAAGCTGGCGGCGCACCGTCTAGCGACTATGGCGCTAAACGCAAAGAGGCGTCAGGCCTTGGGCCTGTACGTCTGGTCGGCAGTCGGGAAACGCCTGTCTCGGACCTCCTCAGCGTAGGTGCGGGCGGCTTCGCCAATGCGTGCGGCGAGGTCGTCGTAGCGCTTTACGAAGCGGGGCGTGCGCTCGAACATTCCCAGCATATCGTCGGTGACAAGCACTTGGCCGTCGCAATTGGCAGAGGCGCCAATGCCGATGACCGGCGCGCCGACCGCGGCCGTAATCTCATCCGCAAGTGCTTCGAGGACGCCCTCGACGACGATGCAAAACGCCCCGGCATCGTCAACGGCCCGCGCATCGGACAGGATCTTGCGCTTTTCTTCGTCCTGGCGCCCCCGCGCGCCATAACCGCCAAGCGTGTTGACTGCCTGCGGCGTAAGTCCGACGTGGCCGATCACCGGAACCCCACGCTGAACGAGGAATGCAATGGTGGGCGCCATCGCCGCCCCACCCTCGAGCTTTACGGCGGCACAGCCCGTTTCCTTCATGATCCGGGACGCGTTGGCGAACGCCTGCTCCGGCGATTGCTCGTAACTGCCAAATGGCATGTCGACCGCCACGAGGGCATGCCAGCTACCGCGAACCACCGCGGCGCCGTGCGCGCACATCATTTCCAATGTCACGGGAATGGTCGACGGCAATCCATAAATCACCTGCCCCAGACTGTCGCCGACAAGAAGCATCTCACAATGAGGATCGAGCAGTTGGGCCATTCGCATCGTGTAGGCTGTCAGCATGACGATGGGCTCGGCCATCGTGCCTTCGACCTTACGCCCGCGGAGCGACGGGGCGGTCATCCTTTTGCCGGGCACTGGTGAAGGTGTTGCACGACTGGTCGCGGTGTCGATGGTGAAGGTGGACATCCTGCTTCTCTAGTCGCTCAGGCGTAAGCCGTAAAATCTTCGCCGTTTATCTTGAGAGCGATCGCGGCGGACGTTCGCGAAACGTAACGACAGGAACTTTCAAGCGGCTGTTTCGTCTGGTCGGCAAGTGCGCAGGATGCCTGCGTGAATTGGAATGTGGAGCCGTCCCGATGACCTCTCGCCATTTGCTTGGCGATCTCGCGCTTGCGATTTTGCTCGCGATCCCCGTTTCTGCAATCGCCGCGACCTCACACGCGGTTCACAACATCAATCCAGCGCAAAGTACTGGAAGCGTGGCCAAGCAGTCCCCGGTTGCGGATCGCTTCTCCCTCTTCGCGCCGAATTAATTTCAGTCGGAAAAGCGGTTTTCCCACTCCGCCGCCTGCGCCAGCGTGATGCCGTCGAGCACCGAGGTGCTCTGATCGCGTAAGATCGTGAAAGCGCGGCGGATAGCGCACGTCGCTTCATCGTGACAGTCACCACAAGGCGCGTAGAAATTGACGCTGGCGCAGGACACTAGGGCAATCGGCCCTTCCATCGTACGAACGATTTCCCCGAAGGATATCTCTTCGGCAGCCTTGCTAAGCTGATAGCCCCCGCGAGGACCTCGCGAGCTTCTTACCAAACCGGCCTTCTTGAGGTCGAGCATGATCAGCTCAAGATACTTGGGGGGCACGCGTTGGGTTTCGGCAATGCGGCCTAGCTGGACTGGTGCACGGCCGGACTGCTCGGCCAGAAACAGCAAAGATCGTAGCGCGTAACGGGTTTTCTGGGCGATCATCGGTTGCCGACCCTAACCAGTCTCGGCACGCGCGCAATGCCCGCGAGGGGCTCGATGAACGCACTTTCATTCCCGCGAAACGGCCCCGTGATCTTCCTCGGCCTAGATCGTCATAGCTCGCTTGAGCGTGTTTGATGGAGATGATCTTGAACCGTTCGCTTATCGCTTCGATCGCCGCCCTTGGCATGATTGCCGCTCCCGCGGTGGCCGCGACCAAGACCGCCCGCCCTGTGGCGCAGAAGACCCAAGTCAGGAAATCCGCAAAGGTCGCCGCCAAGGCGCCGGTCAAGGCGAACAAGCGTCGCGGCTAAGGCATCATTTGCGCCCGCTGGCTGAATGAACGCCATTTAACCTTACGGCCACGGCGTTGAGAAACGCATCGCCGTAGCCACAACTTCTCGGCGAAATATCGTCGACGGAGGAAGAATCATGACGAAGTTGATTGCTTCAGTTGCGGCAGCTGCGCTGTTCGCTACCCCCGTACTCGCTGCCCCCACGGCCACCACCACCAAGACGGTGACGACCAAGACGCCGACCGCCAAGGCCACGACGACGGTCACGACGAAGGTCACCCCGACCTCGACGAAGGGCAAGGCCCATGCCCGCGTGAAGCGGCATCGTAAGCATCATGCAGCCAAGGCCAGCATGAAGAAGGCGCCTGCCAAGAAGTCGTCGGAAACGACGAAGGGCTAAGATGCGTCAGTCTCCGTACGGCGCTGCCTCCGTCGACTCCCGCGAGGCAGCGTCGTACGAGACAATGGCGCCAGGCATTTTGCTGCGAGGTATCATGGGCCGTAAAATCTTGCTGATTGAGGACGATCGCGAGACCGCGTCCTACCTCGCCAAGGGCCTGACCCAGGAAGGGCATTGCGTCGACGAAGCGCATAACGGCCAGGACGGCCTTTTCCGCGCTACCGACGGCAGCTTCGACCTCATCATTCTCGATCGAATGCTGCCGGGCCTCGATGGTTTATCGGTTCTGCGTGCGCTGCGGGCCGCACACATCGAAACACCCGTGCTCGTCCTCTCCGCTTTGGCATCGGTCGGCGACCGGATCGAAGGATTGGAGTGCGGTTCCGACGATTATCTCGTCAAACCATTCTCCTTCGCGGAGCTGCTGGCGCGCGTGAATGCACTGCTGCGACGCCGCGAGGCGCGCATCGACCCGGCGCAGCATCGCCTGACCGTCGGCGATCTCGAGATCGAGCCACTTTCCCGTACCGTGAAGCGCGGCGGCAAAAAGCTCGATCTCAAGCCCCGCGAATATCTTCTACTCGAATATTTCGCGCGCAACGAAGGGCGCGTCGTCACCCGCACCATGTTGCTCGAACAAGTGTGGGATTACCATTTCGACCCAGGCACGAACGTCATCGACGTGCACGTCAGCCGGCTGCGCCGAAAGCTCGACGAAGGGTATGAAAAGCCCCTGCTGCACACGGTGCGCGGCGCGGGCTACATGCTGGCGGCGTGACGCGCTAAACTTTGCGCGTGCCGACTACTCTCCGGATTGCCCTGCTCGCGGGCCTGCTAGCTCTACTGTCGAACCTGGCCGTCATCGGTTTCATTTACCTCCGGACCAATGATCAGGCTGTGGCGACCGTCCGCCAGCAGGTGGTGGAGCAGGGCAAAGTCTTGTCCGACGTCTACCGGTCTGGGGGTGCGGCGGCATTGGATGACGCCATTGAAGACACGATGACCTATGCGGACCCGCAGACGGTCATCGCACTGCTCTCCCCGCAGGGCCAGCAGATCAGAGGCAACACGGAGCCATCATCGGCAACGGTCCTGCCACGCGTCGAAGGTTATCAGCACGCGCTGGTTCGGCTGAGCGGCCAGACGACTCCCCATGAGGCTGCCCTCATCGCTCACCGGCTGCCGGCCGGCCAGTGGCTGGTCAGTGGCCGGCTGGCAGGCGAAGGTTTTGCCCTTCGCGAGACACTGGAAAGGTCCCTCTTGATCGCGCTGGTTGTGGCGGGGCTGCTCGGCCTTTGCTGCGGCCTGATTCTCGCCAACTACGTCGGGCGACGCATCAGCGAGATTGCAACGGTTGCCGATCGGATTAGCGCCCGTGACCTGTCGCAACGGGTCCCGCTTTCCGGGACGGGCGACGCCTTCGACCGGCTCGGCGTGCAGATAAACGCCATGCTCGACCGCATCACCGGCCTGATGGAAGAATTGCGCCTGCTGACCGACAGCCTTGCGCATGATCTTCGGTCACCGGTCAGCCGGTTACGGTCGGCCGCACAAGCCGCGGCAGAAACCTCCGATCCGGTCGAGCAGGAAGAGAAGCTGGGCAGCGTTGTTCGTCAGGCCGATTCATTGATGCGAATCCTGACTGCGGTGCTTGAGATCAGCCGGTCCGAGGCGTTGACCGGGCGCAAGCAGTTCAGCTGGTTCGACCTTGGCGAACTCGCCGCTGAATTGGCGGAGATGTACGATCCCTTGGTCGAAGAGCGCGGAGCGGTCCTCGAATTTGATCGGCCGGCCAGAAGCATCCCTCTGTTCGGGCACCGGCAATTGCTGGCGCAGGCAATCAGCAACCTGGTGGAAAATGCCATCAGATATGGCTCAGGCGGTGGTTCGATCCGGATCGGCGTTTCACCCGGGGATCGTGAAATCCGGGTCGAAGTATCTGACAAAGGCCCGGGCATCCCGGCGGAGCGGCGTGCCGAGGCTAGGCGCCGCTTCGGGCGGCTGGATTCCAGCCGGTCGGAAGAAGGCGCCGGCCTTGGGCTCGCGCTGGCCGAGTCCATCGCCCATCTGCACCAGGGCAAGCTGCTGCTGGAGGACAATTCGCCGGGCCTGCGCACGATCCTGCAATTGCCCGTCATTGCGAAGGACGCGGAAGCGGCCTGACGCTGCGACGGGCGCCCACCTCTTTCGACAAACCGCGCATCCGACCGCTTGGCGAAACGTTTTCTCCGCAGGGCAGCTCGCCCTCAGTCAGGAGAGAGTAAATGGCACACGGCTACATGCGTGAATATGACGAGGAACCCAGTCGCGACGAGATGCGTGAACGCGGATCGGAACGCGGTGATCAACGCCATCGCGACTTCATGATGGGCGACCGCAATCGGAGCTGGGACGAAGATCGCAGTCGCAAGTTCGAAAGCGAACAAAATCCGGCGTCCTCACGGTCGCGCAGACCGTGGGACGACGGCCGTGAGTGGTTTGGCGGCGATCCGAGCCGCTCGCAGCGAGCTCATTCCAACCACCAGGACGACCATTACCGCAGCTGGCGCGACAAACAGATGGAAGCGCTCGACCGCGACTATGCGGAATATTGCCGCGAGCGTGAGCAGCAGTTCCATAGCGACTTCGACACATGGCGAAGCCAGCGCCGCGACAGCGTCCAGCCGCTGCGCACCGGTATGACGCAGACTGCAACGGGCACCAATCCCGAAGGGATGCCGGACATCACGACGGATTTGGAGACGTCATCGCAGGCTCAGCCGGCAATGGCCGACGCAGCGGTCGGCACGGCACCGAACCGGAACCGTCGCTAAGACCCTACCCAGGAGCGCGGGCCATAACGGTCCGCGCTTCGTCATCCCTCGATGATGACTTTCGTCCCGAGCTTGGTGACACCGTAAAGCTTCTGCGCGAACTTCATTGGAAGACGAATGCAGCCGTGACTGGCGGGATAACCAGGGTTTGCGCCACCATGGAAAGCGATGCCGTAATCATCGATGCGCTGCATGAATGGCATCGGCGCGTTGTCGTATTTCTTAGAACGGTAGAAAGGGCGCTTTTCGAGGATCGTCCAGTTCCCGTAGGGCGTGATGTGCCCAGTCTTGGCACTAGACATGCTCGACGCACCAAGAAGCTTTTCGCCGCGGTAGACGTAGGTCATCTGCGTCAGCAGATCGACGACGATGCGCGTGTCTCCCGCAACCGGAGCCTCTGTCGCCCAGACGAACTCGCCCGGCTTCAGGCCGACCTTGTTGAACTCCGCGACCATGTCCTTGTGGGCTTGCGGCGCATTGCCCAGCGTCCAACGATATGGGACCTCGTTCGAAACCGACGGGGCGGCCTTTGTAGCCGCCATCTGCGGTGCCGACGCGGTCTGACAGCCAGCCAAGGCCATCGCGACGATCACCATCGCCACCTTGTTGCATTTCATCACTTGCCCGCACCTCACCTTTGCCCCGTTGCGAACAGCAAGAATGGACCGAAAGAGTCAATCCATCGTTTAACGCCAAGTTGCTGTTAACAGGCGCGATTTATCGGCTGGGGCGTAACTTGCTGGTCGATTTCCAGGCTGGCGCCGTCGGCTGATCGGCCACACGCTCCACCAATGCGTAGAAGAACCGGTTGAAATCGGTCGCCGCTTTCCAGTCCATCGGCTGGTTCAGATCGTCCTGCGGCTTGTGGTATCCCGTCTGATACCATTGCCGGTAGATCTGCTCGCTTCGCGAACCGGGCCGATAGCCGAAAACGAAACCGGTTGCCGGAATGCCTGCTTGCATAAACGGCCAATTGTCCGACCGGCGGAGCAAGTTGCGCTCTGGCTCGGGGTCGTGTTGCACGGCGATGCCCAGGCCGCCGGCCACCGCGCGCACATCATCGCCAAGGGATGAATCGCCCAGCGCATGCACGGTGAGGATTTCCAACGGAAAGATCGGGCGTAGCTGGTCAAGGTTGATGTCGGCGGCGATGCGGCTGAGCGGGACGATCGGGTGCTTCACGAACCACCGCGAACCCAGCAAACCTTTCTCCTCGCCTGTCACGACGACGAACAAGACCGGCCGCCGAAAGGGTTGCGCCATCCGACGCTCGGCTAGGCGGATGAGGAGCGCGACGTAGGCTGCGTCGTCCAGGGTGCCGTTGTAGAGGCGGTCGCCGTTTACCGGCGTGCCGTAGCCGTATCCATCGAGATGGGCCGTCAGCGCGATCGCCTGGTTTGCGGCTGCCGGATCGCTGCCCGGGAGCATGGCCACCACATTCGGCGAGGCGATGTCGCGTTCCCGTGTGGTGAACTCGGTTGAAAACTGGCCTGGGATTAAAAAAGTTGGGAGCGATTTGCCGGCACTTCCAGCGGCAATAAGGCCGGCCGCTTTTGGGCCGATTACCTTCGTTAGCGAGTCTGCGTTGAGGGTGAACTTCAGGAAGGCGTCCGGCCGCACCGGATCGTCGGCAAGGTTCACCGACCGCGCATAGGCGAACGGCCAGCGCGGGGGTTCGACGGTGAAGGCCGGGTCGGCAATCGTCATGATGCCCACGGCACCGGCGGCGCGGACGGCGACTTCGCGCTCGGCAGCATCGGGCAAGCCATCCCGATGCGTGCCATGGCAGATGACGATCTTGCCGCGCGCAGCCGAAAGCTGACCTTCGCCGCGATAACCAGCGTAGACCAAACCGGCATTGACCCGCCTTGGCATGCCGGGGCCGACGCCCACGGTGAGGTCGTGCAGGAACCGCAAGGGGCGACCGCCGACCGAGATCTGCGCGTTCGTGAGGGCGATCTCGTGCATGGGCACGCGCTGGAACCAGCCGCCGTTCTCACCAGCCGGCTTCAGACCCGCGGCGGCAAACTTGCGCGCAACCAGTTGGGCGGCGCGTTCGTAGGCGGCCGAGCCGGTGTCGCGTCCTTCCATTGCGTCGCTTGAAAGCTCGGCGGTCGTCGCCCACCACGCGCGCGTTTCAGGGTCAAGCTCCGGCGGCGCGGCCGCGGTGAGCAGCAGCGCGGAGAGCGTGAGCGCGACCCTCATTCCCATTCGATCGTGCCCGGTGGCTTGGACGTGTAGTCGTAGACGACGCGGTTGATGCCCTTCACCTCATTGACGATGCGCGTCGCGACCCGGCTGAGGAAGGCGGCGTCGAACGGGTAGATGTCAGCGGTCATGCCATCGAGCGAGGTGACCGCGCGAAGCCCGCAGACGTAATCGTAGGTGCGGTGGTCGCCCATCACGCCGACGGTGCGGACCGGCAGCAGCACCGCAAACGCCTGCCAGATGGCGTCGTACAGGCCCGCGTTGCGAATTTCCTCGAGATAGATGGTGTCGGCCTTGCGCAGGATGTCGCACTTGTCCTGCGTGACCTCACCAGGGATGCGGATGGCGAGGCCCGGCCCTGGGAACGGGTGCCGGCCAACGAAAGCGTCTGGCAGCCCCAGTTCACGCCCAAGCTCACGCACCTCGTCCTTGAACAACTCGCGCAGCGGCTCGACCAGTTGCATGTTCATCCGCTCGGGCAGCCCGCCGACATTGTGGTGGCTCTTGATCGTTACCGAGGGTCCGCCAGTGAAGCTGACACTCTCAATCACGTCCGGATAAAGCGTGCCCTGCGCGAGGAAGTCGGCGCCCCCGATCTTCTTCGCTTCGGCCTCGAAGACATTGATGAATTCGGCGCCGATGAATTTCCGCTTTTTCTCTGGGTCGGTGACGCCTTCGAGACCGCCGAGGAAGTCGGCGCTGGCATCCACGTGGACGAGCGGAATGTTGTAACTGTTGCGGAACAGCGAGACGACTTGCTCCGCCTCCCCTGCTCGCATCAGGCCGTGGTCGACGAATACGCAGGTCAGCTGCTCGCCGATGGCTTCGTGGATCAGCACCGCCGCCACCGCGCTGTCGACGCCACCCGACAGGCCGCAGATCACGCGGGCCTTGCCAACCTGCGCGCGAATGTCGGCGATCTTCGCATCTCGGAAGCTGGCCATCGTCCAGTCGCCCGCGCAGCCGCAGACGTGACGGACGAAATTGGCGAGCAGCTTGCCACCGTCCGGCGTGTGCACGACCTCCGGGTGGAACATCAGACTGTAGCGCTTCTCCGCCTCATTGGTGGCGATCGCATAGGGCGCGCCCTCGGAACGGGCGACGATTTCGAAGCCGGGCGCCAGCGTTTCGACGCGGTCGCCGTGGCTCATCCACACCTGATGCTTGTCGCCGACGTCCCACAGGCCGTCGAACAAGGCGCTGGGCGCGACGATATCGATAAAGGCGCGGCCGAACTCGCGCTGGTCGGACGCGACGACTTTACCGCCCAGCTGCTGGTGGAGAGTCTGCTGGCCGTAGCAGATGCCCAGCAGCGGCAATCCGCTGTCGAACAATGCCTGCGGCGCGCGGGGACTTTCGGCGTGAGTCACGGAAGCAGGACCGCCGGAAAAGATGATGCCCTTGGGCTTCAGCCGCGCGAAGGCTTCCTCGGCAGCGCTGAACGGCGCGATTTCAGAATAGACGCCGGCTTCGCGAATGCGCCGCGCGATGAGCTGCGTCACTTGGCTGCCAAAATCGACGATGAGAATGGATTCGGTGGGCTGGACCGTCATGGTGGGCGATTAGGGAGCCGACCGCAGCGAGTAAAGCCGCGTGAGACGCTGTGCCCGCTGCGCTCGAGCATTGCTGCGACCGACTCAGCGGGTCTCGTCGCGCCAGTCATAGCTCAAGAAAATCTGTGCCATCAGGAGCCCTCAACCCCACGAACATTAACGCCGGCACCAGTCTCCGCAACTTGCCCGTGATTTGCGCACTTTGCGGGGAGGCCGGCAGGAAGCAAAAAAAATGCGCCGGAGCCTTTTGGCCCCGGCGCACGTGTTTCGCTTAGCTAGATTCGCTTAGTAGCGGCGGTAGCCGTACTGCGAATAATCGTACGGTGTGTAGTTGCCGTAGCCGTAGTTAGCGCTCTGCCGATACAGATTCACGTCGCTGATGAAGCCGCGATAGTCAGTCTTGCACTTCCAGGTCATGTCGACCTGGCCCTGACCATAGCCGCCATACCGGCCGCTGGTCGCAACACCGCGGACGGTCAAACCACCGTTCCCGCGAGGCTCGACGCTGCTGATGCCGAGCACGCGTCCGCCACCATAATTATTGTAGCCATAGCCGCCGTAGCCGCCGCCCAGACGCTGCTGAACCGCAGCCGCGCACTGGTTCACTGCAACCTGGCTGTTGGCGCCGTAGTTGTTGTAGCCATAGCCGCCACCAAGCACCTGGTTGATCACCTGGCCGACGACGTTGCCGCCGTTCGGATAGCCGTAGCCATAACCCGGGTAATATTGTGCCGCGGCAGGAGCCGCTGCAGCCAGGCCAGCAAACGCAATGCCGGCCGCCGCAATCTTCGTGAACGCCTTCATGGCAATCCCTCTCGTTTCCCTGTTCGCCGGCACAACGCACGACGACCCATTAGGTCGCTTTATCGTTACGGGATTGCACCGGCCCTGAACCGGCCGTTTGCTGCGGTTAAGCTTCGTCATCCGCCGGCGGCGGGGCATCCCAATGCTTCAGCTTGCGATGGCGGTTCCACAATTCCATCGGCCGATCTTCCTGCCAGCCCAGCGCGATGGCGAGCGCAGCGTCATCGTCCGCGGCTTCGAACTCGCGGAAGTGATCGATGTGGCCGCTAAAGCGGTCCAAGAAATACAGGCGATAGTAACGCAACCCCTGTCACCCCCCGGTGGCAGACGCCTGTCTAACACTTATCCCCAGCCCCGCCGAGTCAATTAACAGCGCGGTAGGTTAGGGCTTTAGACCCGTGAAATAACCGAGGAAGGCGTACACGTCCGAATATTCCTCGATGATCTTGGTCACCGGCTTGCCGCTGCCGTGCCCCGATCGCGTGTCGATGCGGATCAAGTGCGGCGCATTGCCGACGTTGGGCGTGTTCTGCAATTTCGCGATATATTTGAAGCTGTGGCCGGGGACGACGCGATCGTCCGTGTCCGCGGTGACCGCGATCAGCGGCGGATAGGCCCTGCCGCCCTTGATGTTATGATACGGCGAGTAGGTCAGCAGCGTCTTGAAATCGGCTTCCTGATCCGGATGGCCGTAATCGTCGACCCAGTAACGGCCGGCGGTGAAGCGGTCGAAACGCAGCATGTCCATCACCCCGACGCCAGGCGAAACCGCGTCGAACAGGTCCGGGCGCTGGTTGGTGACGGCGCCGATCAACAGGCCGCCGTTCGAGCGGCCGATTGCGGCGAGGCCCTTGGGTGCGGCGATTCCGTTGGCCTTGAGATACTCGCCAGCGGCGATGAAATCGTCGAACACGTTCTGCTTGTTCGCGAGGCGTCCGGCGTCGTGCCACGGATTGCCATATTCGGAGCCGCCGCGGATGTTGGCTACCACGAAGACGCCGCCCTGCTCGACCCAGGCGACATTCGCCGGGCTGAAGCTGGGGGTCACGCTGATGTTGAAGCCGCCGTAGCCGTAGAGCAGCGTCGGCGCGGGGCCGGTGGTTCCCTTCTTTCGGACGACGAACATCGGCACCTTGGTGCCGTCCTTCGAGGTGTAGAAGCGCTGCTCGACCGAGATGGCTTCCGGATCGAAAGTCAGTTTGGGCACGGCCCATTCGCTCGCCTGGCCGGTCGCGGCATCGTAACGGTAGATGGTCGCGGGTCGGTTGAAGCTGGTGAAGGCGAAGAAGGTCTCAGGGTCGGAGATCTTGCCGTTGAACCCGGATACGGTGCCGATGCCAGGAAGCGCGATGGTGGAGTGCCGGTCACCGTTGAGACCGTAGACGCGGACTTCGGACTTGGCGTCCACGAGATAGCTGGCGATCAGCTTGCCGCCGATCAGGCTGACGCCGTCGAGCGCCTGCTTGCCCTCCGGGATGACGGTGACCGGCGCGATGCGGCGGATCGCGTCGACGGCGACCACGCGCTTGAGCGGCGCGCCTTCGTCGGTGGAGAAATAGAAGCGGCTGCCTTCGTTGCCGACGAAGTTCCACTGGTTTTTCATGCCGGTGAAGAGGGCGATCGGCTCCATGCCCGGCTTGCGCAGGTCCATGACGTGGACATCGTTTTCGTCACCGGCAAGCGAGGTGGAAATGACCAGCCAGCGGCCGTCGTCGCTGACCTGCGCATAGTGGCTGAACTTGGGATTTGCGGGCGTCGAATAGATCAGCCGGTCGGCGGACTGCGGAGTGCCCAGCTTGTGGAAGTAGATGCGGTGATTGAGCGTCGCGTTCTGAAAGGTCTTGCCGGCGGCGGGCGCCGGATAGCGCGAATAGAAGAAGCCGCTGCCGTCCTTCGCCCAGGATACGCTGCCGCTATATTTCAGCCACTTGAGCTCGTCGGGCAGGATCTTGCCGGTGGCGACGTCCATCAGCCGGACGCTGCGCCAGTCGGTGCCGCCGTCCTGGATTGCGTATGCGAGCAGCTTCCCGTCGTCGCTCGGCGTCCATTCGGCGAGCGCGGTGGCGCCATCCTTGGACCAGCCGTTCGGGTCAATGAGCTGACGAGCGTCGCCCTTGGCGCCGTCGCGGACGTAGAGGATCGACTGGTTCTGCAGCCCGCTGTTGCGCGTGTAGAAGTAATGCGCGCCCTTCTTGTCGGGGAGCCCGAAGCGTTCGTAATCGTAGAGCGCCGTCATCCGCTGCTTGAAGATGTTGCGCAGGGGCAGTTTGGCGAGAAAGGCGTCGGTGACCTGGTTCTCCGCGGTGACCCAAGCTTCGACCTGCTTGTCGTTGCGGACGTCGTTTTCGAGCCAGCGATAGGGATCGGCGACGTTTACGCCGAACTGCGTATCGACGACGTTGCCGGCGGGTGCGGCGGGGTACGTGATGGCGGGCGTGGTTTGCGCAGTGGCCGCTGTCGGCAGGGTCATGATCGATACGCTCGACAGGAAAACGGCGGCCAGAACACGACGCATCAACTCCACTCCCCGGATAAACGAAAGGCGCCAACTGCTAGCAGCGGCGCCCTCGTTTACTCAAGCGAGTGTTCGACGAACCGCCTAGGCGGCCTCAAACTCTTCCGCGTTCTGGATCGGGCCCGAATCCTGACCCTTGGCGGAGACGTCGCGGTCGACGAATTCAATAACCGCGATGGGGGCGGCGTCCGATGAGCGGATGCCGGCCTTGATGACGCGGGTGTAGCCGCCGTCACGGCCAGCGTAACGCGGCGCGATGACGTCGAACAGCTTGGTCAGCTGCGCATCGTCCATCAGGCGCGACTGCGCGAGACGACGGTTGCTGAGCCCGCCGCGCTTGGCCAGCGTGACCAGCTTTTCGACATAGGGGCGCAGTTCCTTCGCCTTGGCGACGGTGGTCGTGATCTGCTCGTGCTTGATCAGCGCGGCAGCCATGTTCCGGAACAGGGCAGCGCGGTGGCTCGAGGTGCGTTGAAGCTTACGTCCGCCAACACGATGGCGCATGGGTCAGTCCTTTCGTTCGTCTGGGGACCGTACGAGGTATCCCCGGCCACGCAGCTCTTTGGGGGCGGCTGCGCTTTGCCCAAAATGACAACGGCGAGCCACCAAGCCCGCCGGACGGCTGCCCTCAAGCGGATTTGGCGCGGTTCGTCAAGGTTCGCGAACCGAGCCGGGCGACCAGCGACGACAAGCGACGATAGCTCGCGTGATGGTAGACCGAGCGCTCGTCGAGTTCACGGCACAGGCGCCGGTGCGCCTCCGCGAGGTTATGGTACGGCAACCCCGGCAGCAGGTGGTGCAGCGCGTGGTAGCGGAGGCCAACCGGCGCCCACAGTGCAGGCAAAGTGCCTGGTGGCGGCACGTTGACGCTGTCGAGATACTGCGCGGTGACGCTCATCGGTTCGCCGTCATTCTCCCAGAGGTGAGCGACAAGAGTGCGAACTTGGTTGAGGAACATCGTTCCCGACGTCACGGCGAGGAAGATGAGGAAGGCGCGGAGCGGCACGACGCCGGTCGCGACCATCGTCAGGAGCACAATCGCCCACATTGAGCAGGCGATCTCCATCACCTTCCAGTCGCGCGCGAACTGGCCCGTCGGCAACTGGCGGCGGAAGCTCGGATTGATCTGCAGGCCCGAATAACGGGCGACAACGGTCTGCCGCAGGCGCGGCGAAAGCAGCGATAACGGCGCGAGGACCGCGAACCGGATGAACAATCCGATCGGCGCGAGCGCAGCTGCGATCAGGAACACCGGCAGCGTCCACGGCTTCATCAGCGCCAGCGGCAGATATTCGGGATCGTCCGCGGTACCATAATAGGTCTTGCCATGGTGCTGGTTGTGAACGCCTTCGTACATGAAGCTCGGGATCAGCAGCGGCACGCCGACGAGCGCGTTCCAGGCCAGGCGGAACCCGCGCACCGCGCCCTTCTTGATGTGCGTCAGCTCGTGGATGAACGAGCCGGCGCGGTAGAGGGCGAGCACTGAGACAAGGCCGCTCAACACGGCGACCCAGGTCGGACGCGCGACCATCGCCGCGAACAAAGCCGCGTAACCGAGGGTAGCCGAACCGATCATGTCCGCCCAGTAGATGCGCGAGTCCGGCACATTGAGATCGCGCGTGAGGCCCGCCGCCGCTTTCAGCATAGCCGCATCGTCCTTCGGGCGCGCAGAAACCCGCGGCATGGAAGCCGCACTGGTGCGATCGCGAATAAGGGTCGCTGAAGTGTCCATCGGTCCGTGTGAAGTATCTCTAATGCCATCAGATAATGGCGTGAATTGGGCGTTTGTAGGGTTCACTGGCGCAACGACCGATGAACGGCTAGCCCATGCGGCCATGAACAGCAGCGCCGTGATCATCCGCCCCGTCCTGACCAAGAAGGACCGCAAGGCCTTCGTCGACTTCGCCTGGGACGTCTACAAGGACGATCCCGCCTGGGTGCCGCCGCTGAAGGACGAGGTGCATGGCCTCATCACGCCCGGCAAGAATCCGTGGTTCGAGCACGCTCGCGCCCAGCTGTGGCTAGCGGAGCGCGGCGGCAAGGTCGTCGGGCGCATTAGCGCGCAGGTCGACGAGTTGGTTCAAGAGCATATGGCCAAGGGCACCGGCCAGTGGGGCATGTTTGAGGCGCTCGATGGCGAGGCAGCAGCAGCGCTGATCGCGACGGCCGAGGATTGGCTACGCGCGCAAGGCATGAAGACGTCGATGGGCCCGATCAGCTTGTCGATCTGGGACGAGCCGGGCCTGGAGATCGAAGGTTTCGCGGAATCGCCCACCGCGATGATGGGTCACCACCGCCCGGAGTATCAGTCGTGGATCCAGGCCGCGGGATACGGCAAGGCCAAGGATCTGATCACTTACGCGCTCAACATCGAGCATTGGGAAGACCCGATGATCGACCGCCTCATCGCGACGGGCGAGCGCAATTCGCGCATTCGCATCCGTGAAATCGATAAGTCGAAATTCGCGGAGGAATCCCGGCTCATCCTCAACCTGCTCAATGAGGCGTGGTCGGACAATTGGGGCTATGTCCCGCTGACAGAGTCCGAGATCGCCTATGCGGGCAAGAAGCTGAAGCCGATCATCTTCAACGAGCTGGTGCGGGTCGCCGAGCTTGACGGTGAGCCGGTTGCCTTCATGCTGACGATCCCGGACATCAACGAACTAACGAAGGACCTGAACGGTGAGCTGTTCCCGTTCAACTTCATCAAGCTGCTGTGGCGGTTGCGCAAACCACGCACGCGTCGGCTCCGCGTACCGCTGATGGGCGTCGCGAAGAAGCTGCACGGCAGCCGCATGGCAAGCCAGCTTGCCTTCATGATGATCGAATTCACTCGGCGTGATGCCGTGTCCAAGTTCGGTGCCAAGGAAGGCGAGTTCGGCTGGATCCTCGAAGACAATAAGGGGATGCTGTCAATTGCTCAGCTACCCGGCGCGTCGGTCAATCACCGCTACCGGATATACGAAAAGGCGCTGTGAACGGGGCGAAGTGAGATTTGACTGACGACTCCCGCCCGCGTCGGCTTGGCCTTGGGTCGATCATGGGGATCGTCCTCGTCGCCGTGATCGGCGTGCCGAGCGCGTGGCTGGTGTGGAAGTTCCACGGCTTGCCGCTGCAACCCATCCACCCTGCAAAGGCCAGAGTGGTTGCAATCGCGCCCACGTTTGGACGATCACCCCGGCAATGGATCATCGTCCGGAATGCTCATGGAACGGGCAGCGTGTCCGTGCCGATCGGGGAGAATCATTGCAGTATCGGTGACGTGGTTACGGTCAACCAGCGCGGGACGACCCTGAGTCCGCAGCCAACGACCTGTCGGTGAGCGCCTCACCCAAACTGAACGTCGGGGCTTAGTTAAGCTCCACCCAAGTCGGCGTGTGGTCGGAGGCTTTTTCCTCGCCGCGCGCCCATTTGTCGACGTCCGCGCCGGCAAGGCGGTCGGCGGCTTCCGGTGAACACAGCAAATGGTCGAGGCGAAACCCGAGGTCGCGCTGCCAGCAGCCCGCGGTGTAGTCCCAGAAGGTGTACAGTTTCTCTTCGCTCGGGTGGTAGGCGCGCAAAGCGTCGGTCCAGCCCTGGCTGACCAAGCGGCGCCAAAGTTCGCGCGCGGCAGGCTGCATGACGGCGTCATGCTGGGTAGCCTTGACGGAAAAGACGTCGCGGTCCTCCGGGACCACGTTCCAGTCCCCACAGAGAACAACGGGGCGCTCGGTCTGCAACAGCTCATCCGCGTGCTCGAGAAGCCGTTCCATCCAACGGATCTTGTAGTCGAACTTCTCGGTGCCGACCGGGTTGCCGTTGGGCAGATAAATGGACGCGACGATCAGGTCACCGACCTCAGCCTCGATGTACCGGCTGTGCGTGTCGTCAGGATCGCCGGGCAATCCCATCCGCCGCAGCTTCGGCGTATCGCCGCGGGCGAGGATGGCGACACCGTTGAAACCCTTTTGGCCATGCCAGACCGCGCCGTAGCCGGCCGCCTCGATATCTCCGATCGGCAGCGCTTCGTCGGCGCACTTCAACTCCTGCAGGCAGACGATGTCGGGCTTTGCGCGATCCAGCCATTCGAGCAGCCGCGGCAGGCGCGCGCGGATGCCGTTGAGATTGTAGGTAGCGAGCTTCACCGGACTCGCTTAGCGACCTGCACTTAGACGGGGAAGCGCGCGTAGCCACGCTGCGTCACGCGATCGACGCAGGTCCGGTAATCGTCATAGTCCTTGTCGCCTGGGCGCACGACGCCGACAGCCTTCTCCTCGTCATCATCATGCGGAAGCAGCACGATCGGCAGCGATGCCGGCGTAAGTTGCGCGCCTTCGCCCGACGCCAGGGTCAGTAAGATACCGCTTAGCCACCGCCCCGAGGGACGGTTGAGCAAGGCTATCCGATACTGCCCCTGCCAGATGGTCACGAGGTAGATCGCGCCCGAGATGTTCGGAAAGGAGACGAAGCCTTTCTGCTCGAACTCTCGGTCGGTGCGGGAGGCTTCGCTGAAAACGAGGTGACCTTCCGCTTCATTCCAGCTGATCGACGTCAGATAGGCGAAGATCGCACCGGCTTCACTGAAGGAGGGCCGCAGCGTCAGATACGTACCTTCCAACCATTGCACCGCCGGCCGAGCATAAGCCCCCATGGTGTCCGGTGCGAACAGGCGCATGTCCTGCGGCATGGTGACCGGGGCGCGGAGCTTCGTGCCGAGCGCATCCTCCAGTCGAATCACCGTCGCCAACGTGAACGGCCGCCGGCCGGCAAGGGCTTTCTCCAGCGTCGACAGGCTCACCTTAGCTTCGTCCGCCAGCCACTGCCGTGACAGGCGCCGACGCGCGAGCTCCTCGCGCACGATCGTCGCGACGGACTCGCTATTCTTATCGCTCAGCTCGTGCTGCATGATTGCCCCAGAATCAGTGCGCACATCTCCGCACATTTCCGCACATCTCGTCAACTGGCTGGACACTCGCGGCACAAGGCGACGGCGATTTCCAAACACTGCCTGTGGCGGCGGCGGGGCGACAGGCAGATATGCGGCGCAACGCTAAACCACCGCGAACTTGTGAAAGGGGCAACATGTTCATCAGTCGCGCGAAAACCGGGTTTGGTGGCATCATCACCGTAAGTGCGGTGCTGTTCGTCACCCAGCTCATCCAGGGCATTCAGGCATTCACGCTATGAGTCCGCTCTGGTCAGATTTAGCGCTCGCACGCGCCGCCTGGGCCAAGGCCGAAGGCAACGATTCGGCCGAAGGGGGCAAGGTTAAGCCGCATCAGGCACCCCGTTCTGACGCGACAAGCCGCCCAGCGCGGCGCGTGCTTCATCCCCGCTTGAACAGCTTCGCGCTGTAATCAGAGGTTTTCATGATCCCGAAACTCAGCAGCGGAGCGCTGGCGCTCGCGCTTGTTTTCTCGCATCCCGCAAAAACCGCATCGCCGGAGCCAGACCTGGACACCGTTCGGGCCGCCACCCAGCGGTTTAAGGACGTCAAGGTCGCGCTTGCCGAAGGCTATGTCCGCGATCCGTCCGACATGTGCGATACGGCCACCAACATGGGCCGTCCGGCAAGCCTTGGCGGGATGGGTATTCACTTCTTCCGTCCCGACCTCCTTGGCATCAAGGGACCGCCAAACCCGCGAGTGAACGGCAACGGCACGCACACGGATTTCACGAAGCCGTCGATTCTCATCTACGAACCGCAAGCTGACGGATCGCTCACGCTGGTCGCGGTCGAGAACCTGGTGTTCAAACTGGCGTGGCGAGAGGCGGGCCATAATGCGCCGCCGAGCTTCCATGGGGTCGCGTACGACCTGATGGAGGACAATCCGGCGACCAAGGTCGATGAGGCGCACATGTTCGAGCCGCATTACGACCGGCACGTCTGGTTATTCCGCGACAATCCCAACGGGGTGTTCGCGCAGTATAATCCGAAGGTGAGTTGCGCGGCCCATAAGCCGGCCATGGCAGGTGGCATGAGCCACCATGACGCGGGGCACTAGACGGAGAAGCTGGATCCGCAGCCGCAGCCCGACTGGGCGTTCGGGTTGGTGACTTTAAAGGCAGCGCCGCCAAGATCCTCGACGAAATCGACCGCGGAGCCGCGGACCAGCTCGAGGCTCATTGGGTCGACCACGAGGCGAACACCGTCCGTCTCGGCGACCTGATCGTCCGCTTCCGGCGCGGACGCGAGTTCAAATTTGTAAGTAAAGCCCGCACAGCCGCCGCCGTCGACAGCGAGCCTGAGAATGGCGGGCTTATCCTGCCGCTCGGCAATCCACGCCACGCGTCGCGCGGCGCTTGGAGTCAGGACGATCTCAGGTTCGCTCACCAAGATGAGATAGGAAGCCCGGTTGGACCGAACAATATTAGTGACCGCCGCCAGGGCCGCCCATAGCCACTGCGTCCATCGACGCCGCACCCGAACGGCGCTGCATCGCAAGAACGTAATCGGTCGATTTCATGAAGGGGATCGGGTTGACGGCACGGCCATCGATCCGGACTTCATAGTGAAGGTGATTGCCGGTCGAGCGGCCGGTCGAGCCCATACGCCCAACTTGTTGGCCACGCTTGATATGGTCGCCAGCCGAAACGAGGATCGCCGACATGTGGCCGTAACGCGTTGTGATGCCACGGCCGTGGTCGATCTCGACAAGGTTGCCATAGCCGCCGCTGTTCCAACCGGCGCGAAGCACGACCCCATCGGCGGTGGCGTAGATGGGCGTTCCATAGGCGCCCGACAGATCGATGCCGGGGTGCATGGCCGCGGCGAATTTGAAGGGATCCGAGCGGACACCGAAGCCGCTGGTAAACGTCACGCTGGCGCGGATCGGCTTGTCGGACGGGACGGCAATGACGCCGTCCTGCAGCTGATCGAGCTTCTTCCAGCTGTCGAAGAGCGCCTTGAAGCTGGCGTTGGCAACGCCCTCGAATGGGCCACCGACACCGGTCGGGCTGCCGACGCGAGCGGGGCTGATGCCTAAGCGCTTCAGCTCCGCGGCGGTGACTTGGTAACGGACGTCGAGTGCCTTCGCGACGAGCGCGGCCTGCTCGAGCTGCGCTTTTTCCACGCGAGCGAGCGGGCCTTCATTGCCGAGCGTGCCGCTGGCGGCAGCGGCAACCAGCGCGGGATCGATCTTATGGCCGGCAAGCGCGGCTTCGATAATCGCCTGGCGGCGCTCAATCATCTGCGCGCGCGCTTCGGTGGCCGCCGGCAGGGCGGCCGTCGCCGGAGCGTAAGGGCGGGACAGCAGCTGGCCGGTCGCGTAGCTTGCCCATCCGACGATCGTCAGCAGAACAACGAAAAACACCGCCTGAAGGGGTGCGGAAATCCGGAAGCGGCGAAGCTTCGTGCCGTCGTGAATGAAAAAATCGCGATCGCGAAACAGGCCGGTCGTCGTGGCCAGAAGTTGCGTCATGCGTCCCGCTCCACCATCGGGATGCGCAACCAGGCGCACCGCCGAATGTCCCAAATCTAAAGGAGCTCCCCAGCCCCGCCGTCCGCGCGAATTGCCCCACCGCGCTCCGGCCCGACAGACACTGCTTTCGGATGGTTAACAAATTCAACCGCAATCGACCGATCGCGGGACGAGTCGTCAGAACGACACGGTGAATGGAAGATTCTCGGAGAATTCCGCCCCTCTTCTCGTCCCAGCGAACGCGAAAAATCCGGAATTCCGCGAATCTTTCGCGCTGCCTTGCGTGCGCCGCAATCAACCGTACAAGCGGCCTCGGGCCACGCCGTCCCAACGCGGCGCGTGCTCTCTGCGAGGAGAGTTGAAATGGTTGAACGTCCCGCGGCGCGTCCTGCACGCCCGTATTTCTCGTCCGGTCCCTGCGCAAAGCCGCCCGGCTGGTCACTATCTTCCTTCGATATCGAGGCGCTTGGGCGCTCGCATCGCGGCGCCATCGGCAAAGCGCGGCTGGCGGAGGCGATCGAGCGCACGCACGCCCTGCTCCAGCTTCCGGCGGATTATAAACTGGGCATCGTCCCCGCTTCCGACACCGGCGCCATGGAAATGGCCATGTGGTCGTTGCTCGGCACGCGGCCAGTGACGATGCTGGCATGGGAAAGCTTCGGCGCGGGGTGGGTCACCGATGTCGCCAAACAACTAAAGCTGGATGCTGACATCCGGACCGCCGACTATGGAGACATTGCCCGGTTGGGGGGCATCGATCCGGCAAGCGATATCGTCTTCACCTGGAACGGTACGACCAGCGGCGTGCGGGTGCCCGACGCCCATTGGATCGCCGCGGATCGCACCGGCCTCTCGATCTGCGACGCGACGTCGGCTGCCTTCGCGCAGCCGATCGATTGGCAAAAGATCGATGTGGGCACATTCAGCTGGCAAAAGGCGCTTGGCGGCGAAGCGGCACACGGAATGATCGTGCTGTCGCCGCGCGCGGTTGAGCGGCTCGAGCGCGAGCCTTCACCGCGGCCGCTCCCGAAGATCTTCCGCCTGACCAAGGGTGGCAAGCTCATCGATGGGATTTTCCGCGGCGAGACCATCAACACCCCGTCGATGCTGTGCGTCGAGGACTGGCTGCATGCGCTCGGGTGGGCCGAGCAACTCGGCGGGCTCAACGCATTGATCGCGCGTGCAAACGCCAACGCACAGGCGCTCGATGCGTGGGTCGCGGAGGCGGATTGGATCGAGCACCTCGCAACCGACCCGGCGATCCGATCGAACACCTCGGTATGTCTGCAGTTCAGCGATCGAACCGATCCTGACGCGAACACCAAGCGGCAAAAAGCAATGGCGAAGCTGCTGGAGCAGGAGGACGCCGCTTATGATGTCGGCGCTTACCGGGACGCGCCGCCCGGCCTGCGAATCTGGTGCGGTGCGACCGTGGAAACCGCCGACATTGAAGCACTCGGGCCGTGGCTCGATTGGGCCTGGGAGATGACGAAGTGAGCGATGCAGTCAAAGTCCTGATCGCGGACAAGATGGATCCGCGCGCTGCGGCGGTGTTTCGTGACCGTGGCATTACCGTTGACGAAAGGCCCGGCCTGACGCCTGAAGAGCTCAGCGCGATCATCGGTGGCTACGATGGCGTCGCCGTGCGCAGCTCGACGAAGATCGGCGCCGCGGCAATGGATGCGGCACTGCCCCGGCTGAAAGTGATCGGACGCGCCGGAATTGGCGTCGACACGATCGACGTGCCCGCTGCTTCGGCGCGCGGCATCGTGGTGATGAACACGCCGTTCGGCAATTCGATCACTACTGCCGAGCATGCCATCGCGATGCTGTTCGCACTGGCTCGCGAGATTCCGCAGGCCGATCAGTCGACCCAGGCAGGCAAGTGGGAAAAGAACCGCTTCATGGGCGTCGAACTGGCCGGCAAGACCCTCGGCCTCATCGGCTGCGGGAACATCGGCTCAATTGTCGCCGACCGGGCGCATGGCCTTAAGATGAAAGTCGCCGCGTTCGACCCGTTCTTGTCGGCCGAGCGTGCGGTCGAACTCGGCGTCGACAAGGTTGAGCTGGACGAACTGCTCGCGCGTGCCGACTTCATCACCCTGCACACGCCGCTCACCGATCAGACCAGAGGAATCCTCAGCCGGGAGGCGCTGACGAAGACCAAGCCGGGCGTCCGTATCGTCAATTGCGCGCGCGGCGGTTTGATCGATGAAACGGCGCTCAAGGAAGGGCTGGAGAGCGGCCACGTCGCCGGCGCCGCGCTGGACGTGTTCGCGCAGGAGCCGGCAAAGGACAATGCGCTGTTCGGGACGCCGGGTCTCATCTGCACGCCGCATCTCGGCGCCTCGACAACCGAAGCGCAGGTCAACGTCGCAATCCAGATCGCCGAGCAGATGAGCGACTATCTGCTGCTTGGCGGCATCACCAACGCGGTAAATGTTCCGTCGCTGTCGGCAGAGGAGGCCCCTCGCCTTAGGCCGTACATGGCGCTTGCCGAAAAGCTGGGGCGCCTGGTCGGGCAGATTGTCGGGACATCGATCAGGTCGGTCGACGTCGAAGTCGAGGGCGCCGCCGCGGCACTCAACATCAAGCCGGTGACCGGAGCCGTTCTTGCCGGTCTGATGCGGACCTGGTCGGACACCGTGAACATGGTCAACGCGCCTTATCTGGCGAAAGAACGCGGCATCGGCGTTCGGGAGATCCGCAACGAGGGCGAAGGCGATTACCATACGCTGGTCGCGGTGACCGTCAGTACGGATGACGGTCCGCGCCGGGTCGAGGGCACCTTGTTCGGCAATCGCGCGCCTCGTCTGGTCAAAATTTTCGACATCCCCGTCGAAGCGGAACTGACGGGTCAGATGATCTACATCGTCAACACCGACGCGCCCGGCTTCATCGGGGCGTTAGGCACCGCGCTCGGGGAGAATGGAGTCAACATTGCCACATTCAACCTTGGCCGCCGGCCCGGCGCGGGGGAGGCTGTCGCATTGGTGGCCGTCGACGATCCGATCACGGGCGAACTTGCGCGCGATCTGCGCGCTTTGCCGGGGGTGCGGCAAGTGGTGCCGCTTAGCTTCTAACCGGTCGCGCTAAGTAGTTTTCTGGATTGCGTTGGCGGCATCGATAACAGAAAGTTAACGTCTACGCCGGGTGAGTAGCGTTGTGCTCGGGGCAACCAAGGGGGCACCATGAAACTCACTGCACTTGCGGCCTTCGCCGCGCTTGCGTTCGCAGCACCTGCAACGGCCGCAACCACGATCGACTTCACCAGCGCGACCAATTCCTCAACGAATGGCTCGCCGGACGGCAACACGCGCATCTTCACGGTCGGTGGGCTCAGCGTAACGGCGTCCGCCTGGTCGCTGAATAGCGGCACGCTGCAAAATGGCTGGCTCGGCCAGTACACGCACGGCCTTGGCGTCACCAACCAGGGGGAAGATGGCAGCAACAACAGCCACGTCGTCGACAATTCCGGCTATCAGGATTTCATCATCCTGGTCTTCAACCAAGCGGTGAACGTCCAGTCGGCGATTCTATACCCGTTCAGCGTGGGTGGCTCGACCGACAATGATGCGTGGGTGTCCTATGGGACTGCCGCGGCATTCAATTCCACGACGCTGACGGACTTGCTGACGAGGGACTACAACGTGCCAGGATCGGGTTCGTCACCGTATAATGTTTCGCTGAACTCGGCAGGACAGTTCGGAAACGTCTGGCTGATCGGCGCCTGGAATCCAGATGCGCCCAATCGCGGGACGATCGATCGCTACGTGGACGGCTTCAAGCTGGCCTCGATCTCGGTCAACGCGGCCGTTCCCGAGCCGACAACTTGGGCCATGATGCTGCTTGGCTTCGGCGCGATCGGATTCTCTATTCGGCGTCGCTCGGCGCTTCTTCCCGCCGCCGCTTGAACGAAAAAAGGGCGCCCCGTTTCCGGGGCGCCCTTCGACCGGCCTCCTGCGTGCGGAAGGCTAGCCGATAACTTAGTTGGCGCTGTTGCCGTCGGCGTCCGCACCGTTGCGGACCGAGTCGGCCTTCACTTCGCCCGCGTTGCGGACGGCGTCCGCAGCGTTGTCGGCGTTCGCCTGGATGTTGTCCGAGGCGTTGTCGGCATTGGCTTCGATCGTGTCGGCAACATTCTCGGCGTTCGCTTCGATGTTGTCGGCAGTCGCTTCCTGCGGGCTCTTGTTGCACGCTGCGAGCGAGCCGAGGCCGAGGGCAATCGCCAGAACGGTGGTGGTCTTCATGATCTGCATTCCCCTATTGGTTTCGTTCGCGTCCGCGTCGGGACGCGTCGCGGAACAGCTATACGCGTGGCGGTCGAATTCTGTTCCGTCAAGCTAACGATGTTCGGCTGGACGTGCCGTTTTTGCCCTCCTAGGAGCCAACCGCCGCTTACAGCTAAGGATTGAACGTGGGAAACGTCACCGTCATTGGCGCCCAGTGGGGTGACGAAGGCAAAGGGAAGATCGTCGACTGGCTGGCCAGCCGTGCCGACGTCGTCGTCCGTTTTCAGGGCGGGCACAACGCCGGCCACACTCTCGTCGTCGGCGACCAAACCTATAAACTATCGCTGCTCCCGTCCGGCATTGTGCGCGGCACACCTTCCGTCATCGGCAACGGAGTGGTGCTCGATCCGTGGGCTCTAAAGGCGGAGATTGAGCGCATTGCCGAGCAAGGCGTCAAAGTTACCCCGGACGTGCTGATGATCGCCGACAATTGCCCGCTGATTTTGCCGATCCACCGCGACCTCGACGCCCTTCGCGAAGATGCGTCGGGCGCGGGCAAGATCGGCACAACGCGCCGCGGCATCGGTCCGGCATACGAAGACAAGGTTGGCCGCCGCGCCATCCGGGTATGCGACCTGGCCAAGCTGGATGACGTTGCGCCGCTGCTCGACCGTCTGTGCGCGCACCATGACGCGCTTCGCGCCGGTTTTAACGAACCGCCGATCGATCGTGAGCGCCTCCTGTCCGACCTGCGCGAAATTGCTGGTTTCGTGCTGCCCTATGCGCGGCCAGTCTGGCGCGATCTCGACCAGGCGCTGCAGCAAGGCAGGAAGATGCTGTTTGAAGGCGCACAGGGCGTGCTGCTCGACGTGGATCACGGCACTTATCCGTTCGTCACTTCATCGAACACGGTTGCCGGCACGACTGGCTCCGGGACGGGCATGGGTCCGCGCGCGGCGGGTTTCGTGCTGGGGATCGTCAAGGCTTACACCACGCGCGTCGGGTCAGGCCCCTTCCCGACCGAACAGGAAAATGAAGTTGGCCAACGGCTTGGCGAACGTGGTCATGAATTTGGAACCGTCACCGGCCGCAGTCGACGCTGCGGCTGGTTCGACGCGGTGCTTGTGCGTCAGGCGGCTGCGGTCAGCGGCGTGACGGGGATTGCGCTTACCAAGCTCGACGTGCTCGACGGCTTCGAGACGATCAGGATCTGCACGGGATATCGTCTGGACGGCCAGATCATCGATTACCTCCCAGCCCATGCCGCGGACCAGGCTCGGGTCGAGCCGGTCTACGAAGAAATCGAAGGCTGGCCCGGGTCGACGCAGGGCGCGCGAAGCTGGGCGGACCTTCCCGCACGTGCAATCAAATACGTCCGCCGCATCGAAGAATTGATCCGCTGCCCCGTGGCGCTGGTCAGCACCTCGCCGCAGCGCGACGATACGATCCTCGTTCGCGACCCCTTCGCTGGCTAAGCGACGGAAATGTCAGGGGCGTCTTCGGCTTTCATGCCGATCACGTGATAGCCGCTGTCGACGTGATGCGTCTCGCCGGTGACACCGGACGAAAGGTCGCTCAACAGATATAGGCCGGCCCCGCCGACGTCCTCGATCGTGACGTTGCGGCGAAGGGGCGAATTATATTCATTCCACTTCATGATGTAGCGGAAGTCGCCGATGCCGCTGGCGGCGAGTGTCTTGATCGGTCCGGCCGAGATGGCGTTCACGCGAATGCCTTCGGGGCCGAGGTCCATCGCCAGATATTTGACGCTGGCTTCAAGGCCCGCCTTGGCGATGCCCATGACGTTGTAGTGCGGGATCACCTTCTCTGCGCCGTAATAGGTGAGCGTCAGCATCGACCCGCCGCTGGTCATCAGCCGGCGCGCCCGCTGGGCAACCGCCACGAAGCTGTAGACCGAGATGTTCATGGTCATCAGGAAGTTGTCCATCGATGTATCGACGAACTTGCCGCGCAATTCGTTCTTGTCGGAATAGCCAATGGCGTGAACGACGAAATCGAGTGTTTCCCACCGTTCCTTGAGCGCGTCGAAGGTGCGGTCGAGCGCCTTCATGTCCGACACGTCGCAGTCGACCAATAGGTCCGAACCAAGCTCCGCGGCCAGCGGACGCACGCGCTTTTCGAGCGCATCACCTTGATAGGAGAAGGCCAGTTCCGCGCCCTGACTGTGCAGCGCGCGTGCAATTCCCCAAGCTAGCGAACGGTCGTTCGCGAGCCCCATTATCAGTCCGCGCTTGCCTTGCATCAGTCCATTCAAAGTGGCGGCCCTTCCTTTTGCAGCGTCGGCTGGACGTCTTCGCCCGGCTGCGGCTCCTCAACCTCGAGCTCATCCGTATATGGCCCGTTATACACCTCGCCCTTTAGCGCGGTGGCGCCGCTTTCCGCCAGCGCCGCGTTCAGCTCCGCCCCGATGACGACACCCAGGCCCACGACGAAAAAGAAGAGCAGCGAAATCATGACCCCCGCGAGACTGCCGTACGTCAGGCTGTAGCCGCCAAGCAGACCGAGGACGTTGGGCAGGATCTCCACTGTCGCCAGCCACCACAAGGTTATGAACAATGCGCCGGGCCATTTGCGGCAAGTCCGCTTCCGGTACCGCGAGGGCGTGAGTGCGTAGAACAGCACGTAGAAGGTGAAAAAGAGGGTAACCGCTGGCACCAGGCGATAAATGCCCAAGGTGGTGGCGACGCTCTGTGCGAACGGAAACCACTGGATGATCGCATGATGCGCCAAGGTAAGGAGCGCACTTGCGGCAAACGCGATCATCAACAGAATGACGGCGCCGACAATTACCAGCATCGAGCCGAGCCGATATTCCCAGAACGGTGCGCAATATTTTACGCCGTAACAGCGGCGAAGGATGTCGCGGATGGTCTCCACGTAGCTCGCGGCGGTCCACAGACCTACGAGCGCGCCAAGCCACAGCAGTGGCCCCTGCCGCGCCTGCAAGACCTCCCCCACCGGCTCCCGCAGCGTGGAGGCGACATCGGGGGGCAAGCGGCGAAGGATGTTAAGCACCGTCAGCTGTGCGTCCTGACTCTGCCCCAGGAGATGAGCGATCGCAGCAGCGAGGATGAAAAATGGGAACAGCGCCAAGATTGACAGATAGGCGAGGTTTCCGGCGTGAATGAAGCCGTCGTTATAGACGCCGACGGCCACCCGCTTCACGACTTCAATAGCAGTCGTCCGCGGCTTCAGCTTCTCCTCGACCTCGGTGCCGAAGGCGGCACGCATGCTTGCAAGGCGTTTGCGGCGTGCTTCGGGCGACTGGGGTGACGCGTCTCTCATCCAGTTGCGCTAGACGCCGAGCCCTGCTCGCGGGTTGCCGCCCCCGGCCCACTTCTCGGCGAACTGCTGTAATTCAGCGTCATTCGCCGGAATATCGACTTCCACGGTCACCAACTGATCCCCGCGCCTACCGTCCTTGCCGGTGAACCCCCGGTCCTTGAGGCGCAGTACCTTGCCCGACGACGTTCCCTTGGGGATGGTGAGCATGACGGGTCCTTCGGGCGTCGGCACCTTCACCTTGGCGCCCAGCACAGCCTCACGAAGCGTGACAGGGAGTTCGAGGCGGATGTTCGCGCCGTCGCGCGTGTAAAAGCGGTGCGGAGCGATATCGATCGTCACGATCGCATCCCCGCGACCGCCAGGACCTTCCTGGCCTTTGCCCGCAAGGCGCATGCTGGTGCCGTCCTCAAGCCCCTTGGGCAGTTTGAGGTCGATCGTCTTGCCGTCGCCAAGCGTGATGCGTTGCGGCTTCAGGGCAACGGCATCTTCAAACGGCACCTTCAGCCGATAGGCGATGTCCGCACCTTTCTGCGGCGCCTGCTGGCGCTGGCGGAAGCCGCCGAAGGGGCCGCCGCGCGCACGGCCGCCGGCGGTCCCGCCGAACAGCCCCTCGAACAAATCGCCAAGGTCGGCGCCGTCACCACCGCCGAAGTTGAAGTTTTCAAACCCAGGGCCGCCGGGTTGCGGGCCACCCTGCGAGTAACCTCCGAAACCGCCGCCGCTGAAACCGCCGCCACCGAACGGCATCTTCGGATTGCCGTCCTCGTCGATCTCCCCACGATCGTAGCGGGCGCGCTTGTCCTTGTCGGACAGCAGATCATAAGCCTGGGTGACCTGGGCAAAGCGCTCCGCGGCCTTCGGATTATCCTGATTGCGGTCGGGGTGAAGTTGCTTGGCGAGGCTGCGATAGGCCTTCTTGATCTCGGCTTCGCTAGCGCCCCGCTTCAATCCCAAGCGCTGATAGAGGTCGAGTGCCATAATCTTCCCATGCCGGAACAGTTTCGGCCTGACCAGATGGGTTGCCGCGCCGCCAAGGCCAAGCCTAAGGCGCAGACAAGATGACCGATCCCTTCGCCCTGTTCGACGATTGGTTCGCCGAAGCGCGCGCGGCAGAGCCTAATGATCCCGAGGCAATGGCGCTGGCGACCGCGGATGCGGATGGCCGGCCGAGTGTCCGGATGGTGCTGCTCAAGGGGCATGGGCCGGAAGGCTTCGTTTTTTACACCAATGAGCAGAGCAACAAGGGGCGTGATCTTGCCGCGCGCGCCGAGGCGGCGCTGCTCTTCCATTGGAAGAGCCTGCGGCGTCAGGTGCGCGTCAGTGGTCCGGTCAGTCGGGTTCCGCCGGAAGAGGCGGACGCCTATTTCGCATCAAGATCGCGCGACTCTCAACTCGGCGCCTGGGCGTCGGATCAATCGCGGCCGCTTGATCGACGCGACACTTTTGAAGCGCGCGTGCAGGACATAACTCAAAGATTCGACGGCGAAGACGTGCCGCGACCGCCGCATTGGGGCGGCTTTCGTGTATCCCCCTTGCGGATCGAGTTCTGGCAGGATCGAGCTCACCGCCTGCATGAACGGCGGCTGTTCCTGGCCGACGCCGATGGCGGATGGACGGAAGGCTTGTTGTACCCGTGAGCAACCCCGCCATTACCCCTGCCGAGCGTTCGAAGCTGACGGCGCGCGCGGCGATGGCCAGCACGACCATGGCCGTCGTCCTGATCGTCCTCAAGACTTACGCCGCGCTGCAAACCTCCTCGATGGCAATGCTCGGGTCGCTGGCCGACAGCAGCCTTGACCTTGTCGCGAGCCTGATCGTTCTGCTCGCGGTCCGCATCGCGGCGGCGCCCGCGGATCACGACCACCGGTTCGGCCACGGCAAGGCCGAAGCCCTCGCCGCCTTGGCGCAGGTGATCATCATCACTTTTTCGGCAGCGTTCATCGGTTTCCGCGCCATTCAGCGATTGCTCGCCGGCGCGGAGACGGCGCAGGCGGAATTGGGCATCGGCGTGTCCGTCATTGCCATCGTGCTGACCATCGCGCTGATCAGCTATCAGCGGCACGTGGTAAACCGGACAGGGTCGCTCGCGATCGGTACCGATCGATTGCATTATTCCTCGGATTTGCTGCTGAACGGATCGGTGATCATCGCCCTCGCGCTGGACCAGTTTCTTGGCTGGGTCGGGGCTGACGCGGTGTTCGGCATTCTGATTGCGCTGTGGCTTGCCTGGGGTGCCTGGAAAGCGTCGAGCCACGCGCTCGATCAGCTCATGGACCGCGAGTGGCCGAAGGAACGCCGAGCGAGTTTCCTCGCCGCCGCAAAGGAATATCCCGAACTTGCGGGGCTCCACGATTTTCGGACCCGCAGCAGCGGCACCCACCATTTCGCGCAATTCCACGTCTGGGTGCCGGCGGACTGGACCGTGCAGCATGCGCACGACCAGCTCGACCGCGTGGAAGAGGAATTGCAGAAGCGGTTTCCCGACACCGAAATCCTGATCCACGTCGATCCCGAAGGGCAGATCGACCGCGAAACGCTGTTGCCGCAAGCGATCACCGAGCAGGCGACGTGACCAGCCTCCCCTTCTTTCAGGTCGATGCGTTCGCGGACCGGCCGCTCACGGGAAATCCCGCGGCTGTCATGCCGCTCGACCGCTGGCTGGACGACGCGCTGATGCAAGCGATCGCGGCCGAGAATAATTTGAGCGAGACGGCATTCACGGTGCCGAGCGATCGCGAGGACGTGGATTTCGAATTGCGCTGGTTCACGCCGGTCGCGGAAGTCGACCTGTGCGGACACGCGACGATTGCCGCCGGGCATGTACTGATGACCGGCGATGATGTCCTGTTCTCGACGCGCGCCGGCACGCTTGGCGTACGGCGGCGCGAAGGCTTGCTGGAACTGGATCTGCCGGCGGCGGATCTGACCGAGATCCACGAGCCCGAGCTAAACCGGGCCCTTGGCCTTCCGGACGGCCCGGCCTGGCTAGCGGCCGGCTGCAACGACGCGGCGATCATCGAAGTCGCGGACGAGGCGGCTGTCCTGGCGATGAACCCTGATTTTGCGGCCTTGAAGAAGCTGCCGCGGATGGCGGTGATCACGGCACGCGGGGATCATCATGACATCGTCGACCGCGTGTTCGTGCCATACCTCGGGATCAACGAAGACCCGGTCACCGGTTCGGCACATGCGGCGCTGGTGCCTTATTGGACTAGGCGGCTCGGCCGCGATCACTTCACCGCGCTCCAGGCAAGCAAACGCACCGGCGTGCTCCACTGCCGCCAGGAAGGGGACCGCGCCATCCTGGGCGGAACGTGCCACACGGTGATCGTCGGCCAGTTCCAGCTTTAGTCAGCGCTTGGGTTCTGAGCGCGCCAGAAGCGCGACCAGGTCCGCCTTCCAGAATTTCGCCCACGTGTGCGTGCCGTGGCCATGCGTCTGGGCTGACTCGGGAATGAGGCGAACCCGCACCGTTGGCATGCGCTTCAAGGCTTGCTGCGGGTAAGTGAAGTTGCGGGGATTGATGAAGTCGTCCGCCGAATTGATCCACGTCATCGGCGCCTTGATCTGTTCCAGCCGCGGCCACGGATTGTAGTTTCGCGATGAATCGAGGGCGTAGATCAGGTCGTTGGCATCAAGGGCCTTGAGTGCCGCAGAAACCCGCTCCTCGGCAAAGGCACCGGCCGCGATGCGCGTAGAATATTGCTGCTGATACAAAAGCGGCGCGGCACCCGCCACGAACAGCAGGTTTTGCGCGGCGCGGAGCCCCATCATCGGTTGGGTGCTGTAATTCCCGCCTTGCCAGGATGGGTCGGCCTCGATCCCGTTGATCGCAAGTTGCCGCCACATCCGGTTGAGCCCGGCGATCTCGATGGGCTCACAGGCCATGGGCATCAGTGCGCTGGCGAAGCTGGGGTAGGTCTCGGCCCAGACGAAGCTGTGCATGCAGCCCATCGACGTGCCCATGATCAGCCGAAGATGGGTTATGCCGAGGCCTTCCACCAACATCCGCCGCTGCGCCGCGACCATGTCGTCATAGTCGTACTTCGGGAACTTTATTCGCAGGCCGTCCGAGGGTTTGGAGGATCCGCCATGCCCGATGTTGTCGGGCAGGATGACGTAATAGCGACTGAGGTCGAGCGGCTGACCGGTGCCGTAGAGTTCGCCCGCGAATTGGGGTTGGAGGAACTGCTTGCCGGTGCCGCCTGTGCCGTGAAGCACCATGACGGCATTGTCGATCTGGCCGGCGGCATTGCGATGCGGCGTGCCGAGGGTGGAGACGTGCATGCGGAGCGTGGGGAGTGTTTCGCCCGTGCCGAACCGGAAATTTCTGAGCGTGATGTCCCGCTCGGTCGGCTCGGGCATGCGCGCCGGCATGGTCGCAACCTGCGCAGCGGCGGCAAGAAGCAAAGAGAGCATCGACTAACCTTTCAGCCTGACCTGGAGAGCATCCAGCAACGGTAGCTGGCTTGGCAGCATCATGGCGCGTGCAGTGGCAAGCGTCATCCACCGTGCTTCCTCCGCTTCCGGGAAGCGCATGAGGCGACCAGTGCGCGGCGGCCATTCCATCTCGAACTCGATGGAGCGGATGGCGTCGGCATCGAGGTCACCCTCGACCGCGAATGCCTCGACGATCTTGCCTGCCGACTGCCGAATGGTGGCCAGCGGGACGGGCACGCTTTCGAGCGCGACCCCCGTCTCCTCGGCGAACTCCCGCAGCGCCGCCTCGACCGGGGTCTCACCCGGTTCGATCTCCCCTTTCGGGATCATCCACGCGCCGGCATCCTTCCTGCGCCAGAACGGACCCCCGGGTTTGATCAGCAGCACTTCCGTCGCACCCTGCCGCTCGCGGAAAAGCAGGATACCCGCGCTACGCGGCGACGGCATCAAGCATTGCAGCGCTAGCCGTTTCGGCAATCCAGCCACCGCCGAGCAAACGCGTGTTGTCATAGGCGACAGCTGCCTGCCCCGGAGCGACACCATATTCCGGCTGCGCGAAGCGGATCCGGTCTCTGTCACGGACCGCCGGGACGGGCGGCGCCAGGGATCGCACCTTTACGCTTACGTCTCGCTGATCCTCGGCGAGCCAATTCCAGTCGGCGACACGCATCTCCGCGATCGCAAGAGCGCGCTTGGGCCCAACGACGATGCGCGCGGCCTCCGGCTCGATCCGAACGACGTAGAGCGGCTCTCGCTGGCCACCGATTTCAATTCCGCGCCGCTGACCGACGGTGAAGTGAACCACGCCACGATGCCGGCCGAGAACCGTTCCCTCGAGATCGACGATGTCGCCCTGTTGCGCCGTCTCCGGCCGCAGCCGCTTGATCAGGCCGGCGTAGTCGCCGTCGGGGACGAAACAGATGTCTTGGCTGTCCGGCTTGGCCGCCACCTCGAGCCCAACGTCGGCAGCGATGCGACGCACGTCGTCCTTGGGCAGGTCGCCAAGCGGGAAGCGGAGGAAATCAAGCTGTTCGCGCGTCGTGCCGTAAAGGAAATAGCTTTGGTCGCGGCGCGGATCGGCACCCTTGTGCATTTCGACCGTGCCGCCGTTAACCACGCGGCGGACATAGTGCCCGGTGGCAAGGCAGTCGGCGCCCAGTTCTCGTGCGAAGGCGACGAGGTCGACGAACTTCACGCCCTGATTGCAGCTGGCGCAGGGCACCGGCGTCCTGCCCTGCGCGTATTCGTCGACGAAGCGGTCGATCACGCCATCGCGGAAGCGGCTTTCGTAATCGAGGACGTAGTGAGGGATTCCGAGCCGGTCGGCGACAGCCTTGGCGTCGTATATGTCCTGGCCCGCGCAGCACGCGCCTGAGCGGCGGACGGCGTCGCCGTGATCGTACAGCTGGAGCGTTACGCCGATCACCTCCGCGCCCGTCTGCGCTGCCAGCGCCGCGGTTACGGAGCTGTCGACGCCGCCGGACATGGCGACGACGATACGGCAATCGCCCGCGGGGCGGCCCAGCTGGAAATCAACAATCATCGGAAGCTCTCGGCGGGTCTTTACCCGAATTTCACTCCTCGCCGCTAGACCGATGGGCAGGGTAGCGAAGCGAGGGGTTTTCATTGGCGCGTCACGACGGCGAACTTCACGCCGACGGCCACGAGCCGCTCAGTCTGTCCGAGACGCTCCTTCTGTTCGGCGACCATGCCGGCAGGACGGGGTGCTCGCGAGAGGCAATCGCCTGTTACCTTGCGGGTGGCGACGGCTGGCGTGAAGCCGCCAAGCTGCTCGACGGTGCGTTCGCCGATCACGGCACAGGGTTAAGGAGCCCGCAAAAGGATTGACCGGACCGTTAACCAGCCCGTTTCAGAATGTTTTCAACGGCTCCGGATTAAACAATGGCCAGTACCAATGATTAAGCAGGTGTGACCAAGAATGCTTGAGAACCAGAAGTTTCGTCCGGCCCAAGTCATCGGCCCGCTCGGCGAGCCGCTGACTCTCGATTCGTTGCCGCCGCCGTCGACCACCCGTTGGGTCGTTCGCCGGAAGGCCGAAGTCGTGGCCGCGGTCGCTGGTGGTTTGCTCAGCGTCGACGAAGCCTGCAAGCGCTACACCCTCAGCCTCGAGGAGTTCACCAGCTGGCAGCGCGCGGTCGACCGCAGCGGCATGCCGGGCCTCCGCGTGACCCGGATCAAGCAATATCGGGACCAATACGAACGCCAGCAGCGCTACTAAACTGCTGTTTTCGTTGCCGACTTCCCAGAAGTCGGCAACTGCCTCACCAAATTTCTGGACGAACCCTTCCGAATCCGGAACAATCGGGGCGCATCACGCGTCTGTGATGCCGGAACGGCGGCCCCAAGTGTTCGGGGTCAGCCGAATATAACAGGAGGGAAGGCTGATGGGTATTATCATCTGGCTGATCGTCGGCGGTGTCTGCGGTTGGCTCGCCAGCTTGATTATGCGCACCGACGCTCAGCAGGGCGTCATTCTCAACATTGTTGTCGGCATCGTGGGCGCGGTTATCGCCGGCCTGCTGTTCGGCGTGAACATGAACGCCGGAATTACGATTGAAAGCTTCCTCTACGCGCTGATCGGCGCGGTGATCCTGCTTGCGATCGTCAACCTGATCCGCCGGGGCACCGTCCGCTAACGGACAGGAACCGGTAGAATGAAGGGCCGTCCGGGATGACCGGGCGGCCCTTTTTCATTGGCTATTGCAGTTCGAACGTCATGTTGAGCGTGACCTGCAGCTTTTGCTCGCCGGGCTCGATCGACGTTTTCGCCATGTCCGCTCGCGCATACATCGGCATTGGCTGCACGATGGAATTGCCGCCGCTCTCGCTCACGGCCACGAGACGGACCACTCGCATTCCCAGCGACCGGGCATAGGCCTGGGCGCGCTCGCGTCCGACTGCGATCGCTCTGGTCCGCGCCTCGTCCAGGGCGCCTTCCGGCTTGTCGATCGTCAGGTTCGGACCGCTGATCTGGTTGGCGCCCTGCCCTACCAGCGCGTCGAGGATTTGCCCCGAAGTCCGGATGTCGCGGAAGCGGACGCTGACGTTATTCGACGCGCTATAGCCGGTCAGTTGCGGTGACTGGTTGTCGGGATAGCGATATTCAGGATTGAGGCTGACGTTGCTGGTCTGGATGTCGCGATCGGCGATCCCCGCCCGTTTGAGGGCGGCAACCACACGCTGCATCCGGCCGGCATTGTCCTGCAGCGCAGCGCTGGCGGTCGGCGCCTTGGTGACGACTCCCGCAGAAATGATCGCCACGTCCGGCACCCGGCTGACCTCGCCGGTCGCGGAAATGTCGAGCCTGGTGCCCGTGATGCTTTGGTTGATCGTCGCCTGCTGCGCCGATGCGCTCACAGGGATAGCAGCGGCACCGAACATCAGTGCCGCCAGAAGAACGGATTTCATGCTGGATTCCTTTCGGCTCGTTCCATGACGCCAACGATTAACGTGGCGCCATGGCTAGCCGCTGAACAGCCGTTGCTAGGCGCGTCGGCCGGCCACGATCCGATAAATGCCCAACAGCAGGAAGGCGCCGACGATAGCCGCGAGGAAGCCCGCGCCCTCGCCCGTATTGTACCATCCGACCGCGTGACCGATCCAGCCCGCGACCAGCGCACCGGCGACGCCGAGGAGGACCGTGATGATGCAGCCCCCGGGATCGCGTCCCGGCATCAGCATCTTGGCGATCGCGCCCGCGATCCCACCAATGACGATCCAGCCGATGATGCCGTAGCTTTCCATGGAATTTCGCCCTTTCGACGTTGATCTGAAGTTTGCTGCTGTTAACCGCAAACGCGCGCTCGCGTAATGAGTGCCACCGTTAGTCGAAAAGCGGTGGCGGGACGCAGGCATAGGGGGTCTGTTGCGCGGGGTGAGTTATTGGGCTAATACAGTCCAACTCCAGGGCAACACCAGATTCGCACGGGTATGGACATCATGAACAGGGAAACTTCGATCCACTCTTCCGACACGCTCGTCGTGGTGGATCGGTCGCGGCGACGTCGGACGATCATCATTGCCGCAGCCATCGCTGCCGTCCTGATCATCGGTGCGATTGCTTTCTTCGTCTCCCGTGGGCGATCGGCGGAAGCCGCCAAGCAGGCGGCTGCAAGCCAGGGCCAGGTACCTAGCGTGACCGTGGTCGTTCCGGGGCGCAGTACGGTCGGCCGCACGATCACCGCTAGCGGTCCGCTGAGTGCGCGCCGCGACCAGCCGATCGGCATTGCCGGGGCGGGCGGCCGCGTCGTCAGCGTCAATGTCGATGCCGGCAGCTGGGTCCGCGCGGGGCAGGTGCTCGCGACCGTGGACCGCTCGGTCCAGGCGCAACAGGCGGCGCAGCTCGCCGCGCAGGTCGAGGCCGCACGGGCCAATGCCGTGCTGGCGCAGAACAATTACGAACGCGCCGTTGCCCTTCAGGGGCGCGGTTTCGTTTCTAAGGCGGAAATCGATTCCAAGCGTGCGGCGCGCGATGCGGCGAACGCCCAGGTTCGCGTCGCCCAGGCGCAGCTTGGCGCCACGCGCGCCCAGATCGGCCAGCTGAACGTCGTTGCGCCCGCTTCCGGGCTGATCCTCTCGCGCAACGTCGAGGTCGGACAAATCGTCAGCCCGGGGTCGGGCGCGCTCTTCCACCTTGCCGAAGGCGGGCAGATGGAAATGCGCGCACAGCTGTCGCAACAGGATCTGACTTCGATCCACACCGGCATGCCGGCGCAGGTTACGCCCGTCGGTGCCGATCGCAGCTTCACCGGCAACGTCTGGCAGGTCGCGCCGATGATCGACGCGCAGACCCGCCTCGGCGATGTCCGCATCGCGGTTCCTTATGATCCGATCATGCGTCCGGGCGGGTTCGCCGAAGCGCGCATTACGGCCGGCACGACCGATGCCCCGATGCTGCCGCAAAGCGCGGTGCTAAGCGATGACAAGGGCAATTACGTCTACATCATCAACGCCAAGAAAGAGGTCGAGCGGCGCGATATCAAGATCGGCGCAGTCAGCGACAATGGCGTGACGATCACCGCGGGGCTCAGCGGAAACGAACAGGTCGTGCTGTCGGCCGGTCCGTTCCTGAACCCAGGCCAGAAGGTCAATCCGCAGCGGCAAGCTGCGCGCTGACGGCGCGGAGCGACAAGGAAAGCTTTAGGCCATGAATTTCCGGAACATTTCGTCCTGGTGCATTCGCAACCCGGTCGGTCCCATCGTGCTGTTCGTCGGCCTGATGCTGGCAGGGCTGATCGCCTTCGCCCGGATGCAGGTGAACAACGCACCGGACATCGACTTCCCTGCCGCAGTGGTCTCGGTCTCTCAGCCGGGCGCCGCGCCGGGCGAGCTTGAGACGCAAGTCACGCAGCGTGTCGAATCCGCCATTCGCGGCATCTCTGGTGTCGAGGAGTTGAGCAGCACCATCCGCGAGGGCAACAGCACGACCTTCGTCCAGTTCGAGCTCGGGACGCCGACGGATCGCGCCGTCAACGACGTCCGCAACGTCATTGCGCAGATCCGCAGCAACCTGCCCGACGGCATCCTGGAGCCGCAGGTCCAGCGCGTCGACGCCGAGGACGAACCCTTCACCTACGTCGGCGCGCAGACGACCGACATGACGCTCGAACAGCTCAGCTGGTACATCGACAATACAGTCGCCAAGCGTGTGCTCGGCCTTGAGGGCGTGGCGGCGGTTACGCGCATCGGCGGGGTCGACCGCAACATCCGCGTCGTGCTCGATCCGGCTGCGCTGCAGTCGCAGGGCATCACGGCCGCGCAGGTCAACGCCCAGCTTCGACAGAACAACCTGAACGGCGCTGGCGGCCGCGCCGAGGTGGCCGGTTCCGAGCAATCGGTTCGCGTTATCGGCAATGCCCCCGATGCCTATCAGCTTGGGCAGACGCAGATTTCCCTGCCTGGCGGGCGGTTCGTGAAGCTGGCCGACCTTGGCGAGGTCAAGGACAGCAACAGCGAGCAGCGCTCGATCGCCAAGATGAACGGCCGTCAGGTCGTCACATTCATGATCCAGCGCGCCAAGGGCTCGTCGGAGGTCACCGCCTACGATGCGTCGTGGAAGGAGCTGAAGAAGCTCGAGAAGGAAAACTCGAAGGTCCACTTCTCGGAGGTCTTCAATACCGTCGACTACACGAAGGCACAGTATGAATCGGCGATGGAAGGCCTGATCGAGGGAGCCGTCTTGGCAGTTCTCGTTGTGCTCATCTTCCTCCGCGACATCCGCGCCACGGCCATCTCCGCGCTCGCCATCCCGCTCTCGGCGATTCCGGCCTTCTGGTTCATGAGCATGATGGGCATCACCATGAACTTCATGTCGACCATGGCGATGGGCCTGGTCGCGGGCGTGCTGGTCGATGACGCGATCGTCGAGATCGAGAACATCGTGCGGCACATGCGCATGGGCAAATCGGCCTATCAGGCGTCGCTCGACGCCGCGGACGAGATCGGCCTTGCCGTGCTGGCGACCACCATGGCGATCGTGGCGGTGTTCTTTCCCGTCGCGCTCATGCCCGGCATTGCCGGCCAGTACTTCAAGGCGTTCGGATTCACCGTCGTGCTGTCGGTGCTGATGAGCCTGTTCGTCGCCCGCATGATCACGCCGCTGATCGCGGCCTATTTCCTCCGCTCGCACGGCGCCCAGCCGCACGCGGCGTGGAAGTGGATGGATTATTATCTCAAGATCCTGAACTGGAGCCTCGACACGTCCAAGGCGAAGGCCTTGTTGAGCCCGCTGCCGAAGCCCGCGCGCAATGCCGGCTACTGGGCCCTGACCGTGCTCTTCGCGCTACCGGTCATCGCCGCATTCGCGATTGTCATCGGCATGGTGATGGCCGCGCTGGGCAGGCTCGGTTGGACGGGCGGCGCCATCAACTTCTCGCTGGGCGTCGTCGTCGGCGCGGCCGCCGCCTACGGCGTGATCAAGCTCATCGCCTTCCTCATCCGGCTTCTGGCTCCGGAAGGGTTCGGGCGCTGGCACAGCCTCGTTTCCGCCCGGCTCGACGCGCGGATGCACGATCACCGGCTGGCGATGGTGGCCGCAGGGTTCGGGACGCTGTTGCTGAGCATCGTTCTCTTCGGAACGCTGTCGATGTCCTTCTTCCCGCCGCAGAATTCGGACTACTCGCGCCTCAACGTGACGCTACCGCCAGGGAGCACGCTGAAGCAGACCGAAGCGGCGACCGACAAGCTGGCGGCGATCGTATCGCAGGATCCGACCGTCGAGCGCGTATTCGAGCGCGTGAATGTCGGCAGCGGGCGCGTGAACATCGTCCTCAAAAAGGACCGCGACGTCACCAGCACGGAATTCGAACGGAACCTGTCGCCGAAGATGTCGGCATTCCCCGATGCCCGAGCGAGCTTCATGAGCCAGAACGGCGGCGGCCCGGATGCCGACCAGCGCGACATCATGCTCTACCTCGGCGGTGACGATCCGGCACAACTGACCGCCGTGGCGCAGAAGATCGCCAAGGAGATGGAGGGCGTTCCGGGTCTCCGCGCCCCGCGCGTCGGCAGCCAGCTGGCGCAGCCGGAAATCACCATCAAGCCGCGCTTCGATCTGGCGGCAGACCTTGGCGTAACGACTGCGGCGCTCAGCCAGACCATCCGCATCGCGACCCTCGGCGACATCGAGCAGAATAGCGCGAAGTTCTCGCTGTCGGACCGCCAGGTGCCGATCCAGGTTTCGCTGTCGGAAGACGCGCGGCGCGATCTCTCGACGCTCGAGAACCTGCCGGTGCCGACGTCGGGAGGTGGCTCGGTCCCGCTGAAGTCGGTCGCGGAGATCGGTTTCGGGTCGGGCCCGACGACGATCATGCGGTCGAACCAGCTGCGCCGCCTCGCGATAGGCGCGGACCTGGCGCCGGGCGTCGTCGAAGGCGACGTGATGGCGAAGGTCAATCAGCTGCCGTCGGTGAAGAACCTGCCGCAGGGCGTGCAGAAGATGAACCTGGGCAACCAGAAGTGGCAGTCGGAACTGCTGTTCAACTTCGCCGTGGCGCTCGCCTCGGGCGTGCTGCTGGTCTTCGCGGTGCTGGTGCTTCTGTATCGCCGGTTCCTGTCGCCGTTCGTGAACATGGGCTCGCTGCTGCTCGCCCCGCTCGGAGCTGCGGTAGCGTTGCACATCGCCGACCAGCCGATTTCCTTGTTCGTGCTCATCGGCATCCTGATGCTGTTCGGAATCGTCGCCAAGAATTCGATCCTGCTGGTCGACTTCGCGGTCGAGATGATGAACCACGGGATGCCCAAGGACGCGGCTATCCACGAAGCCGGCCACAAGCGCGCGCAGCCGATCGTCATGACGACCGTCGCGATGGTCGCGGGCATGCTGCCAACGGCAATGTCGCTCAGCGGCGACAACAGCTGGCGCGCACCGATGGGCATCACCGTGATCGGTGGCCTGATCTTCTCGACCTTGCTGACGCTGCTGCTGGTCCCGGCCTATTTCTCGATCGCGATCTCGCTCGAAAGTAGGATCGGACGCCTGTTTCACAAGCTCGTCGGCTCCGAAGCGCACGCAACGGGTACACCAGTTCCTGCGGAATGAACTGCCGGGACTTGTGAACCCATGCCCCGGCTCGTCTATTGAGCCGGCATGAGGACGGCCAACGCCCTTTCCCGCTTCAACCCCGCGCAGTCCGGCGCGCGGGGGATGAAGATCGTCGCGACCGGCCTGCTGGTCGCAATGGCGGTGGTGTTCTTCGCCGCCCGCGCCTTCGAACCGGCCTATCCGGGCCTCGGCTACGTCAAGGCATTTGCCGAAGCGGCGATGGTCGGTGGCCTCGCCGACTGGTTCGCGGTGACGGCACTGTTCCGGCATCCGCTCGGCCTGCCGATTCCGCACACGGCCATCATCCCGCGCAACAAGGACCGGATCGGGGAGTCGCTCGCGAACTTCCTGAAGGAGAATTTCCTCATCCCCACCGTCGTCGCGCGGCGGATGCGCAAGCTAGACGTAGCGGCCGCGGCGGGGCGCTTTCTTCAGACCCCGGCTGGGCACGGCACCCGTATTCGGGCAGGCGCCTCGCGCCTTATCGCCGATGTCTTTGAGAGCCTGGACGACGAGCGTCTGGGCGGGATCGTCAAAGGCGCGATTTCGACACGGCTTCGAAACGCCGAAGTCTCCCCCGTTCTCGGCCATGCTTTGGCGTCCGCCATCAATGAAGACCGGCATGTGCCGATGCTCGAGGCTACCATTCGCTGGCTGGCGCGCGCGCTTGACGCCAACGAGCCGCTGATCCGCGAAATGGTGCACAAGAAAGCGAACTGGGCGCTTAAGCTGGCGGGTCTCGATGCCAAGCTCGCTGACGCAATCATCGACGGGCTGCGCAAGCTAACCACGGAAATGTCGACCGACCCGGCTCACCCTGTCCGGGTCAAGATCGAGGAGGCGCTCGTCCAGCTTGCCAACGATTTGCAGACGAAGCTCGAAACGCGCGACCGGGTCGAGGCCATCAAGAACCAACTGCTCGACAACAAGTCGGTCGGTCTATGGCTCGATACGCTTTGGCAGAAAGGCCGTGAGTCGATCATTCGCGCGGCCCGCAATCCCGATGCGGTGCTGGCCGGGAAGCTTGGCGAGATCCTGCAGTCGATGGGCGGTACGCTGGAGAAGGACGCGCGCATCCGTGCCGCGATCAACCAGTTCGCGCGGCGCGCGGTCGTCGGCATGGCGGCTAGCTATGGCGGGTCGATCGTCAAGCTGGTGTCGGAGACGGTGCGCGGCTGGGACGCGCGGACTGTCACCGCGCGGCTGGAGTCCGCCGTCGGCCGCGACCTGCAATACATCCGGATCAACGGAACGCTCGTCGGTGGCCTAGTGGGCCTGACCCTCTACGTGATCGACAAGCTGTGAGTGACGAACGGATCGACGCGCTTGCAGAAACCGCCCGCAACAGGGGGCTTAAGCTCGTTCGCTCGCGGGTGCGGACCCCTGGCAAACGCCGCTTCGGCAAGGTCGGCCTGACCGACAAGTCGGGGAAGCCGGTGTTCGGCATGGACGACAGGGGACCGACCGGCTCTCCCGAAGAGGCCGAGCATTATCTGCGCAACCTCGGCGCGCAGGATTGGGGCGCCTCGCTCGACGTCGCGGTCATGCCGCGCAAGAAGCCGAAGAAGCCCGCCCGCGACGCTGCCAACGACCGTGAGCCAGCGCCGGAGGCGAACAATCCGGCTCCCACGCCAAAGCCGAAAGAGCCGCCCAAGCCCAAGCTGCGCGATGCCAAGCCGGGCGATTCCGGCCGCATCGCGGAGTTGATTGAGTTCCTTGGTCATGAGGTGACAGAGAAGACCGTCCGCAAAAACCTCGGCGCGCTCAAGAAGCTTGGCGAGACCCCGATCGTCGCGACGCTCGACAAGCAAGTTGTCGGCCTGATCGGCGTTCATCGCATGGTGACGGTACACCGCGATGCGCCCGTCGGCCGGATCCCCGTGCTGGTCGTGGCCGAGGAGGCGCAAGGGCAAAAGCTGGGACGACTGCTTGTCGAAGCCGCGGAGCAATGGTGCCGTAAGAAAGGCTGCAAGCTCATCGAGGTTACGAGCAACGACAGCCGCGCCGCCGCTCACGCCTTTTACCGGCACATGGGTTACGAGCGGACGAGCATCCGCTTCTTCAAGAAGCTTTAGCCGCCGCTGCGGCGCTCGATCGTCGCACCGACGGCGGAGAGCTTGTCCTCCAGACGCTCGTAACCGCGATCGAGGTGATAAACGCGCAGCACTTCGGTCTCGCCTTGAGCGGCAAGCCCCGCGAGCACCAGGCTCATCGAGGCGCGAAGGTCCGTCGCCATTACCTGCGCCCCGGTCAGCTGGCGCGGGCCGTGAACGATCGCGGAGCGCCCGTGCACCTCGATCTCCGCGCCCATGCGGCGAAGTTCGGGCACGTGCATGTAGCGGTTCTCGAAGATCGTCTCCTCGAGAAAGCTCTGGCCCTCGGCGACGCAGAGCATGGCCATCAGCTGCGCCTGCATATCGGTTGCGAAACCCGGGAACGGCGCAGTCGAGACGGCGACCGGCCGCAACGGCTGGTGCGCGCTGACCCTCATGCCCTTCTCGGTAAACTCGATCGCCAAGCCTGCCTGCGCCAGTACGTTGGTAGTCGCCAGCATCTCGTCCGGCCGCGCCCCGAGCAGGTGCAACGAGCCGCCGGTAATCCCGGCCGCGCAGGCATAGCTGCCCGCTTCGATGCGGTCTGGCATGACGTCATATTCGCAGCCGTGCAGCGCCTCGACGCCCGTGATAACGAGATGGCCGCTGCCAATCCCCTCGATCTTCGCGCCCATCGCCACCAGCAGGTTGCAGAGGTCGACAATCTCCGGCTCGCGCGCCGCATTGAAGAGCTGGGTTTTGCCGGTCGCCAGGACCGCGGCCATCAGCGCGTTCTCGGTCGCGCCGACGGACACGACGGGGAAGCTGAAGTCGCCGCCGGGAAGTTTGCCCTTTGGCGCGGACGCTTTGACGTAGCCGGCCGCAAGCTCGATCTCAGCGCCCATCGCCTCGAGCGCTTTGAGGTGCAGGTCGATTGGACGGTCGCCGATGGCGCAGCCACCGGGCAGCGATACGGTCGACTCGCCCCTGCGCGCGAGCATCGGCCCGAGCACCAGGATCGACGCGCGCATCTTGCGCACCATGTCATAGGGGGCGACGGTCGAGACGATGTCGTCCGCGGTCAGCGTCATCTTGCGGCTGATCTGGCCCTTTCGTGCGCCGGCGACCTTGGTCGTGACGCCGAGCTCGTTGAGGAGGTGGCCGAAACTGTCGACGTCGGCGAGGCGCGGGAGATTGCCGAGCGTAACCGGCTCTTCGGTCAGCAGCGCGCATGGGAGCAGCGTCAGCGCGCTGTTCTTCGCTCCACTGATCTGAATGTCGCCCTCGAGGCGTTTGCCGCCCTGGATCCAGATGCTGTCCATTGGCGCGCTTTAGCGCGCAGCCGAAGTCGCGCAACTGCCGTGCCGTCTGGCTCCTGCCAGCAAGCGCGCCTACAGCCCGTGAATGCTGACCGTCGGACTACTCGTCATATCGAACATCTTCATGACGCTCGCCTGGTACGGACATCTGAAGTTCCCGCATCTGCCGATGGTCGCGGCGATCCTAGTCGGATGGAGCATCGCGCTTATCGAATATAGCTTCGCAGTGCCGGCCAACCGCATCGGGTACACCCACGGCTTCACCGGCAGCCAGTTGAAGATCATCCAGGAAGTCATCACGCTCGGCGTGTTCGCAGTCTTCGCTGCGCTAGTCCTGAAGGAACCGATCGGCTGGCGCTATATCGGCGCCTTCTGCTGTCTTGGCGGCGCCGTGGGATTCATGTTCGTCGGGAAGTAGGCGTCAGGCCTTTTCGAGCGTGCACTGCAGCGGGTGCTGGTTCTCTCGCGCAAAGTCGACCACTTGCGTGACCTTGGTCTCGGCGACCTCGTAAGTGAACACGCCGCACACCGCCACGCCCTGCTGATGAACTTGCAGCATCACCCGCGTCGCATCCTCAATGCTCATCGAGAAGAACGTCTGGAGGACGAGCACGACGAATTCCATCGGCGTGTAATCGTCGTTGAGCATCAGAACCTTGTAGTTCGACGGCTTCTTGGTCTTGGGCCGCGTGCGCGTCGCGACGCCGGTCTCGATATCGTCGAGGCCATCGTCGCCGTCCGGTCCGGCCATGGTGATGAAATGCGAAATCATTGCTTCCTGAAATATGGCAACCCGCCGGAACGCGGCAAGGCGCCCTTTAGCAGCAAATCGCGAAAAAAAAGGCGGCCGCCCCGATATGGGAGCGGCCGCCAACTATCGTTGCCCTTCCGTGAGGAGGGGAGAGGGTCAGGCAACGAGGGTGTTGAAACGCTCAGCGTTCGCCGCGGCGCGGTTCGACAGCGGCTGGAAGGCTTCGCCGGCCAGCTTGACCATCGTTTCCGTCAGCTTCGAGCTTTCGGCGACCATGCGGTCGAACGACGCGCGGGCGAAGTCGCCCTGCAGCTGCAGATACTCGGTCGGGCTCTTGGCTTCGGCGAGCGAGCGGATCGCGTCCGCAGCCTGCTCGAAACCGTCGCGCTGCTTGGCAACGACGTCCTGGCCGAGCGAACGGGCGCCTTCGGTGGCAACGCGGCCGGCTTCAACCATCGCTTCGACGTTCGCGCGGGCGAGATCGGCCAGCTCTTCGGCGACCTTCTGGCTGCGCTTCGCCAGTTCCTGGCTACGCTCGTTGGCGTCGCTGAACATGTTCTGGAACGGCGCAAAAGCAGGGACGGCGTCGAAGCCGTTGAAGAAATTCTTGGTCATGGTTTCAATCCTTTCCTGGGCCGCAACGGCGACCGGCGCCGGCTTGCGGGTCTTGCGAGCGGTGCGGGTCACCGCGGCCTTGCTCGCCTTCGTTACAGTCTTGATCTTGTCCGCCACCGCAGCGCGCTTTGCACGACGCACAGTCTTGGCGCGTGTACGCTTGGCGACCTTGACGCTTTCATCAGCAACCTTTTCGATCGTCTTCGCGACCGTGTTGGCAACCTTTGCCGGTGCTTCAGCAGCCGCCTGCGCGACTTCGGCAACAACCGCGGTTTCGTCCGCCATCACACTTTCCTCCCAATATGTTGCATTGCACAATAATGTTTGCGCCGCACCATTTCAAGAGATTTTTTGTGCACTGCAACATGAGGTCGCTTGACGGGCACGGTTCGCCCGAAGCAAGAGCGGCCATGGACCAGCCCAACCGCCAGCGCCGCGGCCTACTGATCGTGCTCTCCTCCCCTTCCGGTGCGGGCAAATCGACAATCGCGCGAATGTTGCTGGACGCCGATCCCGAGGTGACCATGTCCATCTCCGCGACCACGCGCGCCCGGCGCCCGGGCGAGGTCGACGACATCGATTATCATTTCGTGGACGACGCGAAGTTCGAAGAGCTGGTGCAAGCCAACGAGTTCGCCGAGTGGGCGTATGTCTTCGACCACCGCTACGGCAGTCCGAAGGAACCGATCAAGGACGCGCTGAAGCTGGGCCGCGATATCCTGTTCGATATCGACTGGCAGGGCACACAGCAGTTGCGCGGCGCCTTCGGCACCGACCTGGTCCGCATCTTCATCCTGCCCCCGTCAATGGAAGAACTGGAGCGCAGGCTGCGAGCGCGCGGCACCGATTCCGAAGACGTGATCGAAAGCCGCATGCGCCGTGCGGCGAGCGAGATCGGCCATTGGGGCGAGTACGACTACGTCCTGATCAACGAGGACATGGACCATTGCCTGGCCGAAGTCCGGGCGATCATCGACGCGGAACGCATCCGCCGCGACCGCCGGCCGTATCTGTTCGATTTCGTCAGGCGACTGGTCGAGCGCCCGAACTACTGATCGAGCAGCGCCAGGAACGCCGCGCCCGCGAAGAAATCGCGTCGCCGCAGCGCGAGGGCCGCTTCCGCCTCCGCATCAGCGCCCCACTGCTCGGCCTGCCAGCATTCATCTAGGCTAACCGCGTCCCATGCCGCCTCGACGCCGACGGCCTCTTCAAGGACCGCCAATGCGGCAATCAGGGAGCCGCCGATCGTGACAAGCGGCGAGAGGCCGGCGAGGTGGAAAGCGTCGAGCGCGGCAACCGCGTGCGCCAATTGCTCGATCGTTGCCTCGGGCTGACGGGCGTGCATCACGCCGTCGGTGACGATGAAGTCGACATCGAAGCGGCGCCGTCCCCAGCCGAGCAGTGGGTCCCATCGTTCCTGCTGGCGGGCGACAAGTGCCTGCGGACCCTCGGCGCGATAGCAAAGCAGGTCTGCCTCGGCATAGCGCGAGAGACCGGCGGCGAATTGCCGCGGGTCAGGAGCCACACGATCTATCGCGGCGTTGGCAAGGCCGGTGAAGGGCATGACGCGGGGATCGATGGTTTCACCAACCTCGCGCCACTCTTCGGCAACTTCGCCGGCCAAGGTTTCGTTCGGCAAGGCGAGCGGCACCCGAGCCGGCGTCTTTACCGGGCGCCCGTCGAGCTGGACACCCCACGCGCTCCCGTCGCGCTCAACCGATACCGTTTGCCAAAACCGCTTCACGATCGCTCACGCCGCCGGGTCTTTCGAAAGGCATAGGTCACTGCGACCGACGCCAGCACGGAGACGATGCAGATAATCGCGCCGAGCTGCGGCCAGCCACCCACGCGCAGCAGATCCGTGTACATGACCGCAATGCCGAGCATGAACGGGGCGAACGTCGCCAGCCGAAGCAGCGTGAGCCGCCAAAGCTGACGCCTTGCGAGATCGTCATCCATGCAAATGCTCCCTGAGCAGGCCCGGCACATCAACGGGCTTGTCAGCCACCGCGACCGCGCCGGCCTCGATCAATTCGTGGGGATCGTGATAGCCCCAACCCGCGCCGATCCCGATGGCACCGCCGTTGACGGCCATCGCCATGTCGAAGCTCGTATCTCCGATGACGATCGTCGTTTCGGGCGCGGCTCCGCTGTCGGCAATTGCCTGGTCGACCATCGAGCGATGGGGCTTCGACGGATGCCGGTCAGCGGTCTGCAATGAGACGAAGCGCGCATGCAGGCCGTGGCGATCGAGGCAATGACGCAAACCGCGATCCGATTTGCCGGTCGCGACCGCGAGCATCCAGCCGTCCCCTTCAAGTCTGTCGAGAAGTTCGGCGATACCCTCGAATAATGGCTCTTCGACCTCGCCGGCGGCACGCAAGTCCATGAAGGCCTGCCGATAGTCGTCAGCAAGTTGCGCGTGCTGGTCGGCTGACGCGTCTGGCAGCAGGCTCGCCATGGCCTCGACAAGGCTGAGCCCGATCACCCGCCGTGAAACGGCTGCTGGCGGCACGGCAAAACCATTGCGTTCCAGGCTGGTGGCGAGCGCTGCATAAATTGGCGCGCCGCTATCGACGAGCGTGCCGTCGCAGTCGAAAATTGCAAGCTTGTTCACCGGCGCTTTGGCTTCGCTGTGCTGCCCCGGGCGCGCCGCTCACCGCGTCGTTCGCGCCGCCGGGTTTTGGCGGCAGCCGCCGCCTTGCGCTGGGGCGCGCCGGGCGCACGGGTTGGCCGCGCCGGGGCGGCGTCTCCGGTGCTGAGATCGAAGCCGAGCATGTCGAGGCTCTCCGCGAAGTGCGGGGAAAGGTTGGCGGTCTGATCGATCTTGCCGCCCTCCAAGGCATCGACGCGGATCCGGCGGGCATGCAGGTGCAGCTTGCGGCTGATGCCGCCGGTCAGGAATGCGTCCGGCCCGCCATATTTGCCGTCGCCGACGATCGGATGACCAATCGCCGCCATGTGCGCGCGCAGCTGATGCGTGCGCCCGGTCAGCGGCTGCAACTCGACCCAGGCCGCACGATTGCCGGCGCGGTCGATGACCCGCCAGCGAGTCTTAGCGGGAAGTCCGTGCTCCTCGCTGATATGCATCTTCTCGCCACCAGTGCCCGGCTGCTTCGCCAGCGGTGCGTCGATCTCGCCTTCGTTGGCGTCCGGCACGCCGACCACGATCGCCCAATATATTTTTTTCGCTGTGCGTCCCGAAAACGCCTTGGCGAAGTGGGCGGCGGCGCGTGCAGTCCGCGCCACCAGCAGCGCACCGGAAGTATCCTTGTCGAGGCGATGAACCAGCTTGGGCCGCCCGCGCTCGTCACCGATCCCGTCCAGCAGACGGTCCAGGTGCTGCGTGGTCTTGGTCCCGCCCTGGGTCGCGAGGCCTGGCGGCTTGTTCAGAACGAACGCGTGCTCATCCTGATAGATGACCATGTCCTGGACATATTGCTCTTCTTCGGCCGTCAGCGGATCCCGCCGCACCTGCCGGCGCGGAGGCTTCGCGGCGCCAGGCTCCACCGGCGGCACGCGAATCTCCTGACCAGCCTCCAGCCGATCCCCCGGCGTTGCGCGCTTGCCCGCGACGCGCAATTGACCGGTCCGCGCCCAGCGCGAGACAAGGTTGAAGCTGACGTCGGGCAAATGCCGCTTGAACCAGCGGTCCAGGCGGATGCCGTCGTCATCTTCGGTGACAGTGAAGGTGCGTATTTCGCTCACGGGGCGCGATTAGCGGAAGCTAGGCCTCGCGTCCCGCCCAAAACTCGAAAGCCTGCTTGTGCAGCTTGCGAATGAGCTTCGCGGCCTTCGGCCCTTCCCACAGGCCGGCAAAACCGTGCTTCGGCGCGCCGCCGATCCACCAGCCCTGGCCGGGCAGCCCATCCGACTGCCGAACCACCAGCACGGCGAGTTCAGGCTCCCCCCTCGCCTCGGCCTGGTCATCAACATAGGCCAGCACCTTGCATAGCGCGCGCATTTTCGGCCGCGTGAACCGGTGCCCGAGCAGGCCGAGCGTTTCAGCGTAGGTTATGCTTTCCCCGGCCTGGGCCGAAGCGACGAGGATCGCCCGCACCTCGGCCGGATCGGCCAGCAGGCCTGCCTCGCTCATCGCGGTTGCTTGGTGAAATCCACCGGGGTCAATTCGAACACGTCGAGCTTTGACGTGCTTTGCGGCCAGGGAATGACGAGGCGCCAACGGAAGGGCCCGATGCGTTCCAGCGTGCCCGCCATATCGCGCTTCGGGTCGTCGCCGTACGCGACGGGCGTCGTTTCATCGCCAAGCGCAAGACTGCCGAGGAAGATCAGCCGATTGGAATCATCGTCCGCCCACAGGCGTCCGGCAGGCCGCTGGCTGCCGGTCTGCTTCACGATGGTCAGCAGATCGTCTTCAACCTCGACGTAGCAGAAGAACGGCTTGAATGTTTCAAACGCCCGGCCCCTTGGCGTCGCTTTGCCCAGTTTGATGAGGCGGCAATTGTAGCTGCCCGGCGTCGGGTCAGGTCGAGGCAGTCCAGAGCGCGGCAACAGGAGACCGCCCTCGCGCCGAACATCGGCGGCATTGGTCTTCTTTGCCTCCTCCAATGCTTCCTGCCACGCCAAACCCAGACGGGACAGTCGATCCTCGTCAGCAGCGGTGGCGATGGCTTTCCATGTTTCTGACTTGAGCGGCGCGCCGACCTCGACACTCGGGCGTACACCACTCGCGGCCTTCGGCGACGTTTCGCACGCTGTCAGCGTCAAAAGCGTCAAGCCCAGCAATGCGAGACCGCACCTCATCATGCCGGATAAGTGACAGCCGTTCGCGAAGGTTTCAACCAAGGCTTCGGTCACCATCGTCTTTAACGATAGGCGACAGCCAGCTAGGCGCACGTCGATGAATACGGCCGCGAACCATCGCCACCCTCACGACCGCAAGGGTCTACTGCTTGGCCTTGGCGCTTATGGGCTGTGGGGCGTGCTGCCGCTCTACTTCAAGGCGATCGAGCATGTTCCCGCATTCGACATCGTTGCCCACCGCGTGCTCTGGTCATTGCCGCTGCTGGCGCTGCTCATCACTGCCGCCAAGGGATGGCCGACGATCAGGATGGTGCTGGCCGATCGCCGGACGCTTGGCATCCTAACGCTGACCTCGGTCCTGATCGGAGTGAACTGGCTGCTCTATGTTTGGGCGGTGACCAACGGGCACATCCTCGCCTCGAGCTTCGGCTATTACCTGAACCCCCTGGCCAATGTGCTGCTCGGGCGGTTCGTCCTGCACGAGCGGCTAAGCCGCCTTCAATGGACGGCCGTCGCGATTGCCGCGGCGGGCATCTCGGTGCTGGCTGCCGGCGCGTTGTCGCAGCTGTGGATCAGCTTGGCCCTCTGCGCCAGCTTCGCGCTCTACGGCTTGCTGCGAAAAATAGTCGCTGCGGATGCGGTCAGCGGCCTCGCCGTCGAGACCGCGATCCTGTTTCCGGTTGCGATCGTCTGGTTGGGGTTTGAGGTCGCCGCGGGCCATCCCGCCATGGGCACGAGCACGCATGACACGGCGCTGCTCTTTTTCGCGGGGATCGTCTCGACGACGCCGCTGCTGCTCTTCGCGGCGGCGGCCCGTCGCCTCCCGCTGTCGACGATGGGCATGTTGCAGTTCATCGCGCCGACGCTGCAGTTCCTGATCGGTGTCGCTTACGGCGAGCACCTGACGGCAGCCCACATTATCGCCTTTGCTGCAATCTGGACCGCGCTCGCGCTCTATGTCGTCGGGCTGCTGCGATCACCGCATATGCCGCAAGCGCCGGAACGATGTTAGGAGCGGACCCATGTTCAACATCGCATCCATCATCATCGGCGTCGTCGCGCTCATCGGCGCGCTTGTCGCTTTCCTGCCGCTGCTCGGTTGGGCCAACTGGCTGATCATCCCGCTGGCGATCGTCGGTGCGGCGGTCGGCGTACTGTCCCGCTCGACCAGCGGGCGTAATCTCAACCTGCTGGTGATCGTGATCGGCGTCGTTCGCCTAATGCTGGGCGGCGGCATCCTGTGACCCGCGAACCGCGGATCGACGCCTACATCGAGAAGGCGGCGCCGTTCGCGCGGCCGATCCTGAAGAAGATCCGCGAGCGCGTTCATGCCGCGGTTCCCGAGGCCGAGGAAGCGATGAAATGGAGCGCGCCGAGCTTTACGCTGAACGGGAAGATCCTGATCGTCATGGCCGCCTTCAAGGGACATGCGGCGCTCAATTTCTGGCGCGGGCAGGAGATTGGCGACGGTTCGGCGAAGGCTGGGGCGATGGGTCAATTCGGGCAGTTGAAGTCTGTTGATGATCTGCCGTCCGATGCAGAGCTCGACGCGCTGATCAAGGAGGCGGCGGCCCTTGCGGTCACGGCTCCAGCTTCACGCAAGACAAAGCATGAGCCCAAGCCGGCGCCGGAACTGCATCCAGCCTTTGCTGCCGCGCTCGACCAGGCACCGGCTGCGAAGGCGACACTGGACGGCTTCTCCCCGAGCTGCCGGCGCGAATATCTCGAATGGGTTGCCGACGCAAAACAGGATGCCACGCGCGCCAGGCGCATCGCGACGGCGATCGAATGGCTATCCGAAGGCAAGAGGCGAAACTGGAAATACGAGAACTGCTGAGCGCCTAACGCGCCTTCACGTAGCTACCCGGCGCATCCTCGATCGCCTTGAGCTTACCCTGCCCGGGAATGCGCGCGCCCTCCACCTTCACGGTCTCGCCGTCCTGTTTGCGCAACCATTCGATCCAGTCTGGCCACCACGACCCCGGATGTTCGATCGCGCTCTCGATGAAGGCGTCAAGCGAAGGTGCGTCCTTGTCGTTGACCCAGTATTGATACTTCTGTGCTGCGGGCGGGTTTACAACGCCGGCGATATGGCCTGATCCGGCTAGCAGGAACCGCTTCGGTCCCGCGAAATGGTTCATGATTTTCCACACGCTTTGAGGCGGCGCGATATGGTCTTCGCGCCCGGCCTGCACGTAGGCTGGCGTCTTCACCGCATCGATGTCGACCGGCGTTTCGGCGACTTTGATGCCGCCTTTTTCCGCCAGCTTGTTCCCCTTGTAGAGCGTCTCGAGATAGTCGCGGTGCCAGCCAGCCGGCAGGTTGGTCGTGTCGCTGTTCCAGTGCAGCAAGTCGAACGGCGGCGGCTCCTCGCCCAGCAGGTAATTATTGACCACGTAATTCCAGATGAGATCGCGGCCGCGAAGCAGGTTGAACGTCGCGGCCATGTAGCGACCGTCGAGATAACCCTTCTCCGCCGTAAGCTGCTGGAGCAGACCCATCGTCTCGTCGCCCAGGAAAAGCTTGAGGTCTCCTGCCTCGCTGAAGTCCACCTGTGCGGTGAAGAAGGTCGCCGACTTCACCTTGTCGGCCTGCTTCTTCGCCTCGAGGTAAGCCAGCGTCGCAGCGAGCGTCGTACCGGCAACGCAATAGCCGATCGCGTGCACGGCCTCGACGCCGAGCAGGTCGCGGATGGTGTCGATCGCGTCGATCTGGCCGTTCAAGACGTAATCGTCGAGCGTCGCATCAGCGAGGCTTTCGTCCGCCGATTTCCAGCTGACCATGAACAGCGAAATGCCCTGGTCGACGCACCACTTCACGAAGCTTTTCTCGGGCGCGAGATCGAGGATGTAGAAGCGGTTGATCCATGGCGGGAAGATGACGACCGGCGTCTTCAGCACCTCATCAGTCGTCGGCGTATATTGAATCAGCTGATACAGCGGCGTCTGCTTGACGACCTTGCCGGGCGTCATCGCCAGGTTGCGGCCAACTTCGAAAACGCCGGGCTTGGTCTGCGTCAGCTGCCCCGCCGCAATGTCCTTCAGCATGTTGCTGAGGCCCTTGAGCAAATTCTCTCCGCGCGTTTCGAGTGTCCGCTTCAGCACTTGCGGGTTGGTGACGGCGAAGTTGGACGGGCTCATCGCATCGACAAAGCTGCGCGTGGCGAAGCGCAGTTTCTCGCGACTGCTCGCATCGAGCCCCTCGATTTCGTCGACGGTCCCGAGCAGCTGATCAGATACGCGCAAATAGGTCTGGCGGATGGTGTCGAAGATCGGGTTCTCGCGCCATTCCGGCGCGGCGAAACGGCGGTCCTTGCGATTGGCGGAATCCGGCGCCGCGCCCGCGGGGACGCCGCCCAACATCTTGCCCCAGGTCTCGAGACCCTTGGCCCAGGCCTGCGCACCGGCGGTCATCAGCGCCATCGGATCGGTAGCACCAGGCTGCTCCGCGAAGCCAAACGCGCCAGGCGACCAAGCCGGGAATGGCTGGTCCTTCTTCAGGCTGTCGGCCCAGGCTTCCATCATCATTTGCTGGGCCCGGCCCATCACTAGGGTCCAGTGCTGCCAATCCTCGAGCGTCGGGATCGCCGCGCCGCTGTTCGTCTCGTCCGCCATGTGATCTATGTAGGCCCGATGCCGGTAACGCCGCAAATCCCGTCGCTGTTGGTGACGCTCGACTATTTCGGGATCGCAGTGTTCGCGATTTCTGGCGCGCTCCTGGCCGCCGAGAAGCGGCAGACGTTGGTGACGTTCTTCTTTTTCGCGGTGGCAACGGGAGTCGGTGGCGGGACGCTGCGCGACCTGTTGATCGGAGCGCCGGTGTTCTGGATCCACACCAATGCAACCCTGCTCATCTGCATCGTCGCGGCGCTCATCGTTTGGTTGATGAATCGCAAGCGCTTCAGCGGTGCCGCCTTGCTCTGGTTCGATGCTGCGGGGCTCGCCGCCTACGCGACCTATGGCTCGGCCAAGGCGCTGGCCTACGGCGTCGCCCCGGTGCCGGCGTTCGCCATGGGTGTTCTCACCGCTTGTCTGGGCGGCATCATTCGCGACGTTCTGGCGGGCGAACCCTCGATCCTGATGCGGCCGGAGCTATACGTCACCGCAGCCGCTTTGGCTGCAGGCCTGTTCGTTGGCCTGACGCTGGCCGGAGCTCCAGTCTGGATAGCTGCGGGAATTGCGGCGGTTGCGGCATTCCTGCTGCGGGGCGCAGCGATCGTGCGCGGCTGGTCCCTGCCGGCCTACCAGGAATGAGCCAGCTCGCCCGGCAATTGCTGTTTGCCCTGTCTGTGTCGGTCGGAGGTTGCACGACGGTTCCCGCGCCTGGGCCGATCAGCGGCGCGCAAGTTGGCGTCGCATTCGACCGGATGGGCGAGCTCGGGGTTTTCGCCGACGGATACGCCGACCCGACCACAAAGCGCCGCGTCACGCCGGACGATCCCGTCCGTGTGGCGTCCATCAGCAAGATGGTTACCGCAATCGGCGTGATGAAGCTGGTCGATCAGGGCAAGCTGGACCTCACCAGTGACGTGTCGCCCTGGCTTGGCTGGCCATTGCGCAACCCAAGCTTTCCGGACCGGCCGATAACACTCGGCATGATGCTCTCGCACACGGCCTCGGTGCGCGAGCATGACGACAATTACGTCGTCCCGCTCGGCGGCTCATTGCGCGACGTCCTGAATGACCCGCGCAACTGGGACGCGCAGCACGGGCCGGGCGACGGCTATTTCGCCTACGTCAACATGAACTACCCGATCATCGGGTCGATCATCGAGAAGGTGACCGGTGAGCGCTTCGACATCTGGATGCGCCGCGAGGTGCTGGAGCCGATGAAGCTGGACGCCTGTTTCAACTGGCCGACCTGTTCGGACGCCGCAGTCGCCCGCGCAGTCGAACTGGACAACGCAGACGGCAAGCCGGTCAAGGACGATTTGCACGGCGTTCGCCCCGCATGCGCGGTATTCGTCAGGGGCGGTGAGCCTTGCGATCTGAGCCGCTGGAAGCTGGGCGAAAACGGTTCCCTATTTTCTCCCCAAGGCGGCTTGCGCATTTCGGCTCGCGGCCTTTCACGCATCGGTCAGATGCTTCTGAACGGGGGCACGCTGGACGGCTCACGACTGCTATCCGCCAACGCAGTCGACACGCTTCTGCTCCAGGTTTGGCGCTTCGACGGCACGAACGGCGTGACGGATGGCACCTTTTACTGCAGCGCGGGCAACGGCACGCATCGGTTGCCCAACCCCGGGTGCGCGGACAATCTGGCCGGCAACGGCACTGTCTATGCCGGGCATGCCGGCGACGCCTACGGACTGAAAAGCGGGCTCTGGATCGACCCGCAGCGGGGTGTGGGCATTGCCTATTTCGTGACGGGCGTACCCGATCCGGCACCCAAAGCGGCGGGTAGCGCATATACGGCGGCGGAGGTGGTCGCGTTCAGACGGGCAGCTGCGCTCATTCATCGCGGCGAAAGCCGATGAGGCTCTAGACGGCCGGATGCTGCTTGCTCTGCCCGTCGCCCTGCTGCTTTCCGCCGAGGCCGCGGCGCAGCCCGCCAGGGATTGCGCGCCCCAGGCGCCGACCACCAATCCCAATGAAATCGTCGTCTGCGCGGTCAAGCCGGACGGCTACCGCATCAGCCCGGATTTGATGGAAGCCCGGCGCCTGAAGAAGCGGGGTAACGCCGGCCCGCCGAAGAACCCCCACGAGAGCTTCGCGGATCATAGTTGCGCCACCGTCGGTCCGATGGGATGTCGCGGCCAGCCGACCGTCAACCTGATCGCGGTCGCTGCGGTTGCCGCGCAGATGGGTCAGCGGTTGTCCAAAGGACAGGAAGTCGGCAGCATGTTCGAGACCACGCCGACGTCCAGCGAGTACCAGCTGTATCAGCAGGCGAAGAAGCAGCGCGAGGCGAAGGAAGAAGCCGAGGCGGCAGCCAAGGTGAAAGCCGCGGCCGAAGCGCAGGCTGCTGCAGCGAAGAACTAATTCACTTCCAGAGCTGCAGCGCGCGGATTGCTTTCGGCAGGGCCGGATCCTCGTCGGGTCGAGTGATCACGCGTTGAACCATCTTCCAGCCGCGGCGGGTCATGCTGCGCCGCCAAATATCCGTGACGAAAACGGTGCCTGACCAGTCGGCGCCATCCATTCGCCCTTTGATTTCCAGCGGCGAGGCAAACACGGCAGTCCCGCCAGCAAGGCTGCGGACATAGATGTCGCCGAAGCGATAGCTGGAACAGCTCCAGCGGTTGGCGGCGGCGTCGAGCCAGCTGGTGCGGTCGAGGATCATGGGCGGCTTGGACCCGGCCAGCAGCATGAAATTGCGCGAGGTCGTGGCTTTGAGCGCCTTCTTCTCGCCGTTCACCCAGCCCCGCATGAAGCGGTGCTCCATCGTTTCAATATCGGCGTTCAAGTCGGCCATGGCGATAGCGGTAGCTGCGGCGGCGCTTTTGGCAAGCGGCGTCGAATTTCGACGGGCGGCGGTTGCCGGGGCAAACAACCGCGCTAGGCTGCGCGAAAACGGGGAGCATCAGAACCATGGGTAAACGTCCGCTGTCGATCGCCATCATCGCCTGGTTCCTGGGCGTCTTTTCCCTGCTCGGACTATACGGGGTGATGACGCTGGGCTCGAACCCGCAGGCGCAGAAGGTCCTCGAGCAGAGCCACATGTCGCTGCAATTCCTGCAGATCTGGGGTGCGATCGGCGCGGTCGTCACCATCGCGGCCGCCGTCGGTATCTGGAAGGGCCTTCCTTGGGGCCGCGTGCTTTACGTGGTGTGGAACGTGATTGGCATTCTCGTCAGCTTCTACACGTCGCCGCAACAGGCGATGATCTTCGTCAGCATCCTGCTCTTCGTCGTGATTGCCGCGTTCCTGTTCACCAATCGCGCCAACGAGTGGTTCCAGGCCCGCGGCCTCGCCCTTTCGCGGGAGCCGGCGCGCTAACGGAGCGGTAACGACCGGCGGATTAGGTTCGCCGGCATGAGCATGCACTGGAACCCCGGCAAGGCGACCGTCGACCTGAACGGCGCGGCCAAGCCCCGTCCATCGATCCGCCGGACGCCCATCGCGACGCCGGCGAAGGTGATCGCTCGCCGGTCCGACGAAACGGAGACGTGGCTCGGAATGCTTGGCGTGGTGTCGATCGCGGGGACCATCGTCGCAGCGATCGTCGCAGCGGCTTACGTCACCTATTCGAAGGGCGATGCTGGCGCCCCGCCCCGCAGCTTCAGCCAATGTTATGCGGCGCAAGGCCCGAACTGCATCATTGACGGTGACACGATCCGAATGAGTGGCGAAACCATTCAGATCGCGGGGCTCGATACGCCGAAGGTCGCTGGCTACCGCTGTGAGGCGGAGCGGACGGCCGGCATCACCGCTGCGGTCGAACTGCTCGGCATGTTGAATGCCGGACCTGTTTCCGTTGGCGATCCCTTCCGCGACGCCGGCGGTCGAACGGTGCGCAAGGTGTTCGTGAAGGGTCAGGAAGTCCGCGATGCGATGATCGAGCGAGGGTTCGGCCGCCGCTACGACGCGGAAAGCACCAAGGGCTGGTGCTGACCTAGCGGATCGGTTCGCAGGCGATTCCGTCGCCGTCGCCATCCATATCGGAACGATGCCCTGGCTGGCCCGCGAGCAACGGCGCCTTGCCAGCACCGCGCGCCTCATTGCAGCCGGAGTAATAGAACCTCTGCTCGATGCGCGTGCGTTGATCCGCCGACTGAAACGCGGCCGGCGGCAACTGCGTGTAGCCGTACCCGGCAGTCAGGCCGAGCATCACGGCTGGCAGAGCAATGTCCTTGGCGCGCATCCGACTGTCATAGCCGACGCACGGTAAGCGAAGCGTAAAGGCGCGACAGCACCGCACTGCGGTCGTACCGGATCCTCTAGTGGGCGCGCGGCCAAAACAGCCGTTGAAACCTTCGGAGTCGCCGAACGTCGTTCCGCAGTGACATTGTTGCGAGGAGCGTATCCCCATGAGCAGCCAGCGTGAATTGATCGATACCGGCACCGACAAACGTTACGTGCGCCGCGACGCCGAAGGCCGGTTCAAGGAAAGCGACGACCAGGGGCGGTCGCTGAGCCAGGACCAGAAACGTCACGCGAGCCACAAGAAGCCGCGCAACCAGGGCGACAAGGGCGACTGATCCCTGCCCGCCGGGACCGCGATGCAATCGCGCTGATCGCAACGCGGATTTAACCCACGCAGACGTAAGCCCAGCAGCCTGTGGGCGGAGTAAGCGTGAGTTTCATCTTCCTGTTGTGTGCGGGCGTATTGCCGGTGCTGGCCAAGATCGGCCTGTGCACGGCGATCGAGCAGGTCCGGCCGATCGAGCGCTACAGCCTGAAAGCGCGGCTGCCGGGCGTGGTGATGAACGTCCTGCTGACGGTGCTGACGGCGGCGCTGATCGTGCCGACGGGGCTGCTGCTCGACGCCGTCGGGATGCGGCCGCTGGTCACCATCCCGCTGTGGTCGCTGCTTGCGCCACTGGGAACCGCGGGACTGGCGATCCAGGGCCTTGTCCTGCTCGCACTGATCGACTTCCTGTCCTATTGGCGGCACCGCGCCGAGCATCGCTGGTTCTGGCCGATCCACGCGCTGCACCACGCGCCGACCGAGCTGCACGCGGCGAACGACGTCGGCCACCCGGTCCAGATCTTCCTCAGCGTCCTGTTCATCACCATCCCGCTCAGCCTCGTCGAGGTCGACGGGCCGGCGACGCCGGTTGCGATGACCTTCGTCGTCGCGCTGATGTCCTACGCGATCCACTCGCCAATCGACGTTCACTTCGGTCCCTTGCGGAAGCTGTTCGTGGACAATCGCTTCCATCGCATCCACCATTCGCTGGAAGAGCGGCACTTCGACCGCAATTTCGGCATCTGGCTGAGCGTCTGGGACCGCATGTTCGGGACGGCGTACGAGCCGGCGGCGGAGGAATGGCCGGAGGTTGGCGTCGCCGGACTGACGATGCCGCAGTCGATCGGGGAGTATCTGGCTTATCCGCTGCAGGTTGCGCGGGCGGAAGGCGAGCCGAACGTCAGGCCGGAGCGCCCGTTGGCAGCGATACGGGATTAATCATTAACCATATCCGGTTTAACTAGCCGAAACAGACACTTAGCCACGAAATCGCCTCGCATGCGCCGGAACTGCCGCGCGCGCACCCGGTTTGCCGCGTGTCGGATCGCACCCCGCGGAACCGGCGCCAGACAGAGGGATGTGACCATGGCTTCGCGACTGTTAGCAGGATTTCTCCCCTTGGCCCTCGGGGCCGCCTTCACCGCCGCGCCGGCCAACGCCGTGCCGATTGTCGGCGGCACGACCGCGGTCACGCTGACCGCCGCGCCGACGCTGACGTCGCTCGGCCTGACCGTCGCCCCGACCGGAACGGCGACCGCGACGATCAACGCCGGCATTCCGACCGTGAGCTTCCCGATCACCGGCGGGACGCAGAACGACAGCACCGGCGCCCTGCTGCTCCAGCACAACGGATCGGGCCTGCTGTTCACGACGTCCGCGAACAGCAACAGCCTGGCAATCGGCAACTTCGTGGTCGATTCCGCGGCGGCGCTCGTCACCGGCAGCGCGACGACCACCATCGGCGGCGTCACGAACAATCTGAGCAACGTCAGCCTGTTCAACATCGTCGGCGGCAATACGCTGACGCTGACGTCGGCCGCATCGGGCGCGTTCAGCGCCGTCTTCAATGCCAACCTGCCCGCCGGGACGACGGTCGGCACCGTCCGGATCAATGCGGTTGCGGCAGGCGTGCCCGAACCGGGCACGTGGATGATGATGCTGCTCGGCTTCGGGGCCGTCGGCCTAACCCTCCGCCGCCGGAATCGCCAGCTGGCGACCGCCTGAAGCTGCGTGGGGCCGCGCTGTCTTTGGGCAGCGCGGTCGTCGCCTGAACGTCCAGGCCGCGCTGGTCCCGGGCAGCGCGGCCTTTTCGAATGTTCCGAATGTTCACAGTGACGGGGCGTTTTCGCGGCGTTTTCGCGCGATCAGGTTGGGGCGATCAGGACGCGACGTCGTCCAGCGCGTCGAGCATGGTGGCGAAGCTGTTGGAGGCGATGGCCTGCGGGTCGGCGTCGCCGCGCTGTTCCCACGGCAACGCAAAGCGCTTGGGATCGAGCCGGGCGAGCAGCCAAGTCAGCAGCCGGTCGTTGGGCACGCGGCGTTCCCCGATCAGGTCGCCCTGATGATAGACCTGTTCGACCCGGCCGTTAATCGCGCGGTCGAAGGCGATCGCGGACAGGCGCCCAACCGACAGGATCTGCGCGGTGTCCCAGGCGCGCGCGAACGCCGGCGAGCGGGCGCGCAGCGCATAGGCCGAGCGCGCGGACAGGCGCGCCGCGTCACTGGCGAGGTGGACCGACCCGGTTTCGGCCAGCGTCGACAGGAACAGCCGCTGCCGCTCGGCGCACCAGCCCGCAAGCCGCTTGCGGCTGTCCTCGAGCGGAATGCCATCGAACGCCATTGCCTCGATTGCCGTTTCGCCCGCGGCGATCTCCTGACCCTGCGGCGCGAGCAGGTCGGTGGGCCAGGCGATGTCCTGATCGACCGCCGGCACCAGCGACAGGCGCGGGCCGCCGGACTCGTCGGTTACCTTGGCGACCTGCTTGTGGCGCCGGGACTGTTCCGCCCATGCTTCATATTCCTCAACGGTCCAATCCCGCGTGGGTCGCCGACGTGCCATGTGCCCATTTCTCCCGATTTGATTCGAATATCGTGAACCATATCGGTTGCTGTAGGAAAGGCCCGGCTCGACATGTCAGTTCCCGCCGCGCGCGCGAACTGCTGCCCGCACGCGGCGGTAGGAGCGCGAATTACCAGCCGCGCTTGCGCGGGCGGATGCGTTCGCGGGAAACCGCTTCGGTGATCAACTGAGATTTGTATTTCTGCCGCATCTGGTGCGCGCCGAAGCCGCTGTTGAGCACAAGGCGGACGCCGCCGCTAGGGATCGCCTCGATCGTCGAAATGGCAACGCTGGCGGCCTTGCAATCGGCGATGACCCGTTTTTCGTCCAGCCGGACGTAAAGCTCACGGCTCACCGGGCACCCCCTCGCCTAGTTGCGGGAACGCCTTCGCGCAGGTTGCCGAAGCGACATCCGCCCCGGAGGTAGACCGGGGTTGGGACGCGCTCGATGCCGAGGCGCTTGAGTCCGGCGTCGTCGATGTTTTCGTTTTCCATGGGTCGGGCTTCTCTCGCGGATCTTCGGGAAGGACGGCGCAGTCAGATTTGACGGCCGTCGTCAGCTGGCGAACCGTCCTGGCCTCGGCACGGCGCGCGGCGAATGCCTGTTCGCGCGTAAGCGGCGGGATCACGGTCAGGCGACCGCTCGGAGATCCTGCCGCAGTCTGTCGATCAGCGCGACGTAGCCGCGCGCGAGCTGCAGGTGGGCTTCGCGAGAAGGGGCGCAGCGGGCCCGCGCGGCCATGAGCAGCGACTTGCCGCGGCGATGATAAAGGTAATTGAGGTCCATGTAGGGCTCCCGGTCAGTAAGCGGGAGCGCAATTGGTCTCTCAGCCGCACAGGCTTAGGATGTGTTCCGTGCGATACTCCCTTGTAGCACGCCTGCCGCCGGCGACCTAACGATCATTCGCGGTTGCCGGCGTTCACGGTATGACCGGCCGATAATTCCCGATCTGGAGCTCGACCTTCGCCAGCTTCTGACGGAGTGCGTCAAGCCGTTGGAGGTCAGGCTGTTCGGCATCGGCCGCGAGGCTCACCTGGATCGCGAGATGATCGCGCTCGTCATTCAGCGCATCGAGCGCGGCATCGGGGCGCGGCAGTCGCATAAGAAGTCTCCATTCTTACGGAGATGTAATGACGCTCGCGAAGAATACCATGCGTGGGTCGCTAACCCGACGGTAAGCGTGTCCGAGTAAGTCTGCGTCATGGGTCGCGATTGGGGACCTCGACGCTCGGCTTGGCTCCGCCCGGAGGCGTATGACGCGCTCAGTCCGGCGGAGAAGCGCGCCTTGTGGTCGGACCGCAAGCAGCAGCGCCGCCGCCGCCGCTATGCGCAGTGGTTGCTCATTGCATTCCTGGCGGTCGTGATCGGCCTAGTCGCGGGCTACGCGCTCAGCCGCAGCGGCGGTACGGCACCTACCGCACCAGATTCACCGATCGAGTGGAATGAGACGCAGCAGGTTCCGAAACCATTGCCCGATGCGCAGGATGGCGACTGGCAACGGCGAAGCGACGCCGACGATGCTGGCTCATCCGAGACGGGGCAGAACGAAGGCATACGTGCCAGCTTTGGCCTCTGCTTCACCGGCGGCGGCACGAATTGTGTCGTCGATGGCGATACCTTCTGGATCGGCGGAGAAAAGGTGCGGATCGCTGGGATCGATGCGCCCGAAACGCATCCGTCGCGGTGCCCGCAGGAGGCCAGGTTGGGAAGACAGGCAACGACGATGTTGCGCGACCTTCTGAATGGCGGGGCGATCACGCTGACGCGGATCGACCGCGACCGCGACAGTTATGGGCGACTGCTCCGCAACGTGGCGGTGGACGGGCAGGATGTCGGTGAGGCGATGATCGCGGCGGGGGTGGCGCGAGAATATGGAGGCGGGCGCCAGCCTTGGTGCTAAGCCGATTGCATGAGCGAGACACGCGCCGGGCTGCCGATCATCGCCTTTGCGGATGCCGAGGCGCTGGAGCGGTGGATGGGGGCGCAGCCGGCGGATGCGCCGGGGGTCTGGGTCAAGCTGGCGAAGGGCGGGTCGGGGATCGCGAGCGTGTCCAAGTCCGACGCGATCGACGTGGCGTTGTGCCATGGGTGGATCGACGGGCAGCTCGACAAATATGACGAGCGGTTCTGGCTGATCCGCTTCACGCCGCGCAAGGCGCGCAGCAAGTGGTCGCAGGTGAACCGGGAGCGCGTGGCCAAGCTGATCGCGGCGGGGCGGATGCGCGGGGGCGGCCTGGCGCAGGTCGAGGCGGCGAAGGCCGACGGGCGGTGGGACGCGGCCTATGCGCCGTCAAGCAGAGCGAGCGTGCCGGACGATTTGCAGGCCGCGCTGGACGCCAGCCCGAAGGCCGCGGCCTTCTTCGCCACCCTGACGGGCGCGAACCGCTACGCCATCCTCTATCGCATCGGCGCCGTGAAGAAGCCGGAGACGCGGGCGCGCAAGGTGGCGGAGTTCGTGGCGATGCTGGAGCGCGGCGAAGCACCGAGCGCAGCGAAGACGGCGCGAAGCGCCACCTGAGCAGCGTGAAGAGATGCGAAAGCCCGGCCGGCGGGTGGCGAAGCCAACCCGTTCGACGTCACGGATTTACTGCAGGCGGTCTAGACGCGAACAGGTTCCGCCATCGCGAAACGATCAAGTACCGAGTTGCACAGGTAGGGAATGACTCGCAGGCGGTCGAGATTGAACTCCCAGAGGTCTCTGCCCCAATTAGCCCACTCCTCAGAACCTTCGTTCAGGCTCGGGTCCAAATAATACTGAAAGACCTTCCGTAGACGCGCCACGTCCATTCCGGCCCATCCGCCCACGTTGAAGAGGCGCTGGTTGAGATCGGCGTAAGCCATCGTGCCCAGTTTGGCTGAGGCATACAGGTTTGGATCGATCGTTTTAAGCAGCGCAAGCATTGTGATCACAAATGCTGGACGAAACTCATTAGAGCGCAACGCAGCGTAAGCTAACGACAAATTAGCAAAGACATTCTCAATATCTCGTAAGGTTAGTCTATGCGCTATCGCTGCTGCTTCGAGGTATCCAACAATATCTTCTCGTTCGCTAACGTCATTAAGAAGTGCATTTGCAATCCGCCGTATACCACTTCTGATCTGTGACGGACCAATCGTACTGTAGTTCTGCTCATAGATTATCTGATAGTCGTAGAACTTTCTTAGATACTCGTCTGCTGTTTCAAACGTTCCATATTTATGTATGACAGAGAGAATTAGGTGCTTTCGATTAGTGACTATTACAAAATGAACATTCGGCGCACCGAAGAAATGCTTAATCGACTCGACCATACCCAGAGCGAAATCTGGCCTGCAACGATCAAGCTCGTCAATCACGACGACTAGTCTGTTTTTGGAGGTTTCTTGATTGACGTTACTCAGCAGCGTCGGAAACTTAGCGAGTTGCTCCTTAAGAGAAGAAACTTCTCGCTCCTTCTTCGAATGTTCCTCAATGAGCTCTTTAACTGCCTCTTCGGCTCGCTCACTGGCCGCATCTGCCAGAGCCTCTTTGACGTCCGCCAGGCCGTCAATTTCTGCGGCCCCAATAACTCCGAGAGTGGCGGCTTTCACGGCTATCTTAGCCGCCGTTCCGCCGATCGCCTTACCAACTTTCGACGCGGCTTTGACGAACGATTTGTACGTTGGATGATCTAGTTTATTGGCGTCTTCGACCGCTTTGCTGAAAGCTCCCGCGATCGCCACAAACGGACTCTCAAGGTAGTCGAAGGCGAAAGCGTCTACGTAAATCGACGGAACGCCCTCGCGATTGAGTTGTGACAACCAACGTCGGACGAAAGTTGATTTACCGACGCCCCAACGGCCATCAAAAATCGCGACACTGCCATGTTCAAGATTGCGGACTAAGCTTGATAACCGGCGAGCGAGATCCTCGTCTCCCGCCTCGATCGAAGCGGGATCAAACGTCTCGAGGTCAGGCGGGGGAGCACGGAGGCGCACGACAATTCGCTCGCCCTACTCCGCCGCCACTCCGGATGCCTCAAACATATCCGGCCCCTCGCCAGCCGCGCCGGCTCCGTCGTTGGCGGCCGCTTCGCCCTTGGCCTTCTGGCGGCGGTCGAAATTGTCCCAGACTTCGTTCCAGTTCCCGCGGGTCGCGGCCTTGCTGTATTCGGTCGCGCGGGTTTCGAAGAAGTTGGCGTGCTCGACGCCGTTGAGCAGCGGGGCGAGCCAGGGCAGCGGGTGCTCGTCGACCATGTAGATCGGCTTGAAGCCCAATTGTCCCATGCGCCAGTCGGCGATGTAGCGGATGTACTTCTTGATCTCCTTGGGGGTCATGCCGTTGACCGGGCCCTGCTCAAACGCGAGGTCGATGAACGCATCTTCGAGCGCGACCGTTTGATGGCAGGTGTCGCGGATGTCGTCCTTGACCGACTTGGTCAGGCAGTCGCGTTCCTTCACGAAGGTGTGGAACAGCTTGATGATGCCTTCGCAGTGGAGGCTTTCGTCGCGGACCGACCAGCTGACGATCTGGCCCATGCCCTTCATCTTGTTGAAGCGCGGGAAGTTCATCAGCATCGCGAAGCTGGCGAACAGCTGCAGCCCCTCGGTGAAGCCGCCGAACATGGCGAGCGTCTTGGCGATGTCCTCATCGGTGTCGACGCCGAACGTGCTGAGGTAATCGTGCTTGTCCTTCATCTCCTTGTACTGGAGGAAGGCGCTGTATTCGCTCTCCGGCATGCCGATGGTGTCGAGCAGGTGCGAGTAAGCGGCGATGTGGACCGTTTCCATGTTGCTGAACGCGGTCAGCATCATCTTGATCTCGGTCGGCTTGAACACGCGGCCGTATTTGTCGTGGTAGCAATCCTGCACCTCGACATCCGCCTGGGTGAAGAAGCGGAAGATCTGCGTCAGCAGATTGCGTTCGTGGTCGGTGAGCTTCTGCGCCCAGTCGCGGCAGTCCTCACCCAGCGGCACTTCCTCCGGCATCCAGTGGATCTGCTGCTGGCGCTTCCAATATTCGAACGCCCACGGGTATTCGAACGGCTTGTAGGTCTTGGACGCCTGAAGAAGTCCCATGGCTTAAGCTCCTGTGAATTCGGTGACGGTGGCGGCGCCGAGGATTACGGCACATACCAGAACGGTGATGAGCAGGACCTGACGGTTGCGGCGAAGCTGATCCGCGTCGGCGACGGGAGTACCGGGCTCACGGCGGCTATTCACCAGGATCTGACCGATCAGGGGCAGTAGCGCGAAGGACAGGATCGACTTGAAGTGGATCGGAATGAAGTCCCATGCGCCGAGCAGGAAAGCGACCGCATAAAGCGTACCGGTGGCGATCATCACCACGCCGATCCACTGCACCCAATTGTAGGGGCGCAGTGGGCGGCCTGGCGTTTCATACGCCATCGGGTCGAAGTTCGAGCGGTCGCGGTAGCCGGCCATCAGTCGATCCGCCGCGCGGTCGTGTCGATCACGCGGTCGCGGTAGACGACGCGCTCGCCGCCCTTCTTGGCGCCGACCCCGAACACGACGATGCCGAGGAAGTAGCCGAAGTCGTACCAGCCGCCGTTGTTGGGCACCGCGTAGACCGCGACTTGCGGCACGAACAAAGACACGACCCAGGCGACCGGGAAGATGAAGCCGTGCCACAAGCCGAGCAGGAAGCCCGGCGCGGTGGGGGCGACGGCGGCGCTGCTCTGCGTCGCGGCGCAGGCGGTGAGGAGGAGTGGCGAACCGATGGTAAGGTTGCGCGCCACGCCGTCAGACCGGCCCGGCTTCGCCGTCCGGCTGCCCGCCGTGGCGAGTCCCCGAATTGCTCGCGCAATTCGAGGCCGCCCGCACCTCACCAGAAGAAGCGGCCGCCCCGGAGCTTGCGGCCGTGCTGCGTCTTGACCAGCCGGCCTCGCCACATCTGGATGTACATCCACAGGCCCGAGAAGCTGAAGAAGACCAGCGCGAGGCCGGACAGGATCGAGACGATCGTGCCGACGGGCCCGAAGCTCTCGCCCGAGTGCAGGTGATGAAGCAGGCCGACGTTCCATGCGGGCTTGGTCGCGGGCTTGGGACGGCAGGTCATGGTTTCCGGACAGACGAAGCCCGGCGGGGTGGCCGCCTTTGCGGCTGCGCGGGCCCGCGCCTCGCTCGCTTCGGTCTCGAACCCGCCCGAGTTCACCAGGCTCCCCACCTGGCTGAGCACGCCGGTGACCGAAATCCACAGCAAGAACACGCCGAACAACACGGCCAGCCAACGATGCCACTTGCGCACGAGCAACTCCTAATTGCGAATGTTTCGCAACAAAGAGCGGATGCGAATGGCTTTGGCAAGTTGTCATTGGGCGCGGGCCTTCATCGCCTCAAGCTCCGACTCGCTAGGGCGATAGTCCATCAGGCCGAGCGCATGGGCGCCGAGGATCGCCGAAATGACGAACAGGATCACCGGGCCTTGCGTGCTCGGCCGGCCGTCGCCACCGGGGCGGCGGTAGAACCAGATGCCGACACCGATCAGCACGACGGCGACCGCAAGCTCGGCCATGCGGGTCGGAGTCATGCGCCGGGCCTGCCCATGGCGGCCGCCTGATCGAGGCGGTTGGCATAATCCTCGATGACCTTGGCGGTGCGCACGACATAGGTGCGCGCGTCATCCCAGCGGCGCTGCTCGATCGCCTCGCGAACGCCGGGGAGCGTCTTGGCGCCGTAGCCGGTCAGCGTGCCCGGTGCGTAGATCAGGTTCTTGAACCACGGGCGGCCCGGCAGGCCCGCGGGGTCGATCAGCAACTGGTCGATCCGCGCGAGGCTGGCGTTGATGCGCGCCTGCGTGGCCGGCGGCAGGTCCGACGCGCGGCCGAGCGTGGCGTCGGCAGCGCTGGCGGCGCGCTTCAGGTGGTCGACCGCATTTTCCAGCACCAGCATGTCGATCAGCGGCGTGACGCCCTGGTCACGCGGGGCGACGATCGGATCGCGGGGCGACGCGGCCAGTGCGAAGTCGCCTTCGCGGCGGAGGTCCGCCAGCGTGCGGTCCTTCTCGCGCTGGTCGGCGGCGAGCCTTTTAATGTCGGTCAGGTAGCGCGAGACGGCGCTGGCGAAGTCGCCGTAGCGGGCGGGCACGCGCGGGGCGTCGGCGGCGCGCATGACGACACGGCCGACCAGCTTCGACAGCGCGGCGCCGTACTGCAGGCCGGGGTCGTCGAAGTGGGTGACGTGGAAGTAGCTGTCGTAGACCGAGTGGTAGCTGCCGTCGGATTCATCCTCGCCGCCGAACCCGAGGTTGAGCGAGGCGATGCCGAGGTGGCCGATGAAGGCGGTGTAGTCGGAGCCCGAGCCGAGCGCGCTGAGCGGGAAATCGCCGCCGGACTTGGCCGCCTCGAACTGCTCGGGCCGGACGCTGTCCTTGTCGGCATAGCCCGCCGCGAGGATAGCCGCGCGTCCGCGCTTGGCAGCGGGAACGTTGGTCTTGGGATCGAGGACGTCGTTGGCGGCCTGGTTGACGAAATGCTGCAGCTCATGGCTGCCGCCCGCGCCAAGGAAGCCGCGGCCGTTGCCGTCGGTGTTGATGTACATCAGCGCCTTGCGCTTCAACTCGTCGGCGTGCGCCTCCGCCCATTCGGTCGAGCCGAGCAGCCCCGGCTCCTCGCCGTCCCAGCTGGCGTAGACAATGGTCCGCGCCGGGCGCCAGCCGCCGCGGTAGAGTTCGCCGAGTGCCTTGGCCTCGCTCATCAGCGCGACCTGGCCGGTCAGAGGATCGGAGGCGCCGAACACCCAACCGTCGCGGTGGTTGCCGCGGACGATCCATTCGTCGGGATAGGTCGATCCGCGCAGCGTCGCGATGACATTGTAAACGGGCTTCTGCGACCAGTCGGACTTGACCGCGAGGTGCACCTTCACCGCATCGCTGCCGCCCCAGTGGTACGCCAGCGGAAGGCCGCCGCGCTGCTTGCCGGTGACCAGCGGACCGTCCAGCGCGGCGATGATCCGCGTCGCGTCGCGATAGGAGATCGGCAGCGTCGGGATCTTGAGGATCGTGACCGCCTGCTCGCGGGTCAGGCGCTTGGCGCCCGGCGTCGAGCCGATGCCCGGCGTCAGCGGATCGCCCGGATAGATCGGCATGTCGGCGACCGAGCCGCGCTGCACGCCGGCATCGGGCCGCCCCCCGCCCTTCGGGAAGACGTCGGCTTCGGCATAGCTGTCGTCGGCCGGGTCGGAATAAATCAGGCAGCCTGCCGCGCCATGTTCCTGCGCCAGCTTGGGCTTCAGGCCCCGCCAGCCGCCGCCGTAGCGGGCAAGCACGATCTTGCCTTTGACCGAAATGCCGCGCTGTTCGAGCGCGTCATAATCGTCGGGCATGCCGTAATTGACATAGACGACCGGTGCGATGACGTCGCCGTCGCCCTGGTAGGCGACATAGGGCGGCAGCGCGCCGGCAGTTTGGGACGAGGTCGGGTCCTCAGCGATCGCCGGCTCCTGCCCGCCAAGCGTCACTCGCGTCGGCGCGATCAGCTCCAGCGTGGTCGAGATCGGTGTCGGATACAGGACGTCGAACCGCTCGATCCGCGCGTCCCAGCCCCACTGCTTGAACAGGGCCAGCTGCATGTCGGCATTGGCCTTGTTGTGCGGCGCGCCGACATGATTGGGCGCCGACGACATGGTCTGCAGCCAGCCGAGCTGGTCGGCCGCGCTGATCATCCCGTCGAAGCGCTGTTCGAGCGCCTGCCCACCGGGCTGCGCGATCGCGGCGGTGGCGACGAGAGCGAGCGCGGCGACGCCGCTGGCGAGCAGACGCCTCACCGGAGCCACGCCGCTACGGCGACGGTGGCGACGCCGGCAAGGAGGTCGAGCGCAACGAGGCCGAGCACGACGTAGCCCGCTCGCTTGCCGTATTTGCGGAGCTTCTCACGCCCTACTGGCATGCCAGGCACTCGTCGTAGTCGGTGCTCGACGGGAGCTGGATTTCCTTGAGCTCAGGGGTGTTGTCGGCCTCGACCCCACCCGCGAAGCCGGCGCGCTGCACCGACTTGGAGCGGAGATAGTAGAGCGACTTGATGCCCAGCTCCCACGCGCGGAAGTGGAGCATCATCAGGTCCCATTTGTCGACGTCGGCGGGGATGAACAGGTTCAGCGACGTCCCCTGGTCGATGTAGGGCGTGCGGTCGGCGGCAAGCTCGATCAGCCAGCGCTGGTCGATCTCGAACGACGTCTTGAACACGTCCTTTTCTTCCGGCGTCAGGAAGTCGAGGTGCTGGACCGAGCCGCCATGTTCGAGGATCGAATTCCACACCTTGTCGCTGTCCTTCGACTTCGAAGCGAGCAGCTTTTCGAGATACGGGTTTTTGATGGAGAAGGAGCCCGACAGCGTCTTGTGCGTGTAGATGTTGGCCGGGATCGGTTCGATGCAGGCCGAGGTGCCGCCGGCGATGATCGAGATCGACGCGGTCGGCGCGATCGCCATCTTACAGCTGAAGCGTTCCATCACGCCCATGTCGGCGGCGTCAGGGCACGGCCCGCGCTCTTTGCCGAGCATCATCGACGCTTGGTCGACCTGCGCGCGGATGTGCTTGAAGATCTTGAGATTCCAGCTCTTCGCCATCGCCCCTTCGAACGGCAGGCCGCGCGCCTGTAGGAAGGAGTGGAAGCCCATCACGCCAAGACCGACGCTGCGCTCGCGCTCCGCGCTATATTTGGCGCGCGCCATCTCGTCTGGCGCACGAGCGATATAGTCGCTCAGCACGTTGTCGAGGAAGCGCATGATGTCCTCGATGAACTGCTTGTCGCCGTTCCACTCGTCCCAGGTTTCGAGATTGAGCGACGACAGGCAGCAGACCGCGGTGCGGTCGGCGCCGAGATGGTCGCGGCCGGTCGGCAGCGTGATTTCCGAGCAGAGGTTCGAGGTCGAGACCTTGAGGCCAAGGTCGCGGTGATGCTTGGGCATCGACCGGTTCACCTGGTCGATGAAGATGATGTACGGCTCGCCCGTCGCGAGGCGGGTTTCGACCAGCTTCTGGAACAGCGAGCGCGCGTCGACCTTGCCGCGGACGCTGCCGTCCTTGGGCGACTTCAGATCGAACTCCGAACCGTCACGAACGGCCTCCATGAACTCGTCGGTGACCAGCACGCCGTGGTGCAGGTTGAGCGCCTTGCGGTTGAAGTCGCCGCTGGGTTTGCGGATCTCGAGGAACTCCTCGATCTCCGGGTGCGTGATGTCGAGATAGACGGCGGCCGAGCCCCGGCGGAGCGAGCCCTGGCTGATCGCCAGCGTCAGGCTGTCCATCACGCGGACGAACGGGATGATACCGCTGGTCTTGCCGTTGAGGCCGACCGGCTCGCCGATGCCGCGCACCCGGCCCCAATAGGTGCCGATGCCGCCGCCCTTGGACGCAAGCCAGACATTCTCGTTCCAGATTTCGGTGATCGCCTGCAGGCTGTCGTCGACGCTGTTGAGATAGCAGCTGATCGGCAGGCCGCGGCCGGTGCCGCCGTTGGACAGCACCGGCGTCGCCGGCATGAACCACAGGCGCGAGATGTAGTCATAGACGCGCTGTGCGTGCTCGGCATCGTCGGCATAAGCCGCGGCAACGCGCGCGAACAGGTCCTGATAGTTCTCGCCCGGAAGCAGGTAGCGGTCGACGAGCGTGTCCTTGCCGAATTCGGTCAGCAAAGCGTCGCGCTTCTCGTCGGTGGTGACGGCGAACTTGGGCGCATGGACGGATTTCGATCCGCTGGCGGTGGTCGAAACGTCGTCGCTCGTTACTTCTGAGCCGGTCGAGAAATCCATCGCGCTACCCCGTCCTTCATCGGTTCGTTCGAGAACCGTTTGTTCCTGACTTGTTCGACTCGGAGCCATCGCGGCACCCTAGCCGTTTTCGCGCCTTCGGGGGACCTTTGCACACCCGCCGCCTGTGGAAAGCGGGGACGAGCGTGTCTCCCTCCGGAATATAGGCATTCCCGAGCAAAACACTAGTGGTTGAGTACTCCCCCTCGACCGCTACTAGCTATAGTGCCTTAATAGAATTTGGGCGCAAGCCGGTAAATGGCACATCAACGCAAAATCCTGTGGATTTGACGCCCTCGAAACGACGCCGACCGGCAACAGCGGCGCAACGCCTGTTTCGTTTCAACAGCGATATTATTCATGTTAGGAAGCGAGCGCAGGAGAACGCGCCGTGGCTAACGACCCTCGGTTCAACAAACGCTCCCCACGGGTGGATATTCGACGCCCGGCCACGTTGATCGATTCCAACGGGACGGAGCATGGCGTGACTATCCTCGACATCTCGAGCGGCGGCTTCCGGCTCGAGATTCGCGAGATGTTGAAGATCGGCGAATTCGTTACCGTCCGCGCGGACCGCGGAACCGAATTCTCCGCGCAAATCCGCTGGGCGTTGGGCGATGAGGCTGGCGGCGTGTTCCTGACGCCAGTCGACTACACCGACTGGGACTGAAGCGAGCGCCGCAGCAAGCGCGTTGCAACCCCCGGCGCGCGGGACCATTGCAGAAGCGAACTTCCAGTTGAAGGACGCAACCATGGGCAAGACCTGGGCAGCCGTTTCGGCACTGTTGTTGACCACGGCCGCCGCGCCGCCGTCCTCCCCGCATGTCGACCTGAAGCGCATGTCGGAAATCGCGCGCACGCTCGCGTCCGACGAGTTCCAAGGCCGTGCACCGGGGACAGCGGGTGAAGAAAAGACGATCCCCTACCTCATCCAGCAGTTCAAGGCCGCCGGACTTGAACCAGCGGGCGAGAACGGGGGCTGGACGCAGGAAGTGCCGATGATCCGCACGCAGCTCGGCGCGCCGTCCACAACCGCCGTCACGCAGGCGGGCGCGATAACGCCGCTGCGCTATCCTGACGACATCTATATGTCGACGGTGCGCGCGACCGACGCGGTCAAGATCGCCAACGCGCCGATGGTATTCGTCGGCTACGGCGTCAGCGCACCGGAACGCGGCTGGGACGATTTCAAGGGCGTCAATCTGCACGGCAAGGTCGCCGTCATGTTGGTCAACGACCCGGACTTCGAAGCGGCGGCGGGCGAGCCGGTGGCGGGCAAGTTTGGCGGCAAGACGATGACGTTCTACGGCCGCTGGGTCTACAAGTACGAGGAAGCCGCGCGGCGCGGTGCCATTGCCGCGCTGGTCGTCCACGATACCGAGGGCGCGGGCTACCCGTGGACGGTGGTGAAAAGCCCGGCCGGCGAGGGTTATAACGTCGTGCTCCCGGCCGGTGCGCAGCAGCCGGTGCTGCTGCAGGGCTGGATCCAGCAAAATGTCGCCGCGGACCTGCTGAAGCGTGCCGGCTACGACCTTGCGGCGGTCAAGCGCCAGGCGCGGACAACGGCGTTCAAGCCAATCGACCTGAAGGCGACGCTGACAGTCGACGCGCCGGTCAAGCTAACGCGGCTGACCAGCCACAACGTGCTCGGCAAGCTGACGGGCATCAAGTACCCCGACGAGACGGTCAGCTACGGCGGGCATTGGGACGCGTACGGCATCGGCCCCGTGGACGCACAGGGGCGGACGATCAAGCCGGGCGCGGCCGACGATGCGCTGGGGCTGGCAGCGATGATCGAGAATGCCAGGCTGTTCGCGGCAGGACCGCGACCGCAGCGGACGCTGGTCTTCGCGGCATGGACGGCGGAGGAGCGTGGGCTTCTCGGCTCCGAATATTATGCGCAGCATCCGCTCTTCCCGATGGAGAAGATGGTCGCCAACCTGACCTTCGACACCTTGCAGTGGAACGGGCCGGTCAAGGACGCAGTGGTCGTCGGCCAGGGGCAAAGCGAGATGGAGGATTACCTCGCCACCGCCGCCAAGGCTCAGGGGCGGTACGTCACGCCCGAGAATCATCCTGAGCGCGGGCTGTTCTATCGCGCCGACCATTTCTCCTTCGCCAAGCGCGGCGTGCCGGTGCTGCTCGATATGGCGCTGGCCGGCGCCTACGACATGGTCGACGGCGGGCGCCCGGCGGGCGAGAAATGGCTGAGCAGCTTCACGTCCAATTGCTACCATCAGACGTGCGACGCCTGGTCGCCGAGCTGGGACCTGCGCGGCGCGGCGCAGGAGGCGGACATGTTCTTTGCGATCAGCAAGCGGCTGGCGAACAGCCGGGCCTGGCCGCAATGGCGGTCGACATCGGAGTTCGCGAAGGTGCGCGCTCAAAGCAGCGGCGCGCGCAGCAGTGCTTCATCCTCGCGACCGGAGCGCGGCCGCTAGGCTCATCGCCCAAGTTACGCTATCAGTCCCTGGTCTTATCGCAGGGGGTTGGCGATGGATTTCGATACTGCGATGCTGCTCGCGCTGCCCGCGAGCCTGTTGCTGTTCATGGCCCTGGAGGCAGTGGTCCCGTCGGGCCGCGAGATGCCGAAGATTCGCCGCTGGCGACTGATCGGACTCGCCGGTTTCGCGCTGACTCTGGTCGTGTTCGTCGGCGCGCCGCTGCTGATCGTGCCTCACTTGCCGCCGATGGCGATCGTCGACCTCAACAAGTGGGGGAATTGGGCCGCCCTCCCCGTCTGGGTGCTCACGACATTCTTCGGGTACTGGGCGCACCGTACCATGCATTATTTCGACCTGCTGTGGCGCGCCGGGCATCAACTGCACCACGGGGTCGCCCGGATCGACATTGCGTCCGCGATGATCTTCCACCCGTTCGACAGCCTGGTGCAGGGCGTGCTGTGCGGACTGTTGGCGGCGGGCCTGATCAATTCGAGCGCGCACGCGGCCGCCTGGGCCGGACTGTGGGGGTTCTGCGTGGCGCTCTATCAGCACTGGAACGTTCGGACGCCCGCGTGGACCGGCTGGTTTATTCAGCGGCCGGAAGCCCATCTGCTGCACCACGAACGCAACGTGCATGCCCGCAATTTCGGCGACATGCCGCTTTGGGACCGGCTGTTCGGAACCTATGGCGAGCCAGTCCAGCGTACCGTCGAACTCGGCTTCGAGCCTGAACGGGCGCGGCGGTGGCTGGCGATGCTGGCGATGGTCGACGTCAACAAAGTCGAGAAGATCGACGGCAGGATCCGGCTTTAGCTTAGCGCGGGTTACCCGGCAGGATTGCGCCGATCTCGTCCAGCGAAAGCTGGCGGTAGAATTTGAGCTGCGCTTCGTTGTCCTTCACCGAGACCACGCGGACGGCGGCGAACAATGGCCCACGGCGGAGGATGGCATCGCAGTCGGCGGGCACCGCTCGTGCGCCAATGACATGCGCGCTCGTTTTCGAAATGTCGCGAAGGGTTACGCGGACGGTGTTGATCGGCGTGAGCAGCTCACACGAGATGAGCACGCGCGTCGGCTTCGGTTTGCGCGCGTCGGCGATGTCGGCCTGCACCGTCACGCGGCTTGCACCTTGGTAAGCTGAACCATCGTTGACCCCCACGATGCCGCCGATCTTGCGTCCGGTCTGGGTGCCAAAAGTTGATAAAGTCCAAACTTCGTGCCGCCGACACCGGTTCGCCGTTCGGATTTGGGACAAGCCGGAATGTCGGGAAGCGGTCGAAGCGCGGTTTTGGTAAGCCGAAAGAGGAATTTTTCCAGGGGCAAACCATGACTGTAAAAACCTTCATCCGACGGGCCGACCGCCACCAAGTCGCCGACATGCGCGGATTCGCAATGTCGGATTCGCGCGACAGCGACGTGACCGTTGCCGACCTGTCCTATGGCGGGTGCAAGCTCATCTCTGACGAGCGCTTCGACGAGGGCGAAGTTGTCGAGCTGCGCATCATCAAGCGTGGCGCGGTTGCCGCCGAAATCCGCTGGGCCGACGAAGGCCGCGCGGGCGTGCGCTTCATCAATTAGGCGGATGCGTTGCCGGCACGGCGATCCTTCAAGCGACTGATCGGCGGCGCGGCGTTCTTCCTGCTGGGCGGGACGACGGCCGCGGCACTGTCCGTGGCGCGGGCGCCAGCGCGCCCCGCCGTCGCCGGACCGGTGGCGGCCGCCATCCCGGCCAACCGGATTGCCGTCACCCCCGCAGCCATGCGCCAGGCGCTTGCGGCGGGGCAGATCGACCGACCCATCAAGTCCATCCTGCGCGTGCCGGCGCGCATGCAATATGGCGACTTCCGCTGGGACGACGCCGGCGTTCCCGCCGGTCCACTGTGGATCCGCGTCGATACGCGCGCGCAGCTCATCTCCGTCTTCCGCGCGGGCCATGAAATCGGCACCGCCGTCATCCTCTATGGCGCCGACGGGTTGGAAACCCCGGTTGGCAAATTCCCGATCCTGGCGAAGCTCAAGGATCACCGCTCCGCGACCTACGACGCACCGATGCCTTACACCCTGCGCCTGACGCGCGACGGCGTGGCAATCCACGCCAGCGACGTTCGGTGGGGCCTTGCGACGCACGGATGCGTCGGCGTTCCCGATGGCTTCGCCCGGAAGCTGTTCGCAGCCGCATCGGTCGGCGACGAAGTGTTCGTCGTCGGCGCACCTGCCAAGACCGCTTAATTTCAGAATGAGGGGAAGACAGCGGACCGCCGCTGCGGTCGGGCGCTGTTTTGTCGCCGGATCAGGCGAGTGTGAGCTGGCGAGTGTTGGTGCGCCGTGCGCGCCAGCCCATCAGGCCAAAGCCGAGCAGCATCATCGCCCAGGTGCCGGGTTCCGGCACAGCGGCCACCGGCGTCTTGATTTCCTGCGGCTGGTAGACGATCGGCGGGCCGCCTGGCGTTCCGCCTCCGCCACCGATGCCGCCACCGGGCGAACCCCCGGGACCGACGATTGGCGGACCACCGCTACCGCCTGGTGCTGCTGGCGGCGCGACAAAGTCTGCAAGCTGTGGCGCCGGGCCGGCAATTGCCACCGGCGGCACGACCACCGTGTCGGCGCCCACGGGCCCGGCCGGCATCAATATCTTGGCGAGCTCGGTCGTTGACGGCCCATGCGGCTTCGCACGTACGCGCGGCTTGGCGAGCGCACGCTGCATTTTCTTGGTCTTGGTCTGTGCACCCTCGGTCCGTTCGCCGGGCGACCGCTGATCGAGAAGCTGGGTCAGGCTCTGCGCCTGGTGGACGGCCGCCGCGACCGCGTCGCTGCCGCTTACGCCCACAAGTGAGAGGAAGGTGCCACTGCCAATCAGCGTGGCCGCGCATGCTGCCGCAAAAAGCCGGCGCTTGCGGCGCTGCATAGAAGAACGCGCGGCGCGCGAGCGGCGAACCGCTCTGGCGATGTTCGGCTGTGCAATCGCGCGTTCCATTGCGATGTCATCAGCACCCACCCCGCGCTTCCAAACAAGATTAACGTCCGGACTGCCTCATTCTGGGCCAGTTAGTTCCCCTGGCTTGCAGCGAATCGTCGGGGCAGCGAGCACGGGTACGGAATTTGGGGGCAAGCCAAATGAAGAGCCTGGGGATCATAACCGTGTTGAGCGTGGCAGCGACCGCGCTTGCACCCGGCGTCCAATCGCGCCCGCCGGTCGGTGCCGTCACGGCAAAGACCGCGCAGGCCTTCGCGGAATGCTTCACGCAGGCGCAAGACCGTCATGAAGCGGCTTGGGCCTTCGCGCCGAGCCGGCACGGCGGAACCTTTTCCAACCTTGGCGCCGCGGGCGTCAGCAAACCTTATTTCATCGTCATCAGCGATCGCGGCAATCGCCGCATGATCCTGCTCGACAACGTCAAGGCGGGTAGTCCCGCCGCTTCGGGAGTGAGCCAATGCGCCTAACCAATCTGCAGACTTCAAGCCGCCGCCGCCGCATCGCGGCCGCCGCCCGGGCCGCCGAGGGGAAACCCATGGTCACCGTCCAGCACGCGAAGCCGGTCGTCGTCGAAGCGTCGTCACCGCGCGTGGAAGATGAGCGCCGCAGCTTGAGCCGTGTCCCGATGAACGATGACGTGATCGTCCGTCGCATCGGGGGGTTCAATTTCGAAGTCGCACTGCGCGACATGTCGGCGCACGGCTGTCAGGTCGAGCTGGTCGAGGCGTGCGAAGTGGGCGATGCGATCATCACGCGCTTCCCGCAGCTCGAACCATTAGGATCGCGTGTTTGCTGGACCCGCGGCACGACCACGGGAATCGAGTTTCAGACGAAGATCCATCCGGCGGTGTTCGATCATCTGCTGGGCCGGCTGAACGTCGCTGAGGCGGCGTAAAGAAAAAAGGTGGATTACGGCACGCGACGCCGCGCGCCGTTTTTACGACTAGACGCCTGCAACGGTCCATCGCAGTCCTGCGGAATGCGATGGATCCTCTTTGCGACGGCGGCTGCAAGCACGCTGGCGAGCACCGCGGCACGCGCCGACGATGATGCAATTTGCGCCGACCGACCGGGAAAGGCGACCGCGACTTGCACCGTGCCGGCCGGCGCGTGGCAAGTTGAGACCGGGCTTGTCGACTGGAGCCTGCAGCGAAGCGACGGACAGCGAGAAACCACGACCGTCCTGGGTGAGACGACCGTAAAATACGGGCTTTCGGCGGACACCGATGTGGGGATCGACGTCACGCCATACGTTCGCATCGCAAGTCGCGATCACGGCGTGTCGGATCATATCGCCGGCATCGGCGATCTGTCGGTCCAGCTCAAGCACCGGCTCACGCGCGAGGACGCCGCGGTGCAGTTGGCGCTGCTTCCCGTCGTCACGGTGCCCATTGCCAAGCACGGCCTTGGTGCCGGCGCGTGGGAGTTCGCGATGGTGGTCCCCCTTAGCTACGACGTGCCGCGATCGCCCTTCAGCATCGCGCTGACACCCGAGCTGGATTTGGTTGCCGATGGCGACGGACATGGACGGCATCTCGCAATGTCGCAGGTCGCAAGCCTGGGGTGGCAAGCGACCGACAAGCTCAACTTGTCCGCGGAACTGTGGGGCCAATGGGATTGGGACCCGGCGGGGACCACACGGCAGGTATCCGTCGATGGTTCGATCGCTTACCTCGCGAGCAAGAAACTGCAGCTTGATGTCGGCGCCAATGTCGGCCTCAATCGCAACACGCCGGACCTCGAACTTTACGGCGGATTCTCCCTGCGCTTTTAAAGTCGCCTGAAATCAGATGCTTGACTTGTGGCGTCCGGCGAGGAAGCTTCGGCGCGGGGGATGTCATGCAAAAACGGAGTTTCGCAGCGCTGTTAGCGATGCTCGCGCTGGCGGCCTGTTCGTCTCGGCCGCGCGAATTCACGCCAACGTTGGGTGTCGCGCCAACCGATCAGAATAAATTCGATGCTGCCTATGCCGAGTGCAAGGAACTGTTTGTCACCGGCAAGCTCGATACCAGTGGACGTTTGGCGTCCGGTGGCGCCGGGGCTGCCGCGGGCGGCGCGATCGGTGCGGCCGGGGCGGCCGCAGCGACGAGTGCGGGCCTGTACGGCGGGATGGCGGTGGCCAGTGCGACACTGGTGCTGATGCCCGTCGCAATTATCGGCGGCGCCGTGGGCATGGCCAAGATCAAGCGCCACAAGAAAGAAGTTGCCGTCCAGCGCGCGATGGCCGGCTGCCTGCGCGAACGAGGTTACGAAGTGCAGAGCTGGCAGAAGGCGGCGAAACGGCCGAAAGCGGTTGCGGCCAGCTGATGCCTAAGCGCTGAGCAGCTTCTTAACACCACGCGCTGCCTGGCGGAGCCGTTGCTCGTTCTCGACGAGGGCGATGCGCACATAACCTTCGCCCTCTTCGCCGAAACCGACACCGGGGGCGACGGCGACCTGCGCCTCTTGCAGCAGGCGCTTCGAGAACTCCATTGCGCCGAGATCGCGAAAGCGTTCGGGAATCGGTGCCCAGGCGAACATGCTCGCCTGCGGAACCGGGATCGGCCAGCCGGCGCGACCGAAGCTCTCGACCAGCACGTCGCGGCGTTTGCGGTACAATGCACGGTTCGCATCGACGATGTCCTGCGGGCCATTGAGCGCGGCGACGGCAGCAGCCTGGATCGGCGTAAAGGCCCCGTAATCGAGATAGGATTTCACCCGCGCCAGCGCTTCGATCAGGCGCGCGTTGCCAACGGCGAACCCAATTCGCCAGCCGGCCATGCTGTAGGTCTTGGACATGGAGGTGAACTCGACCGCCACGTCCCTCGCGCCGTCGACCTGCAGGATCGATGGCGTCGGCTCATCGCCGAAATAGATTTCCGCGTAGGCCAGGTCGGAAATGACGATCAGATCATGCTCGCGCGCGAAGGCGACGAGACGCTCATAGAAAGCGAGATCTGCGACATAAGCCGTCGGGTTCGACGGATAGCCGACCACGAGCACCTTCGGGCGAGGCACCGTGTAGCGCATGGCGCTGGTCAGGCGCTCGAAGAATTCTTCACCCGGGGCGGCAGGAATCGAGCGGATCGCTGCGCCGGCGATGATGAAGCCGAACGTATGGATCGGGTACGACGGGTTGGGCGCGAGAACGACGTCACCGGGCGCGGTGATCGCCTGCGCAAGGTTGGCGAGCCCCTCCTTTGAGCCGAGGGTGACGATCACTTCCCGGTCGGGGTCCACCGTGACGCCGAAGCGACGTTGATAATAAGCAGCCTGCGCTTTGCGGAGGCCAGGAATGCCGCGGCTGGCAGAATAGCGGTGCGCAGTCGGCTTGGCCGCGACTTCGGCGAGCTTGGCAATGACGTGCGGCGGCGGCGCGCCGTCCGGATTGCCCATGCCGAGGTCGATGACGTCCTCACCCCGCGCACGCGCGGCGGCCTTCAGCGCGTTGACCTCGGCGAAGACATAGGGCGGCAAGCGCCGGATCCGATAGAAGTCGCTGTCCATTCCCCGCCTGTGCAGCCGATGCTGCACTGCATCAAGCCAAGCGCTAGCCGTGGAATTGTTTCTCGGCGTCCTTGAACCAGCCCGGCGCAGCGACTCCACGCTCAGATTGCGCGGCGGCAGCGTGCGGCTGCCGCGAGGGCTGGTTGCCAGGATAAGCGATGATCATGATCGACACGGCCAGGATCGCGAGCACGGCGAACACCGCAACGAACGGTAACGTCGACAACATCAGTCGCGGGCGCTCGGGCTGCGTCCGGGGACGAGCGCTGTGGGCACGGCGAAAGCGCCGCTTGCGCGCCATCGCTTCGACATAGGTATCTGGCTTGGTCCAAGGATGCTTCGGCTCGACGCCGAACAGACGTTGCAGGTCACCCATGCGGCGCAGGTGCGCCTTGCCCGCGATCATTGCAACCAGACACTTGGCCTATTCGGCGAAGCGCCGCGCGATTGCGCCGATCAGCCTTTCGCCGCGACCTTGATGTCGGCGACCGTCTCGGCGCCACAAGTCAGCCGGACGGTGTCGATCGCGGCGCTGTTGGGGATGGTAGCGCTGACGTCCCACCAATCTTCCGGCGCGCCATAAGCGGCGGAATTCTGCTGCAGGGTCGGCGACAGCTCGACGGTCGTACCGTCGATGACCGGTTCCCCGAACACGACCTTGTAGCGCGAGTCGGAGCGGTAGACCTTACCCTTGGCGGTGATGTTGCCGTCCTTGCCGCGGGTGGCGGACCAGCCCTTCATCTCCGCAGCCTTAAAGAAGCAATGAGCCGGCTTCTTCTTGGGCTGCGCGGCATTCGCAGCCGCTTCGTTCGTCGTGTTGGTTTCGGCGGATTGCCCGCAGGCGGCGAGCGCGCCCGCGATGACGATCAGTGACCAGCTTTTGCGCATATCTTCGTCCCCTTTGACTCCATTGGAGCCAAAGGCGGACGAAGGATCAAGTGACTTCGAGCGTCAGCCGATCGGCTGGCCGCCCTCTTCGCTTTCGAACAGGTTCGCCGCGACGTCCGCGTTCGACGACAGGCGGACCTTGTCGCCCTCGACTTCGGCCACCAGGCCGCGCGGAATGTAATGGTGGTGTTCTTCATGGCCCATGCCGCTGTCGGCGCGGGTCATCTTGATGCGGTCGCCTTCCACGCGATCGACCGTGCCGAGATGCACGCCGTCGGCGCCGATGATTTCCATATGCTCTTTTACGTCTTCAAAGCCGGTCATGTGGGCCTCCTGCCGTTGTTCTCGTCGACCTAACGCACATGCCGCGCGATAGGCTCCGGCGCGCCGCTTGTGAGGGACGCGGGGGCCGCCTACGTGCTGGGCATGGCCGATATTCGTACGACAACCGACGGCGCACAAGCCGCCGAAGCCCCGCCCTCCCCGACTCACGTCGCGATCCGCCGCGAAGATTATCGGCCGCCAGAATGGCTGGTGCCCGAAATCGAATTGCAGTTCACGCTTGGACTTGAGGAGACCAGGGTTCAGTCGAAGCTACGGGTCGAGCGCAATCCCGCCGGATCGGGCCAATCGCGGCTGACCCTCGATGGAGACGGCATCGCGCCCGTCGGGGTTTGGGTCGACGGCGCGGCAACGAGCGCATGGAAGATGCAGGGCGACGACCTGGTCATCGACTTGCTTGGCGACCGCCACGAGATTGGTATCGAAAATCTCGTCCATCCCGCCGCGAACACGAAGCTGATGGGACTGTACGCGTCGAACGGCATGCTGTGCACACAGTGCGAAGCGGAAGGCTTCCGTCGGATCACCTTCTTCCCCGACCGCCCGGATGTGCTGAGCAAGTATCGCGTGCGGATGGAGGGCGACGCCACACAGTTTCCCGTGCTGCTGTCAAACGGCAATCGGGTCGGCGCCGGCGAGAGCGAAGGCGGCCGTCACTGGGCTGAGTGGGAGGATCCATTCCCCAAGCCTTGTTACCTGTTCGCGCTCGTCGCGGGGGATCTGCAGGCCAACCGCGACACCTTTATGACGATGAGCGGGCGCAAGGTCGACTTGGCGATCTGGGTGCGGGCGGCGGATCTTCCCAAGACCGGGCACGCCATGGAGAGCCTGAAGCAGTCGATGGCCTGGGACGAGTGCGTCTACGGGCGCGAATACGACCTCGACCTGTTCAACATCGTCGCGGTCAGCGACTTCAACATGGGGGCGATGGAGAACAAGAGCCTCAACATCTTCAACACCGCTTACGTGCTGGCCGACAAGGAAACGGCGACCGACGGCGACTTCGACAATATCGCGCGGGTCGTGGCGCACGAATATTTCCACAATTGGTCGGGCGACCGCGTGACCTGCCGCGACTGGTTTCAGCTGAGCCTGAAGGAAGGTTTCACGGTCTTCCGCGATCAGGGCTTCTCCGCCGACCACGGCAGCGCGGCCGTCAAGCGGATCGAGGATGTGCGCGTGCTTCGCGCGGCGCAGTTCCCGGAGGACCAGGGGCCGCTGGCGCACGCGGTGCGGCCCGACAGCTACATCGAGATTTCGAACTTCTACACGGCCACCGTTTACAACAAGGGCGCCGAGCTGATCCGCATGTTCCACACGGTGCTGGGACCAGAGAAGTTCCGCGCGGGGACCGACCTATATTTCGAGCGGCACGACGGCGAGGCGGCGACCTGCGACGATTTCGTCGCGGCGCTGGAGGATGGCAGCGGCGTCGACCTCAGCGCCTTCAAGATCTGGTACAGCCAGGCGGGCACCCCGCGCGTGCGGGCGCGGCTGGAGCATGATGCGGCCGCACGGACGGCGACGCTGCATCTGGAGCAGCAGCAAGACCCGACGCCGGGCCAGCCGTTCAAAGAGCCGATGCCTTTGCCATTGCGCACGGCGCTGTTCGGCGAGGAAAGCGGCGCGCAGTTGGGCGAGGAGCAACTGATTATCCTCGACCGCGCGAAGCAGAGCTTCACGTTCGAGAACATCGGCGAAACTCCCCTGCTGTCGATCAACCGCGGCTTCTCGGCGCCGGTGGTGCTTACAGCCGAGCGGCGGCCTGGCGAGCTTGAGAAGCTGGCGCAGGCCGACACCGACCCGTTCGCGCGCTACGAGGCGATGCAGGAGCTGATGATGTCGGCGCTGACCGCTGCGGCAGCCGGCGGCAAGCTGGACGCTGAGCCCGTCATCCGCGCGATCGGCGCGACGCTGCGGTCGAACGCGCTCGACCCGGCGTTCAAGGCGGAAGCGATTTTGCTGCCCAGCGACACGTTGCTCGCCGATCGAATGGAAGTCGTCGACCCGGACGACATTCACGCCGCGCGCGATGCGCTGCGCGAGGCGATCGGAACGGCGCTCAAGGACGACATGCTCGCGGCCCATCGGATCGACGGCGCTTCGGGAGAAGATCTGTCCCCGGCGGCCAAGGGTGTCCGGAGGCTGCGCACCGTGGCGCTCGGTTACATCTCCGCGGCTGACGAAGCACAGGCGGCGGGCCTTGCCAAGGCGCAGTTCGATGCCGCGGACAACATGACGGACCGCCAGGGCGCGCTCGGCGTGCTGGTCTCGCTCAACCAGCCTGAACGCGAGGAAGCGCTGCAAGCCTTCTATGACCGGTTCCGCGACGATGCGCTGGTGATCGACAAATGGTTCGCGTTGCAAGCAGCAGCGCAGCGCCCGGATACGATCGATCAGGTCCTGAAGCTGGTCGGGCATCCGGATTTCACCATGAGCAATCCCAATCGCCTCCGCGCGCTGGTCGGGATGTTCGGCGGCAACCACTGGGCGTTTCACAACGCGGACGGGCGTGGCTACGATTTCCTCGCGGACATGATCATCGCGGCGGACAAGCTGAATCCGCAGATTGCGGCGCGGCTGGTGCCGGCGTTTGGCCGTTGGAAGCGGTTCGAGCCCAAGCGCAGCGCGATGATGAAGGCCGCGCTTGAGCGGGTCGTGGCAACTTCCGGCCTGTCCAAGGACGTCTACGAGCAGGTGTCGAAGAGCCTCGCGTGACGCGCGTTAACCATGCGCGCTGACGGTGGCTTAGGGGTTAGTCGGCCACGCTTCGCGCATGGTTCGCTCGCTTATGCTCGCCGCTTTCGTCACGCTCGCCGTTCCCGCGGCGGCGCAGCCCGTGCTGCAAGGCGCGACGGGTGCAGTCGCCGAGCGTTTGCTCGCCTCGCATAACCGAGAACGCGCTGCGGTGGCCGCGCCGCCGCTGCAGTGGGATGCGACGCTCGCTGCGCACGCGGCATCTTACGGTCCGGTGCTAGCGAGCCTCGGAGCGCTGATCCATTCACCGCGCGAGGGGCGTCCGGGCGAACGCGAGAATCTCGCCAAGGCTTGGCACGGCACGATGTCGCCCGAGGCGCTGGTCGACATGTGGAGCCGCGAGCGGCAGCTGATGGTGCCTGGCAGCTATCTGTTCCCCGCCACCAGCCGCACCGGGCGCTGGGAAGACATCGCGCACTATACGCAGATGGTGTGGCCGACGACGACGCACGTTGGCTGCGCAATTTACTCGGTGGACTGGGACTATCTGATCTGCCGCTACTCGCCGCCCGGCAACAAGGACGGCAAGCCGATCTTCACGAGTGCTGCCCTGCCGATAAACCGCTGAGGGCTAACGCCCCGAACTGCCCACCCATTGGGCGACCTCGCGCGCGACCTGGTTCGCGGCGATATTGAGCGCCGGGCCGACCGTGGTCGACGTGCCGTCCGCCGGTGAGCTGGCGGTGAAGCGGCGGGTTTCGACGCGGTTGCCGCCCTGGGTCGATAGCGCGCCGTCGTACGTCACCACGACCTGGCCGGTCGCCGCATCGTAACCGAAGCGTTGGAGTGTCCCGTTGACGACGAGGCCGGGGTCGAGCGTCGCCTGACCCGGGTCGAGCACGACGCGATTGGTCGTGCGGCGGACAGTCTCTGCGAGCAGGTTGGTGAACAGGTTCGCAGGCGTGTCGACCAACTGCATCTTGGCGACATATTCGACGTTGGTCGGCGAGACTTGGACGGGAACGCGGACGGTGCCGAGCTCGCGCGCGACGGCCGGGGTGCCGATGGTCACGGCCTGGCCGGGTGCCGAGCTGCGCACGATCGATGCGGGCTCTGCCGCGTCGGGCGTGATCGAAAAAAGGGTCGCCGGCGGCTTGCCGCCACCGAGCAGCCCGCCGCAGCCAGCAAGCCCCAATGCCAAGGCCATCGCGGCGGTCGTCTTAAGCAGCCTCATCTAGCGTTTCCCTGGCTTGTAGTCGGGCAGTTTTTCGGGGCCGAGCGTGCCACCGATCCCCTGCTGATTGACGCGGTTCGACACCGCCTTCAGCGACTGCGTGAGATCGCGCATGTCGTGAACCAGGCGGTTGGCCTCGGGCAGCGTCGACTTGCTGAAGTTCTGAATGCCCGGCTTCGCATCGGTGATCACCGAATCGAGGTTGTCGGCAGCCTTTTGCACCGAGGCGATGGCTCGGCGCAGGTCCTCAGCCGCGGGCTGACCCTGCTCGACCACTAGCTTGTTGGTGCTGTCGGTGAGGGTCGTCACGTGTTGCGCGGCGATGCCCGCCTGACGGACGGCTTCGCGTGCATCCTGCATAGCGTCCGCGAGATCGGGCGCACGCTCGGCCAGCACCTTGCTGGTCTTGTCGATGTTCTCGAGGATGTCGGCGATCGAATTCTGGTTCTTGTCGCTCAGCAATTCGGTCAGACGCTCGGTCAGACGCTGAATGCGGTCGATCAATTCCGGGGCGCTGTTGAGCAGGGCGCTGATGCCGCCAGACGTCGCCGGGATGACAGGACAGCCTTGCGGACCGACCTGCTCGATTGCCGGCCGTCCGCGCTCCGCGCCGGCAAGCTGGATTTCGCTAACGCCGGTGAAGCCGACGCCGTGGATCTGGGCGCTCGTGCCCTGGAGCACAGGTGTCTGATCGTCGACCTCAACCCGCACCCACACGAATTCGGGCCGGTTGGGCAGAAGCGAGATCTTCTGCACCTGCCCGACCGGGACACCCGAGAAGCTGACGTTCGAGCCTTTATTGAGGCCGCCGACGCCCTGCGCAAAGTAGATGTCGTAGCATTTGGTGGCCTTGTTCGAGAGGCCGGCCAGCCAAACGATGAACAGGAGCACGCCGGCGAGCAATGCCACTGTCACCGCGCCGACCATTACGTAGTTCGACCGCGTCTCCACTACGCCGTTGCCCCTTTCTCATAGCTCGCTTCGGCAGCACGACCGCGCGGCCCATTGAAATATTCTTGTATCCAAGGATGGTCCAAAGCCAATAGCTCGGGGATCGTTCCGACCCCGATCACCTTCTTGTCCGCAATAACCGCAATACGATCGCAGATTGCGTGAAGCGTATCGAGGTCATGGGTGATCAGGAATACGGTTAGCCCAAGGCGCTTTTGAAGCGACCTGATCAGCTGATCGAACGCCGCGGCCGCAATCGGATCGAGACCCGCGGTCGGCTCATCGAGGAACAGCAATTCAGGATCGAGCGCGAGGGCGCGGGCAAGTCCGGCCCGCTTGATCATGCCGCCCGAGAGCTCCGAAGGGAATTTCGGTCCGACGTCGGGCGAGAGACCGCCCATGGCAATCTTGTAACCCGCGATCTCGTCCAGCAGCGGCGGCTTGATGAACGGGAAATACTCGCGGATCGGGACCTCAACATTCTCCGCCACGGTCAGCGTCGAGAACAAGGCGCCATTCTGAAACAGGATGCCCCAGCGGCGGCGAATATTCTTCGCTTCATCCTCGGTCCGGCCGACCATGTTCTCGCCGAGGACCTCGATCTCGCCGGCTTCGGGCGTCTGCAGTCCGATGATCGAGCGGAGCAGCACCGATTTGCCGGTGCCGGACCCGCCGACCACGCCCAGGATCTCGCCACGGCAAACCTCAAGATCGAGGCCGTCGTGGACGACCTGTTCCCCGAACGCATTGCGCAGGCCGCGAACGGTGATGATCGGCTGGCAATCGTGCGGACGGCTCATACCCAGCCGACCGAACTGAAGAAGACCGCGAAGATCGCGTCCAGCACGATGACGAGGAAGATCGACTGCACCACCGCCGTCGTCGTCCGTGATCCCACTTCCTCGCTGTTGCCCTCGACAAGCATCCCCTGGAAGCAGCCGGCGAGCGCGATGATGAAACCGAACACCGGCGCCTTGATCAGCGCGATCCACAGGTCGGTCATCGGGATGACCTCCTGCAACCGCTGGATATAGGTCGCGGGCGGTATCTGCAGGTCGAGCCAGACGAACAGTCCGCCGCCCAGAAGCGCGGTGAGGATTGCCCAGAAGCCGAGCAGCGGCATCATCAGGACGGCCGCCATCATCCGCGGGAGTACCAGCGCTTCGACGGGCGAGACGCCGATGGTGCGCATGGCGTCGATTTCCTCGGTGATCTTCATCGTGCCGAGCTGCGCCGCAAAGGCGGAACCCGAGCGGCCGGCGACCATGATCGCCGTCATCAATACGCCAAGCTCGCGCACCGTAATGCGGCCGATGAGGTTGATCGTGTAAACTTCGGCCCCGAACTGCGCGAGCTGCACTGCGCCTTGCTGGGCGATGACGATGCCGATGAGAAAGCTCATCAGGCCGATGATCCCGAGTGCGCGAACGCCGACGACGTCGAACCTCTGAATTACGGCGTTGAAGCGGAAGCGCTTGGGTCGCCGAATAATGTTGGCAAACCCGATCAACGTCGCCCCGAAAAACCCAAGCAGTCCGACCAAAGTCTTGCCGCTTTCGGCGACCCAGGTGCCAAGGTCCTGCAGGCCGGTCAGGAAATTCTGCTTCTGAAGCGGAGCGACACGGACCGGATGATCGAATTCGCCCACCTGTTCGACCAGGCTCGTCTCGTCGCGACTGGCACCGATCACCTTGGCTTTGCGATCCCGAACCGCGCGGTAGACCAGCCAGGCACCGACCGTATCCATGCGATCGATGTCGCTGAGGTCGATCGTCAACGGATCCGGCAACGCATCGATTTCACGCTGTGTCGTGGCGGCCCGGGTAATCGTCAGCGCACCAGCGACCCGGTAGACCGAGCCCCTGCCGTCGTGCGCATCCTGCTCGGGTTCTTCCGCCATGCCGGGCGGTTGATGCGCGAAATGGCCGCCCTCGGCAAGCGAGAGGTGACCGCCTGCCTCTTCCCTGCCGAGTCCGGCGCCATTATGCGCGGCCGTAATGAGTGACGACACGCCTTTGCTGTTCGTTCCGGTCGGCGAGAATGCCGCACGGCCGTTCGGCATGGCGGCCCGCGACCGCGCCTGCCGGCTGGCGACGAATGCCGGGTTCGAATGCGCGGACGAACCAATCGATGGGCGCTCGGTCCTGTTGGCAAGCATGGCCTATGGCTGGGACCCCGCGTGGATCCGCGAAATGCGCAACCGGCCGGGTTCGGTGCTGGCGCTCGGCGCCAAGCCGGTGTTGGCGCATGTCGCCGCTGGCGGAGATGCGGCCGCCGTTCGCAGCGCGATGGCGGCGGGGACGCCGGTGGCCGGCTTCGAGCCTGTCGCTGCCGAGCACGCCGAACTGACCAACACCGCGCTGCGCAAGCGGGAACGGCCGTTTGTGCTGCCGCTCGACCCTGCCGACCCCGAGCCGGTCGAGCGCGCCGCGTACGACGCCGCCTACAAAGGCGTCACGGATGCACTGACGCTCTACCTGTGGCGCAAGCCGGCATTCTATTTGACCCGTTGGGCCGCACGGGCGGGCCTGAAGCCAAATTTCATCACCGCGATCGGCGCAGTCGGTTGCGTGCTAGCCTTCTGGCTATTCTGGATCGGGCACTACTGGCTCGGCATCGCGGCGGGCTTCACCTTCATGGTGCTCGATACCGTCGACGGAAAACTCGCGCGGTGCACGGGCGCCTCGTCGAAATGGGGCAATATCTTCGATCACGGGATCGATCTCATCCACCCACCCTTTTGGTGGTGGGCCTGGGCCCATGGCCTGACCGCCTACGGTCGGCCGCTTTCCCCCGTCTATGAGATCATGGTGCTGTCGGTGGTCGTCGGCGGCTACATCGCGCAGCGGCTGATCGAGGGCCTGTCGATCAAGCGGTTCAACGGCATGGAGATCCACGTCTGGCAAAAGCTCGACAGCCAGTTTCGATTGATCACCGCGAGGCGCAATCCGAACATGGTGATCCTGTTTTTCGCGTTGCTGGTGGGCCGGCCGGATACGGGGCTGGTGCTGGTTGCCTGGTGGACGTTGGTCAGCCTCATCTTCCACGCGGTGCGACTGGCACAGATGACCGAGCGCAAGCGCCGTGGACGCAAGGTTACGTCCTGGCTGGAGGCGTGAAGCACACCGCTATCTTGCTGGCCGGGTCGCGGCCGGGCCGCGATGAGTTTGCAGCGCAGTTCGGCACCGACCTCAAGGCGCTGATCGCCATCCGTGGCGAGCCGATGGTGCGGCGACCGGTCCGCGCGCTTCTCGACAGCCAGAGCGTCGACCGCGTTCGCATTCTGTCGCAAAGCCCGGACCGGCTGGGATCGGTCATCTCGAGCGACCCGCGGATCAGCTTCGAACCGTCATCAGGGACGATTGCCGCGACGATCCTCGGCTTGTGCGACGACCCGGCGACGCAGTGGCCGCTGCTCGTAACCACCGCCGACCATGCGCTGCTGTCGCCGGCGACGGTCGACGAGTTTTGCGGACGCGCGGGCGGCAATGGGATCGCGATCGGCGTGGTCGAGCGCGCGACGCTTCTTCGCCGCTTCCCGCGCGCCGAGCGGACATGGATCAAGTTTCACGGCGGTGCCTACACCGGCGCCAACCTGTTCCATCTGCATTCACCGGCGGTCCGGCCTGCGATCGAGCTATGGCGGGCCGTCGAGCAGGATCGGAAGAAGGCCATGCGCGTCGTCAGCCTGCTTGGCCCGCTGACGCTCGTGCTAGTTGCGCTGCGGCTGATCAGCATCGACGGCGTGATGGCGAAGCTGGGTCGCCGTCTCGGTCTGTCGATGAAGGCGGTGACCCTGTCCGATCCGCTCGCGGGGGTCGATGTCGACAAGCCCGCCGACCACAATTTGGTCGAGGCCATTCTTGCAGGTGAAGCATGACCGACCTCGCGATCTACGACATGGATCGAACGGTAACGCGGCACGCCACCTATACCCCGTTCCTGTTGCATTGCGCGACCAGGCGAGCCCCTTGGCGACTGCTGCTCCTGCCGCTCGTCGCAGCGTCGATGCTCGCCTACGTGGCAAAGCTGATCGACCGCGCGCGGCTCAAGGAGATCAACCATCGCCTGCTTCTGGGTGGCAAGATCCACCCGCGCGACCTGGCCCCGCTCGTCGACAGCTTCGCCGAACGGCAGCTGGCGACGAACATCCGGCCCGGCGCCCGCAAGGCCATCGCTCGCGATAAGGCCGAGGGCCGGCGGGTGGTGATGGCGACCGCATCCTACCGGCTTTACGCCCGCGAAATCGCCGAACGGCTCGGCTTCGACGACGTCATCGGCACCGGATCGATCATCGGGCTCGACGAGCGCGTGCACGCGAAGATCGACGGCGAGAATTGCTACGGGCCGGCGAAGCTCAGGATGGTCGCCGACTGGGTCGAACGTTCGGGGCTGACCGGGACGCATGGGCATGTGCGATTCTATTCTGATCACGTCTCGGACGCGCCAGTGTTCGAATGGTCCGACGAACCGGTCGCCGTGAATCCCCACGACAAGTTGAAGCGGCTGGCAACGCAGCGGGGCTGGGCGATCGAAGACTGGGGCTAAAGCCCTAGTGGCCACCCCCAAGCGCCCGGGCGTTAGTCGCGAATGACTTCCCCAACGCTCGTCTGGTTACGACAAGACCTGAGGCTCGACGACCAGCCGGCCATCGCGGCTGCAGCGGCGGCTGGACCTTTCGCGGCGCTCTACGTCCTCGATGACGAAGCGCCCGGCGACTGGGCCATTGGTGGCGCGCAACGCTGGTGGCTCCACCACAGTCTCGTCGCCTTTCGTGAATCGCTGGAACGGCGCGGCGGCAGGCTACTTCTTCGACGTGGATCGGCGAAGAAAATCGTGGCCAAGGTCGCCGACGAACTCGGTGCCCCGACAGTGCACGCGACGGCGCATTACGAGCCTTGGTGGCGCGAGACCGAACAAGCGCTTGGCGAGCGACTGGCGCTCCATTCCGGGGACACACTCGTCCCGCTGGATGCCGTTCGAACCGGATCTGGCCAGCCGTTCAAAATCTATGGACCGTTCTACCGGGCCTTGTCGGCCCTCGACGTCGCGGACCCGGTCAGCGCCCCGCAATCAATATTAGCCCCCGATCACTTGCCGGAAAGCGATGACCTCGCCGATTGGCAATTGCTGCCGACCAAACCGGACTGGGCGACCGGCTTTTCGATCTGGGAGCCCGGTGAGGACGGCGCGCAGGTGCGGCTCGAACGCTTCGAGGATGCGGTCGGAAATTATGCCAAGGCGCGCGACCTTCCGTCGGAAGACGGCACGTCGATGCTGTCCCCTCACCTGCACTTCGGCGAGATCAGTCCGAGACGCATTTATCATTCGCTGCGCGACGCGGGCGGCGAGAAATTCCTGAAAGAACTGGCATGGCGCGACTTCGCGCGGAGCGCGGTTCTGGCCGATCCTGACGTCGGGGCGCGCAGTCAGCGGAACGCGGCAATCCGCTGGCGTTCGGGCAAACACGCCGATGCGGATTTCCTCGCATGGACCCGTGGCATGACCGGCTATCCGATCGTCGACGCAGGAATGCGGCAGCTTTGGGCGCTCGGATGGATGCACAACCGCGTGCGCATGCTAACCGCGAGCTTCCTGGTGAAGCATCTGCTGATCGACTGGCGCCGGGGCGAGCGCTGGTTTTGGGACACGCTGGTCGACGCGGATTACGGCAATAACAGTCTCAACTGGCAGTGGATCGCGGGGACCGGCACCGACAGCCAGCCGTTCAACCGAGTTATGGCGCCGCTCTCGCAGTCTGCGAAATTCAACGCCGCCGCTTACATCCGGCAGTGGGTGCCCGAGCTGAAACATCTCTCCGACGAGGAAATCCACGACCCACCGAACCGGTGCGGCTATCCCGAGCCGCTGATCGGTCATCAGGCGGCCCGCGAGCGAGCCTTGGCAGCACGCGGCAGACACGGATGAAGAATTGGCGGTCTGCGCGAGTCGACTGCTGTTTCGGCGAGCAACCCAATGCTACGGCCGCCCGGACTCGATCGTGAGTCCCCGCGTACGATGGTCCAGTAGCTCGCCACCGATTGGCACGATCGAGACCGGCGCCGGCCCCGACGGCCGGAACGCTCGCAGGGGCAACGCGATGACGCACGTCAAGACCGCCGATGGCGCACACATTTTCTATAAGGATTGGGGACCGAAGGACGCACAGCCGATCGTCTTCCACCATGGCTGGCCGCTCAGCGCGGACGACTGGGACGCGCAGATGCTGTTCTTCCTCGGCCAAGGCTACCGCGTCATTGCGCACGACAGGCGCGGCCACGGACGATCAAGCCAGACGAGCGACGGCAATGAGATGGACACCTATGCGTCCGACGTCGACGCGCTGGTGACCGAGCTTGGACTGACCAATGCGATACACATCGGCCATTCGACCGGTGGCGGCGAAGTCGCCCGCTATGTCGCTCGTCACGCCAAGGGACGCGTCGCCAAGGCGATCCTCGTTGACGCGGTGCCGCCGGTGATGGTCAAGAAGGACTCCAATCCGGGCGGCCTTCCTATCGAGGTCTTCGATCAGTTCCGCACCGCCCTGGCTGCCAACCGCGCTCAATTCTACCTCGATGTCGCCAGTGGCCCCTTCTACAATTTCGACAAGCCTGGCGTGAAGATTTCCGAAGGCCTCATCCGCAACTGGTGGCGGCAGGGCATGATGGGCAGCGCCAAGGCGCACTACGAGTGCATCAAGGCCTTTTCGGAGACCGACTTCACCGAGGACCTGCAGGCGATCGACGTGCCCGTGCTGGTGATCCACAGCGAAGCGGACCAGATCGTGCCCTACGCTGATTCAGGCCCGCTCGCGGCGAAGCTGCTGCGGAACGGCACGCTGAAGACCTACAAGGACCTGCCGCACGGGCTGCTGTCGACGCACCCCGAGATCATCAATCCGGACATGCTGGCGTTCATTCGCGGCGACACGACCGCCGCGACGGCTGCCCCTGCAGCCGCCGAGCCGGTTCCGGCTGAATGATTAATTGAGGTCGGGGCCGCCGAGGCGGCCCCGATCAGACCGCCTGCAACGCGTTGGCGAAGTCGGCGATCAGATCGTCCGCATTCTCGCAGCCGATTGAAATGCGAACGAGGTTGTCGGTGATGTCGAGCTGCTTCTTGCGCTCGTCGGGCACGGAGAGGTGAGTCATCGCGGCCGGCGCGCTGGCAAGTGTTTCCGTGCCACCGAGGCTGACGGCGAGGTTTGCAATCTGTAGCGCGTCCAAGAAAGCGAACGCCTCCTTTTCCCCCCCCTTCAGATAAAGCGAGAAGGTAGAGCCGGCGCCGGTGCAATGGCGCTTGTAGATGTCGGCCTGGCGCGAACCTTCCTCAAGGAAGCCGAGGTAGCCGATCTTTTCGACCTTCGGGTGGCTCTTAAGGAAGTCGCACACCTTGGCCGCGTTCTCGCCGGCGCGGCTCATGCGCAGCTCAAGCGTCTCCAAGCTCCGCAACAGCATCCAGGCGGTGTTGGGGTCGCAGATCGTCCCGATCGTGTTCCGGAAGCTGCGGATTTGGTTGATGAGGTTCTTTTCGCCGACGAGGCCGCCGGCGACTAGGTCGCTATGCCCGCCGACATATTTGGTCAGGCTGTAAACGGAGAGGTCGGCACCCTGCGCCAGCGGTTTGGCCCAGAGCGGGCCGAGGAAAGTGTTGTCGATGGCGATCGGCGGCTTCTCGCCATCACCGAACGCCGCGTCGACCGCCGCGCGGACGGCTTCGACGTCGACCAGCTGGTTGGTCGGGTTTGCCGGGCTTTCGAGATAGACGAGGCTGACGCGCCCCTTCTCCTTGCCGCGGGCGATGGCGGCGTCGATTTCCTCGCGGGTGGCGCCCGAGGGGAAGTCGATCCAGGTGACGCCGAACTGCCCGAGAATCTTGCCGATTAGCGTTTCCGTCGCAGCGTAAAGAGGGCCTGAGTGAACGACGCAGTCGCCAGGACGAACGAACGTCAGCAGCAACGTCGCGATCGCCGCCATGCCGCTGGAGAAAGCCAAGGCATCGTCGGCATCTTCCCAGACCGCCAGGCGATCCTCGAGAATTTCCTGGTTGGGACCGTTGAAGCGAGAGTAGATGAGGCCCTCCGCCCCGCCGGGTCGCTTGCCGGTAACACCTTCGAAGAAGCGCTTACCTGCGGCAGCGTTTTCGAAAACGAAGGTCGAGGTGAGGAAGATCGGGGGCTTGAGCGAACCCTCGCTCAGTTCCGGGTCGAAGCCGTACCCAAGCATCAGCGTCTGCGGGCTCAGCTTGTGGTTGCCGACGGTGGTCGGCGACGGCTTCGGTGAGCGCTGGTGGGAAATGGCGCCGCTCAGTTCGTCTTCGGTAGGCAAGATGACTCTCCTTCGCGGCGGGCCTTAGCCCTCGGCGCGACTTGCGCCAACCTCAGCCGGGAATGGCGATGGCGCTGAGCTGGCGGCCGTAGTCGGCCTCGCCGCGGTGGGTCGCGCGGCGGAAGCTGTAGAAGCGGTCATCGTCGGCGTAAGTGTCGAGGTTGAGGGCTTCGACTTCGCCGATGCCGGCGGCGATCAGGCGGTGCACGACATAGGCCTCGAGATCGAAGTGCGGCTTCCCGGCGGGGCCGTCGACGAAAAAGCGTGCGTTGTCGGGATCGGGCGCAAGGAAGCGCGCGCGGAAGTCGTCGTCGACCTCGTAATTGGGCTGGGCGATGCACGGCCCGACCGCGGCGTGGATGTGGTCCCGGCGGGCGCCCAGCAACTCCATCGCCTCGATCGTCGCATCGGTGACCCCTGCAAGGGCGCCGCGCCACCCGGCGTGCGCCGCACCGACAACCACGGCGTCATGGTCGGCGAACAGCACCGGCGCGCAATCGGCGGTCAGGATGCCGAGCAGCAGGTTGGGCCGGTCGGTCACGAGCGCATCCACACGCGGGCGCTCATCATTGGGCCATGCTTCATAGGCAACAACGGCTTTGGCGGAATGGACTTGGTGGACTGTCGCCAATTCGGCTTCAGGCAACAGCGCCGACACCGCGAGGCGCCGGTTGCCCGCGATGGTCTCGGGATCGTCCTTGCTGCCGAGCCCGACATTCAGGCCGGCACATTCGCCCACGGAAATGCCGCCGCGGCGGCCTAAAAAGCCATGCGGCAGGCGGCCGAGGCTGATCGCGCGATTGACCTCGACGCCGCTCACAGCCGCTTCCGCATGATGATGTCTTCGTCGGCGTGATTGCCGACCATGAAGTCGTAGCGGCCGACTTCCTCAAAGCCGTAGCGCTCGTAGAAGCGCTTCGCGCGGTGGTTGTCGGTGTAAACGGTCAGGTAGAGCTCTTCGTTGCCCTGCCGCCTCGCTTCCGCGATGCCCCAGTCGGTCAGGGCGGCGGCAAGCCCGGTGCCATGGTGCGGTTTCAGCACATAAAGCTGACGCAGCTCGATGGCTTGCGCCGAGGTCTCGTAAGGGAGGGCCGAAGGGCCGAGCTTCAGGTAGCCGACGACCTCCCCGTCCACTTCGGCAACGCGGAACCGGTATCGCGGGTCATGATATTCTTCCGCCCAAGCCTCGGGCGTGAACTTTCGGAGAAACGCGTCGAGATCTTCAGGCGCATACAGATGCGCGAACGTATCGCAGAAGCTCTGGCGAAAGACCCGGTCGATTGCCGGCAGGTCGTCCTCGGTCGCATCGCGATCCATCAAGCAAGTCCAGCCGGCGCCGGCCATTCAGGCGCGTGAATCGCCATCACTTTGAATAGCTCCCCCATGTGCGCACGACTGGTAAGCCGATCGAGCGCGTTCGCAATCTCTTCGACGCGTTCCGGGTTCGCCCGCGAAAGCGCTTGAGCGCGCGCCTCCATACCCAGCCGGAGCAGCCAATCACCTTGGGGGACCACCGCCGTTACGGACGCGCCCGCATCGGCGGCGACGCGGCCGATGGCCTCGAAATCGACATGGCTGGTCAGGTCCTGCTCGCCCGGATCGGCCAGCACCGGCGCGTAGCCATGGCCGCGTACGGCCTGCAGCGTGTCACCCGGCGCGGATTTCGCATGACCGTAATCGATGAACAGCGCCGCGCCACCACGCTGCGCGAGGCAGAGCGCGATGTTGCCGGCAGCCTGCTCGCGCCCCGGCGACGTTTCCACGATCTCACCATCGCGGTCGAAGGCTAGTCCGCCTGCAGCAACCGTCACGCGCCGCTCGACCGCGCCCACGTGCTGGCGGATCGGCAGCGCGTCGAGGAATTCATTGGCGACCAGCAGCAACGGCCGCGCGGGCAAATCCTCGACCCGTTCGTGCCACGCGGCCTGTCCAACCGCTTGCTTCTGCGCCTCGCGCAACACCGGGCTGGTTTCGACCAGATGGACTTCGCCGGCGAAGCCACTGGCGCGCAGCATGCGCAGCGCATCGGCGGCAAGCGTCCCGCGCCCCGGGCCAAGCTCGGCATAAATCGCGTCGGCCGGCGAACCTGCGCGTTTCCAGCAATCCGCGAGCGCAGCGCCGACGAGCTCCCCGAACATCTGGCTGATTTCCGGCGCCGTCGTAAAATCACCGCGCGCACCGAGCGGATCACGCGTCGCGTAATAATAAGCGTTGCACGCTTCCATGTACGTCTCGACGCTGATCGGGCCCTCGGCGGCAATGCGCTCACGAAGGGCTCGTTCAAGCGGCGTCACGCGACGCTTTCGGTTCCCAGCGTGGGTTCGACGCGGGTGCGGCGGCGGGGCGCGGTCAGCATCAGGTACAGGCCGCCGAGGATCATGGGCAACGACAGCCACTGGCCCATGTGCAGGCCGGCGTTTTGGAACATGGTGCCCGCAAATTGCGCATCGGGTTCGCGAATGAATTCGACGCCGAAGCGGAACAGGCCGTAGAAGAATATGAAGGCACCGACGAGCTTGCCCGGCTCGTATCGTGCCTTGGTCCGCCAAAACATGAAGGCGAGGATGGCGAAGAGCAACAGGCCTTCAAGGACGGCTTCGTAAAGCTGACTGGGGTGCCGAGGCGGGCCGAGCATCGGTCCCAGCGGTGTCGGCTCGACGAAGCGAACTGCCCAGGGAACGGTCGTTGGCGCGCCCCACAATTCCTGGTTCACGAAATTGGCGAGGCGGCCGAAGCCAAGCCCGAACGGCACGCAGCAGGCAACGTAATCGTGTAGGCGAAGCCAGTTCAGCTTCTGCTTCCATGCGTAATAGATGATGCCCAGGGACGTGCCGATGACGCCGCCATGGAACGACATTCCGCCGTCCCACAATTTGAGGATCTCCAGTGGATGCCGGAGATATTCGCCGAGATTGTAGAACAGGACGTAGCCGAGACGGCCACCGAAGATGATGCCGAGCGCAGCGTAAAAAACGAGATCGTCGGCATGCCGGCGATCCATCGGCGCGCCGGGCTGCCTCAGCAATTTGAGCAGGTACCAATAACCGATGAAAATGCCGGCAAGGTAAGCAAGACTGTACCAGCGCAGGTCGAACGGGCCGATGTGAAGCGCAACCGGCGACAGCCCCAGATCGGGGAATGCAATGAACCGGCTATTGTCGACAGCTTGCAAGGGCTTCCCCATCAAAGTTCAGCGCCTCATAAGGCGGCTCTGAGCAAAGGCAAAGGAAGCTCGCCCACGATGCCCAACGAACTGGATCGACGCTTCGACGAGATACTGGCCGCGGTCTACGGGCCGGGCGGGCGGTTGACGACGGGCCATGACGAACTGGGCCGAACCATCGTCACCAACTTCCCGGCGACGTTACCGAGCTTTTTCAAAGCCTTTTCCGAACTGAACGGTGCCAACGAGGCAGTGGTCGCTGGTGACGAGCGGCTTAACTTCGCGGATCTCGATCGCATTTCTGAGCGCTTGGCGCACGCTCTGGTCGCGCGCGGAATTGCGAAAAGTGATCGCGTGGGAATCGCCATGCGCAACTGCCCGGCGTGGATCGTCGGCTACATGGCCATCCTGAAGGCCGGCGGCATCGCGACCTTGCTCAACGGCTGGTGGGAGCCGCTGGAGATGGAGCATGCGATTGCGCTGACCGAGCCCAAGCTTATCATCGCCGACGCGCCGCGCGCGCGGCGCCTCGCGGAGCGGTGCGGACGGATTGAAACAATTTCGCTGCCGATCGAGCAGCCGGTCGAACAAGCGATCGCGCCGCTGCTCGACGGGGCCGATCTCGACAACAGCTTGCCAGAGATTCTGCCCGACGATGATGCGACGATCTTGTTTACCTCCGGCTCGACCGGGGAATCCAAAGGGGCGCTTTCGACGCATCGCGCAGTGACGACCGGCGTCTACGCCTACTCGACCGGGTTGATCGTCTTGAAAGGGCTGCTGGAGCAGGACGGCAATCCGCCCCCGACACCCCGCACCCTCCTTAGTGTGCCGCTGTTCCACGTCACCGGCGAAGTGCCGGTGATGCTCAACAGCTTCGTCGTCGGCCGCTGTATGGTGATCATGCCCAAATGGGACGCGACCGAGGCGCTGCGGCTGATTGAGAAGGAAGGCGTCACCTATTTCGTCGGGGTGCCGACGATGAGCCTCGAGCTGATGAACCACCCCGACCGGCACAAATATGACCTGTCGTCACTCAAGGACATTACGGCAGGCGGTGCGCCGCGTCCGGTCAGCCACGTCGAGCGACTGAAGGGCGAATTCCCGAACGCGCAGCCGGCGTTGGGATATGGTTTGACCGAAACAAACGCCACCGGCTGCGCGAACTTCTGGAGCAGCTACGCGACCAAACCCGCTTCGACTGGGCGCGCTCAGAAGCCGCTGGTCGAGGTCAAGATCCTGGGCGCCAACGACACCGTGCTGCCGGCGGGCGAAGTGGGCGAGATCGGCATCCGGACCGCGGCCAACATCAAGGGCTATTATCGCAATCCCGAGGCGACGCGCGCGACGATCGCCGACGACGGCACGGTGCGCACGGGCGACATCGGTTATCTCGACGAGGACGGCTACCTTTTCATCGTCGACCGCAAGAAAGAAATCATCATCCGCGGCGGCGAGAACATCTCGATGGCCGAGGTGGAGGCCGAATGTTACGCTTGCCCGGCCGTCGCCGAGGTATCGGTGATCGCAGCGCCCGATGAGCGGCTCGGCGAGGTTCCGGTCGCCATAGTTTACGTAAAAGACGGCCAGACGCTGAATGAGGATGAGCTTCGCGCATTTCTCGACGGACGGCTTGCGAAGTTCAAGATTCCCGAGCGCTTCATCTTCGCGACCGAATCGCTTCCCCGCTTGGGTACGGGCAAGATCGACCGCCGCGCGCTGAAGGCCCAGTACGCGCATTGAACCTCGATCGCCGCACGGTCCTGATCGGCGGCGGCGCGGGCATCGGCCTGATCGTCGCTTATTCGCTGTGGCCGAGACATCTGCAGAGCGAACTCAGCGCCGGACGCGGCGAGGAAACGTTCGGCAACTACATCAAGATCGCGCGCGATGGGCGCATCACGGTGGCCGTGCCACAGGTGGAAACGGGACAGGGTATCTGGACGGGACTGCCGCAGATTGTTGCTGACGAATTGGGTGCGGCGTGGGAATCGATCGCGGTCGAGCCGGCGCCGCTGAATAAGGCCTACGCCAATCCGCTGGCCAAGGCGGAGGGCTGGCCCGAGGACATCCGGATTACCGCCAACTCCACCTCCATTCGCGCGTTCGAACGGCCGGTGCGCGAAGCGGCGGCGGTGGCACGGACAATGCTGGTCGGGGCGGCCGCCGACCGCTGGAACGTCGATCCCGCGCAATGCGAAACGGCGGATGGCTTCGTGCTCAACGGTGGGCGAACGGTAACCTTTGGCGAATTGGCTGAGGAAGCTGCTAGCCGCAGTCCACCGCGGAACGCGCCATTGCGCCAGACACGCAAAGCGCGGCTGATGGGCCAGCCGTTGTCGCGGCTCGACGGTCCCGCCAAGGCGCAAGGAAGCTGGCGGCTCGCTAGCGACGTCCGGCATCCAAACATGCTTTACGCGTCGGCGCGGCTGGCACCGCCTGGCGGGAAGATTACCGGATTCGAGCGCGCCGCGATCGAGGGGCAGCCAGGCATCCGCCACCTGAGCGCCAGCGACCAATGGATCGCGGTCGTGGCAGACAGTTGGTGGCAAGCGGAGCAGGCGCTGCGTTCGGAGAACGTGCGATTTTCGGCACCGCGTTCAGAAGCGATCGTAAGGCCGCTCTTCGACAAGGCGCTAGCGGAAGCGCGCGCAGACGCATGGTTCGCGCAGGGCGACTACGATGGTGCCGTAAGCGGGTCGCGGCCGCTTACAGCGACCTATTACGCGGCGCCGTCGATGCATCTCGGAGTGGAACCAGTTTCCGCGACGGCGCGGGTCATCAATGGCGCGGTCGAGCTGTGGGCGCCGATGCTCGCACCTGGTTTGGGTACCCCAGAGGCAACGCTTTATCCCATGCCTTCTGGCGAGCCGTCGGGCCGAGCAATGGACTCCGACGCGTCGGCAATTGCCATCGCGTTGGCCAAGGCGGTCGGGCGGCCGGTGCAAGTAATGTTGTCGCAATCGGCCAGCCAGAATGCTGACGCTGTTTCGCCCGGCGCGCTGGCACGACTGACAGCCTTGCCTGGACCCGGCGGCATTACGAACGCCTGGGCGGTCAAGGTCGCCACAGCGGATGGCTTGGGATCAGCCCTGGCACGGCTTACGGGAGGAAACACGCCTGCGAAATTAGGCCGGACGGCGTTGGACGGGTCGGTTCCGCCCTATTCCATCGCCAATGTCCGCGTGGAGTCCGTCCCTGTCGCCCTCCCCATGCGAGCGGGGTACATGCGCGGTTCGCCACAGCGCGAGTTCACCTTCTTCACGGAAAGCTTCGTCGACGAACTTGCACGCGCGGCTGGCCTTGAGCCGCTGTCGTTCCGCATGGCCATGCTCGGCGGCAATGGACGGCTTGCGCGCTGCCTGCAGTCCGCCGCCACCCTGGCGCAGTGGGACGGCGGCGGGCCAGGCAGCAGCATGGGGCTGGCCGGTGCGTCGGCGTTCGGATCGCACATCGGGCTCGTCGCCGTCGCGAGCGTTGGCCCGGACCAAAAGATCAAGGTGCACAAACTGTTCGCGGCGGTCGATTGCGGCCGGGTCGTCAACAGCGGGCTCGTCACGCAGCAGATCGAAGCCGGGTTGATATGGGCCATCGCGCAGGGGACTTCCCCGGTGCCGGAGTTCGTCGCCGGCGCGCCGCGCGCACGGGCTTTGGGCGCGCTTGACCTGCCGCGTCTCGGCGACGCACCGGAAATCGTGGTCTCGATACTTCCCAGCGCCGACGCACCGGGCGGCATCAGCGGTCTCGGCACGCTGCCGCTGGCACCCGCCGTCGCAAACGCAATCCACGCGGGTACCGGTCGTCGCCTGCGCTCCCTGCCGTTCGACCTCGCCGCAGCATGATCAGGCCGGCAAACCACCCCAGCATTCCCGCTGACAAGATCGGCGTGCTGCTAATCAACCTCGGCACGCCGGACGCGCCGCATGCGCGGGCTGTGCGCAAGTATCTGGCGGAATTCCTCAGCGATCCGCGCGTGATCGAAATTCCGCGCCTGGCGTGGAAGCCCATCCTGCACGGCATTATCCTTCGCACGCGCCCGCAGAAGTCGGCAGAGGCCTACAACCAGATCTGGACCAACGAAGGTTCGCCACTGCGGGTGATCGCGCAGCGCCAGGCGGAGAAGCTGCGCGCTGCGATGCCCGAGGTGAGCGTTCATTACGCGATGCGCTACGGCAGCCCCGGCATCGCGGCGGCAATCCACAACATGTTTCGCGAGGGCTGCACGCGCATCCTGACCGCACCACTCTATCCGCAATATTGCGCGGCGACGACAGCGACGGCGAACGACGCGGTGTTCGCGGCGCTCGCCTCGATGCGTTGGCAGCCCGCGCTACGCACGCTCCCGCCTTATTACGACGATCCGCTATATATCGATGCGCTGGCCGCGAGTCTGACACGCCAACTCAAGGCGCTCGATTTTCAGCCCGACCGGCTTGTCCTGAGTTTTCACGGAATGCCCGCACGCACGCTGGAACTTGGCGATCCCTATCATTGCCACTGCCAGAAGACCGCGCGGCGCGTCGGCGAGAAAATGGGCCGTGAGGTGGATATTACGTTCCAGTCGAAGTTCGGCCGCGCCAAGTGGCTCGAGCCGGCGACCGACGCGACGTTGGCGGCCTATCCTCGCCAAGGCGTAAAGCGCGTCGCAATCGCGGCACCGGGCTTCTCGGCTGATTGCATCGAGACACTTGAGGAACTTGGCATTCGCGGCCGCGAAACGTTCGAACATGCGGGTGGCGAGCGCTTCGCCCTGCTCGACTGTCTCAACGATTCACCCGAAGGCATGGACATGCTGACCCGGCTAATCAGCCGTGAACTTGCAGGCTGGCAGCCGCGCTCATAAGCCTGTTTTCGAGAGAGACAGGAGAGAGTCCATGGCACGAGTGGCAGTCGTTACCGGAGGGACCCGCGGCATTGGCGAGGCGATCAGCGTCGCGCTCAAGAACATGGGCATGCAAGTCGCGGCAAACTACGCCGGAAACGAGGAGCGCGCTCGCGCCTTCACCGACCGCACCGGGATCCCCGCCTATAAATGGGACGTGTCCGACTTCGACGCCTGCCAGGAAGGCGTGAAGCAGATCGAAGCCGACCTCGGCCCCGTCGACGTGCTGGTGAACAATGCCGGCATCACCCGCGACACGACGATGAAGCGAATGGACCACCAGAAGTGGCAGGACGTCATCGACACCAACCTCGGCGGTTGCTTCAACATGGCCAAGGCGGTGTTCGAAGGCATGCAGAGCCGCGGTTACGGCCGAATCGTCAACATCGGCTCGATCAACGGCCAGGCCGGGCAGTATGGCCAAGTCAATTACGCCGCCGCCAAGTCGGGTATCCACGGCTTCACCAAGGCGCTGGCGCAGGAAGGCGCCCGCAACGGCGTCACCGTCAACGCGATCGCGCCGGGGTATATCGACACGGACATGGTTGCCGCGGTGCCGGAGGAAGTGCTGGGCAAGATCATTGCCAAGATCCCGGTCGGCCGCCTCGGCAAGGCCGAGGAAATCGCGCGCGCGGTCTGCTTCCTGGTCGACGAGAATGCCGGGTTCGTCACTGGGTCGACGCTGTCGATCAACGGCGGCCAGCATATGTATTGATGGCCGATTACGCACCGCCGAAGAAACGGTCGGTGCTGATTGCCGGCCATCAGACGAGCATTAGCCTGGAGCCGATGTTCTGGGCAGCGCTGGAAGACGCGGCACGTCAGCGCGGCTGCCCGCTGAACGCATTAGTTGCGGAAATCGATGTGGCGCGGCTGGAAGCGGACCAGACGCCGAATCTGACGTCGGCGATCAGGCAGTGGCTGTTTGCGCGGAGCGCAGAACCGCGTTCGTGAAGGCCGTCGCGCCCGACGGTGCGTCGTCGAGGAACAGCGACGGCTCGATCAGCTCCAGCTCCATGACGAGCAGGGTCCCGTCGTTGTCGGGGACCATGTCCACCCGGGCATAGGTCGCAGGCGTGGGCGCGCAGGCCAGGGCCGTCTGTGCAAGCTCAATCCCACCCGGCGGCGGGGCCGTCGGCAACGTCACGCCTCCAAGGTGCGGCTGGACGCGGAAGTCGCCGCTCTTGGGGCGCTTGACCACGGCGTGACTGTATTCGCCGTCAAACAGCATCAGCGAGAACTCACCGGTGCGGGCGATCTCCTCGATCAGCGGCTGCACGATCATCGGCTGACTACGGCTGTCGGCGGGCAAGTCGTCAAGCGGTCCCAAGCGGTGCGTGCCGGTCGCGCTCGCCGAGACCGGCGGCTTGATGACCAACCACTCGCTGTCGAAGCGTCGCCGCGCTTCTTCCAGGTCGGCATCGCCGCACGCCTCCACCGCCAGGGTCGGCACGGTAGGCACCCCAAGGTCGGCAAGCTCGGCGAGATAAGCCTTGTCGCTGTTCCAGCGCAGTAGCGCGGGCGGATTGATCATCGGCCAACGCTCGGCTTCCGCTCGATCCAGCAAGGCGAGCCAGCGCGCATAGTCAAGGTGATAGCCCCAGGCCACCAGCGGCATCACCAGGTCGAAACCATGCGGGCTCCGAAACTCAGTCCATGGGATCGGCACGACCGTGCACCCGCCTTGCTCGAGCGCTTGCGCCTCGATGTCGTAGGCCCACGCCCACGGCTCCTCATAGCCCGGGTCGGGCACGAGGACGGCTATACGCACGTCAGCGCCCGAGCAGGATTCGCGCCTGTCCGGCGATTTGCGCCAGCATCGGCGCGCTGACGTTGCCTTCGCTGCGCGCGCGATCGATCAGCTTGCGGAACTGCTCGATGCGCGGCTGCTGCTCGGTCACCCATTCCTCGACGCCGGCGTCGATTTTCTTGCCCCGGCAACGCTGCAGGAATTCGATCCGCAATTGCTCGAAATCGCGGGCAAGGCCGGCCGTGAGCAAGCGTTCCCACTGGTCGGCCGGCACAAAGCGCGCGACCTGCTGCTGCGCCCAGTCGAGACCGAGTGCTTCGCCCAAACGGGTGTAGGCAGCGGTGACTTCCAACTCGTCGAGTTCGTGCTCGCTCGACAGCGCCGCGATCCCGAAGACCCCATCGAGTTCGTACAGCCGGACCAGCAGCCGAACGATGTCGTCGCTGGCGCCGAGCGCAATGAGCCGGTCGCGGCGCGCAGCCGCTTCGTTGCGCACCTCGGCGCGGATCAGCTTGGTGGCCGCAGCCGAAATCTTGCGGACCCCCGGTTCGAGCATCGCGCACATCTTGGCGACGCTGGTCTCGCCATTGGCGGCGCGGATCGCATCGGCAATATGCGAGCGGATGCTTGCGGCCGCGATCGCGAACAATTCGATGCGCACAGTTTCCGGCAGCGCATCTTCCTCGATCTTCCGCCACAGCTTGTCGAGGTCGAGAAGCAGTTCGGTGACGAGGAACGCCGCCACGACTTGTTGCAACGACGCGCCTTCTTCCTCGATCAGGTCATAGGCAACGCCGGGTCCGAGGCGATTGACCAGTCGGTTGGCGACCTTGGTGCCCAGGATGTCGTGGCGCAACCGGTGCGCGCGAATGGCATCGGCATGCGTTTTGCGCATGGCCTTGGGGAAAGCGTCGAACAACTGTGGGCCGACCAATGGATCGTCAGCGAGGTGCAGTTGCTCGGCAGCATCCTGAAGAACGAGCTTCGAGACCGATAGCACGACGGCGAGTTCCGGCCTCGTCAGGCCGCGATTGTCCTGGCCGCGGCGCAGCAATTCGTCGCTCGATCCAAGACCTTCGACCTTGCGGTCGAGGCGGCCGGTAGCCTCCAGCATCTCGATCGTGCGAACCTGCCCCGGTAGCGCCTGCGCACCACCCGCTTCGGCAATCGACAGCGCCAGGCTCTGCAGCCGATTGTCCTCCAGCACGATGTCGGCAACGTCCTCGGTCATCTTGACCAGCAGGCTGTTGCGCTTGTCGAGGCTCAGCCGGCCCTCGCTCATCTCCCGGTTGAGCGGGATCTTGATGTTCACTTCATTGTCGGAACAGTCGACGCCGGCACTATTGTCGATGAAGTCCGTGTTGATGCGTCCGCCAAGCTGCGCGAATTCGATACGCGCGGCCTGCGTGATGCCAAGATTGGCGCCCTCGCCGATGACCTTGGCGCGCAGCTCGTTCGCGCTGGCGCGAAGCGCGTCATTCGACGGATCACCGACGTCCGCGTTGCCCTGCGCCGCCGACTTCACATAGGTCCCGATGCCGCCGAACCAAAGCAGGTCAACCGGCGCCTTGAGGATGGCGTTGATCAGGCTGACCGGGTCGATCGTCTTGTCCTCGATGCCCAGCACCGCGCGTGCTTCGGCGCTCAGCGAAATCGACTTTTCGGTGCGCGCGAAAACGCCGCCGCCCTTGCTGATCAGCTTCTTGTCGTAATCGTCCCAACTGGACCGCGGCAGGTTGAACATCCGCTCGCGCTCGGCCCAGCTTTTTGCGGGATCGGGATTGGGATCGATGAAAATGTGGCGGTGGTCGAACGCTGCCACCAGCTTGATCGACTTGGACAGCAGCATGCCGTTGCCGAACACGTCTCCCGACATGTCGCCGCAGCCGGCCACCGTCACTTCATCCGACTGAACGTCGATGCCCATCTCGAGGAAGTGGCGCTGTACGGAAATCCACGCGCCCTTGGCGGTGATGCCCATCGCCTTGTGGTCGTAGCCGTATGATCCACCGCTGGCGAAGGCGTCGCCCAGCCAGAAATCGCGCGATTGCGCGATACCGTTGGCAACGTCCGAGAAGGTCGCCGTGCCCTTGTCGGCGGCAACGACGAAATAGGGATCGTCGCCGTCCCGAATGACGACACTATCCGGGTGCACGACCTTGTCGTTCACGAGGTTGTCGGTGATCGACAGGAGCGAGCGGATGAAGATGCGATAGCTCTCCGTACCTTCCGCGAGCCACGCGTCGCGATTGGTCATCGGCGGCAGCTGCTTGGGATAGAAGCCGCCCTTCGCGCCCGTCGGCACGATCACGGCGTTCTTCACGACTTGCGCCTTCAGCAGGCCGAGGATTTCGGTCCGGAAATCGTCGCGCCGGTCGGACCAGCGCAAGCCGCCGCGGGCAACCGGGCCGCCGCGCAAGTGAACACCCTCGACGCGGGGCGAATAGACCCAGATCTCACGCCACGGGACCGGACGCGGCAGGCCCGGCACTAGTGAGCTGTTGATCTTAAATGCCAAGGCTTCCGCAGCCGCAGGAGCGAAGGCATTGGTGCGCAGGATAGCTTCGACGACGGAGCGCAGGCGGCGCAGGATTCGATCGTCATCGATCGAGCGGACAAGCGACAATGCTCGGTCCATCTGTTCGGCAAAACCGGTAACCTGCTCGTCTCGCTTCTGCGCGGAAGGGTCATGCGCGGCGACGAACAAACCGATCAGTGCCTGCGTCGCCTTGGGCGCGCGGCGAAGGGCATCGACGACCGTTACGAGGCCAAAGCTGCTGCCTGTCTGCCGCAGGTAGCGGAACCAGGCGCGCAGCCAGACGACTGGCTGCGTGTCGAGCCCGGCGTAGAGAACGAGTTGGTTGAACTCGTCATTTTCCGCGGCGCCGCACAGAACGTTGGCAATCGCGCTCTCGATCTCAGCGATCCGCGACATAATGCTTTGGAGATCGGCTTCCGGGCCGACCTCCACGCGGAAATCGTGGATATAGCCGTTGCCGTTGGCGAGCGCGGTCGGGAACTCTTCCAAGACGCGAAAGCCGAAATTCTCGAGGACCGGCACGACTTCGGACAAGGGGATCAGCTCGCCCTTGCGATAGGTCTTCAGGCGCAGGTGTCCCGGCTCGTCATGCTCGAACCGGTAGATACGGACGCCGCGGTCGCTATCGTCGGAAAGCTGGCAGAGTCGCAGGATGTCGGCAGCGCCCTCTTCCGGCGCGGTCCGGGCGCGATAGCCGTCGGGAAACGTATTGATGTACGTCAGCGCGAGGCGCGTGGCGCGCGGCGCACCCGCCGCGCTGATCAGCTCGGCCTCGACCGCCGGCGACCAGCCGCGAACCATTTCGACGACCGCTGCGTCGAGCTCGGTCACGTCAGGCGCCGCTGCCTTCGCGTCGATATATTGCGTGTATCGGATGAGCGCGAGGTCGGCATCGCCGAGCTCGACCGACCAACTGGTGATTTCGCGGCCAATCTCGTTTTGCAGCAACGTCGCGATCGCGACGCGGCGCGCAGTGCTGAGTTCTTCGCGCGGTAGCCAGACGAAGGTGAACAACTGGCCCTTCAGGATCGAGCGAACCTGCATGAGCGCCGGCCGCGGGCGATCTGCCAGCGACATCGCCATCAGCACGAGTTCCCGCAGCTCATCATAATCGATGGCGATGACAAGATCGCGCGGCAGCGAGGCGACCGCGTGTCGCAGCGCCTTCCCGCTGTGACCCTTGGGATCGAAGCCGAAGTCCTTGTCGAGCTGCTTCAGACGCGCGCGCAGGACCGGTACTTCTTCGGGCGGGACGCGCAGCGCTTCGCTGGTCCACAGGCCGGCATGGACACCGATACCGGTGACATTATCGCCGGCGCGGATCGGGACCACGACGAGGTCGAGCGGCACGCGGCGATGGACCGTCGACTTGCGCTCGGCCTTGGCCATCAGCGGCACTTCGCCGCCTTTCTCGAGGTAGCGCATGGCGCCTAGCGCGCCGCCTTCGTCGGTGGGCGCGCCTGGGACGCTAAAAATGCCGAGCGCGTTGGTAGGCGCTTCGTACGGCTTTTCCACTTGGTAACCCAGCAGAGTCATGGCGCCGTCGGCGAACCAATTGAGCAGGGCTGCGCCCTCCTCGTCATCGATGGAGGCTGCGTCCTCGCGCATCTGGCGCTGCAGCGATTCCCAATCCCGAACCGCGAGGCGAACGTCGTCGAGAACCCGCCGCAGGTCGCTCTCGAGCTCGCGCCGGCCGCGGGCGTCGGCGCGATCCAGCTCGATATACATCAGGGATTCGCGACGGTTCTTGTCGCTGCACAGCTTCTCGACATCCTGCAGCACGCCCTTGGCATCACGCGTTACGCAGACGACCGGGTGGAGCAGGCGGTGGATGGTCAGCTGGCGCTGCGCAATCGCATTGGCGACAGAGTCGACCAGGAACGGCATGTCGTCGTTGACGACCCCGATGCGCATGCGGCGATTGCCGGCCTCGCCACCGATGGATTCGATCTTCAAGGAAAGCTGGCCGCGCGTCCGAGTGGTCGCGACCTGAGCAAGGAATTCGGCTGCCTCGCGCTCGGCGTCGCCGCTCAGGCCCTTCGTTTCGCCGGGTAGCGCGTTGCCGGTCAGCGCCTTTCTGATTGACTCGACCAAAGGCGGGTCCAGGCGCGTATGAGCCGTCATTGAAATGTTCTGCTCCGAGGGATCAAAAGGGGGCGCCGGCGCCTATAGACCCGCCCCTCGCAGCCGGACAACCCTGCTCCCGGATTAGACCCGGCGCTTACGCCGCGCGGCGGATCGCACGCTCGACCAGGGCTTGGTCCTCGACCACCGCGACCGGCTCGTGCCTTCCATCGGCGCTGCGACGCGTAATGACGACCGCGAATTCGTCGGCATTGGGCAGGTCGGCGAGCGAAATCGGCGCGGCTTTACGCAATGCAGCGCGGGCCACGTCGGTCTTGGTATCCGGCTTCGTCGCGGTCCGGCGCGCCTCGCGCTCCGCGGCGACCAATGCCTTGAGACCGCCCGACTGCTTTTCAATGAAGTCCTGGAACTCGCCCGAGACCAAACCTTGCCGCTGGCCATAGGAAAGCGCGGCCGCAAATTCTGTGAGGCGCGCCTTGTCGTAGTCGATCCCGAAGACGAGCTTCACGATCGGCGTCATGGGTGCGCGGGCCTGCGCCTTCACGCCCGATTCTTCGAGCAGCTCGGCATAGTCCTGCGGACATTCCTGCGCAGCGAGGGCGAAATCATAGGCCAGCGACAGTGCCTTGTAGAGGGCACTGCGGGTACGGCCCTCGCCCGCTTTCACCGACTCCGCCGTCTCGCGGGCTGCCCACAGGCGATCGGCCAGTCCAGCGTCCGCATCGAGCGCGATTTCCGGCAGCGCCAGTTCGTCCGACTCATCGTGAAGCGGGCCATCCTGCCAGGCGAAATGCACGGGCGGTTCGGCAGATTCCGGCACCGTCGACGAGGGCACGGGAACGAGCAACTCGGTCAACTCAAGCGGTTCGCTACCGGCGCCTTCGGGAGTCTCATCGACGACCGGTGGTAGGATGTCTGCCGGAGCAACCAGTTCGTTGCCCGATTTCCAATTGATTACGCCGTAGATGAAGTCGATCTGCTCGCCATCGGACGAGAATGGCATCAGGATGCCGCGATAGCAGAGCGTTTCGCCGCGCGGATTTTCGAACTCCGCCTCAAAGCCAACCGGCGCGCGATTGGCGATGATCTGCATGTAATGATCGGTCAGGCGCGACAGCAACGACCGGCTTGGCACGTCAGCGATCGTCCGCATGTCGTCGCTGAGCTCGCACTCATCGCGGATTGCCGCGCCGACATACGGCAGCGCTGGATTGTCACGGCCGCAGGTGAAATCGAGCAGGACGCTATTGGCAGCGAAGTCCTCGACCTCGCCCGGCTCCAGATCCTCGATCGAAGGAAAGTCCCGGTTACCCAGCAGCGAAGCCCAGTAATTGTAGGCGCGCACGTGCATGCGCCGCTCGTCTGTGCCGATGACGCTGGTGGCGTCGGTCGCGGACGAACTGGCTTCGACGGACATCCCTGTGTCGAAATCGTCCGGATGCTCGCGGTAACTATCCATGCACGCTCGTCCCACTTCCCCCTGTTGCGACGGAAAATGGCTGAGGCGCCTTACCAAAGCGTTAAGCATAACCGGTAAGCGCGAACGGCTTGCAGCACGGGCGAGGCGCTGATAGGGGGCGCCGTCTTCCGACAGGCAAGCCGCTTTAGCTCAGCCGGTAGAGCACATCATTCGTAATGATGGGGTCGCGTGTTCGAGTCACGCAAGCGGCACCACCCTCAACTCGGTCACGTCACGGGCAAGGGCCGGAAGACCGTGCGCTCCACCACGGAGCCATGCTCCTCCACCTGAATGTCGAAGCGCTCACGCAGACCCGCAATGACGCGAGCAACGGACGCTTCCGGTGTCGACGCCGCGGCCGAGATCGCGACCGTTCCGTGCGCGGGTAGCGCCGCCCAGTCGATTTCCGAACTGCCGGCCACCATTTGCACAAGCGGACAAAGCTCCGCAGCGACCTCCGCCAAACGCCGCGCGTTCGACGAAAAATGCTCGCCGACGATGATCACCGCATCAGCTTCTACGGCCAGCTCGCGGACCGCTCTTTGGCGATTGGTGGTCGCGTAGCAGATGTCGCTGCTGGTTGGACCGACAATGTCGGAGAAATGGTCGAATAAGGCGCGCACGATGCTTGCCGCATCGTCGACCGAATAGGTCGTCTGCACGGCGTAAGCGACGGGCTGCTCACGGCGCAGCGGCAGACTCGCGATCTGCGCCGCCCCACTTATCACATAGGCACTACCGCTTGGCACTTGCCCCAGCGTGCCCTCGATCTCCGGATGGCCTTCGTGGCCCACCAGCACCACCGGCCGCCCATCCTGATGATGCCGCTCCACCTCTCGGTGGACCTTGGCGACCAGTGGACACACGGCATCGAAGGCGATCAGGCCACGCCGGCGCGCATCCGCCGCTACGGCCGGCGCGACGCCATGGGCGGAAAACAGGACGACCGCGCCTGCGGGCACGTCCTCGAGTTCTTCGACGAAGATCGCCCCCTCCGCCTCCAGCGTCCGGACGACCTCTAAATTGTGGACGATGGGACGGCGAACGTAGACGGGGGCGCCGTAGAGGCGCAGCGCATCGCGAACGGCGTCAATCGCGCGCACAACGCCGGCGCAAAATCCGCGCGGCGATGCAAGTATGACCTTCAGCCGCGCGCGGGAAGGGCAAACGCCGTCGTTCTTGTCTGTGGCGACCAGGGTTTCCGTCATCATGTTTCAGGCGCGAAGCCTGCATGAAAACGGTAGTTGGCAGCTTGGGAGCCGTGAACTGCCCTAAAGCAGGTATTGTAGGCGGATGCGTTCGCGCGTGAAGCCCGCCGGCACCTGAATGGCAACGGCATTGAAGCGCGGCGCGCCGAATCGAACGACGACCTTGTTGGAAAACCCAAACCCTTCGCGCGGGATGCCCAGCATCGTATCGAGCCGCTGATTGCCGTTTTCATCGTGAAACAAAGTGATCGCGTAGCGGCCGGGCGTCAGGCCTTCGAACTTCAGGCTTCCGACCGTCGCCGCAGCCGTCCGCGTGAGCGCATGGGGATCGCCCCGACAGTCGGGGAAATGGCCAGGGTCCTGGGTGATGCAGACATGGATCTGGCCCTTGGCATTGCGCAATCCCGACACATCGACCTCGAGCACGTTGTCCGGCGTGGCGGCCGCGACGGTCAACAAGGCGAGTGGAGCAAGGGCATATACGCGCATGATGGGGGAGCCTATCAGCCGTTTCGCATGCCCGCTATCGCCCCCAAGCCACAGTCATGAGCAAAGTTGTCATCGCCGGCGGGGGCCTCAGCGGCGGCCTCCTTGCACTCGCGCTCAAAGCACGGCGCCCTGACGTCCAACTGCTGATTGTCGATCAGGGCGAGACATTCGGTGGCAATCACACCTGGTCATTCTTCGACACGGACATCGCCGCGGGCGATCGTTGGGTGCTCGACCGGATCGAGGCCGCACACTGGCCCGACACCGAAGTCCGTTTCCCTAAACGGCAGCGCACGATCCCCATCGGTTACAACAGCATCGCGTCGGAGGCGCTCGACGCGGCAATGAAGCGGGCGTTGCAGCCTGCCGAATATCGATTGGGCGTCGCGCTGGCCGAGATCGGACCGGACCACGTCCTGCTCGCGACCGGCGAACGGATCGAGGCGGATGCGGTTGTCGATGCGCGAGGGCCCGGCCCGATGCCCGGGCAGGAGCTGGGGTGGCAGAAATTCCTGGGCCGCACCTATCGCTATCCGGTGCCGCATGGCGTCACGCGGCCGGTGATCATGGACGCCACGGTGGAACAGCGCGACGGCTACCGATTCCATTATCTGTTGCCGTTCGATCCGCAGCGCCTGCTGATCGAAGACACCTATTATTCACCCGACGCGTCGCTTGATCGGGACCGGCTCGCCGCCGACGTCGATCGGCGCGCGGCAAGTCTCGGTGACGGCGCGACCATGATAGCCGAGGAAAGTGGCGTTCTGCCGATCCTGATCCGCGGCGATTTCGACGCTTGGTGGCCCCGCGAAGACGGCCTGCCCCGGGTCGGGCTGCGCGGCAGCTTTTTTCACCCCACGACGAGCTATTCGCTGCTCGATGCAGTGACGACTGCCGCGTTTATCGCGGAGCAGCGGGAACTGACCTCACGCGCCCTGGCCAAGGTGCTGCGCGCGCGCGCAGCCAAAAGCTGGAACGACCGTTCCTTTTTTCAACTCCTCAACCGCATGCTGTTTGGCGCGGCGGAACCCCAGCAGGAATATCGAGTGCTCGAACATTTCTATCGGCTGCCCGCCGACATCATCGCGCGTTTCTATGCGGGGCGCCTCACGACCTTCGACAAGCTCCGCATTCTCAGCGGCCGGCCACCGGTGCCGCTTGGTCGCGCGCTGCGCACGCTGACCGGGAAAGCGGCATGAGCAAGCGCGTCGCCATCATCGGCTCTGGTTTTGGAGGTCTGGCGCTCGCCATCCGCCTGCAATCGGCGGGCATCGACACGACCATCCTGGAAGCCCGCGACAAGCCCGGTGGCCGCGCTTATTATTGGGAAAAGGACGGGCACGTCTTTGATGCCGGCCCAACGGTGATCACCGACCCCGCCTGCCTGCGCGAGCTATGGGAACTGTCCGGCCATGATCTGGCCGAAGACGTCGACCTCGTCCCCGTGACCCCGTTCTATCGATTGTCGTGGCCGGACGGGACGACCTTCGATTACACGAACGACGACGCCGAATTGTTCGATCAGATCCGCGCGCTCGAGCCGGCGGACGTCGAGGGCTACCGCAAGTTTCTCAACTATTCCGCCGGTGTCCACGAGGAAGGTTACGTAAAGCTCGGCGCCGTGCCGTTCCTCGACTTCCGCTCGATGCTGAAGGCCGCCCCGTCGCTGGCGCGGTATCAGGCCTGGCGGTCGGTCTATTCGATCGTGTCGGGCTTCGTCCGCAATGAGAAGCTGCGTCAGGCGCTCTCGTTTCACACCCTGCTGGTTGGCGGCAATCCGATGACGACCAGCGCGATCTACGCGCTGATCCACAAGCTGGAGCGCGACGGCGGCGTATGGTTCGCGCGCGGCGGCACGAACCGGCTGATCGCCGGCATGGTGCGCCATTTCGAACGGCTCGGCGGCAAAATCCGATTGGGCGATCCGGTGGCCGAGATCGCGACGGACGGAACCCGGATAACGCGCGTCCGAACGCAGTCCGGCTTCGAACAAAATTTCGATGCCGTCGCATCGAACGCCGACGTTCTGCGCACCTACGAAATGCTGCAGCACCGGTCGGCCAAGCGATCCGCCTCCAGGCTGAAGCGCAAGCGCTATTCCCCCTCACTGTTCGTGCTGCACTTCTCGACCAGCGGGACCTGGCCGGACGTCGCCCATCACAGCATCCTGTTCGGCCCCAAATATGCCGAGCTGCTCGACGAGATCTACAAGGGCGACGGACTGCCGCATGATCCATCGCTCTACCTGCACCACCCGACGATCACGGACCCGTCGATGGCGCCGCCTGACCGCTCGACCTTCTATGCGTTGGCGCCGGTGCCGCATCTTGGACAGACCGAATTCGACTGGGCCACGGAGGGCCCGAAGTATGCGGAGCGTATTCTTGAGGTTCTTGAGGAAAGAATGCTGCCCGGCCTGCGGGAACGTCTGGGCACGGTCTTTCACTTCGGGCCGGCCGATTTCGAAAGCGAACTCAACTCCCATCTCGGCTCCGCATTCAGCCTCGAACCAGTGCTGACGCAGAGCGCCTATTTCCGGGTCCACAACCGCGACGGCAAAATTCCGAACCTCTATTTCGTCGGCGCGGGAACGCACCCGGGCGCGGGCATCCCCGGCGTCGTCGGCAGCGCGAAGGCGACGGCAGGGCTGATCTTGGAAGACCTCGCCCGGTGACGCGGGACGAAATTGTCGCCGGGGCGAGGGATGCCATCCAGCAAGGGTCCAAGTCATTCCGCGCGGCCAGCCGTCTGTTCGACCACGTTACCCGCGAACGCGCCTGGCTGCTCTATTGCTGGTGCAGGCATTGCGACGATGTCGCGGACGGCCAGGTGTTCGGGTTTGGACACGTGGCGCCGGGCAAGGTGTCGACGCTGCGCGACGAGACCCGCCGCGCTATCGCAGGGCAGCCGGGCGACGCCATCGCCTACCAGGCGCTCGCGCTGTTGATGACCGAGCGGCCGATCCCGACGCGTTATCTGGAAGATCATCTCGAAGGCTTCGCGCTCGACGAGATCGGCTGGCGGCCGACCACGACCGACGACCTCACTAAATATTGCTACCACGTTGCCGGTGCGGTGGGCTGCATGATGGCCGTCATCATGGGCGTCCCCGCGGACGACGAGGAAACTCTTGGCCGGGCAGCCGACCTCGGCATCGCCTTCCAGCTTTCGAACATTGCCCGCGACCTGCGCGAGGATCTGGAGAACGGCCGCTGCTACCTGCCAACGGATTGGCTGGCAGAGTTCGGAATCACGCCTGACCAGCTGTTCCAGCCCGAGCATGAGCCCGCGCTGCTCGCGATGGTCGATCGCCTCATCACCGAAGTCCGCGCGCGCGAGGCCAGCGCGCACAAGGGCGCCGAGCAGCTCCCGTTCCGCTCACGCCTGGCCGTTCTTACTGCGCTGCGCATCTACGGCGCGATCGGCCGCCGCGTGCAGAAGCTTGGCAGCCATGCGTGGGACGAGCGGGTCAGCGTCGGCAAGGCGCGCAAGCTCGCCATGCTGATCCCGAGCTTCGCCGAGGCTACCTTTGGGGCAGAGGCCGCGGGCGCGGACTAGCCAAGCCGCCGATCCCTGCGTCGGTGCCGCACAGCCGATCCCAGAAGCGGAAATACAGTCCGAAGTTCGTCAGGAATTTTTCGTGATGCCGCTGGTGGTGGCTGGCGGTGATCAGCCAGCGGCCGAGCGGTCCGTGCACGATCCAGCGCGGAAACAGCTCCCACCCCATGTGATTGGTGACGCCCATCACCGTCATCACCGTCAGCACTACGCCCAGAGCGGCGACATGGATCGGGATCAACAGCACAAGCGCCGGAATGACAACGGCACCGGTGATCGACTCCCACGGGTGAAAGCTCATCGCCGTCCAGGCGGTCGGCTGGCGGCTGGCGTGATGCACCGCATGCATTCGCTTATAGACCGCCGGGCGGTGCATCCAGCGGTGCGTCCAGTAGAACCAGCTGTCGTGCAGGAAGAGGTAAAGCAGCACCGAGGCCGGCAGCCACCACAACGGATAAGCGGAAACGTCGGTATACACCCGCGTCCAGCCATGTTCCTGCCAGCCCCAGGCGAGCAGGCCCGCCGGCGCGCCGTAGATGAAGGCGCTGGCCAGCGACCAGCCGATCTCGCGCCGGATCTGCGGATCGCGCCCTGAGTAGAGGCCCGGAAATTTGTGCTTGGTCAGCCACGCGAAACCGCCGCTGACCGCCGCGTAACGCACCGCGACGATCACCGACATCGCAACGATTGAAATGAGGATCGCCGTCAGCACCGCTAGCCCCGCGGCGCGCGGAGGCCCGCGTTCTCGCGCAACTGCCGCTTCAGCAACCGCGGCTCCGGCGCCCAGAGGAACCCGAAACTCACCGTCCCGCGCCGCGTCTCCACGGCATGGTGCAGCCGGTGCGCCTGAATAATCCGTCGCATGTAATCGGACTTGGGCAGATAGCGCGTCGCGATCCGCCGATGCACGATCACGTCATGGAAGCCGAAATAGATCGCGCCGTAAGCCGCAATGCCGGCGCCGACCCACGCCGCCCACTGCCCCCAATCGGATTGCACCCCGCCCCACAGCAGCACGATCGACGGCACCGCGAAAATCACCGCATACCAGTCGTTCGCTTCGAACATGCCCGGCCGCTCGCGGTGATGGCTGGCGTGCAGGAACCAGCCAGGCCCATGCATGATCCAGCGATGCGCAGCGTATGCCACGCCCTCCATCGCCAGGATTGTCCCTAGAAACAACAAGATGCCGGTCAGCACGTTCACGCGCACCCTATAGGCCGCCGGACCTTAACCGGCCATCACTTCTGCTACCGCAATTTGGCGATCCTGAGCCCGTCTTCCTTGGCGCGCTGCTTGACCGACTCCTCGCTCCGCGTGAGCGCCTTGGCGATGGCCTTCAGCGCCATGCCCTTCCCCGCCAAGGTCTTCAGCTTGTCCAGCTCGTCCGGCCTCCAAGGCTGCTTGTGACGCTCGAAGCGTTCGGTTCCCATCGTGAAGCTCCATCAATGTTCAGCGCGGCACTAACATCGGTGAACGTTCTGCGCAGCTTTTCGTCATAGCGTTCGTTGCCGCGTCGCCTGTTGGAGTTGCTTTATGCTGCTGGTCGACACCGAGTTGAGGGAAAGCGAGATCCACGGGATCGGCGTATTCCTGACTGAGCCCGTAAAGGCCGGACAGACGATCTGGCGCTTCGACAGCCGGATCGACCGCGTCTTCTCCACTGGGGAATTGGCTGAGATGCCGGAGCGTCTACAGCAGTTCCTGCGCACCTATTCGACGCTCCACGGCGATCTCGATCTGTGGGTGCTGTGCGGCGACAACGGGCGGCACTTCAACCATTCGGACACGCCCAACACGCGCTCGCTCGGCATCGCGTTCGGCGAGGATGTCGCGGTCACCGACCTGCCCGCGGGGACCGAACTGACCAGCGATTACCGGACGATCTGCGACGCCATGCGCGCGGGCATGGACTTCAGCCAGCCCCAAGTAGCGAGCAATTCCAACTCGCCGCTGATCAGCGCGTCGCCGATGTCGAGCCGGTAGCGGAGGTTCGGGATGCGGACCTGCGCTGCGTTGGCATAAGCGGCTTGCTGCGACTGCTCGACCGTCGGCCCCGTGCCGGTAGCGACCGTCGTCCAGCCATAAAGGCCAGCGGTAACTAGCTGACCTTCGTGGATGCCGACCTCGCCGAAGTGCACATGTTCGGGTGCCAGGTCGCCGATCATCACCGGAAGACCGACCGGTGCCTCGACTTCCTTGCGCGACAGCGGCATCGGCGGGGTGGTCAGCACGACAGCGGTAGAGAAGCCCTCCCGCGTCGGGAAGGCGCCTTCCGCGCGATCGAGGAGCAGGCGGAACAGCTCACCCCAGCCAAGCGCTTGCAGGGGCTCGAGAACCGCAAAGCCGGGATATCCGAAGCGGCAGGTGAACTCGAGCGGCCACACGCCTTCCGCGTTGATGATGGTGTTGAGGTTGACCCAGCCGACGTGTCCGGCCTCGGCGAACAGCGGCTCAAGTGGCAGCAGTGTTGCCTCGAAGAGGGCATTGGCGCCGACAAACGTCGCCACCGTGCCCATTTCCCCCGTCAGCTCGCCCATGTTTCCGGCGAAGAAGCGTTTGTGCTCCCAATCGAGGCAGGCCGGGCGAACGAAGCGCTCGCCGTTGAAGAAAGCCCCTACTCCAGTCTCCACCCCCTGAACGTGGTCCATCAGGATAAAGCGCTCGCCCGCCTCCAGTCGCTGCCCAGCGATGACTGCCGCAACATCCTGTCCATCCGCGAACGTCCCGACGAACGTGTCGCCAGCGGTATCGCAGCGCTTGAACACGCATCGTCGCGGCCGCTTCGCCAAATCGGCGAGGGCATCAGGACCATTGTCGAATTCGACCGTCGGCGCGGAGTTGATCTGCGGGCCGCGCAGCAAGCCGAGCGCAAACGCGCGATCGTTCTCCAGCCGGTCGCCAAAGGCGCTGCCGCCAATGACGTTGAATCCGTTGCCGCGAAGCTCGTCCTGAAGCGCGCCGAAGCCGACCGCTTCGAAGACGATGACACCGTCATGTCCCGCCTTGCGCACCCAGTCCAGTTCCGCCCGCCAGTCTTCGGCGCGCGGCACCAGCCCCGCCATCGTCCCCCGCGCCAGTGGCTCGCTGATGGTGACCTTCACCTCATGCCCTTCGCCGATCAGCCGCATGTACAGCGAACCAAGGTCGCAGGTTTCGGTCACACCCAGGATACGCATGCGCTCTAGCTAGCAGGGAACTGGCCTGCGCGAAGCCTGTTGAGCGGGCATGGTAAGCGTATTGCAAATGCGTCCGGTCGACGACCGTGACGAGTTCTTTTCCGAGTCCTTCCAGCAGGATTTGGCTTACTGGAACCACGAGCGCCTGGAGCCTCGCTTCCCCACCAACAATTGGCGCGCGGACTTGCGCCGCGAAACGCAGATGGAGGAGCGGCAGGTTCGCTTCCTGCAGTTCCTGCGAGCCGAAGTCGCCGCCCGCGCAACGCAGGCGCCGACCGAGCCAGAGGCCTTCATCGCCTGGTTCGAAAACCTGGAGCGGACGGGACCCGGCCAGCACGACGCGCTGTTTCCGTGGCTGGAACGGGAAGCGGCGCTCGACCAGATGCGCTGGTACCTGCAGCAGGAAGCGGCCGGCGAGGCCGGATTTGACGACCTCACCGCCTACACGCAGGTCAAGCTGCCGGCGCGCGTGAAGCTGGAGCTGGCGCGCAACTATTGGGACGAAATGGGCCGCGGCAATGCCAAGGGCATGCACGGTCCGATGCTTGCCCGGCTGGTTGAAACGCTGGATCTCGACCCGCAGATCGAAACAACCGTCTGGGAGAGCCTTGCGCTGGCGAACGCCATGACGGCGATGGCAACCCGCCGGGATTACGCCTGGCATGCCTTGGGCGCGCTCGGCGTCATTGAGCTGACGGCCCCGGGGCGGTCGGCGGCCGTCGCTGCGGGGCTCAAGCGCCTGGGCGTTGCGGCGAAGGCGCGAACCTATTTCGACCTGCATGCCGTGCTCGACGTGAAGCACAGTGCCGCCTGGAATGCCGAAGCACTGGCACCCGCTGTCGCGGAAGACCCCCGCCGCGCCACCGCGATCGCCGAAGGCGCGTTGATGAGGCTGGAGTGCGGCGCCCGCTGCTTCGAACGCTACCGCCGCGAACTGTGGTGAACCGCGAGGCCGCTCTCCTTGAGCTGCTCTCGCAACTTCGATCCCGCGACTATCGATTCACCTGCGTCACGCCGGCGACGCACGCGCGGGTTCTCGCTCGTCCACTGACAGGCGCGCCAAGCCTGCGCGACATCTTCGGGTGGAATCGACCATTCGATCGCGAACAGCTCAGTGACCAACTCGTCGAACTACTGGAGACCGCCGATTGCCTCGACGACGATGGCGGCCGTGTTCGATCCCGCATTCGCGTCGCGTCGCTGGGCGACTTCCTTCTGCTCCATTCCAGCTTTCCGACGGAGGCCGAGGACGCCGTTTTCTTCGGACCAGACAGCTATCGCTTCGCCAGCTTCATTACCGCACATCTGCCGAGCCTCTTCCCGGGCGCGAGGGTGGTCGACATGGGTGCGGGCAACGGCGTCGGGGGCCTGCTCTGCAAAAAGCGGGAGCCGCACGCCACCGTAACGCTGGTGGACGTCAACAATGCTGCTCTTGAGCTTGCCAGGGTCAACGCCGAGGCTGCGGGGCTGTCGGTCGATTTCCTTCAATCGAATGAAGTTCCCCCCGGCTGCGACCTTGTCGTCGCGAACCCACCGTACATGGCGGACGAAGGTCATCGCACCTATCGCGACGGCGGTGATCTGATCGGCGGGGAGTTAAGCCGGCTCTGGACCGAGCAGGCGCTAACCGCACTGCGCCCGGGTGGCACGCTGCTGCTCTACACCGGCGCGGCCTTCGTAGACGGCCATTCGCCCTTGATCGAGGCGATCAGTGAAACGTGCGCCGCCGCGGGTGTTGTGCCGGTCATCGAAGAGATCGACCCGGACGTGTTCGGCGAGGAGCTAGACCGCCCCGCCTATGCCTCGGTCGAGCGCATCGCGGCCATCGGCGTCCGGATCACGATGCCCGGCTAAACAAAAAGGGCCGCCCGTTGCGGGGCGACCCTTGCTTGTACCATTTCGAAGTCTGGCGGTTAGCCGAGCAGTTCCTGCTCCAGCTTCTTGGCCATCTCTTCGATGTTCTCCGGCGGCCAGCCGGGGATGTCCATGCCGAGACGAAGACCCATGCTCGCGAGCACTTCCTTGATCTCGTTGAGGCTCTTGCGGCCGAAGTTCGGCGTGCGGAGCATTTCCGCCTCCGTCTTCTGCACCAGGTCGCCGATGTAGATGATGTTGTCGTTCTTCAGGCAGTTCGCGCTGCGCACCGACAGCTCCAGCTCGTCGACCTTCTTGAGCAGGTAACGGTTGAGCTGGTTGGTGTCGGTCGGCGTCGCCTCGGTCGCGGCCATCGGGACGGCCTGGCCGATCATCGGCGACGAGGGCATGCGAACCTGGCTGTCGTCGAAGTGGACGAACAGCTGGAGCTGGTCCTGCAGGATCCGCGCGGCGTAACCCAGCGCGTCTTCCGGCGTGACCGTGCCGTCGGTTTCGATCGTCAGCGTCAGCTTGTCGTAGTCGAGCTCTTGGCCCACGCGGGTGTTCTCGACCTTGTACGCAACCTGACGGACCGGGCTGTACAGCGCGTCGACCGGGATGAGGCCGATCGGCGCGTCGGCCGGACGGTTGGCGGCGGCGGGCTGATAGCCCTTACCGATGTCCGCGGTCAGTTCCATGTTGAGCGTCGCACCATCGTCGAGGTGGCAGATGACGAGGTCGGGATTGGTGACCTCGATGTCGCCGCTGGTGGCGATCATGCCCGCGGTGACTTCCGCCGGGCCGGTCGCGCTCAGGTGAAGGCGCTTCGGACCTTCGCCTTCCATGCGCAGCGCAATCTGCTTCACGTTGAGCACGATGTCGGTGACGTCCTCGCGGACGCCGGCGAGCGACGAGAATTCGTGCAGCACGCCGTCCATCTTGATTGAAGTGACGGCGGCACCCTGCAGCGAGCTCAGCAGCACGCGGCGCAGCGAGTTGCCCAGCGTCATGCCGAAGCCGCGCTCCAGCGGCTCGGCGACGAAGGCGGCGCGGCGGCGGCTGTCGCTACCGGACTGCTTCTTTTCGAGCGCGTTGGGCTTCTTGAGTTCCTGCCAGTTCTTTGCGTTGACGGCCATGTGTCTTCCTGCCCTGTGGCGAGGCGTCCCTCGCCTTTGTAAATCTGGTTCGCCGCGGGGAGAGCCGCGGCAGCGAAGCCAGGTCTCGTTAGACCCGGCGACGCTTGGACGGACGGACGCCGTTGTGCGGGATCGGCGTCACATCGCGAATCGAGGTGATCGTGAAGCCGACCGCCTGGAGCGCACGAAGCGCGCTCTCGCGGCCCGAACCCGGTCCCTTGACCTCGACTTCGAGCGTGCGGACGCCGTGCTCGGCGGCCTTCTTGCCCGCGTCTTCGGCAGCGACCTGCGCCGCATACGGCGTCGACTTGCGGCTGCCCTTGAAGCCCATCATGCCGGCGCTGGACCAGGCAATTGCATTGCCCTGCGCGTCGGTGATGGTGATCATGGTGTTGTTGAAGCTGGCATTCACGTGAGCGACGCCGGCCGTGATATTCTTGCGCTCTCTCCTGCGGAGGCGCTGCGGTGCCTGGGCCATGTTAATTCCTACAATCTAAGCTTGCTGACGGTCGGACGGGTGGGAAGAAGCTTACTTCTTCTTGCCCGCGATCGGCTTGGCCTTGCCCTTGCGGGTGCGCGCATTGGTGTGCGTGCGCTGGCCGCGGACCGGAAGGCCCTTGCGATGGCGAAGCCCGCGGTAGCAGGCGAGGTCCATCAGCCGCTTGATGTTCATCGCGGTCTCACGGCGAAGGTCGCCCTCGACCGTGTGATCCTTGTCGATCGCCTCACGGATGTGCAGCACTTCCTGGTCGGTCAGGTCCTGGACCCGGCGCTCAGGCGTGATGCCCAATTCTTCGGCGATCTTCTTGGCCTTCGCGCGGCCAATTCCGTGAATGTAGGTCAGCGCGATTTCGACGCGCTTGTTGGTGGGGATGTTGACCCCGGCAATACGAGCCATTCTTTACCCTTCTTCAAGCTCCACGAGGCGCCAACCGCCCCATCTCGTCGCTAGAAACGCCCGCTCCACAGGCCCCATCAAAGTAGTACCTTGATCGGAACCCCCGAAACGAAAAACCGACGCGCGCACGAAATGCGCCGCCGGAAACCGGTGGATCGGGATAGAGCGCAGATAGGAATGCGCTGGAGCCGAGTCAAGCGGTGCCGCGTTCACGCGCGCATGCGAGAACAACGGATCCACCAAATCTTCGTCGGCAGCGTCATTTTCAAGGGCCTGCACGCCCTGATCGAGATCGTCGGCGGGCTCATGCTCGCGCTGATCAGCACGCAGACCATCGTCCACGCGGTCGCCGGCTGGAGCTACGACGAATTGGCGGAGAACCGCCACGACTGGATCGCCAGCCACATGCTCGATTTCGCCCGCGGCTTCTCGGTCGCGGATCACGATTTCTACGCCTTTTACCTGCTGAGCCACGGCATCATCAAAGCCGTGCTCGTCTACGGCCTGCTCCGCGAAAAACTCTGGGCCTATCCCGCCAGCTTCGCGGTTTTCGGCCTGTTTATCGCCTATCAGCTCTACCGCTTCACCTTCACGCACGAGATCGCGCTGATCTTGCTTAGCATCTTCGACCTCTTCGTCATCTATCTCGCCGTCCACGAATACCGCTTGTTGCGTCACCACCGCCCGACCCACTAAGCGGAGCGCAATGCAGCGCCTCTCACTCGCCGGCGGCATCCCCGACGACCTCCGGGGGAGCATCGTCGCCCTCGGCAATTTCGACGGTTTCCACCTCGGCCACCAGGCGGTGGCGGGCCGCGCCATCCAGCGGGGCTTCCACGAACGCCGCCCGGTGATCGTCGCTACCTTCGACCCGCACCCCGTCCGCTATTTCAAGCCCGACCTGCTGCCTTTCCGTCTGACCACCCTCGACCAGCGCGAAGAATTGTTCGCCCACGCCGGCGCGGACGCCATGCTGGTGTTCGAGTTCGACGAGATGCTCCGCTCCACCAGCGCGGAGGATTTCGTCATCGATCTGCTCGGCCGGCGGATCGGCGCGGCCGGCGTCGTCACCGGCGACGACTTCACCTTCGGCAAGCAGCGCGGCGGCAATGTCGAACTGCTGCGCACCCTCGGTGCCGAGCACGGCATCGTCGCCGAGACCGTCGCGCCCGTCCTGCTTGACGGCACGCGCATCTCCTCCGGCCGCATCCGCGACGCCCTAGCCGCGGGCGACCTCGCCACCGCGACCCACCTTCTCAGCCGCGACTACACGATCACCGGTACCGTCCAGCGCGGCGACCAGCGCGGCCGCGAGCTCGGCTATCCGACCGCCAACCTGACGATGGGCGATTACCAGCGCCCGAAATACGGCATCTACGCCGTCCGCGTGACGCTCGACGACGGCAGCCAGCACCCGGGCGTCGCCAGCCTCGGCATCCGCCCCACCTTCGACCCGCCGCAGGAACTGCTTGAAGCCCATCTCTTCGACTTCGACGGCGAACTCTACGACCGGCAGGTCCACGTCGCCCTCCACGCCTACCTCCGCGAAGAGCTCAAGTTCGACAGCCTCGATGCGCTCATCGATGAGATGCGCGAGGACGAAGCACAGGCTCGGAAATTGCTCGCCTGACCGTCACCCTGAACTCGTTTCAGGGTCCATTCTTCCGCACGCGCCGCCCGTCCCGCAGATAGATGCTGAAACAAGTTCAGCATGACGGTTTGCAGAGATGCCTACGCCCGCTAATGCCGCGCGCGTAATGGCCGACGCTCCCGACAAACCCGATTACCGCTCCACCGTCTTCCTGCCGCGCACCGACTTTCCGATGAAGGCCGGCCTGCCGCAGAAGGAGCCAGGCATTGCCGAGCGCTGGGAGTCCGAGGGCCTCTACCAGCAGATCCGCAAGGCGCGCGCCGACCGCGAGAAGTTCATCTTCCACGACGGCCCGCCCTACGCCAACGGCGACATCCACATCGGCCATGCGCTCAACCACACGCTGAAGGACATGGTCGTCCGCACCCAGACCCTGCTCGGCAAGGACGCGCCCTACGTGCCCGGCTGGGACTGCCACGGCCTGCCGATAGAGTGGAAGGTCGAGGAGCAGTACCGCAAGAAGAAGCTCAACAAGGACGAGGTGCCGGTCCGCGAGTTCCGCGCCGAGTGCCGCGCCTACGCCCAGCATTGGGTCGACACCCAACGCTCGCAGCTCAAGCGGCTCGGCATCAGCGCCGACTGGGACAAGCCCTATCTGACCATGGCCAAGGGCGCCGAGGCAACCATCGTCTCCGAGCTGTTCAAGTTCGCCGAGACCGGCCAGCTCTACCGCGGCGCCAAGCCGGTGATGTGGTCCCCGGTCGAAAAGACCGCGCTGGCCGAAGCCGAGATCGAATATGAGGACATCGTCTCGACCCAGATCGATGTCGCGTTCGAGATCGTCGAAAGCCCGATCAAGGAACTGGTCGGCGCGCATGCGGTAATCTGGACGACCACACCGTGGACGATCCCCGTCAATCAGGCGATCGCATACGGACCGGACGTCGAATACACTTTGATGAAGGACGCCGTTGGCGGCGCGAAATACCTCGTCGCTGAAGAGCTCTTGGATGAGTTCTTCATGCGAGCATCAGACGGCGAGAACAGCGCATCTCTGAACAGCGGCGGCTGGCGAGGCAAAGGCTCCGACCTCGCCGGCACCATCGCCCGCCACCCGATGCACAAGCTAGGTGGCTTCTTCGCGAAGCCGCGGCCGTTCCTGCCCGGCGACTTCGTCACCACCGATCAGGGCACGGGCCTCGTCCACATGGCGCCCGACCATGGCGAGGACGATTTCGAGCTGTGCCGCGCCAACGGCATCGACCCGGTATTCGCGGTCGACGCGGGCGGCATGTACCGTGCCGATTGGGTGTGGCTCGGCGGGCAGGGCAGCGTCATCAACGCCAAGTTCAACGCGCCCGACGGCCCGATCTGCTCGGACCTCCGCGAGGCCGGCGCCCTCCTCGCGGCCAGCGCGGACTTTCAGCACAGCTACCCGCACTCATGGCGGTCGAAGGCCAAGGTCATCTACCGCTGCACGCCGCAATGGTTTGTATCGATGGACAAGCCGCTGCCGCACTTCTCCCCGATTACACGTCCGGAGCAGCGGTGGGAGAATGAGGGCGGGCAGCCTAATCCCGTCGAGGATGAGCCCTCCGCAAGCCCGACGCTGCGCTCGCTCGCCATGCGGGCGATCGGCCAGACGCGCTTCGTTCCCGAAAAGGGCCGCAACCGCCTCGCATCGATGGTCGAGGGGCGCCCCGACTGGGTGCTCAGCCGCCAGCGCGCCTGGGGCGTACCGATCGCGGTGTTCGTCGACCGCAAGTCTGGCGAATTGCTGATCGACCGCGAAGTGAACGCCCGCATCGTCGATGCATTCAAGGCCGAGGGCGTCGATGCCTGGAGCGCCGAGAACGCCGCCGCCTTCCTCGGCAACCGCAACCCCGACGATTTCGAGATGATCACCGACATCCTCGACGTCTGGTTCGACAGCGGCTGCACCCACGTCTTCACGCTGGAAAGCGGCCATTGGCCTGAAGAGCGCTGGCCCGCCGACCTCTACCTCGAAGGCTCCGACCAGCACCGCGGCTGGTTCCAGTCGTCGCTGCTCGAAAGCTGCGGCACGCGCGGCCGTGCGCCCTACAACGCGGTGCTGACCCACGGCTTCACGATGGATTCAAAGGGCATGAAGATGTCCAAGAGCCTGGGCAACACCATCAACCCGCTCGACCTGATGCGCGATTATGGCGCGGACATCCTCAGGCTGTGGGCGCTGAGCGTCGACTTCACCGAGGATCACCGGATCGGCAAGGAGATCCTCGCCGGGGTCGCCGATCAATATCGCAAGCTGCGTAACACCTTTCGCTACCTGCTCGGCGCGCTCGACGGGTTCACCGACGCGGAGCGGCTCGACGATGTCGCGCAATATCCGGAGCTGGAGCGCTACATGCTCCACCTCACCGCGGCGCTCGACCAGAAGCTGCGCAACGCGGTCGATGACTTCGACTTCAACACCTACGTCCGCGCGCTGACCGACTTCTGCAACGAAGATCTGTCGGCCTTCTACTTCGATATCCGCAAGGACAGTCTCTATTGCGACGCGCCGGCCTCGCCGAAGCGCCGCGCCTATCGGACAGTGCTCGACACCCTGTTCCAGGCGCTTGTCCGCTGGCTCGCGCCGGTGCTGGTGTTCACCACCGAAGAGGTGTGGGCGACGCGCTACCCAGACAGCGGTTCGGTGCACCTGCTGGAATGGCCCATCGTGCCTCCGGTCGATGCCGACGAGGGCAAGTGGAACGAGCTTCGCGCCCTGCGCGCCCAGGTCACCGAGGCGATCGAACCTTTGCGCCGGGAGAAGGTTCTCGGCTCCAGCCTCGAAGCCGAAGTGACGGTGCCGAGCGGCGCCGACCGCGATTTCCTGCAGGAGCTGTTCATCACCTCGACAGTGCATGAAGGCGAATGGAAGGTCGCGAAAAGCGACAACAACAAGTGCGGCCGCTGCTGGCGCCTGCTTCCGGAGGTGACGAGTGACGGCGATCTCTGCAACCGCTGCGACGAGGTCGTGAATGGCTAACCTCTGCAGTCACCCTGAACTTGTTTCAGGGTCTATTCCTCCGCGCGCATCCCGGTCTCCGGAATGGATGCTGAAGCAGGTTCGGCATGACAGCGGAGTGGGACCTCTGTCCTACACGCCGCAATTCGTGCTTGATGACGCGATGACGCTTCTAAACGCCAGCGGAAACGCGCCAAACCAGCCCGTCACTGTGAACATTCGGAACATTCGCGAGGCCGGTCGATGAAAAACCGCCAGACCGGCTTCATCGTCGCCATTATCGTTTTCGCCATCGACCAGCTGACGAAATGGTGGGTCACCGGCCCGCTCGGCATTCGTCATATCGGCGATCAGCTGGTGCTGCTGCCCATCTTCAACTTCACCTACACCGAGAACAACGGGATCTCGCTTGGCCTGCTCAACGCCACGACCGAAACCGGCCGCTGGATGCTGGTTGCCCTGACCTCCGCCATTGCGATCGGGGTGGCCTACTGGATGGGCCGGGAGAAGAACCGGATCGACCAGATGGCGCTCGGCCTGGTGCTCGGCGGCGCGCTCGGCAACATCATCGACCGGGTGCGCCACGGTTACGTCGTCGACTTCGCCGACCTGCATTTTGGCGCTTTCCGTCCATTTTTGATATTCAACGTCGGCGATGCCGCGATTAGCATTGCCGTGGTGATCCTGTTGCTGCGCGCGTTCCTCAGCCGTAAGGATCAGGAAACGGGCCGTGCCCCCGAGGAGAAACACGAACATGCGTAAAGTCCTGACCGTCCTGGCGCTGACAGCTGCTGTCGCCACTAGCGGCTGCGCCGTCTTGAAAGGCCGCGCGGCGACCCCGGACGAATTCGCGGTCGCGCGCAATGCGCCGCTGATCATTCCGCCGGACTTCAGCCTGGCCCCACCGGTTGCCGGGACTGCCGGCCTGTCGCCGAGCGAGGCGCAGCAGCAGGCGATCGACGTTCTGTTCGGTGGTCCGGCGCCGCGCAGCGCCAGCGAGATGAGCTTGCTCGACACCGCTGGGCGCAGCAGTGCGCAGCTGGGTATCCGCAGCCAGGTTTGGGATCCGGACACGCGCCTCGTCGACAAGGGGCCGACCACGGTGCAGATCCTCACCGCGGCGAACAGCAGCACCGACGTCGCGTCCGCGCAGCCCGGTCAATAAGAGAACAAGTATGGCCACTCCCAATCTTCCCGCACGCCTGGTCGAAATCGAATCGATGCTCGACCGCTCGCGGCGGCGGTTCGAAGAGGGCACCAAGCTCGTCGAGGAAGCGCACCAGCTGCTCGGCGAAGTCCAGCAGGCGATCATCGGCAGCCCGCGTAGCGTCTCGCCGGAGGACAGTGAGGAGGCGGCATCCAAGCTGCTCGCAAGCCTGAAGTCCACGGGCAGCGAAATGCCGGAGACGCTGTGCGGCGGTCGCCTGTCGGTCGATCAGGTGCAGCGCCTGATCCGCATTGACGGACACCCGATCGGCATTACCGAGATGGAATATCGGGTGCTCGAACTGCTCGCCTTCGCGCGCAACAATGTCGTCACCCGGCAGATGCTCTTGAAGCATCTTTATCGCCGGTCGGACGATCAGCCGCAGCCCAAGATCATCGACGTGTTCATCTCCAAGCTGCGCAAGAAGCTGCGCAATGCGAGCGGCGGGGCCGAGTTCATCGAGACCATCCCGCAGCGCGGCTGGATCCTGCGCGACATCGACGAAAAGAGCGGCGCTTAACAATCTGTTGACCGAATCCGGCTTAGGCCGGAGTCGTGCTGAACCTCGTTCCCCAGACCGACTCGTCGACGGTATATGCCGAAGCATTGTCGCGGCTGGCGAGCGTCCGTCACGCGCTGCGCTTGGTCGACGGCGGCTTTTCCGCCGGCCCCGAGGGCGACCGCGACGAGGAAATCGCCGACGCGTGGGACTCGGCTGGTGAGGCGAAGCAACGCTGGTTCGATCAGCGTTCGGGCCAGCTGGTTGGCACCGCCGCGGCAGGCATCGAAGCTCTGCTCAGTCAGCGCGCCGAGGGCCGCGAGCCGCATGTCCTGGCCTGCAAGACCATGGTCGACGAGATCCGCCGCGAGCTCCGCGACGTCGCCGGCATCGTCCTGGCTTAAATGATGAGGGCCTAAGCCGGTCCCTTCACCTTCGGGGTCGCTGGGTCGGCGCCCCACTCGCTCCAACTGCCGTCGTACAATCTCGCACGATCATTCCCGAGCAGATGGGCGGCGAAGATCAGGCTGTTCGCCGTTACTCCCGACCCGCAGCTCGCAACGAACGGCTGCGTCGGATCGACCCCAGCCTCATCGAACAGTCGCCGGATCTCTTCGAGCGACCTGAAACGCCCGTCCTCGCGATAGAGCGAAGCGAACGGCAGGTTGCGCGCTCCGGGCGCGTGGCCTGCGGCGACCCCTGGCCGCGGATCGTCCTCGGTTCCTTCGAAGCGCGGTTGCCCGCGCGCGTCGAGCCACGGAAGGTCGCTCCCCGCAAGCAGTTGTTGCTTCGTTACAAGTTCGTCGCGCTCAACGGCATCGAAAATAGCCTCTCGGACCGACGGCTCGCCGCTTTCGGTCGGTCGGCCCTCCGCCAGCCATTGCTGCAGTCCGCCGTCGAGAATCGCGACGCGCTCCGCGCCGAAGTGGCGAAGCATGAACCACCCGCGCGCTGCATTTCGGGTTGTCGAATTGTCGTAGACAACGATGCGGTCGTCGCGTCCGATGCCGAGCGACTGCATGGCAGCACCAAAGTCCGCTGCGCTGGGCAAGGTGTGCGGAACCGCGCTGCTCCGGTCCGCGACCTCGTCGATGTCCAAGTAGCGTGCACCGGGAATGTGCTGCGCCAAATATTCCGAGCGGCCGCTGCGCCCGGTCGCAGGCATGTGCCAACTGGAATCGACGACCACTAGATCGGACTCGCCGAGGTGCTCTGCCAGCCACTGCGTTGAGACGAGCGAGTCCATCGCGCAAGGATAGGCGCGCCGCGTTGCTGCTGCTAGCTTGATTGGATGCAAACACGCCATCTCGGTCAGACGAGCTCGCTGCCTGCTTCGCCGGAAGAGGCGGCGCTCGACTATGTGCCCAACCCACGAGCCGGATCGATGTACCTCGTCAGGTTCGCAGCGCCGGAATTCACCTCGCTCTGCCCCGTCACCGGGCAGCCGGACTTTGCGCACCTCGTCATCGATTACGCGCCGGCGGAAACAATCGTTGAAAGCAAGAGCCTGAAGCTGTTCCTCGGCAGCTTCCGCAACCATTGCGGGTTCCACGAAGACGTGACCGTCGGCATCGGGCAACGCTTGTTCGACGAGATGAAGCCGCAATGGCTTCGCATCGGCGGCTACTGGTATCCGCGTGGCGGGATGCCGATCGACGTGTTCTGGCAGTCGGGCGCGCCGCCGGACGGGCTCTGGCTGCCCGACCAGGGCGTGCAATCCTATCGCGGAAGGGGCTGAGATTATGGCTGGGGGGCCAAGGGTCGCAATTCTGGGCGCCGGCTCGGTCGGCTGCTTCATCGGCGGCGTCTGGGCGGCGGCCGGAATTCCCGTCACCTTCATCGGCCGGCCAAAAATTTCGCAAGATCTCGACGAGCATGGCCTGACGCTCAGCGATTACAGCGGCTGGCGGGTTCGGCTGGCGCCGGGAGACGTAGACTATCGCTGCGGGCCCGAGGCGCTGGACGAGGCCGACGTCATCGCGCTCTGCGTGAAGAGCGGTGATACTGCCGCGGCGGCTGATGAAATCGTCAAGCACGCCGACCAGGGCACGACGGTGATCAGCTTCCAGAACGGCGTCAGCAACGTCGACGTGCTGGAGCAGGGACTTGGCGGCCGCTTCGAAATCGCGCGCGGCATGGTGCCCTACAACGTCGCCTACCTTGGCGAAGGACGTTTCCACAAAGGCGTAGCGGGTGACCTCTACGCCGCCCGGCGCGCGGGCGTGCGGCGGCTGGCCGAGGTGGCGAAGGGTGGCCCGGCTGCCATCAAGGTGTCGGATGACATGCTCGGCGTCGCCTGGGGCAAGCTGCTGATCAACCTCAATAACGCGGTCAATGCACTGTCCGGTGAGACGCTCATCGATGAATTGAAGCAACGCGACTATCGACGCGTCTTCGCGGCTTCGATGCGGGAAGGCCTTGACCTGCTGAAGCGCGCCGACATCAAGCCGGCGACGGTTGGCGAGGTTGATCCGGACACGCTGCCGCGGATGATCGATTCGCCCGATTTCCTGTTCAACAACGTCTTCCTCAAGCGTTGGAAAATCGATGCGAAGGCGCGATCGTCGATGGCGGACGATCTTGCGGCAGGACGCAAGACCGAGATCGATTACCTTAATGGCGAACTCGTCCAGCTTGCCGATCGGCTGCAACGCGCGGCCCCCGTCAATCGCGCGATCGTCGACTTGGTCCGCAAGGCCGAGGCCGGCGCTCCGCCTTTATCTGCCGCCGCCCTTCGGGCCGCAGTGCTCGGAAGCTAGCTAGCGGTACGTCGCTTCCGGCGTGAAGGCGTCGTCACCCGGGAGTGCCGCGACGGCTGCCTCTCGCTTCGTCCAGGCATAAAAACCCAGCACGATTGCGACAAAGGCGACGATGCTGACCGGAACGGCCCAGGCATTTTCCTCGACAAGCGCCAGCGGAGCATCCTTGCCCGTCGCCGCAACGAGGCCGGCAAACACAACGCCGAACAGGCTTTCGCCGACGATCAGCCCGGTCGCCAGCAGAACGCCCATGCGTTGCGCGAATTCCGGGTTGCGCTGCTTGGCGGCCCATTTGTCGTAGAAGTGGCCGAGCGCCGCGCCGACCGGGATGAGCAAGGTGAGTGCCATCGGGAGGTAGATGCCCATACCCACGGCCAGTGGCGGTAATGCCCCGCGCTTGGTCGCCTTCAGTACCTCATCGATAACGACGATTACTACGCCGATTCCGGCGCCGAGCCCGATCAGGCCCCAATCAAGATTCCCGCCGAGCACGCCCTGCGCGATCGCGGAAATCAGCGCCGCCTGCGGTGCCGCGAGCGAATTGGCGGTGGCGCCAGGCGCCCCCTGGAAGCCGAACGCCGTGTTTAGCAAGTCTAGGATCGGCGGGATGACCGCCGCGCCGAAGACGACGCCGAGCACGAGCGCAACCTGCTGACGCCACGGCGTCGCGTCGACCAGCTGACCGGTTTTCAGATCCTGCAGATTGTTGTTGGCGATCGTCGCGACGCCAAAGATGACGGCGGTCACGAACAGCGCGAAGGCGACAAGCGACTTGGAGGCGTCGCCGGTGACACCCGGGAACAAGGCCGCAAGGATCAGCGCGATCCCAAGCACCGACAGGATGCCGACGCCAGAAACGGGGCTGTTAGAAGCGCCGATCAGGCCCGCCATGTAACCGGTGACTGCCGCGATCACGACGCCGGCGACGAGAATGTAGAGAATGCTGACGATGATCGTCGCCGTGGGCGTCGATGCGATCGGGTCGGTGCCCGCGAAGGCATAAAGGAGCATCGCCACCGGGATCATCAGGACCAAGATCGAGATGCCGACAATGCCAATGGGGATGTCGCGCTCGGTCAACGGCAGTTCGTCGCCTTTGCCCGCCTTGCGCGCGCGACTGGCCGCCAACGCGTCGGTGACCCCTTTGACGATTGGGCCGATGATCTTCAGCAAGGTCCAGATCGACGCGACGCCGATCGTGCCGGCGCCGATAAAGCGGACCTTGTTGCGGAACACGTCGTTGACCCAGGCGCCGACTTCCGTCCCGGCCGGCTGCGGTGCGAGCGCCGTATAGTGCGGCACCAGATAGACCCAGCTGATCAGCAGCCCGACGAACATGGCGATGCCGACGGTAAGTCCGACGAGGTGGCCAACGCCGATGAGCAGCATCGACATGCTGCCCGACACGGCCGATCCACCCGACCCGAGTTTGAAAGCCTTGGCCGCATCGGCGACAAGCAAGCGCGTCTGGGCAAGCGCGGCAAAGCCGGCCGAGGCAATCGAACTCCAGACAATCATCAACAGTCCGCGGCGATTTTCTTCCGCGCCGCCCGAGCCGGTGCCGACCTTGAGCACTTCGGCGGCAGCGACCCCTTCCGGAAATGGCAGGTCGGTTCCCGTCACCAGCGCGCGGCGAAGCGGCACGGAGTACATCACGCCCAGTATGCCGCCGACGCCGATCACCGCGACGGACAGCCAATAAGGAAATCCCGTCCACCAGCCGACCATGATCAGGCCCGGCAGGACGAAGACGATTGCCGACAGCGTCCCAGCGGCAGATGCGATCGTCTGGACGATATTGTTTTCCTGGATCGTCGAATCCCGGAAACTGCGCAGCACGGCCATGGAGATGACGGCGGCGGGGATGGACGTCGCCACCGTGAGGCCGATCTTCAGTCCGGCGTAAACATTCGCCGCCGTCAGAACGACGGTCAGGATTGCGCCGAGGACGATGCCGCGGAACGTCAGTTCCTTGACGCTGCCGCGCGGTTCAGCCGCACTTGCCATTGCTTAGTTCCCCTTGAGATCCGGACACGCGCCGGGCGGCGCCGGTGTCGAATGTCTGCGGATCGCCTGCCAGCGTCCGTCTTCGTTGACCCAAACGTCGGTCAGCACCACGCAATCCTCGATCGTCCGGCCAAGATACTTGAGCCGCCAGCGAGCATGGACGGTGCCGATCATGACGTCCTTGGCGACGGTCGCGTCGCGTACATCGATATCGATTTCGTGCACTTCCCGGCGCTGGATCGCGTCGAGCCACTCTTCGCGATTCATCATGAAGGGACCGGTCGAGCGCGTGCCGATCAGAACAAAATCCTTGTGAACCAGCGACTGCAGGCGATCGAGATCCTTGGTGCACAACGCGTTGCACCAATCACGCTCGAGCCCTTCCACCACTGCACAATTCTGGTCCGCCACTAGTTCCTCACTCCCACGCCCTTCTTAAGGCCGGACACGCATAAAGCGAATCTCGGTATCGTAGCGTTTCAGCACGAGTCCATTACGTCCAGCCATAAGCGGCTCGCGATCGAAGTTCGCTGTCGTCAGATCATTGGCGTGGAAGCGGAGCAGAAGCCGGTGTCCGCGCCGAGGATCAAGATCAAAGCGGCCTGCCGAGCTGCCGTAGATTGGGACGAGGAGCTCAAGAGCGGCTATGGATCTCGCGTCCGCCTGCACCCGACCATCCGTATCGGTCTCCACAAGCCGCTGTTCATGCGAGGCGACGCCGGTAGCGATGGCATCGGGTCTCAGACCCTCGCCGAGGCCCGGCGGTTCAACCGCAATGCTGATCTCGCCTGGAGGCGCGGGATCGTCATGAATTAGTTCAAATTTAGGGCTCACAGGGCGCGGTTGAGTAGTGAGGCGCACGATGCCGCCTTCGGACGTCCAACGACCTTCAGCATGCTCCGATACCGCGCCGTAATCGAGCTGGTAGCGGAATGTGCCGTTGGCTTTCAGCTCAAGCGCCGCCCCGAATTCCATTTGTTGCGCTTGATACAGGCCGGCGAGCGCCATGACCGGCGCGAGGAGCAGGGCCCCGGCGGCGGCCAGCATCAGCGCCCGCGCATCAGCCCGCCGAGAATGCCGCGAAGGAGCTGGTTCCCCAGCGAGCGTCCGACCGAGCTGGCCGCCGCGCGTGTGGCCGACTGGATCACCTTGTCGGCCATCGACGGGCGTGCGGCTTCACGGGCGGCGCGTGCATCGGCTTGGGCTTGGAGTCGATCGCGTTGGGCCTGTAGCCGCTCCTGCTCACGCTGAAGCTTCAATTGCTCGCGTTGCGCAGCGGCATCGGCTTTGGCTTGTTCCGCCGCTTGGCGATCGGATTCGGTCTTCGCCTGCGCTGCGGCGGCCGCTGCGGCAGCCTCACTGGCCTTGGCCTGCAGCATTTCCTCAGCCGAGTCCCGATCGACGAGGGCGTCGTACTTGTTGCCGATGGCATCGGTCGTGACGATCACCTGACGCTCCTGCGGCGTCAGCGGCCCGACCCTCGTCGACGGCGGCTTGATCAGCACGCGCTGCACCGGTTCCGGCGCACCGTCGGGCTGAAGCAATGACACCAAGGCCTCGCCGATCTTCAGTTCGGTAATCGCGCTGGCAACGTCGATGGCAGGATTGACCCGGAACGTGTCCGCCGCCGCCTTCACCGCCTGCTGATCGCGGGGGGTGAAGGCGTTGAGCTTATGCTGGATGCGGTTGTTGAGCTGTGCCGCGACCTTGTCGGGGATGTCGATCGGGTTCTGCGTGATGAAATAGACGCCAACGCCCTTCGATCGGATCAGGCGAACGACCTGCTCAACTTTTTCGAGGAGGCCCGGGGGCGCATCGTCGAACAGGAGGTGAGCTTCGTCGAAGAAGAAACACAGGATTGGCTTGTCGGGGTCGCCGATCTCCGGAAGCACTTCGAACAGTTCGCTGAGGAGCCAAAGAAGGAAGGTCGCGTAAAGCCGCGGACTGGCCATCAGCTTGTCGGCGGCGAGGACGTTGACAACGCCGCGGCCGCTATCGTCGAGCGCGATGAAGTCATGAAGGTCGACCGCGGGCTCACCAAAGAAATGGTCGCCGCCCTGGCTTCGAAGCTGAAGCAGCGAGCGCTGGATCGAGCCGATCGATTGCTTGGAAACGTTCCCGTACTGCAGGGTCAGCTGGTCGGCTTCTTCGCCGCAGTGGACGAGCATCGATTGAAGATCGTCAAGGTCGAGCAGCAGCAGCCCTTCCTTGTCGGCAACGTTGAAGGCGATGTTGAGCACACCTTCCTGCACGTCATTGAGATTCATCAGGCGCGACAGCAGCAGCGGACCCATCTCGCTAACGGTCGTGCGGATCGGATGCCCTTGTTCACCGAACAAATCCCAGAATTGCACCGGCGTGTCATGGTAGGACCAGTCGGTCATCCCGACGTCCGCCGCGCGCTGGGCAAACACCTCATGCATCTTCGACGTCGGCGATCCCGCCATCGCGAGACCGGAAAGGTCACCTTTTACGTCCGCGACGAAGGTGGGAATGCCGGCTGTCGACATGCCTTCGACAATGCCCTGAAGGGTTACCGTCTTCCCCGTGCCCGTGGCACCGGCGATCAAGCCGTGCCGGTTGGCGCGTTTCAGCTCGAGGTTCTGCGCATTGGCGCCGCCGCTCTCGGCGCCGATGAAGATGCCACTATCGCTCACGCCTTACCTCCGGTTCGGGACTTCGCTAGCAACGGCTGTAGCGCAATCCCGAACGGGAGTGGAAGCGCCTAACGATTGGTGATGTCGACGCCGACGAACGCCTCAGGGGCGGTCCCGCGCTTGACCAACAGCAGCACGCTCGAACGCCCAGCCTTGCGGGCCGCGTCAACGGCGGCAACGACCTGAGCCGGAGAACTCACAGGCTGGTTATTGATCGACACGATCAAGTCGCCTTGCTGCAAGCCCTTGTCCGCCGCCGGCGAATTGCCGTCGACGCGCGTAATTAGCACGCCTTGCGCCGTCGGCGGCAGATTGGCGGCCCTCGCTGCTTGCGGCGTCAGCGGCGTCAGTGACAGGCCGAGCGCACGCTGCGGGGTCGTCGTCCCGCCGGGACCGGTCGCAGTGTCGCCAGTGCCACCGCCGGACATCTTGGCGAGCGCCTCTTCGGTGGGGCGCTCGGTGACCTGCACGGTCACCGTCGCGCGCTTGCCGCCGCGGATGATCTCGACCGGAATACGAGAGCCGACCTGCGTGTTGGCAACAAGGTAGGATACGGTCTGGTCGGGAGTTACGGCCTGGCCGTTCACACGGACGATGACATCGCCCTGTTGCAGCCCAGCACGCGCGCCGGGCGTGCCAGGCACAACCGCGCGAACCAGTTCGCCTGTGTCCTTGGCGATGCCCAGCGCGGGCGCGAGGTCCTCGTCGACCGGCTGCAAGCTAACACCAAGATAGCCGCGCGAAGGGCGCTGACCCTTGCGTAGAGCCTCGATCACCGGCCGTGCGAGTTCGGTCGGAATCGCAAGTCCAATGCCGACCGAGGCACCGGTCGGAGAGATCAATGCCGAATTGATCCCGATGACGTTGCCGTTCAAGTCGAACATCGGGCCACCGCTGTTGCCCATGTTGATAGCGGCGTCGGTCTGGATGTAGCGGTCGTAGGCGCCGACGCCGGTGATTCCACGATGCAGAGCGGAAATGATGCCGGCGGTGACGGTACTGCCGACCCCATAGGGATCGCCGATAGCGATAACCCAATCACCCACGCGCGCCTTCGTGCTGTCACCCCAATTCACATATGGCAGGTTGCGGCCGTCGATCTTCAGCAGCGCAAGGTCGGACGTCTCGTCGCGGCCGACAATCTTCGCCGGATATTCGCGACGGTCGGTCGTGGTGATAGTGACAGTATCGACCGTCCCCGTGCCGGTCACGCCCTGGATCAAGTGGTTATTCGTGACGACGTAGCCGTCGGGCGAGATGATGAATCCGGAGCCGAGCGAACCCGCTTCACGGGTGCGCGGCTGGCTGCCGCCGCCGCTGCTATTGTCGTTGCTGCCCTGTCCGTTGGGGTCGAAGCGCCGGAAGAATTCTTCGAATGGATCGGACTGCTGCGCTTTGACCGGCACGCGCTGCTTGGTCGAGATGTTGACAACCGCGGGCTGCAAGCGCGCCACAAGGTCGGCGAAGGACATCGGTGCGCCCGGCCGCGGCGCCAGCGCCGTCGTGCCCGGGCCATTTTGCGCAACCTGGGCACCGGCTTCACCGGTGGCGAGAGAGAACACCGACCCCCCGAGCAACAGGGCCGTAGCGACCCCATAGGCGTAGCGCACTTTTCCGGACTCCTTCGACCTCATCGATACTCCATCATTCGGGGGTGGACGCAAGGGCCGCTAAAGGCCGCCAGTCGCCTTAACGACAATTGAACGCCGCCACGGTTCCCTCGCCTAACGCGCTCGTCCAGAGAATTCCTTCAGATAGTCGTTCTGCGGCGACAAAATGATGGTCGTGGGCGAAGCCTTTTCCTGACCATCGCCAACGAACGTCGTCTGGTAGCTCTGCATCGCCCGGTAGAAATCATAGAAATCCGGGTCCTTGCCGAAGCTGGCGGCGTAGGTCTTGGCCGCGTTCGCGTCCGCCTCGGCACGGATGATCTGCGCCCGCTTGGCGCCCTCCGCGCGAATCGAGCGCGCTTCCTGCTCCCGCGCGGTGCGCATGCGGTCAAATGCGGAGGACAGCGGCGCGCCGTCGGGCAGGTCGGTGCGCTTAATGCGCACATCAAGCACTTCGACGCCATATTGCCGCGCGATCCGGTTCAGCGAGGTGCGGACATCGTTCATGATGCCTTGCCGTTCCGGCGTCAGCAGCTGCGCGAATTCGATGCGGCCGAGCTCGTTGCGGACTTCCGAGCCAAGGATCGGCCTGAGCTGCTCCGTCAGTTGCTGCTCGTTGCCGGCGCGGATGTACATCAGCAGCGGATCAACGATGCGATAGCGCGCGAAGGCGTCAACCTGCAGGCGGCGCTGGTCGGTCGACAGCACCTGCTGGCGCTGCATGTCGACGTTCTGGACGCGCTTGTCGATCCAGACCAGCTGCTCGACGAAGGGGATGCGCCAGCTGATGCCGGCCCCCGCGCCGCCGATCGGCCTGCCCGCTTCATATTTGCCCAGGATGCGCACCGGCTTGCCAAAGCGGACCACCACGGCCTGCTTGGTTTCCGGAATAATCGGAAAGCTACCGAGCAGCACGAACAGCGCCAATAGCGCGATGATCGCAGCCATCATCGGGTGACGACGGATCGTATCAGTCATTGCGCGCGCTCCGGTGCCGGCGGCTGCTGACCGTTCTTGAGTTGTGGCAGCGGCAGGTAGGAGTTGACGCCGGGCGCCTCGATCACGGTCTTATCGACCTTGGAGAGCACCTGCTCCATCGTTTCATAGTACATGCGCTTACGGGTGACCTCCGGCGCGAGCCTGTATTGCTCATACACCTTGTCGAACGCCGTCGCCTCACCCTGCGCCTTCTGGCCGAGCTGAAGCGCATAAGCGTTCGCATTGTTGATGTAGGTCTGGGCGTCCTGCTGGGCCGCGGTGACCTGCTTGAAAGCGTCGTTCACGGCGTCGGGTGGATCGGCCTGCTTGATGGCGATACCCTGCACCTGGATGCCCGATCGATAGGAATCGAGGATTCGCTGCATATTCTCCGCGACCTGAGTCTCAATTTCGGCCCGTCGGTCGCCCATCGCGTCGTTCAGGCTGACCTGGCTGATGACCGCGCGCATGGCGCTCTCGGCGACTTCCCGGATCGTCTCGTCCGGCTGGTCCATCTGGAACAAATAGCGCTCCGGATTGCGGATGTTCCACCGCACCGAATACGCCAGGTCGAGCAGGTTCTGGTCGCCCGTGAGCATGAGGTCGTCCGAACCTTCGGTGCCCATGTCGATAGAGCGAATGTTCTCGACGTCGATCTTGGCAACGCGCTCGATCGGCGATGGGAGCGTGAAGCTGACGCCAGGCCCGAGTGTACGGCTGTAGCGGCCGAACTGGGTCACGACACCGCGCTGGCCAGGGGAAATCGCATGAAAGCTCGTGAACAGCAGCCAAAGGAGGACCAGGGCAATGACGCCCCACACGATGAGCGTACCCGGCGGTCGGCTTGGAATATGCCCGCCACCATCACCGCCAAGCCGCGCGCGGCCGCGACGCAACAATTCGTCCAGCGAGGTGACGTTGGCGCTTCGGATACCGGCGCGCCGACCGCTCTTCGGGGTATCACCCCACGGATTGCTGGCCTTGCCGCTATCACTGTCAGGCGTCGGATCCTCTCCGCCGTCGCTGCCGCTTGAGCCCCACGGGCCCTTTGTATCCGCGAACAGGCCGCGAACGCGGCTGCCCCACCCCGTAAGAATGTCCATCGCGGCGAATATAGAGGCCCGCGGCGCGAAAAACAGTGGCAAGCGCTACGGGCCTTCTTATGTGGCCGTGATGAACGATCTCCCGCGACTGCCCCATGCGACACGCATCCGATCAAGCCGTGTCGCCGATGGCATTGCGACCATCATCATCGATGCGACCGGGCTCAAGGATAACGAGGCGAAAGCTGTCGAGGATGAGGTGCGTGCCGCGGCGCTGACGGGTCCCGGAATCCGCGAGGCGCGCATCGCGATGACAGCGGCCCAAATTTCCAGGACCATGATCGCCATCGGCAGCGGCAAGGGCGGCGTCGGCAAGTCTACAGTATCAACCAACCTGGCCATCGCGCTGGCGCGGTCGGGCAAGAAAGTCGGCTTGATCGACGCGGACGTCTATGGTCCTTCCCAGCCAACGTTGCTCGGCAACAGCGCCAAGCCGATCGCGGAGAATGAAAAGCTCATCCCCGTCGAGGCGCACGGAATTCGATTCCTTTCCCTCGGGCAGCTAGTGTCCCCGGGCCATGCCCTCGCATGGCGCGGGCCGATGGCCACTGGCGCATTGACCAACCTTATCGAGGCGGACTGGGGCGACGTCGAACTGCTGCTCGTCGACATGCCACCCGGCACCGGGGACGTGCAGCTATCCTTGATTCAGAAATCGCGTCCGGCAGGCGCGGTGATCGTGTCGACCCCGCAGGACCTGTCGCTGATCGACGCGCGCCGCGCGGTCGACCTGTTCAACAAGACCAGCGTGCCTGTGCTCGGCGTCATCGAGAATATGGCGGTCTACACCTGCCCGCACTGCGGCGAGGCTTCACATCCGTTCGGCACAGGCGGCGCTGAGCAGGCCGCGTCGGATATGGGTATTCCGTTCCTCGGCCGCCTGCCGCTTTCTCTCAAGATCCGCGAAGCATCCGACGCGGGGGTTCCGCCGGCGCTCGGCGGCGGTCCGGAGGCTGAAGCCTTCGATGCACTCGCCGCGCAACTGTTGGCCGCAGTGGCGCATTGAGGCTCGCAACAGGAGGACAGCAATGCCGCTGACGCGCGAAGAAGACATCGCTCAATTGCTCACGGAAGCTCGGACAATTGCCATGGTCGGCGCCTCCGATCGCCCGGATCGTGCGTCATATGGCGTGATGAAGTTCCTGCAGGACCACGGCTATCGCGTCCTGCCCGTCAATCCGCAGATCACGGGCGAGCATGTTCACGGCGAGTTCGTCTGGAGGGAATTGGCGCAGATCGGCGTGCCGATCGACATCGTCGACATCTTCCGCCGTTCGGAAGCGGCTGCCGAAGCCGTCGACCAGGCCATCTTCGTGGGCGCCAAGGCGGTATGGATGCAACTCGGCGTCATCAATGAGGACGCCGCGGCAAAGGCAGAGGCGGCTGGGTTGAAGGTCGTTATGGACCGCTGCCCAAAGATCGAGATTCCGCGTCTGGGCCTGCCACCCGTCGGCGCCGACGCCTAGGCGGCTGCCACCGTCATTTCCGGCACCAGGATCGTCGGCGCGTCGATTTCCTGCCGGAATTTAAGGTCGCTTGCCGGCTCCAGAGTCGCAAACATGTCGATCAGATTCGACGCGATGGTGATCTCCGACACGGGCTCGGCGATTGCGCCGCTGCGGATCATGAAGCCGACTGCGCCGCGGCTGTAATCGCCCGTGACTGCGTTCACGCCCTGCCCGATCAATTCGATGATCAGGATCGCTTCCGGGAAGCCAGCGAACATCTCCTCGCGACTGCGCGTGCCGGCTTCCATGTAAAGGTTGCTGGGCGCTGCGCCTGGTGAGCCTCCGGCACCGCGCGACGCGTGTCCTGTCGGCTGTATCCCGAGTTGCCGAGCCGAAGCGCTTTCCGCCATCCAGGTGGTGAGCACGCCCTCGTCGACCAGCGCCCGCCGCGAAACGTGCAATCCCTCACCGTCGAACGGTCTGGACCGCAATCCGCGCCGCCGCAGCGGATCGTCCACGATGGTCACATTGGGGCCGAAGACCGCCGAGCCGAGCTTGTGTTGCAGGAAGCTCGTCTTGCGCGCCACGGCAGAGCCGCTGATGGCGCCGGAGAAATGGCCAAGGAGGCTGCCGGAGACCCGTGGGTCGAACAACACCGGATACTTGCCGGGGCGGGGTCGCTGCGGGTTGAGCCGCGCGACCGCGCGTTCGCCGGCCCTGCGACCGATCTCCGCAGCGCCATCGAGGTCCGCCAGGTACCGGGTGCTATGCCAAGCATGGTCGCGCTGCATGCCGGCGCCCTCCCCTGCGATGACCCCCGCGGAGCATCCGTGGCCGCCCGATCCATAGGCACCTGAAAAGCCGCCGGATGTCGCAAGCGCGATAACCGATGCAGACGCACTTGCGCTGGCGCCACTGGAGTTCGTCACGCCGGTCACGCCGAGCGCTGCCGTTTCGGCTTCCAGCGCCCGGACGCGAAGTTCGGCTGGGTCCGGGTCCAATCCATCCCCGCTGTCGAGGTCAGGTGCGCGGCCCCGCTGCAGAAGCTCAGTCGGGGCGAGGCCGGCGTAAGGATCGTCGGGCGCCTCGCGAGCCATAGCCAGACAACGCTCCACCAAAGTGCCGAGCGCCTCTTCCGACAAATCCGACGACGCGACGGTTGCCGACCGCTGGCCGTCGAACAAGCGAAGGCCCATCTGCGCACCCTCGGACCGGCTGACGCTTTCGATCTCGCCAAGCCGCACCTGGACGCTCGAGGAACGGTCTGCGGCGTACAGCGCGTCGGCGGCCGTCGCGCCGGCGGCGATTCCGCGCTCGACCAGTTGCTCGGCGATGCGGCGGGCGTCGTCAGGATTCAGCATGCTGTGCGCCTAGCGGGCCGAAACGCCGACGACCAGCATGGCCAGAAAGACGAGCAAGCCGCACCAGCGGTTCGACCGGAACAGGCGTAGCGCGAGTTCGCCGTCGGCAGGGTCGGCCCGAAGTGCCTGGTTGGCGAGATGTAGGGCGGCTGGGACTAGCGCTCCCAATGCGAGGAGGTCGGGCCGCACGAGCCACAGTGCCGCACCCCAGAGCGTCAACGCTGCGGCGTAGAAGAGACCGACTCCTATCGCAGCCTTTTCTCCAAGGCGGCGCGCCGATGACTTTACGCCGACTAGCGCATCATCTTCCTTGTCCTGGATCGCGTACAAGGTGTCGTAACCGATCACCCAGGCGATACTGCCGAACCACAACAGCAAGGCAGGAAGATCGAAGCTGCCACGAACGGCTGGCCAGCCGACAAGCGCACCCCAGGAGAAAACCAGGCCGAGCCAGGCCTGCGGCCACCAGGTGATACGCTTCATAAAGGGGTAAGCGGCGACCGGCGCGACGCTGCCGAGCGCGATTGCTGCGGCTAGCCAGCTTAGCTGCAGCAGGACGACCAGCCCGACGGCGCAAAGGATCGCGATAAGTACCCAAGCCGCGCGCACGCTAACTCGGCCGCTCGCAAGCGGACGCAGCCGCGTGCGCTCGACTTGCCCGTCGAGATCACGGTCGACAAAGTCGTTGTAGACGCAGCCCGCGCTGCGCATCGCGAACGCGCCGAGGGCGAACCACAGCAGGAGCGACCAGCGTCCATCGACCCCGGCCAGCGCGACGCTCCATGCGCAAGGCCAGTAGAGCAGCCAGGTACCGATCGGACGATCCAGCCGCATCAGCGAGGCATAGGGTCGCAGCCGCGGTGGCAGCGCACCGATGAAACCGCGGCGCTCGCTGTCCGGAACGATGTCGGTGGTGGCGGTCACGCGGTCACCTAAGTAAGCAGGGCGCATGCCCGCAACCCCTGCCTGGCCGCCGAAGAGCTTGCCCCGCTTGTTCGTGCGTCAACCGCTCGGCGCGGGAACGACGGTCGAGCTGGACGCGGGTCAGGCCAATTACCTTGGCAACGTGATGCGTCTGACGGCGGGGGCGGAGGTACTGGTCTTCGACGGCACCTCGGGGGAATGGCTCGCACGGGTCGCGGATGTCGGCAAAAAGCGCATGTCGCTGAGCGTCGAGCGCCAGACCCGGGCGGCCGAAACCGTGCCGGATGTCTGGTTGGCGTTCGCGCCCGTCAAGCGCGCGCAAACGGACTGGCTGGTTGAAAAGGCGACCGAGCTAGGTGTTGCGCGGCTATTGCCGGTGATCACCCAGCGGACGATCGCCGAGCGGGTGAAGCTGGACCGGCTGCAGTCGATTGCGATCGAAGCGGCGGAGCAGTGCGGACGGACGGTTCTGCCGGAGATCGACCAACCGGTGACCCTCAAAAGTTTGCTCGCAGAACGAGACACTGCACGCGTGCTCTATTTTGCCGACGAGACAGGCGGCCGCAGGGCACAGGATGCTTTCGTACCCGTGCCGGCGCTTATCCTCGTCGGTCCGGAGGGCGGTTTCACCGAAAATGAAGGTGAGATGATCCGATCGGCGGCCAACGTAAGTGCGATTTCGCTCGGCCCGCGCATCCTCCGCGCCGAGACCGCGGCGCTGGCCGCCCTCGCCGCTTGGCTGTCCGCTGTCGGCGACTGGCGATAAGCAAAACCGGTTCGGCCATAAAACCTATTTGCTGGCGCAGGGTCGCGGGCGGAGCTAAGCGCCGCCGACCATGACGCAACGCACTGACACCGGTGAAAGTCCGCCGATCGAGAGCCGCGACGACCTGCTGTCGGTGTTTTCCGGCGGCGAGAAGCCGGCGGAACGCTGGCGCATCGGCACCGAACACGAGAAGTTCGTGTACCGCACCGCCGATCATCGCGCCCCGTCCTATGACGAGCCCGGCGGCATCCGCGATTTGCTGAACGGCCTGACCAAATATGGTTGGGAACCGGTGGTCGAGGGCGGCAACACGATCGCGCTGTCGGGCAAGGACGGGACGATTAGTTTGGAGCCTGCGGGACAGTTCGAGCTGTCGGGCGCGCCGCTGGAAAATTTGCATCAGACCTGCGCGGAAGCTGCGCGGCATCTCGACCAGTGCAAGACCGTCGGCGAGCGGCTCGGGCTCGGCTTCCTCGGGCTCGGCATGTGGCCGGACAAGACGCGTGCCGAGCTTCCGATCATGCCCAAGGGCCGGTACAAGGTGATGCTCAACTACATGCCGAAGGTCGGCAATCTCGGCCTCGACATGATGCTAAGAACCTGTACCATTCAGGTTAATCTAGATTACAGTTCCGAAGCCGACATGGTGAAGAAGTTCCGGGTCGGCCTAGCTCTGCAGCCGGTCGCGACCGCACTCTTCGCCAATTCGCCGCTCACCGAAGGCAAGCCCAACGGCTACAAGAGCTTCCGCAGCCACATCTGGGAAGACACCGATCCCGACCGCACCGGCATGCTGCCTTTCGTGTTCGAGGATGGCTTCGGTTACGAGCGCTACTGCGACTACATGCTCGATGTGCCGATGTACTTCGTCTACCGTGACGGTCAGTACATCGACGTCGCCGGCGAAAGTTTCCGCGCCTTCCTCGACGGCAAGCTGCCGCAACTACCCGGCGAGAAACCGACGCTGACGGACTGGGTCGATCACCTATCCACCGCCTTCCCGGAAGTCCGCCTCAAGAGCTTCCTCGAGATGCGCGGCGCCGACGGCGGACGCTGGGGCCGGATATGCGGCCTACCCGCTCTTTGGGTCGGCCTGCTCTACGACGATCAGGCGCTGGACGCCGCCTGGGACCTGGTCAAGCATTGGCACATCGACGGCCGTGAGAAGCTGCGCCACGACGTTCCTCGCCTTGCGCTCGAGGCAGTAACACCGGACGGCGAGAGCATGCGCGACTTCGCAGGCCGTGTGCTCGACATCTCCGCCGGTGGCCTTACCAACCGCGCCCGGCTCAACAGCGCGGGCGACAACGAGGGTGGCTTCCTCGATCCGCTGCGCGAGGTCGTCAGCATGGGTGCCACGCCGGCCGACCGCCTGCTGCAGAAATTCCATGACGAATGGGGCGGCGACGTCTCTCACATCTACGAGGAGTTCAGCTTCTGATGGACGCGATCACGCCGCAGCGCCGGACGCTCTACCCGGCGATCGAGCCCTATGAGACCGGCATGCTCGACGTCGGCGACGGGCATAAGCTCTATTGGGAACTTAGCGGCAATCCAGACGGCAAGTCGGCAGTGATGCTTCACGGCGGTCCCGGCGGTGGATCGAGCCCCGATCACCGGCGTCAATGGAACCCAGAAAAGTACAAGATCCTGGTGTTCGACCAGCGCGGCTGCGGCAAGTCGACGCCTTATGCGAGCCTGGAGAACAACACGACCTGGGACCTGGTTGAGGATATCGAGAAGCTCCGCACGCAGGTCGCCAAGGTCGAGAAGTGGCAGGTGTTCGGCGGCAGCTGGGGCTCGACCCTCTCCCTCGCATACGCCGAGAAGTACCCGGAGCGCGCGACCGAAATCATCCTTCGCGGCATCTTCCTGTTCGATCAGTACGAGATCGACTGGATGTACAAGGAAGGCGGCGCGTCACAGGTCTACCCCGACAAGTTCGCCGAGTTTCTGGCGCCCATTCCGGAAGACGAAAATGGCGATCTCGTCGCGGCCTACGCGCGGCGCCTGACCAGCGAGGACAAGGCGGTGCAACTGGAAGCCGCGAAGGCGTGGAGCAAATGGGAAGGCGACATCGTCACCCTGCTACCCAGCCCTTCAACGATCGAGCATTTCACCAGCCCTGACGTCGCCGTCGCGGTCGCCCGCATCGAGAACCATTACATGGCAAACAATGGCTGGTTCGAAGAAGGTCAGCTACTCCGCGACGCGGCGAAGCTGAAAGGCATCCCGGGCGTCATCGTCCAGGGTCGCCACGACACTTGCACCCCGCCGGCCGCGGCGTGGAAGCTCAAGCAGGCGTGGCCCGAGGTCGAGCTGAACATCATTCCCGACGGCGGGCATTTGTTCAGCGAGCCCGGTGTGCTCGACGGCCTCATCCGCGCGACGGACAAGTTCGCGGGACTTTAGTCGCCCGGGCGGTACCTCCGCTCGATGTGCCCCTTCAGCTGGTCGGGATAATAATAGACTTCCCGCAAATTGCCTGAGGCGTAGCGCTGCGCTTCATCGTTGAAATGCGGCGACGCGGGATTGCCGCTTTCACCGCCGGCAGTGACCGCGCGGGCTCGCACGCGGTCCCGGTTGAACTGGACGACGGCGACGAAGCTGTTGCCGTTGGTGCCGTACCAGCGCCTGGTGCCTGGCTTCTGCGAGGCACCGAATGATGCGAGCGAACCCCAGCGGTTCGACGTAAAGCCCACCGGGATGCTTAGCGCTTTGTCGTCGAAGGGTGAATCGATCAGCGGCGAGATGCGCTGGAAGCGGTTGACCTCACCCCATGGCACGCGCCAGCCGCCGAAGTCGCGCTGCAGGCGATCAACCGCGCGAACCATGGCGTCCAGCTTCTCGTTCGCCGAGAGCCGCTCCATGTGCCGGAACATATTGTCCTGATCGTTCCATGTGCGGGAGCTAACCAGCTTGGCGAGCTCCTCGCCCCAGAAATTGGCGAGCGTGTTGGGCACCGAGGTGACCGACCAGCGGCCATCCCAGGCCGCGAGTGCGGCGATCGGCTCGGCAAGGCGAGCGCGGCGCGGGTCGGTCTGGGCCAGCCCACGCCAGCCTTGCACGAGCATCGGCACCAAAGCTTCGAACGCAGGTTGCGCGCTGTCGTACGCAGCGCCTTGCAGGCGATCCATCGACCAGCGGCCCGGCTGTGAAAGCAGCCGCGTCGCATGAACCGTGCGGTAGTTCGCACCAGCCATGTCGAGATAGGCCGGATAGTTGCCCGGTCGCGGCGATTCCGCTCCCGCAGCCGAATAGAGCCAATCGTTGCTGTTGAAGAGCCAGCCCGTTCGCGGGCGAATTGTGTTCGGCAGTTCGGATACCGCATGCAGCCCGCGCCAGTCGGTACGCGGATCGCTGCCATCCACCGGCTTAGTATAGTCGAAGCGGTTGTTGCGGCGCGGCATGAACTGGGGCGCCAGCAGGGCGATATCGCCCCGCGCGTCGGCAAAGACGGTGTTGTTCGAGCTATTCGCCTTGAACTCGGCGACCTTCATGAAGCTCGACAGATCGGTGGTCTTGGTGCGGAGGAAGCTTTGTTGCAGCGCCTCGACCGGCTTGTTCATCATCGCGAACGCGATCCACCGGCCGCCGTCATCGCGGACGATCGGGCCATGGTGCGTGCGGTAGGTCGTGAAGGTGCGCGTCGCCATGCGGCCGCCGGCGGTGCGGTAGCGCAATGTGATCGGCCGGACGCCGACCGGGCTGCATTCGGTGCCGTAGCGGTAGCAGCGCGCGCCGCCGCGGCGCTCCATCCGCTCGGCGAACTCGTCGACATTATCGACGCCGCTCGACGTGTGCATCCAGCCGGCCTGCGCGTTGAAGCCCTGGTAGATGAAGAACTGGCCCCAGGTCGCTGCGCCGTAAGCGTTGAGCCCCTCGTCGCTCGTCATCTGCAACTCGGACCGGAAGTAGAAGCTGGTGTGCGGGTTAATCAGCAGGAGCGCGCCACCGTCGGTCAGCTTGGGTGCAATCGCGATGCCGTTCGATCCACGCGGTTCGGTATCCGGGGCAGCCAGCGCCAGCTTCTTGCCACCGTAAAACGCCGCGAGCCCCTTGAGGTCGATGCGCTCGATGTCGCCGCCGATGCTGCCTTCGGTGAAGCTGAGCGCCATCCACGGCTCGAACCGCGCCAGTACGCGCGGCTTCACCGCCGGATGCGTGGCGAGGAAATAGTTCAACCCATCCGCCCAAGCGTCCATCAGCCGCCGCATCGACTGCGGGCTGCGCCAGTAATCGGCCTTGAGCTCATTCTCGCTGACGTAGAGACGCGCGCGCAGATCCTGCCAAATTGCCTTCTCGCCTTCCGCCTCTGCAGTGCGGCCGAGGTTGGTCAGGTAATTGGCTTCGATGCGCGGAAAGTCGTCCTCGGCCTGGGCGTAGATCATTCCGAATACCGCGTCGGCGTCGGTCTTGCCGCGAACGTGGGCGATGCCCCAATCGTCACGCGTGATGGTCACGCGGGCAGCCTGCTCCTTCCATTCACGCATCCCGTGCGCGGGAATCGGCAAGGTTGCGGCGGTGACGAAATAAGCGAGCGGCAGCAGCGCGGCGGCGGTGGTCTTACGCATCCGGCAATGCTTGCTTGGCCTTGCCCCAGCCAGCAAGCAGTTTCGATCCCGCGCGCTTCAGTAGCTCGTTCGCGTCGCGCATGGTGAAGTGGTTGCCGCCCTCATATTTGTCGAGCTCTTCCCACGCGATCGGCGCCGCTACCGGGGCGCCTTCGCGGGCGCGGACCGAGAAGGGCATCACGGCGGTTGCCCCGCGCTGATTGCGCAGCCAGTCGAGGAAGATGCGTTCCTTGCGCTCGACCTTGCGGATGTTTGCGGTGAACATCTTTGGTTCCGCTTCGGCGATCGCCCGCGTGAAACGTTCGGCGAAGCTTTTGACCGTCGGCCAGTCGCGCGTCTGATCGAGCGGCGCGACAACATGGAGCCCTTTCCCGCCTGACAGCAGCGGGAAGGTCTTTAGCCCCAGATCGCCGAGCAGCGCCTTCAGACGCACGGCCGCTTCCTTCACCATGCCGAAGTCGAGGCCGACGTCGGGGTCAAGGTCGAAAACCAGCCGGTCGGGATATTCAACCTTGTCGACCTTGCTGCCCCAGCCGTGGAATTCGATCGTCCCCATCTGCACGCAGGCGAGCAGGCCCTGGATGTCGTCAAAGTAGAGGTAGTCCTCGAAGTGCCCGTCCTTCTCCTCGATCGGGATCTGTTTGACGTGCGGACCGAAGGTGCCTTTGTCGTGCTTCTGGAAAAAGCCCTCGCCGGTGCGGCCGCCCGGATAGCGGATGATGGTCATCGGTCGCTTGGCACTGTCGACCATGATCAGCGGCGCGACCGTTGCGTAATAATCGGCGAGGTCTTTCTTGGTGATGCCCAATTCGGGAAAGATGACGCGGTCGGGGCTGCTGATCTCAATCCCGAAATCCTCGGCGGTCGCGGCCTTTTTTGATCGCCGCGCGGGCTTTTTCTCGGTCTTGGTCAAATGCTTGGGCACCTCGCGCACCACGTCCTTGGCCGGCTTATCCTCGCGCAGCCCAACGAAGCTCGGGTGGCGGAGGATGCCTTCGCCGGTGAATTCGATGAAATTGATTTCGGCGACCAACTTGGGCTCGATCCAGTGCGCGCCCTTGCGATCGGCGCGCGGCACTTCGACGGCCGCCTTGTCGATCGCGAGTGGCGCCATCCGCTCCATCATCTCTTCGATCAGCGCGGCGTTGAAGCCGGTCCCGACCTTCCCCGCATAGGTGAGCGCGCGGCCCTTCTTGGCGGCCAGCAGCAGCGAGCGGAAGCCACGCCGCTTGTCGCTTTCCGACCAACCGACGATGACGAACTCCTGGCGCTGGATGCACTTGATCTTCAGCCAGTTTCGCGTGCGCGTGCCGCTGTAGGTCGCGCTCGCCTTCTTCGAGATGATGCCCTCGCCGCCCGACTTGCAAACGGCCGCGAACATCTCCTCGCCGCGGCCGATGATGTGGTCGCCGTAGATGATCGGCGGCGACACGCCTTCGAGCAGTGCCGCCAGCCGCTCCTTGCGCTCGATGTTGGGCAGCTTGCGGATGTCCTTGCCGCCTTCGACGAGCAGGTCGAAGGCATAGAACGCAAGCGGCGCGCCGCCGTCTTTCAGCGTTGACTGCAGCAGCTGGAAGCTGGGCTTTCCTTCATCGTCGAGCGCGACGGCTTCGCCGTCGATCAGCGACCCGGCCGGCAACTTGGCCGCGGCCTTCACCAGCGATTTGAACTTGTCGCTCCAGTCGAGGCCGTTGCGCGTGTAGGCGGTGGCAACCCCGTCACCGACGCTGATCAGCAGCCGGTATCCATCATACTTGATCTCGTGGATCCATGACGTGCCGGTTGGAACGTCGTCGACCAGCGTGGCGAGCTGCGGCTGCTCGAACGGCGGCGGCGCCGAAGCCGCTTTCTTCTTGCCGCGGCCACCCTTCTGGCCGCCACGATTGGAGCGCCACTCGTCCGAGCCCGAAGCGATCTCCGCCATCGTCCGGCCGGTGGTGACGCTGGTCACGCAATTATCGACCAAAGCATCGCCATCGTCGGGCTCGGCGAAATCGTCGGTGACCTTCTTCAGCATCCATGGCTCGGCCTTCTCGCCGGGCTTGGGCTTTAAGCGAAACATTACCCATTCGCCGCGCATTCGCTCGCCTTCGAGCGTGAAGTGCAGGTGACCTTCCTCGATGGTCTTGCTCGGGTCCTTGCGCGGGTCGGGCGTCCACTTGCCTTGATCCCAGAGCATGACGGTCCCGCCGCCATACTCCCCCTTGGGGATCGTGCCTTCGAATGTGCCGTAGTCTAGGGGGTGATCCTCGGTCCGCATCGCCAGCCGGTTTTCGCCGGGATCGAGGCTCGGACCCTTCGGCACGGCCCAGCTCTTCAGGACGCCGTCGAGCTCCAGGCGAAAATCCCAGTGCAGCCGCGAGGCATCGTGCTTCTGGACGACGAAGCTGTCGCCTTTGCCCTTGAGCTTGCGGCCCTTGGGCTCGTCGGTCTTCGTGAAATCGCGTTTCCGGTTGTAGGTCTCGATATCGAGCGGAACGCGCTTGGCCATAACTACCCTCGCCAGTGTCAGGCCCGTTTACGTGCGGGCGCCTTGGCAGGTTCCTTCTTGGCGGCGGACTTTTTGGCAGCGGGCTTCTTCGCCGTGGACTTGGCCTTGGCTCCGCCGCCCTTCTTCTCGTCGCCGAGACTTTTCTTCAGCGCGGCCATCAGGTCGATGACGTTCGAGCCCTTGGGCAGCGGCGCATCGGCGTGCGGATCCTCGATGATCTTCTCGCCCTTCTTCTTCTGCTTCTCCTCGATCAGGCGGTGAAGCGCATCGACGTAGCGGTTGTGAAATTCGGACGGATTGAACTCGCCCGCCTTCCGCTCGATCAGCATCGAGGCCATGTCGAGCAGGTCCGCATCGGGCTTGGTGTCGCCGATATCGCGGAAGAAACCGGAAGCCTTGTGGACCTCATCGGCGTAGCGAAGCGTCTCGAGCAGCAGCCCGCGCCCGGACGGCTTGAGCGAAACCATATACTCCTGCCCGCGCATCGCGAGCTGGCCGATGCCGACCTTCTTCGCCGCCTTCAGCGCGTCGCGCAGGACGACATAGGCTTCCTCGGCAAGATCGTCCGCGGGGACGACGTAATAGGGCTTTTCGAAGAAGGTGGACTCGATCTCGCCCTCGTCGACGAATTGCACGAGGTCGAGCGTCTTGCGGCTTTCGAGCTTCACGCTCTCGATCTCTTCGGGGTCGAGCAGGATGTAGTGTCCCTTGGACACTTCATAGCCTTTGACGATCTCGTCGCGGTCGACGGGCCCGATGCCCGGTACGACCTTCTCATATTTGATCCGCTTGCCCGAAGGTTCGTGCACCTGGTGAAACTGGATCTGCGCCCCGCTGCGTGTCGCGGGGAACAGTTCGACGGGTATCGAGACCAGGGCCAGCCTGATCTGCCCACGCCAAATCGCTCTTGCCGCCATGAAAATCTCCCTTTGCGGGCGGATTCAATTCATCGCAGCCCCGACTCGTTCCGTCGTCGCTGCCTTTAGCGATCGTATCAGGCCCGTAATGTCTTCGCCAAGCGCGACTTTCTCGACAATGGCCGACCCGCAAATGACACCGCGTGCCCCGGCCGTGAGAGCCGCGCGGACATGGTCTGGCGTTGAGATCCCAAACCCAAAGACTGGCGCCGGCGCGTCCGCGGCGTTGACGCGATCGATCAGGTCAGCGCTGAACTCGCCGCCAGCGTGGGTGCCGGTGATGCCCCGCCGGCTGACGCAATAGGTGTAGGCCTTCGACAAGCCAGCAATACGGGCCAGCGTAGGGTCGGGCGTGTTGGCGGCGGCAATCAGCACTGGCTCGATGCCGGCCTGGATCATCGCATTCGCGAAGGGCTCGGCTTCAAGCGCGGGTAGGTCGGCGATCAGCAGGCTATCGACGCCCGCTTCTGCAGCATCACGATAGAAGCCGGGTCGTGCCATCACCAGATTGGCGTAGGTCAGGACCCCGACAGGAACCCGCGGGTGCCGATCACGGAACTCCGCGAGCAGTGCAAAACAAGCGTCTACGTTGGCGCCCGCCGCAAGCGCCCGCTGGGCTGCTGCCTGGATCACCGGACCGTCCGCTACCGGATCGGAAAATGGAATGCCCACCTCGATCATGTCCGCACCGGCCGCGACGACCTCGTCGAGCAATCGCGCACACGTTTTCAAGTCTGGATCGCCGAGCATCAGGAAGGCACCAAAGGCACCTTCATCGCCGAGGCGCTCGAACATTGCGGCGTAGCTGCTCATGCCGATGGCCCCAGCAATTGCTGCGCCTGCCCAACGTCCTTGTCGCCGCGCCCGGAGAGACCCACGAGGATCGCACTGTTCGGCTGCGCCTCCGCCAGCTTGAGCGCGTGAGCCAGGGCATGGGCGGATTCGAACGCGCAGATGATACCCTCGTTCTTCGCCAGCGCTTCGAACGCCGCAAGCGCTTCCGCGTCGGTCGCGCCGACATATTCCGCGCGTCCGCTATCCTTCAGATGGGCATGTTCCGGGCCGACCGCCGGGTAGTCGAGGCCGGCTGACACCGACCAAGTATCCGCGATCTGGCCGTCGCGATCCTGGAGCACATAGGTCTCCGCGCCGTGCAGGATGCCCGGCGTCCCGCGCAACAAGGTCGCGCCATGCTCGGCGCCGTCCAGACCGCGCCCCGCCGCCTCGACGCCGATCAGCCGCACGCCCGCATCGTCGATGAAATCCGCGAACAGACCGATCGCGTTCGAGCCGCCGCCGACGCAGGCAATTGCTGCGTCGGGCAGTCGTCCAACCTGGTCGATCATTTGCGCGCGCGCTTCGCGGCCAATGATCCGCTGAAACTCGCGAACAATCGTCGGAAATGGGTGTGGTCCGGCAGCAGTTCCCAAAAGGTAATGGGTCGTCTCAAAGCTCGCCGACCAGTCGCGCAGCGCCTCGTTGATGGCGTCCTTGAGCGTTCGCCCGCCGCTCTCGACTGGCACTACTGTCGCGCCCATGAGCTGCATCCGGAACACGTTGAGCTGTTGCCGCTCCACGTCCTCCGCGCCCATGTAGATGACGGTCTCGAATCCCAGCAGCGCACCGACGATCGCCGTCGCAACGCCGTGCTGGCCCGCGCCGGTCTCAGCGATCAGCCGAGTCTTGCCCATTCGCTTGGCGAGCA
>JAEWEY010000006.1 GCA_023389105.1 Pseudomonadota bacterium | reverse complement strand
CGGCGACGTGACGCTTCCGCCGAAGCCGTTGAACGCTGCGCTGGAAAAGATCTTTGAGGCCGAGCGCTACGCGGTCGGGCGCCTGCCCTTGCCACCCGGCTTGTCGCTCTTCGCCGTCGCCTCGGCGAGATAGCCCAGCCGCGCATCGCCGCGCACGATCCGATCACCGCCAGCGATCTCCTGCACGATATACAGCGGCCGCTGCTTCGCTTCATTGTAGAGGCGGCCGATATATTCGCCCATCAGCGCGAGAACGAACATCTGGATCGCGCCGAGCACGACGACGATCAGCATCAGCGAGGTCCAGCCCTGAATGCTCTGACCCGACAGCCACGCGTAGGCGATATAGAGAACCAGCAGCAGCGAGCCGAACGATAGAACGAGGCCTGCATGGCTCGCGAGCTTCAGCGGCGCGGACGAGAATCCCGTCAGCGCATCGAGCGCGAAGCGGATCATTTTGCTGAGCGGATACTTGGTCTCGCCAGCGAATCGCTCCTGACGGTCGTAAGCGAATGGTACCTGCCGGAAACCGATCCACGCCACCATCCCACGGATGAATCGCGCCTGCTCCGGCATCGCCAGCAGCGCATCGAGCGCACGGCGGCTCATCAGGCGGAAGTCGCCGGCGTCGAGCGGGATGTCGACCTCCGTCGCGCGCGACAGCAAGCGATAGAAGCCGTGCGCCGTCGCGCGCTTGAAGGCGGTCTCGCCGGCGCGGCTCTTACGCACGCCATAAACGACGTCGGCGTCCTGCTCGCGCATCGTCTTCAGCATCGGCGACAGCAGTTCGGGCGGGTCTTGAAGGTCGGCGTCGATGATCAGGATCACTTCGCCCCGGCAAAGGTCGAGGCCGGCGGTCAGGGCCAACTGGTGCCCGTGATTGCGCGAGAGGTTTATCGCCACGACGTGCGGATCGCTCGCCGCGACCTGTTGCATCGCTGCCCAGCTGCCATCGCGCGAACCGTCGTTGATGAGGACGATCTCATGATCCTCGCCAACCGCAATCCGCGCCGCCGCGCTCAACCGCTGATGCAGTTCGGGCAGACACGCTTCTTCATTGAAGCAGGGAACGACGATCGACAGCGCGGTCATGGGTGCGTTTGATAGAGGACAGAACCCGGTCCGCGCCAGACCAGCCGCATATCGGACACCGTGGCCGGATCATACGCCGGCGCGTCGATTAGCCAAACATAATCGAAATCGTCGCGCGGGAGCGTTCTCAGCGATTCATTGATCTGCCGGTGAAGCTTGTCGCGGCAGTTGTTCGGACGGACCAATTGCGACGGGTCCGCCGCGAAATAACCCGCACGCCGATATTTGAGGTCGAGCAGGTTCACGCCCTCGAGCAGCCACTGGTCGTTCGAAAAACCGTCCTTCCGGACGATGACCATCGCGCCGAGATGGCCGTTGCGCAGCGGCGGCCAATATTCGGCGCAGGTCATGCCGACCAAACTGATCACCCGCGCACCGCGCGGCATCAGGTCGATCGCCCGCATCTTGGCAGTCTGATCGTCGGCAGCCCATGCCAGGCTGAGCGTGTTCGCAACCGTCCGCGTAGCGAAGAACAGAAGTCCAAGCACCGCAAGCACCTGCGCGGTCGTGCGATCAGGCGCGCCGCGGAACCGGATCGCGAGTAAGATCACGGCCATTAAGTAAGGCACCAGCCGCATATCGGCATACGCCGAGCCAAACACGATCCGGGGCACGATCGCGAAGGCGATCGCCAGCACGATCGCCGAGAAAGCAAGGTTTCGCGATAGCGTCAGCTTGCGGCTGAAGATCGCGTAGAGGAATACCAACAGCGGTACGACCAGCGAACCGATGTCGAACCATTTCCAGCGGTCACGCAGCGCAGCGTAGATCCAGCGCCACTTCACCTTCCAGTTGAACCAGTCGATCGTCTGACCGCCATGCGCTTCGCTGCGCCAGAGCAGCATTACCGCGAGCGGCAGCGCCATCACCGAGCAATGCAAAGCGGCTTCGATGCCAGCCCGCCACCATGTCCGCCCGCGATCGTGGATCCGCACGGCATCGGCCGAGAAGCACATCAGCCCGAGCAGACCCCAGCCATAGGTGTGGCAGAAGAAAATGATCAAAGAGATCGGCGCGAACAGCCAGCCGCGCAGCACCGTTTTCTCAAGCCGACCGAGCCGCAGCCACAGTCCGAACGCCAGGAACGCCAGCGCCACCGACAAGGTGAAATTCACGAACCCGAACAGGAAGGGGTATCCATAGATGAAGGGCAGCGCGAAGAAGGCGGTCGGGGGCTCGCGGCCGTGCACCTCGCGCGCGCACCACAGGAACCCTGCCGCGGTCATCGGTGGGATCGCCAGTACGATCAGTTTGATCGCAGGCTCCAGCCCGATCAGCTTGCCGAGCGGAATGATCAGCAGGTCGACGCCAAGATTGCCGATCGCTGCCCAATGGTAATCGTAATAGCGCTGTAGGTAGGGTGACGTCGCCAGGTCGAGTTCGACCCGATAGCGGCCCATGTGCCCGAACAGATCGACCAGCGGCGGCACGGGCGGGTAGAGCAGCGGGATCGCCGTCGACAGAACGACGAGCGCAAGGAACCAGCGCCGCTCCCACCAGGGCAGCGCCGCATCTGTCGTTTCTATCCCCTGAGCGGCCGAAGCCCCCATGTCACATGCCCGCTATGAAATGCTCGCGGCGTCCTAGCGGGGCGTGCTCAATTGTCCATGTCGGGACAACCGGAATTACAAGCTATTAACCATCTTCGCCGTACGTCCGGCGCAACATGGACGCCGTGTCATCTTCCGACCTTTCGATCGCAGCCGCGCCGCGCACCGTGCGCGTGCATTCGTGGCATTTGGTCGGCGGGCTGATGATCGTGGCGCTAGTGCTGCGGGTGCTCGGCGGCATCGGCCGTCCGCTGTGGCTCGACGAGGCCTATAGCGCATGGTTCTCGGCACGCAGCTGGCAAGTCTTGTGGACGGAAGTCCCTACCTACGAAACACACCCGCCCTTTTATTATTCCCTGCTGAAGCTCTGGCGGGCGATGGCCGGCGACGGTGCGCTGGAGCTGCGGTCATTTTCCTGGCTCTTCGCGGTCGCCGTTATTCCGGTCGTCGTCGCCGCCGCCAACGAAATTGAGCGGCAGCGCCCGTCGGGTCAGTCATTTCTGCGGATGGGCCTCGCCGCCTGTCTGACGGCGGTTTCGCCGATGCTGGTCCTGATGGGCGCCGAAGCGCGGCCCTATCCTTTGCTCATTTTTGCCTATGCGCTGGCGGTGCTCGGCGTACTGCGCCTGCTGCGCGAGTTCCGCGACGGTCCTGGCGACCTCGGCTCCTGGCTCATCCTCGTCGCCGGAACCGAGCTGGGGCTCTGGGCCCACGGCCTCGGCGCGATCTACGCGGCATGCCTTGCTGTCGCAGTCTTGCCGGCGTGGCTCCGGCGGCCAGAACGGTCGACGATTATTCGCGGCGCGGTCGCGGCGACCGTCGTTCTGCTGCTCTACCTGCCCTGCCTGCTCATGATTGCGCGTCGGGTGGGCGACTGGGGCACCGGCTGGCTCAGCTGGGAACCCGGCATGGCCCTGCAACTGCTTGGCCTCTACACCGTCCCTGTCGAAGTCCTGACGATCAGTTCGGCCGTTGCAGCCCTTATCATGGTCCTCCTCGCCAAGCGGGCGGTCGAACATGGGCTAAGGGATAAAGGGTGGACGGCGGACCGAGCCCTTCTGCTGCTTTGGTGGGGTCCGCCGCTGGCCGCAATCCTGATTTCGTCGTTGGTTATACCCGTTTTCCTGCCGCGCACGCTAACGCCCACGCTGATCCCCGCCTATCTGGCGCTGGCGGGCGCCGTCGCGCGCTCGGCGTCGGCGCGCGAGCGCTTCGTGCTGAGCGCCGCGCTGACCATCACGCTGCTGCCCGCCGCCGTACAAGTCGCGTTGCGCCCGGCAACGGAACCATGGGACGATGTAAGCACGTATTTGAGTTCGCACGTCGCGCGCGGCGACCAGGTATGGCTGTACCCCAACGACAGCGAGTTGCCACTGCGGGCGGCCGGCAGCCAGCTCCCGATGCGGGGCATACCCGGTGATTACCCCGCAACGACATTCAAGGGTCCAATCCGCGCCGGCTCGCCGGCCGTGGTTTCGCTTACCGCCCGACAGGCTGACGAGGTCGCCAGCGACCCTAAAATCGGCCAAGTCAAAACTATCTGGCTTGTTACGCGCCAAACCGGAATCTTCGATCCGGCGGGCGATGTCCCGCGTGCATTGTCTCGTTCGCGAAACCCAGGGGCGGAGCAGCGCTGGGAAGCAATCGCCGTCCGGCCTTACACGCTTCGCTGAAGATGGTTCCGCGGCTGTTCAATTTGCAGAAAGCTTGCGCGGTTTAGCCCGTCCTCAAGGTCAGTGGAGGAGGCACCGATGAACAGGCTTGTTATTGGCAGCGCAGCCGCGGCAATGCTCGCAGCAATCTCGCCCGCGGCCGCGCAAGTCACACCGCCGCCCGGCGTTGCGCAGGGAACAACGGTCATGCCGCCGATGGCACCGCGCGCACCGATGGCGCGAATGGCTCGCTCAGGCCGTCCGAACATGATGATCATGATGAACAAGCCCATGAGTCGCGCTGAAGTGAGCGAACATGTTGGCAAGATGTTTGCGCACCTCGATGCCAACCACGACGGCTACCTGACCCGCGAAGAAATCCAGGCGCAGCATCAAAAAATGGCGGCGATGGGTCCGGACATCGAGAAGCGCCTGGCTGAGCGCGGCGTTCACATTGGCGATCGCGGCGCCATGTTCGACAAGCTCGACACCAACCGCGACGGCAACATCAGCCGTCAGGAATTCATGGCTGGCCGCGGCGAAGTCCGTGAGCAGCGCGTCATTGTCATGCGCGACGGCAAGGGTCCGATGGCCCACGGCGAAATGCCAGGCATGCCGAACATGCCCGAGATGCGCGGACATCCCGGCATGAAGATGCGCATGATGCACATGGGCGGCATGGGCTTTGGCGGGAAGATGTTCGACATGGCCGACACCAACCATGACGGCCGGGTCTCGCTTGCCGAAGCGCAGGCGGCGGCCCTCGCGCATTTCGATCGCGCCGACGCCAATCACGACGGCAAGATCACCCCGGACGAACGCAAGAACGTCCGCATCATGCGAATGGAACGCCGTAGCTAGGCCTTCGCAGCCACTTTCTTTCCGGCGCCGCGCGACTTCTTCGCCGGCGCCGGCTTTGCATCCGCCTCGCGGTACCTTTTCTCGACTTCGAACATATAGTCGCGAATGATCGGGGTCGCGTGGCGGTCGCGAACGTATTGCACCTGGAAATTACAGGCGGCGCCACTTTCAAACATGACGATGCCGCCGGCTAGGTAGAACTCCCACATGCGGAAAAAGCGGGCGTCGTACAGCTTCTCGATCTGGGCCCGCTTCTTGGTCGCCCGATCGAGCCAGTGACGCAGCGTGTAGGCATAATGCAGCCGCAGCGTCTCGACGTCGCTGACGATCATCCGCACCTTCTCGCTCGACGAACACATCTGCGACAGGCTCGGCAGATGATAGCCGGGGAATATCCATTTGTCGGTGAACGGATCGGGCGTTCCCGCGCCGCCAAGCTTGCCGATCGTGTGCAGCAACATCACGCCATCGTCCGTCAGCAGGTCGCGGCACTTGGCGTAGAATTCGTCATAATGCGCCGCGCCGACATGTTCGAACATGCCGACCGAAACGATGCGGTCGAACCGGCCGTCGAGCTCGCGGTAATCGATCAGCTGAAACTTCACGCGATCGGCGACGCCGGCATCGGCGGCGCGCTCCTGCGCGATCTTCAGCTGCTCTTCCGATAGCGTGACGCCGAGCACGTCGACGTCGGCAACGCGGTTCAGATACAGCGCCATCCCGCCCCAGCCGCAGCCGATGTCGAGCACGCGCTGGCCCGGCTTCAGGTTCAACTTGGCGGCGATGTGCGCTTTCTTGTCGGCCTGCGCCTGCTCCAGGCTGTTTTTCGGATTGGTGAAGTAGGCGCAGCTGTACTGCAGGTCGTCGTCGAGGAAGAGCGCGTACAGCTCGTTCCCAATGTCATAGTGATGCGCGACGTTGCTGCGGGCCTTGCCGACCGGGTTGCGGCGGAACAGCGACTTCAGCTTGCCGGCTTTCCCCTTGCCGAGCGCCTTGCGGCCACCCTGTTCCCACGGCTGCGCCCCGACGATGAGCTCCAGCAGGTCAAGGATCGTGCCGTCCTCGATCGTCAGCCGGCCGTCCATATACAGCTCGCCGAGCTTGAGGCGCGGATTGCGAAACAGTTCGAAGGTCGCGCGCTTATCGTGGAGCTTGACGGTGATGCTCTTCCCCCCGCCAGGCCCGTAGGTCCCGCGGCTGCCATCCGCCTGGATCAGGGTGATGCTACCAACGGGAAGGATCTGGTCGATGAACCGGCCAATCAGGGACATGCGCTGTAAACTCCGTTTCCGCTGGCGCCGATTGCCACGCCATTGCAGCTAGCGATAGGCCTCGTGCGCAAAGGCCCAACGCAAGGTACCCGCCAGGCCGAATGTCGCCGCGCGGATCGCCGGCGCGGAGAAGGGAAGCGGCCGGACGTCGTGCATCCGCTGCGCCCAAGGCGGGAGCAGGTCGACGGCCGCCTGCATGAGCAATTTCTGCGCGGCCACTTCGCCCAGGCTCGGCGCTGGCGCGCGTAGCACGAAGTCGCGGAAAGCGCGGGTCCGCTCATCAGTTCTCAGCTCCGAACGAAAGTCGGTAAGCATGCGCTCAGCCGCCCTACGCGTTTGCGGCACCGAATCGGCGCCAAGCAGACGCGCCACCTCGCCGCTTTCCGCGAAGTATCGATCCTGTTCCGCTACGCTCATCCGCGGCTCGCCGTAGCGGCGCCAACCGTCCAAGAACATGATCGCGCCGGCGACATGCACCCAAGCCAGCAGATGCGGGTCGCCCGCCTGATACCGCGACCCATCGGCCAGCGCGCCGCCGACCTGATCGTGGATACGTCGCACGCGGTCGATCGCCGCCAACGCTGCATCGCGCTCGCCGTAAGTGGTAACGGCAATGAACCGCGCGGTCCGACGCAGGCGTCCGATCATGTCGGATTGCACGTCGCTATGATCCCACACGCCGCCGAGCGCTTTCGGATGCAGCATCTGCAGCAGCAGCGCGGCAATCCCGCCGGCCATCATCGAGGTCACATCCCCATGCACGCGCCACACAACCGAATCCGGTGCGAACAGCGCGTGATCCGATCGCGCGACCGGCCGCTCACCCTTGGAGCGGTCGTTGAAGGTGCTGCGGACCTGCTTCACGAGCGCGCGGCGGATCGGGGTCAGCATCAGCCGTAGGCTCGCACGAAGAACACCAGGGTCGTCGCTGCAGTGACCGCCAATGTCCACGCCTGCACTAGTCCGAGGGGCAGGCGCTTACCCAGCTTGGCACCGAGCCAACCGCCGAGGATCGCCCCCACCAGCATGGGCACGCACGCCGCCCAACGCACGAGGCCGACGCTGACGAAAACCATCGCCGCAGCAAGATTGGCAATCGCGAGCATCAAGGTCCGCGCAGCAAACAAAGATCGCGGATGCGCGCCGGCCAGCAATCCGTAGGTCGCGGTCATCATCAGGCCGACGCCTCCGCCGAAATAGCCGCCATAGATCGCGAGTAGCGATTGCGCGGTGACAAGGGTTGGCCGGCCAATGGTCACCCGCTCATGGAGCCAGGCTGACGCGCGCTGACCGAACAGCATCGCGATCAGCCCGACGAGCAGCAGCCAGGGAATGATGAAGTCGAACACGCGGCTGGGCGTCAGGACCAGGAGCACACTGCCCACCAGCCCCCCGACAAACGTGATCGCCGCCAGCATCCGCACCGACATGCCGCCGACCGACTCGAGCTCGTCGCGATATTCGGCAGCGCTCGCCGCGGCGCCTGGCAGCAGCGCAACGTTGGATGTTGCGTTGGCAACGTTTGCCGGCAGGCCCAGCGCGATCAGTGCCGGCAGGGTGGCGAAGGTGCCACCACCGGCAAGTGCATTCATGGCGCCGCCGACGAACCCCGCGCCGGCAGCTAAGGCAATGACGCTGAAGTCAGGCAGCGGCGCTGCGGCGCTTCCGCTCGGCCGCGGTCTTCAGCTGGCCGCAGGCGGCGTCGATGTCGCGGCCGCGCGGAGTCCGCACTGGCGCCGAGATGCCCGCCTCGAAGATGATGTTGCTGAAGGATCGGATGCGTTCATCGGTCGAGCACTCATAGGCCGCGCCGCCCCACGGATTGAACGGAATCAGATTGACCTTCGCGGGCAGCCGGTAATGGCGGATCAGCCGGACCAGCTCGCGCGCATGCTCGTCACTGTCGTTCTTGTCCTTCAGCATCACATATTCGAACGTGATGCGCCGCGCATTGTTCGCGCCCGGATAGGCCGCGCACGCCTCCAGCAATTGCTCGATCCCGTACTTGCGGTTGAGCGGCACGATCTCGTCGCGGATTTCCTTGGTCACCGCGTGCAGCGACACGGCAAGGTTCACGCCGATCTCCGCGCCCGCGCGCTCCATCATCGGTACCACGCCGCTGGTCGACAATGTGATCCGTCGCCGCGACAGGCCCAATCCGTCGCCGTCCATCACGATCTTCAGCGCGTCGCGGACATTGTCGAAATTGTAGAGCGGCTCGCCCATGCCCATCATAACGATGTTGGTCAGCATGCGGCCTTCGGGCTGGCTCGGCCATTCGCCGAGCGCATCGCGCGCCAGCATGACCTGTCCGACGATCTCCGCCGGCTCCAGGTTGCGCACCAGCGCCATCGTACCAGTGTGGCAGAAACGGCAGTTAAGCGTGCAGCCGACCTGGCTCGACACGCACAAGGTGCCGCGATCCGCATCGGGGATGAACACCATCTCGAAATCGTGACCGTCGTGCGTCTTCAGCAGCCACTTGCGCGTGCCGTCCGACGATACCTGCGCCTCGACCACTTCCGGCCGCGACACGACAAATCGCTCCTCGAACCAGCCGCGTTGCGCCTTGGCGATGTCGCTCATCAGCGCGAAGTCGGTGACCCCGCGATTATAGGTCCAGTGCCAGATCTGCTTGCCGCGCAGCTTCGCCTGCTTCGGCTCCAGCCCAGCTGCTTCGAGCGCGACGCGGATCTCGTCCTTGGACAGGCCGACCAGGTCAACCTTGCCGTCGGCGCGCGGCTTCACCGCCCGCGGCACGGGCACAGGGTCAACGGCGCCCGGAATGGGCATCAGGCTGGTGTCGGCACTCATGGTGAGGCGCGCTATCTAGTTATGATCAGCGGATTTTGCCAGCGCCGCGAAGCGCGCACCGCGCCGCAGCGGAATCGATCGCCGTCGATGCACCATCAAGCAGGTAGGGATCGCTGAAGCGCACGCCCCGTTGGTCGCGGCTTTCGATACTCATCGTCGTTGCCATCCGCAGCGCTTCGACGATCGCCTGGGACTGCTGCGGCCCGCGGCTCCACGCCCAGCCATTCCGCGTGGCAAGCAGGAATGGCTGGTCGCCAATCTTCAGCATCACGCTTGCGTCGCCGCGCGGCATCCGGCTCAGCCGCGTGTGGAATTCGGCCCACCGGCGGCTGTCTGCGGCAAATGTCAGTCCGGCCAGCGCCTGGACCTTGTCCTTTGTCGCCACCCTCAGGGACCGCGTCAGCGCTTCACAACTCGCGCCGCGATCGATTACCACCCAAGCACCGCCAGCGCTCAGGATTCCCGCGCCAGCCGCACTGGGAAGCACCAGCGCGCAGAAGAAGGGTGCAAGTCGAAGCAAGTAAAACAACCCTAGCCACTTTCGTTGAACAGTAATCATCCAAAACGACGCCTTAACCAACCGAACTTGTCGTTTAAATCCGACTATGCCATCCACTCGGACGCTCGGTTATCACGATTCGCCAACAGGGGGCGTCATGGTCCGAGTATATCCCAGAACGATCGTTCCCGGCGCACCGTTTACTGCCTGATTGAGCAGTGACCATCGCTGATATTCTGCCCCGCCTCGCGGCGGAGCTGGCGCTGTTCGCTGGCGTCGGCTTCCTGGTCTTTGCGCTCAACGATCTTGCTGTCGACCTGATCTTCTTCGCTCGTCGACTGTGGCGGGCGATCGGCGTCTACAGCCGGCACCAGCGGGCCTACGCCAGCTATTTCGTGTTCAACAAGGACCCGGGTTTGCTGGCGATCTTCGTTCCCGCCTGGGACGAGGCGCCGGTTATCGCGCCGATGCTGAAGGCGATGCTGAAGCGCATCGACTACGACAATTACCGCATCTTCGTCGGTTATTACCGCAACGATCCCGCCACCGCCGCCGCCATTGCGAGCGTTGTCGACAAGCGTGTCGAGGCGGTCGAAGTTGCCGCGAACGGTCCGACGACCAAGGCCGATTGCCTCAATCATCTCTACGATGCGCTCCAGTCCTACGAACTGGCGCATGACTGTGAAGCGAAGGCCGTCGTCCTTCACGATGCCGAGGACGTCGTTCATCGTTACGAGCTGCGGATCTTCGACGGCCTGATCGACCGCGCTGCAATCGTCCAGCTTCCCGTGCTCCCCCTGCCCGACCCGCAATCGCGCTGGATCTCGGGCCACTATTGTGACGAATTTGCCGAAGCGCACATCAAGGAACTGGTTGTGCGCGAAGCGGTCGGTGCCGCTATCCCCTTGGCCGGCGTCGGCTGCGCGATCGAGCGTCGCGCCTTGTGCCGCTTGGCCGCACTGCAAGACGGCAAGCCGTTCGCGCGGGGCAGCATGACCGAGGATTATGAACTTGGCCTCAAGCTGGGCGCGCTGGGCCTTAAAACCATGTTCGTGCGCATTCCGGCGGAGCCTGGCGAGCGCGGCGTCGTCTCCAGCCGCGGACATTTCCCGTCGACGCTCGGTGAAGCGGTGCGCCAGAAGGCGCGATGGTTGGGCGGTATCGCGTTAACCGGCTGGGATCGCCTTGGCTGGAGCGGCGGTCTCGGCGAGCGCTGGATGCGGATGCGTGATCGCCGCGGTCCGCTCGCGGCAGTGCTGCTGCTCGCCGCCTATCTCGCAGCGCTTCTTTGGTCGCAACTCTGGCTTGCCGAAGCGCTCGGCGCGCCGGTCCAGGGCCGCATGAACCCGACACTGACCTTCCTCCTGACGATTAACGCATGGCTGCTCGCCTGGCGCGTGCTGATGCGCTTCTGGTTCACGAAGTCCGCATACGGCTGGATCGAGGGCTTTTTCTCCGTTCCCCGACTGTTCGTCGGCAACGTCATCGCGATGCTCGCCGCGGCGCGAGCGCTTTCGATCCACCTGCGCGGCGGCGCGAAACGGTGGGACAAGACCCGGCACATTTTCCCCGCCGAGCTGCCGCAATGAGCCCTTCCCTACGCTTTCTCGCTCTGGCGACCGCTGGCTGGATCGGCGTACGGATGATCACGGTTGGCCATTTGCCGAATCCCGACTTTTTCAAGTTTCGTCCAACCGAGGCCAAGGCCGCCGAGATCACGCCGACCCAGTTTGCTGAGATCGAGCCTATCGCTCCAGCCCAGCCAATCGCGGTGGAACCTCAACCCGCGCCGGTGGAAGCCACAGTGGCCGCCGCGGCGCCGGCAATTCGATACGTGCAGGGAATGGTCGGTGTGCCCGTGGCCATGACGCGCGGCGTGGTACCCGTCTATCAATTGCCGGCCGCAATGCCGGCGCGGCCTGGGCGCCCGGCGCGTTACTATGACGCGCGCAGCGCGGGCGTCGAAGGTTATGCCCAACTGCCGGAAGTCGATGGCTGGCCAGCGACGCGACTTGCCGGATTGTCATTGCCCGGCAGCTTCGTGTCCACACCGCAAAGTATGCCCGCCGCGCCGGTCCCGCCGATCGACCCGCACAAACTCGACCGCCTTCAACTCTCCTCCTGGGCGCTGCTGCGCAATCAGCAGACAGGAACCGCCGGATCGCGTTCGCTCGCCAGCGGCGGACAGCTCGGCGCCAGCCAGGGCGGCGTTCGGCTGATTTACAATATCGATCGCCGGATCGGGGTCGCCGCGCGCTTCAGCAGCGAGGTCGGACGACGGGGCGGTGAGGCGGCACTGGGCATTCGTGTCCGTCCGTTGGTCAGCGTCCCCGTCTGGATCACGGCCGAGCGGCGCCAGGCGGTCGGCAAGTACGGCGGCGGCCGCAGCGACTTCGCCCTGTTCATGGAAGGCGGCCTCTACCAGCAGCCGCTGCCGTGGGACTTCGCGCTCGATGGCTATCTCCAGGGCGGCGTCGTCGGCCTCAAGACCCGAGACCTCTTCATTGATGGCGCCGTCACGGTCAGCCGTCCTGTCTATCGCCAGTTTTCGGCCGGCTTCGGCATATGGGGCGGCGCGCAGCCCGGTCTCTACCGCGTGGATGCCGGCCCCCGAATTACCATGCGTGTGCGCAATAACCTCAAGGTTCACGTGGACCGGCGGCAAAAGCTCACCGGCAATGCGCGGCCAGGGTCCGGACCCGTGCTCACCCTTGCGGGGGATTTCTAGGCGCTCCCGGGTTGGAAGCCGTCGGCCTTTCCGGTTAGGTAACGGCGCCGATGGACATCTACCTCCCGATCGCCGGTCAGTCCGTCAACGCACTGCTGATCGTCGTGCTCGGCTTCGGGGTCGGCCTATTGTCGGGCATGTTCGGCGTAGGCGGCGGCTTTCTCACTACGCCGATTCTCATCTTCTATGGCATTCCGCCCACGGTCGCGGTCGCGTCCGCCACGACGCAGATCACGGGCGCCAGCGTGTCCGGCGCGATGGTCCACATGCGTCGCGGCGGCGTCGACCTGAAGATGGCCGGTGTCATGATCGCCGGCGGCCTGCTCGGCTCGATGGTCGGCGCCGTGCTATTCCGACTGCTGCAGTCGAGCGGCCAGATCGATGTGGTGATCGGCTTCATGTACGTGCTGATCCTTGGCTGGATCGGCTCGGTCATGCTGCTGGATAGCCTTCGAACGCTCGGCTACGTTCCCGCCAAAGCCGCGGAAGGCCCACGTCCGCGCCACAACCGCTGGGTTGCATCATTGCCCTACCGCTGGCGTTTCAACAGCTCGGGTATCTACATCTCCCCTGTCGCGCCCTTTGCGCTCGGCGCGTTAGCGGGCGTGCTCACCGTCTTCCTCGGCATCGGCGGCGGCTTCGTTCTGGTCCCGGCGATGATCTACATCCTCGGCATGCCGGCGCGTGTCGTCATCGGCACCAGCCTGGTCATGATCCTTGCGGTCAGCGCCGCGACGACAATGGTCCACGCCGTCACCACGCGCGCGGTCGACGTCGTGCTTGCGGCCCTGCTCCTCGCCGGCGGTGTGATCGGCGCGCAATACGGCGCGCTCCTGACGCTCCGCATCAAACCGGATTACCTGAGGCTTGCGCTCGCGGTGATCATCCTCCTCGTCGCCCTGCGCATGGCGCTCGGCCTCGCCTGGCGGCCCGAGGAAATCTTCTCGATCGAGTATTTGTGATCCGGACCGCGCCCCTTCTGCTGGCTTTGCTCGCGCCGCTGCTGATTGCCGCCGACAAGCCTGTGCTGGTGCCCGACATTTCCGCGCGGCAGGTGCAGATCCGCTACAGCTTCAACGGCGCGCAGCTGCTATTGTTCGGTGCGGTCGTCTATCCCGGCGGGCGCCCGCCGGACCGCCAGCTCGACATAGCCGTGGTCCTCCGCGGGCCCGTCCAGCCCATCCTGGTGCGCGAGAAGCAGAAGATCGCGGGGATCTGGATGAACGCCGATTCCAACCGCTTCCGTTCAGCGCCGTCATTCTACGCCGTCGCGTCGACGCGCCCCATCAAGGAACTGCTCGATAACCGGACCGCAGCGATTTACGAGCTCGGGGTCCAAAACCTTCAACTCTCGCCCGGTGGCGGCGCACTGCCCGAAAAGGAGCGCCGCTTCGAGGCAGGCCTCCTTGACCTCCGTGGGCGGCAGGGACTGTATGCCGAAAACGACCATGGCGTGGAGATTACCGGCGGCGTCCTGTACCGCGCGACCATCACCATCCCCAGCCAGGTGCCCGTGGGCGCCTACACGGCGGAGACCTTTCTCATCGATCGCGGCAAGGTGATCGCGGCCGCAACTCGGGACATTCAGATCGACAAGTCTGGGTTCGAACGCTTCGTTGCCGTCGCCGCCCGCCGTCAGCGTGTCGCCTACGGCCTGACCTGCGTCGCCTTGTCGCTCGGACTAGGCTGGGCTGCCGCAGCCGCGTTCCGTCGCCGCTTTTGACGCGCTCGCCGGCAACATCCTCAAGTTAATCTTAACCGCTCCCGGTTATGCCCGTGCCCGCACAGGGAGTTTTGGGCGTAATGGAAAACATGAACGAGCAGCCGAACCTGCGAGAGTTTCTGAACGAGGTCAGCAGTTTCCAGGAGGAGACGCCCTCGGCGCAGCCCAAGGCGCCTGCGCAGAACCTGACCGCAATCGGCAAGGTCGTGGAAATTGCTGGCTCGGGTTCGCAGATCGTGCTCGATGCCGCGACCGTCGCGGCCCTCCAGTCGCACAAGGATCCTTCGGTTGCGATGTCCGGCCAGGTCGGCAGCCAGGTGAAAACCGTGGTCGGCAACAGCTGGCTGATCGCCAACGTTCGTACCCTTCGCGCCGGCAATCCCGGCGAGCTCATTGCCTACATCGACTTCCTCGGCGAAGGTTCGCGCGATTCAGATGGCGGCATGTCCAACTTCCGTCGTGGCGTAACGCGTTACCCGATCCCGGGCGCCGAAGTGATGCCCGTCAGCACCCAGGACATGCGCTCGATCTTCGCGGCCACGGATGAGCCGCACATCGAAATCGGCACTGTGTATCCGACCGACGATATCCGCGGCGCGCTCTACGTCGATCCGATGCTCTCGAAGCACTTCGCGGTCCTCGGTTCGACCGGCACCGGCAAATCGACCTCGGTCGCGCTGATTCTGCACCGCATCTCGCAGCTCAGCCCCGAGGGTCACATCGTGATGATCGACCCGCATGGCGAATATTCCGCCGCCTTCAAGGGCTGTGGCGAGCTGTTCAACGTCGACAACCTCCAATTGCCCTACTGGCTGATGAACTTCGAGGAACATTGCGAAGTGTTCCTGACCACCGACGGCGCGGAGCGCCAGCGCGACGCCGACATCCTCGGCAAGTGCCTGCTCGCTGCCCGCACCAAGGGCAAGGACATGAGCCAGTACGGCAAGGTCACCGTCGACAGCCCGATTCCCTATCTGCTGACCGATCTCAACGCGATCATCGTCAACGAAATGGGCAAGCTCGACCGGGCCGGCGACACTTTGCCGTTCCAGCGCATCAAGACCAAGCTCGACGAGCTTCGCGCCGACCCGCGCTACACCTTCATGTTCTCCGGCATGCTGGTGTCGGATTCGATGGGCAGCTTCCTCGCCAAGCTGTTCCGCCTGCCGAGCCTCGGCCGGCCGATCTCGATCGTCGACGTGTCGGGTGTTCCGTCGGAAGTCACCAGCGTCGTCGTCTCGGTGCTCGCCCGCATGGTGTTCGACTATGCCATCTGGTCCCGCACCGAAGCGCAGCGTCCGCTGCTGCTCGTCTGCGAAGAAGCGCACCGCTACGTCCCCAAGGACGAGAACAGCGGCGCCCAGGCCGTTCGCAAGATCCTTGAGCGCATCGCCAAGGAAGGCCGTAAATACGGCGTCTCCTTGGGCCTCATCACGCAGCGTCCGTCCGACCTTGCCGAAGGCGTGCTCTCGCAGTGCGGCACCATCGTCTCGATGCGTCTGAACAACGACCGCGACCAGGCCTGTGTCCGCGCGGCCATGCCGGAAGGCGCCCGCGGCTTCCTCGACGCGATTCCCGCGCTGCGCAACCGCGAATGCATCGTCTGTGGCGAAGGCGTCGCCATCCCGATCCGCGTCCGCTTCGACGACCTCGAACCCGAGAAGCGCCCGGCTTCATCCGACCCCAGCTTCGCGCGCCTATGGCGCGAAACCGGCGACGAAGAAGGCATCATCAACCGCACCATCAAGCGTTGGCGCGGCCACGGCCGGTGAGCTGCCAAGCGTAGCGACGCCGACGCGAAGCGTCGCCGGAGCAGCGCGAAGAGACGGCGAAGCCGGCCGGCCTGCGAGCACGAGCGCGACAGGACCGACGTCATGCGATTCACTCGCGTGACGGCCTCGACGGCACAGCTTCTGGCAACAAGCGTTGAGCGACAATGCTTCGCGCTCTCAGCCTCGCCATCACCGACCTCGGCAATCGCCGCGTTCTCGGCATCATGCTGCAAGCCCTGCTCATCGCGGTGATCGTCTTCATCGCGATCGCCGGCCTGCTGTTCTGGCTGCTGAACGGAGCCGATCCTTGCGCGGCGATCGGCCTCGACACCTGCCCGCTGGGCGCCGGCAGCGGAGGCATCGGTGCGGTGTTGCTCACCTTGCTCGCGGCGTGGTTCCTGTTTCCCGCCGTGGCGCTCGCAGCCATCATGACCTTCGCCGACAAGATCGGTCGCGTAATCGAAGAAGAACATTATCCCGAGGCGGCGAGCGAGGCGCAGCCGATCGGCATTGGCGGCGGACTGGCGATGGGTCTTCGATCGGCTGGCCGCCTGATCCTCTTTAACCTAATCGCGGCGCCCTTTTACATCCTGCTGCTGATCACCGGCGTCGGCCCGTTCATCCTGTTCGTCATCGTCAACGGCTTCGCATTCGGCCGCGACATCGGCGAGCTGGCCGCGGCGCGTCACGGCGACCGCGAAACCCGCCGGGCCTGGCTGCGGGCAAAGCGCGGCGAGCAGCACCTACTTGGGGTGCTGGTCAGCGTGCTGTTCCTGATCCCGTTCGTGAACCTGGTTGCGCCTGTGCTCGGCGTCGCCGCCGGCATTCACCTGTTCAATCGCTCTTTCTGGCAGGCTCGCGCCTAGGCCCGCTTGATCCCGACCGTCAGCAAGGCCTTGAGCCGCGCCTTCACGGCCTCGGCGAGGTGCGTGTCGACGACCGGCGCGCTGACCAGCCGCACGCCGAGCGGATTGACCGGCTGCCCGCTCTGCTTGACCTCGAAATGCAGGTGCGGCCCGGTCGACAGTCCCGACGAACCGACATAGCCGATCAACTGCCCCCGCCGCACGTAGCTGCCGGGCTGCGCGACGATATCGCTCATATGACTGTAGGTGCTGACGATGCCGCCGCCATGCGCGATCTGAACCTGGCGGCCATAACCGCCGGCCCATCCCGCCGCAGCGATCTGGCCGTCGGCGGCCGCGACAATCGGGCTGCCCCAACTCGCGCCGATATCCACGCCCGCGTGGAAGCGCGTGAAGTGGAGGATCGGGTGATAGCGATAGCCGAAATAGGAGGTGATCGGCCCATTGGCCGGCATCGCGAGGCCGCTCTGCACCGGCGCGGGCCGTTCCGCGTTCGCCGCGTCGATCCATTCGCTGCGGCCGTTTGCTGCCCACCGCACCAGCTGCAGCGGGGATCCGCCAAGCCGGTTCAAGCCGGCATAAAGCAATTGACGATCCGCATTGAGTACGAGGTCGAATCCGTCGCCCGCGCCGATTTCGCCGACGTCGATCTGCGTCGCGAGCGCTGTCAGATATTGCGCGGCCACTTCAGGCGTGGCGCCCGCCGCGCGCAGTGCCCAATAGAGTCCGTCGCCAGCGCGGCCGCGAATGCGCAGTGGGCTTGCCTCAATTGGCGGAGCCTTCGGCGCAACCGTTGGCGCGGCGAATTTAATCGCCCGCTTGGGCACAAAATCGACCGACTCGACCGCCGCGGTCGGAGCCATTGCTATGCCCGTCTGCCCGCCTCCCGACATCGAGGCGACGCCAAGCGCCTGCCACTGCCGCTGATCATCGGTCGCCGCGGCGACTGCGGGACGCGGCAGCGAGGCCCAGGCAACGCCACTGCACAGCAGGGCGGCCAGGCCGGCACTCTTCCAGCCGAACAGGTTGCGTGACGTCAGCACCTCTCGCTGATGCCAAATCGAGGTTAAGACAGACCTAATCCACCCGTCGAAGGAACCTTGCGCTTCCTTCCCGCGCTGCCACATTCGAAGATGATGGCGCCGCGTTCAGACGCTGCGGTCCGGGCGATCCTCGGGCCGACCAACACGGGGAAGACGTACCTCGCGATCGAGCGCATGTGCGCCCATTCCTCCGGCGTCATCGGATTTCCCCTCCGGTTGTTGGCCCGCGAAGTCTACGACCGCGTGGTCGCGCTGAAGGGTGAGCGGCAGGTTGCGCTGCTGACCGGCGAGGAACGCATCGTCCCGCCCACCGCCCGTTATTTTCTATGCACCGCCGAAAGCATGCCCGTCCCCGGCGGCGCCAGCCATCACGAGGGCGAGCAAAATCGCGACTTCGCCTTCGCCGCGATCGACGAGGCGCAACTCGGCATCGATCCCGAGCGCGGGCACGTGTTCACCGACCGCCTACTCCGCGCCCGCGGTCGCGAGGAAACGCTCATTTTAGGCTCGGATACCCTGCGTCCCGTCATCCGTGAGCTACTGCCCGAGGCCGAGATCGTCAGTCGCCCCCGCTTTTCCACGCTCCGCTACGCCGGCAGCGTCAAGCTCTCGCGCCTGCCGCCGCGCTCAGCTGTCGTCGCCTTCTCTGCTGAGCAGGTCTACGCGCTCGCCGAGATGCTCCGCCGTTTCAAGGGCGGCGCCGCGGTCGTCATGGGCGCTCTCTCGCCCGCCACGCGGAATGCCCAGGTCGCCATGTTCCAGCGCGGTGAGGTCGATTATCTCGTCGCCACCGATGCCATTGGCATGGGCCTCAACATGGACGTCACGCACGTCGCCTTCGCCGGCCTGGAGAAGTTCGATGGCCGCCGCGACCGCCGGCTCACGATCCCCGAGATGGCGCAGATCGCCGGCCGCGCCGGGCGGCACCAGAAGGACGGCACCTTCGGCACGCTCGGGCTGACCGAAGAAAGCGGGGGCTTTTCCGAGGAAGAGGTCAACGCAATCGAGGACCATCGCTTCCGGCCGCTGGACAGCCTTTACTGGCGCAATGCCGACCTCGACTTCACCGACGTCCGCGGGCTGATCAAAAGCCTTGAACAAAAGAGCGACGACCCGATCCTGCGCTCGGCGCCCGAAGCCATCGACCTCTCGGTGCTGAAGCTCGTCGCCGAGGACCCCGCCGTCGCCGCCCGGCGCGGCGTCCACACGCGCCGCCTGTGGGCCGTTTGCGGCCTGCCCGACTTCCGCAAGGTTGGCCCGATGCATCACGCGCGGATGGTGCGACGGCTGTTCAGCTACATCGGCGAGGGCGGCCACGTGCCGCACGAATGGTTCGCCGCCGAGGTCGCCCGGCTCGACAACATGAGCGGCGACATAGAGGCGCTCGCCGACCGCCTCGCGGGCATCCGCAGCTGGGCGTACATCGCCCACCGCGCCGACTGGCTGAAGGAGCCGGTGAAATGGGCCGACCGCACGCGCGAAGTCGAGGCGCGGCTGAGCGACGCGCTGCACGAGCGGCTGACCCAGCGCTTCGTTGACCGCCGCACCTCCGTCCTCGTTCGCGACATCGGCGCACGCGGCGCCGATGCGCTGCCGGTCACCGTCGCCGCCGATGGCGAGGTCAGTGTCGGGCCCGAACCGATCGGTCACCTCACCGGCTTCGACTTCCGCGTCGACCCGTCCGCGAAGCTTGCCGACAAGCGCCTGCTCCTCGCCGCCGCCGAACGCCGCCTTGGCGACGAACTCGACCGCCGCGCAAAGGCGCTGGTCGAGGCGAAGGATGAAACATTCCAGCTGATCATCGAGGACACCGGCGGCCTGGCCGTCTGCTGGGAAGGTCATGTCCTTGCCCGCTTGGCGCCGGGCCGCTCGCTCCTCGAACCCGCCCTCCGCACCGCGCGCGCACTCGACCGCCTATCCGCTCCGACGCGCGCAGCACTACGGCAACGCCTTGAAGCGTGGCTCGAAGCCCAGATCGTCCGTCACCTCGGCCCGTTGAAGCAGCTGGCCGCTGCCGCTGGCGATCCAGCGACGCCGTCGTCGGTACGGGCGCTCGCCGCCATGCTGGCCGACGCAGGCGGTCACCTTCCGCGGAAGACAGCTCTCAGTGCCATCTCTCATCTCGAACAAGCGGATCGCCAGGCCGTCCACCGCCTGAGGGTCCGCCTCGGCCCCTTGGACGTGTTCTTGCCGCTCCTGCTGAAACCCGCCGCCCAATATTGGCGTGCCGCGCTCCTCGCCGTGAAACAGGCCCAACCAATGCCCGCCCTGCCCGCTCCCGGCGCAGCTACGCTCACGGCGGATGCGGACCCGCGCGGCGCGGCGCTAGCCTATCGCCGTCTCGGCAAGACCTGGCTGCGCATCGACCTTGCCGACCGCCTCGCCAGCCACGCCCGCAAGGTTCGCTCCGCCGGCGGCAACGATCCTGTCGACCGCGATCTCGCGATATCCGTCGGCCTCGATGACGAAGCGCTCGGCCGCCTGATGAACGACATCGGCTTTGCCCGTGCTGGCGATGCGTGGAAGTGGCACGGTCGGCGCGGATCGCGTCCCGACGCCCGGCGCCCCGGGACCAACGCGTTTGCCGAACTGGCCAAGCTCAAAAAGTGAGGATCGACCGTTTCCTGCATTGCATCCGCCTTCTCAAGAGCCGCACGCTCGCCCAGTCGCTGGTCGAAGAGGGCCATGTCCGCATCGACGGCAAGCGGATCACCAAGACCGCTGAGGAAGTTCGCGTCGGCAGCGTCATCGCCTTTCCGCTTCACGACCGCATTCGTATCCTGCGCGTGCTCAGCCTGCCGGACCGTCGCGGGCCCGCGACCGAAGCTCGCACCCACTACGAGGAACTGGGCGTTGACGAGCCGAAACCCGCGACCTAGCGAAGCGGACAAAGGGAGCCCGAACACATGACCTACGTCGTCACCGACGCCTGCATCCGCTGCAAGTACATGGATTGCGTCGAGGTCTGTCCGGTCGACTGCTTCTATGAAGGCGAGAACATGCTCGTCATCAACCCCAACGAGTGCATCGACTGCGGTGTCTGCGAGCCGGAATGCCCGGCCGAGGCCATCCTGCCCGACACCGAGAGCGGCCTCGAAAAGTGGCTCGAGGTCAACGCCAACTTCTCGGCGCAGTGGCCAAACATTACGCGCAAGAAGGACAGCCCCGCCGACGCCGACGAGCACAAGGGCGAAGAGGGCAAGTACGACAAATACTTCAGCCCCGAACCCGGTGAGGGCGATTAATCAAAGCTCGCCGGGCGAAGGCGACTGATCCTCGCCGTTACTTCGGCGACCGGTGTATCGTGAAGGTATAATTGACGCCCGCGCCGGCCGACATCTGGTTACGCGATCCGAACTGCCGCACGATCGGCGACTTGGCGGCATCGCCGACCAGCCGCTCGTATCGCGCGTAGCCGAATAGCCCCCAGTTATTGCTGAGCGCATAGGTCGCACCGGCAGCCGCGGCAGCGGCGTAGATGCCGCTCCCGGGGCGGTAAGCCGGTAATCCGGTGACCGAGGCCACGGCGGGCGTGACGCCAAAGTAAGCGCGCTGAAACTTCGCGTCCGAAAACATCACCCGCGGCCCAACCGAAACCACATATCGGTCGCCGTCGCGCCAGATCTTGTCGGCGCTGACCTCGCCGACCACACCGTCATGGCCATTCAGGCCTTTGAGCAGCTTGGCGCGAACACGCAGGCTGTCCTGCCATTCGTACTGCGCGAAGCCCCCGACTTCGTAGGTCGTCTTCACGTCACCCACGGCAGCGCCGACGTCGGACGCCTTGCGCTTGCCCTGGATTTTCCCGGTGACGCCCAGCTTGAAGCCGTCCGACGATACTATCCCAAGGCTCGGCCCGTCGTCAGGCGCGCTGAAGCCAAACTGCTTGTCGCCGTGGGCGATCTTGAAATGGAAAAGCGGGGCAATCTTGTAATTGTCGGCGCCGATATATTTCGGCTCGATCTGCGGACCGATACCGACCCGCACCCGAATGTCCCGATTTTCCTGAGCGTCGGCTGCGCCCCAGGCCGGCAGAAGCGCGGCCAAGCCGATCAGAAGCTTTTTCATCTCGCCCTAACAGCCGCCAGTGCGTTTAGTTGCACATCCGTTGCGATCGTGTGCGCACTGTGGCGTCAGTGCCGCAACAGCAGCCGCTCCACGATCATTTCGGCCGCTTCTTCGACGCTCGTCATGGTCGTATCAATGCGGATGTCGGGCTGCTCGGGCCGTTCGTACGGACTATCGATCCCCGTGAAATTCTTGAGCTCACCGCTCCTCGCCTTGGCGTAGAGACCCTTCACGTCCCGGCGCTCCGCTTCCGCCAGCGGCGTGTCGACGAAGATCTCGAAGAACTCTCCTTCGGGCAGCATTCTTCGCACCAGTTCGCGCTCGGCACGGAAGGGTGAGATGAAGGCGGTCAGCACGATCAGACCGGCGTCGGCCATCAGTCGCGCTACCTCGCCCACGCGCCGCACGTTTTCGATGCGGTCCGCCTCCGTAAAGCCGAGGTCGCGGTTGAGGCCGTGGCGGACGTTGTCCCCGTCCAGCAGGAAGGTGTGCCGTCCGCGCGCCGCCAGCTTCTTTTCAACGGCGTTGGCGATGGTCGACTTGCCCGACCCCGACAGGCCGGTGAACCACAGCACCGCCGGCTTTTGCCCCAGCAGCGCGGCGTGCGTCTCCCGGCTGACTTCCAGCGGCTGACGGTGGATGTTGAGAGCGCGCCGCAGCGCGAAATGCAACATTCCCGCGGCCACCGTCGCATTGGTCAGCTTGTCGATCAGGATGAAGCCGCCCAGCACGCGGTTAGGCGACCCCCCATCCACCGCATACGGCTCGAACACCAGTTCGCGGTCGGTGGCGATGGTCGCGACGCCGATGCCGTTCAGCGCCAGCGTCGGCGCCGCGAGATGCTCCAGCGTATTGACATTAATCTCGTATTTGGGCGCCTGAACCGTCGCGGTCACCAGCTGGGTACCGAGCTTCAGCCAGTAACCACGCCCGGGCAGCAACTCCTGCTCGTCCATCCAGACGATCGTCGCTTCGAATTGGTCGGCCACCTCGGGCGGCGCGTCGGCAGCGGCGATCACATCCCCGCGCGAGCAGTCGACTTCATGCGTGAAGGTCAGCGTCACCGACTGGCCCGCCACTGCCCGCTCCAGATCCCCGTCGGCGGTGATGATCCGCTCGATCCGCGTCGTGCGGCCGGACGGAAGCACACGGATGTCCTGCGACCGCGTCACTACGCCCGATGCAATCTGGCCCGCGAATCCGCGAAATTCGTGATTGGGCCGGTTCACCCATTGCACCGGCATGCGCAGCGGCTTGTCGGCATCCGCGTCAGCATCGAGCGGGACGGTATCGAGATGCTCAAGCAGGCTCGACCCGTCGAACCACGGCATCGCCGTTCCGCCCTGCACGACATTGTCGCCGGTCAATCCCGACAGCGGAATGGCTGTCCACCCTGCGATGCCGACCTGCTCGGCAAAGGCGCGATAGTCGGCAGTGATCCCCGCGAACGCCGCCCGATCGAAATCGACCAGGTCCATCTTGTTCACCGCCAGCACGATCCGCCGGATGCCCAGCAGGTGCGCGAGGTATGAATGCCGCCGCGTCTGCGTCAGCACACCCTTTCGCGCGTCCACCAGAACCACTGCCAGGTCAGCAGTCGACGCGCCGGTGATCATGTTCCGCGTATATTGCTCATGCCCCGGCGTATCGGCGACGATGAACTTGCGCTTATCGCTCGCGAAATAGCGGTAGGCGACGTCGATCGTGATGCCCTGCTCGCGCTCTGCCGCCAGCCCGTCGACCAGCAGCGCCAGATCGACCGCCTCGCCCTGCGTGCCGTGCCGCTTGCTGTCTGCTTCCAGCGCCGCTAGCTGGTCGTCGAAAATCTGCCGCGTTTCGTAAAGCAGCCGCCCGATCAGTGTCGACTTGCCGTCGTCGACGCTGCCGCAGGTGAGGAAACGCAGCAGCTCCTTCCGCTCCTGTTCGGCCAACCAAGCCCGGACGTCCGCAGGCCGGTTCAAAAGTAACCCTCCTGCTTCTTCTTCTCCATCGATCCGCTGCCCGCGTCGCGATCAATGGCGCGGCCCTGCCGCTCGCTGGTCGAGCTTGCCAGCATCTCCGCGACGATATCCTCGACGCTCGCCGCGTCGCTTTCGACCGCGCCCGACAGCGGGTAGCAGCCGAGAGTTCGGAACCGCACCACCCGCGTCTCGACCCGCTCGCAGTCGGCCAGCCGCATGCGATCGTCGTCGACCATCAGGATCAGGCCGTCGCGCACCACCGTCGGGCGCGCCGCCGCGAAATAGAGCGGCACGACCTCGATGCCCTCGCGCATGACATATTGCCAGACGTCGAGCTCGGTCCAGTTGCTGAGCGGGAAGACGCGCATGCTCTCGCCCGCCGCAATCCGCGCATTGTACAGCGACCACAGTTCCGGCCGCTGGCGCTTCGGATCCCAGCGGTGATTCCTGTCTCGAAAGCTGAACACACGCTCCTTGGCCCGGCTCTTCTCCTCGTCGCGCCGCGCGCCGCCGAACGCCGCGTCGTACTTGCCCGCATCCAGCGCCTGCTTGAGCCCTTCGGTCTTCCACAGATCGGTGTGCATCGGCCCGTGATCGAACGGGTTGATCCCCCGCGCCACCGCGTCTGGATTCTGATGTACGATCAGCCGCACGCCGGGCAGCGCCGCCACGCGGTCGCGCTCAACATACATGTCCCGAAACTTCCATGTCGTATCGACGTGCAGCAGCGGGAAAGGCAGCGGCCCCGGGAAGAAGGCCTTGCGCGCGAGGTGCAGCATCACGGCGCTGTCCTTGCCCATCGAATAGAGCATCACCGGCCGCGCGCTTTCCGCGACCGTTTCGCGCATGATGAAGATGCTTTCCGCCTCGAGCCGATCGAGATGGGACAGTGGACTGCTCATCGATTGCGCGATGTGCCCGCTTCGTGCGAACTTGTCACTCGCGGCCATTCGCCGCCGAAGGAGAGTGTCGCGTGAGGATGAAACTGGCTCTCGCCGCGGTGGCGTTGACTGTTGCTGCCCCGCTCTTCGCGCAGACGGCACCTCGTCCGGTCAGTCGCGCGGAATTCCTTAAGGCGAATAGTAACCGCTTCGCGGCAATCGACATTAACAAGGACGGCAAGATCGACCGCAAGGAAATGGCGGCGGCGCAGCAGCGCGAGCTCGCGACCGCCAGGCAGCGATTACAGCAGCAACTCGCGGCCAAATTCCAGCAGCTCGATACCAACAAGAACGGCTCGCTCAGCCTCGCGGAATTCCAGGCTGCAATGCCCAACATCAGCACGTCGGAAACATCCGACCAATTGCTCGCGCGCCTTGATGGCAACAAGAACGGCACTGTCGATGCTAATGAATTCCGCGCGCCCGATCTGACCAAGTTCAACCGCGCCGACACGAACAAGGACGGTGTCGTCACGCCCGCCGAGGCGCGCGCTGCCGCGGGTCAACGATAACCTAGCGCCCGCCGCCCGCGCGGCCTAAGGACGACTCTTCCCTGGGGGAGCGCTGACCGGCGCTTGAGAGGCAGGCGCGAGCCTGTGACCCATCGAACCTGATCCGGCTGACACCGGCGGAGGAAGAGGAGTCTAACAAATGGCGGACGTTCCCGCGCGCACTGAACTTAAAGTCACCACCGGCCCGATCCGCGGCAGCCGCAAGATCCACGTCGGCCCACTCGGCGTCGCCATGCGCGCCGTCGACCTCGAACCCTCGTCCGGCGAGTCGCCCGTCGTCCTCTATGACACCAGCGGCCCCTATACCGACCCGAACGTCCGGATCGACATCATGGCCGGCCTGCCGGAGCTTCGCCGCGACTGGATCCGCGCTCGCGGCGACGTTGAGGAAGTGCAGCAGCGCGAAGTTCGCCCCGAAGATAACGGCCAACTCGGTCCCGACCGCAGCGGCGGCGTCCAGCCCTTCCCCAACGTCCGCAAGAAGGTCCTGCGCGCCAAGGCCGGCGCCAATGTCACGCAGATGCACTATGCGCGCCGCGGGATCATCACGCCCGAGATGGAATATGTCGCGCACCGCGAGAACCTCGGCCGCGAAGCCGCGCTGAACACCATCCGCGACGGCGAGAGCTTCGGCGCCGCCATCCCCGATTTCGTCACGCCGGAATTTGTCAGGGATGAAGTGGCAAGGGGCCGCGCCATCATCCCCAACAACATCAACCACCCGGAATCGGAGCCGATGGCGATCGGCCGCAATTTCCTGGTCAAGATCAACGCCAACATCGGCAACAGCGCCGTCGCCTCCGACGTCGCGTCCGAGGTCGACAAGATGGTATGGGCGATCCGCTGGGGCGCCGACACGGTCATGGACCTGTCGACCGGCCGCAACATCCACGACACGCGCGAATGGATCATCCGCAACTCGCCCGTGCCGATCGGCACCGTCCCCATCTACCAGGCGCTGGAAAAGGTCGGCGGCATCGCGGAGGACCTTACCTGGGAGGTCTATCGCGACACCCTCATCGAGCAGGCCGAGCAGGGCGTCGACTATTTCACCATCCACGCCGGCGTGCGCCTGCCCTACGTCCCGCTGACCGCCAAGCGTGTCACCGGCATCGTCAGCCGCGGCGGCTCGATCATGGCCAAATGGTGCCTCGCCCACCACCGCGAGAGCTTCCTCTACGAACGCTTCGACGAGATCTGCGAGATCATGAAGGCCTACGACATCGCCTTCTCATTGGGCGACGGCCTCCGTCCCGGCAGCACCGCCGACGCCAATGACGAGGCCCAGTTCGCGGAGCTCTACACGCTCGGCGAACTGACCAAGAAAGCCTGGGACCACGATTGCCAGGTGATGATCGAGGGCCCCGGCCACGTGCCGATGCACAAGGTCAAGGAGAACATGGACAAGCAGCTGGAAAGCTGCGGCGAGGCGCCCTTCTACACGCTCGGGCCGCTCGTGACCGACGTCGCCCCCGGATACGATCACATCACCAGCGGCATCGGCGCCGCGATGATCGGCTGGTTCGGCACCGCCATGCTTTGCTACGTGACGCCCAAGGAGCATCTCGGCCTCCCCGACCGCGACGACGTCAAGGTCGGCGTCGTCACCTACAAGCTCGCGGCCCACGCCGCGGATCTTGCCAAGGGCCACCCCGCCGCGCGCCTCCACGACGACGCGCTCAGCCGCGCCCGCTTCGAGTTCCGCTGGCGCGATCAGTTCAACCTCAGCCTCGACCCCGACACCGCCGAGCAATACCACGACCAGACGCTGCCCGCGGAAGGCGCCAAGACCGCCCACTTCTGCAGCATGTGCGGCCCCAAGTTCTGCAGCATGAAGATTACGCAGGAAGTGCGAGAGTTCGCGCGGCTCAACCCATCCACGGTTCGCCCTGAGCTTGTCGAAGGGCTGTCCTCGTCTTCGACCACACAAGAACAGGACAGGGCTTCGACAAGCTCAGCCCGAACGGAGGAGGAAGCAGAGCAAGGCATGGCCGAAATGTCCGAGCGTTACCGCGAAGGCGGCAACGAGCTGTACATCGGCGCGGGCGGACGCGAGCACGACTGACGCCGACTGCCGTTTCCGGTCCTCCCGTTTCGCTTTATGAAACGGGGGCAAGTTGCGTCGTCGAGTCGCGTCATGGGCGTCCGCTGCATCCACCTCGTCTGAGGGAGAAGGGGCATGTCCATTCGCGCGGCGCTCGTCGCCATTTCCGTCGCTTTCGCCGTTCCGGCGGCCGCCGCCGTCCCGCCGTATCCGGCGTCCTTCCACACGCAGGAAATCGCCACCAACGGCACCACCATCCACGTCCGCGTCGGCGGCAAGGGGCCGGCCGTCGTCCTGCTGCACGGCTATGGCGAGACCGGGGACATGTGGTCGCCGCTCGCCGCCGAGCTGGTGCGCGACCACCAGGTCATCGTCCCCGACCTGCGCGGCATGGGCCTGTCCGCCAAGCCCAAGTCCGGCTTCGACAAGAAGACGCAGGGTGAGGACGTCGCCGGCGTGCTCGACGCGCTGCACGTCGCCAAGGCCGACCTCGTCACGCACGACATCGGCAACATGGTCGGCTTCGCCTTCGCCATGGAGCATCCTGACCGCGTCCGGCGGTGGGCGCTGATCGACGCGCCGGTCCCCGGCGTCGGCCCGTGGGAGCAGATCATCCAGAACCCGCTCCTCTGGCACTTCCGCTTCGGCGGTCCGGACATGGAGCGGCTCGTCGCCGGGCGCGAGCGCATCTATCTCGACCGCTTCTGGAACGAATTCTCCGCCGACCCCAAGCATTTCGACGAGGCCAGCCGCCAGCATTACGCGAAACTCTACGCCCTCCCCGGCGCGATGCATTCGGGCTTCGAGCAGTTCCACGCCTTCGACCAAGACGCCATCGACAACCGCGCCTGGCTCGCGAGCAAGGGCAAGCTCGCCATGCCCGTCCTCGCGCTCGGCGGAGAAAAGAGCTTCGGCCCGCAAATGGCCGAGGTGATGCGCGCCGGCGCGACCGACGTCACCGGCGGCATCGTCCCCGCATCCGGCCACTGGATCATGGAAGAAAATCCCGCCGCCACCGTGAAGCTCGTCCGCGACTTCCTCGCCAAACCCTGACAAGAAGGGCGCCGTGAACCAGCCCCGCACACCCGCGCTCTTCATCGGTCACGGCAGCCCGATGAACACGTTGGAGTCGAACGGCTACACCGAGGCATGGCGCGCGTTCGGTCGGCACCTGCCGCGGCCGCGCGCGATCCTCTGCGTCTCCGCCCACTGGTACTTCGGCGCGACCGCCGTCACCGCCATGCCGCGCCCGCGCACCATCCACGATTTCTACGGCTTCCCGCCCGAGCTGTTCGCGTTCGACTATCCCGCCGCCGGCGACCCCGATCTCGCCGCGGAGATCGTCGAGACGGTCAAGCCGGAGTGGGTCGGCCTCGACCGCGACCAGTGGGGCCTCGACCACGGCACCTGGTCGGTGCTGGCGCATCTCTACCCCGGGGCCGACATCCCGGTGCTACAGCTGTCGATCAACGCGACCCGCCCGCTCGACTATCACCTCGCCCTCGCGCGCCGCCTCGCCCCCTTGCGCGACCGCGGCGTGATGATCGTCGGCAGCGGCAACATCGTCCACAACCTCGGCCGTCTGCAGTGGAACGAGCCCGACCTCGGCTATGACTGGGCCGAGCGCTTCGACGATGCCGCCGCCAACCAGCTGACGAGCGCTCCCGGCGACATTCTGAAGCTCGCCGAGCACCCCGATTACCGCCTGGCCGTGCCGACGCCCGACCATTTCATCCCGATGCTCTATCTCGCCGGCCTCGCCGAAGTCGAAGGCGCCGCGCTCGAGCCGCTGGTGCGCGGCTATTCGATGGGGTCGATCTCGATGAGCTGCTACGGCCTCGGCGCGGACCTGGAGCTGCGCAAGCACCCAACCTGCGCCGCGCGGCTGCCGGCGAACGTGCCGCCGGAGCAGACGAATATTTAGGTCCCGCGTTCGAGCCTAATTGCGCCGCTTCTTTCTGTTGGAAAGGACGCAATCCTTGACAACAAATGCTTTACGACGACCAATTGGTGCGTGAGCAAGCGTTACATCATCTATTGCGATGAGTCAGACACCAAAGGTCAATTCTATTCGCACTTCTACGGTGGCGCGCTCATAGAAGCCTCGAAGCAGCAGTTGATTGAAGCTGAATTGCAAGCGGTGAAGCAATCCTTGAACATCTTCGATGGCGAAATGAAGTGGCAGCGGATTACAGAGCCTTACAGAGATAAATGCATCGCGTTCGTGAATGCTGTCTTCGACGTGATTTCGCGGGGCGACATGAAGATACGGATCATGTTCACCCAGAACCGCTGGGTCCCGTATCTCGCGGAATATCAGTACGAGAACGAGTATTTTCTACTCTACCACCAGTTTATCAAACATGCTTTCGGTCTGCGGTATTGCACTGCGGATGCTGATCACGATGCCTCCGCGGCAGTCCTGCTGGACGACGTGCCTCACAACGCAGCTAAGCTGCACACCTTCAAAAGCTACCTCTCCTCACTATCGCAATATCCGATCTGGCAGCGTGCAAGGTTCTCAATTGCTTATGAGGACATCACCGACGTGGATTCAAAGGACCACAATATACTTCAAGCTTTGGATGTGATTCTCGGTGGAATGCAGTCTCGCTTGAACGAGAAACACACGAAGCCGGTACCGCCGGCGAAACGTCGTTCCAAAAGATCTCGAGCGAAGGGAGAGGTTTACGATGCAATTAAAAACCGCATCTTCGCGCTGTACCCGAATTTCAACGTTGGGATCAGCACTGGACACTCTGGAGGTCTGACTGATCGATGGACCGACCCTTATCGGCATTGGTTGTTCATGCCATCGGCGGCCCAGGAGGACGCGACAAGGACGAAAAAGGCAGCAGGAGTGAGGAAGTGACCCCATTGGCTCCTAATGAGGCCTCTCGCAGAGCGTGAGGTTTCGGAGCCAACAGGGTCAGAGCTTATATACTGAATCACCAGATTCAGTCAAGAGTCTCAAGGACTTAGGTTAAAGTTCGTAAGTCCTTGATAAAGAGTCGTTTTTCAAATGGGGTGGGTATGCTTGCCGCGAGTTTAACTGGGTCAACCGGCCTCACATCACTTTCCAAGTTGTACGGCATCGCCTTGCCGGCAGCGGGATTTATATTGGAGCACATTGAATCGCTGAAGGGCTTGGACAACCCGTTGGCTAATCGGTGCGGATTAGTGCTCGAGGCGGCGACCGTCGGTTTCGGTGTCGGATCCGAACTGGGCCTCGTCGTCATTGGCTTGGGGCAGGCAATCCTAGGCAATCCTTTAACTGGCGCCGCTGCGGGGGCTGCAGTAACGACGATAAGCCCAGTAGTTCTCACTTGCGCATCCATCGGAGCAATCCACTACGGATGGAGCGCAATGCCGGAACGAGATCGTGATGAACTCGCTCAACTGGTGGGAAAGGCGTTTAATATCGGAGCGGAATTCATCCGTTCACTCGCGCGGTTCGCTCTAGATACAATCAAATCCATTATGTCGCGTCAGAACATTGAAGACATGAAAAAGTTCGTGACCGAAGCTGCTGCTAGCTTTGGCAACCGGTTCAGCGACATAACCCACAAGGTTGTCGATCGAATTGCGGAAGGTGCGACAACGGCTAAGGTCTTCGTTGTTCGCGCCGTGAAAGTCCCGCGCCTGCGAGGCACTTGAAGATTTTCTGGGCTGAACGTGTCGGCCAGGCGTTCTCCCCGCATGCTCGAACACATCCCCCACTGGCTCGGCTCGGCGCTCGCGAATGTCCGCGCCGGGCATGACAAGCTGACGCTTGCGCGCCTCGACCTCGGCGGCGCCGCCTCGCTCGACCTGACCAGCCCCGCCTTCGCGTCCGGCGGGCGCTTGCCGCCGCGCTTCACCGCCGATGGCGAGGGCGTGTCGCCGCCCTTGCTGTGGCGCGGCGTGCCGGAGGGGGCGGCCAGCCTGGCGCTGATCGTCGAGGATCCCGACGCGCCGACGCCGCGGCCGATGGTCCATGCCATCGTCGTCGACATCGATCCGGCACTCGGCAGCCTGCCCGAAGGCGCCATCCGCCCCGACGGCGCGGGTGCGGACGGCAAGGACGTGGGCCGCAACTCGGGCTTCGGCGAAGGCTGGCTGCCGCCCGATCCGCCGACCGGCCACGGCAGCCACGATTATGTCTTCCAGCTCCTCGCCCTGAGCGCCGACGCGCAGGCCGACGACAAGGACTCCCCCGGCCGCGCCGACTTCATCGATCATGTGCAGGGCCGCATCCTCGCCGCCGGCGTGCTCGTCGGCACCTACTCGCGCGGTGAAGAAGCGGACATCGGCCCGATCGGCAGCGCCGTCCCGGCTTAACAGCCGTCGCCACCATAAGCGGTCCCAACCGTTTCCTTGCTGGAGGATCGCCAATGAACATGGGTTACGGCCGCTTTGCCGCGATGATCGCCACCTCGACGGTGGTGATGTTCGGGCTGATGTATCTCAACACCTATGCGCTCGACCATGTCGAGTTCAGCCAGACGCGAATGTGGATGGCGCTGGTCATGGGCGCGGTGATGGCGCTGATCATGATCGGCTTCATGTGGGGGATGTACCGGAACCGCGCCGCGAACCTGGGCATCGTCGCCGGCAGCATCGCGGTCTTCGCGCTCGCCCTATGGCTGGTGCGCAGCCAGGAAACGGTGGGCGACGTCGCCTACATGCGGGCGATGATCCCGCACCATTCGATCGCGATCATGACCAGCGAACGGGCGCACATCAAGGATCCGGAGGTGCGCAAGCTGGCCGACGGGATCATCGACGCGCAGGTCCGCGAGATCGCCGAGATGAAACGCCACATCGCGCGGCTGGAGGCCAACCCGCCCGCGGCCAACGCGCCCGACATCCCCAGCTATCGCGATCGGCACGTGCCGCCCCCCGCGCCCGAAACAGATGCCAGCGCGGGAATTAACACCCTGCAGGCCGAGTAGGCCGGTTCGGCGGCCTCCTGCCCCAAAGTCCTACGGCCAACGCCCGTATCGCGGACGGCCACGGCCGTTCCCACCTGAAGCGGCACCAACGGCAACATAAAGGAACCCTTGATGCTCCCGCTTCGTCTGACCGCCCTCGCCGCCGCGCTCGCGCTGGCCGCCAACCCGTTGGCCGCCGCGCCAAAGTCCGCCACGCCGAAGGGCAATATCGTCGCGGCCGCAATGAGCTCGCCCAACCACAAGACCCTGGTCACGGCGGTGAAGGCCGCGGGGCTGGTCGATACCTTGGCCGGCAAGGGGCCGTTCACGTTGTTCGCGCCGACCGACGCCGCCTTCGCCAAGCTTCCCGCCGGCACCGTCGACACGCTACTAAAGCCCGAGAACAAGGGCCAGCTTACGGCGGTGCTCACTTATCATGTGGTGCCCGGGCGGCTGACCGCGGCCGACATCGTCGCGAAGATCAAGGCCGGTGGCGGCAGGGCCGCGCTGACGACCGTGCAGGGCGGCACGCTGACGGCCAGCCTTTCCGGCGGCAAGGTCGTGCTGACCGACGCCAAGGGCGGCACCGCGACCGTCACGACCGCCGACCTCATGCAGTCGAACGGCATCGTACACGTCACGGACGCCGTCTCGCTCCCGATGTAACCCCTCGTCCGGCCGGCGACGCCCTCCCCGCCGGCCGGGCACTTCTTCCGGGCCAAATCTATTCCGGCCGTGCGCTCCCTTCGGGCGGCGTCACCCGCACGATGCGGATCGGCCGGCTGTTGCCGTGGAGGTCGGGCCAGGCGATCGAATGGCCGGCCGCCAGACCGTAGAGCGCGGCGCCCATCGGGGTCATGATCGAGATACGCCCTTCGGCGATGTTTGCCTCGCCCGGCATGACCAGCTTCAGCTCGCGCATCTCGTGCGTGCGCTCGTCGACGAAGGCGACGGTCGAGTTCAGGCCGACGTGGCCTTCGGGCAACGTGTCCGCATCGTGCAGCTCGGCGCGCTCGATCTCCTCCAGCAGCATGGCGGCGACCACCGGCTGCTGATGCTCGGCGCGCAGCGCGAGGCTGGCGACCATGTCCGACTCCGCCGCCAGCAAATGGATCGGCGGACGCCCGTCGGTCGCCGGTTGGGTGGCATTCATTGGTCTTCTCCCTTGGCGAGGCGCGCCGCGCCGGCTCGGGTCCGGCGGCGCATCACTCGCCATCGAATCTTTGAAAGTGCGTCCCCCTGGGGCGGACACGGCTCGGTTATGGGAGGCCCCAAGCGCGCTGCAACGCGGCAGCGGCCCGCTCAGGGCGTTAGAGTCGTGCGGTGCTGCTGCCTGGGTGCAGCCGGGTCCGGTCGAAGACGGGATGCTCGGTCATGCGTTCGATATGGACCGTCGGCCGGGGGAATCAAGCGAGCCCCGGCAGTGGCGGCAAGAGGCGCGCGGCCTAGGGAGAGGGAGCCGCGCGCCTCGGCCGGTCAACGCATGCCGCCGCTGGCGGCGATGCGCTCCCCGGTCAGCCAGCCGCTGTCGTTCGACGCCAGGAACACCGCGACCTTGGCGATGTCGTCGGGCGTGCCGGCGCGGGCCAGCGGGGTCTGGGCAACCAGCTGGTCGACGAACTCGGTACCGCTGATCCCGGCATTACCGGTGCCTTCGGTCTCGGTGTAGCCGGGCAGGATCGCGTTAACGCGGATGCCGCGCGGCGCGAGCTCATTGGCCAATACGCCGGTCACCGCGTCGAGCGCGCCCTTGGTGCCGCTGTAGATCGCCGACTGAGGCACCAGCACGCTGGTGATGTTGCTGGAAATGTTGATGACGCTCGCCCCGTCTTTCAGGTGCGGGACCGCGGCCTTGGTGGTCAGCAGCGGGCCGAGCACGTTGACGTCGAACTGCCGGCGATATTCGTCCTCGCTGACCTCCTCGATCGCCGAAAAGGCGTAGACCCCGCTGTTGTTGACCAGGATGTCGAGCTGCCCGAATTCGTCGATCGCGGCGTCGACCAGGCCCTTGGCCTCGGCTTCCTTCGAAACGTCGGCCTTGACCGCGACGGCCTTGCCGCCCGCCTCGCCGATCGAGCCGACCACGGCGTCCGCGCCCTCCTTACTCGATGCGTAATTGACGACCACCGACGCGCCCTCAGCCGCCAGCGCCTTGGCGATGCCCGCACCGATGCCCTTCGATGCGCCGGTGACGACGGCGACCTTGCCTGCCAGTTTTCCCATTTTTCTGTCCTTTTCCGATCGGCTCTGACGGGCCGACCGCGGTCCGTTACTCCGATAGTTCAGAAATATGGAACTGTTGAACAGCGGTTCAAGGACTTCTATGTTCAATTTTGTCATGCGCCCCCTGCTTCACCCTTCCGCCGACGATGTTCGGCCCGAGGCGATCCTCCACGCGCTCGCCGATCCGGAGCGGGCGGCGATCTTCGCCGGGATCGCGGGGGCGGATTGCGTCCAGCGCTGCTCGCAGATGGCCGATGCGGGCGACCGGGTGATTCCCAAGTCCTCGCTGTCGCAGCATTTCAAGATCCTGCGCGACGCCGGACTGATCCGCTCCGAGCGGGTGGGGATCGAGATGCGCAATTATTCGCGCTGCGCGGAGATCGACGCCCGCTTCCCCGGCCTGATCAAGTCGATCCTGACCGCCTATGGCGCGATGCCCGCCGACGCCTAGCCGCCGACTGGTTCGAAAGGTCTGTCCTACAGCGGCGCTTCTGTGATTTGGTTGAGCCCATGTCCGTGATCGCCTCGTCACCAGGCCCACGGTCACGAAGTGGAGGAAGTGGAGGACCCCCCGTTTTCACTCATTGAGGGTGACACCGCCCGGTTTCACCAGGCGGTGTCTTCCACATCAGCAGCTGCAGTTCTTGCAGGTGCACGGGTTGCACTTGCACCCGCCGCGCGTGTCGAGTTCGGCAGCCTTGGTCTGCATCTCGTTCTGGGTGGTCATCGCATTTCTCCTGTCCCGCGCCGCATTGATTCGCGCCGCGTGAAGGCTGTATGACCCCTGTACCATGGTACGGAATCAAGCGAGAAATTCGGACACCATCGGCGGACTCGCCGCAGCGGCAAGCGTCGGGGTGGAAACGGTTCGCTATTATCAGCGGCGTGGGTTGCTCACGGAGCCGGCGCGGCCGCCGGGCGAAGTGCGCCGTTACGGCGATGCCGACGTCAAACGCCTGCGTTTCATCCGCAGCGCCCAGGCTGCGGGCTTCACCCTCGCCGAAATTAAGGAGCTGCTCGACCTCGACGCCGGCGACGACCGGGCCCGGGCCCGCGAACTCGCCCGCGACCGCGTCGCTGCGATCGACGCGAAGATCGCGGAGCTGACCGAAGCCCGCGACGCGCTCTCGGCACTCGCCACGGCCTGCGCCCATAAACGCAGGGGCCCTTGCCCGATCATCACCGCTTTCGAACGGTCCTAGAGGCGGTATTGCCGGCGATGCGTCCGATGCAGAGACTTCGCTGAGGAGGGGACCATGATCGCTCTGCTGATGCTTGCCGCCGCGGCGCCCGATATTGCCGCTGCCCGTTCCAGCCTGGTCGGCCGCTGGCAGGGCAAGCTCGAATATCGCGATTACCAGGCAGACAAATGGTTCGGGCTGCCGGTGAGGGTCGAAGTCCGCGATGGCGGCGACGGCGTAACGCTGATCCGCACCGCCGACTATGACGACGGGCCGAAGACCGGCAACGTGCGGATCACCACCGTTTCCATGCTGGCCGCAGACGGCACCCACGAAAGCAGCGCCACCTTCCGCAAGGGCAAGTCGGTCGAGGTCGAAACCTCGGCGCTGAAACTGACGGCGGCGAAGGACGCCACGCACTGGACGCTGGTCGAAACTGTGACGGCGACCGACAATGATCGTCCCGCCACCATCCGGCTCACCACCAGCCGCGACGGCGTGACGCTCAAGGAGGTCGACTTCACCGATGACGCCAAGACCGAATGGCTGGCGCGCAATCGCACCACGCTGACCGCTGTACGTTGAGGACTATCCCCAGCTTTCGCGGCGCCGGCGCATTCAGACTCTTCCTTCCGCGACTCGCCTGATTCATGATGCGCGGCGTGACCTCATGGGAAGGAGAGGTGTGCGATGCCGGACAATGGAACTCCTTGGAATCTCGTTGATTCCAGCTTCATGACGCCAATCCTGTTCCGCGATTTGCCCGGGGTTGCCGAGATCGAGCGGCAGCTCGAAATGCAGCTCCGCAACCGCCTGCTCGACGACGAACTCGAAGAGTTGCCGCACTTGGTGGACGAGACGTCACGGACCCTATTCAACATCACCGAGCACGATACCCATTATTCCGCACTGCCCGACAGCGTCCGCGCCCGCTTCACCCGCGACCAGTGGGAAGATCAGTTCGCGGTGCTCGGCGAGTATCGCCGCGACCCTAACGCCATCTGGGACGGCTTCGGGCTTGATGTCCGCTGTCCCGAAGGGCGCGGGCTCCATTGCCTCGACGTTTTTGGACGACAGCTGATCGCCGCGGTGAACGGCCTGCATCCCCGGGCCATGCTCGTGTTTGCGGAATATCCCGAGGCTCGCGCGGCCTGACGCGTTGTTCATGGTCAGTGCTGGTTGCCGCTGATAGGCGCCGCGCCGAATGTCCATGGAGACCCGATTGATGAAGAAGCTTGTACGCATCGCTGCCGCGGCGGCGGCGATTGCTTCGGGCACTGCGGCGACGGCGCAGAGCAACACCGATGCGCGGTGCATCGTCCTCAGCAGCGCTTTCGCCCGCGCCGGACCGAACGATCAGGCCAAGCAGCTCGCGCAGGCGGCGCTGAATTTTTACCTGGGCAGAGTCAGCCCGACGGCGAGCAGCGCTCAGCTGAAGAGCCTGTTCGACCAGCAGATGGCGACGATCAATGACGCCAACGATGGTCCGCTGATGAGCGAATGCATCAAGAACTTTCAGGCGGTGGTCAGCCGCGTTGACAACATCGCGGCGCAAAGCAATCCGGCAACCAAGCCGACGCAACCCGACGGACGCTGACAGCCGCCTGTCGAAAGCGGCGGCTGCCCATCGGATAAGGCTAGGCGACCAATTTCGGTCGGCGTAGCTGTTTAGGGTTCGCTGAAACGGGAGGTGGCGTGCGCTTCGGCCGGGCCTGTGGTTTGGCGCTGATATCCTGGGGAGTTGCATCCGCCGCGCCTCCGCCTGTCGGGAAGCCGCGCCCCGCACCGCCGGGACCGTCCACGATGGCGCCGCTCCCGCCGGCAGTGATCGACAACGGACTCCAGATCGGCGGCGATGAGGTCAACGCCCGCAAGGTCGAAACGCGGATGACCGTCGAGGTCCGCGTCAATGGACGCGGCCCGTATCATTTCGTGGTCGACAGCGGCGCCGATACATCCGCCGTTGGCCTGCGCCTCGCCCGCGACCTGCAGCTCCCGGCAGGAACGCCAGTACTGCTGAATGCCATCACCGACCGTAATGTGGTCGACCGGGTCACGGTCGCGTCGCTGACGTTGGGCCCGAGCACCATTACCAATCTCGAGTTACCGGCGCTTAGCGAAGCCAATCTGGGCGGCGATGGCATGATCGGCATCGATGCACTGGTTCGGCAGCGGCTGATGCTGGATTTCGATGCGCGCGTCATCAAGGTCGAGGACGCCGCAAAGCCGCCGCCGCGTTACCCAGACGAGATCGTCATCACCGCCAAGCGGCAACGCGGGCAACTTATCCTGACAGAAGTGCGCGCCGGCGGCCTGCGGCTCAATGCGATCATCGACACCGGCTCGGAAATATCGATCGGCAACATTGCGCTGCGCGACAAGCTGCTGAAGTCCAGCCGCAACCAAAAGGTTTGGACGGTTGCGGCAACGGGGGTGACGGGCAAGACGGTCGACCTGCAACTGGGTACGATCCGCGAGCTGAAGCTTGGCTCGGTCACGCTCGGCAACGTGCCTCTCGCATTCGCCGATGTGCCGCCGTTCACCGTCTTCGGCGTGAATGACGAGCCGGCCTTGCTCCTCGGTACCGATCTGTTGGAAACCTTTCGCCGGGTCTCGCTGGACTTTCACTCACGCAAGGTCCGGTTCCAGCTGCGGCGCTGCGGCTCTGAAGCGGTTGCCATCAGCACCTCGCCGACCTCGACGATCAGCCGCTTATACTCGACCGGCGATCGCGCCGTGTGCGGCTGAGCAGCCCCGACAACCTTAACTTTCGTTGAGGTGAGATGAATCGGGGGTTCAGCGGGGCAACAGCCTAGGGGGCGTACCCGTTCGGGTGTCAGTGAATGCAAGGAGACATACGATGACACGCACCCTGATGCTCGGCGCCGCTACCTTGGCCGCGGTCGCTGCCGCGGCTCCCGCCGATGCGCAGCGCTGGAACAATCAGCATTCGAACAATTGGCGGACAATCGCCGTGGAGACGGTCGACGGGCGCGATACGGACTCGATCCGCGTGCCGGGCACTGCCCGGTATCGGCAGATGCGGGTTTGCGTGTTCGGTGGCCCGATCCAGATGCGCGACGTCGATGTCCGTTTCCGCAACGGCGGTCACCAGGATATCGGGACTCGCAGCCTGATGCGCGCGGGCACCTGCACGCGGAACCTGGATCTTCGCGGCGCCGCGCGAGATGTCTCCGAGGTGCGGTTGAAATATGCGCCGCTGGCTCGCGGATGGGTGCGGCCCGTGGTCCGCGTCCAGGTCCGCTAAGCACCTACTCGGGGCGGGCGTTATTCGCCCGCCTCGACATACTATTTGTTCACCATTGAAAGACCAAAATGGAGCCAAGGGGTATGCATCCATGGCTCAAGCTTCAAAAACCCAGCCCGAACGCCGCAGCGCAGACCGGCTGGCGCTTCGATTGAACGCGACAATGCGCGACGGCACGAAGAGCCGTGTTCGCGCTCGGGTAATCGACATGTCGATCAAGGGCTGCCGGGTCGAGTGCACTTCGAACGTCGAGAACGACAGCTGGGTCTGGCTCAACATCGCCGGGCTCGAAACGCAGTTCTGCCGCGTGGCCTGGCACTGCCAGGAGTTCATCGGCCTGGAGTTTGAACGGCCGCTCTCACAAGCGGTATTCGATCGATTGCTGGCGGACCAGCAGCGGTTGCCCGACAGCGCGATCGCCGAGCTGCGCAGCATTGCGACGCGGGCCAACCGACTCGCCCGGGCGGCAGACGATACGCAGATCGCCATTCTTGCCGACCTCTCGCGCAAATGCGCGGTGGACGCAGTGGTCGAGGGCCTTCGCCTCGGTGAGGATTCGAAAGCCGCCTAAGCGGCTCTTTTTACTTTCTGTCGAAAGAAGCGAAGGCGGCGCTTACGCCGCCTTCTTCTCGTTAAGGATCTGGCTGATGCCGCCGGCCGAATCGATTCGCTCGGCGAGCGTGCCGCGCGGCAGTTCTTCGTCGAACGCCCACGCCAGGACAGCCTCAAGCTGCTTGATCGTCATGTCGTCGCACATGCCCTCGAAGGCCAGCTTGACGACCGGCTTCATCGGCGAACGCAATTGGATTTTCAGTCCCTGCGCCTCGACGAGCTTGAGATATTCTTCAGGCGTCTCTTCCGCGTCGAGGGCGAAGTCATAGGCGGCGCTAAGCCCCTCATAGAGCGCGGTGTTGGCGCGGATCTTGGCGAGGCGGGCCTCGTCTGCCTTGGTGCGCACGTCGGCTAGCTTGTTCTTCAATGATCCCTCCGATGCTCTGGTCGGTGATTCGGTAACTGGCTGCGCCGGCTCTTCGGCGACGGCGACCTCTTCTGGTTGAGGTTCCGGTTCGGGTTCGAAGGCGTGCTCTTCGGCCACTGGTTCCTGAGCCACAGCTTCCTCCGCGGCGGATTCTTCGGCGGCTGGTTCTTCCGCAACGGGCTCATCGACTTCGGGATAATCCGAAGTCTGGTCCGCCGTGTCGATGACCGGCTCAACCTTGACCGGCTGACTGCCGTAGAAGCCGGTCAGGCCGGCGATGCTATCGAGCAGCTTGGAAAAGCCGGGCGCCGCCCTTGCCGCGCGGGACGACGATGGCTCTTCATAATCGTCGACAGCGTCGAACGGTTCTGGCGCTGATTCGGACATGACGTCCTCAACTTGCTCGACGGCGGCTTCCGATTCCTCGGCGGCAACCTCGAATTCGGACACTCGAGAGATCGGCTCATCAACCGCGGCGGATGTCTCTTCGACATCGTCGATGACTTCGGGCGCGATCTCCTGCGCCGGATCGGGGGTCTTCTTCGCCTTGCTCGGCTTTGCCGCCTTGGCGGCGGGACCTTCGAGGCTGACGAGGCCATAGACATAGTCGACCCAGGCACCACCGGCGCTGAGCGGCAACAGTGTCACCCAGCAACGGGTTGGACCGTCCCCGGCGTCGAATTCGTCTTCGAACGCGAGGAAATCGCGGGAGATGGCGACGATTGGCAATTTCTTGGCGATGCAGGAGAGGACCGACGGCTGGTCGGCGTCCATGATCCGCTCGGGCCAGTCGTCCCCGCGCAGCGCTTCGCCCATGTGGCGGATTTCCGCATCGTGACCGCCGCTGATCAGCTCCATCAGGATAGACTGAGGGCCGGCGTCCGACAGCTCGAGCGGGTCGAGGTCATGCAGCGGTGGAAATTCCTTGTCGCCGCGAATCGAGAGCCAGTAATTCAGGACACTCGCGTGGCGGCGGCGTTCGGCCGCGTCGATCTTCTTGAACGCCGTCAGCAAAGCTTCTGCGGACGGCTGGTCAGCCGCTTTGGTGCCTGAACCCGGCGCTCCCATGAATCGGACCCCTCGCGATGTGCTGCGTATTTGCAGCCCGCTTCATGCGCCGATGATGCTGAGAAAAGGTTAAGATCGCAGTGGCCAAACGCGCAGACGCCGCCCGAAAAAATCGAGCGGCGCCCACGTCCTTTCAGGAAATCAATTTGGTTAAGCGAGTTCGCGCTCGCGCTCATCGATCATGGCCTCGGGCAAGCCGGCGCCCATGTCGACCGGCTCCGCGGTCCCCGCGGCGACCTCGCGCTCGCGCTTGTCGAAGAAAGCGGCGCGCTTGAGTCGATTACGGAGTGAAGCCGATGGGTTGTTCGGGGTCGGGCCGCGATAAGCGCGATCGACCCAGCTTTCACCCGGCATGCGGTCATCGTCAGCCGTAGCCTGAGTTGGCTGTGACGTGGAGGCCGCCGGACGAGCCTGAACATTGCCCCAGCTAAAGGCCGACGCGGCAGGCGCGACGATCTTCGGCTGCTCGTGCTCGATCGGCTCGATCACGGTTTCGTCGCGGACCGGTTCGGCGAATTCGGCACGGTCGTCCGCCATTGCCTGTTCGTCGACCCACACGTTCTCGTCTTCTTCACGGCGACGACGTGCGATGGCGAAAGCGCCTCCACCCAAGGCGAGAAGCGCCAAGGCACCGCCGGCAATAACCGGAACTTCGCTGCCATTCTTTGCCGGTGGCGTGGCCTGAGCCGTGGCCGGCGCTGCCGGAGCGGGTGAAGGTTCGGCAATTGGCGTAGCCGCCGGTTCAGTCACGGGTGCAGTCATTGGCGCAGCGGACTGACCCACCGCGGTAGGCCGCGCGGGAACCTGCGTATTGGCCGTGCGAACCGGCGCGGACCTGGTCGCGACAGGCTTAGCGGTGGCCGTGCGCGTTGCTCGTTTCACCGGCGTCGCAGCGACCACCGCAGGCTTAGCAGCCGTCGTCGGCTCGGCGGCGTCCGTTGCCGGAGTGGCGGCCTCCGGCGTCGGCGCCGCGTCCATTGTGGGCGGCGGCGGGGTCACCTGCGGAACAGGCTCCGTTACCGGCTGTGCTTCCTGCGCAAACAGCGGGGTTGAAGAAAGCGCCAGGGCCGCGGCAATCGCGGGGAGGGCGCTGGACCGTGCGTAGTGGTTGGTTTTCCTCATAATTGGAAACAACCGTCCATAAGCGGCCAAGTGCCACCCGCGGCGCCAAACGGAGCGCAAAGAGCGCCGAACTGAATTACGTTAAGTTAATGTTTTCCCTAGAAAAATGCCAGATGGTGGAACCTTTGTTCCACAATTCAGCACGTTAGTTGCTACTATTTGAGCGTTTTAACTGCGGCCAAAGTCTGAGCGACGTGCTTGCTGAAATCCAAGTCGTCATGGACCATGACGATCTTGCCGGTTCGGTCGATCACATAGGACGTGCGGGTAGTGATTCCGGGGTGTGCGGCCCAAGCAACGTCATACGCTTTTTGAGTTGCCGGGGTTGCCGTCGCGACCGGGAAGGCGCTGCGACATTCTTTGACCGAGAAGTCCTTAAGCGTCGCAATATTGTCAGCGGACATGCCGATGACCTGTGCGCCGGCATTCTTGAAGTCGCCGATTGCTTCGCTGAACGCATGAGCCTCCGCAGTGCAGCCCGAGGTGAACGCCTTCGGGAAGAAGTAAAGAACGACCGGCCCTTTGCGCAGCTGCTCAGCGAGGTTGAGCTTGAATTCCTTGCCACCGACCGCGCCGACAGTTTCAATGTTGGGGGCCTTGCTGCCAACCTTGAGCGCGGCCAGCGCTGGCGAAGACAGGATGCTGGTGGCGGCGATTGCGAAGAGAAGCTTGCGCATGGCGATCTCCAAACTCGGCTGAACGACCGTTGATTAGCGCTGCTGGGAGAGCAAAGCGAGTGTCGCCTCATCGGCAGCGCTACCGTAAAAAGCCCTTAGCGCACGCTCGAACACATCGTGACGCGCAACATAGTCGAACAGCGTCATGCATGAATGGAATTTCAACGCGTCCACCTCGCCGAAGATGGCCGCGGCGCTGCGTTCGCCTGCCCAGGGCAAGACGGCGGCAGTGCATTGGCGAAGACGTGGGCCCAGTATCGGGTGGGCCAAATATGCCCTGGCCTCCTCGAGGGAAGAGATCGCGAAGAATTGAGCCGTCGAGCTGCGGCCGAGACCATGGATTTGCGGGAAGACGAACCACATCCAGTGCGTTTGTTTTTGGCCGGCTTGAAGTTCGGCGAGCGCCGCCTCGATGGCGCTTCTCTGCGCTTCGATGAAGCGGTCGAGTCCTTTGGTGGCGGTCACGGCCTAGGATGGCCGGGACGCGGAAAGGATGAAAGAGCGGCTCGCGCCTATTGGCGCGGCGCGAGCAGCCCCGTTAGTACGTAGAAGAAAACCATTACCGGCCCGGTCAGGAGGGTCAGGCCCACCAGCACCAGCCGGACGATCGTGGGATCGATGCCCGAGTAATCGGCGATCCCGGCGGCGACGCCCATCACCTTTGCGTCGGCGCGGTTGATCAGGAAACGTCCATTCATTGCGTGCTTCCTCGCGTAGCAATTAGGCGATCGGCAGCGAAGTCGCGGCAGAGACGAGCAGCATCGCGGAAATGAAAGCACCGGCGAAAAGGCTGGCAGTCTCACGAGCGGCAAACAGCGAAGCGAACATTGGTAATCCCCTTATTGTATTCCCGGACCCGACCATCGGGCCCATGCCAGATACAATGCACGGGGCGTGCCAATTGAAAATTGTCGTTGTTTTTCAGTGAGGCGTCGGTGTTCGTCGGTAAAATGGCCAGCCTGTTTTACCGACAGTTGGGAAAATTTGCTGGCGGATTAGCTGGACGTGGTGTTCCCGCCGTCGGGATGCAGGACCTGGCCCGTCATGTAACTGGAATCCTCGCACGCGAGGAAGAGGAAGCAGGGCGCGACCTCATTCGGCTGGCCGGGGCGGCCCATCGGCGTGTCCTTGCCGAACTCCGGAATCTTCTCCGGCGGTTGACCGCCCGACGGGTTGAGTGGCGTCCAGATCGGTCCGGGCGCCACGCCGTTCACACGAATGCCCTTGTCCACGAGGTTGAGCGCGAGGGACCGGGTAAACCCCATGATCGCGCCCTTGGTGGAGCTGTAATCGAGCAAACCGGGCGAACCTTTGTAGGTCGTTTCCGACGTGCAGTTGATGATCGCCGACCCTTCTTCGAGGTGATCAAGCGCAGCTTGCGTGAGGAAGAACATACCAAAGATGTTTGTCTGAAACGTGCGCTTCAGCTGATCTTCGGTGATACCCCGCAGATCCTCGTCGTAATGTTGCTCGCCGGCATTATTCACCAGAATATCGAGGCGTCCGAGTTCGCGCACCGTACGCTGCACGATATTCTCACAGAGTGCTTTTTCCCCAAGGTCGCCGGGCAAAGTGATGGCGCGCCGGCCTTCCGCTTCGACGATCCGCTTCGTCTCGGCGGCGTCGTCATGTTCGCAAAGGTAGGAGATGGCGATGTCCGCACCTTCGCGGGCGAACAGCGCCGCAACCGCCCGGCCGATGCCGCTATCGGCGCCGGTGATCAGCGCCACTTTGCCCTCGAGACGGCCCGAACCCTTGTATCGGGGCTCCCAATCCGGCTTCGGCTCCAACTTGCTTTCGTGACCGGGAAGGCGATCTTCGTGGATCATCGGTTCGGCGAGGTCGGACATCAGGCTTACTCCTTTGGTGCGACGCCGAGCCCTTCACGCTCGAACTCAGCGCCGGTGGCCTGGTTCGGACGAGCGGGCGCTGCCGCACTGGATTTGCCGCGCGGGAACTTGGGCTTCGACGATTTTTGATCGGATGAGTTCATGAGGAAGGAAACCGAGGCGGCAACGCCCGGTTCCCGAAACTAACCCCGCCGGACGGGCGCGTGATTGTTCCGGTCGCGCTGCGCTTCAACCGCGCCGCCGGTGCCAGCCTGACAACGCGCCAGCAGCGTGGGAAAATCGAATTGCGTATTGGCTTCGAGCGCGGGCGCGGCCGCGGCCTGGCACCGGGCTTCATTCTCATACTTTGTCTGCAGCGTGGCGACCGGCGTGCAGGCGCTGCCGCCATCGGCGCAGCCCAAGATCGCGATGACGAAGTAAGCCGGACCCATTTCGAAGTTCCCTGATAAGTTGCTGATTCAACCGCCGATTTCGACATCGGTTCCGTCAGAGCGCGCATCTTCGATTGCCGCTGAGCCGTGGTCTTCCTACGTTGTCGGCAATGGCCGCAGACGCATCCGACCCGACAAGCCCGAACCGTGGGCTGGCCGCGCTGTGGCGGTTCATGCCGATGCTGTGGCCGCGCGGCGAGACCGAGCTGAGGGCGCGCGTCATCTTTGCGGTGTTGATGGTGCTCGCGGGCAAGGCGGTGACGCTTGCAGGGCCCTACGCGTTGAAACTGGCCGTCGACCGCATGAGCGCGCACGCGGCGTTCGCGGTCGTTGCCGGGCTGGTGCTGGCCTACACGCTGGCGCGGTTCGGCGGCGTGCTGTCAGACAATCTGCGCAACGCAATCTTCGAGAAGGTTGGGCAGGACGCGGCGCGGCGGCTGTCGGCCAAGGTCTTCCGGCACGTTCACGATCTGTCGCTGCGTTTTCACCTTGAGCGGCGCACCGGATCGCTGACCAAGATCGTCGAACGCGGAACGAAGAGCATCGACATGATGCTCTATTTCCTGCTGTTCAACATTGGCCCGACGATCATCGAGCTGACCGCGATATGTGTCATCTTCTTCGTCAAGTTTGGCTTCGGCTTGGTCGCCGCGACGCTGGCGATCGTCGCGATCTATATCGTCTTCACGCGCAAGGTCAGCGACTGGCGCACCAACATCCAGCGCCAGATGAACGACGTCGACAACAAGGCGATCGGGCGCGCGGTCGACTCCCTGCTGAATTACGAGACGGTCAAATATTTCGGCGCCGAGGCACGCGAGTCCGCGCGGTACGAGGAAGCCGTCGGCGCCTATGCGCGCGCCGCGGTTCGCAACGAGGTCAGCCTCGCGTGGCTCAACATCGGTCAGGCCTTCATCACCAACGTAATGATGGCCGGCGCGATGATCTTCACCGTTTGGGGATGGAGCAACGGCCGCTTTTCGCCGGGCGACGTGGTGTGGATCAACGGCCTTCTGCTGCAGCTCTTCCGCCCGCTCGACGCGCTCGGGTGGGTCTATCGTTCGATCCGCCAGGGCCTGATCGACATGGAAGCGATGTGGGACCTGCTCGACACGCCCGCCGAGGTGATCGACGCATCCGGCGCTCCCGCGCTGCAGGTGACGCGTGGCGCAGTGCGGTTCGACGACGTGCACTTTGGCTACGAGGCCGACCGCGAAATCCTGAAGGGCCTGTCCCTCGACATCCCGGCGGGGACGAGCTGCGCGATCGTCGGTCCTTCAGGCGCGGGGAAGTCGACCATCGCGCGGCTGCTCTACCGCTTCTACGACCCGCAAGCGGGCCGCATCTTCATCGACGATCAGGACATCGCGAGCGTTCAGCAAACAAGCCTGCGCGCGGCGATCGGCATCGTCCCGCAGGACACGGTGCTGTTCAACGACACCATCGGTTACAATATCGGCTACGGCCGCGGCGACGCGGATCAGGCCGAGATCGAAAAGGCCGCTCACGGGGCGGCTATCGACAACTTCATCGCCATCCTGCCCGACAAATATGAGTCTATGGTCGGCGAGCGCGGGCTTAAATTGTCCGGCGGCGAGAAGCAGCGCGTCGCGATTGCACGCACCCTGCTCAAGAACCCGCCGATCCTGGTGCTCGATGAGGCAACCAGCGCGCTCGACAGCCGCACCGAGCAGGCGATTCAGGACACGCTCGACCACGTCGCCGAAAGCCGCACCACGATCATGATCGCGCACCGCCTGTCGACCATCGTCAACGCCGATCAGATCGTGGTGCTGGACCAGGGCCGCGTCGCCGAGCGCGGCACGCACGATGAGCTGCTCGACCAAGACGGCCTCTATGCCGAACTTTGGCAGCGGCAAGCGGAGGCGCAGCTAGCTGAAGAGATCGCGCAAGCGGCAGAATGATCAGCGGTGGCGGGCGCCGCGCAGCATGTTGCCTTCGGTGCTGAGGTACAGCTTGCGGTAATCCACGCGCGGGGTGTCGGCGAACACCAGGTAGTAGTATTTCATCTGCTCCGACCACCAGTAGCCCGGGTTGTGGTCGCTCTGCGTCTTGGTGATGACGTCCGCCATATCGGCATAACCGTAGCGCGCCCGGTTCCAGCGCTTCATCGACAGATAATGGTCACGAACGAGGTTCCGCCATTCATCACGCCGGTCGAGCAGCCAGTGATTGAACGCGGCGTCGGCAAGTTCAGGCCGCAGGTCGTTAGTCTTGCTCAGCGCGCGCAGGTCGGTGGAGTCGATGCTTTCCGGCAGGATGCCGTAGCGCGCCTGAACCTTGGCCCAGGTGCGCGTGTGCGCCACGCCCGCCGCGCGGTCGCCGCCTTGCGCGAGCAAGCCGCCGTAGAATGAGCCGAGCTCGTCCTGCTCGGTATCGAGCGGCTGGCCGGTTTCGAAATCGACGTTGGCGAACCACAGGTCTGTGCCGCGCCGTCGCGGCTGATGCTTCAGGATCGCTACCGTGCACGCGCGGTACATGCGAAGGCAATCCCGATCGCCGAGCAGGTCCCAGCCATCCCACAGATATTCGTAATAGCTGTCCGACGGTGGGCCGATCGTCGCGCGGCGACTTTTCCATTCGCCGGTCATGCAGTCGATGCTGTCGGCGAGCAGACCGATCTTGGAGCGCCGGTCGAACATCGACACTAAAGCGCGCTTGGCCGCGGCGCTGTAACGGTCGTCGCCGGTGTGGCGGCTGAGATAGCCGAATTCGGGGATGAAGGTGCCGGTCTCGGCCGGGTTGGTGACGGGTCCGCGCAGCGCACCAGTGCGCAGGTTGACGTAGCGATGCGGAATGCCGATCGGCGACGCATTGAAGCTCGGCAGCAACCGGTCTGCGAGATCCCTGGCCTTCGCCAGCAGCATCGGGTCACCGCAGCAATGGTGCGCCGAGAGCAGCCCGCCAACGAGCCGGATCGACGTTTCGAACACCGACACTTCGCCATCGACGTCGAAATCCAGATTGGCCTTCACCCAGTCGACGCCGTCGCGGAATTCCGCGTCGAGCCCCATGATCCAGAGGGTGTCGAGCGCCTCGATGAGCGACAGGCCGAGGTGATGGTTCTTGAGCGGGAAGCTTTCGTTTCCGCCGCTGATCGGCTTGATCTGGTCCTTGCCCCACGCGTGCTCGCGATAGTTGCGCCACGCCCAGCTCATTTCATTCCGCACGTCCTGGCTTAGCACTCGCCAGCTCATTGGCGCGGCCGTCGCGCCGGTGCCGGGAAGCAAAAGCGCGGCGCCTCCGCTACCGAGGAGTGAGCGACGGGTTAGCGAGAATTTGCGCATGCGCGGAGGCTAGCCCGCGATGGTCCGCGACGCTACTCGCCGGATGTAGCGTTGATGACCTCCACCCACGAAATCCTCAAAAGCGTTTTCGGCTTCGACCATTTCCGCGGCGTACAGGAAGACGTCGTCGATCGCGTCATGCACGGGCGGCACACGCTGGCCGTGATGCCGACCGGGGCCGGCAAGTCGCTGTGCTACCAGCTTCCCGCCATCGCCCGCGAAGGCACGGCGCTCGTCGTTTCTCCGCTGATCGCACTGATGCACGACCAGATCCGCAGCGCGAATGCTATCGGTCTGAAAGCGGCATCGCTGACCTCCGCCGACGCCGATCGCGAGCAGACGGTCGAACGGTTCAAGGCGGGCGAGCTTGACCTCCTGTACGTCGCTCCCGAGCGGGCGACTGGCGACGCGTTTCGCCGTCTGCTGAGCCGCGTGAATCTTTCGCTGATCGCCATCGACGAAGCGCATTGCGTCAGCGAGTGGGGTCACGACTTCCGGCCGGACTATCGGGGACTGCGTCCGCTGCTCGACGACAATGCGGACGTGCCGCGGCTGGCGCTCACGGCGACCGCCGACCGGCGAACGCGCGCCGACATCCTTACGGAACTCGGCATCCCGGAAGATGGGCTAGTCATTGCGGGCTTCGACCGCCCGAACATCCGCTACAACATCCGTCCGCGCGACGGCCTTGCGGGGCAGCTCAAGGCTTTGCTCGCGCAGCAGCCGGGATCGGGCATCGTCTACGCGCCGAGCCGGGACAAGACCGAGCGGATCGCCGAGCAGATCGCGGCGACCGGGCGCGCTGCCCTGCCGTACCATGCTGGCCTCGAACCGCAGATTCGCGCCCGCAACCAGGCGGCGTTCGTCCAGTCCGAGGACATGGTGATCGCAGCGACGGTCGCGTTCGGCATGGGTATCGACAAGCCCGACGTCCGCTTCGTCGCCCACGCCGGCATCCCGAAATCAATTGAAGCTTATTATCAGGAAACCGGCCGAGCTGGTCGCGACGGCGACGCGGCCGAGGCGTGGCTGTTCTGGGGCGCCGAGGATTTCGCCCGCGCCCGGCAGCGGATCGAAAGCGAGGTTGAGCCTGATCGCCGCGCGGGCGAACGCGAACGTCTGAACGCGCTTGCGGCGCTGATCGAAACCCCCACGTGCCGCCGCGCCATCCTGCTTCGCCACTTCGGCGAGGACCCGCCCGAGCGTTGTGGCAATTGCGACAACTGCCTCGACCCGCCAGCGACGGTCGATGTGACGGAGATTGCGCGCAAGCTGCTGTCCGCTGCGTTCCGTACCGAGATGCGGTTTGGCGTCGGACATTTGGCCGATGTCTTGGCTGGCAAGGACAGCGAAAAGGTGCGCAGCTTCGGCCACGACCAGCTGTCGGTGTTCGGCATCGCCAATGCGGAAGAACTGGCGTTGGTCCGGCCCGTCGCTCGCGCGCTAATCGCCCGCGATGCTTTGCGCGCCGATGCTTACGGAGGCCTTAGCTTCGGTCCCGGCGCCAAGCCGATCCTGAAAGGTGAGCAGCAGCTGACGATTGCCGTTCCGCCCGCCCGACGCCGCTCCTCTCGCAATCGTTATGACGGTCCCGCCGACCCGCTCTTCGATCGGTTGCGCGAAACACGCCGCAAACTTGCAGCCGAGACCGGCGTGCCGCCCTATGTCGTATTCCACGATTCCACGCTGCGCGAGATTGCCTCGCGTAAGCCGCGCGATCTGCGTGAATTGAGCGAAGTGCAGGGCGTCGGCGCTGCGAAGCTCGAGCGCTATGGCGCGGCAATGCTGGAAGCGCTGGCCGCCGCCGACTGACGTTCAGGCTTGCGTAAAGCCCCGGACGGTTCAAAGGCGACGAACTGCTGATCGAACGAGACCCGAGGAACCCGATGAACCGCACCATGCTTTTCACGACCGCTGCCCTTGCCGTCATCTCGGCCGCCCCATTGAGCGCGGCGCCCAAGGCAAAAGCGACCACCGCGCCGTCCACGCTATCGGCATCGAACCCCTTCACCCAACGCAGCACGCTGCCGCTCGAGACCCCGGATTTCGCGAAGATCAAGGATAGCGATTACCTGCCCGCGATCCTCGCTGGCATGGCCGAGCAGAAGCGCGAAGTGACCGCGATCGCCAACCAGCGGTCCGCGCCGACCTTTGAGAACACCGTCGTCGCGATGGAAAACACCGGTCTGCTGCTGGAGCGCGCGAATCTGGCGTTCAGCGCGGTCAATGGCGCGAACACCAACGACACGCTGCAGGCGACCGACACCAAGACCTCGCCGATGTTCGCCGCGCACAACGACTTCATCTATCTCAACGCCAAGCTGTTCCAGCGGTTCAAGACGCTTCACGACAATGAGGCTTCGCTGAAACTGAACCCCGAGCAGGCGAAGCTGCTCGACGTCTATTACAATCAGTTCGTGCACGCCGGCGCGGAGCTGTCGCCAGCCAAGCAGACGCAGCTCAAGGCCTACAACCAACGGCTGAGCACGTTGCAGACGGCGTTCGGCCAGAAACTTCTGGCTGCCGCCAAAGCGGGCGCCCTGCAGGTTACCGATCCGGCCGCGCTGGCCGGTTTGTCGCCTGCTCAACTCGCGGCCGCGCAGGAAGCGGCGAAGGGCCGCAAGGTAGCCGGCTACGTTCTCCCGCTGCAGAACACGACGCAGCAGCCGTCGCTGGAATCGCTGACGAGCCACGACACCCGCCAGAAGCTGCTTGACGCCAGCCTCAATCGTGCCGAGCAGGGCGATGCCAACGACACGCGCGCGACGATCAGCGAGATCGCGCAGCTTCGCGCCAAGAAAGCTGCGCTGTTCGGCAACACGAACTTCGCGGACTACGCCCTGTACGACCAGATGGCGAAGAACCGTGCGACGGCGGTCGGCTTCCTCGATCGCCTCGCGCCCGCGGTCTCGGCCAAGCAGCGCCAGGAGTGGGCCGATATCGAGGCGCTCGCCAAGTCGCAGGGTGCGACCTTCCAGCCGACCGCGGCCGACTGGAATTTCTACGCCGAGCAGATCCGCAAGCAGCGCTACGCGCTCAACAGCGACGACCTGAAACCGTACTTCGAATTCAACAAGGTGCTGACGGACGGTGTCTTCTATGCCGCCAATCAGCTTTACGGCCTGACCTTCACCGAGCGGAAGGACATCCCGACCTGGAATCCGGATATGCGCGTGTTTCAGGTGAACAATGCGGATGGATCGCAGCTGGCGATCTTCATGATCGACCCGTGGAAGCGCGATAACAAGAATGGTGGCGCGTGGATGTCCAACCTGGTCAACCAGTCGACGCTGCGCGGTACCAAGCCCGTCATCTACAACGTCGAGAACTTTACCAAGCCCGCGCCCGGTCAGCCCGCGCTGATCAGTTTCGACGACGTAACGACGATGTTCCACGAATTCGGCCACGCGCTGCACGGCATGTTCGCGGCGCAGACTTATCCGACCTTGTCGGGCACCAGCGTGGCGCGCGACTTCGTGGAGTTCCCGTCGCAGTTCAATGAGAACTGGGCGCTCGATCCGAAGATCCTGCCGCACTATGCCGTGCATTATCAGACCGGAAAGGCGATCCCGGCCGATCTCGTGCAGAAAATCATGAAGGCCCGGACCTTCAACCAGGGCTATGAGGTCGGTGAGGCGCTCGAAGCCGCGCGGCTCGACCTCGACTGGCATTCGCTGCCTGCAACCGCGCCGCGCCAGGACGTCGACAAGTTCGAAGCGCAGGCTTTGGCCAGCGGCGGCTTCGACACCAAGGACGTGCCCCCGCGCTACCGGTCGAGCTACTTCCTGCACATCTGGGCCAACGGCTATTCGGCGGCCTATTACGCCTACGCCTGGACCCGGATGCTCGGGCAGGACGCCTTCGCGACCTTCGAGCAGAACGGCGGCTTGAACCGCGCCAACGGCCAGCGCTTCCGCGACATGGTGCTGTCGCGTGGCAATACGCAGGACCTCGCGGCGATGTACCGTGGCTGGGCCGGGCACGATCCGCAGATCCAGCCGTACCTTGACTATTATGGCCTGGATTCGCGTCTGGCGCCCGCACCCGGCGCCAGCACGCCTCCGCCCGCCCCCGTTCCGGCCCCGGCAACCCCGACCAACAAGACCGAGCGTGGGCAATGATCCGCCTCGACCAGCAAGCGTCCGTTCGGGGCCAGGTTCAGCCGCAAGAAGTCGCGAACCTGGCCGCGGAGGGAATAACGGTGCTGGTCAACAACCGGCCGGACGGTGAGGAACCGGATCAGCCGCACGCGCACGAGATTGAGGACGCTGCCGCAGCTGCGGGGATCGCTTATCACCACATCCCCATCACGCGCGGGATCGGCCCGGCGGAGGTCGCGGCGATGCGGCAGGCGTTGGAGGAGGCTGAGGGCGGCCAATTGCTGGCCTTCTGCCGCTCCGGGAACAGGTCGGCGCTGGCTTTGGCGCTAGCGAAACGGGAGCGCGGCGAAACGGCTGACAATGTGCAACGGTGCCTGTCGGACGCCGGGTTCGACGCCGGCCCGATCGCACATCTGCTTTAGATCACCAGGGGACGACGTCGCCGGCGGCCAGCTCCGAGGGACGCGGTGTGCGGCCTAACATCTTGTTTCGATGCGGAAATCGCCCGAAGCGAGCGATGACGTCATGGTGTCGCTTGGCGTAGTCGAGCTGCTCTTCATTGCCGAGCGCGATGAAAAGCAGGACCGAGCGATCCTGGTCCGCCAAGTCCTCGCTATGTTCGAACGGCAAATAGAGAAACGTGCGCTCTTCTGGTGCAAGTTGCTGGTCAAAATCGCGATTCACCGCCTCGCGCGCGATCTGCAGGGCCAATTGATCAGTCGAAAATTGGTCAGCATGATCGCGGAACATGTTGCGCGGGAACTGGTCGAACAGGATCGTCCCGGCCAGCGCGGTCAGCGGATCGTCAAGGAAGGATGACGCAGGAAGCTGGCGCTTGGCTTCCCACAGCTTGAGGAAGTTCTCGCGGACCTGATGGTCGAGCGCGTCGCCGCCGCGAAACCATTGCTCGGGATCGAGCCCGAACCAGAATCGCAGGACGTCGGCGCGCCAGTCCGAACTCAAGTGGCGGTTCCGCCCACCGTCAAGCCATCGATCAGCAGCGTCGGCTGGCCAACGCCGGCCGGAACGCTCTGCCCGCCCTTGCCGCAGACGCCGATGCCCTCGTCGAGCTCGAGATCGTGACCGATACCCTTGACCCGTGTCAGGACCGTCGGGCCATCGCCGATGACCGTCGCGCCCTTGACCGGCTCAGCGATCTTGCCGTCACGGATGCGATAGGCCTCGGTGCAGCCGAACACGAACTTACCGCTGGTGATGTCGACCTGCCCGCCGCCGAAGCTCTTGGCGTAGATGCCGTCCTTGACGCGGCCGATCAGCTCCTGCGGGTCGTCCTTACCGGCGAGCATGAAGGTGTTGGTCATGCGCGGCATTGGGGCATGGGCGTAGCTCTCGCGCCGCCCGTTGCCGGTCGGCGCCATGCCCATCAGCCGGGCATTCAGCCGGTCCTGAAGATAGCCCTTGAGGATACCGTCCTCGATGAGCACCGTGCGGCCGGTCGGCGTGCCTTCATCGTCGATCGTCAGCGACCCGCGGCGCTGCCGCATCGACCCGTCATCGACGATGGTGACGCCCGGGGTCGCCACGCGATCACCGATGCGGCCGGAAAATGCCGACGTTCCCTTGCGGTTGAAGTCGCCTTCGAGGCCATGGCCGATCGCTTCGTGCAACAGCACGCCGGCCCAGCCCGAACCCATCACGACCGGCATCTCACCGGCCGGGGCAGCAACGGAGTCGAGATTGATCAGCGCCTGCTTGAGCGATTCATCGATCGCGCGGCCCCAGACCGCTTCGTCGAACAACTGATCATAGAGATAGCGGCCGCCGAGACCATGGTAGCCGATCTCGCGGCGCCCGTTCTGCTCGGCGACGATCTGCACGCCGAGGCGCACCAGCGGCCGGATGTCGGAGGCGACAAAGCCGTCGGCGCGCACGATGTCGATCACGCTCCAGCTGGCCGCGAGTGCTACGCTGACCTGCGCAACTCGTGGATCGCGGGCGCGCGCGGCGGCGTCGATCTGCTGGCACAGCGCGACCTTGTCGGCGAACGGCACGAGGCTGAGCGGATCGTCGGCGCCGTACATCGCTTGGTTGGTTCGGGCGGGTGCGGCCGCAGGAGCGCCCTGCGCGGGGTCGAGCAGCTTCAGCGTCGCGGCCGCGCGGTCGATCGCCGCCGCACTGATCTCATTGGCATGGGCGAACGCCGTCGTCTCGCCCGACACGCCGCGCAGGCCGAAGCCCGAATTGCTGTGGTAATCGGCAGTCTTCAGCCGGCCGTCGTCGAAGCCGAACGCTTCGGTCGTGCTGTGCTGCAGGTAAAGCTCGCCATCGTCATGCCCGGCGAGATGCGTCGCTGCAAGACGCTTGGCGCCGTCAGGATCGAGACTGCGGTAGAGGAAGCGGCGCGGATCGGGGCCGGTCATGCCGACTGGTCCGCAGGTCCCCCCTCAAGGACGAAGCGCCGGTCGCAATAACCGCACTCCACGAAACCCGTATCTTCCTCGATGCGCAGGAACACGCGCGGGTGGCCGAGCGCGGGCGCGATCTCGCCCGATCCATCGCAGGCAACCTGCAGTGTCTGGACCCGAATGACCTCGGGCGGGGGAATCTTCGATGCCATGAGCGTCAGTTAGGGGCGTGGAGCCGGGGTCACAAGCTTGTCGGCTCACCGCACCGCTCTTATGCCACACGGCATGACCACCGAAGCCGCGATCCGCATCGAGAATCTGTGCAAGACATACGAGGGCGGGAAGCGGGCGCTGGACGGGGTCAGCTTCGACGTACCGCGGGGTCAGATCTTCGGCCTGCTCGGCCCCAACGGCGCGGGCAAGTCTACGCTGATAAACATCCTGGCCGGCCTGGTCGTGAAGAGCAGCGGCAGCGTCGACATCTGGGGCTTCGACATCGACGAGCACCCGCGCAACGCCAAGCGCGCGATCGGCATCGTGCCTCAGGAAATCATCTTCGACCCGTTCTTCACCCCGCGCGAGACGCTGGAAATCCAGGCGGGGCTGTACGGCGTGCCGAAGACCGAGCGGCACAGCGACGAACTGCTGGCGGCCATGCACCTGACCGACAAGGCCAACGCTTATTCACGGACGCTGTCGGGCGGCATGAAACGCCGGCTGCTGGTGGCGAAGGCGATGGTCCATTCGCCGCCGATCCTCGTCCTCGACGAGCCGACCGCGGGCGTCGACGTCGAGCTGCGCCGCCAGCTGTGGGACTATGTCCGCAAATTGCACGCGCAGGGCGTGACGATCGTGCTGACGACCCACTATCTCGAGGAAGCCGAGGAGCTGTGCGACCGGATCGCCATCATCAATCACGGCAAGGTGATCGCCAACGAACCGACCCGCGAACTGGTGTCCAAGGCGCAGGAGAAAGCGGTCGTCGTTACCTTCGACAAGGACATTGCCAAGGTTCCGACCAACGTCTGCTTCGAGAATATCGACCTGATCGATGAGCGGACGCTGGAGATCACCTATCGCAAGGACCGCGCCAACGCCGGCCAGGTGCTGAGTGCGCTGACCGACGCGGGACTGGGCATCGTCGACGTGTCGACCCGCGACCCGGATCTTGAGGACGTCTTCCTGAGCCTTACCTCGTCCGCTCAGGCTGCCGCGTGAAGCAGACGGCCGACGTCCTCATCGTCGGCTCAGGCGCGGCGGGACTGACGGCTGCCCTCAACCTTGCCGAAACGCACAAGGTGGCGGTGATCGCCAAGGGCGCGCTGGGTGAAGGCGCGACGAGCTGGGCGCAGGGTGGCATCGCCGCGGTGCTGGAAAAAGGCGACAGCTTCGATTCCCACGTCGAGGACACGATGATCGCCGGCGCGGGCCTCAACGACCGGCGCGTCGTGGAGCATGTCGTCGAGGAAGCACCGCGCGCCATCCAGCGCTTGATCGACCTCGGCGTACCGTTCGCCACCGATGGCGATGCGCTGCACCTGACGCGGGAGGGTGGGCACAGCCATCGCCGCATCGTCCACGTCGCCGACGCCACCGGCTATGCGGTGCAGGAGGCGCTGGAGACTGCCGCTGCCAAGCATCCGAACATTACCTTGGTGCCGGACATGGTCGCGGTGGACCTAATCACCGGGCGCCATGCGAAGGACTTTTCTACCAGCGGGGCCGTGCACGGCCTCTACGCCTACAACCGCAAGAAGAAGCGGGTCGAAGCGCTGACCGGACGCGCGACCATCCTTGCCACCGGCGGGGCCGGACGAACCTATCTTTATTCGACGGCGCCGCGCGGGGCGACCGGCGACGGCATCGCGATGGCGTGGCGAGCGGGATGCCGCATCTCCAACATGGAATTCATGCAGTTCCACCCGACATGCCTTTACAATCTGGAGGTCAAAAACTTTCTGATCACCGAGGCGGTGCGCGGCGAGGGAGGGCTGCTCAAGAACCCAAAAACCGGCGAGCGGTTCATGCCGGCGTACGACAAAAGGGGTGAATTGGCCCCGCGCGACATCGTCGCCCGCGCGATCGACAACGAAATCAAGCGCGACGGCCTGGATTTCGTCTGGCTCGACATCTCGCATCGGGAGCCGGAGTTTGTCCGCGAGCACTTTCCGAACATCTACGACAAGCTGCTCGGCCTGGGCATCGACATCACGCGAGAACCTATCCCGGTGGTTCCGGCGCAGCATTACACCTGCGGCGGCGTGCTGGTGGACTTGCATGGCTGCACGGACGCGCCCGGGCTCTACGCGGCGGGCGAGGTCACGCAGTCGGGCCTGCACGGCGCCAATCGGCTGGCGTCGAACAGCCTGCTGGAGTGCCTGGTGTTTGGTGAGGCGGCGGCACGGCACATCACGGAGAACTGGGAGCAACTGCCAGCCGCGACCGATGTGCGCGCGTGGGACGAAAGCCGCGTGACCGACAGCGACGAGGAAGTCGTGATCGCCCAGACCTGGGGCGAGATCCGGCGCTTCATGTGGAATTATGTCGGCATCGTCCGCACGACCAAGCGGCTGGAGCGGGCCAAGCATCGGATCGACCTGCTGCGTCAGGAGGTTGCCGAATATTACAAGCATTTCCGGGTGACCCCGGACCTGATCGAGCTTCGCAATCTGGTCGAGGTCGCGGACCTGATCATTCGCTCGGCGCTGGGCAGGCACGAAAGCCGCGGGCTACATTATACGCTCGATTATCCCGGGCTGTTGCCCGAGGCGAAGGACACGATCCTGGTTCCATAAGAGGGGGGACGAATGCCGGTTGAGATCCGTATCCTCGCGCTGGGCGCGGTGCTGCTGTTCATCCACATCTTTGTCGCCACGCGGTTCAAGACGCAACAATATGGCCGGCGATGGAACGTCGGCGCGCGGGACGAAGTGCTGCCGCCGCCAAATGCGATGACTGGGCGCACGGCGCGCGCGCAGGCCAATTTCCAGGAGACATTCCCAATCGCGGTCGTCGCGCTACTTGGCGTCGTGGCGGCGGAGCGGACGAGCGAATGGACCGCGCTGGGCGGCTGGATCTGGCTCGGTGCCCGTGTTGTCTATCTGCCGCTGTACATGGCCGGGATTCCAGTGGTGCGCACGATCACCTACGTGGTCAGCATCGTCGGCCTGGGCATGGTGATCAAGCCGCTCCTGGTCGGCTGATCACTTCAGCGAGTAAGTCGTCCAGCGATCCGGAAGATGCGCGTCGGCCAAGCGTGACATGGCGTTCGTGAGACTACGCGGGTTTTCGAACGTGCAGCGGGTTTCGGTCATCGTCGCCAGCCCCTGCGCCGCGTCGCGATCGGCCTTTTGCGCGCAATCCGATCTGAGCAGCGCGAAGCTCCGTGCACCCGGCAAAACCTTCAGCAGGCTGTAGGAAAAGCCGCCCTGCTCGGCTTTCTCGATGATGTAAGTGCGGTCGCGGCCCGGAAGCGGGACCAGCACGACATCGGCAAGACCGCTAATGCTGGCGGGAACGGCATAATGGCCTTCGGTGATCCGGACGTCCCAATGGTCGTTGGCAGAGGAATAATCGCCGGCGGGGAGCGGCATTGCGCCGTCTGAGATGCTGTAGAGATTCTGCTCCGAGCCGTAGCAGGCGGCGAGCGACAGGACCGGCAGCAACGCTGCGAAATGCAACAAACGCATGATTGATTCCCCCTTGTTCCCGCGCGGGAGTTAGCGAGCCGCCCCCTCTCCAATCAAGCGCCAAGAACACCCATATCTGAGTTGCGCTGCGTTTGGCTTTCCTCCCGGCGCGACCCTGCTAAACCCGAGTGCCCATGTCCGACATCGAAACCCAAGACGCGCCCGCTAGCGAGGCTCCCGCGGCGACCGCAACCCCGCACCTCTACCTTGTCGACGGGTCGAGCTACATCTTTCGCGCCTATCACCGGCTGCCGCCGCTGACGAACCGGCACGGGACGCCGGCCGGGGCTGTCTATGGCTATACGACGATGCTGTGGAAGCTGGCGGACGGGCTAACGCGGGCGGACGGGCCGACGCACATGGCGGTCATCCTCGACGCATCGGAAAGCACGCACCGCAACGAGATGTACGATAAGTACAAGGCGCACCGGCCGCCGCCGCCGGAAGACCTGGTCCCGCAATTCCCGCTGATCCGCGTCGCCACCCGCGCCTTCTCGATCCCTTGCATCGAGGAGAACGGGCTGGAGGCCGACGACATCATCGGCTGCTACGTCACCGAAGCCAAGAAGAAGGGCTGGAAGGTCACGATCGTCAGTTCCGACAAGGACCTGATGCAGCTGATCGACGAGGATGCCGGCATCGACATGCTCGACACGATGAACGACCGCCGGATCGGCCGCGCGGAGGTGCTGGAGAAATTCGGGGTGCCGCCGGAAAAGGTCGGCGACGTGCTCGCCCTGATGGGCGACAGCGTCGACAATGTGCCGGGGGTGCCGGGGATTGGGCCGAAGACCGCGAGCCAGCTAATCCAGCAGTTCGGTGATCTGGAGACCGTGCTGGCTTCGACGGACGCGATCACCAAGCCCAAGCTCAAGCAGTCCTTGATCGACCATGCGGATGCGGCGCGGTTGAGCCGCGAGCTGGTGCGGTTGGTGTGCGATGCGAACTTGCCCGAGCCGCTGGAGGATCTGGCGCTCAAGGGTATTCCGCCCGAACCGCTGCGCGAATTCCTGGCGGACCAGGGCTTCAAGACCCTGCTCGGCCGGCTGGAGAATGGCGGGCCTACGCAGGGGCGGAGCAGCAGCGGCGGCGGCATCAATGACGTCATGAGGTCGCTCGACAAGAAGCCGGCCGGGCCGCCGCCCGCCGAGCAGATCGAGATTGACCGGACGAAGTACGAGACGGTGACCGACGAGGCCGCGCTCGACCGTTGGATCGCGGAGGCGGCGGCGCAGGGCTATGTTGCGCTGGATACCGAGACCGACTGCATCGACTGCATCGTCGCCAAGCTGGCGGGCATTAGCCTAGCGATCGCGCCCAACCGCGCCTGCTACATTCCCGTGGGCCATAGCGGCGCGGACCTGCTGTCGGACGCGCCGGACCAGATGCCGCTTGAATTGGTGCTGCGGAAGCTGAAGCCGCTGCTCGAGGATCCGTCCGTCCTGAAGGTCGGTCACAACCTGAAGTACGACTGGGTCATGTTCGACAAGGCGGGCATCACTGTCGCGCCGATCGACGACACGATGGTGATGAGCTTCGACCTCGATGCCGGGCGGTCGTTCGGGCACGGGCTGGAGGAGCTGGCGAAGCTTCACTTCGACCACGAGTGCATCCCGTTCAAGCAATTGTGCGGCACCGGCGCCAAGCAGATCACCTTCGACAAGGTGCCGCTCGGTCCGGCGACCGAATATGCCGGCGAGGATGCCGATATCGCGCTGCGACTGTGGCTGCGGCTGAAGCCGCGGCTGGCGCAGGAGAATGTTGCGCGGGTCTACGAACGCGTCGACCGGCCGCTGGTGCCCGTGCTGGCGCGGATGGAGCAGCGCGGGATCAAGGTCGACCGCGAATATCTGGCGCGGCTCAGCAAGGAGTTCGCCGAGGAGACCGCGCGGCTGGAGGAGCGGATCTACGAAGCGGCGTGCGGGCCGTTCACGATCGGCTCGCCGCAGCAACTCGGTGAAGTGCTGTATGGCCGGCTCGGCCTGAAGGGTGGGCGCAAGGGCAAGAGCGGCCAATATTCGACCGACGTCAATGAGCTCGAGCGGTTGGCCGCGGAAGGCGTCTCGTGCGCGTCGCTGGTGCTGGAATGGCGTCAGTTGACCAAGCTCAAGTCGACCTACACCGATGCCCTGCAGGCGCAGATCAATGCGACGACTGGCCGCGTGCACACCAGTTACTCGATGACGGGGGCGCAGACGGGTCGGCTGTCGTCGAACGACCCGAACCTGCAGAACATTCCGATCCGCACCGAGCTGGGCCGCAAGATTCGCGACGCGTTCGTTGCCGAGCCGGGCTACAAGTTGCTCAGCGCCGACTACAGCCAAATCGAGCTGCGGCTCGCAGCGCACATGGCCGACGTGTCGCAGCTGAAGGAAGCATTCCGCGCGGGCGTCGACATCCACAGCATGACGGCCGAAGAGCTGTTCGGCCGCGTCGACCGCGACACGCGCAACCAAGCCAAGACCATCAACTTCGCCATTCTCTACGGCAGCTCGGCGTGGGGCATTGCCGGTCGCCTCGGCCTGCCCAAAGACGAGGGCAAGGCGATTATCGACCGCTATTACGAGCGCTTCCCAGGCATCCGCGCCTTCACCCACAGCACGCTGGCGTTCGTCCGCGAGCATGGCTTCACGCGGACCTTGTTCGGCCGGAAGACGCACTTTGAGCCGAACATCCGCTCGCCCAATCCGTCGATCCGCGGCGGCGCGGAGCGTGCGGCGATCAACGCGCCGATCCAGGGCACCAGCGCTGACCTGATCAAGCGCGCAATGGCGCGGATGGACGATGCGCTCGCCGAAGCCGAGCTGAGCGACGTTCGCATGCTCCTGCAGGTGCACGACGAACTCGTGTTCGAAGTGCCGGACGGCAAGGAAGAAGCGGCAGCCGCCGTGATCAAACGGGTCATGGCCGGTGCCGCCGAGCCCGGCCAGCAGCTAGACGTTCCGCTGGACGTCGAAGTCGGCTGGGGCGAGCATTGGGGCGCCGCGCATTGACCGACGCCGAGCGCGTCCAGGGGAAGATCGCGGAAGCACCCGACGCCGACATGGCAACGCTGGCACGGGGCGGAAGGCTCAATGCTTTCGGCTTCGTGCTACGCCTCGCCGCGCGCCTGCCCTTCCTGTTCATCGCCGGGCGTGTCTATGGCGCCTCGGAACTCGGCCGCTTCGCCTATGCGGTGCTTGTGGTCGAATTCGCCGCGCAGATCGCTGCGCTCGGACTCCGGCGTGGGCTCGCGCAGCTGCTGGCCGACGCCAAGAAACCGCATGCCTGCGTGGTTGCCGACGCGCTGCTGGTGGCGGCGATCGGATCGATCATCGGCATGGCGATCCTCATCGCTTTTCCGCGCGCCATGTACCCGACGACGCGCATTTCCGGCATGGATCATCTGCTGGCGATCACCGTCATCGCCATCGCCTGGACCGACATCGCGCTGGCCGCGCTGGCTTACCAGCATGACGTCGCCTCCACGGTGCGCGCGCGCTCCATCGTCGAGCCGTGGACGATCAGCATCGTCGCCTTCATCTGGTCGTACATCTCCCTCGATGACGGGCTGATCGTTTCCTACGTTTTCTCGATGGTCGCGGCGTTGATTGCCGCGCTGATCCCGTTGTTTCGATGCTACGGTCTGCCAAAGGGCTGGCGCCCCGACCTTGCGGAGGCATGGGGAACGGCGGTGCGCAACGTGCCACTGGCAGCCGCCGATGCCGTGGAATGGGCCTCGCGCCGCGTGGACCTGGCAGTACTCGGCGCCTTCATGCCAGCCAGTTTCGTCGGTATCTATTATGTTGCGCAGCAGGTCGCGACCCTGCCGGCCAAGCTGAAGACCAGCTTTGAGCCTGTGCTAGGCCCCGCTATCGCGCGAAAGATTGCTGCAAACGACAAATTGTCGGTGGCTAAGCAAGTTCGTCAGGTCACGTACTGGATTATTGCCGCGCAGGCAGGAATTGCGCTGGCGCTGGGTATCCCGGGGCGCGCAGTCATGGGCCTGGTTGGCTCTGGCTTCACTGGCGGCACCGCGACGCTCGGCTTCCTGCTGGCGGCGGAAGTCATCGCCGCTGCCGCAGTCGTTAGCGAGGCCGCGCTGATCTACGTTGCCCGCGCGCGAAACATGATCATCAGCCTCGTGATGCTCGCGATCGAGGCGGGGCTTGCCGCCGCGCTGATCTTGATCATGAAGGCCGAGGGATTGCCGCTCGCCTTTCAAGCGACCGGTCCGGCCATCGCACTGTGCGTGGCGTTGGGCTTCGCCTCCATCGTGAAGTCTCGGCTACTGGCCAAAAAGCTGGGCGGGCCCGTCTCAGGCTGGCGCTGGAGTGTAGGATGGGCTGCCGCGGCAGCAATCATCATCGGCGTGCCAGTGCGCCTGTTCCTGCCCGAAACGCTGCAGCTGATCATCGGGATTCCGGCGATCCTCGCGGCATTCGGCGCGGTGCTGTGGACCAAGGGCTTCGGCCCCGAGGACCGCGAGCTTTTCAAGTTGCGCAAGAGCGAGGTCGCCGAGCTTCGGGAAGCGGAAGATGCCGCCGAAGCCCGGGACCAAGTGCGCGATTCGATCGTCTAGTCGAACAGGTCTTCGAGAAACGATTTTCGACGCTTGTGCTTCGTGTAACCGCCGCCCTGATAGTGCTGCGGGTAAGCTGGCGCGGCTTGCTGTGGCGCTGCCATCGGTGCCGGTTGCGCCGAGCGCTCGACGATCTTGTCGAGCTCTCCGCGATCAAGCCAGACGCCCCGACAGGTTGGGCAGTAATCGATCTCGATCCCCTGCCGTTCGGACATCACCAGCGGTGTGCCATCATTTGGGCAGGGCATGCCCTGCGCGTGCGTATTCATCGCAACTCTCCCGTCAGGCCGTGCGCAGGCGTGGCGCTAGGTGGTGGAGGCGATCCTTCACGCGCAGCTTCAGCTTTTTAAGCCGGGTGACTCGCAGGTGATCGGGCCAGCGCCGGCGCAGTTCCCGGCGCAGGGCGTCGTCGACCCGCTGGTGGATTTCGAGCAAGCGAAACGTTCTATAGCGCATAGTCGTACTCCTCTCGTTCAAACCAAGGTTCGATCGGAGGATCCGGCGCTTTGGTGGGAAGTTATGGACCGCCCGTCTTCGCATCGGATCATCCGATGCGGTCCGACATCACGCGCCTAACCAAGGCTGGGCGCGCCAGAGGGGCCCGGTCCGCAATGAAGACTTGATGGCGCCGACGGCTGTTTTCAACCGGTGTGGGCCAGGATGTGGCTACCGGACGGTTAGTGGCGGAAGTGTCGAACGCCCGTGAACATCATGGCGAGACCCGCCTCGTCCGCGGCGGCAATGACTTCATCATCGCGGATCGATCCGCCGGGCTGAATGACGGCCGTGGCGCCCGCTTCGGCAGCGGCGAGCAAACCATCGGCAAAGGGGAAAAAGGCGTCTGACGCCACGGCCGAGCCGACCGTGCGGGGCTGCGGCCAGCCGTAGGTTTCCGCCGCTTCCTGCGCCTTGGCCGCGGCGATGCGCGCGCTGTCGCGCCGGTTCATCTGACCGGCGCCGATGCCCGCGGTCGCGCCATCCTTGGCGTAGACGATAGCGTTGGACTTGACGTGCTTGGCGACGGTCCAGGCGAACAGGCAGTCGGCCAGCTCCTGCTCGGTCGGCTGGCGTTTCGTGACGACCTTGAGGTCGTCGCGGGTGATCATCTTGTTGTCGCGGTCCTGGACGAGGATGCCGCCGGCGATGACAGCGATGTTCTGACCGCCGCGCGCAGGGTCAGGCAGATCCCCCGTCAGCAGTAGTCGCAGGTTCTTCTTCTTGGCGAATAGTGCACGCGCTTCCTCATCGGCGCCGGGCGCGACGACGACTTCGGTGAAGATCTGCGTGATCGCTTCAGCGGTGGCGGCGTCGAGCGGGCGATTGGTGGCGACGATCCCGCCGAACGCCGAGACATTGTCGCAGGCAAGCGCTTCGTTCCAGGCGTCGAGCAGGTTCGCGCGGCTCGCGACGCCGCAGGGATTGGCGTGCTTCACGATGACGACGGTTGGCTCGGCGTTGCGGAACTCGGCCGCGAGCTCAAGCGCCGCGCTGGCGTCGTTGAGGTTGTTGTAGCTGAGCCCCTTGCCCTGCACCTGCTCGGCCTGCGCGACGCCTCGCGCGTGCGGGCCGCTCGGGAGATAGAGCGCCGCCTGCTGGTGCGGATTCTCTCCGTAGCGGAGCGGCATCTTCAGCCGGCTGGCGAGCGTCCAATTTTCCGGCCAGCGCTGCTGCTGATCGGCAAAGGCGAACCATTGCGAGATGGTCGAATCATATTCGGCGGTGAGCGCGTAAGCCTTGGCCGCCAGCTTGCGGCGCAGCGCGAGTGACGTCGCGCCGCCAGTCGCGTCGAGCTCCGCCAGCAGCTCGGCATAATCGGCAGGATCGGTGACAATCGCCACGTGCGCATGGTTCTTGGCGGCCGAGCGGACCATCGACGGGCCGCCGATGTCGATATTCTCGATGATCGTGTCGCGGTCGGCGCCGCTCATGACCGTCTGCAGGAAGGGGTAAAGATTGACGACGACCAGATCGATCGGCGCGATGTCGTGTTCGGTCATTGCGGCGACATGTTCCGGATTGTCGCGGACGCCAAGCAGGCCGCCATGCACCTTGGGATGAAGGGTCTTCACCCGGCCATCCATCATTTCCGGGAAGCCCGTCAGGTCGCTGATGTCGCGGACGTCGGCGCCGCTATCGCGGAGCTTCGCGGCGGTGCCACCAGTCGAGACGACTTCGACGCCATGCCGCGCCAGTCCCGCGGCGAGTTCCTCCAGCCCGGTCTTGTCCGAAAGCGAAATGAGAGCCCGGCGGACGGGGACGAGATCGGTCATCGATGTTCCTCTTGGTTAGCTGGCGCGGCGGAAGGTCCAGCCGATTTCGCCGCCCAATGCCGATACCTCGCCGATGATGACAAGCTGCATCGTGCGTTGCGGACGCCCGCGGCCGTCGATCCACAGGCTTTCCTCGGTAGTCAGGTTGGCGCCGCGGCAGCGGAAGTTCCACGCCGGCGCGCCCTTGGAGCGCAGAATGGCCCCCATCCCATCGGCGGTCGCGGTAACTTCGACTCCCGGCGCGAGGTGGAAGCGAACGGCATAGGGCAGGCCTTCGCGGATCCGCTTGCGGCCCTTGGGCAGCAGCTGGTCGGCACCGCGCAATTCCTTGCCGTCATTGCCCAGCATCAGGCTGCGCTTGTGGATCAGGCCATACGCGCGGACGTAGCCGTCGTGGCTCGATTCGAGGCGGCTGGCGTCATTGTCCTCGCTGCGGTCGATGGTGACGTCCTCGACGCCTTTGCCTAGCGAGCCGTCGGGCTGGATGTTGGTCGAATTGGTGTCGTCGAGGATGAGCGTGCTGTGCGCCGCGGTGGTGCGCAGGCCCTCGATCAGCTCGTCAGGCAGGTCGCTAGGAAGCGGACCGGGGCCGCCGCAGTTCACGACTAGCCGTTGTGGACCGTCGGAGAGCTCAAACGCCAGTGTGGAGGCGTTGCCCTGCCGGACCATTTTCTGCGGCGGTGGCGGGGCTGCGTCCAGCACCAGGATCGTGCCGAGCGCCGACATGCGCTGATAACCCCAGCCGCGCGCGTTTCGGAGCGGACGGGCGCGCATGCCGCAGCCGTCGATGATGGCGGACAGGACGGAAGGCTCGGCCGGGCCGCAGCCTTGCCAGCTCGACAATGCACCGTCGCCCATGGCGATGCCGTGCAAGGCCGAGAGCGACGCCTGGGCCGCTGCCTCAATGCCGTCGGGAATCTGCGCCTTGGCCGCGAGATAGCAGGCGCGGAGTAGACCGAAGCGGTCGACCAAGAGCATCTGTTCGTACGGAGAACGGCTGATCAGACCGCCGTCATCATATTGCGCCGACGCCAGTGCGCGGGCGAGACCCGCTTCGCCGCGGGCAACTCGCTGCATGCCGCCCTGTAGCAGCAAGCCCGCCGCTACCACGCCGAACCAGGCGGTCACCCGGTCGAGCCCGGCGGCCGCCTTGTCCGCATTGGCGTCAAGGTGACGAGCGCCGCGGGCGATGGTGTTGAGGAGCGCCGAGCGATAACCGCTGTCGCCGCTCGACAGGATGTACGGTGCGTAGGCGGTCCAGAAGAGGATACGCTCGCCCCACAAATGCGGCGCCCACGCATCGTCGACCTTGGCGCCGTGGGTGAGCAGCCAGCGCCCGACGACTGCCTCGGCAAGTCTAGCGCCGCGTTCGCGCGACGCGGCGGCGGCGAGATCGCGTAGCCAGGAGAAGCCCTGGAGTTGCAAAGCCAGCGCACCGCGTGCGCCGACTTGGGCGAAGTCGAGGTCCTTGAGCGGAAGCGTTTCGCTGCCGACCGTGAAGCGACCCGCGAGCAGGGCTTCCCCACGGGAGCGGTCGCCGTGGACATGGTCGCGGGGGACTGCAGCGAGCTTCAGCGGCTGGCGCGAGGGCCTCAATCGCGACAACAGGGAGCCGCGGGCGAGTTTGCTGACGGCCGCGCGCTCGGCGGCCGAATCCTTTTCGCTCACCTGCCGCCCCTGAGTGCCCGGATATTGTCGGCATAAGCGGACGGGCCGCCGCGGAAAGCTGCGGTACCGGCGACCAGCGCGGTAGCGCCGGCGTCGACGGCCTGACGCGCGGTGTCGGCGTCGATGCCGCCGTCGACTTCCAGCTCGACCGTTAGATTCTCCTTGGCGATGCGCTTGGCGATTGCCTCGATCTTCTTGAGCTGGCTGGTGATGAATTTCTGCCCACCGAACCCCGGATTGACGCTCATCACCAGGACGAGGTCGATGTCGGCCAGCACATAATCGAGCATCTTGGCTGGGGTCGCCGGGTTGAGCGACACGCCGGCCTTCTTGCCGAGGCCCTTGATGCGCTGGATCGTGCGATGGAGGTGAGGGCCTGCCTCGGGATGCACCGTGATCGTATCCGCGCCGGCCTCCGCGAAGGCGTCGAGGAAATTGTCGATCGGCGAGATCATCAGATGCACGTCGAAGGGCTTGGCCGAATAGGGCCGCAGCGCCTTCACCACCGCCGGGCCGATCGTCAGGTTCGGCACGAAATGCCCGTCCATGACATCGATGTGGATCCAGTCGGCGCCCGCCTCGTCGATCGCGCGCACTTCCTCGCCCAGCTTGGCGAAGTCGGCGGACAGGATCGACGGGGCGATGAGCGGCATGGGCCTGATTAAACGGGTTTAATCGGCGCGGACAAGGCGCGTGATAAAGAAGCCGTCGAGCCCGCCTTCGCTTTCGAGCAGGCCGGGGAGGATGCGGACCGAACCGTCGCCTCCGGTCGGCACGAAGTCCGGCAGTCCGTTGGGTTCGGCGAGATGGAAATTTGAGTGTCGACCGACAAATGAAGTCACCACATCCTCGCCCTCGGACTTTTCGAGCGAGCAGACGGCGTAGATCAGGGTGCCGCCGGGCTTGAGCCACTGCGCGGCACGATTAAGCAACTGGCCCTGCAACTCCGCACCCTCCGAGATCACGCGCGGACGTGCGCGGTACAGAACTTCGGGATGCCGGCGGAACGTGCCAGTGGCGGAGCAGGGCGCGTCGAGCAGGATGGCGTCGTGTTTCTGCTTTGGTTGCCATTTCAGGGCGTCGGCTTCGACTAAGTCGGCCTTGAGATGCGTCCGCTCGAGGTTTTCACGCAGTCGTCCGAGACGACTTCCCGACGCATCGACGGCGGTGACCCGGTGACCCGCCGCCGCGAGCTGCATCGTTTTGCCGCCGGGTGCTGCGCAGAGATCCAGAACGTCCGTGGCTTCGGGCGGAACGACCCGCGCCGGCAGTGATGCGGCCAGATCCTGAACCCACCAGCGCCCTTCGCCGAATCCGGGCAGGTCCGTGACCGAGCTGCTCTCCATCCGGACGTGACACGGAGCGAGCGAAACGCCGCTTTGCTGCGACGCAAAAGCCTGTGCCTCGCCGTCGTCGATGAAGGTCAGGTCGAGTGCCGGGCGCCGGGCGATCTGTCGCCGGGCCGCCGCCACGACGTCATCGCCCCACGCGTCTCGCCAGCGTTCCTCGACCTCCGGCGGCAGGTTGGGCGCGTCCATCGGCGGCACGCCCCGGCGGAGCAGCGTGCCGAGCACGCCGTGCACCAGTCGGCGCGGGCCGCCATCGACCAGCGGCAACGCCGTCGAAACCAGCGCATGCTCGGGCGTCTGCAGCCCGATCTTCTGCGCAAGCGCGAGACGCAGCACATTGCGCGCCTTGCTGTCGTCGGGAAGGCGATTGCGGGTCGCGCTGTCGATGAGGCCGTCCAGATCGGGCAGGCGGCGAAGGGTTTCTCCGGCGATTGCCACCGCCAGCGCGCGATCGGGCGCGAACAGGTTGCGAATGGCGCCAGATGCCGCGTCGATCGTCTGACCACGGCGAAGCACGGCATCCAGGATTTGCAGCGCGGCCCTGCGAGCGCCTAACCCTTCGGTCGTCGCTTTGCCGTTCACACGCCCTCGGCGCGTGGGGGACGCGTCAACAGCGCATCGAGCACCTGGTCGACGCTGGCGCGCGCGGAAATCAGCGCATCGACCGCGGCGACGATCGGCATGTCGATGCCCTTGTCGCGGGCAAGCTTCGCCAGCACCGGTGCGGTGAAGGCGCCTTCGGCCACTGTTTTGCGGTTGGCCATTAGCTCCGCCGCCGGACGGCCTTCTCCGATGCCTTTGCCCAGCGAATAATTGCGGGAACTGGTCGACGAGCAGGTCAGGACGAGATCGCCGAGGCCGCTGAGACCCGCGAGTGTTTCGCGCTTAGCACCAAGGGCCATGCCGAAGCGCGTCATCTCCGCGAAACCACGGCCGATGAGCGCGGCGCGTGCATTCTGGCCGAGGCCTTTGCCTTCGACGACGCCGCAGGCGATCGCGAGCACGTTCTTCACGGCGCCGCCGATCTCCGCGCCTGTGACGTCATCCGACAGGTAAACACGGAAGGTGGGCTGGGCTATCCGGTCGCGCAGCTGCTGCGCCAGGCTTTCGTCTTCGGCGGCGAGAGTCACCGCAGTCGGCAATCCCTTCGCAACCTCATGGGCAAAGGTCGGCCCAGACAGCACGCCAACCGGCGAGCCGGGACAGGCCTGCTTCGCAACGCGATGAAGGAGTTCGCCGCTTCCCTCTTCGATGCCCTTGGAGCAGAGGACCAGTGGTCGGTTGCTGGCGCCGGCGCGTTCGAGCACCGAGCGCATATGCTGGGCCGGGGTGACCATCAGCAAGGCATCGCATTGCTCCAGGTCCGCGAGGTCCGACGTCGCGCGAATCGCGGGTTCCAGCGGGATGCCCGCGAGATAAACGCAGTTCTCGTGGCGCGCGTTGACGGCATCCACGACCTCGGGCTCCAGTGCCCAAAGCAGGGTCTCACGTCCGCCCGTAGCGGCAACCTGCGCCAGCGCCGTGCCCCACGCGCCGCCGCCAACAACGCCGAGCTTCATGCCTTTACCCCCGCGCCGCGCACCTTGTCGGCCGTTTCATCGAGCGGCCAGCGCGCCCGAGCCGGTGCGTCGAGTTCGTCGCAGTCGCCGCGCGCGAATCGTTCGGCGCCGGCCCATGCGATCATCGCGGCATTGTCGGTGCACAGCCAACCGGGCGGCACGCTGAATTTGCGATCGTAGCGGGCCGCGAGACCCTTGAGCGCGCTGCGGATCGCTTGGTTGGCGGCGACCCCTCCAGCTACGACCAGCGTCGGCGCGGCGCTCTGTTCGAGCCCCAGACGTGTACGATCCACGAGACAGTCGACAACGGCCTGCTGGAAACTGGCGGCGATGTCCGCCGGCACGAAGTCGCCCGAGACGACTGCGCGCTGCACCGCGCTCTTGAGCCCCGCGAAGGAAAAGTGGGGTTCGCCCGACCCAACTAGCGGTCGCGGCAGGGGCACAGCGTCGGCGCGCCCATCCTTGGCTAGCTGTTCGATCGCTGGACCGCCCGGATAGGGCAGACCGAGCAGCTTCGCCGCCTTGTCGAACGCCTCGCCCGCGGCATCGTCGATGGTGGTGGCAAGACGGCGATATGCCCCGACGCCGGTGACTTCGAGGAGCTGGCAATGACCGCCGGAAACGAGCAGCAGCAGATACGGAAATTCGAGGTCTGGATCGGCGAGCCGCGGCGACAGGGCATGTCCTTCTAGGTGATTGACGGCGACCAGCGGCTTGCCCGCCGACAGCGCCAACCCTTTGCCAGCCAGAAGCGCGACCATCACACCGCCGATCAGCCCAGGCCCCGCCGTCGCAGCGATCGCATCGACGTCCTGAATGGACAGCTTGGCGTCATCCAACACCTGGCGGATTAGCGTAGGCAGGATCTCGACATGCGCGCGCGCAGCGATTTCCGGGACCACGCCGCCATAGGGTTGATGCGCGCTGTTCTGGCCCACCACAGCCTGCGCGAGGATGCGGCGGTCGGCGGTGACCAGCGCCACGGCGCTATCGTCGCAGCTGCTTTCGAGACCCAAGATGACTGTCATTTCGTGTCCGGCCCTTTGCCTGATCCTCTCCAGATGCACTAGGGGTGGGGCATGCAAGGACTTCGCCTCGGGACTCGCGGATCACCTTTGGCGCTGGCCCAGGCGCGCAAGGTCGCTGCGGCGATCGAGACGGCGCAGCGCTGGCCCGACGGCTTCGTCGAGATCGTTCCCGTGACCACTACCGGCGACAAGGTGCAGGATCGGCCGCTAGCTGAGATCGGCGGCAAGGCGCTGTGGACCAAGGAGCTGGACCGGGCTCTGCTGGCCGGCGAGGTCGATTTTTGCGTTCATTCGATGAAGGATGTCGAAAGCGAGCGGCCTGCGGAGATCCACATCGCTGCCGTCCGCCCGCGTGGCGACGTGCGCGACCGCATTATCGGCGCTGAAGCCATCGATAAGCTGAAGCAGGGCGCGGTTGTCGGGACATCGTCACCACGCAGGGCGGCGCAGATTCGGCGGCTGCGTCCGGATGTGAAGATCGTCCCCATCCGCGGCAATGTCGAAACCCGGCTGCGGAAGGTCGAGAGCGGCGAGGTCGATGCGACACTGCTGGCCTCGGCGGGGCTGAAGCGGTTGGAAATCGACGCCGGGACGGCGATTCCGACCGAGATCATCCTGCCTGCACCCGGTCAGGCGGTGATTGGCATGGAATGCCGCACGAACGATACGCGGACCCAGAGCGTACTCAGCACCGTCAGCAATGAAATTACATACAATTGCGTGATGGCCGAACGCGCCTTCACCCGCGCGCTGGGTGCGACGTGCCATTCGCCGGTCGCGGCCTTTTGCGTGCTGGAGGACGGCGATCTTCGCATGCGGGCGCAGCTGTTCAGCGAAGACGGCAGCGAGGTGGTCGAGCAGCGCGCAGTGTTCGACTGCGACGAGCTGCGGAGCTGCGAGGAACTCGCCCGGTCGATGCTCGCCGCGGCACCCGAATCCGTGCGGAGGCTGTTCGAGGCCTGAATGGCGCGCGTACTGGTCCTGCGCCCCGAGCCGGGCGCAAGCGCGACGGTGGAGCGGGCGCGGGCGCAGGGGCTCGAGGCCATCGCCAATCCGCTTTTCGAGGTTGCGCCGATCGCGTGGGAGGCGCCTGACCCCGGCAGTTTCGACGGCGTGCTGCTGACCAGCGCCAACGCCGTCCGTCATGCGGGCGAAGGCTTGCAGAGCCTGCGCGGGCTCAAGGCCTATGCGGTCGGCGATGCCACGGCGCAGGCCGCACGCGAAGCCGGTTTCGATGTCGCTGCAACGGGCGATGCCGGGGTCGAACGGCTGCTCGGGTCGATCGAGCCGGACCTTCGGCTGCTGCACCTCTGCGGCGCCCATCGCAGCGACACGGAGGGCGCGCGTCAGACGATCACCCCCATCGCAGTCTATCGATCGGAGCAAATTGAAAACGCACGCATCCCAAATGCCGATGCCGTCCTGGTCCATTCGCCGAGGGCGGGCAGACGGCTGGCAGAACTGGCGGACGACAGGTCGGTCGTGACGATCGCGGCCATCAGCCAGCCGGCTAGCGATGCCGCGGGCGAGGGCTGGCGTTCCGTCGAAGTCGCGGAGCAGCCGACCGACGAGGCCTTGCTGGCGCTGGCCGCGCGGCTGTGTAACAAGCCGCGCCCGTAATGAACGGTTCGGGAACTCGCAGGGGCATGGGATGGGGAGCCCGCCTGCTCATCGGCTTCGTCCTGATCCTGGCAGGGGCGGCCGCCACGATCTGGTCGCTGGCCCGCTATGAGCCCGCCGCCCGGTTTTTCGGAATTGCGGCCGCGTCCCCGCAGACGCCGGTATCGGCTGCTCGCCCCACACTTCCTCCGCAGCCGGTCGCCACGACGATCCCGGCTGCGCCCCCGCCCCAGATTGCCCAGCTGGAAGCACGCCTGGAACAGGTGGAAAATACGACCGAGCGGGCAGCTGGTTCAGCCGGGCGGGCGGACGCCCTCGTCATCGCCTTTGCCGCGCGGCGGGCGATCGACCGCGGCGTTGCGCTTGGATATCTCGAGAACCTGCTGGCGGCCCGTTTCGCCCCTCAGCATCAGGCGGCGGTCGCGACGATCATCACCGGATCGCACCAACCGGTCCGGCTGAACGACTTGATCGCCGAATACCAGGAACTGGCGCCCGACCTGCGCAGCGGCGGGCCGCAGGACAGCTGGTGGCAGAATACCAAGCGGGAACTGGGATCGCTGATCCAGGTCCATCGGGCCGACCGTCCGGCCACGAGCACGGAGGCGCGCTATAATCGAGCGTTGCAAATGCTTACGGCGGGCGATGCGGACCAGGCGCTGGCGGAGACGATGCGCCTGCCGGGGGCAGGGCGAGCCGGCGACTGGATCGGCAAGGCGCGACGTTACGTCGCGGTCCATCGCGCGCTCGACGAGATCGAGTCCGCAGCGCTGATGAACGGGGGTACTCCCCCAGCGCAGTGACGTCGTGACGTCAGTTATTCGACCTTGGCGCCGACCGCTTTCTCCACCGGCTTCACGTGCACGGTCTTGATGTTGACGAACTCGTGGATGCCGAAGACGCCGCATTCGCGGCCATAGCCCGAGTGCTTTACGCCACCGAAGGGCGTTCGCGAATCCGAGCGGACGTTCTCGTTGACGAAGCTCATGCCAGCTTCGAGCTCGTCGGCCGCGATCCGCCGGCCGCGGTCGAGGTTAGAGGTCAACACGCCCGAGCCGAGCCCGAACTCGCTGTCGTTGGCAATGCGGATGGCATCGGCCTCGTCATCCGCGGCGATGATCGCTGCGACCGGGCCGAACACTTCCTCGTCATGCGCGGGCTGGCCCGGGCGGACATTGGTCAGCACGGTGGCGGGATACCAGGCCCCGGTCCGGTCGGGCACTTCGCCGCCGAGCAGCAGCCGCGCGCCCTTCGCCATGCTTTGCTGCACTTGGTCGTGGATTTCGTCGCGCGCCTTGACGCTGACCATCGGGCCAAACTGGCTAGCCTCGTCGGTCGGATCGCGCATGACGAAGTCGCGCATGGCCTCGACCAGCGCCGCTTCGAATTGCGGAAGGATGTCGCGGACGACGATGAAGCGCTTGCCGGCGATGCAGCTCTGCCCGCCGTTCACCATGCGGGCCTTGGCCGCGACTTTGGCCGCGGCTTCGACATCGGCATCTTCCAGCACGACATAGGCGTCAGACCCGCCAAGCTCGAGCACGCACTTCTTCAGCACCGATCCCGATTCGCTGGCAACGGCTTTCCCGGCCGCGACGCTACCTGTCAGCGTAACCGCGGCGACGTGATCGTCCTTGATCAGCGCCTCGATGTGCTTGGTCGGCAGAAGCAGCGTCCGGAACAAGTCCTTGGGAACGCCCGCCTCATGCAACACGTCTTCGATCGCCAGCGCACAGCCGGGAACGTTGCTGGCATGCTTCAACAGCATGCCATTGCCGGCCATCAGCGCCGGCGCGACCGCGCGGAACACCTGCCAGAACGGGAAATTCCAAGGCATGATAGCCAGCACGATGCCGATCGGATTGAAGGTGACGAACGCCTCCCCGCCGCCGATGTCGGCCTCCTGCCGCGCCAGATAGCCTTCCGCGTGGTCGGCGAACCAGTCGCAGTGAAAGGCGCACTTCTCGACCTCGGCGCGGCCGTCGGTGATAGTCTTGCCCATCTCCTCGGTCATCAACCGGGCGAGCTCGTCCTTCCGCGCGCGGAGGATTTGGGCCGCTTTGTGAAAGACTCGCGATCGGTCGGCGAACGAGGTCCGCCGCCATTCGCGCTGCGCGGCATGCGCGGCCTTTGCGGCGGCGAGTGCCTCGTCGAGATTGTGGGGATCGTAGGATTTGCCCGGCTCGCCCGTTGCGGGGTTCACGGTCTGCAGACGATCGTCGCTGGCAGGGCGGGTCAGTTGGGCCTGGTCGTTCATATCCGACTCCTTTGCCGGAGCCCTAGACCCGTTGCACTTCGCCACCAAGACAGCGGCGCGCCGATCATGCGGCGCTGATCGCGCTTAACATTCCACTGATGAGGAAATGGAGCGGGCGAAGGGATTCGAACCCTCGACCCCAACCTTGGCAACTTTGGGTTTCTGAATCCGGCGACGTTCAGCGGTAATTCTGCTTGTCCGGTAAGTCGCTGACTCTATACGGGAGTTCTGTTCGGGAGTGTTCGGTTTCATCCGGCAAAACTCGGCCGGAGCCGCTCAATTCTGCACCCCAATTTGGACCCCAATTATGCCGAAAGGCCTGTCAGACGTTAAGTTGAAGGCGCTCCTGAACAATCCGCCGCCATCGCGCATCGAGTTGCAGGACGACAAGGTTGATGGGTTGAGTCTGCGGGTGGGTCCTAGAGGGCGCCCAACCTGGACTTTTCGGTTTCGGATTCGCGCCGCCGGTGGGACGACTGCACGCGGTACACAGCTGAATGGTGCACGCTACCATCGCGTGAGCCTAGGTACCTATCCTGCTGTCAGCATAAAAGCGGCTAGAGCTAAGGCCAGCCTCTATGCGGAGGCCACCGAGCGCGGTGAGAACCCGATCGACACGCTCGAAGAGAACGCGGTGGACCGGCGTGACACCATGGCAGCGCTGATCGATGATTATCTCACCCATGCCGAGCAGACCATGCGTTCGGCTCGGAACGCCAAGTGGATTCTCAACAGGCACATGCGGCCTCGCTGGGAAGAAATGCCGGCTGGAACGATCAAGGAGCGGGATGCGCGCAAGCTGATCGCGGATGTTCGCAAAGGGGATTCCGACGGCGGCGAGGAACCTGGAAAGCTCAAGAACGGTGCAGCTGCCGAGGTGCGGAAATGGGGCTCGATGCTGTTCGAGTGGGGGCGACGGTCGGGCCGGGTAAAAGATAATCCTTTCAGGGACGTTCCTGCCCCGAAGCTTCAACGGCGCCAGCGCTTCCTGACCATGAAAGAGGCGAAGGCGGTGTGGTCCGCGACCCATCAACTCGGTTATCCCTGGGGCGAAGCTATCCGGCTTCTGATGCTGACGGGCTGCCGCGAAAGCGAAATCTGCTCGGCACGCTGGAGTTGGTATGATGCGAAGGCTGCCACGCTCCTGATCCCACCGGAGCATTACAAGAGCGGGCGCGACTTCCTCGTGGCTCTACCCGTCGCTGCCGTGTCAATCTTCGATGGGCTTACGCGCTTCAATGGTGGCGACTTCATGCTGACCACGACGAACGGTGAGAAGGCTATTGCTGGCGTTGCTCGGAAGACGTTGAACCTGCTCCATGAGAAGGCGGAAAAAATCTTGGGCGTTCCGATGAAGAGGTTCTCCCTGCATGACCTGAGGCGAACGGTCCGAACGCACCTAAGTCGCCTCGGCATCAGCGAGGTAGTCGCCGAGCTCGTACTCGGCCATGCGTTGAAGGGTCTCCAAGCTCGGTACAACGTCTATGGCTTTGCCCCGGAGAAGCGCGCAGCCTTGGAGCAATGGGCGCAGGAACTCTTGGTGGCTGAGAAGACAGGCACCTAGCCGTTTGTCGAACTTCGGGGTGCATCTCGCCTACTTCTTGGGGGCGCGTGGGTAAGCTTCTCATATTTATGTGTTTTCTGAGGATGCGCCGTTAACAGCAGCCGAACCCGTGCAAGTCCGCCACGTACCGGTGCGTCGGTGAAGGGCCGAAATGCGCCATTAGCAGTCCCTATCGCCCTTTTCAGCCTGTCCCATGAGCGGAATGTCTGCTTGGGGCGGGAAGCAGAGACTTCGTGGCCGCTGTCTAATGCACGACAGGCAAGGTAAGATGTGTGATCGCTGGTCGCGTTCCTGGCGTCAATCCGCAGGCGATGGTCGCCTTGTTATCTCCTGGTCGAGAGAAAAGGGCGTCGTTACACTGGTATGGCGAGAGCAGAACCTCTCGAAAATCACGCCAGGGAAAGCAGGGTTCGGCTCCGAAATGCGTCTTTTAGCGCGCCATATTTGCACGCGTTGGTCGTAAGTTCGTGGAAGACCATGCTGAGCGACAGAGCCAGATCAGCGTCGACCTCGTGACCAAGCGGATTTTCCGAGCGCTACCCAGAGGCAAGTTCACCAGGACGTACACTCCGACGGGCGTCACGGTGACTTTGCAGTTCGCGACTTAGCCCAAGTCCGTGGCAGGGTCGAAAGCGGATTAGCTTCGCAGAGGCTCACGGCGAATCGGAACAGCATTCAGCAATGTTGCGTTCTTGGAGCCATGATGCTCCCACGCAAAGGATTGTCCCTCGCCGGAGTCGCCATCGTCAGCGTTGCGCTCGCCGGGTGCGCGCAGCTGCTGACCCGCCACCCGGTGGGAAACACGTCAGTGCCGCAGCCAGCCAAGCGAGTTGATCTCAAGCGCTATCTTGGCCGATGGTTTGAGATTGGCCGATACGAGCAAGGCTTTCAGAAGGGCTGTATGGGCGTAACGGCTGACTATAGCCTGCGCGAAGACGGGAGCATCAACGTGCTCAATCGCTGTCGAAAGCCCGACGGCAGGGTGGATGAAGCCCGCGGGCGAGCGAAGGTGGTGGATCGGGTCACCAATGCGAAACTAAAGGTCAGCTTCTTCGGACCCTTCTATGGCGACTACTGGGTCCTCGATCATGCTGATGACTACAGCTGGTCAATTGTGGGTGAATCCTCCGGCCGCTATCTCTGGATCCTCTCCCGAACGCCGACCCCTCCTGAGGCACAGGTTGCCGACCTCATCGCCCGCACTCGAGCAATGGGCTATGACACGTCGATGCTGATCCGCACCGTCCAGCCCTGATGCGGGTGCCGTGTGTCCGCCTCTACACGCGGCGCAATGTCCGTAATGGGTCGAATTCAGACGGACACCTAAGCTGGCGCGAAGCTACTGAGCTTCATCCACTTCGAGAGGGTGCGAACGAGGTCTGCATCTCCGGTCAGCACAATCCGGCCGCTTTCGATTTCTTCGCTCATTCTCGACATCCCCATCCAAGCTGAGGTCATCGCTCGTAGGTCGGCTTTGACATACAGATCGACATCGAACCCTGGATCGATTGAACACAGGTCCGTGCCGGTCGAGGGCGAGACGATCAACCAATAATGCCGCTCCTTCGGCGGCAATTCCGGGTAAATGAACTGGACGACTACCCGACGGCTGGGAAGCGGATGCGGATCAATTTTACGCCGCATGTTCCACATCAGGAGCTGAGCATCGAGATTGGCCAGCGTGCACTCGTGATCGACCCAGCGCATCGCCCACTGTCCGAGCGAAGCAATGATCGGCCGGAGCTCCTCGCCGGCGTCCGTTAGCCGATACTCTTGTACCGAGCCTTCCCCGCGGCGGACCACACCTGCGCACTCTAACTCCCGAAGGCGTTTCGAGAGCAGCGCTGGAGACATCCGCGGCACGCCGCGACGGATCTCGTTGAAGCGGGTGGAGCCGGACTGCATCTCCGCGAGCAAGAGCAGAGTCCATCTGGAAGCGAGGATTTCAGACGCCATCGCAACAGGGCAGAACTGAGCGTAGCTTTCTTGGGCCATGCCCCGAAGGCTCTGCCTGGGGCAGGATTGGGTCAAGTACAGATTCTATACCGGCTTCGCTTCAGTTCCTGAACTGGCGGCTGGCCAATGGGCGCGCGCAAAAGGAGGGCAGGCCATTCTGGCCCGTATCTAGAAGGAGCGCACCATGCCGCTAGTCGACATACAGGTAATCAAGAACGTCTTCACTGCTGACCAAAAGGGGCAGCTGATCGAAAAGGTGACCGATGCAATGGTCGCAGTTGAAGGCGAGGCCATGCGCCCGGTCACGTGGGTCCGGATCCACGAAGTGGAAGAAGGTAGCTGGGCCATTGGCGGTACACGTTTGTCGGCTGCCGACGTTCACCGAATGGCTCAGGGACCAAACGAGATCGCAGCTTAGCGACCCCGAGGGCGCCCAGGACATTCGACTGAGCAAGCTACTGACTTGCGCTCGGCGAAACTATTGATGCCTGTCGCGCCAGGAAGCGCCACTTGCTGTCTTCCCCCGGGAAGACATTGGTGAAGCGACGTTGCAAAGTCTGCCCCGGATGGAGCTTCCCAAGATTGCTCGTCGGCGTTGGGCATTGCGGTCAGACCTGGATCGCTGGTTCGTTCGCAGCGACCGTGCTCAAGAAAGGCCGGCCGCGAGATTCTCCCCGTCCGTGATGATGGAGCCGTCCTCGAGGTAGATGTGCCGGCGGCAGTGCGCGGCGATATGCTCGTCATGGGTGGAGATGAGGAAGCATGTGCCCGAGTCCCGATTGATCTTCTCTATCAGCTGCATCACGTGGTCAGCCGACTGACGATCGAGGTTTCCCGTAGGCTCGTCCGCAAGCACTAACGCAGGCGCATTCATCAGCGCGCGCGCTACGGCGACCCGTTGGCGCTGCCCTCCGGAGAGTGCGTTGGGGCGATACTCGCGTCGATCCGAAAGACCGACCGCGTCCAACAACTCCGCCGCCCTGCTTCGCATCGCGCTGGTCTCCCGACCGGCGGCAGCTGCACCCGGCATCATGACGTTCTCAAGCGCGGATAGGTCCGGAAGCAGATGGTGGAACTGGAAGACAAAGCCAATGTGAATGCTCCGGAATCGCGTCCGCTCAGCGTCGGAGGCAGCCGTGAGTTCCTGGCCGAGCATCCAGTGCGTGCCACCGGTCGGTCGGAGCAACGTGCCCATTATTGTGAGCAGCGTGGATTTGCCGGAGCCGGACGGTCCCTGCAGCGCCGATAGCTCGTCCCAGTGCAGGTCGAGATCGATGCCATGGAGCACTCTGGCTGCCCCTTCGCCTTCACCAAATACCTTGGTGATGCCGCGGAGAGAAACCAGCGGATCATCGGTCATTGCCCGATTGCCTCTACAGGATCGATCTGGGTTGCTCGCCGAGCCGACAAGACCGACGCCAGCGCCGCCGCCATAGCAGTCAACGTCACGGCGACCAGGTAATCGCCTTGGGTACGGTCAATTGGCAGGCCGCCGCCTTGTACGGTTTCGAGTGGCGGGAAAAACGAAAGCGCTAACGCGGCAAACAACGCCCCAGCAACCGCTCCAACCAGCCCGATCAGCGTGCCCTCGAGCACGAAAATGCCAAGAACCAGGCGCCGGCTTGCGCCCATCGCACGCATAATCCCGATTTCGCTTCGGCGTCGGACAATCGACAGAAGCATCGCGCTGGCAATGCCGATTACGATGGTGATGAGTGCGAATGCCTTGATGATCGTTCCCGTACGAGCCTGCGCCGCGAGGGCCTCGAAGAGCTGCTCGTTTTCTTCAGTCCAAGGCGTTGTCTTCAGCCCTGTAGCTCGCCGCAGTCGATCCGCGATTGCGGGCGCTGCTTCCGGGCGCTTCACTTTCACCTCGATGCGCGAGATCCCGGTCGGCAGGTCAAACAGCGCTCGGGCGGTACGGAAATTCATGTATACGGCCTGCCGGTCTGCACTTGCGATGCCGAGCGCGAAGATGCCGCCAATGCGAAAGCTCCGTGTTCGGCCTCGATCAGAGCGAACCTGGAAGATCTGGCCCACGCGCAGACCCAGATCGTCGGCGAGGGTCTGGCCGATCAGCACGCCATCCGGAGGCAAGGCGTCGCTGCCCGCTACTATCGCCCTGCCGACATCCGCTATGGAGGAAACCTTGTCGGGCTGCATCCCAATGATGCCCACCGGCGCGATCGCCTGGCTTCGCTGGACGAAGGCGCTACCGCGAATTTCCGGCGAAACTGCTGTGACGCCCGCCGTGCCATCGATCAGTCTCACGGCGGGCTCCCAGATCATGATCTGGTCGCGCCGGCTCAGGTCTTTCTGCACAACTAGCTGAGCAGTCCGCCCGGGTAACAACCCGCCAGGGTCACGGTCTGGCATTTCCAAGATGATGTGTGGGATGTTGCCGACCGTACGCTGTGTCAGAAGCGTAGCTAGACCCCCAATCAACGCGCTCATGAAGATGAAGACGCCCACCCCGAAAGCTACACCGAGTATCAGCAGCGCCGTCTGACCGGGCGTGGAAAGCAGATGTCGGACTGCGATCTTGGCAGCGTAGCGCATTGGCTACTTGGCCGCCTTCACCCTGGCGCCGGGCTCCGCAGCTCCCGGGTCAGCAAGGATCTGCATGCCCGGTTCAAGCCCACTGGTCACAATCACCTGTGCGGCGGGCCAATCGAGAAACCTGATCGCTCTTTCCGCCACACGACGATCACCGTTGATGTAACGGACGCGCGGGTTGCTCTCAGGATCTAGGATCGCGCCGCGAGGTATGCTGATCGCTAAGGAGCGTCGATCCACGATGAGGTTGACCGTTACCGTCTGCCCTGCAGGCACGAACTCGATTGCCTCAAGAAGTCTCATTCTGACCTCCCGAGCGCCAGTTGTTTCGTCCACTCTGGGCTCAATATGGACCACTGAAGCTCTCAGTGGCTTGTTGGTGCCAACCACATCGACGAAGCCGATGGCGCCCGTGCGCAGTCGGGCCGCATAGGCCTCGTCCACCTCCGCTGTGATTTCTGGCGCTGCAAGATCGGCCAAGCGGTAGATGATGGCTTCTGGACCAATGGTCTGACCACGATCGATCGGACGTTCGAGGATCACACCGGGGAAGGGCGCGCGGACGACGTATCGCTGCTGCACCTCCTGAGCCTGGGTACGGCTGGCCCTCAGCCGCTGAAGCTCGCGAGTCCCCTGCACGACGGCGAGGCGTGCTTGCTCCACTCGTTGGCGGGTAACGAATTGGCCGAGCGCCTGGAACCGCGCGAGATCCCGTCGGGCTTGGGCGAGGATCGCTTCTTGCGCGGCGATGGCCGCCTCCGCCTCCCGAATAGCGGCACGCTGTGGGCCATCGTCAATCCGCGTGAGGACTGTACCCGACGTGACGCGGTCGCCAACGTCATAAGGTAGCTCAACTACGGTACCGGCGACCGGCGATCGCACGTCGACAGATAACCTGGGACGGATGCGGCCGTTCACCGCAAGTGCCTGTACCGCGTCCTCGCGATGCACGGTTAGCACCTGCACCCGCTCTGGTCGCGGAAGGAGGAGCCACACCGCACCAGCGGCGAGTACGAGCGCCAATAGCGCAAAGACTCTCGTGCGGCTCATCGAGATGGCGTGACGCAATGCCTTTGAGAGAGCAAGTGCGGATGAAAACCGCTTGATTGGCAGATGTGCACCAGATGCTTTCGTCGCAAGCGGTCCGGCGGTGGTGCCAGGAATGGTGGAAGCGGGACGTCGATAGCCCAGAGCCCGGCTGACATTCAGTTCAGCTTCAGCCGCCGGCCTGACTAACGGCTGGTGTGAAACATTTGTTTTTGATGGCGTCGCTTTTGCTCGGCGCCTGCGCCACTCCCGTACGACAGCCCATGATGAGCACCGGCGCGCTTGACTCGCCCCGCTCGGCTGCAACGCCCCCGCTTGTGCACTGCTGCAGCTCGCCAGAAGAGGTCGCGGCAGCCCAAGCGCAGTTTCGGATTCCGCCTCCGCCGCCCCGACCGGTCATAGTTCCAGACCCTCCGGAGCCTCCTCCGCCGCCACCTGCCGCAGCCTTCGAGCGCAGGATTGCGAAGGGCAATCGCGAGTTCGCTCTTGCCCTTTATCACCAGCTCGCGGCCAGCAGCGGGAACGTCTTCATCTCGCCGATCAGCCTGGCCGGCGCTTTCGGCTTGGTCGCTGTGGGGGCACGCGGCAAGACTCGCACCGAGATCGGCAGGGTGTTGGAGTTCCCGGCCGACGACACGGTGCTGAATGCGGACCTCGGAAGCATCCTGCACAGATTGGAAAGCGACGGCGATGGGCACCAGGTAAGCATCGCAAATGCGCTCTGGCTGGGGAAAGGCTGGTCGATCGAGCCGGACTTCGTCGAAATGGCGAAGCGCAGCTACGGTTCCGAAGTAGAAACGGTCAACTTTGGCGATCAAGCAGCGGCCACGGCCCGGATCAATGATTGGGTCGATCACAAGACCAACAGTCGTATACCAAAGCTCTTCGAACCGGGTGACCTCGATTCAGGTACGGCCCTAGTGGTCACTAACGCAGTCCATTTCTTTGGCGAGTGGAGAGAGGCGTTCGACCCTCGCCAGACCAGGGTCCAGCCTTTCTATTTGTCGGACGGCACGACCCGCGACGTGCCGATGATGTCATCAGAACATATGCGTTCGATTTATCTGGGAGGCGGAGAGGTTCACCCGGCCGCGGACTCGGTCGAACTGCTTGAGCTTCCATACAAGGGCAGTCGACTCAGCATGGTTGTAATCCTGCCTAGCGCGAGAAACGGACTCCCTGCGGTCGAAGCGGGGCTTAGCCCTGAGAAGCTCGACCAATGGCTTGAGCGATTGGATTCGGCGAAGCTCGTCGGCGAGGAGGTTCAACTGCCGAAGATGCAGTTCGGGAGCAGCTATGAACTCGTGAAGCCATTGCAGGCGCTCGGGATGAGAGTCCCCTTCACGAATGCCGCCAACTTCACGGGTATTTCTAACGATCGGGGGAATCCATTGTACATCGACACTGTCGTGCACAAGACCTTCCTCAAGGTCGATGAGAAGGGGACCGAAGCGGCCGCAGCAACAGGTATCGCATTTAGGGGCGAACGCGATCATTGGTCGTTCCGCGCCGACCACCCGTTCCTGTTCCTAATCCGCGACAAGCCGACCGGTGCGATCCTGTTCATGGGTCGTTTCAGCGAACCGCCCGGCGCATCGTAACTGTGCAGACCTTGCGTCAGTCCCGCCAACGTCGCCTTTGGGTCGAAAGCTGCCGTAAGCGGACCAGCTGCTATCGGCCAGTTCCTGACTTCCACTGGTCGGTTCGCATACAGTGGCGAGTGCAACTGATCGCACTTCCGGCTATTTGCCGTAGAGTTCGGATGGCTCCGCCGTTAAGATATTGATCCAGCGCCAGAGTTCCGGATGTTCTCAGTACAGCGCGCCCGGAGTGCCATCGCGCCGTGTCGGCAGGCGTCCGACGTCCAATCCGAGTGACTTTTCTAAAGCCCTGTATCAGTCGATTTGACGTGTCATTTCAAACGGGCGCGCTCAATCGCTTAGTGTAAGCCGTAGTGTTGAGCGGCGCTGCGGCTTGGCAGTGATGGCGATATTCGCAGCGGAACGGTCGGAGGCATTGCGGCCCAGGCTGTATGGCAGGCTCGGCCTGTTGCGCGACGAGCCTGGCTTCATCCACGAGGCGTTGGCGGCCAGCCACGAGAAATCCAATGTCCAGTGTGACATCCGCGTCAACGAAGCGGGTACGTACAATCGAATTAGCGGATCGGATAGGCCGCTGCACGTGACGGATGACGACAGACGATAAGGAGATGTTGTTGCCCGCTAAAACCCAGCTTTGGCTTGCTGCGTCGCTAAGCTGGTAGCTCTTGACGCCCGCTGAATTCTTGACCTCGGCCAGTTTCCAAGCGCCGGAACCGTCCGGCTCTAGAATATCGGCGCGAATAACTACGTCGTCCCGAATGAACGCACCCTCAAAAATGGGACGCGGCACGGGCGCTTGGATGAGGTCCGCTGTACGGGCCAACGCCGCGTCTAATTCCGTGTGACCTTCGGCGACTAAAACTCCCTGCCGGTATCGCGCACGGGCGAGCTCTCCGACCATGTGACCTGCGGCAAATATGCGAAGCGTATTGGGGTCATGTCGCGCGAGCGCGGGACGGTGGATCTGCAGCCAGAACCGACGGGGGCAAATCTCGTAAGCGGTCAGCTTGCTCTTGCTGAGACGTAATGGTTTGCTCGGCCGGCCATCGACCGAAGGCACTTCATTTCGCAACGACCAAAATCCTCGAAACCTAAACGCGGCTCTGGTTCACTTGGACAGGAGCAATCTGGACCGGCTCACAGCCTCAGGACGAGCTCTCGATCACTACGACCGTCACGTTGTCATTGCCGCCAGCTTTGAGCGCGGCGTCCACAAGCGCCTGGGCCGGGTTCGCTGCTGGGCTCGAAAGGATTGAGCAGATCTCATTGTCGGCGACGAGATCGGAGAGCCCATCACTGCAGAGAAGTATGGTGGCGTCACCTTGAACCGAATGAGTGTGAACGTACATGGGTACGGGCTCCTGGAAGCCGCCAAGACATTGGAGCAAGCCCCCGCCTTTCATTCTGTCGTCGACGCTTACCTGGGTCAGCGCGCCGCGCTTAAAGACGTAGCAGCGGGAATCTCCCGCGTTGAACGTGATGGCTTTGCCCGGCCGCAACAGGACGCCGGCGATCGTCGTCCCCAAGCCATGAAGCTCAGGACGCATCTCCATGGCCATGAATAAGCCCGCATCAGCCGTGTTCACAGCGTCGTGGATGTCCTCCTCGCTTTGCAGCGTCGACATCAGCGGTCGCATGATTTCTATTGCGAGTGCGCTCGCGATCTCGCCGGCCGCGTGGCCGCCGAGGCCGTCAGCCACTAACGCCCAGCCATCTCGGCTAGAGATTGGACCCGTCCATTCGGTCACGCGCTCCGCAACGGAAGAGACCGCGCACGCATCTTCATTGTGGCTGCGAAGAAGGCCAACGTGCGAAGCAACGTAGGCATTCTGCTCCTTGGCAGGTGACGGCGAGGTCATGCGGCGACCAGCTGACGAAGCTCATCTCCTTCGTGCCCCCGAGTGGAAAGGCCGACCAGGTAATCAACCGCTTCCTGCGCCTTGCCAGCGGCAGTCAGGATTGCTCGTGAATCGTTTCGTAGGACTTCAAGCCAGGAGCTTACGTAACGGGCATGATCGTCTCGTGGTTCTAGGGTCAGCCCCAGTTGCGCCGCAATGAACGCGGCTCCGATCTCCGCCACCAATTCCTCGGCCGCATAGGAATGGGCGCCGAACCGTCCGCCGAGTTCGCGGTCCAGACGATGCTTGGCTCCGCTCCAGTGCACGAGCTCGTGGCTCGCGACCGCATAATAGCCGAGCGGATTTCGAAACTGCTCGAAGTTCGGCAGGCAGATTTGGTCCGATGCCGGCGAATAGAATGCGCGATCGCCGCCGTGTCGAATGTCTGCGCCAATCGCGGCGATGAAGGATTCGGCAGCCGCAATGCGCTGATCAGGCGATAGCGCGCTCACATGCTCTGGGGGCTGCACGTTCTCCACCTGAGCTTCGTTGAACAGCTGATAGCAGCGACCGATCAGGCGGGGAGCCCGGTCCGCTTCGTCGTCCGGCTTGTCCGACCTTGCTGTGGCCGTTTTCCAAAAGATGGCAGGTGTTGCCCGCTCCGACTTCCGCACCGTTCCACCCGCTTCTGACCACTGGCGAAGCGTGGCCCATCGGCCGCATGGATAGCCCTCCAGCTCAGCGGCAAGCCAGAGTTGAAGAACGTTGGCCCCACGGTACGGCCGGCCCGTGACGGCGTTGATCGGTTGACCCAACGCGCTGCCCCAACGATGCCAAGGCATCTCGTATCGACTAGGACCGCTTTCGATGGCGGCGATGATCTGAGCGGTGATCCGCTCGAACAAGGCATTAACCTGCATGTCCCGAGGAGGCGTTAGGCGGCAGCGGCTTCGGCAGCAGTGTCGTTCGCTGCTGAAGCTAGCGACCCAAGCAAAGCGATCTCCGCCTCGATCACCTCATCGACCTTCGACCAGTCAACGTATCGCTCGAAGAGCATCTTCGCGTACCCGCGTTCGCCGCACTGCCGGAGCAGGTCGATCATGTCCTCGAGCGTGATCGCGCCAAACGTGACCTGCGCCGGACTGGGCGGTACGAGCTTGCTGCCGTAGGCGGCGATGCCCGCTTGAACCGGCGTATTCAGCTGCGGAGCGATGACGATGAAACGGCCTTCACTGAAATCGCCGCGCATCAGCATGGCCTGGGCCAACAGGTGCTGCCGATAAAGCTGCTGGAGCGGGCCGCTCGTAAGGTCATCGGCCCGCGGTTCGATGTGCAGGCCCGCCAATGGAGCAAGCTCGGCATAGCGCGGCTTGAGCGGACGTTGGGGCTCGCCCAGGCTTTCGGAATACTTCGTCTCGATGGCAACAAAGCCGCGCGAGCCGTCCGGCTGGCTGTAGGTCAGCATGGCGTCGAAGGCGGTAAAGTCGGCGGTCAGGTCGTCTGCACCCCGGCCGGGGCTATGCTCGAACAATACGCCCTCAATGACCGCATCGGCGAGATCGGTGAACATCGCGCGGAGCATCTTCGTCGCGAGCTTCGGATCGAGCTTCAGCGGCCCCAGCAGATTGAAGGTCAACGGCATCGAGGACAACAAATTGCACCACAGCCGGCGCTCTTCGATTAGTGCGCCCGGTTCCCTGTAAGCGGCTTCGCGCCGGGCCAATCGGGCGATTTCGGGTAGGAGGAAGTTCCTGCCGGTCTCACCCGCCTTATCGCTGATCATCGAGCCGAGGCGGAGGGTCGCTCCGTCGGGCCGCTTGTAGCTACCGAGAGGAAGGCTATTCGCGTCGCGCCAGACCGACTGCAACAGCCGTGCAGCTGACCTGAAGCGATTATCAAACGGCTCGTTGACGCGGTGGCGGCGAAGGGCGCTCGCCGGGACGATCGGCAGATAGGTGCGCTGCAATGAATCTCTCCTGTTGACCCAAGAGGATTCATCCGATCGCGATTGAAGGTAACGCAGCCAAACGCTCCGCGCGCGCTCGGAAAGTGTTCAGGACGTGATGATCCGCCCCTTATAGGGCCTTGCGCGGTGCGAGGCTCGTGAGGAGCCTCCAATGAAGAAGAAAATCCCGGCCAAAACGACCGTCCGTCTCCTGGATGGTGTGGCCTTCATGAACTATCAAGACGGCGTCGCCTTCAACGGCATGGTTACGGTGAATTTTCGTCAGCTGGGCATAACCAGTGAGAAGGCCGCGACTAGTGCTCTGACAAATATGAACGAGGCGCTGGCGGATCGAATTCGGCGTTACGGCGCACGCTGGGGGTATGAGCTCCCGCACTATTTTCTCTACGCGCACGAAGACGTGAGCACCTCACACGGGCATCACGTGCACCAGCTCATGGTCGTTCCGAGAGGGCTAGGTATCGACCTCGACGAGTGGCTGAAGGCGTGGGCGAAGCGGAACTTCGGCAGCGACATCGACGATAGAGCCGTACAGTACGGCGGAGAGTACCATCGGGATCTGGCCGAGCGCTCGAAGACGCAAGGGCGCCTGGTCAGCTACATCTTCAAGAGTAGCGCCGACCAGCCGCTCCGCAGCCGCGACGGTGAGCCAACCACTCTCCTCACTCTTCTCAAATCCCATTCACTGAAATGGAAGGGCGACCGCGCCTACTGCGCTGACGTGCGGCGGGTGGCCGGCTCATCCCAGAACATTGCCGAGCTTGCACAGCTTCGCTGCGGCTTTTGGCGACCGGAACACTATGAAGACGTGCTGACAGGCGGGTATCTTCGCGATCACCAAGCCGCTCTCAATGCCGAGGAATTGTACCAGATGCTGAGCAAGATCGACGTCTGAGGATTTGGCCGAACTTCGCCGGATTCTCTATTGGCTTCGGTGGCCGGCGAAGGCATCTCATTGAAAACAGAGGCAAATCTTAGTGACTTTTGTTACAGCGCTTTTCTCTCATCTGACGTGGCGAAATAAATGGGGCGGGCCTGGCGTGATTATCAGGCGGCCCCGGTGTCTGGCGCGATGAAGCAGCAGCTATCCGTCTCGTCATAGGTGCAGTGGCCAGGCGGCAGGAGATCATGAACGTCCGCCCTGCGAACCCATAATTGGCCGAGGCAGTAGTAACCGTCCAATTGCCCCTCATGAACGGCACGGGTCAGGGCAGCGGCACGAATCACCCCCAGCTTATCTACCCTGACGTCAAAGTCGGCTGGTGGTGCTGGCTGTGGCAACGGTATGCTGGCAGCGGCGGCAAAGATATTCATAATTATAAATTCCAATTGAAAATAATCTCCCCCCGGAAAGGGGGTGAAGGCAAAGGTGATTGGGAAGGTGATTCAGGCAGAGTCTGAAGAGATGAATTCAGACAGGATTCTCAACGCGAACCCAAAGGGGAGCTTCCTGAAAATTGGAGTTGTGCAAGGCTTTTGCAATGGGATTTTTCGCACTTTTGCGCCATTTTCACGCTAACTCCCCGAGCGTTTGATGGCATCCGCCAATCCTTCTTCCTCAAGCCACAGCTCGACGGCGATCTTGAAGGCCAGGAACCCAGCACCGCGGCGACTGGGATTGCCGTCGTGATGGAAGGTTCCCTTTGTGTAATAAGACCAGACATCGATCTTGAGCTGGTAATCGGAGCAGCGAACCACAGGCAGCCCCATGCCCTGGCACCAGTTGATGACGGCGATGAAATGCATGGGGTCCGTGGACCGGCGGAGCGGGAGTGGCTTCTTCTTGCTCACGAGAGGTTTCCTAAAGCTCGATTTGATTGAGAGGCGCTGCGGCACTCGCGTTGACGGCACGCCAGGACAGCCAGTCATCGGCGGCGGCACGGAGCACCCAATACCGCCCGTGGCGGGAGATGACGGTGAGCTTCCCCGCCCTGATGGCGAGTTCCAGAGCAACCCGGTCCGCTCCAGCGCGACGGGCGAGTTCCGTCAGCAGCATGAACGGGTCGGTGTTCTGTCCCAACGTGGTCATTGGGCTGACCTCGGCTCAAGCGTCGGCTGGCCGGCGAGCCAGGCGAGCGCATCATCACGCATGATAAGCGTTCGCCGCCCGATCTTCAGAGCGCGAAGCGCACCACGACCGATCTCTTCATAAGTCCGGGTCCGCCCGATGCGGGCCCATTGGGTGAACTCGTTGATGGTAAGCAGTTCTGGGATTGGCATATCGGCCTCTCATTTGGTGAGGCGCGATATAAATGGCGGGTCGACGAGCTCTGACTGCTCGGAACCTATGTCCCGGAGCGATGTGGAAGAGACCGCGTGCCTTGCGGAACAGGGGGCGCTAGTTAGCGGGTTCTGCCGGCACGGTGCTCACGCGTTGGATCAGCCGTGCGATTTCCTGCTTCCATTGTGGAGCGTGCCTTGTTGCGAGCTGTCTTGCTCCTGCTAGCAGGGTTATGAGCTCACGGCGCAGCCGCCGTGGCTGCGTCAAATCGGATCGCAATAGCGCCAAGAGCTGATCGATGCGCAGTGGCACGATGTCCACGAACAATGGTGTATCGTCAGGCAGATACCATTCACCCATACGGAAGGTGTGCGCAGTATTGCTGTTAATGTTCTTCGCAACAAAAAGGCCGTAGACCTTCTTGTTGCCGCCGTAGCGTTGCTCGAAGTCTGCGACATGGCGCCGCACGGGTTCGCCTTCCATGGCTTCCTGGCGAGAAGAGTCCGACAGGGTCGCCTCAAGCACGATTACTTCCTGATCGTACTCAAAGTAAGCATCCGGACCACCGCCAGGCGCGCAACCGACAGGGAGGAAGTCTTGGTCGATCTGGAATCGCCGTGCCTCCCAAGGTTTGTTGTTAAGACTGTTGATGGCAAGAAAGGCTCTCCAGAGCGCCCACTCTAGATAGGCGGGTGCTTCGCCCTTGGGTACAGCGATCCTCTCCCCTGACGGACCAGTGATCACCGAACCTGTGGCCAAGGCTTGGAGCCAGCAAGCAATCTCTTCGAGCTTCTCGGCCTGCGCTGTGGCGTATTCTTCCTCGTCGAGGTGCCTTAGCTCGATCTCAAGCTCGAAGCGGTAGGAGTCCAACTGCTGCTGGTCCGTTGCGCTGATTGGCGCCGGTCTCTCGACCCCACGGTCACCAAGACGTGCACGAAGATCTTCAATGACGGCGACCGAGTCGCTGACATTATCTGTCGGGAGTTCGGCGCCGCGCCAAAGACGAACAAGGTAAGCGTCGTCGGTCAACGTGATCTCGGGCTCGGCGGCCAAAAGCTCCGATACCAGCCGCCTGCCCGGTGACAGACTGATGCCTCGTCCTGAAGACTGGAATACGCCAGTAGCCTTCAGGTAGCGCATGGAAAGATCGGCGTAGTCGATGAACGTGCCTGCAACCAGGTTGTACCGGTCGCTTGCTTGTTCGTAGGCGATCCGATCGAATGCCCTCACGTTACCTGCAGCCGCCGCCCTGGCAGCGCGAAAGTCTACAAGACGGGCGCAGACGTCTTGGATCGGCTCCTCGGCGGTGGAAGTTTGAACAATGAGGGCGAACTCCTCGAAGCTAAATCTGGCGGCGGCACCCATGTTCTGGAGGTTGAGCAGAAGTCGGATGGCGTGGCGCAGTGGGCTAAAGGGAGTACCCCCTCCGCGTTCGAGTGGCGATGGGATTTGGTACGCCGCCAAAGCTCGAAGGTAGCAATCCTGCTGCTCCAGAAAGTTCGTGCTAGAAGCGAGCCTGAGCCCGCTTGGTGTGATCTCATACTGTCTGCCCGTGAGCCCCGGCACTTGATCCGTAATTGGCTTCAGCCTGGGGTCGACCTGCCCACTAGGGAAGTTGCGAGTGAGCGCTGGAGTGATGAAGCCGAGCTGAGACAACGCAGCTCGCCACTTACGTCCGAGCGACGAAACATTGGTTCCGCCTGCGTCAGTTGTCACGAGGTCCAGCTCATCGAGAAAGAGCGCAAACTCTGTCTCACGTTCCTGTCCGGATAACGAGCCGTTGAACTTCGACGTTCGTAACGCGGAAAGCGCGGCAATCAGCCGATACGGTGTTCGAACCGTCGTATTGCCAATGTGCCAGACCATCTCAGTGCCCGACGAACAAATACTCTTTGACCGCATTCCTATTGTCGTGGGTCTTATGGCCCTGATTTGCGAAAGAATAGCGGTAGTCGATGTCGATTACCTCGACCTTGCTCTTATACCGCGACATCAGCTCAACAATTTCCTCGCGTGTCGGCATAGAGTTCGAGCTGTAGGAGACTATTAAGATGCTTCTCCGAAGCTTGCGAAAGAGTGCGTCGAATGCATCGAGCGCGCCACTCCGCGAGCTGAATGGTGTCGGGTAGCTTTTGAACTTCTTGGTTTTGGTGTGCTCTTGGAGCTCGACGCCTTCCCAGTTACGAGCAAGCCCCTCGACGAAGTGGTAACGCCGGACGTATTCGTTGTCTGAAAGTGGGCTATAGTAGGGCGGGTCGAGGTAGACGAGATCAGCGCGCGTGTTCGAGGACATGGCATCGCCGCGCCGGGCGACATTGTGATGGCCATTGTCGAAGACGGCAGCGTTTACCGCTTCAACAGCCTTCAGAAACTGCTCGGCGAAGGACATCCGCAAGTCTGCGCGGCCATCATCATAACGCATGCCCGTGTACGTGAAGATGCCGCGTGCCCGCTTCTTCAAGCACGCGCGAATGAGCGCGGCCATCGCGATAGCGCGCTGGTGCTCATCACGCACCGCTGAAATGTTGTGGCGCAGCGTATCGATGAGGCGGTTCTCCTCGTGGGTGTAGTAGAGCCCCTGAAAGGTCCGCTCGACGAAGGAGTCCGTCCCTTCTGCCCGATTCAACAGCGCCTCAGCCTGAGTAAGTGGAAGGACCTTGTTGTTGTTTTCGATCATCGCCTTCGCGAAGGTCGCACTCATCGCCATGTAGTCGTTAGAAAGCACCTGCTTGCCCATGGCTTTGAACATGTAGCCGACGATCCCGGAGCCAGCGAATAGGTCCGCGACGGAGTCGAACTGCAACCCCGAGACAGCATCCCGAATATAAGGCAGCAGCTTTTCCTTCGATCCCATGTATCGCGTCGACGGATATGCGTTGACCTGATCGGGAGGAAGGTCCGGCACCGGACGTAGCAGCGCCTTCGGCAGCGGCCGGACAGTCACAATCACGTCCTCGCCCTTACGGGCCCCAGCCTTGGAGTTGATGTTGCGCTTAGAGCTGACCACCTCGATCTCGTGGGCGCCATACAGCTCGTGCACCATTGGGTGATTGGAGTTCGTTAGGATCACATGGCAGCCGAGCCTCTGGAGGCGCTTAACCTCTGCGGCGAGTTCGCGCTGGTCCTCTTCATCAAAGCCTTCCTTGGCGTAGCGCTTGAAGTCAGCGTAGCGGGAGATCGGCAAGTAGGGCGGGTCCAGGAAAACCACGTCACCCCTGCTGGCCGTTTCACGGAGCACAGTCTTGTAGTCGGCGCACCGGATGTCCACGCTCTGAAGCGTAACGCTCGCTGCACGAAGCGTGTCGGGCGAGCAGATCGTCGGATTTGCGTAGCGGCCGTAAGGCGCGTTGAAGTGGCCTCGCTTGTTGACGCGGTAGAGACCGTTGAAGCAGGTCCGGTTGAGATAGATAGTTCGGGCGGCAGCTTCGACGGGCTCTAGCTCGTCGAAGCAAATGGCTCGCACCCGGTAGAACTCGGTCTCCTCGTTCCTGTGCGCGGCCAAGACTGATATGACCGCCTCCACATTGTCACGGACGCAGCGATAAGCGTTTACCAGCTCGGGGTTGATGTCACCGATCACCGCCGCTCGGGGCGCTAATCCGAAGAAGACAGCACCACCGCCAATGAAGGGTTCGATATACTTGCCAAAGGAGGTCGGTACCTTCGGCAGAATGTCGCCCATAAGCTGAGTTTTGCCGCCAGCCCATTTCAAGAATGGCTTGGCTCCTCGACTCAACTGCTTCCGAGACGTCCGAAGCTCCGCACCCATGTTTCTCCCCTTCATCGACACAGTAGATCAGAAACTGTCGAGAACAAAAGGGGAATACAGGTCGGGTCAGCCACGCGAAAATGCATGTGCCGCAGCTTGGAAGGGGAGAGTCTCGCTGTCTAGTATTATTCAACGGCCAGCCCGACAGTAAGGCTCACTTGCACCCCAAAATGGCCCCAAATGGAGCTGCATGCAGTTCTCAGGAAAAGTGCGTGGCTGGCAAGCCTCTCACTTTCCCTAACAAAACTGGAGCGGGCGAAGGGATTCGAACCCTCGACCCCAACCTTGGCAAGGTTGTGCTCTACCCCTGAGCTACGCCCGCTCGGCGATCACGCCGGAACGGGTCCGGCGGGGTGAGGCGGCGCGCCTAGCATGGGGATGCTCGCATTCGCAAGGGACCTTTCGCGCAAGCTTGTGACCGCCTCAACACCCGCCCATATGGGCCTCGACCCGCGTTTGAGGAGTGCAGCAAGGCCGTGGCTACCCTCGGAATGACCGAAGCCGAGCGCGAATCGCTCGAGCGCTTCGAACGCGACGTGATCGAGCCGTCGATGACGGCGCTCGTTATTCTCGATTTCTGGGCGGAATGGTGTGGGCCATGCAAACAACTGTCGCCCGTGCTCGACAAGGTCGCCGAGGATTATGCGGCGAAGGGCGTGAAGCTAGCCAAGATCGACGTCGACCAAGAAAAGATGCTGGCGGCGCAATTCCGGATCCAATCCATCCCGACCGTCTATGCCATCTATCGCGGTCAGCCGGTCGCCGACCTCACCAATTATCGCAGCGAGGGCCAGATCAAGAAGGCGCTCGACCAGTTGCTCGCGCAGCTGAAGATCGAGCCCGCAGGCGCGACGCCCAAAGCCGAGATCGAGCCGCTTATTGCGATGGGCGAACAGATCCTGGCCGATGGCGATGCACAGCGCGCCGCCAACGTCTTCCGCCAGGTCCGCGAAATGGCGCCCGACAATCCGGAGGTTCTCGGCGGCCTGATTCGCGCGCTCGTTGCCGGCCACGAACTGACCGAAGCCGACAACATTCTCGAAAGCCTTTCGGAGGAGCTGCAGAAGAAGCCCGAAATTAGCCGGGCGCGAGCCGCCTTTGAGATTGCGTCGGCGCCAAAGGCCGACACGTCCGGGCTTGATTCTCGACTTGCATCCAATCCGGACGATCATGAGGCGCGAATGGAACTCGCGAACGCGAAAATGGCCGATGGTGATCGCGATGCCGCCGCCGATGCCTTGCTCGAGATTATCCGCCGGGATCGCGAATGGAACGACGGCGCTGCACGACAGCGGTTCCTGCAGCTGCTTGAGGCTCAGGGCCTTGAGGATCCGTGGTCGAGCGCGCAGCGGCGGCGCTTGTCGGCGCTGCTGTTTACATGAGCCGCACGCTCCGCGTTCCCATCTTCCCGCTGTCCGGCGCCCTGCTGTTCCCTCGCTCGCAGCTTCCGCTCCACATCTTCGAGCCGCGCTATCGCGAGATGACCCGCGATGCGATCGACAGTGGTGGCCAGATCGCGATGATCCAGCCGCAGCGCTACGATGACGACAACAAGGCGCCGCTCTACGCGGTCGGTTGCGTCGGGGAGATCGTCGGCGTCGAGGAGATGGACGACGGACGGTTCAACATCGTCCTGCTGGGGTCGAAGCGGTTTCGGCTCGTCCGCGAGATCGAGAACGACACGCTTTACCGGTGCGCCGAAGTCGACATCTCAGCCTTTGATGACAGTGAGCCCGATGCGCTGCCGATGATCCAGCGTGCCGAGGTCGAGCGTGAGGCACGCAAGCTCGGCGATGCGCTGGGCCTGGCGGTGGACTGGGCAGCCGTCGCGCGCCTGGACGACGAGATGTTGGTCAACGCGATTGCGCAGGTGGCGCCCTTCGACGTCGGCGCCAAGCAGGCGCTGCTGGAAGAAATCTCGCTCAACGGCCGCGCCGACTTACTGGTGCAGTTGATGCAGTTCCACCGCATGGCGGTGAACGGCGGCGTCGAGATCGAGCCGACGCTACAGTAATCAGATTGGCAGTCCTCGAAGCAGCAGCGGCAGCGTGCCGCTCGTCCCTTGCGCTTCGCTCTTGAGGCGGTCGCGCAGTGGCGAAATCTTTCCGACGATCCCCATTCCGAAACGGCGGACTGCGGACGCTGCGGCGCCGGGCACGCCGTAAAGGCGCGTAAGGCTGTCCGTGGCAAAGGCTACGGACAGCGCATCGAGCGAGCGCCAGCGTTGGTAACGCGTCAGCAGCTGCTGGTCGCCAATATCGAGACCGAGCCGCGCGCCTTCGACAAGCACTTCGGCAAGCGCAGCAACATCCCGGAAGCCGAGATTCAAACCCTGCCCAGCGATTGGATGAATCGCATGCGCCGCATCCCCGATCAGCGCCAGCCGCTGCGCGGTGATTTGCGCCGCATGATGGAAACCGAGCGGAAAGGAAGAACGCGGCGCAAGCATCTCGATCCTGCCGAGGAAGCCGCCCATCGCCGCTTCAGCTTCGGCCGCAAAATCAGCATCGCTCAATGACAGCAAGCCGGTGGCGTCGCCGTTAGGCACCGACCAAACGATCGCCGACCGATGACCCACGCCGTCGTCGTTCATCGGCAACAGCGCGAACGGCCCGCTTGGATAGAAGATCTCGTAGGCGATGTGCTCGTGGGCCCGTTCGTGGCGCAGGACAGAGACAATCGCCTGATGATCATACTTCCAGCGGGCGATGTTGATGCCCGCGGCCTCGCGGGTCCGCGAGTTTCGGCCATCGGCGGCCACAAGAAGCGGAGCGGTCAAACGACGCCCGCGCTCCAGGGAAACAACAATCCCGTGCTGCCCGCGATCGACGTTGGTGACGCGCGACTTCCAGAGCAGCGACACATTCTTGCCGGCTTCAGCCCGCGCCTGCAGCGCCGCGCGCAAATGGCGGTTCTCATGCATGACGCCAAGCGGCTCTTCGCCATCGGCATCGAAACGTAGAGCGCCGGGTTTCAATCCGTCCGCCACCGCGATCCGGCGAATCGCGCAGCCCGGCGCCGCAAGCTGCTCGGTGACGCCGATGGTTTCGAGCATCCGCATCGAACTGGACGATACCGCACTGGTCCGTCCATCGAACGATGCGTCGCTGCGCGGTGTGGGATCGGCAGGGTCTACGACGATGGCCGTCAGACCGCTCGAATCCAAGGCGGCGGCCAAGGCCAGGCCCACCAAGCCACCGCCGAAAATAATTACGTCCGCACGGTCCATGACGGCGTTCCTAACCAGTTCATCGCAACGACGCCACGACTTCGCTTGACCGCGGAGTCCGCGTGGGGGATTCTGACGGCGAAGGAAGGGTGGGAAATGGCAACGGTTGCGACGCGCGCGCCAAAGCGGGAGCTGGCGCCTGACTGGCGGGATTCGCTGCGCGAGACGGCGCGACGGTTCTTCGTGCGCACCGGCGGCGTGCTGCTGCTGGGCGTGAGCTTGGCCGGCGGTCTCGCGCTCGCGACGCATAATCCCAACGATCCTTCGCTGAGCACCGCGGCGGGCGGACCGCCCACCAATTGGCTGGGCAGCGTTGGAGCGTATTCCAGTGACATGCTGCTGCTGCTTTTCGGTCTTGGGGCAGCCTTGTTCGTTCCCGTTGTTGCCATCGCCGGCCTTCGCCTGCTGCGGCTGCAGCCGGTTGCCGGGATCGGCCGCGGTCTTTTGCTGGCAGCGGTCGGCGCGGTTCTTCTCGGCGTCGCCCTTGGCCTGACGAGCGCTTCTGCGGTTTCGGGCCTGCCGTCGGGCTGGGGCGGGGCGCTCGGGCTTGGCGCCGCGCATGGCGTGGACGCGCTTGTGAACCTTATCCCGAATCCGCAGATTGCCGGCCCGGCACGGCTGGCGCTGTTGCTCCTGTTCGGGCTCGCGGGTCTTGCTGTCGGGTTTTTTGCGCTCGGCCTGGCCGAGGACGAGCGGGGGTGGTTGCGGGGACTGGTAAGGCGAGAGCCCCGCGAACGGCGGGCGCCGCCGCGTCGCACGGAAATTGTTGAAGACCGTCCGGCCGCTGCAACTCCGCCACGCTCCAAGCCCACGGTTGCGGTCGCCGAGCCGACGCGTGCTGTCGCCCCGGCAGCCAAGGCGGCCGGCCGCAAGCCCACGAGCGTTCAACCGACGCTGGCCCTCGGCGACAGCTACGTGCTTCCCACCATCGACCTCTTGGCACCGCCACCGAAGGAGACGCGCCAGCAGATCGACCGCGCCGGACTGGAGCGCAATGCGCGCCTGCTCGAAACCGTGCTCGAGGACTTCAAGGTCCGCGGCGACATCGTCGAGGTTCGCCCCGGGCCGGTGGTCACCATGTACGAACTGGAACCGGCCAGCGGCGTCAAATCCAGCCGCGTGATCGCTCTCGCGGATGACATCGCTCGCAACATGTCCGCCTTGTCAGCGCGCGTCGCCACTATTCCTGGCCGCAGCGTCATCGGCATCGAGCTACCGAACCAGAAGCGCGAAATGGTCTCCCTGTCCGAGCTGGTCGGCAGCCAGGCGTTCGAAGACCAGAACATGTCGCTGCCCCTGATCCTGGGCAAGAACATCGCCGGCGATCCGGTCATCGCCGATCTCGCGCCGATGCCTCACCTGCTGGTCGCCGGCACCACCGGATCGGGCAAGTCGGTCGGCCTTAACTGCATGATCCTCTCGCTCCTGTACCGCTACGGTCCGGACCAGGTGAAGATGATCATGATCGATCCTAAGATGCTCGAGCTCAGCATCTATGACGACATCCCGCACCTGCTGTCCCCGGTCGTGACCGAGCCGGGCAAGGCGGTGCGCGCCCTCAAGTGGACGGTCGAGCAGATGGAGGAGCGCTATCGCATGATGGCGAACCTCGGCGTCCGCGCCCTGCCCAGCTTCAATGCCAAGGTCCGCGAGGCGCGCGCCAAGGGCGCCAAGCTCGGGCGCCGCGTCCAGACGGGCTACGACGCCGATACCGGCCAGCCGCTCTACGAGACCGAAGCACTGGAATATGACGTCTTGCCGCAGATCGTGGTCGTGGTCGACGAACTAGCCGACCTGATGATGACCGCCGGCAAGGAGGTCGAATTCCTGATTCAGCGGCTCGCGCAGAAGGCGCGCGCGGCGGGAATTCACCTGATTATGGCGACGCAGCGGCCGTCGGTCGACGTCATCACCGGCGTCATCAAGGCCAATTTGCCGACCCGCGTCAGCTTCCAGGTCACCAGCAAGATCGACAGCCGGACGATCCTGGGCGAGCAGGGTGCCGAACAGCTGCTGGGCAAGGGTGACATGCTCTACATGCCCGGCGGCAAGCAGATCATCCGCGTCCACGGACCGTTCGTCAGCGACGAGGAAGTCCGCGCGGTCGCCGAGCATTGGCGGCGTCAGGGCGCGCCTGATTACGTCCAGGCGGTCACCGAGGAGCCAGAAGACGGCGGCTATCTGTTCGACGGCCAGCCAACCGGCGAGGATGACGCGGAGACCCAACTCTTCCGCAAGGCGGTCCAGATCGTCGCCGAAAGTCAGAAGGCGTCCACCTCTTACCTGCAGCGGCAGCTTCGCGTCGGCTATAATAGCGCGGCGCGGCTCATCGAGCGGATGGAGAAGGAAGGCCTGGTCGGCCAGCCCGACCACGTCGGTCGCCGTGAAGTCCTCATCGATCCGGACGGGCACCCCATCTGAGCCTGAACGTGCCGGAACCGAAAGGTTCAGTCCGCATTCAAAGCCGGAACGCCAGAAGACAGGCAAAATCCCAGGAGTTTTGAATGTTCAGCAAGTCCTTTGCGCGCGCCCTCGTTCCAGCGGCCATCGTCGCCGCGGTCCCGGCCAGCGCGGCGGCCCCTTCGGCAGACCTCGCGCGCCTCAAGGCGCACCTGTCCGGCGTCCAGACAATGACTGCCAATTTCACGCAGATCGATGCTCGCGGCCGTGCTGCGACTGGCACGCTGCAGATGAAACGGCCTGGCCGCATTCGCTTCCAATATGGCGGCAACGACCTCCTGCTGGTCGCCGACGGCAAGCGCCTGACCTTCCTCGATTATACCGTCGGGCAGAAGTCGAGTTGGCCGCTGTCGCGCACGCCGCTCGGTCCGCTGCTGTCGGGATCGCCCGACTTCAATGGCAAGGCGGAGATCCTGCCCAGTACTGACAACCGCATCGTCGTCGCCCGCGCCAAGAGCGCAGGGCAATACGGTCAGCTGACGCTTGCTTTTCTGCGCAACGCGTCGGCACCCGGCGGGCTGCAGTTGTACGGCTGGACGGCCATCGATCCGCAGAACAACCGTACCACGGTCAAGCTGTCCAACGTCCGCTTCAACGTTGCCGTGCCCGAAAGCGCATTTACCTACGCCGAGCCCAAGAAGAAGCGATAATTCGTTTCTTTTTGCGACTTGTTCATCGCGGCGTCAGGGGAGCCATCATATGGGGCATCGTGATCCTGTGGCTTGGGGTTTCCCCCTGTTACCCTTGCGATCGGGATCCCTTGCGTGACTTACGCTCGGTCGGCCCTCGCTCCATGCCCCCGGAGCGGGGGCCTTTCGCATTCTGGGCGGGGCAGGCTAAGCCGCAGCCGTGAAGATCGCATCCTGGAACATCAATTCGGTTCGCGCGCGTCCCGCGCTCGTCGAACGGCTGATCGTCGAGCAGCAGCCGGACATCCTGTGTCTGCAGGAAACCAAGGTCGTCGACGGCATCTTCCCGACCGAGATGTTCGAACGACATGGCTACAAGCACCGTCAGCTCAACGGTCAGCGGATGCACCATGGCGTCGCGATCCTCAGCCGCGTTCCGCTTGCAGACCCCGGCAAGCACGACTGGCAGGACAATGGCGAGGCGAGGCACGTCGGCGCGCGGCTGGAGTGCGGTATCCGCATCGAGAACGTCTACGTGCCCGCGGGCGGCGATACGCCCGACCGCGACCTCAACCCCAAGTTTGGCCAGAAGCTCGACTTTATCGAGCGCATGACCCGCTGGTCCGAGGGGCTCCGCGAGCCGACCATCATCGTCGGCGATTTCAACGTGGCGCCGCTGGAGTGCGATGTGTGGAGCCACAAGGCGCTCATCAACGTCGTCAGCCACACGCCAGTCGAGGTGGAGGCGCTCGGCCGGCTTCAGCAAGCGCATGACTGGATCGACATCGGCCGCAAGTTCGTGCCCGCGCCGGAGCGCCTGTTCACCTGGTGGAGCTACCGCTCGCCCGACTGGACCAAGAATGACCGCGGCCGACGCCTCGATCACATGTGGGCCTCGCCGATGCTCGCGGGTCACCTCAAGGCTCATGCTGTGCTTGAACCGTGCCGGAATTGGGAGCGCCCGTCGGACCACGTGCCGCTTATTTGCGAGATCGACGTTTGACGGACAGCCCGGTCCGCGCCGCGATCGCGAGCTTGCGTGCTGGGCGGGCAGTACGGATCGACGGACCGATGCCGGTCGCGGTGCTTGCCGTGGAAACCGCGACGCAGGAATTGTTGGACCTGCTGGATCCAAAATACGAAGCGCACTTGATGATCAGCGGCCAACGCGCCGCCGCCCTGAACCTGGCGAATGAACGCGAGGCTGCCGATCCCGCCGCCCCGGTCGTTATCGCTCGGGCCGATTGGCTCGATGCGCGTGCGGCCCTGGCGCTGGCCGATCCCGGCCGTGACGTTGAACGCGCGCCGTTGGGCCCGCTCCAGCCAGTCAGCACGGCTTGCGCTGAGACCGGAAGTGCCGCGCTGGATCTCGCCCGGAGTGCCGGGTTGCTGCCCGCCTTTTGGCTGCTCGACGCTAAAGGGGCGACGAACGCCGTCAGTGTGGCGGACATCGAGGAGGCACGGCGGAATCCCAAGGTCGAGATCGTGGCGCGCGCGAAGCTTCCGCTCGACGACCTCCCCCCGACGCAGATTGTCGCCTTTCGCGCGATGGACGATGGCCAGCAGCACGTGGCGCTGGTCATCGGCGCGTTTGGCGGCCGGCCGCCGCTGGTGCGCCTGCACAGCGAGTGCCTGACCGGCGACGTGTTCGGGTCGCTCAAATGCGACTGCGGACCCCAATTGCGGGAAGCGCTGCGAATCATCGGCGAAGCGGGCGGCGGCGTGCTTCTCTATTTGCGGCAGGAGGGCCGCGGGATCGGCCTCGCCAACAAGGTTCGCGCCTATGCGCTACAGGATCGCGGTCTTGATACGGTCGATGCTAACCAGCGGCTCGGATTCGCCGACGACCTGCGCGATTACCGGCCCGCCGCCGCCATGCTCCGCGCGCTTGGTATCGATGAGGTTCGCCTGCTCACCAACAATCCCAGCAAGGTCGACGGCTTGGAGGCTGCCGGGATCCGGGTCGCGGAGCGCGTGGCGCATCATATGCCCACCAACCCGCACAACGCCGACTATATCGCCACCAAGCAGCGGCGCAGCGGTCACTTGGGCGGCTGAGCCAATCCGAGCAGTCGCGAGACGTCCGCGAAGCTGTGCGCAATGTCCTTAACACCAAGAGCCCGCAACATGTCCGCGTGCCCATCGAGACAATGCGACCCTGCTGCCAGCCCGATGACACGCCCGCCTGACGCGAGGGCGCCCGTCGCGCCGACGCGTGAATCCTCGATAATCGCGCACTCGTCGATCGACACCTCAAGCGAGCGCGCCGCGTGCAGATAAAGATCCGGCGCCGGCTTGCCGCGCTCGACGTGCTCGCCGCCACTGTAAAGGTGGTCGCCGAATGCGTCGGCTAAGCCGAGATGATTAAGATGACCCTGCATCCAGCGGGTTGAGCTGGACGAAGCGACGGCAAGCGGCATCTCCGGGGGAAGCGATCGCACAAACTCGATTGCACCCGCCACGGCGGCAATGCCTTCGCGCAGCACGCGCCGGCCGCTTTCCTTCATCCGCGGTTGATAGTCGGCGGGGAGCGGCGCACCGATCTTGCTCTCGATCGCCGAGACCACGTCCTTGCCGCTAAGGCCAACGAAGTGAGTCAGCGCCTCCTCGACAGTCACGGGATGTCCGAGTTCGGTAAGCAAATCGGCAGCGATCCGGTTGAATTCTAGTTCGCTCTCCAGCAGCACGCCGTCGAAGTCGAAGATGATTGCCCGCGGCCGCACGCTCAGTCTTCGAACAACGCGCTGCCGACCCGCACGGCAGTGGCCCCAAGCATCACCGCGGCTTTATAATCGCTCGACATTCCCATGCTGAGACCGCTGACGTCATGACGTTGCGAAATCTTCGCCAGCAGGGCAAAAAACGGCGATGGTTCAACGCCTTGCGGCGGAATGGCCATCAAGCCCGCCAGCGGAAGCGAGGAATTGCGTACGGCTTCGATCAGGGGGCCGACTTCACCGATTGGGCAGCCACCCTTTTGCTCTTCCTCGCCGATATTCACCTGAACATAGACCGCCGGCCACCGATCCGCCTTGGCGGCCTCCTTAGCGAGAGCGTCCAGCAGCGAGACGCGATCGACCGAGTGAATGACGTCGAACAACCGCACGGCGTCTGCCGCCTTGTTCGACTGCAACTGGCCGATACCGTGCAGCCGGATGTCCGGATACCTGGCGATGAGCGCAGGCCACTTTGCGAGCGCCTCCAGCACACGATTTTCGCCAAAGTCACGCTGACCCGCGTCGATCAGTTGCTCGATGAGATCGGCCGGATGACCCTTGCTCACGGCGATCAGCTGCACGTCGGCAGGATCACGCTTGGCCACGACCGCTGCGCGGGCGATGTCATCCAAAATCTGCTGGCGACGGTGGGCGGGACTGCTCATTGCCCTGCGCTATAGGAAGCGGCGTGACACGCCGCCAGACATTGCCGGAACGCTGGTTCATCGTAACCGGCTCGCAATCGCTTTCCGACATCGGCGAGCGGACTGGACATTACGGACTGCTGCTCCTGCCGGATGTTCCGACAGGCGTACGCATGGAAGTGAAGCGACTGGCCCGGCGCCGGGCGCTTCCGCTGATTGAAGAGAAGGCGAGCGCGCCGATCCGCGTGCACGATATGCGCGAACTGCGACGGGCTCTCGGCCGCCGCTCGCCCATCATCCTGATCTCCCCGATCAATGCCACGCGCACCCACCCGGACTGGCAGCCGATGCCGCGCATGCGGGCCGCCACGCTCGCGAGGCTAGCCGAACGCAAGGCGATCGCGCTCGGTGGAATGAATGCGCGGCGTTACGCGAAGATCGCGCCGCTCGGCTTCATCGGGTGGGCAGGGATTTCGGCGTTTAGAACTTGAACGCGGTGCCGACGTAGACCGCCTGGCTGTCGCGCCGGTCATCGCGCAAGGTCGAGGACCGCTCGCGATCATAACGAACACCGCCGGTGAGGGCGATGCGCCGCGACAGCGAATAGGATGCGCCCGCGTCGAGCGAAACCTTGTCGCCTTGGCGAAGCGCCGGCAGCGGATTGCCGGTGCTGCGTTCCGCTCCAACCGCAACGCGCGTGCTCAGCTTGGGGCTGAGCGAATAGCTGACGCCAAGCACCGCGGTCTCGCGACCACCGATCGCCTTGTCGGCGCTCTCGGCCTTCGCGACGTCGCCCGACACCGCAAACCGCTTCCAGCCTACAGCGACCCCGAGGTTGTAGCCCGTCGGAGTCAGCGCATTCACCGCCGCCGTCGGCGCGGCAACGCTGGCCAGCTGGGTCTGCGTCGCCGATGCGACACGCGCCCGGATCGCGACCCGAACCTGGGACGGACGACCCTTGGCCGGCGCCGGCGTGAACTTGAAATCGGTCAATGCGAGACCCTTGCCGGCGAGCGCCGCGGCAAGCTTGGGGTCGGCATTGGCCGGCGTGAATGAGGAAACGGGATCGAAGCTCAGCGCGATGGCCGGCGCTTTCTTCTTCGCGCCTGGCAGATTGGCCGCGATCGCAGGAGTCAGTACGAGGCCGGCCGCGGCGGCTGCCGCAACCCACTTCCCTGCCTTCTTCTGCGCGACTCTGAGCAATCCAAACTCCCTGTCACGAGTCGATATAGATAGACTCCCCCTCGGGTTCCATGCGGGGAATCGATTCATTCCGCGCCTGTTGCCCTCAGGGCACAATCGCTTGCCAGCATAGGACAGCTTGCGAGTGTGCATCGACCATCTATAACGCCGCTCGACCCATAGTTCGTCTATCAAGGACCTTTGATGAACCGCCTCAAAACGACCGCCGCCGCCGTGATGGTTCTGGCCCTCGCCACCGCTGGCTGCGCGCGCAACCGCGACCTGCCCACGACCATGGCGCCCTCGCAGGTGACGACGCTGGCGATCAACTCCTATTTGTGGCGCGCTGCCGTGGATACTGTTTCCTTCGCGCCGCTGCTGCAGGCGAATGCGCAGAATGGCGTGATCATCACTGACTGGTACGCCAATCCGCGCGCGCCGGGCGAGCGCGTGAAGCTCACCGTGGCGGTGCTCGATCCGGATTTGCGCGCCGACGCTTTGCGCGTTTCCGCCGCTCGTCAGGTCAACCAGAACGGCGCCTGGGTCGATGCGCCGGTTTCGGCTGCAACGGTCCAGAAGCTGGAGGACATCATCCTGACCCGGGCCCGCGACCTGCGCCGCGCCGCCGTCCGCGGCTAGTTTCTTACAGTGAGCAGCCGCTTTAACCCGGCTGAAGCCGATCGTCGCTGGCAGGCGCGCTGGGACGAGGCGCAGAGCTTTCGCGCGGACAGCGAAAGCGACAAGCCCAAGACCTACGTGCTGGAGATGTTTCCGTATCCATCGGGGCGCATCCACATGGGGCACGTCCGCAACTACACGATGGGCGACGTCATCGCGCGCTACCGTCGGATGCAGGGGCACGAGGTCCTTCACCCAATGGGGTGGGATGCGTTCGGGATGCCGGCCGAGAATGCGGCGATGGAGCGCAATGTCCATCCGGGCGAATGGACGTGGGCCAACATCCGCACGATGCGCGAGCAGCTGAAGCAGATCGGCTTCGCGCTCGACTGGAGCCGCGAGCTCGCGACCTGCGATCCCAGTTACTACGGGCACGAGCAGGCGCTGTTCCTCGATCTGTTCGAGGGCGGGCTCGTCTATCGCAAGGAGAGCGAGGTCAATTGGGACCCGGTCGACATGACCGTGCTCGCCAATGAGCAAGTCATCGACGGCAAGGGCTGGCGGTCCGGCGCGCAGGTCGAGCGCCGGAAGCTTGCCCAGTGGTTCCTGAAGATTACCGATTTCGCAGACGACCTACTCGAGGGGCTCAAGGGCCTCGACGATTGGCCGGAAAAGGTCCGGCTCATGCAGGAGAACTGGATCGGGAAGAGCCAAGGTTTGCAGTTCCGCTTCCGCCTCGCCGAGGCAGTCGGCGGGAGCGATTCCGTCGAGGTCTTCACAACGCGGCCGGACACCATCTTCGGCGCCAGTTTCGTCGCAGTCGCGCCCGACCATCCGATTGCGCAGGCGGCGGGCGCGGCGGACCCCGCCGCGGCGGCCTTCATTGCGGAATGCAAGGCTGGAGGCACGAGCGCCGCTGAGCTGGAGACCGCCGAAAAGAAGGGTTTTCGAACCGCTGTTGAGGCTGTTCACCCGCTGGACCCGCAATGGCGCCTGCCGGTCTACATCGCGAACTTCGTGCTGATGGATTACGGCACAGGTGCGATCTTCGGTGTCCCAGGACACGACCAACGCGATTTCGAATTTGCGAAGCAGTATCAGCTGTCCATACGGCGCGTTGTCGCTTCCGCGCCCAATCTCGCATCTGAGCCCATCGGCAACGAGGCAGAAAGCGCGGCAGGGGTCGCCGTGAATTCCGAATTTCTTGACGGCCTGACCACCGAGCAGGCGGCGGCGGAAGTTATCCGCCGAGCAGAAGCCGCCGGCTGGGGGCACGGCACGATTCAGTACCGCCTCCGCGACTGGGGGGTTTCGCGCCAGCGCTACTGGGGCACGCCGATCCCGATCATTCATTGCGACAGTTGCGGTCCAGTTCCGGTTCCGCGCGAGCAGCTGCCGGTGGTGCTCCCTGACGACATCGACTTCGAAAAGCCTGGCAACCCGCTCGAGCGGCACCCGACGTGGAAACATGTCGATTGCCCCACTTGCGGCGGTCAGGCGACCCGCGAGACGGACACGCTCGACACGTTCGTCGACTCAAGCTGGTACTTCATTCGTTTCGCCAGCCAGCCGGGCGACAAGCCATTCGACCGCGCCGAGGCGGAGAAATGGCTGCCCGTCGCGCAGTACATTGGCGGGGTCGAGCATGCGATCCTGCACTTGCTCTACGCGCGCTTCTGGACGCGCGCGCTTCAGCACATCGGCCGCATCGGCATGGCCGAGCCATTCAACGGCCTCTTCACCCAGGGCATGGTCACCCACGAGACGTATCGCGCGGGCGACGGCAGCTGGTTGAGCCCAGGCGAAGTCCGCAAGGACGGCGACGACTGGGTGCACATTGAGAGCGGACATCCGGTAACCGCCGGGCGCGTCGAGAAGATGTCCAAGTCCAAGCGCAACACGGTCGACCCCGAGCCGATCCTTGCCAAATATGGTGCCGACGCGGTGCGCTGGTTCATGCTGTCGGACAGCCCGCCCGAACGCGACCTCGAATGGTCCGAGGCGAGCATCGAAGGAGCAGCTCGCTTCGTGCAGCGCGTCTGGCGCCTGGCGACGACCGCGGCTGATGGCGAAGGCGAAGGCGAGGATCGCGATCTCGAGCGGAAGGTCAATCGCGTCGTCTCGGCGGTCGGTGAGGCGATTGAAGGCCTGCAGTTCAACAAGGCGATCGCGCAGCTTTACGAGCTGACGACCGCGATCGAGAAAGCCGCGCCATCCGCGACCCGTCGCCAGGCTGTGAGGACCTTGGTCTTGCTTGCTGCACCCGCGGCACCGCATCTGGCGGAGGAAGCTTGGGCAGCCCTTGGCGAAGCCGGCATGATCGTCGATGCGCCTTGGCCGACGTTCGATCCCGCCTTGCTCGTCGACGATCAAGTGACGCTTGCCGTGCAGATCAATGGCAAGCTTCGCGACACGCTGTCGGCGCCGCGCGGCCTCGATCGCGCGGCCGCGGAGGCAATGGCGCTGGCGTCGGACAAGGTGCAGCGTCAGCTCGACGGCGCCGCTCCTCGCAAGGTGATCGTCGTTCCCGACCGTCTGGTGAACATCGTCGCATGAAGCGGCTCCTTTCGCCTTTTGCCATGATTGCCCTGACGGGATGCGGTCTCACGCCGGTCTATAGTGGCGGAAGCAGCGGACCCGTGGCGAGCGCGCTGCGCTCCGTGTCGGTAGCGCCGATTGACGGGCAGGCCGGATGGCTCGTGCGCAACAAATTGATCGATCGGCTGGGCGCGGAAGGAGGCAATTCAGCATATCGCCTCGAAGTGAAGCTGGACGACAACATCACCTCGTTCGGACTACGCAGCGACCGCGCCGCGACGCAGGAGCGGCGAACGCTGCGCGCCCGCTACCAGCTCGTCGACAGTCGCAGCGGAATGGTCGTCCTCGATGCCACTGCCGGATCCGACATGGGTATCGACATCGTCAGTTCGGAATATGCCACTGTGGCCGCCGAACAGACCGCGCTCGAGAATCTTGCCGATACCGTCGCCGATCAGATCACCGCGCGCCTGGCGCTCTACGCGTCGCGTACTGCCGGGGCGAAGTGAAGCTCAGCAAGGCGAACCTCGGCAGGGCGCTGGATCAGCCCAGCCGTGACATCCGCTTCTACCTCTTTCACGGCCCCGACGAAGGGCAGTCGCGTGCCCTCGCCGCGCGGTTGGCAGAAAGTCAGCAGGCCAGCCGCGTGTTGCTTTCCTCGGGTGCCATCAAATCGGATCCGGCGGCGCTGGTGGATCAGGCCGGCGCGATGAGCCTGTTTGGGGGCAAGCGAGTGGTATGGATTGAACCCGCCACGAAGGACATCGAGGAGGGTGTGGCCGCACTGCTTGAGGGTCCTCCACCCGAAAACATTGTCGTTGCCATTGCGGGAACGCTGACGAAGACGTCCCCACTGCTCAAGCTGTCGGAAGCCTCGCCCCTCGCCGCCGCGTTTGCCTCATATGCGCCCGAAGGGCAGGATGCCGAGCGCATGGTGGCAGACCTGGGCCGGCGCGTCGGCCTTAAAGTTAGCGGACCAATCGCTACGCGGTTGGCGGAAGCGTGCGGCAACGACCAGGCCATCGTGCTCCGTGAGCTGGAGAAGCTCGCATTATACGTTGACGCGTCTCCACACGCGCCGAAGGAACTTGGACACGACGCGCTCGACGACGTTGGCGCCGAGAGTGCCGATGGCGATTTTCTCCGCTTGGCCGACCTCGCGCTTAGCGGGGACGTCACTGAACTGACGGAAGAGTTGAGCCGGTTGCCAACCGGCGGATCGGAAGCGGTGCCGGTCGTCCGATCGTTGCAGCGGCGCTTGCTGATGCTTGCGCCGGCACGGGCACGGATTGAGCGGGGTGAGCGCGTCGATGCCGTCATGACGTCAATGGGGCGCGCGATATTCTTCAAGGAAAAGGCGCGGGTTCAGCGCATGCTCTCGAAGTGGAAGGCGGTTGATCTGGCCGTCGTGGCGGAGCGTGCCGGCAAACTCGAGCGGTCGTTGATGTTCTCGGACGCTCCCGAACGCGAAGCGCTCGGTGAGGAGTTGCTGGCCATCGCGCGAAAGGCGCGGAGCCTCTAACTAAATTGGCTCGCCGCTCAGGCGCTGGCAGATCATGTCGAGCTGATCGAGGCTGGAGTAGTGCAGCAATACGTTACCGCCCTGCCCTTTGTGCGTGACTTGAACTTTCAGCCCAAGAACGTCCCCCAGCTGCCGCTCGAGCGCCTCGAGGTCCGCGTTCACAGCCTTCGCGGCATTTCGTGCGCTCGCGCGGCCGATGTCGGCCCCCGGTCCAGGGCGATGACGCTCCCGTCGGGCCCGCTCCTCGGTTTGTCGGACGGAAAGGTCCTTCGCGATCACTTCGCGGGCGAGATCCTCTGGATTGCCACTCGCCGCGACAGCACGGGCATGCCCCATGCTGATATCGCCTCGCAAAAGCGAAGAACGAACAAACTCTGGAAGGTCAAGCAATCTCAACAGGTTAGCAATATGACTGCGGGACTTGTGGACGATGCGGCCAATGTCTTCCTGCGTATGGTGGTGACGCTCGATGAGTTGCCGGTACCCTTCCGCTTCCTCGAGCGGGTTGAGATCCTGGCGCTGAATATTCTCGATCAGCGCGAGTTCGGCCTGAGTAGAATCGTCGATCTCACGGACGATGGCGGGGATCGTGTGGATCCGCGCGCGTTGAGCTGCTCGCCATCGCCGCTCGCCGGCGATGATGATGTAACCATCGCCTTCCGCACGCAGCAAGATCGGTTGGAGAACGCCACGCTGACGAATTGATTCCGCCAGCTCGTCTAGTGCCTCTTCGTCGAAGTGAACGCGCGGTTGCGTGGGACTTGGCTTGATCTTGGCCAGGTCGATTTCTCTAACGCCGCCCCGCCCGCCTATTGCGCCGGTGTCGTCCGTAAGGTGTTGGCGCGGCGCGGCAGCGTCGCCGAGCAGGGCTTGCAGCCCCATCCCGAGGCCCTTCGCGGGGCGTTCAACGCTCATGCGGCGACCGCAAGCTGTGGCAGTCGGCCGATCAGCTCGCGAGCAAGGCGCAGATAGGCCTCCGAGCCTGGACATTTCAGATCGTAAATCAATGCCGGCAAGCCATGGCTCGGTGCCTCGGAGAGCCGAACATTGCGGGGTACGATGGTTTCGAACACCGCCGCGCCCAAACAGGCGCGAACATCCTCGGCGACCGCCTGCGACAAATTGTTGCGGCGATCGAACATCGTGAGCGCGACGCCGAGGATCGACAATTCTGGATTGAACGCGACGCGAATACGTTCGACCGTTTGCAAGAGTTGGCTGAGGCCCTCCAGCGCGAAGAACTCGCATTGCAGCGGCACGATCAGATGACGGGCGGCGACGAGCGCATTGACCGTCAGCAGGCCCAGGGAGGGCGGACAATCGATGAGGCAAATGTCCCAGCGGCCCACAGGTGCCGCGGATAATGCGGCATCCAATCGATGGGCCCGGTCCTGCAGCCCAACCATCTCCACCTCAGCCCCCGAGAGGTCTTGTGTCGCCGGAAGCAGATCCAAGCGCGGGACCCGCGTTGCGATCGCGACGTCGGTCGGAGCCGCGGCACCAATCAGAACGTCGTAGCTAGATTGCTCGCGTTGCGCGTGCGTAATTCCGAGGCCCGTCGACGCATTACCCTGGGGATCCAAGTCAATCAGCAGCACCCGCCAGCCGATAGCCGCCAACGCTGTCGCCAGGTTGATCGCCGTCGTTGTCTTACCAACGCCGCCCTTTTGGTTCGCCACAGCGATGCGAATCATCTTTTGGCCACTCCCGTCGCCACGATAATGCGGGAATCCGGATCCGTGACGCTTTGTTCCACGTGAAACACACCCTGCCACGCCTTCCGCGCCTCGGCCAGTTCGCTTAGCGCATTTCGGCCCTTTGGAAGCACCCAAACCGTGTTTCCTGTGGACAAATGTGCGGAAATCTTAAGCAGATTGGCGAGATTCGCGACCGCGCGCGCCGTGATCACTTGGAACTTACCCGCTAGACGTTCGACCTTGCGGTCGACGACCGATGCATTCAGCGCAAGCTTGTCGACGACCCTGTGGAGAAACTCCGCCCGTAACCGACGAGGCTCGATCATCGTGACCGGTCCTGTGTCGAAACACGCTAAAGCAATGCCAGGCAGCCCCGCGCCCGAACCGACGTCCGCCCAACTTGACCGGCCTTGAGGAGCAAACTTCAACAACTGCGCACTATCAATGATGTGTCGCTTCCAAAATTCGTCGATTGTCGAAGGCGCAATGAGGTTCTGCCGCGTCATTTCATCGCGGAGCAAGGCTTCGTACTCGATCAGCCGCTCGATTGTTTCACGTGAAACATCGCGACCAGACGCAGCCCGCAGGTCTTCAATTAGGCTGCTTGACGACATGCAGCCACGTACAACGCCGAAAGCGCGGCCGGCGTTACCCCAGCGATCCTGGAGGCTTGGTCAAGCGTCTCGGGCCGCGCCAGCTCAAGGCGTTCGATCATTTCGTTGGATAAGCCCGGAACGCTACCAAACTTAAACGTCGGAGGAATCCCGATCCCTGCATCGCGGCGTACGACTTCCCACTCCCGCGCTTGGCGTTCGACATAAGGAGCATAAAGCAAATCCGCCTTCCCCTCCGCGGTGCTCTCCCATATGGGCTCGCGCCTCGCGCTGAGATGACGCTCAATCTGCTCACGCCGCCGCGCCGACAGACAGTTCGCGTCGAGCGCCGTTTCACCCAACCGCGTAGTGGCATTGTCGGCGCGGAGGTGAAGGCGATGTTCGGCTCTGGCCGTCATCATCCGATATGGCTCGCTCACGCCTTGTAGCGTCAAGTCGTCAATCATCACGCCAATATAAGAATTTCGGCGATCAAACTTCACCGCTGGAAGATCCAGGGCCAACCCGGCAGCGTTGAGGCCCGCTACCAACCCCTGCGCAGCGGCTTCCTCATAACCCGTCGTTCCGTTGATTTGCCCGGCGAGGAACAAGCCACCAACCTGCTGTACCTCCAGTCGCTGATTGAGCTTGCGTGGATCGACGAACTCGTACTCGACCGCATAGCCCGGCCGCGAAATCACGACCCGTTCCAATCCAGGAATAGTGCGAACAAAGGCCTCTTGCACATCAACCGGCAAGGACGTCGAGATACCGTTGGGATAGACCAGCGGGTCATCCAGACCCTCCGGCTCAAGGAAGATCTGATGCGCATCGCGGTCTCCGAAGCGCTTCACTTTGTCCTCAATGGACGGACAGTAACGCGGTCCGCGACCCTCGATCGTTCCTGAAAAGAGCGGCGACCGATCGAAGTTGGCCCGGATGATGTCATGCGTCTGCTCAGTCGTGCGAGAAATCCCGCAGCGCAGCTGCGGAATCACAGCGTCATCGTCCAGCGCAGACATCTGCCATCGCTCCGCATCGCTAGGTTGTTCTTGCACCCGCGCCCAGTCGATTGTCCGCCCATCAAGCCTTGGCGGCGTGCCCGTCTTCAACCGCCCTTGGCCGAGGCCGACATCCCGGAGAATGCCGGCCATATGCGCAGCGGCGCGCTCTCCGCGGCGTCCGCCGGCCACCACGTCCGTCCCAACGAACAACCGCGCATCCAGAAACGTCCCGGTCGCGATAACTACGGCCCGCCCGGAGATTGAGCCTGCGTCCGTCTCGACACCGACGACACGGCCGCCGACCATGCTTAGACTTTTGGCTTCAGCGAAAACTAGATCGATCGCTGGATGGGCGAGCAATCCGACGATCGACTGTTGGTAACGTTTGCGATCCGCTTGCACGCGTGGACCCCAGACAGCGGGTCCTTTACTGCGGTTGAGCATGCGCCTGTGAATCGCAGCCCGGTCCGCAGCCCTGGCCATGAGCCCGTCAAATACGTCCAGCTCGCGAACGAGATGTCCCTTGCCGACGCCGCCGATCGAGGGATTGCAGGACATCTGACCGACATTCGTCTCCCCGAAGGTGATTAGCCCAACCCGTGCGCCGCGCCGCGCAGCTGCGGCCGCAGCCTCGCATCCGGCATGGCCGGCACCAATGACCAGAACGTCGTGCATGCGCTTTCCCTAGCGGGGAAGCGTTCCACGTGGAACATCGTTCATTTGCCGAGGCAGAAACGGCCGAAGAGATTATCGAGCACGTCGTCGACGCCGGCGCGACCAGTGAGACGCTGGAAGGACCACCGGGCCTGCCGGAGACGGTCCGCCAGAAGAGCGCCATCACACTCCTCCACCGCGGCTCTCAGATCTTCAGCCGCTTCCGCAAGCAGCGCCGCCTGACGTCGGTTAAGCGCAATTGCATCGTCCGCCGGTAACAGCGTGCGAGCGCGCATCACCAACATTTCCATCAGCTCGGCGAGGCCGCTTCCCGTCACCACAGAAACCGGGTGGGCGGACAGCCACATGGATGAACCCAAATCGGATTTCGGCGCGAGTTGAATCGCGTTGTCATGATCCGGACGTTCACCTGGTTCGCCGAGCCACAAGAGTATCTCGGCCCCTCGTACCAGCCGTTCCGCCCGTTCGATCCCGATGGATTCAACCGGATCGTCGCTCACTCGTAATCCCGCCGTGTCGGTAAGCAGAAACGGAATACCGTCTATTGCGAACGGCACTTCAATTGCGTCACGAGTCGTCCCGGGAATATCCGTCACAATAGCGCGGTCTTCGCCCACTATCGCGTTGATTAGGCTGGACTTTCCTGCATTTGGTGGACCGGCCGCCACCACTCGGATGCCCTGTTTGAGCGGCTCGATACGCGGACGCCGGAGCCAGAATTCAAGTTCTTCGGCCAAGCTCGCACATTCGCTTGGGAGCGCCGGATCGAGGGGCGCGTCTTCCTCGTCATAATCAATCGCGCGCTCGGCGATCGCCGACAAAGTCAGCAGCCGGTCCTGCCATTCCTCAACTTTCCGCCGCAGCCCGCCCTCGGCCACCGCTAAGGCAGCACGGCGTTGCGCCTGCGTCTCGGCCTCGATGAGATCGGCCAGCCCCTCCGCTTCGGTCAGATCCATACTTCCGTTGGCAAAGGCGCGCCGGGTGAATTCTCCAGGCTCTGCCACGCGCATATCAGGCAGCTCACCAAGAACGGAACTGATTGCGTCCACCACGGCACGACCACCGTGACAGTGAAATTCGACAACATCCTCACCGGTCGCGCTCGCCGGGGCGTCAAACCGAAGCAGCAGAACCTCGTCGAGGAGCTCGCCGGTGGCCGGATTTCTCAGTTGGCGCACCACTGCCGTTCTTGGCGCGGGCAACGATCCTGCCAGCGCCGCGCCTGCGTGGTGCGCCTGCGGTCCACTAACGCGAATGACGGCGATGCCCGCCGGCGGACGGCCGCTAGATAATGCGAAGATCGTTTGCGCGCTCACGCTCGCCGCCTAGCGCGACGGCGCGGCTCGTCAATTCATGGCGGCGACCGCAGGCCAGCCGAGCACCGGGGCGACATCGTGATAACCGTCCCAAATCATCTTCAGTGCGACCCAGAGGATCACTAGTAGGCCAACGTATGCGATCCAGCGGTACCGCTCGATGTATTTGGCGATCAAATTGGCCGCGATGCCCATCAAGATTACCGCGAAGATTAGGCCAACGATCAGGATGCCTGGATGCTCGCGCGCCGCGCCAGCAACGGCGAGGACATTGTCCAGGCTCATGCTGATATCGGCGATCGCCACGCCCCAGGCCGCTGCAGCGAAGCTCTTTGCGGCAACAACGCCGGAGTGCTCATCACCGACGATCTCGGCGCTGCCCGGACTCTCGCCCGTATGACGAAGCTCGCGCCACATCTTCCACGCCACCCACAGCAGCAGGATGCCGCCCGCCAGAATCAGTCCGACGATCTGCAGTAGTTGCGTGACCACGAGCGCGAACGCGATGCGCAGCACCAATGCGGCGAGCACACCGATGAGGATGACCTTGCGCCGCTGCTCGGCCGGCAGCCCCGCCGCCAGCGCACCAACGACGATTGCGTTGTCGCCGGCGAGGACGAGGTCGATCATCAGAACCTGCACGAACGTGGCCATCGCGCCTGGCTGGTCGAGATTGGAAAAATCGCGGAGGATCGACTGCCAGATGTCGCCTGGCCCGCCGAGCCCAGTCGGCGCGGCTTCGGTGGCCAGCATCATCAGCGCGTCGATCACGTCAGGTCCTCACGGTCGTTTCAGGGCCAATGAGGACCTTCGCTATTGGTTCCCGCCATCGAAGCCAAGGGCTGTCCGAAGGCCAAGGACGCTCTCGCCCCCCATCCAGCCCTCGTAAATCATGTTGCCCGCTACCCACAGGATGACGGCAAGGCCGATATAGTTGATCCAATGATAGCGGTGGATCAGCCGCGCCACATAATTGGCGGCGAGGCCCATGAAGAGCACCGAGCAGCTAAGCCCGATAAAGAGCAACGCCGGCTCCTCCCGCGCGATCGAGGCGACGAGCAGTACGTTGTCCAGGCTCATGCTGAGATCGGCAACGGTGATCTGGATGGCGGCCTGCAGGAACGTCTTGGTTCGCGGCGGACCTTCGATCTCCGGCGTGTCCGGATCGTCGCTAATCACAGGCGTCCGCGGGTGGATCTCGCTCCACATGTTGTAGGCGACCCACAACAGTAGCAGGCCGCCCGCAAAGACCAGGCCAGTGACCTTGAGAAGCTGCGTCGCGATCACCGCAAAGGTGATCAGGAACACCAATGCCATGCCGACGCCCAGCAGCAGCACCCGCCGCCGGTCCTTCTCCGGCAATCCCGACGCCAGCGACCCCATGATGACGACATTGTCGCCCGCCATGGTGAGGTCGCCGACGACGATCTGACCGAGCTTGGATAGCCCGCCCGCGGTCAGCACCGCTCCAAAATCGAGCGTCGGGAAGCCGATCATGCGACTATTACTGGTTCATCGAAGCGAAGAAGTCCTCGTTCGACTTGGCGTCCTTCATCTTGTCGAGCAGGAACTGCATCGCGTCGACCGTGCCCATCTGCATCAGGATACGGCGCAGGACCCACATCTTGGTGAGGGTGCCCTGTTCAACCAGCAGCTCTTCCTTGCGGGTGCCGGATTTGCCGACGTCCAGCGACGGGAAGATGCGCTTGTCGGCGACCTTACGGTCAAGCACGATTTCGCTGTTACCGGTGCCCTTGAACTCTTCGAAGATGACCTCGTCCATCTTGGAGCCGGTATCGATCAGCGCGGTGGCGATGATGGAGAGCGAGCCGCCCTCCTCGATGTTGCGCGCCGCGCCGAAGAAGCGCTTCGGACGCTGCAGCGCGTTGGCATCGACACCACCGGTAAGTACCTTGCCCGAGCTCGGCACGACCGTGTTGTAGGCGCGGCCGAGGCGGGTGATGGAATCGAGCAGGATCACGACATCCTTCTTGTGCTCGACGAGGCGCTTGGCCTTCTCGATCACCATTTCGGCGACCTGGACGTGCCGCTGTGCGGGCTCGTCGAAGGTCGAGGAGATGACCTCGCCATTGACCGAGCGCTGCATGTCGGTGACCTCTTCCGGCCGCTCGTCGATGAGCAACACGATCAGGATCACCTCAGGATTGTTGTCGGTAATCGCCCGCGCGATGTTCTGCAGCAGCACGGTCTTACCGGTGCGTGGCGGCGCGACGATCAGCGCGCGCTGGCCCTTGCCAAGCGGCGAGACAATGTCGATCACTCGCGCCGACTTGTCCTTGATGGTCGGGTCGAGTGTATCGAGCTTGAGCTTCTCGTCGGGATAGAGCGGCGTCAGATTATCGAAATTGACGCGGTGGCGGACCGTCTCCGGGTCGTCGAAGTTGATCGAGGTGACGCGGGTCAGCGCAAAATAGCGCTCGCCTTCCTTCGGACCACGGATTTCACCCTCGACCGTGTCGCCGGTGCGCAGGCCGAAGCGTCGGACGACCGACGGCGCTACGTAAATGTCATCGGGGCCAGCCAGATAATTGGCCTCAGGCGACCGCAGGAAGCCGAAACCGTCGTTCAGCACCTCGATGGTGCCGGCGCCCATGATCTCGACGCCATTCTCGGCCTGAACCTTCAGGATCGAGAACATGAGGTCCTGTTTGCGCATCGTCGATGCGCCCTCGACACCCATTTCCTCGGCCATCGCGACCAGGTCTGCGGGTGTTTTTTTCTTCAAGTCTTTCAAATGCATAGTTTTATTCTTCTGTTTGGGATTGGGTGCTCGAGCTTCGCAAACATGGTCGAAAGCCGGATGCGGCAGGACGCCGCGAGCGGTCAGGAAACGGAGCCGACGGGTATGAAAACTGGCCGGAGCCGCCGGGAATCGCGGTATGTCTGCACCGCGAGTCTGTCAATCAGCGCGCATCGGCGTGCGCCGAAGCGATTAAAACGGCCGGACGATTACCAGAACGACGATCAACGCCGCGGCAATGCCGGGAATCTCGTTGAGCATGCGCACCGTCTTCCCCGACAGTGGACGCTCACCGCGCGCCAGCTTCTTGCCGTAGGCGCCAAGCCAGCCCTGATAGCCGCTAAGCGCGATCACCAGCAGCAGCTTGGCGTGGAACCAGCCTTCGCTCCAGGCGCCGACATTGAAGGCCAGCATCAGGCCAAGGATCCAGACGATGGCAATGGCCGGCGTCAGGATGATCCTACGGATCCGCGTCTCGCGTTCGATCCAGGCCCGATCCTCGGGAGACCCGAGCGTCGTTTCCTGGTGATAGACATAGAAGCGCGGCAGCATGAACAGTCCGGCCATCCAGAAGATGACGAACGTCAGATGGCCGGCTTTGACCCACGGATAAGCGGCACCAAGGAAACCGACGTAGTCGTTCACTTGTCCCCCTTAACCAGCGCGATCAGCTGTTCGACATTGGCGATCGGCGTATCCTGCAGAATGCCGTGCCCGAGATTGAAGATGTGAGGACGGTCGGCGAATGCGTCAAGGACTCGCCGGATTGCCGTCTGCAATTCCTCCCCGCCCGCGATCAGCGCGAGCGGATCGAGATTGCCCTGGACTGCAAGCCCATGTGGCAGTTCCGACGCCGCCCAGACGGGGTCGACCGTTTCATCGACCCCGATCCCGTCGGCGCCGACTTCCCGCGCATAGGCCGGGAGCTTGCCACCCGCGCCCTTGGGAAAACCTATAATCGGAACATCCGGGTGTCGCTGCTTGAGAGCCGCGATGATACGGGCGGTTGGAGCAATGACCCAGCGCTCGAATTGCGCGGGTGAGAGGCTACCGGCCCAGCTGTCGAACAGCTGCAAGGCTTCGGCACCGGCTTCAACCTGCTTCGACAGATATTCGACAGTGAGCGCCTCGATGCGCTCGATAATCGCACCGAAGCGGGCGGCATCGGCGTAGGCCAGCCGCCGCGCTTCCGCCTGATCGCGGCTACCCTGTCCTGCGACCATGTATGTCGCCACCGTCCACGGGCTGCCAGCGAAGCCAATGAGCGTCTTCGACGGCTCGAGCGCCGCTTTGACGCGCGCGACGGTGTCGTAGATCGGATCCAGCCGGTCCGGCTGGGCAGCGAGGTCATCCAGTGCAGCCTCGACCAGCGGCGGGCTCAGCCGCGGCCCCTCTCCCGCAATGAAGGTCAGACCCTGCCCGATCGCATAGGGGACGATCAGGATGTCGGAGAACAGGATCGCCGCATCGAGTTGCGGGAAGCGCCTGAGCGGCTGAAGCGTGATCTCCGCCGCAGCTTGGGGATCATAAACGAGATTCAGGAAACTGCCCTTCTCCGCCCGCAGCGCGCGATACTCGGGAAGGTAGCGTCCCGCCTGACGCATCATCCACATCGGCGCAGGGTCGCGTCGCTCGCCGCGCAGCACGGCAAGCAGAGGCTTATCGACGAGCATTTCCGGAAGACCGGAGGGCCTGGAAGCCACCCTTCTTCTCTCCCTTATATATTTTAGAATCTATTAGATGATGATGTTGGGCACTGGGCAGCGGGGTTTAGGCGCGGCTCCCCAAATTGCCAACAAGCGCGCAGTGGCAACTCTCTCGGCGGAGTCACGAGTCGCGGCGATTCCATCCCATGATTCACAGTCTGGGGATGGATTTTGTCCCCGTGGATGAATGTGCGAATTGCGGCAGCAGTTTGGGGAATAATTGGCTGGTTGAGCTCGTCCCCACCCTCGCGCTAGCCTTGGCAACGCGCTTTTCCACAAGGTTGTTCGAGTGACCCTGATCTTAGCTTCGACCAGCGCTATTCGCCGCCAAATGCTCGATGCCGCGGGCATCGACTATTCCGCCCTGAAGCCGGACGTCGATGAAGATATGGTTAAGGCACGGCTGTCCGACGCGCGCGAGATTGCGTTTGAGCTGGCCGCGGCAAAAGCGCTCTCCATCGCGGGCGAATGGGTAATCGGCAGCGATAGCGTCGTCACCGTCGGCGGCAGGCTGTTCGACAAGCCGCGGGATCGTGCCGACGCCGTAGAGCATCTGCGCTTCTTCTCCGGGCAGCCGATGGAGCTCACGAGCGCCGTTGCGCTGGCCGGTGATGGCGAAGTCGCCTGGCAGCATGTAGAGACGGCGCGACTACAGGTCCGGCCGCTTTCCGACCAATTCATCGCGGAATATCTGGACGCGGAGTGGCCCGAAGTGGGTTATACGGTTGGCGTGTTCCGGCTGGAGGGTCGCGGCGTGCAATTGTTCGACCGCATCGACGGCAATCATTTCACGATTCTCGGGATGCCGCTGCTCCCGCTGCTCGGTGCCCTACGCCGACGCGGACTGCTGACATCATGATCAAGGTCGCGCTCACCGGTTCGATCGGCATGGGCAAATCAACGGTTGCCGCGATGTTCGCGAACGCTGGCGTACCGGTGTTCGATGCGGACGCCGTGGTGCGCGAGCTGCAGGCGCCGGGTGGTGGGCTGGTCGAGAAGATCGGCGCGTTGTTTCCAGGATGCGTACGCGCGGGCACGTTGGATCGCGAGTGCCTGGCGGAGATAGTCCTGTCCGATCGCACAAAGCTCACCCAGCTCGAGCAGATCGTTCATCCCGCCGTGCAGGACGCCCGCGAACGCTTTATCGTCGAACACGCTGAGTCAGCCGCCCTGATATTCGAGATTCCGTTGTTGTTCGAAACCGGCGGCGAAAGCGCGTTCGACAAGATCATCGTGGTTTCGGCGCCGGCCGACGTCCAGCGCGCGCGGGTACTTCAGCGCGCCGGGATGACAGCCGACAAATTGCAGGCAATTCTCGCACGGCAAATGCCCGATGCAGAGAAACGGGCCCGCGCCGACTTCGTCGTCGATACCGGCACCGACCTATCCACAACAGAAGCGCAAGTGCGTGAAATCCTTGCTTGTCTCGGAGTCGCTGGCAGCTAGATTCCGCCCATGCGCGAGATCGTATTCGATACCGAAACCACCGGGCTTAACCCGGCGACGGGCGACCGCATGGTCGAGATCGGGTGTATCGAGATCGTCAATCGCGTTGAGACCGGCCGCACCTTCCACGCTTATTTCAATCCCGATCGGGACATGCCGTTTGAGGCGCAGGAAGTGCACGGCCTCAGCAGCCTGTTTCTGTCCGACAAGCCGCGTTTCTCCGATACGGTGGATGAGCTGCTGGAATTTATCGGCGACGCGCCCCTCGTCGCGCATAACGCCGGCTTCGACTTCGGCTTCCTCAATAACGAGCTTCATCTGTGCGGACGCTCGTCCATCGCGATGAACCGCATGGTCGATACGCTCGCTCTGGCGCGGACCAAGCATCCTGGCGCCAAGCACAGTCTCGACGCGCTGTGCATGCGCTTCGGCATCGACCGTAGCCACCGGGTCAAGCACGGCGCGCTACTCGACGCACAATTGCTCGCCCAGGTTTACGTCGAGCTCACCGGCGGGCGTCAGATCGGCCTTGGCCTTGTCGCCGATTCCGGGACGGTCGCGGTGGCGCAGTCGGCGGGTCCGGTGACGACACGCGAACCGCGTCCAGCACGTCCTCACGCAGCCTTGCCCGAGGAACTAGAGCGCCATCGCGCGTTTATTGCCAAGCTGGTCAATCCGCTCTGGGAGCGCCTTCTCCCCGCCGGTTGACGCGGGGTTCGGCGCGGTCCTAAGCGCGCCATCGAAGGAGCAGGCAAAGTGGACGTAAGGGTCGCCGGGCACCAGGTCGACACCGGAGATTCGCTGCGGGAGCATGCGCAGCGCCGGGTCGCGGACATCACCGAAAAGTATTTTTCGCGCTCGGTTGGCGCCAACGTTACCTTTGGCCGTGGGCCCAACAACGACTTCACGTGCGACATCGTCGCGCCGGTCGTTCAGGGCGTCGTTCTGAAAGCGTCCCACAGCGCGCGCGAGGCCGAGATGGCCTTCAACGGCGCCGCCGACCGAATCGAAAAGCAGCTTCGCCGCTACGCTCGCCGACTCAAGGATCACAAGGTTGACGAAGCGGCCCAAGCCTATGTCGAGAATGCGGGATATACCGTGTTTTCAGGAACGGCCGATGACGAGCCGAAGGCCGACAATCCCGCGATCGTCGCGGAATCGAGGGTCGATATTCCGGAATCGAGCGTGTCCGACGCGGTCATGCTGATGGACCTTCGAAATACGACGGCCTTGCTGTTCAAGAACAGCAAAAGCGGTGAACTCAACATGGTCTACCGTCGTGACGACGGGAACATCGGCTGGGTCGAGCCGGGCAAATAATCTTCATCTCTATCACGCGGCCAGGGTGCGACCGGTCGCACCCTCCAAGAGTTGCTGTCCCCTATGCATCTTGCCGATTTTCTGGACACGGACGCCATCAAGACCGCGCTTCCTGGCGGAAACAAGCGTTCGTTGATGAAGCAATTGGCCGATCTCGCGGGTCAGCGGCTCGAGATTGAGCCGTCGGTCGTGCTCGCGGGGCTCAATGAGCGGGAGCAGCTTGGATCGACCGGCTTCGGCCAGGGCGTCGCCATTCCGCACGCGAAGATCGATGACCTGACCAAGATCTACGGACTCTTCGCGCGTCTCAGCGAACCAGTCGCCTATAAAGCGATCGACGGCCGGCCAGTCGATCTCGTCTTCCTCTTGCTTTCGCCGCCCGACGCCGGGGCCGAGCATCTGAAGGCGCTGGCGGCCGTAAGCCGCGTAACCCGCGATGCTGCGACACTCGAACGGTTGCGCGGTGCGCGAAGCCGCGATGCGCTGGCCGCCGTGCTGGTCGGTGCCGATGAGCGGGACGCCGCCTGAGCGACGATCGCCTCCCCGCCCATCTCGAGGTCGCCGCGCTCATGCGCCGCGCAACTGCCGAGGGCGGCTATGCAACGGTCCTTCGGAAGGGCGACGCGCATCGCGGTTCGATCATGCTGGCCATCGTCAGCCGCGGCGCGCACAACGCGCTGCTGGAACGCGTCCTCTCATTGGATGGGGCTTACCAGTGGCAGCATGTCGGCCCGTCCGAATCGCGGGGTTCCGCGGAAATTGCTGATTTCCTCGCGCGCCGCGCACGCTCCGACCCCGATTCTTGGTTAATTGAGCTAGACATCGCGAACCCCGAACGATTCATCGCTGAAACGACCGCGATGGGTTGATTACGCTCGGCAAGGCTGAAATCTCGGGCCTAACGAAAGAGCGGGGGGCATTTCGTGAGCATCCAGTTGCTCCAAATGCCACGCAAGACGGGGAATCAAGACGGTCGCCAGCGGTAGTATTCGCACAGTGTATGGGCGCACCCATTCGAGATTCACCGCATAATAAACGGTTCTAATGTTGGCTTCTGTTCGCTCAGCGCTGCTGATGATTGCGGCGCTCACCGCGACTGTTATTGCTCCGGCCAAAGCCGGACCTTCCGGGGAGCCGTTGCTCCCGGTGACTAGCGCGACCCTCCCAAAGGTGGTTACGCCCGATCTGCTCGACCCCAAGGCCGAGCCAACACTTTCCCAGCCGAGTGCCGCTGCTTCTGAAGAGCAAGCCGAAGAGGCTGAGCCCGCCGTCGCGACGACGGCTTCGCTTGCCGACATGGTCGGCCAGCTGCGCAATTCGAACGCCGGATCTCGCGAACTCGAATGCCTGGCAACCGGCATCTATTTTGAATCCAAGAGCGAACCGCTGGCCGGTCAGCTAGCCGTGGGCCAGGTGATCGCCAATCGCGCCGACAGCCATGGTCGCTTTCCGAGCAGCTATTGCGGCGTGCTGTTCCAGCGTGGCCAGTTCTCTTTCGTTCACGGAAGCCGCTTGCCGAACGTGCCGCGGGCTAGCCGTCAGTGGCAGACGGCGGTCGCCATCGCCAAGATCGTGGACCGCGACCTCAAGGAATCAGCGGCCGGAGACGCACTATTCTTCCACGCTCGCTATGTGGCGCCGGGCTGGCGCATGAAGCGGGTCGCTTCGATCGGCAATCACGTCTTTTACCGCTAAGCGGCGGGAAAATTTTCGATCTGGCGGGCGGGCTTTTGCTCGCCCGCTTTCTTTTTGGCCACGATTTGTTCTACGGATCGACCATGGCCACCCAGCCCGATTCCTTGTGCTTCACCGACGCGCCGCCGGTTGCGGTTGACGTCGCGCGCGGCGTTACCCGCCTGTTTTGCCGGCACGATCTGTTCGCCGTCTGCGAGGTGCCACTGCCAAACGGCCGCCGCGCGGACTTGATGGCGATCGACGGCAAAGGCTGGCTGACGATCGTCGAGATCAAGGTCGCAAAGGCCGACCTGCTCGGCGACAACAAGTGGACCGATTATCTGGACTATTGCGATCGCTTCTTCTGGGCGGTCCCTCAGCATCTCGCCCGCTACCTCGACGAAGATCGCTATCTTCCGGGGGCTGCCGGCCTGATCGTCGCCGACCGCTATGACGCCGCCATCGTCCGGGAAGCATCATCGCGGCCGTTGGCGCCAGCTCGGCGCAAGGCGGAGGTCTTGCGATTTGCCCGCCGGGCCGCGCGGCGCCTGGCGGTGCAGGTCGACCCCTCGCTCGGCGAGCTTACTTAGCCGCGCTCGTCCCGGCTTTGGGTTTGGTCGTCTCGATCAGCTTCAGGATTTCGCGAGCGCGTGTGTCGCGCGTCGCATAATCTCGCGCCGAATAGCCGGCGACCGCGTCGCTTTTGTCAGGATTCGCCCCTGCCTTCAGCAACTGCCGCACGACGGGCAAATTCCGCTGCTGAACGGCGATGATCAGGGGGGTCTCGCCGCTGCGATTGGTGCCGTCGACGCGCGCGCCTTCGCTGATCAGCCATTCGATGGCGCGCTCGAAGCCCACCTTGGCGGCGGCAATCAGCGGCGTTTCACCATTACGGCCTGCAAGATTGGGATCCGCGCCCTTGTTGAGAAGGAATCCGGTCCACTGCTCGTCCCCGCGATTGATCGCGATGAGCAAGCCGGTGTCGCCACCGTCGCCCTTGGTGTCGACGAAGCCGCGGGGATGGCTGTCGAGCATCGACGTCGCCGTGTTCCCGTCACGCTTCTTCACGGCCTCGATAAATTGATACCCGTCGGTTCCGAGCGCTTGCCCGACGGCTGGCGAACCGGCGAAAAGCGCCAGAGACAAAGCAAAAACCAGTTTTTTCACGACCTTGCGCCTCAACCCGCCCGCTTGATTGGCCGCGCTTAGCAGAGCAAGGCTCTACTTGTCATGAACGGCAGCCCGCCATTTTGGGAGAAACCCCTCGCCACGCTCGACCGCGGGGAATGGGAAGCCTTGTGCGATGGATGCGGACGCTGTTGCGTCCACAAGCTCGAGGATGAGGATACGGGCATGCTCTACGCGACCAATGTCGCGTGCAAGCTGCTGGACCGGCGCAATGGCCTTTGCCTCGACTACAAGCATCGCAAGAAGCTCGTGGCCGACTGCGTTCGCCTTGATCGCAAGAATTTGTCAGGGCTCGATTGGCTTCCTGCGACCTGCGCCTACCGGCTGCGCGCGGCGGATGAGCCGCTCCCTGAATGGCACTATCTGATCTCCGGCAGCCGGGAGACGGTGCACGAGGCTGGACAGTCCACGCGGGGCTGGACGGTGAGCGAGGACGACGCCGGCGATCTTGAATACCATGTGGTCGACCGCGCGCTCTGAAGCGGCGCTCGAGGCCGCCCTTCCAGTCCCGATTGAGATCCGGCCAATGCGCAACGCGCGACGGCTGCGTTTGCGCTTCGATGAAGGGAGCGGCACGCTCAAACTGACCTGTCCTGCGCGCACGAGCCGGCGCAAGGCCCTGGCTTGGGCGCTCGACCAGCGTGATTGGATTGAAACGCAACTGGCGCGCGCGGGGCCGCCGGAGCCGTTCGAGAATGGCGCGACACTTCCCCTTGAAGGCGGCGAGATCCGGATCGCCTGGGATCCCGATTACCCGCGCTTACCGCATCTGACAGACAATTCCCTTCGCGTTGGTGGACCGGAGGCCGCGCTACCCGGCCGGGTCGAGCGCTTCCTGAAAAAGCGAAGTCTTGACGTCATCTCTCGTGAGGTCGCCGAATATTGTGAGTTGGCAGGTGTGTCCGCTTCCGGCGTTTCCATCGGTGATGCCGGGACGCGCTGGGGAAGCTGCTCATCGGCTGGTCGGATACGGCTCAGTTGGCGGCTGATTATGGCGCGCCCTAACGTGCGCCGGTTCGTCGTGGCCCATGAGGTCGCGCACCTCGTCCACCTTGACCACAGTGCCCGCTTCAAGGCTCTGGAGGCGAAGCTTTACGGTCCCGGCCTCGCCGCGGCGAAGTCGGAACTACGCCGCGTCGGGCCGAGGTTGAAGCGGATCGGGCGGCGGCGCTGATTCCGGCTGCGACTGACGCGGCGGCGGATATTGCGGCTGACGAGATGGTGGGTAGGGCTGGCGCTGCGGCGGCGGCTGCTGTTGTGGCGGGAAGGCCTGGTCCAGCTCCTGCTGGGTCGGGTCTCCGGTTCCGTCGGGGCGAACCATAGGCTGGTTTGGCGGATAGTTTTGATCTGACGGCTGCGCCGGAGTTCCGATCGGCATTCCGTTTTCATCGACCATCGGTGCCATGCCGTTGGCATCAATCGCCTGATCGCCAAATGTTTCCTCCTCGGGCGTCAATTGCCAATCGGGCAGTGGCACCTGAGTTTCGAACTGCTCGACAGGACGATTGGCAACTGCAACGGTCATGAAATCGTGAAACGCCCGGGCCGGCGCGGTGCCGCCCTGCAGATTGCCCACCGTCTTGGCGTCATCGCGCCCCATCCACACACCCGTTGTGAGACCGCTTGAGAAGCCGATGAACCATCCGTCCTTGTTTGAGGAGGTGGTGCCTGTCTTGCCGGCCACGGGCCGGCCGATCTGCGCCGCACGGCCGGTACCGGACAGGACCGCCGACTGCAGCAGGTCGGTCATCTCTGCCGCCACCCAGGGCGCCACGAGCACGCGTTCCTCATCGGCGTCGTGCTGATAGAGCATGCGGCCGTCGGCCGTGACGACCCGGCGGATGCCGTAAGGAGTCACCGCGACCCCCTTGTTCTGCACCGACGCGAATGCTCGCGTCATGTCGATCAGCCGAACCTCGCTCGAGCCCAGCACCATCGAGGGATAGGTCGAAATAGTGGATGTGATTCCGAACCGCCGCGCCATGTCCGCGATGGTCGAGAATCCGACCTGGGCACCGATCTTTGCGCTGATTGTGTTGATCGACCGCGAGAACGCCTCGCGCAGCGTCACCGGGCCAAGATTGGTCCGCGTCGAGTTGCGCGGGGTCCAGCCGTCGATGGTCACCGGTTCATCGACGATGGTGTCCGTCGGCTTCATCCCGCTTTCCAGTGCGGCAAGATAGACGAACAGCTTGAATGCGGAGCCAGGCTGTCGCTGCGCCTGGGTTGCGCGGTTGTAGATCGACGCGACATAATCCTTGCCGCCGACCATCGCGCGGACGGCGCCGTCGCGATCAATCGAAACCAGGGCGCCTTGTGTACCCGGCGGTGCGTCGGCGCGGATCGCCTTGTCGGCCGCGACCTGCATGGCGGGATCAAGCGTTGTCCAGACGTCGATGGGCTCGTTCGTTTCGTCGATCAGCGTATCGAGCTGCGGCAGCGCCCAGTCGGTGAAATAGCGAACGCTGTTTTCGTTAGTGGTCTGCTGGATTCGAACGCTGGCCGGATCGACTTCCGCGGCCGTCTGCGGGGTGATGAAGCCGTTCTTCGCCATGGTCTGAAGCACGACGTTCGACCGCGCGCGTGCAGCCTCGACGTCGGCGGATGGCGAGTAGTTCGAGGGCGCCTTCACCAAGCCCGCAATGATCGCCGCTTCGCCCAGACTGAGATGGTCTGCTCCGTGGCCGAAGAATTTCCGGGATGCAGCGTCGATGCCGTAAGCCCCGCCGCCGAAGTAGACGCGATTCAGATACAGTTCGAGGATCTGGTTCTTAGAGAACTTTCGCTCGATCGCCAGCGCGAGGATCGCTTCCTTTACCTTGCGGCCGTAGCTGCGATTGTTGGTCAGGAAGATGTTACGCGCGAGCTGCTGCGTGATCGTCGAGGTGGCGCTGACCCGTTTGCCCTTCGACACCGCCGACACGACCGCGCGGCCGATGCCGATGGGGTCGACACCAATGTGGCTGCGGAAACGGCGGTCCTCGGTCGAGATCATAGCTGCGCGCATCTCGGCCGGGATGCGGTCGTAAGGCAGCCACTGTCCGAAACTCGGGCCAATCGACACCAGCACCTGCCCATTGGCCGCGCGCACACGGATCATCTGGCCGAGATCGTTGCGCTTGGTCAGTTCGCCATAGCTAGGCAGATAGGCCGCCGCGACCGCCACTGCGACGACGAGGGCAAGCACGCCAAGCACGGCAGCGTAGAGCATAGCCGTCAGGACGGTTCTGAACGTCGAGCGTCCGGACGATTTCGATGAGCGAGCCATTCGGGCCTTGGGATAGAAAGCTGTTGGTGCGCCGACAATAGGCGGCCGTACAAGGTTATTGAGGGCTTAACCCTGTCTTAGCCAGTGCGCGCTACACGAACGCGGTCATGCGCATCGCTTTCAGCCTCGCACTCCTGCCCGTTGCGGCACTTTGGGCGCTCCCGACGACATCGTCGGACGCGCAGTGCCGGTTATGCGAGCAGCCGTCCACGGCAGTGGACGCAACGGCTGGCGGCGATGACGATCTGCAACTTCAGATCGAGACCAATCTGAACTTCGACCGCCTGATCCTCTTGGGTAGTGGAATGGGCGCGGTAACCCTCCGTCCGAACGGGAGTAGCGGGGCCGAGGGCATCGTGGCGGCAATGGGGCCTCGGGCGATGGTCGGTACGGTTTCGGTCCACGGTGATCCGAACCGGGCGGTCCGCATCGAACTACCGCGGCGGATCGAGTTGCGATCGCTAGCCGGCGGCCAGATGACGCTGGACGACGTGGCGAGCGATGCGCCGGCCGCTCCTCGGCTCGACCCCGCCGGCAATCTCAGTTTCCGTTTCGGTGGACGCCTGTTGGTTTCCGGTGACGTCGACGGCCAGTATCGCGGCGAGCTGCCGATCACGGTCGAGTATCTCTAAACGCTAATGAAGCATTAACCATAAGCTTGAGCGAAGGCGTAAGCGGTTCTGGTTAATTGCTGTTTCACGATAATTAGTCCTCACCGGCCAAGGCTCGGTGCACGTGGGGGGAAAGTGAATGAAGCGAGTTTTGGCAGCTGTCGCCGCCTTTGCTGCGGTCACATTGGCTGCGACACCGGCAGTCGCCGTCAGCCCGCCGACCCAGGCCAACGCCACGGCGAAAATCCTGCGCCCCCTGACGCTTGAGGCCAAACAGAATCTCGATTTCGGAACGATCGTTCTGAGCGGAACGGCATTCACCAACCAGGTCGTGAGCATAAGTCAGGCCGGCGTGGTGACCTGCGGCACGACGGCTGGCCTGATGACCTGTATCGGCGCGCCCCAGGCGGCGGTCTACAAGCTGACCGGCACTAACAATGCGATCGTCAAGATCACCTGCCCGCCCTTCACCATGGGGGCACTCAACTTCACGCCCAACTTCCCGGCCACCGTCGACCTTGGCCCGACTGGGAATACCGGCACCAACTTCTCGATCGGTGGCTCGGTCACGATTTCCTCGACGACGCCGGACGGCGTCTACACCGGCCAATTCAACGTGACCGCCGACTATCAGTGAGCCGTTAGCCGACTTTCTCGCGGTAAGTGGGGGAAGGGCCGCCGTGCCAGGCGGCCCTTTTTCGCGAGTGACGGACCGCTATGGTTGAGACAAATTCAACCATTTCGGTTGTACCTTCTGCGCGAACCATTGCGGAACCATCTTCATTGCGCGCAGCCTGTGCCAAGTTTCTAACGATTGTCGCGGTGGCAGCCGCGCAGCCGGTCGCGGCTGCCACGATCACGGCGGCGGTCAATGCATCGGCCAACAAGCCGCTCGTCCTGTCGAAACTGCAGGATTTCGACCTCGGCTCCGTATCGCTGAACCCGGGCATATGGAGCAACGCCGTCATCAGCCTCTCTCAGGCCGGCGTGCTCAGCTGCAATTCGGTCAACACCACGTGCAGCGGGGCGACCATGGTCGCCCAGTATAATGTGCAGGGCTCGAACCAGCAGGTCGTCAGGATCAGCGCGCCCAACGTGCTGATGACCAACCAAAGCGATGCGTCAAAGACGCTTTTGCTGACCACCTCCGCCCCGGCCAGTGTCACGCTCACCAACTCCGGAGCGCCCGGAACCAACTTCTCGATTGGAGGGTCGGTAACATTGAATTCGACGACGGCGACGGGGACTTACGTCGGCACGTTCAACGTAACCGCGGATTATCAATAATCCGGAGACGATTATCGGTCATGGTTGACCGAATATAAACCATTCCGGACCAAGGTGACGGCGATCGCTTCCCGGGTGGAAGCTCAAGTGGGGATCGCTGAAATGTTCAAATGGACCTCGTCCATTCTTGCCGCCGCGTTGGGCGCGGCAATCGTTGCAATTCCGGAACCGGCACAGGCCGGCGTCGGCGACCTTCTGGTCGCGCCGACCCGCATCGTCATGGACGGCCGCAAGGGTGCTGAGCTGGTGCTCAACAACATTGGCGACGATGTCGCCACGTACCGCGTCTCCATCCAATTCCGTCGGATGAACGAGAAGGGCGAGATCAACGACGTCGAGACGCCGAACGCCGCCGAGAAGCTGGCCGAAGACATGATCATCTATGCCCCGCGAAAGGTGACGCTGGCACCGCGCGAGCCGCAGGCGATCCGCATTGCCGCGCGGCCGGGCGCTGGCATCCCCGACGGCGAGTATCGCGTGCACCTGCTGTTCCGCGCCATTCCGGCGGCCACGCCGGTGACCGAGCCGGCCGAGAAGCCAAAGGGCGTTCAGTTCAAGCTGACGCCGGTTTACGGGGTGACCATCCCCGTGATCGTGCGTCTGGGGACGCTGCAGGCGACCGCCGGCATCACCGACGTCCAGCTGGAGAAGAACGCCGGCGCCGAAGCCGTGGGCCTTGAGCTGACCCGCACCGGCTCGCGCTCGACGTTCGGCGAAGTCCGGGTGTTGAAGGCCGGCATCAAGGATCCGATCGCGATCCAGCGCGGTGTTGCCGTCTACACCGAAGTCGCCAAGCGCCACGTCAGCATTCCCGTGCAGCAGGCGTACGTCGGCAAGGTCGCCGGGCCGGTCACGGTCGAATATCGTGAGATCACCGACGATGGATCGAACCTGATTGCGTCCACCCAGGCGGTGCTGCGCTAGGACGGGGCGGCGGGGCGAGGCCCGACCCATGGCCGGCGGCCCCTGGTGGCTGCGCAAGGCAGCATTGCTGCTGGCGCTTGGCGCTGGCAGCCTTGCTGCGTCTGCGACCGAGTTGCCCACTAGCCGCGCTCCCGCGGCGTGGCACGCCGACCCGGACGAACAATATATTCTCGACGTCAATATCCGCGCACTTCGGCTGGGCGACACGGTGCGCGCCTACAATGCCCCTGAAGGCACATGTGTCGTCTTAGGCGACTTTCTGACGGCCCTCGACGTGCCGATGCGCATCGATCTGACCGCCAAGAAGGCGACCGGATGGGCTTTCAAGGAAAGCAACAAGATCACCGTCGACTACGCCGCGCTCCGGGCCACTTACCCGGGGCACAAGGCGGAGCCCATCGCGCCGGGCACGATCCGGGAAACGCCTGACGGCTGGTGCGTACAAACGACGGCCTTGGCCAAATGGTTCGGCGTGGGTGTCAAGCCGATGACGTCGGGCTCGGTCCTCCTGCTGCAGTCCGACGCGAAGCTTCCCGTCGAGCTCGCCATGGAGCGGGAGCAACGCGCGGCTCGCATCCACAAGGCCGCCTTCGATCTCAAGGCGCTCCCGCAGGTGCGGGTGCCGTATCGGATGTGGCGAACGCCAGCGCTCGATTTCGTGGTGAGCGGCGGTGTGACCTATCGCGCCAACGACGGCGTCAAGGTCGACCGTCAGAGCTCGATCTACGCCGCCGGAGAAATCGCGCGGCTGTCCTACGACGCTCAGGTCACAACCACCGAGAGGGGTAAGCCGAACCTCCTGCGGTTACGCGCATTTCGCTCCGACCCGGATGCAGGCCTGCTCGGACCGCTGAAAGCTACGCATTTCGGGGTCGGTGATGTCGAAGGTTTCGACAGCAGCCTTGCCGGAACGGCGGTCGCGGGTCGCGGCGCGGTCATCACCAACCGCCCACTCACGGCTCGTACCGCGTTCGATCGCACGCGTGTGGAAGGCGACTTGCCCACGGGGTGGGAAGCGGAGCTTTATCGCAACGGCGAATTGCTCGGCTCCGCTAAATCCGATGGCTCGCAACGCTACGTCTTCGAAGACGTCCAACTGCTATATGGCGAGAACCGCCTGCGTGTCGTGCTCTATGGTCCTCAGGGCCAGGTCAAGGAACGCGAGGACCTGCTCAACGTCGGCCAGGACAATATTCCGAAGGGCAAGACCTGGTACTGGCTGGGCGCGAACCAGCCGGGCAGGGACATCGTCACGCTCCAGAAGCCGCCGGACGTGACAGGGACACCGCGAGCGCAGGCCGCGGTCTCAGTCGAACACGGGCTCGACGCGCGCACTTCGGTGGGCGTGCTTGCCCGCGCCATGCTCATCAACGATCAACGCGTGACCTTCGTCGAGGGGACGGTCCGTCGGTCCATCGCCGGCGCGTTGGTTGAAGTCAGCGCCGCAAGAGAATCCAACGGCGGTAGAGCCGCGCACGCGCAGATCCTAGGCAAGATCAAGAACGTCTACGTCAACGCGGACGCCCTTATCGCAAACGATTTTCATTTGCGTGGTGGGCCGGCCCAGACGGTGAAGGAGGGCCGCCTGGCGCTGGACGTCCCGATGAAGGTCGGCAAGATCTTTCTGCCCCTTCACGGCGAGGTCCACTACACCGATCGCCCGGATGGCTCGAGAACGCTCGAGGCAGCCAGCCGCCTTTCCGCGAGCATCGACAGTTTCAACCTCAGTGCCGACCTACGCTATCGGCAAGACTATCGAGCCACTTTTCGCCCGCCACCCGAAGTTCGTCTCGGCCTCATTGGAAGCGGTCGCATCGGCGATGTTCGCGTTCGCGGTCAGGTCGACTTCGACGTAAAGCCGGCCGGCCGTTTTCGCGGCGCCGACCTCTCTGCCTATTGGTCGGCGAGCGAACGCAGCGATTGGGAGGGCGGCTTAGCGTATGACGGCCTCGAGCATCGTGGCCGCGCACGGATCTCGCATATCATGCGGCTCGATCGATTTGCATTGTCCTTGACGGGCGAAGCGGCGAACGACGGTTCGGTCGCGGGCGGCTTCAACCTTAATTTCTCCCTTGATCCTCGCAGCGGCTTCACCCTCTCCCGCAGACCCCTGGCTGAGGGCGGCATGGTGCATGCCACGGTCTTCCGCGACCTCAACGATAACGGCATCCGCGACAGCGATGAGCCGCTTGAAAAGAACGTGCTGATCACGACCGGCGCTCGTCAGGTGGAGCGGAAAACGGATGCGAAGGGGTCGGTCGTCGTTGGCGGGCTGACCCCGTACATGCCCATTCCCGTGGGAGTCGACACGACGACCCTCGACGACCCCATGTTGGTTCCCAAGAAACCGATCCAGGTGGTCGTTCCGCGCCCTGGTGTATCCGCCGATGTACAGATCGCGCTCGTTGGCGGTGGTGATATCGAAGGCGCGCTGATCAAGAATGGCGAACAAGCCTTCGAAGGCGTGGACATCGAACTCGTCGACGTGAATGGGAAGACGGTCGACACCGCACGCACCGATTTCGATGGGTTTTTCCTGTTCGAACGGGTTGCCTACGGCCGCTATTCGGTCCGGATCAGTGCAGCATCGGCAGCAGCCGCCAAGATTGCGCGGGACTTGGGCGTGGATTTGAAAGTGAGCCCTGAAAAGCCGATCGTTCGCTTGGGCGCGATCCACGCCCGGCTCCCCAATCGCATCGCGTCCGCGGAAATGCCGGAACCCGCCACGCCTTAAGGTGGCGGCTCCATTGGTGCGGTCGAGAAGACTCGAACTTCCACGGCCTTTCGGCCACAGCGACCTCAACGCTGCGCGTCTACCAGTTCCGCCACGACCGCACGCCATGGAATTGTTCGCCCGCAGAGCGCGGGCGCTGGCAAGGCGCGGCCCCTAGCAAAGCCGATGTGGGGGCGCAATGGCGCCGCGTGCCTCGTCGATTAGCTCCGTTTTGGCACAAAGGTTAAAGCGCCATTTACCATTGCCCTGCCAGCGCGTTACGCAATGACTATGCTGCTGATTGCCGCTGCTCTCGCAACCAGTGCGGCGCCTTTGCCGAATGCCGGTGCTCGGGCCCGTGCGACGGCGATGATCCGGGTCGTTCAGGCGGTTCGTTTGCGTCTCGACGGCTCACCGAACCCCGACGCACCAAGGCCGCGAATGGCGGCCATTCGCACTAGTAACGGAATAGCGATAACTGCAAATCTAATTGAATTTGAATGATTTAGCTTATTGATCGCCAAGCCGGATGGTGAGTTCGTCGCCGCCAGGCGGGACATTCACCTCGGCACTATTGAAGCTGGCACTTTGCCCTGGCGGAAGTGAGCGAGCTGGCGGGGCGATGGTCCAGCGGTAGATGGTTTTCCCGGCGTGGGTGCGCAGCTCTGCCTGGAGTGCCGGAACCGCTTGTTCCTTGTCGGTCGGATTGATGACGCGACCGGTGACCGTCAGCAATTCGTTACCGCTCTCCAGCTTCTGCCGGTCCATATTCTTTGTAACGATCGCGAGCTGGCTCTCTCCAGCGCCTGCAATGCCCAGCTTGGCCTTGTATTCGGCTGGAGCAAAGAACCAGAACAGTGCCGCTGCAGCGATGACGAGGGCGACCAGCACCAGAACGGTGAGGACGGGTCCCCGGCGACGCGGCTCGACCTCCCCGCGATCGGCGAAGGGCGTGAACATGTCCGACGCCGCTTCCGCATGTGGTGGCTCTCGCCAATCTTCTTGGACTTCACCCGACCGCGATGCGAGTTCAGGCGCGGCAGCGTCGATGCCGGCGGGCGCCGGACCGGGTTCCGATTGAAGTTCGGGAGCCGTCGCGCCTTCGCTTTCAATGACGGCTTCCTCGTAAGCGCGTTCCTCCGCCTCCGGTCCGCTGCGCGGCTCAATCAGCGTTGCTTCGGCCAGGCTCTCCTGGGATTCTGCTTCAGGTCCTTCGCTGGCGACAATCTCGGCGGATCCCTGATCGAGTACCTGCTCTGACGGCTGTTCCGGAACCGTTGCGGTCGCTGGCTGATCGTCGGGATTCTGATGCCAGCTGTGCTTGCACGCGGCGCAACGAACCTGGCGGCCTTCCGGCGGAATGGCGCCGTCCTTGACCACATATTGCGTGCCGCAATCGGGACAGGTGAGGATCATTGCTGCAAAAGCCCTCTTTCGAGACGGTGAGCGCACGGTAAACAGGAACGGATAGGGCTTGGCAAGGCGATGCCGGTCGGTCCGAAGGGTTTTGGGGGATTGAGTGGCCGCAGTTGCCGAATTCGACAGTGTCGGCCTGCGCTATGGCACGGGCGCGGAGGTGTTGCGGGACCTCGATTTCCGCCTTCGCGCCGGCGCTTTCTATTTTCTCACGGGGGCATCTGGCGCAGGCAAAACGTCATTGCTCAAGTTGCTCTACCTCGCTCAGCGGCCGACCCGCGGCCGGATCCGCCTGTTCGGCGAGGAACTGACCGAGGCACCGCGGGAATCGATGCCGCCCTTCCGGCGACGCATTGGTGTCGTCTTTCAGGACTTTCGGCTCATCCGTCACCTGTCCGCCCTCGACAATGTCGCGCTACCCCTGCGCGTCGCCGGCGCGCGCGAGGAGGACATCGAAGGTCCCGTGCGCGAAATGCTGGCCTGGGTCGGCCTCGCCGACCGCGCCAGCGCCCGTCCGCCGACTTTGTCGGGCGGTGAGCAGCAGCGCGTGGCGATCGCGCGCGCAGTTATCAATCGGCCCGAGCTGCTGGTGGCCGACGAGCCCACGGGCAACGTCGATGCGGAGATGGCGGCCCGCCTCATGGGTCTGTTCACCGCCCTCAACCGGCTCGGCACCACCGTAGTCGTCGCAACCCACGACATGAGCCTGATCGAAGCCACGGCCGGGGCGCAGGTCATTCGCTTGGAAAACGGAACGATCGAGGATCCCACCGGCGCGCTTCGTGGCCCGCAGCGGCGGGGCGGCGCCTGATGCTCGGCTGGCTGTTCGTCTCGCCGTCGGAACGGCGGCTGCTCGGCGCTTCCTCGCGCCGCGCACCAACGCCCTGGGTGATCGCGATCATGAGCTTTACCATCATGCTCATCGCCGCGACCGGCCTCGCGCTGGCCAATACAGCTTCAGTGCTGAGCAACGCGATAGAAGCCCGCTTCGCCCTTGAGGTGCCCGGCGGCGGCGCGAAGCTGGATCAGCTCACTGACATAGTACGGTCGACGCCCGGCGTGACGTCGGTCGAAGCGGTTCCCGAGAGCGATATGCGGCGGACGCTCGAGCGTTGGTTGGGCACGGCCGCCCAGAGCCAAGATTTGCCCGTGCCTGCCCTCATCAATTTCGACGTAAAAGCCGGCAATGACGTGAAGACGCTGGAAGCGCGAGCACGTGCGATTGAGCCCACTTCCCGGGTGGTCGCGCATCGCGACAGCGTCGCGCCGCTTTTGCGATCGCTTAGCCTGCTCCAGTTCGTGGCATTTGGCCTGGTCCTGCTTCTGAGTGCTGCCGCCGCCGCCGCTGTCGTTCTGGCCGCCCGCGGCGCGCTCGACACGCACCGGTTCACAATCGAGGTCATGCACGGGATTGGCGCGACCGACCTGCAGGTGACCCATCTTTTCCAGCGCAAGATCGCCATCGACGCCTTCATCGGCAGCATGGCCGGTGGTGCGGCCGCCGCAATCGTCCTGCTGCTGCTCGCTGGCGGTGCCGCCTTCGCTGGCGAGCTGACGGGCGGCGCAACGCTTGGTCCGTGGGATTTCCTGATCCTCGCATTACTCCCCCTTGCGCTGACCGCGTTGGCGACCTGGGTTGCCCGGATGGCGGTGCTGCGGGCATTGCGCGAAGCTCTATGATCACCCGCCTCGGTTCCCTGCTGCTGCTTCTCTACGCTTTAGGCTTCGTCATTTTTGCGTTCACGCTCGGCAAGCCGCAGCCGGCGACGGCGTCCGCGAGTGATGCTGCCATCGTGCTCACCGGCGGCCCCGGGCGCATCGAGCACGGCATTGACGTGCTCAGGGCCGACAAGGCCAGGCGGCTGTTGATCGCCGGTGCCGATCCGGCAGTCACCAAGAAGGATCTCGCCCGCCGTATCCCGGGTTCGGCGCGGTGGCTTGCGTGCTGCGTCGACCTTGGCAGCGAGTCGGTCGATACGCGTTCGAACGCGGAGGAAGCGAACCGCTGGCTGGCGCGTCATCAATATAAATCACTGAGGCTGATCACCAGCGACTGGCACATGCGTCGCGCTCAGTATGAATTCAGCCGCGTCCTCGCTGGAAAATACGAAGTTGAGCCCGACGCCGTCCGAACGGAGCCGAGCTTCCTCACGTTGTTCGGCGAGTACAACAAGTATCTGCTGCGCCGCGTTGCGGTCTGGGTTGACCTTTGATGGTTGTGCTGCGGTCGCTCCTCTATGCGGCCATCTTCTACCCGGCGACCTTTTTCTGGGTGCTGGCCGGCTTGGCCGCAAGCATGATCGGCCCGCGGCCGACGCTCGCCGTGGTCCTCAGCTGGACGCACCTGCATCGCTGGCTGGTCGAGCATCTGCTGGACATCCACGTGAAGGTCGAAGGAACGGTGCCCAGCGGTCCGCACCTGATCGCGGTCAAGCACCAGGCGATGATCGAAACGCTGGACATGGTGCGCATCACGAACCTACCGGTGATCGTCATCAAGAAGGAATTGGCGGATCTGCCGCTCTTCGGCTGGCTAACCCGACGCTATGGCGTCATTCCGGTCGAGCGTTCCGCAGGCGCCAAGGCGCTGCGGGCACTGGTCGCTGAAGGCAAGCGCGCGAAGGAATCCGGGCGGCAGGTCATCATCTACCCTGAAGGCACACGAGTGCCGGTGGGGGAAGCACCGCCGTTACGCTCAGGTTTCGCGGCGCTCTACCGCGCGCTTGGCTTGCCAGTCGTGCCGGTGGCCACCGACAGCGGGGTCGTCTGGGGCCGCGGCCTCGTTCACCGGCCCGGCACTATTACCCTGAAAATCGGCGACACTATTCCGGCGGGCCTGCCGCGCGACGAAGTGGAGCGACGCGTCCACACCGCGATCAACGCGCTGGAATCAGGCCCGCAGGCGAGCGCCTAGCTTTTCGGCCGCCGCAACGATCGCCTTGGAGATCGTGCCGATTTGCTCGTCGGTGAAACTCGCCTCGCCCGGTTGCAGCGTGACTTCATAGGCTAGCGAGAGGCCGTCCGCCGCCTCGAAACGGTCAAACAGCCGTACGCCGACGATCGCATTCTTGTCCGCACCGCGAATGGCACGGAGCAATTGATCCGATGTCACTTCGGCGGGAACGATGAACGCGAAGTCGCGGGTGATCGCCTGCAGCCCCGGGGGCGCAAATGCGCTTCGCGCTCGGCTGCCACTACGCGACGCAGGGATGGCGTCGAGGTAGATCTCTGCGGCGACTGCACCGGCGGGAGCGTCGAGCGTCCGCACCAGACTTGGATGGAGCTCGCCGAATGCCGCGACGATAGTTTTCGGACCGAGCCCGAGCTTTGCTGAGCGTCCGGGGTGCCAGGTCGCTCCTGCGTCAGGGTATACTTGCAGATTGGCTATCGGTGCTCCGGCGGCCTCGAGCAGCGCCATAACCTCGGCCTTGGCATCGAATGCGTCGAAGCTCGCCGCCTTGCCGCTCTGCCAACCGCGGGCCGCGCGTTCGCCGGACAGGATCAGCCCGAGCGTCGCATGCTCGCGATCCTCATTATAGCGGCGCCCAAGCTCGAACAGCCGCACGGAGGGCGCGCCGCGATCCTTGTTCCGGCGTGCAGCCGCGATTAGCCCAGGAAGCAACGACGGCCGCATGACTTTCAGGTCTTCGCTGATTGGATTGGCTAGGCGCCAATCACCACCACCGAACGGCACGGCCTCGCGCTCAGAGATGAAGCTCCACGTTACCGCCTCGTTTAATCCGCGCGCCGCGGCCGTCCGGCGGACGCGACGGTCCAGTTGCTGTGTCCGCGTTGCCGTCGGACGCGCCACGCCCGCTTCGCGCTCGAGCGGCGTCGACGGGATCCGATCGTAGCCGACGATCCGGGTCACTTCCTCGACCAGGTCAGCCGGCCCCTCGACGTCACGCCGCCAGGTCGGCACAGTGACCTCGCTGCCCCTAACCCCGAACCCGAGCCGCTCCAGGATCGCGCGTTGCTCTGCCTCGGGCACTTCGATGCCGCCTAGCGCTCGCGTCCGACCGTAGTTGAAGGTGATCGTCCGCTGGTCGACCGGAGCTTGCCCGACCCGTTCGACCGCGGACGGCTCACCGCCGCAAATATCGAGGATCAGCCCGGTCAGGATCGCTAGCCCCTCATCGAGGAACGCGGGATCGACGCCGCGCTCGAAGCGGGTGCGCGCATCGCTGGTCAATGCCAGCGCCTGTCCAGTGCGGGCGATCCGCTCCGGCGTGAAGTATGCAACTTCCAGCATGACGTCCGTGGTCGTCTCACTGACGCCGCTATCCTCGCCGCCCATGATGCCGCCGATGTCGTGCACCTGGGTGTCGTCGGCGATCACCGTCATGAACGGCTCAAGCGAATATTGCTTCTCGTTGAGCGCCAGCACCTTTTCGCCGGCCCGCGCAGGGCGTGCCGTCAGCCCGCCTTTTAACTTGGCGATGTCATAGGCGTGTGCGGGCCGTCCATGCTCCAGCATCACGTAATTGGTGATGTCGACCAGCGCGGAAATCGGTCGCTGGCCTGCGGACTTCAGGCGCCGCTGCATCCAGTCGGGCGACGCACCATTGGTGACGCCGCGCACCGCGCGCCCGAAGAAAGCCGGACAGCCCTCGGGATCGTCGATGCGGATCGGCACCGGGTTGGCGAACGCGCCTTCGATCTGCGGTACCGCAAGCGGCTTCAACGTGCCCAGCCCTGCCGCAGCAAGGTCCCGCGCGATGCCACGGACGCCCATCGCGTCCTGCCGGTTCGGCGTCACGTTCACGTCGAACACCGGATCGTCGAGGCCCGCATATTGCGAATAGGCAGCGCCCACCGGCGCGTCGGCCGGCAGCTCGATGATCCCGCTATGGTCGTCGCCCAGCTCCAGCTCACGTGAAGAGCACATCATCCCATTGCTCTCGACGCCGCGGATCGCCGCGACCTTCAGCGTAATGCCGCTGCCGGGGATGTATGCGCCCGGCGGCCCGAACACGCCCAGCATGCCGGCGCGCGCATTAGGCGCGCCACAGACGACCTGTAGGGGGCCCTCGCCGGCATCGACGCTGAGCACCTGCAGCTTGTCCGCCTGCGGATGCTTCTCCGCCGTCAGCACCTTGGCGACGCGGAACGACGCCAGCCCTTCGGCCGGGTTCGAAACCTCTTCGACCTCCAGGCCGATGGCGGTCAGCTTGTCGGCGATTTCCTGCGCGGAGGCGTCAGTGTCGAGGTGTTGCTTCAGCCAGTCGAGCGAGAACTTCATGCGCCGACTCCCCCCGACAGCGTGGGGACGTCGAGCGCGCGGAACCCATAATGCCGCAGCCAGCGGATATCGCCGTCGAAGAAGGCGCGGAGGTCGTCCATCCCGTATTTCAGCATCGCCAGCCGGTCGATGCCGCAACCGAAGGCAAAGCCCTGCCACTGGTCGGGGTCGAGCCCGCAATTGGCGATGACGCGCGGGTGCACCATCCCGCTGCCGAGCACTTCCATCCAGCCTTCCTGGCCGCCAACGACGCGCCGGCCCTTTTCCATCGACCAGCCAACGTCGACCTCCGCCGACGGCTCGGTGAAGGGGAAGTAGCTTGGCCGCATGCGCAGCACGACGTCGTCGCGCTCGAAGAAGGCCTTGAGGAAGGTCTCCAGCGTCCACTTCAAATGACCGAGCGTGATCGCGCGGTCGATCACCAATCCTTCGACCTGGTGGAACATCGGCGTGTGCGTGGCGTCGCTATCGGAACGATAGACGCGGCCCGGCGCAATGACGCGAATCGGCGCGCCCTTGGCCTCCATCGACCGAATTTGCACCGGCGAGGTGTGCGTGCGCAGCACCCGCGCCTCGGTCTCGCCCTCGCGCGGCTCCAGGTAGAAGGTGTCCTGCATGGCCCGCGCCGGATGGTTCTCCGGCATGTTCAGCGCGGTGAAATTGTACCACTGCGTTTCGATCTCGGGCCCCTCGGCAACCGCGAAGCCCATGTCGGCGAAGATCTCGGCCAGCTCGTCCATCACCTGGCTGACCGGGTGCACCGTCCCGCTGACACTTTCGGCGGCGGGCAGCGATAGGTCGACCCGCTCGGTCGCCAGCTTCCGCTCCAGCTCGGCATTCTCCAACGCAGACTTTCGATCCGCCAGCGCGGACGTCACGCGCTCGCGCAGCGCGTGGATCTTCGGACCCTCGGTGGCACGCGTTTCCGCGTCCATCCCGCCGAGCGACTTGAGCAAGGCTGTCACCGATCCGGCCTTGCCGAGGGCGGAAATGCGCAGGCTTTCGAGGTCGCCGAGTGTGTCGGCGGCGGCGATGCGGTCCAGCATGGTTTCGGCGTCAATCATCGCCGCGGCTCTAGCAATGCCGCACTGCAAAATGCAAAGGCACGACCAAGCACGAAAGGCCCGCGATGTCCGATTGGCCCGAACTCAGCGTTGCCCAGGATCACGAGACGCTGTCGATCCTGCACCTCGCCGCGCAGATGCTCGGCAAGCTGCGCGTCGCCCACGCACCCTGGATGAACCACGGCTGGCACGTTGCGCTTCAGCCTAACGCGCGCGGCCTATCGACCCTCCCGACGGCGGCGAGTGGCGGTCGCACGTTCACGCTGACGCTCGACCTTTGCCGTCACGCCGTGGTGTTGTGGATCAGCGACGGCGGTCGAGAGGAAGTGCCGCTGAACGCCGGCAGCATCGCCGCGCTGCACGGCCGTCTGGTCGATATCCTCGATGCGCACGGCCTGCCGTCGAGCTTCAACGGACGTCCGAGCGAAATTCCCGACGCGCTGGACTTCGCCGCGGATGAGGCGTCACGGAACTACAACCGGGATTCAGCGACCCGCTTCCGCGACGCGGTCGCCGCCATGCTCCCCGCCTTCCAGCATTTCCGCGCCGGCTTTTCCGGAAAGGCGAGCCCCGTCCACTTCTGGTGGGGTGCGTTCGATCTCGCAGTCAGCCGCTTTTCCGGCCGCACCGCGCCGCCGCATCCCGGCGGCATGCCCGGCCTGCCCGATCGAGTGGCCCGCGAAGCCTATAGCCACGAAGTCGCCAGCGCCGGCTTCTGGGCTGGCGGCGTGACCGAGGCTGAGCCTTTCTTCTACAGCTACATCTACCCCGAGCCGGACGGCTATCGCGCCGCGAAGGTGTTGCACGGCCGTTTCGACGAGACCTTCGGCGAGTATGTGCTGCCCTATGCCGAGGTGCGCGCAGCCGCTGATCCAGTCACGATGCTGAATGAGTTCTTCGACTCAGCTTATGCGGCCGGCGCTGACTTGGCCCGCTGGAATCGCGACGCGCTCGAACGCGAGCCAGTCGCGCCCTAGGACGTCACGAACGGGAAGGGCGAGATCGACTTCCTTGTCCGATCCACTGCCAGCATCCGCCCCGCCGGCGGCGTCGCGCGATAGGCACAGTCCACGCGGGGGCAAATCGTACATGCCGGCCCCACCCATGTCGCGGGCGCTTTCTCGAGATCGTAGACGTCGGCACAGGACAACTTGTGTGCGTACCGGAGTTCACAGCCGAGCCCGATCGCCAGCAACCCCGTCGACACCTCGGTTTTGATCGGCCGCTCAATGGTCCGCGAAACGGTGAAATAGCGCTGCCCGTCCGGCGTCTCGATAATCTGCGTGACGACCTGACCGTGCGCCTGGAACGCGGCGTGCATGTTCCAGCGCGGACATGTGCCCCCGAAGCGCGAGAAGGGGAAGTTCTCGCCGGCGTAGCGCTTGGAGATGTTTCCGGCGGGATCCACGCGCAGCATGAAAAACGGCACTCCGCGCGCGCCGGGACGGTTCAGGGTCGTGAAGCGATGCGCGATCTGCTCGACGTTGGCGCCATATTCGCCGGACAGGCGGTCGATCGAGTAACGATAGGCCTCGGCGCTGGCGAGGAAGCGCCCGTAGGGCATCATGATCGCGCCAGCCGCGTAGTTCGCCAGGCTCATATGTAGCAATTGGCGGATTCCCTCGTCCGGGGGCGCCGCATCATCCACCAGGCGGTTGAGCACGCTCGCGAACTCCACCAGTGCGAGCTGATAGGCGAGCGCGAAGGTGCGGTTCTCGGCCCGCAGCTGTGACGACATCAGAAAGACGCGCCGGTCTGGATCGTAGAGCTGGCTGACGTTCCCCAGCTCCGGCTGCGGCACGACCGACGCGCTAATGCCCCAGGCTTCCTTCAGCCGACGGCGCATCGGCTCGGCCATCGACAACGGGTCGGACAGCGCGCCGCCTAAAGTCTCGGCTGCTTCTTCCAGCTCCGGATAATGGTTGCGATGCGCCTGGATATAGTCGCGCACCCAATTCTCGGGCGTGACAAGCGCGCGGGCGTCTCCCTCCCCAGCAAGTTCGGGGTTACGGCCGGTTTCCTTAACCGCGGTGTAGAGCCGCGCGATGGCATCGGCGACGGCGGGCGCATTGTTGGCAATCTCGACCAGTTCGTACCGCGGCACGCCGAGGTCGCTGAGCATGGTGTCCGAAAAGATTTCCGACAGTGCATCGGCGCTCGTGCGTGGGCCGCCGCCGGTGGCGAACGTTCGCACGTCGACGTCGTACAATTCGGCCAGCCGCAGCAGCAGCGAGGCCGTTACCGGCCGCTGATTGCGCTCGAGATGGTTCAGATAGCTCGGGCTGATCCCGAGGCTCTGCGCCATGTCCGTCTGCGACAGTGAATTGTCACGACGAAGGCGACGAAGGCGCTGGCCGAGGAAAAGTTTGGCGGACATTGCACAGAGGCTGTCAACAAACGCCAAGTTTCACAAGTCAACTTGTGACAATCCGTCTCTTTTCGACGCAGCGCGAATCGCGGCCTCGTGTTTTCCCTTCTGCGACTTCGGGTCGAGTTACGGGAGAACAGCAGTGACAAGTTTTGACGGATGTGTAGCCGCCCCGGCCGGAAGGTTCGAAGGCATCGAGCGGCCGTATAGCGTCGAAGACGTGCTTAAGCTGCGCGGGTCGATCCCGATCGAGCATACTCTGGCTCGTCGCGGCGCGCTCAAATTATGGGAGTTGCTCAGCGAAGACGAGCCGGTTCGGGCACTAGGCGCCCTCAGCGGCAACCAGGCAATGCAGATGGTCCGCGCCGGCCTCAAGGCAATCTACCTGTCCGGCTGGCAGGTCGCCGCAGATTCGAATGTCAGCGGATCGATGTACCCCGACCAGTCACTCTACCCGGCGAATTCGGGTCCCGAGCTTGCCAAGAAGATCAATAAGACGCTCGCCCGCGCCGATCAGATCGAGCATCTCGAAGGCGGTGCGAAGCGCGATTGGTTCGCACCGATCGTCGCCGATGCGGAGGCCGGCTTCGGCGGTCCGCTCAACTGCTTCGAGATCATGAAGGCCTATGTCGAAGCGGGCGCCGCGGGCGTTCACTTCGAAGACCAGCTCGCGTCTGAAAAGAAGTGTGGCCACCTCGGCGGCAAGGTCCTCATCCCCACCCAGGCGGCGATCCGCAATCTCGACGCCGCCCGCCTTGCCGCCGACGTGTGCGGTGTGCCGACGATCGTCGTCGCCCGCACCGACGCCGAAAGCGCCAAGCTGATCACCAGCGACGTCGACGAGCGCGATCGCCCCTTCATCACCGGCGAGCGGACGCCCGAAGGTTTCTTCCGGCTCAGGGACGGGACCGGCCTCGATCATTGCATTGCCCGCGGCCTGGCCTTCGCGCCGCATGCGGACCTCATCTGGTTCGAAACCAGCCATCCGAACTTGGAAGAGGCCCGCGCCTTCGCCGAGGGCATTCACGCGCGCTATCCGGGCAAGAAGTTCGCCTATAATTGCTCGCCGAGCTTCAACTGGAAGGCGAAGCTGGACGAGCAGACCATTGCCAATTTCCAGCGCGAGCTTGGCGCAATGGGATACAAGTTCCAGTTCGTAACGCTCGCCGGTTTCCACAGCCTCAACCATGCGATGTTCGAACTGGCCGGCGCCTATCGCGACCGCGGCATGGCGGCGTACTCAGAGCTACAGCAGGCGGAGTTCGACAGCGAAGCCGCCGGCTACACCGCGACCCGCCACCAGCGCGAAGTGGGGACCGGCTATTTCGACGCCGTCGCCACGGCCGTGTCCGGCGGACAGGCGTCGACGGTCGCGCTCAGCGAATCCACCGAGGCCGCACAGTTTCAGCAGCCCGCCATCGTCGCAGCCGAGTAAGGGAGAAGCAGCATGGGACAGCAGCGTTATTGGGTGATCGGCGGTCAGTATGCCGACTGCCAATTCGACGGCATCCAACCCGGCACGGAAGTCGTTCACGGCCCCTACGCCGATGAGGTGAAGGCGCGCATGGAATGGCAGCGCCTGACCTTCAAGGACCGTCACGAAGCGACCGAACGTTACTCGATCTGCGTGGAGCCGGTGCTACTGTGAGTGGCGTGATCGACCGAGCTCGCATCATTGCCGAACCAAGCCACGTCGCGGGAGCGACCGACGTCCTGACCGAAGACGCACTCGAGTTCATCGCCGAGCTCCACGACCGCTTCGACCAGCGTCGGCGGGACCTGCTTGAGGCTCGTGTCGACCGCCAACGTCGGTTCGACGCCGGCGAGCTGCCGGACTTCCCGGAGGAAACCCGCGAGATCCGCGAGTCCGAGTGGACCGTGGGCGCGATTCCGGCCGACCTGCAGGATCGTCGCGTCGAGATCACCGGCCCGACCAACGCCAAGATGGTCATCAACGCGCTCAATAGCGGCGCGCGGGTGTTCATGGCCGACTTCGAGGATGCGACCTCGCCAGTCTGGGCCGAGCTGATCCAGGGCCAGGTGAACCTTCGCAACTACTGGCTGGACCGGCTCGACTTCACCGATCCCGACAGCGGCAAGCACTATGCGGTCGGCGACAGTCCCGCTGTGCTGCTGGTCCGCCCGCGCGGCTGGCATCTGCCCGAAGAGCATGTGATCGTTGACGGCCAGCCGGTCTCCGGCGGCCTGTTCGATTTCGCGCTCTACGTTTGGCACAACGCGCGCGCCGCGCTCGCGAAGGGCTCTGGCCCTTATTTCTATCTGCCCAAGCTCGAGAGCCGGCACGAAGCCGCGCTGTGGAGCGACGTGATCAGGTTCACCGAGGACAAGCTTCGGCTGGAACGCGGGACGATCAAGGCGACGGTGTTGATCGAGACACTGCCCGCGGCGTTCGAAATGGACGAGATCCTCTACGCCTTGCGCGAGAACATCGTCGGCCTGAACTGCGGTCGCTGGGATTACATCTTCTCGTACATCAAACGGCTCGGCCGGACCGCAGACCGGCTGACGCCCGACCGCGCGCTGATGACGATGGGCGAGGCGTTTCTCGCGGCCTACTCACTGCGCCTGATCGCCACCTGTCACCGCCGTGGCGCCTTCGCGATGGGCGGCATGTCGGCCTTCATTCCGGTCAAGGGTAATGAAGCGGCCAATCAGGCGGCGATGGACAAGGTCCGAGCCGACAAGCTGCGCGAGGTCGGCAACGGCCATGACGGCACCTGGGTCGCGCACCCGGCTCTGGTTCCGGTGGCGATGGAAGCGTTCGAAGCGATGTCCGGTCCCAACCAGTTGTCAACGATGCCGGAGCACGTCCCTGGCCGCGACGAGATGCTGCAGTTGCACCAAGGCCCGCGCACTGAGGGCGGCGCGCGAGAGAACATCCGCGTCGGCGTCCAATATGTCGCGGCTTGGCTAGGCGGCAAAGGCGCGGTGCCGCTCTATAATCTGATGGAAGACGCGGCCACGGCGGAGATTTGCCGCACCCAGCTGTGGCAGTGGCTGAAGTTCGAAGCCCCGCTCAAGGACGGTCGCGCATTCACGCTCGATCTATTCGAACAATGGTTCGAGGAAGAGGTCGGACTGCTGGCGGAAGTCCCGAACATCGCGGAAGCCGCGCGGCTGATGCACAACATGATCGTCGCCGACGACCTCGTCGAGTTCCTGACCCTCCCGGCCTACGAGTTCCTCGACTGATCATCTCCGATGGCCGATGAGGCCGGCATGAATCGGAACTTGGTCGCTGCCGGAGCGGGCCTCGCCGTTGCTGCCGTCATGCTCGGTGCTTTCGGCACGCATGCGTTGACGGGCCGTCTGGACGCGCGGGCACTTGGCTGGTGGCAAACCGCTGTGCAGTACCAGGCGTGGCACGCGCTCGCGGTGCTCGTGCTCGGGCTTCACGGAGCCGCGTGGGTTCGGCGGCCGGGATGGATACTCGCGCTTGGCGCGTTGATCTTTGCCGCGACTCTCTACGCCATGGCACTCGGCGCGCCGCGTTGGTTCGGAGCAGTCACGCCACTCGGCGGACTGCTCATGATCGTCGGCTGGACCATGCTCGCCTGGCGAGCCGTCCGCGCCAGAGACTAGTGTTTCAGCTTCCGCTTGGTGAGCTCTTCATCGAGTTGCTTGTCGCAGGCCTCTAGAGCCGAGAAAAACGCGCCATTGCTCATCATCTCGCTGGCAGTCTGATTGGTGCTGTCGAGGTAGTCTTGAAGCGGATAGGACGCCCTGATCCGCGCGAACTCTTGCTTCTCCGTCAGAGACTGGTCCGCTTCCTTCTTCGCCGCGATGCGGTCGAACGCGGCAAAGTCCGCACTCTTGTAGAACGCGGTCAGCCGCCGGAGCTTCTCGTCACCGAGCCGCCGGGCGCTGTCGCGCAGCGAATCCATAACCACCTTCTCACCGGCGACCGCCTTGCATTGCTGAGACGTGGTGAACAGCGTCTCGACCTCTGCCTCGCGCCCTGGGTTCCGTGTCTTGAGGTCCTTGAGTTGCTCGGCGTCGAACGGGTCCATTTGCGCGGACTTCGGAGTCTTCGGCGGAATGGCGGCCATGAAGGCATCGACCGACACATCGCTGGCCGGCGCGACGGCTGCCGCCGCCAGAACATACAACAGGAACATCGCAACTCCCCTGACACTCAAACAAAGGGCGCCGGAATCGCTTCCGGCGCCCCGATTGTCTCGCTTACGAAAGCCTCAGGCGGCCTTCTGCGTTTCCTTACCTTCCAAGGCCTTCTTCGCCTGCGCGATGATGGCGCTGAACGCCTCGCCCTCGTGCATCGCGATGTCCGCGAGCACCTTGCGGTCGAGGGTGATGCCGGCGAGGTTCAGCGCGTGGATGAACTGGCCGTAGGTCAGTCCCTCGGCGCGAACCGCGGCGTTGATGCGCTGGATCCACAGTGCACGGAAGCTCCGCTTCTTCACCTTGCGGTCGCGGTAGGCGTACTGGCCTGCCTTCTCGACCGCCTGGCGGGCGATGCGGATCGTGTTCTTGCGGCGGCCGTAATAGCCCTTGGCCTGCTCTAGGATCCGCTTGTGCTTTGCGCGGGTGGTTACACCCCGTTTGACGCGTGCCATCTAGCGGGCCTCCTTACTTCAGGCCGTACGGGGCCCAGCCCTTCACGCGCGCCACATCGGCGTCGGCGAGAAGTTCGGTGCCACGGTTCTGGCGGATATACTTAGCGTTATGGCTGATCAGGCGGTGGCGCTTGCCGGCCACGCCGCACTTGATCTTGCCGGTCGCCGTGAGCTTGAAGCGCTTTTTGACGCCGCTCTTGGTCTTCAGCTTGGGCATTTTCGTCTCCTTGTAGCGCTCAAGAGCGCGACGTTATCCAATCGCCACGGCATGCCTGTTGGCCGGGCCATTGGTTTTCCAACGATCTGGAAAGCGCGCGCCTATAGAGTGGAGTGCGCTCGCTGGCAACCTACCAGGGGATGGGATCGCCGTCGTGGCCGAAGAATTCGCCGCTGTCGCTCGGCTGCAACTCGTCGATCACCCGCCGCATGCCGCTGATGCTTTCCTCGGGCTGCAGCGGAGCGCCCGCGCCGCCCATGCGCGTCTTCACCCAGCCAGGATGGAACATGACCGCGATGACGCCGCGCCGTTTCACATCGATCGCGAGGTTTCGCCAAGCCATGTTCAGTGCGGTCTTCGAAGAGCGATAGGCCAGGAACCCGCCCGAGCTATTGTCCTCGATCGAACCCATCCGCGTGCTGATCGCGACCAGCTTTCCACGCGAGGCCTCGACCAATGGCAACACCGACCGGGCAAGCAGGTACGGAGCAACCGTGTTCACGCGCATGGTTTCCAGCCATGCTTCGGCATCCTCGGCAGTGTCGGCCTCTTTCGGCCCATAGGTGCCGGCATTGGCGATGAGCAGGTCGATCGCGTCGAGCCGCGCCCCGAACCCCGCCACCGCATCGAGATCGCGCATGTCGAGACGCTCGACCCGGACGCCGAGTGCATCCAGCTCGTCGCTCGATTCGCGAGCGGTGGCGACGACCTCCCAGCCGTCGAGGGCATATTGCTTGGCGAATTCCAGGCCGAGGCCGCGGTTCGCGCCGGTGATCAGGACTTTGGGCATGCCGCTTCAACGCAGCGGGGCGGCGAAGTTCCTAGTCGAACAGGCTCGACACCGAACTTTCATCGGCGATGCGGCGGATCGCCTCGGCCAGCAGCGGCGCGATGGTCAGCCGGCGGATCTTGCAGTCCACGGGGTCGGGCTCGCCGGTGTATATCGAATCGGTCACCACCAACTCGCTCAGCTCCGACTTGGCGACCCGCGTCGCCGCGCCGCCGGACAGCACGCCGTGCGTGCAATAAGCGAAGACTTCGGTCGCGCCCTGCTGCTTCAGCGCCGCAGCCGCATTGCACAAGGTCCCCGCGCTATCGACGATGTCATCGATCAGCACGCAGGTTCGGCCCTGCACGTCGCCGATGATGTTCATCACTTCGGACTCGCCCGCGCGTTCGCGGCGCTTGTCGACGATCGCCAGCGGCGCGTTGTTCAGCCGCTTCGCGAGCCCGCGCGCACGGACCACGCCTCCGACGTCCGGTGACACCACGATCAGTTCGCGATTGCCAAGCCGCGCCGTGATGTCGGTCGCAATCACCGGCGACGCGAACAGGTTATCCGTGGGGATGTCGAAGAAGCCTTGGATCTGCCCCGCATGCAGGTCGATCGACAGGACGCGGTTTGCTCCTGCGGTGGTGATCAGGTTCGCCACCAGCTTGGCCGAAATTGGCGTACGCGGCCCCGGCTTCCGGTCCTGCCGCGCATAGCCGAAGTAGGGTAGTACCGCCGTAATCCGCTTGGCCGACGCGCGGCGCAGCGCGTCGATGCAGATCAGCAGCTCCATCAGATTGTCGTTCGCCGGATAGCTGGTCGACTGGATGACAAATACGTCCTCGCCGCGGACGTTCTCGTTGACCTCGACGAAGACTTCCTCGTCCGCAAAGCGGCGGACGCTCGCATCGGTCAGCGAAATCTCGAGATAATCGCAAATGGAACGGGCCAGCGGCAGGTTGCTGTTCCCGGCGAGCAATTTCATGGTCGGCTGTCCCCTTGCGGCTGTTCCGGCTTTAGCGGGCGCTCGCGCGGTCCGTAAAGGTTGTGGAAGCCTCCCGGCTCGCTAAATCGCAGGCATGACCGATCGCCTCACCATCGCGCTCGCCCAGATGAACCAGCGCGTCGGCGATCTCGAGGCGAACGCGGCCGCGATGCTGGAGATGCGACGGCGCGCCAAGGGCGCCGACCTGCTGCTCTGCCCTGAGCTTCAGGTGACCGGATATCCGCCCGAAGATTTGATCCTGAAGCCCGAATTCGTCCGCCGCGCCCATGAGTGCACCGACGCACTGGTCGCCGCGACCGTCGAACCCGGTCCAGCGATCCTGATCGGCACGGTAATCGCCGAGGGCTCCGCGGTTTATAACGCGGTCATCCTCGCCGATGGCGGTAAGGTACTCGCCCGCACCCTGAAGCGCGAGCTCCCCAACTACGGCACCTTCGACGAGAAGCGCGTCTTTACGCCGGGCCTGCTGCCGGAGCCGATCACCTTCAAGGGCGTGAAGCTTGGCGTCCCGATCTGCGAGGACATTTGGCAGGAAGTCGTCTGCGCGCACTTGATGGAAGCCGGCGCCGAGATGCTGCTGGTCCCCAACGGCAGCCCGTACGAACTCGACAAGGACGACATCCGCTACCGCCTGGTTCGCTCGCGTGCGCTCCAAACCGGACTGCCAATCATCTACGTCAACCGCGTCGGCGGTCAGGACGAGCTGGTGTTCGACGGCTCTTCCTTCGTCATCCACCCCGATGGCGAGCGGCCGGTGCAGCTCTGCGACTGGAACGAGGCGCTGGTGATCACGGACTGGCAGCGAACGCTCGAAGGCTGGCGCTGCACCACCCGCCAAACGCACCAGCTCGATGCCTTTCCGCAGGACGTCTACCAGGCGATGATGGTGGGCCTCCGCGATTACGTGCAGCGCAACAACTTCCCCGGCGTGATTCTGGGCCTGTCCGGCGGAATCGACAGCGCGCTCTCCGCCGCCGTGGCCGTCGATGCGCTCGGTCCCGACAAGGTGTGGGGCGTTATGCTCCCGTCCAAATACACCAGTGAAGAGAGCCTGGAGGACGCCCGCGAGTGCGCGCGGCTGCTCGGCTGCCGTCATGACGTCGTCACCATCGCGCCGGCTGTGGCCGCCGTCGGCGAGATGCTGCCGGATATGAGCAAGCTCGCCGCCGAGAACGTGCAGGCGCGGCTGCGCATGGTCGCACTGATGGCGCTGTCCAACTCGGGCGGACAGATGCTGCTGACCACCGGCAACAAGAGCGAGATGAGCGTCGGCTATGCTACGCTCTATGGCGACATGGCCGGAGGCTATTCGGTGCTCAAGGACGCCTACAAGACCACCGTCTTCGCGCTGTCCCGCTGGCGCAATGCGCACAAGCCAGATCATGCGCTCGGGCCGGATGGCCCCGTGATGCCGGCGCGTGTCATCACCAAGCCGCCGACCGCGGAGCTCAGCCCCGGCCAAAAGGACGAAGACAGCCTACCGCCCTATTCCGCGCTCGACCGGATGCTAGAGGCTCTGGTCGACAAGGAATTGTCCGTCCGCGAAGTTGCCGCGCTCACAGGCGAAGACGAGACGCTGGTCGCCGACATCGAGCGCAAGGTCCTGCGCGCCGAATACAAGCGCCGCCAGGCCCCGCCCGGCGTCAAGATCGGCACCCGCAACTTCGGCCGCGACCGCCGCTACCCGATCACCAACGCCTTCCACACCGGCAAATAAGCTCTATTCTCCGCCCGCAAGCAGGGTGGAGGGGGCATGTTCCACGCGGTGCGTCATTGGTGGGGCAGCGGCCGCGGCAAGGTCACGGCGCGTCTGTTCGCATTCGAATTCCTGGTGGTCGTAGCCGGCGTGCTCACCGCCCAGGGTCTCGCCAATTGGGTTTCGGAGCGGGCCGAACAGCGCGCGATCGGGGAAGAGGATCAGCGCGTTCGCTATGAGATCGGCAGAGCGCGGCAGGTCGCGCGGATCTGGTCGGCCGCAACCCCCTGTCTCGTCGCCCGTGTCGAAAGCATCGCCCGCCACGCCGCGGCCGCTGATTCCGTAGCCTCGAACGAACTCCGGGTTCCGCAATTCATCGGTTACACCGTGGAGCCTTTCTCGCCCGACATGAATCGCGAGTTTCACGACCGCTTCGGCAACGAACGCGTCGACAATTATGCGGTCGTGATCACCGGGACCGGCGGACTCGTCGACTCATACCGCGCCGTCCGGCGCGGCTGGGACCGGTTCGCGCTGCTCGATCCCTCGCTCGGCGCCACCTCGGCGACCGATCGAGCGACCGTGCGCGACGTCGCGGTGCAAGTCCGTTCGCAACTCGACCAGATCCGGGCCGCGGCAGCAATGGTCGAGGCGACGGCCGCCCGTCTCGGCATCGCTCCGATCACTTCCGGCGCGGACTTCGGGTCGGCGGGACCCGTGGGCGGCTGCAACGAGATCTGGCAGACCGGACGCATCTGGCGGGACGCGCCGGCAAATAATCGCTAAGTTAGGCCCAATCACCGGTGGAGGGGCCATGTTCCGCGCGGTTCGGCAATGGTGGCAAAGCGGCCGAGGTAAGGTCACGGCGCGGCTGTTCGTCTTCGAACTCACCGTGGTGATGATCGGCGTGCTCGCGGCGCAGCAGGTGTCGAACTGGGCCAGCAATCGCAATCAGATGCAGGAAGTCGAAGGCCTGCACGGCGATCTCGTCGAGTCTTTCGCGATCTACCGCAATTTCGCGAACACCTATGACGCCGCGATCCCCTGTTATCGGCAGCGCGTCCAGCAGATCATGGCCGCCGCCGCATCGGCAAAGCCCGTCGATCCCCGCTTGCTCAGCTTTGCGCCGATCCTGCTCATGGGCCCGGACGAGATATCGCCGGAGGATTACCGGCTTCTGCGGGCCCGTTACGGATCAAAGGAAAGAGGCTGGATCGGAAGCGTTGAATTCAATTTGCAGTCGACGGAGACTGCCGGTCGCGCGCTTGAGGGGCAGTGGTACGATTTTCAGCGCTTGAATCCAGAGAACGGGCCCATCAGCGCCCAAGATCGCTCGGCCGCACGAGAAGCCGCGGTGAAGATTCAAGGTTATCTCGCCACCCTGCAAAAAAACGCAGACTTCATCCAAGACCTGACGCGCCTTCTCGGCATTCGCGTTAGCCCCCATGCCCAGCTGCATCCCGTTACGAGTTGCGAGGAAATGTGGCGCACCGGGCGAGGATATTCCGGGCAGGGCTAACGGATGCTGGTTCATTGCGCCATGAGCGACTAGGTCGCCTCGCATGACCGTCGTCACCCGTTTCGCCCCCTCGCCGACCGGCCGCCTTCATGTCGGCAACATCCGCACCGCGCTGCACAACTTCCTGTTCGCGCGGAAGCATGGCGGGACGTTCATCCTGCGCATCGACGATACCGATCGCGAGCGGTCGACGGCCGAATTCGACCAGGCCATCCGCGACGACCTCGCCTGGATGGGCCTCCATCCCGACAAGGTCGTGCGCCAGTCGGAGCGGTTCGACCTCTACGAGCGCGAGTTCGACCGCCTGAAGACGGCCGGCCGCGTCTACGCCTGTTACGAAACGCCCGAAGAGCTCGACCTCCGCCGCAAGGTGCTGCTCGGCCGCGGCCTCCCGCCGGTCTACGAGCGCAAGCCCGACGATGCGCCGGTGCCCGAAGGCCGCGCGCCGCATTGGCGCTTCCGGCTCGACCACGACGCGCCGATCGTCTGGGACGACCTGATTCGCGGCGAGCAGCGGTTCGACCCCAAGCTGCTCAGCGATCCGGTTGTCCGCCGTGAGGATGGCAGCTGGCTCTACCTGCTGCCCAGCGTCATCGACGACGTCCACCTCGGCATCACCCATGTCGTGCGCGGCGAAGACCACGTTTCCAACAGCGCCGCGCAAATCCAGATGTTCGAAGCGCTCGGCGCGCAGCCGCCGCAGTTCGCGCACGAGGCATTGCTGGTCGCCGCCGAGGGAAAGCTCTCGAAACGCCTTGGTTCGTACGGCGCCGAGCATCTGCGCGCTGAGGGCGTCGAGCCGATGGCCATGCTGTCGGCGCTGGCGCGGATCGGCACGTCGCAACCGGTCGAGTCCGTCACTACGCTGGCCGAGCTCGCCGCCGGCTTCGACTTCGCCACCTTCGGCCGTGCCCCGGCGCACTTCGATTCGCACGAGGTCGAGCTCGTCAACGCCCGCCTGCTGCACAAGCTCGACTTTGCGGCCGTCGCCGACCGCCTCCCCTCCGGCGCTACCGAGCAGGACTGGCTGCTCCTGCGGCCAAACCTGGAGCGCGTTTCCGACTTCGCCGGCTGGTATGCCATCGTTGATGGCGACATCGAGCCACCGGCGCTCAGCCACGAAGAACGGCTGTTCGCGAAGGATGCGGCAGGCGTCGCAGAGAAGCTCGATTGGGACGCGGAGCCATGGAAACTGCTGACGGCTGAGCTCAAGGAGAATACCGGTCGGAAAGGCCGCGATCTCTTCCACCCGCTGCGGCTCGCCCTGACTGGCAAGGAGAGCGGGCCGGAGATGGCCGGCCTCCTCAAACGTATCGGCCGAGATCGCGCCATCGCCCGTCTCGAAGCCGCCGCACGCCGCTAAAAACTCCGTTCATTCCGTCCGCAACAATTTCCGCTTGCCCGAGTTATGTTATGATGTAACATTCAACTATCGAGCCTTTTGGAGAGAGGAGGTTCAGAATGTTGGCCTACGCATCAAGCCGCCCGACCGCGGGGAATCGCCAATCCAGCCCCAATGCTCTGCTGTTCATCATCAGTGCCCACGTCGCGGTTGCCGCGGTGGTGATGAGCATGAAGATGGATATGCCGATCCGCATTCGCGAGAAGCCGATCGAGATCGTCAACGTCCCGCTGCCGACCGATCCGGACCCAATTCCGCAACCGCAGACACACCATGCGCCCGCGCCAGTGCCGACGCCAACGCCGCCACTCCCGCCGCTGCCGATTCCCCGCGATCCGGCGCTCGACCAAGGCCCGACCGATACCGGAGGAGGCACGATGACCGGCGGCGGTGACGTGGGCGGCACCGGGGCGGGGCCAATCATTGGCGAGCCGATCAAGCTGCCGCCAGTCCGCCACGATCCTCGCCTCATCACGCCCTCGTCGGATCTGAAGCCGCCCTATCCGGCCGCCAAGCTTGCTGCTGAGGAAGAGGCGACGCTCAACCTGAGGTTGACGATCGACCGGAACGGGCGGGTCGTCGGCGTCGAACCCATCGGACGCGCTGACCCGGTCTTTGTCGCCGCGGCCCGCCGGCACCTCATCGCCCATTGGCGCTATGCCCCGGCGACGGTGGACGACCAGCCTGTCGCCACCACGCTGAACATCACCCTGCGGTTTCAGCTCGACGGCTAGCCTCCGGCCGCCGGGCAAGCGGGCTGGCGGTTCCCCTCCGCCAGCCCTATCTTCATCTCATGTCCTGGTTTCCCCGGCCTTCCAGCCCCCGCGCGGCGCTTGGCGACCTTGTCGCCTTCATGCGTCAGCGCAGCCGTGAGCAGGTAATCGGCGCTTCGCTGGCCGTCCTCGTGACCACGATCATCGTCATCGAATTCATCGTCGATGCGAAGATGGGCACCGCGCCTCCGCCGACAATCACCTACGTTGAGCTGTACAAGCCGAACCGCACTGACGCGGACATCATCGCGCAGCAGAAAAAGGACATGGTCGAGCGGCAAAAGTTCGAAGAGTATAAAAAGCGCGAATTCCAGAAGCTTGAAAAACGCCTTGGCATGGACTGAGGACCGTCGGTGGATGGAGGAAGCTCTCCGTCTCGCCGAGCAGGCGCGCGGTCAGAGCGCCCCCAATCCTAACGTCGGCTGTGTCATCGTTTCCACGACTGGCCGCGCCGTCGGCAAAGGCGCAACCGCTCGCGGTGGACGCCCGCACGCCGAGGCAATTGCGCTGGAAGGCGCCGGCAAGCGCGCGCGCGGCGCCACGGTTTACACGACGCTCGAACCCTGCGCCCACCAGAGCGAGCGCGGTCCCGCCTGCACCGATCTTCTCCTGGCCGCACGACCCGAACGGGTGGTCATCGCCCTCAAGGACCCCGACAAACGCACCGGCGGCAAGGGCATCCAGCGACTTCGCCGCGCGGGCATCGAGGTAACGCTCGGAGTCGGCCGCGAGGCCGCGAAGCAAGCTGTCTCGGGCTGGCTGACACGCCTGCAGACCGGCCGCCCCCGCGTCACCCTGAAACTTGCCCTGTCGATCGACGGGAAGATCGCGCTCCCCTCGGGCGAATCGAAGTGGATCACCGGCGAGGACGCGCGCCGCCACGTTCATCTCGAACGCGCGCACAGCGACATGATCCTCGTCGGTCGCGGCACCTACCTCGCCGATCGCCCGCAGCTCGACGTCCGCCTCCCGGGCCTGGAGCAGGCGTCGCCGCGACGCGCGTTGCTGACCCGCGGCGAACCGGTCGCAGACTGGGAAATCCTCAGAAATCCGCGAGATATCTTCGGACTTCATGACGTCAACGACCTGCTGGTCGAGGGCGGGTCCGGCACTGCAACGGCCTTCCTTGGCGAGGATCTGGTCGATCGCATCCTCATCTATCGCGCGCCGATCATCGTCGGCGAAGGCAAGTCCAGCTTCGGCTACGTCGGGCTCGATGCGATCGCCGACGCGCACGGCCGCTGGGAACTGGTCGACGAGCAGCGGCTCGGCGTCGACCGCCTCGAAGTTTACGAGCGGGTGCGCGCGGACTAAGCGGCCATCATGTTCACGGGCATCGTCACCGACGTCGGCACGGTCCGCAAGGCGGAGCAGCGCGGCGACCTGCGCCTGACCATCGGTACGGCCTACGATCTCGCCACCGTCGACCTCGGCGCCTCGATCTCTTGCTCGGGAGTCTGCCTCACTGTCGTCGACAAGGGCGACGACTGGTTTGCCGTGGACGTGTCCGGCGAAACCCTCTCGAAGACCGCCGCCGATCACTGGCAGGAGGGCGCGCGTTTGAACCTGGAGCGCGCGCTGCGCCTTGGTGACGAATTAGGCGGCCATATCGTCACCGGCCACGTCGACGCGGTCGCCACGGTAGTCGGTACGTGTCCCGAAGGCGATTCGACCCGCATCGGAATCTCCGTCCCGCCAGCGCTCGCGCCAATGATCGCGCCGAAAGGCTCGGTCACGCTCGATGGCGTGTCGCTTACCGTCAACGAGGTGCGAAATGCGGAAGACGGCGATGCGCATTTCGCCGTCAACATCATCCCGCACACGGCATCGCACACCACGCTCGGCGCGCTGAAGGCCGGGCAACAACTGAATGTCGAGATTGACGTTCTAGCGCGCTATCTGGATCGGATGCTGGCTGCCCGCGCACAGTAGGAACAACACTGTTCCTTCTTTTCATCACATTGCAATGTGATAATGGGCCTCTATGAGCACCACTCTCATCGATCGCCTCAACGCGATCATTCACACCGGCGAGGTCAGCCGCGCCGGCCTGGCCCGGGCTGCAGGTCTCCATCCCAACAGCCTGCGGAAACTCGGCCAACCCGACTGGAACCCCACCGCCGACACGCTCGGTCGCCTCGAACGCCTGATCCAGCGCGGCAACACCGAGGTGCTGGTCGGGCCCGAGGAGATCATCAACGAGGCGCGCAACGGGCGCATGTACATCCTCGTCGACGATGAGGACCGCGAGAACGAGGGCGACCTCATCATCCCGGCGCAAATGGCCACGCCCGAAGCGATCAACTTCATGGCCCGCCACGGCCGCGGCCTGATCTGTCTGGCGCTGACCAAGGATCGTGCCGACCAGCTCGGGCTTGAACCGATGGCGCGCACCAACCGCAGCCGCAATGAGACCGCCTTCACCGTCTCGATCGAGGCGCGCGAGGGCATTTCTACCGGCATCAGCGCGGCCGACCGCGCCCGCACCATCGCCGTCGCCATCGATGCCGCGCATGGGGCGGATGCCATCGTCTCCCCCGGCCACGTCTTCCCGCTCATCGCCAAGCCGGGCGGCGTCCTCGTCCGCGCCGGCCACACCGAGGCCGCCGTGGACGTCTCTCGGCTCGCCGGCCTCAACCCCAGCGGCGTCATCTGCGAGATCATGCGCGAGGACGGCACCATGGCCCGCCTCGACGACCTGATGGATTTCGCGCGCGCCCACGGCCTCAAGATCGGCACGATCCGCGACCTCATCGCCTACCGCCTGAAGAAGGATCACCTTGTCGAGCGCGTCGCCAGCACGCCATTCACCGCGCGCAGCGGGGCCGACTGGCAGGCGCAGGTGTTTCGCGACAAGTCCAATGGCGAGGAACAGCTCGCGCTGGTCCACGGCGCCCTCGATCCCGAGCAGCCGGTGATGGTCCGCATGCACAGCCTCGACCTGTTCGCCGACGTGCTCGGCGAATCCTGCCAGCGCTCGGGCGTGCTCCAGAATGCCATGCGCATGATCGAGGCCGAGGGCTCGGGCGTGGTGGTCACGCTCCATGCCGCCGCGCCGGGATCGCTGTCGCGCGCCATCGACGCCCGCGCCGGCAAGCCCGTCGAAGGCGGCGACGCCGTTCGCGGCTATGGCACCGGTGCGCAGATTCTCGCGGCGCTCGGAGTCCACGACATGATCCTGCTGTCGAACACGCACCACTCGCCGGTGGGCCTGGCGGGCTACGGCCTCGCCATCGTCGAGGAACGTCGCATCGAGGAGGTTGCCTGATGGCGACTATCCTCCTCGTCGAGGCCCGCTTTTATGGCCACCTCAACGACATGCTGCTCGCCGGCGCCCGCGCGGCGATCGAGGCAGCCGGACACAAGCATGAAACACTGACGGTCCCGGGCGCGCTCGAGCTGCCCGGGGCGATCGCGCTCGCCGCCCGCAGCGGCCGCTTCTGCGCCTTTGTCGCGCTTGGGGTCGTCATCCGCGGCGAAACCTACCATTTCGAAATCGTCTCGAACGAGAGCGCGCGGGGCCTGATGGACCTGACATTGCAGGGCTTCGCCATCGGGAACGGCATCATGACCGTCGAGAACGAAGCGCAGGCGATCGTCCGCTGCGACCCCGCCCAGCTCGACAAGGGCGGCGCAGCTGCTCGCGCGGCCCTCGCTTTATTCGAGCTACGCGAAAAATACGCGCCCTAACTCAGCGGAATGATCACTTCGCTGCGCCGCAGCGGCGGCGGGATCATCGGCGAATTGTAGAATGCATATTCCGCGGCCGCAGTCGGCGTCTCGCCTTGCCGCGCCAGCCAGCCGCGCAGCCGGTCCTCGCATTCCTGCAGCCGGTCGTCATCCGCGACCCCGCTGAACCGAGCCGCGCCGACCTTGCGAGGCTCGACTTCGATCAGCGACACCTCTTCCGGCGGCTCGGGCAGATCGTCCGCCGTGCGACCGTCCGGCATTACGAACCGCACCCGCCATGCACCTTCGACATCGTCGTCGAACACCGGCGGATCGCTGGCCATCGGGTTGCCGCCGTCCTGCATCACCGGCACCGTCATCGGCAGCTTCTCGCCATCGCGCGACTTGGCGAAGATGTAGTCCGCGAGGATCCGAAACCCTTCACTCAGCGCCTTCTTGCGCGGCCCGTGCACCACCGCTTCGGCGACGACGATCTTCGGGTACGACCGAATTTCCAGGTCGCCCTCCGTTGCCAGCGTCCGATAATCGGGGCCGGGCGTCGCCTTTTCCTGGAGATAGTAGATCAGTGCTCCAACCAAGGTTGCCGCGCCAACGGCGGCTCCGGCGACGACGGCCTTGCGCATTGGTTGTTCTCCTCTTCCGCTACGGCTGAACCGGTAAAGCCGTCGCCCGTTCCGATGTTGCGCTGCGCGGAGGCGGCGCTAACGCGGCGTCATGGCCGCCGGAACTCCTCATCGATTGGCGTTTCCGGCGCTCCTGCTGGGCAATGTCGCCCTCGCGTTCGGACCGTGGCTGGTCCGTCTTGCCGATGTCGGCCCCGTGGCGATCGGTTTCTGGCGCGTGACCATCGCGCTGCCGTTCCTGTTCGCGCTTGCTCACCTGTCGGGGCAGCGACCGCATTGGCCGTCCCGAGCGGTGACCGTCGCGATCCTGATTGCCGCGACATTCTACGTGCTCGACCTGGCCGCGTGGAATGCCGGGATCCTAATGACCAAGCTTGGGAACGCGACGCTCTTCGGCAACACCGGCAGCTTCGTCTTCGCCATCTACGGATTGTGGCTGGCCCACAGGCGCCCGTCCGCCCAGCAGGCGATCGCGCTGGCACTCGCGGCCGGTGGCGCGGCGCTGCTGATGGGCGGCAGCTACAAGCTCTCGCCGAAGAACTTTGCTGGTGACGTCCTGACCCTGGTGGCGGGGCTCCTCTATGGCGGCTATCTGGTCTTCGTCGAACGCGCGCGCGGGTCGCTCAAGCCGCTGCCGCTACTCCTCCTCGCGACTCTGTTCGGCATGCCGATGCTGCTGATGATCAGCGTCGGCCTCGGCGAGCAAATCTGGCCCAGCAACTGGACGCCGCTGATCATCTTCGCGCTGTCGAGCCAGGTGCTCGGGCAGGGGCTGCTCGTCTATTCGATCGGCACCTTTCCGCCGCTCGTGGTCGGTCTCGCACTGCTGACCCAGCCGGCGATCTCCGCGCTAATCGGCTGGTTCGCCTATCGCGAAGGCCTATCCGCGACCGATGCCATCGGCGCACTCGGCATCGCTGCGGCGCTGGTCATCGTCCGTCTGCCTGAGCGGGGGTTGCGCAAGCAAGCCGACGCGCCCAGTTGAGCGCGATGGATCAGCCCAGCCCACTGGAGCAATTGCGCCGCCGTCTGGCGCTCGCAGTCGGTGAGAATGCCGTGTTCGACGGCTGGTCGCAGGCTGCAGTGGACAGCGCTGCCGCCCAGCTCGGCATTGATCCGGTGCAGGCGCGGCTCGCCATGCCGAAGACCGCGGCAGGCATAATCGACACTTACATCCAGGAAGTCGACCGCGGTCTCGAAGCGTCGTTCCCGCCCGACCGCATCGCCGCGATGAAGATCCGCGAGCGCATCCGTGCGCTCGTCTGGCATCGGCTGGAGATCATGGGTCCGGCCCGCGAGGCGATTCGCCGCGCGATGGCCACGCTCGCGATGCCGCAGAACGTCCCGCTCGCGCTGCGCATCTCGTGGCGGACCGCCGACCAGATGTGGAGGCTCGCCGGCGACACCAGCACCGACTTCAACCACTACACCAAGCGGATGACGCTCGGCGCCGTATACGGCTCGACCCTGCTCGCCTGGCTCGACGATCAAACCGAGGGCTGGACGGATACGGCGGCGTTCCTCGACCGCCGGATCGACGACGTGATGAAGTTCGAGAAGTTCAAAGCCGAATGGCGCGGCTCCGGAGATCATCTCAGCATCACGCGCTTTCTCGGCCGGCTCCGATACCCGCCTAGGTAGACTTCCGGATCGCGCTCACGTGACGCGTCTGCAATTGGATGTGGAAACCCGCATCCGGTAATGATAATCACTCGCAACAATGAACGCGCCGTTCCAGCCCGATCCAACAAGTCTCGACCTCATCGAGGTCGGGGTGCGCGCACGCATTGTCGAAATCGACTGGACGGTGCTTGATGACAGTGCCGCGAGCCGGCTGCGCAATTTCGGCTTCGACGAAGGTGTCGCGGTTGAGCCCCTTCACCTCGGTCCATTCGGGCGGGATCCTATCGCGATCCGCGTTGGCCGCATGACCGTCGCCATCCGGCGGCGCCATGCTGCCGCGATCAAAGTCCAGCCGATCAAGTGAACCCGCCGCCGCTGATCGCCGTCGCCGGCAGTCCGAATGCCGGCAAGAGCGCGCTGTTCAACGCCCTAACCGGCGCGCGCCAGAAGGTCGGCAACTATCCCGGCGTCACGGTCGAACGTCATTCGGGTCGTTTGCTCCTTGGTGATGGTCGCCCGGTGGAACTGGTCGATCTTCCCGGCGCCTACAGTCTCGACCCGGCCAGCCCCGACGAAGCCGTCACGCGCGATGTCCTGCTCGGCCAGCAAAAAGGTGAGCGGCTACCGGACGCGCTGCTGATCGTCGTCGACGCGTCCAACCTCGACAACCACCTCCGCTTCGCCTTGCAGCTGATCGATCTCGGCCTGCCGACGGTCGTCGCCCTTAACATGGTCGACCTCGCCAAGCGCGATGGACTCGAACTCGACGCCGCCAAGCTCCAGAAGGAACTCGGCGTTCCGGTCATCGCCACGGTTGCGGTGCGCAAGCGCGGCATCGACACGCTGCTTGCGCAGCTCGACACCATGCTGCTCACCCCGCGGGCCATCCGCCCCGGCCACGGCCCCAGTCACGACGGCCTGAACCTTCAGCGCCGCGCCCGGGAGATCGCATTGGGGGCGATCGTCAGCGAAACGCCGACGCGCCGCCTGACGCACCGGCTCGATGGGGTGCTGCTCCATCCGATTTTCGGGCTGCTCATTCTTGCCGCGATTCTATTCGTCATGTTCCAAGCGGTCTTTGCGTGGAGCAAGCCGCCCGCCGACGCCCTCGCCGCCTGGGTCGCTACCGGGGGTGGCTGGATCGGCGATGCGTTGCCCAAAGGAATCGTCCGCTCGCTGATCGTCGACGGTGTGTTCGGTGGGGTCGGAGCGGTGATCGTTTTTCTGCCGCCGATCCTGATGCTGTTCCTCTTCATCCTGGTGCTCGAATCGACCGGCTACATGGTACGCGCAGCCTTCCTGATGGATCGGGTGATGAGCCGCGCCGGGCTCTCCGGCCGCGCCTTCATCCCCCTGCTATCCAGCTTCGCCTGCGCGGTGCCGGGCATTATGGCGACGCGCACGATCGACGATCCCAAGGACCGCCTGACAACGATTCTCGTCGCGCCGCTGATGACCTGCTCGGCTCGGCTGCCGGTATACACGTTGATCATCGGCGCTTTCATTCCCGCGCGCAGCGTCGGCTGGGGTATCGGCCTTCAGGGACTCGTGATGTTCGGCCTTTACCTGGCGGGCGTCCTCGGGGCCTTGATCGCGGCCTTGGTGCTTCGTCGCACTGTCGTGAAGGGCGGCGGCAGCACCTTCATGATGGAGCTGCCGAAGTACCAGATGCCGCGCCTGACCGACATTGCGCTGGGCCTGTGGCAGCGCGCACTGATCTTTCTCAAGCGCGCCGGCGGGATCATCCTCACGACCACCGTCATCCTGTGGGCACTGGCCAGCTTCCCGCAGGCCGGGCCGGGCCAGAAGCAATCGGACGTCTCGATCGCGGGCCGGATCGCCGACGGCATCCACGTCGTCGTCGCGCCGATTGGCTTCAACAAGGACATCAGCCTCGCGCTCCTCCCCGCTATGGCCGCGCGAGAGGTGGCCGTGGCGGCCATTGGCACCGTCTATTCGCTCGACGCGACGGACGACGGCAACGTCCAGACCCTGCAGCAGCGCATGGCTGGCCGCTGGAGCCTCGCCACCGCGCTCGCCTTCCTCGCCTGGTTCGTCTTCGCGCCGCAGTGCATCTCGACCATCGCCGTCACGCGGCGCGAGACCAATGGCTGGAAGTGGCCGCTTTTCATGGTGACTTACCTGTTCGCACTGGCCTATCTCGCGGCAGGCGCGACCTATTGGCTGGCAGTCGCTGCGGGACTTGGAGGAGTTTGAGATGGCGGGCGTGAACAAGGTGATTCTGGTCGGCAACCTGGGCGCGGACCCGGAGTCGCGCTCGTTCAGCAATGGCGGCGAGGTGGTGAACCTGCGCATCGCGACGTCGGAAAACTGGAAGGACCGCGACGGCAACCGCCAGGAAAAGACCGAATGGCACTCGGTCGCCATCTTCAACGAGAACCTCGGCCGCGTCGCCAAGAACTACCTGCGCAAGGGCAGCAAGGTGTATATCGAAGGCCAGCTGCAGACCCGCAAGTGGCAGGATCAGTCGGGTAATGACCGCTACACGACCGAAATCGTGCTGCAGAAATTCCGCGGCGAACTCGTCCTGCTCGACAGTCGCGACGGTCAGGGCGGCGGCGGTGGCCGCGGCGCCTTCAACGACGATTTCGGCGGCGGCAACGATTTCGGTGGCCCGCCGCAGCGCCAGCAGTCCCGCCCGCAGCCGGCCGCGTTCGACACCGACCTGGACGACGACGTCCCGTTCTAAGTTGTTCTAGGTTTCGTCGCTCTTCCGAAGCTTCGCCAGCACGGCGAAGGGGCTCGCTTCCTCTTCGCTCATCACGCCCGCTTCCTTCAGCGCGGCATCGACACCCGCGCTGCGCGGATAGGGGTCGAGGCTGAGCGCCAGCGTGTCAGCCAGCGCCTCGCCCAGATCGATCATCGCACCATCGTAGAAAACGGTGTCGCAGTCGGCTTCGCCGAGCTCGATCTCATCGTCGGGGACGCCATACTTTGGCTCGGCAACGAACTGGATGGCGAAGCGCTCGTCGACATGCGCAGCGACCGGATCGCCGGTAACCACGCAGCTCTGATCCAGCGACGCGGCCAGTCGGCCATCGGCGCGAATCGTCTCACCCGACCGGCTAAGCGTCACCTGCGCGTTCAGGCATTTGATCGACGGAAGCCCCAGGCGCTCGGCGATTGCCGCCCGCTCGCTCTCGTCCGCCGACAATTCCAGCCGGTCGCCATCGCGGATCTGATCGATCCGGAGTTGGTGCGCGAATTGGTCGCTCATGGCAGTACCCCCTTCGCCAGATCGCCAACCGCAACCTCTTTCAACCGCGTCCAGAAACGCCGCAGGGCGGCTTCGTCCGCCTCAACCGCTGCGGGTGCGGGCTCGTCCCTGAACAAGCTTTCCCTCACGGCCTCGTCCCATGGCCGCTCGTTGGCCAGCACTTCTCGCCAGATCCCCGTTCGCCGGGCCAGCATGCCCACCAGCTTGCGGACGGTCTTCCCCAGCGTCGGGTCGCCCAGCCCGAGTTCACGATGCTCGCTTTCCATCACCTCGATGAAGCGCTCGGTCAGCGTGACCGTCGCCGCTTTGCCGACAGGTCCGCCGCGTTCCAGCCGGATGAGCGCGATCGCCGTCAAGGTCGACAAGACTGCGAAGCGTCCATCGAGCGTATCCGGCACACCGCCGGCGAGATACCAGTCCGGCCGCCGCGCCTCGGTGGTCAGCCGGTCGAACAGCGGAGCACCTTCGGAAGGCGCGGCCGTTAATGTCCGGAACAGGAAACCCAGCATAGCGTCCCTTGCGTCGCTTAGTGCCCTCCGCATATTGAGGCGCGACCGCCGCTAGGCAAGGCAACAGTTTTCGGGCGCCGCGCGCTCCAGCAAAGGTTTTTCGATGAAGCTTCCGGTTTTGACGTTGGCGATTGCCGGTTCTGCAGTGCTCGTCTCGGGGTGCGCGCAGTTCCGCCAGCACAAGGGAGTCGTGCTGGACCAGCAGCTTGTCGCGGGCATTCAGCCGGGCGTCGACAACAAGGATTCCGTGGCCAAGCTGCTGGGCCGTCCCACCTTTGCCGGCCAATTCAATTCCAATGAGTGGTACTATATTTCGCGCGACACCAACCAGGTGGCGTTTCGCAACCCTAGTGTTCGCAAGCAGACGACCTTGATCGTCCGCTTCGATCCGAAGGGGAACGTGTCGGCGGTTCAGGAGACCGGCAAGGAATTGGTGATGAACGTCGACCCGTATGGCAAGAAGACGCCGACGCTTGGCCGCAAGCGCAGCTTCTTTGAAGAGCTATTCGGCGGCATCGGTCAGGTCGGTGCGCCGGGTCTTCCGGGCAATCAAAATCCCGGCCAGTAAGCGAAGTCTGCTCCGCCTTCCGCGTGGCGGTTGTTTCGCTTAAGCGTCGCCCATGACCGCGACGCCCGCCGGCATGACCTATGCCGACTATCTGAAGCTCGACCAGATCCTGTCGGCGCAGCAGCCCTTGTCGTCGCTGCACGACGAGATGCTGTTCATTGTCATCCATCAGACGAAGGAGCTGTGGATGAAGCAGCTCCTTCACGAGCTGCGGTTGGCGATCGACTTCGTGCAGGCGGACCGCTTCGCCGAAGCCTATAAGGCGATGGCGCGGATCAGCCGCATTCAAGCAGTGATGACGCTGTCCTGGGACGTGCTGTCGACGCTGACGCCGGTCGATTATCTCAAATTTCGCGATGTGCTCGGAACTTCATCTGGGTTCCAGTCCGCGCAATTTCGGGAAATCGAATTCCGCCTCGGATTGAAGGAGCCGAATTTCATCAAACATTATGCCGAAGGCAGTGCCGAGCGCGCGGCACTGAAGCGGGCGCTCGAAGAGCCGAGCCTGCGCGAAGCAGCCCACGCGGCGCTCGAACGGGCTGGCTTCGATCTCGGCGACCATTCGACGGAAGCCGTGGCTGCGGCCTGGCTCAAGATCTATCGCGATGCCGAGCGCTGGTTCGACCTGTACGAACTCGCGGAGAAGCTGGTCGACATCGACGATGCGCTCGCCGCCTGGCGCCACAAGCATGTGCTTACCGTCGAGAGAATCATCGGCAACAAGCAGGGCACGGGCGGCTCGGCCGGCGCGCCCTACCTCCGCGCCACGCTTGAGAAGCGTGTCTTCCCTGAACTGTGGTCGCTGAGGACCGATCTTTGAGTTTCAAAGCGTTGTTCAGCCGGAGCCTGGGTGCCGATCCCCGCCGGCTGCACTTCACCGCGCACAGTCATCATTTGTGGCCCGACGCCAGCTACGATGGCCAGGTCGCCGCGTGGGAAGACGCCACCCGCCTCGCGGATCGCAAGTGGGACCGCGTCATGGGCGAGGTCTATCCCGAGGCCCAGCGCGAAGTCGCTGCCGAACTGGGCACCGGCATGGCCGACGCCATCGTCTTCGCGCCGAACACCCACGACCTCCTCGTTCGCCTGTTCGCCGCCGTATCCGAAAGCTGGCCAATCCGGGTCCTGACCAGCGACGGCGAATTCCACAGCGCCCGCCGGCAGTTCGCCCGCTGGGAGGAATCCGGCGCGGCCGAATTCGACCGTGTCCCGACGCAGCCGTTCGACACCTTCTCCGAGCGTTTTCTTGAAGCGGCCAAAAGCGGCGATCACCAGATCATCTTCGTCAGTCAGGTGATGTTCGGCAGCGGCTTGATTTTCGACGAGATCGAAGAACTCGCCGGGCTCGGCAGGCCCGACGGCCCGTGGGTGGTCATCGATGGTTACCATAGCTTCATGGCCATCGACCGGCCGCTGGGCCCCCAGGCGGCGCCATCAGCCTTCTTTCTCGGCGGCGGGTACAAATATGCAATGGCCGGCGAAGGCTGCGGATTCATGCATGCGCCGCCCGGCTTCGGCGAGCGTCCACGCATCACTGGCTGGTACGCGGAATTCGAGGACCTCAGCCTTCCGCCCGGGCAAGTCGGCTATGCCAAGACCGCAGACCGCTTCCTCGGCGCGACCTTCGATCCGTCCGCACTCTATCGCTTCACGTCGATCCGCCGAATGCTCGCAGAAAATGGCCTGACGACCGCGAAGATCTCGGCCTACACAGAGGTATTGCAACAGCATTTGCTGAGCCGCCTTGATGGGACGCCTCTGGCGAACGCCGAGCTGTTGAATCCTCTCACGCAAGGTCCGCACGCACGTTTCCTGGCCTTCCGTCATGCGGACGCGCAACGCTGGTACGCGCAACTGAAGTCGCGCAACGTAATTACCGACGTCCGCGGCGACGTATTGCGCATCGGCGTCGGGATTTATCAGGATGAGGCCGACGTCGACCGGCTGATCGAGCATCTGGGGGAATTGGAATGAGCGAGACGTCGTTGCGGCCGGCACGCAGTGCCAACCTGGTCCTGTTCATCCTGCTCATCGCCTACATCTTCAATTTTCTCGACCGGCAGATCCTCGGCATCCTGGCGTCGTCGATCAAGGCGGACCTCAATCTTACCGATACCGAGTTCGGTGCGATTGGCGGTCTCGCTTTTGCGCTACTTTATTCGCTGCTCGGCATTCCGCTTGCCTTCCTTGCCGACAAGACCAGCCGCAGCGGCGTTGTTGCCGGCGCACTCGCCGTGTGGAGCGCCTTCACCGCTTTGTGCGGCACGGCGACGTCTTTCGGGCAGCTGTTCCTCTACCGGCTCGGCGTCGGCGTCGGCGAGGCGGGCGGCGTCGCCCCGTCCTATGCACTGGTTGCCGATTACTTTCCACCGGAGCGCCGGGCGCGCGCCCTCGCCGTCTTTTCATTGGGGGTGCCGATCGGCCTTGGCGGCGGCTCGTTCATCGGCGCCCATCTCGCGCAATGGTTTGGCTGGCGCGCGGCGTTCGTCATCATGGGCGTCGCCGGCATCATCCTGGCGCCCGTGTTGCGCTGGGTAGTGCGTGACCTTCCGCGCGCGAAGAGCGCTGCGACCGCACCGCTTGGCAGTGTGTTCCCGATGCTCGCGCGCAAGCCGGCCTTCTGGCTGCTTGCCTTTGGCGCTTCGGCCAGCTCGCTCTGCGGCTACGGCCTTGCCTTGTGGACTCCGTCCGTCCTCATGCGCAGCTTCGACCTTAGCCTGGTGCAGACGGGCAACTTCCTCGCCTCGCTGGTGATCATCGGCGGCTGCACGGGCGTGTTTGCCGGCGGCTGGCTCGCCGATCGGCTCGGCACTGGTGACCGTGGCTGGTACGCCAAGCTGCCGGCCATCGCCTGGCTAATCACCGCTCCAACCTTCGTCGCGGGCTTCTTCGCGCCGAATCTCTGGTTCGCCTGGGTTCTGCTGCTGATCCCCAACGCCCTCAATATCCTTTGGCTCGGACCCATCACAACCGCGGTCCAGCACCTTGTGCCGCAGCCGATGCGCTCGACCGCCTCTGCCAGCTTCCTGCTCATCAACAATCTGATCGGTCTCGGCGCGGGCCCGCTGCTGATCGGCGGGCTCTCCGACGCGCTGAAATCGACCTATGGGGTCGATTCGTTGCGCAACGCGGCGGTCGTCTGCTGCAGCTTTTACTTGCTGGCAGCGCTTCTCGCCCTTCTCGCGATCAAGCCGCTGCGGGCCGCGTGGGTACAGGACGCCGCGTAGTCAAGTATCTGAATATCTTCGACATTTTAGGTTCAGCCTAGTGCGCTAGGCTGAAAGTTCCCGCCGCTGAGGTGTTGGAACGGTGTCACGGACGAGCCGTTTCTCTCGTTCGAAAGGAGATTTTGCGATGTTGACCAGGGTATTTCTCGCCGCCGGCGTTGCCGCGCTGGCGATCGCTGCCCCGGCAAGCGCGGGGCCCGGTGGCGGCCACGGCGGTGGCGGCGGCAACGGCAAGGGTAACGGCGGCGGTGGACCGCCTGCGGCGGCCCAGCAGGGCGGCGGCGGTGGTGGCGGTCATGGCCACGGTGGCGGTGGTGGCGGAGGCGGCGGTGGTCCGCGCTTCGAACAGCCTCGCGGTGGCGGTGGCGGCGGTGGCGGTGGTCCCCGCTTCGACCGCGGCGGTGGCGGCGGCGGACCGCGCATGGAGATGCGTGCGCCCCAGATGCAGCAGCGCGTCGAGCGCCAGCAGCAACGTGGCTTCGAACGTCAGCAGGCACGCCAGATGGAACGTCAGCAGCAGCGCGGCTTCCAGCGCCAGCAGATGCAGCGCGCGGAACGTCAGCGTGGGTTCGAGCGCCAACAGGCGCGTCAGATCGAGCGCCAGCAACAGCGTGGCTTCGAACGTCAGCAGGCGCGTCAGATGGAGCGCCAGCGGGGGTTTGAGCGCCAGCAGGCCCGCAATGTCGAACGCCAGCAGGGCGGTTTCGCCAAGCAGCAGGCACGAATGATGGAGCGTCAGCAGGCCGATGCGAATCGGAGCCTTCAGCGCCAGCAGGCGATGGCGATGGGCCAGTTCGCGAACAACAAGTTTGCGGGCAATGCTTTCGACAATCAGCAGCTTGACTGGGCGCGGCAGCAGCAGCGTAACTATCAGCAGCAGCTGGATGCGTCGCGGTTCGCCGACTGGAATTATGGGTCGAACACGCAGTTCTTTGCCCCGACCGTGGTCGAACGCTTCATTGGCGTACCGGTACAGCAGGTTGCGAGCTTCGGTGCGCTGAGCCCGTTCCCGGCCTCGCTCCAGTATCTCTATCCGTCGAACGACGATTATTACTGGCAGTACGGTAACGGCTACGCCTACCAGATCGACCGCGGCGACAATTTGATCCAGGCGCTGATCCCGCTGCTTGCGGGCGGCTATCTGCCGGGTTCCTATCTGCCGACGTCGTACATGAGCAGCTATGTGCCGGCGGCGTACGGGTTCAACAACTTCTACCAGGACTATGGTGACGTCTGTAACCGTTACTATGACGGCGTCATCTATCAGGTGGATTGCGACGACGGGTACGTCGAGAATGTGATCCCGATGTACGCGGGTGGCTATGGCGTCGGCCAGATGCTGCCGTCGGCCTACAGCTACTACAACGTGCCGACTCAGTATCGCACGATGTACTACGATACGCCCGACTACGGTTACTGGTACTCGCCGGGGGCGATCTACCAGTACGACCAGCGCAACGACATGATCACGTCCGTCGCGGCGCTGCTGTCGCCGGGGTTCGCGGTGGGTCAGCCGCTGCCTGCGGGCTACGGCGTCTACAACGTGCCGTACGATTACCGGCAGACCTACTACGACACGCCGGAAGCCTGGTACCGTTACAACAACGGCTACATTTACCAGGTCGACCCGACGACGCAGCTCGTCACGGCAATCGTCGCCTCGCTCCTGACCTAGGCGCGAGCAACCGTAAGGCCCGGGGCGGAACCCAATTCGCCTCGGGCCATTTCATTGTCGCAACGATAAGGAGAAAGTGATGAAGCGCCACGCGCTCGCACTAACCATGGGCACCGCCGCGCTGCTCGCGCTCGGCGCCTGCAGCAGCAAGACCGACGGCAACGGCGCGGCCAAGGCCCCCGAAGCCCAGACGGACAAGGCGCAGAAGGCCGCCGGCGGCAAAACCATCGGCGCCAGCATTCCGCCGAACAGTCAGTTCATGGCCGCCGCAAAGGCTGCCGGTCTCGACCAGACGCTCGCCGGTCCGGGTCCCTACACTGTCTTCGTTCCGGATGACGCCGCTTTCACCGGCGCTCCGGCCGGTACGTTCGACACGAAGCCGGAAAATCGCGCGCAACTGACCGGCGTGCTGACCAACCTGATCCTGCCCGGCACCGTGATGGTCGCGGACATCGACAAGGCGATCGATGCCGGCAAGGGCAAGGCCGTGCTCGCCACCATGAGCGGCACGCTCACTGCGACCAAAGAGGGCGGCAAGACGGTTCTAACCGACGCCGCGGGTCACAAGGCCACGATCACGCAAGGCGACGAGCAGTATACCAACGGCGTCGTTCATCACGTCGATGCCATGCTGATGCCCGCCAAACCCAGCAAGGCGCCAGCGGTCGGCCAGAAAAAGGGCTGAGCCACCCCAAGATGTTGCGATGTGGCGGCTGCAGTGCCGCTACATCCGCTTCCCTCATCATTCCGCTTCCGCCCGCAAAACGGCTCGCTATAGTGGCGTCCGCGGTGCCCAATGATGGGCGGATGATGGGGCTTGAAACGACATGAAAGCGACGATCGAGCGGGCAACTCTCCTGAAGAGCCTGAGCCATGTGCAATCGGTCGTGGAGCGCCGGAACACGATCCCGATCCTCAGCAACGTGCTGATGGAAGCGAAGGACGACGGCTCGCTCCGCCTGATGGCCACCGACCTCGACCTGCAGGTCGACGAAAGCATTGCCGCCAACGTGAGCCAGCCCGGCGCGACCACCGTCTCCGCGCACACCTTCTTCGACATCGTCCGCAAGCTTCCGGAAGGCAGCCAGGTTGAGCTGACCGCCGCCGAGGGCAAGATGCAGGTCGTCGCCGGCCGCTCGCGCTTCAATCTGTCGACCCTGCCGCGCGACGATTTTCCGGTCATTGCCGAAGGCGAGCTGCCGACCCGCTTTGAACTGCCTGCCGCGACGCTTCGCCAAGTCATTGAGAAGACCCGCTTCGCGATCTCCAGCGAAGAGACCCGTTATTATCTGATGGGCATCTTCATCCACGTGGTGGACGATCAGATGCGCGCCGCGGCGACCGACGGCCACCGCCTCGCCCGCGTCACCATCCCGAAGCCGGACGGCGCCGACGGCATGCCCGACGTCATCATCCCCCGCAAAGCGGTCGCCGAGCTTTACCGCCTGCTTGAGGAAGTCGAGGGCACGGTGGAGATCTCGCTGTCGCCGACGAAGGTCCGCTTCGGGCTCGGCAGCGCGATCCTGACCAGCAAGCTGATCGACGGCACGTTCCCCGACTACAATCGCGTCATCCCAACTGGGAACGACAAGCTGCTCAAGCTCGATCCCAAGAGCTTTAGTCAAGGCGTCGATCGCGTCTCGACCATTGCCAGCGAGAAGACCCGCGCGGTGAAGATGGCCGTCGACCGCGACAAGGTGACGCTGTCGGTCACCTCGCCCGAAAACGGCGTTGCAACCGAAGAAGTGCCTGCAGATTACGGTTCGGATGGCCTCGAGATCGGCTTTAACGCCCGCTACCTGCTCGACATCCTCAGCGAGATCGACGGCGACACGGTCGAAGTGCACCTCGCCGACGCCGCCGCCCCGACGCTCCTGCGCGAAAACGACAAGTCGAACGCGCTCTACGTCCTCATGCCGATGCGGGTCTGACATGATCTGTCGGCTCTGGCGCGGCTGGGCTGCTCCGGAGGACGCCGAAGATTATGAGCGGATCGTGCGCTCGCAGGTCATTCCCGACATTGAAGCGCGGAAGATCCCAGGATTGCGTCACATCGACTTGATGCGCCGCGATCTCGATGGCGAGATCGAATTCCAGACGATGATGTGGTTCGACGATCTCGCCTCGGTCCGGGCGTTCATGGGCGAAGACTACGAGCGCAGCCACGTCCCGGCCGAAGCCCGCGCCGTCCTCAACAGCTTCGACGACCGCGCGGCGCATTACGAAGTCATCGACCGCCGCGACCAATAGCGGCTAAGCCGACCGCGTGCCGGTCAGCCGCCTAACACTCACCGACTTCCGCTCCTATGCCGCCGCGACTGTCGAAGCGCGCGATGGGTTCGTGCTCCTCTTCGGCGAAAATGGAGCGGGGAAGACCAACCTGCTCGAAGCTGTCTCGATGCTGGCGCCAGGGCGCGGCCTTCGCGGTGTGCCCATTTCGGAAATGGCGCGGCAGGGCGGCAGCGGCGGCTGGGGTGTGGCGGCACGGCTAGTCGAGAGTGATCTCGGTACCGGCACACAGTCCACGGCGCCCGAGCGCCGCCAGGTCCGCATCAACGGCGCTGCCGCGTCCGTCAACGCGCTTGGTGAGTGGCTATCCGTCCTCTGGCTAACCCCCGCGATGGACCGGCTCTTCACCGGCAGTGCGGGGGATCGCCGGCGTTTCCTCGACCGCCTTGTCCTTGCGCTGGAGCCCGGCCACGCGCACCACGCCTCCCGCTACGAAGCCGCCATGCGCGCCCGCAACAAGCTGCTCGCCGACGCGCAGTGGGACGAAAGCTGGCTGGCCTCGCTGGAATTGGCGATGGCCGAGCATGGGGCAGCGGTTGCCGAAGCGCGCGCTCGCGCCGTCTCCGCCCTCGACGCTGCCATCGCCGAAGCACCCGAAGACGAATTCGCCCGCGCCGCAATCACGCTCGAAGGCTGGGAGCCGGCAGCCCTCACCGCGACTCTCCGCGCGAACCGCTCACGCGACGCTGCCGCCGGCCGCGCGATCGAAGGACCGCATCGCCAGGATCTGGCCGTCCTCCACCGCGCCAAGCGCATGCCGGCGGCGCAATCCTCCACCGGCGAGCAGAAGGCGCTGCTGCTCGGCCTCGTCCTCGCTCATGCCGGCCTGGTCGCAGCCCGCCGCGGCGCGCCGCCCATCGTGCTCCTCGACGAGGTCGCCGCCCACCTCGATCCCAAGCGCCGCGCTGCACTCTTCGCCCGCTTAGCCGGCCGCGGCCAGGTCTGGATGACCGCCACCGAGGCCGCGTTGTTCGAGGGCATCGGCGCCGCGACCCGCCTCCACGTCGAGCCTGGCATCGTCCATCCGGCCTGATCTGGACTTTTCGCGGCTTACCGCTATATTGCACTGCAACACGAGGCGCTGAACAAGCGGCGTGATCGGTGCAGAAGCATCCGGCCCGCGCCTCATTTCCTGAAGTTCTCCACATCACGCGGGGTTCTTGTTTCCCGCCCGCCGAGCGCCGTCATGGCGCGCCCGACGGCTCTATTTGTGGAAGTTTTTCAATGTCGTTTCATTCCCTCGGGCTCTCAAAGCCCCTGCTCGATGCGCTCGCCGCCAAGGATTATACCAAGGCGACGCCCATCCAGCTCCAGGCCATTCCGACGGTCCTCACTGGCCGCGACTTGTTGGGCATCGCCCAGACCGGCACCGGCAAGACCGCGGCCTTCATGCTGCCCTCGCTGGACCGGCTGGCGGCAAACCGTCAGATCCCGAAGCCTGGCCAGATCCGCATGCTCGTCCTCGCCCCGACCCGCGAGCTCGCCTCGCAGATCGCGGCCAGCGCCGAAGCCTATGGCAAGTACATGCGCCTATCGGTCGGCGTCATCTTCGGCGGCGTCCCCAACGGCAAGAGCGTGCGCACCGTCGCCCGCGGCCTCGACGTTCTCGTCGCCACCCCGGGCCGCCTGCTCGACCTGATCGATCAGCGCGCGCTGAGCCTTCGCGAACTCGAGATCCTCGTGCTCGACGAGGCGGACCAGATGCTCGACCTCGGCTTCATCCACGCGTTGAAGCGCATCGTCGCGCTCGTCCCGCCCAAGCGCCAGACCCTGTTCTTCTCGGCCACCATGCCGCGCGCGATCAAGGAACTGGCCGACAAATATCTCAGCAACCCGGCCGAAGTCTCGGTGACGCCCGCCGCGACCACGGTAGAGCGGATCGACCAGAGCGTCACGATGGTGAACCAGCCCGAAAAGGCGGCTCTCCTCGCGCTCTACCTCCAGAACAACCCGATCGAACGCGTCTTGGCGTTTAGCCGTACCAAGCATGGCGCCGACAAGATCGTGAAGCAGCTTGGCGCTGCGAAGATCCCGGCCGTCGCCATCCACGGCAACAAGAGCCAGGCGCAGCGCGAGCGCGCCATTGCCGCGTTCCGCTCGGGCGAAACTCAGGTGCTGATCGCGACGGACATTGCCGCGCGCGGCATCGACATTCCGGGTGTCAGCCACGTCGTGAACTTCGACCTGCCCGACGTTCCGGAGCAGTATGTCCACCGTATCGGCCGCACCGCACGCGCCGGGGCCGACGGCATCGCCATCGCCTTCTGCGCGCCCGACGAGCGCGGCAACCTGCGCGACATTGAGCGCACGACGCGTCAGCGCATTCCGGTCATGCCGCTGCCGCAGGACTTCAACGCCAGCGCCGAAGCGTTCAAGCGGCTCAAGGCGCCGGTCGAGCCCAAGCCTGCTGGCGGGCAGCGTCCCTCGACCAAGGCGGACCGTCGCCTTGACGGCCAGCAGCGCAAGAGCCGCAACGGCGGTGGTCAGCGTCATCCGCAGCGCGGCGGCCCCCAGGACCGCAACGGCCAGCGGCGCGACGACCATCGCGGCGATGCGACACGAACCTCCTATCGTCCGGAAGTGTTTCGCGAAGCTGACGCCGATCCGCGTGCAGCCCGTTCCAGCGACGCTCGCGGTCCCGCGCGCCCGCAAGGCGGTCAGCCGAAGCGCAAGTTCCACGGCCGGTCGCGTCGGCCCGGCGGCTATCGCGCCGCCTGATCACGAGGATTGTCCCGGCTTGAGGGTCGGGACGCCTCCGCTGTTGGTTAGAAGGTCGGTAGCTGGCCGGACCGGATCACCAGGGCCGTCAGCGCAAAGCTCGTGAACGACAGCGCCCACGGGTTTGCGGCGAACCGGTCGAACCATTCGATAGCGGCGCGCATCATGCGAAAACCTGGGGCGCGAAGAGCAATTGATAACCGCTGACCAGCGTTGCGAACGTCAGCATCGTAGTGATTGCCATCACGCCGTAGACTTTCAACGGCACCTTGCCCGGCCGCGCGGCAGCAGGCTTCGCTTCGCGCGCCATTTCCATCAACAGGCCGGCCAGCAGGTGGGTCGGCATTTCCGCTTCGCCTGTCCGGCCTTGCGTAACACTCTTCATCGTCTTGCCCCTTATCGTGCCGGAGCTACCCGGCGCCCGCTGACTATGGTCATTCAGGAAGCGTGCCAACGGGAAGAAACCGCCAATTCTTGCCGCAGTGCGGCGGTCTTGTGCGGGAATCCGCCCCATGCATTGGCGATTTCTCCGAATGTCCAGTGACGTCATGGTGTCATCGCGGGACAGTTTTGTTGCAACGCAACAAAAGTAGACGTGAAGCGCTTAGCTACTTTCCTCGTTTGATCGGACCCACCCAGTGATCACCTTCGTCATCGCCCTTGCGACGATCTGGACCGTCTCTTGCGCGGGCGTGATCTGGCTGTTTCGCAACGAGCTTCAGGGCAAGGGCTGAGCGACGACGGTCACCACACCCGGCACTGCTGGGCCGCCGGCCGCGCCATTGGCGCCTGTGCCGGACAATTAAAGGCGCGCCGGAATTCTGGCATGTTCGACAAGGGCCCGTTGACCCTGAACTCCGCCGGCGCGTGCCCATCGTTCGCTACCGCGTCGCGCAAGCTCGCGTCGGTTTGCGACGTGCAGTGGGATTGCGCATAGCGGTAGAAGAAGCGCTGTGCGGGACTGCTGTTCAGCGCGTTGCGCCGGTCGACCTTGTCTCCCAGCGAACGCGTGAGCGCTTCGTAAGCTAGTCGCAAGCCACCGTAATCAGCGACATTTTCCGGAAATTCGTCTGCCCCCGCGAGATGCAGCCCGGGTAGCGCCTGGTAGGCGTTGGCCTGGTCGATGACGCACTGCCCCCTTGCGTCCGCCGCCTTGTCGTCCTGCGGTTCCCATAGCTCGGCATCTTCGCCGGCAGGGCCGAACATATGCAGTTGCGCCACGTGCACGAATTCGTGCGCGAACACCGACCCGTAGGTCGCGTAGTTCAGCTCGTCGTGAGCGGTCGCGTCGAACCGAGGGGCCGACAGGAACGCAGCGGTCATTATCAGTGAATTGGAAAAGGCGTCCGGGAAGCCGTTCGGAATGACCAGCCGCGCCGCCGCCATTCCTTCGCCGACCCACGGACTGACTTTCATTTCCCAGGCGGTTCGCCTGCGCGGCTGGGCGGCTCTCGCCCATTCGCGCTGCTGCTCGAATCGCCGGCTGGCAAGGACATTGGCCAGGAAACGATCGCGGCTCACGGGATATTGCCCCGTCGCCGGCCAGAGGTCGGGAAAGCCGATCTTGAGGTCGGTGTGCCGCAGCTTGTCCGCGGTCGCCGCGCGCGCTTTGGGCGACAGCCAGTTGGCCTCGCCGATCGATCGAATGATCTCCGCGCGAATGGTTTCCGACAGTCGCCGTGCCGCGTCGCGCGCGGGAACGCCCAGCACGCGGCTCGAATATTGCCGCGAGAACTCGACGCCCATCGCCCGCACGGCCGAATCGCGGCAGCGCCGGTCCTCGTCGGCCAACTGCGGCCGCCAGTTCATCGGCAATTGTGCCAGCGCGGCATCGTACGACCGGGGCAGCTCGCCGCGCAGCGAGAAGAGGAACGCCCAGCGCAGATAGGCGCGCAACTCCGGCAACGGCCGGCTGCGAAACTCCTTGTCGAGTGCGCGCAGATAAGCGGGAGAGGTGACGTTGACCGCCTTTCCCGGTCTCGCGCCAGCGGCGCGCAGATAGGCCGGCCAGTCAAATGCCGGATCCATCGCCTGAAGTTGCGCGATGGTTCGTGGGTTTTCGGCCTTGGCCGCGTCCCATCGTTCGTTACGCTGCTTGACGAGGCGCTGCGTCAAGTCGGCCACCGCCGCTGCCTCGCGCGCGGCCACCGTATCCGGCCGCCCGCTCGCGCGAAAAACCGCGGCAACCGCTTCCGGTTGCGCCCACAGCGCGCCAGGATGAATTTCGCCGCGGTTACGATCCAGCCGGTTGCGATCGGGGCGCCCGCCATAATTGATGAAGGCGTCGACGCCGATAGCGGCGAGGTCCCGCGTCAGCGCCCGAATGTCTGACCGGCTCTTTGCGCTGTCGATCCGGATGAGCCAGCGCCGCAACAGCGCTTCGTCACCGGCCGTTCCCTGGCGGCAGGATTGATAGAAACGCTGCAGCCGTTCCAGCTCGCGGTCCCCGCGCGCCGGCTGGCCGAGCAGTCGGGTCAGGCTGCGGTCGAAATCGCTGTTGGCTTGCAGGTCCGCAAGCGCGATCAGCGGATGCTCCGCAGTGGCCGGATGGCTCGCGATGAATCCGCCGCACGCATGCCGGTAAAAGTTCGTGCACGGGTCCGTGCCCATGTCGAGCGCCGACCGGTCGATCCCATCACCTGTTGGCAACAGTCGTGGCGGCGCCGCGCGCTCCGTGGTCGGCACACTCAAGCCGGCATCCGCCGCCATCGCGACACCGGCAGCCGCAACGATCCATGTGACGAACCTGCGCATTCGATAGCCCCTTGTGACCCTGGCGGTGCGTGTTACACGCATAACACAGTCTTGGCGAGCCGGGTTTGGGTCCGTCATCCCGGTTGCTGCTAGGTACGGATTGTGGAAACGGGCTGGATCATGGCCGGACGGTTTATCCTCACGCTAAGCGCGATCATTCTGTTTATCGCCGGGATCGCCGGCCTCGTCGCGCCGGTCGAAATCGCAAGGGCGATCGACGGCGCCGCATCGAGCGCACTGCCCATCTTCATCCAGTTGTTCGGCGGCAGCCTGATTGGTTTCGCGGCGATGGATTGGATGAGCCGCCGCAACCGGATCGGCGGCATCTATGCCCGGCCGCTCGGGCTCGGAAACCTCGTCCTCTTCGCCACCGCGGCGCTCACGCTCGCGAAAGCCGCCTCGCGCGGCCAATTGCCGCCAACGCTTATCGGCGTCGGCGCAGCGGCGGGCCTCCTGGCGCTAAGCTTCGCCTGGCTCGTCTTCGCGCACGATCCATTGTCGGAGGGCTCACCACACAGCGCAGGCTAATGTCCGCTTTCGACCCATTGCGGACGTTAGAAGCGGCGCTTTGGCCACCGGCATCAAGCTCGACAAATTCCGGTATCAAGACCAAATCGCAGAGCATGAGATGGTTCGTCTATGTCTTGGCTTGCTCTTTGAGCGCAACGGCTTGGGCAGCTGGCAAGAACGTCGCGATGGTCGGGACTGACACCTACGCGTTTAACGAAGACACGAAATCGCCCATCGACCCAGTATGGGCTCGAACCTTCACCAAGATGGACGCTGAGCGCGCCTTTCGAGCGGGAATGGCCCGATACACGATGACGTCTCTCAAATGTTCAGTAGCAGCCACCGGCCACCTAAAAAATTGTCGCCGCGAGCGGGCGCCCGACGCCGCAGCGCTGAACTCATACTATGAGGTTATCGAACAAAGTTTCGTGTTATCGCCATCCATGTTCAAAAGTGTTCGACCCGAGGCGCTTACCGTTTGGGTCAACGTCGAGACCGCGAACTCCGCAGGGGTAGGCGAACCGCCTTATCCCTGTCTCCCAGCATTCTGCACTGCGACACCGCCCCCTCCGCCACCACCGAATTATCGGCCAGAAGGGTGCAAAAGGCAGACGCCGCTGTCGTTGGAATGTCCTAACGTCGATTTTCCGCCCCGCGTGAAAGAGCCCAACTAAAAGGCGTGACGGCCCGACGTCTGCTTTCCACCCATTGTGGACATTAGCCTGCGGTGATGACCGCATCCTCAAGCGCAACCGGATTGCACGCCCAAAGACTGCGGATGTCATCCTTGTCGATGACCGTCGCCTTGCCGGTGATCTGTCACCCGTCGACCCTCCTTCGCTCTGCGGACGTCACCAGCCAGGGTAACAAAGTGGACGAAGTGGAAGACCCCCCGATTTCACTCAATCAGAGTGACAATTCTGTCTTCGCGGTTGCGGAGAATCTTTCACCCGGCCTCGCGCGCGCGCAGGCGCGCAGGCGCGTGACTTCCGGCGCGGAATCCCTATATCTCCACCATGGCAACCGACCCCAATCAAAATTCATACGGCGCCGAGAGCATCAAGGTGCTCAAGGGCCTCGACGCCGTGCGCAAGCGGCCCGGCATGTACATCGGCGACACCGACGACGGCTCCGGCCTCCACCACATGGTGTTCGAGGTGTCGGACAATGCGATCGACGAGGCGCTGGCCGGTCACTGCGACCGCATCCTGATCCAGCTTAACCCCGACGGCTCGGTCACGGTCGAGGACAATGGCCGCGGCATCCCGACCGGCATCCACCCCGAAGAAGGCGTTTCGGCGGCCGAGGTCATCATGACCCAGCTCCACGCCGGCGGGAAGTTCGAGAACACGTCCGACGACAATGCCTACAAGGTGTCCGGCGGCCTCCACGGCGTCGGCGTCAGCGTCGTCAACGCGCTCAGCGAGTTCCTCGACCTCACCATCTGGCGCGATGGCGAAGAGCATTACATGCAATTCCGCCACGGCGACGCGGTTGCGCCGCTCAAGGTCGTCGGCAAGGCGCCCGACGGCAAGAAGGGCACCCGCGTAACCTTCCTGCCCAGCCCCGAGACCTTCAAGATCACCGAGTTCGACTTCGAACGGCTGGAGCACCGCTACCGCGAGCTCGCCTTCCTCAACTCGGGCGTCCGCATGATCCTCGCCGATGCCCGGCACGAGGAGCGGGTCGAGCATGAGCTCTATTACGAGGGCGGCATCGCGGCCTTCGTCAAATATCTGGACCGCGCCAAGAACCCGCTCTTCCCGGAGCCGATCGCCATTTCGGCGGTTCGCGACGGCATCGGCATCGACGTCGCGCTGGAATGGAATGATTCCTATTACGAGAACGTCCTGCCGTTCACGAACAACATCCCGCAGCGCGACGGCGGCACCCACCTTGCCGCATTCCGCGCCGCACTGACCCGCACCCTCAACGCCTATGCCGACAAGTCCGGCATGCTGAAGAAGGAAAAGGTCAGCCTGACGGGCGACGACATGCGCGAAGGGCTTACCGCCATCGTCTCGGTTAAGCTGCCCGATCCCAAGTTCAGCTCGCAGACCAAGGACAAGCTGGTCAGTTCGGAAGTCCGCCAGCCACTCGAAGCGCTAATGGGCGACAAGATGAGCGAGTGGCTGGAAGAGCATCCCGCCGACGCCCGCGCTATCATCCAGAAGGTCATCGATGCCGCGGCGGCGCGTGAAGCGGCGCGCAAGGCCCGCGACGCCAGCCGCAAGACGGTGATGGGTGTGACCGGCCTGCCCGGCAAGCTGCACGACTGCCGCGAACGCGATCCGGCGCGCTCCGAACTGTTCATCGTCGAGGGCGACAGCGCCGGCGGCTCGGCCAAGTCGGGCCGGAACAGCGAGTTTCAAGCGATCCTGCCGATCCGCGGCAAGATCCTCAACGTCGAGCGCGCGCGGACCGACCGCATGCTCTCGTCGAAGGAAATCATCTCGCTGATCCAGGCGATGGGCACCGGCATCGGCCGCGAGGAATTCAACCTCGAGAAGCTGCGCTACCACAAGATCATTATCATGACCGACGCCGACGTCGACGGCGCGCACATCCGCACCCTGCTGCTGACCTTCTTCTACCGGCAGATGCCGGAGCTGGTGGAGGCCGGGCATCTGCTGATTGCCCAGCCGCCGCTTTACAAGGCGACCCGCGGCAAGGCGGTCGAATATCTCAAGGACGAAGCCGCGCTGGACGATTATCTCGTCCGTGGCGGCGTCCAGCTGACCTCGCTCGACGGCATCGGCTCGGGCCAGCCGCTGCTGGCGCTGGTCGACCATGCCCGCCGCCTGCGGACGCTGATGCACTATGCGCCGCGCCGCTACGATCCGGTGATCGTCGAAACGCTGGCGCTGGGCGGCGCGCTCGATCCGGCAATCAACGCCGCCGACCGCACCGAGCGCCTCGCCGAAGTCACCCGCCGTCTCGACCAGGGCGATCCGGAAGCGCGCTGGACCGCGCGGATGACCGACGAAGGCGGATTCCACTTCGAACGGCTGTGGCGCGGCGTGACCGATCACCACATCATTGAAGCGGCATTCATCGCCTCGGCCGAAGCACGCAAGCTCCACACGCTGGCTGCCGAGCAGGCCGAAATCTACGCCGGCGCCCGCAAGCTGGTGTCGATCAAGGCGACGTCGGGAGAAATGGCGGAGGTTTCCGAGACGACCGAGGAAGCGGAAGGCGACGAAGCGGCGCTGACGATCGGCAAGGGCGAAACACTTGTTGCGCGACCGTCGCAATTGCTGGACGCCATCCTCGCCGCGGGCCGCAAGGGCCTGTCAATCCAGCGCTACAAGGGCCTTGGCGAGATGAACGCGGAACAGCTGTGGGAAACCACGCTCGATCCGCTCAACCGCTCAATGCTTCGGGTCGCGATCGACCAGGCGGATGTCGCCGACGAGATCTTCACGCGCCTCATGGGCGATGTCGTCGAGCCGCGCCGCGAGTTCATTCAGGACAATGCACTGAACGTCGCCAATCTCGACGTTTAGGAACCCTCTGCGATGGCCGTTGTTGGCGCTCCCGTGACCTCAGGCGCGTCGATCACCCTGGCCAGCTACAATATGCGCAAAGCCGTCGGCCTCGACCGGCGGCGCGATCCGAGGCGCGTGCTCGACGTCCTGCAGGAGATCGACGCCGATATCGTCGCCCTGCAGGAAGCCGACAAGCGGGTCGGCGGCCGCGGGTCGGCAGTACCGCATGAGTTGATCGACCGTCACGGTACCTACAAGCCGGTGCACCTCGGCGTCCGCCACAAACGGATGTTCGACAAGGTCCGCAAGCACAGCGACCGCCTGCTCAAGCTCAACACTCGCAATCTCGGGTGGCACGGCAATGCGATCCTGGTGAAGCAGCATATCGGCGTCCTCGACGCCGTGGCGCTTGAGCTGCCGACGCTCGAACCCCGCGGCGCGGTGATAGCCGAGTTGCTGATCGACGAGCGCCCGCTGCGGGTCGTCGGCATGCACCTCGACCTCAGCGGCCTGTGGCGCAAGCGGCAGATGCGGGCGATCATGGAGGCCGTCGCCGCCCGGCCGCAAAAGATGCCAACGGTGCTGATGGGCGACACCAACGAGTGGCGCACCGCGGCGGGGTGCCTCAACGACCTGTGCGACGAATTCCACATCGCTCCGACCGGTAACAGCTTCCATGCCCGCCACCCGGTCGCGGCGTTGGACCGGATCATCGTCGACAAGAATCTCGATATCGAAGCCGCCGGCGTCCACATGAGCCCAGCGGCCCGAAAAGCCTCCGACCATCTGCCGATCTGGGCGAGAGTGACGGCCTAGCCGCCGATCTTCCGCTGCCGCCGCCGCTGGATCGACGATCCGATCCCCATCGCCTCCCGGTACTTCACCACCGTCCGCCGAGCGACGTCGAAGCCCCGCTGCTTGAGTAGTCCGGCAATAGCGTCGTCGCTCAGGATGTCGGTCTCGGCCTCAATCAGTTCCTTGATCCCGGCCTTCACCGCCTCCGCCGCCGCCCCATCGCCCTCCGCCGAAGCCACGCCCGACCCGAAGAAGTATTTCAGCTCGTAAAGCCCACGATCACACAGCAGATACTTATTCGATGTCACGCGGCTGACCGTAGATTCATGCATCCCGATTGCCTCAGCGACTTCCCGCAGGGTCATCGGCTTCATCGCTGCGACGCCGCGTTCGAAGAAGCCTTGCTGGCGTTTGACGATCTCGCTGACGACCTTGACGATGGTCCGGGCTCGCTGGTCGAGCGCTTTCACCAGCCAGTTGGCGCTCTGCAGGCACTCGCTGAGCCAGGCCCGGGACGTCCTGTCCTGCGGCCCGGACTTCAGTTCCTGATAATAGCGGCGGTTCACCAGCAGCCGTGGCAGCGTGCTCTGGTTCAGTTCGACGGCGAAACCGGCCTTCAGCGGCCGAACAAATACGTCGGGCGTCACATCCTCGGCCGAGGCACTAGAAAACTGGCAGCCTGGCTTGGGGTCATAGGCCCGCAACTCGCGTATCATGTCGGCGAGATCTTCGTCGTCGACCCCGCAGATGCGCTTGAGGTCGGCAGTCCGGCCCTTCGACAGCAAGTCGAGATTGTCGATCAGCCGCGCCATGGCGGGGTCGTAACGGTCGACGGCCTTCGCCTGCAGTGCGAGACATTCGGCAAGCGATCGAGCACCGACGCCCGCGGGTTCGAGTCCCTGTAGCAACTCCAACGCCTGCTCAATCAAAGCCAATGGCGCACCGGTAAGCTCTGCAATCTCGCCCAGCGGCACGGTCAAGTAACCGGTCTCTTCCAGCGCCTCGGCGAGGATACGTGCCAAGTCTCCGACATCCCCAGAGTGCCCGTGCAGCTGGACCTGCAAGTGCTCGGCAAGGGACGACGCGGAGAATTCGACCCGGTCAAAATCGAACGCCTCCTCCGAGCTGCCTGACGTCACGACGTCATTGAAGCTATCCGTTTCCAGCGCTTCCGACTGCCAGTCCATGTCCAGCGGCCGGTCGTCGTCAGCTTGCCCGGCGATAAGGTTGTCCGCACCCGGATCGTCCGGCGCGTCGTCACTGTCTCCTTCCTCTCCGGAATAATCTGCGGCGGGCTGGGCCTCGCCATCGCCAGCTTGCGACTCCAATAGCGGGTTCCTGGACAGCTCTTCCGCCAAAAATGCGTCCAGCTCGAGGTTGCTAAGCTGCAAGAGCTGGATTGCCTGACGCAGCTGTGGCGTCAGCACCAACTGCTGCGATTGACGGATGCTTAAAGAGGGGCCCAGGCCCATCGAGTCAGCTTACAGCGCGAAGCTTTCGCCGAGGTATAGGCGGCGGACTTCCTGGTCCGCGACCAACGCTTCCGGCGTTCCGGCAAACAGGACCTGCCCGTCGTAAATGATGCAGGCGCGGTCGACGATATCGAGCGTCTCGCGGACGTTGTGATCGGTGATCAACACGCCGATTTCGCGGCTCTTGAGCTCCCGGACCAGCTCGCGAATGTCCGAAATGGAAATGGGGTCGATTCCCGCGAACGGCTCATCGAGCAACATAATCGACGGATTGGCCGCCAGTGCGCGCGCGATTTCGCAACGCCGCCGCTCGCCACCCGACAATGCCATAGCCGGGGAATCGCGCAGACCGGTGAGCCCAAACTCGGACAGCAATTGCTCCAGCCTCGCCGCTCGCACCGAACGATCCGGCTCCGCAGCTTCCAGAACGGCCATGATGTTGCCCTCGACCGACATCCCGCGGAAGATCGAGGTTTCCTGCGGCAGATAGCCGAGACCGAGGATGGCGCGACGGTACATCGGCAGTTCGGTGATATCGTTGCCATCCAGAAAGATGCGGCCGCTGTCGGGTTTCACCAGACCCATCACGGAGTAGAAGCAGGTCGTCTTGCCCGCGCCGTTTGGTCCGAGCAGGCCGACCACCTCGCCTCGGTGAACGTCGAGGCTGACGTCGTGCAGCACCGCCCGCTTGTCGTAGGACTTGGCGATCGAGCGGACTTCAAGGCCGTCATTGCCGCGCCGTGCATCGACGGCGGGCCGCTCGATGGTCGCGGCTTCGTTCACCTTATCGCTGCTGCTGACGCTGCGGGACCAGGAAGTGACCGGTTACCCGGCCACCGGTCGAATTCACGCCGGGCGGACCCCCGTCCACCACCGCCCGGCCAGTTTCCAGATCGATCGTCAGACGTGCGCCATTGACGCGATTTTGCTCGCGGTCGAGCTGCACGTTGCCGAGCAAGGTGATCAGCTTGCGGTCGAGGTCGTAGATACCGAAATCGCCGCGGGCAGTCTCCGACGGGCTTTTCACGGTCACGCCGCCAGCGGCATCGAGCCGCTTGATTTGCACCCCGCCGGCGCCAGTGCCGCCCGAATATGCCACGGTCAGCCGCGGCGTATCCAAGGTCAGCTCGGCCTGGGTGACGTGGACATTGCCGACGAACATCGCGCGATCCGCGCGGTCCTGAACCTCGATGCGATCGGCGGTCACGTCGACGGGAGCATTGCTGTTATGTCCCTTGAGCGCTGACGTCGGCTGCTCCTGGCGCACCTGCGCAATTGCAGCTGTTGCCGCGAAGGCGGCAGTTGCAAGGATGATGCCAGTGAAACGCACGCGCATCATCTGACCGCGCCTTGCACGATTTTCAAGCGGACACCGCCGTCGAGCACCACCTTGCGCTCATCGAGGTCGGCGCGGATCTGATTGGCACGGAATTGTCCTAGCCGCATCGCGCCTTGCGCAGGGCCCTGGCTCGCAAGTTCGCGCTGTTTCAGATCGACCATGACGTCGCTGGTGTTCAACGTGAAGCCGTCGTTGCCCTTTACGCTTACCGGCCCGTCGATCGAAACCTGCTGCTTGTCGATATTATAGTGGCCCTTGTCCGCCGCGATCGTCATCGGCCCCTGCTGTTGTTCGAGCCTTGCCAGCATGCCGTTGATGGCGACGATGGGCGTGTCCGAACTGGGCTGGATTGCACGATTGGCGATCATTTCGAACATTTGCCCCTTGTCATCGGTGCCGCTGTAACGCGCGCTTTCCACGCGCATCCTTTCGGGGGCGCTATCGACCTTCTTCTTGTCGAGAATGAAGCTGACATCGCCTTTGCGGTCGAGGGGGGCGAGGAACAGGATCGCAAGCAATACGCCAACCGCGCTGGGAAGGGCGATCTTTGCCCAGCGTACGATCCGGTCATGCCCGCTGTTGGGCGTCGCCCACCGCTGCGGAACCTCACGCCGGTTGGGGACGGCGCTATCCGTCATGGGCGAAAATGTCCTGTTCCGGCCATCCGGCCAGATCGAGCAACGCGCGCGTCGGCAGGAAGTCGAAGCAGGCTTGAGCCAGCGCGGTTCGCTCTTCGCGGGCGAGGCGGATGTCGAGTTTTTCCTTCAACTGGTGGAGATAGCGGACGTCACCGGCGGCATATTCCCGCTGGGCTTCGCTTAGCTCGTCGGCGCCCCAGTCGCTGGTTTGCTGCTGCTTCGACACGTCGATGTTGAGCAGTTCCTTGACCAGATCCTTGAGTCCGTGACGGTCCGTGTACGTCCGAACAAGCCGCGAGGCTGTGCGCGTGCAGTAGAGCGGTGCCGCCATGATCCCGAGATAAGCGCTCATGATCCCGATATCGAACCGGGCGAAATGGTAGAGCTTCAGGCGGCTCGAATCGGCGAGCAGCGCCTTGAGATTTGGCGCCGAATAATCGCTGCCGCGCTTGAAACGGACGAGGTGCTCATCGCCCATGCCATCAGACAATTGTACGACGCAGAGGCGATCGCGGCCGTAAATCAGGCCCATGGCTTCCGTGTCCACGGCGATCGGCCCGTCGGCGAAGTTTACGTCGGCCGGAAGGTCTTCCTCGTGCAGGTAAACCGCCATTTCCACTCCCTAATCACGTCTTTCGGCCGCTTTAATCCCCTATCGCCCCGGCATGCCAGCCCTGCCGTCAGGCGCGCTGTCACTGAGTCACTAGAGACGGTCTCAATTTTCTTGTAAGGGCCCTGAACGGTGCGTGAGTGGATTGCGCGCCATGACCGGTTGCGCCGTTCGGCCCGAGCGCGTTGGTTTCAGGGGTAAGCGGGCTTTTAAGTACGGACGGTTCATGGGTTTCGATAGAGGGCGCAAGGGTGATCGCGGCGGTCGCGGGCGCGACAAACGCGACGATTTCGGCGGCGAGTCACAAAATTTCGGCGAATATGGCTATCAGGATCGCGGCGGCTTCGGCGGCGGCGGCGGACGCGGCGGTTTTGGTGACCGCGGCGGCTTCGGTGGCGGTGGTGGCGGCGGCTACGGCGGCGGCGGCGGTGGTTTCCGCGGCGGTGGCGGTGGCGGCGGCTTTCGTGGCGGCGGCGGTGGCGGAATGCCTCCCCAGGTCGTTGGCGAAGGCAAGGGCGTCGTAAAATTCTTCAACCCGCAAAAGGGTTTCGGCTTCATCGTTCGCGATGACGGCGGCGAAGACGTATTCGTGCACATCTCGGCGGTCGAGCAGGCCGGTCTCACCGATCTGGCTGACGGTCAGCCGCTCGAGTTCACGCTCGTCGATCGCGGCGGCCGCGTGTCGGCGACCAACCTTCGCATCGACGGCGAGCCAATGGCCGTCGAACGGAGCGGTGGTGGTGCGGCTGGTGGTCCTGGCGGTGGCGCCGGCGGTCCGCAGCGTCAGCTGACGGGCGAAAAGGCCAGCGGCACGGTCAAGTTCTTCAACGCCATGAAGGGCTTCGGCTTCATCCAGCGCGATGATGGTCAGCCGGATGCATTCGTGCATATCTCGGCGGTCGAGCGCGCGGGCATGCCGACGCTCAACGAAGGCGACCGGCTCGATTTCGAGCTCGAGGTCGATCGTCGCGGCAAATATGCCGCGGTGAACCTGGCGCCGAAGAGCGAATAATTACCCCGACTTTCGGGGGCGGAGGGGCCGGGGAAGCAATTCTCCGGCCCCTTTCCTTTGCTTACATCGCGCTTGCGTAAAAGGCTGCGAGATCCGCCTTCAGCTGGCGCGCCGACGGCGGGTCCGTGTACATCATGTGGCCCGCCTCATAATAATGGTAGCGCATGTTGGCCTGCAGCTGCGGCTCCAACTGCATGTGCTTGAACTCATAGTCCGCGCCGCCAAATGGCGTCGCCAGATCATACAGCCCATTCACCGACAGGATCTTCATCCGCGGATTCTGCCGCATTGCATCGGCGAGGTCCGCGCTGGTGTCCGCAATCGGCTGCGGCCCATCGGGCCCACGATGCTGGAAACTCCAGTTGCCGCCCTGTGTTTCGGCATAGTTATTGGGCCGATAGGTCAGCGGCGTCTGGTAACCGAGGTCCCGCAGCAAGTAATCGTTGAGCGCACCGACGAATGCGCCGGTGATCGCGCTCGATTGCGGATCGTAGCCGGCAGATTCGCCAACGGCGTCAGGCTCGGTGCCCAGATAGCGCGAATCGATTCGGCCGATGATCTGCCGGCGGTCCCGCAGCAATTCTCTCCGGAAACGGCCCGGATCGACGCGCAGGTCCGAGCGGACGAGATAATCGGCCGACAAACCCGTCAGCTGCGACATTTGCTGGGCCACCGACTGCCGTTCCGCGTCGGTCAGCGTGTTCCCCTTCTGCAGCGCCAGCGCATAGGGCCCACTCGCAAAGTCCCGCGCCTGTTGAATGAAGCTGGCCAGCGGCGGCTTGCCCGGGATCTTGTTGTGATACCAGGCGTCCGCGGCATAGGTCGGCAGGAAATTGATCAGCGACTGGTCGCCCTGGAAATCGGCGAAGTTGAATACCGTCGAGACGAAGGCAATGCCGTTGAGCTGGACGCCGACGTTGAGCAACGATCGCGACAGGCCCGCGGCGCGCGTGGTGCCGTAGCTTTCGCCGATGATGAACTTGGGGCTGTTCCAGCGCTGATATTTGGTCAGGTAGCGCTGGATCGTGCGGGTGAAGATGTCGAGATCCTTGTCGACCCCGAACACGTCTTTCGTCTCTGCCTTACCGAGCAGGCGAGACAGGCCCGTCGTCGGTGCGTCGATGAATACGAGGTCGCTGATGTCGAGCAGGGTGTCGGGGTTTGCGCCGTAGCGGAACGGCGGCCCGGCAATGGTGTCCGGAACCGCGGCATCGACCTTCATCGGGCCGAACGAGCCCATGTGCAGCCACATCGTCGATGAACCAGGGCCGCCGTTGAACAGGAAAGTAACCGGGCGGGCGCGCCCTGCGCTCGGCACGGTGTAGGCGGTGTAGAACATGCTGACGACCGGCTCGCCCTTCTCGTTGCGGACGGTCAGGTGGCCGGGCGTCACGGTGTAAGCGAGCGTCTTGCCGTGGAGCGATATCGAACGGCGAACGGGGTGCTCATCTTCCTCGACGTTGGCCTTGATGACGTCCTTGTCGTCATCCTTCGGCGCGGCCTTCATATCCTTGGGCGGCACATCGCCCGCAGGCGCACCCTGCGCGAAGCCGGGAGCGCTCAAGACGAGCGCGAGAGCGAATACTGACGAACGCATCATTGTCCTTTCATCGGGATCGGGCGGCCCTGCGCCATGACATAGGCGACCCGCTGGACCGCTGTTGGATCGACCAACGGGTCGCCATCGACGGCGATCAGGTCGGCGGACTTGCCGGGATCGAGCGTTCCGGTTTCACCGGAAAGATTCATGAGGTCAGGCCCGCCCTTGGTCGCGGCGATGAGCGCGTCGCGCGGTGTCATGCCGCCCTTCTCGACCATCAGCGCCACCTCTTTGTTCGCTTCTGTGTGCGGGGCGACGGCGCTGTCGGTGCCGAGCGCGATCTTCACGCCATTGCGATAGGCGAAGTTCAGGCCCTTTCCCCAAACGCCCATCGTCATGCGCGTCTTGGCTTCCATCTCCGGCGTCAGCTTGCCCGATCCGAGCAGCCGCGACACGCCGCTGAAGGCCAGCAGTGTCGCCGAGAAGTACGTGCCGTGCGCCTTCATCGCCCGCGCGCCGGCCTCGTCGAGGAAGGTGCCGTGCTCGATCGAATCGATGCCGGCGTTCGTGGCGGCAAGGATGCCGCGCGCGCCGTGGGCGTGGGCCGCGGTCTTGAGGTGCAGCGAGTGCGCCATGTCGATGATGCCCTTGAGCTCGGCATCGCTGAAGTGCTGCTCGAGACCCATCGCGCCCGGGTCGAGCACGCCGCCCGTGGCCATAATCTTAATCACATCGACGCCGGCGGCTGCGAGTTGGCGAACGACCTTCTGGCATTCGTCGACGCCCGTGCAGACCGAAGGGCTGAGGTGCGCTTCGTTGACCGCTTCGGCGAGCTCCGGCGGAAGCGCGGTCGCCGCATCGCCGTGGCCGCCGATGATCGACAGCGGACCGCCCGAAACCTTGATGCGCGGACCTGGGAAACGGCCTTCGCCGACCGCGTCACGCACGGCGATCACGCTGCTGGTGTCGCCGCCAAGATCGCGGACGGTGGTGAAGCCTCCACGGGCCATCTCCAGCGCGTGGGTCAGCCCGACCGTCGTCGAATACGCATTCGAATATTTCTGCGTGTAGCCCGCGTACCAGGGCTGGCCGCTGGTGCCGGTAAGGTGGACGTGAACGTCGGTCATACCGGGCAATACGGTGCGGGCCCGCTGGTCGATCACGGTTGCGCCGGCCGGTGCCGTAAAACCATTTTCGACACGGGCGATGCGGCCGTTCTCGACGATCACTGTCGAATTGCCGCGCGCGGGTTGCGCGGCATCCACGATCAGGCGTCCGGCCTGGATGGCGTAGGTCTCCGCGTTCGCGGCGGCCGAAACGGCCAGCGCGGCCGCGCCGGCAAGCAAGGCTTTGATCATCGGATCCCCCTTTTATGTATGCGATGGATTAACGCGCTTCGCAGCCGCTTCAAGTTACCATTGCTTGCAGAGTCGACAGGCGGTCCGCCTCATGCGCGGGCTTGTCGCTGCGGATGCGGCTCACGCGCGGAAAGCGCATCGCCAAGCCGGACTTGTGGCGCGAGCTTTTGTGGATCGAATCGAAGGCAACTTCGAGCACCAGTTCCTTTTCGACTTCGCGCACCGGCCCAAACCGTGCGGTGGTGTGCGCACGGATCCAGCGGTCGAGCCATTTCAGCTCTTCGTCGGTGAAGCCGAAGTAGGCCTTGCCCACGGGCGAAAGCTCATTGTCCTCGGTCCAGCAGCCGAAGGTGTAATCGCTATAGTAGCTGGACCGCTTTCCCGACCCGCGCTGCGCGTACATCAGCACGCAATCGGCGGTCAGCGGATCGCGCTTCCACTTGTACCAAAGACCGGTGCGCCGGCCGGCGACATACGGGCTGTCCCGGCGCTTCAGCATCATCCCTTCGATCGACACGTCGCGGGAATTAAGGCGCATGTCCTCAAGCGTTTCAAAGCTGTCGGCATTGATCATTTGCGACACGTCGAAACGCTCGGGATCGAGGCCTCCCGCGAATACTTCCAGCCGGGTGCGCCGCTCGGTCCACGGAAGTTCGCGCAAGTCCTCGTGACCATCGAACAAGATGTCATATAGCCGGACGAAGGCCGGATAGCTGCCCAACATCTTGGCGCTGACGTTCTTGCGACCCAGCCGCTGCTGCAGCGAATTGAAACTCGCTGCCGCGCCGCCATGCACATCGACAACGCCCTGGTCCGTCCCGCGCACCAACAATTCGCCGTCCAGAACGCCGGGCGTCCGGAAAGCCTCGGCGACATCCGGGAAGCTGCCGGAGACATCATCGCCGGTGCGGCTGTAGAGGCGCGTGTCCCCGCCCGCATGGACCAGCTGCACACGGATGCCGTCCCACTTCCACTCGGCGGCATAGTCGTCGAGCGAGACGCGCGTCTCTTCCAGCGGGTGCGCGAGCATGAAGGGCCGAAACACCGGCACGTCGCGCACCGTCGGCTGCTCGGCGCGTCCTTCCGCCCAGTCGAACAGCTCGGTGAACGGCGGCCGCAGCCCGTGCCACACCTCCTCGACACCCTCGACATCAAGACCGAAAGCATCCGCGAGCGCCTGCTTCGCCAACCGCGCGTTGATGCCCACCCGCAGCTCGCCGAGCGCGAGTTTCAGCAATGCGTAGCGGCCCGATGCATCGAGGTGGTCGAGCATCGTCTCGAGGATGCGCGGCGCGTCCAGCTTCGACGCCGAGCGCAGGCGGTCGATCGCGTCCGAAATCCGGATCGTCGCGTCGTCGATGTCCGACGGCTCGCCGTCGCGCTTGGGCCATAAGAGCGAGATTGTCTCCGCACTGTCGCCAACATAGTCGCGGCTCATCGCGTACAGCACCGGGTCGATGCGCTCGGTCACCAGCCCGCGCACCGCGGCCGGCTTTACGTGCGGAATATCCAGCGTTCCCGTCAACGCCGCCAGCCCGTAACCGCGATCCGGATCGGGCGTCTCCTTCAGATAATCGCCGATCAGCTGAAGCTTGGTGTTGCGCGACCGCGTGTAGACCAGATCGTCGAGCAGCTGCGAAAAGGCACGCATCAGGCGGTCTGCAGCTGCGCATTGCGGACATGCTCGGCGAGGTCGGTGCTGGCCAGGTTCTTGGCCTTCGCCTCGACCTCGACGTCGGTCCAGGCGAGATGGCGCTCGACCAGGCGATTGACCGCGCGGTTCCACATCCGGTCGCTATGCCCGCGCAGCTTGGATGGGCCGAGTCCAGTTTCGCCCAGCGCTGCGAAATTGGGCAGCGTTTCCGGGTCATGGTCGCCCAGATAGATCTCGCGACTCACGGAGATGTGCGACAGCGGGCGGACGCCGCGCCAGCTAGCGATAATGCGGGAAACGCGCGGATCGTCCGGCTGCAGCCATTCGCCGCGCGAGAAGATCCAGTGATGATGGAAGTCGACCAAGATCGCGACCTCATCCCCGACCTCCAACAGGTCGTCGAGCCCAAAGCTGATCTCGTCATTCTCGATAGTGATCAGATTGCGCGCCTCAGGCGACAATTGCCGCAGGTTCGCGCGGATCGCTTCGACACCCGCGCTCCTCGCGCCGCCGTGGATATTCACGCTCGCGCCGTGCGGATGCCAACCCGAGCCGTAGCCGAGCATCGCGAAAACGTGCGCATGTTCCTCGATATCGCGAATGGCGTTGGCGAGCGCGCCCTCGGTCTTCGTCGCCAGAATTGCATGCTGGGCCGGGTGCATCGACAGACGCACACCTAGCCGCCGTGCTAGCTCGCCTGACTTAGCTAGCCGCGCTTCTACCTCGCGCCGAAGACTGTTGGCCCAGATGTCGGCAGCAGCCGGATGCCCCCAGCCGATCAGGAACCCGCTGACGATCCGGAACAGCCGCTCGAGCGGCGGCAACGCGCCGACGTAGGTGATCTGCCGGTCCAGCGTATCGAGGTTGCATCGGATGACCTCTTCAAGCTTCGCGGTCGGTTGCTCAGCCTTGACGATTGAGGCGACCGTCGGCCCGCGCATGTTTAGCGCGCGCTGCTCCTCCTCATCGCCGGAGGGCGAAACGAAGGTGCAGCAAAAGCCGATGCGCGCATCCACGCAAGTCCAATGCGCGAACGGCCGTCAGGTGCCGAGTCGGGCTTTAGTGCAGGCGGATGGCGAAGGCCGCGAGGATGGCGTTGCTGTCGGCCGGTGAGCGGCTGTCGAGCGCTTCATCGATATGCTCGAAGCAGGTGCGCATCGCCATGCGGTGGCCGGGCAGCAGCGCGCGCTGCGCCGTCGAGCGCGCCAGGCTCTCCAGCGCGGCAAGGCCGTTGATGGCGGCGAGCTGGCGGATGGCGTCCATCCGCGCGTGCAGGTCCAGCCGCGAGATGCGCGGCCCGGCATTGCGGATCTCGGCCAGTCGAAGGCCGATCTCATTGCGCACCTTGGCGAGCGGGTCCGTGGCCATTCGCGTGTCTCCGTCGATTTAACGGAGGTTCGCTCAGGAAGGTTAAAGCCTCGTTACAGTGGCGTGTCGGTTGACAGAATCACCTGCGTTCGTCATGTGCCCCCGAACGAGCGGCGTCAGGCCGCTTTTATTTTTCAAGCCTTTGGGACTTTAGCGATGGCCAAGCCGGCAACCGTCAAGATCAAGCTCGTCAGCACGGCTGACACCGGATTCTTCTACGTCACGAAGAAGAACCCGCGCACGCAGACGGAAAAGATGGTCATGCGCAAGTACGATCCGAAGGTCCGCAAGCACGTGGAATTCAAGGAAGCGAAGATCAAGTAAGCCGGGGCGTTTCCCGAGCTTACTCCGCGTCTTCCTCTCCGCCGGGCTCGTCGGGCCCGCCACCGCCGCCACCGTCATCGTCGCCGCTCAGATCTTCGGGCGGCTCGACGTCCGCAATCAGCAAATCCTCGACGGTCTGCGCGAACTTCATCACCGAAATCGGCTTGGCGACATAAGCCTGCGCGCCCGCCGCGCGGATTCGCTCTTCGTCGCCCTGCGCCGAATAAGCAGTAACCGCCATGATCGGCACATCGGATAGCTCGTCGTCCTTGCGTATCATGCGGATTAGATCGAGGCCGCTGACGTGCGGCAGCTGGATGTCGGTGATCACCAGGTCCGGACGGAACTCGCGCGCCGCGCCGATCGCCTCCCGGCTGTCGGTCACCGCTTCTGGACTATGCCCGTGCGCCGCCAGCAAATCGCAGAACAGCTTGATGTTGAGGGCATTGTCCTCGACGATCAGGATCTTGGCCAAACTCTACCCCTTCTCGCCACAGTCTAACCCGTGACGCGTTTGAACGACAGTGATCCCTTGGTTCTTGCCTTGTCCGCCTTGGCGGCAACGCTCGGCGATGAGCGTCGGGCGCAACGGCTGCTCGATTTGACCGGAATCGGGACTGAGGAGTTGCGCGCGCGGGCAGCGGAGCCGGATCTTCTCGCAGCCCTGCTTCGGTTTCTGGAAAGCTACGAACCGGACCTGCTTGAGGTGGCGGCGGCGATTGATGTGAAGCCCGAAGCCCTCGTAGAGGCGCGCCAACAACTCGAACGAGGCGAGCGATGAAGACGATTTTGATCACCGGCGCGACGGCGGGATTCGGCGAGGCGGCCGCTCGGAAGTTCGTCGCGGGCGGCTGGCGCGCGATTGGCACCGGGCGGCGCGGCGACCGGCTGAAAGCGCTGCAAGAGGAACTCGGCGACAATTTCCTGCCGCTCGAAATCGACATGCGCGACCGGGACGCGCTGGAGGGTCTCGCGAAGCTCGACGAGCCGTGGGGCGAGATCGACCTGCTGCTCAATAATGCCGGTCTGGCGCCGCCCACCGATCCGTTGCCGGATACCGATTGGGATAGGGTCGAAACTGTCATCGACACGAACATCACCGGCCTGGTCGCGCTGACCCGCGCGCTGCTGCCGCGCCTGGTCGAGCGCAAGGGTCAGATCATCAACCTGTCGTCGGTCGCCGCCACCTACCCCTACAAGGGCGGTGCCGTGTACGCGGGCACCAAGGCGTTCGTCCGTCAGTTCTCGCTCGACCTGCGCTGCGACCTAGCGGGGACCGGCGTACGCGTCACTTCGATCGAGCCCGGCATGGCGGAGACCGAGTTCACCATCGTCCGCACCGGCGGCGACAAGGATGCGTCGGACAGGCTGTACGCGGGCATGGACCCCATGACTGCCGCCGATCTCGCCGATCTGTTCTGGTGGATCGCCAATCTGCCCCCCCGTTTGAACATCAACGCGGTCGAGCTCATGCCGGTGACCCAGAGCTGGGCCGGGTTCGCCATCAACCGCGAGGCTTGATTCGGCGGGCGCGCGGTGCTTGGGCCGCGCCATGAACATTGACCAACGCCTTACCGAGCTGGGCATTGAGCTGCCGCAGGCCGCTGCCCCCGTCGCCGCCTATGTCCCCGCAGTGGAGCGGAGCGGGATGCTGCACATCTCCGGTCAGATCAGCTTCGCCGAGGACGGCAGCCTCATCAAAGGCCGGCTGGGCGACGACGTCGACCTCGATGGCGGGATTGCCGCCGCCCGCCGCTGCGGCATTATGCTATTGGCGCAGATGAAGGCGGCCCTCGGCTCGCTCGACCGGGTCGAAAAGGTCGTGAAGCTGGGTGTGTTCGTTAACAGCAGTCCCGACTTCGTCGATCAGCCCAAGGTCGCCAATGGCGCGTCGGAGCTGATGCAGGACGTCTTTGGCGAAGCTGGCCGGCATGCTCGCAGCGCCGTCGGCGTCGCGGTGCTCCCGCTCGGCGTCGCGGTTGAAGTCGACGCCATCATCGCGGTGAAGGCCTAGTTCATCCGCACCCGCCTACCCATTTGAGGGTATGGCCGACCGCGAAGCCCAGTTCGTCGCCAAGATCGCGTCCAGCGTCGCTGGCTTGAACCGTGCTGCCTGGGATCGGCTTAGCTCGGGTGATCCGTTCCTTAGCCACGCCTTCCTATCGCTGCTGGAAGAATCAGGTAGCGTCGGCCCCGGCACCGGCTGGACGCCCGCGCCGATCCTGGTCGAGGACGAGGCTGAGCGGTTGGTAGCGGCGGCGCCAGCTTATCTGAAAACCCACAGCCAGGGCGAATATGTGTTCGACCACGGCTGGGCCGACGCCTGGCAGCGCGCCGGTGGCGAATACTACCCCAAGTTGCAGATCGCGGTGCCGTTCACGCCGGTGCCCGGTCCCCGCCTGCTTGGCTCGCGCCCGCAGGAGCTGCTGGCAGCGATCGAGGCCGTCACGACGCAGCATGAAATGTCATCGGCGCACATCACCTTCCTCGATGACGCGGGTGCAGTAGAAGCCGAGCGGCGCGGCTGGCTTATGCGTGACGGTGTCCAGTACCACTGGTTCAATCGCGACTATTGCGACTTCAACGAATTCCTCGGTGCTCTTTCAAGCCGCAAGCGGAAGGCGATTCGAAAAGAACGCGCGGCGGCGGTGGAGGGCCTCGATATTCTTATCCTGCGGGGTGACGAAATCGGACCTAACGACTGGGACGCCATGTGGTCCTTCTATCAGGACACTGGATCGCGGAAGTGGGGCAGGCCCTACCTGACCCGTAAGTTCTTCGACCTGATTAGCGAACGCATGGGCGATGCCGTTCTACTGTTTCTGGCCCTGCGGGACGGGAAGCCAATCGCTGGCGCGCTCAACTTCGTCGGCGCTGATACCCTCTACGGCCGCTACTGGGGCTGCACCGAGGAAGTTCCGTTCCTGCACTTCGAACTTTGTTATTACCAGGCCATCGAATGGGCCATCGCCCACGAACTCGCGTCGGTGCAGGCCGGCGCGCAGGGCGAGCACAAGGTCGCGCGCGGCTACGAGCCGGTCGTGACCCGCAGCGCGCATTTTCTGCCTAACCGCAGCTTCCGCGATGCGGTCGCCGACTTCTTGAAAGCGGAGCGCGAAGGGGTCGCCGCCGAGATCGAGTGGCTTAGACGCGACCTACCCTACAAAGAGTCGTCCCCGGCGTAGATCCCAACGCGTCGCTCTGTCGCGCTGGCCATGCCGCGATACATCGCGGGCGTGGTGAAACCCCATGCCGCGTCGCCGCTTGGCGCGACCGCGATCAGCCCGCCCTTGCCGCCGAGCACTTGGATGTCGGCGAGCACCGCGTCGAGGGCCTTCTGCAATCCCTCGCCCCCTAAACGGATGCGCTCGGCTAGCTGATGCGCCGCCACGGCGCGGATGAAATACTCGCCCGACCCCGTGGCGGAGACCGCAGCGGCGCGATTATCGGCATAGGTACCGGCACCGATCAGCGGCGAATCGCCGACACGGCCCCAGCGCTTGGCCGTAATTCCGCCGGTCGAGGTCGCCGCGGCCACGTTGCCGTGCACGTCCACCGCGACCGCGCCGATGGTCCCATATTTGATCGGGTCAGCGTTGCTCCCGGCGGCCAGCGCCTCCTCGAGCTGCCGCCGCCGTTCCGGCAGGATGAAGTAATCGTTGTCGACCTGCTCCAGGCCCGCGGCCTCGCCGAAGTGATCGGCCGCATGACCGCTCAGGAACACGTGCGGCCCCTGCTCCATCAGCTTGCGCGCAAGGCTGATCGGGGCGCGCGTGGTCGTGGTACCCGCAACCGCCCCGGCGCTGCGATCGCGCCCGTCCATGATGGCCGCATCCAGTTCCGCAACGCCTTCTTCCGTCAGCACGCTGCCGCGGCCGGCGTTGAAGCAGATGTTATCCTCCAAGCTCTTGGCGGCTGCTTCTACCGCGTCAACGGCGCTGCCACCCGCAGCGAGAATTGCCTGCCCTACGTCCAGCGCGTCATTCAAACCCTGCCGCGCATTGGCCTCATGGACGGGATCGCCATGCGCGATTCGCTCGGAACCTGCGCCGCCGTGAATCACCAATCGCCAGGGAGTGTCGGTCATGCCGGGCGCCTTAGCGGCGACCTCTTCCCGGCGCCAGTTGACCTGGCCTCGCATTCCATATAATTATGATATCAATTAAAGGGAGGCTGAATTGAGCAACGATAAAGTCATCGCCCTGACGGCGACCAGTGAGCGTCCGGCGTCCACTTCGAGCGGCTATGCCTTGCTGGTTGTACTCGTCATCGCGGTGCTGGCGGATATTTACGGCGTCAATCAGCTAGGCACCTATGACGGCAGCGTGCTTGGCCTGGTTATCGTCGCAATTGCCACGCTGACTTTCATCGTCATCATGCCCGGTTTCTTCATGCTGCAGCCTAACCAGGCGGCCGCGATCACCTTGTTCGGCGCTTATCAGGGCACCGACCGCACGACCGGACTGCGCTGGACCTGGCCCTGGCTCGCCAAGAAGAAGGTGTCGGTCCGCACCAACAACTTCATCTCCGACAAGATCAAGGTGAACGACCTGCGCGGCAATCCGGTCGAGATGGCGGCGCAGATCGTCTGGCGGGTTGTCGACACCGCGCAGGCGCTGTTCGATGTCGACGATTACAAGCAGTTCGTCCGCGTTCAGGTCGAAGCTGCGATCCGCACCATCGGCTCGCGCTACCCCTATGACGACTTCGCCCATCAGGAAGTCACCTTGCGCGGCAACCACGATGAGGTTGGCGTCGAGCTACGCAAGGAGCTGATGGCGCGGCTCGCTGTCGCGGGGATCACCGTCGACGAATGCGGCTTCACGCACCTCGCTTATGCGCAGGAAATCGCGGGCGCGATGCTCCGCCGCCAGCAGGCGCAGGCAGTCGTCGCTGCACGCCAGACCCTCGTCGAAGGCGCTGTCGGCATGGTCGAGATGGCGCTGGAGCAACTGAGCGCGAAGAACGTCGTGGAGCTGGATGACGAGCGCCGCGCGGCGATGGTCTCCAACCTGATGGTCGTGCTCTGCGGCGAGCGCGACACCCAGCCCGTCGTCAACACCGGCACCCTCTACCAATAAGCGCTGTCGTGCCGGACGACGACCGCAAGGCCTATCCCCTCCGCGTCGATGCAAGCTTGTGGGCAGCGATCGAACGCTGCGCCGGCGCGGAGCTGAGGAGCGTGAACGCCCAGGTCGAATGCCTGCTGCGCGAAGCCCTCAGCGCGCGCGGAGTCAAATTGAAGGCACCCGTTCAACGAAAGCGCGGGCGTCCGCCCAAGGAGAAGAAGTGATGAGCGACAACCCCGAATGGTTCGCGCCGAAGCGCTACGGATATGGCTCGGGAATGCCGATCACCTGGCAGGGCCGGGCGGTTACCGCCGCATTTGGTGCCCTGACTGCCATCGGAGTCTATTTCTTCCGCGACCGTCCGCTGCAGCTGGCCGCCCTCATGACGCCCGCCATCCTCGCGTTCGTTCTCGTTTGTGCCCGCACCACGCGCGGCGGCTGGCGCTGGCGGTGGGGAGGGGATGCTTGATGCTCACAATGCTCGCTGCCGTTGCCGCCGCTTCGTCCTCGCCTATCACAGCACCGGGTCCTGACGGCCAGCTGGCGGGGAGCTTCATCGACGCTGGGAAAAGTGCGCCGGTTGTAGTCATCATCCCCGGATCGGGGCCGACGGACCGTGACGGCAACAATCCCATGGGAATTACTGCCCAGCCCTACAAACTCCTCGCGGATGCCCTTGCGGCGAAAGGGATCAGCAGTGTCCGCATTGATAAGCGCGGACTCTTCGGCAGCAAGGCGGCAATTGCCGATCCCAATGCCGTGACGATCGCCGCATACGCCGCTGACGCCCACGCATGGGCAAGAGTCGTGCGACAGGCGACCAAGGCGAAATGCGTCTGGCTTGCGGGGCACAGCGAGGGATCACTCGTGGCGCTCGCCGCCGGTCAGGACAGCACCGATCTGTGCGGCATCATTTCGATTAGCGGCATGGGTCGTCCGTTCGGTACCGTGCTTCGCGATCAACTCCGAGCCAACCCGGCCAATGCCCCGCTCCTCGATCCAGCGCTCAATGCCATCGATACGCTGGAGTCGGGCCAGGCTGTCGATGCCGCGCAGCTTCCGGCACCGCTGCAAGCCCTCTTCCGGCCTGCCGTGCAGCCCTATCTCATGGATCTCATGAAGTATCGGCCGGCCGCGCTGGCCGGGTCGCTCAAGCTGCCCTTGCTGATTATCCAGGGTGACCGGGACTTGCAGGTCGGGGTCGACGATGCCCGCGCGTTGGCGATGGCAAACCCGCAAGCGAAGCTCGTGATCGCTCCGGACATGAATCACGTGCTTAAGGTGATAAAGAGCGACAACCGGGCAGCCAATCTGGCGACTTACGGTGATTCTTCGCTTCCGGTCGATCCCACGGCAGTCGAGGCGGTAGCCGCCTTCGTGAAGCGCTAACCGACCGAGAGGTCACGCTGCTGGTTGACGAGGCGCCATTCGTCGAGGTCGGCCAACATGATCCGCGCCGACTGCTCGGCAAGGTCGGCGGCACGCGACAGGGTGACGTCCCTCCGCAACTCGCCATCGATCTGTCTCAGGGTATCCGCCGTCGCCATCGAACGCAACGCGTCGCCCCCGAAGTCGCCCTGGAAGCGAATGCCGAAAACTGCCGTGCCCAAGGCTGGAAAGCCGGCGGAGACCAGGGTGAACCAGTTGCCGTAGGTGTTAACGAAGTCGGCATTGATCGCCAGTCCCACAATCGTCGCGATCGAGACGATCAGGGTCGCGGCGAACAGCACCATGCCGATCTGCCCCAGCCGATGATCGAGCAGATTGATCTGCCGCGCATTCCGCTCGTGATAGGCGACCTGCGGCGCGACCTCGTGATCGGCGATGGCGACGCCCAACCGCGCCGCGCAGGCACGGTCGATGGCGCCCGCCGGGCAGCCCATCGCGCGCCAAACCCCGCTCGCATACCAGTCGATCCAGCGAAGCGGCACTGGGTTGGTCGGCGTGCCGGGTGGATCGGGCGCCGCAATCCCCAGCATCTTGAGGCTGCGCATCGGTCGCAGCCGCTCCGCGAGCTGACGATAATCGAGCCAGCGCCGATGCCACTGACGGCGCGATCCGACCGCCGCGTTGAGGATGATGGCAAAGGTGATCAGCAACTCCGCGGCGGCAAATTCGAACTTCATGTGCGGCGCCATGAACGCGCTGAGACCCAGGCACACCGCGACGCCGCCGAGCAGGAAGTTGAAGATGTGGCCGCTGCGATACGTCTGCGCAAAGTGCGTCGCCAACCGGTCAGCCCAGCTGTAGGCGTCTTCGAGCGAGCCGATCGGCGCATGGATATTGTGCGCTTCGGCGCATCCCGCCCGGTAGCGGGCCCATTCGTCCCGGATCTGGGCTTCGGCATGCGTTGAGGTGAGGTCTCGCGGCCGGAATCGCCGTACGCCAGTGGCCGTCAACAAGAGCGCATATTCGACCCGGGCGCGAACCCGCGGTGAGCGTTCTCGAAGGAACTGCCGGAGGAAACTCTGCTCCAGCTCGTCCGGTGGGCCCATCAGCAATCCGCGGAGCAGCCGGTCGACGTCGCCCCGCTCAAGGGGACGCGCCACGCTTGGATCGTCGGCGACCGTCAGCACGACCGGGTCGAACCCGCTCCACAGGATCCGCGTGTCCCCTCCTGGCGCCAAGGGCACGTGGATGATTGCCGTCCCCCGCGTCAGCGCCAGCTGCACCACCTCGCCGGTGCCGCCCCGGCCGCGCGGCGGAAGGCCGTCCCATACCGCAATCAGCACGTCGCAATGCGCAACCGTCGCGCGGCCGGTCATTACATAGGCATCGAGCCCATCCTCGGGATCGCCCGGCAATTCGAGCACCCGGTTCGCCCGCGCGAGAAGCTTCTCGTACCGCTCCTGCGCTTCCTGGTTAGCGAGCGTCTCGCGATAAACGCTTCGTTCGAAGGGAACGATGGCCCCCAGTTCCCAGCCGAGATCTAGGGCGATTTCGGCCGCGATCTGATCGGCGCCGTCCGCGATTGGCGATACGAACCGCATCACGGGGGGCGTCGGGCCAAAGCAATCTTGCTCCGCCAGCAGCAGATCCCGTCCCGATTGCTCGATCCGCTCCAGCACGTCGCGGATACGCGAGTGGAGGATCGGGATGCTGCCCGCCGGCAACACGTCGGCGCGGTGACCGGTAATGCCGACCGCAAGCACGAACGGGACGGGCGGTGGGCCGGACCGCCTCGCCACGTTTTTGGAATCAGAGGCGGTCATTCAGGGAATGATGCACATCTCGCCCTGTTGGAGAAGCGCAATCAATACTCCTTGCCGCCGCCGTTATCGATGATCGGGTCCACGGACGGTTTGTCCGTGAAGTGGAGCGCGTAATTCAGCGTGACCGCCGGACCTTGGTTCATGTCGAAGAAGATCATCTTGTTCTTCGATGTGATGATCGGGCCGAGAATCTCAGGCGAATTCACGCCCGCCGGCGCCGGCACCGTTTTTGGACCGGTCCAGACGGACAGCCCGCCGGGATTCTTGAACCTCGCGGCTTTGCCGGCAACATCGATGATGAAGATCACGGGCCCGGATGCGTAGTCGACCTTGGTTCTGGCGGCACCAGGGCTGATTTCGGGACCGCCGTTGAGTTGCACCTTCCATTCGTTCGACGCCTGCTTCCAGACGAGCTTCACGTTTTCGGTCTGGAGTTGCTGAGCGGTTTTTAGCTGCGCTCCTTGGCAAGCGGCGAGGCTAAGCGTCATCGCACAGCCTGCGGCGATGGCGACGGAATTTCTTGTCACTTGTCTGCGCATTGCATTTCCCCCTTCCGAATTCGGCTACGCGACGCCTTGCTTAGAAGGCGTCCACTCCGCTGCCGCCGCCCCCGTTCTTGATGATTGGGTCGCACGGATGTTTGCTTCCATCGTCGGCGACGACATTGAGCTGATACTGAAGCGTCCGCGGCGCGCCGGTGTTGAGGCTGCGGATCGTCAGCTTATTCGGGTTGCAGTCGATGATCTCGATCTGGTCAGTGTCGATTCCCGACGGCGGACAGCCCGCCTGTTCCCAGACGTCGATCGGCGAGCCAGTATCGAATTTCAGCTTCAGCGTTGTCTTGTCCCGGATCTTGAACTGGATGCGTTCCGGCGGGGCGCTGGCGCCCACATCTATGCGATGTGCCTTCGCGGGCTTTCCGTCTGACGCGTCCCAAGCGACGTTTCCGCCATCCATCCGTGCCGTAAATTCGACGTCTTGACCCATGAACTGCCCCTTCAAGCCACTGATTGAAATCCAATCGACCGCAGGCGGGCATCCGCTTTCGCCGCCTCGTTTCCGCGTCCAACCCGTTTGAGCAATTCGGCGCGCACCGAAGTTTCGAACGGCTGTTCAGCAGCGCCGCGTGGCAGCTGCGCCAGACCTCTCGCCCAAGCGGCCGCGGCTCCTGCCCGGTCGCCGCTCCGGGCGTAGATGTCGCCGACAATGCGCCATGCATTGGCACGCAAGTAGGCGTCGTTGACCGGGTCACCGCTTTTGACCGTCTGCAAGATGGACGCAGCGTCCTGTGACGATTGAAGCGCCCCTCTCACATCGCCGTTCGCCAGACTGATCCGCGCTCGCTGGGCGAGGCAGAACGCGCTCCCTTGCCGCCACAGTGGCTTGACCGCCGGTCGTTGGTTAAGCCCTGCAATGAGCTGGCAAGCAGCCTGATTATGCAGCGCCGCTTCGCCCGTCTGGCCCGTCACCAGCAAAGCTCGGGCGAGATCCAGCCGTGCGCGATAGTCGTATTCCCGCCATACCGCGTTGGTGGGTTCCTTGGGGATCAGGGCTTCGGCCTGCGCGACCGCCGCTCGCAACTCCCCGATAGCTTCCTGATTCTTCCCTTGATCGAGAAGCAGCCGTCCTAGCTGGCGATGAGCCGGGATCAGGCGTTGTTGATAGGAAACATCGGCGGTCGACAACCACAGTTTCTCAAGGATTTGAATCTGCCTTCGGCGCTGCGCAATCGCGGCTTCATAGTTTCCGGTTGCCGCCTCAGCGTCGGCAAGCCAGGCGAGCGACTCCGCAACCGACTGTTGATATCCCTTGTTGCCCGGGTCGGCGGTGGCAACGGCCTCCATCGTTGCCAGCGCTCGCTGAAACTGCGCGGTTGCCTCCGGGTAGCGGCGGAGGTCAGAGAGGACGACGCCGAGATTCGTTTCGGCGTATTGCTCCTCCATTCGATATTTCATGCTGTCCGGCTGGAGCGCGACCATGCGTAGGGCGAGCCGCTTATATTCCCGCATTGAACGCTCAGCCGTGCTGAAGTCGCCGCCTTCGTGCGCGATCTGCCCGGTGTAGAAAACGTTCTGGGCGTGATCGAACAACGCATTGGCGTCATTCGGATTGCGACGAACGGCTTCTTCGGTTCCCGCCATCGCCTCGCGGTACAACTTCACCGATCCTTCGGTATCGCCTCTGGCGCTCGCCACGCCGGCCATCAGGCTTAGCGCCTGCGATCGCTGCGCCAATGCGGCGTCGGACAGGTCGCTCGTGCCCAGCTTGCTGTAGTAAGCCAGTACGCGCGACCCGACGCCGTCCAGCGCGTCGAGCTTCCCAATTGGTTCAAGCTTGGCCTTCAGGTCGCCTAACATGAAACCGATGAGCCCCTCGGCCTCGCGCCGTTGCTCGCGCGCTTCGTTGCGAGCCTGGAAAGCGGTCACCGCCAACGTGCTCGTGACGGCCATTCCACCGAGTGAGGCGGCGGCCAGCCACGCCATCCGCCGGTGGCGGCGGGTCGTGTCGCGTTGCACCAGCTCGTCGAGACCCACGCCGAGCATGCCCGCGACGAGCTTGAGGAACGCCATCCGCTGGCCTTCGCCGGTCGCGCGAAAATCGGCGGCGAGCGGCTCGGCGCGCTTGGCTGTTTGGTGCCCGCGCCGGTCGTATTTGTAACGGAGTGCCGGCGGGAAACATTCCTCGTCTTCGTGGCCGCGCAAGTCGCTGGCAAACGGCTCGCCGGCGACCACGGCCGCCAACACGCAGCCCTCCGGCCGCGTCCGCTTGAAGCTTTCGATTTCCTGGTTGGTCCAGCGCGACGTCGCCGCGGTGGGCGAGCAGAGGACGATGAGGAATTGCGAGCCCGCCAGCGCGGCCTTGATCTCCTCGGCCAGGTCGCCGCCGGCCGATAGATCCTGCTGGTCGCGGAATATCGGAGCCAGCCGTTTGGGCACCACCCCATTCGCCGTCAGCTTGCCGGTCAACGAGCTCGGCACGCGGAACTTTTCCAGCTCCCGATGGAGCCAATCGGCCAGTTCCTTGTCACGATGGCTATAGCTGAGAAAGGCGTAGTAGCGTGTGCGAAGCCGCGGCGCGCGAGGCCTCGCGGCGTCCGTCGCGCTATCTGCCGTCGGCAATCGGGCCAGCTTCGCCATCCGGCGCCCCCGAGCGAGTTCCCGTTAACCCCGTTAACACAAACAGATAAGAGTCGCGACGGCCTATCGCCCGGTTGGCCAGCAGCGCGGACGGCCCTATATGGCGGCCATGTCCATCCGTCCCTGGCGAGATATCGATCGGCGCGTGTCGCGTCAGATCATGGTCGGCTCCGTTCCGGTTGGCGGCGACGCCCCGATCAGCGTCCAGACCATGACCAACACGCCGACCGAGGACGCGCGGGCAACGATCGACCAGATCCGCCGATGCGAGGAAGCGGGCGCGGACATCATCCGCGTCTCCTGCCCGACGGTAGAGGCCACTACCGCGCTCAAGGAGATCGTGCGTGCCGCTTCGGTGCCGATCGTCGCCGACATCCACTTCCATTATAAGCGCGCGCTCGAAGCTGCCGACGCCGGCGCCGCGTGCTTGCGCATCAACCCAGGTAACATCGGTTCGGAAGAACGCGTCCGCGAGGTGATCGCCGCCGCCCGAGCCAACGGTTGCGCCATCCGCATAGGCGTCAACGCGGGCAGCCTCGAGAAGGGTCTGCTCGAAAAATACGGTGAGCCCTGTCCGGAGGCTTTGGTCGAGAGCGCGCTCGACCATATCCGCATCCTCGAGGACCACGGTTTCCGGGAGTACAAGGTGGCCGTGAAGGCGAGCGACGTGTTCCTCGCCGTTGCCGCCTACCAGCAGCTCGCCAGTGTGGTGGATTGTCCGCTTCACCTTGGCATCACCGAGGCCGGCGGCCTCATCGGCGGCACGGTCAAATCCTCCATCGGCATCGGCAATCTGCTGTGGGCTGGCATCGGCGACACCATCCGCGTCTCGCTGTCGGCCGAGCCCGAAGAGGAAGTCCGTGTCGGTTACGAGATCCTCAAGGCGCTCGGCATCCGCAGCCGCGGCGTCCGCGTCGTCTCCTGCCCCAGTTGCGCACGCCAGGGTTTCGACGTCATCCGCACGGTCGAAGCGCTCGAATCGCGGCTCCAGCACATCAAGACGCCGATGTCGCTGTCGGTCCTCGGCTGCGTCGTGAACGGCCCTGGCGAAGCGCGCGAAACCGATATCGGCATCACCGGTGGCGGCAACGGCAAGCACATGGTCTATCTGTCGGGCGTGACCGACCACCACGTGCAGGACGCCGACATGATCGACCACATCGTTCGGCTGGTCGAAGCCAAGGCCGCCGAAATCGAAGCAGCCGCGGATCAGCTGCCCACGCTCGACGCCGCCGAGTAATTTAGCTTTTTTTCATTTGTCGGGCGCAGCTTGGCCGCGTGGTCAAGCTGCTGCTCATCCTGCTCGCTTCCGGCGCTCTCGCGAACAGCCTTGCGACTCCGTCCGAGCCGCCGCTGCTGATCGACTCCGCTACACCCGCGAAATAATCGCCGCTAAGCGCGGCGCATGAGCCGCGTTGCGCAGCGTCCCGCCCAGGGTTTCATCGCCGCGCTCGGCGCGGTGGCGGTGCTGTCGGTCATGGATGCGGTGATGAAGCATCTGGTGCTGGCAATCGGCATCATCGCCGTCAGCGTATGGCGTTCGGCGGCGAACCTTCTCCTCAGCCTGATCCTGTATCGCCCGAGCCGGGTGCGGTGGCCCGAAGCGAAAGTGCTCCGCGTCCACGTCCTACGCGGCACCGTCCTGACGGTGATGGCGGCGCTATTCTTCTGGGGGATCGGGCGCGTGCCATTGGCGCAGGCAATTGCGCTCACCTTCATCGCCCCGTTGATCGCGATGTTCCTGGCTGCGCTGATGCTCGGTGAGAAGGTCGGCCGGAATTCGATCGCCGGATCATTCCTCGCCTTCGCTGGCGTGATCGTGATCGTTCTGGGCCAGGCGCGGTCGCACGCCGGCCCGGACGTACTCCTCGGCACCGCCGCCATCATGCTCTCGGCGCTGTGCTATGCTTTCAACATCGTGCTGATGCGCCGCCAGGCGCTGGCCGCAGCGCCACTGGAGATCAATTTCTTTCAGGGGGCAACCATCCTGGCCCTTTGGCTTCTAGCTCTTCCGTTCGCGGGCGTACCGGCGTGGCCGGCAGAACAGTGGCACTGGATCGCGGTGGCTAGCCTTCTCTCGACCGCGGGGACGCTGCTGTTCGCCTGGGGCTATGCGCGCGGTCCCGCCAGCTATCTCGCGGCCACCGAATATAGCGGGTTCATCTGGGCATCGATCCTTGGCTGGCTCGTCTTCCGCGAGCACGTCTCGATGACCACGCTGGGCGGCGCGGCGCTCATCGTCGGGGGCTGCCTGATCGCGGCGCGCGGCAAGGTCACGGAGCCGCCGGAGATCGACCTCGCGGCCTAGGATCCGCCGAGCGAATTGATGGTGAAGGCCAGCACGCCGAGGTTGAAGACGAATGCCGCCAGGCAATGGCCGATCATGACGCGCCGGATGGACCGCGATCCGACCTGGCAATCGGACGTCTGGAACGTCATTCCCAGCGTGAAGCTAAAATAGAAAAAGTCCCAGTAATCCGGCTCCTTCGTGCTCGGGAAATCGATCCCGCCCGCATCGCCGCGGCCGTTGCGGTTCTTCGAATAGAACATGTGCGCGTAGTGAAAGGCGTAGACGACATTGCCGAAGAGCCAGGCGAGCGCGAGCGTCAGAATGATGAGGGCCACTTCGATGCGCTGCAGCGACTTCGCCTCGGCGATGACCGCACCGACCGCGATCAGGATGACGGTGGTCACCGTCACCGTAATGCCTAGCAGCGCCGCCTTATTGGCATCGTTATTCTGCGCCCGGTCGCGCATTTCGCCGGCGCGGTCGTTAAGCAGCGGGTAGGCGGAAGCAAGGAAAGCCAAGGCCGCCACGTCGAAGCCGCCCATGATCCCCTTGAGCGGGTGCCACATCGTGACGCCGACGGCCGTGCCGACGATCAGCAGCGCGAGAAACATCAGGAATCTCGGGGGAAGAAATCGGGTCACGCGTTACTCCTCTGCCGCTATCCTAGCGGCGTTCGATACGCTTCGCTAATGAACCTCGCATGCCCTGGGTTTGGCTTATCGTCGGCGGCCTGTTCGAGGTCGGCTTCACCACCTCGCTCCGCTTTGTCGACGGCTTCCGCAACGTGCCGTGGACGCTTGCCTTTCTCGCGTCCGTCGCGGTCAGCATGGGCCTGCTCGAAGTCGCGTCGCGCTCGATCCCCATGGGCACCGCCTACGCCGTATGGGGCGGCATCGGCGCGGTCGGCACGGTACTCGTCGGCATCCTCTGGTTCCAGGAGCCGTCGAGCACCATCCGCATCCTGCTCATCCTCGGCATCGTCGCCGCCATCGCTGCATTGAAACTCACCGCTTAACCGAGTCTTTTGCGCGACAAGCCGTTCGCCCGGCTCCTGAAACCCCCAGCCAGTTTCGCTATCCTGCAGGCGGGTCGCGCTGGTTGCGCGAGGGTGGGAGAGATTTCGATGCGCGGTGCCGCACGCCTGTGGTTGGTCGTAGCCTCAATGCTGACGGCTGCGCCGCTGATGGCGCAATCGTCCGGGTCACTGCCCGGGGAAGACCGGACATATGGCTCGGTGCCGCCTGCGCCACCGCCGGAACGCCGCTACGCGCCGCCGCCCTTCCCGAAATTCTCGCCCACCCCGCCGAAGGCGCGCCACATCCGGGTCGCGCCCAAGGCCAAGGTTGCGGCAAAATCCGCACCCGTCCTCAAGTCTAAGCGTGCTGCGCTACGCGACGAAAAGCGGGCCAAGGTCCGCAAGGTCGCGAGCAAGGAACAGCGTCTCAGCAGCCGCGAGATCAAGGATCAGCGCTGGTGCGGAACGCTCACCAAAAAGCAGCTCAGCCGCAACGCCAAGTGCCGCAAGGTCCTGGACAAGCAGGAAGCCGCCAAGCGGGTTGCGAAGCCCGCGCCGGTTGTCCTGACCAAGGCCGACCGCAAGGATGAGATCCGCTGCGGCAAGCTTAGCCTCAATCAGGTCCTGCGCGACGCCCGCTGCCGCAAGGTCGCCGAGCGCCACCTTTCCGGAAAGCCAGCGGCCGCGAACACGAAGGCACCCACTTCTCGCACCAAGGCGAAAGCCTCGGCGAAGTCGCGCCCGGCGAAGAAGCGTTCGCGCCGCTAGCGCTGCGGCTGCAGGTAGGGCGCGATCTCGGGACTTTCCTCGATCGACCGATAGAATTTCGGCGTCGGGAAAGGTCCGCGGGCCTGTTCGTAGGCGTATCCGAGGTTGAGCAGGAGCGCCTCCGACCACTTCGGCCCGATAAAGCTGAGGCCAACCGGCAAGCCTTTGACCAGCCCCATCGGCACGGTCAGGTGCGGATAGCCCGCCACTGCAGCCAATCCGCCCGCGCCGCCGCCCGAAATCTGGTCGCCATTGACCGCGTCGATCTTCCACGCCGGCGGCATCGTCGGCCCGACGAGCGCAATTACGCGGTTGTCGCGCAGCAGCTTGTCGATCCCGTTCGGTCCCGCGGCCTGGAAGCTCACCGCCCGCGCCTTCTTGTAGGCGGGATCGTCGAGCCCCTTGGTCTTCTCTGCTGCCTCGAAGAATTCCTGCCCGAACAGCGACATTTCCTGCTTCAGATGCGCCCTGTTGAAGGCGATCAGATCCGCCAGCGAACGCGACGACAACGGCGCCGGGCTACCTTTCAGATACTTGGCCATGTCGGCCTTTAGCTCGGTGCGCAGGACGATCGTCTCGTTCTTGCCGATCGCGCTCTCGTCGAACTTCTTGATGTCGACCAACGTCGCGCCCTGCTGCCGAAGGATCGCCAGCGCCGTCTCGAGCGCTGCATCGGTTCCAAAGCCGCTGGCAAACCGCATCACGCCGATCCGCTTGCCCTTGAGCGAGCCTGCATCGAGCCCCGCCGCATAGTCGCGCCGCCGCTTGTCGGCTTCGGCTGTCGCCGGGTCAGCGGGATCGGTGCCGGCGATCGCCGTCAGCAGCTCCGCCGCTTCGCGGACGCTCGCCGCCATCGGCCCCGCCGTGTCCTGGCTATGGCTGATCGGTACGATGTGCGTCCGGCTGACCAGCCCGACCGTCGGCTTCAGGCCGACGATGCCGTTGACCGCGGCGGGACAAGTCACCGACCCGTCGGTCTCCGTCCCGATCGCCAGCCGCACCAGCCCTGCCGCGACCGCGGCGCCCGATCCGCTGGAGCTGCCGCAGGTATTGCGATCCAACGCCCACGGGTTCCGCGTCTGCCCGCCGACCGCGCTCCAGCCCGAGATCGAGCTGTTCGACCGGATATTGGCCCATTCGCTGAGGTTGGTCTTGCCGAGGATCACGGCGCCGGCGCCCCGCAGCCGCGCCACGAGCGGCGCATCGCGATTGGTGACGTTGTTCGCGAGTGCCAGGCTGCCGGCCGTCGTCGGCAGCGGACCCATCGATTCGATATTGTCCTTGATCAGCACCGGCTGCCCCGCGAGCGGCCCGCGCAAGTTCCCGGCGTCGACCCGGCGTGCCTGATCGATGGCCGTAGGATCGACGGCAATCACCGAATGCAGTCCCGGGTCGATCCGTGCGATCCGCTGCATGGCGCCGCGCACGTTCGCTTCCGCAGGCCGCATCTGGGCGACCGCCGGCGACGCAATCAGCGCCACCGTCGTCATCAACATCAACTTACGCATGATTTCCCCTTCGCTAATGCTCAGCGCGGCGCGAGCAACGCGTCTAGCGTGCCGGGTGCCGTTCCGACTTTCTGCAGGCGCGGATAGCGCAGGCCGCCGCGCCAATCGAGCTTCACCGTGCGATAAACGTCGCCGTCGTGCACGAGCAGTTCGGGGAGGGGGCCGCCGCTCGCCGCCGCCTTGATCGCGGTCTTGAGCGCGTCGGGGTCGAAGTCCCGGCCGTTCACGGCCGTAACCTGCGTGCCGACCGTCAGCCCGGCATTGAACGCCGCGCTATCCCACAGCACCGACGAAATCTTCCCGTCATTCCCGACCGAGAAACCGCCTGAATAGGTGAGGTCGTTAGTCTTGCCGGATTTCTCCGCGCTCTTGATCCACTTCGTCGGTTCGGCCGTGAAGACCAGCTTGTATCCACCTTGGTTGATGCCCTCGAGCGGCGGGTTCGCGGCGACGTCATAGACGCGGCGCTGCAGGTAATTCCGCCAGTCGTAGGGCAGGACGCCGTTCAGCGTCGCGACCACATCGTCGAACGTGTAGGTCAGCTCGCCATAATCGCCGTCACGCATGCCGTAGAAAGCGCGCGCGAAATCGTCGATCGACTTCCGGCCGCCCGACTGCTGGCGCAGGATTCGGTCGACGTCGATCCAGATCAGCTGGCCTTCGCTGTAATAGTCCTCGCTGCGCTGCCAGCCGCGCCACGGCTGCGGCGCGCGGCCGGCAACGGTGGGGTCGTTGGTGGTGTCGACCAGCGGCCGCCAGGCGCGCCCCGGCGTGCCGGTGCTGTAGGTCGCTGCGGTCGCCGCGATCGCGTCCAGCGTATCCTGCTTGGACAGCATCCCCGAACGGGCGCCGAGGACGTAGCCCCAGAACTGGGTCTGTCCCTCATAGACCCACAGCAACGATCCCTCCATCGGGATGGTGTTGTAATCGGGGGTCCAGAGGTCCGCCGGGCGGCGGTACTTGCCGTCCCAGCTGTGGCTGTATTCGTGGGGCAGCAGGTTGCGCTCGCGCAGCTTGTTTTCCCAATCGGTGAAGTATCCGCGCTTCACCCCGTCCTCGGAACTGCGGTGGTGCTCGAGACCATTGCCGCCGAGGTTGTTCGAGATCGTCAGCAGGAAATTGTAATGATCGTAATGCTGCGCTCCGAAGGCCTTGATGGCCTGATCCACGAGCCGCTTGTGAGCATCGATCTGCTCAGGGGTCGCCGCCAGCTCGGCCGGCGTGTCGCCGATGACATCCAGAAAGACGCGGTTGCTGAGCGGGATCTGCCGGTAATAGGGACCGGCGATCAGGGGCGAATCCACCAGGATTTCGTAGCTCGTGACCGGATAGTCGATCTTGCCGCCGGTCTGCCCGCTCGGCCGCAGCGCGGTCGCGACCTTCCAGCCGTTCGGGACGATGACAGAGGCCTGCACCGGAATCTGCCGGACGTAATAGCCGGCCGGATACATCGATAGCGATAGCCACTGGATGCTCGACATTTCCGGCGTCATCACCGTGCGTCCCTGGTTCTCGGCCGTGGCGGAGACGTACTGGAACTCGGCATCCACGTTCTTGACGCCTTGCGGCACGTCGACATGAAAGGCGAATACGTCGACCGGATCGCGCTTCCACTTCAGTGAATGGCCGTTCGCGGTGAAGCGAATGCCCGTCACGTTCTTGATGTCGCCGCGCGGGCTATGCCCGCCGGGGACCCACTTCGGATAGAACAGGACCAGGTCGCCCGCCGCGGTAACCGGAACGCGCTGTTTAATGCGGAAGATGCCTCGCGTCGTGTCAGTCGCATCGACTGTCAGCTGCACGGTGCCCGGGAAGGGAATGTCGCGCGCGGCGGGAACCTGGGCCGCCTTTGGATAAGCTTGCGGCTTGCTGTTGAGCGGCGGTACCAATTGTGCCGACGCAGTGCCGGCAAGTGCAGTGGACAGGACGAGAGCGAGCGCGATCTTGCGCATTCGGCAGGGCTCCTTCTGGGGGCTAACGAAAGTTGAGGATCGTGTTAACGGGAATCCCCATTGGCGCCACTGTCTTTCGTCGGTCTCAGCCGACCTTTTGTCGAAGGACACATGCCTGTCAGCGCGCGTTAACGTGCCGCCATTAGCGGAACACCCATGACCTATCGTTCGATATTGTTCTCGACTGCCGCGCTGCTTGCGCCGCTGACCCCGGCGTTGGCTCAGGAGGCCCAGACGGCACCCGCGGCTTCCACACCAGCCGCACCCACCGCCGCTGAAGGCGCGACCACGACGCAGCCCGTCACCGCGCCCGCAGAGTCGGCGCCTGCGGCAAGCACCCCTGCAGCCCAACCCGCCGACGAATACAGCGACGACGAAGAAATCGTCATCACCGGCGCCAAGGCACGTGGGTCGGTCGTCGGGGACATTCCACCGGAAAATACGCTGGATGCACGCGATGTCCGCGCCACCGGCGCCACCAGCATCAGCGAGCTGCTGGACGCGCTCGCTCCGCAACTCGGTAGCTCGCAAGGCCGCAGCGCGGGACGGCCGGTCCTGCTTCTGAATGGTCAGCGCATCTCCGGCTTTCGCGAGCTTCGCGACATTCCAACCGAGGCCATTCAGCGGGTCGAGATCCTGCCCGAGGAAGTGTCGCTCAAATACGGCTATCGCGCCGACCAGAAGGTCGTGAACATCGTCCTTCGCCAGCGCTTTCGCTCGACCACCGCGCAGGTCGGCGCTGGGGTCGCGACGGACGGGGGCTACACCAACGGCAACGTCGACCTCACGCGGTTCCTGGTTCAGCGCAACGGCCGCACCACCTACAACCTGCACGCCGAAGGCAACTCGCTGCTGACCGAGAATGAGCGCAACGTACTGCTTAATCTGCCGGCTAACGATCCGTCCCAGTCGGCCGGCACGACCGAGCAGCAATTGCAGGCCCGCTCACTGATCGGCCGCAAGCGCGACGTGCGCGGCTCAGTGACGATCAATCGCAACATCTTCGGCAACGTATCCGCCACCGGCAACGTCGAACTTGAGCATGTCGACGGCCTTGCGCTGATCGGGCTTAACCCGACGCTGCTCGATCCGCTTGCCCGCAAGACCAGCACGGACACCGCGCATGTCGGCGGGGTCCTCAACGGGACGACCAAGTCGCAGTGGCGCTGGACGCTGACCGGCAACGCCGACCTTGAACGCGACATCACGCGTACCGATCGCGATAGCACTAGCTTCCCGACCGACCGAGCGCGCGAGACGACGGCTTCGGCAGATCTCACCGCGACGGCCAACGGCAAGCTGTTCAAGCTACCTGCCGGCGACGCCAGCACGACCCTGACGGCCGGCGTCAGCACTGTCCATCTCGACAGCACCCGCAATCGTGGGGGCTCGCGTTCGGAAAGCTCGCTCTCGCGCTCTGTCGGTACGGCCGGGATTAATGTCGATCTGCCGATCTCGCGCCGGAATAGCGACTTCAGCGCGCTCGGCAACCTGACGCTCAATGCGAATGCGGAAGTCGATCAGCTTTCCGACTTCGGCACCCTCACCAAGGTTGGCGCAGGCGCGAACTGGTCGCCCGTCGACCGTCTGAACCTGCTGACCAGCTTCACGCGCGAAGAAGGTCCTCCGTCCATCAACCAGCTCGGCGATCCGGTACTCGACACACCGGGTTCGCGGATCTTCGACTTCACCACCGGCCAAACGGTGCTGGTCGACGCCATCACCGGCGGCAATCCGAACCTGCAGGCCGACCGCCGTAATGTCTGGAAGCTCAGTGCCAACTGGCAGCCGTTCGAAAAAACGGACCTGCGTCTTCGCGCGGATTACGTCCACACCACGATCAAGCGGCCGATCTCCAACATCACGGTCACGCAGGCCATCCAGGACGCTTTCCCCGACCGTTTCCAGCGCTGCACCGTCGTCAATCCGGACGCCGGCTGCTTCACCGTCGGCCAGCTTCGCTCGGTCGATCTGACGCCGGTCAACTTCGACAGCGCGCGCAAGGATACGCTCCGGCTCGGCTTCGATTTCTCCAAACCGTTGAAGTCCAGGCGGCCCTCGCAAGCGGTGATCGACGAGTTCCGGAAGCAGTTCGGCCTCCCACCGCGCACCGCGCAAGGCGGCGCTCCCGGTGGCCCGCCGTCCGCAGGCGGCTCCGCCCCGCCGCCGCCCGCCGACGGCGCTGCGCCACCTTCGGCCCCGGCAGAGGGCGCTGGCGGTCCACCTCGCGATGGCGGCGGACGCGGCTTCGGCGGCGGCGGTCGCGGCGGCGGTTTCGGTGGTTTCGGCGGACCCGGCGGCCAGAACCGCGGGCGCCTGACTTTCTCGCTGACCGACACGATCACCTTCGTCGACAAGGTGCGGATCGCGCCTGGCGCGCCCGAGCTCGATTACCTCAACGGCGACGCCTCGGGCTCGACCGGCGGCACGCCGCGCCACAATGTGCAGGCGCAGGTGGGCTACTTTAACAACGGCCTCGGCGCGCGGCTGGTCGGCAATTACCGCAGCGGGACGACGGTCAACACGCTGACCGGCGACGACCTCCACTTCTCGCCGCTGGCGACGTTCGACCTCAAATTATTCGCAAATCCGGGCGATATTCCCGAAATCGCGCTGAAACATGCGTGGTTGCGCGGCACGCAGGTGCGTTTTGAGATCAACAATATCTTCAACACCCGCCCCAGCGTCCGCGATGCGACCGGCGGGACCCCGTTCAACTACCAGCCGGGCCTGCTCGACCCCCTCGGGCGGACGGTGATGATCAGCTTCCGCAAGCTGTTCCTGCCGCCGCCGTCATTCTTCCGGCAGCGCTTCCAGCAGCAGCAGCAGTCAGGCGCTGCGACGCGTTGACGGGTTTCGCATTTGCGAGAAGTTGTGCTTAAGCGCCCCCGCAATGACGCCCGTCCAGCCCGTCCGGGGCACGCAAAGCCTGTTGTTCGAAGACGCCGACCGCCTCGCCGCGGTGGTCGCGGCGTTCGACAAGGTGCGCCGTCTCTACGGCTTCCGCCGCGTCGAAGTGCCAACGATCGAGCCGACCGCCGTCTTCGCGCGGACGATCGGCGAGACCACCGACGTCGTCTCCAAGGAAATGTACTCCTTCGAGGACCGCGGCGGGGAATCGATCACGCTGCGGCCCGAGTTCACCGCCGGCATTTGCCGCGCCTACCTCAGCGAAGGCTGGCAGCAGCACGCGCCGATCAAGGTCGCAACGCATGGCTCCGCCTTCCGCTACGAGCGCCCGCAAAAGGGCCGCTTCCGCGAATTTCACCAGCTGGACGCGGAGATCATCGGCGCCGGCGAGCCGCAGGCCGATGTCGAACTGCTGTCGTTCGCGGATCAGTTGCTCAAAGAACTAGGCATCAGCGGTGCGATCCTGAAGCTCAACACGCTGGGCGATCCGGAGACGCGCAGCGCCTGGCGCGACGCGCTGCATGAGCATTTCCGCGGGCACGCCTCGGCACTCAGCGAGGACAGTCAGACCCGTCTCGAGCGTAACCCGCTGCGCATCCTCGACAGCAAGGCGCACCAGGACTGGCCGATCGTCGACAGCGCGCCCACGATCGACGAGTTCCTGACCGGCGAAGCGGCCGACTTCTTCGGCAAGGTTACCGAAGGGCTCGACGCCGCCGGCGTCGCCTGGGAACGCGCCCCGCGCTTGGTCCGAGGCCTTGATTATTACCGCCACACCGCGTTTGAATTCATCACCGACCAGCTTGGCGCGCAGGGCACGGTCCTCGCGGGTGGCCGCTACGACGGCCTGATCGAAAGCCTCGGCGGCCCGCACACCCCGGCCGTCGGCTGGGCGGCGGGGATTGAGCGCCTCGCAATGATGATCGCTGCGCCGGAATCCGAGAAGCCATCCGCGGCTCTCGTCCCTCTCGGAGAAGCGGCAGAGGCTAAGGCGCTCGGGATCGCTGCAAACCTGCGCAAGGGAGGAATGGCCGTCGAGATCATATCCCGCGGAAACACCAAGAAGCGGATGCAGCGCGCGGCTGGTAGCGGCGCTCGCTTTGCGATTGTGATCGGCGACAACGAAATTCAGGCGGGTGAAGCGCAGCTCAAGGATCTGAGAAGCGGCGAGCAACGACCAGTCGGCTTCGATGGTCTGCTGCAGGCCCTGCAGCCATGACGTCAATTTCTTCCGACCGCATTGCATCCATTGAGGCGCGCAAGCAGGAATTGCAGCAGGCGATGTCGCGTGGCGACCTGTCGCCCGACGAGTTCGTGAAACTGTCCAAGGACTACGCCGCGATCGAGCCCGTGGCCGCTGCCGCCCGCGAGGTGCGCCGGCTTCGGGCCGAGCTCGAGGTGCTGAACGGAATGGTCGCCGATCCGACAGCGGAGCCCGAGCTCAAGGAAATGGCGGCCGTCGAAGCCGACGAGATCCGGCACAAGTTGCCCGAGGCCGAACGCGCGCTTGCAGTGAAGCTCTTGCCCCGCGATGCCGCCGACGATCGCGCGGCAATGCTCGAAGTCCGCGCCGGCACAGGCGGCGATGAGGCCGCCCTGTTCGCCGGCGACCTGCTTCGCATGTATCAGCGCTACGCCGACCTGCAGGGCTGGCGGTTTGAGCTAATCTCGGCCTCGTCCTCGGAAGTCGGCGGCTACAAGGAAGCGGTTGCCTCGATCAGCGGTCCGGGCGTCTTTGCCCGCCTCAAGTTTGAAAGCGGTGTCCACCGCGTCCAGCGTGTTCCCGCGACGGAAAGCGGCGGTCGCATCCATACCTCCGCGGCGACGGTTGCTGTGCTGCCGGAAGCGGAAGACGTGGACGTGCAGATAAACGATAAGGATTTGCGGATCGACGTTTATCGCTCGTCCGGGCCAGGCGGCCAGTCGGTCAACACGACCGACAGCGCGGTGCGCATCACGCACTTGCCCTCGGGTCTGGTGGTTATCCAGCAGGACGAAAAGTCGCAGCACAAGAACAAGGCGAAAGCGCTCAAGGTGCTGCGCACGCGCCTGTTTGAGCTGGAGCGCGAGCGCCTGGCCAACGAGCGCGCCGGTGCGCGCAAATCGATGGTCGGCTCAGGCGACCGGGCGGAGCGCATCCGCACCTATAATTTCCCGCAGGGTCGGATTACCGATCACCGCATCAACCTGACCAAGCATAATCTGACGGAAGCGCTGGAAGGCCCCGGACTAACCGAGATTATCGACGCGCTCGTCGCGGAGGACGAAGCAGAGCGGCTGGCGGGTCTGGAGGACGCGTGAAGTCGATTACCCGCGCGCTGGCCGATGCCGCGCGCCAGTTGAGCGAAACTAGCGACACTGCGCGCCTTGATGCCGAGCTGCTGATGGCCGAGGCGCTTCACATCGACCGCGACCGGCTGATCCTCGCCCCGCCGGCTCGCGACGTTCCGGATCGTTTTTGGGAAATGGTCGAGCGCCGCTCGAAGGGCGAGCCGGTTGCCTACATCACCGGCCGCCGCGCCTTCTGGAATATCGACCTGCACGTCGGCCCCGGGGTGCTTGTGCCGCGTCCGGATTCAGAAGTCCTGATATCTTCGGCCATCGAGCATTTCGAAGGCTCTGAAGGGCCGGCGCGCATCCTCGATCTCGGCACGGGCCCCGGGACGTTGTTACTCGCGGCTCTCGATATTTGGCCGAGCGCTACCGGGCTCGGCATCGACGTGTCGCGGCAAGCCATGTCCTATGCTGCCGCCAATGCCCGTCGCCTCGATTTCGAAAGGCGCGTAAAGTTCAAGATCGGGGACTGGGCCGAAGGTATCGTTGAGAAATTCGACCTCATCCTGTGCAACCCACCCTACGTGGCGACCGACGCGGAGCTGGGGCCCGGTGTCCGCGAGTTCGAGCCGGACGAGGCGTTGTTTGCGGGAAAAAGCGGGCTCGATGCGTATCGAGCGCTGGCGCCCCAACTGCCGCGTTTGCTCAATGAAGGCGGTCTCGCAGCCGTGGAGATCGGTCACGATCAAGCGGACACGGTGCCGCCGCTGCTCGCCCGTGATGGCTTCAATTGCAGGGTCGTCGACGACCTTGCGGACCGCCCCCGCGCGGTGCTGTTGACCTGGAATTAACCTGCATCTGGTCGAAATTGCTTGGCATCGCGTGTCGGGCACACTACATCAAAGGTCTGGGCCGGGCCCGCTCCAGATCAACTGAAGAGCGCTTCTGTCCCAACCCCGACACAATCGGCCGTTTCCTTCGCGCCTGGCGCCAAGACCGGAACGAGAAGGTCAGAGCGGCGCTCGCTTGGGCGCAGCCCTGCCGCCCGAGGTGAAAAGGGCTTTTAGAACTGCGTAAGGACGTAGGCATTTGATCAACAATAATCGTCAGGGCGGCCGCCGGCGCGGTCGAGGTGGGCAAGGCGGCGGCGGTGGCGGTCGCATGGGCGGACAGCCGGGCAATCGCCAGGATAACCGCCAGCGCGGCAATGCGGCGCAGCTACTCGAGAAATACAAGAGCATGGCGCGCGACGCGCAGCTCGCCGGCGATCGTGTCCAGACCGAATATTACCTGCAGTTCGCGGATCACTACTTCCGCGTGCTGAGCGAGAATCGCGCCCGCTTCGAGGAGCAGAACCCCCGCCGCCAGCGTGACGATGAGGATGAAGACGAGGGCGATGAGGAGCTGATGGAAGGCGACGACGGCGGTGAAGAGCGCCCCGAACGTCCCGAACGTCAGGAGCGCCCGGATCGTGGACCGCGCCAGGACCGCGGCGACCGCTTCAATCGCGAACGCCGTCCGCGCCGCGAAGAGCGCGCTGTTCGTGACAATGACGAGGACGGCGAAGGCGGTCGTGTGAACGGTGGTGGCGAGACCATCCCGTTCGACGCGCTTCCGCCGGCTATCGGCCGCGATGACAGCGAGACGGTGGACGTAGCCGACGAAAAACCCCGTCGTCCGCGCCGAACTCGGGCGCCGCGCCCGGCCGAAGGCGACGAGGAAATCGCGCCCGCGGCCTAACGTGGACCCGCGTCGTTTCGGCGCTTGACGGTCATGTAATAGTGTAACATGTTTCCTCCAAGGAATTGGGGGAGACGTGTTGCATGCGTAAGCTTTTGTTGTTGGCCACCGCATTCACGGCTGCGCCGACCTTCGCCCAGCCCGCCGCCATTCCGATGCCCAATGCGCAAGGCGACCTCGCCGTCACCATTTACAACAACGATCGTGCGCTGGTCGAGGACAAGCGCGTCCTCAACCTGCCCGCGGGCCGTAGCCGCCAGGAGTTCCGCGACGTCGCTGCGCAAATCCAGCCGGAAACCGTGACGCTCAGTGGCCGCGGGATCGGCATCGTCGAGCAGAATTTCGATTTCGATCTGCTGACGCCCGCAGCGTTGATGCAGAACGCGGTTGGACAGACGGTCACGCTGGTGCGGGTCAATCCGGCCAATGGGCAGGAGACCCGCGAGCGGGCGCGCATCCTCGCCGCCAATGGCGGTGTCGTGATGCAGATCGGCGATCGCATCGAGGTGCTGCGGGACGACGGCCTGCCCGCGCGCGTGATCTTCGACCAGGTGCCGCCAACGCTTCGCGCACGGCCGACCTTGTCGGTGACGTTGCAATCCGACGGCGGCGGTTCGCGACCTGTCACGCTAACGTACCTGACACCAGGGCTCAGCTGGTCCGCTGACTATGTCGCCTTGTTCGACGAGGCCAACGGCAAGATGGACGTTCAGGGCTGGATAACGCTGACTAACAACAGCGGCACGCCCTACCTCAACGCATCCACGACGCTGGTGGCGGGCTCGGTCGGCAATCGGAATCGCTACGACTATAACGACGGGTCGATGGATAGCGCGGGCACGGAAACGTCCAGTCGCGAGCGCTTGGGCGATTTCTACCTCTATCCACTCGCCGAGCGCACGACGATCCAGGACAAGCAGACCAAGCAGGTCAGTTTCCTCGACGTACAGAATACCCCGGCGACGCGGGGTTACGAATTCCGCAACGGGTGGCTGTCGACGAGCGACCAGCCGCGAAGCGTCAACAGCGTCCTGCGCTTTTCGAGCTCTCGCAACCAAGGGCTGGGCGACGCGCTGCCGGCCGGCACGATCCGCGTCTATCAGCGCGACGCCCGCGGCAATCCGCAATTCGTCGGCGAGCACCAGATCGGCCATACGCCGATGGGCTCGGCCATCGGGCTCATCACAGGTCAGTCCTTCGACATCAAGGTCAGGCCGGTCGTCGAGGAGCGGACGAAGCTAGGCACTGGCCGCTGGCGGACGAAAATGCGCTACACGGTCACCAATGCGGGGCCGCGCCCGGTGACAGTCGATGTCGTGCAGTCGGGCCTGTGGGGCGAAACGCGCATCGCCGAGGAAAGCCTGAAGTCCGAACGGCTGACCGCCGACGATACGCGTTGGCGTGTATCTGTCCCCGCTAACGGGGAAGCGACGGTCACCGCCACCTTCGACAGCCGCTATTAGGATCATGCGTCGTCTGACGCTGCTGCTTGCGGCGCTGGTTCCGGCTGTGGCCGGGGCGCAGACGGTCGTCACCTCGCCGGCCCCTCAGCGGGTGGCGGTGACCATCTACCGCGATCCTGACCGGGGCACGCAGCCGTTCAATCTGCGCTGGCTCAACGGCTACGCCCTCGTTAGCGAGACGCGCCAAGTGCGTTTGCCGGCCGGCGAAAGCGAATTGCGCTTCGAAGGCGTCACCGGCGGGATCGTCCCGCAAAGCGCGATCGTCACCGGGCTTGGTGAGGCAGTACTTGAAAAGAACCGCGACGCCCGCCTCCTTTCTCCGGGATCGCTGCTCAACGCCTATCTGGGCGAACGGCTAATGTTGCGGCGGACATCGCGCGCGACGGGTGTCGTCCGGGAGCAGACAGCGGTAGTTCGTGCCACGGGTAATGGCGTCGTACTGCAAACGGCAGACGGCATTGAGGCGCTCCGCTGCACCGGCCTCAATGAGACGCTGATCGCTCCGCGGGTTCCCGTAGGCCTGTCGGCGAAACCAACCCTGTCGGTACGGGTCCGCAGCCCGGAGGCGGTCGAGCGGACCGTCACCTTGTCGTACATCACTAACAATTTTGACTGGCAGGCGGACTACGTCGCCGAGCTGTCGCGCGCCGGTGATCGGCTGTCATTGTTCGCGTGGATGACCTTGGCCAACGGCGACGCGACGGGGCTCGCCGATGCCGAAACGCAGGCCGTTGCAGGCAAGCTCAACCGCCGCCGCGTCTGGGTCGATCCCGGGCAAGCGCCGCCGATCCGCATCACCTGCTGGCCGTCGGACACCACCAGCGACATCCCGGAAGATACGCGCCTGCAAAGCGCGGAGGAAATCGTTGTGACGGGCAGCGCAATGCGGGCGATGGCTCCGCCACCACCTCCGCCGCCTCCGCCGGCTCCCGCGCCGCCGGCCGTCGTCGCCGAGCAGGAGCAACTGGGGGATCTGAAGCTCTACCGGATCCCGATCACCGTCACCGTGGCCGCGCGATCGCAGAAGCAGGTGGCGTTGATGGTCCAACCGGGCGTGAAGGTGATCAGCCTGCTGCGCATGCGTGCGCCTTACGGCAACTTCGCGGGGCCGGTCGGCCGGGTGCTGATCACGCGCAACCGCACAACCGAGGGTCTCGGGCTGCCGCTTCCGGCGGGCAAGGTAACCATCTTCGGCGAGCGCGAGGGGCATCGCATTTTGCTCGGAGAAGGCCGGCTCGACGATCATGCGGTCGGCGAGAAGGTCGAGATTCCGTTCGCGACTGCGACAGGGGTCCTGGCGCGGCAGGTGGTTCGCAACCGTGACACCAAGGAGCGCGACTTCGAGCTGACGCTAACCAGTGACCTGGCGAAGGCCCAGCAGGTGGAGATCGAACTTCCGCTGGACACCAAGGCGCCAACCTCGCGTCTGATTACGCGCGACGGCTGGAAGGTATGGCAGGTCACCGTTCCGGCCAACGGCCGGGCGGAACTACGCTATCGTCGCTGAGGCATCGACCGCGCGGGGACGATGATTGGCGTCCAGCGCGACGAAGGTGAAGACGCCTTCGGTGACCTTGACTTCGGTCTGGCCAAGATCGCGATGCGCGACGACCTCAATCCGTACGCGCATCGACGTGCGTCCGACGTGCTCGACGTTTGCATAAACCGAGATCACGTCGCGCAGGTGGATCGGCGCGATAAACTCCATCGCCTCGATGGCGACGGTCGCGACGGAGCCTTTGGCGCGGCGCGAGGCGACGATGCCGGCCGCGATATCCATCTGGCTAAGGACCCAGCCGCCGAAGATATGGCCGTTGGCGTTGATGTCCGTCGGGCCGGGGACCACGCGCAGGATCGGCACGCGCTCGAAATCAGTCATCGTCAATATTCTCCTCGGCGCCGCGCGCCGCTGCTTCGTCGTGGCCGCTTGAGTTGCTGATGAAGACCAGCGTCATCAGCCCTGTCCCGACCAACACTGTCAGTCCGATCCCCAAGGCGGTCGCAATCAGCATGTGCACGTGGACAGTCGGGTCGCCCCGCGCAACGAGGTAGACCGCCAGCGCGGCGATCACGATCGACAACAGGGCGAGCAGGCGGAAAATGCGCCAGAAACGGCGCATCATCGAGTGGCGCGGGCTCGGGATGGGGTCGGGATGCGGCATCGCGCTTCCCTTTGGTCGCGCGAAGTGGGACTATCAAGGCGTCAAAGCGGCAAGATGAGGAGTCGGCCCATGACCATTGCATCGGTGCTTCGCGGCAAGGGCAGCGCGGTCGAGACGATCGCCGACAACGCCACGCTGTCGGAGGTGGTGCATCGCCTAGGCGACAAGCGAATCGGCGCGCTGCCGGTCATCGAAGGCGGGCGAATCACCGGCATCATCTCCGAGCGCGACCTTATCTACTGCCTGCGCCAACATGGCGCGGAGGTGCTGGAGTGGCCGGTCAGCCGGGTGATGAGTTCTCCGGCAATTACCGCCGAATCTCATACCGAAGTGCTCTCCGCGCTGGCGACGATGACACAGCGTCGGATCCGGCATTTGCCGATTGTCGACGGCGGCGAGATTCGCGGGATCGTGTCGATCGGCGACCTGGTGAAATACCGGATGGAGCGGATCGAGGCCGAAGCCGACGCGATGCGCTCTTACATCCAGAGCGCCTAGCGCGGCCTGATCGCTGCGGTAACGGCGCTGACGACGAGCGCGGGAACGATCGTCAGCACGTTGAGAAAATAAAGTGGCAGCGCGACCAGCAAGCCGCGCACCGTTCCCGAAAGCAGCGCATCGAGGAGCGACGGCGCCAGCATCCCGAGTTCGTAGCGAATCGCGTAGGGTGTCGCGATCAGCGTCGCGAGCAGCAGGATGAGCACCCGCTGCTTGGTATCGTCACCGCGGAAGGCGTGCCACACCAAGCCGATTGCGAGCGCGATAAACAGCGCGTGCAGGAAGATTGGGAGGCCCAACACCTTGAGCGCCTGCATCGGCGATGCGCCGAGGAAGTCCAGCCCGTAGCCAGAAACGATCGCCGGATGTTTTCCGAGAACGGATGCCCAATCCTGCCAGAGAAAAGGTCCAAACAGAAGGGACACGAGCAGCATCGCCCCGACACCGATCGCGCCGCCCGGAATCGCGCGCCAATGCTGCCCAGCAATCACTGCGACCGGCACCAGAATCGCGAACTGCGGCTTGATGGCGGCCGCGATGCCGAACAGCACGCCTGCCAGCAGAGTTCGCACGGGAAGCAGGAGCACGCCCCAAATAATCAGCGCGCCGATCCACAGCGTCGTCTGACCCAGCACGATGGCCAGCACCATCTGAGGCATGATGAAGACTAGCAGCGGTGAGGATGTGATTCGCCGCGCTGCAGTCCAGAATGCGACGGCGGAGAGAATCGTCCACGACCAGAAAGCCGGCCAGAATGGCAGCAGCGCGAACGGCGCCATCAAGGGCAGTGCGGACGGCGGGTAGGGGAAGGGGAGCGGACCAACCGGCGGCCGGAGGCCCATCTGCGCAGCGGTCACGGCCGCCCAGTCGTAAGTCTGGTGCGGACTGGTGACCGCGAATCGCGCGCCGGCCCACAACATCGTGAAATCCGGGGTGAGCGGCCAGCTCTGGAGCCGGGGAATTAGCAATGCGACGCTGATTCCCGCCAGGAGAATCAGTGCGCCAGCCCTGACGATCCGCTGCGTTCGCTCGGAAGCGGCTGCTTCGGTCGCAACATTTTCCCCCATAGGGGGAAGCAGTAGCACAACCGGGCTTCAACAACAGCGAATGCAAATTTTCCCGGCAAAACAGCCGTTTAAGCCCCTTGACCCAGCCGTCGGCGCGCTTATTTGGGGCTCAGGCGGCAGGGACCAACGACTTCCCGGCCCGTCAAACGGACTGCAACAAAGTTGCAAAAAACCCGGTTGACGGCTCGGAAAGCCACCCATATATGGCGCCTCACAGCGGCGGACGCGGCCTTCGAAAAGGTCTCGCGTTCGTTTCGTGCCTCTTCTTGGTCGGTACAACCGATGCCCGGAACCAAACGAACCGGGGGAGGAAGCGCGTCGGCTCTTTGACATTGTCGGTTTAGATGAAGGGACATGTGGGCGGCGGCCCGGTCACCGGTAACCTCTGGGTATCGGCGGATCGGTCAAATTTATGCCGTTCCTTATGGATCTCGCTTGAGGCTTCGGCTTCGAGCGCGAGCTCATATGTCTCAAAAACGCAAACACACCAGTTTTGTGATTTTTTGTGCAGGAACGGCTCCCGGAGATGCCGGTCTTGCTCTCGCTTATTCCAGCGGGGGTTCGATCGTACATCAACTTGAGAGTTTGATTCTGGCTCAGAACGAACGCTGGCGGCATGCCTAACACATGCAAGTCGAACGAGACCTTCGGGTCTAGTGGCGCACGGGTGCGTAACGCGTGGGAATCTGCCCTTGGGTCTGGAATAACAGTTAGAAATGACTGCTAATACCGGATGATGACTTCGGTCCAAAGATTTATCGCCCAAGGATGAGCCCGCGTCGGATTAGCTAGTTGGTGAGGTAAAAGCTCACCAAGGCGACGATCCGTAGCTGGTCTGAGAGGATGATCAGCCACACTGGGACTGAGACACGGCCCAGACTCCTACGGGAGGCAGCAGTGGGGAATATTGGACAATGGGCGAAAGCCTGATCCAG
>JAEWEY010000001.1 GCA_023389105.1 Pseudomonadota bacterium | reverse complement strand
CCAACCCGATCTTCACCGGCCGCGACCTGTTCGACCTCACCGCCGCCTCCGACCCGCAGATCAGCCCGGATGGCCGCCAGATCGCCTACGTGCGCCGCGCCAACGACATCATGACCGACCGCGCGACATCATCGATCTGGCTGATCGACGTTGCCACCGGTGCGCAGCGCCCGCTGGTCACCGAAGGCAGCGCGTCGAGCCCGCGCTGGTCGCCCGACGGCCGGCGCCTCGCCTACGTCAAAGCCGATGGCGGCGCGCCGCAACTTTACGTCCGCTGGATGGACACCGGCGCCAGCGCCAAGATCACCGGCCTGCCCGATAGTCCCAGCGCGATCAACTGGTCGCCGACCGGCCGCCAGATCGCCTATCTGATGACCGTTCCCGACGACGGCGCCCGCCTCGGCAAGGCGCCCGAGAAGCCGGAGGGCGCGAAATGGGCGGACCCGCTCCAAGTCATCGACAAGGTTACCTACCGTGCCGACGGCGCTGGCTATCTTAAGCCCGGCTTCGACCACATCTTCGTCGTCGATGCGCTGGGCGGAGCACCCCGTCAGCTAACCTTCGGCGCCTACAATGACGGCGATCCCGAATGGAGCCGCGATGGCCGCTCCATCTATTTCGGAGGCCTGAGGAAGCCGAATTGGGAATTGATCGCCCAGGACAGCGAGATCTATCGCCTCGACCTCGACAACGGCGCCATCACTGCGCTCACCTCGCGCAACGGACCCGATTTCTCCCCAAAGGTGTCGCCGGACGGCCGCTGGGTCGCGTTCCTCGGGCATGACGATCACAAGAAGGGTTTCGAGCAGGACTCGATCTACGTAATGCCCGCGTCGGGCGGCGCGCCCCGCGCCATCGCACCGGGCCTCGACCGCGGCATCCAGCAAATTGCCTGGGGCGGGGATTCCGGATCGGTCTACGCAGCTTACGAGCAAGATGGCGGAGTTACCGTCTCTCGCATCAGCCTGAATGGCGCGGTTGCGCCGCTCACGCACAGCGTCGGCGGTGGCGGCCTCGACCGTCCCTACGCCGGGGGCCAGTTCAGCGTCGCGCGCAACGGCGCCATTGCTTTCACCACCGACAGCCCCGGCCGCCCGGCCGACATCGCGGTCGCGTCGAACCCCAACAACCTGCGCCGCCTGACGGACCTCAACGCGACGTCACTGTCGGCCAAGTCGCTGGCCGGCATCACCACGCTCAACGTCCGCGCGCCGGACGGCGGCAATGTGCCCACCTGGGTCATGCTCCCGCCCGGCTACACGCGGGGCAAGCGCGTGCCCGCAATCCTCGAAATCCACGGCGGTCCCTACGCCTCCTACGGCCCACACTTCTCGACCGATTATCAGCTCTACGCGGCAGCCGGTTACGCGGTGATCTTCACCAATCCGCGCGGCTCGACCGGCTATGGCCAGGCCTTCGCCGATGGCATCGAAAAGACGTATCCGGGCACCGACTTCGACGACCTCATGGCCGCGGTCGACGGCGCCGTTGCTGCAGGCATCGCCGACCCGAACAACCTGTTCGTCACCGGCGGCTCGGGCGGCGGCATCCTGACCGCCTGGATCGTCGGCAAGACCCACCGCTTCAAGGCGGCAGCAGCGCAGAAGCCGGTGATCAATTGGACCAGCATGGCGCTGACCAGCGACGGCCCCAACTTCTTCGGCCCCTACTGGCTCGGCTACCAACCATGGGAGAATGCCGACAAGTCCTGGGCGCGTTCGCCGCTGAGCCTGATCGGCAACGTCACCACGCCGACGCTCGTCGTCGTCGGCGCCGAAGACTACCGCACCCCCGTCAGCGAGGCCGAGCAATTCTACACGGCGCTCAAGCTCAAGGGCGTCCCAAGCATGTTTGTGAAGGTGCCGGGCGCCAGCCACGGCGGCATCGCCGCGCGGCCCAGCCAGGCGGCGGCCAAGGCCTCCGCCATCATCGCCTGGTTCGATCGCTATCGCTCGAACACGCCGCCGGTCGCCTCATCTTCGGGGGCTTCCCAGCCGAGCGCGCGCTAACTACGGCCCAAGTGCATTTTCGGCTCGGCCTCGCCGAGTCCCGGCACTTGGGAGACAGGGATGAACAAGCTTCGGTGGATCGCGGGCAGCGCGATGGTGTTGGCGGCCGCGTCGGTGTCGGCAGCATCGATGGGCGGCTTCAGCCCCTATCGCCTGTCGGAGATCGACAAGACCCTTTCGTCCGACGCGTTCGAAGGCCGCGGCGTCAACACGCCCGCCGAAACCAAGACCGTCAACTACATCATCGACCAGTTCCGCTCCGCCGGGCTGCAGCCGGGCGGTGACCCGGCCGCGAACGGCCGCCGCAAGTGGACGCAGGACGTGCCGCTGCTGCAATCGGACTGGCAGGCTGCGCCGACCATGTCGCTCAACCTCAACGGCCAGCAGGTCCCGCTGACCCAGGGCGAGGAAATCGCCGCCCGCGCACCGACCAATGGCGCGAAGGTCGTCAACCTGGCGAACGCGCCGCTCGTCTTCGTCGGCTATGGCGTGAAGGCGCCGGAGCGGAATTGGGACGACTACAAGGGGGTCGATCTCAAGGGCAAGATCGCGGTCATGCTCGTCAACGACCCCGACTTCGAAGGGGGCGAAGGCGATTTCGGCGGCAAGGCGATGACCTACTACGGGCGCTGGACTTACAAGTATGAAGAAGGCGCGCGGCAGGGCGCGCTCGGCGTGCTCGTCATCCACGAGACCGCCCCCGCCTCCTACGGCTGGAACACGGTCAAGAACTCCAACACCAACACGATGTTCGACATCGTCCGCGAGAACCCCGCCGCCGAGCACCCGCTGCTCGAAGCTTGGATCCAGCGCGACCTGACGCAGAAGATTTTCGCCGCCTCAGGCATGGACTTCGAGGCCGCCAAGGCCGGCGCAAAGCGCCGCGACTTCAAGCCAATGCCGCTAAAGGCGACGCTTAGCGCGCAGGGCAATGCGAAGACCGAGGTCATCACCTCGCACAATGTCGTCGGCATCCTGCCTGGCAAGAAATACGCCGACGAAACCGTCATCTACTCGGGTCACTGGGACCACCTCGGCATCGGCAAGCCGGACGCGAACGGCGACAACATCTATAATGGCGCCGTCGACAACGCGACCGGCATCGCCCAGCTGATCGAGCAGGCGCGCCGCTTCTCGCTCGAGCCGCGGACTGAACGCTCGGTCGTGTTCCTCGCCGTGACGGCAGAGGAAAAAGGCCTGCTCGGCAGCGAATATTACGCCACGCACCCGCTCTACCCGCTGTCCAAGACCGTCGGTGTGCTCAACACCGATTCCATGGGCGTGTGGGGACCCGCGAAGAACTTCTCGATCTCCGGCACCGCCAAGCTCGAACTGCTCGATGCACTGATTGCCGCCGGCAAGGCGGAGGGCCGCTACTTCACGCCAGACCCGCACCCAGAAAGCGGCGGCTTCTATCGCTCGGACCACTTCTCGTTCGCCAAGGCCGGCGTGCCGGCCGTCAGCTTCCGCTCGGGCAACGACCTCGTCACCGGCGGCACCGCGCGTGGCGAGGCACTCGCGGTCGACTACACAGCCAAGCGCTACCACCAGCCGGATGACGAGTTTAACCCGCAGTGGAATTTCAGCGGCATGGCGCAGGATGCCAACCTGCTCCACATCGTCGGTCAGCAGCTCGCCAATTCGCGCGCCTGGCCGAACTGGAGCGCCGACAGCGAATTCCGCGCCGCCCGCGACCGGTCCGCCGCCGACCGCGCCAACGCGCAGCCAAACAGCGCGCCGGCCGCGCAGCCGCCGAAGAAGGGCGAGCGTGGATGAGTGAGACGCTTGAGCCTGCGCTTCCGGATGACTTGGACGCGCAGGCCGAGCGGCTGATGCGGCGGATGTGCGATGCGGATCTCTGCATTGCCACCGCGGAAAGCTGCACCGGCGGCATGCTCGCCGCCTTGCTGACTGACATCGAAGGGGCAGGCCACGCCTTCGAGCGCGGCTTCGTCACCTACACCAACGAGTCGAAAACCGAGCTGCTCGGCATCGAACCCGGCCTGCTTCAGGTGAACCAGGCTGTTTCCGAGCCAGTCGCTCGGGCCATGGCGAAAGGCGCGCTGAACGCCAGCCATGCCGATATCGCCATTGGTATCACCGGCTTTGCGGGCCCAGTTGGCGAGGAATAACGAGGAAGGCCTCGTCCACATGGCGCTCGCCCGCAAAGGCGGCGAGACGGTGCATCGCGAGGAACATTATGGCGCCGTCGGCCGCGGCGAAGTACGCCTGAAGTCGCTCAAGGCGATGCTGGAGATGTTGGAAGAGGCGCTCGATCAGGCCTAATCAGCCGTAGCCGCTCACCCCTTTCAGGAGACTGCGATGGCCGACCTCAAGTTCTACACCAATCCGCAATCGCGCGGGCAGACCGTTCGCTGGATGCTGGAAGAAGTCGGCGCGCCGTACGACACGGTGCTGCTCGACTATGCGACGACGATGAAGGCCGAGCCCTATCTGTCGATCAATCCGATGGGGAAAGTCCCGGCGATCGAGCACAAAGGAAAGGTCGTCACCGAGGTCGCGGCCATCTGTTGCTATCTCGCCGACGCTTTCCCCGAAGCGAACCTCGCGCCGCCGACGACCGACCGCGCCGATTACTACCGCTGGATCTTTTTCACCTCGGGTCCGATCGAAGCCGCGTTCAGCAACAAGGCCGTCGGCTGGGAGCCGACGCCGGAGCGGCAGCGGATGTTCGGCTACGGAAATTACGATCTGGCCATCGGCAATCTCGAGAAGGCGCTGACGGGCCGCGAATATATCGCCGCCGATCATTTCACCGCCGCCGACCTGTTCGTGGGCGCCAACGTCAATTTCATGCTGGCGTTCAACCTGCTCGAGCCCAAGCCCGTATTCGTCGATTATGCCCGCCGAATGACCGATCGCGACGCCTACCGCCGCGCCACCGAAATCGACGCGAAAGCACTCGCGGGAAGCCAGACACAGACCGCCTGAATTCCTTGCCGTTCCGCTAACCAATTCCTTTGGAATGCAATTAACAAGCGCCCGTTAAACCGGACTTCGCACCCAACTTACCCCCCGGGTGTTTGCACAAGACCGGTCCTGCCTCTTCCGCTAACCCACCGGGCAGGACCGGGATTTGCCCGACCAGAGATACAAGAAGGGCCGCTGGATCGCTCCAGCGGCCCTTCTCTTTTGTCGTTGCTGCCAGGCTTAGCGGCGGTCGCCCATGAAGCTCAGCAGGAACTGGAACATGTTGATGAAGTCCAGATACAGCGTCAGCGCGCCCAGGATCACCGTCTTGCCGGCCATCTCCGTGCCCTGCACGTAGAAGTACATGCTCTTGATCCGCTGCGTGTCGTAGGCGGTCAGGCCCGCGAACAGCAGCACGCCGATGGCGCTGATGGCCAAGGCCATCGCGCTCGACTGCAGGAACATGTTCACCAGCATCGCGACCAGGATGCCGACGACGCCCATGATCAGGAACGTGCCGAAACCGCTGAGGTCACGCTTGGTCGTATAGCCGTACAGGCTGAGACCAAGGTAGGCGGCCGAGGTCGCGAAGAAGGTCTGCGCGATCGAGGCGCCGGTGAACGCCAGGAACAGGGTCGACATCGACAGGCCCATGAGGCCCGCGAACGCCCAGAACAGAATCTGCAGCGTGCCCGTCGACATGCGGTTGGCGCCGAAGCTCATCGCGAACACGATCGCCAGCGGCGACAGCGTCACGATCCAGCCCAGAGCGCTCATTCCACCATTGGCACCGACCAGAACCTGGCCGGCGTAGGGCGCGAACAGCAGGGCGACGATGCCGGTCAGCAGCACGCCCGAAGCCATGTAGTTGTAAACCGAAAGCATATACGACCGGAGGCCCACATCGCGGGCGGCGCGCGGTACACTTACCGTCGCGGCGCTAGCGCCGGTCATCTGCGGGTCTTGCCAGTTGGCCATCGTTTCTCCTCTGCGCGGGCAAAAGGCCCGTTCGCTAAACGCAAATATCGTGGAAGCGCTGCCCGACTTCAAGCAAAACACGACATAAACCCCTCTTGCTGAACGGCTGTTCAGATAGCGGTTAGTTAACTGCATTGCCGGGGACGCTCGCCGGTGCGACAGTGCGGCCATGCCTGGGGGTCTCATCGCAGCCCTGACGCGGCGGTTCGCCGGCTTCTTGTTCCTGCTCTTCGCAGCGGGCCTCGCGAGCGCGCAGACGCCGAGCCGGATCGTTGCCGTCGGCGACCTGCACGGCGACTTCAAGGCCTGGCAGGACATCGCCCGCGCGGCGGGCATCATCGATGCCAGGGGCCACTGGGCGGGCGGCAAGACCACTCTCGTCCAACTTGGCGACATCCTCGATCGCGGCGCGGACTCGCTAAAGATCGTGCGCAACCTGCAACAGCTTCAGCGTGAGGCGCCCCGCAAGGGCGGCAAGGTCTATGTCGTGCTCGGCAACCACGAGGCGATGAACCTCATCGGCGACGACCGCTACGTGACGCCCGGCGAATATGCCGCCTTCGCGGACAGCCAGTCCGCGGCACGGCGCGACAAGGTCTACGAAGCCAATCGCTCGGCGCTCGAGGCCGCCTATCGCGCGCAGGACCCCAAGATTACGCCCGAACAGGTGCGCGCAAAATGGATGGCTGAACACCCGCTCGGCTGGGTCGAGCATCGGCTCGCCTGGGGGCCGACCGGCGACCTCGGCAAATGGGCTACGCAGAACCCGGCGATCCTCAAGCTTGGCGACATAATTTTCGTGCACGGCGGCATCAGCGCCGAAACCGCACGCGAACCGCTGACCACGGTAAATCAGCGTGTCGCGGCAGCCATGGCGGCGGCCGATGACACGCCCAACTCCATCCTCACCGATCCCCGTGGCCCGCTCTGGTATCGCGGCCTCATCATGGCCGACAACGAAGCCGCGGCTGCGCGCGCGAAGGTCGTGCCGCCTGCCCCACCGGTGACGTCGGAACAGGAACTGACCGCGGCTCTTTCAGCCTATGGCGCCAAGCGCATGGTGATCGGCCACACGCCCAACCTCAAAGGGATCGTGATTAGCCCGGACAACAGGCTCGCGCGGATCGATACCGGGAACTCGCGCTATTACGGCGGCGTGCCGAGCTGGCTCGAAATCGTCGGCGACCGGATGATCCCGCACACGACGTCACGGACACCTTGATCGCAGGAGGGGGCAATGAAAGCATGGTTGGGCATCACTTCGCTGGTCGCTGCCACTACGTGTGAAGCCGCGACGCCGGCGACCCCATTGTTTTCAAGCGACACGCCGATCCACGTCGTGCTCAAGGGCCCAATCGCGCAACTCGTTTCGAACCGGGCGGAAACGCCACGCCCCGCCAGCATGACTGTCGACGGCGTCACCTATCCCATCACGCTTTCGCCACGTGGCATTACCCGCCGCACGAACGATATTTGCGACTTCCCGCCGCTGCGCGTGCAGCTGACGCAAAAGGCGCCGGACGGATCGCTATTTGACCACCAGAAGCGCCTCAAGCTGGTCACCCATTGCAAGCGAGATGCCGGCTTCCAGCAAAAGGTGCTGCTCGAATATTCGGCCTACCGCCTCTACAATCTGATGACGCCGTTGAGCTTCCGCGCGCGGCTCGCGAACATCGACTATGTCGACGAAAGCGGGCGGCCGTACATCTCCCGCGTCGGCTTCTTCATCGAGGATTTCGACGACGTCGCAAAGCGCAACGGACTGCGCGACGCCAAGGCGCCGGAGCTGGTCCCGCTGGCCCAAATCGATCCCGCCGCGGGCGCCCGCTTCGGCGTCTTCGAATATATGATCAGCAACTACGACTGGTCGATGCGCGCCGCGCCCAAGGGCGAAAATTGCTGCCATAACGGACGCCTGCTCGCCGGGTCCGGCCTCTATCAGCCCGTGCCCTACGACTTCGATTACTCGGGTCTCGTCGATGCCTCGTACGCCGTTCCGCCCGAAGGATTTCCGATCAACAACGTCCGCCAGCGCGCCTATCGCGGCTATTGCGCGCACCAGGCGCAAGCCCATGCCTTCGCCGCTCAGCTTTCCCCGCGCCGCGCAGAGTTCACCGGCCTGTTCGCGACCATCCCCGGCCTCGACGCCAAGAACCAGGCGCGCGCCGCTTCCTATATTCAGGCGTTCTTCGCCGACGTCGACAGCGGAAAAATCTTCAAGACCTGCGTCAATTAGGCCTTGGTCTCGATCACCGTCGTCTTCTCTTCGACCACGACAACGGCGGCGGAGTCGTTTCCGTCATAGTCGGTCAGGAACCGCTTCATGCCCGCGCGTTCGCCATATTCGGTGATCCAAAGGATCACGAAGCAATAGTTGAAAGCGATGCTGATGACCGCCGCCAGCTCGATCGCACCGATGCCCGCGGACAGCCCGGTCCCCACGGCCATCAGGATGAACAGCGCATCGCCCGAGCTTTTGAGCGAATTGCGGAAGCGAACGGCGCCCGCAATGCCTGCCAGCGCAAACGCCAGCGACAGCGAGTTCTGGACGATGATGACGATGCCCGTGACGACCATCGGCAGCACGATGATCGTGTTGACCAGGCTCTGGTCATATTCCTCGCCGCCGCGGACCGTCATGTAGACCCAGCTGATCGGCAGCGAGACGAGGATCGCGGCAATGATCGCGACGACCAGCCAGAACACGCTTTGTCCGAAGTTTTCGACATGCGCCGCGCGCATCGCTTCGGTGGCTTGCAGTGGGTTCTTCGCCGGCTGCGTGATCAGTTGCTCGACGCCGCCGACCGGCAGATAGCCCCGCAGGTCCGGCCAGATCTTCAGTGCGACGAACACGACCAGCGCGATGGCCAGATAATAAACGGTGATCTGAATCAGCAGCTTTCCTGCACGCATGTTTCACCCCCATTCGGGCGCCGCCCCCGGCGCGCTTCACATTGCAGCGTTAATCGTCGTGATGATGCTTCTTCTTTTTGTGCTTCTCCCCGTCGTCATCGTCGGCCGCCTCCGCAGCCTCTACAGGGTAGGCGGGGATCGGCTGCAGCACGCCAAACCGTTCCTTGCTTGGCTCGTGACTAAGCGGCGGCCACGGGATCTCCGCTAACGGCAACTCCGTATCGGGAACGCGATCGAGCAGGTCGCGAAGCAGCGTCAGCCGCCCCAATGGCTGCGAATTGAAATCGACCAGGGTCCAGGGCGCGAAATCCGTATGCGTCGCCGCCAGCATCAGCTCCCGCGCCTCGGTATAGTCGTCATAATGCTCGCGCGACTGAATATCGATCGGCGACAGCTTCCACCGTTTTACGGGGCTGTTGAGCCGGTTTTCGAAGCGTTCCTCCTGCACCTTCTGGTCGCAGCATAGCCAATATTTGAACAGCAGGATGCCGTCGTCGACCAGATGCCGCTCGAACTCCGGCGCCGCGTTCAAAAAGTCCTGGGTCTGGTCGGGTGTACAAAAGCCCATCACCTTCTCGACACCCGCGCGATTGTACCAGCTGCGGTCGAACAGCACGATCTCGCCTCGCGCCGGCAAATGTTGGATGTAGCGCTGAAAATACCATTGGGTTTTCTCGCGCTCGCTAGGACTCGGCAGCGCCACGACCCGGCACTGGCGGGGGTTCAACAGGCGTGCGAACATGTCGATCGACCCACCCTTGCCGGCCGTGTCACGTCCCTCGAAGACGACCACCATCCGCTGGCCGGTCTCCCACACCCAGCGCGCCATGCCGCTCAACTCGGCCGCGAGCGGCTTCAGCAGTTGATTATATTGATGCTCGCTGAGATCGTCCGCGTCGCTCATTCAGCATGCCCCTTTGCCGAGACGTGCGTTGTTGCACGCATGCATCTCGATTGGAACAGCATTGCACGGCGGGATAACCTGTTGTCATGAATCTCGCCGACCGCATCCTGCGCACGATCGTCACCGGCGCCTACCAGTTGCTTCGGGCCGGGTGGTTCGTCAGCCGGCCGCGCACCTTTGGGGCGCATGCGCTGGCCCTGACGCCTGACCGCAAGCTGATCCTTGTCAAACTCCGCTATGCGCCCGGCTGGCGACTCCCGGGCGGCGGGCGCGACAAGAGCGAAGACGCCGTGGAAGCGGGCCTTCGCGAACTGCGTGAGGAAATCGGCATGACGGACCATGGCAAAGTGCAACGGGCGGCGGAACTCGAACAGCGCCCGGACCGCCGCCGCGATCTGGTATCCCTGATGGTTGTGGAGGACGTCCGTTACTCTCCCCGCTGGTCCTGGGAGATCGAGCAGGTCGCCGAATTTCCGGTGGACAAGCTGCCCTCCGACCTCGCGTCAGTCGCCCGCGAATGGATCGCGGCGCTTCGCGAGCATCTCTGACGATGCACCGGCTGTTCGTCGCTGTCCGCCCGCCCGAAGAAATTCGCGACTTGCTGCTCGACGCGATGGGCGACAACGCCGACTTTCGCTGGCAATCCGACGACCAGCTGCACATTACGCTGCGCTTCGTTGGCGAGGTCGAACGTCCCGTGGCCGAGGATCTCGCGGCTGAACTCTCGAGGTTGCGATCTCCCGCTATCGAGTTACGGATTGCCGGCGTTGGCCGGTTCGACCATCGCAACTCGGGGGTGCTTTGGGCGGGGATCGAACCCAAGGAGCCGGTGGCCGCGCTGGCTGCCAAGATCGAGCGCGCTTGCACGATCATCGGCCTTCCGCCCGAACGTCGCGCATATCATCCGCATATCACTCTTGCACGCTGGAGCGGTCGTCGAAGCCGGGAGGCCGTGAACTTCGTCGAGCGATCTGAAATGTTGCGATCGCCACCATTCCTCGTGACCGAATTCCTGCTGTTCGAAAGCCGGCTGTCGCGCCACGGCGCACATTATGAAATCGCGGCGCGCTATTCACTTTTGCGAGAAGCCGCGAGCGGCTAGAAACGCTCCGTCAATTGCGGGGGTTTTTGACATGGCAACATTGGCGGAACCGCGTCTCGCACCCGACGTGGGCGACGAACGCTTTTTCTTGCGCGGCGCGATCGTGATGACCCTGGTCATCATCGCCGGCTTTTCACTTCAATTTGCGATGGGGCGGTCGAGCTTCCATTCGCCGCTGCCGGTCCATCTGCACGCCTTCGTGTTCATGGGCTGGGTCGCGATCTACCTGCTTCAGAATGTGTTTGTGGCCACGGGCCGGATGCACCTGCATCGCACGCTGGGCTGGATCGCCGCGTTCTGGATGATCCCGATGATCGTATTGGGCTGCTACCTTACCGCGCGGATGGTCCGCGAGGGCCATGCACCCTTCTTCTTCCGGCCGCAGCAATTCATGGTCTTCAACCCGCTGACCGTGCTGACCTTCGCTGGCCTCACAACGGCCGCGATCGTCAATCGCAAGCGTACCGAATGGCACCGCCGCCTGCATTTCTGCGGCATGAGCCTGCTGCTCGGCCCCGCGTTCGGCCGCCTGCTTCCCGGCCCGCTCCTGATGCCCTGGGCGTTCGAAGCGATCTTTGCCGCGGTGCTGCTGTTCCCGATCGCCGGTATGGTCGCCGACCTCCGCCGCAGCGGCCGCATCCACCCCGCCTGGAAATGGGGCGTCGCGACGATGTTCGCGTCGGTGCTGCTAATCGAGGCCGTCACCTACAGCCCGCTCGGCTCGGCCTATTACAATGCCGTCACCGCAGGCACGCCGGGCGCCGCGGCCCCCGGCCTCAGCTTCCCGCCACCGCCGCCGATGTAACGAAAAAGGGGAGCCGTCCTACCGGATGGCTCCCCTTCCGTGTCTGGCAGCTCACCAGATGCGGACGCGCTTTTCCGGCGGAATGTAGAACTTCGAATCCGGCGTAATGTGGAAGGCATCGTACCAGGCGTCGAGGTTGCGCAGCGGCCCGATGATCCGGAACCGCCGCGGGCTGTGCGGATCGGACGCGACCTGCGTCTTGATCGCATCGTCTCGTTGCGCGCCGCGCCACGCCTGCGCGAACGACAGGAAGAAACGCTGGTCCCCGGTTAGTCCGTCCAGCACCGGCGCCGGCTTCCCATTCAGCGACATCTTGTAGGCTTCGTAGGCGACCTCCAGCCCCGACATGTCGCCGATATTCTCGCCCATCGTCAGCGCGCCGTTGATGAACACGCCCGGCGCCGCTTCGTAGGCAGCATATTGCTTGCCCAGCGCATCCGTCAGCGCCGCGAAACGCGCGGCATCTTCCTTGGTCCACCAGTCGCGCACCGCGCCATTCTCGTCGATCTTGCGGCCCTGGTCGTCGAAGCCGTGCATGATCTCGTGGCCGATGATCGCGCCCGCCGCGCCATAGTTCACCGCCGGATCCGCCGTCGGATCGAAGAAAGGGGCCTGCAGGATGCCGGCGGGAAACACGATCTTGTTCTCCAGCCCGCCGTTGTAGGCATCCACCGTCGCCGGGCTCATCGCCCACTTCTTGCGGTCGACCGGCTTGTTGAGATCGTCGAGCTGGTACTGCCACTCGAAGGCCGCGCTGCGCTTGATGTTGCCGTACAGATCGTCGGCCTTCATCGTCAGCTTCGAATAGTCGCGGAACTTGTCGGGGTAGCCGACCATCACGTCCATCTTGGCGAGCTTGGTCAGCGCCGCTTTCTTGGTCGCATCGCCCATCCAGCTATTGCCCTGAATCCGCTTCGCCGCCGCCTTCTTCAGGTTGACGACCAGCTCTTCCATCATCGTCTTGGACTGCGCCGGGAAATAGCGGTCGACGTACGTTTTGCCGAGCAGTTCGCCGAGCCGTCCGTCGACCTCGGCGATGCCGCGGCGCCAGCGGGGCCGCTGCTCCTTCGCACCGCTGAGCGTCTTGGTGTACTCGAACTTGCTGTCGACGAAGCGCTTCGAAAGGTAATTGGACGCCTGATCGGCAACCTTGAATTTCTGCCAGGTCTTCAGTGTCTCGAGCGGCGTCTTCGCATACAGCGCGGCGAGCGCCTTCACCGCCGTATTGTCGCCGACGATCATGTGCGGCGACATGACCCTGGACTCGCGCAAGTAGACCGGCCAATCGACGCCCGGCGCATAGCGCTTGAGCTGCGCCAGCGTCATCGGATTGTTCAGCTTGTTGATGTCCCGCTGGTCGGCCCGCGGCCACGACAGCTTGGCGATCTCGGTCTCGAACGCCATCACGCTGTCGGTCGCCGCGGCAGGGTTCGGGTTTCCGATCAGCGCGAACGTGCGCTGCACATAGGCGCGATAGGCATCGCGTTGCGCCTTGTACTTGTCGTCCAAGTAATAATCGCGATCGGGCATGCCGAGCCCGGACGTGAACACGCCGCCGATGTTCATCGTCGGATTGGCAAAGTCCGGGAGCACTCCCACACCAAAGAGCGTCTGGCCGAAGTCGCCGTTGGACCTCGCCATGAAGCTGGTGAACTGCGCCTTGGTTTTGATCGCGTCGACGCGCGCGAGATCGGCCTTCAATGGCGCGGCGTCGAGCTGTTCCAGCCGCGCCTCGTCCATGTAGCTCTTGTAGAAGGCGCCGAGCTGGCTGTCGGCAGGCGCGCCCATCACGATCGACCGCAGCCGCTCCTGGTTGCGGTCGTTGACGTCCGATCCGATGCCGTTCGATGATTTGTCCGCTGGGATCGGGTTGGTCGCCAGCCATTTGCCGGACGCATATTTCTGGAAATCGTCGCCGGGCTTTACCGACAGGTCGCGCGTCGAAATGTCCACGCCCCAGGCGCCGTAACGGACAGGAGTCTGTGCTTTCGCAACGAGCTCCGCCTGCTGCGCCCCGACTGGCGCTCCCCAAAGCGCACTGCCCGCCAACAGCATTGCTGCAACGCGATATGATCGACTCTTCATGACTTGCCCCCAAGTTGCTGAAATACCGACGCTAGTTCGGCGCGCGGCGGAACGCCAGCGAGTCCGCATCGACGAGCACCCTCGTCAGGTCGACGAAGCGAAGTGGAAGATAGACACTTATAATCGGAACAACCGTTCTTAAGTAGGAAAGCTCAGGAGGGACTTCGTGCTGATCAGGAAGTGGATAGCGAGCGGACATGGCCCGGCCATGCTTGTCGCGCTCTTCCTGTCGCTTCTGGCCGGCGCGCCTGCCGCTGCGCTGTCCCAACCGTCGGGCAGCGCACCCGCGATCGAGCAAACGCCCTCCTCCCAAGCGATCTTCATCAAGCGGGCGCATACGCTGCAGGCGCTTCGCGCGCCGCAGCCGACGCCGTTCGCAGCGGTCATTCCGGGCGAGTTCCGCCTCGCCGCGCCCGATCATCCGCCGAGCATCGTAAACGCCGCTCAAAAGGCGGCATTGGTTCGTGCCGATGACGCGCACGAGCCGTACCAGCCCCGCGCACCTCCCGCGGCCTGAACAGCAACCTCACTGTTCAATCTAACGGCCCCGCGAACGCCGCGGGCCGATGCTGGAGACATATCCATGACCTATCGCCTTTACCGGCTGACGGTGCTGCACGAGCGCGTGCAGCGCGCCATCTCGCTCGAACTCGCGCGCAAGACGCCGAGCGCCCTTCGCCTGCTGCGTCTGCGCGGCTTGAAGCTGTCCATCATGAACCGCCTGACCCGGCCAATGGCCGCGTCGCTCGCGGCGGCGTAGCGGGAGCGGATCATGTCACAGACCAGATCGCGCGACCGGCTGGCCACCGATGCCGAGCGGCTGACCGCCATCGAGCAATTGCTGCTGAAATATCCGCGCGTGAAGCCGGATGAGGCAGACAGCATCGCGCGCTTCCTGCGCAAGGGGCCGGTGCTCGACATTGGCCTGTTGTCGGCGAACCGTGAGGCGTGGGCGCAAGCCGACCTCTTCCGCCGCGATCATCCGCACAAGTTCGCGACGACACCGCGCGAATATGCGGCGATGGCGCTGGCTGCGCTCACGCTGCTGCTGGCTGGCTTCGCGCTCTGGCACGCAACCGCCGGAAGCTGATGCGAAGGAGGGAGCGCCGGCTCGTTCGGCGCTCCCGAGCTTCGTGTCAGGACGCCGCGAATTTCCTATAGGATTGCGCGGTGGGCAGCGCGAAGCTGTCCGGCCGCGCCAGTTCCCAGGCGTGGCTGTAGAAATCGCGGCCGCTCTTGCCGTCGAGCAGCTCGCCCGGCTCCAGGAACGTGTGCAGCTGCGAAAACAGCCGCACTTCGGAATCCCCGACCCGCCGGACCAGGTGGTGCGGGCGGATCTGCGAAGGATGTTCCAGCCCGGCCGCGGCGATCATCTCGGCCAGCGCCCGCAGGGTGTTGCGGTGGAAGTTCGCGACCCGCTCCGCCTTGTCCTCGACGACCAGTGCGCGCTGACGGGTTGGGTCCTGCGTGGCGACACCCGTCGGACACGTATTCGTGTTGCAGGTCAGCGACTGAATGCAGCCGAGGGCGAACATGAAGCCGCGGCCCGCATTGGTCCAATCGGCGCCCAGTGCCAGCAGGGCTGCAATGTCGAAGGCGCTGACGACCTTGCCCGCGGCGCCGATGCGGATTTCGTCGCGCAGCCCGGCACCCACCAGGGTATTGTGAACGAACAGTAGCCCCTCGCGCAGCGGCACCCCGATGTGATTGGAGAACTCGAGCGGCGAAGCGCCCGTCCCGCCCTCGGCGCCGTCGACCACGATGAAATCAGGCCGGACGCTCGTCTCGCGCATGGCCTTCACGATTCCCATGAATTCCCACGGGTGCCCCAGGCACAGCTTGAATCCCACCGGCTTGCCACCGGACAGCGTGCGTAGCTGCGTGATGAAATCCATCATTTCGAGCGGTGTCGAGAATGCACGATGCCGCGCCGGCGAAATGCAGTCCTCGCCCATCGGCACGCCGCGGGCTGCGGCGATTTCCTCCGTCACCTTTGCACCCGGCAGAATCCCCCCATGCCCCGGCTTGGCGCCCTGGCTCAGCTTGATCTCGACCATCTTCACCTGCTCGGCCGACGCCTTCTCGCGGAAGGCCACCGGGTCGAAATTGCCGTCGGCCGTGCGGCATCCGAAGTAACCGCTGCCCAATTCCCAGGTCAGGTCTCCGCCATGCTCGCGGTGGTATCGGCTGATGCTCCCCTCGCCTGTGTCGTGCGCGAACCCGCCAAGCTTCGCGCCCTTGTTGAGCGCCAGGATCGCATTGGCGCTGAGCGAGCCGAAGCTCATCGCCGAAATGTTGAAGATCGATGCGGAATAAGGCTTGGTGCAGGCCGCGCCTCCAACGGCGATGCGGAAGGTCGCCGGATCGGCGAGGGGCGCGGGCCGGGTCGAGTGCGCCATGAACTCATAGCCTTCGCCATAGACGTCGAGCAGCGTGCCGAAGGCCAGTTCGCTGCCCTCGTTCTTCGCCCGCGCGTACACCAGCGAGCGCTGCGCGCGGGAGAAGGGCGCTTCCTCATTGTCGCCCTCGATCAGATATTGCCGGATTTCCGGCCGGATCGCTTCGAACAACCAGCGCAAATTGCCGATGATCGGGTAGTTGCGCCGCACCGCATGTTCCGTCTGCAGCAGGTCGTAGATGCCGAGCAGGCTGAGTCCCGCGGCGATGATCGCCAGAACCAGCGAGGGGGTTGATTGCGTCGCACGCGGCAGGGCGACGATTGCAATGATCAGGCAGATCGCCAGCGGAATGTAGCGACCGGGAGACAAGTGCCGTTCATGCTCGCGCCGGTGCTGACGGAAGAAACTGGGCATCTGCTTATGTAACCGGACGTGCACTGTCCGGCCAATGGCTTTGCCTCGGGCTAGGGCGCTTCTTTCAAGGCAAGGCCAAAACCCCAGTCATCATCCCGCGCGGGGGTCATCTCCACGCCGCCAGGCGACACGGTCAGGACGTCGGCATGGCCGAAACCCTTGGCGTAATCGAGGACGGTGACGATTTCCGGATAGGCACGCATCACGGCTGAATGGCCGGTCGCCGGCCGCTCCAGTTGCCGAAGCCCCGGATGCCTTTCCAAAAGCATCTCGATCGCCCGCTTCCGTTGCTCGGGATCCCGCACTTCCGACGCCCGCGCCGCCATCGACAGCGCCTTGATCTCGGCCGGGTCCTCAAAGTCGCTTCCAACGGCGATAGACACCCGGTCATCGCGTTCGATATTCGCGAACTTCTGGCTTGCGCGTGAGATGATGAAATAGAGCAGCAGGCCGTCGTTGGCGTAACCCACCAGCGTCGCTTGCGGCCAGCCGTCGGGCCGGTTCGTCGACAGGCCCATCAGCCTGTGACGATCGAGAATATCGATGGCCTTCTGCTCCATCATGACGTCGTCCTGTCATCCGGCCGCCGCGAATGCCTTACGTATTAGTCCTGATTCCCGTCTGCGTCACGATTGTCGACTATCCGACTGAAGCTGGAACGGATCCAGCGAGAGCAGGAGAAGGGCAATGCAGACGATGGTCATGAACCAGTCCTCTTCAACGATTGTCGAACCGGCGATTTCCCCCGCCGGTATCAAGACGATCCTGTTCCACGTTCAGAACGATGCGTCGCTGACCGAGCGCCTGGACTGCGCCTTGTCGATTGCGCGGACGTTCGGCGCGCACCTGCATTTGCTGCACGTGACGCCGATCGAAGCGTTCACGGTCACCGATGCGTTCGCAACCTTCGTCAACGCCGACATTATCGCGGTGCTGGAAGATGAAGCGGGGAAGCTTCGCGCGAGGGTCGAGAAGAAGCTCGAGGTCGAGGACGTCAGCTGGGACTATGAAGAAGTCACCGGCACGCTGATGACCCACCTGCTCCAGCGCGCATCGCTTGCGGACCTGCTGATCGTGGGGCGCGAACCGCATGAATGGCTAAGCGGCCGATCGCCGGTGGGCTCGCTCGGCGACATGCTGCACGAGATGCGCACCCCGATCTTCATTCCCGGCGAAGGCCAGAGCCAGGTCGACCTGTTCGGCCCAGCGATCGTAGCCTGGAACGGCAGCACCGAAGCGGCCAACGCGCTTCGCAGCGCCGTGCCGCTGCTGAAGCTCGCGTCCCAGGTGAACGTCATCAGCATCGAGGAGTCGGTGGACCGGCGGTTCCCGCCGACCGACGCCCCAGAATATCTCTCCCGCCACGGCATTCACGCCGACCTCGTGGTCCGTCCCGCGGTCGATGGAAACGTGCTTGAAGAGCTTTTGGACGAAGCGGTGATCAGCGGCGCAGCCTACATTGTCATGGGCGGCTACAGCCATTCGCGCGCGGGCGAATTCTTCTTCGGTGGCCTGACCCGCTCACTGCTGAAGAGCTGCGAAGTCGGACTGTTCGTCAATCGCTGAAATGGGCTAGGTTTGCGTATGCGTCTGCCGGTCCTGATGCTGTCGATCGCGGCGGCGCTATCCAGCGCTGCCGCGGCCGCGCAGCAGGTCGACGTAACCTCAGGCTCGGTCGCGCAATCCGTCGCTGGTCTCCGCCCCGGCGAATTCGTCTGGGCCCCGCAGATCGCACCGCAAGGCCCGATGCTGCTGCTCGTCAATTTGAAGAAGCAGCGCGCCCTTCTCTTTCGCAACGGCGTGCCGATTGCGGCCACGACCGTGTCGACCGGCAGCCCGGGCCGCGAGACCCCGACCGGGGTCTTCACCATCCTGCAAAAGCAGGTCGAACATTATTCCTCCAAGTACGACAACGCACCCATGCCTTTCATGCAGCGGCTAACGTGGCAGGGCGTTGCGCTGCACGCCGGCAAGCTGCCGGGTTACCCCGCGTCGCATGGCTGCATCCGGCTGCCGGCCGAATTCGCCAAGTTGCTCTACAAGGTGACGGCGCTCGGCATGACCGTCGTGATTTCCGATCGCGAAACCCAGCCGCGCGTTGCTCCGTCCCCTGACCTTCTGACGGCGCCAGACGTGGGCGCACCTCAGCCGGCTGGCGCGATTGTCTGGACTCCCGACCGGGCACCGGCTGGTCCGGTTTCGATCATCATCAGCGCGGCCGACAAGCGCGTCGTCGTGCTACGCAACGGTACCGAAATAGGCTCGGCACCGATTAAGATTGCGGGGCCTGTCGCCGGTACCTGGGCCTACTCGCTCCAATCGACCGACGCCCAGCCGCGGCAGTGGCTGCGCCTATCGCTTGGCAAAGATGCAGCTGGCAGCCCGGTTGGCGCTGCCGAATGGCGGCAATTCGAGGTCGATCCTGCATTTCGCCAGGCGGTGGCGCGCGTCGTGACCCCCGGCACGACGATCGTGGTGACGCCCGACAGCCTCCGTTCCGCCGCTTCACCACTGACGATCATCGATGCGGAGCCACTAGACCGCGCACACCCGTAAGCCGCCGCGCCTGCTACGGGATTAATCATTACGCTCCGCCGCCGTAAGCCAGCGCGAATGGCACGGGCAGCCTAAAGCTCGCGATGTTGCCGATGAAAGGGCGGTCCGGAAACCGGGCCGCCTCTTTTACGCGACCTGCCCTGCCAGCCAGCGATCACCGACCTGCTGAAGGATGTCGAGTGGCACCCGCCCCGTGCCCAGCACCGCGTCATGGAACGCCTTGATGTCGAACCGCGGCCCAAGCTTCGCCTTCGCTTTTTCGCGCAAGCCCGTGAACAGCGAATGGCCGAGCTTGTAGCTGCAGGCCTGCCCGACCGACACGCAATAGCGCTCGACCTCGCGCGCGGCGAAGCCCGGAGCCTCGCCCTCCTGCTCGACAAAGTGGCGGATCGCCTGCTCGCGGCTCCACCGCAGCGTATGAATACCCGTGTCGACGACGCAGCGGTTGGCGCGGAACAATTGGAACTTCAGGTAACCCAGCCGGCCCAGCGGGTCGTCATCGTACATGCCCAGTTCGTCGGCCAATTGCTCAGCGTAAAGTGCCCAACCCTCGCCATAGCCGGAAAAGCCTCCGGTCTTCCGGATAAGCGGCAAATTCTGGTTCGACAGCGCGAGGCCGCCTTCGAACTGATGCCCCGGCAGCCCCTCGTGATAGACGGTCGTCGCTAGGCAGAACTTCGGCCATTCCGCGCTGTCGTGCAGATTGAAAAACACCAGGCCCGGCCGCTTGCCGTCGATCGATGCCGCCTGCGAGAAAGCGGACGCCGCGCCCGCCTCGGTCTGCGGCGGCACCCGGCGCACTTCGAAGCGATACGGCGGCATCCGGCTGAACGCCTGAGGCAGCCGCCCGCGGATCGCTGCAAGGCGCTCGTTGCAATAAGCGATCGCCAGCGCCTTGCCCTCGTCCGTGTTCGGGTAAAGCTGCTTCGGGTCCTTGTAGAGAGCGGCCATCCGCTCGCCGACGCTGCCCTTTGTCATGCCCTGCGCCTTCAGCAACGCATCCAGCCGCGCAGAGATCATCCGCGCTTGGTCCAACCCGAACTTGTGCACTTCGGCCGGACTCAGCCGCGTCGTCGTCGTATTGTGCAGTGCCTGCACGTAGAATTCCGGCCCGTCCTTGAAGCGCCAGATGCCCGCGTCGTGCCCCGCCTTAGCGCGCAGCGCCTGCACTTCGGCCAACTGACGTTGGAGTGCCGGCGCGACTGATTGTTCGTGGATGCGCGCCGCGTCGCGTGCGTAACCGTCGCCTAGGCCCTTGGCTGCCGCCCGCCGCGCGATCGACTTGACCATCACAGTCTCGCCGGCCGGCACCTGAAGCGTCTTCATCTGCGCGATCGTCAGGTCGAGAATGAAGTCGGGCGGCACTACGCCAAGCGCAGCGTCATGCTTCATCCGCGCCGTCTCATCGTCCAGCCGCCGCGCAAAGGCGCTCATCCGCGCTAGGTAGGCATCGGCGTCTTCCTTGGTTTCGATCGGATGCTTGGTATCCATGAAGTCCGGCACGGATTGATACGCACCGGTCAGTTGGGACACGACGTAGGGGGACGGCCCGAAAGCATTGCCGCCGAAGTTGAACTTCTGGATGCTCGCCGTCGACCGCCGCGTATAGGTCACGACATCGAGGTTGAGCCGGTCGAGCTCGTTCAGCCCCCCACGCGGGAATGCCTCAAGCCTGGCCAGCTGGCTCGCGGTCAGCGCGCGCGATGCCGCTCGTGCAGCATCGTCAGCGCCCGACAGCTTCGAGCGAAGGTCGGCATTCCCTCCCTTGTCGAGCCCCAGCTGCGTCGCGCTTTCAGGGCTCTGGCGCAATTGCTCGTTGAACAGCGCGTCGAAAAAGGCCGCCAGTTGCGGCGAGGAGCCCGCGGCGTTCGGCTGCGCGCCAAGCTTGACGGGAACGGCCGCCGCAGCCGCGGCGCTGGTGGTGGTGAGCAGGAACTGGCGGCGATCGAGCATTAGCGGGAGACTCCGGAAAGAAGGCGCCCGAGACTGGCCGCGCCACCTTACTTGTCAATCGCGTGTGATATGCCCAGCACTAGCTGCCGGCTGCGGCTCGCCGACCGTCACTTCCGGATGCACGACGTTGACGCGCACTAGCGAGTCCCGGTGCGGCGAGACGCACAGGCTGGCGCGCATCTGCACCGTCATCGTCTCGCGCCGCTTCGGGTCGCTTAGCGTGAACCGCACCGGCCAGTCGCACGTCTCCGGCTTCCCCGTCTTGAACAGGAACACCGCCTTGCGCGGCTCGACACCCGAACCGAATTGGCGGAACTGGTTGGCGCTCCACTGCATCGTCCCGTTGCGCGCCGCTTCCTGCACCCGGAATTCGGTGATCCGATAGTTCTTGGACTGATTGGCGATCACCAGGCAGCCATATTGCCAGCAAAGGTCATGGTTCAGCCGCGTAAGCCGCACCCCGTTCGCCATCTGCCGCGCCATCGCTTCGGACTCGCCGAACGGATAGCCGGTGTTGGCCGTCGAATCTTCGGAATTGCTGCCCGCGAATGGGCTCATTGAAATGGGAACGGTCTGCGCCAATGCGGGTGCCGCAACCACTGCAGCAAGGAGCAAAAGGCTTCTGCGCGTGACCAGAAACATACGGCCTTCAGAGCTAGCTTCCGCTAGTGGGACAGTCCAGCGTGTGGGAACGAGCTCAATCGAGTGCCCCGCGACGCCCATCGCTTGCACCCTGCGCCATCACGACGCCGGGCCTGACGCGGTCCGCTTCGAATATTCCGCCGCACCCTCCAGGATGAGGTCCGCAGCACGCTCGGGTCCGCCGACGGACAGCACGTTATAGGTCTGGTTGCGCAAGCGCTTGTAGGTGCTGAAGAAGCTGCTCAATTCCTCGACGAACTTCCCGCCGAGCTGATCGAGATGGCGCACCTCGGTGAACAGCTTGCTCTCGTTCAGCCGCGCAATGACCCTGTCATTACGGCGTGGCTTCTTGTTTGGCTTGAACTGCTCGGCCTCCAGAATGCCGAGGATCCGCACGGTGACCAGCGACCCAACCGGCAACGCCGCCTCCGGCAAGATGAGAAGATCGACGGGATCCCCGTCTCCCGCCAGCGTTGAGGGAATGAAGGCGAAGTCGAGCGGGAAGACCATTCCGATCGGAAGAAACTTGCCGATCCGGAAACGGTGGCTCTCGGGATCATAATAGACCTTTACCCTGGACCCCGCGGGCGCCTCGACGATCGCCTGGCAAGTCAGTTTTGCACGATCGAGCTCGTGCGGCAGCGTCTCGAGCGGTGGAGGAATCATCGTTCGCGAATGCCTGAGCGAGGCGGAAGTTGCGTAAGGCTAGGCCGCGTCCGTTTTCTTTGCGCGCGTCGCCGGGGATTTGCCGGGCTCTGGTCCATCTTGGGTCGCGCCAGCTTTCGCACCGTCGAGCAGCGCTTCCAGGCTCTGGCGACCGACCTGAAGCGCCAGCTCCCACATCGCCGACCCCGTCTTCGACGACGACTTCGAGAGCGCGGTCAACTCTTCAGCCGCGTCCGACGCCAGCGCTCGCGCGCGCTTGCTGTCCTTCAATGCGGCCGCCGTCGCGACCAGCGCCGCTGCCACGACATCGGCGACGAGCGGATTGCCGGCCAGCGCCTTCAACTTGTCCTTCTTCTTGCCTGCCTTCTTGTCTTTTTTCTTCTTGTCCTTCGACATCACGGACCTTTCCGCTGACAGGATCGCGCGACTTCGCGCGATGGTCACAAGACTGTAACCAAAACCGGTTTCAGTTTAGCGACATGACCGATGCGAACCAAGCTGCGCCCGAAGAGCGGATGAGTAAAGCGTCCGGCGATCCGCAAATGGCAGAGCCACGCTACTTCAACCGCGAACTGAGCTGGCTGGAGTTCAATCGCCGCGTCCTCGAAGAAGCCAGCAACCCCCGGCATCCTTTGCTCGAGCGGCTACGCTTTTTGTCGATCTCGGCCAGCAACCTCGACGAATTCTACATGGTCCGGGTCGCCGGGCTGAAAGCGCACCAGGTCCTCGGCGTCGAAGACCTGTCCATGGACGGCCTGACCCCCACCCAGCAATTGAACGCCATCGCCATTGCAGCGGACGAACTGGTTGCGCAGCAGCATGAGACATGGGCGACCTTGCGCGCGAGCCTTGAGCTGGCAGGCATCGAGGTGATCGGTGACGAGCCGCTCGACGAGGCGGGCGAAGCCTGGCTCGACCAGCATTTCCGCGAACAGATTTTTCCCGTCCTGACGCCTCAGGCGATCGACCCTGCCCACCCCTTCCCGTTCATTCCCAACCAGGGATTGAGTCTCATCTTCGAGCTCAAGAAGGGAAAGACCATCGTGCGCGAACTGTTGATGGCGCCGGCGGCACTGCCGCGTTTCGTCCGCATTCCCGGTGATCGTGCCCAATCGATTTCGCTCGAAGCGCTGATCCGGCGCAAGACCGATTATCTGTTCCCGAAATATCAGGTCCTTCGGGGCGGCGTGTTCCGCGTCATCCGCGACAGCGATATCGAGGTCGAGGAGGAAGCGGAGGATCTCGTCCGATACTTTCGAACCGCCATCAAGCGCCGCCGTCGCGGCCGGGTGGTCAGGCTTGAGCTCGAGGAAGACATGTCGGAGGAGCTCGTCCACGTCATCCAGGATGGCCTGGACGTCGGCGATGCCGTGACTTCTGTCACCCGTGGGCTTCTTGGCATGGCTGACCTTGCGTTGCTTGTCGATGAGGAGCGCCCCGACCTCAAATTCACGCCCTTCACGCCCCGTTTTCCGGAGCGGATCCGCGAGCATGGCGGCGATTGCTTCGCGGCGATCAAGGAAAAGGACATCCTGGTCCATCACCCCTACGAAAGCTTCGAGGTGGTGGTGGAATTCATCCAGCAGGCCGCCGCGGACCCCGACGTCATCGCCATCAAGCAGGCCCTCTATCGCGCGGGCAAGCAGTCCGCCGTCATCAAGGCGCTGATTGATGCGGCCGAAGCCGGCAAATCGGTCACCGCGGTGATCGAGCTCAAGGCCCGTTTCGATGAAGAGCAGAACTTGATGTGGGCCGACGCGCTTGAGCGCGCGGGCGTGCAGGTCGTCTACGGCTTCATCGACTGGAAGACCCACGCGAAAGTGGCGATGGTGGTTCGCCGCGAGGATAAGCGCTACCGCACCTACTGCCACTTCGGCACCGGCAACTATCACCCCGTGACCGCGCGTATCTACACCGACCTCAGCTACTTCACCGCCGATCCGAAGCTCGGCCGCGAAGCGGCGAAGCTGTTCAACTACATCACCGGCTATCTGGAACCGCGAAACCTGCGGCAACTCGTTATCTCGCCGCAAAATATGCGCAGCGAACTGATCAAGCTGATCGACGCCGAAATCGCAGCCGCGAAGAGCCGTAAGCCGGCGGGGATTTGGGCGAAGATGAACGCGCTCGTCGACCGGACGATGATCGACAAGCTGTATGAAGCAAGCGCTGCGGGCGTTCCCATTCAGCTCGTCGTTCGGGGCGTCTGCTGCCTGCGCCCGGGTGTGAAAGGCATGTCGGAGAACATCCAGGTCAAATCGATCGTCGGCCGCTTCCTCGAGCACGCCCGGCTGTGGTGCTTCGCCAACGGCCACGACCTGCCCAGCCCGCATGCCAAGGTCTGCATCAGCTCGGCCGACTGGATGCAACGCAACTTCGATCGCCGCATCGAATATATGCTGCCGATCGAGAACCCGACGGTGCACGCGCAATTGCTCGATCAGGTGATGATGGCCAACCTCATCGACAATGAGCAAAGCTGGCGCCTGCGGTCCGATGGCAGCTACGTGCGGCTACAGCCGAAAGCCGGGCAGGCATTCAACCTGCACGAATACTTCATGTCCAACCCTTCGCTTTCCGGTCGCGGGCAGGCGCTCAAGCGCGGCCGGCGCGTGCCCAAGCTCCGGTTCGACAAAGAAAGCTGATTGACGGCCGGCTTCCGCGTTCGAACCATCTAGGGTCTGACTCGTAATTCAAGCCGCCGCACCCATATTCCAACAGCCGCGTTGACCGGGTGCGGCACCTCACGCTAGATCAGAACATAAACGGAACGAAGCCGATCCTATGCTGACTCACATTTCCGTCCGCGGCGCGCGCGAACACAATCTCAAGGCCGTGGACGTCGACATTGCGCGTGAGAGCCTGACGGTCATCACCGGCCTCTCCGGATCGGGCAAGTCGAGCCTCGCCTTCGACACAATCTATGCCGAGGGTCAGCGCCGCTACGTCGAGTCCCTTAGCGCCTACGCGCGCCAGTTCCTCGAGATGATGCAGAAGCCGGACGTCGAGCATATCGACGGCCTCTCGCCGGCCATCTCGATCGAGCAGAAGACGACCTCGCGCAACCCGCGCTCGACGGTCGCCACCGTCACCGAAATCTACGACTACATGCGCCTGCTGTGGGCGCGCGTCGGCGTCCCCTATTCGCCTGCCACCGGCCTGCCGATCGAGGCGCAGCAGGTCAGCCAGATGGTCGACCGCGTGATGGCCCTGCCCGAGGGCAGCCGCCACTACCTGCTCGCCCCCGTCGTCCGCGGTCGCAAGGGCGAGTACCGCAAGGAGCTCGCCGAGTGGCAGAAGGCCGGCTTCCAGCGCGTCCGCATCGACGGCGAGTTCCACGCCATCGAGGACGCGCCTGCCCTCGACAAGAAGTACAAGCACGACATCGAAGTGGTGGTCGACCGCATCGTCGTCCGCGAGGGCATCGAGAGCCGCCTCGCCGACAGCTTCGAGACGGCGCTCAAACTTGCCGAGGGCCTCGCCTTCCTCGACCCCGCCGATCCCTCGCCCGAGGACGAAGCCGCCGCGCCGAAAGGCATGAAGCTCGACTACGCGCCTCCCGGCCGCATCGTCTTCTCCGAGAAGTTCGCCTGCCCGGTCAGCGGCTTCACCATCGCCGAGATCGAGCCGCGCCTCTTCTCCTTCAACGCGCCGCAGGGCGCCTGCCCGGCCTGCGACGGCCTCGGCGAGAAGCTAGTCTTCGACGAAGACCTCGTCGTCCCCAACCACGCCCTCTCGCTCAAGAAGGGCGCCGTCGTCCCCTGGGCCAAGTCCAACCCGCCCAGCCCCTATTACATGCAGGTGCTGTCCAGCCTTGCGCGCGCCTACGGCTTCGACCTCGACACCGCCTGGGAACGCCTCCCCGAAGAGGCGCAGCGCGTCATCCTCCATGGCACCGGCGGCAAGCCCGTCACCCTCCGCTTCATCGACGGCAAGCGCAGCTATGAGGTGAAGAAGCCGTTCGAGGGCGTCATTGGCAACCTCAACCGCCGCATGCTGCAGACCGAGTCCGCCTGGATGCGCGAGGAGCTTTCCCGCTACCAGTCGTCACGCCCGTGCGAGGTGTGCCACGGCGCCCGCCTCAAGCCCGAGGCGCTCAGCGTCAAGATCGCCGGCGAGGACATCTCCATGTCCTCCCGCCGCAGCGTCGCCGACGCCCACGCCTGGTTCGGCGCGCTCGAGGAAAAGCTCGGCCCGCAGCAGCGCGAGATCGCCCGCGCCATCCTCAAGGAGATCAACGAGCGGCTCGGCTTCCTCCACAATGTCGGGCTCGACTATCTCCACCTCGACCGCACCAGCGGCACGCTGAGCGGCGGCGAGAGCCAGCGCATCCGCCTCGCCAGCCAGATCGGCTCCGGCCTCTCCGGCGTCCTCTACGTCCTCGACGAACCCTCGATCGGCCTCCACCAGAAGGACAACGACCGCCTGCTCGAAACGCTGAAGCGCCTCCGCGGCCTCGGCAACACCGTGCTGGTGGTCGAGCATGACGAGGACGCCATCCGCGCCGCCGACCAGGTCATCGACATGGGCCGCGGCGCCGGCGTCCACGGCGGCGAGGTCATCTATTCGGGCGACCTCAAGGGCCTGCTCAAGTGCAAGTCGAGCATCACCGCCGACTACCTCAGCGGCCGCCGCGAGATCCCGCTCGGCAAGACCCGCCGCAAGGGCAGCGGCAAGTATGTCACCGTCCACAACGCCACCGCCAACAACCTCGCCGACGTCACGGTCAAGTTCCCGCTCGGCACCTTCACCTGCGTTACGGGCGTCAGCGGCAGCGGCAAGTCCTCGCTGACCATCGACACGCTCTACGCCGCCGCCGCGCGCACTCTCAACGGCGCCCGCATCCCCTGCGGCCCGCACAAGAAGATCACCGGGCTCGAACAGCTCGACAAGGTCATCGACATCGACCAGTCGCCGATCGGCCGCACCCCGCGCTCCAACCCCGCCACCTACACCGGCGCCTTCACCCAGATCCGCGACTGGTTCGCCGGCCTGCCGGAGGCCAAGGCGCGCGGCTACAAGCCCGGCCGTTTCTCCTTCAACGTCAAGGGCGGCCGCTGCGAGGCGTGCCAGGGCGACGGCCTGCTGAAGATCGAGATGCACTTCCTACCCGACGTCTACGTCACCTGCGACGTCTGCCACGGCGCCCGCTACAACCGCGAGACGCTGGAGGTGAAGTTCAAGGGCAAATCGATCGCCGACGTGCTCGACATGACGGTCGAGGACGCGGCCGACTTCTTCAAGGCGGTCCCCGGCATCCGCGACAAGATGGAGATGCTGAAGGAAGTCGGCCTCGGCTACGTCAAGGTCGGCCAGCCCGCGACCACGCTCAGCGGCGGTGAGGCGCAGCGCGTCAAGCTGTCGAAGGAGCTGTCGCGCCGCGCCACCGGCAGCACGCTCTACATCCTCGACGAGCCCACGACCGGCCTCCATTTCGAGGACGTCCGCAAGCTCCTCGAAGTCCTCCACCGCCTCGCCGACCAGGGCAACACCGTGGTGGTGATCGAACACAACCTCGACGTCATCAAGACCGCCGACTGGGTCATCGACCTCGGCCCCGGCGGCGGCGTCAACGGCGGCCGGATCATCGCCGAAGGCCCGCCGGAGCGCATCGTCGAGGCAAGCGAAAGCGCGACGGGCATGTATCTGAAGCCGCTGCTGGAGCGGGCCAGCGTCAAACCGGAGATCGTGGACGTGAAGCCCAAGCGTCCGGCGCGGGCGCGCCGCGTGGCGGTGGAAGAGCCGGATTTGATCGGGGCGAAGTAACTGCCGTCCCAACTTGATGAGTGATCTGAATTAAATTACGTTTTACCTCGCCGGATCGTTGGGGGGTATGCGTGATGGAAGCAGAGGACGACGGCAATCAGCTTTTGGTACTGGGCCTCTGCCTATTCGTGATGCCAACAATAGGTTGGCTTACTAGTGCGGCTTTTGCTTCAGGAGACGAGGCAAACCTGGTCGCCGAGATGGTGGTCGCTGGCTACCTCATAGGCGCGCTGATCTTTGTGATCATTGTAGGCTCGCCACGACTCGCGGGCACCGACAGATCACGCATGAGCCTGATCTTTGGACCCTCGGCCAGACTTGTGATGGTGCTGCTTGCTGCGTCGGTCCTCGTCCAAGCTGGTCTTCTGATTTATAGTCTGTTCACTCTGGAAGCTTCGACAATCGGTCGCGTGCACGGCGGTATTATGCTCGCCGTTGGTTTGGGCGCTTTGTTCGCCTGCTACGCGTTGATCAGATCAGCCTTCGCGTTCTTTCGCGTTGAACCAATGGTAGTGCGAGCATCCAGATCGCAGTCCACGGAGCTTCGACATCGGGTAGATGACATCGCTGATCGACTTGGGTCGCAGCGTCCCGATCATATTATCATCGGACTGGAGCCGAACTTCTTTGTAACTTCAGCGCCCGCCAAACTAATGGGCTCCGGCGAAGATCTCCACGGAACAACATTGTTCGTCTCTCTGGGTTTAATGCGGATATTGAGCGAAGAAGAGTTCAACGCCGTAATCGGACATGAGCTAGGGCACTTTCGCGGGTCGGACACAGTTTACAGCCTTAAGTTCGCGCCCACCTATTCGCGCTTGTCACACGCTTTGGCGGTACTCTCACAGTCGACTGAGAGCGCAGCCGATTTAGGGCGCTTGCCTGCAGTCGTTGCTCTCAGCGCTTACCTGACGCGCTTCGCAACATCCGAGCGGACAGTTGGAAGGGAACGAGAGCTTATTGCCGACCAAGCGGGGGCCAGCGTTTCGAGCCCCAAGGCATTGGCCACAGCGCTACTCAAGGTCGCTTTATTTTCTGAAAATTGGGACTGGCTAACTCATCAGCATGTTGCCGCCCTTGGCGAAGGCAGAACCTATAACCGATTAGGTTCAACTTTCACGGAAGCTTCAAAACTCGCCAAAGATGCAGATTGGGTCAGTCTCCGAAACTCAGTCGCTGCGACCGTCCAAGCGCATCCAATCGACACGCATCCTACTTTCGCCGAGAGGGTGCAGGCCCTCGGCCTTTCGGCCGACGCTTTTGAGGCCTGTGACTGCGACCATCCTGCGATTGCGTCAATTGTCTTAGAGCCAGAGGCTGACGCACTCGATGAGCAATTGTCAGACCTAGAAGCAAATTGGCTTCTAGCTATAGGAGCAGCTCGGCTACCCGAGGCCGCTTAAATCCTTCAGGCGATCTCTAAACTAGTTCCACCTTCAGTTTCTTACCGACGGCCGATGCCGCTCTCGCTAAGGTTTCAATCGTTATGGCATCATGCCCTTCTTCGTCGAGCACACGGTCGAGTTGCCGCCTACTTGTCCCCATACTTTCGGCCATCGCGACCTTAGATAGATGCTGATCGGTCATCGCTTGTCTAAGCTGAAGCGCAATAACCCTCTTGATCGCGCGAGCTGTAACTTCCTCGAGAATACCCTCGTCAGCAAGGAACTCCTCAAGAGACGTAAAATCACTCGCATCTCGAAGCGCAGGATCCACAACCTCACTCACGCCTTTGAAGCTTACTCCTGCGGCTTTTCGCAAGGTTGATTTCAGACGCGGGCGTCCTCCGAGTTTTTTTGATAAACCCGCTGAGGACGAAGATCGTCTCTGTTTGGCCATCATATGTGCAAATCAGTCTATATTCATTTCCTGACGGAAGAGAACTTCGAACCTCCCAAAGGGCATTGCCTAACACCCTACAATGTGGTGGTCCCACAGGATATGCCATCTGCACGAAGCGCAAGTCTTCGCCGATAACTTTTCTATCCGCGAGCGAAAGTTTCTTCAGTTCGTCAATTACAACTTCTTTACCTCTATCGGTTCGATAGAATACTACCGTTTTCATGCTTGGCCCGCCTCATCTTATATTTTTCATGCATGGTAACCCCTTTCTACTGAACTGCCCTGTGTAAGACGCAGCCCCCTTTTTTCTTTTAGCGGCGCCTGTGCGGTAATTAAAGCACCTAGGAAACGTGCCACAAGTGGCACAGTGTGTCAAGCATGGTACATGTCGCAAAACGAGTGATCGGACCTGAACATTTCCCATCTGGACTGTCCGCCTCGCTTCCCCTCTCCTGCCACCCCAGCACCGCGTTTCATCGACAGGAGATCCCGCATGACCCCCACCCGCCTGCTCCTCGCCGCCGCCGCCATGCTCGCCGGCTCCGCCGCCGGCGCCAGCACGCCGCGGGCCTGGGCGTCCATGAACCGCGCCGTGAACCGCGCCTGCCTGTCGATGGTCGACCTCAAGCAGAAGAAGATCGTCGGCGACACGGCGAGCTTCCCGGACACCGTCCCGGTCGAGCTGCGCATCGTCGAGGGCTATAACCGCGGCGGCGTCATCGACGTGAAGCTCTGCGCCTACGACCGCCGCACCAAACGCGCCGCCATCACCGACGCCACCGGCCGCCTCGGCGTCAACCGCCGCTAGGCGCGCGCGAGAAAGCGCTGTCCTACAATGCCCCGGGCCTGCTTAGGCTGGCCGATGAACGCATTGGCGGTGAATTTTGCGAGTGGGAGTTTCCAGAAAACTGCCCGTCACTGTGAACATTCGGAACATTCGCGCGGATTCCTGGGGCCGGGGGACGGATTTGATAACCTGCATCAGGCTCGCTTCGCCTCGCCGCGCGCCAGTTATCCGGCTGCCGTAAAGCATTGCACAATCAGGGACTTGGGCCGTTGGGACCCGCTTAACCGCTCGGCACGAGGCGGGACCAAGGGGCGGGCGCGGTGCGCCCGGACACCACTCCAGAGGAGAATGTAATGCGTAAGATCCTGATTGCCGCTGCCGCTCTGTCGGCCGCCGCCACCACCCCCGCCATCGCCCAGGTCAACACTTCGGGCGGCCTCGTCAACGTCAGCGTGCAGAACGTCGACATCCTGAAGAACTTCCTGAACAACGATCAGATTGCGGCGCTCAACAACGTGACGCTGCCGATCACTGTCCAGGTTCCGGTCGGCGTTGCCGCCAACGTCTGCGGCGTCAGTGCCGCCGTGCTCGGCAAGGCCGCCAGCGACGCCGCGCCCTGCACCGCCAACAGCGGCTCGAAGGCGCTCGCCAATGCGGTCGCCAAGCAGAAGCTCAGCCAGACCAGGTAAGCGCCAGATCAAGTAAGCGCCGGCTTAGGTTGGCGTTTGAGCCCGGCGGAACGGCCCCCTGTCCCGCCGGGCTTTTCATGCGCGCGCGCCTCGCGCTTCGGCACCCGCGAGGGCGCCGGGCGGACGGCGGATTAGGTCTTCAGCGTCGCGGCGCCGACCGTCACCACCATCTTCGACAACGTTTCCTCCTCGCGGCTGAGCGTGACCACGGCGCCGAAGAACGGCTTGCCCGCGGCGACCTGCTCCGTGGCGATGGCGAGCGCACTGCGCAGCGCCGCGTTCAGTGCGGCCGGCTCGTCCTTCGCCTGGATTTCGTCCTCGGAGATGAAATGCTCGTTGAGCACATTGACCGTGTAAGTTTCCATGACCGCCCGAAGATGGCTGCGGTCGACCGGTCCGGGAAACAACCTAAATCAACTTGGGGGCGCGCGGGACTGCAGGGGCCTGGTGCAGTGCTTGCGAGAAGAGGCAGCCCCGCCAACCACTACGCGGAGGGACTGCCTCTTCCCGGTTTTGGACGGCTACCGGGCTCATCCCGGCAAACGCCGCACACTACATACCATGCATGGAGCCCGACGTTCCCCCGGAGCAGCGGCGCCTGTCCCGTTCCGGGAATCGCTCACCGCTTTCCGTCGCGACGTTAGCCGCCGATCGCGGCGATCTTCGCGTTGGCGGGCGGCGCGGCCTTGCGGCGGCCCATCGACCAGTTGGCCTGCAGCCGCACCTGCGGATTGGGCACGCACCAGATTTCGCCGCCGTCGTCCATGCCGACGACCCACAGCAGGTCGAACTCCTGCCCGTAATCGATGACCGCGATCGCCATCCCCGGGCCGCGGTCGACGACGTGAAGGGGGATTGCGGGATCCAACTGGGTAAACGCCATGGACGGGTAACAAGCGTTGCGGGTGGCCCGTTCCGCACCCGGTATTAAGCCCGTGCGGTCAGCCGGCGTTGTCCATGTACCGGACCTCGATCGGCGTGCCGTCGATGAGCGGCTGTCCCTCGTGCATCGCGAAGCCGTCGAGCAGGCGCGCGTTGATGCCGACGCGGCCATAGCTTTCGCCCGTCGAGCGCCAGTCGGTGAAGCAGGCGCAGACCGGGCAGTGGTGGAGCGCGATCATCCGGTCGCCCCAGATGTAGGGCACCGTCGCGCCCTCGATCCGCACGCTGCCGTCGTCGGGATAGTAAGCCATCAGCGTGCCCAGCTTCGTGCAGATGCTGCAGTTGCAGCTGCCAAGCCACGCCGGCCGCTCCGGGACCTGCAGGTGCACCGCGCCGCAATGGCACGATCCCGATACCGCCATCCTATTTCTTGCCGGCGTAGGCCTGGCACTCGAGCTCGATCAGCGCGCCGAGTGCCAAACCGCTGGTCCCGAACGCGCTCCGCGCCGGCCGCTTGCCTTCGGGGAAGTAGGTCACGTAGGCCTTGTTGAAGTCCGGCCACAGCTTCATGTCGCTGAGCATCGCAGTGCAGTGGAAGATGTCGGCGTGGGTCAGGCCGGCGAGCTTCAGCGTCGCGCCGATATTGTCGAGCGTCTGACGCGTCTGCGCTTCGATCCCTTCGGGCAGCTTGCCGTCCGGGCCGCGCCCGAGCTGGCCCGACAGATAGAGGACGTCGCCGACGCGGACCGCTTCGGAAAAGGGCAGCGCCTGCCCGTTGAGCGTCGGGTTGCCGTAATGCTGGACGGCGGGTCGGGGGGCGGCGTCGGCGGGACTGGCCATGATCAGGGCTCCGGTGGCGATTGCGGCAATGATCTTCATGCGTCCCCCCTGCTTGCTGGTTAGTCGACCGCCTCGTTTTCGCCGACGCCCCAGACGTCGGACACGCGAATGTAGCCCTCCCGCTTGCCGACCTCGATCCGGCACCAGCCGTCGCTGCACTTGCTGATGCGGCCGACGACGCCGGGCTGGGCGCGGTACTGAACCTTGGCGGTGTCATAGGCGCCGACGCGGATGTCGCGCGGCTGGCCAGGCTTGACGATCGCCGTCCGCCGGTCGCTGAGCAGGGTGACGAGCATCCAGCCTTGCGCCCCGTCGGGGTCCTGGATCAGCCGCCAGTTCTCGTATTTCTTGACCACCCGGACCGGCAGGTCGCGGCGCTGGTATAGCCAGACGGCGGGGTAGTTCTTGCCCGGCCCGGTGCGCGTCTGTGCCTGTCCGCTGGCGATCGACGCCCAATAAGGCGGCTGCTTATCCTGCGCCGCGGCGGGAGCCGCGACGGCGACGATCAGCAATGCGGTGAGCGCCCCCCTACCCCGCATCAGGCGCCGGTTCGGATCCGGTCCACGAGCTGCTTCACCGTCGGGATGAAGCCGTTCGAGTAGAAGGGATCGCTCTTGAAGCGGAACGCCGCGTGGCCGGCGAACATCAGGTTGTTCTCCACCGGTCCGCCGTGCGCGATGTCCTGCAGCGTCTTCTGGATGCAGAAGCTGCGCGGGTCGGCCAGGCGGCCGGTCGAGTTCTTCTCATTGTCCGCCCAGCTCGAGAACGAGCACTGGCTGAGGCAGCCCATGCATTCCGCCTGGTCGACGCGGATCTGCTTCTCTTCCTCGGGCGTGACGAAGATCAGCGTATCGTCCGGCGTCTTCATCGCATTGGTGAAGCCGCGCGCATACCATTCACGCGCGTGGATCAGGTCGCCCTTGGTCACCCAGAAATTCTTCTTGGTGCCGATGCCGACGTCCAGCTGGAAATGGTGGTCGCCAATCGATTCCTTGGTGAAGGCGATCTGGCGCTCGCTGCGCGCTTCGAGGTTGCGCAGGAACGGGTTGCGCACCGCGGAGGAATAGAAGCCGGTCGGCGAGAAGCGGTGAAGCAGCACGTCGCCTTCTTCCAGAGTCATCAGCCGCGCCTTCCACTCGGCGGGGATCGGGCTTTCCTGCGTCAGCAGCGGCCGCGTGCCGAACTGGAAGACGATCTGCCCAAGCTCGGGATTGCCGATCCAGTCCTCCCACTCGTCGAGCCTCCATACACCACCGGCCATGACGATCGGAACGCTGTCGGCAATGCCGTTGTCGCGCATCGTCTGGCGCAGCGCTGCGACGCGCGGATAGGGATCCTGCGGTTGACGCGGGTCTTCGGCATTGCTGAGGCCGTTATGGCCACCCGCCAGCCATGGATCCTCGTAAACCACCGCAGAAAGCCACTCGGCTGCCTTGTGATACGCCCGCTTCCACAGCGCGCTGAAGGCGCGGGCCGAGCTGATGATGGGCAGATAGCTGACGCCATGCGACGCCGCGATCTCGCTCAGCTTGTATGGCATGCCTGCGCCGCAGGTGACGCCGCTGACCAGCCCCTTGGTGCGTTCGAGAACGCCCTGCAGCACGCGCTGCGCGCCGCCCATTTCCCACAGCACGTTGATGTTGATGGCACCCTTGCCGGACGCCATGTCATAGGCCTTCTGAACCTGCGCGACCGCGCCATCGATGGCGTACTTGATCAGCTCTTCATGCCGATCGCGGCGCGTCATTCCGGCGTAGATTTGCGGGATGATCCGCCCTTCAGGATCGTAGCTATCGGCATTCACGGCCGAAACAGTGCCGATTCCGCCGGCGGCCGCCCAGGCGCCGCTGCTGGCGTGGTTGGTCGCGCTGACGCCCTTGCCGCCTTCGACCAGCGGCCACACTTCACGCCCGCCGTACATGATGGGCTGAAGGCCCTTGAACAAATTCCGTCTCCCGGTTTTGCGCCGCTATAGTGCGCACGCTGGGCAAACGAAAGCGGGCCAGGGATTGCTCCCCGGCCCGCCAACTTTGTCGCTTGCCTAACGCTTAGCGATAGCGGCGATAGTAGCGCTTGTGGTGATGATTATCGCCGGCAATTGCCGACCCGATCGCCAGACCGATCACGCCACCAACCAAAGCCGCGCCGACATTGCTGCCGTTGCTGTAGCCATAGTTGCTATAGCCGTAGCCGTTGTAACCGTAGCCACGGTTGTACCCGTAAGCCGGGTACGAATAGCCGTAGCTCGGATAGCTGTAGCCATAGCCGTAAGACGGGTAGCTGTTGTAACCATAGCCATAGCCGTAGGACGGGGCATAACCGCCGTAATAGCGCTGGGCCTGGGCGGTCGCCGGGACGGCAACCAATGCGGCTGCCGATGCGACAAGTGCGATTTTCTTCAGCATCGAAACACTCCTCGAATGTAACGGCCGCTGGGGGACGCGCGACCATGTGTTGGAGGAGATACGCTCGGATGCCTGTCGCGGTTCTGAACGTTACAGTCAGGAATCGATAAGCTTGCCTACTAATTCGTCGAAGCGAGCGAATAATCGAGCCCGATGTCCACCGCGGGCGCGGATTGCGTGATCCGGCCGACCGAGATGAAATTCACTCCGGTCTCCGCGAGAAAGCGAATCGTTTCCAAGGTCACGCCGCCAGAAGCCTCCAGCGGCACGCGGCCGGCGACCAGCTTCACGGCCTCGCGCAGCCTGGCGGGGTCCATATTGTCGAGCAGCAGCCGGTCAGCCCCGGCCGCGAGCGCCGGCTCGATCTGATCGATGCGGTCGACCTCGACCTGCACCTGCAGCCCGGTCTTCGCCGCCTTGGCCTTGCGCACCGCCTCCGCGACGCCGCCGCATACGGCAACGTGATTGTCCTTGATCAGCACGCCGTCATCCAGCCGCATGCGATGATTTTGCGCGCCGCCCATCCGCGTCGCATATTTGTCCAGCGCGCGCAGGCCCGGAAGCGTTTTGCGCGTGTCGATCAGGATTGTACCAGTTCCCTCGATCGCGTCGACGTACCGGCGTGTGAGGGTGGCAATCCCAGATAGATGCTGCAGCGTATTTAGCGCGGAACGCTCCGCCGCGAGCATTGCGCGTGCATTACCGGCCAAGCGCATCAACGTCGTTCCGGCTTCGACGCGATCACCATCCGCAACTGGCGTCTCGATTGCCACTTGCACATCCAGCGCCCGAAAGAACGCCGCCGCGACGTCGAGGCCAGCGACGACCATCGCCTGCCGCGCATTCATTTCGGCGGTAAAGCTAGCGTCCGGCTCGATCGTCGCGTTCGACGTAACGTCGCCGCCGGTTCCGAGATCCTCGCCCAGCACGCGCTGAACGAATTCGGCCAGTTCGAAATTGTCGGGAATGCTCATGCTCCGGTCTTGGCGCTGCGCGCGCCGCCAGACAAGTCAGTGCGCCGCTTCGGCCGCTGCTTTCAGCCTCCAGCGGCCTTCGACCCATTCGTATCGCTGGGCATCTTTCGGCCTGAAGGCGTCGCCCGTCCAACCGTGGATGGTCAGGGTTACGAAATCGTCGGCGATGTCGATGGTATTGAAGCTCTGTTCCTGCTCGCGCACCCGCGTCGATGTCGCCGTGCCGGCCTGCACCACCAGCACCCCGCCGGCGCGTGTCGCCATGTCGCCGGCGTCACCGCTGGAAGCGTGATGCGCATGCCCCGCCAGCACCATGTCGACGCCGGATTCCTCGACGGCATCGAGCGCCAATTCCTGCCGCCCGATCGCCCGCTCGATTTCCTCGCCCACGCGCATCGCGAACAGTGGGTGATGCGTGACGAGGATGCGGAACGACTCGCTCGGGGTGCGCGCGAATGTCTCGCGAATGAAGGCAACCTGCTCATTGTTGATGCGGCCATCCTTGAACGTCAGCGACCGGGCGGTGTTTACGCCGAGCACGGCGACATTCTTGAGCTCGACGAACGGACAAAGCGTCTCGTCGATGAAGCGCCGATAACGCGCCAGCGGCGAGAGGAAGCGCCGCAGGACATCGTACAGCGGAACGTCGTGATTGCCGGGCACCCCCAGCACTTCATGTCCGCGTTCGCGAAGGCCATCGAGAAATTCGCACGCCTGGCGAAACTGCTCGGTCCGGGCGCGCTGCGTGAAGTCGCCGCTAACTACGACCAGGTCGGGCTTGAGCTGATCGATTTCCCAGTCGACGGCCTCCACGAGCCGCTCGTCATGGGCACCGAAATGAAGATCGGACAAATGAACGATACGCGTCATGACCTGACAACATCCGTCATGCTGAACTTGTTTCAGCATCCATCACGGGGGACCACTCCAGCGGTCGCAGAAAATGGACCCTGAAACGAGTTCAGGGTGACGACCTAATAGTTGAGCAGCAGCAACAGCTTGGCGTCGATGCCGAAACCTTCGGCGCGGCGCTGCTCGAGGAAATTCGGTATCTCCGCGCGCGGTACGAGATGAACGATGATATCTTCATGGTCGTCACCGCCGCCCTCGCCGATCTTCCGCACCCCATGCGCGCGGACGAGGGTGAAGCCCTCCGACAGCATGCCGGGCGAGGCGAAAAAGTCGCCCAGCCGCTCGATCCGCTCGGCCGTGAATCCGGTTTCCTCTTCCAGCTCCTTGACGGCGGTTTCCTCGACCGTGGCGTCAGGATCATGGTCGCCGACCAGACCGGCGGGTAGCTCGATGCATCGGCAATCGGTCGGCACCCGCGGCTGCTCGACCAGGATGACCTTGCCCTCATGCTCGGCGAGGATGACGACCGCCCGAATGCCGCGCGTGCGGCTGGCATATTCCCACCGCTCGCGCTTCATCGCGCGGACGAATTTGCCTTCCCACATCACTTCGGCCGGCGGCAGGTCGTCGAGGTTCACAGCTCGATCAGCTTGTCGGGAATTTCGTTCACGTCGCCCTCGGTGCGCGGGAAGTGCTCGGCCAGCACCACGCCAACTTGCTCGATCGCCGCGACGATACCGTCGCCCACGCGGCCTTCTTTGACGTGGACCAGCAACGCGCTCATCGCCTCGCCCCACGTCTCCGGCGTCGTGACTTTCGTAATTGCCTCGTCACCGATGATCTCCGCGCGATGCTCCGCCATCGACAGATAGATCATGACACCGGTCCGGCCCACGGTGCGGCGCTCCGCAGCGGCCTTGAACATGGCGACCGCGCGGCGCCGTACGCGGCGATGTTTGGTTGCCCCGGGTGTCAGCGCGAGCCGCAGCGGCATCCACTTCAGGATCAGGAGTGCCACCGTGAACTTGAGCGCCGCGAAGAACATCAGCAGCGTCAGCAACTGGCTTAGCGTCGGGTCGGCCTGCCAGCCCCCGAACAGGAAATCGTACCACCAGGCCAGCGCGGTTGGACGCCATGCCGCCCAGGCGAGGACCGCAAACAGCGGCGCCATTGCCCAGTGCAGCGCCACGTCGTGATAGGGGTCGCTGATCGGCGTCGCGACAGCGACAATCTCGCCATTGGTCCGGGCTTCCGCAGCCGCGATCGCAGCGCTGACCTTGTCGTGATCCTCGTCGGTGAGCCGCGTCACCATGAGCCTGACGCTCCGCCGCCGCCGAACGACCCGCCGCCGAACCCGCCGAAGCCACCGCCACCGCCGCCGCCGCCCCAGCCGGAACCGCCACCCCAATCACCGCCGCCCCAGCCGCTACTGCGCGATCCACGGCTCAGTTCATTCAGGCCCCAGAGGACGACCCACGGATTGATTCCGCTCCCGCCGCGTCCGCGATAACGGCGACCGGCGGCGCGCCGGAAGTGCGACAGGATAATGAAGCCGATCACGAAGAACCAGAAAATCACCGGCAGGAAACTGCCGCCCGACTGCTGGCGCTGCTTCTTCGCCTGCTCGGCCTTTGCGACATTGGCCTGCTGGACGTCGGCGGTCGCGGTCATCTGCTTAATGATGGCGTCGCTGCCCGCTTCAATCCCGGCGCCGTAATCCGGCGGGTTCTGCTTGAAGTAGGGCAAGATATTTTCGCGGATGATGATGCCGGACAGGGCATCGGTCATGTACGATCCCGCGCCATAACCCGTCGCGATCGCCACCTTGCGGTCGTTCGGCGCAACCAGCAGCAGAACGCCGTCGTCCTCCTTGGCGCTGCCCAGCTTCCACGCCCTGCCGAGGCGGTACGCGTAATCGTTGACGTCGTAATTCTCGAGGCTCTTCACCGTCGCCACGGCGAAGGCGCGCCCGGTTTGCGTGTAGAGGGCCTGCGCCTTCGCCTGAAGGTCGGCGACCTGCGCCGGCGTCAGGATGCCCGCCTGGTCGACAACCGGTGACCCGTTGTTCGCGGGGAAAGTCTGCGCCGCCGCGGGTGCTGCCAGCGCGAAGAGCGCCAGCAGCAAAGCGACGATTGCCTGTTTCACGTCAGCTCGCGTTGAAGTTCACGCTCGGCGCGTTCTGGGCGCCGGACGCCGCTTCGAACGGCACCTTGGGCTTGGCGCCGTAGAAGATCTTCGCGCCGACCGCGTCCGGGAAGGTCCGGATGCGCGTGTTATAGGCCTGCACCGCCTCGTTGTAATCGCGCCGCGATGCGTTGATGCGGTTTTCGGTACCTTCCAGCTGATCCTGCAGCGCGAGGAAGTTCGCGTTGGACTTGAGGTCGGGATAGGCTTCCTGCAGCCGCTGCAGGCTCAGCGTGACGCGGTTCTGCGCGTCGTTGAACGCGCTGACCTTCTGCGGATCGCTGAGGTCGCCCGGCGACAGCTTGATTTGGGTTGCGCTGGCGCGGGCCTGCGTGACTTCGGTGAGCACCGACTTTTCCTGCTGCGCATAGCCCTTCACCGTCGCCACCAGGTTCGGGATCAGGTCGGAGCGGCGCTGGTAGTCGGCCTGGAGGTCGCCCCACTTGGCGTTGACGTTTTCCTCGGCGGTGGGGACGCTGTTCAATCCGCAGCCGGCCAGGGTGATGGCGGCCAGCGGCGTGAGCAAACCGAAACGACGAAGTGCAGTCATTGGTGGTCCCCTCTAATCAGTCGCGCATAAGTAGATGCGGGCTATCAGCCGTTCAAGATGCTGTCTTAAGGAATTAATACACGGATGACGGCGGGGTTCCCTTCGCGGTCATCTGCGCTACTGTCGTTCCGCCGACCCAGCAGCAGGAGCGCTTCGATGCTGAAGGAATTCCGGGAATTCATCGCCAAGGGCAACGTCCTCGACCTCGCCGTCGCCGTGATCATCGGCGCCGCCTTCGCGAAAATCGTCACCAGTCTGACCGACGACATCATCATGCCGATCATCGGCAAGATTTTCGGCGGGATCGACTTCTCCAGCCACTTCTTGCTCATGGGTCCGGTGCCTGCCGGTTACCAGGGCTCGCTGACCGACTATGCGGCGCTTAAAAAGGCCGGTGCGCCCGTGCTCGGCTGGGGCGAGTTCGTGACCCAGTGCGTCAGCTTCCTGATCCTCGCCTTCATCATCTTCCTGATGATCAAGGCCGCGAACAAGGCGATGCGCAAAGGCCCGGACGCGCCCGCGGGCCCGACCGAGGTCGAGCTGCTCACCGAGATCCGCGACGAACTGAAGCGGCGCTAGGCGCTACTTCGGCATGCCGGTGATGCCGGTCGCCTTGCGCAAGGCGTCGGCATCGATCCGGTAGCCGTCGTTGAACACCGTGGTGATGTGCCGCAGCGCGCCGAGGTTCTTCGACACGTCGCCCTCGACCAGGATCATGTCCGCGTCCTTGCCCGGCGCGATCGAGCCGGTGGTCTTGTCCATGCCGACCATCCGCGCCGGCACGATCGTCGCGCTCTGGATCGCCTCGGCAGGCGTAAAGCCCGCCTGCTGGTTGTAGAGCTCCAGTTCGCGGACCAGCTCGAGGCCGTAGCCATCGGTTCCGGCAACCACCCGCACGCCGGCCTTGTGCAGCCGTTCGACTAAGCCAACCATCTTGTCGAAACTCTTGCGATAGTCGTCCCGGGTCAGGCCCTCCCCCAAGGGGTAGCCGGCGATCATGAAGCCGCGCGCGACCGACGCAGGCACGACGTCCATATAGGGCGCATATTCCGGCGGCGCCTTGGTGCCGTCCGACGTCATCAGCGGCTCCCAGACCGTCAGCGTCGGATCGACGATCGTCTTGCGCTGCGCAAGCTCGGCATAGAACGCCTTCATCGCCGGGGAATCCAGGTCGACGTCCTTGCCATACCTGGCCGGTCCGTCGAGCCGCGCCGAGGTGTTGGCCTTGTCGACCACCGACTGCGGCATCGCCTGCATCATGATGAAGTTGATGTGTGTGACCTCGTCATAGCCCGCGCGCACGGCATCGAGCGGCCGCATCCCCGCCGGCACGTGGCCATGGACGTGAAGACCAAGCTTGTGGGCCTCTGCCGCGCCCGGCGCGATCCACGCCGGCGTCATCGACGTATAGAACTTTACGCCCCACAGCCCGGCCTTGGCGATCTTGTCGACCGCGGCAACCGTCTCCGCTTCGCTGCTCACCGTCAGCGCGCCCTGCGCCGCCAGCGGGTCCTTGCGATCGACAATCACCGAAATCTTGCCGTCGGGTGCGATCAGGTCGCCCGCCTTGCGCCGCTTGATGATGTCCAGCGCCTTTTCGAGCACTGTGCCCGGGCTGCGGACATTGACGATGCCGGTCGCGACGTTCTGCACCATGTTCCAATCGTCGCCGATATGCTGGTGCGAATCCCACAGGCCGGGAACGAGCGACTTGCCGGTCCCGTCGATCCGCGTCGCGCCCGCCGGCGCCTTGAGCGATCCGCCCGCGCCGACGGCCGCGATCTTGCCGTTCTGCACCAGCACCGCGCGATCCGGCAGGAACTGCCCGGCATCGGCGTCGAACAGCAGTACATGATCGATCAGCGTCGGCGCGCGCGCGGCGGGCGTCAGTACCTGATGCGCGAGGTCACGGACCATCTTCGCGGTCGCCGCATCCTGCAGGTCTCGCAGCTTGGGCGCGTTCTTCTCGTACCCCTCGGGCACCATCGAAATGATGCCCGCCGTGCCGAAGAATTTGCCGCGCTCATCGAGCCAGACGGGGAATGGGTTGAAATCCAGCCCTTTTACGAACGCCAGCTGGATCGTCTTCGCGCCGCCAGGACCAGTGATCGTCGTTTTTTCGCCGCGCGTTACCGACCCCCGCCCGCTCGGCAGGATGTCGACGCCATTCTCACCCGCCGCGACCAGCACGTTGATCAGATTCTCGTTGATCAGCCGCGGTCCGCCCTTGGTATCGTAGATCTTGTTGCCGAAAGGCGCGGACGCCTCCCCGCTGGTCGTTTTCCACGTCGCCTTGCCGCTCGCGTCGACGGCGAAATCCTCGGTGGCATCGCCCTCGTCATTGTAGCCGCGGATCTTGATCGACACCGGTCGCCCGTCGGCGCCCAGCTTCACCGTCGCATCTTCCTCAGTGATCCAGCCACGCAGCGACATCGACATGCGATAGGCGGTCGCGCCGTCGGGCATCTTCCACGACCAGATGTCGCCATGCTTCGCCGCATCGGACGCCAGCACATAGTGGCGGGCGCCGGAGGGCGGCTGCATCAGCTGCTCCTTGGGCACCGGCACGGCGAGCGCGGGCACGCTGGCAGACAGCAGGGCGGCAAGAATCAGTCGGCGCATGAGAACCCCCTCGAGCGAATATCGAGGAGATGGTGGCAAGCCGCGCGGCATCGCGCAACGCTGCATCGAGGGAAGAGGAAAAGTGGGAGGCTTCTGTTGCCCGGCGCCTCCCGTGCCGCTGGATTCCCCTTCTGTTGCCCGGTGGGGTCCGACCGCGCTTTTGTCTTTGTAACTTAGACCGTTAGGCCGTCAGTTACGCAGCAATAGCAAGAGCCTCGTTATCGTTGGCACTTGTGTGAATGAACCGTCGCGGTGGCTCAAACCGATCGGCAATCGGGCCTTTATTGCATTCGTCGATCCTATTTCGCCCCCATCAACATCCGCGCACGGGTCAGCGCGGTTGATGGTGGAGGCGCCGGGGTACTGCCCCCCGGGTCCGAAATGCCTATTCCACCTGACAGTCTACCGACATAGCCGGTTGCCCGGCATAGACGGAGATAAGGATTTTGGAGGTGAATCTCAAGCGGAGCCTTGTTATGGGGCACGCATTCACAGCCTCAGTGGGGAACGCAAGGCAATGAAAAGACTGGCTTTTGTAATGATTTCTGCCGCTGTTGTGGCGCTTGGCGCGTGCAACAAGGGCAGCGAGGATACTGTCCAGAACGCGGAGCTTAACCAGCCGGCGCCGGAACAGCTCAACGACCTTGCAAACCAGGCGGCGATGGACGCAGCCAACGAGCAGGCCGCCGCGCTCAACGCCACGGCCAACGATGTCAAGGAACAGAATGTGACGGTGGAGAACGTCACCAATCCGACCGACGAAGAGCAGCAAAACGTCGCCGGCATGTAAGGATTGCGGCCGGTGAGCGACGACGCCATTCCGGCCGCGACCCTGATTTTAGTGCGCGAGCGGCCTTCAGGGCCGCCCGAATTGCTGATGGTCGAGCGCGCCGGCGGCATGGCGTTCGCCGCCGGTGCGCTAGTCTTTCCGGGCGGGCGTATCGATGACGCCGACCGGGCGCTCGCCATCGCTCACGACCTCCTGCCCGACGCCGTCGCCGCAATTCGCGAAACCATTGAAGAAACCGCTGTCCCGGTCGGCCTCTCACCGGTTCCTGACGCGGCGACGACTCTTGCGCTGCAGGAAGCGCTGGTTGCCGAGCAGCCATTCGCAGAACTCCTGCGTGACGCCGGTCTTGCCCTGGACGCGGATGCGCTGACGATGTTCGCGCGCTGGGTGCCGAAGTTTCACGCCGTCCGCCGCTTCGACACCAACTTCTTCGTTGCGCGGGCGCCAGCAGGCGACTGGGAACCGCGCGTGATAGAGCATGAAAGCCGCAGTGCCGCCTGGCTGACCGCCGATGAGGTCCTAGAGCGCGACCGGCGCGAGGAAGCGCGCCTGATCTTCCCGACCCGGCGCAACCTTGAGCGGCTCGCCCAGCACGCTTCGTTCGACGACATCGTCCGTGACGCCGAGGCCCATCCGATCGAACCCGTCACACCCTGGGTCGAAGAGCGGGACGGTGAACGCTTCATCACGATTCCGGATCATCTTGGGTATCCCGTTACGCAGGAGCGGCTGGACGGCCTGTGGCGCGGCTAGCCCGCACGCTCCTGACGATTGCCCTGCTGCTCGGCGCCGCGATTGCGGCGTATATCTACGGGCGAGATTATGTCCGCCGTCACCCACAGGACTTCCCTTGGACCCGCCTCAGTCTGCGCGATCCAATTGGTCCATTTACTGGCCGGAAGCTCGCCGCCCTCGCGAGCGACACGCCGCAATGCCGCGTGTTGCTACGCGATGCGGACGCGGCGGATGAGCCAGCGCCCGCGCGTCAGTCGGGCCCGGATTGCGGCTACGCCGACGGCACGCGCCTCGTCGCCCGCGAAGGAGAGCCGGGTTTCAGCCCAGCCGGCCTCGTCACCAGTTGCCCAGTGGCCGCAGCGCTAACGATTTGGGAGCAGCAAGTCCTGAAGCCGGCGGCAGCGCGGCACTTCGGCAGCCAGGTTACCGCCATCACCCATGCCGGCAGCTATTCCTGCCGCCGGATTTACGGCCGCGAATATGGCAACTTCAGCGAGCATGCCCGCGCCAATGCGGTCGACATCACCGGCTTCCGGCTGGCTGACGGCACCCGCATTACGGTTCTGGCCGACTGGTCGGGCAACTCGTCCAAGTCCGCTTTCTTGCGCGACGTGCGCGACGGGGCGTGCCGCCTCTTCGCGACGACGCTCTCACCAGATTACAACCGTGAACACCACGACCATCTCCACCTCGACCTGGCCCGGCGTGGCGAGTTCGGCGGTAGTCTGTGCAGCTGACACGCGACGAGTCGGTGTCGATCCAAACAAAAAAGGGACCCGCCGGAGCGGATCCCTTTTCTTTCTGAAACCGTCTGAAATCTATTTCAGGTGGTTCGACAGATGCTTGTTCATTTCGAACATGCTGACGCGTTCCTTGCCGCCGAAGACTTTCTTCAGCTTGTCGTCAGCGACGATTTCGCGTTTGTTTTGCGGGTTTTGCAGGTTGTTCTTGCGAATGTGGTCCCACACCTTCGAAACGACCTGGCTGCGCGGCAGCGGGTCATTACCGCAGATCGCGGCGAGGTCCGCCGACGGTTGAACCGGACGGGCGAGACCGCCCCCTGCCTTCTTTGCGCCTTGTGCCATACTGGCCCTCCTGTTGATCCTGTCTTTGGATAGAGCGCAAAGCGCAGGGCTTTGCAATGCCACGCAGAGGGAAAAGCGGTTGTTTCAGCGCGTAAACGGAACGACCCGGTTCCCCGCATCGTGGCCGATGTCCGCGCGACCACCATAAACGATACCCGATCGCCGGCACCAATCCTCGACGATCTCGACATCCGTGCCGGCAAATTCGCGTTCGTTGGGCAAGATATCGCTCACACGCCCAAGGCGGATACGCCGAACCTTCTGCACAGCCGGGCTGGACGTAATGTGGAACATCGTCCGGTCGGTCCGGTAGAGCTGCTCGCCCAGATCTTCGAGCAACAGATCGACGCCGGTAAAATCGGGCTCCAGGCTGGTGCCCAGCAGGTTTGACAGAACGGTCATGTTGAAGGCCATGGCAGGTCCGTCCAGCGCTGGCTCGAGCGTGGCCTCGTCACGGCAAACCATCCAGTCGAGCGCTCGCCCGACGGCCACCTCGCCCCCGCTGCGCAAGACGTCCTGTGGCATCGGCGCCCAGACGGCGCTGAGTCCCGCCTTGTGCAATCCGGCGTGAAGGAAGCCTGCGTCGCTATACCCGGCGTAAAGCTTTCCTTTCGCCGCTAGGGGAAGGTCGGCCAGTGCTGCCTCAGCGATCCGGTTAGACCCGTAGCCGCCGCGCGCGAACCAGACGGCATTGACGGAAGGGTCCGCCATCACCTCCCGCAGTGCATGGAGCCGGGCCTCGTCTGGACCAGCGAAATGGCCGTCCGACAGAAAGCATTGGGGATGGATGACCAGTTCGCAGTCGCCGCGCGCGGCGACGATTTCCCGCACCGCTTCGGCGGCCTCGGGCTTGAGCGGACAGGATGGGGCGACGACCGCGATGCGCATTCCGGACGTCTAATGTGCGCCCTCGGCAATTCGCAATGCCGATGACGCAGCGGCGGCGCACGCCGGAATACGCCGCGTCGCCGCTAGGGCACGACCGTTGTAAGCAAATAGGCACCGAAGATGACCAGGTGCACGCTGCCGTGCAGTAGCGTGGTGCGCCCGCGGGCGAGCGATAGTGCCGCGACGAACAAGCTGAGCGAAAGCAGCACGACTCCCTTCGGATCGAGGCCAAGGCGGAGCGGCAGGTCCAGCAGGAATGAGGTCACCGTGACGACCGGAATGGTCAGTCCGATCGTCGCGAGTGCCGATCCGAGCGCCAGGTTGAGGCTGGTCTGCAATCGATTGGCGCGCGCCGCCCGGACGGCGGCGATGCTCTCCGGCAATAAAACGATGGCAGCGATGGCGACGCCGACTACCGCTCGCGGCGCGTTGGCATGCGCTACAAGGTCTTCGAGCGGCTTGGCCAGCGACTTGGCCATCAGCACGACCGCGCCAAGACTGACGACCAGCACTGCGAGCGATATCCAGGTCTCCCGCTCACTGGGTGGCTCGGCGTGCGATTCCGGCTGCGCGGCAAGCTCACCCTTCGGCAGGAAATAATCACGGTTCCCCACCGTCTGGACGAACACGAATGCAAGATAGAGCAGCAGCGAAAAAGCCGCGACGAAGGCCAGCTGGGCGCCGCTGTAAATCGGCCCCGCGACACTGGTCGTGTAGTTGGGCAGGACCAGCGTCAACACCATCAGCGTCGCAAGCGTGCTCAGCGCGGCCGTTGCGCCAGTACGCGTGAAGCGGGCCGCGCGCTGATGCTTTGCGGCCGCGATCAAGCAAAGGCCCAAAAGCAAGTTGAGGATGATCATGCACGCCGCGAAGACCGTATCCCGCGCGAGGGTCGCGGCCTCCTCGCGGTTCGCAAGCATCAGCGAGACGATCAACCCCGCCTCGATGACTGTCACCGCCACCGCCAGAATCAGCGTACCGAACGGCTCGCCAACGCGATGAGCGACGATCTCCGCGTGATGCACCGCCGACATGACGACGCCTGCCAGCAACAGCCCGGTGACCGCCGCTGAATGAAAGCCGGCTGCGGCGAATGCGATCGACAGCCAGCCGATGACCGGCAGTGCGAGGCTCGCGATACGGGTTGGTGACTGAATTTGAGAGATGCGCGTGGCCTTCGTTAGGAGCGCCGCAACAACCCGGCGCTTTCTCAATCAACCAACTGCCGTAGGTTCCGCGGGTTTCGCAAGGTCGAGCAAAAACGGCATGCGGCCCGCGACCGCTTGCGGGCCATCGCCCATCTAGTGCAGGTTCCGCGCATCGCTTTGGGGGTTTCGCATGAACAGGAAGATCGCTTTCGCCATCACTTTCGCAGCTGTCGGAGCGATCTCGGCTTCACCGCCCGCAAGCTACTCCGTCCTGATCCGCGGAGGCATGATCTATGATGGATCGGGCGGTGCGCCTTACGTCGGCGACGTGGGCCTTCAAGGCGACAAGATCGTCTACGTCGGGCCCAAGGCGCCGGGTCGGGCCGCGCGCACTGTCGATGCAACGGGCAAGGCGGTCTCCCCCGGTTTCATCAACATGTTGAGCTGGGCTAACGAAGCGCTGATCGCGGATGGTCGCGGGCTCGGCGACACCGCGCAGGGTGTGACGCTCGAAGTGTTCGGCGAGGGCACGTCCATGGGTCCGTGGAATGCCGAGATGAAGCGGCTCGAGCTCAAGCGCCAGGACGACATCCGCTATCCGATCACCTGGACGACGCTCGGCCAGTATCTCGAGTTTCTTCAACGCAAGGGCGTCACGCCCAACGTCGCTTCCTTCGTCGGCGCGACCACGGTCCGCCGCAACGAGTTGGCCGAGCGCGACATCGACCCGACGCCCGCGCAATTGCAGCGGATGCGCGCACTTGTTCGCCAGGCGATGCGAGAAGGCGCCGTGGGGGTTGGCTCCTCGCTGATCTACGCACCCGCCAATTACGCGGAAACGCCCGAGCTGATCGCGCTGACCACCGAAGCCGCGAAGTGCGGCGGCATGTACATCAGCCACATGCGCGACGAAGGGCCGAAGCTGCTCGAAGCCATTGACGAGCTGGTCGAGATTTCCGCCAAGTCCGGCGCGCCGGCCGAAATCTATCACTTCAAGCAGTCGGGCAAGCGCAACTGGGGCAAGATCGACGCCGCCATCGCCCGCGTCGAGGCCGCCCGCGCCGCGGGACACCGCATCACCGCGGACATGTACACCTACCCGGCAAGCTCGACCGGTTTCGACGCCGCCTTCCCGTTGTGGATGCAGGACGGCGGCATCGAGGCTTGGGTCACGCGCCTGAAAGACCCCGCACAGCGCGCCAAGGCCCTCGCCGAGATGCGCAGCGACAAGGCGACCGAGAATGGCGAATTGGTCGTCAAGGAACCGGACAAGGTCATCCTCGTCGGGTTCAAGACTGCCAAGCTGAAGCCGCTGACCGGCAAGACGCTCGGCGAGGTCGCGCGCGACCGGGGCAAATCGCCCGAGGAAACAGCGGCCGACCTGATCGCCGAGGACGGCACCCGTATCCAGGTCGTCTATTTCGGGATGAGCGACGACAACGTCCGCCGCGAGGTTGGCCTGCCGTGGATGAGCTTCGGCTCCGACGCCAGCTCGATGTCCGCTTCGGGCGTGTTCCTCAAGTCGAGCACCCACCCGCGCGCCTATGGCAACACCGCGCGGCTGCTGGGCAAATACGTCCGCGACGAGAAAGCAGCGCAGCTGCCGGACGTCATCCGCCGTCTGACCTCGCTGCCCGCGACCAACCTGTCGATCAGGCAGCGCGGCTGGCTCAAGCCTGGCTATTATGCCGACGTCGTCGTCTTCGACCCGACGACGATCCGCGACAATGCAACCTTCGCCAAGCCGCACCAGCTCGCGACGGGGGTGAAGGACGTGTTCGTTAACGGCGTCCAGGTCTGGCGTGATGGCCAACACACCGGCGCCAAGCCCGGCCGTTTCGTGCGCGGACCCGGCTGGACCGGCTGGCCGGGCGGCGGGGCGTGCCGAAGGTAAAGGCTAATGTCCGCAACGGGTGGAAAGCAGACATTCGTCGGGCCATACCGAGGAACATGCGCCCGGCATTGTTAGTCCTCACCGTTGTTCTCCTTGCAGTCGCTGCCGGTGGGGCGACCGCCTGGTCGAAGTACTCCGGGCTGTTCCCGAAGCGCTCTGAGGAGATCGTGCAGCTCGACGCCCACAAGCGAGAGGTGCTGTCCCGTCTAAGAAATGAAGAGAAGTTTGATCCTGATGATTACCCGCCCCTCGGGTACACCGGGGTAGCGACACCGGAGGACGGCGTTGTTGCGCGGTCAGCGGTGAATGATGTGTTAGATACAATCCTATCACGCGTGAACGGTCCCGTTCCAGCGAACACAGTGTCGAAGTTGATTGGTCGCGGCATGAAGCGCGTCAATCAGCTTGAGACCGAAGATCGGGACCGAACGTCTGACTACATGATCGAGATTTGGTACATCCTCGGCTTCAAGGGTGCGACCGGTCAGTTCGCTTACGGCTCCGGGTTCCCCAAGCCCTCAGGCTATGGCGAGCCGCTGCCACGGGGATGGAAGTCGCCAACCGAACCGCGACAGATCGGCAAGCCGTAATATCCGCATTGGGTCGAAAGCAGGCGCTCTCTGCTAACGGAAATAATAAAGGGCGATGGAGGCGCTGAACACGAGCAGCAGAACCAGAATTAAAACAGTCGGATAGTCGCGTCGGGACTCCTTTGAGAACACCGTAGTCACCAACTCAACCAACTGTACCCATCCGAGAATCTCACCCATTATTCGAGTGTAGGTTCCAGTTCTCTACGAACCCTTACGTCGTGCAATGCTAGAAAGCTGCCGTTAGCCGAAGTGGCAAACGTCAACGCCGCCGTCCCATCGCCCTCCATTTTTCGCGCAGCGTTCCGCGTCTAACGCACCGCCGGTGTAAAGGGTGCGGTACACACCGAGGCCAGCCAGAACGAGCAGCAAGACTAAGCAAAGCGCAAGGCGCATGGACCCCTTCATCCCGGCTTGTCGCCCGACGCCCGAACGTCTGCAATGGGTGGAAAGCTGACATTGGGCGCAACGCCCATTGAAGACTCAATTGCGACTGCTGGTCACACGCCCAGTTTTCGCACCGCTGTTTCTGGCGATCGATAAAATTTCGAAGAGAGTCCCGATCGAAGCGGTCCCCAGATCGATGCAGATCCACTTTTCATCGACGGTCACGCTATGAATGAAGCCCTCCACGCCGTCAGCCCGAGAAGCAGATTGGTCAGACGGAGGCATCCAGCGATGGAACCACCAACTGACCAGTTTGCCGGTGAACTCGCCGTCGTGATCGAAACGCACGTCGTCCCACCAGAGGTCTTCGAAGTCGACGATGAAGTTCGGGCTATTTAATGAAAACGCGGGTAGTGCGCCCGTTCGGTCGCGGGGCACCATATCGAGCCACTCAGTCATTGGATCGCCGAAACTCACATCCGGAACATAGGTTTTTCCGAATAAGTTGCTTTCGGGTTGTTCGATCTTACGGGCGACGTAGACATCGGATCGCTTTGCGCGCTGATGCGCGATCATCGCATCGAACTGCTCCACATAGTCGTCGCGGACCGAGATTATTGCTTCACGCACATTCATGGTCTCGGAAGTACTCGCCAGCACTCGCCAGATCGTAAATGTACGCGATCACGCAGGCAAACGAATGGTATATGCGAGCGCACGCAAAGACAGGCCGGCTCATCAGCTAGCGAGCCAAGCCTTCATCATGTCCGCTAAAGTGGGAAATGCGACTTCAAAAATTTGGGTGGCCGGCAGACCGTCGTTTTCCCAATCCTGATTGCTCGTAACTATGTGCCCTGTCTCGACGCAGTAATGGTATTGAAGCTTTTCTTCGGCGATCGGCACGAAGCCTTGCGGATAGTCGATGGTGCCGCAATAGTCGGGACCACGCCGACGCAAATCCTGGTAAGCCGATGCGATCTGACGGACAGGATAGAGTCCTCGGGCACCAAGTCCAAAGCCCCCGTCAGCAATGGTGTAAAGCTCTTTCAATTCCTCTGGGACCGCTCGACCCATAATCGTTTCAAGTTCTTGCCAATCTGCTTTGGCCGGCGGCGGCGCCAGTGGCTTCGCGCCGCGAGTTTGCGAAGATGCACTGATTACGCCGTCGCCTCGATCAACCAGCGTCATCCTCGGCACATTAAAGCCGCGATGCTTCATGTGCTTCAAGACCAATTGAAGCGCTTCCGCCGCGTGCGAGTTGCTTTGCTCTAGCTTGCGCTCAATCTCTGAGATTGAGAGCTCAACGCCGCTCTCGTCCTCTGCCGCCAGTAAATATCTTCGCCGCGGATCTTGGGCGCGTTGCGCGATACGGGCGATGAGATCTTGTTGAAGGCGGGCCATCTGCTGCCACTTACGTCAGCCGAGTAGCGAAAGAATGAACACCGACCTGCGTTAGCTTGCAAAAAATCTTTGAAGCTAATGTCTGCAATGGGTCGAAAGCGGACGCTAGCCTCATGCCGCATTCCGGTGGAAAGCGGACGCTGATTTATCCGATTTTTCTTTCCTACAGATCACCTTGAAGTCCACGCACTCAAAGTGACCTCCGAGGCGTCCTCCGTTAACAGGCAACCAGGCGCCAAACCGGCCCGTCACTGTGAACATTCGGAACATTCGCGCCATCCGCTGGCCAAGCGCCGCGGTTGCCAATAGGGCCGCGGCGATGATTGATACTCCGGTTTTCTTCAGCGGCATCGGCGGCAGCGGCATGCTCCCCCTCGCCTCCATCGTCCGCGCCGGCGGCGCGCGGGTCGCGGGCTCCGACCGCTCGCTCGATGCCGGCCGCACGCCGCAGAAGTTCGACTATTTGCGTTCCCTCGGCATCCAGTTGTTCGCGCAGGACGGATCGGGGCTCCAGCCGGGCATGACGCTGGTCACCTCGGCGGCGGTCGAGGACACGGTTCCCGACGTCGTTCGCGCCCGCGAGCTAGGCCTGACGCATCTCACCCGTCCGCAATTTCTCGCGCAATTGCTCAACGCTGCTCAGCGCAGTGTCGCGGTCGGCGGAACCAGCGGTAAATCAACCGTCACCGGCATGATCGGCTGGATCCTCCAGGCATGCCATCGGCAACCGACGGTCATGAACGGCGCGGTGATGAAGAATTTCGTCACGCCATCCGCCCCTTTCGCCAGCGCGCTGGTCGGTGATCCGGAGCTGTTTGTCAGTGAAGTGGACGAGAGCGACGGCTCGATCTCGCTCTATCGGCCAGAGGTTGCGGTGCTGACCAACATCAGTCTCGATCACAAGGAAATGGCCGAACTGCGGGGGCTTTTCGCCGGCTTCCTGAAGGCTGCGAAAAAGGCCGTGCTCAACGTCGACGATCCAGAAACCCGCGCGCTCGCCGATGCCGTAGGCTCGGACAAGGTCGTCGGTTATGGCTTCGACAGCCCTGGCGCCGCTTTCATGGGCAAGGATTTGCAGTTGCTGTCCGACGGCGTCAGCTTCGCGGTCCACGCCGAAGGCAAGCGGCACGAAGTCCGGCTCTCCGTCCCGGGTCGCCACAACGCTTCGAATGCGCTCGCCGCCATCGCCGCCACTTCGCTGCTCGGTGTGCGCATCGAGGACGCGGCCAATGCACTGGGCCGGTTCGAAGGGCTGAAGCGCCGTCTTGAGACGGTCGGCAAGGCAAAAGGCGTAACGGTCATCGACGACTTCGCGCACAATCCCGACAAGATTGATGCGACGCTCGCCACGCTCAGGGCGCAACCGGGCCGGTTGCTCATCATGTTTCAGCCGCACGGCTTTGGACCGCTATCGAAGATGGGCGAGCAGCTCGCCGACAGTCTGGCCAAGGGCATGGAAGCCAGCGACCGGTTATTCCTTCCCGACCCGGTTTATCAGGGCGGTACCACGGAGCGGCACCGGGGGTCCGACTGGCTCGCCGCGCAGGTGAGCGATCGCGGCAGGAAGGCGGATCATATCGCGGAGCGCCCAGCCATTGGCGACGCGCTCGTCGCCGAGGCCAGGAGCGGCGACCGTATCCTCATCATGGGCGCGCGTGACGATACGTTGATCGATTTCGCCGAGGACTTGGTCGCGCGGATCAGCAGTCGGAACTGATCGAGGCGCGCCGCGTCGGTCGGACATGGCAGACAGGAGAATCGTGACGGGCTGGAAGCTGGACCGTCAAGATCGCGACATGCTGCTGGCGCGCTTTGAACCCGCTTATCCGAATGTCGTGGCCGACCACGTGACGCTGGATAGCGAGGCGACGGCGGAAACGCCGCTTCCGCGGCACGTGGCCGCGCAGATCGTCGGGCGGGCCGACGACCGGGCCGGCGTCGAATGCTTCACCGTGGCGATCGACGGCACGACGGACCGGCCTGATGGCTCAACCTATCACATCACATGGTCGCTTGGCGCAGGCCGCCGGGCGCGGGAGAGCAACGACGTCCTTCGCGATCGCGGCTGGAAACCGCTCGCCAGCCCTCTCGATATCAACCTAGAGCCGGCGCGCTTCTGAATGAGTGCTCAGCCGCGTCTCTTTCTCGATGCGGACGGAGTTCTTGCCGACTTCGATGGCGGCGTGCGCAGGCTGCTGGGCAGCGCGCCCGACGCCTACATCCGCAGGCATGGTCAGCACGCATTCTGGAAGCGCTTGCACGCGGCGCCGGACTTCTACGCGCGGCTGGACGAGATGCCCGACGCGCAGCAGCTTCTCGCCGCCGTGCGACACCTCAACCCCACGATCCTGACCGGGCTGCCGCGCGGGACCTGGGCAGCTCCACAGAAGGTCGCCTGGGCCGCGGTCCATTTTCCCGGTGTGCCGATCATTACCTGCATGGCGCGGGACAAGCATTGCCACATGCACCGCGGCGACGTGCTGGTCGATGATCGTGAAAAGCATCGCGCAACCTACGAGGCTGCGGGCATGATCTTCGTGCATCACAAGAATGCCGAAGACAGCATCCTTCAGTTGACGAAAATCTTTCCGTCGATGGCGGCGCCAAAAACCGCCGCGCCTGTCGTTTAGGCGGCGGCCTTCAGGTCGACCTTCTCGACCCATTCCGGCCAGAACACCGGCTCGCGGCTCGACCAACCCGGCGCGGTGGCCGCACTCTCACTGATCGACTGCAGCAAGGTGCGGCGGCGATCGGGGTGGAGGTGCGGGAGGGCCGCAGCGGAGCAGAAGGCCGACGGCAGCCACGGCCGCGCCGAAGCGCCAATGAGGCGCTCGTACAGGAAGCGATAGGCGGCGAAGTTCGGGAGACGATCCTGCCCGAGATCGAACGCGCTAAGCGTGATCAGCATGCCCACGAACGGCTCGATCATGTCGAGACCGCTGTCGTCCGGGACCTGCAGGCGCAGATGGTCGAGTTGTTTGTAGAGACGTGCCTGCGCGCGGATCGAGGCGGCTTCGCCCTCGTCGCGAGCCCAGCATTCGATCGGGTCACGGCGGCCATACGCCACATCGAGCGACCGACGGATGTAGCGTTGCGTCGCCTTTGAAAAGCCCGCGAACTCTTTCATCTCCGTGATCAGCATCGCACCGCTTGCCGGCTGGCTGGTCCGCGTAATCATGACCCCGACTCCTCTAACCCCGGGCGGGAACATGCGGCGTTGATGGTTGCAACTTGCTTAACCACAGTCCCACCCCCCGTTCAGAATGAATCAGAGGAGAGTTCTAGCGTCTAGGCAAAAATGGCCCGCACGCAGTTAAACTGTGGATTGTTGATTATTTGCAACGGCCTGGCCGTAACGACCTGCCGCTACTCCGGGAAGCCGGAAGACGGTGCCGGGCCATCATCGCAGCCGGGCTGCGTTGCCGACGGCGGATCCGACGCGTCCATGGATTCGTCGCTCCCCACATCGACCTTGGCATCGGGGTTGTGCGGATCGCTCTTAAGCTTCCGCTCAAGCTCCCGTTCGGGCGGCGCTGAAATCACCGGTGGGGGCGCACTCCCCCTGCGCGCATCTTCGTTCACAGTTGGTCCTCCATCCGGTATGAATTCGGCACGCCAACGAGTGGAATAGCCTCGCGTTCCTTGGGGGTTTCGACCGGATGCATTTGCGCTTCTGCCAATGGGCAGGCGGCGGTTTGCGACAGGAGAGTTTTGGGACATGAATGTACCAATGCTCATGACACGACCACCCGCGGTCCAGACGCGCTTCAGCGACTGGCCGTTCGCGCTGAAATCAATCGTCGGCTTTTGGGCTTTTTACGCGCTCACCGTCATGGCGCGTGCGTTTCTGGGTTCCGATCCCTGGACGGTGCTCGAGAACAAGTTGCTGGTGATTGGCGTCGGTATCGTCATCACGCTGGGAATTTACGCCGCGATCAGTGCCCTTGGCGAAGGATCGACCATTCGGCGCAAGGCGGGCATCGCACTGGGTGCCTCGATGCTCGGCGCGGTAAGCCTCGGCAGCATCGTCGTCGCATCAGAAGACTGGATGCGGGAAAGCAAGGAAGAGTTCCGTTTCCAGGCCCGCGAAGGATTCAACGTCGTCGAGCGGGGCAATCAAATCCGGATCGAGCGTACGGCGCAGGAACCGCTGGTGCTGACGGTTCCGCGTATGCGCGAGATCGACCCCATGAAACGCGTGCGCATGGCGCTGGACGTCGCCGTGACGTGGTTGTTTTTCTTCATCGGGTGGAGCGCCTTCTATATCGCCAATCAGGCACAAGCTGCCGCGCTGGGTGCGCAGCGCCGGCTTGCCGAGGCGGAATCGGCCGCTCAGGCGGCGCAGGTCCGGGCGCTGCGCTACCAGGTCAATCCGCACTTCCTTTTCAACACGTTGAATTCGCTGTCGTCGCTGGTGATGACAGGACGAACCGACCGCGCGGAAACCATGCTGCTCGCCCTGTCCACCTTCTTCCGCACGAGCCTTTCGCTTGACCCTAGCGCGGATGTGAGCCTGGCAGAGGAAATCGACCTGCAGCGTCTCTACCTCGACATAGAAATGGCCCGGTTCCCGGACCGCCTTACCGTCGAGATCGACGTGCCGGACGATCTTCAGCAGGCGCGACTGCCCGCCCTCATCCTGCAGCCCATCGTGGAAAATGCGATCAAATATGGGGTGTCGAAGAGTCGCAAAGCGGTTCTCATTCGTATCGACGCCAAGCGGGCCGAGAACAACCGCATGACGCTGGAGATCAGCAATCGCCTGAAACATGGCGGCAAGGACGGCTTGCCTGCGGCAACGCACGAAGGGACCGGCCTTGGCCTCGCGAACGTCTGCCAGCGGCTAGAAGCCAGATGGGGATCGCGCGCAAACTGCCGATACGGCCCGATGAAAGACGGTGGCTACAAGGTTTCGCTGACTATGCCGGTGGAAACGCATGACTGAGGCGGAGCCGCTGCGCGTCCTGATTGCTGACGACGAACCGCTGGCGGCGGAGCGGCTGCAGTTGCTCCTGGCGCGGGCGGAAGGCGCGCAGCTGGTGGGCACCGCAAGCGACGGCGACAGCGCGATCAATCTGACGGAAGCGCTCCACCCGGACTTGCTGTTGCTCGACATTGCGATGCCAGGCCGCGACGGGATTGCCGTCGCCCGGGCGCTGGCTTCGCAAAGCCCGTCGCCTGCCGTGATCTTTGTGACCGCGTTCGACCAGTTTGCCGTTGCCGCATTCGAGGTCGAAGCCGTCGATTACCTGATGAAGCCGGTCGATCCCAACCGGCTGCAACGTGCGTTGGATCGAACGCGCGCCTACCTCCAGCAGCGCCAGACGGGGCCGCAGCAAGGACAGGCATCTCAATGGCTCGAAGAGTTCTGGGCATCCGACTTGTCGGGACTGGTGCGGATCGCATCCCGCGACGTCGACCGGGTGTCGGCCGAGCGCGATTACATGCGCCTGCATGTGGGGCGCCGAAGCTGGCTGATCCACCATTCGATGGCCGCTTTGGAGGAAGGCCTGGATCCGGAGTTGTTTGTCCGCCTTCACCGCTCGGCCATCGTTCGCAAGGACTTCATTGCCGGGTTCTCCCGCAATCCCTCCGGCCGCTGGATCGCGCGCCTGGCAGACGGGACGGAGCAGCCCGTCGGACGACTTTATTCTGACCGTGTGCGGGCCATCGCCGGCCGCTAGAATCGAAAAGGGCCGCCGCGTGCCCGTCGAGACACGCGGCGGCCCGGTGAACGATCCATCACTTTCCGCTTACGACGAGCGAGGTAGCCTGAAGCACCTCGACGCTGGGGTGACGGGCGTTGTTAATCGCCGCGAGGACCGCCGGCTGGGCTCCGTCGATGGCGTCGCTGCGGCAAGCCTGAACGGCACGCGCCCAGTTGAAATCACGCGTATCTGCCTGCCCGCAGACATAGGATGCGGCGAGATCGACCCGGGCCTGAAGCCTTTCCTGACCAATGTCGGAGGTCAGATTGAGGTCGGCGTAGGATACGGTCATCGACCGCGTGTCCTGCGCATGGCTGACGGTGGGAACCACCAGCACCGCGGCGAAAGCGAGTGCAGCTATCGCGGGGACTGTCTTGAACATCACAATACTCCCTTTGTCTGCGACGCGGGACAGCTGGGGAATGGAGAGGGTCGCCCCGCGTCGCAGGGTGGAGATCGCGCAAATCGGCGGCGAATTCGCGCCATCATCGACCAACCACGCCCCGAATATCGGCGGCTCGACGAGGGTCGTTCGTGAATGGCCAAATCGACGAACGGTGGTCAGCCACCGTTCAAAATGATTAACGCGTTTCCCGGTCCACGATGCTGGCGAGGGTCACGTCATGAGTGACGTTGCCGACTGTTCGGAAGATGTCCGGCACCATTTCTACAGCCACCAGTAGCCCCAGTGGCGCGATCGGGACGCCAAGGGCCAGCGCAATTGGGGCGATCGAACTAATGTAGGTCACTTCGCCCGGCAGGCTGACCGCGCCATAGCTCATAACTGCGCCCACGGCGGTCGCGGCGACCATTTGCGCGAAGGTCGGCTCGAGGCCGAGCCAGTGCGCAACGTAGAATGCGACAGCGGTGTTCATGGCGGGACCGGTCGCGCGGAACAGGGCCACCGCGATCGGCAGCGATACGTCGCTGACCTCGTCGCGCAGGCCCATCTGTTTTGCCGATGCAAGCATGGCCGGAAGCGATGCGAGCGATGACCGCGTTGAGATCGCGACAGCCTGCGGCGCGATCAGTGCACGCGAGAAACTGCCCAGATTAACCCGTCCGGCCACCGCAGCCAGCGGATAGGCTGCAAGCGTCACGAGGATGCCGATCACGGAGATGATGATCACATAATGGCCGAGGCCCGCGAAAGCGGCCCCTCCGGCGGTCGCGCCGACGGTGAAGGCCAAGGCGAATACGCCGATTGGCGCTACTGCCAGCACCCATCCGATCACGACCAGCAATGCGTCCCCGACCGCTTCGAACAAGGTCACCACGGCCTCGCGCCCGCGGGCCGCGATCTTGGTGAGGGCCAGTGCGAACAATACGGCAAACACCGTCAGGGGAAGGACATCGCCGTTGCTGGCCGCAGCCACCACGTTCGAAGGCACGACCCCTTTAAAGAATTCGGCAGCACCAGGCAGCGGACCTGATGCAGTTTGCTCGACATGGCCGAGCGCCACCTGCAGCAGTCCCGCGGTCTCGCGCGAAAGCGGAAAAGCGCCGGTCAAGGCAACGGTCGCGATGGCGCCAAAGATCGACGATAGGGTGCAGATAATGACGATCCACAACACCGAACGTCCCGCAATCCGGCCCGCTTGAGCCGCTTCGGCGCTCTTGGCGATGCCGACGATCAGCAGCGCGACGACCAACGGAATGACGGTCATCTTCAGGCCGTTGAGCCACAGCGTGCCGACGAATGAGGCAACGCCGAGCGCATTGTCGCGCGAGCCGCCGCCTAATCCGTTGGCGAAGATCCCCGCGACAATGCCGAGCACCAGTGAACCGAGTGCATAATAAGCCCTCAGACTCGCGCCGGCCTCTTTTGCCGGCTTACCGTCCGCTTCGGTCAACGCGGCTTCTTAAACTTGAAGACAACCCGGTCCGTCTTGCCGCGGATCGACGCATCGAACACGCCCTTGCTGTGATCGTCGGCGGAGTTGCGGAGCAGATCGCTAGAACCCGCGAGCACAAATCCCGCGCGCTTGAAGTCGGCCTTGATGATTTCCGGGTCGATGCGGTGCATCTTCTCGACGCTTTCGCGCGGATCGCTCTTCGCGTTCGCAACGTGGTCGACTACGCCCACGACCCCACCCGGCTTCATGGCGGCGTAAAGCCGCTTGAGCCAGGCATTCGGATCCTGCCGCGGGACCTTGCGCTCGGCGCTTTCCCAATAGGTATCGTGGTAGTCCATATTGATCAGCGCGAAGTCGAACTTCGCCTTGGGCAGGTCCGGCGCTTCGAATGGGCTGGAAATCAGGCTGACGTTCTTCGCGCGCCCCGCAAAATCTTCGAACGGCACGCGGTTCTTGTCAGTAAGGAACTGGGTGGGCTGCCAGACGGTGATGTGACCCTTGGGCCCGACCACCGGCGACATGATCTCCGCCCAATATTTGTTGGCGCCGAACATATCGAGCGCCTGGATGCCGGACTTGACCCCAAAGAACTGCAGGAGCGCCGCCGGCTTCCGGAACTCATCCAGCTTCACGTTGTCCGGCGTGCGGTTGGCAGTGTCGGCGACCGCAGCGGCCAAGGTGGACTGCGCGAGAGCAGCGGTCCCAACCGGTGACAAGGCAAGGGCGGCAGTGGCGATGAGCAGCAAGCGCATGATTTCTCCCCTTCGTTAGGACGCCTTATTGCCCGTGGGGCGCCGGCGCCAGTCATCACGCGATAATCGCCCATCCGCCGCTTCTCTTCGACGAGCGCTAGGCTGGCGCCGACTCTCTTGCCATCGTGGCGACGAGTTTGAGGGCTTCGTGCGCCGACAGCGCAGCACCTTCCTGCCACAGGCCCTGATAGCTCAAATGCTCGCCCGCAAAGACGATCGGACCCTCGGGCTTCAGCAATTCCGCATAATCGGCCCCACGCGCCCCATTGCCGCCGGGCCCATCGGGCCAGATCGCGCCCACGCCTTCCGAATACGGAACCAGCCCCCAACCGACCGTCACGCCTTTGCCTAACAGCTTCGACCTTCCCGGATGGAGTGCCTCCACCGATTCCCGCGAAATCTGAAGCCGCTTTGCATCGCTGTAGGCGGCAAATTTCTGCGGGTTGTCGCGATGGGTCCAGCCGGCGACGTAGGCGCCCACCAGCACGCCCTTGGCCCCGCCGATGTTGTTCGACGGATAGATGACGTTCTCATTATCTCGGTCGGTCCAGGCCAGTCCGCCGAAGATATTGTCGTCGCTTTCCCAGAATCGCGGCGCCTCGAACGCGACTTTGACGCTAGGCAGATATTCGACTTTTCTCAGCGCCGCCTGCTTGGCAGGCGAAAAGTCGTTCGGGATTTTGGTCAGCAGATTCGCGCCGAGCGTACACACGCAAAAGTCGGCTTCGGTGATCTGTTTGCCCGGGCCGTGCTCGATCCGGACGCGATCGCCCCCGCGGCGGATGGCGGTCACGGGCGACTTCAGGCGCACCAAGGGCTTCACCGGCTGATAGATGGCGTGCGCAATGCGATCCATGCCGCCGACCGGCTGCAGCATCGTCGATTGCATGTCCCAGATGTGCTCAAACAAATAAGGCAGCGTCACCGCAGGCGACGGCGCGAGGTCCTTGAAGGCCAGCGAACCGAGCGGGACCGGCGCCTGCGCATAGCCGCCGCCGTCCGTTGCCCAGCCCGAAGATCCGGATGGTCGATAGCTGCCTTTGTCGTCCAGCGAACCGTAGGGAACGAGAAATTGGCGAACCATCGCCAGCTCATCCTTCGACACGACCCCGTCCAGCGCGTGGCGGTCGATGGCTTTGGCTAGCAGCTCCGCGAGGTGGCCGCGAAGATCTTCAACCATCCGCCGCTCCGGCTGGACCTTGCCGCCGAAGTCCCAGCCCGCGTTGCGATTGACGTTGATAAACGGCTCCAGCTGGACACCGAAGCGGCGTGCGTAGCCCAGGATCACCCGATGCGATGAGGGCAAACGCGCCGGGCCTGCGTTGAAATAGAGCCCGGGATCGAAGGAAGCGTGCTGGTCGGCGCGGCCCATCTGGACAATGCGGTCACCGCCGCGGATCGACCAGGAGCGGCCACCAATGCGGTCGCGGGCTTCGAGCACCGTGACCCGGTAACCCGCGCGCTGAAGTTCATAGGCCGACACCAGTCCGGCGATTCCAGCGCCCAGGACGACCACAGACTTGCCCTTGCCTGCCCGTGCGAGCGCGAAATTCTCCGCCCCCGCCGCCGTTGGGATTGCCAAGCCCAATGTCTCCATTGCCATGTAGGCGGCGCCGATGCCCCCCGCGTGGCCAATGCGTTCAAGCAAACCCCTGCGTGTCAGTGCCATCGACTCGCCCCCTTCGGTCAAAAGCTGCGGCACACTGCCCTATTTGCCGGATGCGGGGGAGTGAATTCGTTGCCGCCCGTGCATCGTCCCGCGCTCTCGCACGTTCCGGTCTCAGCTAATCACCATTGGAGGTACATATGGCTGAGCATTCAGAAACCATCACCGCACTCAACACGCTGATCGCAACGACCATCGACAGCGTGAACGGCTATGAAGACAGCGCGAAGAATATCGACAATGAGCGCCTGCGCGAAATCTTCCGGCAGCGCGCCGACGAGCGGCAGGAAGTCGTTTCAAAGCTCCGCTCGGAAGTGCAGCGCCTCGGTGGAAACCCGGAGGACGAGGGCTCATTCCTCGGCAAGACTCATCAGCGTTTCGAAGATTTGAAGGCGGCCATTACGGGCCGCGATGAAAAGTCGATCATCAACGAGGTCGAACGCGGCGAGGATTATCTCAAGGAGAAATGGCAGGCTGCGCTGCACACCGATGGCATTCAGGGTGAAAGCCGCCAGGTGATCGAGCAATGCTATCAGTCGGTGAAGCAGGGCCACGACCAGATCAGCCAGCTGAAGCACGGACTGGAAACCCCGAGCAACGCGTAAACGTTAAAGCGCGGAACACCCCCTCCGTTTGGGGTGGGGCGCGGGGCAGCGATCAGGCCAGCGACGCTGCCCCGCCTGCGTTCCTCAATAGCCCATCAGGGCGAGAACTTCCCGACGGCTGCGTTCGTCCTCGCGGAACGTGCCCATCATCCGGCTCGTCGTCATCATCACACCCGGCGTCTGGACGCCGCGCGCTGTCATGCAGGCGTGGCTCGCTTCGACGACCACCGCCACGCCCTTCGGCTCCAGGTGCTTCCAGATAGCATCCGCAACCTGCGCCGTCAGACGTTCCTGTACTTGCAAACGGCGGGCAAAGCCGTGGAGGACGCGAGCCAGTTTGCTGATGCCGACCACGCGGTTTCCGGGCAAATACGCGATTGACGCGGTGCCGATGATCGGCGCCATGTGATGCTCACAATGCGACTGGAACGGTATGTGCTTCAGCAGGACGATTTCGTCGTAACCACCAACTTCCTCGAAGGTGCGGCTGAGGTGATCCGCCGGGTTTTCCAGGTACCCCTTCGTATATTCCTGCCAAGCTTTGGCCACGCGGCGTGGCGTGTCGAGCAGCCCTTCCCGATCCGGATCGTCTCCGGCCCAGCGAATGATCGTGCGCACGGCGTCCGCCACATCCGCGGGAATTTCCACGGCCGGCGTCGGGTCAACGAGATCGCCGTCCTCCGGATCGCCATTCATTGCTGAAGCTCCTGCTCGATATCTGCTGCAATCTGCGCAGCCTGCTCACGAATATCCGGCACCGCGATAATCTCCCAATACCGGCCTTTGGTCAGCGGACCCATCGCCCATAAGTGTTTGGCGGCGCGACAGGCTTCGTCGATCTCAAGTCCAATGCCGAGATGATCAGGGCGCACCTCACCGGAATCGAGCAGGCTTCGGAGCAGCGGATCGTGGGTGTGGCTCACGCTGTGCAGTGGGCCGGTGCAATTGAAGGCATATGCGAAGGTCTCGCGTGTCGGCTGACCCCCACGCCGGCGGCGATAAATGACCTCGACACCCCCATCGATGGCAGTTGCGGTTTCTATCCGCCCGGCAACGACCTCGAGCTGGCCGTTAGCGACCATGCGCGCGACCGTGGCACCGACCTCGGGCGCGATTCGGTGGCGATGCACATCCCACCAGGGTCGCGCGTGACGCAGGAAGCGGCGCTGCTGATTTGTATCGAAGCTCTGCCAGAGCGCATGACTGTGTGGACGAAGACTGTCGACGGCGGCTCGCCAACCCACCCCAGCAGCACGCTTCCGGAGCCAGTGCGTCATACTGCGAACATCGCCGTGCGGCACATCCTCCAGGGGCACGGGCGCCGGATCGAAATCCGCGTGGGTGCGCGGGATGAGACCACGGCGAGAAAGAGCGACAATGCGGCCGGTGGACCCGGCTGCATCGAGCGAAAGAGCCAGGTCGACCATGGTGAGCCCGGTCCCAACGATGAGTGCCGCTTCACCCGTGTCCGCAAGGTCGGCGATCGCGCGGCGTGCGACGTCGCCCCATGGGTTGCGGATGAACCGGTCGCCAGCGTCCGCGAAGGCCCGTAAGGCATCCGGCTCCTGGTTGCCCGTCGCCAGCGCCAATGCATCCGCTTCGAACGACGAACCGTCGTCGAAGCGAAGCCGCCACCCACCTTCTGTCCGCGAAGCCTGGGTCGCGGTGGCTTCCACAACCTTGACCTTGCCGCTCGCCTCCGCCTCCCCGAGCAGGCCGCCTAGATATCGGCCAAAGAAGCGTCGCTGGGCGAAGCCGCGGCGATGGCCACCCTCGGCCTCGACAGCACGAGCGAAATGATCTGGCTCGCCGGCAAGCGCGCTCATCCCCTCGGCTCGCACATTGAGCAGGTGCGCGGGCTCGGTCGTCGAATAAGCGACGCCCTTCCCGACTCTCCCGCTGCCGTCGATCAGGACTGAGCTGATGTCGCGCCGGGCGAGTTGCGCGGCAAGAATTGTTCCGGAAGCCCCCCCACCGACGATGGCGACGGCAGGCCGATCAGATTTCGTAGTCAGGCCAGCTCTCCGGATTCGCCGCATTCGCCTTGCGCGACTGGATGTGATCGTAAATCCGCGCCACTGTCTTGCCAGCGGTATCGGTAAACAGGCCGGGCACGACCGCGTGAACCATCGCCGCGCATCCGGCGCCGATCAACTCCGCCCCGATCCGTACCGCGCCAATGCCATGCCCGGTCCATGTCATCCCGAGCGATCGAGGATGTTCCACGAATAAGCGGTGCGCAGCACCCTGCCGGTATTCCTCCCGGGCTTCCTGCTGACTGGTGGCCATCATCCTGTCCCTTGCTTCTGGTGACCCCGACTGGATTCGAACCAGTGGCCCTCAGATTAGGAATCTGATGCTCTATCCTGCTGAGCTACGGGGTCACTGGCGGCCGGAATAAGGGACGATGCCCGCCCAATCAAATGGCCAATCAGTTGACCTGGTTTGGCGGGGTAACGGGAAGCGGCAGCGGCGCAACGGGAACGCCGTCGTCGATCAGAGATTTCGCCTGCTCCAGCGTGGCATTGCCGTGAACTAGCTGCGGCTCGATCTCGCCGGCATGGATCTTTCGCGCTGTATCGGCGAACTTGTCTCCGACCCAGCGCGACCGCTTGAGCATTTCAGCTTGCAGCGCGACCAGTTTTGACAAGGGACTGTCAGAACTCTTGCGCGGTACGCGTGGAGCCATTGGCGCCTTGGCGACCTTGCCAGACTGGCAGACGGGGCATTGTACCAGCCCCTGTTCCTGCTGAGACTCGTAGTCCGCGGAAGAGCGGAACCACGCCTCGAAGGTCTCCCCATCTTCCTGGCACTGAAGGTCGAAGACGATCATCGGCGCATAATTTCCGGGATCGGACGACGATGAGCAAGCGCAGGGACACGCGAGCGAACCTCATCGATCCGGCCTGCGTCAAGGTCCGCGAAGCTCAGACCGGACTGGTCGCCCATGTCGAGGAGCACTTCGCCCCAGGGATCGATAACAAGGCTGTGACCGAACGTATTGCGGCCGTCTTCATGATGGCCGACTTGCGCCGCGGCGATGACAAACAGGCCGGCCTCGATTGCCCGGGCGCGAAGAAGTACATGCCAGTGCGCCATGCCCGTCGGGACCGTGAAAGCCGCCGGGACCGCAATCACATCCGCGCCCGCTTCAGCCAGCCTGGCGAAGAGCCCGGGAAAGCGGAGGTCGTAGCAAATCGTCAGCCCGAGCTTACCCACTGGCGTGCCATCGACGATGACCGCCTCCTCGCCGGCGGCATAAACGTTGGATTCACGCCAGCTTTCGCCGGTGGGCAGGTCCACGTCGAACAAGTGGAGCTTGTCATAGGTCGCGCGAATTCCACCGGCGGCATCGATCACGAACGCGCGGTTGGCGACCTTGCCGCTGTCTGTAAGCACGGCGAGGGAGCCGATATGTAGCCAGATGCCATGCTTGGCCGCGGCATCGCGGCAAGCCGCGAGGACGATATCCTCTTCCGGCCGGCGCAATCTAGATCGCGCGCGGGCGGCATCACGGTCGAGCAGCCCTGACATTTCCGGGGTGAAAAGCATCGCGGCACCGCCTGCCGCGGCGTTTTCGACAACGCTGACTAGCAAATCAGCGTTTGTCGCAGGGTCTATCCCCGTGGTCGATTGAAAGAGCGCGACGCGCGTCATCGGTCAGGCGGCGAGAAGCTCGTCGAGCTTTCCGGCGCGATCCAGCGCCATCAAGTCATCGCAGCCGCCGACATGACGATCCCCGATGAAGATTTGCGGCACTGTCGTTCGGCCACGAGCACGCTGAACCATCGTCTGTTTGTCGGCGCCGCCGAAATCGACCGAAATTTCCTTAAATTCGATGCCCTTTGTTTCCAGCAGCGCTTTCGCGCGCCAGCAATAAGGACAAAAACCCTTGGTGTAGATTTCGACGACCGGCACTCGAACGCTCCCTTCCCGGGGATATTTAGGCGGGTGGCTCAACGCATCAACTGCGAAGGTTTCACCACCCGCGCCCAACTGACCAACTCGACCCGCGTTGCGCCGGCGCGCTGGAGCGTCCGCGCGCAGGCATCGGCGGTGCTGCCTGTCGTCAGCACGTCATCGACCAGGATCACGGTTTTGCCAACAATGGCTGCTTGATCGGCAATGGCAAATGCGCCGGAAACTGTTTTCTGTCGCTGGGCCGCGCTCATGCCTTTGAGGGGTGGCGTGCGCCGGATGCGGCGAAGCGCTCGCGGTCGCGACGCGATACCCAGGCGCCGCGACAGCTCGCTCGCAACCAGCGCCGATTGATTGAACCCGCGCGACCACAAACGCCCGCGGTGCAGCGGTACGGGGACTAATACTCTGTCCTCTCCTTCCCCTACGAGAGGGGCCATGAATCGGGCCATGGTGCGGGCTATCGCGACCTTGCGGCCATATTTCAGCCGAATGGCGAGCCCGCGAGTGATGTCGCCATAGGCAACGGCGGCGCGGGTGCGTGCGATCCGCGGCGGCTGCGCAAGGCACGCACCGCACGTGTTCTGTTCAGTTGCTTCGAGCGGTCGTCCGCACGTCTCGCAGCCTGACTGTCCAAGGAATTCGACCTGCGACCAGCATTCTGGGCAGAAACTATGCACGTCTTGCACGATGGTGCCGCATCCGGCGCAGCGCGGCGGCAACGCGAAATCGATCACCGCAGAACCAATGTTCTTGATGGCGGACCACAACATGCCCGCTTGTTGCGTGCTCGGCCTGGCTGCACAAGCGCGCCGATGCCAGATTTGTTTGACATGCGAGCGCGGGCAAGCCGCCGCGACCGGGCGGCCCGCGTGGGTCCGGAATTGTTCCTGTACGATCGCGCTTTTGGCGATTGCGTCGAGCGACTGGAACTCATGCAGCAACGCTTTGACCGCGCACTGATGATTGGTTGCCCCGACCCTCGATGGCTCAAGCGTCTCGAATGCGTTTCGGGTGGGACAGACGTCCGGGAGCCGGGCGAGCTTTTTGCCGCGTCGGCCGGGGGGTCGGTCCTAATCGAAGATGCCTGGTTTCCCGCCGAAAGCGCATACGACCTCGTCATCGCAATCGGCACCTTGGACACGGTGAACAATTTGCCTTTGGCGCTGAGGCTGATCGCGCATTCGCTGCGGACTGGAGGGCTGCTCATCGGCGCAATGGCGGGTGGCGAGACATTACCTCGGTTGCGCGAAGCCATGCGTGCAGCAGACCTCATCACTGGGGGCGCGGCGCCCCACGTCCACCCCCGGATCGAGCCGTCTGCGCTTGCGCCGCTGCTTGGCGATGCGGGGTTCATCAATCCGGTTGTCGACATCGACCGGATCAAGCTTTCCTACACATCGCTCAATGATCTGATCCGTGACCTCCGCGGAATGGGCGTCACCAACGCGTTAGTGGGGCGCCCTCGCTTCATCGGCAAAGCCGGCCGAAGCGCCGCCATGCAGAATTTCGCAAACGCGCCACATGAAGACCGGACAATAGAAACGGTCGAGATCATTCATTTTGCGGGCTGGAGGCCCGACAAGCCTGCGAAGCCATTAACCGTCTAACGCGGAAGAGTTGTTAACCGTCGCTGGCGTAAATCCGGCAACGTGGACGTGGACCAGAGGAGGGTGGCGTGATCGCTATCCGAACAATGTTGCGCAAGCTGCGCGCCGATGAGCGCGGAGCGACTGCGATCGAATACGGGCTCATCGCCGCCTTGATCGTCATCGCCATGATGACGGGGCTGCAGTCGATGGGCGGCGGTGTGGGCGGTATGTGGGGCAAGTTGGGTAACGCCGCCAATCAGCACATGCAGTAACCCAGCGCGTCAGCTTCGGCGGGCTCCGTAGATGACAAGCTTGACCTTCTGCCCCGGCGCCAGGCGGCTGCCGGCGTTTAGGTTGTTAAGCGACAAGAAGCGCTCCAACCGGTAATCGCGGTAGGCCATTCGCGCGCTCAAGGATTGTAGCGTGTCGCCCGGTCGCACGGTTTCTATATGAATCACACGCGGCCGGATCGCCGCTGCCTCGGCCGGGGTGATCTTGCGCAAGGAATTGATCATCGAAGCGAACGGGCCGATCCCGTAGCCGCCCGGCGTGATCATCACGAAGAAGTAGATTCGGCCCGGTTCCCACTGATAGGCGGCGACGCTGGCGTCGATCGGCCCGGACTCCCCGTTGAAGCGCGCCGTCGTCACCGCTGCCGGCATGCCGTTGATGGTGACATGTCGCGGCGGCGGCACGGGGTAGTTCGCGGTACCCTGCGTGAGTCCCCGGAATGCCAGCAATACTGCGTCGTCTAAATTCCCCCGAAACGCTCCGCCCTTGAACTGCGCCTTGCCCGCCGATCCCGAAACGGTGACGGCGTCGGTGCCATTGGACATCAGGTAACCCTGCGGCACCGTGAACTGGATGCGCAGGTCCGGGTGCGTGAAGGTCGCGCCGTCGATGACGCCCTGCGCGGGATCATCGTCGACAAAGACGCCTTCGATCTGGTTGAGATAGACGTCGCGGTTGTGAATGCCGGTGCCTAGCCGGCCCGTCGCCCGCGCCTCTGCCAAGGCGCGCTGCATCCGATTTTCGCTAAGTGGGTGGGTGCTCGCCCATTCGGGGGTCTGGCGGTTAGTGCGTCCCTGTACTAGTGCGGAGAGCCGGCTCTGACGTGTGAGCGCCCCAAGCACGCCGGCGGCACCGGCTGGATCATAACCGGCCATGAGCATGTAGCGCAGGCCCAAGGTATCTGCCTGATATTCCTGATCCCGGGAGAAGCTAAGCAGGTCCATGCGGGAACGCGCGGACAGAATATCGGAGAAGCCTCCGCCGAAGATCGCGCCGACGATGGCACCGAAGACGCCGAGCGGATTGCGCTGCGCATATTGTTCCCGGATGTGGGCGTGGTTGGCCGCGACGTGACCGACTTCATGCCCGAGCGCGAAGGCCAGCTCGGACTCGTCATTCATTAGGCCCAGCAACTGGCGCGTGATGTACACGTAGCCTCCGGGAACGGACAGCGCGTTTTCAACCGCAGAGTTTAGCGTCGTGAAGTGAAGGGCCTGATTAGGATTGGCGACGCCGGAAAATTGCCCGACTCGTCTGCCGACGTTCGTGACGTAAGCCGCACGCGGCCCCATTTCGGCGCCACCCAAGTCCTGCACGAGCTGGGCGTTGTCGCGCTGGGCTTCGGCAACGTCCCGGGGATCAAGATAGCGGAGTTGCTGCGCGGCAGCGGGCGTCAGCGCCAACGACGCCGCGGCAAGCAAAAGCAGTTTCTTACGCAAAACAGCCATAGTCCCTCGCTCTCGCGCCGATAAAGCGCGCAAATTTTGAACGGGGAATGACTGGGGGCGGTTCCGGCCTCTTATCCGATGGCGAGGAACTTGGCGCGGCGTTGCTTGCGCAATTCATCGCTGCCAAGCGCCGACAAGCCATCAATTTCTTCGATCAGCGCGCCCTTGAGGCCGCCGATTGCGGCCTCGGGATCGCGGTGGGCGCCACCCAGCGGCTCGTCCACGACGCGATCGACGACGCCCAAGGAATGCAGGTCAGCCGCCGTGATCTTCATCGCTTCGGCAGCGTCAGCCGCCTTGTCGGCGGTACGCCACAGAATGGACGCGCACCCTTCGGGTGAAATTACCGAGTAGATGGCGTGCTCGAACATCAACACACGATTGGCGGCCGCTATCGCGACCGCGCCGCCAGATCCGCCCTCGCCAACGACGACCGCGACGATCGGGACGCCAAGCTTCAGGCACTCCTCGGTCGAGCGCGCGATCGCCTCGGCCTGTCCGCGCTCCTCCGCTTGCACGCCCGGGAAGGCGCCAGGCGTGTCGACCAAAGTCACAACGGGAATTCCGAATTGGTCGGCAAGCTGCATCAGCCGGATCGCTTTTCGATAGCCTTCTGGCTTGGCCATGCCGAAATTATGTTTGAGGCGGCTCGCGGTGTCGTCGCCTTTCTCGTGCCCGATGATCATCACGCGGCGTCCGTCGATACGGGCCAGGCCGCCGATGATCGCGGGATCATCGGCGAAGGCGCGGTCGCCAGCGAGCGGCAGGAAGTCGTCAACGATTCCCGCGAGGTAATCCTTGAAGTGCGGCCGGTCGGGATGGCGCGCGACTTGCGCCTTTTGCCACGGGGTCAGCTTCGCATAGGTGTCGCGCAGCAGTTTGTTGGCCTTGGCCTCGAGCTTGCCGACCTCCGCATCGATGTCGATGTCGGAGCTGTTGGCGGTCTCGCGCAGCTCCGCCACGCGGGTTTCCAGTTCGGCGATCGGTTTTTCGAAATCGAGATAATTCAGCATGTGGAGCGGGCGGGTAGGCGCAAGCTGCGGTGGCCGTCAACGCGGCGGTTGGCGATTGCGCGTCGCCAGCGGGTGCCGGGTGTTGACGAGCTCGACGAGCCGGGCACTGTCGACGTGGGTGTAGATTTGCGTCGTGGCGATGTCGGCGTGCCCCAACAGCGACTGCAGGACCCGGAGATCCGCGCCGCCGGAGAGAAGGTGGGTGGCGAAAGCATGACGCAGCACGTGCGGGCTCACACGCTCGGGCGCGATGCCCGCGTCGCCGGCCATGGTTCGAACGATCTGAAACAGGCGCACACGGCTGAGATGCGACTTGCCGCTGGCGAACAGCCAGGGGCGGCCGCCCGGCGCGATCTCCAGCCAACTGGCGACAGCAGTTTGCGCCCGCGTGGAGATCGGCACCAAACGATCCTTCGATCCTTTACCGCGCACCATTAGAAAGGGCTGGTCTGGCCGAACCGCTGCGCGCGGAAGGCTGACAAGCTCCGTTGCACGCAGGCCCGATCCATAAAGCAGCTCAAGCAAAGCCAAGTTTCGCAGCCCGTTCGGCTCCCCACTTGCCGCGCGATCCTCGGCAGCAGCAAACATTCGCTCCACTTCCCCGGTGTCGAGAATACGGGGAAGCGGCCGTTCGAGGCGGGGGCGCGGTAGCGCCGCCGACGGATCGTCCTTACGCAGCCCGTCATCGACCAGGAAACCGAAGAAGCGACGGAGCGCGGCCGAACGTCGGGCAACGGTAGACGGCGCAAGGTCGGCCCATTTGACCCCGAACTGCTCGAGCATTTCTACGGTCGCACCACCGAGCACGTCGAGATCTTCCGCCGCCCGCTCCAGATCGTTCCGATAGGCGGCCAGCGTGTGACGCGAAGAGCCGGCTTCCGCTGCCATCATGTCGAGAAAGCGGTCGACCAGTGCGCGGTCGTCGGGCGTCACGTCCTTGACAGGGCCTCGGCGGCGATCATGCGGGCGGTGAAGCCCTGCCCGGTTTTCCCAAGCGCCGACACGGCGTGAAACAGATGCGCCGCCGGGATCCTGTCGTACGCAGGCGTCTGAAAACCCGTGCCGGTCAGTACAAGTACGGTGCCCCCCTGCCCGCGCGCTGCGGCTGCGTCGATCATTCTGGTCCAGTTCGTCACGTGGCCCAGACCAAGCCCATTACTGCGATTGATCGAGTTGGCCGTCTCGGCGTCCAGCCGCCCGAGCCCTGCAAGGCCGGCGACCAGCAAGGCGCTGCGGACGTGGTTGCGGCTGTTGTCGCGCTTAATGAAGGCGTTGACGCGCCGCGCGGTGACTTCCGCCACATTCGGCGCGGCCAGAGCAAGCATCGCCCAGCAGCGGTCGTTCGCTTCGTCGTCGAGGTCATCGAGGATCGGAATCCATCGCGCGGCCGCTTGATCGTAGCCGCCCGCAAGCATCGCCGAAATCAGATCACAGGCATCTTTGCCAAGCTTGGCGTCCGGGCGGACCATCGACGCCGCGCGGGCGACCAGCGCACGCGCGCCTTCCTTGTCGTAGCGGCCTTTGCCGGTGCCCAACAGCTTGCGGATCGCTGCCGTACGCGCGCCGGGATCCTTGGCGACGTACGCAAGACGCAATTGCCAGGCGTCACTTCCGGGAAGGTCGTCAGGATCCGTGGCATCGTAGATGGATGAGTAAAGATCGACCATCGACTGAGATGAGAACACACCCATCCCCGCCGCGATCATGGCCGACGGCAGCCGTTGCTGAGCGGTCAGCATGGGTGCCCGAGCCTGGAAAGCCCTCAGCTGCGGCGACGCGGCGTTGATCAGGCGGTCCGGCGGGACGGCACCGGTGCCGGTGGCAAGCCCAAAACGCCAGGCAGTGAGCGAGTCTACCGGATCCCATTCGATTGTTGTGGTCCGGCCGTTTGCGCCGGCCCCCACAACCTTCTCCGCCAGCGCAAGGTCGATCCCGCCGATCCGACCGTAACGCCGCGCCTGGTCGATTGCCGCCGACGCCGATTCCGGCTGCCCAGCCAACGATGCACACATTGCCTGCACCAGGCGTAGCACACCCGGTTCGGCCTTCCGCATGCCATCTTCCAGTGGACACAGAGCGGACGGGTCCGAATTGGCTAGGGCAGCCTGCACGGCGACCTGCGTCATTTTTGGCGTGAAGCGGTCGACGTCGACGCCGGCAACGAGCATCCGCGCCGCGTCCGCTTCGCCCATCCGCAGCAGCAGCCAGGCCCGCTCGGCCGTCCAGTCAATCGGATTGACATTCACGGGCGCATGAAGCTTGGCCAGCAGGGCGTCTCGAAGGGCGATGTGCGCCCAGCGCGACGCCAGTGGGGTACGCATCCGCCGCATCAATGTCGAAAGAAATGGTCCATTGGCGCCGCCCCAAGCGTCGTCGGTGAGCCCCGCGGCTTGTGGTGAAATCGCGCCAACTGACCACGGATCGCGGCGTGCCCACCCAGGATATTCGATCGGCGGCACCGGCGGCGGAATGTTCACGGCCGCGACCTCTTCAACCGCGCTTTCATCGCCACCCGATTCCGCTGGAGCGGCCTGGCGCACGGGAGCGGGCGTCGTTGGTGTCGCAGCCGGCGCCGGCTGCGTTACGTTCGCCTGTTGCGCGAGCGCGGGCAGCGCTAGCAGCAGCGCAGCCGACGCCAGCCAGACGGGCTTAATGAGCATTGCCCCCAGCGCCTGCGCCCAGCGTGACCTGCACCTCGATCGGCTTGGTCGGCTGCTCCTTGGGCAGCGTCGAGAGGAAGAACAGCACACCCAGCACAACAAGCACCAGGACGATGGGAATAAGTATCCGCGGCATGGACGCGGCTTTTGCCCAGCGCGCGCGCCGCTGTATAGCCCTTAACGGTGACCGAATTGTCGAAGCGTCTCGATCGGCCTGTCGTGCTGGTGGGACTGATGGGGGTTGGCAAATCGACGGTCGGGCGGCGCCTGGCCAAGCGCTTAGGCGTGTCTTTCGTGGACAGCGACTCGGCGATCGAGGATGCCTCAGGGCTCCCGGCCGCCGAGGTGTTCGAGCGTTACGGCGAGCGCGACTTCAGAGACGGCGAACGTCGACTGGTGGCTCGATTGATCGAAGGCGAAGTCCGCGTCATCGCAACCGGCGGCGGCGCCTATGTCGACCCGCGCACCCGCGAACTGCTGAACCAGCGCGCGATCACGGTGTGGCTCGACGCGCCGGTCGACGTCCTGACCGAGCGTACCTCTCGCCGCGACACCCGCGTCCAGCTCCGCACCGGCGATCCGAAGGCTGTGCTCGAACGTTTGTCGCAGGAACGCCGCCCATCTTACGAAGAGGCGCATATCCACGTGAAAAGCGGTGACGGCGCCCACAAGGACGTGGTCGACGCGATCATTGCGGAACTGGAGACGTTCCTGGCGGCGGCTCGGGGCTAGGCCCGCCATCTTCATCGTCCAGTGCGCGGTCGGGCGCGAACGCGCGCTCCCAACCGGCGCGGATGTCACCTGAGGCTGCCTGACGCTCGAGCCGCTCGCAGTCGCGCCCGCGATATTCCCGCTCGACGCGGTCGATCTCGCCAAGAGGGATGCCGTTCGCCTTCAGCGCCGCGCGGCCCATTGCGACCGCACTCTCGAAAAGTTCTCTCTCGGCGAAAGCGAGGTCGAGTCGGTCGAGCTCAATGAGGTGGAGGCGGTCGTAAGCGCGAACCATGACAGCTGCTTGGGGGAAGGCATTTAGCACTGCGCGCAAAGCTTCAGCGCTTAGATCGCCATCCTTGTTGTCATTGCAAAATGCGATCACCCGCGCGGTTTCAGCACCCGCGGTCCGGAGCAGGTCCAGCCGGACTCCATCGCCGTAATAGACCTTCGTGCCGAATTCGCCGGCAAGCTCGATTTGCCCCGGCTTCTTGTCGATGAGCGTTACGCCGATGCTTTTGGCCATCATCATCTGGGCGACCGTTTGCCCGAAACGGCCGTAGCCAACGACGATCGCACTCGTCTCGGGCGATTTCTCTGGACCGTCGAGGTCGACGCGGGTCTCCTCGCGCCGCTCAAGAAAGTCGATGAAGCGCATCAGGAACGGCGTCGTCGCCATGGATAGCGTTACGACGGCACCGAACAGTGACGCGGCCTCTCGTTCAATCAACTGCGCATTGGTTGCTTGCGCAAACAGAACGAAGCCGAACTCGCCAGCCTGGCTGAGAAGCAGGCCAAGCCTGACGCTATTCGGCCAGCTTGCACGAAAGCCGCGCGCAATCAGGCTGATCAGCGCGGTCTTGGTGGCGATCACCGCCGCCGCGATGCCGAGGACGAATAGCGGCCGCTCGGCGATCATGCCCAGGTCGAGCAGCATGCCGACGGACAGGAAGAAAAGGCCGAGCAGGATCGAACGGAAGGGCTCGACGTCCGCCTCCAGCTCATGCCGGTACGGCGACTCGGCCAGCATCACGCCCGCGACGAAGGCGCCCAGCGGCACAGACAGATGCAGGCTGTGCATGACGGCTGAGGCGCCGACGACCGTGAAGAGGCCGGCCACGACGAAAAGCTCGCGCTCTCCGAGGCGGCCGACCAGGCGAAATAGCGGGTTCAGTAGGAACCGCCCGACTATCACCAGGCCGATCACCGCGACGAGTGTGTAAAGTGCGAGCTGCCACCCGACCGGCGCGCCCGGGTCCGGTGGCGTCCGCGCCATGGCGGCGATGATCGTGATCATCGGCACGATCGCAAGATCCTGGAACAGCAGCACGGAGAAGGCGCGCTCGCCCTGCGGGGTGTTCAGCTCATTGTCGGCGCGGAGCATCGGCAGCACTTGCGCGGTTGACGACAGCGCCAACGGTAACCCGATCGCCAGCGCTGCCTGCGGCGAGATTCCGAGGGCGAAATACAGCAGGGCGCTCAGCACGATGCCGCAGGCGACGACTTGTATGAGGCCCAGCCCGAAGATGTCACGGCGAAGCCGCCACAGCCGGCTCGGCTTCAATTCCAGCCCGACGATGAAGAGCAGCAGCGCAATACCGATCTCGGTCACGCTGGTGAGCTGCTCGGGGTCCTTGATCAGCCCCAGCAACTGCGGCCCGATGAGCGCGCCAGCGACGATATACCCCAGGGTCGCGCCAAGCTTGAGCTGACGAAAAACCGTCACGAACACCAGCGCCGCGCCGAGCAGGATCGCGCCGCTTTCGAGGATTGCAGTCGTCGCCTGGGCGGTTTCAGCGGGCGTGGTCATCGCGCGTCTTCCATCGCGGCCAGCAGCGCCCGGAACGGCAGCAGGATCGCGCCATGTCGCCCGCTCGTGCCGCGCGCCGGCTCGAGCACCGCGATGCCGGGCCAGTGATCGATCTCGTTATGCTCGTGCGCCAGCCAGCGACTCAGCGCCAGCATCGCTTCCGACACCTCGTCATGGTCGCGGCCCCGACAGTGACGTTCGACCAATGCGGCGGATGCCTGCCCGAAAGCACAGGCATGGACCTTAATGGACACATGCTCGACCCGCCGGTCGGGGTCGAGTTGCACGCTCATCTCGATGCGGCTGCCGCAGGTCGGCGAGCGAACTTCGGCGTGGCCATCCTCCCGGTCGAGCTCGCGCGGTTCTTGCAGCGATGCTGCCAGCCGCAGGATGTCGGTCGTGTAGAGTTGCGCGGTCACCCGCGACGCCAAGTGGTGCCGCCGGGCCCGTCTTCCAAGACGACGCCTTCGGCCTTGAGCTCATCGCGGATACGATCGGCCGTCGCGAAGTCACGGTTAGTCTTGGCCGCCGCCCGCTCGGCGATGCGCGCGTCGATCGCCGCATCGTCCCCGCCGCCACGAAACCATTCATCGGCAGAGCTCTGCAGCAAACCGAGAAGGCCCGCACTGGCCTTGAGCACAGCGGGATCGGTCAATTGCATCAATCGGCTGACCGCGAGCGGCGTGTTGAGATCGTCCGACAGCGCTTCGACGACACCCGCGTCGACCTCGCCGGGCGAAGCGTCACCTGCCGCGCGATACAGTCGGTCGAGAACCGCCTTGGCCTGCGCCACGACCTCCTCGGTCCACGCCAGCGGCTGACGATAATGCGCGCTCAGCAAAGCGAGACGAAGCGTCTCGCCCTTATGCCCCTGCGCCATCAGCTCGTTGGGCGTGATGATATTGCCCAGGCTCTTCGACATCTTCTCGGTGCCCATGTCGACGAAGCCGTTGTGCACCCAGTAGCGCGCCAGCGGCGCCCCGCCATGCGCGCAACGGCTCTGCGCGATCTCATTCTCGTGGTGCGGGAAAATGAGGTCGAGCCCGCCGCCGTGGATGTCGATGGTCTCACCGAGGTGCGCGCGGATCATCGCTGAGCATTCGATGTGCCAGCCAGGGCGCCCCCTGCCCCAAGGCGAGTCCCACCCGATCACGCCATCCGCGCTCGGCTTCCACAGCACGAAGTCGGCGGGATCGCGCTTGTAGGGCGCCACCTCCACCCGCGCTCCGGCGACCATGGCTTCGCGGTCACGTTTGCTCAGTGCGCCGTACTCGGGGTCGCTCGGCACGGAAAAGAGAACGTGCCCTTCTGCCGCGTAGGCATGGCCCAGCTCGATCAGCCGCGCGATCATTGAGACCATCTGCGCAATTTCGCGCGTAGCGTGTGGTGCGACGTTGGGATCGCGCACGCCCAAGGCACGCATGTCCTCGAGGAAATACTCCTCATAGCGTTCGGTGATCACCGAGGGGTCGACCCACTCTGCCTGCGCCGAAGCGATGATCTTGTCGTCGACGTCGGTTATGTTGCGGCCGTACACGAGGCTATCCTCGCCGAACTCGCGGCGGATTAGACGCGTCAGCGTGTCGAAAACGACGTACGGGCGCGCATTCCCGATATGCGCGCGGCCGTAGACCGTGGGCCCGCATACATACATCGTGATCCGCTTCGGGTCCTGCGGGACGAACTCGCGCTTTTCGCGCGCCAGGGTGTCATGAAGCCGGATCATTGTTTGCCAACCTTATTGGGCTTGAGCCGCCGCGCCTGCACCCAGTCGACAATCCCACGACCGCTGGCGTTCAGCAGCGGATAGGTGCGGGACTTGGTCATCCACTCCGGCCGGTCGGATTGCGGGCCGTAGACCATGTCGGTGGCGAGGTTGGCGAGCAGGAAAAACAGCGTCGCGCCGAGTAGACCTTTCAACGCGCCGAAGCCGCCGCCCAGTACGCGATCAAACGGTCCAAGCAGCGCATGGCGCCGCGTTCGCCCGCCGATCGAGCGGGCTAGCAGCTTCACCAGCAGGAAGCTCGGAATGAACAGGATGGCGAAGGCCAGCACCGCCGCCGCCGCATTGTCCCAGTGAAAGCTGTTGATCAGCCCCGTCCACAATTGCGTGTGGAACAGCTTCAGCATCGCGATCGCGACCACCCAGGCAAACAGCGACACCACCTCGTGCACGAAGCCGCGCACGAAGCCGACGGCACCGCCGCCGAACAGCAGGAGGAAGACGAAGATGTCGAGCGCGGTCACCCTGCTGCGCTAGCGAAGCCGTTACGGCGATGAAAGCCCCGGCTAGTCGATGATCGGCTTGTAGACGGCCACGCGTCCCGGCGGGTTCACGCGGAGTCGAGCGAGGCTCAGCCCAGCCGCGACCAGAGCCACGATCGATGCCGCGACCATCAATTGCGGTGCCGCACCGACGCCCGAACCGTGGAAGGCTGCACCGACGGCCACCGCGCCCGTGGTCTGGCCGAGCAGCCGAGCCGTCGCCAGCATCCCGCCCGCCGCCCCCGATCGAGCCTTGGGCGCAGCACTGACGATGGTCCGATTGTTCGGCGACTGGAAGATCCCGAAGCCGAGCCCGCAAACAGCCATTCGCCACGCGATATCAACATTGTCAGGTGAGCTGCCCAGCAGCGACAAGGAGAACAGACCGAGGGCGAAGATGACAAGGCCGACACCGCCCAACAGGCCGGCATTGACCCGGTCCGCCAGTCGCCCGGCAAAGCTTGCGGCGATTCCGACGGCAATCGGCCAGGGCGTCATCAACAAGCCGGTCGCGATCACCGATCGGCCGAGCACGCTCTGCAGCATGAATGGCAAGGCGACATAGGCCAGCATCTGGGCCGCGAAGCTCATCACCGAGGTGGCGATCGAGAGGCTGAAGATCGGAATTCGGAGCAGGTCTAGCGGAATGAGCGGCTTGGGATCGCACCACTCCCGCCGCACTAAGACGGCGCCGGCCGCCAAACCTACAGCGACGAGCGCCAGTGATCCGACCCGCCCTTCGCGGGCGAAATCCTCAGCACCAAAAACAACGCAGCCCATCATCGCCGCACTGAGAAGGACCGAGCCCCAATCGAAGGCCTCGCCATGGCCACTCATTCCCGGCAGTGCCGTACTTCCGACGACCAGTGCGGCGGCACCGATCGGCAGATTGATCAGGAACAGCCACGGCCAGGAAGCAACGCCCAGGATCAGCGCCGCCAGCGTCGGGCCCGCGGCGGCCGCCATCGACAGCACCATGGCGTTATAGCCGATGGCGCGTCCCAGCAGCTTCGCAGGATAGGTCGCACGGACCAGCGCCGCGTTCATGCTCATGATGCAGGCCGCTCCGATCCCTTGGAACGCGCGCGACGCGATCAGCTGCGCGAGACTTCCCGCCATTGCGCAACCGACCGACCCAAGCGTGAAGATTGCGAGGCCGGGCAGATAAACACGCTTGTAACCGATGCGATCACCGAGCGCCGCCAGGGGAAGGAGCAGCACGGTGATCGTCAATTGATACGCATTGATGACCCACACCGAGGCGGCTGGCGAGGCGCCCAGTTGTCGCGCGATCGTCGGCAGCGCGACGTTCGCAATCGCGCCATCGAGTACCGCCATGGTAAGCGCCAGCCAGATGCTGAGCATCGACCAGTATCGGCGCGGGATCGGCAGCCCGTCCGACACTTGTGCGCGGGATGAGGAGGAAGTTTGCTGGTCCACGATTGTCCTGCGGAACGCAGCTGACGCAAGAGAGATGCGTAAGGACGGTATGCGAGCACATGAACAATCGCACGGTGTGGCGTTCGGCGCAGGGCACGGCTAGGGCTCCCGCATGGGGCTAACGGCAGTAGAAGAGCAGGCCGTCGAACGCGCGGCGGCGGAACCTATGCTGGATCAGGTTCTGGCGTGGGCAGCCGTGAACAGCGGGTCGCGCAATCTTGCCGGGTTGCGAGCGATGGCCGACTTGCTCACCGATGCATTTTCCGTGCTTCCCGGGTCGCTGACGCTGGAGGAGCCGGCTCCAGTCACCGCCGTCGATGCGGCGGGGAAAACATTCGAAATCGAGCACGGCAAGCACTTGCATCTGACTGTTCGGCCCGAAGCGCCGGTACAGCTGCTCTTCACGGGGCACATGGATACGGTTTTCGGCGTCGACCACGCCTTCCAGACAACCAGCCGGTTGGGCGATGGAGGGCTGAATGGCCCTGGCGTCGCCGACATGAAAGGCGGCATCGCCGTGATGTTGGCCGCGTTGCAGGCGGTCGAAGCAACCGAGCTCGCACGGAACGTCGGCTACGAGATCGTCCTTAACAGCGATGAGGAAGTCGGGTCGCTGTCTTCCGGCCCACTCCTGACGCGCGCCGCGCAAGGAAAGAAAGCTGCCCTCACTTACGAGCCCGCTGCGCTGCCCGACGGCACGCTCGCTGGCGCGCGGCCCGGCAGCGGCAATTTCGACTTCGTCATTCGGGGACGTTCCGCGCACGCTGGCCGGAACCCGGAAGATGGCCGCAACGCCCTGCTTGCGGCCGCCGATCTCGCGCTGCGGCTGGCGAAGGCGAAAGGCCCGCGGCTCAGCATCAATCCCGCGCGCATCGAAGGTGGCAGCCCAAACAATGTGGTGCCCGACTTCGCACTGCTCCGGGTCAACATGCGACCGGCGACACCCGAAGACGAAGCGCGCGCCAGATCGATCATCGACGGGTCGGTCGCAATGGTCCGTGCGGAACATGAAGTCGCGATCGAAATTCATGGCGGGTTCGGTAGACCGCCCAAGCCGCTCGATCCGAATGCTGAAGGCCTCTTCAACCTTGTGAAACAAGCTGGCAGCGATCTTGGTCAGACGATCGCCTGGCAGCCTTCCGGAGGCGTATGTGACGGCAACAACATTGCGGCATGCGGAGTGCCCGTCGTGGACACCATGGGTGTCCGCGGCGGCAAGATCCACAGCGAGGAGGAATATCTGATCGTCGAGAGCCTGGCCGAGCGGGCCGCCCTTAGTGCCTTGACCATCCTACGCTTGGCGCGGTCATGAGCTGCCGGATCCGAGCAGCCCGCAAAAGCGACCTGCGCGCCTTTTACAATCTGTCGAAACTCACGGGTGGCGGCTTCACCAATCTGCCTGCCGAAAAGGCTACTCTAGAGCGAAAGCTTGCGCGGAGCGCCGCGGGGTTCGACCGGGCGGGCAATACACCGGGCGACGACCTGTATATCTTCATGCTGGAGCGCGTCGCGGACAAGCAGATCATTGGGACCTGCCAGGTGTTCGGCGCTGTCGGCAGCGAGTCACCATTCTACAGCTACTTGATCTCGACCCTCACGCAGAAGAGCGCCGAGCTGGGCCGAACCTTCCGCAACCAGACACTGACCTTAACGACCGACCTCGAAGGGTCGAGTGAGGTCGGCGGCCTGTTCCTGCACCCGCAGGAGCGCGCCGGCGGGCTGGGCATGTTGCTGGCACGGTCGCGCTACCTGTTCATCAAGGCGCACCGGAAACGGTTTGGCGACACTGTGCTCGCCGAGCTGCGCGGCGTGATGGACGAGGCTGGAAATGCGCCCTTTTGGGACGCGCTGGGCGGGCGTTTCTTCGGCCTCACCTTTCCCGAGGCCGACGAGTTCAACGCCGTGCACGGCACACAATTCATCGCCGATCTGTTTCCGAAAACGCCGATCTATGTCTCGATGCTTCCGGAAAGTGCGCGGGCCGTGATCGGTCAGCCGCACCCGACGGGCCGCGCTGCCCTCAAGATGCTGGAGACCGAAGGTTTCGTGTGGGACAGCTATGTCGACGTCTTCGACGGCGGCCCAACCGTCACCGCGCGCACCGACGACATTCGCACGATCCGGGAATGCTCGCAGGCGACACTGGCCGATGAGCCGGCCGAATATGGCAAGACGATGATGATCGCCTGCGGACAGCTGGCGGATTTCGTTGCCTGCTACGGCCGGGTCGCGGACTGCGGCGGGGGGCAGGTTTCGATCGACGCAGAAGCGCAGGCGATGCTCGGCGCCAAGCCAGGCGATACCGTGTGGCTGGTGGATCGCTGACCCATGCCGCTGCGTGAAATCAATTTCGATGGGATCGTCGGGCCAAGCCACAACTATGCGGGTCTTAGTCTCGGCAACCTCGCGTCTGCGCGGAACGCCGGTGAAGTTTCGCGACCTCGTGCTGCTGCGCTCCAGGGGCTGGAGAAAATGCGCACGAACCTGACGCTGGGCTTGGCCCAGGGACTGTTCGTGCCACACCCGCGCCCGAACCGCACTTGGCTGGAAGCGCTCGGCACCACCATTGAAGGTGCAGACCCCGTGCTTGCAGCGAACGCGATGTCGGCGTCGGCAATGTGGGCAGCCAATGCGGCGACCGTGTCGCCATCGCCGGACACGGCCGACGGACGCTGCCACCTCACCGTCGCCAATTTAAAGACGATGCCACACCGAAGCCACGAATGGCCGGCGACCCTCGCTCAGCTGCAGCTAGCGTTCGCCGGCGCGGAATTTGCGGTGCATGCTCCGGTTCCTCCGGCCTTCGGCGATGAAGGGGCGGCCAACCATATGCGGCTTTGCGCTAGCCACAGTGAACCGGCGGTCGAGGTTTTCGTCTACGGCATCTCAGGTGGCGCCTATCCAGCGCGGCAGCATCTGGAAGCGTCTAAGGCGATCGCTCGGCGGCATGGGCTAGACCCCGAACGCACGCTCTTTGCTGAGCAGTCAGAGCAGGCAATCGCAGCTGGCGCGTTCCACAACGACGTCGTTGCTGTCGCGAATGAGCGGGTCCTGTTTGCCCACGAACTCGCCTTTGCGGACAAGGACTCGCTAGTCGCCAAGCTCCAGCGGTTGGTGCCCGGCTTTGAATATGTCGAAGTGCCGGAGGCGGAAGTGTCGCTCGAGGACGCGATCCGATCTTACCTGTTCAATGCCCAGCTGCTGACGACTCCCGACGGTGAACCGACGCTCGTCGTCCCGGCTGAGGCGCGAGAAACTCCTGCGGTCTGGGGATGGCTACAACGCCACCTGGCCGGCAACGGTCCGATTCGCCGAGTGGAAGTCGTCGACGTGCGACAGTCGATGGCCAATGGTGGCGGACCTGCTTGCCTACGCCTGCGAGTGGTGGCCGACCCCTCCACGGTCGACCCGCGCTTTCTGGCTGATGAAGCGAAGCTGGACGCTCTAGCGAAGATTGTGACCCGTTACTGGCCGGACGAAATTCATCACGCCGATCTCCAGCAGCCGGCGCTTGTCGCGCAGGTCGTGGAGGCACGACTGAGGTTGCTGGACGCGCTCTCCCTGCAGGAGCTCGCTTAGTCCCGGAACGGGATTCTCCTTAATTCGATTTTAACGCTATCCAGTAAGAAATTTCCGGCTCAAAACCGTCGTTGCGGCGTTCAACCGTTAACGATGGATATGCTGAAAAAGATCGGTCGCCTCTTCCAGATCAAGACACGCACGGAAGCGTGGCTGGTGATCTATGCCATTGCGCTCGGCGCGGTGGAGCGCGGCCGGCTCTACCTCGACGCCTATCCGGGATATGGCGGGTGGATGCTGGCTCTGGCTTGCACGGGCGTCGTCTTCATTGCCGGAGGGAAGTTGCTGGACAGCGTTCGTCCGGCAGAGCCGGTGATGACGACGGCATCCCAGCGAGCCCCGTTACGCCGTCACGATGTCACTGGTCGTAATCGACCCACGCGCCTGCCGACCCGTCGCGGTTCAGTGTCACGGATTTCGCGCCGCACAGATTGACGCCTGTCCAGGTCGTCTGCCCGGCTCCCTGAACGTTGGCGCGAATATCGAACGCGCAATCCGTATCCTTGAACTTCAGCGAGGTCCGCGCCCCTGCCGACGGTGCTGGGCCCAGCGGCTTCCAGTCCGACGAGCCCGCCCGGGTGATTGAAAGATCGGCCAGCGGCACACTGGTGCCGTTGACGAGCATGAAATCCGACGCGCCGCCCGCGACTGCCGGAGACGCGATCAGGACAACGGTTACGGAGAGCCAGATTCGCTTCACGCGCCCGAGTATATACCCGGACGCATGACGCGAATATCGGTAATTTAACGGGGCCCTAGGCGGCGAGGTCGGTATAGGTCCGCCGCGTTCCGCTCCAGAAGACCGGCGCCGATGCCGGACCGCTGGTGAGCGCATCCTTTAGCGGCAACGCGGTGGAGCAGAAGGCGCATTCGGCGGACAAGCGGCCAATGATCCAATGCGTGCGCCCGCAGCCGGGACAGTGATTCACTTCACCGTCGTGATAGACTGCGTGATATCCACGCGAACTCGGGTTGAATGCCGGCCGGCGAGACTCGATCGGACTAAGCATCGTGTGTTCCTTCGAAACCATTTCGAACCATCAACGAGCGTCGAATCGTTAGGTTTCATCGACGATCCGTGTTTGCGCCCTGGGTGTCACTCTGGCGACACGCACCTGTTTCAACTCGGGACGAACCGCGGGGAACCGTTTCGGCAGCGCGACAATCGGTTTTTCCGGCTTGTGGATATTAACCATTGCTTAGCCATTCGCGGGCGATGGTCTGCCGGTGCGGAGCGGAGGGGCAAGTGGAGTCCAACGAGCGTTATTATCGCCGCCGGGCGGTTGAAGAGCGGATGGCGGCGCAGCGGGCGATGACCGAGACGGCGCGCGCCTGGCACAGCAAGCTGGCCGAAGATTTTGCTCAACGGGCGGTCGCCTGCCCTAGTCCCGTGTTCGCTCCTGACATTGCGATCGCCAGCTAAGTCTCGCTTCGCGCGACCCCTTAGATGATGAGGGTTGCGCCAATCCAAACCCTCTCCTATGTCGCGCCCCTGCCGGTTTCCGGCACCCCGCGCGCCCGTAGCTCAGCTGGATAGAGCATCAGACTACGAATCTGAGGGTCGGACGTTCGAATCGTTCCGGGCGCGCCATTTTCTCTTCCCCTTTAGCCTGTTCAGGGGTTCTACGTATTGGGTGTCCGCATGGGCTCCGATTAGTGCCCGGGCATGCCAGTGCTACGATCGAGCGGGACGGTGACGCGCGGTGAGCAAATGCTCGCGTTGCGGCGGCGGCGGATGGCGGCGGCGCATCCATTTTTTCGCGGCGGTTTTCGCCCATTCTTCTTCGGCGGACCCGCTTGGGCTCTAATAGCTCTCACTATTTGGTTGCTGTCGTTGACGGGAGTTATCACCATCCCCGCCGCCATTGGTGCGTTGGCTTGGCACCGGCACGAAATGCTGTTCGGCTTCGTGGGAGCAGTGATTGCCGGCTTCCTGCTGACAGCAATCCCGAACTGGACCGGTCGGCTGCCAATTGCCGGGCGGCCGCTCGCCGGATTGTTCGGCCTATGGGTCGCGGCGCGGTTGGCGCTGCTATTCTCAACCTTCACCGGTCTGTGGCCCTGCGCCATTCTCGACGTCGGCTTCTTTCTGACCTTGGGCCTGCTCGCCGCGCGTGAGGTGCTTTCGGCAAACAATCGCAACACGCCAGTCGTTGGCATGGTCCTGCTATTCGCTGTCGCCGACGCCTTCGATTATCTCGCCGTGGCGGGGATGATCTCATCGAGTGATCTTGGGTGGCAGATGGCAATTGCGGTCGTCGTGCTGCTCATCTCGCTGATCGGGGGACGGATTATTCCCTCGTTCACCCGCAACTGGATGGTGAAGCGCGACCGCCGTGACAATCTGCCGACCCAGCCTGGTAAATTCGACATGGCCGTAGTCGGCACCACGGCAATCGCGCTACTCGCCTGGCTGAGTGGTCCGGCAGAAACACCGACCGGCATGCTGGTTCTGCTCGCGGCGGTCCTGCAGGCCGTGAGACTGGCCCGGTGGAGCGGTATTAGGACGTTTGCGGATCCGCTCGTTTTCATCCTGCACGTCGGTTACGCGTGGCTGCCCATCGGACTGACTTTGCTCGGCTTGAGCTTGATGAACTACGTTCCGCGTAGCGCGGCTGTTCACGCGCTGACGGCGGGCGCGATGGCGACGATGATCCTGGCGGTGATGACCCGCGCCAGTCTCGGCCACACCGCAAGAGAGCTTAAGGCGAACGCCGCCACGATCACGCTGTATGTTCTCGTCACCGTTGGCGCAGTGTTGCGCGTCAGCGCCTCGCTCGCACTGATCGATTATCGGGTCGGAGTCGACGTTGCGGGTTCGGCTTGGGGCGCCGCCCTCTTGCTCTTCCTCGTGGCGTACGCGCCGGTGCTTTGGAAGCCTCGGCTAGGCGAGTAACGCTCCAATTCATTGTCAGGTGACAGCGGGGCATTTAGACATCGGCGCCGATGCGCCGTGTAATCCTTTCGCCGATCCTAATCGTAACTGCCTGCAGCGCACCGGGCGGTCCCTACCCGTCCCTGCAGCCGCGTGCTGCCGAGACGATCGATCCGCGTTTCCCGGTTGCGCGGCCACTGAACGACAAGCCGGTATCGTCCGAGCTGGCTGACAGGCTTGCCGCGCTGGTCGGTCAGGCACGGGGCGGAAGCGGCGCATTCGATAAGGCGGCCGACCAGGCTGAACGATTAGCGGCCACTGCAGGTGCCCCACGCAGCGAGAGCTGGATCGCTGCCCAGCAGGCTTTAAGCGCGGCGGTTGCCGCTCGCGAGCCAGCGGCCCGCGCGGCGGGCGATATCGATGCGATTGCGGCGAATGCGCTGCAAAACAAGGGCGGGATCGCGCCCGCTGATTTCGAAGCCATCAAGCAGGCCGCGGATGTCGTCGTGGCTATCGGAACTCGGCAGGCCGCGCGGGTAGCGGCCATTCAAAGACGGCTCGGCAGCTAGGCTACGAGCGGTCGCCACCGCCGTTTTCGGGTTCGGCATCCACTGCTGCAACCGACTGCGCAGGACTCTTGTTCAGTTCGAGCCAATCGCGAAACGGGAGGTGATAGAGCATGTCCATCACCTCGAACTCGACGCCCCCAGGCTGGCTGGTATTGCTGTTCCACAGAGCGACGACGCCGCTCTTCTTCGCGGGATCAAACAAAATCAGCGAGCGATAGCCGTTTATGCCGCCGCGATGCCCGACAATGTGGTGTCCCGCATAATCGTAACTCCGCCAGCCATAGCCGTACCAGGCGGTGCCTAGTCGCTCGAGGAACTTGCGCAGCCGCCCCCGTTCGGTGGGAGTGACGACATAGGGTGCATGAATGGTGTCGAGCACCTTGTTGTCGACGACGTCCGGCATTTCGCCCATCTGCGCGAGCATCCAGAGCGACATGTCCTTGATGTTGCTGTTGATGCCGCCGGCGCCGGGTACCTTGTAATAGGTATCGACCATCGGCAGCTCGCGCCGGCCGACGCTGTGCGGGCGCGCCCAGCTCTTGTTCGACAGCAGGCCGTTCATCGAGACGCTGCCGCTCGTCATGCCGATCGGATCGAAGAGCATGCGCTTCACCGCCTGCTCGTACGGCATGCCGGTAAGCCGCGAGACGATCTCGCTCGAAGAATCATAAGCAATGTTCTGGTACGACCAGCAAGTACCGGGCTGGCAGGTGGCGTTGAGCTGCGACAGCGATGCGCGCAGCATGCTCGGATCCTGCCCCTCTTCGAGCTTGTTGTCGAAGGCATTGCGATAGAGGCCGACGCGGTGGGAGAGCACGTCGCCGACGGTGGCGCGATATTCGTTGCCTGCCGGCAGCTTCAAGTCCGGGGCGTAATTCGCGACCGGAGCGTTGAGGTCCAGCTTGCCCTGCTCCGCGAGCTTGGCGACCATTGTCGCCGCAACCCCCTTCGAGCAGGACGCCCAGCGAAACACGGTTTCCGGCGTAACGGGATCGCCCGAGCCGGCGGCGGTTTCGCCGTAGCCCTTCAGGAAGGTGATTCGGCCGTTCTCAACGACGCCAACCGCCAGGCCGACCATCGTCGGCTTGGTGATCAGCTGGCGAAGACGCGCGTCCAGCAGGCGATAGTCGACATCGCGCCGCGCATCGGTCGAGAGAGCTGCAAGCTTGAGGTGGGCCGCGGTGGGCTTTGGCGAAACTGGTTCGGCCGGATGCGGCCGCATCGCCAGCAGCGACGCGCCCATCAACAGCACGAACGCGCCGAGACCGTACTTATGTGCCTTTTGCAAAACTACTCTTCTCCCCACCCGGAAATGGTTGTGGCTGTGGGGCCTCGCCCTCTCAACGCCGCGATTGCTCGCTTGCGACGAAGCGACTCGCCTGCGCGGTGGAATGCCTCGCGGCTGGCCTTCAACGCACGGCTGGCCTAAATGACCCACCATGCAATTTCTGAAGACCCTATTCTGGGTCCTGATCGCGGTGCTGGTCGCGCTCTTCGCAAGTCGCAACTGGACCGCCGTCACCCTCAATCTCTGGGGCGATATTCAGGCCGATGTCAAACTACCGGTCCTCATGCTGATCATCTTCCTGGTCGGATTCCTTCCGACCTGGCTGATTCTGCGCGCTCGGATTTGGTCGCTTGACCGCCGTGTCGATGCAATGGAGCGGAACCGGATCGCCGCGCTGACGCCAGAGCCCGTTGCTGCCCCGGCGGAGAAGCCCCTCGCATGAATCCGATCTATGTCGCCATCGATACGCCGGACCTTACGCGTGCGCAGGAGATCTCCGAGGCGGTCAAAAGTCACGCGGGCGGGCTGAAGCTCGGCCTGGAATTCTTCTCGGCCAACGGGCCGGAGGGCGTCGCGCGCATCGGAGAGCTTGGACTACCCATCTTCCTCGATCTGAAGTTGCACGATATCCCGAACACCGTCGCGAAAGCCGTCGCGGCACTGGCGCCACTCCGGCCGGCGATCCTGACTGTGCATGCGGCAGGTGGGCGCGAAATGCTGAGTGCAGCGAAGCGGGCTGCGCCCGCGGAAACGAAAGTCGTTGCGGTGACGCTGCTGACCAGCCTCGACGCCGGCGACTTGAACGATCTCGGCATCGAGCGGTCGCCCGCCGACCAGGTGGCGCGGCTGGCATGGATCGCCCGCGACGCGGGTGTCGACGGCATCGTCTGCTCCGGCGCTGAGGTTGGCGCTGCGCGCGCTGAGTGGCCGTCAGGCTTTTTTGTCGTGCCGGGAATTCGGCCAAGCGGAGGACCGGTTGGCGATCAGAAGCGCGTTGTCATGCCGGAACAAGCGCTCGACGATGGCGCATCGGTGCTGGTGATCGGCCGCCCGATCACGGAAGCGGCCGACCCCGCGCAGGCGATCATGGACATCGCGGCGGGCCTGTCGCAGATGCCCGCCTGAATCAGAGGATTATCGCATGAGTTGGCTGAGCCGGGTTCGCAACGGCATTCCATTTTTACCTAAGCGGCAGACCGCCGAAAACCTGTGGCACAAGTGCAAGCGCTGCGGGACCATGGTTTTCGTCAAGGAATGGGAAGAGAATTACAGCGTCTGCCCGCGCTGCAATTTCCACGACCGGATCGGCCCGACGACGCGGTTCGAGCAATTGTTCGATGCTGCACAATATGAGTTGTTGCCCGCACCGGAAGTCCGCGAGGATCCACTGCGTTTTCGCGACACGAAGCGCTATACCGACCGCCTGAAGGCGGCCCGCGCTGCCAATGGCGAGCGCGATGCGCTGGTGAATGCGCGCGGCAAGCTCGACGGGCAAAAGGTGGTCATCGGCGTCCAGGACTTCGGCTTCATGGGCGGGTCGATGGGTATTGCCGTGGGTGCCGCGTTTGTCGCGGGCGTGCGCGCAGCTATTGCCGACAAGGCGCCGTATATCCTGTTCACGGCCGCGGGCGGCGCGCGGATGCAGGAGGGCATCCTCAGCCTGATGCAGATGCCGCGGACGACCGTCGCGCTGGCGGAATTGCGCGAGGCCGGCCTGCCATACATCGTCGTGCTGACCGACCCGACCACCGGCGGCGTCACAGCGTCGTACGCCATGCTGGGCGACGTTCAGATCGCCGAGCCGGGTGCGCTCATCGGCTTTGCTGGACAACGCGTCATCGAGCAGACCATTCGCGAAAAGTTGCCCGAGGGCTTCCAGCGCGCCGAATATCTGTTGGAGCATGGCATGATCGACATGGTCGTGTGGCGCGGCGATCTGAAGGAAAAGCTCGCGCTGCTCGTCTCTTACCTCTCGCCGGAGGATAGGAAGGCCGCCTGATGGCCGACTTCGCGCGCTCGGTGCACCCGGGCGTCCAGGCGCAGTTAGACCGGCTTTCGATGACATCGCCTGCCGGCGATCGGCTCGGGCTCGAGCGGGTCGCCGTGCTGCTGGACGGCTTGGGCCGACCACAAGATCGACTGCCGCCGACGTTCCACGTCGCCGGGACCAACGGCAAAGGCTCGACCGTCGCCTTCCTGCGCGCCGCGATCGAAGCCTCGGGACAGTCAGTCCACGTCTTCACCAGTCCGCATCTAGTTCGCTTCAACGAGCGGATCCGGGTGGCTGGTCGGCTGATCGATGACGACTGGCTAGCCGAGCTGCTGACCGAGGTCATCGACGCGGGCATCGATATTCAGCCGAGCTTCTTCGAAGTCGCGACTATCGCAGCCTTTCTCGCCTTCACTCGCACGACGGCTGATGCTTGTGTCCTCGAAGTGGGGTTGGGCGGACGTCTCGACGCGACCAATGTCATCGAAACGCCCGTGGCGACCGGCATCGCTAGCATCGGCCTCGATCATCAGCAGCTGCTCGGCGAGACCGTGGCGGAGATCGCTGCCGAGAAAGCCGCGATCGCTAAGCGCGGCGTGCCGTTGGTCAGCCTATCGCAAGCACCTGAAGCCGAAGCCGCAATCATCCGCGTCGCTGGAGATCGCGGCGCAACGCTTCTCCTTGAAGGACGCGACTGGGCTTCCGATCCCGAACTCCGGCCCAATTTGGAAGGCCCGCATCAGCGGCAAAACGCAAGTCTCGCGTGGCAGATGCTTAGCGCGCAAAATGCCGTGTCCGTGTCCGACGCCACCTTTCGAGAGGCGATCACTCACGCAAAATGGCCGGCACGCTTTCAGCGCTTAAAGGACGGCCCGCTTACTAAATTGGGCGCGACCTGGATCGACGGCGCGCACAACCCGCACGCCGCGGAAGCCCTTGCGGCCGTGCTGGCCGAACGCGGCTCAATGCATCTTGTTCTTGGGATTTTGGCCAATAAGGACGCGGCCAGCATCATCGACGCGCTGAAGCCTCATGCGCTGTCTCTGACGTTCGTTCCGGTGATCGAACACGCGCACCACGATCCAATCGCGCTGGCAAGACAGTTCGGTGGGCAAGCGTCACCCTCGGTCGAAACCGCGCTGGGGCAGATCCCCGGCCCGAGGCTGGTCGCAGGCTCTCTCTACCTCGCGGGTCAGGTGCTCGCCGCGAACGACGAGCTGCCCGACTAGGCTTTGGCTTCCGCGCGGGCGTCGCCCTCACCTTCGGTGCCGGCATCGCCGATCGATTCATCGATCAGGCCCGCCTTCAACATGTACGCGTAAAGAAACACGCCAGGCAGCGCGATCACCGTCGTCAGCAGGTAGAACTTGACGTAGCCCATGCTCTCGATGAGCGATCCAGCGGTGGTGCCAGTGAGGAAGCGGCCGACGATTGCAGCCGCTGCCGAAAGCAGCGCGAACTGCGTCGCGGTATAGCGAAGGTTGCAGAGGGCGGAGAGGTAGGCGACCACGACGACGCCGCCGATGCCGCTTGCGAAATTCTCGAACCCAACCGCCCAGGCGAGCATCGGCATCGAGTGGCCCATCGCGGCAAGACCGGCGAAGCTCAGGTTGGAGATGGCCATCAGCACGAGGCTGACCAGAACCGAACGCTTCATCCCCATCTTCGCGTAGAGCACGCCGCCAACGAAAATGCCCGCCAGAAGCGCGAAGAAACCGACCCACACATCGCCGTATAGGATTTCGTCCTTGGTGAAGCCGAGCCCGACGAGCAGATCGCGGATCATCAAATTGGCCATGGTGTCGCCGATCTTGTGAATCAGCACGAATAGCAGGACGAGCAGCGCGCCTTCGCGCTTGAGGAAGTCGCCGAGCGGGCCCCAGAATGCGTCGAGCAACGCCCGGGCGCCCTTCACCGGCTTTGGCTCATGGTGCCTGTCCGGCTCACCCATGAACAGCGACGCGATGGGCCCGCTGAACGCGAGCGGGATGCAGGCGAGATAGCCGATGGTCCAGTTGCTACGCGCCGCAACGAACAAGGCAATCGAAGCCGCGAAGAAAGCTCCCAGCCGCCACCCATATTGCGACATGCCCGAGCCAACGCCGAGCTGCCGGGGTTCGAGGACCTCAATTCGATAGGCGTCGATGACAATGTCGAAGGTCGCGCCCGCAAAGCCGAGAAGCAAGGCACCGACGACCACGGATTGAATGTCCTTCGTCGGGTCGGCGGATCCGAGAACAACAACCGCGCCCGCGACCAATATCGCAGCAAGCCACAGCCAGGTCCGGCGCTGTCCAAAGGTCTTGGAACCAGGCAGTTTGATGCGGTCGATCAGCGGTGCCCAGGCCCATTTGAAGCTGTACACCAGCAGGGCGAGCGCGAACGCGGAGATCGATTTCTTTTCGATGCCCGCTTCCGAAAGCCGCTGCGTAAGTGTCGCAGCCAGCAGCGTGAACGGAAAACCTGACGAGATGCCGAGAAACAGCGCCGTCAAAGGTGCCGGCTCAAGATATGGCCGAATGCCCGCGACGAAGCCGCCGCCGGCTTCCTGAGATGCAGTGGCCAATATTTCCTCCCCTCGGCGCTAATAAGGCGATGTTAGCAGCCGGGGGAGCGCTGGCTAGAGGTGACTATTCCGCTTCGTCGACAAGACCGAACAGCTCGAGGCCTTTAGTCTTTTTGACCTTCTCACCCTGAAGATGCCGGTCGACGGAGGCAATCGCCTTGCACAGTTGCCGCTCTGTATAGGGTTTGAGCAAACATCCGACCGCGATTTCCGCCGCTCCTGGATAGGCGTGGCCGGTAGCAAAAAGAGTCGGAACGCCCATTCCTTTCGCCGTCTTGGCAAGCTCAATGCCGGATTTCTGCGTACGTAGACGTACGTCGCTGACGATGAGATCAACCTGTTCGCGCTCCAGCACGTCGAGCGCTTCGTCGAGGTCATCGACCGTCGCGACGATCTCATAACCCTCGGCCGCAAGGGTATTTTCGTTGTCGAACGCCGTCAGCGGCTCATCCTCGACGATGAGGATCCGCTTGACGACCTGCTTACGCTTCCCGAACAGCATCCGAACCCCACATGACTACGCCACCGCAACGAACGAAGCGCAAAGCAGTGCCCACGCGCAGAAACAACAACCGCCCGGCTGTGCCCGCTGCGCCACAGAAGGGCGAAGGCGGGCCGCAGCGCATCGCGAAATTGCTTGCGCGCGCGGGCGTTGCATCGCGGCGCGAGATCGAGCGGATGATTGCCGAGGGCCGCATTGCGCTGAACGGTGAGAAGCTGACGACGCCGGCGACCCTAGTCGACGACGTTAGCGGGATTACTGTCGATGGCCGTCCGGTGCGTCCGGCCAAGGCCACGCGCCTGTTTCGCTTTTACAAGCCGCAGGGCACGATCACGGCCGCGCATGATCCCAAGGGCCGTCCGACGATCTATGATCGCCTGCCGCCCGGAATGTCTCGGGTGATGCCGGTAGGACGCCTCGATTTCCTTACAGAAGGGCTGCTGCTGCTGACCAATGACGGCGAGCTGAAGCGCCAGCTGGAGTTGCCGCGAACAGGCGTGGTGCGGACCTATCGCGCTCGCGCCTATGGCCAGGTGACCCAGGCGCAACTCGAAGACCTGGCGGATGGTGTGACGGTGGACGGTATCCACTACGGCTCGATCAACGCCAATCTCGAGCGGCGAACCGGCAGCAATTGCTGGGTCGAGATGAGTCTCACCGAAGGCAAAAACCGTGAAGTTCGCAACGTCCTCGCCCACCTCGGCTTGCGTGTGTCCCGTTTGATCCGGACCGCCTACGGCCCGCTAACCGTCGACGATTTGCAGCCGGGCGACATCGACGAAGTGCCCGAAGGCGCGCTCGAGGCATTCCGCAAGACGCTGAAATGAGGATCATCGCCGGGCGCTGGCGCGGTCGTCCGCTCGAAGCGCCCCAAGGCCCAGCGACACGACCGACCGCCGACCGCGTACGCGAGACTCTATTTTCGATGCTGGCCAGCCGCCTCGGCGGATTCGACGAATTGCGGGTGGCGGATTTGTTCGCCGGCAGTGGCGCGTTGGGATTTGAGGCGATGTCCCGCGGGGCGACGGCCACGACCTTTGTGGAAAAGGATGCCGCCGCGATCGCTATCATCCGCCGGAACGCCGCCAAGTTCGAAGCGGACGTCGAGATACTGCCTGGCTCCGCTTTGTCCCTGCCGAGGGGCAAGAGCTTCGACTTAATCCTTGCCGACCCCCCTTACGACCAGGGCCACGCGGACACGCTCGTAAGATCCGTGCTTGCCGCAGACTGGCTGAAACCCGGCGGCTGGATGAGCATCGAGACCAGCCGCGCCGATCAGGTCGACCCTGGCGCGCTGGTCATCAATACCGTCCGTGACGTTGGTCGCGCCCGACTTACGCTGCTGCGCCGTTCCTAGACGCCGTCGCCGCAGCGCGAATCTCGTCGATTTCAGTGCTGAGCCGCCGCCCGACTGCTGCGACGGCCGCTTTGCCCGCCGCCTTGACGGCATTGCCTGCACGGCCACGGCGGCTGCCGTTGGTTGAGTACCCCTTCTCCGCCAGCGCAGCCAGCGCAGCAGTTGCCGCCACGGCGACAAGTTCAGCCACAAGCGGACTTTGCAGCAATTTGATGAAGGCGTCGCTTGCGTCGAAACCTTCCGAAGACTTCTCGCGGCGATCGTCAGATGCTGCGCGCGCCCGAACGACAGACGTGCCCGTCTTCCGCGACTCTTTCTCGGTTCGTCTGCTGTCCTTTTTTGCGGTCGATGCCTTAGCCATGAATTTGCTCCTGAAAACTGTCTGCGGACCTTAACTCATGCGAGCGAGGCCGTATCCCGCCGCCCGCAATTCGTGTCCGCCATGGTGTATTGACACGATAATACACCGAGCGCTAGAGTTGCGTCTAACAGGAGGGCCCTATGTATTCACAACAGGAATTGGACGATGCGGTGGCATCCGGCGCGATTACGGCGAGCGCCGCCGACGCCCTGCGCGCGCACGTCGAAGCGCAACGCTCAACCGCAATTCCGGACGAGGAGCAGTTCAGGCTCATCACCGGCTTCAACGATATCTTCGTTTCGATCGCAGCGGCGATCCTGCTGATCGCAGTTGGCTGGATCGGTCAGAGCATCGGTCAAGCGACCCACATGATCGTCTCCGAACATGGCGAGAGTGGACCGAGCTTCCTCGCGCCGCTGTTCATCGCCGCCACCGCTTGGGGATTGGCCACCTACTTCACGGCCAAGCGTCGGATGGCGCTGCCGTCGATCCTGCTGCTGCTGGCCTTCGTCGGGTCCGTACTTGCCACGACTGCATTCCTGCTGATCCAGCTGATCGGTCCCGCCTCGTTCAACAACGACAATGAGGCACTGGCAGCGATGGTTGGTGGCGTAAGCGCGCTCGTCGCGGCTGGCGGCGCTTACGTTCATTGGCGCCGGTTCCACGTGCCGATCACCGTCGCGGCGGGTGCCGCTGCCGTCGCTGGCATTTTCCTCGCGATTGTGGTCGCGGTGGTTCAGCCCGGCGACAGCGAGAGCGCCAAGAACCTGATCCTTGGTTTCATCCTGCTGCTCGGCATCGGCGTGTTCCTGTTCGCCATGTGGTGGGATGCGTCGGACCGCGCGCGGCTGACCCGTCGTTCTGACGTCGCCTTCTGGCTGCACCTGCTGGCCGCCCCCATGATCGCGCACCCGATCTTCACGCTGATGGGCCTGAACGACGGCGTCGTCGGTCCGGGCGAGGCACTGGGCGTCGTTGCGCTGTACGTGCTGTTCGGCCTTACGGCGCTGGCGGTGGATCGCCGGGCGCTGCTGGTCTCGGCGCTTGCTTATGTGCTCTATGCGCTGATCGAGCTGTTCAAGAGCGTGGGCGCCGTGGAGCTCAACGTCGCGCTGACGTTCCTCGTCATTGGTTCTGCGCTACTGCTGCTATCGGCCTTCTGGCATCAGGCCCGCCGCCTGATCGTCACCCGGCTGCCGGCGACGCTGCAAGAGCGGTTGCCGAACCTGGATCGTCCGGCGATCAGTCAATCAGCCGCATGAGCCGCCGCTCGAGCGGAGCCAGGATGTTGTTCAGTTCCTGGCCCCGCTTGAGCACGGCACCATGTTCACCGATCAACGCGAACGCTCCCTGCTTCAGCCGAAGCGCGGGGCGTTTTTCTATGCGCACCTCGGGACGTTCCGAATGGCGGCGGAAGGCCGCAAAGACGGCCACGTCAGGGTCGATCCGCAGCGCGTAATCCCGCCAGTGCCCGGCCGCGACCATCCGGCCGTACAGATCGAGGATCCGCATCAGCTCCTTGCGATCGAAAGTGGCAACGGGGCGCCGGTCCCAGGCCGGGGGGAACGGCGCGATAACGCTCAAGCGCTTTTCGCCTTCGGCTGGGGCTGAGACGTAGCGCGCAGGGCCTGCAACTCTGCCCGAAGCTTGCCGATGTCCTCCTCCATCTCGCACAACTTGGCGCGGACGGGGTCAACGTCTTCGCCGCACGGCGTACCGTAGGGCATGAACCCGGGACTGTAGTGAACGACGTCGATCGGGACCGGCTTCGCCGGAATGCCAACGACCGTCTGGCCAGGCTCGACGCTCTTCGTCACAACGGAATTCGCGCCAATCTTGGCCCCTTCGCCGACCTCAATCGGACCGAGCACCTGGGCGCCCGATCCCACCACGACGCCGGAGCGCAAGGTCGGGTGGCGTTTCCCGCCGATCCCAGTGGTCGGATTGGTCCCGCCTAAAGTCACGTGCTGGTAGATCGTCACGTCGTCGTCGATCTCCGCGCTCTCGCCGATCACGCTGAAGCCATGATCGAGAAAGAAGCGTTTGCCAATCTTCGCGCCTGGATGGATGTCGATGCTGGTCAGGAAGCGCGACAAATGATTTACCAGGCGGGCGAGGAAGAACAGGCGCCCCTCCCACAGCCAATGCGCGACGCGGTGCAGCCCAAGGGCTGTGACCCCAGGATAGAACAGCACGTCCCAGCGCGAACGGGCAGCTGGGTCGCGTGACTTTACGGAGTCCAGATAAGCGATCAGGCTCGACGACAAGCTTAAACGTCCTTCAACTTCCAGCTTAATTTATGTCGCCGACGCGCCGAATACCAGCGGGCGCGGGCCGAGCGGCGCGCCGGAGCCTTGTTGACGGACCGGCGTTGGGCGAAACGAACATGTCACAGCTGGAGCGACGCGCATCCTGCCTTCGATCGTTGCCGACCCGTCGGTGCTCCTTCCGTTCATCCTCATCGGCTTTGCCGCGCAGCTCGTCGATGGCGCGCTGGGCATGGCGTACGGCCAGATTTCCAGCACCTTATTGGTCAGCATGGGAGTTCCGCCAGCTGCGGCTTCGGCGGGCGTGCATACGGCCGAGACGTTCACGACCGCGGTGTCGGGCATCAGCCATGTCGCGCACCGCAACGTCGACTGGTGGCTATTCTTCAAGATTGTCATTCCCGGTGTCATCGGCGGCGTACTTGGCGCCTATGTATTGACGGCGATCCCCGCGGGCACCGCCAAGCCCTTCGTGCTCGCTTACCTGACCGTGCTAGGGCTCTACCTATTCTATCGGGGGATCATGCATCGCCATACGGAACGGCGGCCGCGCATCGTCTCACCGCTCGGCTTTCTCGGTGGCTTCCTGGATGCGGCTGGCGGCGGGGGCTGGGGCGGGATCGTCACCTCGAACCTGCTCGTTCAGGGCAGTAATCCGCGGAAAACGATCGGAACGGTGAACACCGCCGAATTCTTTCTGACCGTGACAATCAGCGCGACATTCCTGGCGACGCTGGCTGGGCCGCCTTCACCACCGCGACACTGGGCTTACTTATCGGCGGCGTGGTTGCGGCTCCCTTCGGCGCCCTCATCGCCAAGCGGGTCGATCCCGACCGGCTGCTGACCTTCGTCGGCGCGCTGCTGACGATAGTCAGCCTGTTCGGACTCTATCGTGCTTTTGGATAGGAGATTTTAGGGGCGGGCCTGGGGAGAGTGCCCGCCCCTGTTGAACACTGGCCTTCTCAGGGGGCAAGGCGGCCAGCGCGCCTCCGAGGAGGCACATGGGATGTGGTGACTCGCGTAAATCGTTCAAGTCCATTACCACCCTGCGTGTGATTGGATTTTTCGATTAATGATTGTCCACCTGCCCACCATCAAGCAGCTCCAGTATCTCGTCGCGCTGCGGCGGCTTGGCCACTTCGGCAAGGCTGCCGATGCCTGCTTCGTAACGCAGTCGACCCTTTCGGCAGGCATTCGCGAGCTTGAGACATTGCTTGGCGTAACGCTGGTCGAGCGGACGCGACGCGTTGTGCGCTTCACGTCGCTCGGCGAGAAAATTTCAGACAAGGCGATCAAGGTCCTCCGTGAGACCGAAGAGTTGGCGGAACTGGCGCGCGCGCAGGGACGCCCTCTGCACGGTGAGCTACGGATGGGCGTCATTCCCACCATCGCTCCCTTCCTCCTGCCAACGATGCTGCCACGCCTCCGCGAGCAGTGGCCGGAGCTGAAGCTCTACCTACGTGAGGAGACTAGCGGCGCCGCCTGCGAGGCGTTGCACCGTGGCCAGCTCGATTGCGTGCTGCTTGCCCTGCCCTTCCCATGCGGGGAGATCGACAGCGTCGCGCTATTCGAGGATCCGTTGTTCGTCGCCTACCCGCGCGGGGAAGCGCCGACAGCAGACGTCATCGATGCCGCGACCATCGACGAGAACCGCCTTTTGCTGCTGGAAGACGGACACTGTTTGAAAGACCACGCGCTTTCGGCCTGCAATCGGCCGGACTTGCGCGCTCAGGCGGCGATGATGGGAACGTCGCTGCACACTCTCGTGCAGATGGTCGACAACGGCCTCGGCCTGACCTTCATTCCGGGTATGGCGATCGAGGCCGGCATTCTTTCCGGCACCGGCGTGGATGCAAAACCACTGGAATCCGCGCATTCGTTTCGACGCATCGCGTTGATCTGGCGCCGCTCGAGCCCGCGCGAGAGCGAATTCCAGATGCTTGCTGCGTCACTTCGCCAGATTGTGGGCGACGTCGCGCCGGAAATCCGACCGGTCGATGTATCGGCGCTCGAACCGGCCTGAACCGGCCCGAGCGCCAATCAATGGTTACGCGTTGACCGGTTCGGCGATGCCGATCGGCTCGGCCTTCTTCGCTTTCTGCTGAAGATCGAAGCGGTCGGCGTTCATCACCTTCGTCCACGCCTTGACGAAGTCGCGAACGAACTTCTCCTCGCAATCCTTCTGCGCGTAGACTTCCGCAACCGAGCGCAGCTCCGAGTTCGAGCCGAACACCAGGTCCGCACGCGTCGCGCGCCAAGTCTCGCCGCCGCTGGCGCGATCGGTGGCAACATATTCCTCGTCGCCCGACCCATCGACGGCTTTCCAAACATTGGTCATGTCGAGAAGATTGACGAAATAGTCGTTGGTCAGGACGCCGGTGCGCTTCGTGAAGTGACCGTGCTGGCTGTTGCCGTAGTTGGCGCCGAGGACGCGAAGACCACCAACCAGAACGGCCATCTCCGGCACCGAAAGACCGAGCAGAGCGGCACGGTCGAGCATCATCTCTTCCGTCTTCACGCGCAGCTTCTTCGGCAGATAGTTACGGAAGCCGTCGGCCTCCGGCTCGAGCCACTTGAAGCTGTCGGCGTCCGTCTGCTCCTGCGTCGCGTCGCCGCGGCCGCCGGTAAACGGAACGTCCTTCGCGCCGGCTTTCTCGAGCCCAACGACACCACCAAGAACGATCGCATCGGCCATCGACAAATTGCCGCGCAACCCGTCGAGCGTGCTCAGCACCTTGGCAAGTTCAGCCGGCTCGTTGACTTCCCAATCCTTTTGCGGAGCCAGACGAATGCGTGCTCCGTTGGCGCCGCCGCGATGGTCCGACTTGCGGTAGGTTGAAGCCGACGCCCAGGCCGTCTTCACCAGCTGCTGAACGGTCAGGCCGCTATCTGCAATCTTCGCCTTCACCGCCGCGACATCGGCGTCCGAAGGCGTATTGCCGGCCGGGATCGGGTCCTGCCAGATCAGATCCTCCGAGGGAACGTCCGGGCCGAGGTAACGGACCTTCGGACCCATGTCGCGGTGGGTCAGCTTGAACCACGCCCGCGCGAACGCATCCTTGAACGCCTCATGGTCGTTGCGGAATTTCTCGGAAATCTTCCGGAATTCCGGATCGATCTTCAGCGCCATGTCGGCGGTCGTCATCATCGTCGGGACCTTCTTGGAAGGATCCCAGGCCGCGGGGGCCATGTCCTCTTCCTTCTGGTTTACCGGCTGCCACTGCTGCGCACCCGCCGGCGAACGGACGAGCTCGTAGTCATAGTCGAGCAACAGGCGGAAATAGTTCTCCGACCATTGCGTCGGCGTGTTCACCCATGACCCTTCGATGCCGCTGGTGACCGTGTGCTCGCCGATGCCGCCATGTTCTTCGCCACTGACCCAGCCGAAGCCCTGGGCGGCGAGATCGCCGCCCGCCGGCGCCGCGCCGAGCGTCGAAGGATCGCCGTTGCCGTGCGCCTTGCCGAAGGTGTGACCGCCGGCAGTCAGCGCGACGGTCTCTTCATGGTTCATCGCCATGCGCTCGAACGTCGCCTTGATATCACGAGCAGACTTCAGCGGGTCGGGATTGCCGCCCGGGCCTTCCGGATTTACGTAGATGAGGCCCATCTGAATTGCGGCGAGCGGACCGTCGAGGTCCTGCAGACCGCGTTCCTCATCGATGCGGGTTTGGACGCCCTCGTTCACCCACTTGTCTTCATCGCCCCAGTAGATGTCCTTTTCGGGCTCGAAGACGTCCGCGCGGCCGCCGCCGAAGCCGAACACAGGCCCGCCCATCGATTCGATGGCCACGTTACCGGCGAGGATGAACAGGTCGGCCCAGCTGATGCTGTTCCCGTATTTCTGCTTGATCGGCCACAGCAGCCGGCGCGCCTTGTCCAGGTTGCCGTTGTCCGGCCAGCTATCGAGCGGGGCGAAGCGTTGCTGACCGCTGTTGGCGCCGCCACGGCCGTCGCCGGTGCGATAGGTGCCCGCGGCGTGCCAGGCCATGCGGATGAAAAAAGGTCCGTAGTGGCCATAGTCGGCCGGCCACCACGGCTGGCTGTCCGTCATTAGCGCGGTGAGATCGGCCTTCAGCGCCTGATAATCGAGCTTCTGGAACGCCTCGGCATAGTTGAAGTCATCGCCAAGCGGGTTTGCTGCGCCGTTTGGCGCGAGGATATCGACGGCCAGGGCATCCGGCCACCAGTCGCGGTTCTGCCGCCCAAGAAGCGCACGGACGCCACCATCACCATGACCCATCGGGCAACCACCCATTTCGCCAGTCTTCGCGTCCATGCTCGCAAACCTCTCCGATTGTGACTCAGTCGAGGTGCTGCCTAGGCGTGTCGAACAAACGGCTGAAACGATTAAAGTCGTTCAGTCAGACGCACAAAATCGATTACAGCTCAGTCCATGTGGCGCAGGCCGGTGCGCAGATAGCTGTAGCCGGTGATCAGCGTGAGCGCCGCCGCTGCCCACAGGCTGACCAGTCCAACGGTGTGGACCCAAGGCATGTGCGGGACCGCGCCGCCCAGGATCAGCGCCCCGAGCGCGATAAGCTGGATCGTCGTCTTCCACTTGGCCAGCGCGCTGACCGGTACCGACACCTGCAGCGACGCCAGAAATTCGCGCAGGCCAGAGACGATGATCTCGCGCAGCAGAATGATCAAAGCGGCGATGATGTGCAGGCCAGCGATCTCCGGGACCGGGTTCGCTTTGCGGCTGGAAATCAGCATGATGAGCACGGCGACGACCATGATCTTGTCGGCGATGGGATCGAGGAACTGGCCCAGTCGTGAGATGCTGCCCCACGCCCGCGCGAGGTATCCGTCGAAGTAATCGGTGATTCCAACCAGGCAGTAGAGCACGAACGTGATCGCGTAATCGATCGGTGCCGGCCGCCACAGCAGGAACACGAGGATCGGCACCGCCAGGATGCGCGAGAGCGTGAGGAGGTTCGGCAGCGACAGCATCGTTTTCGGACGGGAGCGTTAGAAGGGTTTGGCGCGTCAGGCAAAGCTGGCTATGCCGACGCTCCATTTTCAATTGCAGTAACCGCTTCAACTTGATCCAGAACGTTACCCACCTGCTCCGCGCGCGGCGGTTCGTGCCTCTGTTCGCAACGCAGTTTCTCGGCGCGTTCAACGATAGTCTGTTCAAGCAGGGCGTCGTCCTTTTCGTCACCTATCAGCTCTATTCGGACGCGACGAAGGAAGCGCAGTTCAACGCGATTGCGCAGGGCCTGTTCATCCTGCCCTTTTTCCTTTTGTCGGCGGCCGCCGGACAATTGGCCGACATTCGCGACAAGGCGCATCTCATCCGCATCGTCAAACTGGCCGAGATCCTCATCATGGCGATCGGCGGCGCGGGTCTGATTTTCGCGAACGTGCCGCTAATGCTGGCAGCAGTCTTCGCGATGGGCGTTCATTCGACGTTTTTCGGTCCGATCAAATACGCCATCCTGCCGCAGCATCTGCGCAAGGACGAGGTGCTGGGCGGCACGGGCCTGGTGGAGGCGGGAACCTACCTCGCCATTTTGGGCGGGACGATTGCGGCCGGCGGATTGGCCGCTTTCCCCAAGATAGCGGCCGCTGCTACTGTGATCATTGCCGCGGTCGGCTTTTTGACTGGGCGCCAGGTTCCATCGGCTCCCCCGCATAGCGACGCCCGCCCACCGGACTGGCATATTTTCCGCGCGTCGGTCCGGCTAGTGAGCGGGACGATGCACATCCCGCGGCTGTTCCTGGCGATCTGCGCCATCAGCTTCTTCTGGACCATCGGCGCGGTGATGATCATCATCTTTCCGCCGCTCGTCAAAAACGTCCTCGGCGCGGACGAACATGTGGCAAGCTTGTTCATCGCCATTTTCTCGATCGGCATTGCGATCGGCTCGATCCTGATCAACCGGCTGCTCAAGAGCGAGGTGTCTGCCCGGTTCGCACCGGGTTCCGTGCTGGCGATGGGTGTTTGCGTCCTGTTCCTTTACTTCGTGGCACAGAGCTGGGCTGACCACGCGGATGGTGAACTGATCACGCTTGGCAACTTTATCTATCAGCCCAGCGCGCCATTGATGATCCTGGCGCTGCTGACGATTTCAATCACCGGCGGCATGTTCGTCGTGCCGTTGTACGCCTTCCTCACCACCACCGTCGACCAGTCGGAAACGGCGCGAACAGTCGCAGCCAATAACATCGTCAATTCGGGCGCGATGGTGGTCGGGTCGGGCCTTGCCTTTGGGCTCAGCAGCCTTGGGTTTGGACCGGGAAGTCAGTTGCTGTTGGTCGCGGGAATGTGCGTAGTTTCAGCCTGGCTTGGCTGGAAGCTCCACCAAGCCTGCGACTGATAATCAGCCGATCAGGATCGACACGAATAGGAAGCCGGCAGCGAAGGTCATCGCGAACAGTTTGAGGTCCGAAGAAATCTGCCGTGCAGGCGCCGGCACCAGGTGATCCCAGCGAAACGGTCCGCGGCCAAAGCGGCGCGGATTGGCTGCGATAACAGGCCGGGCAAGCTGCATAATGCGTCAATTCCTAACGTGGTCTTTACCATGTCAAAAACCACGCTGAGCGCAAGCGGCTCCCTGCGTCCCGCGGCGGGACGCCGATACGCCTGCCTGTAGAGTGACTAGCCCGCGCTTACGCTGCGCAAGGGAACTTCATTGTTGCGTTCGCGCGCGTCGAGGAGCTCGCGCGCCGCTTCGGCAGGCATCGCCTTGCCGAAGTACCAGCCCTGCCCGATCTCACAGCCGAGCTGGACGACGGTCCGGTACGACTCCTCGTTCTCAATGCCTTCGACGCAAACCGGAACCTGCAACGCGTTGGCCAGCGTGGTCACTGCTCGCACGATGGCGCCGTTTTCTCGCTTGGCGTTGATCTGCGTGACGAAGCTGCGGTCGATTTTGATGATGTCGAACGGCAGCGACCGCAGGTGGGCAAGGGAAGAGAAGCCCGTTCCAAAGTCGTCAAGCGCAAGACGGATGCCCTGGTTCTTCAGGCTGGTGACGATCGTCCGGGCGAGATCGATGTCGGCGAACAGCGAGCTTTCAGTGATCTCGATGACGAGCCGCTCGGCAGGGAAGCCAGTGTCCGCAAGCGTGCGGACAATGCGCTGGGCGAGCCAACCGTCCGCTAGCTGGAATGGGGAAATGTTGACCGAAATCTTGATCGACGGATCCCAATTGGCGGCCTCGCGAAGGGCCTCGGCAATGACATGCTCGGACAATCGCCCGATGAGTCCGATTTCTTCCGCCACCGGGATAAAGACGTCCGGCCCGATCATGCCAGAAAGGGGATGATTCCACCGGGCCAACATCTCGAACCCGACGATCTGCCCGGTCGAGAGGTCAACCTGCGGCTCGAAGAATGGCACAAACTGCCCGTGATCGAGGCCGACGCGGATACCCTGCTCGATCTCGGCATGGGCTATCAGCGCTCGCTCCATGCCCGCATCGAACCAAATCGGCCGCGCAACTCGGCCGCTACGTGCATGATCCATCGCAATGTCTGCGCGTCGGAGGAGGTCTGGGATACGGACGTCACTACCGCGCGCGGATGCGATACCGGCGAAGGCGCCGACCTGGATGATCTTGTCTTCGAACAATAGCGGCTTGGTGACGATCTTCAGAACCGCTTCGGCAAGCCGGTCCGCTTTGCTGATTTGGTCGTCGGATAAGGCGAGCGCGACTGCAAATTCGTCGCCGCTCAACCGCGCCAGCACCGAGTCCGGTCCAAGCTCGTCGGCAAGCGCAATCGAAAGCGTCTTCAGCAAGCGATCGCCGGTCTCATATCCGTGCTGGTCGTTGACCGTCTTGAACCGGTGGACTTGGAACGAAATGACGATCAGCTCGTCGCCGCGGGTTGCCGCTTCCGCGCACAGTACGCCCGCCCGATCGGCAAAGCCCTTGCGGTTGTATAGTCCGGTAATCGTATCGGTGGTCGCGAGCACCACTGCGCGGCGCTCGTGCTCCGCGCGCATCTCCGCTTCATGCTGCAGGTCCACGTACCGGCGCCAGCCGAACAAGATGAGCGCCACGTTCAGCGTCAGGGCGGTGCTTGCGAGGCGAACCTCAGGCCCGAACTGCGGGCCGCCGATGTTGAGATTGTGGAAGAATGAGCTTCCGTTCCAGATCAGCAGCATGACCGCCGTGATCAACACCGCCAGCACGACGACATCGCGGCGCGCGTTGATCAATCGGGATTCGCTTACTTTACTCACTGACGGCTCACTGCGGTTACGTGAGCGACAGCATTATCCAACAAGGGTTAAATAAATGTCCGAGCCGCAGGGCGGCGTTACTTTCGTTGGTGCGGACGGCGGGACTCGAACCCGCACGCCCAAAGGGCAGAAGATTTTAAGTCTCCAGCGTCTACCGGTTCCGCCACGTCCGCAACACTCACCCTGTCCACTCGACAGGGCCGGCGGGTCAACCGTTATTCCGCGGTGACTTCCTGAAGATTGAGCCGCTCGCGCATTTCCTTGCCCGGCTTGAAGTAGGGCACGCGCTTGGCATCGACCGACACGCTCTCGCCAGTCCGCGGGTTGCGGCCGACGCGCGCATCGCGATTCCGCGTTGAGAACGCGCCAAAGCCACGCAATTCAACCCTGCCGCCCTTGGCCAACTGGTCGGTAATGGAATCAAAGATGGCGCTGACGACGCCTTCGACCTCACGCTGTGTAAGATCGGGAAAGTCGGAGCAGAGCTTCTGCACCAGTTCAGAACGGATCATCGGCGTCCCCGTATCAAATGCACCCGGCCCCAAGCCCCCCGGAGCCGCCTGACCATCACGCTGTCAGGATATCTGGTCCCATGCAAGAGCGTTTCATGCGGCGTCCTCCGAAGAGAACGCCGCATTTTGAAACGCTTACTTCTTCTTGCTGGTCTTGACGGCCTGCGCTTCCTTGAGCGCTGCACCCAAGATGTCACCGAGCGATGCACCCGAGTCCGACGAACCGTACTGCGCAACGGCCTGCTTCTCTTCGGCGATCTGCATCGCCTTGATCGAGAAGTTCGGCTTCTTCGAACGATCGAAGCCAGTGACCATGGCGTCGAACTTCTGGCCGACCTGGAAGCGCTCCGGACGCTGCTCGTCGCGGTCGCGGCCAAGGTCGCCCCGCTTGAGGAAGCCCGAGACGCCATCGTCGCCGACCTGAACGTCGAGGCCCGCATCCTGCACGGCGCGGACGACGACGGTGACGACTTCGCCCTTCTTCACGCCGCCAACCGACGGAGCGCCGCCGGCACCAGCGCTCGCCCCGCCGCCATTTTCGAGCTGCTTGATGCCGAGGCTGATGCGCTCCTTCTCAACGTCGACGTCGAGAACTTGCGCGGTGACCGCCTCACCCTTGTGGTGAAGCGCCAGCGCCTCTTCGCCCGACACGCCCCAGGCGATGTCCGACATGTGAACCATGCCGTCGACGTCGCCTTCGAGGCCAACGAACAGACCGAATTCGGTCGCGTTCTTGACTTCGCCCTCGACGACCGAGCCGACCGGATGCGCAGCCGCAAAGGCTTCCCACGGGTTCGACTGGGCCTGCTTGAGACCAAGCGAAATGCGTCGCTTTTCCTGGTCGACTTCCAGGACCTTGACGTCGACTTCCTGCGAAGTGCTGACGATCTTGCCCGGGTGGACGTTCTTCTTGGTCCAGCTCATCTCGCTGACGTGGACCAGGCCTTCGATGCCCGGCTCCAGCTCAACGAACGCACCATATTCGGTGATGTTCGTCACGCGGCCGCGGAACGTGCCGTCGATCGGATACTTGGCGGCGGCGCCTTCCCACGGATCGCTCTCGAGCTGCTTCATGCCGAGCGAGATGCGCTGCGTGTCCTTGTTGATGCGGATGATCTGCACCTTCACCGTGTCGCCGATGTTCAGCACTTCCGACGGGTGATTGACGCGCTTGTAGCTGACGTCGGTGACGTGCAGCAGGCCGTCGATGCCACCGAGGTCGACGAACGCACCGTAATCGGTGATGTTCTTGACGACACCCTCGATGACCTGACCCTCGGCCAGGCTCTGGATGAGGCCCGAACGCTGCTCGGCGCGCGTTTCTTCAAGGATCGCGCGGCGCGACACGACGATGTTGCCGCGGCGGCGGTCCATCTTCAGGATCTGGAACGGCTGCGGCAGGTCCATCAGCGGCTGGACGTCGCGGACCGGGCGGATGTCCACCTGGCTGCCTGGGAGGAAGGCCACGGCGCCGCCGAGGTCGACGGTGAAGCCGCCCTTCACCCGGCCGAAGATCACGCCTTCGACTCGGTTGCCGGCTTCGAATTCCTTCTCAAGCTTGTCCCACGCGGCTTCGCGGCGGGCGCGGTCGCGCGACAGCATTGCTTCGCCGGCGCTGTTTTCGACGCGGTCGACATAGACTTCGACTTCGTCACCGACCTTGAGATCGGCCTTCTGGCCCGGCGCGGCGAATTCGCGCAGCGGAACGCGGCCTTCGCTCTTGAGGCCGACGTCGATCACGGCCAGGTCATTCTCGATCCCGGTGACGGTGCCCTTCACCACCTTGCCTTCGAAGGCTTCGTTCTCGCCGCCCAGGCTTTCGTTCAGAAGGGCCGCGAAATCGTCGCGGGACGGGAATGTCGTAGTCGCCATAGAAATTTGGTCTCTCGTACTATCAAATCGGCCTGCCGCGCCGCGCCACCATGGCGGGCTCCAACATGCGGACCTGGTTCATTGTCCCCGGCACACCATGTGCAGTGGACGTCCGCCGAATGGTTCGCTGCAGACAGCCCCATGGCAAAGAGCGCGTCCCGGCGCCGGCCAAGCCGGAACACCGTACGCGCTCGCCAGAGAGACGGGCTGTCCGCGGGTCATCGCCCGCCGGACGCCGCGCGCCTTACCTCAGAGGGGCCTGCGCGGCAAGTTCATCAAAATGGGAGGAGGATGGTGGAGCCGAGGGGGATCGAACCCCTGACCTTCGCAATGCCATTGCGACGCTCTCCCAGCTGAGCTACGGCCCCACGTCCTGGATGTCGCCCTTAGGCGAACTTCCCCCAACTGGAAAAGGGGGAATATCGCAGCCAGGCTTCCGCCCAGCCGCAATCAATCAATTTTCGTCGTCGTCGCCGCCGGTTTCGACGCCGAGATCGTCGTCGCCCGTCTCCAGATCGACTTCTTCGTCGGCGCTGACTTCGGCGTCTTCATCGACCGCCAGATCGTCCGCCGCCAGCTCGTCATCTTGCGCCGGCTGCTGCTTGGCCGTCGGGGCTGCTTCGAACGCGAGCGGCTGCTTCGACTTCAGGACGGGATCCGGCACGAAATCGGTGCCGCATTCGATGCAATGAACTGGATCGTCCTTGCCGAGATCGTAAAAGCGGGTCGAGCACTTGGGGCAAGTGCGCTTGGTGCCCCATTCGGGTTTCACCATGAGGGTTTGAACTCCAATGCAAATTTTCGGTGGGCCGGGCCGAGCCCTGCCATCGGCGGCGCGCCTTGCCATAGGCATATGCCCCTGTCAAAGCTGGCGCCCTTGGGCGAGGAAGCGACATTGAAGGACAGGGTCAACCTGGCGCCGGTCATTGCCGTCGACGGCCCGGCCGCAAGCGGCAAGGGAACCATCGCGCGCGCGCTCGCCGAGCGTTTCGGCCTTCCCCATATGGACACCGGCCTCCTCTACCGGGCGGTCGCGTTGAATCTGTGGCGTTGGGGCGGTGATGCAGGTAGCGAGTTCGAGGCATTGCGCGCCTGCGATGAGCTTGGTTTCAACGCGGACGATCCTGAGCTTCGCAGCGAGCCAGTCTCAAAGATCGCATCGATGATCTCGGCTTATCCATCGGTGAGGGCCGCTTTACTGGATCGGCAGCGGGAGTTTGCGTCGCAAGATGGCGGCGCCGTGCTGGATGGCCGCGACATCGGGACGGTCATTGCCCCCGACGCAGATGTGAAGCTGTTTGTGACGGCATCGCCGGAAGTTCGCGCGGAAAGACGGCTCAAGGAACTTCTTCGCCGGTCGATGAACGCGCATTATGCTGACGTTCTGGCGGACATCCAGGCACGCGACGCGCGGGACGCCGGTCGCGCCGTAGCGCCCCTTCAAGCGGCAACGGATGCGATCACCCTCGACACCAGTGATCTTGACGCTGACGATGCTGTTGCTGCCGCCATTAAGCTGGTCAGCGAGCGGTTGGAACGCGCGCCTTAACCACCGCTAGGACAATTTTCACTTCTTGCTGCCACTAGGGCGTGGGGCAACGAGGTGGATCGACGTCAATTGCGCAAGGTTCAGAACAAGACCGTCCGAATGGCCGGCAGCCACGTCATCACGACCTGCGCAACGCTCGCGGCCGTTTTGCTGTTTGTTGCATTGGGCAGCCAAGTTCTGCCTGCCGCGCTATTCGGCACCGAACTTTCGAACTCCGCGAATACGCTGAAAGTCGCGTTTCTCCTCAACATCGCCATCATCCTCTTCGGCTGGCGACGGTCGAAAGACTTGAAGAACGCGCTGGAGGCTTACGAAACGGCCGAACGCGTTGCTCAGCGCAATGCCAACACGGATCCCGGCACCGGGCTCGCCAATCGCCGCGAGCTCATGCGTGCCTTGGGCGAAGCCCTGGACGCCCGCCAGAGCGGCGCCTTCCTGGTTCTCGATCTCGATCACTTCAAGCGTCTCAACGATCTCTACGGCCATCTCGCGGGGGACAAAGTCCTGCTTCGACTGGCGGAGATTCTGCAGAAGTCAGCACCCTCGGGCGCTTGTTGCGCGCGAACGGGCGGGGATGAATTTGCTGTGCTGCTGCCAGGGTTGGACGATCAGGCGGCCGAAGCCCTTGCCGAGAAAATCCGTTCGACACTCGCAACACCGATCTTCGTGGAAGGCGCGCAAATCACCGTCACGGCGTCCCTTGGACTTGCCCATTTAACGCCGAGCAAGGATGGTGAGACAGTTTTGCGGCGCAGCGACGTGGCGCTCTACGCCGCCAAGCGAGCCGGCCGGAATAACGTGGCATGGTTCGACGCGGAGCTGGAACGCGAACTGACCGATCGCCTCAAGCTCGAGGAAGATATTCGCGTCGGCATCAAGTCGGGTGAATTCATCCCGTTCTTTCAGCCGCTGGTGGACCTTAAGACCCGGCAGATCATCGGCTTCGAAGCCCTTGCCCGCTGGCGCTCGCCAACGCGCGGCTTGCAGGAAGCCGAGGCGTTTATCGAAACCGCGGAGCGTACGGGTCTCATCGCGCCGCTTACCATGTCGGTGTTCGAGCGTGCGCTGAACGAAGCGCGCGAGTGGCCGCCGCACCTCCGCCTCGCCGTCAATATCTCGCCAATCCAGTTCCGTGATCCAACGCTCGCCGAGCAGATTCTCCGCTTGCTCAGCCTGTCCGGCTTCCCCGCCAACCGATTGGAAGTCGAGATTACCGAAGGATCGCTGCTGGAGGACCGTGGGCAGGTCCTGACGATTATCCGCAGCTTGAAGAATGTCGGCGTCAGCATCTCGCTCGACGATTTCGGCACGGGCTACGCAAGCTTGGCGCAGGTCAACCGCCTGCCGCTCGACCGCATCAAGATCGACAAGAGCTTCATCACCACCATCGTGAAGAGCGAGCAGACCGCCGCGATCGTCAGCACCATCGCGGGCCTCGGTCACAATCTCGACGTGCCGATCACGGCGGAAGGCGTTGAATCGGAACAGATCCGCAATGCCCTTGCCGACTACGGTTGCTCCGAGGCTCAAGGATGGCTGTTCGGGCGAGCTATCTCAGCCGAGGCAGTACGCAACTTCCTGTCGATGGGTGGCGACACCGTGACTCCGCCTACTGAAATGCCCCAGGGTCACGACGCGAGCGAGGCCCCGCGCAAGGCGAACCGGCGCTGGTAAGCTAGCGTCTCGGCGCCAGCGCGGCGCCGCGCGCGGCAGGCCAATGGGTTCGATCGATAATATAGACGATGCTGGGGTTCATCTCCGGCCCGAAGCGCGTGTCGATGTAATCCAGATCCTCACGACGCGTCATGCCGAGCCGCTTCATCAGGCCCTGACTCTCTGAATTTTCTTTCAGCGTGGTAGCAATCACCTCGGGCGCTGCGAACTTGCCGAAGGCCAGATCCAGGCTGGCAATCGCGGCTTCCTTTGCCAGACCCTTGCCCCAGGCTTCCGGCCGCAGCCGCCAACCGATTTCGTGCTTGCCCGTCAGGGACCCGGCGCCCGGCGCGTTAGAGCGTTTGATTCCGCAGAAGCCGAGGATTTCATGCCCGTCGCGATCTTCCATGATCCAGAAGGTATGGCCGTAGTCCCGCTGAAAGCCGACGACGCGCATGTAGGCTGCGCGCCATTCGTCCGGGGTTTGAACGCCGCCTAGATGTGTCATGACGTCCGGCCGGTTCATGACGTCGTAAAAGCGGGCCTCATCTTGGGGATCCCACTCACGCAATCTCAAGCGCTCAGTCTCCGCGACGATCCTAGCCATTCAACGCCTCCACTCCGCGCATGATCGCGGCGATCCCTTCATCGACATGTTCCAGATGGGTGCGGAAGCACAGGATCGCGCAGCGCAGCGTGAAGCGGCCATCGATGCGCGTTCCGCTGAGCATTACGCGCCCTTCCTTCTGGATGTGGTCCAGCAACTGCTCATTGAACCGATCTTCATCGCCGCTCTTCGGCTTGAATCGAAAAGCGACCACCGACAGATCGGGCTCTGCACCGGCGTCGAACCCGCCGATTGCCGATAAGCGCGCGTGGAAATATCGCGCCAGCTTCAGCTTTTCCGCCTGCGCGGCTCGGAATGCGGCGACTCCGGCGATCTGCAATGGCAACCAGAGGCGAAGGGCGCGGAAATGTCGCGTCAGCTCAGGCGACAAGTCCGCAGGCGAAAGGCCGACATCGGTTTCGACGAAAGGACGAATATAGTCGGCGCTCGCGCTGAATGCGTCGAGGAGCAGCCTTCCTTCGCGGACCACGACGGCTCCAGTGCCATAGGGCAGGAACAAGGTCTTGTGTGGGTCGAGAGCGACGCTGTCGGCCCGTTCGATGCCGCGCAGACGCTCGCGACCCTCCTCGCAGAGTGAGAATAGTCCTCCGTAGGCGCCGTCGACGTGCAGCCACGCCCCATAACGGCGACAGATTTCCGCGATTTCCTCCAGAGGATCGACGGAACCCGTATCGACCGTGCCAGCCGACGCCACGACCAGCCAGGGCCGAACGCCGTCCCGTTGGTCCGCCAAAAGCGCGGCTTCCAGCGCCTCCGCGGACATTCGGTACCGACGGTCCGTGGGGATCTCGCGCCGCGGCGCGCGGCCACGCCCGGCGATGTGCAGCGCCTTATCCACGCAATGGTGCGCGAAGCGCGTCAGGTAGACTGCGCCTCCGCCATCGGGATCGCGAGCCTCGCGAGCGGCGACGATTGCCGCGAGATTCGCCATGCTGCCACCTGACGTCAGGGTTCCCGACGCCTCGGAAGGAAAGCCAACGACGCTTGCCAACCAGGCGATGCATGCATTCTCGATCCGCACGGCGCCGGGCGCTGCCGGCGCGAAGCCGGAATATTTGTTCGAGGCGGCGGCGAGCAGGTCTCCGAGCGCAGAATGGAACAGCCCACCGCCTGGAATGTAACCCATGAAGCGTGGTGATGTTGTGGCAATGCCCGGCCGCTCGATACATTCGCCGACGTAATCGAAGATGAAGGCGGGATCGCGGCCACCCTCGCAAAACTCGGGCTCCAGCGGCTGGGACCATGCCTCGGCCGCGGGCCGGAGACTCGGCGCCTCTTCGACACCATCGAGGAACGACAGCGCATGGTCGAGCGCCTGCTGCCCGAGAAACCGACGCTGCTCGCTGTCTGGCTCCAGCGACGCCGCCTGTGCCGCCAGCGCTATCAACTCTGAGCGCAGATCATCGATCACGCGATCAGGCGCGCCGCATCGATGGCGTGGTAGGTAAGGACGCCAGTGGCCCCCGCGCGCTTGAACGCCAGCAAGGTCTCCAGGATCAGCGCGTCGCGATCGCCGGCGCCCGCGGCCGCCGCGTGCTCGATCATCGCATACTCGCCGCTCACCTGGTAAGCGAAGGTTGGGACGCCGAACGCGTCCTTCACTCGTGCGACGACATCGAGATACGGGAGTCCCGGCTTCACCATCACGAAGTCGGCGCCCTCGGCGAGGTCCATCTCGACCTCGCGCAAGGCTTCGTCGATGTTGGCCGGGTTCATCTGGTACCCGCGCTTGTCACCCTTCAGGCGTCCACGCGAGCCTACCGCGTCGCGGAAGGGGCCATAAAAGGCCGAGGCATATTTGGCCGCGTAGGCCATGATGGCGACGTTCTGATGTCCGTCATTCTCGAGTGCGGTGCGGATCGCAGCAACGCGGCCGTCCATCATGTCCGACGGCGCCACGATGTCCGCGCCTGCCGCAGCCTGAACCAGCGCCTGTTCGACGAGTATCTCGACGGTCTCGTCGTTGATGACATTGCCCTCCATATCGACGATCCCGTCGTGACCGTGCGCGGTGTACGGGTCGAGCGCCACGTCGGTAAGCACGCCGATTTCGGGCGCGGCATCCTTGATCGCCCTGATTGCCTGGCAAATCAGGTTGTTACCGTTGAGCGCTTCCTCAGCGCGCTCAGTGCGCAGTTCTTCCGGCGTGTTGGGAAACAGCGCGATGCACGGGATGCCAACTGACGCGGCTTCCTTGGCCTTGGCCCCGATGCGGTCGATGCTCCAGCGGCTCACGCCGGGAAGCGCGCCGATCGGCTGCTCACAATCGCGTCCTTCGCAAATAAACACGGGCCAGATGAAGTCGCTGGGGTGCAACCGGTTCTCGGCAAGCATCGAGCGCATCCAATTGCTGGATCGCCCGCGACGCAGACGGAGGGCGGGATAGGAGGCTGTCATAGGCGCGGCTCTAGGTCTTTCTCCCGGTTGGGTGAACCCAAAAGGGAGATCGCCGGTTGTGGAGCGAATGCCGAAAACAGCCGCACTACCCAAAGAGGCGATCCTGATCGTCAACGCAATGAGCCGCCGCGGTGCCGACGTCTTCGAGGAAGCGCGGGACAAGCTGGAAGCAGCTGGCGTGCGCCTGATCGAAAGCCACGCGATCCACGAGCCCGAAGAGATGGAGCCGACAGTCAAGGCCGCCATAGATAAGGCGCCGATGGTTATCGTCGGGGGCGGCGACGGCTCACTAAGCTCCAACGTCGACTTTTTTGTCGGCAAAGATGCGGTGTTCGCGGTTCTTCCGCTGGGCACCGCCAACAGCTTCGCCAAGACGCTTGGGATCGGGGATAATCTGGACTCGGCGGTCGATGCGATCGCCAACGGACAGCGTCGGCGGATCGACCTCGGTATGATCGACGGCGACTATTTCGCCAATGCCGCGGCGTTGGGCCTCTCGCCACTGATCGCCGATACCGTGCCGCACAAGCTCAAGCGCTATCTCGGCATGTTCGGCTATATGCTGTGGGCCCTCCGCGTGGCCTTCAATTTTCGACCGTTCCGGCTGACCGTGACCGACGATGACGGAAAGCAGCATCGTACCTGGGCGACCGAGGCGCGGATTGCGAATGGCACTCACCATGGCGGCGTGGAGCTCGTCGAGAGTCAGGAGTTGGATAGCGGCGACATTGTCATCCAGGCGGTTACTGGCCGCAGTCTGGCGAACTTAGCGTGGAGCTGGTTCACCACGCTGCTGAAACTCAGCGCCAGAGAGCAGACGGTCACCGAATGGCGCGGACGCAAGCTGCAACTGGATGCGCGGCCGACGCAAAAGATCAGCGTCGATGGAGAACTGGTCGCGAAAACACCTGTCGCGGTCGAAGTCGCGAACGCGTGTATTGAAGTGGCCGCGCCGCGCGCGCCTAACCCGAAGGGTTGAGCGCGCCGCCGGGCTCACGCGTGGCCTCTGCATGCTCGATGCACTCGTCGTCACTCGGCACCTGCTCCGCGCGAAGCTGCGCTTTCCGCCAATTACCCTTCCAGTAGTAAAGGCCCGCCATGGCGAGGTTGGCGAATGAGCTGACCGGGAAGCTCAGCCAGATGGCATCCGCGCCCAGCCAGCCGCGGGTGCCGAAAATCCAGCCGAAGCGAACCGGCAGCAGTCCGATGCCTAGGACGATCAGCGGCGCCCAGACCGCGCCGTTCGCGCGCACCGTCGCAAACAGGACCATGGTCACGCCAAACAGCAGGAAGTTCCACGTCGCGAGCATGTGGACATGACGCGCGATCGGCAGCGCGGGGCTGTCGCTGCCCATGAAGAGCGCGAGGACCGTCCGGTCCGCAAGCGTCAGCAACACGATCAACGCACCAGTGATGGTCAGCACCAGCACCACGCCGTTCTTCGTGATCTTTCCGACCCGGTCCCACAGCCGCGCGCCGATGTTCTGCGCCGCCATCGCACTGACCGCGGCGCCGATCGCCATCGCCGGCATCTGGACGTAGGTCCACAACTGCATCGCGACGCCGAAGGCTGCAGTCGTCTCGACTCCCTCGCGGTTCACGATGCCGATCAAGGCAAGGGCGGAGAGCGAAATGACGACCATCTGCAACCCCATGGGAAAGCCCTTGACCACGATCGTCTTCAGAATTGCCGCCTTCGGCATCAGGTAGCGCAGTTCTCGCCCTCTGAGCCGCAGCGGCAGATCGCGGGCGTAAACGTAAATGAGCAAGCCGATCATGCTGACGTAATTGCCGACCAGCGTGGACAGAGCGGACCCAGCAATGCCCATGGCGGGGATCGGCCCGAAGCCGCGTATGAAGAAGGGATTGAGCCCGCTGTCGAGCACGACGGCGATGATCATGAACCATAGCGGCGTCAGGCTGTCCCCCGCCCCGCGCAGCGCCATCATCATCAGCGTCAGCAGCAGCAGCGCCGGCATGGCGAGGAAGATGACCTGCAGATAATCGAGCGCGAGTTTCGCGGCGTCGCCCGGCGTGCCGAGCAGCCTCAGGATCGATCCCGCCGAGAAGTAGCCGCCGATGCCGACCAGAATTGTGACCACGGCAAAGGCGCCCATTGCCGTGCCGAAGATCCGTCGCGCCTCGTCGACGTCCTTCCGTCCCCAATATTGTCCGATGAGAATGGTCGAGGCCATGCCGAAACCGAATACGAAAGCGGTCAGCAGGAACATGACCATGTTCGCATTGGACGTCGCGGCCAGCGCGCCTTCGCCGAGCAGCCTCCCGACCCAGATCGAATTGATCGTCCCGTTCAGCGACTGCAGGATCGAGGACGCCAGCGTTGGCAGCGCGAACTTGAGCAGCGTCGGGCCGATGCTGCCCTGCGTGAGGTCGCCGCGTTTCGGGGCGCCCCCGGCTCTGCTCGCCATCCTGTGCTCCTGTTAGCCGAGCCGCTCCAGCGCCGCCCGCAGCCGATCCGCTTCAGCGGCCTTCGCATCGTGATCTGCCCGCGCCTTTTCGACGGCCTCCGGCTTCGCACGCTCGGTGAAGTTCGGGTTACCCAGACGCGCGGCCAGGCTGTCGCGTTCCTTTTCTGCCGCCGCCGCACCCTTGGCCAGACGATCGCGTTCAGCGGCCAGGTCGATGACGCCTTCCAGCGGCAGCGCATAGGTCGCTTCGTCGACGACAACCTGCGCCGCGCCGCTGCCAGTAAAGGCCGACAGCTGGATCGACTCCAGCCGCGCGAGCCGCTGGAGGGTTGCGAATTGCCGATCAAGGCGGGCGGCCGTCGCGTCGGACGCATCCGCCGCGAACAGATGCAGCTTGGCCGATGGTGGAACATTAAGCTCGGTCCGCGCCGAGCGCACCTCCCCGACCAGGCGCACCAGCCAGTCGAGTTCGGCTTTCGCCTCCCCATCAATCGACGCTTTGGGAGCCGGCCACTTCGCGACGATCAATTCGTACGGCCGCTTATTCGCGTTCCACAGCTCTTCGGTGATGAAGGGCATAAGCGGGTGAAGCATCACCAAGATCTGGTCGAACGCCCAGGCGGCGACGCGCTTGGTCTCCTCATCGAACGCGCCCTTGATCAGCTCGACGTACCAGTCGCAGAATGTGCCCCAGACGAAATGGTAGATGGCACTCGCCATGTCGTCGAAACGCAGCTCGTCGAACGCGCGGTCGAGCTTGCCCAGCGTTTCGACGACCTCGCCAATGATCCAGCGGTTGACCGGCAGCGCGGCTTCGGGCGCCGCGATGCTCTCGCTCGCGCCCACGCCATTCATCTGCAGGAAGCGCGCCGCATTCCACAGCTTGGTCGCGAAGTTGCGATAGCCCTCGACCCGCTTTTCATCGAGCTTGATGTCGCGACCCTGGCTTTCCATCGCCGCCAGCGTGAAGCGCAGCGCGTCCGCGCCATACTGGTCGGTTAGCCCAAGCGGATCGACCGTATTGCCCTTCGACTTGGACATCTTCTGGCCCTTGGCGTCGCGAACCAGGCCGTGGAGATAGAGTGTCTTCCACGGACGCTCGCCCATGAACTCGAAGCCCTGCATCGCCATGCGGGCATCCCAGAAGAAGATGATGTCGAAGCCCGAGATCAGCACGTCGTTCGGATAGTGTCGCTGTAGATCGTGCGTGTTGTCTGGCCACCCGAGTGTCGCGAACGGCCACAGCGCGGACGAGAACCAAGTATCCAGAACGTCTTCGTCCTGGCGGAGGGGCACGCCGTTGCCCGCCTGCTGTTGTGCCTCGGCAAGTGTTTCGGCAACATAAACGTTGCCGCTCGCATCGAACCATGCGGGAATGCGATGTCCCCACCACAATTGGCGCGATACGCACCAGGGCTGGATATTCTCGAGCCAGTTGAACCAGGTCTTTTTCCAGGTCTCCGGCACCAACGCAATGTCGCCCGAGCGCACCGCCTCGATCGCCGGCTTGGCCAACGTTTCAGCGTCGACGTACCATTGATCGGTTAGCATCGGCTCGATGACGACGCCGGACCGGTCGCCGAACGGCTGCATGATCATTTTGTCTTCGACCTGCAGCATCAGGCCTTCGGCATCGATGTCGGCGACGACCCGCTTGCGGGCATCGTAGCGGTCGAGGCCGCGATAGGCTTCCGGCACGAGGTTCAGCGCGTCGACTTCTTCCGGCGTCGCCGTTTCGCCACGAGCAATCGCCTGCGCGCGCTGGGCGGACTCGGCATAGGACGGCCCATCGCTGCGCATACGCGCCGTCGAATCCATCAGCCGGTACATCGGCAGCCCGTTACGCTGCGCCACGCCATAATCGTTCAGGTCATGCCCGCCGGTGATCTTCACTGCGCCCGACCCAAAGTTCGGATCGGGATGCTCGTCGGTGATGATGGGGATCAGCCGGCGATGCTCTTTCGGGCCGACCGGGATCTCGCAAAGTTTGCCAACGATAGGACGATAGCGCTCGTCGTCGGGGTGAACCGCGACCGCGCCGTCGCCCAGCATCGTTTCCGGCCGCGTGGTGGCGATCGAGATATAGTCGCGCTCTTCCCGAAGCGTGACCTTCCCGTCCGCGTCTCTCTCGACGTAGGTGTAGGTCTGACCGCCCTCGAGCGGATATTTGAAATGCCACATGTGGCCCGGGACTTCGCGGTTCTCGACCTCGAGATCGCTGATCGCCGTTTGGAACTTGGGATCCCAGTTCACCAGCCGCTTCGCGCGGTACAGCAGGTTGCGGTTGTAGAGTTCGACGAAGACCTTGATCACCGCCTTCGAGAAGCCCTCGTCCATGGTGAACCGCTCGTTGGCCCAGTCGCAGCTGGCACCGAGCCGCCGCAGCTGCCGCGTGATCGCGCCTCCCGATTGAGCCTTCCACTCCCACACGTGCTGCAGAAAGGCTTCGCGGCCGATGTCCGCCCGCTTGATCCCCTGGCTTTCCAGGTTGCGCTCGACGACCATCTGCGTCGCAATCCCAGCGTGGTCGGTGCCGACCACCCACAATGCATCCCTGCCGCGCATCCGTTCGCGCCGTGTCAGGATATCCTGCAATGTATTGTCGAGCGCATGGCCGATGTGGAGCGAGCCCGTCACGTTGGGCGGCGGCATTACGATCGTGAACGGCGTCGCCTCGGGCCGTTCCGGTCGGAACAGGCCCAAGCTTTCCCAATGGCCGTACCAGCGATCCTCGATCGCGCGGGGTTCGAAGGTCTTTGGCAGCTCGCTCATGCAGCGCGACTAACCGCGCTGCGTTGCAGCATCAACCTCGCTCGGGCTTGGTCTTGGCAGTCGGCGCGGGAACGGGCTGCACCGCCGGCATTTGACCGCCGATGTACCGGCCCATCCAGCTGAACACCTCGTCATACCACTGCACCGAGTTTTTGGGCTTCAGCACCCAGTGATTCTCATCCGGGAAAATCAGCAGGCGCGACGGGATGTTGCGCCTTTGAAGGGCGGTGAAGGCCGCAATCCCCTGCGTATAGGGTATCCGGAAATCCTTTTCGGAGGTGATCACCAGCTGCGGCGTGCGCCAGTTCTGCACGTAATTCACCGGGTTCCATTTTTCGAACTCGGCGGGCGCTTCGTAATAGGCCTTTGCGCCATGCTCCCACTCGTCGAACCATAGCTCTTCGGTCTCGTAGGCCATGGCGCGGGCATCGAACACGCCATCATGCTGGACGATGCACTTGAACCGGTCGGGCCACTGCCCTTCGATCCAGTTCATCATGTAGCCGCCGTAGGATCCGCCAAGTGCGCAGGCGTTCGCCGCGTCCAGCTGCGGGTCCTTGGCGGTTATGTAGGCGAGACCCTTCTGCAGGTCCTCGAGCGGCCAGCCGCCCCAATTGCGGTTGATCGCGTCGGTGAAGGCCTGGCCGTAGCCGGTCGAACCGTGGAAATCGACGCTGACCGCGGCATATCCGGGCGCGGTGAACAGTCGCGGGTTCCATCGATAAGACCAGCTGTTGGAGAAGCTGCCCTGCGGCCCACCGTGCACCAGGAAAGCGATCGGTAGTGGCCGGTTCATCACTGGCTTCAGAGTCCAGCCCCACACCGTGTCGTTGTTGGCGCCCTTGAAGCTGAACTTCTGGAAGGTGACCGGGTCGAGCTGCGCTAGCAACTGGCGATTGACGTCCGTCAGCTTCACGTTCCGGCCGCCGGCATCGATCCGGTAGATGTCGTCCGGCGCCATGATGCTGTTCATTGTCGCCAGCAGCTGACCACCAGGAAGAACGCGGACGTTTCCGTAGTGACCGTCCCCGGTGAGGCGGGTCACCGCGCCCGTCACGGCGTCCACGCGGAAAACCGGCTCTTCGAGGGTATCGCCGACCGTCACGAACAGCGAGCGTCCGTCGTTCGACCAGGCAATCGAGTCGATTGAACGATCCCACTTTTGCGTGATCGCGCGGGTCTGGCCTGTCGCGAGGTCGCGCAGCTGCAACACCTGGCGGTCGGCCTCATAGGTCGGTCGCGCCATGGCAACATAAGCCAGCGTGCGTCCGTCCGGCGAGACTGTCGGCAACGTGTCGGTGCCGTCGTTCGCATCGGTCAGGTTGATCGGCGCCGCGGACCCGTCCGCCGGCACCTGGAAGATGTCGAGGTTGGTCGACTTGGCCTCGATCCGGCCCGCTTCACGGAGAGTGAAGAAAACCGTGCGGCCGTCCGGAGAGAGCGCAATCTCCTCGGCTCCGCCGAACGGCTTGGACGGCGTGTCGCCGACCAGTGCCCCAGTTAGCGGCGTGCCGCTCCCGACAAGCTTGCCGCCCGAAACCGCGAAGCCGAACAACCGCGACTTCACGCCCGGCTCCGCCCACGTATCCCAGTGCCGGACGAACAATTGGTCGTAGGTGCGGCCAGATCCGGTCGGCCGCTTGGCCGGCAATCCGGCGCAAGCTAGGTCGGCGCAGCGGAGGTCGCGATCGGCCCAGACGACCACGGTCGACCCGTTCGGCGCCAGCCGGAATCCGCTGATGTCGCCCTTGAAGTTGCTGATCTGCACAGGCGCGCCGCCGACAGGCATGCGGAATAGCTGATCCTGGTCGCCAGCGGCCATCAGGAAGTAAAGTGCACCATCCGGCCCGAACACCCCATCATGCGCCTTTTCCGCCCCCTTGATGGGCATCGGCGCGGCGCCCGGGCGGCGCAGGTCGAGCAGATGCAGCGTGTTGCTTCGCTTGTTCTTGCTCCAGTCCGTGTCTGAGATCGTGAAGACTGCGTAGCGCCCGTCGCGCGAAACTTCCGGCGCGCCGACGCGGTGCATCGACTGCATGTCGGCCGCGGTCATCGGCCTTGCGACGAGCGGGGAAGTCGCAAGCGCGGCGGCAGCGACGGTGAGGCGGAGCTTGAGGCTGATCATGCCGGAGGCGTAGCAAACCGGCGGCAAAGCGGGAAGTTTAGAGTGGCCGCCCGGTAATCCGCGAAATTTCGCGCTTCACATGCTCGTCGACCATCTGCGGCAGATGCTCGTCGAGCCATTGTTTGAGCATCGGACGAAGCATCCCGCGAATGATCTCTTCGAGCGGGTTGGGGCCAGCCGGTGGCGGCGGGACTGTCGCAGCGACAGTCTGAAGTTCCTCGAGCCGCTGGCGGCTCCGGCCGGCGGCTTGTTCATCGACCAGCGGCGGCCCGAGGTCGATGGGCGGGGCAAGCGGTTCGTCAAGCTCCAAAACGTCATCGCCGGGTTCGTCTTCCGGAAGGGGATCATCTTCAACGGACTCAGGCGCCGGCGCCGCGCGCAAATCTTTCTCTTCCGCGATCACTTTCTTGATCGAGGCGAGGATGTCTTCCATCGAAGGTTCACGGCCTGGCGACTGCATGGCCAAGCAGTAACGTTATTGCGGGGTCGGAGTCACGCCCGTCGTGATTACCGGCGGCGTCGGGTCGATTCGCGGCGTACCCACCTCAGGCGTGACAATCGGCGCAGCCGGCATTTCTTCGGGCGCGACCGTCCGCGTGGAGATGGTCGGGTGACGCGGATCACTCGCCCAGTCGTTCCAGTTCTTCGAAACGGTGCGATAGTTGCCAAGCGGATCGTACAACGGCCCGCCGTCCAGTCCCAGATATTGAGCCTGCGCCTGACCCATAGCATTGAGCAGCTGGAAACCCGCCACATAGGCATCGCGCTTGGCAGTCACGAGCAGCACCTGCGCGTTCAGCAATTCCTGCTCCGCGTTCAGGACTTCGATGATGGTGCGTGTACCGACGCCCTGCTCGGCACGGTTACCTTCGAGCGCCAGCTGGTTGGCCTGGACCGCTACGGTGTTTGCCTGGATCGCGCGTTGCGCCGCGTCATAATTGGCGAAGGCGGCTCTTGCCGCCTGCACCACCGCGCGTTCGGTGCCAACAACCTGTTCCAGCACTGCGCCTTGCTGCGCCTGCGCCTGGCGGATCCGCGCCGCAGGAAGACCACCTTGAAACAGGGGGATGTTGGCGGAAAGGCCAATCGAAGTGGCGGTGCCGGCCCGGCTCAGACCATTTGTCCCGCCCGTGATCTGATTGACGTAATCGCCTGAAGCGACTGCGCCAACGGTGGGCAGGCGGCCCGCACGCGCCACATTCACGTCATAACCGGCGGCAACCGCCTGACGACTGATGGCCACAAGGTCCGGGTTGTTGGCGAGCGCGATCTGCACCGCCTCGTCCGCCGTCTTTGGCAGCGGCGGCAGCGGCGGCGGTGGCGCCAGTACGCCCGGCGCATGACCAACGATCTGGCGGTAGGTGGCCTCGCTGCCGACCAGGCGGCCCTGCGCCGTCGCAAGCTGAGACCTGCCCAGCGACAAACGGGCCTCGGACTGTGCAACGTCGGTGCGGGTCAAGTCGCCGATCTGGAACCGATCCTGCGTCGCCTGCAGGTTGGTGTCGAGCACCTTGACGTTGTTCTGGTTGAGCTCGACGATCGCACGGTCGCGGATCACGTCCATGTACGCCGCCACGGCCTGCGTGAACACGTCGCCTTCGACCGCCCGCAGGGTTGCCCTGCCGGCTTCGACGCGCGTTTCTGCTGCGCGCACATTATTCCGGACAGCACCGCCGTTGAACAACGGATAGGTAATGTCGATGCCGCCGCTCAGGCTGATGTTATGAGAATTTCCCTGGGTCTGTGCGATCACGCCGCTGCGCGTAAGGTTGCGGTTCAACCCAACTTGTCCACTCACCTGCGGCCGGCCGGCGGCCTTGGCGATCGCGACGGTAGCGTCAGTTCCGCGCAGCGTTTCTCTCTGCGAATTTAGCGTCGGATTGGTCTGGTAAGCCGAGACCAGCGCCTCGCGCAGCGTATCTGCGCTGGCCGTTCCTGCCATGAGCGCAGCGATGAGCGCCCCCGAAATGAGCTTGCGAACCACGCCCGTCCCCTAAAAGCTGAAAACCTGCGGCCGGCTGAAACCCGGCAGTGCCGGCACTCCGGCATCGCCGATGGAAAGGTAGCCGAAGGCCCCGCCGGCCTTGCGCCCGACGATAAGCCGCGTGATGCCGCGGTCGATCAGTGCCGCCCCGAGCCGGCCACCATCGGCAAGCTGATCGATGATGGCTACTGGAATATATTCGACAGCGCCATCGATGAGGATCTGGTCGAATGAGCCGCCGTTCGCAGAGCCCGATTCAAGATTGCCGGAGATGAGGCTCACGCCCGGCCCTGCGGCAGCTATGAGCTCCGCATCGCTTTCGATTGCCGTGACCCGCAGCCCAATCGCTGTGAGTACCGCCGCGGAATAGCCGGTTCCTGCACCGATCACCAAAGCGCTTTGCCCCGCTTCCGGCCGCATCTGGGTCAGCAATTGCCCAAGCACCGCGGGCGCGGGCAGGAAGCGGTTGCCGCCAAGCCCAACGGCGCGATCGACATAAGCCAGCGGCCGCGTATGGCTCGGCAGGAATTTCTCGCGCGCAACCTTCCCCATCGCGTCGAGGACGCCGGGATCGGTCACGCCCTGTGGGCGAAGCTGGCTTTCGACCATCGCCTCGCGGGCTACAGCGAAATCGGGGATCGGACTCTGCACCGTCATAACTGTTATATGCCGCTAACACACCTAAAGTTCAAGCGCGACCTGCGCGCTTCGCGAAGGCCGGCGATGTGGTGGCTCATATCGGCCAGCGCCACCCGCGCCAACCATCGTTCATCGAAAGACAAAGGGAGGGACGGGGTTGACCTGAGCCGCACGGTCGCGCCAAAGCGCGCGCTCTCCCCGGCCCGATGGCGGAGTGGTTACGCAGAGGACTGCAAATCCTTGCACGCCGGTTCGATTCCGGCTCGGGCCTCCATCTCTTCCTCCTCAGCCCGAATTTCTTCCCAGCCGCGAAGACCGTGCTTGCGCAGCGGCACGCCGCATCGCCGGCACACCGAACGCCAACGATGTTCCTGCTCATCGAGGTAAGCGCCACGCGAAGATCGGCGATGGCCGAACCTGCGGCAAAGGAATTTAGGGATCACTTTCATGACGAGATCAGTTCGCGCTGAACCGGCTGTCCTGTGAGTTCGACCTGATTGTGCGCCGCAGCATAGGCACCAAGCGCCGAGACTTCCCGCAAGTTCCCATGAAATCTTTGCAATACGCGGGCGGTCAGCTCTCGCGTGTCCTGATCAAGGCGGCCAACGCCTGTGATCGCTCCGCCAGCGCGGCCACGTCGCGGGGATCGAGTTCGCGGTCAAAGCACAGGCCGAGCGCGTCGCCGTTCTGCCAACGAACCACCGCGCCGCGACCCAGCGTCCCACAATCCAGCACGACCGCGGTCCCGGATGCCAATTTCTGCGAGCAGCTTAGCTTCGCGCCGCCAGCCGACAGATCGAGGATCTGCACGAAGTGCCGCTTTCCGTCGGCCTGCAGGAATGCGGGCAACGCCACGGGCACTCGCGGATAAACGCGACGATCCGCAAAGGGATCGTCTTTCGCGGGTGTTGGTGCGCTGCTTGCCATGAAATCCTCGCCGGTTGAGGCCGGAGTATCAGACGGTTGCTGCCAGAGAGTAAACGTTTAGGGCGCCCTGCAGAAAGGACTCCCGTTGACCGAGCAAGTTTCCAAGACATCAACCGCCCGGACCGTGCGTATATTGTTGTGGGTGCTTGTCGCGATCGCGGCCGCCGGTGCCGCGGCGCTATACCTCATCCCGCGTGAGCAGACCGCGTCGGTTCCAACGACGGCCTCGGGCAGAGCAGCAAGCTTCGGCGGTCCGTTCACCCTCGTCGATGGAAATGGGAAGAGCTTCTCCAGCCAGGCGCTGGCTGGCAAACCTTACGCCATCTATTTCGGCTTCACGCGATGCGGCGATGTCTGCCCGACGACCCTTTCCCGACTGGTAAAGCTGCGCCGGGAAGCCACCAACGATCAGGCGCTGCGCCTGGTGTTCGTCACCATCGATCCAGAGAATGACGGACCCAAAGAGGTCGGGCAGTATGCCAGCCTGTTCAACGCACCGATCATCGGACTGACCGGCGATCAGGCTCAAATCGATCAAGTCAAAAAGCAGTTCGGGATTTTCGCCGAGCCGACGCCGCACGCGGCGATGGGGAAGGAGATGAACCATACGGCGACAGTGCTGCTGTTCGATCGGAATGGGAAATTCACCAGCACGATAGCTCCCGACGAGCCCGATTCGTCGGCGATAGAGAAATTGAAAGCGCTCGTGCGCTAGTTGGAACCGGCACGGCACGATCCCATTTGGTTCCTATGGCCGACCCGCGACCCGACCCGAAAATCGTGACGCTTGGGCCGGATTTTTATGACCCCGTCCGGCCGGCCGACTTCCCGCAATGCACGATGCGCTTTGCCAACACCCGATGGGCGAAGCGGATCGGTCTTTCTCTGGATGAACCTGGATGGGCCAATCATTTCTGCCGCTTCGAGCCCCTGCCAGACAATCTGCCGCAGCCGCTGGCGCTCCGATATCACGGTCATCAATTTCGCGTGTACAATCCGGACATTGGAGATGGGCGCGGCTTCACCTTCGCCCAGTTTCGCGATGACCAGGGCCGGCTGCTCGAGCTCGGCACCAAGGGGTCCGGCCAGACGCCTTACAGCCGCCGCGCTGACGGTCGCCTGACGCTCAAGGGCGGAGTGCGCGAGGTTTTGGCGACCGAGATGCTCGAGGCGCTCGGCATCAACACGTCGAAGAGCTTTGCGCTATTCGAAACCGGCGAAGGGCTGGAGCGTGGCGATGAGCCCTCCCCCACAAGATCGGCGGTGCTGACGCGGCTCAGCCATGGCCACATCCGCATTGGGACCTTTCAGCGCCTCGCCTTCTTCGGTCAGGCCGACAATTTGAAGGCGTTGACCCGCTACTGCCTGAGCGAGCTTTACGGCGAGCAGCCAATCGAGGACGATGCGGAAAATGCCACGCGGCTATTCGATCGCGTCTGTTCGGCCACCGCGACCTTGGCCGCGTCCTATCTTGCTGCCGGATTCGTGCACGGCGTGCTCAACAGCGACAATATCAACATCACCGGCGAAAGCTTCGATTATGGTCCGTGGCGATTCACGCCATTTTGGGATCCAGAATTCACCGCCGCCTATTTCGACCATGGCGGCCTCTACGCGTTCGGACGACAGCCGGAAGCGATTCATTGGGACATTGCGCAATTGGCTGGCTGCCTGGCGATCAATGCCGCCGCGCCGGCGCTGTCGGAGCTGCTCGGGTCGTGGAGCAGTCGTTTCGAGGATGAGTTGACAAAAGCGCTCGTCGCCCGCCTCGGCATTGTAGCTGGGGATAACGACCGGCCCGTCGCTGGCGCGCTGATACGTGCGCTGGCGACGAAGGGCGCATCGATCGACCGCGTCTTCTTTGACTGGCGCGGCGGTCGCGATCCGGGCGCGGATCGATATCCTGCCGAAGAGTTTCGCGCGCTTGCCAAATTGCTTGAGGGGCGCGCCGTACCGCCGACGCATGAATATTGGTCCGATCCTACGCCATGCTCCATGCCCATCGATGAGGTAGAGCGCATCTGGTCCGACATTGCCGAGCGTGACGATTGGCAAGCGTTTAACAACAAGGTTAAGGCAATTCGGCGCATGGGGGACGCAATCAAGCAGGATGCACCGCACCGTTGAAAACGCAGCGTACGACAGGGGCAGCGCGGACGTGAGCGCGACAGTAATCTCTTACGAACCAGCCACTGGTGCCGAGTTGTGGTCCGGTGACGCCGGTAGCGCCGCGACCGAAGTTGCTGCCGCACGGTCGGCCTGGCCGGAATGGGCGGCGCATTCGCACGCTTATCGGATCGAAGCCGTACGTCGGTTCGCCAATGTCGTCCGCAAGAACGAGGCCGACTTCGCGACGCTCATCGCGCGCGAAACGGGGAAGCCGCTTTGGGAGGCGAAGACAGAGGTCGGCGCCGTCGTCAACAAGGTCGAAATCTCAGTCGACGCTTACGCAGAGCGGACCCCGCAGCGCCGGATGGAAGCGGCGCTGGGCAACAAGGTCACCGTCCGCCACAAGCCGCATGGCGTGCTAGCGGTGCTCGGTCCGTATAATTTCCCGGCGCACCTCCCGAACGGCCACATCGTCCCCGCCCTGATCGCCGGGAATGCAGTCGTCTTCAAACCCTCGGAAAAGACGCCGGCGGTCGGTGAATTCCTCGTCAATTGCTTTCACGAAGCGAAGATCCCGGAAGGTGTCGTTCGCTTGCTGATCGGCGGCCCTGATCAGGGACGAGCCTTGGCCGGCGATCCGGGCATCGATGGGCTGCTGTTCACCGGGTCCGCGCGCGTCGGCATGGCTCTCCACAAGCAATTCGCCGAGATGCCGCACAAGATCCTGGCGCTCGAACTCGGCGGCAACAATCCGCTCGTGGTGTGGAACGCAAAAGAACTGGAAGCGACGGCGGCGCTCGTCGTCCAGTCGGCCTATCTCTCGGCCGGACAGCGCTGCACCGCGGCGCGGCGTCTGATCGTCAAGGAAGACGAGGCCGACGCGCTGATCGCCGCGATCAGGAAGCTGCTCGACCGAATGATTCTTGGGGAGCCATTCGCCGAACCCGCCCCATTCATGGGCCCGGTGATCGACAATGCCGCCGCCGACCATGTCCAGGAATTGTGGCTCAACTTGATGATGAAGGGAGCAAAGCCCCTTGCGAGATTGGACCGGCCGGAAAAGGACAAGCCTTTTCTCACCCCTGGCCTAATCGACGTCACCGACGTTCGCGATCGCCCCGACGAGGAGATTTTCGGCCCGGTGCTGCAGGTCATTCGCGTGCAGACGTTTGACCAGGCGATCGCCGAGGCGAACAATACGCGGTTCGGACTGGCAGCAAGCCTCATCGGCGGTAGTCCGGAGCTTTACGACACCTTCTGGGCCAATGTTCGTGCGGGGGTGATCAACTGGAACAAGCCGACGAACGGCGCGCCATCCAATGCGCCGTTCGGGGGCGTCGGCGTATCCGGCAACCACCGGCCAAGCGCCTTCTACGCTGCCGACTATTGTGCCTATCCCGTTACCAGTGTCGAGGGCGATCGGGTCCGCGCGACCATCAGCGAAGGCCTCACCGACCCCAATTTTCAGGAAGACTGAAACGGGACAAGGCGTAACGGCCGTGGATCGCTTTGCGGCCCGGCGGCGTTCTTTGCGGCGATGAGTATAAAAACCTGGAGCGGCGCGGCCTTAGGCCTTGCCCTGTGCACCACCGCCCTCACCGCCTGCTCGGTGCAGGACACGTCCAACCAGAACGCGTCGGCACCTGCTTCGCCCGAAATCGATGATGCTTGGAAATCCGACACGGAAAAGCAGCTCCGCGACGCGATCGCCACGGCGCCAGCGAACGGCTTGAACCCGGATCTATTCCTCAAAGGCGGGGAAAAAGGCGCCGCGCTGACACAAGCAGCGCTAAAATATGCGTCGGCCCTGGCCAATGGGTATGCCGATCCGAACAAGTTGCACGACGTCTACACGCTGCCGCACGAAAAGGTCGACGTGCGTCAGGGACTGCAGCAGGCTTTGCAGAAAGGTGACGTGAAGGGCTGGCTCGCGACATTGCCACCGCAGACGGATGAATATCGCGCTTTGGGCGAGGCCTACATCCACTTCGGCCAACTCGCGTCGAAGGTAAAGTATCAGCCGATCCCGGACGGCAAGCCGATCAAGCCCGGCCAGAGCGACCCGCGCATGCCGCAGATCATCGCCGCCCTGAGCGGCGTGGGCTATTTGCCGGCTGCTCCGGAAGCAAAGCCCGGCGCACAGCCTGCCGCACCATCGACCACCTACTCTCCCGCCCTCGTCACGGCGGTGAAGAAGGTTCAGGGTGATTTCGGATTCAAGCAGGACGGCGTCATCGGCGGCGACACGCTTGATGCGATTAACGCCGATCCCGCCTATCGCGCCCGGGAAATCGCGGTAGCAATGGAGCGGCTGCGGTGGTTGCAGCGAACACCGCCGGCGACACGCATCGACGTCAACACGGCGTCGGCGGTGCTGCAGTACTGGCGCGATGGAAAGCTGGTCGACACCCGCAACGTGGTGGTGGGCGAACACGACAAGCCAACACCGCAGTTGCAGGCGCCGATTTTCCGTCTCGTTGCCAAGCCCACTTGGACCGTGCCCAAGGGCATCGGGGACAAGGAGCTCGCCACGAAGGGTGAGCAATGGCTGAAGGACAATGACTTCACCATCAATAAGGACGGCTTCTACGTCCAAGGGTCAGGCGACAAGAACTCTTTGGGCCTCGTCAAATTCGATATGGCCGACGATCAGCAGATCTATTTGCACGACACGCCCGCAAAGGCCCTTTTCAACCTGCCCGAACGCCATCGCAGCCATGGCTGCGTCCGGGTTCAGAACGCGGTCCAGTTCGCGACCATGCTGGCCGCCGACGAAGGTATTCAGGACGAATTCCAGCAGGCAATGCAAAAGGACACCGACCAGAATTTCGTGCAGATGCCGAAGAAGCTGCCGGTTCGCCTGCTCTACCACACGGTTTTCTGGGACGGGTCGGCGGTGAAGTTCCGGCCCGACCTCTACGGTTGGGATGAGAACATTGCGCGCGCCATCGGCTTGGCCCAGGGCCCGCCGCACAAGATCCGCCAGCCGCAGAGCAGCGACGACATTGGGCCGTAATGGCTAGGGGCGCCGGATCGCTCCGGCGCCCCCGTCCTCACCCTCCCGTGGTGTTTTTCGTCTAGCTGCGCAACTCAGGCATGTAGCCTTCGTCGACCGCGTCGCTGAATTTCGTGGTGCGGCCGTCGAAACGGACGCGGACGATACCGGTGGAACCGTGGCGCTGCTTGGCAACGATCACTTCTGCCTTGCCGGCCGCTGCCGCGAACTTGGCGTTCCACTCTTCGTACTTGGCGAGCTTATCGGTCTCGTTGGGCGACGGCATGTCGGGCTCGACCGCCTTAAGATAATAGTCTTCGCGGTAAATGAAGATGACGATGTCGGCGTCCTGCTCGATCGAGCCGGACTCACGAAGGTCGGACAGCTGCGGCCGCTTGTCCTCGCGCTGCTCGACCTGACGACTGAGCTGGGACAGCGCGATGACGGGAACGTCGATTTCCTTGGCCAGCTGCTTCAAGCCGCGACTGATTTCCGAGATTTCCTGGACCCGGTTCTCTGCGCCGTTCCGACCGCTGCCTTGCAGCAGCTGGAGGTAGTCGACGACGACGAGGCCGATATTCTTTTGCCGTTTGAGCCGCCGGGCGCGGGTGCGCAGCGCGGCGATCGTCAGCCCGGGAGTGTCGTCGATGTACAGTGGCAGACTCTCGAGCTCGGCCGCGGCGCGCGCGAGTTCGCGAAACTCCTGCTGGCTGATCTTGCCGGTACGCAGGTTTTCGGACGTGATGCCCGACTGCTCGGACAGAATACGCGTGGCTAGCTGGTCGGCCGACATTTCCAGGCTGAACAGCACGGCGGGCGCACCGGCAGACTTACTGGCCTCGATGCCGTCGGCGGAATCGCGTAGGAACCGCCGTGCCACCGCAAAGGCCATGTTCGTGCCGAGCGCGCTCTTGCCCATGCCCGGACGACCGGCGACGATGATCAAGTCGGACTTGTGCAAGCCGCCAAGCTTCGAGTTTAGGGCTTCGAGACCGGTGGTGAAGCCCGACAGGTGGCCGCCGCTGTTCAGCGCCTTTTCCGCCTGCTGAAGCGCGTCCTTGGTGGCCTCGGCAAAGCTCTTCGCCTTGCCTTCCGCACCGCCTTCTTCGGCGACCTTGTACAATTCGGTCTCGGCGCGCTCGATCTGAGCGAGGGGGGCAACGTCCTCACTCGTATCGAGCGCGCCTTCTACGAGATCGCGCCCGACGCCGATAAGGGCGCGAAGCAGCGCGAGGTCGTAGATCTGAGTTGCGAAGTCGCGCGCGCCGATGACCGCTGCGCCGGAGCCGGTCAGCTGCGCCAGATAGGCGGGACCGCCAACTTCCTTGATGGCTTCATCAGTCTCGAACAGCGGCTTCAGCGTCACCGGATTGGCGACGCGGTTGCTGTCGGTCAGGCGCAGGATCGCGTCGTAGATGCGGCCGTGGAGCGGCTCGAAGAAATGATGAGACTTCAGCTTTAGCTGGACGTCTTCGACCAGCCGGTTGTCGATCATCAGCGCCCCGAGAAGCGCGGCCTCCGCCTCGACGTTCTGCGGGAGCGTCGAATTGGGCGCCGGTACTACAGGTTCTGCGATGCGAACGATTTCAGCCATGGCGGCGGTCCCTACGCTTGTGCGGGCTGCGACCCAAACGGAACATAAGTAGCACGATTGTGGATAGCTTGTGCATGAATCGGCATTCAGTTCGCGGGAAGTCCGAAAACTGTCACGGACGCCGCATCCACAGAAATAATCGACGCCAAATTGCCGGTTTCGGCCTGCCCCGTTACGCACTCCGCATGGCGATTTTGTCCGACCGCTGGATTCGCGAGCAGGCTCAACAGCATGCGATGATCGAGCCGTTCGTCGAGGCCCAGCGGCGCGAAAATTGCATCAGCTATGGGCTATCGTCCTACGGCTATGACGCGCGCGTCGCCGACGAATTCAAGATCTTCACGAACGTCGATTCCGCCACGGTCGATCCGAAGGACTTCGCCAGTAACAGTTTCGTCGACCGCCAGACTGACGTGTGCATCATACCGCCCAACAGCTTCGCGCTGGCGCGGACGGTCGAATATTTTCGGGTGCCGCGCGACGTGTTGGTGATCTGCCTTGGCAAGTCGACCTATGCGCGCTGCGGGATCATCGTGAACGTCACCCCGCTTGAGCCTGGCTGGGAAGGTCACGTGACGCTGGAATTCTCCAACACCACACCACTTCCGGCCAAGGTCTACGCCAACGAAGGCGCCTGCCAGTTTCTGTTCCTCCAGGGCAACGAGGCGTGCGAAGTCAGCTACGCAGACCGCGCCGGCAAATATATGGGTCAGAAGGGCGTGACGCTGCCCAAGCTCTAAGGCTTGGACTGGCGGTCAGGACGCGTCGTGCACCTCGGCCATCGGGCCATTCTTCTTAATCGAATCGATGGCACTCTGGGCCGAGCTTTTGGACTTGTAGGTCTCCGTCCAGAAAACCTTTTCGCCATTATATTCGAAGCTCGCGACATATTCGCCGTTCGAGCTTTTCTTGATCACGAACTTGTGTGCCATGCTCGTCTCCTAACCTGGGTTAGTCCGGCATGGATGGCGCGGAGCGATTGCAGTTTCAAGACCGAAGCCGCATCAGCCAGATGTGACGCACGACCAAGCCGCGAAACTCGATGCTGCCGATCCCATCGCATTTGCACGCGAGCGGTTTCAGCTTCCCGCGGGCAAAATCTACCTCGATGGCAATTCGCTTGGGGCCCTGCCTACGATGACCCCAACCGCGCTGGCGGACGTCATAAACCGGCAGTGGGGCGGAGATCTGATCGCCAGTTGGAACGATCATGGCTGGATTGATTGGCCGATGCATGTCGCGGCCCGCCTAGCCCCTATCGTCGGAGCTCGTCCCGACGAATTGGTGATTGCGGATTCCACAAGCGTGTCGCTGTTTAAGTTGCTGGCGGCCGCGGTGCAGGCACGGCCAGGACGAAGGACGATCGTCGTTCAACAGAAGGATTTTCCGACCGATCTCTACGTCGCCCAAGGTCTCGCATCGATGCTTGATTTGAAGGTCCGTGCAGTCGATCCCGATGAGATTGTCGAGGCTTTCAACGAAGACGTCGCGGCCGTCATGATCTCGCATGTCGATTACCGTTCTGGCGCCGTCCACGACATGGCTGCCGTCAATGCGTCGGCCCATGCTGCGGGCTCGCTCGCGATTTGGGACCTGTCGCACAGCGCCGGCGCTATCGAGATCGATCTGATTGCAGCGGGCACCAGACTGGCAGTGGGATGCGGCTACAAATATCTTAACGGCGGTCCAGGCGCGCCAGCCTTCATGTTCGTCGACCGGCATCTTCAGGACGAGCTTCGGTCGCCGCTGCAAGGTTGGATGGGCCACGCCGACCCCTTCGCCTTCGTCGACGACTACCGTCCTGCACCGGGCATCGCCAAGTTCCTGACCGGTACGCCATCCATTCTCGCGCTAGCCGCTCTCGACGCCGGATTGGCTACCTTTGAGGGCATTTCCATGACCGTCCTTGCGGCAAAGTCACGGCAACTTTCGCAAATGTTCATCGACACGGTGGAGGCCCGCTGCGCCAACGAGGTTGGCCTCGCTTCGCCGCGTTACCCAGCGCGGCGGGGCAGCCACGTCGTCTTTTCGCACCCCGAAGGTTATGCGGTCATGCAGGCGCTGATTGCCCGGGGCGTCATCGGCGATTTTCGGGCTCCGGACTTGATGCGGTTTGGCTTTGCGCCGCTCTATAATTCCTTTTCCGACGTTTTTCGGGCCGCCGAAATTCTCGCCGAAGTACTGAATACCGGCGCGTGGGATCAGCCTCGCTTCAAAGCACGGTCGAAGGTCACCTGATCGTCGTCCGGTTCCGCGAGGCGTCGACGCTCCACGGCCCTGCGCCGGCTGCGGCGAGGTAGAGGAAGATGAAGCAATAGAGGATCGCCGCGTCGCCCATATTGTTGATGGGGAAGAAATCTTTCGGCGCATGCGCATACCAGTATGCGACCGCCATCGTCCCGGACGCCAGGAAGGCCGCTGGGCGGGTGAAAAGGCCGATCGTTATCAGGAGGCCGCAGAGCAGTTCGATGATGCCGGCATAGGCTGCAAGGTTGTTCAGTGCCAAACCCATGCCTGCCATCTCGCCGGGTGGGAACGACAGAAATTTCTGCATGCCATGCTCAAGGAAGAGCAGGCCGACCATGATGCGCAGGATTGCATGAAGCTGCGGTTGCCAGCGTGAAAGCCAGGTGAATTCCATGGGTGCCGTGCCTCCAATTCGTTACGCATGCTTACCGGACAGGCCGGTGGCGGCAAGAAGCATCACGCGTGTGCCTTCTCCGCCAGCGCAACGTGCGCCGAATCTTCGGCGAGCAATCGTCGCGAACGGTGAATCATGTCGACCCAGTCGTGGAAGGCATGCGCAAGATTGGTGATCAAACCTTTCAGCGGCCCCTCTTTCAAGCAGCCGCTGTCATCGAAGCTGTCGTCCGTAACATGGCCGAGATAGGCTTCGGGTTGCTGCATCACGGGCATGTTGAGGAACACGCAGGCCTGGCGGATTTGGTGGTTGGCGCCGAAGCCGCCGATGCTGCCCGGCGACGCGGTGACGATCGCTGCGGGCTTCTTGTCGAACACGCTCTGCCCGTAGGGCCGCGAGCCGATATCAATCGCGTTCTTGAGCACGCCGGGGATGCCGCGATTATATTCCGGGCTGACGAACAGCACGCCGTCAGCCGCCGCAATCTGTTCACGGAACCGGACGTATTGCTCCGGCGGATTGGCGTCATGATCCTGGTTGTAGAGCGGTAAGTCGCCGATCTCGATCATCGAGCAGTCGAGATTGTCTTTCAGCCTACAAATCGAGCGTGCGACCTTGCGGTTGATGCTGCCTTCGCGAAGGCTGCCGACGATAATCGCGATCTTGTAGGCCATGACGTTCTCCTGTGATGCACGCCCCAATCCGCCGGTCGAACGAAAGTTGCGCCTTTATCGCATACTGTTGACGACCGCGACGCAGACCATGACGATGATGAGCAAGCCGATGATCTTGAACACCGCGATCATCCGCGCCCGCCGCATTTCTTCATAGGCTTTGAGATCGAGCCAATAGCGGCCGGGCTCAATCTCATGGACGACGTTTTCGTCCTTCAGCTGGTCGAGGAACCGCTGTTGGGCGAACCGCGGTGTGTCGACTGATATGGCGCGGTCGGGACTGAACGCGTCCTTGTCGAAGAATTGTTTTTCCACCCGGCGGCGCGCTGCCGCGATCACTGCTGCTGCCGACGTCGCCATTTCATCTCCTAGCGCCGGCGGGATTGATGCCGGATGTTGGGCGGGCGTCCCCGCTTGCCTGCTGACCGTGTCCGGTCGCGCCGGGGCGGCGAACTCCCTCCCCCATAGCTGCCCTCCGGCAGTTCGAAGCGCAAGGAGCCGCTAACCGGATTGGCCTCCGCCAAGCGCAAGGTCAGTCGCTGGCCAACGCGATACGTCTCGCCGGTTTCGTCACCGACAAGCGAGCGCGAAGCTTCGTCGTAGCGGAAATATTCGCGGCCCAGGTCCTTAGCGAAGATCAGCCCATCGCCGCCGAGCCCCTCAACCGCCGCGAAGAAGCCGAATGGCTGCACGCCGGTGATCTTGCAGTCGACCAGGTGGCCGACGCGGTCGGAGAGATATGCTGCGACATAGCGGTCGATGGTCTCGCGCTCGGCCTCCATCGCGCGCCGTTCGAGCATCGAGATCTGCTCGCCGATCTGCTCGAACCGCTCGTCCTCACCCGGTGGCAGCCCGCCATCGCCAAGCCGGTATGCGCTGACCAATGCGCGGTGGATCAGCAGGTCGGCGTAGCGGCGGATCGGGGAGGTGAAGTGCGCGTAGGTTGCTAGCGCCAGACCGAAGTGACCGAGCCGTTCGGGCCCGTAACGCGCCTGCATCTGCGTGCGCAGCAACTGCTCCATGATCTCTTCGCGGCCGTCGGAGTCGCCGACCCGCTCGATGATGCGGTTGAAGGTGCCCGGTTTGACCACCTGCCCCAAAGTGAACTCGAGACTGAAGGTCGCCAGATAGTCCTTGAGCGCGACGAGCTTCTCGCGGCTGGGCGGTTCGTGGACGCGGTACATCACCGGCGCCTTCTTCGCCTCGAGCGCCCGCGCTGCGGCGACGTTGGCCGCGATCATGAAGTCTTCCACCAGGCGATGCGCATCGAGCCGTTCGCGCGCCGCAATCGAGGCGATGCGACCCTTTTCATCGAGGACGACGCGGCGTTCGGGCAGATCGAGCTCCAGCGGATCCCGCTTGGTGCGCGCGGCAAATAAAGCACGCCAGCAGGCCCACAGCGGCTTGAGCGCGCCATCGACGAGCGACTGCGGCACACGCCCATCAATTGGCGGCATGGCGCACGTCGGTGAACTGACCTCGACCCGCTCCTCGCCGGCGGCATCGATCGCCGCCTGCGCATCTTCGTAGGCGATATTGGCCGCGATCCGCACCCGGGCGCGGGTGAAACGCCAACTCTTGATCTCCCCGTCTTTCGAGATCTTGAGGTGGCAGGCCATCGCAGCCCGATCCTCACCTTCTTTCAGCGAGCAGATGTCGGCCGACAGCTCTTCGGGCAGCATCGGCACGACGCGATCGGGGAAATAGACGCTGTTGCCGCGCGCCCGCGCCTCGCGGTCGAGGTGGGAGCCGGGCCGGACGTAGAAGCTGACGTCGGCGATGGCGACGACCGCGTTCCAGCCGCCTTTGCCATCTGCTTCTGCCCAGATCGCATCGTCATGATCGCGGGCGTCTTCAGGATCGATGGCGACGATCGGGAGGTGCGTCAGGTCTTCGCGCTCGCCGAGCGGTTGCCGAGCGACGCGATGCGCCTCGTCGATCGCATCCTGCGCGAATTCGTGGCGCAGCCCGTGCTTGTGGATCGCGATCAGGCTGAAGCTGCGCGGCGCGAACGGATCGCCCAGCACGGCATCGACCCGTGCCTGTGCTCGCGGCGGACGGCCCGAGACTTCGCACAGGACGAGGTCGCCGACTTCGGCGTCCTTGAGGTCGGCGATGGCCAGCTCGCGCCGTTCGCGCTTGTCGACCGGCGACAACCAGAAGCGCGTCCCTTCCTGCTTGACCACGCCCAGTACCAGCTCGGCCGAGCGCTCCAGCTTCTTCATTGGGTGAGCGACGAACCCCTGCCCGCGCTCCTCCGTCCGCGAGAGGATGCGGTCGCCGATACCGAGCGCACCCTTACGCCCGCGCTCAAGCACGCGGAGCCGCGGGGCCGGCGTTTCGGCGTGCCATTGTTCGGGCACAGCCCACACCGTCCCGCCCTCGTCCACCGCCTGCACGCGCAGCACGGTGACCTTGGGCACGCCGCCCGATTGATGAAAAGCGCGGCCCGGCGAGCTGTCGATCAGCCCCTCGTCCGCCATGTCCTTGAGCAGGCGCTTGAGGTCGATCTTGGTCTGACCCGACAGACCGAACGCCCGGGCGATCTCGCGTTTGCCCGCGGGCTGATCCGACGACGCGATGAAATCCAGGATTTGTTTGCGAGAGGGAAGCCCTGCGGTGCGGTGGCGCGGCATGGACGCTCTACGCTGTGCGAAGTCTGAGGTTGCAAGGTGATGTTGCCCGCGTGTCCCAAGGTAACATCGAGGGTGACAGCGCGCAGAAGGAAGAGGCGTTAGATCTACCCGCCTGATGGTGTGAAACCGGGGGGTCCTCTACTTCCTCCACTTTGTTACCTTCGAGCGCGCTGATCGGACGGAGTTCGCGGGAGAAGAAGGCGATCATCGCGGCGGTACTTAGCGGATGGCGGCACCTGTAGGACATAAATTTCGGCGCCCGCGCGATCATGGAGCAGAAGGCATTGTCCTGACTTCACCCGCTTGGCAAAACGAAAGCCTGGGGAGGATTGAACATCGTGTTTGGATGGAAGCCGGGGATCGGCGACCCGACGGTCTACGGCTGGTTGGCCGCGGCGGCCTACGCGCTTGGCGCAGTGCTTTGCTGGCGAGCTTCGCGGCGCGGTCCGGCGGGCGAGCGCCGCTTCTGGATCGTTGCCGCTGTCTTGCTGGCGTTCCTGGCGATCAACAAGCAGCTCGACCTGCAGACATTGTTCACCGATGCCGCCAAGGCGATTGCGAAAGTGCAGGGCTGGTACGCCAATCGACGCGAATATCAGGCGGGCTTCATCGCCGGTCTCGCGGCAGCCTTCGCGGCGGTGGTGCTGATCCTGCTGCTGAGATCCCGGCGCGACCGGCCGGTCGTCCGCGGCGCGGTCGTCGGGATCGCGCTCATCCTGCTGTTCGTCCTGGTCCGCGCCAGCTCCATCGACCGCATCGACTGGCTGCTCGCGCGGCATCTCGGCGGGGTGAAGGTCAATCACACGCTGGAGATGGCCAGCATTGCGATCGTGGCGGTCTGCGCGTTTCTGGCTGGCCGTCCGACGGGCCGTCGGCGTTGATCAGCGGAGCTGGCTGTCCTTGCTGCCGCGGCGGTTGATGGTGGAGTGGGTGACGGCCTTGTCGCGCTCCGACTGGCAGGCGATGCAGGTGCGGACGCCGGGCAGCGCTTCGCGGCGGCGTTTGGGGATTGGCTCGCCGCAATCGTCGCATTCCTCGGCGCTTTCGCCGTGCGGCGTCAGCGCACGGGCGCGGAGCACCGCGTCCTTCACCGTGTCGTCGATCTGATCCTGCACCGCGCCGTCGCGGGTCCATCCACCGGCCATGTCTCGCTCCTGGCTTCCTATGTGGGAGCCGCGGCCTCCGCCGACAACGCCGCCCGGCGGTGGAGCAGATGCTCGCGCCAGACGATGACGAGGCCGCTGGCGATAATGATCGGCGCGCCGATCGAGATCCACGGCGTCGGCACTTCCGCGAACATCCAGGCGCCGAGTAGCAAGGCCCAGAGGAGGCTGGTGTAGTCCATCGGCATGACCAGGGCGACGGGCGCGAGGCGGAGCGCGCCGGTGAGCGTGAGCTGCGCGAGGCCGCCCGCGAGGGCGAGGCCGGCGAGGAGCAGCCAGGTGGTCCTATCATGGGGCTGGGCGAAGAAGAGCATCGCGAGGCCGAGCGGGACGAGTGAGCTGAAGGCGAACCAGAATACGGTCGTCGCGGCGCGCTCGGTCTTGCCGAGGCGGCGGATGACGATGGTGACCGAGGCAGTCAGCAGCGCGGCGACGAGCGCGACCGAAGCGCCGAGCAACGGCACCTCGCCACTGGTCGGCTGCACAATGATTAGGACGCCGATGAAGCCAGCCGCGACGGCGCTCCAGCGCCAGCGGCCGGTCGGTTCGTGCAGCACGAGCGCGGCCAGCACGACCGCGAAGATCGGGACGGAGAAACCGATCACGGTCGCTTCAGCCAGCGGAAGCAGGATGAAGGCGAGGAAGTTGAGGCCCATCGCCGCGACGCCGAGCGCCATGCGGCCGACATGGGCCCAGACGCGCTGGGTCTTGAGGGAGGCGAAGCCGGGGCCGGCGGCGACGTAGCCGGCGGCGCAGAGCGCGGAGCCGCATTGGCGGTAGAACAGGCTTTCGACGATGTTCACACCGCGCGAGGCGACCAACTTCACCAGCGCGAACATGATCGCCAGCAGCAACGCCGTCAGCAGCCGCAGCGCGATGCCGGCGAACGGTCGCTGGTCGGCGGGCCGGTCGGTGTCCCGCGCTACCGCATGCGCCATTATTTCTTGGGCGGTGCCACGAACGGCTTGAATGCCCCACCCGGCACCGCCGAGGCGACGGGGCTTTCGAAGCCGTCCTTACTGACCGACGAGACGCCGAACACCCAATCATCGACGCGGATATGGGGGAGCGTGACTCGGCACGTGGCGGCACCGCACTGGCCCTCGCGGGACATTTCCCAGCGATTGCCATCGGTTCGTCGCCACCACACCTGGTATGATGCGGCCGCTGGAACCGCCTGCCAGGTCAGGGTCGTATCGGTGCTGACCGCGCCTTCGACCTTCGGCTCGGGCGGCGGCGGGGCGCTGGCGATGCCGGCCAGCGCAGCTACGTTCAGCTTTGTCATCTTGGCGAGGTAGGCGAAGTCGACGTGATCGATGGTGTCGCCGTAGCGCTTGCCGTTCTCTTTTCTGAGGTCCTGATGCTGCCAGTCATAATTCTCGATCGCGACGCTGATCCGCGCGGCGGGATAACCCATTTCGAGAAACGGAATGTGGTCGCCGCCGCGGCCGAAGCGGTCGGTGCGCCAGATCTGGCGGACGTCGAGGCCGATCTTCAGCCGGTCGGCGAGGCTGTCGAGATAGCGCGACAAGTTGCGCGATGGCGCATCATTCTCGCCGCCGAGGCTGTGCGTCTGCGCGGCGAGGTCGCTTTGACCCTGCGAGCGCGGGCCTTCCGACAGCACGCGCGCATGGGTGGCATCGCACAGGCCGTCCGACGAGCAGCTGTTGCCGATGATGTCGTTGTTGAGGACCGCGACGACATTCCAGCCCTGCGCCTTGCCGTAATTGGCCAGTACCCTGCCGCCCATCAGTCCCTGCTCCTCGCCCGACAGCGCGGCGTAAACGATGGTGCCGGGGAACTTGCGCTTGGAGAGGACGCGCGCCGCCTCGATCACCGCAGCCGTTCCCGAGCCGTCGTCGTTGGCGCCGGGTGCGTCGTCGGTGAAATTCATGACGTCGGTGACGCGGCTGTCGATGTGGCCCTGGATGATGACGACGTCGTTGGGGCGTTCGGTCCCCGTCTGGATCGCGACCATGTCGCAGATGCGGGTCGGCGTCGGCACGCGCTGGTTGGTCATGACCTCGCACGGGCGGACGGTCGGCAGGCCGAAGCTTTTGAAGCGTCCCTCGGTCCAGTTGAGCGCGGCGCCGATCCCGCGCTTCGGATCGGTCTGCGACGACAGGGTGTGACGGGTGCCGAAGCCGACCAGCGCGGTGATGGTGTTGCGCAACTCGGCTTGGCTCACGGGCGCGACGATGGCGCGGAGCTTGGCATCGACCGACGGCGGCGGGGCCGCCCCCACCAGCAACAGGCCCAGAACGGCGGCGAATTGACGCATCGCGAGTCTCCCTCTCCTCGGCGACGGCAACTGGCATTTGCCCGGGAGCGGGTCTAGTGGCCGCCGCAATTCCACAAGTTCGAATGAGGACGCATACCCATGCTTCGCAGCATCGACCATTTCATCGGCGGTTCCAGCTTCGCTTCAGGCGAGCGTCAGAGCGATGTCTTTGACCCCAACCAGGGGCAGCCGCAGGCGCAGGTCCGGCTCGGCACGTCGGCCGACCTGCAGAAGGCTGTCGATGCCGCCAAGGCCGCGCAGCCGGCGTGGGCCGCGACCAACCCGCAGAAGCGGGCGCGGGTCATGTTCAAGTTCAAGGAACTGGTCGAAGCGAACATGCAGGAGCTCGCCGAACTGCTGTCGAGCGAGCATGGCAAGGTGGTCGCCGACGCGAAGGGCGACGTCCAGCGTGGACTCGAGGTCATCGAATTCTGCTGCGGGATTCCGCAGGCGCTGAAGGGCGAATATACCGTTGGAGCCGGTCCGGGCATCGACGTCTATTCGATGCGTCAGCCGCTCGGCATCGGCGCGGGCATCACGCCGTTCAACTTTCCGGCGATGATCCCGATGTGGATGTTCGGCATGGCGATCGCCTGCGGCAACGCCTTCGTGCTGAAGCCGTCGGAGCGCGACCCGAGCGTCCCCGTCCGCCTGGCCGAGCTGATGCAGGAAGCGGGCCTGCCCGACGGCGTGCTCAACGTCGTCCATGGCGACAAGGAAATGGTCGACGCGATCCTCGACCATCCGGACATCGCGGCGGTCAGCTTCGTCGGGTCGAGCGACATCGCGCAGTACATTTATTCGCGCGGCACGGCGAACAACAAGCGCGTGCAGGCGTTTGGCGGCGCCAAGAACCACGGCATCGTCATGCCCGATGCCGACCTCGACCAGGTGGTCAACGACCTTGCCGGCGCCGCGTTCGGCTCGGCGGGCGAGCGCTGCATGGCGCTGCCGGTGGTCGTGCCGGTCGGCGACGAGACGGCCGAGCGACTTCGCGAGAAGCTGATTCCAGCGATCGACGGCCTGCGTGTCGGCGTCTCGACCGATCCCGACGCCCATTATGGCCCGGTCGTCAGCAAGGCCCACAAGGAGCGGATCGAAGGCTACATCCAGATGGGCATCGAAGAGGGTGCCGAGCTGGTCGTCGACGGCCGTGGCTTCTCGCTGCAGGGGCATGAGGACGGTTTCTTCGTCGGCCCGACCCTGTTCGATCATGTGAAGCCGAGCATGAAGAGCTATCAGGACGAGATTTTCGGCCCCGTGCTGCAGATCGTTCGCGCCGCCGACTTCGAGGAAGCGGTCCGCCTGCCGTCGGAACACGATTACGGCAACGGCGTCGCCATCTTCACCCGCAATGGCCATGCCGCGCGCGAGTTCGTCAGCCGGGTCAATGTCGGCATGGTCGGGGTCAACGTGCCGATCCCGGTGCCGGTCAGCTATCACAGCTTCGGCGGCTGGAAGCGCTCAGGCTTCGGCGACATCGGCCAGTACGGGATGGAAGGCCTGCGCTTCTGGACCAAGAACAAGGTCGTCACGCAGCGCTGGCCCGACGGCGGCAGCAACGGCGACAGCGCCTTCATCATCCCGACCTTCGGCTAGGTCTGAGCTGTTTCGGAGCGGGCCGCTGCAACCAGCGCCCGCGCCGGTTGTTCTAGGGGAGTGATCCGAGTCCCCTTCATTTCCTGCGTCGCCTTCCTCGCCATCGTTGCGTGCAGCCGCAACGATCCGGTTGACGAGACCGCCAACAACACCGCGGGCCTGCCCGACATCAACGTCCAGGCGCCCAGCGCGGCCGGCGAGCCGCATGCCGACACGAAGCCTGCAACTTCCGCGCCGGCCGCACAGGCTGCGCTCCCTGCCGCGATGCAGGGCCGATGGGGCCTTACCCCAGCCGATTGTGAGCCGGGCCGGGCCGACGCAAAGGGCCTGATGATCATCTCCGCGAGCGACCTGAAGTTTTATGAGTCGCGAGCAGTGCCGGGCGGCGACGTGCAGACGAGCCCGCAGATCGTCAGCGGCAACTTCCACTTCACCGGCGAAGGCCAGACCTGGACCCGTTACGAAGCGATCAAGGTCGACGGCCAGAAGCTGATCCGAACCGAATCCAATCCAACGGCGAGCTTCACCTATGCGAAATGCGTCTAGGCTGACCGCGCTCGCGCTGGCTGCTCTGCTGGCGGCCTGCGGCAAGAAGGCGGAAGATCAGGCGAGCGACCAGAATATCGCCATGGAAGACAATCTGACGACGGGCCTGCCCGCCAATGCGGATATCGAAACGCTACCGCCTGACGAGAGCAGCGGGACCTCGCCTGACGAGCTGAATGCTGGCGAGGACAATCCGGACGTCAATGACCTCGGCAACGGCAATTAGCGGGAGGACGGCATGAAGCTTTATTATTCGCCCGGTGCATGTTCCCAGGCGCCGCACATTTTGCTGCAAGAGATTGGCGCTGCGCACGATTCTGTGCGGGTCGATTTGCGAGCGAAGACGCTTGAGGACGGCAGCGACTATCTTGCGGTTAACGCCAAGGGCGCGGTGCCGGCGCTGGAACTCGAGAGCGGCGAGGTGCTCACCGAGAACGCCGTGATCCTGCAGTTCCTCGGCGACCGCACGAACTGGCCGGAAGTCCTGCCGCCGCTCGGCGACTTTCGCCACTACCGCGTGCTCGAGGCGGTCAATTTCATCACGACCGAGTTGCACAAGCGCTTCGGCTTCCTGTTCAACCGCGAAGCGACGGATGAAATGAAGCAGCTGGTGATCAAGGATCTCGGCACGAAGCTCGACTATGTGGATAAGAAGCTCGGCAACGGTCCTTTCATGTTCGGGGACGAACTGACGCTTCCCGATCCCTATCTGTTCGTCATCACAGGCTGGGCGGAGAAAATGCTCGGCGGTCTCGATCGCTGGCCGAACCTGAAGGCGTTTCGCGCGCGGATGATGGAGCGGCCCGCGGTTCAGCAGGTACTGCATCTGGAAGGCTTGCTGGAACGCGAACCCGCGGGCTAGAGCGCCCGCCGATGACCCAATTCGATCTGACCGACGACCAGCTCCAGATCCAGGAGATGGCGCGCAAGTTCACGGCCGACGCGATCACCCCCAATGCCGCCGAGTGGGACGAGAAGCACATCTTCCCGCGCGACACGATCCGTGAGGCGGCGGAGCTCGGCTTCGGGTCGATCTATGTCAGCGAGGAGAGCGGCGGCATCGGCCTCGGCCGACTGGAAGCCGCGCTGATCATGGAAGCCATGGCTTATGGCTGCCCGTCGACCAGCGCCTTTATCTCGATCCACAATATGGCGAGCTGGATGATCGACCGCTTCGGCTCGGCTGAGGTGAAGCAGAAATATCTGCCGTCGATGATCACCATGGAGCGGATGGGCAGTTACTGCCTGACCGAGCCGTCGTCGGGGTCGGACGCCGCGGCGCTCAAGACCAAGGCGGTGCTCGACGGTGACCATTATGTCGTCAGTGGCTCCAAGGCCTTTATCTCGGGCGGCGGCGAGAACGAGGTCTATGTGACCATGGTTCGCACCGGCGAGGAAGGTCCCAAGGGCATTTCCTGCCTGGTCATCGACAAGGACATGAAGGGCGTCAGCTTCGGCGCGCAGGAAAAGAAGCTCGGTTGGCATTCGCAGCCGACCGCGCAGGTCAATTTCGATGAGGTTCGCGTGCCCGTCGCCAACCGCGTCGGTGGCGAGGGCGAAGGTTTTCGGATTGCGATGATGGGCCTCGACGGCGGTCGGCTAAATATCGGCGCCTGCTCGCTGGGCGGCGCGCAGCGGTGCCTCGACGAGGCGGTGAAATATACGAAGGAGCGCAAGCAGTTCGGTACGCCGATCGCCGACTTCCAAGCGACGCAGTTCACGCTGGCCGACATGGAGACCGAGCTGCAGGCATCGCGCTACCTGCTCTACGTCTCAGCCGCGAAGGTGACCGCGAATGCACCGGACAAGACGCGCTTTGCGGCGATGGCCAAGCGCCTGGCGACCGACACGGGCTCGTCGGTGGTAGACCGCGCGCTGCAGCTCCACGGCGGTTACGGTTACCTACAGGATTATCCGATCGAGCGTTTTTGGCGCGATCTTCGCGTGCACTCGATCCTGGAAGGCACCAATCAGATCATGCGGGTGATCGTCAGCCGCGACATGCTGCGCCAGTAGCATGGCCAGCCGCAAGCCGACGCTTCCCTTCGATCCGTTCGCGCTCGCTCAGGCGGCGGGCGAGACGGCGCTGGGTTTCGCGACCCGTCCGACCGAGTTGCTCAATGTCCAGCTGAACGCCGCGAGGCAGTGGGGAGACTTCTGGACCAACGCGCTGTCGGGCAAGCCGACCGAGAAACCGCGCGACCGCCGGTTCTCGGCCGCCGAATGGCAAGACGACCCTTATTATCGCGCCATCCGCGATGCCTATCTGCTGGCGTCGAAGCAGTTGCGCGACACGGTCGAGACGACGACCGGCGACACCTCGCAGGGCGCCATGGCGCGCTTCATGCTCGACCAATATCTGAACGCGATCGCGCCGACCAACTTCGCGGCGACCAATCCCGAGGTGGTCAAGCGCACCAAGGAAACCGGCGGCCAGAACCTCGTCCAGGGCTTCGCACACCTGATGGAGGATATCGGCAGCGGCAAGGGCATCGTCCAACGCCGAACCGATCCCGATGCGTTCAAGAAAGGCGAGACGATCGCCGCGACGCCCGGCGCCGTGGTGTTTGAGAACGAGCTGTTCCAGCTGATCCAGTACAGGCCGACGACGGAGAAGGTTGCCGCGGAGCCGCTGCTCTACGTGCCGCCGCTAGTGAACCGTTTCTACATGATCGACCTCGTGCCGCGGCAGAGCCTGGTGAAGTGGCTGGTCGACGAGGGCCGCACGGTCTTCGTGATCAGCTGGGTGAACCCGGGCGACGCGCACAAGGACAAGGACGTCGGCAGCTACGTCGTCGAGGGCATCGTCGAGGCGATTGGCGCAGTTCGCGAGCGCACCGGCGCCGCGCCCGACCTGTTCTCTTTTTGCCTGGGCGGAACGCTGGCGGCGATCGCGCTCGCCTATCTGGCTGCGAAGGGGCGCGGGAAAGAGGTCAACAGCGCGACGCTGATCGGCTCGCTGGTCGACTTTTCCGACATGCGCGACTGGGCGGCGTTCGTGCACGAGAGCCATTTGTCGGCGCTCGAGGACCATCTCGACAGCCAGGGCTACGTCGACAGCCTGGAGCTGCAGCGGCTGTTCGCGGCGATGCGTGCGAACGATTTGATCTGGTCGTCGGTGGTGAATCACTACCTGCTCGACCGCCCTGCCCCGCCGTCCGACCTTCTTTTTTGGTTCGAGGATGGCGCGCGGATCCCAGCGGCGTTCCTCAAGAGCTACAATCGCGACCTGCTGCTCGACAACAAGCTGAAGGACCCCGCGGGGTTTGAGGTTGAAGGCACGCCGATCGACCTGGGTGCGATCGAGACCCCGATGCTGGTCATCGCACTGAAGGACGACCACGTGTCGGCCTGGGATGCGGTCTACCGCGGCGCGCGCGATATCGGCGCCGACTTCGTGCTCGGCGGATCGGGCCACAATGCCGGCGTCATCAACCCGCCGGCGGCCAACAAGCACGGCTTCTGGACCGGCAAGGATCAGCCGGCGGATGCCAAGGCCTGGCTGGAGAACGCCGAGCGCCATGAGGGGAGTTGGTGGCCGTGGTGGACCAATTGGCTGACCAGTCACGGCAGCAAGAAAACGGTGGCTGCTCGTCAGCCGAAGAATCCCATCGAGCCGGCGCCCGGCCGCTACGCGATGATGCCGTGATGGACATGCCCGTGACCAACCAGGACGTGCTGACGTTCAAGCAGGGACTCGCCGGACGCCTGCGTCTCAATCGCCCGCGCGCGCTGCACAGCCTCAACCGGCAGATGGTCCGCGACATGGCCAACGCGCTGATCGAGTGGCGCGACGATCCCGACGTGCGCATCATCCTCATCGACCATGCCGAGGGCCGGGGCTTCTGCGCCGGCGGCGACGTCGTCGGCATCAGCCAGGATGTCGAAGGCCATGAAGCCGCGGCACGCGCCTTCTTCTTCGACGAATATCGGCTCAACCACCTCGAATATACCTACGCCAAGCCCGGCGTCGCTTTCATGGACGGCGTCACGATGGGCGGCGGTGTCGGGATCGCCTGCCCTTGCCGCTACCGCGTGGCGACCGAGCGGACCGTGCTCGCCATGCCGGAAACGACGATCGGCATTTTCCCCGACGTCGGCGGTGGGCGGTATCTGTCGCGGCTGCGTGGGCGGCTCGCGCAATTCCTGGCGCTCACGGGCGCGCGGCTGGATGGCGCCGAGTGCCTGCGCCTGCGGCTCGCGACACACTATCTGCCTTCGGACCGGCTCGAGGAAGCCAAGGAGCGGATTATCGAGCAACCGTTCCGGGTTCAGGCGGTGCTCGACGAGCTCAGCGAGGAATATGTCCCCGAAGCCCGCATCATGGGCAACCTGCAGAAGATCGACCGCTATTTCGCGTCCGACCGGCTGGAGGACATTCTCGACGCGCTCGATGGCGGAGCGGCGGAAGGAGACGCCTGGGCCGAGAAGGAAGCGGCAACCATCCGCGCCAAGTCGCCGATGGCCTGCAAGGTCAGCCTACGGCTACTCCAGGAAAGCCCCTATCAGCTACACTTCGTCGACGAGATGCGGATGGAGTATGGCATCATGGTCCGCCTGATCCATCATCCGGATTTCAAGGAAGGCGTGCGCGCCCTTCTGATCGACAAGGACAATAAGCCCAACTGGCGACCCGCCCGGCCTGAGGTGATCGGCGACCGCGACGTCGAAGCCTTTTTCGAGCCGCTGCCCGTCGAGGAGCAATGGCGCCCGTTCGATTTCTAGGGAGCGACGATGAGTTACGAAACGGTTCTGGTCGAACGGCGGGGCGCAGTGACGTTGGTCACGCTCAACCGCCCGCAGGCGCTGAATGCCCTCAACAGCCAGGTCCTGAAGGATCTGATCGACGTCTTCGCCGACTACGATGCGGACGCAGGGCAACGTTGCCTGGTGTTGACCGGCAGTGGTGAGAAGGCCTTCGCGGCCGGCGCCGACATCAAGGAAATGCAGCCGCAGGGGTTCGCCGACATGTATTCGGCGAACTTCTTCGCTGGATGGGAGCAGGTCACGCGCACCCGCAAACCCTGGATCGCGGCAGTGAACGGCTTCGCGCTGGGCGGGGGTTGCGAGGTCGCAATGATGGCCGATTTCATCATCGCCGCCGACACCGCCAAGTTCGGCCAGCCGGAAATTAAGCTTGGCGTCACGCCGGGAATGGGCGGATCGCAGCGGCTGACGCTGGCGGTCGGCAAGGCGAAGGCCATGGAAATGTGCCTGACCGGGCGGATGATGGACGCCGCCGAGGCCGAGCGCTCCGGTTTGGTCGCCAAGGTCGTGCCCGCTGCCGAACTGCTCGAGGAGGCGCTCAAGGTCGCCGAGCAGATTGCCGGAATGGCTCCGCTGGCGGCGGTCGCGACCAAGGAAATGGTCAACGCGACCTTCGAAATGCCGCTGGCGCAGGGAATCAATTTCGAGCGCCGCCTGTTCCACGGCCTCTTCGGGACCGAGGATCAGGAAGAAGGAATGGCCGCCTTCGTCGAGAAGCGGCCGGGTAACTGGAAGGGTCGCTGAGTCATGGCGAAGATTGCGTTCATCGGCCTCGGCCACATGGGTGGCGGGATGGCGCCGAACTTGGCCAAGGCTGGACATGAGGTCCGCGCGTTCGACCTTGTTTCCGAGGCGGTGCACAAAGCGACGGAGGCGGGTTGCAGCGCTGCAGCGTCGGCGGCGGAAGCGGTGAAGGACGCGGACGTCGTCATCACCATGCTTCCGGCGGCCAAGCATGTGCGCGCGGTCTACAACGACGATGTCGCACCGAACGCTAAGCCTGGCGCGCTGCTGATCGACTGCTCGACCATCGACGTCGACAGCGCCCGCGAAGTCGGTGCGCAAATGGCGGCTAGGGGCTTCGACTTCCTCGATGCGCCGGTGTCCGGCGGCATCGCCGCGGCGGCTGCGGGGCAGCTGGCGCTGATGGTCGGCGGCACCGACGCGCAGTTCGAGCGCGCGAAGCCGTTTCTCGAGCCGATGGCCAAGGCCGTGATCCATGCGGGCCAGCTCGGCGCGGGTCAGGCGGCGAAGATCTGCAACAACATGATCCTCGGCGCGACGATGGTCGCGACGTGCGAAGCCTTCGTGCTGGCGCAGAAGCTCGGGCTCGACCCGCAGGTGTTCTTCGACATTTCGTCCAAGGCTTCGGGCCAGAGCTGGTCGATGACCAGCTATGCCCCCGTCCCCGGTGTCGGTCCGGAAACGCCGGCCGACCGCGATTACGAGGGCGGGTTTGCGGCGGCGCTGATGCTCAAGGACCTGAAGCTCGCGGCCGATGCGGCGCGCAGCGTGGGCGCCTACACGCCGATGGGCGCGGAGGCGGAGGAGCTGTTCCAGCGCTTCGTCGACCGCGGCGGCGGCAACAAGGATTTTTCCGGCATCATCAAAATGATCGACGACAGCTGGAAAGTCCCGCAAGACTAAGGTTGTTTTTCACGAGGAGTGCCCATGCGCATCGTTCCGATTGCAGTTGCAACCCTGGCGGCGATCGCCGCGACGGCCGGTGTCGCCGCGGTCAGCGGCAAGAAGGCCGCGCAGATCGCGCATGAGCGCCACGAGGGCATGGAGAATATCGGCAAGCAGTTCAAAGTGCTTCGCCGCGAATTCGACTCCCCGACCCCGAACGCCTCGACAGTGAAGGCGTCGGCCGATCAGGTCGCTTCGCTCGCCGCCAAGTCCTCGACCTGGTTCGCCAAGGGTAGCGGTCCCGAAGTCGGTAAGAACGGCGCCAAGCCCGAGATCTGGCAGAACTGGCCTGACTTCGTGGCGAAGAACCGCGCCTTCCAGCAATCGGCGCAGGCGTTCAAAGCCATCGCGGCCAAGGGCGACATGGCGGCCGCCAAGGCCAGCTACGGTGACCTCGCCGGCACCTGCAAGGCCTGTCATGACAAGTATCGTGCGGAGATGAAGCACTGAGCGCTAGGCGGCAGCGGGTCTGGGATTTTCCGGTTCGAATCGTCCACTGGCTACTTGCCGCGCTGATCGCCTTCAGTTGGTGGTCGGCGGAATATCATCACGCGGATTGGCACATCTGGTCGGGATGCGGCGTGCTTACGCTGCTGATCTTCCGCTTGCTTTGGGGTTTCGTCGGCAGCTCTACCGCGCGCTTCGCCGGTTTCGTGCGCGGCCCGAAAGCGGTGTTGAGTTACTTGCGCGGCAGCTGGGAAGGCATCGGGCATAATCCGCTCGGCGCGATCAGCGTTCTGGCGCTCCTTGGAGCCACTGCCGTCCAGGTCGGGCTTGGGCTCATCGCCGAGGACGAGGACGGGATCGTCACGGGTCCCCTTTACAAGCTCGTCAGCGTTGAGACTTCGGACTGGGCGCGGGAACTGCATGAGAGCTCGTTCTATGTCCTGCTCGCGCTGATCGTCCTCCATCTGGCGGCAATCGTCTTTTATCATGTGCGCGGTCGCAGACTGTTGCCGGCAATGATTAGCGGGCGCAGCGATGTGGACGCCAACCTGCCCGTCATGCGCCCGGGAAAGTGGTGGGTGGCCGTTGTCTGCTTGCTCATCGCAATCGGCATCACGCGATGGGTGATTGCCGGCGCCCCGCCATTCGGTGGTTGATTGACCCATCTTCGATGACCACATCGCGAGCATGTTGATTCGCACCGAGCAGACGCCAAATCCCGCCACCCGCAAGTTCCTCCCGGGACAGGCCGTCATGGACAGCGGCACCCGTGATTTCGCGGATGCCGAGAGCGCCGAAGCATCGCCGCTTGCGCGAGCCTTGTTCGACAGCGGCATGGTTGAGGGCGTGTTCTACGGCAGCGACTTCGTCTCAGTTACCGCCGCGCCTGGTGTGTCGTGGACCGATCTCGAGCCGCTGGTTTTGGAGACGTTGCTCGACCATTTCGTGACCGGCGCGCCGCTGTTCGCGCCTGGCTCGGCCGCGGCCATTCACGTTGCCGACGATTTCGAGGAAGACCCCGCTGACGCGGACATCGTCGACCAGATCAAGGAATTGATCGAGACTCGTGTTCGACCTGCGGTTGCACAAGACGGTGGCGACATCGTCTACAAGGGGTATCGCGACGGCCACCTGTATCTTTCGATGCACGGCGCCTGCGCGGGCTGCCCTTCGTCGACGATCACCCTCAAGCGCGGCATCGAAAGCCTGATCCGCCATTACGTGCCGGAAGTTGAAAGCGTCGAAGCCGTCTGAGCTTTTGCAGGGGTTGCAGCGTTGACGCGCTTGTGACCACTATCACGTCAGAAATGCTGCTCGCTTTCGACACGTCAAGCGCCGCCTGCACCGTCGCCCTGTTCGACGGCGAAGGACGCTGCGTGGCATCGGCCGATGAAGTGATCGGACGCGGACACGCCGAGCGGCTGATGCCGCTGATTGCCGAGGTCATGGCAGATCAAGCGGCGACGCAAATTCTGGTCGGCGTGGGCCCGGGGAGTTTTACCGGTATCCGCGTCGCCATCGCGGCGGCTCACGGGTTAGCGATCGGGTGGAACGCTCATCTTGCAGGAATGAGCTCGCTGGCGCTGATTGCAGCGGGTGCAGCAACTGACGAGCAAGTCGCCGCCGCCGTGCTTGGTGGCCACGGGGAAATCTTCGTGCAGCAATTCAACGGCGAAACCCTGGCCCGGACCACGGAAGTCATCAACGCGCAGCCCGCCGATGCCGGCCAAGCGACCAACGCTCCGCTGGTTCTCGGGTCAGGCGCGGGGGCTCTCGTTAGCGCGAGGGGGTTTGGGTCATCGCGCGAGGCTTGGCCCTCCGCCGCCAATGCCCTGAAGCTGCCTACGGAGTTGCGCACGCTCGATCCCCGTCCCGTCTACGCCCGCGCGCCCGACGCGCGCCTGCCGGCCGCCGCCTGATGGCCACCGTCGAAAGCGATGTCCGCATCAACGAGGGCACGTCGGCGGATCTGGACGCGGTAATGACCGTGATGGAAGCCGCATTCGGGAGAACCTACGGCGAGGCTTGGACCCGCTCGCAACTTGCGGGGATCCTGCCGATGACCGGTGTGTCCCTTAGCGTCGCCTGCGATATGCGTGATCATCAGATCGTCGGCTTCGCGTTGGATCGGCGCGTTGCCGACGAAGCCGAATTGCTTCTGCTAGCCGTTTTGCCGGAGCGTCATCGCCGCGGCGTCGGCCGCAATCTGCTTGAAGATTTTCTGGCGCGGTCCAGAAATTCCGGCTTGAGCAAAGTGCATCTGGAAGTCCGCGACGGTAATCCAGCGACGGTCATGTATCGTGAGGGCGGCTTCGAAGCGGTTGGCCGCCGCCGCAATTATTATCATTCTCCGGACGGCGAACGCCACGACGCCATTACGCTTGCTTTACAACTTTAGTTAAACTTTCGAAATTCTACTTAGCACGCACCGTCCATTGCTAAGAACTGCCGTATTCATTATTCTGAACATTGTGCTGTTAGTTAATTACTGGACAGCCTCTGCTCGGAGTGATTTTCGAAATGGCCGATACTGACAATTTTGACGATACGCTGCTGACGCTGACTGCCGACATCGTTGCAGCGCACGTCAGCAACAATAGTGTTGCGGTCAATGACTTGCCGAACCTGATCCAGAACGTGCACGCCGCCTTGTCTGGTATTTCCGGTGGAAGCGCAGTCCCCGAAGAAAAGCCTGAACCGAAGGTCTCTATCCGTGCTTCGATCAAGCCGGATTATATCGTCTGCCTGGAGGACGGGAAAAAGCTCAAGATGCTCAAGCGGCATCTCATGACCCACTATAACATGACCCCCGACCAGTATCGGCAGAAGTGGGGACTTGCCGCCGATTATCCGATGGTCGCGCCCAATTATGCGGAGCAGCGCCGTACATTGGCCAAGTCGATCGGTCTGGGAACCAAGCGGCGGCGTACGCGCGGCGCAAAGTGATCGGCGCGCTGGACGGACGCCCTACGCGTACCTAGTTTGGCGTCATGGCGCGAACGATCGACATTGAGGCCCTGTGCGCGGACAAGGGCTTGCGCATCACCGAGCAGCGCAAGGTCATTGCGCGGGTGCTCGGTGACAGCGAGGACCATCCCGACGTCGAGACGCTGCATGCCCGCGCGGCCGCGGTGGATCCCAATATCTCGATCGCCACGGTGTACCGCACGGTCCGTCTGTTCGAGGAAGCGGGCATCCTGGCGCGGCACGAGTTCGGCGACGGCCGGTCCCGCTACGAGGCAGCTTCCGATGCGCACCACGATCATTTGATCGACGTGGAGACGGGCAAGGTCATCGAGTTCGTCGATGACGAATTGGAGGCACTTCAGAAGCGGATCGCGGAGAAGCTCGGCTTCCGGCTCGTCGACCACCGCATGGAGCTGTACGGCGTCGCCGTCGACCGCGATCGATAGTCATTCCGCAGCGCGGTTGAACGGGCGTGCCATTCTGCGCGTCGGCGGGCTACTTGGCCTGTTTATTTGCCTCGCGCCAGTTCACCTGATCACGAAGGCCTTGCTTCGCCGGTCTTCATGGCCCTCGCGCTTTTTGGCAATTGCAGCCTGGATCGTCGGGGCCCGCGTGCAACGATCAGGCGAACCGATCGCACCCCATACGTTGCTGATCGCAAATCACGTCAGTTGGCTCGACATTCTCATTCTGTGCGGTGCGACCAGATGTCGCTTCGTATCGAAGGACACGCTCGGACATTCATTTATCCATTGGCTCGCGGATCAGAACGCTACGGTTTACGTCAAGCGCAGCCATGTGAAAGGCGCGAAGGATCAGGCAATCACGATTGCGCGCGCGCTGGAAGATGAGCAGCCGGTCGCGCTTTTCCCCGAAGGAACGACGGGGCCCGGCACCCACATGTTGCCTTTCCGGTCGACGCTCCTGGAGGCCGCCAATTACGCCGCAAGGGATGTGGCGATCCGGCCGGTCGCGATCGATTATGGCGAGGCAGCGCGAGAAGTCGGCTGGTGGCATGAGCCAGGCAAAAACAACGTCCTGCGCATTCTCGGAAGGCGCGGGAGCCTCCAAGTTACCGTCAATGTCCTTGAGCCGCTCGATCGCACCGGCGGCCGCAAGGCCCTCGCGGCAGCCGCTCACGGCGCAATTGCCGAAAGGCTTCGCTTAACGTCGACGGGGCAGTCGCCTATAGGTGGCGACAAATGACGCCCAAGACCTTCAAGATCAAAAGCTTCGGTTGCCAGATGAACGTCTACGACGGCGACCGCATGGCCGAGTTGCTGTCGCAACAGGGCCTGACCGCGACCGACGACACGGACGCGGCGGACCTCGTCGTGCTGAACACCTGCCACATCCGCGAGAAAGCGGCCGACAAGGCCTATTCGGACGTGGGCCGGTTGCGGCGCGAGGATGGGTCGAGACCGCTAGTCGCCTTGGCGGGCTGTGTCGCGCAGGCGGAAGGCGCCGAGGCGAAGCGCCGCTCGCCGATGATCGACATCGTCGTCGGCCCGCAGGCCTATCACCGGCTGCCGGAAATGGTCGCGCAGGTGGCGCGCGGTGCGCGTCCGGTCGACACCGACATGCCGGCGATCAGCAAGTTCGACGCACTGCCGCCGCGCCGGCAGGCGACCCCCTCTTCCTTTCTGACCATCCAGGAAGGATGCGACAAATTCTGCACCTATTGCGTGGTGCCGTACACGCGGGGCGCCGAGATTTCGCGGCCGTGGCAGGACACCGTCACGGAAGCGCGCGAGCTGGTCGACGGCGGCGCGCGGGAACTCGTGCTGCTTGGGCAGAACGTCAACGCCTGGGCATACGACGGTCGCGATTTCGCCGATTTGATCCGCGAGCTGGCAACGATCGATGGCCTGCACCGCATCCGCTACACCACCAGCCATCCGGCCGACATGAACGACGCGCTGATCGCGGCGCACGCCGAAGTCGACAAGCTGATGCCCTATCTGCACCTCCCCGTGCAGTCGGGGAGCAACCGCATCCTCAAGGCCATGAACCGCAGCCATACGGTCGAGAGCTATCTCGCGACGCTTGAGCGGATGCGCACGGTGCGCCCAGGCATCGCGCTGTCCGGCGACTTTATCGTCGGGTTCCCCGGCGAGACCGAGCAGGATTTCGAGGACACGCTGCGGCTGGTGGATGCCGTCGGCTACGCATCGGCTTATTCGTTCAAATATAGTCCGCGGCCCGGCACGCCGGCCGCCACGATGGAGGACCAGATCCCGCGCGAAATCATGGACGATCGCCTGCAACGGCTGCAGGCACGGATCATCGAGCAGCAACTTGCGTTCAACGCCTCGAAAGTGGGCATCGACACGCAAATCCTGATCGAGCGCAAGGGACGGCACGGCATGCAGATGATCGGTCGTTCGCCCTGGCTGCAGTCCGTCCATGTCGAAACCAGCGCGGTGCCCGGCGACATCATCGACGTCGCGATCATTGACGCGGGCCAGAACAGCCTCACGGGCGCCGAGCTGCAGCGAGCGGCCGCCTGATGGCCCGCCGCGATCTCGCCGCCGTGCCCGCCAACGAAGAGGGCCGCGCCCGGCTCGAGCTGGAGTTCGACCAGCCCTACCTGCTCGGCCCATTGTTTGGCGATTACGACCGCCATTTGATCAACATCGAGAATCGGCTGGGTGTGCACATCAATGCGCGCGGCAATCGAGTGCAGATCGAAGGTGAGCCCGACGCCGCCTCGCGCGCCCGCGACGTGCTGGTCGGGCTCTACAATCGGCTGGACCAGGGTCATGATGTCGACGCCGAGGCCGTGGAAGCGGTGCTCGGCATGGCAGCGCAGCCCAATCTCGACGGGATCATCAAGGACGAAGTCACGTCCGCGCCCAAGGTGATGATCCGCACGCGCAAGAAGACGATCGTCCCGCGCTCGCCGGTCCAGACCGTGTACATGGAAGCGCTGGCCCGCGACGACATGATCTTCGCGCTCGGCCCCGCGGGTACCGGCAAGACCTACCTTGCCGTCGCGCAGGCGGTGGCGATGCTGATCACGGGACAGGTCGACCGGCTGATCCTGTCACGCCCGGCGGTCGAAGCCGGCGAGCGGCTGGGCTTCCTGCCCGGCGACATGAAGGAGAAGGTCGATCCCTATCTCCGCCCGCTTTACGACGCGCTCTACGACATGCTGCCGACCGAGCAGGTCGAGCGCCGCATCGCTTCGGGCGAGATTGAGATCGCGCCGATCGCCTTCATGCGCGGACGGACGCTCAGCGACGCCTTCATCATCCTAGATGAGGCGCAGAACACCACGCCGCAGCAGATGAAGATGTTCCTCACCCGCTTCGGCATGCGTAGCCGAATGGTCATCTGCGGCGACCCCAACCAGACCGACCTTCCGCGTGGCGTAGAGTCCGGGCTGGCCGACGCTGTCGCCAAGCTCGAGGGCATTCCGAAGCTCAGCATGGTCCGCTTCGGCGCCGCCGACGTCGTGCGGCACCCCCTCGTCGGGCGCATCGTCGAGGCCTATGAAGGCCCGGGGGCATAGGAACGATGCTGGAGATCGACGTCGAAGCCGACGAGGAATGGGACAGTAGCAGGCCCTGGGCCGAGCTCGTCCGCGGCGCCGCCGAAGCGGCCATCGCCGAAAGCGCCTATCCGCATTTGACGGAGACCGAGCGGCCGATCGAGCTGTCGGTTCGGCTGACCAGCGACCAGGAAGTGCGCGCGCTTAACGACACCTGGCGCGATAAGGACAAGCCGACCAACGTCCTGTCCTTCCCGCTCGCGGAGCCCGACGAATTCATGCAGGCAATGGTTGCAGGGCCGGAACTGTTGCTCGGCGATATTGTGCTTGCCCGTGGCGTCTGCGTGGCCGAGGCCGCAGAGAAAGGAATTAGCGTCGACCACCATGCGACGCATCTTCTGATCCATGGGACACTTCATCTGCTGGGCTACGATCATCTGGACGATGCGACGGCCGAGGACATGGAGGCGCGCGAAGTACGGGCGTTGAGCCGGCTCGGCATTGCCGACCCGTACAAGGTTGCGGCCTGATGGCGACGCGTAACGACGAAGCCGGCGGCTCACGGCTGTGGCGTGGCATGCGTCACCTGATCTTTGGCGAGGACAGCGAGTCCACGCTTCGCGAGGAGATCGAGGAAGCGATCGACGAGGCAGAGGACGCCCGCCCCGTCGCGGGAGATCTCTCCCCCGCCGAGCGCCAGATGCTGCGCAACCTGCTTCATTTCGGCGAGCAGACCGCCGGCGATATCTGCGTCACGCGCGGCGATATCATCGCCGTTCCGGACACGATCAGCTTCGAGGCGTTAGTCGCGGCGTTCGCCGACGCCGGTCACAGCCGCCTGCCCGTCTATGGCGACAGCCTCGACAAGGTCGTCGGCATGATCCACATCAAGGATGTGTTCGTGGCCAGCGTCGATGCCGAACGCGACCGCTCGATCGCCGCGCTGATGCGCGACCCTTTGTTTGTGCCCGAATCGATGGGCGTCATCGAGCTACTCGCCCGCATGCGCAGCCAGCGCATCCACCTCGCCATTGTCGTCGATGAATTCGGCGGCACCGAAGGTCTGGTCACCATCGAGGACGTGGTCGAGGAAATCGTTGGCGAGATCGAGGACGAGCATGACGAGGATGCGGTTGGTCAGCTCACAATGCTCGACGACGGCGTGTGGGAAGCGGATGCGCGGATAGAGCTCGAAGAACTGGCGCAGGCCGTCGACCCCCGACTCTCATCCGACGAAGACGAAGTCGACACGCTTGGCGGTTTGATGTTCCTGCTTGCCGGCCACATCCCGGCGAAAGGCGAATGCCTCGTCCATTCCTCGGGATGGAGACTGGAGTCCGTCGATTCCGATCCGCGGCGGATCATCCGTGTGCGGTTGCACGCGCCCGAAACTGAGCCGGTCGAAGAAGCTTAATTCTTCGCGAAAAGGTTGGCGGGATCGGCCATCGCCTTGAACTCGAGCGCATTGCCTGCGGGATCGAGCAGGAACATCGTCGCCTGCTCGCCAGGCTCGCCCGCGAAACGAACGGTTGGAGCTATGACGAAATCCACCCTTGCAGCCTGCAAGCGATCGGCGAGCGCGCGCCAGTCGCTCATCGGCAGCACGACCCCGAAATGCGGGACGGGGACTGCTTCGCCATCGACGGCGTTCGTGGCCCGGCCTGGCGCCGCATCGGGCGCGAGGTGCGCCACAATCTGATGCCCGTAGAGATTGAAGTCGATCCAGTGATCCGCGCTGCGCCCTTCCGGACAGCCGAATAGTTCCCCGTAGAAGCGCCGTGCAGCTTCCAAATCGTCGACCGGGAACGCGATGTGGAAAGGTGGCAAGGACATGGCCGTGCACTGCCGCGAGACAGCGTCGGTTGTCGAGGCTTTCGTAACGGCGCGCCAACGGCTAGCCGTCGTCGCCGATGAAGTTCATCCTCTACGCCTTCCTGGCCGGCGCCGCCTCGGCTTTCGCATTCGAGCCCATGGCGCTCTGGCCGCTGCTGCCCGTCGCGTTCGCGGTTCTTTGCGAGCTCATCTGCCGCGTAAAGAGCCTCGGCCGCGGCCTGCTGCTCGGCTGGGCGTTCGGACTCGGCCAGTTCGTGGTCGGCCTGAACTGGATCGCGACCGCATTCACCTTTCAGGCAGCCATGCCGGCGTGGCTTGGCTGGATCGCGGTCGTTCTCCTGTCCATCTATCTTGCCATCTATCCGGCAATGGCCGCGGGCATTGCCTGGCGCTTCGGTCGCGACAATCGGGTCGCCCTAGTTCTGACGCTCGGCGGGGCATGGGCGATTACCGAATGGCTGCGGGGCACGATGTTCACCGGCTTCCCGTGGAACCCCGCCGCCGCGTCTTTGGCGCCCACCACCTTGATCAACATTACCGCGATGATCGGTACCTATGGGCTGTCGGGTCTGGTGGTGTTGCTCGGCGGCGCAATCTGGCTGGAATATCGCAAGCAATGGTTACCCCTCGTCCTAATCGTCGCGGCGACCGGCCTGCTGTGGCTTTTGCCCGCTGATGTCGTTCCTGCCGATCCACTGACGGTCCGCAACGTGCGTGTCGTCCAGCCAAATATCGGCCAGGAAAATAAGTGGCGGCCGGGCTTCGATCAGGAAGCGGCCCGCCGACTCGCCCTGCTGTCCGGACGGCCCGGCGACGATAGGCTTCTTCTGTGGCCCGAGGCTGCGATCACCGATCCGCTGCAGGACAATCGGCCGGGCGATCCGCAGGCGTTCGCCGCTTTCCAGCGCGCGCAGGCGGCTTCACTTCTTGGGCCGAACGACAAGTTGCTGACCGGCGGAATCGCAGTGTGGTCGCGCGATGGTCAGCATTTGAACGGAGCGGCAAACAGCATTTACGCGCTGGCGCCGGGCGGCAGGGTCGTGGGCCGTTACGACAAGGCGCACCTCGTCCCGTACGGAGAATATCTGCCGATGCGTCCGCTGCTCTCGGCTATCGGCCTGTCGCGGCTCGCGCCTGGGGACGTCGACTTTACATCCGGTCCAGGCCCCCGCTCGATCGACCTCGGCGATCCTTGGGGCAAGGTCGGACTGCAGCTCTGTTACGAAATCATTTTCTCCGGCCATGTGGTCGATGAGCGCAATCGGCCCAGCTTCATTTTCAACCCGTCGAACGATGCGTGGTTCGGCCGCTGGGGTCCACCGCAACACCTTGCCCAGGCAAGATTGCGAGCGGCGGAAGAAGGTGTGCCGATCATTCGTTCGACCCCGACGGGCATCAGCGCGGTGATTGATGCCCGTGGTAATCTTGTGAAGTCGCTTCCCTGGCGTACCGCTGGCGCCATCGACTCGGTGATCCCGCCGGCGTCGCTGGCCCCGCCGCCCTTCGCCCGCTTCGGCAATGCGATCCCGATCCTGCTCGGTTTCTTGCTGATCATCGGCGGCATTGCGGTGGGCCGCCGCCGCCGCTAGAGGCGACATATAAAGCTTTCCTTATATCCCACATTTTGAGGACACGCCTCGCTCATGCGCAGCTCGTACCTGTTCACCTCCGAATCCGTTTCCGAAGGTCACCCGGACAAGGTCGCCGACCAGATTTCCGACGCGATCGTCGACCTGTTCCTGTCGAAGGATCCCGAGGCGCGGGTCGCCTGCGAGACGATGACCACGACGAACCGCGTGGTGCTGGCTGGCGAAATCCGCGGTCAGGGAATCATGGACGAAGTGGGAAATTGGGCACCAGGCGTCCGCGAGGAAATCGAACAGGCAGTGCGCAACACGGTGAAGCGCATCGGCTATGAGCAGGACGGCTTCCATTGGGACCGCCTCGACTTCGCCAACCACCTGCACCCGCAGTCGGCGCACATCGCGCAGGGCGTCGATGCCGGCGACGACAAGGACGAAGGCGCTGGCGACCAGGGCATCATGTTCGGTTTCGCCTGCGACGAGACCCCCGACCTGATGCCGGCGACGCTTTACTACAGCCACAAGATCCTGATGGAGATGGCCAAGGACCGCCACAGCGGCGCCGCGCCGTTCCTGGAGCCCGACGCCAAGAGCCAGGTCACGCTGCGCTTCGAGGACGGCAAGCCGGCAAAGGCCACCGCGATCGTCGTGTCGACCCAACACAAGCCGGGCTACGATAAGGGCGAGAAGCAGGCCGAGCTCCACGCCTACGTAAAGGACGTGGTCGCCCGCGTGATGCCGCAGCAGCTGCTGGGCAACGAGACCGTCTATCACATCAATCCGACCGGCAGCTTCGAGATCGGTGGCCCCGACGGCGACGCCGGCGTCACCGGCCGCAAGATCATCGTCGACACCTACGGCGGCGCAGCCCCCCACGGCGGCGGCGCCTTCTCGGGCAAGGATCCGACCAAGGTCGACCGCTCGGCGGCTTATGCGGCGCGCTACCTCGCCAAGAACATTGTCGCGGCGGGCCTCGCCAAGCGCTGCACGATCCAGTTGGCCTACGCGATCGGCGTCTCCGAGCCGCTTTCGCTCTACGTCGACACGCACGGCACGGGCACAGTCGGCGACGACGCCATCGAAGCGGCCATCGGCAGCATTGAAAAGCTCGGCAAGCTGACGCCGCGCGGCATCCGCACGCACCTCGGCCTCAACAAGCCAATCTACCAGCCGACCGCGGCTTACGGCCACTTTGGGCGCAACGCCGACGGCGATCACTTCCCGTGGGAACGCGTTGACCTCGTGGACGACCTGAAGGCAGCCGTCGCCTGACGATCAGGCGGCGGGCTTGGGAGTGCCGCCGCCCGTATAGGTCACACGCCACACCGTATTGCCGGCATCGTCGGCGACCAGCAGTGCACCCGTGCGATCGACCGCAACGCCCACCGGGCGTCCGCGCGCTTCGCCTTTGCCGTTGAGGAAACCGCCGACGAACTCCATCGGTAGGCCGACAGGCCGACCTTGGGCGAACCGCACGAAGACGACGTGATAGCCGTTGTACTGGTTGCGGTTCCAGCTGCCATGTTCACCGACGAAGGCTCCGCCGCGGAAGCCTGCAGGGAACGTATTGCCGGTGTAGAAGGTCAGACCGAGCGCCGCCACGTGCGAGCTGAGCGCATAATCGGGTGGGATGGCCTTCGCGACCATGTCGGGCCGTTGTGGACGCGGCCGCGGATCTACGTGCTGCCCGTAATAACTCCATGGCCAACCGTAGAACGCGCCCGCGCGCACCGAAGTCATATAGTCTGGCACGGCATTAGGACCGAGCTCATCACGCTCGTTGACCACGGTCCACAGCACGTTGGTGCCCGGGTAGAAGGTCAGGCCGTTCGGGTTGCGCAGCCCGCTGGCGAAGACCCGGTAGGCACCGGTGTTGGGATCGATTTCCCAGATCGCGGCGCGATTAGTCTCGGCTTCGGGGCCCCGTTCCTGGACGTTGCTGTTCGAACCGACGCCGGCATAAAGCTTCGAACCGTCAGGACTTGCGACGAGGCTTTTTGTCCAGTGATGGTCGATCAGGCCGCCCGGCAGGTCGATGACCTTCTGCGGTCGCTCCGCAATCTGCGCCTGGCCCGGCGTGAACGCATACCGGACAATCGAATCCGTGTTCGCCACGTAAAGGTTGTTGCCGACCACCGCGACGCCGAACGGCGCATTGAGGTGGTCGACGAGGACTGATCGCAGCTCCGGTTTGCCATCGCCGTTCGCATCGCGGAGCAACGTAATCCGTTGCGGCGGACCGCTGTTGTTGCCCGACGTTTCTTTAGCCCCGCCACCACCGTGCGCGATGGACATGATGAAGTCGCGGATCGGGTCTTTCGGCCGGTCCACCGGCTCCGAACCGGTGCGCTGGCCCTCGACCACAAGGACATCGCCGTTCGCCAACGGCAGGATGGTGCGTGGATTGACCAGTCCCGTCGCCATGGCTTCGATGTGGAAGCCTGCCGGCACCGTTGGCGTCTCGCCTGCTTTCCAGCCTACGACCTTGGGTACGCCGACGTCGGCGATTAGCCCTTGCGCCGGCTTGGGCAGCAAGGGGTTCGGGCCCATCTGCTGCGAAGGCTGAATCTTGTCCTGAGGACTTCCGCAAGCGGCAAGTGGAGCGGTGATGAGCGCGGCGAGGATCAGCTTGTTCATGGCCGGCCTCCCACCCCGTAGCGGGATTCGTGCCAAAGCCACCCGTGCGACATGATGAGGATCGCGCCGATTGCCGACAGGATGAGGCCGGCCGGAACGACTGCCGTCCAGCCATCGCGCGCGTGGATCAGGTTGTTGATGAATTCGACGATGCCGGCCGCTGCAAGCAGCCCGAACGAGCCCCAGCCGATGTTCGTCCGCAATTGCGGGAGTCTCGCCAGATCGATCAGCATCAGGATGCCGGCAATCACCGCGAACAGCATTCCGGCGGCGAGCAGCCAGCTGGAGAAGTTCAGCCACAGCAAATTGCCCTCGCTATTCACGTACGCGATGTCGGTAAGTAGCGCTCCGGTGAAGCATACGATGGGCACCGGCAGGAACAGCGCGCTGTACGGATGACCCGCGATCCCGACGCGCCGCGCCGGTCGTTCTTCGACGATTTCGGCCATGGCTTTCCTCTCTTTCGATAGCTTGACGCGAGAGCACGCCGAACGGTTCCGAACGTTGCGGGAAGTTCATGAACGGCCTAGGCGCGCTCGCCTGATGACCGCGTTCAAATCCGGCAATCCGCTGACTCTCAACCGGCTTTATGGTCGTTCCAGTGGGCACAAGCTGCGGCAAGGCCAGCAAGAGCTGATCGACCGGCTGTTGCCGCAACTCGAGATACCAGCTGACGGCGAGCTGAGTGCGCGTGCGCTGTTCGGCGAAGACCGTCCGCTGCACTTCGAAATCGGCTTCGGTTCCGGTGAGCACCTGGCCGACCGCGCCGACATGCTGCCCGATCACGGCTTCATCGCCGTCGAGCCGTTCTTGAACGGCGTTGCCACTGCACTCGGGCATGTGCGCGACAAGCATCTGGCCAATGTGCGCTTATGGCGTGGCGACGCCTTGGAAGTTTTGCCCCGGGTGCCCGACGGCGCGCTCAGCTTCCTCTATCTGCTGCACCCCGACCCCTGGCCCAAAGCGCGGCATGCGAAGCGGCGGATGATGAACGACGGTCCAGTCGACCTGTTTGCGGCCAAGCTGCGTCCCGGTGGCGAGTTCCGCTTGGCAACCGACGATCCGACCTACCTGACCTGGTCGCTAATGGTCATGCAGCGGCACGCGCACCAGTTCGAATGGCTCGCCGAGCGGCCCAAGGACTTCCTCGGTCCGCCCGGCGGATGGATCGAGACCCGCTACGGCGCCAAGTCTCGCCGGGAGGGTCGCCAACCTTATTATCTGCGTTACCGCCGCGCCTGAGTGGGGGTCAGCTTGAGGAGGCGGGCGCCCGCATCATCCTCGAGCAAATAAACCGCGCCGTCCGGTCCTTGGTCGACCGCACGGATGCGCTTGCCCATATCCCATTGCTCCGCTTTGCCGGTCCGATCGCCGCGCAGCGGAACGTGGATGAGCGCCTGACCCGACAGCGCCGGGATCAGCGCATCGCCCTTCCATTGCGGGAACATCGTGCCCGAATAGATCAGCAGGTCGGCGGGCGAGATCGACGGGTTCCACCACGCCTTGGGCGCTTCGAAGCCGTCGCCCGGTTTGTGATCGGGAATATCGACGCCGTTGTAATTGGTGCCGTTCGAGACCCGCGGATAGCCGTAGTTGCGGCCCTGGATGATGAGGTTCAGTTCGTCGCCGCCCTTCGGCCCCATCTCGATCTCCCACAGCCTACCATCGGGCGCGAACGCCAGGCCGAGCGGATTGCGATGTCCGGAGGTCCAGGTCTCCGCTGGCGTGTTGTTGGTGCCGGGCCAAGTGATCGTGCGCCCCGTGGCCTGCTTCGCGACCTCGCTGTCCTTAGGGGGATCGATTACGATCACGCTCGACGCGCCGGGCTGTCCGGCCGCTAACGGCTTGCCGTCGAGCGTCAGGTGCAGGATTTTGCCCATCGGCAGGTTCGGATCCTGCGCAGGCATGAAGCGCTGGCGCTCGCCGGCGCTGAGGAACAGCGACTTGCCATCGGGCGCGATGGCGATCCGCGCACCGAAATGCCCGCCCTTGCCGCCGGTCGGATTGCGCCAGATGACCCGCACCTTGTCGAGCCGGGCGGCGCCGGACCCATCGATCAGATTGGCGCGCGCCAGGGCCAGCTGGCTTCCGCCATTCTGCGAGGCTTCCGAAAAGGTGAAATAGATGCCCCCGTCTCGTGCAAAGCTTGGACCCACCTTGACGTCCAGAAGCCCGCCCTGCTCATCGGAAACGACGGCTGGAACGCCCGCGACGGATTTCTTCGCGCCGCCGTTGACGTCGATCAGCCACAGGCGGCCAGCCTTTTCGGTGACCAGCGCGCGGGACGAGCCGGGCAGGAAATCCATCGCCCACGGTGCATCAAACGTTGCGACCGGCGTCGCCGTGAACGGCGCCTTAGTGGGCTCCGCATTGGCTCTTCCGGTGGACGCTTCCTGAGCATCGCTAGGCGTCGCGCTGCTGCACGCGGCGAGAAACAACAGCCCTATTGCGTGCACCGAATGCGGCTTCATATCCTCTCCCTTAGACCGTACTGTTGAACTTAAACGCGCTTCCACCGCTCTAGGAGGCATGGTGCAACATTCCAGCCTGCTTTCAGTGGCGACCGCGGTTCCCCCATTCGTCATTCAGCAGGCGGAGGCGAAGGCGCTCGGACGGGACGCCTTTCGGCGCAAGAACCTGTTCGACCGACTGTCGGGCGTGTTCGACAATGCGGGAATCGCACAGCGTCATATCGTCGCACCGCCCGACTGGTACGCCTCGCCACACGGCTGGCAGGAACGCAATGCGGTTTACCTAGACGCCGCGGAAGCATTGTTTCTCGAAGCAGCCGCGTCGGCGATCAACAAGGCAGGCCTTAGGCCAGCCGATATCGACGGCGTCGTGACCGTTTCCACCACCGGGATCGCGACGCCCAGCCTCGAAGCACGCGTGGCCGGTGGTCTCGGGTTGCGCGAGAATGTTCGCCGCGTGCCCGTGTTCGGGCTGGGATGCGCGGGCGGCGTAAACGGCCTGTCGCTGGCGTCGCGGTTGGCCGCCGCCGACCCGGGCAGCATCTGGCTCTTCGTGACGGTCGAGACCTGCTCGATCTCGATCCGCCTCGACAGCGACGATCCTGCGGCAGTCGTAGCAACCGCGCTCTTCGGCGACGGCTCCGCCGCAGCAATCGTGACGAGCGGTGAGCACAGCAAAACCCTCATCACCGGTTCCGCCGAGAAGCTCTGGCCCGATACGCTGCGGATCATGGGTTGGGACGTCGAGGACCCCGGTCTGTCGGTCGTCTTCGACCGCGCGATTCCGCCCTTCATCGAGCAGGAGCTGGCCAGCGCGATCGACACCATGTGCGCCGAGCTTGGCACCAGGCGCGGCGCGATCGACCGCTTCTGCTGCCACCCGGGCGGGGTGAAAGTCATCGACGCCATCGAAAGTGCGCTCGAGCTGCCGCAGGGCGAGCTCAATCTCGAACGCGAAGTGCTCCACGACTACGGCAACATGAGCGCACCGACCGTGTTGTTCGTACTCGATCGGCTGATGAAGCAGGGCCTGCCCGATCGCGTGATGATGACCGCCTTCGGGCCGGGCTTCACATGCGGCGGCCTCATGCTTGAAGCCGCGTGACGCTCGACATCATCATTCTAGCGCTGGTCACGGCGCAGCGGTTGGTTGAGTTGTGGCTATCCAAGCGCAACACCACGCGGCTGCTTGCCAACGGCGCCCGCGAGCATGCACCCGGCCATTACCCGCTGATCGTCGCGCTCCACACCGCGTGGCTGCTGGCGCTATGGCTCTTTGCGCTACCGCGTCCCGTGGACGGCTTTTGGCTGGGAATGTTCGTCCTGATCGAGCTGGCGCGAATCTGGGTCCTTTATTCGATCGGCTCCCGCTGGACGACGCGGATCATCGTGCCGCCGGAAGAAGTCCTCGTCCGGGGCGGTCCCTATCGCTGGGTGAACCATCCCAACTACCTCGTCGTGATCGCCGAGATCGCGGTCCTGCCGCTCGTGTTTGGCCTGTGGCAGGTCGCGCTGATCTTCTCGCTTCTCAACGCCGCGATCCTGACCGTCCGCATCCGCGCGGAGAACAGCGCGCTCGGCCGCTAAGCCGCCGCTTGCGGCCACGGCGACTCGCGCCTATATCGCGGCTCTCTCCTCGACATCGTTAGATGCCTGAGGCTGGGGCCCACCGGCTCCGGTCCGAGAGAGGTTGCGAATTTCCACGGAGTGTGCGTGAACGACGATATCGCGGCCATCGCCAAGCAGATCGAGCCCGAGGTGAAGAGCCTCGGCTATGAGCTCGTGCGCGTGGCGATGATCGGCGGCACGTCCGACCCGACGTTGCAGGTCATGGCCGAGAAGCCCGACACACGGCAGCTCGACCTCAGCGACTGCGAGATCATCTCGCGCCGCTTGTCCGACTGGCTCGACGCAAACGACCCGATTGACGGCGCCTTCCGCTTGGAGGTCAGCTCGCCCGGCATCGACCGGCCGCTGACCCGGCTGCAGGATTATGCCGACTGGGTAGGCCATGAGGCGCGTATCACGCTCGCCGAGCCGACCGAGGGCCGGAAGCAATATTCCGGCATTCTCAACGGCATCGACGGCCAGACCGTGCAATTCACCGACAAGAGCGGCCGCGAGCATGCGCTGCCGTTCGACGCCATTTCGTCGGCCAAGCTGCTCTTGACCGACAAGCTCATCAACGCCACCGCGCCGCTCAGCACCGAGGGCGCCGACTCAATTCAGACGATAGAGGAATAATTTCCATGGCCACCGCACCCGCTGCCGTCAGCGCCAACAAGGCGGAGCTGATCGCGATCGCCGACGCCGTCGCGCGCGAGAAGCTGATCGACAAGGGCATCGTGATCGAGGCGATGGAAGATGCCATCCAGCGCGCCGCCCGCGCCCGCTACGGTGCCGAGAACGACATCCGCGCCAAGCTCGACGCTAACACCGGTGACCTTCGCCTGTGGCGCGTCCTCGAAGTCGTCGAGGAGCCGGAAGACCACTTTAAGCAGATCGACCCGAAGGGCGCCGAGAAGCTGCAGAAGGGCGCGTCGATCGGCGACTTTATCGTCGACCCGCTGCCACCGATCGAGTTCGGCCGCATCGCCGCCCAGGCCGCCAAGCAGGTCATCTTCCAGAAGGTTCGCGATGCCGAGCGCGAGCGCCAGTATGAAGAGTTCAAGGAGCGCGCGAACGAGGTCATCACCGGCGTCGTCAAGCGCGTCGAGTTTGGCCACGTCGTCGTCGACCTTGGCCGCGCCGAGGGCGTCATCCGCCGCGACCAGCAGATCCCGCGCGAGATGGTTCGCGTCGGCGACCGCATCCGCTCGCTGATCATGGCGGTCCGCCGCGAAGCCCGCGGCCCGCAGATCTTTCTCAGCCGCGCGCATCCCGAGTTCATGAAGAAGCTGTTCGCGCAGGAAGTGCCGGAGATTTACGACGGCATCATCGAGATCAAGGCCGCCGCCCGCGACCCGGGCAGCCGCGCCAAGATCGGCGTCATCAGCCACGACAGCTCGATCGACCCGGTCGGCGCCTGCGTCGGCATGAAGGGCAGCCGCGTGCAGGCGGTCGTCCAGGAATTGCAGGGCGAGAAGATCGACATCATTCCGTGGAGCCAGGACACGGCGACTTTCGTCGTCAACGCCCTCCAGCCGGCGACGGTCAGTCGCGTCGTCATTGACGAGGAAGAGGGCCGGATCGAAGTCGTCGTCCCCGACGACCAGCTGAGCCTGGCCATCGGCCGCCGCGGTCAGAACGTCCGCCTTGCCTCGCAGCTCACGGTGTCCCAGATCGACATCCTGACCGAGGCCGATGCCAGCGAGAAGCGCCAGCGGGAGTTCGTCGAGCGGTCGTCGCTGTTCCAGAACGAGCTGGACGTCGACGAGACGCTGTCGCAGCTGCTGGTCGCCGAAGGCTTCACCAGCCTCGAGGAAGTCGCCTACGTCGACATCGACGAAATCGCGTCGATCGAAGGCCTCGACGACGACATCGCCGCCGAGCTCCAGAGCCGCGCCACCGAAGCCCTCGACAAGCGCGAGGCCGCCGCGCGCGAAGAGCGTCGTGCCCTCGGCGTCGAGGACGCGTTGGCAGAGATGCCGCACCTGACCGAAGCGATGCTCGTCACGCTCGGCAAGGCGGGCATCAAGACGCTCGACGATCTGGCCGACCTCGCCACCGACGAACTGGTGCAGAAGAAGCGGCCCGAGCAGCGCCGCCAGCGCGAGCCGAGCAATCGCCCAGAAGACAAGGGCGGCATCTTAGCCAGCTACGGTCTGAGCGACGAGCAGGGCAACGAGATCATCATGGCCGCTCGCGCGCACTGGTTCGAAGACGAAGACGCGCCGGCACAGACCGAGGAGGCCGCCGATGCGGAATCCTCGCAATGACGATCTAGGCTCCGACAATCCGGAAGCGCGCGATCGGCATGTCGCCGAGCGCACCTGCATCCTGTCGCGCCGGACTGCGCCGCGCGATGAACTGATCCGGCTCGCGCTCGGTCCGGACGGCTCGGTCGCGCCTGACGTCCGCGCCCGTGCACCCGGTCGCGGCGCCTGGATTGGCGTCACCCGCGGCGAACTCGACCAGGCGAACGCCAAGGGTAAGCTGAAGCCGGCGCTGCAGCGTGCGTTCAAGACCAACGAGGTGTCAGTTCCCGCCGATCTCGGCGAACGAACCGAAGCCGCGCTTCGCCAGGCGGCGCTCGACCGCCTCGGCATGGAAGCGCGCGCCGGCAACCTGATCAACGGCTCCGACAAGGTCGAGGTCGCCGCACGCTCGGGCAAGGTCGCACTGCTGATCCATGCCGCCGATGCTGGTGACGACGGCAACCGCAGGCTCGACCAAGCGTGGAGGGTCGGCGGCGGTGAGGCGCAGGGGGTGATATTCCCCGAGCCGCGCACTATCTTGTCCATGGCACTTGGGCGCGACAATGTGGTACATGTCGCCCTGACCGATCCCGCCGCCGCTTCGCGTGTCCAGCACGCGCTCAAGCGTTGGCGGGCTTTTACTGGCCCCGATCGTGGTCCTGAAGGCGGCGAACCCGCCTTGGAAGACGGCTCGGCTGAAGCAAATTGACGAAGGAATAGAATGAGCGATCAGACCGACAAACCGAAGCTTGGCACCCGGCCGCCGCTGGGCCTCAAGCGCACGGTTGAGACCGGCAAGGTCAAGCAAAGCTTCAGCCACGGCCGCTCCAACACGGTCGTCGTCGAGGTCAAGAAGCGCCGCATCCTGGGCAAGCCGGGCGAGGCCGCGCCGGTCGAGGCGCCCAAGCCCGAGCCGATCGCCGAAGCGCCCAAGCCGGCGCCGAAGCCAGCCGCGCCCGCCGCGCCGCCGCAGCGTCGCCTGTCCGAGGCGGAGCAGATCGCGCAGCGCCGCGCCGACCTCGAGCGCATGCAGCGCGAGGCGGAAGAAGATCGCCTGCGCCTGGCGCAGGAAGCGCGCCAGCGCGAGGAGCGCTCGAAGACCGCACAGAGCGAAGACGAGAAGCGCCGCGCCGAGGAGAATCGCAAGGCCGAGGAAGCCGCCGCCGAGCAGGCACGCCTGGCTGCCGAGGAAGAAGCCCGCCGCGCCGCCGAGGCGCCGGCAGAACCCGAACAGCCTGCCGCTCCGGCTGCGCGCGAAAGCACCGGTGGCGCGCCCGTCCGCCGTCCGGTCGGCGGCCACGCCCCCGCCCCGCGCCGTCCCGAGCCTGCGCGCCCGAGCCGCGGCCGCGGCGACGACCAGCGCCAGCGTGGCAAGCTGACCGTTACCCGCGCCCTTTCCGGCGAGGACGACAGCCGCGCGCGCTCGCTCGCCGCGCTCCGCCGCGCTCGCGAAAAGGAAAAGCGGCACCACATGGAATCCGGCCCGTCGGCCAAGCAGGTCCGCGACGTCGTCGTCCCCGAGGCGATCACGGTGCAGGAACTCGCCAATCGCATGGCCGAGCGCGGCGCCGATCTGGTGAAGGCGCTGTTCAAGATGGGTTCGCCGGTCACGCTGACCCAGACCATCGATCAGGACACGGCCGAGCTGCTGGTCACCGAATTCGGCCACCGCATCAAGCGCGTCAGCGAGAGCGACGTCGACATCGACCAGTCCGAGGACGTCGATGCGCCGGAGACGCTGAAGGCGCGCCCGCCGGTCGTGACCATCATGGGCCACGTCGACCACGGCAAGACCTCGCTGCTCGACGCGATCCGTGGCGCTTCCGTCCAGTCGGGCGAAGCCGGCGGCATCACGCAGCACATCGGCGCCTATCAGGTCGCGCTGCCCGACAAGTCGAAGGTCACCTTCCTCGACACGCCGGGCCACGAAGCCTTCTCCGACATGCGTGCCCGCGGCGCCAACGTCACCGACATCGTCATCCTCGTGGTGGCGGCCGACGACGGCTTGCGACCGCAGACGGTCGAGGCGATCAATCACACCAAGGCGGCCGGCGTTCCGATGATCATCGCGATCAACAAGATCGACAAGCCGGAAGCCAAACCGCAGAAGGTTCGCGAGGAGCTGCTGCAGCACGAGATCATCGTCGAGGATCTCGGCGGTGACGTGCAGGACGTCGAAGTCTCGGCGACCAAGAAGACCAACCTCGACAAGCTGCTGGAAGCCATCCAGCTCCAGGCCGAAATCCTCGAGCTGAAGGCCAATCCCGACCGCGCCGCCGACGGCACGGTCATCGAGGCGCGGCTCGACAAGGGCCGCGGTCCGCTGGCGACCGTGCTGGTCGAGCGCGGCACGCTTCGCGTCGGCGACGTGTTCGTCGCGGGCGCATCGAGCGGGAAGGTCCGCGCGCTGATCGACGACCACGGCAAGCAGGTGAAGGAAGCCGGCCCCTCGGTTCCCGTCGAAGTGCTTGGCCTGTCGGCGGTCCCGTCAGCCGGCGATCCGTTCACGGTCGTCGAGAATGAGGCGCGGGCCCGCGAAGTCGCATCCTACCGCCAGGGCGTCCTCGACCGAAAGCGCACGACCAGCGCACCGGTCAGCCTCGAAAACATGTTCGCGGCGCATGCCTCGACCGTGAAGGAAGTGCCACTGGTCGTGAAGGCCGACGTGCAGGGCTCCGTCGAAGCGATCGTCCAGGCGCTCAACCGCCTCGGCACCGACGAAGTGCGCGTCCGCGTGCTTCACTCAGGCGTCGGCGCGATCACCGAGAGCGACGTCACACTGGCGAGCGCGAGCGGCGCGCCGATCATCGGCTTCAACGTCCGCCCGAACGCCAAGGCGCGCGAAGTCGCCGAGCGCAACAAGGTCGAGTTCCGCTACTACGATGTCATCTACCACCTCACCGACTGGGTGAAGGGTGCGATGGCGGGCGAACTCGGTCCCGAGATCATCGAGACGGTGGTCGGCCGCGCGCGGGTCCAGGAAGTCTTCCCGGCCGGCAAGAAGGACAAGGCCGCCGGCCTGCTCGTCCTCGAAGGGCAGATCCGCAAGGGCCTTAACGCCCGCCTCACCCGCGAAGACGTCATCGTCTCGAAGACGACGATCAGCTCGCTGCGCCGTTTCAAGGACGACGTCGCGCAGGTAGTCGCGGGTCTGGAATGCGGCGTGCTGCTCGCCGACACGAACGACATCAAGGCTGGCGACAGCCTTGAAGTGTTCGAGGTCGAGGAACGCGCGCGGACGCTCTAAATGCGCCGCACGGAAACTCAGGAAGGCCGCAGCGTTCGCCTGCTTCGCGTGGGCGAACAGGTGCGGCACATCCTGAGCGAGCTGCTCGCGCGCGGCGACGTGCATGACGACACGCTGCAGTCGCATCTCGTCAGCGTGACCGAGGTCCGCATGTCGCCCGACCTGCGCCACGCGACCGTGTTCGTGAAGCCGCTGCTAGGGCAGGACGAGCAGGCGGTGCTCAAGGCCTTGCGCCAGAACACCGCCTTCCTGCAGCGCGAAGTCGCGCACCGCGTGCGGATGAAATATGCGGCGCGGCTGAAGTTCATCATCGACGAAAGCTTCGACGAGAGCAGCCACATCGAGCGCATCCTGCGTTCCGACAAAGTGGCGCAGGACCTCGGCGAGGAATGAGTTCCGGCGCCGCGGGCGGCGGCACCATCGACATCGCGTTCATCGCCATCTCCCAGGCGCATCAGTTCGCCCACTGGCTGCCCGCCGCGCTGCGTCTCGCGCGGGAGCCGGGCGTGCGGGTCACCGTGCTGTCTTCCACCCAAGTCGGTGCCGATTATGTCCGCTCTTTCGATCCGAACGGAAGCCTCCGGATCAAGCTACTGCGTGGCGCGGGCGGCGGCCTGTTCGACCCGCCCTGGCGCCTGAAGGTTCTGCTTCTGAATGCAGCGGCTTTTGCTCGCTTTCCGGTGCTGGTCACGACGGAGACGACCAGTTCCTGGCTGCGACGCCTGCCCGGGTTCCACTCGCGAATGATCCATCTCAAGCATGGCGCGGGCGACCGCGAGGGTGGTTATGACCCGAAGCACGCCAATTTTGAGCTGACGCTAGTCAATGGTTCAAAAGACAAGCAGCGCCTGATCGACCGCGGCCTCGGGACCGACGAGAACATCAAGGTCGTCGGCTACGGCAAGTTCGAGCTCGTGCGGCCGACTCCGGCGCGCCTGTTCGACAATGACCGCCCGATCGCGCTCTACAATCCGCATTTTGACGCCGAGGTCGGTACCTGGATTAAGCACGGCGCCGAGGTTGTGCGCGTGATGGAAAGCATTCCAGACTGGAACTTCGTCGCCGCGCCGCACGTACGAATTCGCGGCGGCCCTGATGTCGCGTCGACGGCGCCCAACGTCATCATCGACCGCGGCAGCGTTCGGTCGATCGACATGACCTACACGCAGGTCGCGAGCGTCTACATCGGCGACGTTTCGAGCCAGGTCTACGAATTTATCCGCAACCCGCGACCGTGCATTTTCCTCAACCTCGATCGCCGCGACTGGCAAGACGACCCGGCCTACGCTCACTGGCATTTCGGCCAGGTGATTGACGACCTCGCCGATCTGCCTGCTGCACTGGCCCGCGCGGATGAAGTCCAACCGCAATTCGAAGCCTTGCAACGCGAGCGCCTGGCCGCCTCCATCGATGAAAGCCCCACCCCCGCCTCGGAACGCCAGGCGCAGGCGATCCTGGAATTCGCGCGCAATGGCTGAGCTCGACCTTGCGTTCCTGTCCGCGCCGATGGCCGGCGAGAATTGCCGCGCGGAGCCGTTTGGGGAGCAATATCGAAATCCCCTTCGTGAAGCCTGCGCCCAGGATCGCGACATCTGGCAGATCTACGCCAATAACTTCGGCCCCGATGGCTTCGACGCCAGCATCGACCGCTACATCGCAACTCCAGCCAACCGCACTTTCGTCTTGTTCGATGGCGATGAGCTTGCGGGCATGTCGAGCTTCCTCGGCATCGATCCTGGCCGGCAGGTGCTGGAAATCGGCGGCACCTATTGTCGTCCGCCCCTGCGCGGCACCGGCTTCAACCGCCGCGTCAAAGCCATGATGCTTCGGCGCGCGTTCGCATCCGGGATTCGCCGCGTTGAGTTCCGCGTCGACCGCCGCAACACACGTAGCCGGGCCGCTATGAAGAAACTCGGTGCCGTCCGCGAAGGCTTGCTCCGCGCGGATCGCCTCACCTGGACCGGCCACGTCCGCGACACCGTCCTGTTCGCAATCCTGCGCGACGAATGGGAAGGTTTCCTGCGCTAGAAACGCATCGACATGGCGACCCCGCCGCCGTGCGCGTCGCCCCACGGCAGCCACTGGACGCGATTGTCCTTGCGCCTGGTCAGCAGCCAGCCCGACGCCTCGCCGATCGCCGCGCCGGCGACGACATCATGCACGAAATGCTTGTCCGCCTTGACCCGCGCAACACCGACCAGTGCGGCGACGATGTGCGCCGGTATCCCCGCCTCCCAACCGTACCGCTTCTCCAGCGTGGCCGCTGCCGCGAAGCTCACCGACGTGTGTCCCGACGGAAAGCTCTGATTATCGCTGCCATCGGGCCGCCGCTCATTGATCGAACGCTTTAGGGCGAACGTAAGGATGCTTGCCGCGCCCATGGACAGGCCCGCCTGTTCCGCGCCTCGCCAGTCGCGCTGGACGACCGGCAGACCGAGCGCGGCCACCACCAACCCGTCCCGGCCGATATTGCTGACGGTGTTCCAGCTTTTCGGATCCGCATGCGCAGGCGTGGTGATGAGAGCAGCGCCACAAAGCGGGAGCAGCCAATAGTGCCTCATGCGGCTGCGGCGACGCCGATCTCGCGACGTATCGGTGACCCTGGCGTCGCGCGTTGATCGTGCCACCAGCATCCGAACATGGCGATGGCGTAAAGCAGGCGCCCATGGTTCGCGAGCCCCCGGCGATGCTCTTCGAAAAGACGCTCGACTTCGCGCGCATCGAGAAAACCTGCCCGCGACGCGCCGGACTGGGTCCAAGCTTCCATGGCGAAATCGCTGAACCCGCCGGTAAACCAGTCGGCCAGCGGCATCTGGAAACCCATCTTCGGACCCTTCCGCACCCGCTGCGGCAACCAAGGCCGCACTGCCTGGCGAAGCGCATATTTTCCGACGCCGTGGCGCATCTTCATCGACGCGGGCATGGTCAGCGCCCAGTCGACGAACTTGTGCGACAGGAATGGGACTCGCGCTTCCAGTGAATGGGCCATTGAAGCGCGGTCGAGCCGCTGCAACAGCGACGATGGCATGTGCACCGTAATGTCGCCCAGCATGAACTGGTCGATCTCGCTGGGTGCAGAAGCACAGAGCGCCGCACATTCCGCGTGCGCCACGCGATGCTGCCGCTCGCGAAAGTCGTGATCGTACAGCCGATCCTGCACGGCAGGCGGCGTGATCGTGACCGCCGCGAAGAACCGATCGCATCCGCCGGGTAGCAGTGCTCCATCCCGAAATCGGACTGCATAATCGCGCAGATAATTCATCTTGCGGGAGCCGAAGTGCAACTGATCGAGGAAGCCCAAGCCGCCAACGCCGCGGACGAATGGACCTGCGCGCCGCATCCGCTCGGCCCAGCGCTGGCGGTTGTAGCCAAGGAAAACCTCGTCCCCGCCCTCTCCGCACAACACCGTCTTCACATGCTGGGCCGCGGTCCGGGAGAGGTACCACAGGGGCACCGCGGAGTTGGCGGCGGTCGGCTCATCGAACGCGCGCTGAACGGCCGGCAGGATGTCTGCGGCCGTTTCTGGCTCGATTGGCAATACCACGTGGTTGCAGCCCAGATGTTGCGCAACCTCCCGCGCGGCTTCGGTTTCGTCGATCTTCGATCCGGGGAAGCCGGCCGTGAATACCGTGACCCCGCGTCCCGCCGATGCGGTCATCGCCGCGGCGATTGCACCGGAGTCTACGCCGCCCGACAGGAAGGCGCCGATCGGAACGTCGGCGATCATGTGCCGATCGACGGTTTCGAGCACCCTGGCGCGGGTCTCGGCGATCCAGTCATCGTCGCTACGGCCCGCCAGTGGCGCGATCCGCGGCGACCAGAATCGGGATTCTGTCGCCTCGCCTGTGGGAGCCAGTCGGAGCAGATGGCCGGGCGGCACCGAACGAACCTGGCGAAAGATCGATCGTGGGCTGAGCACGTGACCGAAGCGGAAGAAGTCGTCCACGCCGGCTTCATCTACGTCGAATGCGAACCCGGGGATGGTGCGCAGTGCCGGAATTTCCGAACCGAATGCGATACCGCCCTGCTGCTCGCTCACGAAAAGCGGTTTGATGCCGAGCGGATCCCGTGCCAGCAGAAGGGTCCGAGTGGCCCGGTCCCAGATCGCGGCGGCATACATTCCTTCGGCTTGCAGCCAGACGTCGTCGCCCCACGCCGCGTAACCGGCAAGCAACGTCTCGACATCGCTGCCGCTACGGAACGGATAGTCGTTCAGTGCGCGGCGAAGTTCGACGTGGTTTACGATCTCGCCATTGCAGACGATCGCGTATCGGCCGTCCGCACTGTCGAACGGCTGATGCCCGCCCGCAACGTCGATGATGCTAAGGCGCCGCATTCCGAATCCGAAGTCGCCATCAATCAAATAGCCAGCGTCATCGGGGCCACGATGGATGAGGCGATCGCACTGCGCGCCCACAACCTGTTGCGTAACGGGTCGCGATTGTCGGCGATACCAGCCCGCAATGCCGCACATGTTGGCGCCCTCCGCACTGGCCAGTTCGCTGAACAGCATACCGACAGGGATGTCAGGGACCGAATTACAGTTTGTTCATGTTGGAAGCGAATTAGCCGCTGGTGGGCGCCGCAGTCTCGACCCTCAGTGGCGGTACCCCGACGATTTCGTAGGTACCCGAGGCGATGCCGATACCCGCTTCGGTCAGGTCCGCCAGAATCTCCCGGCTCATCGCATCCTTGATCGGCCGTATCCCGTGGTCCGGCGCTAGGAAACGTACCGTGAGCTCGAGCCAGTTGTCCGTGACCCGCCAGTAGACCCGGGGATCGATTTCCCCCGGCTGGATGCCGAATCGCTCGCGTAGGCGACCGAGTTCCTCATCGCCAAGCTGCCGCCCGGACAGCGCATGCTTTCGAGCCGACTTCAGCAGGATCTCCTCGGCTCGACCGCACTGGTCTCCATATTTGATCGGAAGGTTCAGCTCGTCCCAGATGTAAGGAAACTCGCGCGTATAATTGTACACGGCCTCGTCGAAGACCTTGTCATTGGTCACCGTGACAATGCGCCCCGTGAACTGGCGGCTTCGCACCCACATGGACGGAGCATCGCCCTGCTCCTTCGCGGATTGGCCCATTTCCATGATGCTCGTCTGCATGAAGCTGAGGTCGATCACGTCGCCGCGAACGCCCCCCATGACGATCCGATCGCCGACATTGAAAGTCTTGCCGCGCAGGATCACGAAGTAGCCGGCGATCGCGGTGATCACGCGCTGCATGGCAAAGGCGATGCCAGCACCGATGATGCCGACAACGCTCGCCAGCCGCGTCGGATTATCGAACCAGATTGAAGCGATACCGATCAGCACGGCTGCCGCGATGATCAGGCTGACACCTTGCTTGGCCCAGAAACGGAATCGAGTGCCGGCGCGCGTCCCGACAAACTGCGCGAGTATCAGTCGGATCAGCTTGGACGCTGCCCACGCAACGAGCACAAACGCGATCGTCAGCAGCAGCTTGCGGCCATTCTCCGCCGTGGCGCCAATCAGGGTTACGCCGAAAAATTGAAGGGGCTGCTCGTGCGGCATGCGAAACCAACAGCCGTCTTCCCGCGCCTGTTCCAACAGCCGTTGCGGCCTCGCCGTTCGCGGCGGTGCACGCTAAGCATACCTTGATGGCCAAGCTCTATTTTTACTACGCCGCGATGAATGCGGGTAAGTCGACCACGCTGCTGCAGGCCGATTACAATTATCGCGAGCGCGGCATGGAGACGATGCTCTGGACCGCGCGGCTCGACGATCGCGCGGGAGCCGGCGTCATCGGGTCACGGATCGCGCTATCGGCGCCGGCGCATGTTTACGACGAAAGCATCGACCTGTTCGACGCCATCACCGACGAGCTGAAGCGCCGTAAGCTTGACTGTATCCTCGTCGATGAAGCCCAATTCCTGACGCAGCGCCATGTGCTGCAATTGTGCGACGTCGCCGACAAGCTTCGCATCCCTGTGCTCTGCTATGGCCTGCGCACCGACTTTCAGGGCAAGCTCTTCCCCGGCTCGGCCGCGCTGCTCGCGCTGGCGGATTCGCTGATCGAGCTGAAGGCCGTGTGCGAATGCGGTCGCAAGGCGACGATGAATCTCCGCGTCGACGCTGAAGGCCACGCCGTCGCGGCCGGTGCGCAGACCGAGATCGGCGGCAACGACCGTTACATCGCGCTCTGCCGCAAGCATTTCCTCGAGCGCCTGCGCGAAAGCGAAGCCCGCCAGCTGAGCCTTAAGCTCCCGCGCTTCTGATGCTCAACGGCTGGATCGTCCTCGACAAGCCGCTGGGGCTTGGCTCGACCACCTGCGTGTCGGCGGTGAAGCGCATTCTCCGCCAGGCCGGCGAGCCGAAGACGAAGATCGGTCATGGCGGCACGCTCGATCCGCTCGCCAGCGGGGTACTGCCGATTGCGCTGGGCGAGGCGACCAAGCTCGCCGGCCGGATGCTCAACGCGACCAAGGTTTATGATTTCACGATCAAGTTCGCAGAGGAAACCGACACGCTCGATGCGGAAGGCGCGGTCGTCGCGACCAGCGAAGTGCGCCCCTCGGTCGACGAGATCGAGGCGGTGCTGCCACGCTTCACTGGGCCGATCGAGCAGGTCCCCCCAGCTTATTCCGCGCTGAAGATCGACGGCAAGGCCGCCTACACCCGCGCTCGCGCCGGCGAGGAAGTCGAAATGAAGCCGCGCCGGGTGACAATCCAGTCCCTCCTCCTACGTCACCCTGAACTTGTTTCAGGGTCCATTTCGCCAACCGCAACGCAGTCTCAGGAATGGATGCTGAAACAAGTTCAGCACGACGAAAAAGTGGACGAAATCACCCTTTCGGCCACCGTCTCCAAAGGCACCTACATCCGCTCGCTCGCCCGCGACATCGCCCATGCGCTTGGAACCGTGGGTCACGTTTCCTATCTACGACGTACGCGCGCCGGGCCGTTCGGGCTCGAACAGGCCGTTTCGCTGGACTTTCTGGAAGAAACCGCTAAGGCGCGCGCACTGACGAGGACGGTACTGCCGCTAACCGCGGCGCTGGACGACATCCCGGCCCGCCCCGTCACCCCCGACCAGGCTCAGTTGCTCCGTCATGGGCAAAGGCTTGCCGGGTTCCCTGCAACGCCGGGGCTTCAGCTTGCGATGCTGGGTGAAACCCCGGTCGCGCTGGTCGAAGCAACGGCCGACGGCCTGACGGTCGTCAGGGGGTTCAACCTTTAGAAGAATAGGAGTGAAACGATGTCGATTACCGCCGAGCGCAAGCAGGAAGTGATCAAGGAACATGCCCGCGACAAGAACGACACGGGTTCGCCCGAGGTCCAGATCGCGATCCTGACCAGCCGCATCCAGACGCTGACCGAGCATTTCAAGAGCCACGCCAAGGACAACCATTCGCGTCGCGGCCTTTTGATGATGGTCAACAAGCGCCGGTCGCTGCTCGATTACCTCCGTAAGGAAGATGCGCAGCGTTACACCGATCTCATCGCGAAGCTCGGTCTCCGTAAGTGATGTAAAGGCGCGGCAACCCCGCGCCTTTTCGTCATCCTGAACTCGCTTCAGGATCCATTTTTTCCATCCTCACTCCGGTCTCTGGGATGGATGCTGAAACAAGTTCAGCATGACGATGAGGCCTTCAGTCCCGCAATTCGGCGGGGCGTCCATGGGGCAGCTTAGACGCCCCGAACCGCAGCAGGCCGGCTAGCCTGCAAATGCTGAACCGGTCGGCATCCGGCCGCCGGGACTGAAGGAACAAGAATGTTCAATATCAAAACTGCTGAAATCGATCTTGGCGGCAAGACCCTCAAGCTCGAAACGGGCCGCGTTGCCCGCCAGGCCGACGGCGCGGTGCTCGCGACCCTCGGCGAAACGGTCGTCCTCTGCGCCGTCACCGCCGCCAAGTCGGTGAAGCCGGGCCAGGATTTCTTCCCGCTGACCGTCCACTATCAGGAAAAGTTCTCCGCCGCCGGGCGCATCCCGGGCGGCTTCTTCAAGCGTGAGCGCGGCGCCACCGAAAAGGAAACGCTGACGAGCCGCCTGATCGACCGTCCGATCCGCCCGCTGTTCCCCGAAGGCTTCTACAATGAAGTCCTCGTGATCGCGCAGGTCCTCTCCTACGATGGCGAGAACGAGCCTGACATCCTGGCGATGATCGCCGCGTCGGCTGCCCTCACCATCTCGGGCGTTCCGTTCATGGGCCCGATCGGCGCCGCCCGCGTCGGTTACAAGGACGGCGAGTACATCCTCAACCCGACCAGCACCGAAGTCGCCGAAGGTGACCTCGACCTCGTCATGGCCGGCACGCCCGGCGCGGTGATGATGGTCGAATCCGAAGCCAAGGAGCTGTCGGAAGACGTCATGCTTGGCGCGGTGATGTTCGGCCACGAAGCCAGCCGCAAGGTTTGCGACGCGATCATCAGCCTCGCCGAAAAGGCCGCCAAGGACCCGTGGGAATTGGCGCAGGCCGACGACAAGAGCGCGGTCAAGGCCAAGCTCAAGGACCTCATCGGCAGCGACATCGAAGCGGCTTATCGCCTGACGAACAAGTCCGAGCGCTCGGCCGCCCTTAATGCGGCCCGCGACAAGGCCAAGGAAGCGTTCGCCGACGCCGAGCCGCAGGAGCAGCTCGTCGCGTCCAAGCTGGTGAAGAGCCTTGAAGCGGACATCGTCCGTGGTGCGATCCTTAGGGAAGGCCGCCGCATCGACGGCCGCGACACGAAGACCGTCCGCCCGATCGAGGCGATGGTCGGCTTCCTGCCGCGCACCCACGGATCGGCGCTGTTCACCCGCGGCGAGACGCAGGCGATCTGCACCACCACGCTCGGCACCAAGGACGCCGAGCAGATGATCGATGGTTTGGACGGCCTGTCCTACCAGCGCTTCATGCTGCACTATAACTTCCCGCCCTATTCGGTCGGTGAAGTGGGCCGCTTCGGCGCGCCCGGCCGCCGCGAAGTCGGCCACGGCAAGCTCGCCTGGCGCGCGCTGCACCCGATGCTGCCGAGCCTGGAAGAGTTCCCATACACGATCCGCGTCCTCTCCGACATCACCGAGTCCAACGGCTCGTCGTCGATGGCGACGGTCTGCGGCGGCTCGCTCAGCATGATGGACGCGGGCGTTCCGCTGAAGGCGCCGGTCGCGGGCATCGCCATGGGCCTGATCCTCGAAGGCAAGGATTTCGCCGTGATCAGCGACATCCTGGGCGACGAGGACCACCTCGGCGACATGGACTTCAAGGTCGCCGGCACCAGCGACGGCATCACTTCGCTGCAGATGGACATCAAGATCGCCGGCATCACCGAGGAGATCATGAAGACCGCCCTCGCCCAGGCGAAGGACGGCCGCGCGCACATCCTCGGCGAAATGGCCAAGGCGCTCGACCACACCCGTGAAGAGCTCAGCGCCCACGCGCCGCGCATCGAAACGCTGCAGATCGCCAAGGACAAGATCCGCGAAGTGATCGGCACCGGCGGCAAGGTCATTCGCGAGATCGTCGCGACGACCGGCGCCAAGGTCGACATCGACGACGAGGGCCTGATCAAGATCAGCTCGTCCGACCTGTCGCAGATCGAGGCCGCGCGCCAGTGGATCCAGGGCATTGTCCAGGAGCCGGAAGTCGGCACCATCTACACCGGCAAGGTCGCCAGCATCGTCGATTTCGGCGCCTTCGTGACCTTCATGCCCGGCAAGGACGGGTTGGTGCACGTGTCCGAGATCAAGAACGAGCGCGTCGAGAACGTCCGCGACGTCCTCAGCGAAGGCCAGGAGGTCAAGGTCAAGCTGCTCGAAGTCGACCAGCGCGGCAAGGTGCGCCTGTCGATGCGCCTCGTCGACCAGGAAACCGGCGCCGAACTCGAAGACACCCGCCCCCCGCGCGAACCGCGTGAGGGTGGGGATCGTGGCCCGCGCGGCGAAGGCCGTGGCGACCGTCATCGCGGCGGTGGCCGTGGCGGCGACCGCGACCGTGGTCCGCGGCGCGAAGGCGGCGGACGCGGCGGCGACCGTGACCGTGGTCCCCGCGGCGAAGGCCGTGGTGATCGGGGCCCGCGCCGTGACCGTGAGGGTGGTGGCGACGACAACGGCCCTGCGCCCGAGTTCGCCCCCGCCTTCCTGACGGGCAACGACGACTAAGGTCCCGTCAATTCAGCCAATAGAAAAGGCTCCGCGTTTGCTCGCGGAGCCTTTTTTGTTGCCCTGACGATCAGGATACCAGGCCGGCAATGCTGACAACGGCGATCGCGAAGCACAGGATCAAGAAGGGAAGTAGAAGCACCAGAATCGTCGCTTCCCGCGCGGTTGAATGTCCCGTGGCGGTGGCAATGCCGCGCTCGCGAAAGTCCATCCAGGTCATAGCCTGACTTCCGAAGAAGCGGCCGCCGACGCCGGAGAAGATCGCCGGGACCGCGAAAAAGGCGGCAATGAAGAGGCAGATCACCCCGTAGGCGACAGCGAGATGCCCGCTGCGGAATGAGGAGCCAAGGACGCCGACGAAACCGGCGAACAAGGCGGCCATGGCGACGTAAATGCCTAAGGGCAGCTCGAACGTCTGGTCGGTGCAGGCTCGCCCGACGGGAGCACTGACGATCTCGCCCCTGGCGAGCAATTGTTCACGGGTTTGGCGACTTTCCATCTCAAGCTCCCCATCTGCGAAGTTGCTGCAACGCAGATGACGAAGCGCCGCCTTGCGCTCTATCCGTAATGTTCCCTAGCCGCTCATTCGCTTTCCGCAGCGAAGGCGATACGCAGCGCGTCAGACAGGCTTCGGACGCCGAGCTTGGTCATCAAATTGGCCCGGTGAATTTCAACCGTGCGAGGACTGATGCCGAGGTCGTAAGCTATCGACTTGTTCGGCAGCCCTTTGGCGAGCCCGTCCAAGACCTCGCGCTCGCGTGGCGTCAGGGCTTGCAATTTTACTGCCGCTTCGCCGGCGTGCTCGCGATTGGCCGCCGCGTGGCGAAGCCGGCCGAACGCCTGCTCCAGCGCTGCGAGCAGCACGCTTTTCTGGAACGGCTTTTCGATGAAATCGACGGCTCCCGCCTTCATGGCCCGGACGGCGAGCGCTACGTCGCCATGACCCGTCATGATGATGACGGGCAATGTGGTGCCCTGCGTCTTCAAGGCTTCCTGGACTTCCAGGCCGTCCATGCCGGGCATACGGATGTCGAGAAGGATACAACCCACCTCGAGATCGGCCTTGAGCAATTCGGCGCCGCCTTCAAATGTACGTATTTGGAACCCCGATGTCTTGAGTGCGAAGCCGACGGACCGGCGGATCGCGTCGTCGTCATCGACAATGTATACCAGGCGCGGGTCGTCACTCATCGCGGATCGCCTCCACTCGGAACGGTGAAATGGAAAGCGGTACCGCCCTCCGCGCGCGGCTCGAACCAGATGCGGCCGCCATGTGCTTCGACAATGGTGCGACAGATCGACAGGCCGATCCCCATCCCATTCTGCTTGGATGTCACGAAAGGCTGGAAGAGTTGTGGCGCAACGCTCTCGCTCATGCCTGCGCCCGTATCTTCGATGATCACCTCGATGAGATCCTTCGGCGCAACCTTTGTGCGCAGTGTCAGGCACCGCTGCGGAGCCTGGATCATCGCATCGATGGCATTGCGGATCAGATTGACCAACACCTGCTGGATCTGGATGCGATCGACGAACACCTCATCGGCATTGGGATCGAGCGTCAGCTGGACATCGATGCCATGCTCGCGCGAGCCGACAAGGGCCAATGCATTCGCCTCATTGATCAGCCGCTGAAGGCTCTCGACGCGACGTTCCATTTCGCCGTGACTCATGAAGTCGCGTAGACGGCGGACGATCTGGCCGGCGCGCACCGCCTGTTCCGCCGCTTCGTCCAGCGCTTCCCGGACCATTGCCAGGTCGTCGCCGTCAGGATCTTGGTCGAGCAGTTCGCGAGCGCCCTCGCAATAGCTGGCGACAGCCGTCAGCGGTTGGTTCAACTCATGCGCCAAGGATGAGGCCAGCGTTCCCATCTCGCTTACCCGGCCCACGTGCGCCAACTCGGACTGCAAGTCTTGCAGGCGCAATAGGGTCTGCTGCCGCTCGGTGAGGTCGCGTATGAAGCCAGTGAAGATCCGCCGCTCACCCAGCCACGCCTCCCCCACCGACAGCTCGATCGGAAAGGTTCTGCCGTCGCGATGAAGCGCGGTGGTCACCCGGCCAATGCCGATGATCTTGCGCTGCCCTGTGGTCTTGTAGTTGACCAGATACTGGTCGTGCCGCTCGCGGTCGGGAGAGGGCATCAGCATCTTCACGTTGCGGCCCGCCACCTCACCCTCGCCAAAGCCGAACATGCGTTCGGCGGTCGCGCTGAACGAAAGGATCGTGCCCAGTTCGTCGATGACGATCATCGCATCCGGCACAGTCGCCAGGATCGACCGCAAGTGCGCTTCGGAATCTTGCGGTGGTTCGCTGCGAGCTTGGTTCATGGGTCGTACGATGCGCGCCATCTAAAGGGCTGTCATTCCCGCCACACCTAGGAAACTTACTTATCCAAAGCGAGCCAAGCTGTCGCTACCTAGTGAGGCGTCATGGCCAAACCCGAAGTCACTACCGAACAAGATCACGATCTGTCGCAGCGGCTCGAACGTTATCGCCGGCGCGTGGAAGCCGAAGGTCGCAAGCGCTCTCTCCGCATCATCGACCGGGCGATCAGCGATGCCGAGAAGGACGAGCGCCTAGGTGATGCTACCTAGGGGAAACTCCTGATTACCGGGTTTCGAGCGCCGACCTAGTTCGGCCCCCACCGGCCAAAGCCGCACCACAGTTTCGACCCAGGAGCATAAAAGTGAGCGCACCCTTCATCGACCTTTCGGTTCACCATCAGCCCAAGGGCATTTCCGACCGTATCGCCTTTGGTTTCACCAAAATGCTGCGGTGGACCGCCGACACCTTCTTCGCCGAGCGTTATGGACACCGGGCCGTGGTGCTTGAGACCGTCGCGGCAGTTCCAGGCATGGTCGGGGCGACGATCAACCACCTCAACTGCCTCCGCCGCATTTGCGACGATCGCGGTTGGATTCGGACGCTCATGGACGAGGCCGAAAATGAACGCATGCACCTGATGACCTTCATCGAAATCAGCAAGCCGACCTGGTTCGAGCGCGCGGTCATCATCGGGGTGCAGTGGGTCTTCTACTGCTTCTTCTTCGCGCTCTACCTGATCAGCTCGAAGACCGCGCACCGGGTCGTTGGGTATTTCGAAGAAGAGGCGGTGATCAGCTACACCCACTATCTCGCCGAGATCGACGAAGGCCGGTCAGCCAATGTCCCTGCGCCCGAGATCGCCAAGCGCTACTGGGGCCTTCCGGAGGGCGCCACATTGCGTGACGTAGTGCTGGTCGTCCGCGCTGACGAAGCCCATCACCGGGACGTCAACCACGGCTTTGCCAATGAACTCGCCGGTCTACCGGTCGGCGCGGTCGCCGACTGCCCGCCGCACAATGAGCTGTTGCCGCAGTGGAAGCAGGCAGCCTGAGTTGTGAAGGAATAAGCGTCACGGGAGCAATCCCGTGACGTCTATTCGAGCGCAGCGCTCGAGAGGCCTAGCGTCGAGCGCCGCTAAAGATAATCCCGCGCCGGTCCTCCGCCGCCCAGACAACCTCGCCAAGTAAAGCCTGCTCGCCGCGGCGAAGCAGGATTTCCGCACCTTCGCGCGGCAGGTTGCGGCCCATCACGCGGACGCCATTTAAACAGATGTCTTCGATGATCAGGCAGCGGTTGCCGTCCCCGAGGTTCGATGCCGTGGCCTGGATGCTGACCGGGCGCCGCTTAATCCGCCGCCGCCCGCCAACGCCGTCAACTCGCTTGCCAAAACTCCGCATCGCAACGCTCCTCTAATCTGGAGGTATTTGGGGCCTCCATCGGCTCCCGCACAACCGCCGTGGCGGCGCTGTGCGGTTGCGGGACAGGCGGTCGATGTCTGCCTAAGCCCTTGGAACAAAAAGATTGCCGTCGGCAGATCAGGAACGTATCGCCCTCGACATCATTGTTGTTCTCCATTGAAGACTCGATTTTCCCTCAAGGCGGCGACGGAAGACATCCACCGCGCGCTCGACGACCGACTGTCGCGCCTCAACCTCGCGCGGGCGGAGGACTATCGCCAATTCCTGCATGTTCAGGCGCGTACTGTGCCGCCGATCGAGGCGGCGCTCGCGGCCGGCGGTTTTGGTGAGCTGGTCGAGGGCTGGTCGAAAGCGCGGCGCACCGAAGCACTGGAATCCGACCTCTCGGCACTTGGCGATCAAATGCCATGCCCAGCCGAAATGCCGAAGCTGGAAAACATCGCGGAGTTGCTCGGGACGGCTTACGTCCTTGAGGGGTCGCGCCTCGGTGGGCGCGTGCTGAAGTCGCGGGTCGGCGAAGGCCTGCCTGCGAGCTTCCTGTCCGCCGACGATAGCTTGGGCGCCTGGCCCGCGGTGGTTTCCGCCATGGACGAGCATCTTCATTCGGAACAGTTGGTTGGTGAAGCCGAGAACGCCGCGCGCCGGTGCTTCGCCGTGTTTTTACGCGTAGCGGGTGAGGCGGGGATTTGATGAGCACGAAAGCAATCGCGGCGACCGACACTGTCGACCTGACCAACTGCGATCGTGAGCCGATCCATCAGCTCGGCGAGATTCAGCCGATCGGGTTTCTCATCGTCCTCACCGCTGACTGGATGATTTCCAATTTCTCGGCCAACATTGGCGAGTTCCTCGACGTCGACGAGGACCAGTTAACCGGACGACCGGCGACTGAAGTTTTTTCAAAGCACGCAATCCATACGCTCCGGAACCGCTTGGCACTGCTCCGCGGCAAGGACGCATTGGAACGCGTCTTCCGGATGTCGCTGCAGGACAACAACCGCGTTTTCGACGTCGCGCTGCACATGTCCGGATCGCGCATCATCCTCGAGGCGGAGGAAAGCACCGAGCACGATTATGGCGACGCGACCGGCACGGTCCGCGGAATGGTCGGCCGGCTGGAGCAGGCCGACGACATGGCCGCCTTCTTCAACGAGGGCGCCCGCCAGATCCGTGCGCTGACCGGCTTTGACCGCGTGATGGTCTACCGCTTTTCAGACGATGGCTCGGGTGAAGTCGTCGCGGAAAGCGCCAAGGGCGGCATTGGCAGCTTCCTCGGGCTGCACTACCCGGCCACCGACATTCCGCGGCAGGCCCGCGAACTCTACCTGCGCAGCCTGCTGCGGATCATCACCGACATCGATGCTGTGCCAGTGCCGATCGTGCCGCCGGTGGATGAAAATGGTCACCCCGTGGACCTCTCATTGTCGGTGCTCCGCTCGGTCTCGCGGATCCATATTGAGTATCTGCGCAATATGGGCGTGCGCGCCTCGATGTCGATCTCGCTGGTCGTCGAAGGCAAATTGTGGGGCCTGATCGCATGCCACCACTACGCGCCACGCTGCCCGAGTTTCGAGCGGCGGTCGGTGGCGGAATTGTTCGCCCAGATGTTCGCGCTGCGCATCGAAGCGCGCGAGCGCAAGATGGTCGTAGAATACGAACGTCGTGCGCGCGACATCTCCGACCAGTTGCTGGGTGCGGTCGCTTCCGACGAAACGCTTCTCAACGACCCGGAATGGCTGTCGTCCATCTTGACCAGCGCCATTTCGGCGGACGGCGTCGGGGTTTGGATCAATGGCAATTATGCTTTTAGCGGACTGACACCGAACACCGGCGAATTCGCGCGGATCGTGCAGGCGTTGAACGTCACTGCGGCGGGGCGAGTATATTCGACCGACCGCATCGCTTCGCTGGTGCCGGATCTGCAGCACAACCAGTCCCCGGTGGCTGGACTGCTTGCCATTCCGATCTCCCGCTCACCGCGCGATTACGTAATCCTGTTCAGGCAGGAAATCGTGCGCTCTGTCCGTTGGGCCGGGGATCCCCATAAGCCCGTCGAATATGGTCCCAATGGCCCCCGCCTCAGCCCGCGGCAAAGCTTCGAGGAATGGAAGGAAACCGTTGTCGGCAAATCGATGCCCTTCACTTCATCGGAAGTGCGGGTCGCGGAGACTCTGCGGGCGACCTTGATCGAGGTCGTGCTTCGTCTTTCCGATGAAGCCGACGCCGACCGGCGCGAAGCGACGAGCCGACAGGAACTTCTAATCGCCGAGCTGAATCATCGCGTTCGCAACATCCTGTCACTGATCCGCGGCCTGATCCGGCAGTCTAAGCCCGCGGATGGAACGACCGTCGAGGATTTCGTCGCGGTCATCGACGGCCGGGTCCACGCCCTCGCACGGGCTCATAACCAGATCACCGACGATCATTGGGGCCCGGCCCCGGTGAGGAACCTGCTCGACGCTGAAGCTGCCGCTTTCCTTACGACCCAGAAGGATCGTCTCATCCTCAAGGGCCCGCCTGTTCTTCTCAATCCGCAAGCCTATTCAACACTGGCGCTCGTCGTCCACGAACTGGTCACCAATTCCGTGAAGTACGGCAGTTTGTCGGCCGATGGCGGACAGGCCTTCGCGGAATGGTCGGTTAATGAGGCCGGGGACCTCGATTTCTGCTGGCGCGAGGAAGGCGGCCCGGAAGTGTGGCCGCCGCAGCGCAAGGGCTTCGGAACGACGATCATCGAACATAGCGTCCCCTACGATCTCGGCGGGACCGCGAAGGTCAATTATGCACGGGAAGGTGTTCGCGCCGATTTCGTCATCCCCGCCAAGCATGTCGTCCAGACAGCCTCGCCAGCCGGCAACAAGATCCACCTTCCGGGCACACCGCCTGTCGAAGTCCGCGAGGTCAGCGGCTTGCTGAAAAACAAGAACGTGCTGCTGGTCGAGGACAGCCTGATCATCGCGCTCGATGCCGAGGATTTGCTTGACCGGCTAGGCGCCGCGTCGGTGACGACGGAATCTTCCGCGGTCGGCGCGATCGCCGCCATTGAAACGAAAAAGCCTGATCTCGCCATTCTCGACATCAATCTTGGCGACCACGACAGCGTCCCGATTGCCAACCGGCTCAGTGAGCTTGGCGTGCCCTACATCTTCGCCACCGGCTACGGCGAGCAGAGCCAATTGCCGGAACGGCATCGCGCGCAACCAGTGCTGCAGAAGCCTTACACGTTGGCGTCCTTGACGCGCCGCCTCAGCGACCTCGCCGAACTGGCTGGATAGCGGCTTCAGATCATCGCGCTTTGATTGCGGTGTGAAAGTCCCTGGGACGGAGCATCGTCCCTGGCTGATCAGCCAACCGCTGATTGGTTCATGGAAATCAACAATCATTGTGATAGCTTGTGGCTGCGCCGCTTTTGGGGAGGGCATTTGGCCGCTTTGGAAATGCTCTGGGCCGGGTTGATGCTCGCTAAGGCGAGCTCGCCGGTCGCAGACGACCCCCAAGCACAGATCATCGTGACCGGCGAGCGCGTGCAGCGCAGCCTCAAGGAGACGTCGTCGAGCGTCGCCGTGCTCAACGCCCAGGACATCAAAGCCGCGTCCGCCAATCGCATCGACGAGATGCTACAACTGGTCCCTAACGTGCAGCTTGGCACGGGGAGCGAAGGTCCCGCGATCCGCGGCCAGGACACGACCGGCGCGCTGCAGGCGCTGCCGGCCTTTCTCGGCGGCAACCGCCCGCGCACCACAATAGTGGTCGACGGGCGGCGGACCACCTACAATGAGTTCGTGTTCGGAACCGCCCCGCTGTGGGATGTCGAGCGGATCGAGGTTTTCCGGAGTCCACAAACGACGACACAGGGCCAGAACTCGATCGCCGGCGCAATCTTCGTCACGACGGAGGATCCGACGTTTGCGCCCGAAGGCGCGGCCAGACTTTCAATTGGCAATTACGGAATGCGGCAGGTCTCGGCGATGCTTTCTGGGCCCGCGTCGGGCGATGTTGCGCTGCGGGCAGCGGGCGACTTCCGTTACGCGCGTACGACCGCCCGGATTACCGACCGAATAGAAGGCGGCGACCCCAATCACGACGTTTACGGGGTCGCCCGGGTAAAGATGCTCGTAAAGCCGCGGGGCGCGCCAGGTACCCGGCTGCTGCTGACCTACACCCATAACCAGTCGCAAAAACCGCAGCTGCTTGGGCTGACGCCGCCATTCCGAGACCGGCGCGATGTGAGTGGTCTTTACGGAATCTTCCAGATCAATGTCGACGCGCTGACAGCGAATCTGCGGCAGCAGATCGCGCCTGATCTTGCGGCGGACGTCACAGTCACGGGCGGTGATAGTCTCGCGCAGCGCCTGGCTCCGGCGCATTTCGGGGAAGCGCGTAACCGCGGCCGAGATTGGTCGGCGGAGGCCGTGCTGAACTGGACGCCGCGCGGGCCGCTCAGCGCAGTGGGAGGGATCAGCCGTACGCATGTCCGGCTCAAGCAGTTCATCGATCTGTCTTTGCTGGACGGTTCGATCGGGCGCTTTCGCGATGAACAAGACTCGGTGGGCTTGTTCGGCGAAGCGCGGGTGACGCTGCTGCCGCAAATGACCCTGACGGCGGGCCTGCGCCGTCAGGAGGACCGGCAGAAACGCGCGGGAGAGCTGGCGACTAACTTCGGCGCGATCCCGCTCGATTACGATCGGACATTCGGCGCGTGGCTACCCAAACTTTCGCTTGCCTATGACTTCAACAGGCGTGTGCGCGCAGGGCTGCTCGTGCAGCGGGCTTACAATCCTGGCGGGACGACCCTGCGCTTCGACGTTGCGCGGCCCGACAATTTCGAGGCGGAACGGCTCTGGGATTATGAGCTATTTGCCAGGGCCGAGCTTGGCCACGGGATCAACGCCGCCGCCAATTTCTTCTACTACGACATTCGGAACGCACAGCGGCTGAAGGCCATATCGATCTTCACGCCCCTGGGACGCCGCGTCGGGTTCGCCGACCTTTTCAATGCGCCCAAGGCGCGCAGCTATGGCGCAGAAGCTGAGCTGTCCTGGCGCATGGATCGCCGGTTTTCGGCCAGGCTATCGGCAGGTTTCCTCAAGACTAAACTGGTCGACGCCGGCCCCGATTACCCGGAGTTTGACGGAAATGACTTCGCCCGCTCGCCGGCGTTCAGCGCATCCGCCGCAATCGACTGGAGAGTGGCCGAACGCGTGCACTTGTCGAGCCAATTGCGCTATCGCAGTTCCTTCTTCGCCGATGAGGTCAATTCAAGTTCGGTGCGCGTCCCGGGCGCTGCGGTCGTCAGCGTCCGTGGGGAATATGCCATCGGACGCGCACAAATGTTCGCTTACGCTCGAAACCTGTTCGACAAGTTCGTTTACGTCGATCGGGTCGGCAATACGTCGGCTGTCGCAGAAGCCCCGCGGGAGGTTGGCTTCGGAATTGAAACCCGCTTCTAATTCGCCAGCAGGTAATCGGGCCGCACACCTCTCAGGCGCCAGTATTCAGTCAAGCCAATCCCATCGCAAAGCTGCGAAAACCGCGGGTCCGCGCGCATTGCAGCAGTCGGGGGAACGAACAGCCAAGGTGTAAATCGCCAACCGGTGCTCCCTCGGCTTCCAGGCGCGCCGCCGGGCTCGCGGAACAGCAGCAGGTTGTTCGCGATTTCGAACGCGGCGTCCAACTCGCCCAAGGCCGACAAGCTCAACACGGCTTGGTAGGCCAGGGCAAGGTCTTCCTTCACGACGTCGAGATAGGCCGCGCGGACGCGGGCAATGTCTGCCGCGCCTCTCTTGTCCAACGCGGCCAGCGACAGCCGCCACAGCGCCACTGCCCTTGCGGAGAATTGCTGCGGCCGGTTATCGGCATCGTTCAGCATCGCCAGCGCAGCGCGCGGGCGTCCGGTGAACGCGAAGATCGTGAAGCGCGCGAAGCGCACGAACCGATGTTTGGGCCAGTTCTGCATCGCCCGGTCGATGATCCGGTCTGCTTCCGCGATCCGTCCTGTGATCCACAGAAGTTGCGCGAGCGGATAATTGTTCATTGCGGCAAGCGGCTTAACGGCAATGGCGCGCTCCACGATGGCGAGGGCGTCGCGGCTGCGGCCAGCCGACTGCAACAAATTCCACAACGTGCGCATCACGAACACGTTGTTCGCGTCAATTTTCAGCACCGACCGAAGCCGGTCTTCCATTCCCGCCAAATCCAGTGTGGATCGTTGAAGCAGGATCAGCGCGAGCCGCGCGTTGGGCTCGTTTTCGTTACCGCGAAGGGCGCGTTCGGCGGCATCCAGCGCGCCTTGCACTTGGATGCCGTGCTCTCCCTTGCTGTTACCATCTGTGTTCGCGACAAGCGCATAGGCATATAAACCCTGGGCCGTCGCGTCCGCCGGCCGTAAAGTGACGGCCTCCCGCAGATATCCGATGGGCTCCGCGGCCCCTTCGCCATATTCCAGCCCTTCCCGGCCCCGGACGACCAAATCGTTGAAACGGCGTCCTTCCGCATTCTGCTTCGCGAACCACCCGCCGCCCGCCAGCACCGCCGCGGATGCGGCTCCGATTCCGACTAAGGTTCGTCGCGGAAGGCCCGACGCGGTCTCCTTCGGCTCTGGCCGCGCCTCCAACTGCGCGACGAGCGGTCCAGTGAGCCGATATCCGGTGCGGGGGATGTTTTCGATCTCGAACGACCCGGGGGCCGTCTGGCTGGCGATTTTGCGGACGCGCGCGACAGCGCGGTTGAGACTGTCGTCCCCGACGAACACACCGCCCCAGGCGTTGCCGAACAATTCATCACGGGTGACGACATTTCCGGCCGCGTCGAGCAGCAGCAGGAATACCTTCATCACGATTGGTTCGACGCTCGTGCTACCCGCCGGACCGTCGACCAGCCGACGGGCTGGACTGACATGGAGAGGACCGGCGTCGAAGTCGCCGCGTGCCGCCAGATCTGAGAGCTTCAGCATCCTTCGATACGCCCCGTACGCTCAACGCGGAGGATGAGCAGGCAATCGTCGGCAGTCAATGGAGGGGCCTGAAAGGGCCACCTCCCTCGGGCGCCTCCGGCAAGCCTGCCGGACCCGCTAGCGAAGGTTTCCTGCCCATCGCCGGACGAATACCGCTTTCGCCGGAGTGACTTGGAGGGCGAAAAGGGGTAAATTGAGCCTCAGCGTAACAGGAGTTCGGGGCAATGAACGCCATCCTCGCCATCGCCGTGACGGCAACGCGGCTCGCGCAACCCAAGGTCAACCGGCCGAAGCCGGCGCATGCGACGCCCGGTACGCGCTAGCGGCATCTCGTAAAGAGGCTGGTGGAGCTGAGGGGAATCGAACCCCTGACCTCTGCAGTGCGATTGCAGCGCTCTCCCATCTGAGCTACAGCCCCGCGCCTTCCAGCCAGGCATCGGGCCGATGGGATCGGACCCGCGAGGAAGCGGCTCCCTAGCCGCGATTTTACGGCCTTGCAATCGCCCGGCCCACGCATCTCTCGCCCTATCGATTAACAGTCCTTGCCGAGCCGTCACGATAGGAACGGCGAGCCACGGCTGTTCGTTTTCAAACCTGTGCCTGGCCGATCCCCTGCGGCCAGTCCGAGTACAGGAGACATTTCATGGCTTATGACCGTTACGACCGCGGCGACGACCGCCAGCGCTGGCGAGACGACAGCAATTCCGAACGTTCTTGGCGCGGCAACGACCGCAGCGGCCGCCGTGACGAGCGCGGCTTTTTCGAACGCGCCGGCGACGAGATTTCGTCCTGGTTTGGCGATGACGATGCCGAGCGCCGCCGCCGCGAAGACCAGATGCGCGATCAGCGCGAGCGCGGCTTCAGCGGACAGGACCGCAATCGCGACCGCGACTGGAACGAGAACCGCGGCCTGTTTTCCAGCGGCGGTTCGAGCGAGCGCGACTATGGCCGCGGTTCGATGAGCGGCATGTGGAATCGCGGGCGAGACGATCACCGTTCCGACCGCTTCGGCGAACGCGATCGCGACTACCGGCCAATGACCGGCGATTATGGCCGCGGATATGAATCCGACCGCTTCTCCTCGAACAGAAACTTTGATCGTTCGGAGCGCAGCGGCAGTTACGACCGTGGCGGCGACAACGCCCGCACCCCCTGGGGTCGTGACGATTATCGCAACACGAGCCGCGCCGGGACGTGGGACCAGTCCGACCGCTCACGCCACGATCGCGACACCGATCCGCACTATCGCAACTGGCGCGATCGCCAGATGAGCGAGCTCGACCGCGACTATGACGACTATCGCCGCGAGCATCAGTCGAAGTTCGAGAGCGAATTCGGCAGCTGGCGCGAAACTCGTCAGCAGAAGCGCGGTCTGCTCGGTCAAGTCCGCGAGCACATGGAAGTCGTCGGCAACGATGATCAGCACGTCGGCACGGTCGACAAGGTTGCGGGCGATCGCATCATCCTGACCAAGTCCGATCCGGACGCCGGCGGCGCGCACCATTCGCTCAGCTGCTCGAACATCGACAGGATCGAAGAGAACCGGGTCATCCTGGACTGCTCGGCGGACCAGGCGCGCAAGAACTGGCGCGACGAAAGCCGCAGCCGGGCGCTGTTCGAGCGTGACGACCAGGGCGAAATGGGCCCGCGCATTCTCGATCGAAGCTTCGAGGGCACCTACCGCTAATCCGGTAGCACGCTAGCCTCCGGCCAGCGGAGGCTGACACGAGACCCGGCGGCATCCCCTTCCGCCGGGTCTTTTGTATCTGCAGTGCAGCCCGTAAGGCCGACCGCGATCTTTGAGGAGAAACGCGATGGCCCGCGCCTGGCACCTGAAGAGCCGCCCCAGCGGCATGCCGACCCCCGACAATTTCGAGCTGAAGGACCTCTCGTTGCCGGAACTCGGCGACGGCCAGGTCCGCGTGCGCAACCGCTGGCTCTCTGTCGATCCGTACATGCGGGGCCGGATGAACGACGTGAAGAGCTACGTCCCTCCCTTCCAGGTCGGCGAGCCGCTCGAAGGGGGTGCGATCGGCGAGGTGGTCGAAAGCAAGGCGGAAGGGCTTCAGCAGGGCGACCTCGTCCAGCACATGGCTGGCTGGCGCGACGAAGCCGTCATCGATGCTCGCACCGCGCAGAAACTGCCGAACCTCGGCGCGCCGCCGGAGATGTTCCTCGGATTGCTCGGGGTCACCGGCGCCACGGCTTACTTCGGCCTGCTGGAGACCGCCGGTGCCAAGGCGGGTGACATCGTATTCGTTTCTGCCGCAGCAGGTGCTGTTGGCTCCGCCGTCGTGCAGATTGCCAAGGCCAAAGGCATGACGGTGATCGGATCGGCCGGCGGACCGGAGAAGTGCGATTTCGTCCGTTCGCTCGGCGCCGACCACGTGATCGATTACAAAGGCGGCTCGGTCCTCAAGGGGCTAGCCGCAGCCGCTCCAGAAGGCATCGACGTCTATTTCGATAACGTTGGCGGGGACCATCTGGATGCGGCGCTGGCGGTGGCGCGTCAGAACGCCCGCTTCGCGATTTGCGGAATGATCGACAGCTACAACGCCGCCGGGCCGATGAGCCTGCGCTTCATCCAGCGCATCATCGCCGCGCGGATCATGCTGAAGGGCTTCATCGTCTTCGACTTCTTCCCGAAAATGGCGGACTTCTACGCCGAAATGGGCCCGTGGGTGGCGGACGGCACGGTCAAGTCACGCGAGACCGTGATGGACGGCCTCGACAGTACGCGTGACGCCTTCCTTGGCCTCTTCACAGGCCAGAACACCGGAAAGATGCTCGTCCGGCTTTAGCCGTTGAACTTGCAGGCGGCCGGGTCTCCTGATTGCAGGCCCGTCCGCAGCGCGTTCATCCGCTGGGCCGAGGTGCCGTGTGTGAAGCTTTCCGGAACGACCACGCCCTGCGTCTGCTTTTGCAAGGTATCGTCGCCGATCGCTTCGGCGGCACGCATACCCTCTTCGACATCGCCCGGTTCGATCGCTCGCTGCCCCTGAGGATCCTTGGCGTTCGCGGCCCACACGCCGGCATAGCAGTCGGCTTGCAGCTCGACCTTGACCTGCTCCGCATTGCCTTGCGCCTCGCTCATGCGCGCCTGCGCGTTATGCGCCTGGTCGAGCGTCCCTTCCAGCTTTTGGATGTGGTGGCCGACCTCGTGAGCAACAACATAATATTGCGCGAAGTCACCAGGCGCGCCGAAGCGCTGACTTAGCTCCGTGAAGAATTCCGGATCGATGTAGATGCGTTGGTCATTCGGGCAGTAAAATGGACCCATTGCCGCTTGGCCCATCCCACACGCGGTTTGCTCACGGCTCGTATACGCAACTAGCCGCGGCGGCGTGTACCGCTCGCCCGCACGCTGGAAGAGTTGGCCCCACACGTCGTTGGTCGATGCGACCGCGCTGGACAGAATGTGGCGCTGTTCCGGCGTAAGCGTCGACTGGCCATTGGGCGCGCTTTGCGTCGTGGTCGGACCGGAAGGGATCAGGCCCCCGCCACCTCCACCGAGTTGCGTCAGCGCACAATAACCGAGCAACAGGACGAGCACGCCGACGATGCCGAAGCGGCTGGCCACCAGCGGTAGGAGGCAGCCCAAGGCATTGCCGCCGCCTCCGCCGAATCCAAATCCGCCGCCACTTTGTCCCGTGCGATCGTCGAAATTGTCGCCACCGTCGCCTAGCCGCATGGGAAACCCTCCTGTTGCACAGCCGTAATGCTTAAGCGCGGCGGCGGTTGCAATCGACCGGCATCGCGGCAAGGGATCGCGACAAAGGAGATCATTCGCATGCTGCTCGAAGGCAAAGTCGCACTCGTCACCGGATCGACCTCGGGCATTGGGCTCGCCATCGCCAAAGCGCTCGCGGCGGAAGGCGCGAAGCTCATGATCAACGGCTTCGGCGACCAGGCGGCGATCGACCGCGAGTGCGCGGAGCTTGGCGCGATCCACGACGGCGCCGATATGTCGAAGGCCGATGACATCGCGCGGATGATGGAGCGTTGCGCATCGGAGCTCGGCGGACCCGACATCCTCGTCAACAATGCCGGCATCCAGCACGTCTCGCCGGTCCAGGATTTCCCGCCGGAGAAGTGGGACGCGATCATCGCCATCAATCTGACCGCGGCGTTCCACACGACGCGCCTCGCGGTCCCTGGCATGAAGGCCAAAGGTTGGGGGCGGATCATCAACACCGCGAGCGCGCACAGCCTCATTGCCTCACCCAACAAGAGCGCTTACGTCGCGGCCAAGCACGGAATCGCCGGCTTCACCAAAAGTGTCGCGCTGGAGACGGCGCGCGACGGCATCACCGTCAACTGCATCTCGCCCGGCTACGTTTGGACGCCGCTGGTCGAGGCGCAGATCCCGGATACGATGAAGACGCGCGGACTGACGCGCGAGCAAGTGATGAACGACGTGCTGCTGGCCGCTCAGCCGACGAAGCAGTTCGTGACGCCCGAACAGGTCGCCGCATTGGCGCTGTTCCTCTGCCGCGACGAGGCGTCGGCGATGACGGGGACGAACGTTAGCATGGACGGTGGCTGGACCGCCGCTTAAGCTCGCCGCCATGCGCCTTGCCCTGCTCCTCCCTGCCGCTTCGATCATCGCAAGCTGCAGCGTCGTCGAGCAGCCTTCCGGGCTTATCCCGCGCTGGACGACCGCGTATCGCCAGATCGTCCATGAGGATGATCGCGTGCGCCTGCGCGACTGGCGGACGAGTTTCACCGAAGCCTTGGCAAGCGCACGCGCGACCGGCCACGGGGACGAGGTCGACCGCGAAGGAGCGCTGCTCAATCCGGACGCGGCGCTGACGCAGCCCGCACTTCCGAACGGCATGTATCGATGCCGCGTGATCAAGCTTGGCGCGAGGCAGGCCGAAAATCTCACCTTCGTCAGCTACCCGGCCTTTACCTGCCGGGTCCGCGCCGAGCGTGAATTGCAACGGCTGACCAAGCTGACGGGATCGCAGCGCTACGTCGGTCTGATCTTCCCTGGCGACGCGCTCCGCAACGTCTTTCTCGGCACACTCGTCCTGGGCGATGAGACGCGGGCCATGCAATATGGCCAGGACGAGCAGCGCGACGTCGCCGCTTATGTTGAACGGATCGGCCCGCAGCGCTGGCGCCTCATCATGCCCGAGCCGAGGTTTGAATCGCGCATCGATGTGATGGAACTCGTTCCCGCAGGAGCAACGCCTTGAAGTCCATGCTATGGCTCGCCGCTGCCATGACCGCTGTTCCCGTCCCCGCCGGCGCCGCCGCGCTCTCCGACGCCATCCGCGCGGACATGCCGATGCTGATGAATCTTTATCGGGACCTGCATGCCAATCCCGAGTTGTCCATGCAGGAGGTGCGCACGCCGGCAAAGCTTGCGCCGGAAATGCGCAAGCTCGGCTTCGACGTCACTGAGCATGTCGGCAAGACCGGCGTGGTCGCGGTCATGAAGAACGGCCCCGGGCCGGTGCTGATGCTGCGTGCCGACATGGACGCGCTTCCGGTCAAGGAGCAAACCGGTTTGCCCTTCGCCTCCAAGGCCATGGGCAAGCTTCCGGACGGCACCGACACGCCGGTCATGCACGCCTGTGGCCACGACACACACGTAACCACCTGGCTTGGGACAGCGCGCCGTCTCGCCGCGATGAAAAGCCAGTGGTCAGGTACGCTCGTCATGGTCCTGCAGCCCGGCGAAGAGCGCGTGCTCGGCGCCAAGGCCATGCTCGACGACGGTCTGTTCACGCGCTTTCCGAAGCCGGATTACATGGTCGCGTTCCACGATGCGGCGGCGCTGCCGGCGGGGCAGATTGGCATTACGCCCCGCTATGCGCTGGCTAACTCTTCGAGCGTCAATATCACCATCCACGGCGTCGGCGGGCACGGCGCCTATCCGCACACGACCAAGGATCCGATCGTGCTCGGCGCCCGCATCGTCGAAGCGCTGCAGACACTCGTCAGCCGCGAGAACAACCCGTTCGAACCGGCGGTCGTGACGGTCGGCAGCTTCCACGCCGGAACCAAGAACAACATCATCTCGGACGAAGCGAAGCTACAGCTGACTGTCCGCTCCTACCCCGCCGAGGTGCAGGAGAAATTGATCGCGGGCATCCGCCGCATCGTGCGTGGCGAGGCGATCGCGGCAGGGATCCCTGAAGACAAGATGCCCGAGGTTACCGTGCCGGAATCGGCGCCCTCGACGTTCAACACCGACGAGCTTTCCCAACATATGCGCGGCGTGTTCAGCCAGCATTTCGGGGCGGACCGCGTCGTCGAATCCAAGCCGATCATGGCGAGCGAGGACTTCAGCCGCTACTGGCTCGCCGACAAGAGCAAGCAGTCCCTGCTGTTCTGGGTCGGCGGCACGCCCCGCGACAAATGGGACGCGGCCAAAGGGGACGAGACCAAGCTGCCCTCGCTGCACTCACCCTTCTGGGCACCCGACGCCGAAGCCGTGATCTCCACCGCTACCGAAGCAATGACCGTCGCGACCCTGGATATCCTGAAGAAGGGCTGATCCGCCGCTTTCTTGCGGCGCCGTTCACCATTCCTTTGTAAAGTTTAGCGACACCCCGGCACATGTCGGGCGCTTTGACAGCGGATCGCGCATGGACGCGCTGATCACCTTCTGGAGTCACGCCCTCGGCGCGGCCTGCTTCGCCGCGCTCACCTTGTGGCGGCTGGGCGAAGCTGCGCGCCGGCCCGAGCAACGGCTGCTGGCTGGCGCTTTCGCCATGACCGCCTGCTGGGCCTGGCTTGCTGCGGTCGTACCCGACGATCAGCTTACATCGCTCGCCGAGAGCGCCCGCAATCTCATCTGGATCAGCGTCCTCTACAGTCTGTCATCCGCCGAAAAGGATCGCCAACAGGCGCTGAAGCTCGTTTACGGCGCCGTCGCCGGCGTCATCGGACTGCAGCTGATCGGCGGCCTGTTTCAGGCATTCAGTCCGAGCGAGGCCATCGCGCAGACGGCGGTCGTTTTGCGGATTACGACGGCCGCGGGCGCGCTGGTTCTCGTCCACAACGTCTACGGCCAGGCTGCGCCTGCCAGCCGCTCGCACATCCGCTCGGCGATGGTCGGCCTCGCGCTGATATGGACCTACGACCTCAACCTTTACACGCTGTCCTACATCGCTGGGATGAGCCCGGGTCTACTCCAGTGGCGCGGCATCGCCATTGCATTGGCCGCGCCGCTGTTTGCGGCCTCGATGCGGAATGACGGTCAATGGCGGGTGAGGCTATCGCGCGCGGCGACCTTCCAGTCGCTCTCCCTCCTCGCGATCTGCGCTTACTTCGCGCTGATGGCGATCCTGGCGACTGCCCTGCGCGGCAGCAGGGCAGACTGGTCGTCGGTCGCGACGGTTCTGCTCCTTGCCGGCATGACGATCGGAGCAATGGTCTTGCTGCCCAGCGCGAAGGCTCGCGCCTGGTTCAAGGTCAAGCTCGCCAAGCATCTGTTCGAGCATCGCTACGATTATCGCGTCGAATGGCTGCGCTTCACCGAAACGCTCGGCCGGGATGGCGCCGACGCCCCGCCGCTGACCGAGCGGATCGTAACCGCCTTTGCCGACGTCGTCGACGCGCCGGGCGGAATGCTCCTCGTTCGTGAAGGTGCGGGTCTGGCCGTGGCGGACACCAGCAACTGGCCGGGTTCGACGCCCGGACCGGACGCCTTCGACGGCACACCGGACTTCTGGAATGGAATGGAAGCCAGCGGCCGCGTGATCGAGTTCAAAGGCTTCGGAAAGCTGCGCAGCGAGCGCGAACGAACGCCCGTCGTTCCGCAATGGCTGCTAGACGAACCGGCCGCATGGGTCGGCGTGCCCCTGCTTCATCACCAGCGGCCGATCGGCCTCGTCGTGCTCGCCGCGCCGGAATTTCGCCGGCAGCTCGATTGGGAAGATTTCGACCTGCTGAAGACGGCGGGCATTCAGGCGGCCAGCTCTCTCGCTGAAGCGCTTGGCCAGGAAGCGCTGAACCACGCCCAGCGGTTCGAAGAATTCAATCGTCGGTTCGCGTTCATCTTGCACGACATCAAGAACCTCGTGAGCCAGCTGTCGCTGCTCGCGCGCAACGCCGAGCGGCATGCCGACAATCCCGAGTTCCGTGCCGACATGGTCGCGACCCTGCGTTCCTCGGTCGGCAAGATGAACGACCTGCTCACGCGACTGTCGCCGCATTCGGCGACGCGCGTGCAGCGCGTGGACTCGCAGATCCTGCGCCCCATCCTGACCGCCGCAATCGCCGCCAAGCGCCGCGACCGGGAAGTCCAGCTACTCGGCGACGCCAATGTCGAAGCGCTGGTCGATCCGGTCGCGCTCGAACAGGCCGTTGCGCACCTGCTGCAGAACGCGCTGGATGCAAGCAGCGGCGAGGCGGTGACGGTGCGCGTCGACCGGCAGCCATCCGGCGTCACCATTGCCATTGCCGACAAGGGTATCGGCATGGACGGCGACTTTGTTCGTAACCGCCTGTTCGAGCCGTTCGCGTCGACCAAGCCCGGTGGCTTTGGGATCGGCGCCTTCGAAGCGCGATCGCTCATCGCCGCCATGGGGGGCCGCTTGTCTGTCGACAGCCGCCCCGGCCGGGGCACCACCTTCACCATCTTGCTCCCCGCCCCCGAGGCACTGGCTGAGCCAATTAGGAAAAGCGCATGACCGACCAACCCAAAGTCCTGCTGATCGTCGAGGACGACGAGGGCCTGCAGCGCCAGCTCAAGTGGGCCTACGATGGCTATCAGGTCGTCGTCGCCGGCGACCGCGCGAGCGCGATCGAGATGCTGCGCGCCTACGAGCCCGCGGTCGTCACGCTCGATCTCGGCCTGCCGCCCGATCCCGACGGCACGGACGAGGGTTTCGCGACGCTTGCCGAAATCCTGCATCTCAAGCCGGACACCAAGGTCGTCGTCGCGACCGGCCACGGCGCGCGCGAAAGCGCAACCCGCGCGGTCGCCATGGGTGCGTACGACTTCTATAAGAAGCCGGTCGACATCGACGAGCTCGGGTTCATCGTCGCGCGCGCTTTCCACTTGCACGAGATCGAGAGCGAGAACCGACGGCTTGAAACCAGCGCGGCCACGGTGCTCGGCTCGATCATCACCGCGGCGCCCGAGATGCAGAAGGTCGCCAAGACCATCGAGCGGGTCGCCTCCGCCGACGTGTCGGTCATGCTGCTCGGCGCCAGTGGTACCGGCAAGGAACTGCTCGCCCGCGCTGTGCACGAGAAGAGCGGCCGCAAGGGCGAATTCGTCGCGATCAACTGCGCCGCCATCCCCGAGAACCTGCTGGAAGCCGAGCTGTTCGGCTATGAGCGCGGTGCGTTCACCGGCGCGGTTAAGTCGAACATCGGCAAGATCGAAGTCGCGCAAGGTGGCACGCTCTTCCTCGACGAGGTCGGCGACATCCCACTGCCGCTGCAGGTCAAGCTGCTGCGCTTCCTGCAGGAGCGCGTGATCGAGCGCATCGGCGGCCGCCAGCCGATCGCGGTAGACACGCGCATCGTCTGCGCGACGCACCAGGACCTTGCCGCGATGCAGGCCGACGGCCGCTTCCGTGAGGACCTCTATTATCGGCTCGCCGAGATCGTAGTGAAGATCCCGTCGCTCGCCGAACGCGCCGGCGACGCGGTGCTGCTCGCCCGCCACTTTATCAACCGCTTCGGCCGCGAGCTGAATGTCGGACCGCTATCACTAAGCCCTGAAGCGGCGGAGGCGATCGACGTCTACGGCTGGCCGGGCAACGTCCGCGAGTTGGAAAACCGCATCAAGCGCGCGGTGATCATGGCCGACGGCAAGAGCATCACCGCGGGCGATCTCGACCTTCAGGCCGGCGTCGTCCCAAGCGACGATGTCTTGCCGATCAATCTCCGCGCCGCACGCGAAGTCGCCGACCGTAAGGCGATCCGGCAGGCGATGACCCGCACGGAAAACAACATCTCTTCGGCGGCAAAACTGCTCGGGATCAGCCGGCCGACACTCTACGACCTGCTCAAGCAATATCGTCTGCAAGCGTAAGCATCGTTTCGACCGGCGGAGTTTGCGCGGCGAAACGGCGGCGGTAAGTGTCCTTCGACAAGAAGGGGACTCTCGATGGATCGTCGTTCATTTCTCGCCAGCAGCGCGACGCTTGCGCTGCTCCCGCTGACCGATGCGCCAGCGCTCGCGCAGGGCGCAGCCAAGGGCGCGAACGACGCCAAATTGAACGCACTGTTCGACCAAATCTTCCAGCGGCAGGTCCGCGAGTCCCCGACCTTCGCGACCTATCTTGGGCTCGACACCGGCGCGAATGCGAAGCTGCGCTCGACCTTCGACATGCGCCCGCCCAATGTGCAGCGGAAGGCCAATGCCGCGCGCGATCGGGCCGCCCTCGCCGCGGTCCGCGCGATCGCGCCCTCGACGCTTTCGCCGACCGCGCAGCTCAACCGCGAAATCGTGATCTACGATCTCGAAACCAACCTCTCGTCTTACGACAAGTTCAAGATCGATTCCGTCCAACAGCCCTACATCATCTCGCAGCAGAGCGGCGCCTACTTCTCGATCCCCGACTTCCTCAACAGCGCGCATCCGATCGAGACTCGCAGCGACGCCGAGGCTTACCTCACCCGCCTCGGCCAGTTCGGGAAGCTGCTCGACTTCGACACCCAGGATCAGATCGAAATGGCGCGGCGCGGCTTTCTCGCTCCGGCATGGTCGCTCGACCTCGCGCTTGGTCAGATGGAGGCGTTGCGCAAACCGGCGGCTGCTGAGAGTGACATGGTGCAGTCGCTCGTACGCCGAACGAAGGCCAAGAACATCGGCGGGGACTGGGGCGCCCGCGCGGCAAAGATCGTCGAGCAGCAAGTATACCCCGCGCTCGACCGGCAGATGGCCGCCGTCCGCAAGCTCAAGCCGACGACCAGGCCGGGCGACGGCGCGACCCGCCTGCCGCGCGGAAACGAAATCTACGCTGCTGCGCTCGCGCAGGCGACCACCAGCAGCATGACACCGGACGAGGTCCACCAGCTCGGCCTGTCGCAGGTTGCCGAATATACGGCGCAGCTCGACGCGGTCTTGAAGCAGGCCGGCCTGACCACCGGCACGGTCGGCGAGCGGCTCGCGACATTGAACAACTCGCCGGCGCAGCTCTACCCGAACACCGATCCGGGCCGCGTTGAGCTGATCGCCAGCCTCAATGCGAACGTGAAGGAAATGATGGGCCTGCTGCCCAAGGCCTTCGCGACCCTGCCCGGCCAGCCGCTCGAAATCCGCCGTGTGCCGCCGGAGATCCAGGACGGCGCGTCGAACGGCTATTATCGCCCCGCGACGCTCGATGGCTCGCGCCCGGCCATCTACTTCATCAACCTCAAGTCTACTGGCGATTGGCCCAAATATTCGCTGCCCTCGCTCACCTATCACGAGGGCGTTCCGGGCCATCACCTGCAGATCAGCCTCGCGCAGGAGTCCAAGGACATCCCGATGCTGCGCAAGCTCAGCTTCTACTCATCCTACATCGAAGGCTGGGCGCTCTATTCGGAGCAGCTCGCGGACGAGCTCGGCGGCTACAAGGGAATCGAAAAGGGCGGCTACCTCCAGTCCTTCCTGTTCCGTTCCGCGCGCCTCGTCGTCGACACCGGTCTCAACAGCAAGGGCTGGAGCCGCGAGCAGGCAGTCGATTACATGACCAAGACGACCGGCTTCCCTCGCGCCCGCGTTCAGCGAGAGGTCGAGCGCTACTGCATCTCGATCGGCCAGGCCTGCAGCTACAAGGTCGGCCACCTTGCCTGGCTCCGCGCGCGCGAGAAGGCGAAGAGCATCCTCGGGCCGAAGTTCGACATCAAGCAGTTCCACGAGGTGCTCAAGGACGGCTCGATGCCGCTCACCATCCTGGAACGGCGGGTCGAGGAACGGGCGCGAGCGCTCGCCTAGACGCCGAGCGCCTCGGCCATCTCCGCGACTTCAAGCCAGCGTAGCTCGGCCGCTTCGATCTCGGCGCGATTGCGCGCGATCTGCTCGGTCAGCTTGGCAAAGCGGCCGGGGTCGCGGGTGTACAGGTCGGCGTCGTTCAGCGCCGCTTCGTCGGCCGCAACCGCTGCCTGCAGCCGATCAATCTCGCCCGGCAACCGGTCGTAATCCCGCTGATCCTTGTAGGTCAGCTTCTTTGCGACGGCCGGCGCGCGCGTGTCCACGGCGGCAGCTTTCGATGGCGCTTTGGCCGGCGCACGCGCCGCCTCGTACCGCTGCTTGATCCAATCCTCGTAACCGCCCGCGACCACATCCACCTTGCCCGACCCATCCAGGCCAAGGGTGATCGTCACCGTGCGGTCGAGGAAGTCGCGGTCGTGGCTGACGATCAGCACCGTTCCGTCATAATCCGCGATCACTTCCTGAAGCAGGTCCAGCGTCTCGAGGTCGAGATCGTTGGTCGGCTCGTCCAACACCAGCAGGTTGGCCTCGCGCGCAAACTCGCGCGCCAGCAACAGGCGCGACCGCTCCCCGCCCGACAGCGACCCAATCGGCGCGTCGGTCAGCGACGGATCGAACAGGAACTCCTTGAGATAGCCCTTGATGTGCTTCTTCGCGCCGCGCACCTCGATCCAGTCGCCGCCATTGGCGAGCACGTCCTTCACGCGTCTGGCCGGGTCCATCAGCTTGCGCTGCTGGTCGATGACGATCCCGCTCAGCGTTCTCGCCTGCGTCACCGTTCCCTTGTCCGGCTTCATCTCGCCGGTCAGCAGCTTGAGGAGCGTTGTCTTCCCCGCCCCGTTCGGGCCGACGACGCCGATCCGGTCGCCGCGCTGGATGCGCAGCGTGAAGTCGCGGATGATCGTCCGCGCGCCAAAGCTCTTCGACACCTGCTCGGCATCAATGACCGTCTTGGACCGGACGTCGTCCTTCGCCAAGGCCAGCTTGGCCGATCCTGCCGGCCCGAGCATGGCCGCACGCTGCGCCCGCATTTCGTGCAGCTTGGTCAGCCTACCCTGGTTACGTCGCCGCCGCGCGGTCACACCGCGCTGCAGCCAGTGCAACTCCAGCTTCAGCTTCGCGTCCAGCTTCTCCGCCGCGCGCGCTTCTTCTTCATAGACTCGCTCGGTCCACGCCTCGAACCCGCCGAACCCGATTTCCGCACGGCGCACGCCGCCCCGGTCCAGCCAGATGCAGCTGCGCGTCAGCCGGGTGAGGAATGTGCGGTCGTGGCTGATGACGATGAAAGCGCCTTTGAAACGCTTCAGCCATTCTTCCAGCCATTCGATCGCACCGAGGTCGAGGTGGTTGGTCGGCTCGTCGAGCAGGAGGACGTCCGGGTTCTGCGCCAGCGCCCGCGCAATCGCCGCGCGCCGGCGTTCACCGCCGCTCGCCGTCGCCGTCGGACGCGACAGGTCGATGCCGAGCTGATCGGCAATCGCCGCCGCCTCATGCGCTTCCGGCGCATCCTTGCCGCCCAGCACCCACGCCTCCAGCGTGTCGAAGCCGGCCATGTTCGGGTCCTGCTCCAGCATGACGACATGCGTCCCGGGCACGATCGTGCGCTTGCCCTCGTCGGTGTCGATCGTCCCGGCGAGGCACTTGAGCAACGTCGTCTTGCCCGCGCCGTTGCGGCCGATCAACGCAAGCCGGTCGCGCTCGCCAATGTACAGGTCCAGACCACGGAACAGCCAGCCTTCACCTTGGATCAAGCCAAGGTCTTCATATGATAATACAGGCGCGGCCATGGCGGGCGCTTAAGCGAGCACTGCCGGTGCCTCAAGCGATGAACGCGGCACAACGGCAGTATTCATAGCCTATTCAATGCAAGGTGTTAGAAACGCTTCCGAACTGAGAGTCGGTCAATGAAACTGTTGCGTATTATCTTTCTTGCCGCGGCCGTCGCCGGTGGCCTGACCAGCGCTCCAGCGCTGGCCGATCCCCCGCGCGATGCGGACCGGGCTTTCCGCTCGCGTGAGCAGGGCCGGTCAATGCCGCTGCCGCAGCTTGAACGCCGGGTCATGCCGATGATGGGCAGCGGTGCCGATTATCTCGGTCCCGAGATGAACGGCGACACCTATCGCTTCAAGTTCATGCAGAACGGCCGCGTGATCTGGGTCGATGTTGACGGCCAGGGCCGCGTCGTCCGCCGTTCGCGCGACCGCTAGAGCCTGCGCGGTTGACTTCTCGGCCGCAGTTCCCAGTTGTTCCGGATAAGCAACTTCTCGTCGCAACAACGGTTGACGGCGCGAATATGAACAGCTCCGGGGACCTTCCATGCGCATTCTGATCGTCGAAGACGAACCCAATCTGGGCCGGCAATTGCGCTCGACGCTGGAAGGCGCGGGCTATGCGGTCGATCTCGCCACCGATGGCGAGGACGGCCATTATCTCGGCTCGACCGAGAATTATGACGCGGTGATCCTCGATCTCGGCCTGCCCGAGGTCGACGGGCTCACCGTGCTCGACCGCTGGCGCAAGGAAGCGCGCAAGATGCCGGTGCTCGTGCTGACCGCGCGCGACAGCTGGTCGGACAAGGTAGCCGGCCTCGATGCCGGCGCCGACGATTATCTGGCCAAGCCATTCCAGACCGAGGAATTGATCGCCCGCCTCCGCGCGCTGATCCGCCGCTCGTCGGGCAATGCGTCGAGCGAACTCATCGCCGGCGACATCCGCCTCGACACGCGCTCCGGCAAGGTCACGAAGGCCGGCGAACCGGTGAAGATGACCGCGCAGGAGTACAAGCTCCTGTCCTATCTGATGCACCATAAGGGCAAGGTGGTGAGCCGGACGGAGCTGATCGAACATATTTACGACCAGGACTTCGACCGGGATTCGAACACCATCGAAGTGTTCGTCACGCGCATTCGCAAGAAGCTCGGCGCTGACGTCATCACGACCATCCGCGGCCTCGGCTACAGTCTGGAAGAAAATCCGAGTTGAATGAACAAGCCGCCCCGGTGACGGCGGCGGCCGAAAAGAGGCCAGCCGCCAGACGGCGGGTTACGGGCTCGCTCAACCGCCGCATGATCGGGATCGCCGGCGTGTGGATCGGCGCGCTTCTCCTGATCGGCGGCTTCGCCCTGGATCGCGTTCTGTCGCGTTCGATCGTCGACAGCTTCGACAATCAGCTTGTGTTCGTCCTTAATTCGATGATCGCCTCGTCGGAAATTGGACCAATTGGCGAGGTCCGCTTCAACCGGCAACCGGCGGACCAGCGCTTCGTCGAGCCCTATTCGGGCCTTTATTTCCAGATCAGCGGCGCCGGCGCCGAAACCTATCCTTCCCGCTCTTTGTGGGACCGCCGCCTGCGCGTGTCGGATAGCCACGCGGACGTGAAGCCGCACCTTTACGACAGCGACGAATTCTCGACCCGCGGTCACGCTGAGCCGATCCGCATCGCCGAGCGAGACGCCATCCTTCCCGGATCGACCACGCGCTGGCGGTTCCAGGTGGCCCAGTCGCGCGAGGCAATCGACGACCAGATACGGCGGTTGCGCTCGACGCTCATCTGGAGCTTCTCCGCGCTGGGTGTCGGCCTGCTTGTCCTTGCGGCGCTGCAGACCTTTTACGGCCTCTGGCCGCTTCGCCGCGTCCGCAATGAGGTCGCCGCGATCCGTTCCGGCGACAAAACCCGCATCAGCGATGAGTTTCCGACCGAAATTCGCCCGCTGACCGAGGAGATCAACCAGCTACTCGCGCACAGCGAAGAGCAGGCCGAGGAAGCGCGCCGTCATGCCGGCAATCTCGCCCACGCGCTCAAGACGCCGCTTACGGTGATCACCAATGCAGCCACCGCCAGCGACCCCGACCTGGTGCAGACCGTCGTTCGCGAAGCCTCTGTCATGCGGCGCCAGGTCGACCACCACCTTGCCCGGGCCCGCGCCATTGGTCGCCGCGCCGCGGCCCAGTCGCGCGCGCGCGTCTGGGACAGTCTCGAAGCGGTGCAGCGGGCTGTCGATCGCATGCACGAAGGCGTCACGGTCGACATCGCGGGCAATCATCAGGCGCAGGTTCGTGTCGAACGGCAGGACCTCGACGAAATGCTCGGCAACCTGGTTGAGAATGCCGCAAAATATGGCGGCGGCCGAGTCTTCGTGACGGTCGAGCCCAACGGCAAGATGGTCGACATTCTCGTCGAGGATGACGGGCCGGGCATCCCGGAAGACCGGCGCGGCGAATTGTTCGCCCGTGGTGCCCGGCTCGATACCACAGGCAAGCCCGGCACTGGCCTTGGTCTCGCGATCGTTCGCGACGTTGCGGAAATCTATGGCGGCACCATCAACCTCGAAGAGAGCGAGGACTTGGGCGGCCTCCTCGCGCGTCTGAGCTTGCCCGCCGGTTAGCCGCCTCGCCTCTTCGTCGAAATACCAATTGCGCGCTGCCACGCCGTTACTACGGTTCGCGCCAATGATTCGGGGAGGGAAGTTTCCTATGCGTTTCCGCCACTTGTTGCTGACTGGCGCGCTTGCCGCCACAGTTCCGACGATCCTGCTTGCCGCCGGACCGCGCTACGGCACCTGGGGTGTCGAAACCAAGGATATGAACAAGAACGTGAAGCCGGGCGACGGCTTCTTCGAATATGCCGAAGGCACCTGGCTGAAGAACTATGAGATTCCGGCCGACAAGACGGGCGCTGGCTATAATTACGAATTGCCGGACGAGATCGAGCAGCAGGTCAAGAAGATGGTCGAGGCCGAGACGGCCAAGCCCGGCTCGCCGATCGCGCAGAAGATCGGCGATGCCTACGCCGCGTGGATGGACGAGAAGGGTATCGAGGCCCGCGGCCTCGCGCCGGCCAAGCCTTACCTGGCCAAGATCGACGCTGTTTCGAACCGTGCCGAGTTGGTGAAGCTCATGGCGCAGCCTTCCTATGCCGCGCCCATCTATCTCGGCATCTCCACCGATCAGGATGATCCCACCCGGTACTCGGCGGTGTCCGGCCAGGCACGCCTCGGGCTCCCGACCCGGGATTATTACCTGCTGACGGGCGAGAAGTACGACAAGATCCGCAAGGCCTATCGTCAGTACATCATCGACCTCAGCACCCTCGCCGGCCTGCCTGACGCGGCCGGCCGCGCCGACCGCATCATCGCGCTCGAGACGCGGCTGGCGAAGGATCAATGGACGCCGGAGCGCCGCCGTGACCCGGTCGCGACGCACAATCCGATGACCCGCGCGCAGCTGATGAAGCTCGCGCCGCAGTTCAACTGGGCCGAAACGCTGCAGTCGATGGGCCTCGGCGCGGCTAAAAAGGTCGACGTGGCGGAAACAACCGCGGTCGCCGCCGCGGGTAAGCGCATCGCCGACGTGCCGCTTGGCACCTGGAAGGAATATCTCACCTTCCGGTTCCTCAGCGATCATGCCGACAAGCTGCCAAAGGCGTTCGACGACGCCCGTTTCGGTTTCTACGGCCGCACATTGAATGACGTTCCCGAGCAGCGTGCCCGCTGGAAGCGTGGCATGGAGCTACTCGACGAAAGCCTCGGTGAAGCGGTCGGTCAGCTCTACGTCGCGCAATATTGGCCGGCGAACACCTCCCGCATGGCCGACGAGCTCGTCGCCGACATGCGCGAAGCCTATCGTGAGAAGATCAGTGGCGCGTCCTGGATGGACGCGACCACCCGCGCCAAGGCGCTTGAAAAGCTCGGCACCTTTGATCCGCGGATCGGCCACCCGAAGAAGTGGATCGATTATTCGTCGCTGCAGATCAGCCGCACCGATCCGCTCGCGAACGAAATCGCGACCGAAAACTTCCTGTGGCAACTCCAGCTGAAGCGTTTCCCCAACCCCGTTGACCGGGGCCTGTGGGAAATGACGCCGCAGACGGTGAACGCTTATTACGATCCGACCCTGAACCAGATCACGGTTCCCGCCGCGATCCTCCAGCCGCCCTTCTTCGACGCGAACGCCGATCCGGCGGTCAATTATGCGGAGACTGGCGCCACCACGATCGGCCATGAGATGGGCCACGGCTTTGACGACCAGGGCCGCCAATATGACGCCAAGGGTCGCCTGCGCGACTGGTGGACCCCGGCGACCGCCGCCAAGTACAAGGTGAAGGCCGACCGCCTCGCCGCCCAGTTCGATCAGTATGAACCGATCCCCGGCGTGCACATCAAGGGCCGGCTGACGCTTGGCGAAAACCTTGCCGATCTTGGCGGGCTGGAGACGGCGTATGCCGCCTACCGCCGCTACGTCGCGCGTCATGGCGAGCCGCCGGTCATCGACGGCTACACCGGCGACCAGCGCTTCTTTATCGCCTACGCGCAAGCATGGCAGGGCAAGCGCCGCGAGGGCGCATTGCGTCAGCAATTGCTCAGCAATCCGCACAGCCCCGACCAATATCGGGTGGACGGAATCGTCCGCAATTTCGACCCTTGGTACAAGGCGTTCAACGTGCAGCCTGGGGACAAGCTCTACCTACCGCCCGAGGAGCGCGTGCACGTCTGGTAAGCGGCTTTGATAAAACGGCGCTGTCCGGCTAGGGCGGCGCCGTGTCCGCCACCATTCACGACCTACCAGTCCGCAAGCCCCCGTCGCTCGAAGCGCTGATGGCGCTGGTCGCCAGCGACATGAACGGCGTCAACGCGGTCATCCTCGACCGCATGCAGAGCAAGGTCGCGCTGATCCCGGAGCTTGCCGGACATCTCATCGCCGGCGGCGGCAAGCGCATGCGGCCCATGCTGACCCTCGCGAGTGCAGCACTGCTCGGCTACCCCGGCACGCGTCATCACAAGCTCGCGGCCGCCGTCGAGTTCATTCACACCGCCACCCTGCTTCACGACGACGTCGTTGACGGCTCGGGAATGCGCCGGGGCAAGCGCACGGCCAACCTCATCTGGGGCAACCCGGCCAGCGTTCTGGTTGGCGATTTCCTGTTCAGCCGCGCTTTCGAGCTGATGGTGGAAGATGGCAGCCTCAAGGTGCTCCGGATCCTCAGCCACGCTTCCGCGGTGATCGCCGAAGGCGAAGTCGATCAGCTCACGGCCCAGCGCCGGATCGAAACCGACGAAGACCATTACCTGCAGATCATCAGCGCCAAGACCGCCGCGCTGTTCGCCGCCGCCTGCCGCATCTCGCCGGTGGTCGCGGAAGCGGGCGAAGATGCGGAGCAGGCGCTGGAAGCTTATGGCCGCAATCTCGGCATCGCCTTCCAGCTAAGCGACGACGTGATCGACTATGACTCCGACGCCGCGACCATGGGCAAGGGCGTCGGCGACGACTTCCGCGACGGCAAGATGACCCTGCCGGTCATCCTCGCCTATGCGCGTGGCAGCGACGATGATCGCGACTTCTGGCGCGACGCCATCGGTGGCAAGCGCGTGGCCGACGAGGATCTCGCGTTGGCCATTCGGATGCTTCGCCAGACCGACGCGCTCGCCGACACCCTGGAACGCGCGAGGCTCTACGGGCGCCGGGCAATTGACGCGCTCGCCATGTTCCCCGCCGGCAAGGCCAAAGCCGCGCTGACCGAGGCCGCCGAATTCGCCGTGGCCCGCGCTTTCTGAGGCGCTGTCCTACAGGCCGGTCCTTGTGCAACAGCGGCGCCTTGATGAATTCGGCCGCCGCGTGAACATGATGCCAGCAAGGCCCGAAAGCCGGCCCGTCACTGTGAACATTCGGAACATTCGCGGATGATGCTGCCGATCGACGACGTCCTGCCGGACCTGCTCGCAGCCTTGCAGGGCAATGCGCGTGCGCTGCTGATCGCGCCGCCCGGTGCCGGCAAGACGACAAAAGTCGCTCCGGCGCTGCTGGCAGAGGGCTGGTGCACCGGAGAAGTTCTCCTGCTGGTGCCGAGACGCCTTGCCGCGCGGTCGGCCGCCGAATTCATGGCCGCCCAGCTCGATGAGGCGCCGGGTCAAACCATCGGTTACGCGACGCGGCTCGATTCAAAGGTGGGCAAGGGCACGCGCATAGTGGCCATGACCCACGGCGTTTTCCTCGCGCGCATCCAGGCCGATCCTGAACTGACCGGCGTGTCGGCCGTCCTGTTCGACGAAGTCCACGAGCGAAGCCTCGACAATGATCTTGCGCTCGCGCTGGCACTGGACGCCTCTTCTGCGTTGCGCCCGGATCTGAGGCTGGTCGCAATGTCCGCAACCTTGGACGTCGACCGCTTCGAAAGACTCCTCGACAATCCTCCGACGATCGTCAGTGAAGGCAAAAGCTTTCCGCTGGAAATAGAGCATTTCGGCCGCGATGCTGCGGCGCGGCTCGAACCGCAGATGGCGGCGACCATAAGATCAGCCCTTCGCGACCGCGAAGGATCGTTGCTGGCGTTCCTGCCCGGGGTCGCGGAGGTCGAACGCACCGCGGCGGCGTTGGAAAACCTGTCTTCCGATGTCGACCTGCATAAGCTTCACGGCGGGGTCGAACCTGCCCTGCAGCGCAAGGCACTGGCGGCGTCACCGGCGGGCCGCCGGAAGGTCGTGTTGGCCACAAGCATCGCGGAAACCAGCGTTACGCTGGAAGGGGTTCGCATCGTCGTCGATAGCGGCCTCGCGCGTCGCCCGCGCTACGATCGCGGCGCCGGGCTGACGCGGCTCACCACCGAGCGAGCCAGCCGCGCAGCAGTGACGCAGCGTGCAGGCCGCGCGGCGCGCCAGGCGCCCGGCGTCGCGATCCGCCTGTGGGAGGAAGCCGCCAATGCCTCCCTTCCCGCCCACGATCCGCCGGAGATCCTTGAGGCGGATCTCTCAAGCCTGCTCCTGACGTGCCTGCTGTGGGGTGCAGCCGATCCTCGCCAATTGCCGTTCCTTGATCCGCCGACGGATGCGGCGCTCAGCGAGGCTAAACGCCGGCTCGTTTCGCTCGGCGCGATTGGCGACGACGGGCGCGTCACGCCCCACGGCCGCGCTCTTGCCCGACTACCGCTTGAGCCGCGCCTTGCGCACATGCTGCTGGAAGCGCGGGATCGCGGCTTCGGCGCGGCGGCAGCGGATGTCGCGGCGTTGCTTAGCGAACGCGGGCTTGGCGGTAACGACCCGGATCTCGAGCTCCGCTGGCGTCGCTGGCGTTCGGATCGGTCTCCGCGTGCCGAGGCGGCCCGCAAGCTCGCATCAGGCTGGCGAAAGCGGCTGGAGATGTCCGACGCTAGCGTTAGCGAGCCCCAGCTTGGCACCGCACTCGCACTTGCCTTTCCCGACCGGCTGTCCCGCCGGCGCGATGCATCGGGCGAGAACTGGCAGTCCGTCGGGGGGCGAGGCTTCCGCCTCGACCCTGCTTCTTCACTTGCTGCAAGCCAGTGGCTGGCCGTTGGCGAGGTCGCGGGCCACGCGTCCGGAGCACGCATTCTTTCGGCGGTTGGGATGGCTGAGGACTCCGTGCTGGAGTTGTTCGGTGACCGCATCGAGACCCGGCATGACGGCGACTTCGACGCGGCCACCGGCACGGTGACGCCGACACGCTCCCGGCGCCTCGGCGCGATCCGACTCGCAAGCGGTCCCGATCCGAATCCCGATACCAACGCCATCGAGCAGGCGCTTCTCGGCGGCGTGCGCGAACATGGCTTGGAGATGCTGCCTTGGAACGAACAGACGCGGCAATTCCGCGCCCGCGCCGCTTTTGCCGCTCAGATTGAAGAAACGGTTCCGACTCTCGACGACCAAAGCTTGCTCGATTGCGCCGACGAATGGCTGGCGCCGCTGCTCACGGGAAAGCGACGGCTCGGGGATATAGCGCCGGCTGCACTCCAATCCGCACTCATGTCCCTGCTGGGTTACGAGGCCGCCCGTCGCCTCGAGACGCTCGCGCCGGCCGATTTCGTCAGCCCGGCGGGAAGCCGTCACGCGATCGATTATACAGCCGCTGGAGGACCCACCGTGGAAGTTCGCCCGCAAGCGTTATTCGGCCTGTCGGCCCATCCTATGATTGGGGGCGGCCGCGTACCGCTGCTTCTTTCAATCACCTCGCCCGCGGGCCGGCCGATCCAGACCACACGCGACCTGCCTGGCTTTTGGGCCGGGAGCTGGCGAGACGTGGCGAAAGACATGCGCGGCCGCTACCCCAAGCACCCATGGCCCGACGATCCCGCCGCCGCCGCCCCAACGCTCAAGACGAAGCGCGCGTCGGCTAGACCTTGATTCCGCGACCACACTCAGCCACTCGTCCGTGCATGATCGCGCGCATTTCCGAACTCGAACGCAAGACGACCCAGTCGGGCAAGGCCCACAACGGCCGCTGGCTCCTGGAGTTCGAGCGGCGCGAGCCGTTGCGGCCAGATCCGCTCACGGGATGGAACGGCTCCGGCGACACCAACCCACAGGTCCGGATGAATTTTCCAACGAAGGAAGCTGCCGTCGCTTATTGCGAGAAGCACGGGCTGAATTATCACCTCGTTCCCGCGCAGCCGGTGCGGCTGAAACTCCAGGCCTACGCCGACAACTTCCGCTGATAGGCAGCGACTAGGCTCACGCTCCTAATCTTTGATTGCCTGCTCCGGCGAGGAGCGGGCTCTTTGATCCTTGGACTTAACGCGTGGCGCGCCGCGACGTGCGCATCCCTGTTTTCCCTATTTTGCAGGGAATCTACAGGGAAAGCGGCTCACAATCGCTCTATTCGGCCGGTTTTTGCGGCTGAAAATGTTAGAAATCCGCCGATTTTTACTGAATTTCCCTGCTCGTGCGCAACAGGGAATTTGCAGGGACCTAACAGGGAATGAGCTGGCCCGTATTAGGGAAGTAGCCGGTCAGGAATGAAATTTGCCGAACAACGACTGTGTGGGTCGCTCTTTCAGCTTTTGCTTCATGACGTCCCGGAGACGATCAAGGTCCGCCTGCAATTCATCGATGACAGCATCGACCTCCTCATCTGTGGCGCAATCTGGTGAAAGCGGGGATTGAAGCGCCACAACCCGCGTCCCTCTTTCGCCTTCGGTGAAACCAAAATGCATTCTTGTTCTCCATGATTTGCGCGAGATAGGCGAACCTTAAGGGCAACGCGGCAGCCTTGCCATCGGAGTATCGGATCGGCTTCTCGGGATGAGCGAAAACCTTCGCGGGCCGTCATCGATGGTGAGTATTGCCGTCGAGTACCGCACTGCAACCGGCTGAAAGCGAACAGCGGACATGACGAGCTGCGGCATCCCAGTTATAGCTCCGTGAGCGGTATGGAAGATCTCCCGCCTGATCCGGCGCCAGTCGTCACCGCTGCGGTGACTAAGCCTCCCGAGCGTCTAGTACATCGCCATCGCCTGCCAACACGCGTCTGGCATTGGGTGAATGCCATGACGGTCACCGTACTTTTGATGTCCGGCATGATGATCTTCAACGCCCATCCACATTTATACTGGGGGCAGTTTGGCGCGAATTTTGATCACCCGTGGCTTTCATTCCCGGGTCGCCCATTTCCCGGCTGGGCGACTATTCCTTCGACGTACAATCTCGCAGCTGCACGGAGGTGGCACCTCGCCTTTGCCTGGTTACTTTCGATCGGCCTCATCCTGTTTCTGATAGCCAGCTTTCTCAATCGTCACGCGCAGCAGGATCTCAAGCCAAGGGCTGACGAGGTTAAGCCACGCCACATATGGCAGGACATTCGCGACCATGCGCGCCTGCACTTCCCGACGGGAGAAGCGGCGCTTCGGTACAATATCCTGCAGAAGCTTAGCTATGTTGCCGTCATCTTCGTCCTGATTCCGCTGATGGTGCTGACGGGACTCGCCATGTCTCCGGCCATGGATGCGGCGTGGCCGTGGTTACTCGATCTTTTCCAGGGACGGCAGTCTGCGAGATCCATCCACTTCATCTGCGCGGCCGCGTTGCTGGCTTTTATCATAGTGCACCTAGTGATGGTTGTCCTCGCGGGTCCCGTGAACGAGATTGGTTCGATGATCACGGGACGCTTCCACGTTCGCCGCGGAAAGGATGCCGTATGATTGAGCGACGGCGCTTCATCGCAACAGGGGCAGCGGGCCTGATGCTGGGGGGGTGCGACCGGCTTAACAACAGTCCCGCTTTCCGCGGCGTTTTGCGCTCCGCCGAGAAGCTCACGATGGCGAGCCAGCGCTTGATCTCACCGCGGGAAGCGCTGGCGCGTGAGTATAACGAGAGTGATATGTCGCCGATCTTCCGGTCGAACGGGACGCGGATGCCGGGCGGCGAGGTTTACGCGAGGCACGTCGCCGAGAACTTCGCCCACTGGCGGCTCACTGTCGATGGCCTGGTAGCTCGACCGCTTTCTATAACGATTGGCACGCTGCGCAGGCTACCGGTCCGTACCCAGATAACGCGTCACGACTGCGTCGAGGGCTGGAGCGCGATTGGTAAGTGGCATGGTGTGCAGCTCTCGCGCCTCCTTGATCATGCCGGCCTCAGTACTCGGGCCAAGTACATCATCTTCCACTGCGCTGATCGGTTTGGCGAGAAGCCTTACTACGAGAGCATCGATCTGGTGGACGCTTTCCACCCGCAAACGATCCTCGCTTGGGGGATGAACGGGCAGCTACTTCCGGTCCCCAATGGGGCACCACTTCGTCTGCGGGTTGAGCGCCAGCTCGGCTATAAACACGCCAAGTACGTCGAACGAATTGAGGCAGTTGAGAGCCTTGATCGCGTCTACGGCGGTAACGGTGGGTATTGGGAAGATAATGTAGACTACGAATGGTACGCGGGAATCTGAAAATTTTCCGAACGAAATCACGAGACCCGTTAAATGATGTTGTTGTACCTATAGAAGTAAGTAGTAAGTCAACTACTCTTTCAGCTTGAGACTGTTCTCTACCAGAGCAACACAAGTACGAGACTCGCTTGTCTTGTACTCTGTTGGAGGATGTAAGTCTGTGGATAACTTAGAAACAACTCGCGCGAAGGCTGATGAAAGCCAGTGCGCGGTGCAAAACAATCATATCGTCGACCAGCGACCGACCAAGCCGCGGAAGCAACGCGGGCGGCAAACACAAAGTCGCACCGCACAGAAGCTACGGTGGCCGGAGCTGCATCGTCTTCTTCTGACTGACCAACAGCAACAGGCGCGCAATCAAGGCATCGGGGGGAGTGATGCCAATGTGATCCTTTCAGGCGATCCCGATAGAATTCGAGACCTCTGGCTGCAGAAGCGGGACGAAGCTTCTGCACCCGACCTTTCCGACAAACTCCATGTGATGCTGGGCTGCTGGACCGAACCCTTCAATCGAGCCTGGTACGAACAGCTGACGAATGAAGAGATCGGCGCCGTTGGCGAGAGCTTCACCTGCGAGCGCTATGACTGGCGGCGCTGCATCGTGGATGGCTTGGTGAAGCCCGACGGCGCCGTCTGGGAAGCCAAGCATACCAGCGCGTGGACGAAGAACGACGAGGTACTGGAGCGCTATATGCCCCAGCTGCAGCACAACATGGCCGTCGTGGGCGTTGAGCGAGCAATCTTATCGGTGATCTTTGGAAATCAACGGTTCGAGATTTTCGAGATTGCGTCTGATTGGCTTTACCAGCTCGAACTACTCGATGCCGAGCATCGCTTCTGGGATTGCGTCGTAAGCGGCAAGGAGCCGGTGCCCGCCGCGCCCCCGCCAGCCCCACGGCCGATTGGCGTCCGCGAAATTTGCCTGGAGGGCAACAACGCCTGGGCATCAGCAGCCTTCGATTGGCTGAAGCATCGAGAGGCGGCGAAGCTGCACTCTTCAGCCTGCAGCTCGATCAAATCCCTGGTTGAGAACGATGTCGCGCGCGCCTTCGGGCATGGCATCGAAGCGAAACGCAGTAAGTCCGGTGCGATCACTATCCGGGAGCTCGCATAATGGCTGCTCCGGCCGTTTACGCTGCAATCAACGCGGTTTCTGCCGAGCTCGCGCAAGGCGGCGTCGCCAAGACTCACACGAACACCGTCGATGACTATAAGTATCGGTCAATCGACGACGTGCTCGAGCGATTGGCTCCGTTGCTCGCAAGGCATCGCCTTTGCATCCTCCCTCGTGTTCTAGAGCGTGAGGCCATCGAAAGACGGGACGAAATGGACAGGTCGCTTTTCCATGTCTCGCTTCGCGTCGCCTTCAGCCTGACCAGTGTGAAGGATGGTAGCACCCAGGTTATCGAGAGCTACGGCGAAGCCCTTGACCCGAGTGATAAGGCGACCGCGAAGGCCATGTCAGCCGCTTATAAGAGCGCGATGGTGCAGACTTTCTGCATACGATGCGGCGGTGCCGAAGAGCCGGATAAATCGAGCTACAAAGCAGGCTCACGCACACATATTTCCGAACCTGTGCAGGGTTGGGCACAGTGGGCTTTAGACATCGAAGATATCGTTGGGGTCTGCACGAGCCAAGAGGCGGTTAGCGTCGTTCAAGATAGAAATCGCACATTGCTCAATGGTCTTTGTCGGGAGCAGCCGGCGATTTATCGTGCGCTGGGAGAGGCTTTCACTCGTCGCCTTGGTGAGATCCGGAATGAGGACCTGAACTCGTCTGGACGCAGTTCAAATGCGAAAACCAAAGCCAGGTCAGTCGTTGCAGCACAGGAGACCGAGGATGCCTGAGATACGGTTTCCGTCGCGGCTTCCGGCCAAGAAACCTAAGGAGAAAAATGGTCGGACATGCGCTGCTCATCGAGCGTGGGTTAGAAAGCATAGATGCTCTGTCCCCGGTTGTTCCAGCGGGCCTATCGAATGCGCGCACGTTCGCGGATCCCTTGATGGGGGTGTCGGGCTCAAACCGTCCGATCGCTGGTGCGTCAGCCTCTGTCGGCTCCATCATGCCGAACAGCATAAATACGGGGAGCGCGCTTTCGAAGCCCAGTACGATCTTGATTTAAGCGGGCTCGCCGTCGAATTTGCTCGAAGGTCCCCTCACCTGCACCGCTAGCATCCCCCTGAAGCGCCACTTTATTGTTGCGCAGTTTGCTTGAATTTCCGCTTCGAGGCACTCTGCAATTAGCGATAAATTTAGGATCATGCGGATAGGTAGAAGGCATGAGAAATCATGTGTTTGCGTCCGCTCTAATTACCGCTGCTTTGCCTGCAACGGCGACGCCGATCGTACACAGCCCAGTGACTGTTCAGCTGTCGCAGACCGTCACGGCAGCCAGCAGTGATCTTGCAGTGGGTGGATACGCCACGCTTCGAGGAGCCAAGTGTTGCACGATCTTTCGGATTGTGGATGCAGTCGTGACCGATTCTCCGAATCCCCAGAAGGTGTGGATAGTACAATTCCACTCGGACAGCTCCGGCAACTGGCCAATAGTTAACCAATACTGGGGGTCAGCGGAATTGAGATTCAATGGCCCCGACTTGGTGGCCGTTCAGCCATAGGGTTCGACGGACACATTACTCGCCAGCATGCACTGGTTCGTTTACCCTAAGGTAGATCGATTCGTTTAATGGGGGGTGACCATCGTGGGGGCGTTAGTTTTGAGGCGTGCTGTAGTAGCTCTCGCTATCGCGGGGTCTGCCTGCACTACATCTGCGGCGAATGCGGCCGTATACCTGTTCACAATCAGTGGCCCTAACGCAGCAACCTTTTCCCTTGAGGGTTCGCCCATCCCGAATTCCACGACTGCGCTCGGTGCGGGCGGATACTTCACGGTGCTGAATGTCAACGGCACCTATAACGGCTCACCCACAGTGTTTTCACAGCTGCAGTTCTACACGTCGGGTCAATTTGACGGAGGGATATTTGTAAACTCTGCGATCAATTTATCGGGGCCTCAGCTGTTCACCGGCGCACTGTCGACCCCTACATTCAACCTCGGCACCTTCAGCCTCAGTGACGGTAATCCCCTTCACGCGCCTTACGCCTTGTCCATTACAGCAATCGCAGTGCCAGAGCCAAAGACCTGGAGCATGATGTTGTTGGGTCTTAGTGTGGCTGGCTGGGCCAGTAAGCGTGAGCGCAGACGTCTCATTTCCTAGGACTGCGGCGACTACCAAGATTGCAGCGACTACGAAGATTGTGTTGACTAATGTACAAAGTATCTTCGGTGACTGAATTATCGTTCAATTTTAACTTACCCATTGAACCGATGAAAATATTAGTACGATGGTCGCATCAAATGAATACATCCAGCGACTTCTTTCCTGACGAGTATCAGGGTTCCTCCCTGCTCAGCTTTTACGACGGGCAATGCAGGGTGCACGCGTCCTGATGGCGGTCTTGACAGCGTCGGTAAATTTGAATGGGTTTTAAGTGGCTCGGCTCAGCCTTCGTAAATCGCTGACACTTATGGGTTCACGCACTGGCGTGATCGGCCTTACGACAGTCGGCAACCTTGTGGTGCGGACCTTTAGTTCAATCATCCTAACTCGTCTGCTCAGCCCGTCAGACTTCGGCATCGTGGGGATTATAACTGCCATCTTCGTCGCTGTCGCAATGCTCACAGATCTCGGTTTCATGGATTTTTTGGTCCGACATGAACGTACCGAAGACCGACACTTTAGGGATGTGATCTGGACCATACACGTTAAGCGTGGGATCGCGGTTTTCGCCGCACTGGCGCTATCTTCGCCAGTGATAGCCTGGGCGTTAAATAAGCCTGCTATCGCTTTATCGCTTGCGACCGCTTCCTCAATCTTCGCATTGAACGGCTTGAGTTCTCTATCGCTCCTTACCGCACTCAGGCATGATAAATCGCGCCAATTATCGATACTGGAATTCAGCCTTCAAGTTTTTCAAACGGCCACTTGCATCTTGTTAGCATTTTGGTGGCGGAATGCTTGGTCGATTATTGCAGCAATGATCCTGCAAATCGGCTTGAGAACCTTACTCAGCTATTGGCTATTCCCTGACCCTACCCATCGGCTAGCTAGAGACCCTGCGATCTCTTCAGAATTCACGAAATTTTCTCGTTTTGTGATGATGTCTAGCACTCTGACGCTTATCGTAAGTCAGAGCGACAAGGTCGTTTTGGGGCGTTTGCTGACACTTAGCGACTTTGGGTTATACTCAATCGCGCTGACTATCGCTAGCGCCCCTATGTCTTTCGCAGAATCATACGTCAGTCGGATCGTTTATCCGATCTGTTCCAGAACTTGGCGAGAGGCTCGCGAGGATCTTTCGACGGTATACTACCAAGTGCGCCGTTTGCCGGCAGCCCTTTATGCGTTCGCTTGCGGCGGCTTACTTGGCAGCGCTGACTTGGTGATCGCACTCTTGTACCAACCACGCTACAGCGCCGCTGCGTCACTACTGTCTTTGCTCATGATTAGCACGGCCTTACGCCTACCGAATTTCGCAGCTGCTCAGGTTTTGGTTGCTGCGGGCCAAGTTAGTAAGAATGTCCATGTCACGATTGTCCGCTTGGTTTGGGTCGTCGCGGCGATGCCGCTGGGTTTTGTCTTTTTTGGACCTATCGGAGTCGTTGCCGCGGTCGGTACGGTTGAGGTGCCAACAACAATCTATTCTTGGCTGCTCCTCAAGCGTTTGGGAATTCTTCACTTGAATGAGGAACTCTCGTTTATCGGATTGGTCGGTGCTGGAGCGCTAATCGGCTGGCTGGGTACTTGGCAGATCCTTCATCTGTTCCCTAATCTGTGAACGCGAGACGCTAGTGGCCGTCTCGTTTTTGGGGCTGCCTCAGTGGCATCACTGAATTCCCGCCTCCACGGAGCATCAGGGCCGGAGGCGGTTCGGAGTTACCGTTTTTCACGCGAAAGATCGCAAAATCGCCACTTGTTAGCACGGGAGAGGTATTAGTCCGGATCCATTGCACGAACGCCGCGTCGGGATGCCACACGTGAGAATCAGCCGGACTCCAGACCAAGTAACGATCTCCACTCGACCGCATTTTCTCGATACTTGCGATCCCACGCCCGCTGAGGAGTGTGATGGGGAACGCGATGGACGGAATTGGCGTGTAAAATTGAGTATCCGAACGTTGCATCTTAACGAATTTCGCGGTCGCAATTTGGTCCGAAGAAGCTCGGAAAGCGGGTCCGGGAAAATCGGATGAGGCGATCCCGTTGGCTTGATATACCATTGTTAAGCTCTCGCCATTAGCGAGGATTAAAAGGTCATCCGCTAACCGCGAAACACAGGCTACGAAGATCATCAGATGGAAAGGCAGATCTCTTAGCGGCGTAGGTCGCCTGCTCATCAAATACGCTACTTGAAGAACGCCTGCGAGCCAAAGGCAAGGCAGTGCTGGCCATAGGTAACGAATGTGGGGAATTGGCGCCTTCGCGATCCAAGCAGCCAAGCCAGCAAGCCCAATTAGGACAAGTAGGGCAGTTAATCGAGTTTCCTGCGATCGCGACGGATCACTTGAGCGCCTGGACAAGGATATTGCGCAGCCGACCGCGACGATGCCAATTAGCCAGGCAGGCATTATCCCATTCGCAATAGAAAACGCCCACATGAGTTGCGACAGTGACTTGCCGCCCGAGACGCCCGAAGATTCAAGGAAGAACTGCGCGGTTTTCGTTCCATCAGCATTTGCCGTCGAAATGACGTAGGCAGCCATTGAAATGATTAGTACGATCACCGCCGTCGCGACACAAATTAGCGGACGGTAGATCCGCGCCCACCTGTCCCCTCCGGCGAATGTCGCGAAGACTACGAAAACCGGCATCGCGACTACGCAATTGATCCGCGTCGCGCAGCTCAGACCAAACAGAATGCCGGTCAAAACCGCGCTGCGAGAATACCTCTGACCTCTGTTGATCCAATGAATGCACGCAACAATCAGCAGTGTCGTTGCGATGATCTCGGCAGTTGCAAGCCCCGCTTGAAAAATGAAACCGGGCACGGTTGCAAACAACGCCGTGCCACCCAATGCAATGGAAGTTGTGCGTCCTGGTCGTTTGATCAGTAAGTAGACAGTCACCGTCAAAATGAGGGTGAAGACAAACGAAATAATCCGATGAATGATTACTATACTAGTGAACCAAGCAAGGAACCCGTGAAGTAGCAAATGGACCCCGCCGCTCGTCAGCGTTGGACTGACCAAGGCATCACTAAGCGGCACCGGAGCACCAAAAGCGTTGAAGGTGCTAAGAAGCATCCAAGCTTCATCCGCCTCGACGGTCAAGAAGTACGCGGCTGCGAGGCAGGCCAGCAGCAAGCAGCTTATAAGGCCGACGTAAATGATTGCACTGAAGTCACTCACAAATTGAGCAAAGTGGTTAAGTGCTGTCGATAATTTGCGGTGGATGCCCTCTGATCCTGTCATATGCTCGAGCCAGATACTCTCGATCTTTTGGCGGCCGGTCTCGTGAGCAACCATCGGCCAAGCCCAAAATTCACGGCGGTCGTTACCGCCATGACGCCAAATATCGCGACGCTTGGGGGCAAGCCGGAGAAGATGGCGAATCTGAGCAACCCAAGACCGAGAAAGAAGACGACGACGTACGCAACACCGAACCACAACCGGGCGCCTGCATCTCGTCGAGCGCCGGCAAAGACCCGCGAAGGGTAGAAGATAACCACGAAGGAGAATCCGACCAACCAGCTAATTGCATAGGCGAGCCAAGCCGGTACGAAAAACAGCAAAAGCTGATAGATAACCAAGGTTGTCAGCGTGTTTGCGGCGCCTGCCAACCCAAAACGCCACCCATCCGCCGCCAATCGGTAGCGAAGCGATTGAACCATCATTGCGGGTTATCGGTCATTTGTCGGAACGTCGCGTAATCACGAATGTAATCTGACGCGTCGTAACCCTCTGAAGCGGCCACCATTAGGACGGCGTCATCATCAAACTTGTACTGAATGCCCCAAACCATTGGCGATAGGTAAAGGCCCAATGACGGCGTGTTGAGTCGCACCTCTGCCCGTGAGTTGCCATCGTCAAGGACGACGGAAAGTCCCCCTCGAGCCGCGACCAAAAACTGCTCGCACTTCAGATGAGCATGTTCGCCCCGCACGTCCCTGCTTGGTACATCGTAAACCAGGAAAACACGTCTGGGTACGAATGGCAGGCCATGACCTTCTTCCAAAACCGACAAACTTCCGCGCATGTCAGCGAAATTTGGTAGCCGCTCGACCCAGCATTTTCCGACACCTAAAGTCGTCCGAGTACCTACTTCAACAGGGTTGCCAGCCGTCTGCAAAGATTGTGGGTGACGCGCGGTTGAGCTTGGTTGATAGCTAACGATAATTGCCGGATTACCAACAACAATGGCATTCGGAGGCACATCGCGAGTGACAACCGCTCCGGCTCCTACCATCGCCCCCGCGCCAATGCGTAACCCTGGGAGTATCGTGGCATTGGCGCCTATTGAAACACCATTTTCTAGGACGGTTTGAAGGAACTCGTCCGGATAATCTTTAGAGCGGGGAAACCGATCATTCGTGAAAGTAGCATTCGGACCGATGAAAACTTGGTTGCCCACGCGCAAGCCATCCCACAGCTGAACGCCACATTTCACGGTGACGTTGTCGCCCACGACAACGTCATTCTCGATGAATACATTGTCGCAGATGTTGCAACCGGAACCGATTTTCGCGCCCGGCAGAACGTGAGCGAAGGCCCAAATGCGCGTGCCCGCTCCTACCGAATTGCTTTCACAAATTCCGTTTGGATGAACAAAGACCTCCATTTGGCTCACTGTCCGTCCCGCTTCTCGACAGGTTGTAAGGGAATCGTCGCAGAATCTCGTTGAACCACACGTGCAACGAGGCGAAGCGGACGCCGCTTCGTGTTTTCGAAAGTTCGCCAGAGGTATAGGCCGAGAATGCCCTGAACTGCCAAGCTCGCTGAAGTTGAAAAGGTCACTAGCAAAGCCAACCCCGCATAGCCGGGCACCTGTATCTGTCCGGCGATACGCAGCAAGCCGATGATGGAGCCGGCCAGCAAGCTTAGGATGCAGCCTACCAGACCGAACCACAAAACAAACATGATCGGGAGATCGGTGAAGGAGACGATGCTGTCCACCATATAGCGAACCCTGCGGCTCAAGCTCCAGGCGCTCTGCCCGTCTTCACGTTCGCGACGAGCGTAAGGCACGAACGCTCGCCGAAATCCAATCCAAAAGAGTTGTGCAATCAAGGAACTGTTGGGTTCTTCAATGCGGAGGACGGCGTCGACGGCAGCGCGATTGACCGCAAAAATATCGACACCACCCGGTGGGATATCGCCGATGGCGACCTTCCGATATGTCCACCAAAATATATTCGAGAGCGTATCGCGTATCAATGAATCGCGTCGCGTGACGCGCCGCCCGAAGACAACGTCTGCCTCGCCGCGATCCAAAACCGCGAAAAGGTCCACGACAAGTTCTGGGGGCTCTTGAAGGTCGGCAGCCATGACTGCCACTGTTCCTCCGCTAGCAAATTCCAGGCCCGTCCTGATCGCAGTGAACGATCCGAAGTTACGGCTGTGGAAAATCACTCGAAGGGGAAACGTCGAGCGTTCAACCGCGTCGATGAGCATTTCACCCGAACGATCGGGTGAACCGTCGACGACGCAGATAACTTCCATACCCGAAAGTTTGAGGCACAAACCCTCAAGCGCTCTCAGAAGCTTTGGAATATTTTCTTCATTCCGATAAACGGGAATCACTAGGCTGCGACGAACGACCTCAGTTCCATCGCGCTTGGTCGTGCTTCCAACGTTCATTTCTGCCAACTTGAAAGAGCGTCACAAACCTGGTCGAGTTCGGCATCCGTCATTTCTGGAAAACATGGAATCGTGAGAATCTGATCGACGCACCGTCGCGCTACTGGCACGCCGCTGGGCGCAATCTTATACGGCAAACTCTGCCACGCCTCCTGATCGCAATCCAAAATCGGGTAGTGTACGTCGGTCCCAACACCGCGTGAGCCAAGGTAGGCCCGTAGACTGTCGCGATCCTCGCAAAGCAGCACTGCTAAATGGGCCACTGATCCTTCGCCGGCGTCGACTACTGTGACACCTTTCGGCGCGGCTTCAATGTAAGCTTTCAGCACGCGCCGTCGCTTCGCGTTGTTGTCGTTGAGTCGTGGAAGCAGAACTCTGAGAGCTGCAGCCTGAATTTCGTCCATACGCGAATTGCGGCCGCCACTGGAGACAACTCGGTATTTTTCTTCCCAGCCGTATTGTCTGAGCGACATCGCCGCTTGAGCAAGATCCTCACCGGAAGTGAGGATGGCTCCAGCGTCGCCCAAAGCGCCGAGATTTTTGGTCGGATAGAAACTGAAGGCTGCGATATCGCCAAGGCCGCCAACAACAGTCCCATTGGAACGGGCGCCATGAGCCTGCGCGCAGTCCTCCAAGATCGGGATTGCAGTATAGCCATTCGTATCCAACATCTGACGCAAGCGCCCAACGTCGATGGCACCGCCGTAAAGGTGAGTAGCCAACACAAACGCAGTATTGTCACCTACGCAGGAGAGAACGGAGTCAAGGTCCGCTAGCTGTGTTTGCTCATCGATATCGGCATACACAGGCACGAGCCCAAGCACTCTGCAAGCTATGGTTGAATAGCCGCCGGCGTTGGGGACTGTAACCACCTCCGTTCGGTCGAGTTCGCGAACGTCGATGAGAGTCCGCATGGCAATTTCAAGCGCGTCCGTTCCGTTCGCCACTCCGATGCACTTCGAAGTGCCGACATAGCCTGCAAATTCCTTGCAGAAGAGCTCATGCTGACGACCGTTCAGCCACCATCCGGTCGCCAACACCGATTGAACGGCGTCCGTAAGCGCCGCCTCATTCGAGCGAAATACGCGCTGCAAATCATTTATCGGGACATTCATCGCTAGAAAGCTAGCGGCACCTGAATATCGGAACAAGAATGGAAGCTCGGACGAATGCTTATTGTCCCGCACCGGCACGCGCTGACTCCGGGCGTCTCGACGTCTCATCCGCCCAATCAAATAGCGTCCAAGCGATGCGCTCCAGAATGGTCCCCGCCAGCATTGCGATGAATGGGATGCTGGGAAAATGGTAGCGGTCTGCGCCGACCGTAACACCGTGGATCAGCGCAAAATATCCCCAAGCGAGTACGGTCGGGTGGAACATGCCCCTAATCTTCTCGCGTTTGGTCAATATGGCGACCGCGGTAAAGGCCAGAGCCAGCGCGAGCCACCAGTAGAGCGTCGAAATGGCCTTCGCCACTTTAACGCCTGTGTTTCCCAACTTCGCGCCGAGCGCCGGCTCGTTCCACGAAACTCCAATCGTTTCGCGGTCGTGGGTGATGATGATTTTGCGAACGACTAGCCACGCGGCGTGCGCGGGTTGCATCGCAACAAACTGCTTTGCGCGATCACTTAGCAGTTTCGAGCGGGCCACTTCGTCCATACCCGCGACATCGTCCGGCAGCGGCATGTAAGCCCCGTTAGCGTTGGGGTTATTGCCCATCCAAAAGTTCGCCGGACCGTTGGTCGAGATTAGTACCCGCGCTCCGAGCTGGCGTTCGTTGCGCAGCGTCCATGGCGCAACGCAGACGGCCATCGCGATGATTGCTGCGCCTACAAATTGCGCCAAAAATTGCCATTTGACCTTCGACGACCAGATCAATGCTGCAGCAACCAGCACCACGAGCGGCAGCGCCGTCGGCCGAATGTATGACGCGCCAGCTAGTGAGATCCCCGTGACCAGTCCGCGCAAAGGCCACGAGCGGATCGGCGCGACCGAAGTTAACCAGAGCGCGAGCAGCAACATAAAATTGAATGGCAGTTCGGACGCCAGGATCGTGGTGAACTCGATCTGACTCGGCCAAAACGCTAACAACGCCCCCGCAGCGAGCGATGCCCGACCAGAGAACCACCGGCGCGCCAGCTCCATCGTTAAGGCAATGCTAAGCGTCCCAATCATCACGTTCAGGGCTGCGATTGGTCCGTAGCTGTGACCGAACAGTCGGAATAGGATAGAGTAAATGAATGCGGTGCCGACCGGCCAATAGGCGGTGATATCTCCGTTATTCCACTCGTAGGATCCGCGACTGGCGATGTTCCACGCCAGTTGGTCGTAAGCTGCACTATCGGATATGGGCTGGACCGGCAGGGCTAGCGCCCAGACGAGACGAAGCGCGAATCCAAAGATCAGAATCGTTACCCACGAGTGTCGGTAGCTCCAATATTTTCTCAAAACGGCCACCAGCCACTCCGCGCGAGGACAAACAAAAGTCCGGCGAGGCCGACAGTCCCGAGGCTCTGCCAATCTTTTGCGGCGAAAAGGACGGGATCATCGTCAATCTCGCCCCGGCCAGCCTTGAGCCAAAGTCGCGCAACCCAATACAGAAGCAAGGGTGGGACCAGCCAAATCCAGCCCCGCGCGGGATACGTCTCCGGAACGATCAGCGACTGGGTGTAAAGGGCGAGGATTAGCACGCTGATCAACCCGCTTGATGCGCCAATCGCCAGGATGACCGGCAGATCACTAAGGAGGTAACCTCGCCCCGCAAGGGGCTTGTCCTGTTGTAGCGCGAGGCGGAGTTCAGAATAGCGCTTGATCGCAGCCAGGCAGAAGAAAACGAACATCGAAAACGCCAGCAGCCAGAAGCTTGGCTGAATGTCCGTCGCCGCCGACCCAGCCAGGATGCGCATGGTATATAGGCCGGCCAGCATCATGATGTCGACGATCACCTGCTGTTTCAGCAGAAACGTATAGAGCGTCGTCGCGACCGCATAGCCGAGCAGTGCAATAAGGAATAACGGCGGCAGTAAGCTCGTAAGTAGCAGCGAAGCAGCAATGAGAATGGGCACGGCGGCGAACCCTGCCGCGACGGGCAACCTGCCGCTTGCGAATGGACGCCTACACTTGGTCCGGTGCACCCGGTCTGACTGCAAATCGATCATGTCATTGACCAGGTAGACGGCAGAGGCCAACAGGCTGAACGAGACGAACGCCAGCGCAGCCTGCACTGCTATGCCGAGCTCCAGAATCCGTCCGGCGGCAAGCGCGGGGACAAAGATCAGCAGGTTTTTTAGCCACTGGTGGACACGTAGCGCCTTGCCCCAGGTTCGCCCGCTGCCGCGGGGGTTCTCGAAAAATCCGATCGCTTGGTTGGCGCGACGGGCGCGGCGACGAAGCCTCTGATTGGACGAGACTAAAGTCGCCCGGCGACATACTTCGAACACCGGCAGGTCATCACTGCTGTTGCCAATATAATCGAAGCCGCGCGCGCCGAAACGGTCGACCAGGGCCTTCGCTTTGATCCGATGAGAAACGTTCTGAGTATCGCTGCTGGCCAGCACCGTGTCGAACAGCCCGAGGTGGTTGGCGACTGCGTCCGCCACTTTTTGGGGCGAAGCGGTGACCAACGCGGTGGAGCGTCCAGCTGCCCGGGCCTCCCGGATCATAGAGAGAACGTCCTCGCTATATGGCAAACTTGGCGCGTGAAGTTCGACCCGCTCGCTTAGCCGGTGCTTCAGTTGGGCTTTGCCGGCAGCAAGCCAGAATGGGACTCGAGCCAAGGTGAGCGGTGACTGCTTGGCCAACAACAAGACCGACTCGTGTAACGTATCGATACGGACCAAAGTGCCGTCAAGGTCGACGCATAAGGGTATTTTCGACCCCGCACCTACCATCTCAGCCTCGTGATAAAACGACGACGCCGAGCAGAATGAACAGCGTCCCGATTAGCTTGGAAAGGGAGAAAGCGTCGCGGTACAGCAGCACTCCGGCTGCCGAAGTCAGCGCAATCGACAATGCGACAAAGGGGTAGGCGGAACTAACAGGAACGCGAGCAAGAACTACCAGCCACAGGATGAGCGATATGCCATATGCACCTAGGCCGGCCCATATTAGCGGCTGACCGGCCACGGCTAAGCCCTTAGGCACTATGTCGACCCGCGCCATAGCTACCTGAACCGGAGCGGAAACCATGCCGGCCTTGAGCATAATCTGGCCTGAGGCGGTCAATGCGACATTGAGCAGGATTAGCGAGAAGGTCTCGCCGTTCACGGTCTTCCTCCCCCGAAAAGAACCGGACTTATCGGGAGGATTGGGTCGTAGCAACAAAATCGGCCCATGTGTTTCGAATTAGTGCAGACCATAATTTACCGATGAATTTCAAAGGCTGTCGCGAGCCTGATATTGGTTAAGATAACTGTAACGCAACTTTATACTTTCCTAAACGGCCATAAGGACTTCTTGAACGATTAGTTGTGCAGAATCCCTCGGAAATGACGAGAATGCGGAAACGGACCGCGCGAGCGTCACTGGGGGGATGACACATGGGGTTTCGGGGTAAAAACAAATCGCTCGCCGTGATTAGTCTCGCGGGTTCGCTGGCAGCGTGCAGCATCCAACCCGGTCAAACCGCGGAAGAAACCGCCAGCGCAGATGGCGCGAAGGCAAGGACTCAATGCTCGGACGGGACGACGGTGGCTTGGAACAAAACCTGCCCAACGCCAACGACATTGCCAGTTTCAAAGGCTGTCCCAGCGCCGACTACCGCAGAGTACGATACTTCAGTCGGGATGGGCGTAGACTCGGACGGGTTCGCGCTGCTCCCTCTCCGCTCCGGCGCAAAACGCTATTTCGTCAACTCGACAACAGGCTCGGACGCCTACGACTGTGCGAGTGCAACGCAGCCAGCCAAACCGCTAAAGTCGATTGCGGCTGGCATGAAATGCGTGGCCGATAGCTACGCGGGCGGCAATGCTGGTGACCAAGTTTTGATTGCCGAGGGCACGCGCTATTCGGAAGCGTTTCCCTGGGTGTCGTTTGAAGGCGGTAACAGCGCTCAATATCCGACGGTAATCCAGTCCTACGACCCGGCGGACCCG
>JAEWEY010000009.1 GCA_023389105.1 Pseudomonadota bacterium | reverse complement strand
GTCGCGCGGTCGGTCATGATGTCGTTGGCGCGGCGCACGTAGGCGATCTGGCGGCCATCCGGGCTGATCTGCGGGTCGGAGGCGGCGGTGAGGTCGAACAGGTCGCGGCCGGTGAAGATCGGGTTGGGTGCGTCCGCCGGGGAGGCGGCAACAGGCGCCGCCATGCAGGTGGCGGCAAGCAGGGCGAGCGAAAGCTTGGCGTGGCGCACGATGATTCCCCCTCGGTGATGTGGCGCGCACGATTCAACTTTCGCGAAACGTCTGCAAGTGACTTTGCCAACACCAAGCAATCAGTTGCCGGTTTCGCTCGGTCGATATTCGCGGCGACGAGGCGCTCGGGGTTATCTTGGCGTAAAGATTAGGAAATCATCAGCACTTCATCATTGCCTTCCGCGGGTCGTGAGCCAATTCTCGAGGCCTGAACGGCGCAGGGGCAAAGGCGATGATCAGGATCTTCCTGGCTATCGGTGTAACGGCGGGGTTGGCGCAGGCTGCGAGTGCGCAGCCTGCGCCCGCGCAATCGGGGGAGCCGCAAAGCAAAATCGTTGTCACGGGGAAATCGAAACGCGTTTGCCAGCGAAGCGTCGAAACCGGTTCGCTGATGCCTGCGCGAGTGTGCCGGACGCAGGAGGAATGGGACGACCTTGAAAAAGGCGCCATGGCCACCCTCGAACGCAATCGCAGCAACCGGACTTTTGCTTCGAAGGATCAGAACGACCGCAACTAGACCGTTGCCGGTCGCGCGGGAGCGGCGCCTTGCCGCCTGTCCGCTAACAACCATTTGTAACGGCCACCATGTGCGCACCCAGCAAAAAGGGAGCGAACATGGTCGACATCAGCAGCGCCGGAACCTTCAAACTTGGCGACCGGACGGTCAATCGCATGGGCTATGGCGCCATGCAGCTGGCGGGAAAGGGCGTTTTCGGCCCGCCGCGCGACGGCGACGAGGCGATCGCCGTGCTGCGCGAGGCGGTCGCCAGCGGTGTCAATCACATCGACACCAGCGACTATTACGGGCCCCACGTAACCAATGAGATTATCCGCGAGGCGCTGTCGCCTTATCCGGACGAGTTGGTGCTGGTGACCAAGCTCGGGGCGCGGCGCGACGACAAGGGCGCATGGCTGCCGTGGAACCGGCCGCAAGATCTGGCGCAGGGATTACGGGACAATTTGCAGCGGCTTGGCCTCGAAGCGATGGAAATCGTGAACCTGCGCATCATGGGCGATGGGCATGGGCGGAGCGAAGGCACGATTGCTGACCAGGTAAAGGCGATGGCCGAACTGCAGCGACAGGAACTGGTGCGGCACATCGGCATCAGCAACGTGACGCATCGTCAGGTCGAGGAGGCGCGGAGCATCGTCGACATCGTCTGCGTGCAGAACCAGTATAACCTGGTCAGCCGCGACGATGAGCGATTGATCGACGATCTGGCGCGCGATGGCATCGCTTATGTGCCGTTCTTCCCGCTGGGCGGGTTCACGCCGCTGCAGTCGGACGAGCTGTCGAACATTGCCCGTGAGCTGGGCGCGACGCCGATGCAGGTGGCGCTGGCCTGGCTGCTCCAGCGGTCGCCGAACATTCTGTTGATTCCGGGTACGTCATCGCGCGCGCACTTGCGCGAAAACCTGGCGGCGGCGGAGCTGGAATTGACGCCGGACATCGTCGACCGGTTGGAAGCAATCGGACAAAGCGTGCCCGCATAAGAAAAGGGCCGGGGACATGATCCCCGGCCCTTTCGTCTTTTCGTGACGGTTATTCGGCGGCGGGCGCTTCCTCGCCGTCGGCCTTCTTCTTCGCTGTGGCCTTGGGCTTTGCTTTGGCCTTTGCCTTTGAGGGCTTGGGCGCCGCGGGCACGATCTCGAACGCCGGGGCGTTGTCCTTGATGCGGACCTTGACCTCCCCACCGTTAACCAGCTTGCCGAACAGCAATTCTTCCGCGAGCGGCTGCTTGATCTTCTCCTGCACGAGGCGGCCCATCGGGCGCGCGCCGTACAGCTTGTCGTAGCCGCGGTCGGTCAGCCACTGTCGAGCCTCGTCATCGAGATCGATGTGCACGTTGCGGTCCGCCAGCTGCAGCTCGAGCTGGAGGATGAACTTGTCCACGACGCGCGCCACGACTGCCGGCGGCAGGTAAGCGAACGGAACGATCGCATCGAGGCGGTTGCGGAATTCCGGCGTGAACATCTTCTTGACCGCATCCTCCTGCGCATCCTCGCGGCTTGCAGCACCGAAGCCGATGCTTTCCCGCGCCATGTCGGACGCGCCGGCATTGGTGGTCATGATGAGAATGGTGTTGCGGAAATCGACCGTCTTGCCGTGGTGGTCGGTCAGCTTTCCGTTGTCCATCACCTGCAGCAGGATGTTGAACAGGTCCGGGTGCGCCTTTTCGATCTCATCGAGCAGGAGCACGCTGTGCGGATGCTGGTCGACGGCGTCGGTCAGCAGGCCGCCCTGGTCGTAGCCGACGTAGCCGGGAGGCGCGCCGATCAGCCGGCTGACCGAGTGGCGCTCCATGTACTCGGACATGTCGAAGCGCTGCAGCGGAATGCCCATGATCGAGGCGAGCTGGCGCGCGACCTCGGTCTTGCCGACGCCGGTGGGGCCGGAGAACAGATAGTTGCCGATGGGCTTGTCCGGATCGCGAAGGCCGGCGCGGCTGAGCTTGATCGCCGAAGCGAGCTTCTCGATCGCGAGGTCCTGGCCGAACACGACGCGCTTGAGATCGGCTTCCAGATGCTCGAGCGTCGCCTTGTCGTCGGCGCTGACCGACTTGGGCGGGATGCGCGCCATGGTCGCAACCACGGCTTCGATTTCCTTGGGCGTGATGACTTTCTTGCGCCGTGACGGCGGCACCAGCATCTGCATCGCACCGACCTCGTCGATCACATCGATCGCCTTGTCCGGCAACTTGCGGTCGTGGATGTAGCGCGCCGACAGCTCGACCGCCGACTTGATAGCATCCGCGGTATATTTGACGTTGTGGTGCCCCTCGAACGAGGAGCGCAGGCCGGCGATGATCTTGATCGTATCTTCGATCGAGGGTTCGTTCACATCGATTTTCTGGAACCGGCGCAGCAGCGCGCGGTCCTTCTCGAAGTGATTGCGGAATTCCTTGTAGGTCGTTGAGCCGATGCAGCGGATCGCGCCCGAGGACAGCGCCGGCTTGAGCAGGTTCGACGCGTCCATCGCGCCGCCGGACGTAGCACCGGCGCCGATCACCGTGTGGATCTCGTCGATGAAGAGGATCGCGTGCGGCAGCTTCTCGAGTTCCGACACGACCGACTTCAACCGCTCCTCGAAATCGCCGCGGTAACGGGTGCCGGCAAGCAGCGCGCCCATGTCGAGCGAGTAGATGGTCGCGGGCTTCAGGACGTCGGGGACGTCGCCTTCGATGATCTTACGCGCGAGGCCCTCGGCGATGGCGGTTTTGCCGACGCCAGGCTCACCCACGTAGAGCGGGTTGTTCTTCGAACGACGGCAGAGGATCTGCACCGTGCGCTCAACCTCCGGCATGCGCCCGATCAGCGGGTCGACCTTGCCGGTCCGCGCTTTCTCGTTGAGGTCGATGGTGAATTGCTTGAGCGCGGACTCCTTCTTGGCCGCGGTCTCCTTTTCCGCCTTCTCCTCGGTGCCGCTGACTTCGCGCGGCTCGGCGGGCGTGTCGCCCTTGCCTACGCCATGGCTGATGTAGGTTACGGCATCGAGGCGGCTCATGTCCTGCTGTTGCAGGAAATAGACGGCGTAGCTCTCCCGTTCGGAGAAGAGTGCGACGAGAACGTTGGCGCCGGTGACTTCATCGCGGCCGGATGATTGCACGTGCAGGATCGCGCGCTGGACGACGCGCTGGAAACCGCTCGTCGGCGTGGGATCCGTCGTGCTGTCGGCGACGAGTGCCCCAAGCTCATTGTCCAGATACTGCTTCACCGAGGCGCGCAGGTCATCGCGGCTGACGCCGCAGGCTGTCATTACCTTCGAGGCATGTTCATCGTCGATGAGCGCGATCAGCAGGTGCTCGAGGGTCGCATATTCATGGCGACGCTTGCTGGCTTCACCCAGCGCATTGTGGAGGGTCTGTTCGAGTTCGCGAGCGAAACTGGGCATTAGAGGATGTACTCCCGCTCCCGCGGCGGAAGCCCGCGGGCTTTGAAATCAATGTCATACGGGCCTTCGCGCCAATCAAGGGCGTGCGCCTGTGTTTTCAACAGAATATCGCAGGCAGAGGTTGTCGCGGCGTGAATGGCCGCGACCGTCACGGCTTCTTGAACAGCTCTTCGGCGGCTGAGCGATGAATCTGGGCACGCTGCATGTGCGATTCAACCCGGCCGATTTCAGCCTTCAGCGTTTCGATGCGGGCGCGAAGCTCGTCCATCGACATTGGATCGAGGTCCTGCTTGCCAAGCTCGACCAGCGGATCGCCGGGTTTGCTGGGGAAGAGGTCTTCCAAATCCATGGTGGGAATCGTTGACCCTCCACGCGGGCAAGTCAATAAGCCATGCGTGACCGGCCTGCCTTCAAGCATGCGCGCAGTCGTCGCCGACGGGTCGGGCGGGCTGAGGATCGTCGAGCGGCCCGTGCCGCAGCCCCGCGCGGCCGAAATCCTGATCAAGGTGGCCGCCGCGGGCATCAACCGGCCGGACGTCCTGCAGCGCAAAGGTATGTATCCGCCGCCGCCGGGCGCGCCAGACATCCTCGGTCTTGAGATTGCGGGCGAGGTCGTTGCCGGCGGTTCCGCAGCGATGATCGGGCAAAAGGTCTGCGCCTTGGTCGCGGGCGGCGGTTATGCCGAATATTGCGTTGCTGCGGCGGGCGTGGCGCTGCCCATCCCTCGCGCGCTGCCCGTGGTGGAAGCTGCCGCCATGCCCGAGACACTCTTCACCGTCTGGATCAATTTGTTCGAACGGGGCTTCGCTGCGGATGGCGACTGGGTGTTGATCCACGGCGGCACCAGCGGGATCGGGACCATGGCGATCGCGCTCGGCAAGCTGTTCGGGCTGAAGACGATCGTCACTTGCGGATCGGAGGACAAGTGCGTCCGGGCACGTGAACTGGGTGCGGTGGAAGCGGTCAACTACAAGGTCCAGGATTTCGTGGAGGAAGTGCACCGCATCACCGGGCGGCGCGGCGTCGATGTCATCATCGACATGGTCGGCGGCGACTATGTGCCGCGCAATCTCGCGTGCCTGGCGGAGGACGGACGGCACGTGTCGATCGCGGTCCAGCGAGGCGCGAGCGCGGAAATCCCGATCTTCGACATCATGCGCCGGCGATTGACGCTGACGGGTTCGACGCTGCGTCCGCGCTCGGTCGATTTCAAGACGATGGTCGCCGACGAGCTCGCGCGCACGGTGTGGCCATACGTCGAAGGCGGCCGGCTTCGCCCGGTCATCGACAGCGTCTTCCCGTTCGACGACGTGGCGGCGGCGCACGCACGCATGGAAAGCGGCGACCATGTCGGAAAGATCGTGCTGGAGATACGGCACTAACGCTTGCTCCCGGCAGCGGCTGTAGCTACATCGCCGGCAAGCTGGCCGCTCCGTGAAGGGGCGGCCCTATTTGTTTCTATCCCCGGGAGAATGACAGTGGCCCAGCCCCTGATGCCCCATGCGACCGCCGCCTGGCTGGTCGACAATACGTCGCTGACCTTCGAGCAGATTGCCGAGTTCTGCGGCCTTCACATTCTCGAAGTTCAGGCGATCGCCGACGATACCGCAGCGACCAAGCTGACCGGCCGCGACCCGATCCGCGCGGGCGAGCTGACGCACGAGGAAATCGAAAAGGGTCAGGGCGACCCCGATCACAAGCTGCAGATGCACCGGGCGCCGGAAGAAGTTCGCCGCACCAAGGGCCCGCGCTACACGCCGGTCAGCAAGCGGCAGGACAAGCCGGACGGCATCGCCTGGATCATCAAGAATCACCCGGAAGTCAGCGACGGCCAGATTAGCAAGCTGATCGGCACGACGCGGACGACGATCGCCGCGATCCGCGACCGCAGCCACTGGAACATGGCGAACATCACGCCGAAGGATCCGGTGACTTTGGGTCTGACGACGCAGCGCGAGCTGGACGCGGCGGTGGCCAAGGCGGCCAAGGCAGCCGGCATCCAAGCGCCGACCGACACGCGCTTCGACAGCGATCGTGAGGCACTGATCGAGCAGTTGCGTACGGAACGCGAGCAGCACGCGCGCGATGCCGAGGCGGCGCTTTCGGACGCGGATGGCGACAAGCTGGCGGACGAAATTTTCCCCGGCATTCGCGACCCGTTCAAGAACACGCCGGCCGCCTAACCGGTTGATTCTGACGGTTTCGCGGACCACAGTCGATCCATGGCTACTGCCGCCGACACTGACGTCAGTCAGCTGAGCTTCGAGGCCGCACTCTCGCGGCTGGAGGAAATCGTACGTACGCTGGAGAAAGGCGAGGCGCCCCTCGACAGGTCGATCGAGCTCTACCAGGAAGGCGACCGGCTGAAGCGGCACTGTGAAGCGCGCCTGAAAGACGCGCAGGCGCGGATCGACCAGATCGCGTTCGGCAGCGATGGCAAGCCCGCGGGGCTGAAGCCCTTCGATGCCGGTTGAGGTTGCCGACAGGCTCTTTGAGGAGCTGAACGCGGAAGCCGCGCAGGTCGGCGCCGACGTCGACCGTTTCTTCGAGCAATCCCTGCAGTCCGAGCCGGACGGGCGTGAGCGCCTGTTCGAAGCCATGCGCCATGCGGCGATCGGCGGCGGCAAGCGGCTGCGGCCGCTGCTGACGATTGCGGCCTCGCGGTTGTTCGCGGTCGATCGCGCACGGGCGCTGCGGGTTGGCTGCGCAATCGAGGCAATCCACGTCTATTCCCTGATCCACGACGACTTGCCGTGCATGGACGACGCGGACACGCGGCGAAGCAAGGCGACCGTGCACAAAGCGTTCGGGGAGGCCGAGGCCGTGCTTGCCGGTGACAGCCTGCATGCCCTCGCATTCGAATGGCTGGCGGATCAGGCGACGCACGAGGACCCGTGGGTGCGGTCAGACCTGGTGTTGGAGCTGGCGCGCGCAGCGGGGCCTTCGGGGATGGCCGGTGGGCAGATGATGGATCTCGATGCGGAGGGGAGGTCGCTCAATCTTGCGCAGATCACGCGCCTTCAGCAGCTGAAGACTGGCGCGCTGATCGAATATTCCGTCGAGGCGGCATGCATCATGGCCAAGCTGCCGGAGGACGGGCGCACGCCGTATCGTGGCTATGCGCGCAATGTCGGATTGGCTTTCCAGATTGCCGACGACCTGATCGACCACGGCGGCGATGCCGCAGCCGCGGGCAAGCCCGTGGGACAGGACGCGGACGCGGGAAAAGCGACGTTTGTCTCGCTGCTCGGCGAAGATCGCGCCCGGCAGCAAGCGCGAATGCTGGTCGAGCAGGCCATCGAGCATCTGTCCGAACATGGCGAGGAAGCCGATCTGCTCCGTGCGATTGCGCGCTTCGCGGTCGAGCGCGATCACTAAGGGGGCATTATGAAGGTTGCCGTTTACCCGGGCACGTTCGACCCGATCACGCTAGGCCATCTCGACATCATCCGCCGCGGTGCGCACCTGGTCGACAAGCTGGTCGTCGGTGTCACTACCAACCCGTCCAAGGAGCCGATGTTCTCCGTCGAAGAACGGCTGGCGATGGTCAAACGCGAGGTGGCGGACATTGCCGGCCATATCGAGGTCGTGGAGTTCGGCTCGTTGCTGATGGATTTCGCGGAACAGCAGGGTGCCACAGCAATCCTGCGTGGCCTCCGCGCGGTCGCCGACTTCGAATATGAATTTCAGATGGCGGGCATGAACCAGAAGCTGAACGATGAAATCGAGACGGTCTTCCTGATGGCCGACGTTTCCTTGCAGCCGATCGCCTCCAAGCTGGTCAAGGAAATCGCGCGCTTTGGTGGCTGCATCGACAAGTTCGTGACGCCGGCCGTCGCCGCCGACGTCCGCGGGCACCTGGATGGCGGTTCACGCTAAGGAAATCGAGGCTGCGCCAGTGCGCAGTCCGTATCGGGAGGGATGAGTTGAAGGTCATGTCGTTCGCGCTGCCGTTGGCGGCTTTCGGTTTGATGGCGGCAAAGCCCGCGCCAGTGCCGACGATGCCGAGCCTGGTCGCGCCTGCGGAAGTGGCCGCGGTACCGGCGAACCATCTCTTCCTGGAGCTTTCCAACGGCGGCAAGGTCGAAATCGTGATGCGGCCGGACCTTGCGCCGCACCACGTCGAGCGCATCCAGACGCTTGTGCGCCGAGGCTTTTATAACGGACTGACCTTTCATCGCGTGATCCCCGGCTTCATGGCGCAGGGAGGCGATCCCAAGGGCAATGGTTCGGGGGGATCCGACCTTCCCGACCTGAAAGCCGAGTTTACCGGAATTCCGTTCCTGCGCGGCGGCTTCGCGGCAGCGCGGGCCGAAGACAAGGATACGGCGAACAGCCAGTTCTTCATCTGCTTCGCGCCGCGGCCCGATCTCGACAACAAGTATACGGTGATGGGCCGCGTCGTGGCTGGCATGGACGCCGTTGACGCGATCGCGCCGGGCGAACCGCCGGCCGAGCCGACGAAAATTGTGAGAGCCTATCTGGGCGGCTAAGCGGACGGCGCCATGCGCGTCGACCTTTTCGATTTCGAGCTACCGTCTGAACTGATCGCGCTTCGTCCGGCGCGTCCGAGGGATAGCGCGCGGTTGCTGCTGGTCGAGGGTGATCGGATCGCGGATCGGCAGGTGATGGACTTGCCGAGCCTCCTTCGGCCCGGCGACGTCCTGATCTTCAATGATACGAAGGTCATTCCGGCGCAGCTCGAGGGCAAGCGCGGAGAGGCGGCCATTGGCGCCACGTTGCACAAGCGGGAAGGGCCGCGGGAATGGCAGGCATTCCTGCGCAATGCGAAACGAGCGCGGGTCGGGGACACGATAGATTTTGGCGCGCAGGTGATGGCGTCGGTGGTCGAGAAGGCGCCTGATGGATCAGCGCTGCTCCACTTCCATGGAGAAGAGCCGGTCGAGCTTCTGCTGGAACGAGCGGGTCGAATGCCACTGCCACCGTACATCGCCTCGAAACGCGAGACCGACGAGACTGACCGCGCCGATTACCAGACCATGTTTGCGCGCGAAGAAGGAGCGGTGGCGGCACCCACTGCAGCGCTTCACTTCACGCCACGACTTCTCGAAGCGCTCGATGCGCGAGGGGTCGGGCGCGAGACGCTGACGCTGCACGTCGGTGCGGGAACGTTCCTGCCGGTCAAGGCCGACGACACGGTCGACCACAAGATGCACGCCGAATCGGGTCGCATCGACCAGGCTACCGCCGATCGGTTGAACTCAGTGCGCGCTGCCGGCGGGCGCGTGATCGCGGTCGGCACGACGAGTCTACGCCTGCTCGAAAGCGCGGCGACCGAGGATGGCATCATCAAGCCATTCGAAGGCGACACCGCGATCTTCATTACGCCCGGCTATCGCTTCAAGGCGATCGACGGGCTGATCACCAACTTCCATTTGCCCAAGTCGACGTTATTCATGCTGGTGAGCGCACTGATGGGGCTGGACGTGATGCAGGCGGCCTATGCGCATGCGATCGAGCAAGGTTACCGCTTCTACAGTTATGGCGATTCAAGCCTGCTGCTCCCTGCAGGATAGGTGAGGCGGTCGCCGTCCGGAACCGCGCCCGACGTCATCCGGGCAGGCTCGATGCGTTCCGATCCTAGCAGGTGACAGACGCTGCGGCCTCGGAGCAGCAGATAATCGGCGACGATCCGGCGGTGGCAGCGCCACCAGACGGCTTCCGCGCACATGATTGCGCAGCGGCGCTCCGAACTAAGATCGAGGAGTTCGTCGAGGCCAGCCGCGAAGACCTCGCCAAGCGCGTAGTCGGCATAATTGTGGAAACTCTTGTTCTCCCAGAAGGCGTTCACCTCCTCGGGCACTCCATGCGACTTACCGCGCAAGCCGCCGAGCGCGGCAATTCTCGCGTAGCTTAGTTGATATCGCCGAAGCTCCGCGCGGAGGGCATCTTCATTGTATTGAGGATTGCGGCGGGAACGTGGGATGGTGCGGATATCGACCACGAGATCGACGCCGCCGCGCCGCAGCAACTCGACGAATTCGGAGATCGTCCGCGTCGAGTGGCCGATGGTAAAGACGGGCGGCGGCATGGATCGACAACGCACCGGGACGGCAGGTTCTCCGGCGGTGCTGGCGAGACGCGGGCTGGGTCGCTAGTGCGCGGCGGTGACCCGCTTCTCCTTCTCGATCTCGGCGACCGACGGCGCCGCGCGTACCGGCAGCATTACGATGCAGCGCGGCGAGATCCGGACGCCGGCGTTCATGCCGGTGGGGACGGCGGCGACGGTCAAGGCAATGCGGCCGGAGGAAGTGCGCGCAGCCGGCGCGGACATCATTCTCGGCAACACCTATCACCTCATGCTCCGCCCCGGTGCGGAGCGGGTGGCGAAGCTGGGCGGGCTGCACGGCTTCATGGGCTGGAACCGCCCGATCCTGACCGACAGCGGCGGCTACCAGGTGATGTCCCTCAGCGATTTGACCAAGGTCAGCGAGGAGGGCGTCTCCTTCGCGAGCCATCTCGACGGGTCGCGGCACATGCTGAGCCCCGAGCGCTCGATCGAGGTGCAGCGGCTGCTCGACAGCGATATCATCATGCAGTTCGACCAGCTCGTGCCCACCACCTCGACGGTGGAGGCGCAGCGGGAAGCGATGGAACGGTCGATCCGCTGGGCGCGGCGCTCGCGCGACGAATTCGACCGCGGCGGCGCGCATGCGGAGCGGGCCGCAATTTTTGGCATCCAGCAAGGCGCGCTGGATCGCGACCTGCGGCAGGCGTCGGCGGACGGGCTGATCGACATCGGCTTCAACGGCTATGCCGTCGGCGGGCTGGCGGTGGGCGAGGGGCAGGAGGCGATGCTCGGTTGCCTCGACTTCGCGGTCGACATGCTGCCGGCGGAAAAACCGCGATACCTGATGGGTGTCGGCAAGCCCGACGACATTGTCGAGGCGGTGGTGCGCGGGATCGACATGTTCGACTGCGTGCTTCCGACGCGGTCGGGACGGACCGGGCAGGCGTTCACGGCCGACGGGCCGATCAACATGCGCAACGCGCGGTTCGGCGAAGATCCGGAGCCGATCGAGCCGGGCTGTCCGTGCCCCGCGTGCACGACCTACAGCCGCGCTTACGTGCATCACCTGGTGCGGTCAGGCGAGATCCTCGGCGCAATGCTGATGACCCAGCATAACCTATGGTTTTACCAGCGCCTGATGCAGGGCCTGCGCGACGCGATCGCGGGGCAGCGGCTGCAGGCTTTCACGAGCGAATTCCTGCAGCGTTACCGACGCAAGAATTAGATTGCGTCGTCTCTCACCGCCTCGGTCTCGTCGCGCGCCTGGAGCTTGTCCTGCGTGCGCAGGTCGAAGTCGCTGGCGTCGTGGCGCTCGTGGAGCTGCTCCGCGGGATCGCCAGACAGCTTGTTGACGATACGGCCTCGCTTCACCGCCGGCCGCGCGTCGATCTGTTTCGCCCAGCGGACGAGGTTCTGGTACTGGTGCACCGCCAGGAATTCGCCGGCGCCTTCGTAGGTGCGGTTCAGCGCAACGCCGCCATACCAAGGCCAGATCGCGATATCGGCGACCGAATAATCCGCGCCGGCGATAAACTCATTGTCCGCGAGTTGGCGGTCGAGGACGTCGAATTGACGCTTCGCTTCCATCGCGTAGCGGTTGATCGGGTATTCGAACTTCTCGGGTGCGTAGGCGAAAAAGTGGCCGAAGCCGCCGCCGAGGAACGGCGCGCTGCCCATCTGCCAGAAAAGCCAGGACAGGGTCTCGGCGCGGGCGGGGCCGGTGGCCGGCAGAAACTCGCCGAACTTCTCGGCGAGGTAGACCAGGATCGCGCCGGATTCGAAAACGCGCACCGGCTCGGCGCCGCTGCGGTCGACGAGCGCGGGGATCTTCGAATTGGGATTGATGTCGACGAAGCCGCTGCCGAACTGGTCGCCATCGCCGATGCGGATGGGCCAGGCGTCATATTCCGCGTCCGCGTGACCACGTTCGAGCAGTTCCTCGAACATGATCGACACCTTTTGTCCGTTGGGCGTGGCCAGCGAGTAAAGCTGAAACGGATGCTTGCCGACTGGTAGCTCCTTGTCGTGGGTCGCGCCGGCAATCGGGCGATTGATGCTGGCGAACTGGCCGCCGCTGGGCTGGTCCCAGGTCCAGACCTTTGGGGGAACGTAGGGCGTCGCGGTCATAGAGGTTCCTTGTCTTGCACAGCCGAGGGTGCAGCTAGGAACCGGCGCCGACGCTTTCCAGTGTCAGGGATGTGCCCGCGGCTTTAGCCCGCGCTGACCGACAGGAAGCTCGGCATCGGACCGTTCCAGTCGTTCGAGATGTCCTCGACGACGGGGGTCCGCTCGCGCGGCGCTTGGGCCACTTCGTCGTGCGGGGCGACCGCCGCGCGCTTTGACGCGGGTTTCGCGGCCTTTGGCTCTCTGGCGGGCCTGGCGGGCTTCGCAGCCTTCTTCTCTTCGGCTTCTGGCTCTGGCTCGACCTTGGCGCCGACGCGCGGAATCTTGTGGCCAATCAGCTTCTCGATGCGCTCGATCGCCTCGCCATCGGCACGGGTGCCGAGCGTGTAGGCGATGCCCTTCATGCCCGCGCGGCCGGTGCGGCCGATGCGGTGCACGTAATCGTCGGGCTGCCAGGGCACGTCGAAATTGACGACGTGACTGACGCCTTTGACGTCAAGTCCGCGCGCAGCGACGTCGGACGCGATCAGGACGTTGATCTCGTTCGTCTTGAAGCGATCGAATTCGGCAATGCGCGCGGACTGATCCATGTCGCCCTGGATCTGGCCGACCGCGAAACCGGAGCGCTTGAGGCTCGTCGTTAGCTCGCGGACGGTCGTCTTGCGGTTGGCGAAGACGATGCAGTTCTTGACGTCCTCTTCGCGCAGGATGTCGCGCAGCGCATCCTTCTTCTTGTCGGGACGAACCTCCACCAACCGCTGCTCGATGTTGACGTTGGCCGTCGCCGGCCGCGCCACCTCGACCCGCTTGGGATCGTTGAGGAACTTGTCCGCCAGCTTCTTGATGACCGGCGGCATGGTGGCCGAGAACAGGAGGGTCTGGCGGCTCTTCGGCAGCTTCGAGCAGATTTCCTCGATGTCCGGAATGAAGCCCATGTCGAGCATGCGGTCGGCTTCGTCGATCACCAGCAGTTCGCAGCCGGTGAGCAGGATCTTGCCGCGGCCGAACAGGTCCATCAGGCGCCCCGGCGTCGCGATCAGGACGTCGACGCCCTTTTCGAGCGCCTTCACCTGGTCGCCCATCTGCACGCCGCCGATCAGCAGGGCCATCGAGAGCTTCTGGTACTTGCCGTACTTCTCGAAGTTCTCGGCGACCTGCATCGCGAGCTCGCGCGTCGGCTCGAGGATCAGCGAGCGCGGCATGCGCGCGCGGCTGCGGCCGTGGTGGAGGATGTCGAGCATCGGCAGCACGAAAGCCGCGGTCTTGCCGGTGCCGGTCTGGGCAATCCCGATAAGGTCCTTGCCCATGAGGACGGACGGAATGGCGGCGCGCTGAATGGGCGTGGGTTCGTTATAGCCGCTGTCGTTGACGGCGGCGAGCAACTGGTCGGAAAGGCCGATATCGGCAAAGGTCATGCAGGTTCCGGAAGAAAAGAGTGACGCCGCGGCTTCTCTACGGCCGGTGCGGCGAACGCGCGCAGCGCGGCTATGCCGCAGCCCTAGCGCTTGTCAAGGAAAGGTAGGGGCGGCGTGCCGCCTCTTCAACGCCCGCTCAACGCGAGAATTTTGGAATGAGAAGCTTAAATCGATCGATCTGACAGCTGCCGCCCATGCGCGTGTGAATGACGTCCCGCTGCGCGCATAAGCGATCGTCCTCCGGCTGCAGATAGAACATCCCGTAGAAGTCCAGGCCCGGGCAACTGTCGTCGAACTGTGCCCGCACGCGGGCGTGATTGGCCATGATGAAGTCCACCTGTTCGGGGGTGGACAGTGAAGCGCCCGCTATGGCGCCGACCGGTATGCACTTCGGACCCTTCTTCTCGTCCCACGTGAACTTCCGGACGAGCGGCCGCGGTTGGACCGGGACGCGCAAGATCACTTCGTCCTGCACGATCAGGCGCGTGACGCTCTGCCCGACCGACCCCGGCTGCGCACCAAACAGGCCCACCAGCAGCGGCAGCAAATTCCAGATTGCGACCGAAGTCACTGACAGCCCGTCCCCATAGGCCGGGCTTTGCAGCAAAGCGTTGAATGTTCAATGAACTGACCGGGGATTCGGAGCGGCCCGGATGTCCGTAACTTGCCTAACGGGACCGAGGCCAATAGAGGCGCATCGCGTGAATATCAGCAGGCCCGCGCCAGGGCTCGGCTGGAAGACCAGACCCCAGGAGAGTTATTCAATGGCGACCGCCGCCCCGAACGAGAACCTGCCGCTGTTTTACAAGACGATCGAGCCGCTCAATCTCGATCAGCACGGCAAGATGAAGGTTCGCGGCATCCAGAGCATGCCGGAAGTCGGGCAGACGCATGCGGTCCCGGTGACGGTCGACGAATTCACGCTCGTGCAGCGTCATTTCCCGATCGTCTTCGCGGTTGGCGAGACGCCGTTGCCGATCGCGCTGATGGGACTGAACGAGGGCACCAACGTGTTCCTCGACGAGAACGGTCGCTCGACCGATCCTAACCTTTACATCCCGGCTTACCTGCGCCGCTATCCCTTCCTGCTCGCCAAGCTGCGGCCGGACAGCGACGAACTATCGCTATGCTATGACTCGACCTCCGGCGCGGTCGGCGACTTCGAAGATGGCGAGCCGCTGTTCGACGGCAACGAGCCGAGCGGCGCGACCAAGGCGATCCTGGAGTTCTGCGAGCAGTTCGAAGCGGCGGGCCTGCGCACCAATGCCTTCGTCGAGGACCTGGTGAAGTCCGACCTGCTGATGGACGGCGAAGTCGCCATTCAGCCCGAGGGCGTCGACCAGCCGTTCGTCTATCGCGGCTTCCGCATGGTCGACGAGGAAAAGATCCGGAATCTCCGCGGCGACGAACTGCGCAAGATGAACCAGAACGGCATGCTGCCCCTGATCTACGCGCACCTGTTCTCGCTCTCGCAGATGCGCGATATTTTCGCGCGGCAAATGCAGCAGGGCAAGGCGCCGAGCCTGATGCCGCAGGTTTCCGACGCGATCGTCTAGGCTATTCGGCGGCGGTCGCGAACTGCCGCCCGAGTAACGCCTGCCCGAGGTCAACGGCCAGCGTCTCGATCAGTGTTGCGACGCGGTCGAAGCCGCGGCTCGGCTTGCCGGCCTTGTCGAGATAGCAGCGGCGGTCGATCTCGATCTGCAAGGCGTGCAGGCCGCGCGCCGGTGCCGAGTGGCGGTCGATGATGTGCCCGCCGGCAAACGGGTCGTTCAGGCCGGCGGTAAACTTTGATTTCTGGGCGATCGACAGCGCCGCGCTAGGCAGCCAGCCATCCGCGGTCTGGCCGCGGCAGTCGCCGAAGATGATCGAGCCGATCCCGGCGGGCGGAGGCGGCATCGAGTGGCAATCCAGCAGGAGCGCGCAGCCGAAGCGGTCCATCAGGAGTGAAAGCTGCGCCTCGACCGCTTCGTGATACGGGCGATGAGCCTGGCTCAATCGCTCATCGAGCTGCTTTGGCGAAATCGCGCGGCGCCACAGATAACCGTGCGCCTGCGTGCGGGCCGGGACAATACCGAGGCCACCTCGGGCACGCGCACTGACGCGGCCGCGGCGCGCACCGTCGATGACCGACGGGTCGACTTCATCCTCCGCCCGGTTGCAATCGACCGCGGCGCGCGGCGACCGCGCGATGACCGCGCCGCAGCCCCGCTGGAGGGCGCGCCACACGAGGCGGTCGACCAGAGGGTCTTCGAGCGTCGTCAGGGCGGGCTTGCCGCCGCTTGCAAGCGCAACGAGCCAGTCGGGATATTCGCGTCCCGAATGCGGTACCGAGAGCAGCACGGGAAGGTCGCCGCGCGGTTCATGGATGATGGGAGGAAGGAGCTTGCTCACGAGGCTCTAGGTTAAAATCCGTGCCAGTTTAGGATTCTCTGAGAGCGGCTGCAACGCACGAACGCGCCAAACGCTTCTGGCAAAAAGCACTGTTGCAGCGCATAGAGAGAGCCATGGCGAGAATCCTGTTAGCCGAAGACGACACTTCGATGCGCGAGTATCTGCAGCGTGCGTTGCAGCGGGTCGGTTACGACGTTGAAGCGGTGGGCTGCGGGACCGAAGCCATGCCGTTGCTGGAGTCCCAGCAGTTCGACCTGTTGCTGACCGATATCGTCATGCCCGAAATGGACGGCATCGAACTTGCGCAGAAGGCCAGCGCCATCGACCCGGCGATCCGAGTCATGTTCATTACCGGCTTTGCCGCCGTCGCGCTGCAAGGTGGGCGTACAGCTCCCGAAGCGAAGCTGTTGTCAAAGCCGTTCCACCTCAAAGACCTAGTCCTTGAAGTGGACCGGATGTTCCAGACCGAGGATCAGCACGGCCGGCTCTAAACGAGCACTTATTCGTCAGCCAACGCGGCTGCGAACCTCCGCCCGCAGTGTTGCAATTCTGTCGAGCCGCTGAGACGCTTCGGCATGGAGCGCCGCCAGTGCCTCATGGCAGCTGCGCGCGTAGGGATTGCACGCATCGAGCGCCCGGCGCGCTTCTTCAGCCGCCCGGTTCCGGTGATAGAGCGTCTCGCGCTCCAGCTCGCAATTGGTGATGTTCGCTCGCCCCGTCATGCCCCAATCCTTTGGTTTCCCAAGATATTGTAGAAAAGCATCGATTCGGTGACGGCGCTTTCACATAAATAACAAAGCTCGTGAGGGCGCTAAGCCGAAGGGCACTGCGTCGCAGGTTAATGGCGGCTTGCGCACCCGCCTCGCTCCCCCTAGAGAGCCGCGCTGAGTGGGCGTGTAGCTCAGTGGTAGAGCACTGTGTTGACATCGCAGGGGTCGCAAGTTCAATCCTTGCCACGCCCACCATTTTTCCTTGACATTTCAAAATCTTACGGCGTATTTCGCTGCCGCGTCTGATCACTCGGTTGCGGTTGGAAACCGAGCCAGCTAAAGGGTGCGCAAGCCGCGTCCGAGCGGGCTAAAAGCTGATGTTGATCGGTGATTTTGTGATTGTGTCGAGGCAAGAAGCGGGGATGATTTCCAGCCGCCACCCCTTTGCGCGGCTTCTCTGCGTCGCCGCCATGTTCGTCGGCACCGCAGGCTGCAACCGCGGCATCCTCGACCCCGTGGGCCCCGTCGCCGCGGCTGAGAAGCAAATCCTCATCAATTCGACGGCGATCATGCTGGCGATCATCATTCCGACGATGATCGCGACGGTCGCGGTCGCGTTCTGGTTCCGCCGCGGAAACAAGAAGGCGGTCTATCGGCCCGACTGGGAATATTCGGGCGCGATCGAACTCGTCATTTGGGCGATCCCCGTGCTGACGATCCTGCTGCTGGGCGGCATTACCTGGATCGGCAGTCACCAACTCGACCCGCGACGGCCACTCGACTCGAAGGTTCCGCCGATCACCGTTCAGGTCGTGTCGCTCGATTGGAAGTGGCTCTTCATCTACCCAGACCAAGGCGTCGCGACGGTGAATAAGCTCGTCATTCCGGCCGGCACCCCGGTCAATTTCCAGCTGACCTCCGCGACCGTCTGGAACACCTTCTTCGTCCCTCAGATGGGCAGCATGATCTACACCATGCCCAACATGACCACGCGCCTGAACCTGCAGGCGGACCGCGTGGGCGTTTTCGAAGGACGCTCCGCGCATTTCAGCGGCGACGGTTTCCCGGGCATGGAGTTCAACGTCTACTCGATGCCGCCGCAGCAATTCGCGGCCTGGGCGCAATCGGCGCGGTCCGGCGCCGCGCTCGACGCGAAGACCTATCAGGCGCTCGAACGTCCGAGCAGCTACGTCAAACCGATGACCTTCGGCGCGGTCCAACCCGGATTGTTCGACGCGATCGCGATGGGAAATCACGCGCAGTCGGCCCAGCAACAGCGCCCGCACAACTTGCCGTCGCCGGGGGCGTCGACGGCGCAACCCGAAAGCCCGATCGAAGGGCCGTCACCCAAGAACCAGCCCGCCGCCAAGTCCGTGCCGGCGTCCGGAGTGCCTGAATGAGCCCGATCTTTGGCAAACTGACGTGGGAGGCAATCCCGTTCCAGGAGCCGATCCCACTGATCACGTCGATCGTGGTGCTCATCGGGGTGGCGGCGATTGGCGCCTGGATCACGAAGATCAAGGCGTGGCCGTTCCTGTGGAACGAGTACATCACGTCGACCGATCACAAGAAGATCGGCATCATGTACATCGTGCTCGGGCTGGTGATGCTGGTCCGCGGCTTTGCCGACGCGATCATGATGCGCGCGCACCAGTTCCTCGCCGTTGGCGAAGGGCAGGGGTATCTGACCCCAGAACATTACAACCAGATTTTCTCCGCCCACGGCGTGATCATGATCTTTTTCGTCGCCATGCCGCTGGTGATCGGGTTCATGAACTTCGTGGTGCCGCTGCAGCTCGGCGTTCGCGACGTTGCCTTTCCGACGCTGAATAACGTCAGCTTCTGGCTGAGCGCATCGGGGGCGCTGCTGATCAACATCAGCCTGTTCGTCGGCGAATTCGCGCGCACCGGCTGGCTCGCCTTTCCGCCGCTTAGCGAGAAGGCGTTCTCGCCCGGCGTCGGCGTCGATTATTACCTGGTGGCGCTGCAAATATCCGGCGTCGGCACAACGCTGACTGCCGTCAACTTCGTCACGACTATCCTCAAGATCCGCGCGCCGGGCATGAGCTATTTCCGCATGCCGGTGTTCTGTTGGACGAGTCTCGCGTCGAGCCTGCTGATGCTCGCGGCGTTCCCGGTGCTAACTGCTACGCTCGCGCTGCTGATGCTCGACCGGTATCTCGGCTTCCACTTCTTCACCAATGATGGTGGCGGCAACTCGATGCTCTACATGAACCTGATCTGGGTTTGGGGGCATCCGGAGGTCTACATCCTCGTCCTGCCCGCGTTCGGCATCTATTCCGAGATCGCGGCGACCTTCTCGGGCAAGCCCTTGTTCGGCTACCGCTCGATGGTCTTCGCGACGCTGGTGATTTGCATCCTCTCGTTCACGGTGTGGTTGCACCACTTCTTCACCATGGGCGCGGGAGCGAACGTCAATGCGATCTTCGGCATTGCCTCGATGCTGATCGGCATTCCGACCGGCGTGAAGATCTTCAACTGGCTGTTTACGATGTACGGCGGCCGCGTGCGCTTCAGCGTGCCCATGCATTACCTCATCGGCTTCATGCTGCTGTTCGTCGGCGGCGGCCTGACTGGTGTGCTGCTGGCGATGCCGCCGGTCGATTTCGTCGTTCACAACAGCCTGTTCCTGGTGGCGCACTTCCACCACGTCATCATCCCGGGCGTCGTCTTCGCGATGTTTGCCGGCTACACCTACTGGTTCCCCAAGGCGTTCGGCTTCACGCTCGACGAGCGCAGCGGGAAGGCGGCCTTCTGGTGCTGGTTCATCGGCTTCAATCTCGCGTTCATGCCCAGCTATCTGCTGGGCTTCTGGGGCGGGACGCGGCGCATGCAGCACATTTCCGACCCGACATGGAAGCCATGGCTTGGACTGGAGTTGATCGGCGCCTTCTTCATCGCGGCGGGGATCGCGTTGCTGGCATTCCAGCTAATCTATTCGATCCGCACGCGCGACAAGCGCCGCGACGTAACCGGCGACCCGTGGGACGGCCGCACGCTGGAATGGCTGACCTTGTCGCCGCCGCCGCATTACAATTTCGCGGTCCTTCCGGACGTGCACGGCGAAGAGGCCTATTGGCATCGCAAGAAGCTGGCGATCGAGCGCGCGACCCTGATTCCCGAGCCGGCTTACCAGCCGATCGAGATGCCGCTGGCGACGCCGACAGGAGTGGTCGTCGCATTCTTCGCGACCGTCTGCGGGTTCGCGGTCATCTGGTACATCTGGTGGCTCGCCATCCTCGGTCTGATCGGCGCTTTTGCGGTGATGGTCTGGTACGCCTGGCAGGATGAGCATGAGCACATCATTCCGGTGGAAGAGGTCATCAAGAACTCGCGCGAGCGACGCCGAATCCGTCAGCAGAACCTCCAGAATCTGAGCCAATCCGTATGAACGTTGACACGTCCAACGTTAGCCTGACCCACTACGGATCGGAGGATACGGGGCTCGGCCATCGCGGCCCCGAGTCCAAGAGCATCGTCGTGCCTTATGGCTTCTGGCTCTTCGTCCTGTCGGACATGGTGCTCTTCTCCGCCCTGTTCGCAACCTATGCCTCCCTGGTGAATGCCACCGATGGCGGGCCAACGGCGATCCAGCTGTTCGACCGTGGACTGGTAGCCGTCGAAACGATGGCTCTGCTGTTCTCCAGCTTCACCTGCGGTCTCGCCATCATCGCCGCCAAGCGCGGATCGATGAACTGGACGCAGATCTGGCTGGCGGTCACGGGCGTTCTGGGCTTCGTCTTCCTGTGCATCGAGCTCTACGAGTTCACACACATGATCGGCGAGGGCGCGCCGCCGCAGCGCAGCGCGTTCCTGTCGAGCTTCTTCACCCTCGTCGGCACGCACGGCCTCCACGTTTTTGCTGGCTTGCTGTGGCTCGGCACGATGATGGCCCAGATCTATGCCAAGGGCTTTCGCCAGCACATCATGCGGCGGCTGCTGTGCTTTAGCATCTTCTGGCATGCCCTCGACATCATCTGGGTGGCCATCTTCACCATCGTCTATCTGATTGGCACGCTGCCATGAGCGAACACGAACATCAGGAACTGCACGACGTCCCCCCGGGCGAGCCGCACGACAATATCGTCAGCGAGACAGGGGCGTACGTCATTGGCCTGGGGCTCGCGCTACTTCTTACCGCGATCTCCTTCTGGGTCGCGTCGACGTCCTCGATCTGGGGTCCAGGCGTTGCGGTCGGCCTTGTCGTGCTCGCCATCGCGCAGATGGGCGTGCACCTGGTCTTCTTCCTTCACATCACCAGCGGCCCGGACAACACGAACAACGTGCTTGCGCTCGCCTTCGGCGTGCTGATCGTATTCCTGGTGATGATCGGAACGATCTGGATCATGTCGCACTTGGCGGCGAACATGGGTCCGACGCCGGAGATGATGAATCTCCAGATGCAGAAGGGCTAAAAGCCGAAGCGTTTTAGAGGCAGGCTTCCAGGTACGGCTGGTCGAAGCCGAACTGCTTGGCCTTTTCCAGCGTATAAGGGCGCAGGCCCATCGAGCGATATTCGCCGATGATCTTGCCGTCGGCCGTCTCGTCCAGATACTCGAACTTGAACAGTTCCTGCGTGACGATGACGTCGCCTTCCATGCCGATCACTTCGGTGATGTTGGTGGTGCGACGTGAACCATCGCGTAGACGCTTCACCTGGACGATGAGGTCGACCGAGTCCGCGATCTGGCGTGAGATGGCTTCCTTCGGCACCTTGATGTCCGACATCATCACCATGTTCTCCATACGCGCGAGGCATTCGCGCGGGGAGTTGGAGTGGAGCGTCGCCATCGAGCCGTCGTGACCGGTGTTCATTGCTGCGAGCAAATCGAAGCACTCCGGTCCACGGATTTCGCCCAGGATGATGCGGTCAGGGCGCATACGCAGGGCGTTGATGACGAGGTCACGAATGGTGATCGCGCCCTGGCCCTCGAGGTTCGGCGGGCGGGTTTCGAGCGGCAGCCAGTGCGGCTGCTGCAGACGAAGCTCGGCCGCGTCTTCGATGGTGATCACGCGCTCACCTGGGTCGATCATTTTCGACAAGGCGTTGAGCATCGTCGTCTTACCCGAACCGGTACCGCCGGAGATTACGACGTTCATGCGCGTCGCGCCGGCGATCTTGAGCACGGTCGCCATCTTTTCCGACATCGAACCGAAGCCGCGCATCATGTCGAGCGTGATCGGCTTTTCGGAGAATTTACGAATGGAGATGGCGGTCCCGCGCAGCGAGAGCGGCGGGATGATGACGTTGACGCGGCTGCCGTCCTGAAGACGGGCGTCGCAGAGCGGTGAGGTCTGGTCGATGCGGCGGCCGACCTTGTTCACGATGCGCTGGGCGATCTGGAACAGATGCTCCTCGTCGCGGAACTGGATCTGCGCGATTTCCAGCTTGCCCTTGCGTTCGACGTAGGTCTGCTCGGGGCCGTTGACCATGATGTCGCTGACGGCCGGATCCGCGAGCAGCTCTTCCAACGGACCGAGGCCGAGCAGTTCGTCGACCAGCACCTTTTCCAGCGCGAACTGTTCGCGGCGGTTGAGGGTGATCTTCAGCTCGGCGAGAACTTCCGAGATGATCGGCCGGAATTCCTCGGCCAGCTCGTCCTTGTTGAGCGTGGCCGCGGCTTCCGGGTCGACGCGCTCGAGCAGGCGCGGGAGCACCTGTTCCTTGATGCGGTGAACGGCGGCTTCGAAGCCTTCGACCTTGCTGCTGCCCTGTTCGCCGCTGGCGTTCTGACGCGAGTTGAGGCGATCCATGGCGCCGCCAAGGGAGGGCGATGATTCGGCGACGGGCGCCTCGGGTTGCGCGAGCTCGTCGATCGGCGGGAACTGCTCACCACCGCCTACGCCCGCTCCGCCCTTCATGGGCTTGGCGACGCCGAAGTTGGGGCGGGGTCCGTTCACGCCACCACGCTTGCCGAATGCGCTCATGCTTGTTGCCACTCGCTGAAAACTTGGTTCCGCCGCGAGCATTAACGTCAGATGCCTAAAGAAAGACTAACCGTGCCCCGGCTCCAGCTGAGCGGCACTCTTACAACGATGTCTTAAGCCTCCTTTGCCATAAGCTCGCAATGACTTCGCCGACAGACATGACCGTCGCCACCAATACGATGACGGAACGGCGACCGTTCGCACTTAAGCTGGCGGCCCTGCTGATCTTCGCGGCCTTCGAACGTGTCGCGGTATGGCATCAGCGTCCATCGGACATGGGCATCTTCCTTGAACCGTGGATGGCGCACATCGTGCACTACGGCCCGATTCAGGCCTTTGCTCATCCTTTCAGCAACTACGCGCCTGCTTATCTGTACTTGCTGTCGGTCGGCTCCCTGTTCCACGACTTTCTCGCCACCATTGATATCATCAAGACACTATCGGTGCTGGGCACCTTGTTCTTGACGTTTGCTGTCGCCGACCTGCTGAAAGCCGCGGGGGCCGACCGACGGGGCGCCCTGTTGGTGCTGATCTTGCCGAGCGTCGCCTACAACGATGCGTTGCTTGGCCAGTGCGACGCTTTATGGTCGGGATGCTGCATCCTTGCTGTTGCCGCGATGGTCCGCGGCCGAACGCTGAAGTCGATGCTGTGGTGCGGCCTGGCGATATCTTTTAAGGCTCAGGCGGCCTTCGTTGCTCCCGTGATTATTGGCGCGATGATCGGACGCCGCGCGCCACTATGGCAGTGGGCAATCCCGGCCCTAGTATTTCTGGCCACGATCGCGCCGCCATGGCTGCTCGGCTGGCCCGGCAGCCAATTGCTGACCGTATATTTGCAGCAGGCCCAACTCGATCAGCTCGCCGGGCGGCTGGCGAATCCCTGGATGCTGTTCACTTTGTTTGGAGAAGACGCTGCGCAAAGCTTGTTCTGGCTAGGCTATGTTGCGACCGCGAGCGCAGCCGCGATCATCGCCTTGCTAGCCGCGCGTAACCCGCGCGATCCGAAATTCCTCATCTTGATGGGAGCTTTAGCTGGGACGGTGCTGCCGTTCCTGCTGCCCAAGATGCTCGAACGATATTATTACCTGGGCGACATACTGACGCTGGCGCTTGCTGTGGCCGCGCCTGGGCGCTTGTCAGGCATCGCGGTCCGCGCGGTTCAGTTGGCATCGATCCTTAGCCACATCACGTACATCTACTTCTTCGATCATCCCTGGCCAGCGCTGGTCGGTGCGGTGTCCGCAAGTATCGGGCTGGCGGCTCTCGCGATGCTTGCAGCCCCTGCGTTTCGGCAGATGAGAAACGATGGTCGAACCGTGTTGCCAGCGTATTCCGACTTGATGCGATTGAAGCGGGATCGGTCCCAAGCGGCGCTTTAGCGGCCTCGGACGCAAGCACGCGTTGGCTTGGGCAGGGGGCTAACCTGCTCGTAAACCTCAACCGTGCTTCTGCTGACCGCCCGATAGTGGCCAAGGAGTGCCGCAAACGCTGGGTCGCGTAGAAGATAGGGCAGCGGATCGACAATCCCAGCGTTCCAGCTGCCGGCAAGCGGGCGCGCGACAATGATCCGGCGCGGCGGCAGACATTCAAAATCAGCGACTGTGTCGGACACGGTCTGTCGCCAGAAGGACTCAAGCGCTGAATTAGCATCCGTGTTCTGTTCGCTGCGAACAAGCGCACCAAGCATCCAGTAGCCATTGTAGCGTTGCGGATAGGCGAACCGGTGCTGGAGGGTCACTGGCCATGCCAGCGCGGTGTTTTCGGCGATGAATCCGACAGGCGTGCCGGCCGGCAATCCAGCAATGGCCCGCTGCAGGTCTCGGTCGGGACCAGGGTCGGTTAGTGCTGCCCGCCCAGTCAAGTACAGGGGAAGACACAGGAGCGCTGGACCGATCAAGATCATGGATCGCGAGGGGCCCCGATCTCCGATCAGCACTGCTACCAGCGCGAGGGACGCGCATCCCACCATCGGGATTGCGTGATATGGCCATCCCTTGAACTGAATGAAATAGGCCGCGGCAAAGGCCAAGGCAGCCACAACCAAGGCCGTGCCGAGCGAACTTTCGCTCCCAAGCAACGTCCGATAATTCGCAAGTAGTGCGCCCAGCATTGCCAATCCGATCAATGCCGGAAGCCCAAGCATCTGGCTCAGACCTGGCGCTGAGTACGTGCCGTAAGCCTGCGTTAGAAGCGGAATGATCGAGGTCACGTAATCGCGCTCGATCCACATGGCCGCCGCATATCCAAGACCAACGAGCGCGATCGTAATCGTCTCAGGTCGAACCGGACGCCACGCGCGGCGACGAGCGATGGCCAGCCACAGTTCAAGGAAAATGGGGGCCAACAGAAAATAGTGCTTCAATGCAAACCCTGCGGCCGCCCCTGCGCCGATCGACGCAGCGAGCACGGCCGAGGCCGGATTGCCATCTCGACGGCGGCCCAGCAGCGCGGCGTACGGCAGCGTGCCAATCAGCACGATTTGCTCCCGCTGTCCTACTTGCATCCAAGGCACTGCGAACAATGCGATGGCCGCGAACGAAAGAAAGAGGGTGCGCTGCAATTGGCCAAATTGCGCCAGCAGCCGGTCCGTCGCGGCTAGTGACAATGCGACCGCCACTGCGATCGCGAGGACCAGTGCCGACTCGATCCGTAGCTGTAGAAAACGAGACATCCACTCGATCGGCTGGGCCATCCAGAACCACAGGGGAGGATTGGTCTCGATCACGTCTCGATAAAGGTCGGCGCCTGCGTGCATCCGTTGTGCGATCCACAACTGCCAGGCGACATCGGAATCGACGGTTCCGCCAACGCGCAAGGCGGTCAGCACGCCAAGCAGAAGCAGCGCGATCGCCAGCGGGCTGATCGCGAAAGCCTGGCGAGAACGGGTTTCGCGCAAAGGGTTGGCTGCTGGGGCTAACATCGCTCGATAGCTCTAGCGGTCGTTGGTAAAAGCCAAGCTAACCAGCGAAATTAGGGCAGCCGGTCACCATTTCTTGGGAAATTGTGGTTACCGCGCGGTTCATGAGTGACGCGTCCACAGCGATCGAAGTTGCGACCTGGCGCAAGAACGTCGCCATTTGCGCAATCCTCATCTTCATTCTCTCCGCCAGTTGTCTGACAGCCCGCGGAAACTCGCTTACCTTGTATCAGGCACAAACACAGGACGTGCCGGTTCTCCTGATCCTCGCGGTCGTAATCTGCGGCGCAATGTTTGCGAAGACCGGTCTTCGGCTTCCCGCTCGCCTGCCGTCAAATTGGGCTTTGCTGGCTGCCGGCGCTGGTATTGCGGGGCTAATCACCCTTGGCGCGATCGCGATTTTCGCGAACTATCCGCTGTCGCGTGACGAGCACATGGTCGTCTTCGACATGGCGATCTATGCGAAGGGCCAGCTTGCTCAGCCGTTGCCACCGGTTTGGCGGCCCTACGCCGGGGCTCTGGTTCCGGACTTTCTCGTCAATGAGAAAATGCCCGTCGGCCTGGTATCGGGCTATCTGCCGGTCAATGCGATGCTGCGGCTCGCCTTCTCGAAATTTGCCAATCCGATCTGGTTCAACCCGCTCCTCGCGGTCGCCGGCGGCTGGGCGTTGCTAGACATCGCGCGCCGGGAATTCGGTCGCGACGAGAAGGCGTGCTGGGTTGTGCTGCTGATTTATGGCTTGTCCGCCCAGATGCTGATCACGGCGATGACGCCTTTCTCCGTGACGGCGCACATGGCCTTGAATCTCGTCTGGCTCGCGATGTTTCTGCGCGGTGGAAAGGTCGGCCACGCGGCGGCGATCCTGGTTGGGTTTCTGGCGGTGGGACTGCATCAACTGGTCTTCCATCCCGTCTTCATCGCACCGTTCCTGTTGTGGCGATTGCGGCAGGGGCGTTGGCGCGTGGTGCTTTTGTACGGCGTCGCCTACTCTCTTATCGTCGCGTGGTGGGCGGCCTATCCGCTTCTGCTTTCCGTGCAGTCCGATCCCACGATCGTTCAGGGTCTTGGCGAGAGCCATCGCGAGTTTCTTTCTGAGCGGGTGCTACCACTGCTGACGCATCGAACGCCGGGGACAATGGGCTTGATGGTCCTGAACCTGTTACGATTTTTCGCGTGGCAGAACGCTGCGCTACTTCCGCTGATCCTTGCGGCAGTTCCGGTTGTGCGCCGTTGCGGCGGGTTGCCCGGCAGCTTGCTGCTCGGAATCTTGCTTTGGCTAGGAATCGTTGGACTGGTGATGCCTTACCAAGGGCTTGGCTGGGGCTACCGATACCTTGGTCCTTACCTCGGAAGCTTCGCTTTGCTCGCGGGCTATGGATACCGCGAACTTGCAGTGCAATGGGGGGACAAAGCGGACGGCCTCGTCATAGTTCCGAGCGTAGTCTCCGCTTTTCTTATGCTGCCGTTTCTGGCGACGACCACCCGATCTTTCGCCCAACCTTATCTTGCGTTGGAGAAGCTCGTTGGGGCTCAGCGCAGTTCGTTCGTGGTCATCGACACCGCTGTTTCCAACCCCATGGACGGATCGTGGGCACGCCATCCTCTGGATCAGGTGAGAAACTTCGCCGACTTGCGCAATCAGCCCATCCGCGTGTCGGGTAATCGCGTGAACTCGGCCATGATCATGCACCTTTGCAATATCGGCCCAGTGACGATGCTTTCGCGCGAAGACATGCAGCGCGTAGGGTTCATGCCGAATGTCCCGGTGGTCAGCAGCCGGTTTGAGGCTATGCGAAGAACCGTCGACGACCGCATGCCCCATTGTCTGCGCCCCGCTATCGTCGATTTCAAAGGCATCTGACTTCGATGCGGATCTGCATAATTTACGACTGCCTGTTCCCTTGGACGATCGGCGGTGGGGAGCGCTGGTATCGTGCGTTGGCCGAGCGACTTGCCGCGGCAGGGCACGAAGTAACCTATCTGACTCTGCAACAATGGAACGATGATCAGCCGCCGCACGTGGCCGGCGTCAATGTAATTGCCGCTGGTCCGCGCATGCCTTTGTACAAGAGCGGTAAGCGGCGCATCCTGCCACCGCTGCGATTTGGCCTCGGAGTGTTCTTGCATCTGTTGCGCAACCCGCGTCGCTACGATCAGCTGCACATGGCCTCGTTTCCGTTTTTTTCGTTGCTTGCGGCAGCCGTCGTCCTTCCCATTTCTCGGTATCGGATCGCGGTCGACTGGTTCGAGGTCTGGAGCCGCCAGTACTGGGACGACTATCTCGGCCGCGCCGGGATTATCGGTTGGTGGGTTCAGAAGCTCTGCGCCCGGGTCCCGCAGCAAGCCTATTGCTTCAGCCGTCTCCATGGTGAGCGGCTTCGTTTGTTGGGCCTGTCGCCGCCTCCCGTGCCCTTGTCGGGCCTTTACTCCGGAGGTCGCAAGGAAAGCGCCGAAGCCGCCACGCCGACGACGCTGGTCTACGCGGGACGGATGATCCCGGAGAAACGGCTCGACCTGCTGGTGGAAGCGCTGCCACTTGTTATTGCGGCGGCCCCGGAAACGCGTTTCATCCTTTTCGGCGAAGGGCCGGACAAGGCCCGGATCGCTGATCGCGTGACCGAGCTGGGCATTGGCTCCTCGGTCTCGATGCCAGGTTTCGCATCAGATGAAGAGCTCGATCTTGCCATGCGCCACGCGGCTGCAGTCGTGCAGCCGTCCGCGCGTGAAGGTTACGGATTGATCGTCGTGGAAGCCTCGGCACGCGGCGTTCCTGCCGTCGTCGCTGTTGGGGAAGACAATGCAGCAACCGAGCTTATCGAGCAGGGACGCAATGGCTTTGTCGCCCAGCCCGCAGATCCGCAGCATTTCGCCAAGGCGATCCTAGCCTGTCTGGCGGACGCAAGCGCGCTGCGCGTGTCCACTCACGAATGGTTCAAGGAGAATCAGGAGCGGCTTTCGATTGCCGGTTCGCAACGTGTCGTGGAAGCAGCCTATGGGGTCAGGGCTTCCGCACGATAATGCGCAGGGCGCTTGGCTGACCGCTCAGTTTTTCGGCCAACAGTTGAAAGGGCCTGAAAAGCACGCCGGCGGCGAAGAACAGCGCGTTATATTTTAGCCCTAACGCGCGGCTTAGCGACATCGCGATGGTAGCGCTGCAGACAGCCTGCTCTTCCACGACCTCCAGCCCGTTGGCTTCCATCAACGCGCGCAGCGTGCTGCGATTGAAGTGCAGTCGGTGGTAAGGAAGATACCAGTTGTTGCAGGCCTTCCCGAACCAAGGGGTCCAGACACAATCGACGTTTGGAACCTCTATGATCAAACGTCCGCCGGGAGCGACGAAAGAGGTTAGCCGCTGAATAAAGCGATGCGGATCGTCGTCATGTTCGAGCGCGTGGAAACACAGTAGAAGGTCTGCCTTCCCGATCAGCGGCGCCGATTCTGCAAAGGATCGGTAATTCGCTGCCGGCAGGGAGGCGGGGTTTGTTTCGAAAAAGTCGAGGCCGATCACGCTTGAATTTGGAAGCGCTGCTGCGAAGGCCGCAGTAATCACACCATTTCCGCAGGCGAAATCGATGACGTGCCGTGGTTCAAAGTCCACGCGCCGCAACAGCCGCTTGGCCAGAAGCGCAAAGGCCGTCGCCTTGATGCTGGCGACGACGCCGGAGTCTCTATCCTGGAAATCCTCGCTTTCCCTATCCTGGTAGAGCGCGGAGACATCAGGCATTGCAGGGCGCGTCACGCCCAGGCCGCAGGTTTGGCAACGATGGACGGAAACCGTGGCGCCACTGAGTTCCGGAACGGAAAGCGAGATCTGCGGTTTGCGACCGAATTGGCAATCGGAAGATTTGCCGGGGCACGACGCATAAGCTTCGGCATCGCCGCGTCTGGTTGGCAGACCCGCTGCGCCATTTGCGACAACAACGGCGTTCATGACAAACGCTCCTTCGGACCGGCGGTCAGGTGAACGCCGAAGCTCCATGCTCGATGAGCAATGAAGTTGAGAGGCGCCATGAGTAAGGCAATCCCGACCATCGTCACGTAATAGGGTACGCCGCGCTGCATCAGCATCCAGCTCGCCAACAAGCTGAAACAGATGCCGCCGACGGTCACGATGACATATCTGATCAACTCGCGCCGCTGGGTCTTCCCATCTTTTCGAAACGACCAATTTCGGTTGAGCACAAAGCCGGATGCCGTCGCCAGCACAAAGCAAATCAGGATCGACAGCAGGTAATGGATGCCCAACAATTCCGTCAGCACGACGATGAAGAGATTGTTGATCGCAACGGAGAGCAGCCCCACGGCGCAGAACCGGCCGAATTGAGCTGCGACGGCCGGCGCCTGGTTAGGCATGTCGCGGACGAGGATATGCCAAACCGCTCTCTTCGCTGGCGAAATCGGCGCGATGACCGGCGATGATGGCAAGGAGAAATCCGCCGAAAATCGTCTGAGCGCCAGTCGCGCCCAGCACGGATGCAAGGACAAGCGGCAGGGTGTTCGGCAAAGCGCGGAAGCCGCTGTTTGACCAGTAGATGGCAATCAGCACGAAGCCGATAAGAGCCGCGAAAACCATTCCGCAGCCCGCGATCAAGAGCGTCTCGAGCGTCAGCATTCGAGCAAACCGTTGCACCATTGGCCGAAGCTGCCGGTAGCCGCTCCGGACGCCGTGGAAGTGCGTGGCCAAGGCGGTCATCGCCGCGAAATGGCCCGTCGCGAACAGAAAGCCGGCGGCAATGGTCCAACTCGCGCCAAACGGTCCGAGGCCGGGGGCGATGCCGAGAAGATGGAGAGACGCCACGAAGAGAATGATGGTTGCGAGACCCATGGCTGTCAGCGCCGGAACGCCGAACGCCCATGTCGGCGAGAGCATGAAAAGGTAGCGCAGGTGGCGCCAGCCGTCGCGCCAGGGGCGGAGGTGGGGCGCGCGGTCGCGGAGGTCGGGGAGGAGCTTCACCGGCGTTTCGGTAATGCGGATCCGCTGCAGCGCGGCCTTGATGACCATTTCGCTGGCGAATTCCATGCCGGCGCCGGTCAAGTCGAGCTTCAGGAACGCGTCCTTGCGGATCGCGCGCAGGCCCGAATGGGCGTCCGAAATGCCAGGCCGGAAAAAGATGTTGAGGATGCCGGTCAGGACGGGATTGCCGATGTAGCGGTTCTTCCACGGCATTGCGCCCGGCGAAATGCCGCCCTTGAAGCGCGATCCCATGCACAGCTCGGCACCGGCTTCGAGCTCGCCGATCATCGCAACGCCGTCCGTAAAGTCGTAGCTGCCGTCGGCGTCGCCCATCAGGACGTACTTGCCGTACGCAGCCCTGCTGCCGCCGATGAGGGCGGCGCCATATCCGCGCTCGGCAACGTCGACGACGCGTGCGCCGAGCCTGGTGGCGAGTTGCTGGCTGCCGTCGGTCGAGCCGTTGTCGGCGATCAGGATCTCGCTGCTCAGGCCGTAACGAGCCGCGATCTGCTCGACGGCTTGCTTGGCGTTGGCGATGCAATGCTCGAGGCACTGAACCTCGTTCAGGCACGGCATGACGATGGTCACGTCCACGCCCTCGCCTGGCGCGTTGCTAGCAAGCTCGAATTGCCGCAGCGGCTCGTGACGCATTCAATCCCCCGTTGACCCTTGGCAACGGGATTTAGGGGAGGGCGTCTAACGAACCGTTAATGATGTTCGTCAGGATTTCAGAAGTATCAGCCGGCGCTCTCGGCGAGGACGGTGAGGCCCTTGTCGCTTACCTCGGCGAAGCCGCCGGTGACTTCGATCCGCTCGGGCTGGCCGCCCTGGCTGCGATAGACCGCGATCGCGCCGTTGCGCAGCGTCGTCATGTAGGGCGCATGGCCGGCCATGATGCCGCTTTCGCCCTCGGTGCCCGGAACGACGACCATGTAGACGTCGTCGGACATAACCAGCCGGTCGGGCGTGACGAGTTCAAAATGCAGATCGGCCATTATTCCTTGCCTTCAATTCGGGCGTCGAATGCGCGGGTAGCCGCGTCGAACTTGTCGCGGCACCCCGGGTTGCAGAAGCCGACGACCTTGCCGCGATATTGCGTCAGGCTGTCCGCGCTAACCGGCTCGCCGGACCAGGGGCAGACGTCATTGACGCAATCGTCAAGGCTCAGAGCGCCGGTCAGGGCTTAGGCGTCCTGCGCCAGCTTCTCGGCCTTGGCGACCGCTTCCTCGATGCCGCCGACCATGTAGAAGGCGTTCTCGGGGAGGTGATCGTACTCGCCGTTCACCACCGCCTTGAAAGAACGGACGGTGTCTTCGACCTGGACGAACTTGCCCGGGATGCCGGTGAAGACCTCGGCGACGTGGAATGGCTGCGACAGGAAGCGCTGGATCTTGCGGGCGCGGCTGACGACCAGCTTATCCTCTTCGGAAAGCTCGTCCATGCCGAGGATCGCGATGATGTCCTGCAGCGACTTGTACTTCTGCAGCGTCTCCTGGACGGCACGCGCCACTTCGTAGTGCTCCTGGCCGACGACGGCCGGGGTCAGAACGCGGCTGACGGAGTCGAGCGGGTCGACGGCCGGGTAGATGCCCAGCTCCGAAATCGCGCGGCTCAGCGTCGTCGTCGCGTCCAAGTGCGCGAACGAGGTGGCGGGCGCCGGGTCGGTCAAGTCGTCCGCCGGCACGTAAATGGCCTGCACCGAGGTGATCGAGCCCTTGTTGGTGGAGGTGATGCGCTCCTGCAGCGCGCCCATGTCGGTCGACAAGGTCGGCTGGTAGCCCACGGCCGAAGGAATACGGCCGAGCAGCGCCGACACTTCCGAGCCGGCCTGGGTGAAGCGGAAGATGTTGTCGACGAAGAAGAGCACGTCCTGGCCTTCCTGGTCGCGGAAATATTCGGCCTGGGTCAGACCCGAGAGAGCAACGCGGGCGCGCGCTCCCGGCGGCTCGTTCATCTGGCCGAACACGAGGGCGACCTTGGAGCCTTCCGGCGTCGGGTTGCCATCGGCGTCCTTGGCGATAACGCCCGCGTCGAGGAACTCGTGGTAGAGGTCGTTGCCCTCGCGGGTCCGCTCGCCGACGCCGGCGAACACCGACACGCCGCCGTGTCCCTTGGCGATGTTGTTGATCAGCTCCTGGATCAGCACGGTCTTGCCGACGCCGGCACCGCCGAACAGGCCGATCTTGCCGCCCTTCGCGTAGGGGGCAAGGAGATCGATGACCTTGATGCCGGTGACGAGAATGGCGGCTTCGGTAGACTGGTCGACGAAGGCCGGAGCCTCGGCGTGGATCGGCGCCGACAGGTCGCTGCCGATCGGGCCGCGCTCGTCGATCGGTTCGCCGATGACGTTCATGATGCGGCCGAGCGTCTTCGGGCCGACCGGGACGCGGATCTGCGAGCCCGTGGCGTTGACCGTCTGGCCGCGGGTCAGGCCATCGGTCGAGTCCATGGCGATGGTGCGGACGACATTCTCACCGAGGTGCTGCGCGACTTCGAGGACCAGGCGGTTGCCGCCATTGTCCGTCTCCAGCGCTGAAAGGATCGGCGGCAGGTCGCCTTCGAACATCACGTCGACGACGGCGCCGATGACCTGGCTGACGCGGCCGGTCAGGTTGCTGGTCGTCGCCGGCGCCTGGGTGTCGGCGGGCGCAGCCTTCTTGGTGCGGGTCTTGGCGGGAGCGGCGGTGGCCATTGCTGTTTCCTTGCCTTCTAGCTTCGTTAGAGCGCTTCGGCGCCCGAGATGATTTCGACGAGTTCGGTGGTGATCGCAGCCTGGCGCTGACGGTTATACTGGATCGACAGGCGGTTGATCATGTCACCGGCGTTGCGGGTCGCGTTGTCCATGGCGGTCATCTGCGAGCCGTAGAAGCCGGCCTGATTTTCAAGCAGCGCGCGATAGATCTGGATCGCGATGTTGCGCGGCAGCAGGTCGGCGAGGATTTCCTCTTCGTCCGGTTCATATTCGACCGCCGCCGGCGGGCCGCTCTTGGCGGTCGCCTCGGTGTCGTTGGCAGCGCCGGCCTGGACCGGGATGATCTGGTCGATCGTCGGTTCCTGCACCAGCGTCGAACGGAAGTTCGCGTAAGCGAGGTGAACGACGTCGATACCGTCGGTCATGTAGCGGTCGACCAGGTCCTTCGCGATCGCCTGCGCGTTCGCATAGGTCGGCGCCTTCATCTCGCTCGTGTCGTACTGCGCGATGATCGCCTTGGGATACAGGCGCTGGATGACCGGGCGGCCCTTGCGGCCGATGATGTAGAACAGGACCGTCTTGCCTTGGGCGGTCAGTTCGTCGGCCTTGCGGCGGGCGGCACGAACGACATTGCTGCTGAAGGCGCCGGCGAGGCCGCGGTCGGCGGTCGCCAGCACGATCAGGTGCGTATCGTCCTTACCCGTGCCCGCAAGCAGCTTGGGCGCCTGCGGACCGGCCGTCACCCGCGAGGCGAGCGACTGCACGACGTCCGTCATCCGCGACGAATAGGGACGGCCCGCCTCGGCGCTCTGCTGCGCACGGCGCAGCTTCGCCGCGGCGACCATCTTCATCGCCTTGGTGATCTTCTGCGTCGACTTCACCGAGCCGATGCGAAGCTTGAGGGCCTTCAGCGAAGCCATTTACGCAAACTGCTTCCCGAACTCGCCGAGCGCGTCCTTGAGCGCCGCGGCGGTATCGTCGTCGAGCGCCTTGGTGTCGCGGATCTTGGCCAGCACGTCGGCCTTCTCCGAACGGAGATAGCTCAGCATTGCGGCTTCGTAGCGGACGACGTTCTTCGTATCGACGGCGTCGAGGAAGCCCTGCGTACCGGCATAGATCGAGGCAACCTGCTCTTCGACCGGCATCGGCTGATACTGCGGCTGCTTGAGCAGCTCCGTCAGGCGCGCGCCGCGGGCCAGCAGCTTCTGGGTCGAAGCGTCGAGGTCCGAACCGAACTGCGCGAACGCCGCCATCTCGCGGTACTGCGCGAGCTCCAGCTTGATCGAGCCGGCGACCTTCTTCATCGCCTTGGTCTGCGCGGCGGAACCGACGCGGCTGACCGACAGGCCGACGTTAATCGCCGGGCGGATGCCTTGATAGAACAGGTCGGTCTCGAGGAAGATCTGACCGTCGGTGATCGAGATCACGTTGGTCGGAATGTAGGCCGACACGTCGCCTGCTTGCGTCTCGATGATCGGCAGCGCGGTCAGCGAACCGCCGCCATTGTCCGAGTTCATTTTCGCCGCGCGCTCGAGCAGGCGGCTGTGCAGATAGAAAACGTCGCCCGGATAAGCTTCGCGGCCCGGCGGACGGCGGAGCAGCAGCGACATCTGGCGGTAGGCGACGGCCTGCTTGGAAAGGTCGTCGTAAACGATGACGGCGTGCATGCCGTTGTCGCGGAAATATTCGCCCATCGCGCAGCCGGTGTACGGCGCGAGGAACTGCAGCGGGGCCGGCTCCGAAGCGGTCGAGGCGACGACGATGGAATATTCCATCGCGCCATTCTCTTCGAGCGCGCGGACGATCTGCGCGACTGTCGAACGCTTCTGACCGACGGCGACGTAGATGCAGTAGAGCTTCTGCTTCTCGTCGTTGCCGGCGTTAGCCTGCTTCTGGTTGATGAAGGTGTCGAGCGCGACAGCGGTCTTGCCAGTCTGACGGTCGCCGATGATCAGCTCGCGCTGGCCGCGGCCGACGGGGACCAGTGCGTCGAGCGCCTTCAGGCCGGTCTGCACCGGCTCGTTGACCGACTGACGCGGGATGATGCCCGGCGCCTTCACCTCGACGCGGCTGCGCGCCTCGGCCTGGATCGGGCCCTTGCCGTCGATAGGATTGCCGAGCGCGTCGACGACGCGGCCGAGCAGGCCTTTGCCGACGGGAACGTCGACGATGGTGCCGGTCCGCTTGACGGTCGAACCTTCCTGGATTTCGGCGTCCGAACCGAAGATCACGACGCCGACGTTGTCGGCTTCGAGGTTCAGGGCCATGCCCTTGGTGCCGTTGTCGAACTCGACCATCTCACCGGCCTGGACGTTGTCGAGGCCGTAAATGCGGGCGATGCCGTCGCCGACGGAGAGCACGGTGCCGACTTCCGAAACCTCGGCATCGGCCGAGAAATTCGCGATCTGGTCGCGGATGACGCGGGAGATTTCAGCGGCGCGGATATCCATGGTGTTGCTTAGCCTTTCATCGCGGAAGCGAGACGGTTGAGTTTGGTGCGGATGGAAGCGTCGATGCGCTGGCTGCCCAGCTTGACGACAATTCCGCCGAGGATGTTGGGATCGATCGAGGCGTCGATGTTGACGTCGCGGCCGGCGCGGGCCCGCAGCTGCTGCTTAAGCGCGGCGAGCTGATCGTCATTTAGTGGATGTGCGGTAACCACTTCGGCATTGGCTTCGCCGCGGTGCTCGGCGGCGAGACGGCGGAACGCGCGGATGACGCTGCTCAGCTCGTTCTTGCGGCCGTTGCGGGCAAGCACGCCGAGGAAGTTTGCGGTGATCGGGTCGAGCTGGAGCTGCGGCGCCAGCGCGGCGAAGGCTTCGGCGGCCGCTTCGCGCGACACCAGCGGGCTCGCGACGAGATCACCGAAATCCTTCGAATCGACGAGGGCCTGGCTGAGCCCTTCGAGGCTCTTGCTCACCGCCTCGATTTGCCGCTGGTCGCGGGCAAGGTCGAACAAAGCCGACGCGTAGCGCCCTGCTAAGCTGGCCCGAATGCCGCCGGATGTCTCCACGCGCGAAAAGCTCCAGAACTGGAATTGCCCCGATTTGAAAAACGGGGCGTGAAAACGGGTTGCCCCGCACGCCCCACCATCGGTTGCGAGGCCCCTAGCAAGGGGCGCCAAACGATGCAACCGGCAGGTTTCAGGTTTGACCGCAAGCTGCCGGAAGCGGCCACTCCTCCCCCGCGGTAAGCAACGGTCATGACATATCGAATCACCGGGATCGATCCCGCGCCATATCGCCATCTTCATGACCTGACCGACGCTGAATTGGCGGAGCAGGGCGTCGTCCGCATGAGCGTCACCGCGAAACCGAGTTTTCCGTGCCGGGTCAGTCTGACGGATCGGGAGGTCGGGGACAAGGTGCTGCTGCTCAATCACGTCAGCCACGATGTGGCGGGGCCATATCGCGCCAGCCACGCCATCTTCATTACCGAGGGTGAAACCGAACGTGGCGATTATGTGGACGAGGTGCCGCCGATGTTCGAACCGCGCGTGCTCTCGCTACGCGGCTTTAATGCCGATGGAATGATGGTCGATGCCACGCTCGCGCAGCCGGGCGAGGCCGATGCCGGAATCCGCAAGCTTTTCGCCAACGACGCAATCGAGACCATCCACGCCTACAACGCCACCCGCGGCTGCTTTGCGGCGCGGATCGAGAGGAACTGACATGGCAACGCTTGCACCGCTCCGTGACGAGCGTAATCCGCTCGCCGTGGACAATGTCGCGCGCCTGGACCCCGACACCGCCTGGGCCGCGTTCATGCGCCGCGACCGCGCCTGGGACGGGCGGATCATCGGAGCGGTCACCACGACCCGCATCTATTGCAAGCCAAGCTGCCCGGCCCGTCGGCCAAAACGGGAAAACGTCGAGTTCTTCACCAATGCAGAGGAGGCGCGCGAGGCGGGTTACCGTGCATGCCTACGTTGCAAGCCCGACGAAGTGGGCCGCGATCGCGACGCACTCACCAAGGCCATCGCTCTAATCGAGCAAGCGGAGGAAGCGCCCACGCTGGACCATCTGGCAGCGGCGGTCGGCTATACGCCGCATCACTTTCAGCGCCTGTTCAAGCGCGACCTCGGGGTGTCGCCAGCCGAATATGCGCGCGGTTTGCGCCACCGTCGCGGCGAGGCGGCACTAGGGAGCGAAAAGCGCGTGACGGACGCCGTTTATGAAGCGGGCTATTCGGGCCCCAGCAGTTTCTACAGCGATGCGAAGGAAAGGCTTGGCATGACCCCATCGGCGTGGCGCGACGGTGGCAAAGGCGAGACAATCCGCTGGACGCACTTCGACAGCCCAATCGGCCAGATGCTCATTGCAGCGACGTCGAAGGGTATTTGCCGGCTAACGTTCGGCGATGACGAAGCCTCGCTTCGCCGCCGCTTTCCCAAAGCCACCATCGTCGAGGATCGCGGCGGTTTGAAGCAACTGATCGACGGTGCGCTCGCCGCCATCGAGCGTCCTGCTGCCGCGCACGACCTGCCCATCGACGTTGCCGGGACCGCGTTCCAGGAGGCCGTCTGGCGTGAGCTTCGCAAGATTCCGCCCGGCGAGACCCGCAGCTACGCACAGATCGCGGCAGCCATCGGCCAGCCCGGGGCAGTCCGCGCCGTCGGGACGGCCAATGGCGACAATCACGTCGCCGTGCTGATCCCCTGCCATCGCGTCATCCGCAGCGACGGGACGCTGGGTGGCTACGCCGGCGGGCTCGACAAGAAGCGCCAGCTGCTGGCCGCCGAGGGGCATCAGACGGCAGCGCCGGAACTCCCGCTCTGACGAAATAAGCTTGTGAAACCATGCCCCCCAATTCAACTGTAAGGGTGGGGGGACGATGGAAGAAGCAAGGCACACGCACCGGCAAGAGGCATGGCGATCATTCGTCGCGATGCTCGGCGCAATCGCGCTATACTTCGCGGCAACCGCCCTCGCGATCATCGTCTCGAGCAACCTGCCCGCAATTGACCGCGACCTGGCCTCCGTCGCGAAGGTCACGGTTACGATCGCCCTGACCCTCGCGGCGTATAAATTCGGCATTCGTCGCCTGAGCGAGGACGGCCACGACGACTTGCCGGTCAATCGGATGGTCACCGGGCTACTCCTCGGAGTCCTGATCGGCGGCGCGCTGTTTGCGGCCATCGTCGGCGTGGCCGCGCTCCTCGGCATCTACCGCATCACCTCCTGCTGCAGCACCGCTAATCTGATCTCCGACCTCGCAATCGCGTCGATCATGCCTGGCTTCATGGAAGAGCTGTTCTTCCGCGGCATCCTGTTCCGCTGGATCGAGGAAATGTCGGGCAGCTGGATGGCGCTGGTCATCACCGCAGTCCTGTTCGGGTTCGCCCATGCCCTCAACCCCAACGCGACATTGTTCTCTTCGACCGCCATCGCAGTGGAGGCCGGCATCCTACTCGGCGGCGCTTACATGTTGACCCGCAACTTATGGCTACCAATAGGCCTGCACGCTGCCTGGAATTTCACGCAGGGCTACCTCTTCGGCATTCCCGTATCCGGCGTCGCGGAGAAGGGTCTCGTAACTTCCCGCCTTTCAGGCCCTGAACTCGTTACCGGCGGCGGTTTCGGACTAGAGGCTTCGCTCATCGCCCTAGTCATTGGCACCGCCGCAGGCGCCTGGCTGCTTAGGCTTGCGGTCGCGAGGGGTCAGCTGGTTCAAGCTTCGTGGGCCAGAGTCCGACACGATAGCCCCGCAGCGCGCTAGTCGTCCCCGAGGAGCTTCTTGTTTTCGTCCAGAAGGGTCAGGACGGCATTACCGTCCCCCTTGTTCAAGGCTGCTAACACGCCGTCGCTTAAACGGCGCCATTTGGTGGAACCGTGGGGACGGAAGGCAAGTGGTGCAAAGACGCTTTTCGCTTCTTCGAGGCGCTTATCCGTAACGAGCTGGCGGAACGCTGCGAGCCGCAGGTCTTCATCTTGTGGCGCGAGAGCCTGTGCATAGAGCAACGCTTCGATGGCATTCTTCGTCGGACGCTGCCCAGCATCCGCGAACGTCTCGTAGAAGGTCATCAGGGCCGCGGCATTTTCCGTATCGACCTTGTTTGCATCAAGGAACCATTGCCGGATTGCAGCCCAATTTGCTGATGCGGCATTCTTTTTTGCCAGATCAAGCTGGGCGCGACCTTTCAGCATCAGCGCGGGCACGAGATCTGGCTTAAGCGCAAGGGCGCGGCCGGCAGCGCTGTCGGCTGCTGCCGGATTTTTGGCGTCAAGTTCGGCTTCGGCAAGCACGGTCTGGACCGAGGCGTCGTCGGGATAGGCCTGGGCCACCTTCCGCGCATCGCCCGCGACCCTCGGCGCCTCCGACTTGTCGACCCCGCGCGCGGACCGGATCCTCACGCTCATGATTGCAGCTTCACCCATTCCAAGTGGGCGCACGGCGATGGCGTCGACCGCAAGGGCCCGAGCGGCAATCTCGAGGGCGGTGAGCCGCACCTGCTTATATTGTCTAACGTCGAGACTGAGTTTTCTGAGGTCGCCGAACGCATATTTGGCGGCATCAAGCGGCGGAGTGCCCTTTTGAATGGCCGCCAGATATTTCTCTAGCTGACCTTTCCGGCTCGCGTCGAACGTCAGGTAGTGCGTCAAAAGCCAACCCAGCGCGTAGAGCCGTTCGGTCTGTGCGCCATCCAGGTCCTTGAACGTCTGACCGACCACCTGCTCGAGTGAAAGGTTGGTGTAGCTGTCTTGCAGTCCCCAGCCGCGATAGAGTGGAACCGATCCGATGAGGACGCTGCCATCGTCCTGTATCTTTGCGGTGGCGAAGAACTCCGCAAAGCCTTCGACGAACCATACCGGCAACATGCCATTCGCCTGCTGGAGCTGAAGGTGGTGCGCATATTCGTGGAAAAAAACGGCTTCGCTTCCAAGATCGAAGCGGCTTCCGTCCCCGGACTTCCGTGGCACGAACGCGAACGATCCGCCGGCCCGCCCGACGTACATGCCGCGTACCCCTTCAAAGCCCATCAATTTCTCGATAGCGGCCTCGTTCTTCACGACGAACACCGTCAACCGTCGGGACGGCGTCAGCGCGGGATCCCCCATTGCGCGAACGATGCGAACAGCCTTGTCGAACTTCTCTAGACGCGTCGCAAAATCACGGAGCCGATTCTGGTCGTCATCTGAGTAAATGACGAAATGTTTGGACTCGGCGACGTGCCAGGCGCCACTGGCCGGCGTGCTCAGCCCCGCCGCAGCTGCGGCAACGCAGGCTAGCAAATTACGCATGGAACCCCCTTGTTCGGCGATCCGAAGCTAGCGCGTTCCAGATGGCAGGCAAGCGCCTTTGTTCGCGAGATTTCCTAAAGGAAATTGTACGGGTCGACGTCCACACTGACGCGGACCTTGGGGCTCCAATCGATGCCGGCGAGCCAGTCGCGGATGACGTCCTGGACGTCGAGGCTGCGGCGGGCGTGAACCAGCAGGCGCTGGCGATGGCGGCCGCGAAGCATGGCGAGCGGGGCGGGGGCAGGGCCGAATACCGCCATGCCGTCGACGTCGGGCGCGGCATGGCCGATCCGGCGGGCGACGGTTTCGGCTTCGGACGCGTCTTCGGCAGAGACGACGATCGCAGCGAGCCGGCCGAACGGGGGCATCGCGGCGTCGCGGCGCGCTTCAGTCTCGGCCGTGTAAAAACCCGGCGCATCGCCGGAGACCAGCGCGGCGATGACCGGCGCGTCCGGGTCGTGGGTCTGGATTAGGACGCGGCCCGGCTTCTCGCCGCGACCGGCTCGGCCGGCGACCTGCTGGATCTGCTGAAAGCTGCGCTCGGCGGCGCGAAGGTCGCCACCCGCAAGCCCGAGATCGGCATCGACCACTCCGACGAGGGTGAGGTTGGGGAAGTGGTACCCCTTGGTGACCAATTGCGTGCCGACGACGATGTCGATGGCGCCGGCGTCCATTGCCCCGACGAACTCGGCGGCCTTGAGCGGGGACCAAATCGTGTCCGAGGTGACTATCGCGGTCCGCGCATCTGGGAACAGCTCGGACACTTCATCGGCGATGCGTTCAACGCCCGGACCGCATGCGACGAGGCTGTCCTCGGTGCCGCATTCAGGACAGGCCTGCGGCGGCGGCATGACGTGGCCGCAATGGTGGCAAGCGAGGCGATGCATCAGCCGGTGCTCGACCATCCAGGCGGTGCAATTCGGGCATTGGAAGCGGTGTCCGCAGTGGCGGCAAAGCGTGAGCGGCGCGAAGCCGCGGCGGTTGAGGAACAGCAGCGACTGCTCGCCCGCCTGGAGGTTCGCCTCGATTTCGTCGACCAGCGACGGTGCCAGCCAGCGCCCGCGCGGCGGCGGGTCCTGCGTCAGATCGACCGCGCGAATTTCGGGCAGCGAGGCGCCCGCGAACCGCGCGCCGAGGCCGACCTCGCGATAGCGGCCGAGCTCGACCATATGCCGGCTCTCGATCGGCGGTGTCGCGGTCGACAGGATGACGGGGATATCCTCGAATTTCGCTCGCATCACGGCGGTGTCGCGGGCGTGATACTGAACGCCGTCGTCCTGCTTGAAGCTGGTCTCGTGCGCCTCGTCGACGACGATCAGGCCGAGGTTGGCATAGGGCAGGAACAGCGCCGAGCGCGCGCCGACCGTCACCGCCGCCTCTCCACTTGCGATGCCGCGCCAGGCGCGCCGCCGCTGCGACGACCGGAGGCCCGAATGCCAGGCCGTCGGCGCGCAGCCGAAGCGGGCCTCGAAGCGCTTAAGGAACGGCTCGGTCAGTGCGATCTCGGGAAGCAGGACGAGCGCTTGCTTACCTTGGCGAACACACTCCGCGATCGCCTCGAAATAGACCTCCGTTTTGCCCGAGCCGGTCACGCCATCCAGCAACGTCGGGTCGAAGCCCTTGCCGACGGCTGCCGTAAGGGACGCAGCCGCTTCTGCCTGCTCGACGCTCAAATCCGGCGGCGCGAAGTCAGGATCGGGGACGGGAAGCGGCCGGTCCGAATCCACCGCCACGGCTTCCAGAACACCGGCATTCACCAGTCCGCGCATCACCGCGTCGCTGACACCCGCCGCATCCGCCAGTTCGCGAACCGTGCCCTGACGACCCTGGATGGCGGCGATTGCTTTTTCGCGTTGCGGGGTCAGCCGCTCAGGCACCAGACCGGTCGGCCGATATTCGATGAGTTGCCGTGGGCCGTCGAGCGCTGCGGCGGATGGCAGCACCATCCGCAGCACCCCGGCGAGCGGACTCAGATAATAATCCGCCGTCCATTCGCAGAGCCGCCGTAGCGGCGCGGCGATCGGCGGCACGCCGAGCACGCCGGCAAGCGGCCGCAGGCGGTTGTCGCCGACTTCCTCGCTCGGCAGCCGCTCCGCCTCCCAGGCAACGCCGAGCAATTGCCGCGGCCCGAGCGGCGCGACGACCACGCTGCCCGGCTCGACATGCGTCCCATCCGGAATGCGATAGTCCAGCGGCCCGAGCGCGGCATTCAGGGTGACGACGCGAGTCCGGGCCAAGCTCATTGGGCGCGAATGTTCCGAATGTTCACAGTGACGCGGTGGTTTGCGACTGCGGGTCCGCGGCGGAAGATGTCAGCGCGTATGGCTGTGGTGAGGTGCCGGTTAGTCACTCCCGCCGCTTAAGCACAAGCTGACCGCAGTAGGACAGGGGTGCGATTGTATCCACCACAATGAGAATGGTGCGCGGGACCTTCCGCAAAGCCGTCATGCTGAACTCGTTTCAGCATTCAAGGGCGGGCTGGGGCTCTGTATCGGCGGAAGCCCCAAGCCCGGTGCAAGATCGTGCCAGTCGGGATTCTCGCTCTCGATTAGATTGATCTTCCACTGACGATGCCAACGCTTGAGCTGCTTTTCGCGTTCGATCGCTTCGAGCATCGATTCAAATAGCTCGAATCGTACCAATTGGTGCACGCCGTAGCGCGAGGTGAATCCTTTCACCGCGCCGGAGCGGTGCTGCCATAGGCGAGCAGTCAGGTCAGAAGTCACGCCGATGTAGAGCGTTCCGTGCCGCTTGCTGCACAGAATGTAGACGCAGGGCTGCTTCTCCACGGACCGAGCATGCGGCGCGATGGATGCTGAAACAAGTTCAGCATGACGGTGAATTACTTCCCGCGCTTCTTCCGGTGCTGGTCGAGGTCGAGGACGGCGCTCTCTTCTTCGGGCTGCAGCAGGCCGAGCCGGCGGGCGACTTCCTGATAGGCTTCTTCGACCCCGCCGAGGTCCTGGCGGAAGCGGTCCTTGTCCATCTTCTCGTTAGTCTTGAGGTCCCACAGCCGGCAGCCGTCGGGGCTGATCTCGTCGGCCAGGATCACGCGGGCGTAGTCGCCGTCCCACACGCGGCCGAATTCCAGCTTGAAGTCGATGAGGCGGATGCCGATCGCCGCGAACATGCCGCTGAGGAAGTCGTTCACGCGGATCGCCATGTCCGCGATGTCGTTCATCTCGTCCTGGCTGGCCCAGCCGAAGCAGGCGATATGCTCGTCGGCGATCATCGGGTCGCCCAGCGCGTCGTCCTTGTAATAATATTCGATGATCGTGCGGGGCAGCTGCGTGCCTTCCTCGATCCCCAGGCGCTTCGATAGAGAGCCCGCCGCGACGTTGCGGATCACGACTTCGATGGGGATGATCTCGACCTGCCGGATCAATTGCTCGCGCATATTGAGACGGCGGATGAAGTGCGTCGGTACGCCGATCACCTGAAGCGCGGTGAAGATGTGCTCGGAGATGCGGTTATTGATGACGCCCTTGCCGCTGATCGTGCCGCGCTTCTGCGCATTGAAGGCGGTCGCATCGTCCTTGAAATATTGAATCAGCGTGCCCGGCTCGGGACCCTCGTAGAGGATCTTTGCCTTGCCTTCGTAGATTTGGCGGCGGCGAGCCACGGTGCGCGTCACTCCATGCGGAACGGAAAAGGAGGGCGGGCTATAGGCGAGCCACGGTTGCACCGCAATTCGAGTAGCCAGGCATCAGCTTGCGGCTTTGGTCGGAACCCACTTACGGCTCAGGATCAAGGCCTTACGGCTGGCGCCTGGCTGGAGATACTTTCCCGCCAACCGCTGGATATCCGCGGAAGTGACGCGTTGCAGCGCCGACTTGATGTTGCGGATCCGGTCCAGGCGCGCAGGGTTCCGTTGCGTGTCCGTCAGTCCCGCAAGCCAGAAACCATTGTTCTCCAGCGCCTGATCGGCGTTCGACAACAAAGGATTGCGCGCCCGGGTCAGCAGATCGGCCGAAACCGGCGCGCTTCGAAGCGCATCCGCCGCGCGATAGATGGCTGTTTCAACTTCGTCCGCCTTGTCGGGGGCGACAATTGCCGCGGCCGACAAATAGCCGAAACCGGGAAACACGCCCGACATCACGCTCCGCACCGATGGGGAATAGGTGTCGCCAAGCTCCTCCCGGATCGACTTTACCAGCATCAGCTGAAACACATCCTTCAGCAGCGCGATCCCGACGACGTCATCGAAGTTCGAATCATCAGTGGTCGGCCAGCTTATCTGGACCATCGCCTTGTCCGGGCGGCCGTCATGCTTGAGGAGGATGGGCGCGGGATCCTGGCGAAAACGGACGACCCGGCTTTCCGCCGTTGCCGAGCCTTTGTCCGCTCGCGTTGGCAAAGCGCCGAACGTCGAGGCGACCGCGCCGATCGCGGTGGCTTCGTCGAAATCGCCGACGATCGTGATCTCGATCGGCGCCGTCGTGAGCAGCGGGGCGACCGCTTCCTTCGCTTCGGCAAAGGTTCGCTTGCGCAGATCGTCGCCGGGCGGAACGCCGAAGCGCGTATCGCCATCGGCCAGTAGCGTCGGCAGCGCGGCGACTGCCACCGACTCCGGCTCCGAATTGATCTGCCGTTCCATCATCGGCAACGCGCTCAGCCACTTGGCCTGCGCCTCGGCCCGGAATCCCGGATCCAGCAGATAGGCCGCGCTGACCTTCATCTGCAGCGGCAAGTCTTCCCTGGCCGTCGTTCCGCTGGCGACGAAGGCATCGTCCGTAACCCGGCTTCCGAAGCGAACCGACTTTCCGGCGAGGATTTCCTGCAGGTCCTCGATCGAATGCTTACCCACACCGGCATCGGTCGCGGTGATATTCATCATCAGGCCAAGTCCGGGCTTGTCGCGCGGCAGGTCGAGTTCGCCATCGCCAAGCCGCACTGCGAAGCGCACCTTGCCGATTTCGAAATTCGTCTTCTTCAGCGTGAGGCGGACGTTGTTCTTGAACCGGATCTGGCGGACGCCGAGGTCCGCGATGCGCTTGTCGCTGACGACCTTCCCGGGCACGCCGAAGCGGTCGTAAGCAAAAGCCGCGGCCTTGGTGTTTGCAGGCGCAGTCACTTCGGTCTTGCGGCTTTCCGCGAGGGCCAGTGTCACGTCGGATCGGGGCACGATCGTCTTGGTCGTCAGGTGCACGAGCGGCGCGCTGCCGGTCCACAAATCCCGAAAAGCGGATTGAAGGTCGGAAGGCTTCAGGTCCTTGACGAAGGTGTCGAAGGTTCGAGCCCGGAACGCAGGGGTCGTCACGAACTGGTCGGTGGCGCCTGCCGACAGGATGGCGGTGGCAATCGACAGGTTCGTGCGTGATGCGGACTGGCTGGCGGCGTTGCGCACGGCACCGCGGCCTTGTTCGACGACGGTCTGCACCTCGCTGGGCGTGAACCCATGCTGCTGGGCGCGCCGGGTTTCCTGCTCGGCAGCAACCAGCGCCTCTTTCCACGCGCCGTCCTTGGCGATCACCTTTAACGACGTAAGGCGCGCGGTGCCTTCACGTTGCTGCTGGAGCATGGTGGCGCCCAGGATCGACGTGCCGGGCAGCGTACTGAGCCGCTGAAGGCGGCGATTGAGAATCGCAACAGCGAGGGACTCGACAATTTTTCGACGCCGCTCCGCGAGCGTGTCGGGACTGTCCTGCCATGGCCGCAAGACGGAATAGTCGACGATCGTCGGGCGGGTCGAATTGATGAGGTTGTGAAAGTCTTCAGGACGGGCCCAGTTGACCTTGCCCCGTGGCAGCGGCGGGGCGCTTGCGGCTGAATTCGTCCAATTGGCGAAGCTGCCGCGGACCTTGCGTTCGACGGTTCCGGGGTCGACGTCGCCGACGATGACGAGGGTCGCATTCTCCGGCCGATAATAACGCTGGTAAAGGCTGCGAAGAGCGTCGGCGGTAGCCGTCTTGATCACCGCTTCGCTGCCGATCGGCAGGCGCTGCCAGTACGGTGCCTGGGGAAGCTGGAAGCGCAGGAGATCGGTCGTTTCGTTGGGGTTGAAGCCGCCGCGCGTCCGGCCCTCGCTGAGAACGACCGAACGCTCGCGGTCGACCGAGGCCGGGTCCAGCTTGATCTCGCTCGCGACCTCCCGCAGCAGGAAAAGCGCGGAGTCTATCCGCTCCGCGTCGGCCTTCGGCAGGTTGAAGATGTATGTCGTGGTGTCGAAGCCCGTCAGCGCATTGGTGTCGGCGCCCATCGCCAGGCCCTCGCGCTGGAGCCGCGCCTCCATTTCACCCTCGGGCACGTGAGTGGTGCCGTTGAAGGCCATATGTTCCAGAAAATGGGCGAGGCCGCGTTCGTTGTCCGCCTCGGCGATCGAGCCGAACTTGAATTGCAGTTCCACCGTTGCCGCCCCCGGCGGCGTGTTGTTGCGCATGATCGCGTAGCGCATGCCGTTCGGCAGCGTGCCGTATTTAATGGCCGGATCAGGGGTGACGTCGGTGGACGGGATGCCCCAGCCGTTCGGTGCGGCGGCCAGTGGCGCATTGGCCAGCGGCGCTGACAAGGACAAAGCGGCGGCCGCAATTGCGTGCCAGACCTTGGAACGGAACATGGTCGGGACGATTCCCCAGCAAATTCAGGCGATTCGGCAGCTCAGCCTAGATTCGCGCGGCTGGGTGACAAGAGCGTAAAGATGAAAAATGAGAAGGGTGGTGCGTGCAGGTCCACCCTTCTCAAGCTCAACTCGCTCAGTAAGCGCGGGTCCGCTTGCGTTGGACGGCCCAGGGCGCGGAATATTCGATGCGGACGAGCACTTCGAACGCTTTCAGGAACGAGCGGGCGGCATGCGACAGACCGTCCCAGAGAGCGGCGTTCATTTCGGTGCGTGCCGCGCGATACTGACGGTCGAAAATCTGGTCGATCATGGTCAACATCCTTCTCTCTCCAGATGCGGTTCAGAGGGCGATGGGATATCCATCGATGCGGTCGTTGGCGGCGCGGAGCGCTTGTTCGATCAGCGCCAGCTTGCAGGCTTCGTTGAGCACCCGCCAGGTGCGGGCCGTGGTTCGTCCGGCTTCGAGCTTGGCGACCTGCGCGACCGGGCCGTTTTCGATGAACGCACGGGTATCGAGGCCATAAGTCATGGCAAGGTCTCCTTTCCTGTCGAAGGTCGCCGGCGGAGCCGGGCTGTGAGGGGAGGAGTTGCCTCCACCGGCGACTTGCATTCTAAATACGGACGGCACCGTCGTTACGCCAATCAAACGCTTTGCTGGTTCGATAAATTGGCCTTATGGCATCATGGGTTTCGGGGCTCTCGAAGTGCCCGTTCGATCGCGCGGCGCGCCACGGCCCATGCCCGCGTTTCCGGCGCAATCAGATCGAAATGGCCGGCGTCCGGCACCCAGTCGATCTTCACACGGTCGCCCGCGTTCAGCATGCGTCGACGGTAATCCGTCGCCAGCTCGGCAGGGACGATGCGATCGGCGAGCCCGTTCACGAGATATTGCGGCACGCCGAGCGGCGCGAGCCGCGGCACCGAGGTTTCAGCGGGATGCCCGCCGGCCATGGTGATACTGATGGTTTGCCCGCATCCGTTTTTCACCTGGGCGTCGCGTTCGAGGTCCGGGAGCCCTGCGAGACTGACGACGCCAAGGACCGGCAGCCGACGGGGATTGCTCAGAATGCTCGACCCGCGAAGCCGCGGACGTGCCGCCAGCCATAGAGCGAGGTGGCCACCAGCCGAATGGCCGACGGTGATCGCCCGGCGGGTGTCGAGATGAAGTTCGTCGGCATGGACAGCGAGGGCGTCAGCCGCCGCCGCGACGTCGAGGTAGGTTCCCGGGTAGCCGCCACCGGGCCGATCCGCGCCGCGGTAATCGATATTCCAGACGGCGATGCCGCGCCGCTGCAAGTCGGCCGACATCCAGTCCATGAGGTGGCGGTCGGCAATTGCCGTCTGCCAACAGCCACCATGGATCATGATCACGGTCGGGAAGGGGCCTGCGCCTTTTGGCAGCCAGACGTCCACGACCTGAAGCGGATCGGACCCATAGTGGATAACTGTCGAGGGGGCTGGGTGCGGCCGTCTGAGGAGATCGCCAAACTCAACGGGCGCCGGTGCCGCGGCGGTAACGGAAGCCCCGATCGCAATGCTGGCGAATGCTCGCTGCCAAAATCTCATATGCAAGGTTGGCGATCTGCATAACACGGGGTCAAGTCCGAGCGTTGGCATGTTGCGAAGCAGTCGGGGGGCAGCCTATGTTCGCTTTATGCGGCGGCTTCCCCCTTTGGCAGCGATCAGGGCTTTCGAAGCGGCCGCGCGTACCGAGAATTTTACGGCCGCCGCCGCCGAGCTTGGAATGACGCAAGCCGCGGTATCCTATCAGGTGAAAAGCCTTGAGGAGCGGCTTGGCGCACCCTTGTTCGTGCGTGAAAAAGGGCGGGCTCGCCTCACCCCCCTAGGCCAGCGGCTACTGCCGGCGCTGTCGACCGCATTCGACGGGATCGAAGCGGCCTTCGCGAGCCATCGCGAAGAAGACGAGACGCTTCTAACGGTCACGACCACCCACACGTTTGCCAATACCTGGCTGGCCTGGCGTCTGGGCGCATTCCAGATGGCGCACCCGGACCTTGCGGTGCGCATGACGACCAGCAACGAGTTATGCGACCTTCGCGCGGGTGACGCCGACGTGGCGATCCGCGGCGGCAATGGCGGCTGGGAAGGACTGGAAGAGCATCGGCTGTTCGAGACGAACTTCACGCCGATGGCATGTCCTGACTATCTCGCGTCGCTGGAGCGCAAGCTCGGCCGCCCCGTCGAGCCGCATGACCTCCCTCATCAGAACCGGATCAGTCCCGGGGACGATTGGTGGCAGCAATGGTTTGCCGACAACGGCATACCCTACGACGATTCGGTGCTGCGTCGCGCGGGCGTACGCCTCGAGAACCAGGCGAACGAGGGCCATGCGGCCATGGGCGGGCAGGGCTTTGCCCTGCTGACGCCTTTGTTGTGGAAGGGCGACGTCGCTGCCGGCAGGCTGACCGCACCGTTCCCCGACCGCGTATCCAATCGTGGCTGGGCCTATTGGCTCGTCTTTCCGCGCGAGCGGCGGATGGTCCCGAAGGTCAAGCGGTTTCGCGAGTGGCTTCTCGCGGAAATCAGCCAGGCCGTTGATGAGGTGGACGGCGGGTGGGCGAAGCAGGGACGGGTTCCTGACGCACACATGATTACCGCTCGACTGGCCTAGCCGAAAAGCGCGGAGCAACAATCGGTTAACTCATCCTGGTTAACGAATCTGCTTGCGTTGTTAACCACAATAAGGAATGCCAGCGTCGTCCAGCCGACGATTGTGTCGAGTCGCGTCTCTTATGGGGCAAAGGGAGCGCTGTGGTTCGTTTGGCGTCACAAGACTGGCGAACTGCGCGCGTGCGGAGACGGGCGGCTCTCCTGTGCGCCTGCGCCCTGACTGCGCTAACCGGCGCTTCCGTTGCCAATTCCGCGCCGAGCTTTGTGGTTTCCGATGCCGCACCGGTCGCCGTCGACGGCGTCCGCGAGGCCGCTTCGCATGCAGCGCAGTCGCGCACGATCATTTCATCGCCGGCAGTGGCCGACGGTGCCCCGCTCCCGAGCGCGACTGGGCAACCCGGCGCGCCGACGGTCACGAGCAATGCCGGGACGTTCGATGTCCAGGTGGACGCGCCCGCGGCGGCGAGTGCTGATCGTCCGAGTCACGAACAGGCAGCGAGTGCCGGCGATGCGGCGCGGGCATTGCCGCCCCAACTGCCCGATGCGGTGTCCGTTCGAGCGGAGCAGCTTCTTGTCACCGGCCTGGCGCCGCCAGCCGCCGATCAGGCGCGGATCGAAAATGGCGCGATCGTCCTCACCAGCACGGCCGTCGCCGCGGCTGCACCGAAGGATGTTGGACCGGTCAATGCCGCGCCGCCCACGACGGTCAACAATCCTCCGCCCGGTAACGGCAATGGCAACGGCAACGGCGGGGGCAATGGAAACGGGAACGGGAACGGCAACGGCAATAATACGCCGCCGCCGCCGCCGCCGCCGCCGCCTCCGCCACCCCCGGTCGTCGATCCGGGCAACGGCAATCCCGGCAACAACGGGAATGGGAATGGCGGCGGAAACGGGAATGCCGGGGGTAACGGGAACGGCAACGCTGGCGGAAATGGGAACGGAAATGCGGGCGGCAACGGACCCAACAGTCCACCGCCACCGCCCGTCACGGATCCGGGAAATGGCAACGGCAATTCCGGCGGCAACGGAAACGGCAACGCCGGCGGCAACGGAAACGGCAATGGCAATTCCGGCGGCAACGGAAACGGCAACGCTGGCGGGAACGGCAATGGCAACCCGAACGCCGGCGACCCATGCGCCATGGGCAATGGCAATCCCTGCAATGGGAACAATGGCAATGGCGGCCAGCAAGGCAATGCCGGGGGTCCACCGCCACCGCCACCGCCGCCGCCTCCGCCGGAGGTAACCCCGCCGCCGCCACCGCCGCCGCACGTTCCACCGGTGGACCCGTGCTCGCACGCGGTCGGGAACCCGTGCAACGGCAACAACGGTAATGGCGGGGGGCAGGGCAATGCCAACCCGCCACCGCCGCCTCCGCCTCCGCCTCCGGAAGTGCCGCCACCGCCGCCACCGCCGCCGCCGCAGGTAACGCCGCCGCCTCCGCCGCCACACGTCCCACCGGGCGATCCGTGCTCGCACGCGGTCGGGAACCCGTGCAACG
>JAEWEY010000010.1 GCA_023389105.1 Pseudomonadota bacterium | reverse complement strand
GTCCTACACCAATCGAGCTGGGCTATCGGCGGCGCATGCCCAAGCTTGGCCGACCAGCTGCTCTTCGTCCCGCGAATGCGCCGTGCGTCCCAGCACGCGGAATCATGCTCGTCAGTGTGAACATTCGGAACATTCGGAACCTTCGGCGTCCTCGCCATGCCTGATCGCAGCTTCCTCGCCTGGCCCTTCTTCGAAGAGCGGCACCGCGATCTCGCGGCGCGGCTCGAGCAATGGTGCGAGGAATGGCTGCAGGATGCGCATCCGAATGACGTCGACGGCGCCTGCCGCGGGCTGGTTGCGGAGCTTGGTCACGCAGGCTTCCTCAAGCTGACGGTTTCCGACGGCACGACACGGCCCGACGTTCGCAGTCTAGCGCTGTGCCGGGAGATCCTCGCGCGGCACCTTGGCCTCGCCGATTTCGCCTTTGCCATGCAGGGGCTCGGATCAGGCGCGATTTCGCTGTTCGGCACCGTTGAGCAGAAGCGCGAGTGGCTGCCAAAAGTCGCGTCCGGCGAAGCGATCGCGGCCTTTGCGATGACCGAGCCCGGCAGCGGATCGGACGCCGCGAATCTTGGCATGTCGGCAATGCGCGACGGCAACGAATGGGTGCTGGTCGGCGAGAAGACGTACATCTCCAACGGGGGAATCGCGGATTTCTACGTGACGTTTGCACGCACTGGCGAAGGCGAGGGGTCGCGCGGACTTTCGGCGTTCATCGTGCCTGCCGGCGCGGTGACCGTCGAGGAGCGGATCGACGCGATCGCGCCGCACCCGCTGGCGCGGCTGAGCTACGACCGCGTGCGGCTTCCGGCGGACGCGATCATCGGCGAGCCGGGCGAAGGCTTCCGTATCGGGATGGAAACGCTGAACCTGTTCCGGGTGACGGTCGGCGCCGCCGCCCTTGGATTTGCGCGCCGCGCTTTGGACGAGGCGATCCGCTGGTCAACGACACGGCGGCTTGGGACCGGACTGCTGTCGGACAATGCAGTAACCCAAGCGAAGCTTGCCGACATGGCGCTGGCGGTCGATGCGTCCGCTCTGCTCATCTATCGCGCCGCCTGGCAGCAGGACGCGGGCGGCACCGACCATCGCCGCGCAGCGGCCATGGCCAAGCTGCACGCCACGGAATCCGCGCAAGAGGTGATCGACGCCGCGGTGCAGATGCATGGCGGCGCTGGGGTCACGTCCGGGGTCAAGGTCGAAGAGCTTTACCGCGAGATTCGCGCGCTCCGCATCTACGAAGGCGCGAGCGAGGTGCAGCGGCAGATCATCGCGCGCGACCTGCTGAAAGGAGCGGTAGCATGAAGATCCTGCAGCCGGCCGGCTGGCCGCGGCCCAAGGGCTATTCCAATGGCATTTCCGCGCGCGGCCGGATGATCTTCACGGCCGGTGTCGTGGGCTGGGACAAGAATGAGAGCTTTCCCGACTACACGCTCCACGGCCAGTTTGCGCAGGCGCTGCGCAATACCTTGCAGATCCTCGCCGAGGACGGGGCCGGGCCGCAGCATATCGTGCGCATGACGTGCTACGTCATCGACCGTCACGAATATGTGAATTCGCGAGACGAGATCGGCGCGGCTTGGAAGGAGCTGATGGGCCCGAACTATCCGACCATGGCACTGGTAGAAGTGAAGGGCTTGGTCGAGAGCGCGGCCAAGGTCGAGATCGAAACCACGGCGGTGGTCGAGGACGAGTGACCACCGACAGCTTCGTCCGCGATCGGCTGCCGCCGCCGGAGTTGCTCCCGGAATTCCGCTTCGAATTGCCCGAGCTGCAATATCCCGAGCGAATCAATGCTGCAGCCGAGTTGCTGAAAGGCGGCGCGCCGGACGCGCTTGCCGTCATCAACGATCGCGGACGCTGGACCTACGCCGATCTCGACGACTTCAGCAGCCGGATCGCCAGGCTGCTGGTTGAAGAAGAGGGTCTGATTCCGGGCAATCGCGTGCTGTTGCGCGGGCCAAATTGCTACACGATGTTCGCCGCCTGGCTTGGCGTGATCAAGGCGGGCGGCGTGGTCGTGGCGACGATGCCGCTGCTTCGGCCCGGCGAGATTGCGACGGTGATCGACCGGGCGCAGATCAGCCACGCGCTCGTCGACAGCCGCTACATCGGTGACTTTCGCGGCGCGGTCGAGCAGACCCATAGCGTCAAGCACATCGTCAAATATGACGGGGACTATGGTCGCGGCGAACTTGAGACGCGATGCGCCAGTCTTTCCGCCCTGCCCACAGCAGACACTGGCCGCGATGACCCATGCATCATCGCTTTCACCAGCGGGACGACCGGCGTGCCGAAAGGCTGCGTGCAGTTTCATCGCGACGTGCTGGCGCCGTGCGACACCTTCGCGAAACATCTCATCGGTCCGAAGCCCGGCGACATTTTCCTGACCAGCGCGCCGATGGCGTTCACCTTCGGGCTCGGTATTACCCCGACGTTCCCGCTTCGCTTCGGCGCTGCGGCCGCCACGCTCGAACAGGCAGCGCCGGACAAGATGCTCGACGCCATCGCAAAATTCGGCGTCACCCACCTCGGGACAGCACCGACGGCGTACAAGGCGATGCTATCGCAGCCTGCGCTCGACGACGCACTGAAGACGCTGCGTTATTGCATCTCGGCGGGGGAGCATTTGCCGGAAGCGACCTGGCAGTCGTGGAGGAATCGAACCGGCATCGCCATCACCGACGGCATCGGGTCAACCGAGATGATGCACATCTTCGTGTCGGCGACTGGCACCGAAATTCGCCCTGGTTCAACCGGCAAGGCCGTCCCGGGTTACGAGGCGACGGTCCTCGACACAGCCGGCGAGCCAATGACCGAAGGCGTGGGGCGGTTGGCAATCAAAGGGCCGACCGGCTGCCGTTACCTCGATGACCCGCGACAGCGCGACTATGTCGAGAATGGCTGGAACGTCACGGGCGATACCTACCGAAAGGACGCTGACGGCTACTTTTGGTACCTCGCCCGCAGCGACGACATGATCGTCAGCTCCGGCTACAACATCGGCGCGCCCGAGGTGGAAAATGCGTTGCTGTCCCACCCGGCCGTTGCCGAATGTGCCGTCATCGGCGTCCCCTGCGCCAAGCGGGGCCAGAAGGTGAAGGCGTTCGTCGTCGTCGCTCCTGGTCATGAACGGACCGCGAAACTTGTCGGTGAACTGCAGTCGCACGCAAAGGCGCAGATCGCGCCCTACAAATATCCGCGCGAGATCGAGTTTTGCGCAAGCCTGCCCAAGACCGCGACCGGGAAGCTAAGGCGGAGCGAATTGCGCACGCCCTAGCTTGCCCGCTGCCTGCTACTGGACTTCGACCATCTCGATTGGAAGACCGAGCTTCTCCAGTTGCGGACGGACCTTCGCGGCGTCGCCGACGACGATCCAGGTAAAACCCTTGGGATCGAGTGTCGCCCGGATCGATTTGTCCAGCGAAGCTGTCGTCTGCGCCTGATAGCGCGGAGCGAGCGTCTGGTAATAATCGTCGGGCCGGTCGAGCACGTCCATCGTCATCATCGCGCCGAGCAGCGCGGTGCCCGTCTCGAAGCGGCCGGGCAGCCCGTTGACGCTGTTGGCAACAACACGGTCGCGCTCTTCCTGGGTCACACCGCTGGTAGTCAGGAATTGCTGGATGTCCGCGTTCATCGCCGCCAGCGCGTCCCCCGTGCGGTCAGCCTGCACGGGCGCCGAGATCATATAGGGCACCGCATGTTCGCTGACCGAGAAGTCGCCGTTGACGCCGTAGGACCAGCCCTTCGCTTCGCGGATGTCCATGTTGAGGCGCGAAAGGAAGTTGCCGCCCAGCGCATCATTGGCCAAGTCGAGCGCCACGATGTCGCCCTTCGGGTTCACCGGAAGCAGCTGGCCGCCAACGATGCTCGACTGCGGCGCGCCCGGTCGGTTGATGAGCAGAATCTTCGGCGACGTCGGCCGAGACGGCGGTGCCACAAAGGTCTTCACACCTTTGTTGGACGCCGGCGCGGTCCACCTGCCGAAGCGCGCTTCCAGCAGCGGCTGCAGCTCCGCCAGCGGGCGATCGGACACGACAAAGATCTTTGCGTTGTCTGCACGCAGCCAGCGGTCGCGGAACGCGATGAAATCCGCGCGGCTGAACTTCGCGATTGCTGCAGGATCGCCGCCCGGCGCACCGCCGTACGGATGGTTTGCGCCGTAGAGCACCGACGGGAGCAAGCGGCCGGCGACCCGCGTCGGATCCTTCATTTGCTGCGCGATGCCGGTCAGCGTTTGCGCCTTGATGCGGTCGATGTCGCCGTCCCGGAATGCCGGATCCTTGACGACCTCGGTCATCAGATCGAGCGACGGAGCCAGGTTCGGGGTCAGCGCATTGAGCGTGATGTATGATCGGTCGCCAGCGTTCGAGGAGCCGACATCGGCACCGAGGCGCTCCTCGCTCTCGGCGAATTCCTGGCTGCTTAGCCTACCGGTTCCCTCGTCCAGAAGGCTCATGGTCATATCCGCAAGCCCGCGGGCTCGGGGATCGTCCGCGGCGACGCCGGCGTCGAATGCCAGGGCGACCTGGGTCACGGGGACCGCCGTTCGCTGGGCGTATTCAACGGGAATGCCGTTGGACAATTTGGAGTGGACGATCACCGGGAATTGAAGGCTTGCGGTCGGACTCACCGGCGGCAGCGGGCGATTTCCCTTGACCGCACCGGCATCCTTCGGCGCCGCAGGCTTAGCCGCCTCGGCCACGCTCTTGGCTTCGGTGTAAGCGTCCCGCTCACCCGGCGACAAGGTAATGGTCAGTGCCGGCCGACGGAGCCATTGTTGCATTTGCGTGCGCACTGCCGCCGGCGTGATGGACGCATAGGATGCCAGCGTTCTTTTGTAGAAATTGCTGTCTCCAGCGAAGGTTTGTCCCTCGGCCAGGGTGACGGCCTTGCCGCCGAACCCCCCAATCTGCTCGAGAGCGCGGATGCGGCCCGACACTTCGCTCATGACCGCTCGCTGGACCTCGTCCTGGGTCGGTCCCTTCGCGATATAGTCCGCGACCACTTCGTCGAGCCGTTTCGCGACGACAGCCGGGTCGACCCCTGGCTTTACTACCGCGCTGACGCTGAAGAGGCCCACCCGCTGAAGCGGCGTCAGGCCGGCGGTCACCCCGACCGCGATCTTTTCATCGCGCACTAGAATTCGATCGAGACGCGAGCTGGCAAGTCCGCCGAGCACCGATCCGCCGATGTCCAACGCCGCCAGCCGCTTGTCGAGCAGCCCGGGCACAGTCCAGTATTTCTGGATGATCACCGTCGCGACATGGTCCTTCATGGCGATGGACTTGGGTGCGGCGAGGTTCGGGATTGCGGCTTGCGCCGGGCGGTTGATGGGCCCGGCGGCAATCGCGCCGAAATACTTTTCGGCGAGAGCGCGAACCTGCGCCGGCTTTACGTCGCCGGCAACCACCAGGACCGCGTTGTTGGGGCCGTATTTGTCGCGGAACCACTGTTTCACGTCATTCAGGCTGGCGGCGTCCAAGTCCTCCATCGAGCCGATGACCGTATGATGATACGGGTGGCCTGGCGGAAACAGATTGCCGAAGAGCTGATACTGGACCAGTCCACCCGGGCGGCTGTCCCCTTGCCGTTTTTCATTCTGAACGACGCTCCGCTGATTATCGATGACGCCCTGCGTTACCGCACCGAGCAGATGGCCCATGCGGTCGCTTTCCATGAACATGGCCCGTTCGAGTGCGCCGGTCGGCACCGTTTCAAAATAGTTGGTGCGGTCGTTATTGGTCGTGCCGTTATAGTTGGTCGCCCCGATTTGCTGGAGGTAGGTGAAGTAGTCGCCGGGCAAATTCTCGGTGCCGTTGAACATCAAGTGCTCAAAGAGATGGGCAAAGCCGGTCTTCCCGGCCGGCTCGTCTTTCGCGCCGACGTTGTACCAGACGGTCACGGCCGCAATGGGCGCCTTGTGATCCTCGTGCACGATGACGGTCAGGCCGTTCTTCAGCTTGAAGGTCGTGTGCGGGATCGTAACCTGCTTCACCAAGCCGGGGATCGGGACCGATCCTCCCGCCGCAGCTAGAACGGGCGCGGCAAAGAAGGATACAGTGGCCAGCAACGTGAGGCGGCCAAGGCGGCTAACGGTACGCATCAGTCTGAAATCTCCGGCATTTTCGCGTAGGGCGGGGCGGGGCACCTTACCCGGCAGTCCCCGGGGTGCAACGGTCCTCCTCAGCACTTTTCGACGAACTGCCAGGGGCTTCGGCATGCCGGAGACTAGAACCCGGCTGCACGTCCAAAGTTAACGATCCCGACCTGGAAATCGCCCGCGTCCGGTCATTGGCGGTTTTTACCTAGTAAATTTATTTTCTACGCCAGACGGAACAACGCACTTAACGGCCCGTTAACCACCCGGTTTTGGGCAACAATACTTACTGGCGGAGGTCCTTTTATGCGTAAACTCATCCTGGCTGCTGCATCCGCGGCGGCCGTTGCACTCTCGTCCGGCGCGAATGCTGCCGTGATCGTGACTGCGCCCACTCCTGCAGTCTATGTTCCGCCGACGTCGGGCGGCCTGATTGGCCAGGTTGGGGCAAACTCGACCGTTACCGACACGTTCAACTTCACCGTGCAGGGGGCCAGCGCGCTCTTCTCCGGCCAGTTGAGCAATACGAGCCTCGGCCCGAACGGTGCCGGCAACATCAATTTTTCCAACATTTTGCTGGATGGTGTCGCGGGTCTCTTTTCCCTCGTGACGGTGCCGGGTGCGGCAGAAACCTGGGCTTGCTGCACGCCGAACGGGAACGGAACGTTCACTTTGGCTCCGGGTTCGCACACGCTGACATACACGGCCACGAACACCAGCAATATTCTGGGAACCTACACTGGCTCGTTCAACTTTGCGACCGCTGCGGTACCAGAGCCGTCAACCTGGGCGATGATGCTTTTGGGCTTCGGCGCAACGGGTCTCATGATGCGCCGCCGCAATCGGCGGACGGTTCTGGCGCAAGTCGCTTAATAAGCGACGCTTCAGGGCTTCCAATAGCGGCCCCGGGGGTCTCCCCCGGGGTCGCGTCTCTTTTGCGTATCGAAGTTTAGCGCCGCGTCGGCGGCGGAGCCGGAACCGGCGCATAGCCGCCCAGTTGGGTCACCAGCTTCTTGTAGGCATCAAGGTAGGCGAGAACGATGATCTGTCCGATCTCCGTGTTTTCGTAGCCGCCGCCACCGGCCGCTGCGAAGCCACCCCACCAGCCGGCACCACCGCCGACGGCGAAGCTGAGATCGCGCTTGCGGAAATAGCCCTCCGTCAGGGCCTCTTCTTCAGTCGTCCGGGCGTTCACCAGCGACAGCGTCACATTCGCTTCGCCCTTTTTCACGTTGATGCCGCCCGCGACCGCGCCGACGGCCCGTCCGAAGCCGCCGAACAATCCGCCAAGCGCGCCGGCAGCCGCGCCAACGCCGCTGCCGCCGCTGTTGCGGTTGGCGGTGACGATGTCAGGCTGCAGGAAATAGTCGGCGGCCTTGACCTGGCCCTTGCCCATGTTCGACCCGCGCTGCAGTTCGCCCTGCTCGGCCATGGCGCGTTCCATCGCCCGGCTGCGCATGGCCCCGCCGCGGTTGACCATGGTGAAGCATCCCGATCGCTGAACGAAAACCTTGATAATCGCTTCTGGGCTGCCGAGGTTCAGCTCGCGCCACCATTGGTTGTCGGGCTCGACGATGGCGAGCGTCCCCAGCCGGTGCGTGCAGACCGGAATTTCAGCCATGCCTTGCGACTGCTCATTGCGGCCCGAGCTCGCCTTGGCCTGCCCGCCCCCGAACAGTGGCGCAGCGGTCGCCTGAGTTGAACCGAGCGCGAGCGCAACTCCCGCGAGCAACGCGTGTTTGAACATGTTAGACCCCCTTGTCTGAATGGGCGGCTATTTATCAAAAATTAAACGCGGCAGAAACCGCCACTTCTTGCCACTCGCGGCACATCGTTGCCTGTGCTGACACGCGCCGACCCCTCTGCTAGCGCGCGCCTCGAATGACCGACCTCAGCAAAATCCGTAACTTTTCGATCATCGCGCACATCGACCATGGCAAGTCGACGCTGGCCGATCGCCTTATTCAGACCACCGGCGGCCTCACCGCGCGCGAGATGAGCGCGCAGGTGCTCGACAACATGGACATCGAGCGCGAGCGCGGCATCACCATCAAAGCCCAGACGGTCCGTCTCGACTGGAAGGGCTACGAACTCAACCTGATGGACACGCCGGGCCACGTCGACTTCGCCTACGAAGTCTCGCGCTCGCTGGCCGCCTGCGAAGGCGCGCTCCTGGTGGTTGACGCCGCCCAAGGCGTCGAAGCGCAGACGCTCGCCAACGTCTACCAAAGCATCGAACATGATCATGAGATCGTGCCGGTGATCAACAAGATCGATCTTCCTGCCGCCGATCCTGAAGGGGCGCGGCAGGAGATTGAGGAGATCATTGGGCTTGATGCCTCCGAAGCCGTCTTGGCCAGCGCGAAGACGGGGATCGGGATCGAGGAGATCCTAGACGCGATCATTGCGAAGATCCCGGCGCCGAAGGGCGATCGCGAGGCGCCGCTGAAGGCGATGCTCGTCGACAGCTGGTATGACCCGTATTTGGGCGTCGTCATCCTGGTCCGCGTCATCGACGGGTCCTTGCGCAAGGGGAGCCAGGTCAAATTCATGCAGGCCGGCACCACGCACCTGATCGACCGCGTCGGCTGCTTCCGTCCCAAGATCGAGCCGCTGGCCGAGCTCGGCCCCGGCGAGATCGGCTTCATCACCGCGCAGATCAAGGAAGTCTCGGAAACGCGCGTCGGCGACACGATCACCGACGCCAAGCGGCCAGCCGCGGAGGCGCTGCCCGGTTTCAAGGAAGTCCAGCCCGTCGTCTTCTGTGGCCTCTTCCCCGTCGACGCGAACGACTTCGAAAAGCTGCGGGACAGCCTCTACAAGCTCCGCCTCAACGACGCGTCGTTCAGTTTCGAGATGGAGACCAGCGCCGCGCTTGGCTTCGGGTTCAGATGTGGTTTCCTGGGATTGCTCCACCTGGAGATCATCCAGGAGCGGCTGACGCGCGAATATGACCTCGACCTCATCACCACCGCGCCGAGCGTCGTCTACCGCATCCACCTGAGCCACTCGAAGAACGAGGACGCCAAGGTGATCGAGCTGCACAACCCCGCGGACATGCCCGACCCCAACCGGATCGAGTTGATCGAGGAGCCGTGGATCGACGCCACCATCTACGTCCCCGACGAATATCTGGGCGCGATCCTGAAGCTGTGCCAGGACCGCCGGGGCATCCAGCGCGACCTCAGCTACGTCGGGACCGGCAGCCACGCCCGCGCGATGCTCCGTTACGAACTGCCGCTCAACGAAGTGGTGTTCGACTTCTACGACCGCCTGAAATCGATCAGCCGCGGCTATGCCTCATTCGACTATCATCAGATCGGCCACCGCGAGGGCGACCTCGTCAAGATGAGCATCCTCGTCAACAACGAGGCGGTCGACGCGCTGAGCATGATCGTCCACCGCGGCAACGCCGAAGCCCGCGGCCGCGGCATGTGCGAGCGCCTGAAGGACCTGATCCCCCGCCACTTGTTCAAGATCCCGATCCAAGCCGCGATCGGCGGCAAGGTCATCGCCCGCGAAACCATCGCCGCCCTGCGCAAGGACGTCACCGCCAAATGCTACGGCGGCGACGCCACCCGCAAGCGCAAGCTGCTGGAGAAGCAGAAAGAGGGCAAGAAGCGGATGCGGGAGTACGGCAGCGTGAGCATTCCGCAGGAGGCGTTTATTGCTGCGCTGCGGATGGGGGACGACGCTTAACAAAGACAGCCGTGGGTAATTTCCCCGTGCCTTGCGGCATGGTTAACGCATGGTTACTCTGGTGCCGTAACGAACGCAGGGGACGGGCATGCGGAAGTTCACGGCATTTAAGGCGATCGCGATGGCGGGCGCGATGCTTGCGGCGGCACCCGCAACGGCGGCGGATCCGGTCACGAGCGGTAGCACGCTAACCGGCGCGACTGGCGTCAATGTCGGGGGCAACCTTTACAACGTGCAATTCCTCGACGGCAATTGCGCCACCGTGTTTGGCAGCTGTCCGGCCGGTTTTGCGTTCGGGTCGCAGGCGGCGGCACAGCAGGCGGCGGACGCGCTGCTGGCGCAGGTGCTGCTCGGCACGTTTGACACGAACCCGGCGCTGACCAACGGCTGCAGCCTGGCGACAATCTGTTCGATCCTGGTGCCTTATGCGGTCGGCGGCCAGACAGTCGCGTTCGTCAGTGCCAACAACAAGGCGACGAACGATACCGGGACGGGTTCGCTTTTGCTGACGGAGGATACCGGGATTCAGGCCAGCCAGACGTGGGCGCGGTTCACGCGCTCGATGGTGCCCGTGCCGGAGCCAGCGAGCTGGGCAATGATGCTGATCGGCTTTGCGGGGATTGGGCTGGCAGTGCGGCGTCGCCGAAGCGCTTGGCTGACCGCGGCTTAACCGCGTTCGGGAAGATTGCGTTAGGCGTCCGCGCTTAAACCGCGCCTAGCCGGCGGGGGCCGATGGAGGCCCGGTATGCGTATGTTTGGACGATCGATCGGCGGCGGGCGGCGGCATACGCCCCGCGAGACGCTGCCGATTCCCGCGACCGTCAGCAGCCTTCACGAAACGCGCGAGGTGAGCATCGTCGACCTGTCGGCAAGCGGCGCCCGGCTGCACGGCTTGCACCTGCCAGCGGCGGGCGACCCGGTGTCGATCTGGATGGAGACGGTGCGCGTGTTCGGCGAAGTCGCGTGGGTGCGGGGCAACGCCTGCGGCATTGCGTTCGACCCGCCGCTGCCGGGCTTCGAGGTCGAGCGGCTGAAGCGGGAGGTGCGGCTGGCGGCGGTGCACAGCGCGGGGCTCGCGGCGACGATTGCGCCCGAACCGGGACGCCGGCGCGAAGATTTTCATCGACTCAGAACTTAACTGCGATTAAGAAAATGGACGAGGACGCGACTCACGCCTTCGTCGGCTGTTGAAGGTTATTGCGGACTCGAAGCGGCCTGGCGGAGGGGGCAACCCGCCGGGCCGCTTTATTTTTTTGCCCGGGAGACCGGGCGATCAGATCGCGCGGCAGAAGGCCGGCGGCGCGGCGGCCTGGCAGACGTCCGGACGGGTCTTCGACTGTTTCCAATAGGTCATCAACCCCAGCCGCTGCGCGAGCGCCAGGAAGCGGGGATCGTCGAGCGCGGGACGCATCTCCGGGTACCAGAACACGCTTGGGCCCGGGTAGGCCTGGGCGGCCTGCTGGGCAGCGAGGTCGAATGCAGCGGCTGGCGCGCCCAGCCTGGCGAGGAGCCGCGCCCTGGGCACGGCTTCCTCGTCGGTCGTCAGCGCGGCGAGCGCCTTGACCGCCGCGGCTTTGGCCGCCGGGTTGCCTGAAGCGGCGGCGCGAAAACCCTCGATCAGCGCGCTGCGCACGGGCGCGGCGATGGGGAGGGCGGGGTCGGCGAGACGCTTGAGGTCGCCGGTCTGCGCAGCGCCGTAAGCGGTGAGGCCCTGCGCGAAGTCGGCGCTGGGCGCGAGCTGGCTTGCGGCATCGTAATATTGACGGGCTTCGTCCGGCTCGCTGGCGGCTGTCAGGACCTCAGCCAGGCTCAGCGGTGTGTAGACGTAGAGCGCGAGCGTGTCGTTGGCGGCGCGCAACTCGTCGACGCCGTCCGCGATGCGGCCGACGTTGGCCAGCATCGAGCCGTACTGGTGGTGCTCACAGCCGCAGTCCAGGCGGCGAGCGCCCACGGCTTTTTTGAATAAGGCTTCGCGGCCGAGCCAATCGTTTCGGTCGAGCAGGACCGCCTTGATGTAAAAGGCCTCGCTGTTGCGGGGGTCGATGGCGACCGCGCGATCGGCCGCTTCCCGACCAATGGCGCGCGCTTCGTCCGCGAGTTGCGGGGTGGCGGCGCCGAATGCGACTTTCCAATACGATCCGGCGATGGCGGCCCAACCCCACGAAAAATCGGGCACTGCCGCCACGACGCGCTGCGCCGGCACGAGCGCCTTGCGGCCCGCGACCATGTTGGGATCCCAATACCATTGGCAGAACTGCAAATAGTCCTTGAGAACGTTTTCGGGCAGCGGCTTGCGGTAGGTGGAAGCACCGAACAGTCCGCATCGGACGACGTTGCCCGCATCGACCGCGACGTGCCGTCCGACGGCTGATGTCTCGCGCCCGTCATAGCTTAACGTGGTCGACCATAGGGTCGTGCCGGAACGCTCGTTGGTCAGGCGGGCGATGACGCGAATGGCGTCGCCGTCGCGCTGAATCGTTCCGCCGAGCGCAAAGGCGGGCGCGGAGCCGGAAGGTGGTGCCGGCGCGGTGGAAACACCGACGACGCCATCCTTGTTGAACGCTGCAATGACTTCGTCGCCGACCGCATCCGGCAGCGTGGCCGGCAAATCGTTCGACAACAGTTTGAAGCCTGCCAGCCGCACCTCCATCGGGTGTGTGCTCGCAGGTGATGAGCGTGAGTTGAAGAACCAGAGGCCCGCCGCAAGGATCAGCGCGAACGCCACGATCCCGGCGAACGCCAGAGGACGCGACCAGATCTTTCCCGGTCGAAGCGGACTCGCGGGTTGATACTCGCCAGCCGACGGGCTGCCGGATATCTCACCGATGCGACCGGCAAGCAAATCGATGGATCGATCGTAACCGACGAAGGCATCGATCCACTGGCGCGTCGACAATTCGTAGGCGAAGGCGTCGCTCGGTTCGACGTCCTCGATCCTGAGCGTCATTACAGGGACCCGATAACGGCTCGCCAGCGACAGCTCTTTCTTGATCTCGTCGCTGTCATTCGCTGCCCTGGAGAAGACGAGGACCATGGCGCGCGCGTTGCGCAAGGCCCGGACGATCGCCTCCTGGTAATTCTCGCCCGGCGCGACGTCGCGAGTGGAAATCCAGCAGTCCGTCCCGCGTTTTTCTAGTCCCGCGCAGACAGCCAGCGCCTGCTTGCGATCGGCGGTCGCGTAGCTGACGAACACCGGTCGCGACGTGCGCCGCTCACTTGCGATGACGGGATCGGGTTCGTTCACGGCGTGCCCCTGACCGAGAGATCCTGCCTTAGATGAAATGGAGGGCGGCGAGAAGCGGACGCGGAAGCGCGAGCAGGCGTACCTGCACCAAAGCCTCCATTGTTTCCCTCGCGGGGCGCCGCATGATCGATGCATGCAAAGCATGACCGACGCCCGCGCAATCGTCGTTGGCAGCACCGGCGGCATCGGCGCCGCGTTGGTGCGAGAATTGTCCGGCCGGGGTTTTGGCGTCACCGGGCTCGCCCGCCGTCCGGCGTGGGCCGGCGACATCGCAGTCGACGTGACCGACGAGCTGAGCCTTGAAGCAGCCGCGGAGCAGCTTCGGGCGCGAGCACCATTCGACATCATCATGGTCGCCACCGGCCTCCTCCACGACGGCGACCTTCACCCGGAAAAGTCACTGCGTGACGTCGATCCCGCGCATCTGCTGAAGTCCTTTGCCGTGAACACCGTCGGACCGGCACTCGCCGCCAAGCACCTGACGCCCTTGCTTCCGAAAACTGAGCGCGGGATTTTCGCTGCCCTGTCCGCGCGCGTCGGTAGCATCGGCGATAACCGGCTCGGCGGTTGGTACGGCTACCGAGCGTCAAAAGCGGCTTTGAATATGATCATCAAAACGCTGGCGATCGAGCTTGCGCGTTCGCGGCCAAAGGCGATCTGCGTCGGCCTGCATCCGGGAACGGTGGACACGCAATTGAGTGCGCCATTCCAAGCCAGTGTCGCCGCTGGCCGGCTGTTCACCCCGGACCACGCCGCGCACCAACTCATCGAGGTGATCGACGCGCTGACGAGCGGCGACAGCGGGCGGTGCTTCGACTGGGACGGGAAGCCGATCCCGCCCTAGTCGCGGCGCCCGATTTTCACGTGACGCTTCAAATTCCCTCGATTAGCCTGCGTTGACGCAACCCGGCCGCCGAACCGCGGATTGCGGCTGAGGAGTTGCTTATGCGTGCCGCCCGCGGCCTTACGATTCTCGCCGCCCTGATTCCGTCCGTCGCCCAGGCCGAGTGTCAGATCACCAAGTTCCTCGAGATACCTGTGACCATGCGCGGCGACCGCGCCATCGTTTCCGCCAAGATTAACGGACAGGATGCGCAATTCATCCTCGACAGCGGTGCTTTCTTCAGCACTTTGTCGCGCGCTTCGGCGGCGGCTTACGGCCTTAAGCTCGAACCGCTTCCACCGAATTTCCGGTTGATGGGAATCAATGGCGCGACCTCCGCGTCCATGACGACTGTGCAGAGCTTCTCGCTGGGCGGCGCGACCCTGCCCAAGATCGACTTCATCGTCGGGGGGACGGACACCGGCCAGGTCGGCCTGCTGGGCCAGAATTTCCTCGGGCTCGCGGACGTCGAATATGATCTGGGGCACGGGAAAGTTACGTTGTTGCGGTCGCGCGGATGTCAGATCGGCGATTTGCCCTACTGGGCGGGGAGTCGACCGGTGTCCGTGCTGCCGATCGAAGCGCGGACGGCTCGCCAGACAAAGACCATTGCCACCGTGACAGTGAACGGGGTCAAGCTTCGCGCGATGTTTGACAGCGGTTCGCCCGGGTCGGTGCTAACACTCGCCGCGGCGAAGCGGGCAGGGATTACACCCAACAGCTCGGGTGTCGTCGCCGCCGGATTCGCAACGGGGCTGGGTAGCCGCACCGTGCGCAAATGGGCGGCGACCTTCGACCGGGTCATCGTCGGCGGCGAATCGATCCCGAAGCCCAAGATCATGATCAGCGACGCGGAGTTCGGGGACGCGGACATGCTGATCGGCGCCGACTTTTTCCTCACCCACCACATCTATGTTGCGAACAAGAGTGGCAAGATGGTGATGACTTATGAGGGAGGCACGGTCTTCGGTGTGTCGTCGGACGGCGCGTCGGATGAGACAGGCAAACCGCTGGACCTGACCGATCGGTCTGCTGCTCCAACCGATGCAGAGGGCTTTGCCCGACGGGGTGCCGCAGCGATGTCGGGCCGCCGGTTCGAGGAGGCGATTGCCGATTTCGATCAGGCTATTGCCCGAGCGCCTGCGGAGGCACGTTTTCTACGCCAGCGCGCCGCCGCGCGCCTGGCAAACCGGCAACCCCTGCTTGCCGCGGCCGACCTGGACAAAGCCTTGTCGATCGCCGGCGATGACATCGAAGCGCGGCTTATGCGGGCTGCGCTCAAGCTCGGGACGCGTGACCCTGACGGCGCGCGCGAAGACATATTGGCGCTCGACAAACTACTCCCGCCGACCTCGGGGACGCGGCTTCAGCTGGCGAGCATGGCCGATGCCGCGGGGCTTCAGGAGGTGGGTCTTGCCAATGAGAATGCTTGGCTGAAGTCGCATCCCGAAGATGCGCAGCGCCCCACGGCTTTGAACGGCCGTTGCTGGGCGCGGGCACAGCTGAATCGCGAACTCAAGGAAGCGCTGGCCGATTGCAACGCGGCGCTGAAGGCCCGGCCTAACACGGCCGCTTATCTGGACAGCCGCGCGCTGGTGAAACTCCGGCTGGGTGACCTCGCAGGCGCGCGGGCCGACTATGACGCGGCGGTGCAAATTCAGCCGCGCAATGCCTGGAGCCTGTTCATGCGCGGGTTGGTCAAGCGCCGTGGCGGCGACGCGGCAGGCGGAGAGGCAGATCGTCGGGCGGCGCTGGCAATTGCGCCCGACGTCGGTCGGCGCGCCGCGAAGATCGGGATTTCAGAATAGCCTTGGAGCGAAGGTTGCGCGGATCGGCCGAAGGTGGGACGACGACGCGGATGCCGGCCGATTTCGAAGGCCGTATTCTCAGCGCGTGGCCGCTGCACGAGCGCCAACGACTCTTCGAGATGGGCTGCATCACCCAGTCGCCGGCAATGGGCCTTGCCGAATTGGCGGCGCGGCAGGCGCTCGGGCAAAGATCCGCTGGCTGGTGGGAATGCGACCTTGCCGATGATCGGCTGACGTGGACAGCCGGCATCTACCGGATTTTCGGCTTTGAGGACGGTGCTCGGGTGCCCCGCAGCGATGCCGTCGCCTGTTACGTCGAAGATTCGCGGGTGAAGATGGAACGGCTGCGGTCCATCGCCGTCAGCGCCGGCTCCGCATTCGTGCTCGATGCCCAGATCCGGCCTGCCGACGGTGAGGCGGACCGATGGATGCGCCTAATGGGTATGGCGGTCCGCGGAGAAGACGGGCTCGTAACCCATCTTCAGGGCCTGAAATTCCAGATCTGAAGCTTACGCCAGCTTCTCGGCGTAGATCATCCGGCCACCGGCCAAACGGCGCATCACATCATACTGGCTCTGGCGGCTCATCGCGAAGCAACCTTCCGAGCGGCCGAGCTTGCCGTGCAACGGGATCATGTCGTCCTCGGCATACCAGGCATTGTGAATGACGATCGCGCGCGGTTCGGCATTGTAATTGCTCATGTCGAGCCCGCGGACTTTCATCGAAAGCCCGTACTTGCCGTTGTAATAGTCGCCGGTGAGATAGGCGCCGTTCGAGCTCGCGTAGGAGCCGAAGTCGTTGGAAAAGCGCTCGACGAAGCCCGAATGATCGGGGTCCGAGCCGCGGCCGTGCGCGACGCGGTGACTTTCGACTTCGCCGCTCAGGAGGTTCACGACATAAAAGCGCTCTTCGCTGGACGGGCGATTGAAGTCGACGACGCCGATTGAATCGCGCGGATAGACGCGATGGGCATCGAGCGCGGCTTTGGCCTTGGCGAACAGCTGCGGGTCGATGCCGCCGGGCGCCGAGGGGGTGAGAACCTGCGCCTGTGGCTGCGGAACGAGCGGGGCCAACGGGTCGCGCGCGACCGGCGTCACGAGCGAAGGCAGGACGCTCGAGCTGGCAGCAGTAGAGATGATCGCTCCGGCCGCCCCATAGGCACCCAAGCGCAGCATTTCCCTACGGTTGAACGACATCCGTAACCCTCCCGGCGAAACGAATTGTCTATCAGCCAAAGGGTTAACCGCCGATAACCCAAATCTTCAGGTTTCCGCGTCTGTCCCGCCGAGCGAACGGTTCGCCGCAAGTCGCGGGATTGATTCATGAATTGCGCACGGCTTGAACGCCTTGGACACCGCTGCTACAGGGCGCCCGCCGCCGAGGGAATCCTCAGGAGGCCGATAGCTATTGCATGAGCCGCCGTTGACGGGTCTGTCTGCCCGCGACCGCGCCTCTCCAAATGAAGGGATTGTGACGGGTTTTTATGCAGATCATCGTTCGCGACAATAACGTCGAGCAGGCGCTGCGCGCGCTCAAGAAGAAGCTGCAGCGCGAGGGCGTCTACCGCGAGATGAAGCTGCGCCGTCATTACGAAAAGCCGTCGGAGAAGCGTGCGCGCGAGCGTGCCGCTGCAATCCGCCGCGCCCGCAAGCTCGAGCGCAAGCGCGCCGAGCGCGAAGGTTCGCGCTAAGCCTTAGCGCGCCAGACCCGTGTCCGTCGCCGAAGCCGCCCATCGTCCCGCTCACCGCGGCCGGGCTGCCGCGCTGTGGATCGGGTTCTTCCTCGTTATTGCCGCCGGCATCGGGCTGGCCTGGATCGGTGCCGGCTCCCTTCGGCCGGTAGTCACCGAGAGCGGGCTGCAGTTCCGCACCGTCAAGGCAGGCAAGGGTGAGCCGATCGGCCGCGCCGACGCGGCGCTGATGGATTATGTGCTGACGGCCGACGACGGCACGGTGATCGACAGCAGCGAATCGCACCAGGGCCCGCAGCCGTTCACCATGGATCAGGTATTCCCCGGCTTCGCCGAGGCGATGACGCGGATGAGCGAAGGCGGCGAGTACCGTTTCACCATGCCGCAGAAGCTGGCGTTTGGCGCGGGTCCGCCGCCCCCGGGCTTCCCCAAGGACAGCAAGCTTACGTTCGACGTTCGCGTGCGGAAGATCGTCCGCGGCGGCGCGGCGATGATGCAGCAGATGCAGGCGCAGCAGGGGCAGGGTCAGCAGGGGCAGCCCCAGCAATAGGCTCGCTTGCCGGATCGACGACCGCTGAGTCGTGATCCTCCCGTTCGGCCTGTTGCTTGCTGAGATCGACCAGCACGACTTTCAACGTCGCCAGGATCGGATCCGCGAAGAGCAGGCCGAGGATCCCGAATAGGGCGCCCATGAGCAACTGCATGGCCAGCACCAGCGCGGGCGGCAGATCCACTGTCTTGCGGGCGATGTAGGGCAGGACGAGATAGCCATCGATGTTCTGCACCAGGAAATAGACGACGATCGCGTAGATGCCCTGATGCGTGCCGGCGCTGAAGCCGACGGCAACCATCAGCAAGCCGCTGGTGATCGCGCCAATGTTGGGAATGAAGGCAAGCACGCCGGTCACGAGCCCGAGCAAGGCGGGCATCGGCACCCCGCCAAGCGTCAACATGATCCAGGTGAAGACGCCTTCAAATACCATCCCGACAAGGCGGCCGAACAGGAGGCGGCGGAGCGTGAAACCGACATGTTCGGCAATGCGGTAGAAGCCGGCGCGGGCGCGCAGCGGCAGCATCCAGGCAATGCCGCGGTCGTAGATGCGCGGCTCGGCGGCGATGAAGATGCCGATGACGAGCATGGCGATGGCACTGGCGACGGCGCCGAGCACGCTGCCCACCGCTGTGGTCAGGCGGCCGACGGAACCGAGCAGCTGACTGCCGAGATCGGTCGGCGGCCCCTTGGGGATTAGGCCGAGCGATCCGGCGAATTCCATCAGGCGGTTGAATTGCTGCGTGACGACGGCGCGGAGCGTCTCGAACTGGGCGCCGATGGTCGTGCCGGCGAAATAAATGACCCAGCCAAGAAATCCGAAACCGAGCAGCAGGACGAGCAGAAGCCGCCACCCGCGGGCGATCGGCAGGACTCGGCCGAGCAAGCGGACCCCGCCGTCGAGCAGCACCGCGAAGATGGCGCCACCGATGATCAGCAGCAGCGGCTGGCCGAGGACAATGACCCCGACGATGGCAAGCGCCATGCCCAGCCAAACGGCCGCCTTCGCCAGTTCGCGCCGGACGAAAGGGTCGCGAAACTCCGCCGGGCCGGGCCGCTCAACGTGCGGCTCAACGGTCAGCGGAGACTTGGCCATCAGCTATTCCGGAGAGAGGTTCCGGCCCGTCCGTGGCGCAGCGCCTTGAACCAGGTCAGCGGATTGTACCAGACGGTCGAGCCGTCGAGTGAGAAGGTGATGAACTCGGCGCGGCCACCGATATTTTCGAGCGGGACCGGACCGCCGAGGCCGCCCTGCCATTCGGGAACGCGGCTGTCGGCGGAATCGTCGCGGTTGTCGCCCATCAGCCAGACGTGGCCGGCGGGGATGGTGACCGGTCCGAAATTGTCCTCGGCGGACTGGCCGAGTTCGACCGTCTCATAGGTGCGGCCGTTGGGCAGCGTTTCGCGCACGACCGGCACGCGGCAGTAAGGCTTGCCGTCCGGTCCCTGGACGCGGAAGTCGTAGAGCGCGGGGTCGCTGTTGGATCCGCACGGAGAGTTGATGTCGATCGGCACCATGTCTGGCGCCAGCGGCTCGCGCTTCACCAGCTGGTCGTTGATGATCAGGCGGCCGTCGATCATGCGCACCGTGTCTCCGGGCAAGCCGATGACGCGCTTGATATAGTCGCTGCGCTGGCCCGGCGGGGTGACGATGACGATGTCGCCACGCTGGGGCGTGCGGCCGAAGAGCCGGCCCTTCATCGGCGGCAGAACGTGAAAGCTCGGAGAGACCCAGGACCAACCATAGGGATATTTGCTGACCACCAGCCGGTCGCCGGTGAGCAGGCCGGGCATCATCGATTCGGACGGGATATAGAAGGGCTTAGCGATGAAGCTGTGGAAGGCCAGCACGGCCAGCAAGACCCAGAGCAGGCCCTTGATCTCGCGCCACAGAGCGGCGCCTTTGCTTTCCGGCTGGGCTGGAGCGGCGGCGGCCGGTTGTTCCGTGGTCGCCTCGGGGGTCGTGTCGCTCAATTATCGCTCCAGCTTGCGGGCAGTCAGGATAACGAAGGCCTGCGCCCAGGGGTGATCGTCGGTCATCGTCAGATGTATGTCGATGGCGTGGCCTGCCGGCGCAAGGGCGTCAAGCCGCGCGGCTGCCCCGCCAGTGACGATGATGGTGGGCGCTCCAGAGGGCGCGTTGACCACGCCGATGTCTTTCATGAACACGCCGCGCTTGAAGCCGGTGCCGACCGCCTTGGAGAACGCCTCCTTGGCCGCAAAGCGCTTCGCGAGCGTCCCCGCCGCGGTGAATGGGCGGCGCGCGGCTTTGGCCCGCTCGACGTCGGTGAAAACGCGCTTGAGGAAGCGATCGCCGAAGCGGTCCAGCGAATTCTGGATCCGCTCGATGTTGCAGAGGTCCGAGCCAATGCCGACGATCATCGCGCCGCGATCTTCGTAAAAGCCCAAGTCGCTAAGCGTGCAATGATCACAATACCCAGTAACAAGGACGCGAGAGTAACAATCGCGGCGTTCGGCCAGCCCGCGGCTGCTTGCCATGCGACGAGGCCCAGAACCGCGAGCGTGAGTAATACGAAACCCAGCCGCAGTGCGAAGGAGAGGCGCATTATCATCGCGCCTGATCCATCAATTCGCGCATGCGGCGGACGCTGGCGTCGAGGCCCGTGAAGATCGCCTCTCCGATCAGGAAGTGGCCGATGTTGAGCTCGGCGATCTGCGGGATGGCGGCCACCGGGATGACGTTGTCGAACGTGAGGCCATGGCCCGCGTGCGGCTCGATGCCGTTCTTCACCGCGAGCGCGGCGCAATCGGCGATGCGCTTGAGTTCCTCGGTGCGCGCTTCGCCGTCGCGGTGCGCGTAGCGGCCGGTGTGAAATTCGACCACGGGTGCCTTCAGTCGGATCGCGGCATCGATCTGGCGCTCGGACGGCTCGATGAACAGGCTGACGCGCACGCCAGCGTCGGACAATCGCGCAACCATCGGTGCGAGCGTCTCCCGATGGCCATCGGCATCGAGCCCGCCTTCGGTCGTCCGCTCCTCGCGGCGTTCGGGGACGATGCACGCGGCGTGCGGGCGGTGGCGAAGGGCGATAGCCAGCATCTCTTCCGTCGCCGCCATCTCCAAGTTGAGGGGCAGGTCGATCTCGGCCGTCAGCCGTTCGATATCGCTGTCCGTGATGTGCCGGCGGTCCTCGCGAAGGTGCGCCGTGATGCCGTCCGCGCCCGCTTCCGCGGCGAGGATCGCGGCGCGTACCGGGTCAGGGTGATCGCCACCCCGCGCGTTCCGGATGGTCGCGACATGGTCGATATTGACGCCGAGGCGAAGCTGCTGGGTCAAGCGGCTGCGCGGCTTCCGGGCTTGATTGCAGGGATTGCGGCGAGCTCGTCCGGCACGGCATCGGCTTCGTAGGTTGGCACATCGATGCGGATCAACGGGATGAATGGCACGCCGAGATCGGCGTTGCCGGAGGAGCGGTCGACGAGTGAAGCTTCGGCGACCACTTCGCCGCCCGCGCGGCGGACGGCATCGATGGCTTCGCGGGAGGAGAGACCGGTCGTGACCACGTCCTCGACCATCAGCGCGCGGGCGCCCCGATCGATCGCGAAGCCGCGGCGAAGTTCGAAGATGCCCTGCGGCCGTTCGAGAAACATCGCGGGCTTGCCGAGCGCACGGCCCATTTCATGGCCGATGATGACGCCGCCCATTGCCGGCGACACGACAACATCGATTTGTTCGCGAATGTTCGCCGGGATCTTGGTGGCAAGCGCGCGTGCCAGCCGCTCGGCGCGGGCGCCATCCATTAGTACGCGCGCGCACTGCAGATATTTCGGACTGCGCAGTCCCGACGAGAGAATGAAATGCCCTTCGAGCAGGGCTTCGGCGGCGCGGAATTCCGCGAGAACGTCGTCATCGGTCATCATCGCGGGCATGGCGTTTAAGCCGCCCTGTGCACGCCAGCAACACCTCACCCTAAGTCGCGCTTGAGGCTCCAGAAACCCGCGCCTATAGAGCCTGCCAAATCCGGGTGCGCGTTCGCGTTCCCAGTTCCAGACACTGTCACGGGGTACAGATGAAACTGATTGGATGGGCGATCGCCTTGGCCGCGGCCGGGCTCACACCTGCAGCCGCGGTGGCGCAGGCACCGGCGCCCAGTCCCGCGGCCACGACGGCTGCCGCCCCAGCGACCGCGACGCCGCCTGCCGGCACTGCTCAGGACCCGACCAAGGCCGATGCGGCACAGCCGGCAATCGTGCCTGGCAGCGTCGGCCACATGATCCCGACGCCGGGCGTCGGCGAACCGGATGGCCGCAAGGGCATCCAGATGCAGGTCACGCCGATCGGCGAAGAGGCTTCGAGCTTCCACAATTACTGGCTGCTGCCGCTGTGCGCGATCATCTCCGTGTTCGTGCTCGCGCTGCTGGTCTACGCGATCCTGCGCTTCCGCCGCGGCGCCAACCCGACGCCGTCGCGCAACTCGCACAACACTACGCTGGAAGTGGTGTGGACGCTCCTGCCGGTGCTGATCCTGGTCGCGATCGCGATTCCGTCGATCCGCCTGCTGCGTCACCAGTACACGCCGCCCGCGGCCGATCTGACGGTCAAGGTGATCGGTCACCAATGGTATTGGTCGTATGAGCTGCCGGATCACGGCGTCACCTTCGACAGCTACATGCTGAAGGAAGCCAACGACCCGACGCGCCAGCCGAACCAGCGCGCCCGCACCGATAATGACGGTCCGCCGCTGCTCGCGGTCGACAACCGCCTGGTCATCCCGGCGGGTAAGGTCGTCAAGTTCATCGTCACCGCCGACGACGTCATCCACAGCTTTGCGATGCCGGCGTTCTGGATCAAGCAGGACGCCAACCCGGGCCAGCTCCACGAGACTTGGGCGAAGGTCGACCGGCCGGGCGTGTACTTCGGCCAGTGCTCCGAGCTTTGCGGCGCGCGCCATGGCTTCATGCCGATCGCCATCGAAGTGGTCCCCGAAGCGCAGTTTGCGCAGTGGGTTGCCCAGAATGGCGGCAAGATGCCTGGCGCCAAGGCCGCTGTCGTTCCGGCCGCGGCGTCGACCGCTACGCCGGCCGCGGCCGCACCCAATGCTGATCCGGCCCCTGCAGCCTCACAGCCCGCGACCAATCAGGCCGCGACCGCACAGAATTAAGCGAAGAGAGTTCCCATGAGCACGACAGCCGACTCGCTCCATCTTCAGCCCCACGAAGCGCATGACGCGCACCATGATGCCGATCACAAGCCGGGCTTCTTTGCCCGCTGGTTCATGTCGACGAACCACAAGGACATCGGCACGCTCTATCTGATCTTCGCGATCGTCGCGGGGATCATCGGCGGCGGCATCTCGGGCATCATGCGCTGGGAACTGATGGAGCCGGGGATCCAGGTGCTCAACCGCGCCTGGCCGTTTGGCGCCGGCACCGCCAACTTCGACGAGTGGACGCACCATTGGAACGTGCTGATCACCGCGCACGGGCTGATCATGGTGTTCTTCATGGTCATGCCGGCGATGATTGGCGGCTTCGGCAACTGGTTCGTGCCGCTGATGATCGGCGCGCCCGACATGGCGTTCCCTCGCATGAACAACATCAGCTTCTGGCTGCTGATCCCGGCCTTCCTGCTGCTGCTCGGCTCAACCTTCGTCAGCGGCGGCACCGGCCTTGGCGCGGGCACCGGCTGGACGGTCTACGCGCCGCTTTCTACGTCGGGCTCGGCAGGTCCGGCGGTCGATATGGCGATCTTCTCGCTCCACCTCGCGGGCGCCAGTTCGATCCTCGGCGCGATCAACTTCATCACCACCATCTTCAACATGCGCGCGCCGGGAATGACCCTGCACAAAATGCCGCTGTTCGTGTGGTCGGTCCTGGTCACCGCCTTCCTGCTGCTGCTGGCGCTGCCGGTGCTTGCGGGCGCGATCACCATGCTGCTGACCGACCGCAACTTTGGCACGACCTTCTTCGACGCCTCGGGCGGCGGCAACGTCGTGCTTTACCAGCACCTGTTCTGGTTCTTCGGTCACCCCGAAGTGTACATCATGATCTTGCCGGGCTTCGGCATGATCAGCCAGATCGTGGCGACCTTCAGCCGCAAGCCGGTATTCGGCTATCTCGGCATGGCCTACGCCATGGTCGCGATCGGCGTGATCGGTTTCGTCGTCTGGGCGCACCACATGTTCACCACGGGCATGAGCGTTGACGAGAAGATGTATTTCACCGCCGCGACGATGATCATCGCGGTCCCGACCGGCGTGAAGATCTTCAGCTGGATCGCCACCATGTGGGGCGGCTCGATCACCTTCGAGACGCCGATGCTGTGGGCAATCGGCTTCATCTTCCTGTTCACGGTGGGCGGCGTTACCGGCGTCGTGCTCGCGAACGGCGGTGTCGATAACTACATGCACGACACCTATTACGTGGTCGCGCACTTCCACTATGTGCTCAGCCTCGGCGCGGTCTTCGCGATCTTCGGCGGCTTCTACTACTGGTTCCCGAAGATGAGCGGGAAGATGTACAACGAGTTCCTCGGCAAGCTTCACTTCTTCGTGATGTTCGTCGGCGTGAACATCATCTTCTTCCCGATGCACTTCCTCGGGCTGGACGGCATGCCACGGCGTATTCCGGACTACACGCCGGCGTTCCGTGAATGGAACCAGATCGCTACCTACGGCTACATGATCACCATCGTCGGCGTCGCGATCTTCTTCGTGAACATCTTCTGGTCGCTCGCGGCCGGCAAGAAGGCGCCGGACAACCCATGGGGCGAAGGCGCGACGACGCTGGAGTGGACGCTGTCGAGTCCGCCGCCGTTCCACCAATATTCGACGCTTCCGCGCATCGATTAGGTCGAGCGACAGGATGGAAATGGATCAGGCCTCGGGGAAACCCGGGGCCTTTTTCTTAACTGCGCGAGCAGCGCATGCTATGGGCACCCCCGCAGGCAAGGAGGGGAGATTTGGAATGCCCCAGTTCGTGATTGAGCGGGAAATGCCGGGGGTCGGTCAGCTTGGACCTACGGATCTCAAAGCCGCGTCGCAGACGTCATGCTCCGTTTTGCGCGACCTCGGCCCGGAAATTCAATGGGTGAACAGCTACGTCACCGACGACAAAATCTACTGCGTCTATCGCGCGCCCAATGAGGAGATGATCCGCGAGCATGCGGAGCGCGGGGAATTTCCGGCAAACAAGATTTCACAAGTCCGCGCGACGATCGATCCGACGACGGCGGAGTAAGTTCAGCCAGCGACCGGCGGCGCGTTCACCGCAATCAGCTTCAGGCGGAAGCGGAGGACGCTGTTGCCGGAATTGGGCCGGTGTCTTCGCTTCCGTAACCGAGCTCCGGCGGAATCCAGACGATCCAATCGTCGCCGGGGCGCATGAGCTTCAGCGCTTCGGTAAAGCCCGGCACGAAGCGGCCGACATCACCCGTGATCGGCTCGCCGCGATCGAAGCTGCTGTCGAACTTCTCGCCCGTCGTCAGCGTGCCTTCGTAATCGAATGTCACCTGATCGCCGTCGACGGGGTGCGCGCCCTTCTTCGGGCCCGATTTGACCGTATAATATTGAAGGCCGCTTTTGGTGGTGACGACCCCGCGCGCCTTGCCGTTGCGAACCAGAAAATCGGGGCCCGGCTTAGTCGTCGGCAGCTTCGCCTTTGCGGCTGCATTAGAATGCCTAGCTTTGACCGAACGCGTCTTCGCCGGCTTGGTCTTGACGGTTGCAGCGGGCGCTGGCGCAGTGATCGCGAGCGAGGCCAGCACCGTGATTGCGGTGCGGAGCATGATACGCGGCATCATTTGACGCGCGTTGCCTTCAGGATTTTCACCTGCGGCTCGAGCATCTGCCCTTTCATCACCCCGGCGCCCTTGGTCGCGGAGGTCGGCGCGTTCCAGATCTGCTTCACCACATCCATGCCTTCGATCACATGACCGAAAGCCGCAAAGCCGTTGGCGTCGCCGCCTGGGCCCCCGGCATCGAGCCCCGGCATATCGGACAGCAAAATGAAGAAGTCGGACTTGGCGGTTCCCGGACCGGCATTGGCCATGGAGATGGCGCCCGCGGTGTTCTTGATCCCGGTCTGGCTCGTGGGCTCGTGCGCGATCCCCGGAAATAGCTTGCGCGCGTCGGTGGTGATGCCGCCCTGGATCAGGCCGCCATCGCCGCCCTTGCCGTCGGCGACGTGCATCGCGCGGTAGAAGTTCTGGCCATCGAAGCGGTGGCTGTCGACATAACGGAGGAAGTTCGCCGTGGTGATCGGCGCGCGGCCCCGATCGAGGGCGATGACGATCCGGCCAAGGCTGGTTTCAAGGACCACTGGAACGAGGTCTTCAGCCGGCGCTGGTGACGCTGCGGGTAATGGCGGGGACACCTGGGCGAGAGCTTGCGCCGGAAGGGCAGCGGCCAGGAGTGATGCGAGGATGAACCGTTTCATGTGATCGGCATAGCAAAGCCAAGATGAACATCGCCAGCCTTCCGCCGGGACGGGCTTTTCCTCTTCCGGCCAACGCCTTATAGGCGCCGGCATGCCAACCCTGGAGATGTCGAATCCAGCCGCGCTGCCGGCCGACTGGCGCGATTTCGTCGCGCTGACGAAGCCACGCGTGATGTACCTGGTCGTCTTCACCGGATTGTGCGGTTTGCTCGCGGCGCCGGCCATGCCGCCGGTTGTGCTAGGCTTCACTGCGATCCTGTGCATTGCGCTTGGCGCGGGCGCCTGCGGGGCGCTCAACCAATGGTACGAGGCTGACATCGACGCCAAGATGCGGCGGACCGCCAACCGCCCGCTTCCCGCCGGCCGGATGGACCGCGAAGCCGCGCTGCACTTCGGCGTTGGGCTGGGCGCGTTCTCGGTGCTGCTGATGGGCCTCGCGACCAACTGGCTGGCGGCCGCGCTGCTCGCTGCGTCGATTCTCTTCTACGTGCTGATCTACACCGTGTGGCTGAAGCCGCGCACGGCGCAGAATATCGTCATCGGAGGCGCCGCGGGTGCCTTTCCGCCGCTGATCGGCTGGGTCGCCGCCACCGGGCAAGTGGCGACGCTGCCGGTGCTGCTGTTCGCCATCATCTTCCTGTGGACGCCGCCGCACTTCTGGGCGTTGAGCCTGTTCGTCCGGTCGGACTATGCCGCGGCGGGCATCCCAATGCTGCCAGTGGTGTCCGGACCGGAGACCACGCGTCGCCAGATCTTCATCTACACGCTGCCAATGGTGGCTGCCGCGATTGCGCCGTGGCCGCTGGCCCTGACGGGTGCCGTTTACGGAATCAGCGCGGCCGTGCTCAGCTTTGTATTCCTCGTGCTGGCGGGGCGGGTCGCCGCCAACCGCGCAACGGAGCCTGCCGACATGGGTCCGGAAAAGCATCTGTTCGCTTATTCGGTATTTTATCTCTTCGCCTTGTTTGCGGTGCTGGTAGCGGACCGGTGGCTGGTGTGACGCAAGCCGAGGACGAGGTCATCCGTCAGCGCCAGCGCAGCCGCGCGCGGGTTACGGCCTTGCTGCTGGGCGCGTTCGTCGTGCTGCTTTTCTTCATCACCATCGCGAAGACGGGGATGAATTGGTGACCAGCGTCACGGCGCCCCAGAACAACCGGCGCGTCCTGCTGATTCTGTTGGCGATCATCGGCGCCATGGTGCTGCTGACTGCCATCTCGCCGATCCTCTACCGGGCGTTCTGCGCGGCCACGGGATTCGGCGGGACGCCGCTTCGGGCCGAGCGCGCGCCGGGTGCCGTCGCGGGTCAGATCGGCGTGCGCTTCGATGCCAACATCCACCCCGGCCTGCCGTGGAAGTTCGAGCCCGAGCAGACCACCGTCACGGTCAAGCCGGGGGCGAAAACGCAAATCTTTTATCGCGCGCAAAACCTGAGTGCGCGCCCGTGGACCGGGCAGGCGGTCTTTAACGTCACGCCCGATCAGGCCGGCAAATATTTCAACAAGATCCAGTGCTTCTGCTTTTCCGAGCAGACGCTGAAACCGGGCGAGAAGGTCGACATGCCCGTGCTGTTCTTCGTCGACCCGAAGATCCTCAAGGATCCGGACACCAAGGACATCAGCGAGATCACGCTGAGCTACACATTTTACCCAGTGGAAACAGGCACCGCTGCCCGCTAGAGGCGGAGCAAAGCGAACTTAGGGGAAGCTCAACAACATGGCCGCCACGAAGAACCACGATTATCACTTGGTCGAGCCGGATCCCTGGCCGCTGATCGGCGCCATGACCGCCGGCATCATGTTCGGCGGCCTGGTGATGTGGTTCCACGCCAACGAATACGGCAAGTTCATCTTCGGCCTCGGCCTGCTCGGCGTGCTCGTGACCATGTACAATTGGTGGGGCAACACGATCCGTGAGGCGCACGGCGGCTATCACACCCCCGTCGTCCAGCTTCACCTGCGCTACGGCATGATCATGTTCATCGCCTCCGAGGTGATGTTCTTCCTCGCCTGGTTCTGGGCGTTCTTCGATGCATCGCTGTTCCCATCCGCGGTGGACGCAGTGGGCGGGCACTGGCCGCCGAAGGGCATCGAGGTGCTTAACCCCTGGGGCTTCCCGCTGCTCAACACGATGATCCTGCTGTGCTCCGGCACGACGGTCACCTGGGCGCACCATTCGCTAATCCACGGCAATCGCGACGGCTTGAAGCTCGGCCTGCTGCTGACGATCCTGCTCGGCGCGACCTTCACCTTCGTCCAGGGTTGGGAATATGCCCACGCGCCGTTCGCATTCAAAGGCAGCATCTACGGCTCGACCTTCTTCATGGCGACCGGCTTCCACGGCTTTCACGTGCTGGTCGGCACGATCTTCCTGATCGTTTGCCTGATCCGCGCGAACCGCGGCGATTTCACGCCCAAGCAGCACTTCGGGTTTGAGGCGGCCGCCTGGTATTGGCACTTCGTCGACGTCGTGTGGCTGTTCCTGTTCACCGTCATCTACGTGTGGGGCGGTTGGGGCGCGCCGCACGCCGGGTGAGTTCAAGCGACAAGCCTGACGTTTCCTCCGCTCGCGCGGCGCTTCAGGGCCTGTGCCCGCGCTGTGGCGAGCGGACCTTGTTTGCCGGCCTGGCGAGTTTCGCGGACCGTTGCCGCGCCTGCGGGCTCGATTTCGCCAGCTTCAACGTTGGCGACGGCCCTGCAGCTTTCCTGATCTTCATCGTCGGGACGATCACCGTGGTCGGCGCGCTGGTGCTGGACGGCGCGGCGTCGCCGCCGTGGTGGGTCCACCTGATCTGGATCCCGATCGCAACAGCGCTGACGATCGGCGGGCTGCGCGTTTCCAAGGGATGGCTGCTGGCACAGGAGTATAAGCATCGCGCGCGTGAAGGACGGATCGCGGAATGATTCGGCGGTTGCCCCTCATCCCGACGATCCTCGTGCTCGCCGCCGTCGCCACGATGATCGGCCTGGGCGTCTGGCAGCTGCAACGGGCGCGGTGGAAGGACGGCCTGATCGCGCGCTATGCGCAGGCGGAGAAGCTCCCCCCAGTTGAATTTCCGACCGTGCCGACCCCCGATGCGCAGCTTCCGCTTTTTCGTCACGCGACGGGCATGTGCTTGCGCACGGTCGGCGAGCGGACGGCCGCGGGGGAGAACCGCGGCGGTGAGCCGGGCTTCGTCCACATCGTGGATTGCGCAACCGGCGCGGAAGGCCCCGGCATGAGCGTCGAGCTTGGCTGGTCGAAAAATCCCAATGCGCGCGCGCAGTGGCGCGGCGGGCTGGTCAGCGGGATCATCGCGCCCGACAGCAAGACGCGGCTGCGGCTGGTTGCCGCCAGTGCACCGCCGGGCCTCGAGCCTAGCGCGCCGCCGTCTTTGGATGCGATCCCGAACAACCACCGTTCCTACGCGCTGCAATGGTTCGCTTTCGCGCTCACGGCGCTGATCATTTACGGATTGGCGGTCCGCAAGCGGCTGGCGGGAGGTGCGTCGCGATGATGCAGCACAGTACCCTCGCCAATGGGCTGCGCGTTGCGACGCGGCCGATGCAAAGCGTCGAGACGATCGCGGTTGGGCTGTACGCGGCAACTGGCTCGCGCAACGAGCCCGCGCACCTCAATGGCGTTGCACACCTGTTCGAGCACATGGTGTTCAAGGGCGCAGGCGGGAAGTCGGCGCGCGAGATCAGCGAACTGGTCGAGGATGTCGGCGGCGACTTCAACGCTTCGACCGATCGCGAGCTTACCGCTTTTTACCTAAGCCTATTGGCACCCGACCTCGAACTCGGCGTGAACCTCCTGGCGGACCTCATTCGCCGCCCGCACTTCGATCCGCAGCATCTCGAGCTCGAGAAAAAGGTGGTGCTGCAGGAACTGGCCGAGGCCAACGACACCGCATCGGACCTGGTCTTCGATCTGCTGCAGGAAGCGAGCTTCGCCGATCAGGCGATCGGTCGGTCGGTTCTTGGCGACCAGCGGACCATTGGCGCGGTGACGCCGGACGACCTGCACGACTGGCTGCGGACGCAGTATGTGCCAGGGTCGCTGGTCCTCGTCGGCGCCGGCAAGCTGGAGCATGCGCGCCTAGTGGACCTGGCGGAGAAGGCGTTCGGCTCAATGCCCGAGGGTGTCGCCGTCGCCGAGGATTCCGGCCGCTTCACCGGCGGCCGGCGCAACGGGCGTCGGAAGAGCGCGCAGGCCCATGTCGCTGTCGCAATGGCGGCGCCGCAGTGGAGCGCGGACGACGCCTACGCCTCGCAATTGTTTGCGGATGTGGTGGGCGCGGGGTCGTCGTCTTGGCTGTTCCAGCAGCTGCGGGAGGATCAGGGGCTCGCCTATTCCGTCGGGGGCGGGACGCAGAACTACGCCGATACGGGCATGTTCTGGTGTTATGCCGCCAGCGACCGCGACAATGCGGCGCATGTACATGCCGAGATCGAGCGCGTGCTCGCGGATGCGGCAGCGGGTCTCGGGCAGCGCGACCTCGAACGGGCGCGGGCCCTGGCCAAGGCGGGCATGATGATGAGCCTGGAGAGTTGCTGGGGACAGGCGAGCTATCTGGCCACCCGCTTGCTGCGGGACCGGGAACTGATCGAACCGGCGGAGATCGTCGCGCGGCTGGACGCGGTGACCCTTGAAGAAGTGCGATCGGTTGGCGCGCGAATGATCGCCGGGCCGCGCGCTGTCGCCAGTGTTGGCGCCAAGCTGGCCGCGTGAGCGATCTGCTCACGATCGTCGCCGAGCCGTGGGCCGACTGGGGCCTAATCGATTCGGGCAACGGCGAGAAGTTCGAGCGGTATGGACGATATAACGTCGTGCGTCCGGAACCGCAGGCCATGTGGGCGCCTGCGCTGCCCGAATGGGATGCCGATGCGACCTTCGTGCCGGGATCGGATGAAGAAGGTGGCGGGCGCTGGGTCGAACAGCGGCCCGTGGAGCGCCAATGGCCTCTCGAGCGCGACGGCGTGAAGTTCCAGGCATCGCTGACGCCGTTTCGCCATCTCGGCTTCTTCCCGGACATGGCGCCGCAGTGGGATTGGATGCGCGAGCGCGCGGCCGACGCCGACGTGCTGAACCTGTTCGGATATACCGGCGTCGGCAGTCTCCTACTGAGTGAGGCTGGCGGCCGGCTGGTGCACGTCGATGCATCGAAGAAGTCGGTCGAGCAGGGCAAGGAAAATGCCGCGCTGTCCGGCATGAGCGACCGGCCCATCCGTTGGATCGTGGACGACGCCAGCAAGTTTACTGCTCGCGAGGTTCGGCGCGGGCGGCGGTACGACGGTATCCTGCTCGACCCGCCGAAATTCGGGCGCGGGCCCACCGGGGAAGTCTGGCGGCTCGAGGAAAATCTCGCGCCATTGTTGGCAGACTGTCGGCGGCTGCTCGATGCCGACAGCCGCTTCCTCGTGCTGACGGTTTACGCGGTGCGCATGTCGGCGCTGGCGATCGGCGAACTGGTCAAGCAGATGTTTGCAGACCTCGGCGGCCAAGTGGTGTGCGGCGAGATGGCCGTGCGCGAAGAGACTCGCCGCCTGCTGCTCCCGACCGCGATCTTCGCGCGGTGGAGCCGCGACTAGGTTCGACCTGCGCGGATCGCCGCGCCCGCGACGAACGGCGCGCCTGCTGTAAGCAATAGCGCTACTGCGGCTTCGAGCAGCAGTGCGTCGGCTACGCCGAAGATCAGCAGCGGGACAGTGAGCGGAAGCAGCAGGAGCCCAGCAAGCGCGCCCGCCCGTGGAAACCCCGCGATGACCGCCGCGACGGCGACCGCGAGCGCAGCTAGTGCGACGGTCCCAATTGCTAGGGCAGCTTCGGCACGAAGGAGTGCAGATCCGTCCATGCCGAGCAACGCAGCCCCTGGCAGCGCGGCGACCAGCAACAGCGGCCCGAAAGTGAGCCAGTGGGCGGCGATCTTGGCAACCGCGATGCTTTCGTCGGTAAGCCCGCGAATCGCCAGCTGATCGAGGACGCCGTCAGCCCGATCAGGTTCGATGAGCCGCTCGATGGGGAGCAAAGCGGCGGTGAGCGCGGCGATCCACAGGACACCGGGGCCGATGCGCGCAAGGACGCGGGCATCCGGGCCGACTGCAAACGGCATCAGGGCAACCACCAAAACGAAGAAGGCGATTGGCAGCCAGGCCTGGCCCTGCAGCGCTCGTCGAACATCCCTCGCGATCAGGGCGCCGATCATGGCTGGTGCTCCAAATCGATCGTGCGCCATTCGCCCGGCAGCGGCTGGTGGGACGCTGCGAGTACGGCACCTCCGCTCGCAAGGTGCGTGGTGATGGCGCTGCCGAGTTCTGCGATGCCGTCCGCGTCCAGCGCGTTGAGCGGTTCGTCGAGGAGCCAGAGGGGCGCCGCCGAAGCGTGAACCCGCGCCAGCGTCGCGCGCTTGAGCTGGCCCGAGGAAAGCAGGCGCACCGGGACAGCGGCCAAGTGGCTGAGCCGGTACGTTTCCAGCGCCTGGTCGACATCGCCGCCCCATAGCGAGAGTGCATTTCGAAGGGGGCGCTCGCGATCGAGGGCGACATGATCGTCGGCAAGCGCGAGAGTCGAGCGCTCTACCGTCCCGCGTTCCTGCTCGAGCAGCCCGGCCGCAAGACGGATCAGGCTGGACTTGCCGCTGCCGTTGCGGCCCCGGACTAGCAGCGCATCGCCAGGCCGTAGATCGAAGCTCAGGCCTTCGAACAGCAAGCGTCCGCCGCGTCGCAGAGTTACGTCATTGAAGCGAAGCAATGCGGTCAAGGCACGCTCGCTTCGAGCGCATGGATGTCGTCGTCGCTAAGGCCGAAGTGATGGCCGACCTCGTGCACCACGATATGCCCGACCAGTTGCTCGAGGCTGACGTCGCGGCTGGCCCATTCGTCGAGGATCGCGCCGCGAAACAGGCGGATGCGTTCCGGAAGAGTGCCCGACTGATCGACGCTTTGCTGCGTCAGCGGAATCCCTTCATAAAGGCCGCTTAGCTCGAACGGATCTTCGATCCCTAGCGAGCGCAACGTCGCGTCATCGGCGAACTCCTCGACCTGCAGGACGACCGCGCCGAGGCTGTCGGCGAAAGGCGAGGGCAGTGCGCGCATTGCGGCCCGGGCGATGTCCTCGATCTCGTCGAGCGTAGGTGAAGCCCCGAAGCTGCGCATTGGTGGCGGCATAGGGGCTGGCGCGCTCAGGCCGCAAGGTTGCGCGGCGTGTTGCCCTTGCGCGGCGGCTTACCTAAGGAGCGCCCTTCCAGCGAATGCGGAGCGGTGGCCGAGTGGTCGAAGGCGCTCGCCTGGAAAGTGAGTATACGGCAAAACCGTATCGAGGGTTCGAATCCCTCCCGCTCCGCCATTTCATTAAATCAGCGTTTGATAACGCGGTGGGTCGCCAGATGGTGCGCGTGGGTGATGGCGACCGCCAGCGCATCCGCAGCGTCCGCGCCCGCGATCTTGGCCCCGGGGAGCAGGCGGGAAACCATGGCGTGGACCTGCGTCTTCTCCGCACCGCCGGTGCCGACGACTGCTTTTTTTACGAGAGTCGGCGCATATTCTCCGACGTCGATCCGCGCACGGGCGGCGCACATCAGGATGACGCCCCGCGCCTGGCCAAGCTTTAGCGTCGATTGCGCGTTCTTATTGACGAAGACTTCCTCGACGGCGGCGCCGGCGGGTGCGTGGTCGACGATCAGCGCTTCGAGCTGGTCGGCCAGCGCACACAATCGACGCGGCAGGGGCGCCGCAATGTCGGTCTTGATCTGGCCATTGGCGATGTGGCTGAGCCGGTTGCCGTTCGCCTCGATCAGACCCCAGCCGGTGGTGCCGAGGCCCGGATCGAGACCGAGGATCTTCAGGCCAGCTTCTCCAGCTCATCCTCCGGGACATCGTAATTGCCCCAGACGGTCTGGACGTCGTCGTCCTCTTCCAGCGTGTCGATCAGCTTCATCAGCGTCGCCGCATCGTCGCCACGGACTTCGACCTCGGTGGTCGGCTTCCACGCCAGCTTCGCGCCTTCGCCTTCGCCGAGCAGGCCTTCCAGCGCGCGCGCGACTTCATGAAGGCTTTCGACGCTGGTCCAGATGCGATGTCCGTCCTCGTCGCTCTGCACGTCTTCGGCACCCGCTTCGATCGCCGCTTCCAGCACCTTGTCAGCATCGCCCGCGCTGGCCGGGTATTCGATGAGGCCAAGCCGTTCGAAGCCGTGGCTGACGCTGCCGCTGGCGCCGAGGTTACCGCCGTTCTTGGAGAAAGCCGTACGGACATTCGTAGCGGTGCGATTGCGATTGTCGCTCAGCGCCTCGACGATGATGGCAACGCCGCCGGGACCGAAGCCTTCATAGCGGATCTCTTCATAATTATCCGCGTCGCTGCCGGCCGCCTTGTCGATCGAGCGCTGGATGTTGTCCTTGGGCATCGATTGCGCGCGGGCCGCGATGACCGCGGCGCGAAGACGCGCGTTGGCGTCGGGGTCGGGCAGCCCCATCTTCGCCGCGACGGTGATTTCGCGGCTGAGCTTGGAAAAGAGCGCCGAGCGCTTTTTGTCCTGCGCGCCCTTGCGGTACATGATGTTCTTGAATTTACTGTGGCCTGCCATCTCGTCTGCTCGGAACGGGTGAATTTGAAAGTGCACTAGACGGGTGAGCGAGATCAGCACAAGCCAGACAGCATTTCCGACCTTACGCGAGGTGTGGCGCGACTATATCCGGTTCGTCCGACGGCCTCGGTTACCGGAGGCTCCGATCGGGTTCGGCGCGGCTGCTTCCCAAGCAACCCTGGCGCTCTTCGCGCTCGACCTTTTGGTGATGCTGATCCTGGCGGGAATTGCCCTGCTGGTCGTCAGTCTGGGCGCGGAAATGCCGCACCACGCGCTCGACGGCCTGATAATCACCGGCACGCTTTGGCTGCTAATCGTCCTAATCGGTCCGGTGGTCGAGGAGGCAGCTTTTCGCGGATGGCTTTCCGGCACTCCGCGCGCATTCGGCTTGTATGGGTCGCTTATCGCCGTCGCCGGCGGCTTGATGTTGGTGCCGAGACTGAACTGGTTCGCGACGATCGCGCTCGGTGCGGCACTGATTGCCGGGCTGGCCGGCTCTCTGCTCTGGCTCCGCGGGGACTGGGCGAGCCACGGTTACCAGCGGCTTTTCCCCTACTTCTACTGGATCAGCTGCCTAGCCTTCGGGCTCGTCCACCTCACCAATTTGACGATCGGTCAAAATCGGCTGGCCGTGCTGTGGGTGGCGCCGCAGCTCGTGCTCGGCACCATCCTCGGCTACGCCCGCGTGAAGCTGGGGATGTGGTCCAACATCCTCCTCCACATGCTCCACAACAGCGTAATCATGGCCGTGGCGCTTGGGTCGGGAATGGGCAGCTAGCCTATTCGAGGCCGAGTGCCTGGCGATAGGTTTCGAGCAGCGCGTCGGCTTCCTGGCGCGCATGCGTCTCCATCTTCCGCAGGCGGACGATCGCCCGCATGGTTTTGGTATCGTAACCGTTCGACTTCGCCTCCGCGTAGACGTCCTTCACGTCATCCGCGATGCCCTTCTTCTCTTCCTCGAGGCGCTCGATCCGCTCGATGAACAGCCGCAACTGATCGGCCGCGACGGTGCCTTCCGCCATGCTCCTGAAACTCCGGTTTTGATGTGGTCGGGGCGGCTCTAGCGGCTTGAACCATCATGGCAAGCGGCTAAGGCGGGCCGCTTAGCCGAAGGAAGTGCCGTTGACCGAAATGCTGCCGCCGCGAAGCCGCAAGGTGAAGATCCTGGCGACGCTGGGTCCGGCGTCCAGCAGTCTGGAGATGATCCGGTCGTTGATGACGGTCGGCGCCGATGCCTTCCGCATCAACATGAGCCACGGCGATCAGCAGCAGAAAGCCAAGCTGGTCGAAGCCATCCGTGCGCTGGAAAAGGAGTTCGGCCGGCCGACGACGATCCTGTTCGACCTGCAGGGACCGAAGCTTCGGGTCGGCCAGTTCAAGGACGGCAAGGCGACGCTGGAAACCGGTGCGCGCTTTATCTTCGATCAGAAGGACGAACCGGGCGATGCCCAGCGCGTCCTCCTGCCGCACCCCGAGCTGTTCGATGCTGTTCGGCCGGCGACCAATATTCTGATCGACGACGGCAAGGTCCGCCTTAACGTCGTCAAGGTCGCCGACGGCGAGATCGTCTGCGAAGTGAAGGTCGGCGGGAGCGTATCGGACAATAAGGGCGTCAACGTGCCAGACGTGCTGGTGCCGATCCCCGCGCTCACCGACAAGGATCGCGACGACCTCAAGTTTGCATTGGAGCAACGGGCGGACTGGATCGCGTTGTCGTTCGTGCAGCGTCCGGAAGACGTGGCAGAGGCGCGGACGTTGATCGGCGATCGTGCCGCTTTGCTCGCGAAAATCGAGAAGCCGGCAGCGGTCGATCGGCTGAACGACATCGTCGCGCTGGCCGACGCGGTGATGGTCGCGCGCGGCGACCTCGGTGTCGAATTGCCGCCCGAGCAGGTTCCGCCGCTGCAGAACAAGATCGTCGCGACGGCGCGCCAATACGGCAAGCCCGTGGTGGTCGCGACGCAGATGCTCGAATCGATGATTACCTCGCCAACGCCGACGCGGGCGGAAGTCAGCGACGTCGCCAAGGCCATCTACGACGGAGCCGATGCGGTGATGCTGTCGGCGGAAAGCGCGGCCGGTAAATATCCGTGCGAAGCGGTGCAAATGATGGACCGCATCGCGGTCAGCGTGGAACGTGACCCGAGTTACCAGGAGCGGGTTCACTTCACGCAGATCCGCCTTGAAGCGACGACTGCCGACGCGCTGGCCGGATCCGCGCGGCAGATCGCCAGCACCATCTCCGCTACCGCCATGCTTTGCTACACCAGTTCGGGTTCGACCGCGCGGCGGATCGCGCGCGAACGCCCGCCGGTGCCGTTGCTGGCAATGAGCGCATCGCTCCACACCTCACGCCGCATGGGCCTCCTGTGGGGGGTCCACGCGGTTCACACCCGCGACGTTTCGAATTTCGAGGAGATGGTGGAAAAGGCCAAGCGCATGGCGCTGCGACACCAGATCGCCAAAGGCGGCGACCGCGTCATTGTCATGGCTGGAATTCCGTTCGGTAAGGCCGGCTCCACCAACGTGCTGCACGTCGTCCGGCTGATCGGCGACGAGCTCGACCGCTACAGCGGCAATTAGCGCGGGAGCACGGCCGGGATTGCGTTGGCAATCTCTCGCGCCAGAAAACCGACCGGCCCGACCGTTTTGCTCAGGTGAATGCCGGCCTGGCCGTGCAGCCAGACGGCCCAGAGCAGTGCCGTGAGCGGCTCTGCGCCACGGGCGAGCAGACCGCCGACGACGCCCGAAAGCACGTCCCCACTGCCCGATACGCCCAATCCCGTCGCCTTCGATTCATGGGTCCAGACCTCCCCTTCGGGGCATACGACGTAAGCAGTGGCGCCTTTGACGTGGACGACTGCCTGGTAACGGGCAGCGGCGCGCTTTCCGCAGGCGACCGGATCGGCTTCGATCTCGGCCTCGTCGCAGTCCAGCAGCGATGCCAGTTCGTCGTTGTCGGGCAAGAGAATGGCGGGCTTGGCCCTTGATTGCCGCGGGGGCTGCAACGCCTTCAACATTGCGACGTCCAACGCCAATGCTGCCTCGGTCGCCATCAGCGCCTCCGAGATTTTCGCACAGGCGGCGCTGGGTCGGACGCCGGGCCCGGCGACGATTGCGTCAGCCTTTCCTGCCAGAGCCTGCAAATCTGCTACGGCGGCAGTGGCAAAACCGCCGTCACGAACTTCAGGCAAGCCGGCCACCATCGCTTCCGGCATGGCGATTGCGAGGTGCTGCGCAGCGCTCTCGACAGTTGCGATGGCCAGCTGTCCGGCGCCGGTACGCATGGCCGCGGTCGCGGCAAGCAACGCCGCGCCCGGGACGTCCCGGCTGCCGCCGATTATCAGGATGCGGCCCTTGTCTTCCTTGCCGCCATTGCCGGCTGGCGGCAGTGGATGAGCCTTAAGCGCGTGCCGGTCGAGCTTCACCGTGTTCCAGTCATCAGATCTGGAGCGGAGGTCTTCGACGCGCCCTCGGCCTCCAGCGGCGCCCCGTAATTCCAAAGGTCCAGCGTCGGCACGCAAAGTCCCTTGACGTCCGCGTCAAACTCATAGGCGGCGATGCCGCAGTTCAGCACCTCGGCCTGCTTGTCGATGCCGAGGATCTGCGCCTCGTCCAACTCCTCGAGGATGTAGCGGAAGCAGAGGACGACCACCTGATGGCAAACGATCATCACGCGGCGGTCGCAATAATGCAGGTTAATCGTGTTGAGCATCGACCGCAGGCGGAGAATGACGTCCGCCCAGCTCTCCCCGCCGGGCGGCCGGTGGTAGAATTTCCCGAGGCGCTTCCGGTGCGCGGCTTCCTCCGGGAACCGCTCGCGAATACCCAGTGTCGTCAGGCGGTCGAAGATGCCGAACTCGCGCTCGCGCAAACGCTCGTCGATGAGCGTTTTGGCTTTGCCGCCCGCAAGCGCGCCAGCCTGGCAAATGATCTCCGCGGTTTGCTTGGCGCGGACATAGGGTGAGGACAGGATGATCTCGGGCCGTTCCTCGCGCGGCATCGCGGCAAACCAGCGACCGGCCGCCTTTGCCTGCTCGACGCCAAGGGTAGACAGCGGAACGTCGACGTCGCGCATGTCGATGTCGATCTCATGCGCGTCTGCCTCCTCAGCGGCGTCGCGCGCGACATTTCCCTGGCTCTGTCCGTGTCGCACCAGCCACAATCGCTGAGGCCAATTTTGCGCCATCCGCGTTCCTCCTGACGCTCTAAAGCATGAGCATCAGGTTGGTGCCGTCAGTCCGCGGCAATAGCCTCCGGCGCACTCGCCCGCCGCTTTTCATCCATGCGCCGGAACGTCGCGAGCGCCTGACCGACGATCTGGTCCATGTTGTAATAGCGATAGGTGGCCAGTCGGCCGACGAAAGTCACGCCTTCGGTCGCGTCAGCCAGCGCTTCGTAGCGCTTGAACAGCTCCTGATTCTCCGGGCGCGGGATTGGGTAATAAGGATCGCCCTCGGCAGAAGGATATTCGTAGGTGACGGTCGTCACCGGCGCCCCCTGTCCGGTCAGATATTTGTATTCGCTGATCCGCGTGTAGGGAACGTCGGGCGCCGGGTAGTTGACCGTCCCGGTTTCCTGGAAGCGATCCTGCTCCAGCGTCTGATGGTCGAACTTCAGGCTGCGATAGGGCAGCTTGCCGAACCGGTGATCGAAATATTCGTCGATCGGGCCGGTGTAAACGACGTGGTCGGCGATTTCGCCGACGCGGTTCTTGAGATCACGGAAGTCGACGCCGGTACGCACTTCAATCAAGGGATTGTCGAGGATGCGCGCGAACATGGCGGTGTAACCGTCGCGCGGCATCGCCTGAAACGTGTCGGTGAAGTAGCGATCATCCGTGTTCGTCCGCGTCGGAATCCTGGCGGTCACCGACTTGTCGAGCTCGCTCGGGTCCAGGCCCCATTGCTTGCGCGTGTAGCCCTGGAAGAACAGCTCGTAGAGCTCGCGGCCGACGGCGTTGATCACCACGTCCTCGGACGTGCGAATGTTCTCGACCGGCTCGGCGCGCGAGGCGAGATAGTCGGCAGCCTCTTCGTCCGTCTTCAGGTCGAGGTTGAACAGTTCGTTCAACGTAGTCCGGTTGATCGGGATTGGCACGAGCTTGTCGCGAACATGCGCGAGCACGCGATGCTCGTACGGCCGCCATTCCGTGAACTGGGAAAGATAGTCGACGACCTGGTCGCTGTTCGTGTGAAAAATGTGCGGGCCGTACTTGTGATAGAGGATGCCCGCCTCGTTCGGCTCATCGTAAGCATTACCCGCAATGTGCGGCCGCTTGTCGATCACCAGCACCCGCGCGCCGTGCTGGCTCGCCAGACGTTCGGCTATGACGGAGCCGGCAAAGCCGGCCCCGACGACGAGATAGTCGTAGCGGCCTTCACCGCTCTGATCGGCGCTCATTCCGCGGCTACGAGCAGCGCCGGATCAGCGCCCTGGCGAACGCCCAGAACGTCGCTGATAAGACCCATCATCCTCGCCTGGGTCGTGTCCCAGCTCGCCGCCGACAGCATCAGGTCGGCTTCAGCCAGCCAGCCGCTCTCGGGGTTGTGCGAAAGCTCCAGCGCTTCCTCGCACGCCGCGACGAACTCGTCCGGCGTCGACGCGATCTTGACGCCTTCGAGATGACCGTACGTGCGGACAACGTCGCGGATCGGCGTCGAGACTACCGGCTTGCCGCCCGCCAGATATTCCGGCGTCTTCGTCGGCGAAATAAACTGTGTCGATTCGTTCATTGCGAACGGCATCAACGCTACATCCCAGCCCGATAGATAGGCCGGAAGCTGCTCGTAGGTCTTGCCGCCCAGATAATGGATATTGCTGCGCTTCGGCAGGTCTTCCGGCGCGATCTTCACGACAGGGCCGACCATGACGAACGACCAGTCCGGCCGCATCTTCGCGACCGCATCGAGCAGGTCGATATCGAAACGCTCGTCGAGCACGCCATAGAAACCGAGGCGCGGCCGCGGCAAATCTTCCTGGTCCGCTGGATCGAACAAATGGGCCCGTGCCTTGCAGAAGTGCGCGCGGTCCACCGACGAAGGGAAGCAATGCACGTTGGCGTGACGGTCCTTCTTGGCCTCGAACAGGCTTGCGCCGCCGGTGAAGACGACGTCCGCACGGTCGATCACTTCCTGTTCGAGCTCCAGCAGCTTTGCCGGGGCGAACTTGAACTTGCTGAGCTCGTCCATCGCGTCGAACACGACGACGTCAGCATCCAGCTGCCGCGAGAAAGGCAGCATCATCGGCGTGTAATACCAGGCGATCAGCGGTCCGCGGATCGAGGCGACATGCGCATCCAGCAGACGCTTCAGCGCAGCCTCCCGCGCATCCTCAGGCATGCCTTGCGGCAAGTGCGGGACGATCACGCGGACATTGGCAGCATCTTCCGCGTCACGAACCTGCAAGAATGCGGTCTCCTTGGGACCGATATCGACCGGCTCTTCCCAATAAATGACCCGCATTTCCCGTGCGAAGCGGGTCATCAGGTGCTGAGGACGCTGGAATACAAAATTCCACCGCAAGTGCGAAAAACACAGAAGCGTCGCAGCCTCCGGCGTTGGCGCCGAGGGCTCGGCTTCATGTGTTACAGGCACCCCGACGCGCGTCAGCATTTTCGCTCTTTCCTCCATGTTGTGGGAAAACCCAGAACAAGAACGGAACCGAGGCCCGGCAGTTCCTCGCGATTAACCAGAGTTAATACAAAAACCCGTATGCTGCACTGCAACGCGCGCCAGAACGTTTCGGACTCGCGCCAAACCCCGGCGCTAAGGAGAGTTACCCACCCGACACTTCTCATTCAACGGCCATTCGGTTGACCCGCATCGCCTGCCGTGGAAGACGCGCGGCCGAGGAGAGCACGGTTGGCGACCACCATCGAAGAACTCGAGCATCGGCGTGAACTGGCGCGGCTTGGCGGCGGCGAAAAGCGCATTGCAGCGCAGCATGCCAAGGGCCGGCTGACGGCGCGCGAGCGGCTGTCGGTGCTGCTCGATCAGGGCAGCTTCGAAGAATATGACATGTTCGTCGAGCACAACTGCGCCGACTTCGGCATGGAGAGCCAGAAGTTCCCGGGCGACGGCGTCGTGACGGGGTCGGGCACGATCAACGGGCGACTGGTGTACGTGTTCGCGCAGGACTTCACGGTGTTCGGCGGCTCGCTCAGCGAGCGCCACGCGCAGAAGATTTGCAAGGTCATGGACATGGCGATGAAGGTCGGGGCGCCGGTCATCGGCCTCAACGACAGCGGCGGCGCGCGAATTCAAGAAGGCGTCGCGTCGCTCGGCGGCTATGCCGAGGTGTTCCAGCGCAACGTGCTTGCCAGCGGCGTCATCCCGCAAATCAGCCTGATCATGGGCCCGTGCGCGGGAGGCGCGGTCTATTCGCCGGCAATGACCGACTTCATCTTCATGGTGAAGGATTCGAGCTACATGTTCGTCACGGGCCCGGACGTGGTGAAGACCGTGACCAACGAGGTGGTGACGCAGGAGGAACTGGGCGGCGCGGTGACCCACACGACGAAGTCCGGTGTGGCCGACGTTGCCTTCGAAAACGACATCGACGCGCTGCTGGCGACCCGCGATTTTTTCGATTTCCTGCCGCTATCCAACCGCCACGACGATCCGTCGCGGCCGTGTGCCGATCCCATCGATCGGCTCGAGGACAGCCTCGACACGTTGATCCCGCCGAGCGCAACCACTCCCTATGACATGCATGAGCTGATCCGGAAGGTCGCCGACGAGGGCGATTTCTTCGAGCTTCAGCCCGCGCATGCCGGGAACATCATCATCGGCTTCATCCGCATCGAGGGGCGGACGGTCGGGGTCGTCGCCAACCAGCCGATGGTGCTGGCCGGCGTGCTCGACATCAACAGCGCCAAGAAGGGGGCGCGCTTCGTCCGCTTCTGCGACGCGTTCGACATCCCGATCCTGACCTTCGTCGACGTCCCCGGCTTCCTGCCCGGCACCGCGCAAGAGCATAACGGCATCATCAAGCACGGCGCGAAGCTGCTGTTCGCCTATGCCGAAGCGACCGTGCCGAAGATCACCGTCATCACTCGCAAAGCCTATGGCGGCGCCTATGACGTCATGGCGTCCAAGCATCTGCGCGGCGACCTCAACTACGCCTGGCCGACCGCCGAGATCGCGGTGATGGGCGCCAAGGGGGCAGTCGAGATCATCTTTCGCAAGGACATCGGCGACCCGGATAAGATCGCCGAACGCACTCGCGAGTACGAAGAGCGCTTCGCCAATCCGTTCGTAGCCGCGAGCAAGGGCTTCATCGACGAAGTGATCATGCCTCACTCGACGCGGCGGCGGGTCGCGATGGGCTTACGCAAGCTGCGGAATAAGCAGCTCGAGAACCCGTGGAAGAAGCACGACAACATTCCGCTGTGACGGGGCGCGGCTGGGTAATTGCAGCCTTGATGGCGACCGGCGTAGTGACCTTCACCGCCCTGGCATTTGGAAACTGGCGGCGTGGCCGAGCGGAATTCGGTGGTCAGGTAGCCTTGGGTGAGTGGACGCGGCGAAAAGCGCCGGTTCGATTTTGGTTTGCGATCGCTTGGAATCTCATGTGGGCGTGCGTTTGCGCGCTGCTTTTATTGAAAGTCCTTAAGCTGACATGAGCACCTATATCGCCACCATTCACTGGACTCGGTCGGGCGAGGGCGATTTCGCCAGGGGGCAATACAGCCGCGCGCATCAATGGAGCTTCGACGGCGGCCTGACCGTCCCCGCCTCGCCTAGCCCGCATGTGGTTCCCGCGCCTTGGAACGATCCTGCCGGAGTAGACCCGGAAGAGGCGTTCGTCGCTTCGCTCTCGTCATGCCATATGCTGTTCTTCGTCGACTTCGCGCGCCGCGCTGGCTTGGTGCCCGACAGCTATGTCGATGACGCGGAAGGCCTATTGGACAAGCAGGCCGACGGACGCATCGCGATGACCCGCGTCACGCTCCGCCCGAAAGTTACTTGGAGCGGCGCGGCGCCGGATGCGGCGACCGTCGCCGGACTGCATCACAAGGCTCACGAAGCCTGCTTCATCGCCAACAGCGTGACCACCGAAGTGACCATCGAGCCATGAAACTCGGCCGCCTCAACCACGTAGGCGTTGCGACGCCGTCCATCGAGCAGAGCCTCGAAACCTATCGCAAGCTCTTCGGCGCCGAGCCGCATGGACCGGCATTCGACCTGCCGGCGCAAGGCGTCCGCGTCTGCTTCGTCGACACGCCGAACAGTCAGATCGAGCTGATCGAGCCGCTGGGCGACAACTCACCGATCGTGAAGTTCCTTGAGAAGAATCCGCTCGGTGGCCAGCATCACGTCTGCTTCGAGGTCCCCGACATCCATGCTGCCAAGGCTGAGTTCGAGGCCAAGGGTGCCCGCGTGCTCGGCGAACCACGCATCGGCGCGCACGGGACGCTCATCTTTTTCGTCCATCCCAAGGACATGGGCGGCGTGCTGACCGAGATCATGGAGACGCCTGCCGCGCATTGATGCGGGCACGAAACCGAATGCGCCGCCGTGCGCTTTCCGGCATGTGATCCAGGTTAATCAGGATGCCGGCCCGTGGTGGACGGTGCAGTACGGTCCCGAACCGGTGGTCGCGACCGCGATCCACGACGGTCATGACCTGCGTCCGGAAATTGCGGCGCGTATGGCGCTCGCCGACGATGACCGGCTGCGCGAGGAGGATCCGTTCACCGGTGAGTCGGTCCGCGGCGTCGCGGCGCACGTCATCGCGCATCGCTCGCGCTTCGAGTTCGACCTGAACCGCGGGGCGGACAGCGCAATCTATCGGACGCCGGACCAGAGCTGGGGTCTCGATGTATGGGGCAGCGATGGCCTCGATGACGCCGAGGCCGCCCGCTCGCTGGAACTGCATGCCGCCTATTACGTGATGCTCGGCACAATGCTCGACGACGTTGCGCGCCGTCATCCCAAGTTCCTGGTGATCGACGTGCACAGTTACAATCATCGTCGCGACGGACCGGTTGCTGACCCCACGCCGCAGGCCGAGGCGCCGGACATCAACATCGGCACGTTCTCCATGCCGCGCGAAGAATGGGCGTGGCTGGTCGATCCACTGATGGAAGAAATGCGGGCGTTCGATTTCAACGGGCGCCAGTTGGACGTTCGTGAGAACGTCGCGTTCCAGGGCAAGGGCGAGCAGACGCGCTTCATTCACGAGCGCTATCCCGGGCGGGCCTGCGCGATCGCGCTGGAGTTCAAAAAATTCTACATGGACGAATGGACTGGTGAGCCAATCCCGTCCGAAGTTGCCGCAATGCGTCGCTTCATTCGCGCCATCGCGGAAACAGCGGAGGGACTGCTGGACCGATGACGCAGCCGCGCCTGCAGGTCGTCGGCGAGGGGTTCGATTTCGGCAAACGTGGCGACTTGCGCCAGAACGTCGGGAAGACGGGCCGCATCCACCTCGATCGCTGGCAGCCGTTTCTAGTTTTGCATCGCGCGCCCGATCCCGCGCGAAGCATTGCCCGGCGGGTGGCGATCAACAGCCCCGCCTATCTCATCTGGTCGCCCGAGGACGATCAGGCAGCGGCGGTTGCCTTATCCACCTTGGCCGATGCGCTTGGCGACAGGTTCGGCAGCCTTCTGCTTCTGTCGGTCGAAGACGCGCCGTGGGAGCCCATTCCCGAGGGGTCCCAGCATCTGCACCCTTTCGATTTCCGCGTCGCTGCCGCGGGTAGTCAGGCGGCCAAGGAGGCACTGGCATGCCTGGTCGAGGCGCTCGGCAAGATCCGCATTGATCTTCGCAAGCCTGACGTCCTGACCGGCGCTGCCGACGAGGCGCTTGCCGAGGTTCCACCCGAAGCCGCCGCATACGACCGCGTCTCCCTGGTCGTCCCGCAGATCCATCGGTTGGATGAGCGAACCTTCTATCCGCAGGTCACGCGCGACCTCGCGGTCGCCGTCGGCGATGCGCTGCTCAAGACGGCCTGCGTCTACATGTCCCGGCAGGAGGTTGGGGCACCGAGCCATTTCCGTTCTCTAGGACGAAGCGCGTTCCTGTCGGCCGCGCTGGATGCCGACCGCAAGCTCGACAAGGTCGCGCGCAGCTTCGATTTCCTGTTGTCGGTGTCGCCGATCAACAGCCGCGAGGCGATGGAGCGCTTCTTTGCCGATGGCGAGTGTGAGACGCCAAAGTTTCGCTATCGCCCGCTGACCATCGATCCGGCGGTCGGCAAGCGCGACCTCTACGCGGTGGACCTGTCGATCGTGGAAGATCCGCTGCTCGAACGGCTGTTGTCGGAGAAACGGCAGGAGATCGATCACCAGCTAACGATGCTGGCGACGCGAAATACCAGCGCGTTCAAGGCGGCCTCGCTGCTGCAATATGGGACCGTCAGCAACAGCTTGTTGGCCGACGCCCGAGCCATCCTGGCGCGGCCGAAGCAGGAGAAGGCCAGCGGCGAAGTTGTGGGCGCGATCGACGTCGCGGCGGCGGCGCACAAGTTGGTCGATCATTATCGTTCAATCGACGATCGGTTCGACGCCGCGATCGAAGTTCGTGACGATGTCGGCAGCCTGCTGGTGTCGGGATCGAAGCTGATGATCGCCGGCAACACGGCGATGTTGCGCTCGCGCGTCGACGCTTTGCTGTCGCACGAAATCAGCGTTCACCTGCTCACCTATTTCAACGGCGCCTCACAGGGTCTCACTGCATTTCGCACCGGTCTCGCGAACTACGAAGGCGTGCAGGAAGGGCTTGGTGTCTTCGCGGAATGGGCGGTCGGCGGGCTGTCCGAAACGCGGATGCGCTTGCTTGCCGGGCGCGTGGTGGCCGTCGCGGCAATGCTCGACGGTGCTGAATTCCTCGAGGTCTACCGCGATCTCGTCGACCGCTACCGACTGCGGCGCAAGGCCGCGTTCGACATCACGACCCGCGTGTTCCGGTCGGGCGGCTTCGCGAAGGACCTCATTTATCTCAAGGGCTTCCAGGACGTGATGAGCCTCGTGGCGAAAGGTGCGGCGCTCGACCCTTTCTGGATCGGCAAGATCGCGGTCGATCACGTCGACGAAATCGAGGAGCTGATGCAGCGGAACCTCGTCCGCCCACCGCTGTTTCAACCGGAATTCCTTGGGCGCGCCGACGTCCAGCGTCGGATCGCCGCCGTGCGCGGTCAGTCTTCCCTTTCGGCCTTACTCGACGTGGAGTGACCCCGCGCATGCAGATCGGTTTTTTCGTCAACGACCTCGAACGCGAATATGAAAATTACGCGACGACCGTGCTCGCGCACATGGCGGCGAGCCGCGGGCATCGCGTCTGCTACATCACGCCGTCCGACTTCGCGCTGAATCCCGACGACACGCTGTCGGTCCACGGGCGCTTCCTGCCCGAACGCAAGTACAAGGACCGCAAGCAGTTCTTCGAAACGCTGAAGGACCCGAAGGTCACCAAGGTCGAGCGGATGGACGTGACCGCGCTCGACGTCCTGATGCTGCGCAACGACCCGTCGATCGATTTCCAGACGCCTTGGGCGATGGAAGCCGGAATCCTGTTCGGCCGTGAAGCGGTCAAGCGCGGGGTGATCGTACTGAACGATCCGGACAGCCTCGGTCGCGCGATCAACAAGCTCTATTTCCAGAGCTTCCCGCCGGAAGCCCGCGCGGAAACTTTGATCACGCGCCACGCCTCGGACATCAAGGCATTCGCCAAGGATCACGGCAACAACATCATCCTGAAGCCGCTGCAGGGGTCAGGCGGGTCTGGCGTGTTCAAGCTCGATCCGGAGAATGCGTCGAACCTTAATCAGATGATCGAGGCGATCAGCCGCGACGGCTACATCATCGCGCAGGCCTACGTGCCCGCCGCCAAGAAGGGGGACATCCGCCTGTTCATGATGAATGGCCGGCCCCTGGAGATCGACGGCAAATATGCCGCGCTCCGCCGGGTTCAGGCGAAGGATGACATCCGCTCCAACATCCACGCCGGCGGCAAGGCGGAGAAGGTGGAGATCGGCAAGGTCGAGCTGGCCGTTGCCGAGATCATCCGGCCCAAGCTGCTCGCCGACGGCATGTTCCTGATCGGCATCGACATCGTCGGCGACAAGATCCTGGAAGTGAATGTGTTCTCGCCCGGCAACCTGCACAGCTGCTCCAGCCTGGCGGGCGTCGATTTCTCGGTTCCGATCCTGGAGTCGATCGAGCGCAAGGTGTCGATCCAGGACGAATATGCCGGCGCCTTCGACAACCGGCATCTGGCGATCCTTTAGCTAAGTTGCCGCCTGCATGGCGAGCGCAATGGCTCCGAGAGGACCTGCGTCATCGCCAAGCTCGGGGGCGCAAACGTAGCCTTTGGAGATGGGCAACTCGACATAGCCGTTGAGGCTTTCGATCAACTTTGCCTCAATCTTCTCGAGCAGATGCGGCTGGCGCGCCGGGACGCCGCCGCCAATCGCGATTCGCCGCGGCGCGGCAGTCAGCACGATGGCGTGGCAAAGTTGTGCCAGCGCCCAAGTCACAGCATTCCAGGCCTCATGCTCCGGCGGGGCGCTAATCAACCCTTCGCCCAAACGCGCGCTGAGCGCCGTCCCCGAGGCCACGCCTTCAACGCAGTCGCCATGAAATGGACAGGATCCCGGCCAGTCGTCACCGGCCAGGCGTGCGACGCGCAGATGCCCCAATTCCGAATGCCCGAACCCACGTGTCGGCTGACCGTTGACGATCAGTCCAACGCCGATCCCGGTGCCGACGGTGATGTAGGCGAAATCGTTCATCCCACGCGCGCAGCCCCAGCGCATCTCGGCAAAAGCGGCGCCATTCACGTCGGTATCGAGGCGCGCCGGCACGTCTGCCGCGGCTGCAAGTGGCGCGAGGATGTCGGTATGCGCCCAGCCCGGCTTCGGGGTCGCCCGCAACTGACCGTAGTATGGTGAAACAGGATCGATGTCGATGGGGCCGAAACTAGCAACGCCCAAGGCCGCAAAGTCCCAGCGTGCAAGAATGGCCGCCAATGCGGCCAGTGTCTCGCGCGGGGTTGTCGTCTCGACGGTCTCACGCGCCAGGATCCGTTCCGGTCCATCCGCCAGGATAGCGACGCATTTGGTGCCGCCCAGTTCGATGCCGGCGTAGGTCATTTGCCCGCCATTTCCCAGGTCAGGCTTAACTTCGGCTGCGCCAGTCCGCGCGTCGCCCGCGCCAGCCTGAACTTCCGCTTCGCCATCATCGGCGTATCTTTTGCGCAAGGTTCAGGAGACGAAGAATGGCATGGTGTATCGGGCGTAGCGAAGCGATGAACGATCCGGTCGCGGCACGGCGCAAGGCGCTGGCCAAGCTGCGCGGACTGGAGAGCGTCGACGATCCCGAAAGCCTGGTGGTGCCGATCCTGATTGACGCGATCCTGATGGCGGAGAGCTATCGCGGGGCGCGGCATCAGATCACCTTCCTCGACGAAATGACGCGCAACGTGGACGCGCTCATCCGCGAACTCAACGCAGTCGAAAAAGCGCGCGAATGGGCGGAGCCCGTCACCAGCGCCTGACCGTGGCGCCGAACGAGGTAAACGATTTCGCAACCCGTTTCCTTCACACGCTGCTTAAAGATGTTGCGTCAAATTGCTGCAGTGGAACCGATGCGCGCACCGGAGTGGACGCCGGCGCATTCGCGAAGTGAAGTGGACGTGGCATGAAACATGAAGCGATTCTTTCGGGCACCGAATGGCCTCCGCGCGACCCGCGCGTCGAGGTCGATTTCGACGTGCGCGTGCATTGCGAAACGGGCGAGGTGGACGCGCAGATCGTCAATCTGTCGAGCGACGGCTTCCGGCTGCTGTCGGCCAACCCGCTGGAAGTGGGCTGGGAAGTGACCCTGGAGGCGGCAAAGCAGTTTCCGGTCAAGGCGCTCATCTGCTGGGCCTGCGGTAATGAATCGGGCGGCGTGTTCGCGGAGCCGGTCGCACTCTAGACCCTCAGCGCCGCCGCGGCTTCGGCGTCGCGCTTCATGTTGCGGGCCAGCTGGCTGAGTCCGTTGAGATATTGCGGCGGGCAGGCGACGTCGCGGTAGTCCAGCTGAGCCGCCGCGCGCAGCGTCCAAAACGGATCGACGAGGTGCGGACGCGCCAGCGCGACAAGATCTGCACGGCCGGCGGCAAGGATTGAGTTCGCGTGGTCGGGCTCGTAGATGTTGCCGACGGCCATCGTCGCGACCTTGCCCTGATTGCGGATGCGGTCGCTGAATGGGGTCTGGAACATGCGGCCATAGACCGGCTGCTGGTCGGCCCAGGTCTGCCCGGCCGACACATCGATCAAGTCGGCCCCTTCGCGTGCGAAGGCTTCGCCGATCTCGACGGCTTCGTCGGGCGTGATGCCGCTTTCGCCGGCCCAGTCCGTCGCCGAGATTCGCACGGACATTGGGCGATCCTGCGGCCAGGCCGCGCGCATCGCGGCGAAAACTTCGAGCGGGTAGCGCAGCCGGTTCTCGAGCGAACCGCCATATTCGTCACTGCGCTTGTTCTGCAGCGGCGTGATGAAGCCCGACAGCAAATAGCCGTGCGCGGCGTGGAGTTCGATCATGTCGAAGCCGGCTCTCATGCCCATGCACACGGCTGTCACGAACTCGTCCCGGACGCGGTTCATGTCGGCGCGGGTCATCGGCGTCGGCACCTGGTTGACCGGCGACCACGGCACATCGCTCGCGGCCATCACCGCCCAGTTGCCGTCGGCGAGCGGTACGTCATTGCCTTCCCACCCGAGACGCGTCGAACCCTTGGCGCCGGAGTGGCCGAGCTGCAGGCAGATCTTCGCCTTCGATTCGGCGTGCACGAAGTCGACGATGCGCTTCCATGCGGCGACATGTTCGTCGTTCCACATGCCGGTGCAGCCGGGGGTGATCCGGCCCTCGGGCGAGACGCAGGTCATCTCGGTGAACAGCAGGCCGGCGCCGCCGAGTGCCCGCTCACCATAGTGCACGAAGTGAAAGTCGTTTGGCGTGCCGTCGACCGCGGAATACATCGCCATCGGCGACACCGTGATGCGGTTTTCGACGGTCATTTCGCGAAGCTTGAACGGCGCGAACATCGGCGGCGCGGCCTTGTCGGACTTGCCGTCCGTCGCGCGGTTCCAGAACCAGCGTTCGACCTCGGAAAGCCAGGCGGCATCGCGCACGCGCAGATTTTCGTGGCTGATGCGCTGGCTGCGCGTCAGCAGGGAATAAGCGAACTGCAACGGCTCGAAATGCGTGTAGCGCTCCAGCGTCTCGAACCATTCGGTCGAGTTTCGCGCGCTGTTCTGGAGCTTGAGCACTTGGAGGTTCCGCTCGGCGACATATTCGTCGAGGCCGGCCGCGAGGCTGATGTTTGGACGGTTTAAAACCTCGGCCAATTTTATTGCGTCTTCGAGCGCGAGCTTGGTGCCGCTGCCGATCGAGAAGTGCGCCGTGTGCGCGGCGTCGCCGAGCAAGATGACGTTGCCACTCGACCAGCGCTCACACTTGATGCGGCGGAAGTTGAGCCAGGCCGCAGAGCCAACGAGGTGCGTCGCATTCGACTGCAGCGCGTGGCCGTCGAGATATTTCGCGAACAGCCTCTCGCAGGCGGCGATGCTTTCGTCCTGCGACATCCGGTCGAACCCGAGCCCGCGCCACGTGCTTTCCGAACATTCAACGATGAAGGTCGAGCAGTCGGGCGCGAATTTATAGGCGTGCGCCCAGACCCATCCGTGATCCGTCTCCTCGAAGGCGAAGGTGAAGGCTTCGAACACTTTCGAAGTGCCGAGCCACACGAACTTGTTCGCGCGCACGTCGATGTCGACGCCGAACGCCTCGGGCGTCGCATCGCGGAAGCGCGAGTTGGCGCCATCGGCGGCGATAACGAGGTCGTAGTCGCGCCACCGCGGGTTTGCCGGCTCGCATTCGGCGTCGAAGTGCAGCGTAACGCCCAATTCCTCAGCGCGCGCACACAGGATTTCGAGCAGGCGCTTGCGGCCGATGCCGATGAAGCCGTGCCCGCCGGAGGTGATCGTCTGTCCGTGGATGTGGACATCGATGTCGTCCCAATGTGCGAACTCGCCAGTGATCGTGGCGGCGGAGACGGGATCGTTGCGGGTGATGTTGTCGACGGTGAGGTCGGAAAAAACGACGCCCCAACCGAAGGTGACGCCGCGCGCATTGCGCTCGAACACATCTATTTCATGGCTTGGATCCCGCAGTTTCATCGAAATCGCGAAGTAAAGGCCGGCTGGCCCCGCGCCGACGCACGCGATCTTCACCGCTCAACCTTGGCGATGAAGTCTTCGACCAGGCGGTTGAAGACGGCCGCCTTTTCTAGATTGCCCAAATGCCCTGCGCCCTCGATCATCGCGACCGTACTTCCCGAGATGAGGGAGCCGAGTTCGTATGACAGATCCGGCGGCGTCACCGTGTCATGGTCACCGCAGATGACGATGGTCGGCACACCGATAGCTGCCGCCCGGTCGCGTTGATCGGCGAGCCAGACAGCTTCGGCACCAATGCGGAAGGCCTCGGGGTCGATGCGCGCCATGGTGTCGACCACTTCCGCGCGGACGGCATCATCGGCCGGCGCGGCGAGCAGGGCATCGACGCGGCCGCGGGCGAGGGCCGGCATGTCGCTGCTGGCCGCGCAGGATCGATCGTAGATCGCCCGGCCGTCGGGATGGACCGCGAAAGTGTCTGCGAGGATGAGCGAAGCGCAGCCCTCCGGCTTTGCGTGATGAAGGGCAATTGCGATGACGCCGCCGAGCGACAGGCCGCAAACGTGCGCACGATCAATACCCAATGCCCGCATCGCGGACAGGATCGCGGAAGCATAATCGTCGCGGGTCGTGCCGGCGGGCGCAGGATCGCTTTCGCCATAGCCGGGATAATCAAAGGCGATGGTACGCCGGCTTTGGCCGAAATAGTCGAGCTGCGGATGCCACACAGATTTGTCAGAACCGACGCCGTGCAGGAACATGAGCGGGATGGCGTCGCCGCCACCTGCCTCGTCATATCCAAGGGACGTGCCGAACTGGGTTTCGATCCTGGGCATGGCCGTCTCTTGGCAGGGAGACGCCGCCCGCGCTAGCACCCGCGCGATGGCGCGGATGACGGTCAATGGCGAAGGCGTGAATTACCGGCTCGATCCGGCGACGCCCTTGCTGTGGGCGCTGCGCGATGCATCGAACCTGACCGGCACCAAATATGGCTGCGACAGCCGTGATTGCGGGGCATGCACGGTCATCATCGACGGTCAGGCCGTGACAAGCTGCAGCGTTGCGATCGGCGCGCTGGAAGGGGCGACGGTGACGACCATCGAAGGGCTTGGCGGATCGCATCCGGTGCAGCAGGCGTGGCTCGCCGAACAGGTTACGATGTGCGGCTATTGCGAGCCGGGGTTCATGATGGCGATCGCCGCCATGCTGGACGCGAATCCGGCGCCGTCGGACGAGCAGATCAATGCCCTGCCGAATATCTGCCGCTGTGGCGCTTACGTTCGTATTCGCAAAGCGATCGCGCGGGCAGCGCAGGCCGCGGCGCCCAAGGAACCGGAAGTTTCTGCGCGCACCACAACCGCGCCCCAGAAGGCTGAATAAACGCTTCCGAAACGGTTAAGCCGCCGCTCATGGACTCAGGCGCAATTCACTCCTCAGGAACTTGAGAGAGTCACGACCATGCGTAAGTTTATCGTAGCGCTTCTTCTAACTAGTGTTGCCGTCGGCCCCGCGATCGCCCGTCCCAAGGACGGTGAGCAGAGCGAGCCGCGCGCGCGACCCGAGCGGGCGGAGCAGCCCAGCGTGCAGCGGCCCGAAAACAATAATCGCCCGGAACGCCCGCAGTTCAGCGGCAACCGTCCTGACCGGTCGCAGTTCGACGGCAATCGCGGCGACCGTCCGCGCTTTGACGGCAACCGGCCTTCGTTCGATGGGCAGCGCCCGAGCCCCGAGCAGATTCAGGCGTATCGCCAGCAGCGGGGCGACGGCACTGCGCGCTGGAACCGCGACAATGTCCAGCGTTCGGGTGAAACATCGCACTGGACCCGCCAGCCCGACCAACGCGCGGGCGAGACCCAGCGCTGGACGCGCGATCGCAACGGCGGCTGGAACCGGCCGGGCGGCGAGGTCAACCAGGATTGGCAACAGCGCCAGGCATGGCAGAACCGCCAGCCAACGGTCGATGGCCGCCGATGGAGCGGGACCTGGAATCGCGACTGGCGAAACGACCGCCGCTACGACTGGCGCCGGTATCGCGACCAGCACCGATCGACGTTCCGCCTCGGCATCTACTTCGATCCGTTCGGCTATAATTATCGCCGCTACGACATCGGGTATCGGTTGAGCCCGGCCTATTACGGGCAGAACTACTGGTTCGATCCGGCCATGTACGGCCTGCCGTACCCGCCGCCGGGCACGCAGTGGATCCGCTACTGGAACGATGCGCTGCTGGTGGACATCTATTCGGGACAGGTGATCGACGCGATCCCGAACTTCTTCTGGTAGAAGCTACCGGTTATTGATCAAAGGGGCGTTGCGGGCGTAACCGCAGCGCCCTTTCTTTTTGCGCGCCCGACGACGGCGTAGCGAGGTTTCCGAAATGATGATTGCCGGACGTTTCATTTTGTCTTGCTCGATGCTGGCGCTCGGCGCCTGCGCAGAAACGAACGCTCCCGTGGTTTCGAGCAAGCCGATCATCTCGTCGCCGACGGTCGTCACGGATGCGCCGCAGGCGAGTGCCCACGATCGGCTGTTCAAGCTGTTCAAGGACAGCGACGAAGCGAGCCTGAAACGCAACCCGCTGCAGGCGCTGTATCGGGGCGACATGCGCTTCGCGGACCGGCTCGGCGACCTCTACAGCGACGCGCATTACCAGGCGGAGAAGGCGGCCGCGGAGCAGGATCTTGCCGCGCTTCGTACCATCCCGCGCGGCGAGCTGAACGCAACCGATCAGATCGCCTACGACGTGTTCGAGTTCCAGACGAAGGACGATCTGCGCGGCCTGCAGCCGGACCTGCTGCCCTTGTTCGAAGCGCGGCCGATGAATCACTTCTACGGCCTGCACACCGAATATCCGACGCTGGCGAGCGGGCAGGGCAGTGCGCCGTTCAAGACCGTCGCCGACTACGACAACAGCCTGAAGCGTAACCGCGATTTTGCGGCGAATATCGACGAGGCGATCGCGCAGTGGCGGAAGGGCGAAGCGGAAGGCGTCTTCGACACCAAGCTGACCGTCCGCAACATGATTGAGCAGCTCAACGATCAGCTGAAGCTCAAGCCCGAGGCGTCACCTTATTGGGGGCCGATCAGGGATTTCCCGGCGAGCATCGGCGCGGCCGATCGCGCGCGGCTAACGAGTGAGTTCCGTCGGTCGCTGACGACGACAGTGTATCCGGCGCTGACACGGCTGCGGGATTTCCTGAAGAACGAATATCTGCCCAAGGCGCGGGACGGGGTTGGCCTCAGTTACATGAAGGGTGGCGACGCGCTTTATCGCTACCAGGTGCAGTCGACGACGACGCTGCCGATGACGCCGGACGAAATCCACAACCTCGGGCTCAGCGAAGTCGCGCGGATCACCAAGGAATTCGAAGGCGTCCGCGACGAGCTCGGCTTCAAGGGCGATCTGCACGCCTTCTTCGATTACATGCGGACCAGCCCGAAGTTTCAGCCGAAGAGCCGGGCGTCGCTGACGCAGGATTATTACGACCTCAAGCAGAAGGTCGACGCGCAGATTCCGAAATACTTCTCGCTGGTGCCGAAGACCCCGCTGGTGATCCGGCCCTATCCGGAATTCCGCGAAAAGTTCGAGGCGGGCGGAAGCTACGACAGCGGAACGCCGGATGGGTCGCGGCCGGGCACCTTTTACTTCAACGCCTACGACCTGCCGTCACGCATGACGTGGGGCGAGACAACGCTCTTCCTGCACGAAGGCGAACCGGGGCATCACTTCCAGATCAGCCTGGCGCAGGAAGATCCGAACCTGCCCAACTTCATGCGGTTCGGCGGCAACACGGCCTACGTCGAGGGCTGGGCGCTTTATGCCGAGACGCTCGGTTACGACATGGGTTTCTACAAGGATCCGCTGGCGCGGTTCGGGACGCTCAATGACGAAATGCTGCGCGCGATGCGCTTGGTCGTCGACACCGGGTTGCATACCAAGGGGTGGACCCGCGACCAGGCGATTACCTACATGCTGTCGAATTCAGGCATGGGGAAAACCGACGCGACCGCCGAGGTCGAACGCTACATCGCGATCCCGAGCCAGGCGACCGCGTACAAGATCGGTGCGCTGACGATCCAGCGGCTGCGCAAGAAGGCGGAGACTGAGCTTGGGTCCAAGTTCGACATCCGCGATTTCCACGCGCAGATCCTGAATACCGGCGGGCTGCCGCTGTCGATCCTGGAAGCCAAGATCGACCGCTGGATCGCGCAGCGGAAGGCAGCGGCCTAGGCAGACGCGAGCTTGATGAACGGCTGAAACTTGATCTCGCGTTTGACGAAGCTGGTTTCGTAACGGCGCACGGTCGGGTCGGCGACCAGCACTTCGTCGCAGAAGCGGTTGAATTCCAGCATGTTGGTGCAGTCGACCAGCAGGAGCAGGTCGCTGTCGCCAGTGACTTCGTAGCAGAATTGCACCTGGTCGACCGCGCGCAGGCGCTCCTCGACGGCCATCTTACCCTTGAGATCGGCGTGCTCGGCCAGCTCGACGAACACGAGCGCGCGGAGCCGCTGGTCGGTGAAGCGATCGGATAGAAGCGCGATGGTGCGGCCGATCCAACCCTCGCCACGAAGACGGCGAAGGCGGCGCGCTATCGCCGACGGCGAAAGGGCGACTTGCGTCGCCAACTGGTCGGCAGTCTGCGAATCATCGCGCTGAATGATGTTCAGAAGCGCGACGTCGAATGGATCGAGCATGCCTGCTCATGCCAAAATTTGGCACGGTCCGCACGGATTTTGCGCGCGCTTGGCAAAGTGTCGTTCCACCACCGGTCTGTTCATCTGGCGGACAGCGGATCGGGTAGGATTGGGCCAACGACGCAAATCAAGGGGACTATTTTGTGCGTATTACCATGCTCATTCCGGCAACCTTCGGGCTCATCCTTGCGGCCAGTCAGGCTTCGCAAGTGACGGCGCAAGCGGCGCCGGCGGCGAAACCTGTGCGGGCCGATCCGGCCGCAGCCTTGGCGGTCGAGCAAGGCGAAGGCCGCGCGGTCGCCAACAAGCTTGCCGATGATCTCGTCAGCTCCTTCGTCTATCGCGACCAGGCCAAGGCCTATGCGGCGATGCTCCGCAAGAATGCCGCCGCGGGTCGCTACGACAGCGGCACGCGCGGCGACCTCGCCAAGCTGCTGACCGACGACCTTCAGGCGGTTCACAAGGACGGCCATCTGCATGTCATGCTGTCGGGCCCCGAAGGCGAGCGTCGGCGAGGCGGCGGTGGCGGTTCGCCCGACGATCTGCCTCCGCTGATTCAGTCGGCAAAGACCATCGCGCCCGGGATTGCCTACATTCGCTTTACGGCTTTCGCCGGTCGCGACGAAGAGATGGTCGCGCTGCGCAAGTGGCTCGCGGACAATCGCGATGCAAAGACATTGATCTTCGACCTCCGCAACCATCACGGTGGCGGCCTCAACGAGCAAGACGCGATATTTTCTTATGTGTATGGCGCTAAGACGCCGCTCGTGAAGATGGCGATCTCCAAGGATATCTACGATCGCCGGGGCTCACCGCTCGAAAGCAGTCCGACGATGGTGTTCGCCGCTGAGCGCGATCAGATGGTTGGCACCCACAGCGCCATTCCGGGCGAGGATACGCCACTTCGAAAAGCAAAGATCTATCTGCTCACCTCGAACCGCAGCGCCTCTGCCGCGGAACATTTCGCACTAGCGCTGAAATCGACGGGTCGGGCAACGCTGATCGGCGAAGCGACGGCAGGCGCCAATCATTTCGGCGGCCCCCAGCCGATCAACGAGCATTTCGCGGTGTGGATGCCGATCGGCCGGACCTATGACATCAAGACCGGCAAGGATTGGGAAGGCGACGGTATCGCGCCCGACATTGCGGTCGATCCGAAGCTGGCATTAGTAACGGCGCTCGAGAAGGCCGGGCTGAGCCACGAGGAGGCCGTTCGGCTGGACGCGCTTGAGGTTCCGGCGGAACCGGTCCATTCTGACAAACTGAAGGCCCGATAGGGCACAGGGGCAACAGACGATGCGCGCGCAACATTGGTTTAAGCTGCTGGCTGTGGTGGCGATTGCCGCCATGGGACCGGCTGGGGCCAGCGAATTGCAGAAGCGCGCATCGTCGGCCGACTGTTCCGAGGAGAAAGGTTCGATGCTGGGCAGCGCCGTGGCCGACTGGCCGGGCGACGGGTCGTTTTTCGATCTCGGCCGACGTTCGCCGCTGCTGATGCCTTAGGCGAGCGCCTCGGCGATCAGCCGGCGGCTGTTGTCGATGCCGTAGAGGGCGATGAAGCTGCCCATGCGCGGCCCCTGGCTGGAGCCGAGCAGGGTTTCGTACAGTGCCTGGAACCAGCCGCGCAGGCTTTCGAACGGGTGGCGCTTGCCGACTTCGAAGACCTGGGTCTGGATATCTTCGGCGGAAGCGTCGGCGGGTAGCTTCGCAAGCTCGCCGTCGAGGTCACGCAGCGCTGCCGCTTCCATTTCAGTCGGTGCGCGGCGCTGCAGCGTCGGCGCGACAAAATCGCGCGCGTAATTGACCGCGAGCCCGATCAGATCGTCGAGCTCGGGGTCGTTTTCCGGTGATGTGCCCGGCGCATAACGCTGAACGAAGCGCCAGGCGGTGTCTTTGTCGGCGACACCGGGCAGGCTGACGAGGTTCAGCAGCAGGCCGTAGGTCAGCGGCAGTGATTTGTTCGGGACTCGGCCGCCGTGGATATGGTGCACGGGGTTGCCGAGTTGCTGCTCGACCGGCTGCGCGGAATAATTGCCGCGGAACTGCCAATATTCGTCGACCGCGCGCGGGATGACCCCGATGTGCAGGCTTTTCGCGCGCTTGGGCTCACGGTAGATGTAGAAAGCGAGGCTCGGCTCGCTGCCGTAGCGCAGCCACTCTTCGAGGCTGAGGCCGTTTCCCTTGGACTTGGAGATCTTCTCGCCCTTTTCGTCGAGGAACATCTCGTAGTTGAAGCCTTCGGGCGGGCGGCCGCCGAGCACGCGCGCGATCTTCGACGATTGCGTAACGCTGTCGATCAGGTCCTTGCCGGCCATTTCATAGTCGACGCCGAGCGCGACCCAGCGCGCGGCCCAGTCGACCTTCCACTGCAGCTTGGAAAAACCACCCAGGGCGGACTGCTCGACGCGGCCTTCCTCATCCTCAAAGGCAATCAGCCCCGCCTCGGCGTCGATGACTTCGACCGGCACCTGCAGCACGCGGCCGCTGGTCGGCGAAATCGGCAAGACCGGTGAGTAGGTCTGGCGTCGCTCCTCGCGCAGGGTGGGAAGCATCACCCCCATCACGCCGTCCCAGTTGCGCAGCACCTGGCGGATGATTTCGTCAAAGCGCCCCGACTTGTAGCAATCGGTCGCCGACAGGAATTCGTAGTCGAAGCCGTAGCGGTCGAGGAAATGCCGCAGCATCGCATTGTTGTGGTGCGCGAAGCTCTCGTACTTTTCGAACGGGTCGGGGATTTGCGTCAGCGGCTTGCCGAGGTTGGCGGTGAGCAACTCCTGGTTCGGCACGTTGTCGGGAACCTTGCGGAGGCCATCCATATCGTCGCTGAACGCGATCAGGCGCGTCGGCTGGCCGGTCAGCTCCTCATAAGCCTGGCGAACGAAGGTCGTACGCGCGACCTCGTTAAAGGTGCCGATGTGCGGCAGTCCCGAGGGACCGTAGCCGGTTTCGAAGATCATCGGTGCGCCGTCAGGCTTGCCGTCGGGCCAGCGCTTCAGCAGCTTGCGCGCTTCCTCGTACGGCCAGGCCTTGGATGCCATCGCGGCGGATCGAAGCGTTTCGGCGTCCAAATTCGTTGCTCTTCTGTTCTCGGGGCGGCAGGGTTGCGCGGATGCCTTTGCCTCTTCCCGCGCTGCACGCAACCCATGCGGGCATCTGGATTGCCGGCGGGGACGGCGAGGTGCGGGAGGCGAGCCGCGGCGAGGCGATCGCGCGAGCTGCGGAAACGCCGCATATCATCCTCAACGCGCCCTTGGTCGGGCAGCGTCTCGGCTATCCGGAGCTTAGCGGGCTCGACCTGCTGGAGCTGTTCGCTTTCATACATCCCGCGCGCTTCGCGGTGCCGACGGTTGCGGGCTTGAGCCGGACGCTCGGGCTGGAGCCGCCAGCGGCGGAAGCGGAAGCAGCCCTGGGGTTGCAGGCAATTGCGGCGCGGTTGCTCGCGGTTCTGGCCGATCCCGACTGGAGTCAGCGCGAGGGGGCGTGGACCTCCAACGCGACGCTTCACCGATTGGGCTGGAGCTGGGCGCCGCTGCTCGGCGCGCGGCTTGAACGGCCTGAACGTGGCGAGCGGATGCTCTTCGCGCGGCTCAAGTCGTGGGAGGAGGGCGCGGTGCGGCCGCCGCCGCGGCCGGTGCAGGTATCGCCGACCGAAGCGCGCGCGGAGCTTGACCGTCTCACGGGCCGCGCCGAGGCTCGCGAAGGCCAGCGGGCGATGGCCGAAGCGGTTACTGGCGTGTTTGCCGCCAAGCGCGCCAAGGACTCGCCCAACCTGCTGCTGGCGGAGGCGGGGACGGGCATCGGCAAGACTCTCGCCTATCTGGCGCCGGCATCGCTGTGGGCCGAGCGCGCGGGCGGCGCCGTGTGGGTGTCGACCTTCACCAAGGCACTGCAGCGCCAATTGGATGCAGAAGGACCCAAGCTGTTCGCCGACCCGGTCGAGCGGGCGCGGCGCATCGTCGTGCGCAAGGGCCGCGAGAATTATCTCTGCCTGCTGAATCTCGAGGATGCGCTGCAGGGCGCGTTCGCGGGGCGGGCGGCAATCCTCGCGCAGCTGGTCGGGCGCTGGGCGGCCTACACCAAGGATGGCGACATGGTCGGCGGCGACTTGCCCGGCTGGCTGCCGAGCCTGTTCCGGCGGGCTGGTGCGACCGCGCTGACCGACCGGCGCGGTGAATGCGTCTATGCCGGCTGCCCGCATTATCGGCGCTGCTTCATCGAGCGCGCCGAACGCGCGAGCCGCGACGCCGACATCGTCATCGCCAATCATGCGCTGGTGATGGTTAATGCGGCACGGGCGCGCGAGGACGCGCCGGGCCGCATCCTGTTCGACGAAGGGCATCACCTGTTCGATGCGGCCGACTCCACCTTCGCGGTGGCGTTCGGCGGACAGGAAGCGATCGAGATGCGGCGCTGGATCGTCGGGCCGGAAGGCCGATCGCGCGGGCGGCGGCGCGGGCTTGGGGCGCGGCTGATGGACGTCGCGTCTTATGACGATGAGGGTGCGCGGGCGCTGGATGCTGCGGTCGAGGCGGCGCGCGCGCTGCCGTCGGACGGGTGGCTGCAGCGCCTGGTTGAGGGCGCTGCGTTCGGGCCGATCGAGGCGCTGCTGGCCGAGGTGCGCGGCACCGTCTATGCGCGGTCGAAGGCGCAGGAAGCGGGCTATGGTCTGGAGACCGAGCTGGCCGAGCCCGATGGCGCCCTGGTTTCAGCGGCGGCGGGCGCGGCGGAGATCCTCGAAAGCCTGAACAAGCCGCTGGCCGCGCTCGCGCGGCGACTTGAGGCGGTACTCGAAGATGCGCCCGACTGGCTCGACACCCAGGCGCGGGCGCGTGTCGACGGGGCGATCCGCGGCCTCACCTGGCGGCGCGAGACGCTGGCGGCTTGGATTGCTTTGCTCGGTCGCATCGGGGGTGAGGCTGATCCGGCGTTCATCGATTGGCTGGCGGTCGAGCGGGTGGATGGGCGCGAGTATGATGTGGCGATTCATCGCCGGTGGCTTGATCCGACCCGGCCATTGGCGTCGGCGGTGCTGGCGCCGGCTGATGGGGTGCTGGTAACGTCGGCGACCTTGCGTGGCGGCGAGGAATGGGCGGCGGCGGATGCACGGACGGGCGCGCTGCATCTGCCCGCGCCGGCGACGCATTTCGAGGCACAGAGCCCGTTCGACTACGCCGGCTGCTCGGAAGTGCTGATTGTCACCGACGTTCGGCAGGGCGACATCGCCTCGCTCGCCGGCGCCTATGCGCGGCTGATCGAAACGGCGAAGGGCGGGACGCTAGGGCTGTTCACGGCGGTGCAGCGGCTGAAGGCGGTGCATGCGCGGATCGCCGACCGGCTGGCGCGCGAAGGGCTGCCGCTGCTGGCGCAGCACGTCGATCCGATCGACGCCGGTACCCTGGTCGATATCTTCCGCGACGATCCACGCGCCTCGCTGCTGGGCACCGATGCCTTGCGTGACGGCGTGGACGTGCCCGGCGATTCGCTGCGGCTGGTTGTGATGGAGCGCGTGCCGTGGCCGCGGCCGACGGTGCTGCACGCGGCGCGGCGGATGGCGGGCGGCGGGAGTGCGTATGACGACCGCGTGGTGCGCGCGCGGCTGGCGCAGGCGTTTGGACGCCTCATCCGGCGACAGGGCGATTGCGGGCTGTTCGTGATCCTGTCGGCAGCGATGCCGTCGCGGTTGCTGGCGGCGTTCCCGCCGGGCGTTCAGGTCAGCCGGTTGCCACTGGAGCAGGCGATCGCGCGGGTCGAAGCGCGACTCAATTCAAGCGTCGAGCGCGTCGGCCAAGCGGTTGCGCAGCTGGATCAGGCGGAAGACATCGACGCCGGCGGGCACATCGTCTGAAGCATCAAATTCCGGCGCAGGCGCAGGCATCACCGGCGCGGCGGGTTCGGTGGGAGCGTCGCGGTCGCGCAGCACCTTCTGGACGCCCCGGACCGTGTAACCTTCCTGATTGAGCAGGCGGTGGATGCGCCGGACAAGCTCGACGTCGGCGGGGCGATAATAGCGGCGGTTGCCGGCACGCTGCATCGGCTTGAGCTGCGGGAAACGCGTTTCCCAATAGCGCAGGATGTGCTGGGCGACGCCCAGTTCCTGCGACAGTTCCCCAATCGTCAATAAGGCGCCGGGGTCCTTTTGGCCGGCGGTTGCCACGGGCGCTGCCGTCAGCCTTTGGCGATCTGGTCGCGCATGATCTGGCTGGCGCGGAAGGTCATCACCCGCCGCGGCGCGATCGGCACTTCGACGCCCGTCTTCGGGTTCCGGCCGACGCGCTCACCCTTGTCGCGCAGGATGAAGGTGCCGAAGCTGGAGATCTTCACGTTGTGCCCTTCGGAAAGCGCGTGGCACATGTGATACAGCACGCGCTCGACGACGCCCGCCGATTCCGCGCGCGACAAACCAAGCTTGCGGTGCACGGTATCCGCGAGGTCGGCCCGCGTCAGTGTCTGTGCATCGGCTTCGTTATTGACCCGCGCGATCCCGAGATCGGCCATGATATTCTCCCCGCTGAACGGCGCGCCCCTCGCCGCTTCAATACGCTTTCGTAACGGAATTCCGTCCTGTCGGCAAATCGACAATCGGCTGAAATTCCAAAGATTTCAATAGCGGAGCGCGGCCGCGCCCCAAGTAAAGCCACCGCCCATCGCTTCGAGGACGATCAGATCGCCGCGCTTGATTCGCCCATCCTTGACTGCGGTATCGAGCGCGAGCGGCACCGACGCTGCCGAGGTGTTCGCGTGCCGGTCGACGGTGACGACGACCTTCTCCGCCGGAAGCCCGAGCTTCCGCGCCGTGGCGTCGAGGATGCGGGCGTTCGCCTGGTGCGGAACCACCCAGTCGACGTCCGCGGCGGTCAAGCCCGCATCGGTGAGCACTTCGTTCAAGACGTCGGCGAGGTTGACGACCGCGTGGCGGAAGACTTCGCGGCCCTTCATGCGAAGCTTACCGACGGTCTGCGTGGTCGACGGTCCCCCGTCGACGAACAGCAGGTCGTTGTGACGTCCGTCGGCGTGGAGCTTGGTCGCGAGGATGCCGCTGTCGGTGTCCTCGGCGCTCAGCACCAAAGCGCCGGCGCCGTCGCCGAACAGTACGCAGGTGGTGCGATCGTCCCAGTCGAGAATGCGGCTGAAGGTCTCGGCGCCGATCACGAGCGCCTTGTTCGCGCTGCCCGAGCGAACCATCGAATCGGCGACCGACAGCGCATAGAGGAAGCCGGTGCACACGGCATGCACGTCGAAGGCGATGCAGTCGTTGATGCCCAGCGCCGCCTGAACCTTGGTCGCGGTCGACGGAAAGGTTTGATCAGGCGTCGCCGTGGCGAGCACGATAAGGTCGATGTCCGCTGAATCGATCCCTGCGTGGGCAAGCGCTGCACGTGCTGCGTCGGTCGCGAGCGTGCCGGTCGTCTCGCCCTCACCAGCGAGGTAGCGATTGCGGATGCCGGTGCGCTCGACGATCCACTCGTCGGTGGTATCGACTTGGCTCGCCAGTTCGGCGTTGGTGACCTGACGCTTGGGCAGTGCGCTGCCCACGCCAGCAATAACGGAACGGCGCGTCACTTGGCGCTCTCAGCGGCGAAAGCATGGGCGCGGAAGTTGTCGAGATCGTCGCCGATCTTCCGGGTGATGTCGTTGCGGACCATGCTGGCGGCGACGCGGATGGCGTTGGACACGCCCTTCGGGTTGGCGCTGCCGTGGCTCTTCACGACAAGACCGTTGAGGCCAAGGAAAACGGCGCCGTTATGATTATTCGGGTCGAGGTGGACCTTGAGCAGCTCCAGCGCCGGCTTGGACAGCGCGAAGCCGGCTTTCGAGCGCAGCGAGCTCGTGAACGCGCGGCGGAGGAGGTCGGTGACGAAGCGCGCGGTGCCCTCGGCCGTCTTGAGCGCGATGTTGCCGGAGAAGCCGTCGGTGACGACGACGTCGACCTCGCCGCGCGAGAGCTGGTCGCCTTCGGTGAAGCCGTCGAACTTGAACGCGAGATAATCGGCTTCGCGCAGGAGCGCCGCCGCATCCTTGAGCTCGTCGGTGCCCTTGAGCTCTTCCGTGCCGATGTTGAGCAGCTTCACCCGCGGCGTGGCGAGGCCGAGCCCGGTGCGGGCATAGGCCGCGCCCATCACCGCGAACTGGACGAGGTTCTGCGCATCGCATTCGGTGTTGGCGCCGAGATCGAGCATGATCACGTCATTGTCGCCGAGCGTCGGGAGCAGCGCGGCCAGCGCGGGCCGGTCGATGCCCGGCATGGTGCGCAGCGCGAGCTTGGACATGGCCATCAGCGCGCCGGTGTTGCCGCCGGACAAGGCCGCGTCCGCGTGATGTTCCTTCACCGCATTGATCGCCATGCCCATCGATGTGGTGCGGGCGCGGCGGATCGCCTGGCTCGGCTTCTCGCTGCCACCGATCGATTCGGGCGAGTGGCAGATCGTCGCCGATTTCAAGCTCGGATGGCGCGCGACTTCGGCTGCGACGAGTGCCTCGTCGCCGTAGAAAGTGAATTGAAGCGAGGCGTCCTTGCGCAGCGCGCGCGCGGCACCGCCGATCATCGCCGCCGGGCCGCTGTCGCCGCCCATGGCGTCGATGGCGATGCGTGGGCCGTCAGTCATTGACGAGCGCCCCTGCTAGCGTGGCCGGTCTCAGGCCTCGGTCGAGGTGACTTCGCGGCCGTTGTAGTGGCCGCAGGCATTGCACAGGTTGTGCGGCAGCTTCAGCTCACCGCAGTTCGGGCATTCCTGATAGGCCGTCGGCTTCAGCGCGTGGTGGCTGCGGCGCATGTTGCGCTTCGACGGCGAGGTTTTTCTCTTGGGGACAGCCATTGCGGCACCTTCAAATGCTAACAATAAAAATTGCGACGATCTGCGCCCAGTCTCAGCAGGTTACCCCACCGGCGGCGCCCGGATCGTCGCGAACCGCGGCTCCTATAGCGGAAAGGGGCGGGAAGGCAAGGTGGGGTGGCGGTGCCGCCAGCGAAGCGCGAATGTTCCGAATGTTCGCAGTGACGGGCCGGTTTTTTGGGGTCGGGCTTCTCCGAATGTTTCCGTTCGACGCTGCTGCACCGCAATGGGCGCTGTAGGACAGCGAAAATGAGCTTGCGCTTGGTGTCCGGTTTCGACCAATTGTGGACATTAGCAGAGGTTGTTCAAAGGTTATGAACAGGAGGGCATTCGCGCTGCCGGAAAGTGCTCATCTCCGTCCCTGTTGAGGAGGAACTGCCCCTGCCCATCGACAATGGCAGAGCCAGAAACTGCATTACGGTTTGTGGCGGTTGGACACCATCAACGCCCACAAGCGGCCATTCTTCGCCGGGATTATACGCCGTCCCGAACATGTAGTCCCAAACACTAAACACAATGCCAAAGTTCTTATCGAAGTGGCGCTCCTCCAGCGAGTGGTGGATTCGATGATAGCGATTGTCGACGATCACACGGCGCAAAGGGCCAAGATTCCACTCGACTGGAGAGTGGATATAGTACCCCGCCAAAGTCAAAATGGCCCCCACCACGAATGGTGTTTCCGGACCATCGATCTGGATGAGGCTCATCGGAATCAAAATGAAGATAAAGTTGAAAATGTTCTGGAGTGGATGACCGAGATCGTTGGCCGCGTGTAACTCGCGGGGAACATGATGAACTACGTGGACTCTCCACAACCAGCGGTGCTCGACGCGGTGACGCCAATACGCGAGCAGATCGGCAACAGCGACCAGAGCAACGATCTGCGTAATGTAACCGACCGCACCTAAAGGCTCGAGCCAGTGCCACAGCGGCAGTACGAGCAAGGGATTGAGCCCCAGACTAATCCAAAGCCAGGTGAGCGGCAGCACCAAAATTAGTTGCAGAGGCCCTGTCACCACGTTCATCAAGATGCCGGGTAGTCTTTCCCGCCAGGAGAACGTTTCTTTTGGGCCGACATGTTCGAGGGCGATCGCGGTCGCCAAGGCAAAAATCCCAAGAAGGGTAGCAGCCCCAACGCTACGGGCCGTTGCGAGCAGAAACTCGATATTCAGCATATCACACCTCGACTTGGAGGAAGTCGAGATCGCATGCTCCCACTTAAATAGTCGATAATGTGCCTGCGCTGAGTTGCAATGTCCGCTTTCCACCCAAAGCACATTAGCGGCGTTGAACAGGGCCAGATGGCCGTTCGCAAACGCTAGAGGATTGGGCGCGCTCGCCGCCCCGTCATAAGGAGCACAGCCGCCCAAATACGTAGATTCCACAATGGTGCTACGCGGAGGATCGGCACAAGGCGTTCGCCGACCTCGTGTGGAAGGAGACGCGCGATGCTTCGCTTCATCGACAGTTCCAACGACGTTCTGGCGATCGAAATCACCGGCACGATCACTGGCGAGGATCTCGACGCGATCATGGACAGAACGGACGAAATTCTTGCGAAACACGACAAGATCCATGTCTTCGTGGAAACGCGGGGAGTGAGCGGCCTCCAGCTGTCTGCACTGCCCCATCACATGGGCAGGGCCTTTCCACTCTTTGGCAAGCTCGACCGCTTCGGGCGCGTGGCAGTCGTTTCCGATCAGGCGTGGATGCGCGTTGGCACGCGACTCGAAAGCGCGATGCTTCCGAACATCAGCTACCGGGTGTGCGAGCCGGACGAGCGCGACGAGGCACTTGCCTGGGTCGATGCGAGGGACGGCACCGCCCGAGCCTGAGACCTGACGCACCAACGTCCGCGAGAAACCTGGTTCACGGTATTTACTAACTCACCGGCTCCAGCGCGCGCTCGTTTACCTTGCGGATGCGCAGCATCTTCAGGGCCAATTCCTCGTAGAAGGGCTCGGCTTCGCCCTTGCGGACCTTGCGGAGAAAGTATTTCTCGAACGCGATCTTCGCGAGGTGGACCCAACGGCCCTCCGAAGACCAGTTGACATTGCGCGGCGGGATCTGCGGCTCGGCGAAAAATGCGATGCCCCGATCCCCGAAATCGGCGAGGCAGAGGGCGTTCCACGTCGCCTCCGTGCGTGGTTCGCCGCCATCGAGCAGCGCGGAGATATTGGCCGTCACGGCGGTCACCATGCTTTCGATCATGAAGCCCGTCTTGGGGACGCCGACCGGGAGGGGCGTCGGGCCGACCGGCGGAATGGCGATGGCGACCCCGATCCCGAAGATGTTGCGGAACCTGGGATTGCGCTGGTGCTGATCGACCAGGATGAAGCCGCGCGGGTTGGTGAGTCCATCGATGCCCGCCACCGCCGGCACGCCCTTGAATGCGGGCAGGATCATCGAAAAGCGGAACGGCAGGCTGTGCTCTGATTTGGTGCTCCCGTCCTCGTTGACCTCGACGACCCGCATCGAGTCTGCCGTGACGGCTTGCACCTTGGCGTTCACGATCCACTTGATGTGCCGATCGCGAAGCGCGCTTTCCATGAGCGTCTTCGTATCGCCGACCCCGTCGAGGCCGAGGTGCCCGACATAGGGTTCGGGCGTAACGAACGTCATCGGCACCTTGTGGCGGATTTTGCGGCGCCGCAATTCGGTGTCGACGATCATCGCGAATTCATAGGCGGGGCCGAAGCACGATGCGCCGGCCGCAGCGCCGATGATGACTGGTCCGGGATTGGCGGCGAGCTGCTCAAATGCATCCGCGGCATGGCCCGCATGATCCGTTTGGCAGACGGATGCCGTGAAGCCGGACGGCCGAGACCCGGCACTTCGTCGAAGGCAAGCGCGGGACCGGTCGCGATGACCAGATAGTCGTAGGACAGATCGGTGCCATCGTTGAGCTCGATGCGATTTTCTTCGGGATGCAGGCGCTTCGCGCCAATATCCGAAAAGCCGATCCCCTTGCGTTTCATGATTGGCGCGAGCGGGACAGTGATTTCATCCGGCTTGCGCCAATTGACCGCGACCCAGGGGTTGGATGGCACGAAGCTGAAGTCGGGCTTGTTCGAAAGAAGCATGATTTCGGCGCGGCCACGCAGGCCGGCCGCCATTTCATAAGTAGCAATGGTACCGCCAAGGCCGCCGCCGAGGACGACGACCCGCGGAAGGTTCGACTTTCCAACCATGTCCATCACTTCGACCGTCCTTTCATTCGGCAAAATGTCCCGAAAACATCGTCCTCGAAATAAGGAAGAATACGGAACTTGACGAAGAATATGTGCTATATCTAAATTAGCAATATCTAAAGGATACATGATGGCCGACGTTGAAGAGAAGCTTGCTGAGTTTGCGATGCAAGCGGGCGAGGCGGCCGCGGTGATGCGGGCGCTGAGCAATGAGGCGCGGCTGCTTGTGTTGTGCCATCTGAGCGAAAGTTACGAACTTTCGGCAGGCGAACTGACGCGGCGCGTCGGGCTGAGCCAGTCGGCGCTGTCGCAGCATCTGGCGCGGCTGCGCGAGGATGGGTTGGTGACCACGCGCAAGGAAGCCCAGACAGTCTTCTACCGGGTCGCCGACGCGAAGATTCACCGCGTCCTGGCACTGCTCCACGAACTGTACTGCCCCGAGCTCGGAAAAGGAGAAGGGCGATGAGGGATACGGTCCTTCAGCAAGCATGCGAGATCGTCGAACGGTCGTTTGGCGGCGAAACGCCGCGGCCGGTAGTGAAGACCTTCTTCGACGAGGCGACGTTCACCGCGACGCACGTGGTCCACGACCCTTCAACGCGCAAAGCGGCGATCGTCGACAGTGTGATGGATTTCGATCAGCCGTCCGGGAAAACGAGCTTTCAGTCGGCCGAAGCGCTGGTCAACTATGTTCGGTCGGAAAAGCTCGAGGTCGAGTGGATTCTCGAGACTCACGCCCATGCCGACCACATGTCTGCCGCGCCTTATCTTCAGGAGAAGCTTGGCGGGCAGATCGCCATTGGCGCGGAGATCGTCACTGTGCAGGGCGTCTTCGGGAAGGTGTTCAATGAAGGCGGCGAGTTCGCGCTCGACGGGTCGCAGTTCGACCGGCTGCTCGTCGATGGCGACCTGCTGGAGATCGGTGCCGTGCCGCTGATGGTGCTTCACGTGCCGGGCCACACGCCCGCGGACATTGCCTTCGTGATCGGCGATGCAGTCTTCGTCGGCGATACGATGTTCATGCCGGACTACGGGTCGGCGCGGGCCGACTTTCCTGGCGGCGACGCGCGCAAGCTCTATCGGTCGGTCCGTCGGCTGCTGAGCTTGCCGGACGAAACGCGGGTGTTCCTGTGCCATGACTATAAGGCACCGAACCGCGACGGATATGTATGGGAAACGACGGTGGTCGCTGAGCGGGCCGGGAATGTGCATTTGCACGACGGGGTCAGCGAAGACGACTTCGTGAAGATGCGTACCGAGCGGGATGCGACGCTGTCGATGCCGAGGCTGATCCTGCCGTCGCTGCAGGTGAACATCAACGCAGGGCATCTGCCGGAGCCGGAGCCCAATGGCACGCGCTATCTGAAGCTGCCGCTCAACCTGTTCTGAGGAAGCGCGGATGACGAGCACAAGCATCATCTCCGCCACTGCCGGGGGCCTTCTCATCGGCAGCGCCGCGGGACTGCTTCTGATCCTGTCGGGACGCATTGCCGGCGTCAGCGGAATGGCGGCGGCGGCGGTGCGGATCGCGGATCGCGGACCGCCATGGCTCCAGGCTGCGGGCTTTATAGCTGGTTTGCCGCTCGGCGCGTTGCTGATCGCGCGAACGCTCGGTGCGCCGGCCATCGAAATCAACTCCTCGGCGCCGCTGCTGATCGGGGCCGGGCTACTGGTCGGCTTCGGAACGCGCCTTGGCAATGGCTGCACGAGCGGTCACGGCGTGTGCGGTATCGCGCGGCTTTCGCCGCGATCGCTGGCCGCAACGGGCACGTTCATGGTCGCAGGTTTCACAACCGTGTTCGTCCTCCGGCACCTGTTGGCAGCAAGCTGATGCGGCACGTACTTCCAGGCCTGAGCGTGGGGATGCTGTTCGGCGCCGGGCTGGCACTGTCCGGGATGGTCGATCCGGCACGGGTGCTTGGCTTCCTCGATATTGCCGGCGCCTGGGATCCGACGCTCGCGTTCGTTCTCGTGGCCGCGCTGGCACCGTCGGCACTGGCCTACGCGATCGTGCGACGGATGAAGAAGCCGCTCCTGGCCGCCGAATTCTGCATCCCTCAGAATCGCGAGGTCGAAGGCCGGCTGCTCGCGGGCGCAGCCGTGTTCGGCCTTGGCTGGGGACTCGTCGGCCTCTGCCCGGGCCCGGCAATTGCCGGACTGGTGTTTGGTCATTGGCAAAGCTGGCTGTTCGTCGGGGCCATGATCGCGGGCATGTGGCTCCATCAATTCTACGCGGGATTCCGCGACGAGCATTCATTGCAAAGGGCAGGAGCGTCGAAATGACCGATATCAGGAAGCTTACCGAGCGGTTGTCCGTTGCGCCTTTCGTGCCTCCGCCAGGGCTCAAGGAGGTCGCCGGGATGTTCGGGACGGTTATCAATAACCGTCCCGACGGCGAGGAGCCCAGCCAGCCGAGCTCAGCCGAAATCGAGGCCGCCGCGCGGGAACTCGGAATGCGCTATGTGCACATTCCCGTCGTGGCTTCGCAAATCGGCGAGGACGACGTGCGGGCGTTTTGCGACGCCGTCGATAGCGGGCCCGGACCAGTGCTGGCCTTCTGCCGGACCGGCACGCGTTCAACGATGATGTGGGCGCTGGCCCAGGCGGGCAAGATGTCCACCGACGAGATCGTCGAGCGGGCGCGAGACGCTGGCTATGACCTCAGCGGGCTTCGGCCGCGTCTAGAACAGCAGGCGGCAGCGCGCTGATGGCGCTCGAGCCGATCCAGTATCTGCTTGGCGCCTTTTCGGGCTCGCTGGTCGGCTTCGTTCTCGGACTGGTCGGTGGTGGCGGATCCATTCTTGCTGTGCCGCTCATCGTATACCTCGTCCGAGTGCCTCAACCGCATATCGCGATCGGAACGAGTGCCTTCGCGGTAGCGGCGAATGCGGCGCTTGGCGTCGCGAGCCATCACCGTATCGGCAACGTCAAATGGCGCTGCGCCGTGGTCTTCGCAGTCGCCGGAATTGGGGGCGCGGCGATCGGGTCCACGTTGGGCAAAGCGTTCGACGGGCAAAAGCTTCTCTTCCTGTTCGCGCTGGTGATGATCCTTGTCGGCGCGCTGATGTTGAGACGACGCTCTCATCAGGGCGACGCCGGCGTGAAGCTTGGTCGCGAGAACGCGGCCAAACTGGTTGGCTACGGCTTCAGTGCGGGGTTGTTTTCCGGCTTCTTCGGAATTGGCGGCGGCTTCCTGATCGTCCCCGGCCTCATCGCTGCCACCGGCATGCCGATGATCAACGCTGTCGGGTCTTCGCTGGTCGCCGTCACTGCGTTCGGACTTACGACGGCGGCCAATTATGCGCTTTCGGGCCTGGTCGACTGGCCGCTTGCGCTCGTCTTCGTGGCCGGTGGCTTCCTCGGCAGTTTCCTCGGCACGCGAGCAGCCAAGCGATTGTCGGGCGGAGGCCGTCTGACGGCGATCTTCGCAGGGCTGATCTTCGTCGTTGCGGCTTACATGCTCTGGAAAAGCGGAAGCTCGTTCTTCGCCGCAAACTGAGATGACTGTCTGATTATCGCGACACGTAATCGCCCACGTAGGGGTTGGTCGCGCGTTCGTAGCCGAAGGTGGACATCTGGCCGTGGCCGGGGACGAAGGCGGTCTCGTCGCCCATCGGCCACAGGCGCGTGGTGATGGACCGGAGCAGGTCCTGCTGGTTACCGTGGGGAAAGTCCCAGCGGCCGACCGAGCCTTTGAACAGGACGTCGCCGACCAGCGCCAGGTTCGATTCGGGGTGGTGGAAGACGACGTGGCCGGGGGTGTGGCCCGGGCAGTGGCGGACGTCGAGGGTGAGGTTGCCGACGGTCACCTGGTCGCCGTCGACCAGCCAGCGGTTCGATTCGAACGGGCGGCCGGGGACACCGTATTTCGCGCCGTCCTCGGCGAGGCGGTCGATCCAGTAACGGTCGGCCTCGTGCGGGCCTTCGATCTCAACGCCAAGCTCTTCGGAGAGGATGGCGGCGCTGCCGCAATGGTCGATGTGGCCGTGGGTGAGCAGGATCTTCTCGACCGTCACGCCATGTTGCTGCGCCGCCGCCTTGAGGAGGTGCAGGTCGCCGCCCGGATCGCAGAAGGCGCCGCGCATGGTCGCGGTGCACCACAGCAGCGTGCAATTCTGCTGCAGCGGCGTGACCGGGATGATGGTCGCCTTCAGCGGGCGGTCGGTCATTCCCTCGACGCTCACTTGCCCTTGTCGAGATCCGACAGCGCGGCGGGCTCGTTCTTCATCGACGCCGCGACTTTTTCGGCGCCGCGCAATGCCCGCAGGACATTGCCGCCGGCGAGCTTGGCGAGATTGGCGTCGGACCAGCCGCGCTTGATCAGCTCGGCGAAGACGAGGGGATAGGTCTCGACGCCGCCAAGGCCCGTCGGCGCATAGGGAATGCCGTCGAGGTCCGCGCCGATGCCGACATGGTCGTAGCCGGCGACCTTGGCGACATGCTCAATATGGTCGGCGACGATGCGGACGTCGGTGTCGGGGCGCGGGTGGGCGGCCTCCCAGGCCTTGAGCCCGGCCGCGACTGCGTCCTTGCTGGCTCGATTGAGCGATTTCAGGCGTGCTTCCTCGGCGCTCTGGTCCGCGCCCCATTTGTAGACCGCGTCGGAGATGAAGCCGGGCACCCAGTTGACCATGACCACGCCGCCGTTCGCGGGCAGCAGCTGCAGGACATCGTCGGGCACGTTTCGCGGGTGATCGACGAGCGCGCGCGCCGACGAGTGAGAGAAGATGACCGGCGCCTTGCTGGCGGCGATGGCGTCCTTCATCGTCGCCGGCGCGACGTGGCTGAGGTCGACCAGCATGCCGATGCGGTTCATCTCATGCACGACCTCGACGCCGAACGGGCTGAGCCCGTCGTACTTGGGCTCGTCGGTTGCCGCGTCGGCCCACTCGGTGGTCTGGTTGTGGGTCAGCGTCATGTATCGCGCGCCGAGGTTGTAGAACTGGCGCAGGGCGGCGAGCGAGCCGCCAATCTGACGCCCACCCTCGATGCCGATCAGCGAGGCGACCTTGCCCTTCTTATGAATGCGGATGACGTCGTCGGCGGTGTAGGCCTGCTCTAGATCGTTGGGGTACGCGGCGATCATCCGCTTGACGATGTCGATCTCCTGCAGCGTTTCGCGGATCGCGGCGTCGCCGGTGATCGAGCCGTCAATGTAGACCGACCAGAACTGGCCGCCGACGCGGCCGGCGTGAAGGCGCGCCATGTCGGTCATCAGCGCCCGCGGCTTCCGCTGGTCGGTTCCACTGGCGAGGCCCGTGATGTCGCGCTGGTAATTTTCGGCCAGTTGCTCGGCGATGTCGTTGTGACCGTCGATGAGCGGCGTCGTCTTGAGGATACGGTCGATCCGCGCCTGAACCTTGGGATTGATGGACTGAGCGGAAGCGGGCGCGGCAATGGCGGCGATCGCGGCGGCGACGAGCAGGGCTTTCTTCATGCAGCGAGGTGTAGGAAGCGCGGCGGCGGCGCGCAATGCAGCGCGTGGAATCGGGGCTTGCCGTTTGTCCGTCCGCCGACGATGAAGGCGCACGATGCACGATCTTGAAGAAACGATGCGCTTCGACCCCGACGAGGGGATCGCCGATCTCGACACGCATCTCGACCGGTTGAAGCAGGCCGCGGAAGCGCAGGGCTTCAAGTTCGACCGGCACGCCGCGCGCAATGAGCTGCAGGCGGCGACGTTCGGCAAGCGGCGGCTATCGACGGCGCGGCTAGTGCTATCGCCAACGGGAGCGATGGCGATCGAGGTGCGGCCGGCCTAGGCGGCGAGCGGAAAATGCAGCAGCCGGTCCGACACCGGCACGAGCGCCGCGGCGTTGCCGCCGACCGATTTCATGATTTCCGGATGGTGGGCATCGAGCCCGCCGGTCAGCGAACCAAAGGCCGGCATGATGATCTTTGTCGCCGAGCGCACGAAGCAGCGGCGCGAGACGCGGCGTCCGCGCAATTGTAGCCGCAGCTTGGGATGGAAGTGGCCGGATAGTTCGGGCCGTGTTTCGCCCAGCACCGCTTCGTGGCGAAGGATGACGCCACAAATCTCGACCTCGTCTTCGATCCGGCCACCGCAGTGGTCGGCGAAGCCGGGATCGTGGTTGCCGACGATCCAAGTCCAATCAAGGCGCGCAGTCAGGCCCGTCAGCAGCGCGCGCGCATCGTCAGGCAGGCGATCGCAGCCGAAGCGATCATGAAAACTGTCACCCAGGCAATAGAGCCGCGTCGCGCCGGTCTGATCGACTTCGGTGGCGAGTGCGGTCAGCGTCGCGTGCGAATCATAGGGCGGCAGGAACTGCCCAAAGCGCGCGAACCAGCTCGCCTTTTCGAGGTGCAGGTCGGCGACCAGCAACGCCTGTTGCGACGGCCAGAAGAGCGCGCCGGAGGGCGTCGCCTGAAACGTTTCGCCTGCGAACGAAAGGGGAACCATCCGGCCGGTCTAACTGCCGGCCGGCGGTCACGCCAGCCCGAAATTATTCGTAGTCGTTGCCCGACGGGCTCGGACGCGGCGGGGCGGCCGCGGTCAGGCGCAGCGCCTCGGCAGCCTCGCTCAGCGACGCCAGCTCTTCCGTTTCGTCCTCTTCGTCGATCCGCACCTTCTGCAGGTTGGTGACGACCGCTTCCTGGAGGTCGCGCGGCTTGACGGTGACTTCCGCGATTTCGCGCAGGGCGACGACCGGGTTCTTGTCGCGGTCGCGATCGATGGTCAGGTCGGCACCGCCCGAAATCTGGCGCGCGCGCTGGGCGGCCAGCAGGACAAGATCGAACCGGTTGGGGATCTTGTCGACACAATCTTCAACGGTAACGCGCGCCATTCATCGCTCCGGGACTTAACGGACTTTCGGGAAGAGCGGCGAGATAGGGAAGATGGCCCGTTTCGTCAAGGAAACTGACGGCTTGCCAGCCTCTCGTCGCGCCGCCACATCGGAAGGCGATGGCGAAGGCGTCGGCAAAAGCAGCATCCCCCAAGGCCGCCCGGGTGCTGACGGTCGATGGCAACCGCCTGACGGTCTTGCCCGATGGGCCCGAGCGTCTCGATGCGCTGGTGGCGCTGATCGACGGCGCGCAGAAGTCCCTGCGCCTGCTTTACTACATCTTCATGGGCGACACGTCGGGAGAGCGCGTGCGTGCAGCGATCCTGTCGGCGATCGACCGGGGGGTCGAGGTCGCACTGCTGATCGACGGGTTCGGAAGCAGCGATACGCCCGATGATTACTTCGCCGACCTGCCCAAGCGCGGCGCGAAGTTTTGCCGCTTCAACCCGTCGTACGGCCGGCGATATCTGCTGCGGAATCATCAGAAGCTCGCGCTTGCCGATGCGGAAACGAAATCGCCGCGAATCCTGGTCGGCGGGTTCAATGTCGCCGACGATTATTTCGAGACCGTCGAGCAGGGTGCGTGGCGGGACATCGGACTGCTCGTCGAGGGTCCGGCTGCCGCGAGGCTGGCGACCTATTTCGACAAATTGATGGAATGGGCGCTCAAGAAGAATTCGCGGATGCGGACGCTGCGGCGGATGGTGTTCGACCACAGCGAGTCACATGGAAAGCTCCAGTGGCAGCTGGGCGGACCGACGGCCAAGCTGAGCCCATGGGGGGTGGCGACGTGCCGCGACCTGACGCAGAGTCGCGACGTCGAGATGATCGCGGCGTATTTCGCGCCGACGTGGAGCCTGCTCCGGCGGATCGCGCGCGTGGGCCGACGCGGACGGGCGCGGCTGATCACGGCGGCGAAGTCCGACAACACGGCGACCATCGCGGCTGCGCGCTTCACCTATCGCCGGCTGCTTCGGCGCGGCGTCGAGATTTACGAATATCGCGCGACCAAGCTGCACACCAAGCTCGTCGTGCTCGACGACGTGGTGCACATCGGCTCGTCAAACCTCGATATCCGCAGCCTGTATCTGAACATGGAGCTGATGCTCCGCGTCGACGACGGCGAGTTCGCGCAGATGATGCGCAACTATTTCGAGGGCGAGATCGAGCACAGCCAGCAGATCACGCCGGAACTTCAGAAGAAGCGGGCGACGCTGCTCAACCGCATCCGCTGGGCGGTATCATTCTTCCTGGTGACGAGCCTCGATTACGGCGTCACCCGCCGCGCGAACTTCGGGCTCAGCGGCGAATAAGCTCAGGCTTCAGCGTCGCCGTTGTACGCCCAGAACAGCGTCGCCGGCGGCACGTTGATCCATTCGAAGCCGCGCTTGATCGGCGCGAAGTGCGGCTTGATGAAATCGAGCACCTTCGGGCTGAACTGGTAGACGAGGAACGCGCCGCCCTTGCGAATCACGTTCGATGTGGCCTTGGCGATGGCGTCGCCCACGCCTGGCGGCAGGGTCGAGAAGGGCAGGCCCGACAGCACGTAGTCCGCCTTGCCAAGGTCGCGATCCGCAAGGATTTTTTCGACGTCGGCCGCGGAGCCGGTCACGGTGACCAGACGAGGATCGTCGATCCGCTCATTGAGATATTGCGTGAAGTCCGGGTTGGTATCGATCGTGACCAGTTTCGCGTCGGGTCCAAGCCGATCGAGGATCGGGCGGGTGAAGGTGCCGACGCCCGGGCCATATTCGACGAACAGCTTGGTGTTCGCCCAGTCGACTGGATCAAGCATCTTGTCGATCAGCACGCGGCTCGACGGAATGATCGAGCCGACCATGACCGGATTCTTGATGAAGCCGCGGAGGAACTGCCACTGCGGGCTGGGCGCGCGGCGGTCGCGATTGCGCTGCAGCCGACGAGGACTTTTCAGCGTGCGCGCAGAAGAAGAAGGCATGAAGGCTCCGTGACGGGGCGGTGAAGGGCCGGAGCGTTGGCAAATGCATCGCCCCTTGGCAAGGTTCCAACGCGACAAGCTGCGGATCCCACGGGACGATTCCGCAAAAGTTCATCGAACCGGACCGCCACGGTTCCGCTCAGCGCACGCTTTTCCTATGCGCGGCTGGTGGCCCTGATCGCACGCAAACCGGCCGTCGGATCGACGGCACTGACGACGCCGCATTTCCTGCTTCTGTACGCGGCGATGCTCGTGGCGGCGGCAGGTAATACCGCGCTGCAGTCGATCATGCCCGCGATTGGACGAGAGATCGGCATTGCCGATTTCTATGTCGCGATCGCTTACACCTGGTCCGCGGTGCTGTGGGTGCTGCTCGCCAATTACTGGGCGGAAAAGAGCGACCGCCACGGCCGCAAGACGCTGACGATGATGGGCGTCGGCGGGTTCATTGTGTCGATGACCTTGTGCGGCATCGCGCTCTACGCGGGTCTCAACCGATGGATCTCGGGCGCGCTGACGTTCGGATTGTTCGCCGTGTTCCGCGCCATCTATGGCGGTTTCGGGTGCGCGACGCCGTCGGCAACGCAAGCCTATCTCGCATCGAAGACCCGGCGCGGCGGGCGAGTCGCCGCTTTGTCGGCGCTGTCGTCGTCATTTGGTTTGGGGACAATCATCGGCCCGGCAGTCGCGCCGTTGTTCGTATTGCCGGTGGTCGGACTGGCCGGCCCCTTGTTTGCCTTTGCGATCATCGCGGCAGCCGTATTCTTCTCGATCCTGCGCTGGCTGCCGAATGATCGCGGCGGCAGGCGGGCGGGACATGGCGCCGCGATGAGTTACCCATCGCTTGCGACGACGCCGACAGGCGCCAGCGTCATCGCCTCGACATACCGCGCCGGCAGAAGCGATTGAGCTGGAAAGACCCGCGCGTGCGGCCTTGGATTCTCGCGGGCGTCGCGGCCGGGCACGCGCAGGCAGCGACGCTGACGTGCATTGGCTTTTTCGTCATCGACCGGCTTCACCTGCCATCCGGATCGGAAGGACCGATCGCGATCGTCATGATGGCCGGCGCAGTGGCGACGCTGGGCGCGCAATGGGGGCTCATCCCGCGATTGAACCTGTCCCCCCGCGCACTGATCCTGTGGGGCGCATTGATCGCGGCCATCGGCCTGCTCGGCACGATGCTGTCCGCCGATCTGTACGGCATCACGATCGGCTTCGCCGTCGCATCGCTCGGCTTCGGATTTACCCGCCCGGGGTTCACCGCCGGCGCGTCGCTGGCAGTGCCGCTCGCGGAGCAGGGCGCGGTCGCGGGCGTTATCACGGCCGCCAATGGCATCAGCTACGTGCTGGCGCCGGCACTTGGCATCAGCCTCTACGGCTGGTGGCACAACGCACCCTTCGCGGTGTTCGCCGTGCTGCTGCTTGGACTGGCGGTGTTGGGCCGCCAGCGCCTCGCCGCTTAGTCTTTCCCGCCGGCCTTGGGCCGCAGCATCCCCGGCAGCACGAACCCAATACCCGGCATCGGGCGCGTCGCTTCGCTCTTCAGCGTGTCCTGGATGCGCTGATATTCTTCGAGCATTTCGGCCGTCACCGAAGCGCGCGTCTCGCCCAAGGCGACCTCGAAGTCGGCCATCGTGACATTGGCTTCTTCGAGCCCGCGCCGAAGCGCGGTGAGGCCCGCGCGGCGCACGAGGTCCTCGAGATCCGCTCCAGTGAAGCGGTCGGTCCGGCGCGCGACCGCTTCCAGGTCCACGTCTTTCGCCAGCGGCATGCCTTCGGTGTGGATGGCCAGGATCCGCCGGCGGCCAGCGGTGTCGGGCACGCCAACGTAGATCAGCTCGTCGAAGCGGCCAGGACGCAGGAGCGCCGGGTCGATCAGCGTCGGGCGATTGGTCGCGCCGATGACGACCACGTTCTGCAGCTCTTCGAGGCCATCCATTTCCGCGAGGATTGTGTTGACCACGCGCTCGGTGACCTGCGGCTCGCCGAGGCCGCCGCCGCGCGCCGGAACTAGGCTGTCGAGCTCATCGATGAAGATGATCGTCGGTGCGACCTGGCGCGCGCGGTTAAACAGGCGCGCAATCTGCTGCTCGCTCTCGCCGTACCATTTGCTGAGCAGGTCGGACGACTTGGTGGCGATGAAATTCGCCTCGGCCTCACGCGCCGCAGCCTTGGCCAGCAACGTCTTGCCGGTCCCGGGCGGGCCATAGAGCAAGAAGCCCTTGGCTGGACGGATGCCGATGCGGCGGAAAGCCTCGGGGTGCTTGAGCGGCAGTTCGACGCCTTCGCGCAGACGCTCGCGCGCTTCGTCGAGCCCGCCGACATCGTCCCAGCGGATGGTCGGCGCTTCGACCATGACCTCGCGCATCGCGGACGGCTGCACGCGCTTCAGGGCGTTGTCGAAGTCGCGCAACTCCACCGATAGCGAGTCGAGGACATCCGGTGGGATGACATCGTCGGCGAGATTGAGCCGGGGCATGATGCGGCGCACCGCTTCCAGCGCCGCCTCGCGCGTCAGCGACGCGATGTCCGCGCCAACAAACCCGTAGGTGCGGCGGGCGAGATCATCGAGATCGACATCGGGCGCGAGTGGCATGCCGCGCGTATGGATGCCGAGGATCTCGCGGCGGCCCGGCTGGTCCGGTACGCCGACGATGATTTCGCGGTCGAAGCGGCCCGGACGGCGGAGCGCTTCGTCGATCGCTTCGGGACGGTTGGTGGCCGCTATCACGACCGTGTTCTGGCGCGGCTCGATCCCGTCGAGCAGGGTCAGCAACTGAGCGACGAGCCGCTTTTCCGCCTCGCCGCTGACCTGGCCGCGCTTGGGCGCAATCGAGTCGATCTCGTCGATGAAGATGATCGACGGCGCATTCTCCGCAGCCTGTTCGAACAGCTCGCGCAGGCGGCGCTCGCTTTCGCCATAGGCGGAGCCCATGACTTCCGGGCCGGCGATGTGGAAGAACTTCGCCGCGCTTTCATTGGCGACGGCGCGAGCCAGCAAAGTCTTGCCGGTGCCGGGCGGGCCATGGAGAAGCACGCCCTTGGGCGGGTCGACGCCAAGGCGCTGGAACAACTCGGGGTGGCGGAGCGGAAGCTCGACCATCTCGCGCAGGGCGTCGATGGTGTCGCGCATGCCGCCGAGGTCGTCGTAGGTGACGTCCGCGCGGCGCTCGCCGTCCTGCGCGGTATATTCGGGAAGCAGCTCGACGGTGGTCTTGGCGTCGATGTGGACGATGCCCTGCGGCGCCGTCGAGACGACCACCAGCCTCAGCTCCTGCAGCGCGAAGGCGGGCGCGTTGAGCAGCTGGCGGATGTTGTCGGGAACGTCTGCGTTGACGCGCTGATGCGCATTGGTCGCGACGGTATCACTGGCAGTCAGCGGTCGTCCCGCGAATGTCCGCTTCAGTGCGTCGGACGATCCCTGCAGCCGGACGTTTGGCTGAGCCGGCGCGAAGACCACGCGGGTGGCGGGCTTGGACTCGGCCTTGCGGACCTCAACGAAGTCGCCCGAGCCGACGCCGGCATTGGCGCGCTGGAGGCCGTCAAGGCGAATGATGTCGATATTCTCATCTTCGCCATAGGGTCGGATCGCGCGCGCGGCAGTGGTGCGCTTGCCGACAATCTCGATCACGTCGCCTTCGCTAAGGCCAAGTTCGTCCATCAAGCGATCAGGGAGTCGGGCGAAGCCGCGGCCGCTATCGGCGGGGGGCAGGCTGGCGACCTGAACCTTGCGCGACGTCACGCGATCGATCGTGTCTGCTTGCGGCATATTGTCTCCTGACCCGCTCTCGTCCCGGCATGCCAACGGCGCGAGGCCGCGGCGGTTTCCCTTAATATTTGATCGACCCCGCGATTTTACGAGTGACGGCACGCGGCACGAGGCGTCCGCTGAACGCGCCAAGCTTGTTGACGAGGCCCGGCACGACCACCGCCTTGTTCTTTGCGAGACCATCCAGACCGGCCTTTACAACGCCGGGCGCGTCCATCGCCACGCGGTCGAACAGACCGTTGCCGCCAAAGCCGGCGACGTCGCCGAATTCGGTCCGCGTTGGCCCGGGGCATAGGCACGACACGCGCACGCCATACGGCTTCAGCTCCTCGTGCAGCGCTTCGCTGAGTGAGAGGACGAAGGCCTTTGTCGCGAAATAGACGGCCATCTTCGGCCCGGGCTGGAAAGCGGCGGTGGAAGCGACGTTGAGGATGCCGCCCGACTTGCGCTTGATCATGCCGGGCGCGACCGCGCGGCAGAGGTCGGTCAGCGTTGCGACGTTGAGGTCGATCATCTGCCGCTCGCGCCTGGCGTCGAGCTCGGCGAACTTGCCGATCAGGCCGAAGCCCGCATTGTTGATCAGCAGGTCGACGGTCTCGCCATTGGCATCGAGGTCGGCGAGCAGCTTCGCCGCGCTGCCCGACTTCGACAGGTCGATGGTGACCGCGCGCGCCTTGCCCAATTCCTTGGCCAGTGCCTCGAGCCGGTCGGTCCGCCGCGCGGCGAGGACGAGGCGGTGGCCGTCGGCGGCGAGCTGGCGCGCGAATTCCACGCCAAGTCCGGCCGACGCGCCGGTGATGAGGGCGACCTTCTTCAGGCGACGCTGGCCTTGACGATCGTGCCCGGCTCGCGCGGCGGCTCGCCGACCGGAAGGGCGTCGACATATTCCATGCCGCTCTCGACCTGCCCCCAGACAGTGTACTGGTTGTCGAGGAAGCGGGCGTCGCCGAAGCAGATGAAGAACTGGCTGTTGGCGCTGTTCGGGTCGCTGGTGCGGGCCATCGAGCAGGTGCCGCGGACGTGCGGCTCGCTGGAGAATTCCTGCTTGAGGTTCGGCTTGTCGGAGCCGGACATGCCGGTGCCGGTCGGATCGCCGCCCTGGGCCATGAAGCCCGGAATCACGCGGTGGAACTTCACGCCGTCATAGAAGCCGCTGCTGGCGAGGTCGGTGATGCGCTCGACATGGCCCGGCGCGAGGTCGGGGCGGAGCTTGATGACGACATCGCCGCCGGTCGAAAGGTTGAAGGTAAGACGGTCGGCCATGGTGATGCTCCTGAGTAAGTTTGGGGCCGTTTAGGCAGGCGCGGACGGTTGCGCCAGAGCGGCGGCGACCATAGGAGGGCGTCGCAACGACCAACCGAGGGAGCGACATGGCCGACAACGACCTCCTCCCCGACGCCCAGCAGCACGAATCGCAGTCCCCGGTCGACAAGGAAGACCGGCTGCGCACGGACTTCGTCGACAGCGTGCTGGATGCGGTCGAAGCGGGCGACGACGAGACCGCACGCAACCTGGTCCAGCCGCTCCACCCGGCCGACGTTGCCGACCTGATCGAGCTCGCCCGCGCCGATGAGCGCGAGGGCCTCGTCAAGGCGCTCGCGGGGATCATCAGCCCGGACGTGCTGGCCGAGCTCAACGATTATGTCCGCGAAGAGCTGATCGACGAGATGGAGCCGCAGCAGGTTGCGGACATCGCCGGTCAGCTGGACACCGACGACGCCGTTGCGCTGATCGAGGATCTCGACGCCGACGACCAGCAGGCGGTGCTTCGGGCGATGGAGCCCGACGACCGCGCGGCGGTCGAGGAGGCCCTCAGCTTTCCGGAGGAATCCGCCGGGCGCCTCATGCAGCGCGACTTGTGCGCGGTGCCGGAGCATTGGAAGGTCGGGCAGGTCATCGACTACCTGCGATCGAACGCGGAGCTGCCGACCGATTTCTGGGAAGTATTCGTCGTCAGTCCCGACCACCATCCGGTCGGAACGTGCAAGCTGTCGACCATCCTGCGGACGCCGCGGACGAAGATGGTCAGCGAGATCATGGCCCGAGAGCAGACCCTGATCCCGGTCGACATGGATCAGGAGGACGTCGCGCGGCGCTTCCAGAAATATGCGCTGGTGTCCGCCGCGGTGACCGATGATAGCGGGCGGCTGGTCGGCATGATCACCGTCGACGACATCGTCCACATCATCCAGCAGGAAGCAGGCGAGGACATCACTTTGCTGTCCGGCGCGGGCGAGGGCGACATCAACGAGCCGTTGCCGATGACCATCCGCACGCGCGTTGCGTGGCTGGTAGTCAACCTTGGCGCGACGATCTGCACTGCGTCAGTCGTCGGCCTGTTCCGTGGCGAGATCGGGCGCTTCGCGATCCTCGCTGCACTGATGCCAATCGTCTCGGCACTCGGCGGGAATGCGGGGACGCAGACGCTGGCCGTGGTGGTGCGGGCTCTGGCCACGAACCAGCTGACGAGCGCCAACACCGCATGGATGCTGCTGCGCGAATTCCGCATTGCGATTGCCAACGGCGCGGCGCTTGGCCTGGTTGGCGCAATCGGAAGCTACGTCGTCCTGGGCAACGCGACGCTCTCGGTGGTGTTCGGCATGGCAATGCTGATCAACAGCTTGGTCGCGGGGCTCGTTGGGGTGCTGGTGCCGGTCACGCTGGACAAGGCGCGTCTGGACCCAGCCGTGGCCTCGGCGGTCTTCGTGACGACGATGACGGACGTCATGGGATTCTTCACCTTCCTCGGTCTCGCGGCGCTCTTCCTCGTTCCTTAAACGCTTGAAATTGCTGCGATCTGGCAGCAAATCGCCGGCGTGCCGAAACTTCACATGACCAAGGTGGCGTTCGCTTGCCGCGACCTCGAAGCGCTGCAGGCGCGGATTGCGTCGCGCGCGGTCGGTGACGAAATGCGCGTGCCGACCCGCATGCGGCCGAAGCGCGCGGCGGAGCTGGTCGGCGGGTCGCTGCACTGGATCGTGAAGCACCGGATCATCGCCCGGCAGGAAATCCTCAGCTTCGCCGACCGCGAGGACGGCCGCATCGACATCGTCTGCTCGGCAGCGCTTGAGTCGGTCGCACCCATGCCGCGCCGTGCGCACCAGGGCTGGCGCTATCTCGAGGAAGACGATGCCCCGTCGACCGAAGATGACGGCAGCGGGCTCGGCACCCTGCCACCCCGGCTCTACGGACGGCTGGCCGCGCTGGCTCTTTTATAGTCGGCCTTCTAAAGTCGTTTGGCCGACGCTATCGCGAGCCGACCAACAGGGAGGCTCACATGACCACGACGTCCGCGCTGATCGACTCGAAAGTTGCCGAACGGGCCATGCTCAAGCACCCGTTCTACCAGGCCTGGACGGAGGGCCGGCTGCCGCTCGACACCCTGCGTGACTACGCCCGTCAGTATTTCCATCACGTCGAAGCCTTCCCGCGCGCGGTGAGTGCCGTGCACAGCGTTTGCCCGGATCGCGACGGCCGTCGCATGCTGGCCGAGAACCTTGCCGAGGAAGAAGGCATCGAGGTCGGCAAGCAGGACCACGCCAGTCTGTGGATGATGTTCGCTTGTGGTCTCGGCGAAAGCCAAGACGCCGTGCGCGCGCAGCAACTCAATGGCGAGACGCAGGCCCTGATCGACACCTTCTGCAAGCTGTCGCGGCAATCCTATGCCGCGGGCCTCGGCGCGCTTTACGCATACGAGAGTCAGTTTCCCGGCGTCGCCAGCGCGAAGATCGAGGGCCTGATCGACCGCTACGGCATTGAGGACGAGGAGACGCTGCGCTTCTTCCGCGTTCACGAAAGCGCGGATGTCGAGCATAGCGCGGTGTGCCGTTCACTGCTCGACCGCCTGCCGGAGGGTGACAAGGCCGAAGCCGTCGCGGCCGGCGAAGAGCTTGCCGGCGCGCTGTGGAATTTCCTGTCGGGCGTAGAGGCCCGCGCGACGGTCAATTAGATGATTTGCATCCGCTAACGGTCGACGACCCGGCGGTCTTCGTCGCGCATGACGGGCCGCCGGCGACGCGCACGGTCGCGTTTCCGGTCGCATCTATCTTGGCGGAATTGCTGATGTTGGCGTCGATGGTGGTGGATCCCTCGGCCCCGATGTTCGCATCGTTGGCTAGCAGCGAACCGGCGTCCAGCGTCGACATGCCGCGGACCAGTGCGACGAACTTCTTGGTCTTGCCGCTCAGCTTGACGTTCGCGCTGCCCATGAGGGTCACGGTCATGTTATCCGACTCAACGTTGCCGATGGTGACGTCGCCGGAGCCCTGAACCGATAGAGCGAAGTTCAATCCCCTAACGTTTGAAATGGAAAGCGAGCCGGCCCCATTCAGAAGGGCGTTGTTGAGGTCATGCACGCCGATCTCGATCTGCACGGGACCGACGTCGGCGCCCGGAAAGCCGCCCCACGCAGAAGTCGCCGGCCGGACCACCAGGGTCTCACCGTTGACGGTGATCGCCACGCGGTCGAGCGCGGTGCTGCTCCCGGTCGCTCGTGCGAAAGGCGCCACGCCCGTGGTCAGCGTTACCTTGTACGGCCCGTCGACCCGGATCTTCGTGAAGCCCGAGACGCCGAAGTTACGGTCAGCCGCGAGCGCGGGCGAAGCAATGGCGGTCAGGATTGCCGCAATGAAAAGGGAGGTGCGCATGCGCCCACCTCCCACGATTGTGGTTAACGACCGCCTAAGAGCAGCGAACGTCACCCGAGCCGGCTTTGTTGATCTTGCACTTTGCGCCGCCGCTGATGTCGACGTCGCCGTTCCCCATGATGTCCACGTCCGCAGTCCGCGTCGCGTGGGCACGCACGCTGCCCGATCCGGCGATCGACACCTTGATGTCCTCGGTCTGCAACTGCGCGGTATCGACGTCGCCTGACCCGGCGATGTCATATTTGGCGGAAGCCGCCTTGCCCGCGCCCTTGATGCTGCCCGAGCCTGCGATGTCGACCTTCAGGTCCTGAACATCGAGCGTGCCGACGTCGAGATCGCCCGAACCCGCGACGACGCCCTTGAAGTCGTCCGCTTTCACCTTGTCGATGCGGATGCCGCCCGAGCCGGCGATGGTTGCGCCGGTCAATTGCGGGACGGTGACCATCATCGTCGCCTTGCCGTGGGTCGACCAGCCGCCAAAGTTGAACCAGCTGCGCTTCTGGCCCGGGCGGATGATCAGCTTTCCATTCTTCACTTCGACGACGGTCTTCTCGAGAAGCTTTTGCGATCCGTTCGCCGACACGCTGGGGTTGGCGCCGGTGCGCACCTGCACCTCATAGGGGCCCGCGACCTCGATCTGTTCGAAATTGCCGACCTGATAGTTGCGCGACACAGCCGGGCCGACGTCCTCGTCGTCCGAACTGTGCACGTTGCAGGCCGACAAAGCGGCGGATGCAGCGATGGTGACGATGATGGTGGTACGCATGGTGTCAATTTCCCAGTTTATGCGGTCGATGATGCCAGAAAAGTCGCGCGCGGCAATGCCGTCAGGAACAGCGGACGTCGCCGGACCCGCCACCATGGATGGTGCACTTCGCGCCGCCGGTGACGCTAACGTCGCCCGAACCCATGATGGTGATGTCGGCAGAGTCGGACGCTTGCAGCGAGACGTCGCCGGACCCGCAGATCGAGATGCGGGCTTCGGCGACTTCGACATCTTCGGCGCTGATGTCCCCCGATCCTGCGGTCTCGAACGAACCGTTGGTGATGGTTCCGCCATCGATCGAGCAGTCGCCGGACCCGAATAGCGAAAACCTCGCCTGATCGACACGGATGTTGGCAATGATCAGATCGCCGGATCCGGCGAGCATCGCCTCGAACTCATCGCCTTCATGTTGGTCGATCGATACGTCCCCGGAGCCATTCATGGACAGCTTGAACGCTGACGACTCAATCGTTTCGATCGTCAGATCGCCAGAGCCGTGCAGCGAGACCTCGGCGCGGTCGCCGTTGAGTTCGTCGATCTGGACGTCGCCCGATCCAGCCAAGGAAATCCTGGCGCTCCCGCTGTTCAGCGACTCGATGGAGACGTCGCCGGAACCGCAACTGGCACATTCGAAAACATCGCCTTCCACGCGGTCGATCGTCACATCGCCGGAGCCCGTCAGCTGCACCGATTTCAGTTGTTCGAGCGTGACGACGATCGAAACATCCGCGTCCAGACCGTCGTCCGTGCAACCGATAAACAGGCGCGCACCATCTTGCGCAATGGAAAGGGCGGCGAGGCCTTCGTCTGACCCGGAAGCTTCGACGCCGCAGCTCTCGCCGGTCTGGATTTCAACTTCGAACGGTCCGGACACGTGCACCTGGTCGAAAGGCTGCACGTCGAACGATTTGTCCTCGCCGCGAACGTCATGCCGCGGATGCCGACGGTCCCGGTCTCTCCGGCCATCGCGCTCCTGCTCGCGGCGGGCCTGATAGTGCGTGACGATGGCTTCGAGTATCTCAATCGCGAGCGGGCGGGGCATGACGACCTCCTAATCAGTGTATTACAACACCAATACAGCAAGGAATGTGTTGGAGCAAGCGGCTTCAGACCTTCGAGTTGATCGCTCTGACCAACCAGACGCGTGGCGCGAAAGTCACAGCAGCGCATAAACCGTCGTTGCTGAACGGCCGCGTCCGATTGACACCGTCCCGTCACAGGAGTTTGTTCCGCAATCGGCGCCATATAGCCGCGTTTGAATGTAACCGGTTACATGCCGGAAGTAACTGGGGAGAGGGAAACGTGAAAGCACTTTCGAAGACGCGGCGGCTTGCCGCAAGCTTGGCTCATCTCAACAGCTCGTTCGCGGCAATCGCGGTCGCGAGTTCAGTTGCGTTTCCCACTGCGGCGCTGGCCCAGGCCACGGGCTCGACCCTGCGCGGGACTGCTCCCGCGGGCGTCCAGGTCATCGCCAAGGAAGTGAACACTGGCGCGGTGCGCCAGGTCACCGCCGGTCCGGACGGAACCTACGTGATCGCCGGCCTGCAGCCGGGAACATATCGTGTGACGGCCGGAAGCAGTGCTGCCGATGTCATCGTTCCCGTCGCGTCCGAGCAGGTACAGAATTTCGGCGAGGCGGCCCCGACCGCGACGGCCGATAAGGGGTCGATCGTCGTGACGGGTAATCGTCCCACGACGGAAGTGCGGACGTCTCAGGTCAATCAGTTCGTCACGCTGCACGACATCGCGGTATTGCCCCAGGCGACCCGCAACTTCCTGGAATTCGCTTCGACGGTTCCGGGCGTGCAGTTCAACGTCGACTCCAACCGCAACACGTCACTTCGTGGCGGCGCCCAGCTGGCGTCGGGCGTGAACGTCTACATCGATGGTGTCAGCCAGAAGGATTATGTCGGCGGCGGCTCCGGCATCACGGGCAGTTCCGGCCCGCAGGGCAACGGCGACCCCGGCAACCCGTTCCCGCAGCTCGCGATTTCCGAATATAAGGTCGTGACCTCCAACTACAGCGCGCAATATGGCGACGCTTCGAGCGCGATCATCATCGCCCAGACCAAGTCGGGTACGAACCAGTTCCACGGCGAAGCTTTCGGCACGTTCACCAATCAGGACCTGCGGTCGCGGACAGCAGCCGAAAAGGCGAGCGGCGCCAAGAAGGGGAAGGAACCCAGCAAGGAATATGGTGCGGCCATCGGCGGCCCGATCGTCAAGGACGTCGCGCACTTCTTCTTCACCTGGGAGCACAAGAGCCTCTCGAACCAGACGGTCGTCTTTCCGGCGGGCGGCCTGACAACCGCTCAGGCGCAGGCGATTTTGCCGGCGGGTGTGGGAAGCCAGTTTGGATCGATCACCAACCCGTTCACGGAAAATCTCTATTTCGGGAAGGTCGACCTGGAGCCGGGCAGCAAGGACCGGCTGGAGGTCACCGGGAAGCTTCGCCTCGAGAAGACCTTGTCCGGTGGCGGCGGGCAGGCCGCGGCTTCAACGCGCGCACCGTACCGGAACAACGACAAGCGCGCCGACATCCGCTGGCAACACAACGAGGACAATTGGGTCAACCAGGCGCTGCTGTCGTACCAGAATACGAACAGCGGATCGCTCCAGACCACGGCAACCCCGCAGATCCAGTATGCCTACTACCCGAATGCCAACAGCAGCCAGGGTTCAAGCGCGCTTATCCAGGTCGGCGGACCCGGTCTCGGCGTCGGCGCTGTCAGCCGTCAACGCGGCTTCACCTTGCAGGAAGATTTCACCTACACCGGCCTGCATCTCGCGGGTGACCACACGCTCCGTCTCGGCGGCAGCTTTGCAGCGATCAAGCTGAAGACGCAGAATGCTAGCTCGGACTTGGCGAACGCGACCTATTATTATGCGGTGACGCCCAATGGCCTCTCGCCGACGCCGTACCTGATCCAGTTCCCGGTCATCAACCAGGGCGTCAATGCCGCGAGCGTGAGCACGACGGCCAAGCAATATAGTGCCTACGTCCAGGACGACTGGAACGTGAACCGCCACTTGATCCTCAACCTCGGCCTGCGCTGGGATCGTGAGGAGGTTCCGGCGTTCCTTAAATACCGCACGCCGGCCAACGTTATCGCTGCCCTGAACGGGCCCTTCCCGGGGACGACGCAAAGCTACGCGTCCGTGCTGGCGAAGGGATCGGGCTCAACGCCAGGTTACGACATCAACGACTACATCAGCACGGGCAGCAACCGTAAAGCCCGCAATAATTTCTCGCCGCGCCTCGGCTTCTCCTACGACATTCACGGCGACAACCGGCATGTCATTTTCGGCGGCTATGCCCGGGCGTATAACCGCAACCAATTCGGTACGCTGGCGCTGGAAGTCACCAAGGTTGCGCTGAACAACAACCCGCAGGTGTATTTCCCCTCTCCGCAAACGCAGGACTCGTTCGGGCCCTGTGCAACGGCCGCGGACATCAATCCGGTCAACCACTGCTATGCCTTCAATCCCGCGTATCTGACGCCGGCCGGCCTGCAAACATTGCAGATCAGCTCGACGTCGGGCGAAGTCGACCTTCTCAACAATCACCTGCGGACGCCGCATTCCGATCAGTTCAGCATCGGCATGCGCAACAAGATCGGCGACTGGAACACGCAGGCGACCATCTCCTATGTGAAGAGCTTCGACGCCATCGTTGGCCGCCTCGGCAATCGCTATGCTTCGGGCGCTTACTTCCAGAACGGTTCGCAGTGGGGATCGCAGGGCGTCCCGGGCATCGGCGGTCTCATCCTTTGGGACAACGGTGCCAAGGACAAGAATTTGCAGATCGGCCTTGCCGCGCAGAAGCCTTACACCAAGCAATCGGGCTGGAGCGCGACGGTGTCGTACACCTTCTCCGCCGCCAAGCAGAACAACGTGGCAGGCGGTGCCAACCCCTACTCGATCAACAACAACCAGTATCTGTTCGATCTGCCGTACGCGAGCCAGTATCCCTGGATCACCGGAACGGCCGTGCCGCGTCACCGTCTCGTTGCGACGTTCAGCAAGGACATCTTCTGGGGCATCTCGATGGCCACGAAGGTTGAGCTGGCGACGCCGCCGGCTGCCGCGACAATCTTCGGCTGTCCGAACGGCCTGCAGGTCTGCAACGATGCCGGCGGCAACACCGTCTTCTACAGCGTCCGGCCGCATAACACGCTCGGCTACAAGGACGTCGACCTCCAGTTCACCAAGGAATTTGCGTTCCCGCGCGGGATTGGTGCTTACGCGCGTGTCGACGTGCTGAACGTGTTCAATTGGACTAACTGGAACCCGGGCGACATCTATTACCCCGACTATGGTGTCGCGCGTGCCGCCTACAACAAGAGTGGCAACATCACCGGCAATCCAAGGACGGTTCGCCTGACCGCGGGTGTTCGTTTCTAGACGCGCGATTGCCTGCGCTTGTGTTGAAAAAAGGGGAGGGCTGGCGATGGCCAGTTTCCCTCCCCTTAGTCTAATTGGTTGACGATGCAGCGAGAGACCAGCCGACCCGTCCGTTCCGTCGCTGTGATCGGTGGCGGCTCGGCCGGCTGGATGTGCGCAGCGGCGATCACCAAGATGTTTGGCAAGACCGTCGAGGTCGTTCTCGTCGAGTCCGAAGAGATTGGCATCATCGGCGTCGGCGAAGCGACCGTACCGCACCTCTCCGCCTTCAACCGCCTGCTTGAAATCGACGAAGCTGAGTTCGTCCGCCAGACCAAAGGCAGTTTCAAGCTTGGCATTCAGTTCAACGACTGGGGCAAGATTGGCGACAGCTACATCCACGGCTTCGGCACCATCGGCCGCGACCTGGGATTGCTGCCGTTCCATCAATATTGGTTGAAGGCGCGCGCCCAGGGCAAGGCCAAGGACATTGGCCATTATTCCTTGAACACGCTTGCCGCCCCGCTCGGCAAGTTCATGGTCTCGGCATCGGATGCGCCGCCAGGCTCACCGCTGGCCGAGGTCGCTTACGCCTACCATTTCGACGCGTTTCTCTACGGGCGCTATCTGCGGCAGCGCGCTGAAGCGCAGGGCGCCACGCGGATCGAAGGCAAGGTTGTAAGCGTCCACCTCAATGGTGAAAGCGGCTTCGTCGACGGCGTACAGCTGGAAAGCGGGCAGCGGGTCGAAGCGGATCTCTTCATCGACTGCACGGGCTTCCGCTCGCTCCTGATCGGCGACGCGCTCGGGGTCGAATTCATCGACTGGACGCACTGGTTGCCGTGCGACCGGGCACTCGCGGTTCCGTGCGAAAAGGTCGGGCCGCCGACCCCCTATACCCGGTCGACCGCGCGTTCATCGGGATGGCAGTGGCGCATTCCGCTCCAGCACCGCACCGGCAATGGCCATGTCTACAGCAGCGAGTTCTGCAGCGATGATGAGGCCGCAGAGGTGCTGCTCGCCAATTTGGACGGACCCGCTGCCGGCGATCCGAGATTGCTGCGTTTCCGAACCGGCAAGCGGCGCAAGCTGTGGGATCGCAACGTGGTCGCGATGGGGCTGGCGGGGGGCTTTCTCGAACCGCTCGAGTCCACCGCAATCTATCTGGTTCAGGCCGGCATCAACCGGCTCATGCACCTCTTCCCCGATGCAAGCTGCGACGTCGCGCTGCAGAATGCTTACAACGAACAATCCGACTTCGAATACGAACGCATCCGCGATTTCCTGATCCTCCATTATCACGCGACCGAGCGCGACGATTCGGAGTTCTGGAATTACGTTCGGACCATGACCATTCCCGACGAGCTTCAGGCGCACATGGATCTCTTCCGCGCCGACGGACAGTTCTTCCGCAACGGGACGGAGATGTTCGGGCTGACCAGTTGGGTACAGGTCATGCTCGGGCAGGGCATTCAACCCAAGGCTTATCACCCGGCGGTGGATTGGGTCTCCGATCAGGACATGCTGACGCTCGTCGACCACGTCGAGCAAGTCCTCGTTGCGAATGTGGGACTGATGCCGCAGCACGAAGACTTCATTCGGCGCTGCTGCGCCGCGGCAGCCGATTAGGATGCGTGTCGGCACGATGATGCTGGCCTGCGCGTCGGCCGCCGTCGCAAGTTCGACCCTCGCCCAGCAGCGCACCTACGCCAACCCCGTCGACGTCGATTACCGCTACAATTTTGAGCAGATCAACAACGGCGTGTCCTACCGCACCGGCGCCGACCCAGCCGTCGTCAATCACCGCGGTACCTATTACCTCTTCATGACGCTGGCCGACGGTTATTGGCGATCGACCGACCTCATCAACTGGCAATTTGTGACGCCGTCTCGCTGGCCGATGCAGAGCATCGTCGCGCCCGCCGCCTGGTCGGATGGCGAACGCATCATCCTCGAACCGTCGATGATGGAGCCGGGCACGATCCTGTCTTCCACCGCGCCCGACACCGGTAAGCTGGACTTCTGGGTGCGCAAGATGCCGGACAATCCGGGCACGGTGAACAAGGACCCGGAACTGATGAAGCCGGGCGAGATCCCCACCGGGCCGTGGGATCCCGGCCTGTTCAAAGACGACGACGGCCGCTGGTATCTCTATTGGGGCTCGTCGAACGTCTATCCGATGTTCGGTCAGCGGATCGCCTTCGCCGACGGCAAGATGACCTACGAAACCCACGCCGAACCGATGCTTCGCCTGCATCCGGACCTGCACGGGTGGGAGCGCTTCGGCCAGGATCATTGCGCCTGCTGGCAGCCCGGCAAGCCCAGCCCGTCCTACATGGAAGGCGCGTGGATGACGAAGCACGGCGGTCGCTACTATCTGCAGTACGGAGCGCCCGGCACCGAGTTCAACGTCTATGGCAACGGCGTCTATGTCGGCGACAAGCCGCTCGGCCCGTTCACCTACGCCCCCTATAACCCGGTCGCTTATCGCCCCGGCGGATTTGCCGAGGGCGCGGGGCATGGTTCGACCTTTCAGGACAATGCCGGCAATTGGTGGAACACCGGCACCAGCTGGATCGGCTACAATTGGGGAATGGAGCGGCGCATCGTGCTGCATCCCGCCAAATTCTACGCCGACGGACAGATGGCGGTGTCGACGCGGTTCGGCGATTTCCCGCACTATGCGCCGCAGACGGGGTTCGACGACCCCGACAAATTGTTCACCGGCTGGATGGTGCTGTCGTACCGCAAGCCCGTCACCGCCTCATCGACCAAAGCCGGCTGGGGAACAGCGGCGGTCACCGACGAGGACCCGCGGACGTTTTGGGTCGCGGCGGAGAACAAGCCGGGCGTGACGCTGACGCTGGACCTCGGCGCGCCGAAGACCGTCCGCGCGCTGCAGGTCAATTTCGCGGATTATCAATCCGGCCGCTTCGCGGATGCTGCGGACATTTACACTGACTTTGTCATGCAGGCGTCGAACGACGGCAGGACTTGGCAGGAAGTCGCGCGGACCGAAGCCCCGCGGCGCGATCGGCCCAACGCCTATTTCGAATTGCGCCAACCGATGCGGGCTCGTTTCATCCGTTACGTGCACGGCCACGTCGGCGCGGCCAATCTGGCGATCAGCGACATTCGCGTGTTCGGTAATGCCGACGGCCCGCTGCCTGCCCAACCTGGCCGCCTCGTTGCGGAACGCCATGCGGACGAACGGGATGCGACCATCCGCTGGACCCGCGTGCCCGGCGCCGTCGGTTACAATATCCGCTTCGGTATCCGGCCCGACCGACTGACGCTGACGCACCAGTTGTGGGCAGACGAGCTCGGCGCAGAGCCCAGCCTCTCGAAGGAATTGCGGTCGCTCAACAAGGGCGTGCCTTATTGGGTCGCGGTCGAAGCCTTTAATGAAAGCGGCGTTTCGAAGCTCAGCCGCGTCGTCCCGATCCGCTAGCCTAGCCAGCCCCCGGTAAACCCGGCGAGCTTCAGTCCGCGACGGATCGCCGGCACTTGCCGCATCGTCCGCCACACGAAATCGTCGCGATAGTTCGCCGCTTGCAAAAGGATCGGCCCCTGATCGATGCCGAGATAATCCTTGGCGACCCAACCGGTCTGCGGATCGACCGTGCCGGTTTCGACCTTCACTTTGGCGTTCCGGAACGTCGGGTTGAACGAGTCGAGGAAGCCGTACTTTCGGTACAGGCCCGGCCACTTCATCATCGCAGCCGCCGCGGGGATGCAGATCTCGGGCGTGAAGGGTAATGACCCTAGTGCGGCCGTCGGCGCGATGGTGCCGTCGTCGCGGCCATCAGGTTCGGTCATCGGCCCGCGGGCTGAATAGCCGAAGAATTCGCGAATGCCGTCCTTCACCTCCGCCTGGAATGAGCCCGGACCATCACAGGCCGTGAGGCCCCAGATGTCTTTCGAGTAGCCGTCCCAGCGCATCGGGTTGGCGATGCAATAGGCACGGTTGGCGTAAGTCGCGCGGCGGCTGTTCTCGAAATAGTCGAACCCCGCCTCGCGCATCACACGGTCGCGGATGCCGCGGAAGTCGATCCAGATGTGGCTGTACTGGTGCCCGAACAGCGGGGCGAAAGCGATCCGGTGCGTCGGCCCGTGGCCGCGCCAGAACGGCTCGTAGGATGCCGTCCACACGTCCCAGCTGTTCGCGGGGACCGGATGCACCGGCGCGCCGAGCGCGAGGATGTAGATGAACATCCCCTCGTTCATGCCGTCCCAGTTGCGATCAATCAGCCCGCTCCCCGGATGCCAGCCCATGGAAAGCGCCCGCCGGCCGTCGGAGCGGAAATGATTCCAGTCGGCGCGGGCGTAGATCTTCTGCGCAAGCTCGCGGATCTCGCGTTCGGCCGGATGCGCGCCGCTGTAATATTGGCCGGCGAACAGGATGCCCATCAGCAGGATGGTGGTGTCGACGCTCGACAGTTCGACGTCGCGGAAGCGCAGGCCCGTGTCCATGTCGATGAAGTGGTAGAAAAAGCCGGCATGCCCTGTCGTGCCGGTCGGCGCCGGACCCTGTGGCGCGTTCCAGAAGAAGCGGAGGGTGGTCAGAGTAAGATCGCGCGCTCCGCTGCGCGAGCACCAGCCGCGCTCGACGCCGACGGCATAGCAGGGGAGGGCGTATCCGACCGAGGCGATGCTGCAGAATGACGGCGTCGGCCAGCGATCGGGGACGAGGCCGTTCTTCCGGTTGGCCGTGTCCCAGAACCAGTTGAAGGTACGTCGTTCGATGTCGCCATAGAATGCTGGCAGGCTTCGGCTGCTGGCTGCAAAAGCGGGTGCAGGCAACGCGGCTCCGGCGGCGGCCGCCAGCGCCGACGCGCCAAGAAACTCACGCCGATGCAACGGACCGATCATTTTTGCGTGGTGCTCCTGACGACGAGTTCGGGTTTGTGCAGCTCGTCATCTTGGTCTTCGCCGCCGGCGAGCACGGCAAGCAACCGCGTGATCGCACGCTCGCCCAGCTCGGCAATGCGCACGCGCACCGTCGTCAGCCCAAGGTGCGCCGCCTGCGGGATGTCGTCGAACCCGGCGACCAGCACGTCCTCCGGCACGCGGCGCCCTGCGGCTTGCAGCGCCTGGATCGCGCCAATCGCCATATTGTCGTTGGCCGCGAAGATCGCGTCGAAGTCGACACCGCGGGCCAGCAGTTGTTCGACCGCGCGCGTGCCGGACTCCTCATAAAAGTCGCCCTCGACGATCTCGAGCGATGCATCGGGTTGCGTCGCGACAATTTGCGCAAAGGCGTCCGCGCGCTCCTGCGCATCGAGGTTCCCCGCCGGCCCGGTGATGTGCACCAGCTTGCGGCGGCCGAACTTGAGGAAATGCTCGCCGACCATCGCCGCGCCCGCGGCGTTGTCGAGGTGAATGCCGGGCCGCTGCGCCGACGGCGCGCGGGTGTTGATCAGCAAGGTCGGCAGCCCTTGCGGCAACGCCTCGACCAGATCCTGATCCTGCACGTGCGGCGCCATCAGCAGCAGACCGTCGACGCGTCCGCGCATCGCGCGAAGCACCTGGTTGCTGCCGGGGGCGTCGCGGTGGATGTTGGTGAGCAGCAGGAAATAGCCGTGTTCGCTCGCGACCTCGTCCATGCCGCGCACGACTTCGGAGAAAAACTCGCCGTGCAGCGCCGGTAGCACGACGCCGAGTGCATTGGTGCGCGACAGGCTCAGGCTGCGAGCGCCGGCGTGCGGGACGTATCCCAGTTCGCGCGCCGCGGCGTTGACCTTTTCCTTGGCTTGCTCGCTGACATTCTCGAACCCGTTGAGGACTCGGGAAACGGTGGCGACGGACAACTGCGCGCGTCTGGCAACATCCCGGATCGTCGGTTGCGGCATCGCGGATTGTTGTGCTGCAATTTCGAGCAAAGTCACGCCTTTGTTAGCGTTGCAAATCCGCGCGGATCGCGTCATGTAACCGGTTACATAAGCAGTCAAGCGAGAGAGTTGCTGCTATGGCGTGCCGGCCGCGTCAGTGTGCCGGACCGGGTGGAGGGAGAGTTCATGGACGAAATCCGCGTATCCAGGCGGGCTGCACTGATGGGCGCGGGCGCCGTGATGGCCTGGGTCTCGAGCCCGGCGCGCGCGCTGTTGCAGGCGGTCGGCGAAGTGCCGGTACCGGCCAATGTCGAGCGGCTGATCGGCCAGATGACGCTGGAAGAAAAGGCGGGCCAGCTCAGCCTGATGCCTTCGGCCTGGGGCGGCGGCGCTGCTCTTTCACTCAACCCGGCCAGCGCCGGTCCGAATTTCCAGCAACAGGTCGAGGAGGCGCGTCGGGGTCAGCTGACCGGCGTCTTCAACGGCAATGGCGCGACCATGGCCAAGATCCTGCAAACTGCTGCGGTCCACGAGTCGCGGCTCAAGATTCCGCTGATCTTCGCGGCAGACGTCATTCACGGCCACCGCACGATTTTCCCCGTGCCGCTTGCGGAAGTTGCGAGTTTCGAGCCTGACCTAGCCCGACGCACCGCCGAAGCCGCAGCATTTGAAGCTGCCGGCGCCGGCATCGACTGGACCTTCTCGCCGATGGTCGACATCGCGCGCGACCAGCGCTGGGGGCGCGGTGTCGAAGGCGGCGGCGAAGACGTGCTCCTCGGCAAGATTTTCGCCGCAGCGCGTGTGCACGGATTCCAGGGCAGCGACCTTAAATCGACCGAGCGCGTGCTGTCGTGCATCAAGCATTTCGCGGCCTATGGCGGCGCGGAATCCGGTCTCGACTACAATGTCGTCGACGTCTCCGAGCGCACGCTGCGCGAGATCTACCTGCAACCGTACAAGGCCGGCGTCGATGCGGGGGCGCTATCGGTGATGGCGTCGTTCAACGAACTTTCGGGTGTTCCCGCGACGGGCAATCACTGGTTGCAGACCGAGGTTCTGCGCGGCGAGTGGGGCTTCAAGGGCTTCGTCGTGTCCGACTACACCGGCGACGAGGAAATGATCCTCGGCGGATTTGCCAAGGACGGCCGCGACGCCGCGCGCATCGCGTTCCTCGCGGGCGTCGACATGAGCATGACCAGCGGGCTTTATCGAAAGTACCTACCCGAGCTCGTCCGGAGCGGTGCGGTGCCGCAGGCGCAACTCGATCAATCGGTCCGCCGTGTGCTTGCGCTAAAGGCCATGCTCGGACTGTTTGACGATCCTTTCCGCCGCATCGACGTGAAGCGCGAAAGCGCCCGCTCCATGCTGCCAAAGACACGCGCGCTCGCCCGCGAATCCGGTCGCAAGTCGATCGTGCTGCTCAAGAACGACGGTGACCTGTTGCCGTTGCCGCGCTCGGGCAAGCGCATCGCGATCATCGGCCCGTTCGCCAGCGGCCTCCACGACCTCGTCGGCCCGTGGGTTGTCTATGGCGACGATGCAAAGTCGGTCGATCTCGCGACGGGCGTCCGCAATGCGATCGCCGACAAAACTTCGCTGCTGATCGCGCAAGGCTCGAACGTTGAAGAGCCGCTGGCCGGCGGTATCGAGGCGGCAGTCGCCGCGGCGCGTCAGGCTGACGTCGTCCTGCTCGCCATCGGTGAATCGCAGGGCATGTCCGGCGAGGCGCAATCGCGTACGGAAATCGTCGTGCCGGCGCCGCAGCAGGCCCTAGCCGAAGCCGTCGCCGCGACGGGCAAGCCCATCGTCGTCGTCCTCAAGCACGGCCGCGCCCTCGCGCTCGAAGGCGCGGTCGCCAACGCACAGGCCATCCTCGCCACCTGGTTCCTCGGGACGGAGACCGGCAACTCGATCGCCGACGTCCTGTTCGGCGCTTACAGTCCCTCGGGACGTCTTCCGGCGAGTTTCCCGCTACGGTCCGGCCAGCAGCCCTATTATTACGCGCACAAGCCGACCGGGCGTCCCAACCCGCCGGGAAAGACGCTGGAGCCTTACAAGGCGCACTTCCGCGGTATCCCGAATGCGGCCCTCTACCCGTTTGGCCACGGCCTAACCTACGGCAAGATCGACTATGCAGGGCTGGCGCTCAGCGCGCCGACGTTCCCGCGCAATGGCGAGATCAGCGTCAGCGCGACGATCACCAACCGCGGCAAACATGCGGCCGAGGAAGTGGTTCAGCTCTACACCCATCAGCGAACGGCCAGCATCACGCGTCCGGTGCGCGAGCTAAAGGCGTTCAAGAAGATCGCCCTTGCGCCGGGTCAGTCCGAAACGGTGCGGTTCACGCTGCGCGCGGCCGATCTCGCGTTCGTCGGACGCGACAACAAATGGACGACGGAGCCCGGCCAGTTCGACGTTTGGATCGCGCCATCGGCGGAGAGCGACGGTGTCCACGGCGAGTTCGAGCTGACTGCTTAACGCGCCTGCTTTTCCCGCCCGATCGGGTTGAAGATCATGGCGACGCTGGAAAACAGCAGAAAGAACAGCGGCACGAGCGCCGTCGTTGCGCGCATGCCCGATAGCGTGTCGGCAGTCTGGTGGACGTTGGCGACATAGCCCGAGGACGCGAAGCTCCAGCCCAATATCGCGGTGGCGATCCCGATCGCGATCCGTTGCAACAATGACGCAAGGCCGAACACCGTTGCCTCGACATGCAAGCCGGTCTTCTTCGCACCATATTCGATCGTGTTGGGCAGCATCGCCCAGAAGGAGAAATGCAGGCCGACGATCACCACCTGCATGCAAACCAGGAAGAATTGCATAGCGCCTGGCCCGCGGATCTGGACCGCGGCGAAGAAACTCAACCCGGCCATCCCGAGGCCTGCGGCGAGCAGCCACAGCGTGCGTAATCCGATCCACCGGCCGAGCAGCATCCAGGCGGGAATCGCGAGGCCACTGACCAGTGCCATTGAAGCGAGCGCGAGCTGCCCTGCCTCGGGATCATTGAGCAGATACTTGAAGTAATAGAGCACGGATTTACCCAGCACGGTGACCGCCACGATCATCGCCATCATCGCGAGGTTGAGGCTGAGAAACGCGCGATTGCGCGCCAGGCTGGCGAGTGCCGCCATGACCCCTGAAGGCAAGGGTCGGTCGTTCTCGATGTGCTCGCGATAGCGGGTCCCGACGAGGACCAGGATCACCGAACCGGCGATAGCGAAGATGATTGCGGCGCCGAGGTAAGCTCGTGCCGGGGAACCACCCAGCAGCCGATGGCCGATCGGGATGGTGCCGACGGCAACGAACGCTGCGGCCGCCGTCCCGAACAACATGCGCAGTCCGGCGACAAGACTGCGATCATTGGTGAAGGGTGAGATGCGTGCGGTCATCGCCAGATAGGCGACATTCACGGCGGCATAGGCGGTGCGGAATAACATATGAGCGATCAGCACGCCCGCGATGCCTAACGCGCCGCGTACGGGCGGGGCGTAGGTCAGGATGAAGGTCAGCCCGAGCGGGACAGCGCCGACCGTGAGCAGCGCGCCAAAGCGGAGACGCGATTGCCAGCGGTCGACCAGGATGCCCGCCAGAAAATTGGCGAACCCGTCCCACACCGAGGCGATCATATAGATGGTCGCCGCGACCGCGATCGGCAGCTCGATGCCGTCCGTGTAATAGAACAGCAGGAAGAGCATGACGCTCTGCCAGTATAGATTGAAGGCGAAATCACCGAAGGCGAACAGGACCAGCCGCGCCTTCGATGGCCGAGCTCCGGCTGCGTCCGGAAGAGTCACCTGCGTCTCACATGCCCGTAGCGGCGAACGTGTGCCCGTCCGGATCGAGATCGCGCAGATCGCGCCCGCGCGTCTCCTTGCCGAAGATCGCCACCAGCGCCGCGGCGGCGATTGTCGGAACCGTGATCAGCACGGCGACGATGGCCAGCGGCGGGACCAGGGCGAGGATTGCGAGGAATTGCGCCAGCATTCCGCCCGCCTTGCTGCACGCCGCGACCGTTCCCGTCGTCCGGCCGCGGATGCGCAGCGGGAAACTCTCGGCCGTGTAGGGCAGCAGCATGGCGATCAGCGCGTTGGTGCCGACGATGAGCACCGCGACGGGCAACACCGGGCTGCCGTCGCCCGCGAGCTCGAGGCGCAGGACTCCGATCAGCCCGATGATGGTGATCACGACCGATCCAACCACCGACCATTTCGCGCTCCAGCGGCTGTAGGCCCAAGCGGCGACGAAGATCGTCGGGAAGGCGATCAGCGCGGACTCGGCGAGCAACTTGCTGGTTGAAGCAACACTGTGCCCTTTCGCGACGAGATCGGCGGGAAGCCACAAAAGGAGGCCGAAATTGATCAGTCCATAGGCGATCGCGGCAAGGCTGAGCGCGATGAGCTTGCCGGTGAAGGCACCGCCGGACAGCGACGTCGTTTGCGGCTTGCGTTCGTCGGACATTTTCACGGCGGGAACCTTGTGGGCGCTTGCACCGAAGCGCTGCATTACCGCCTGGGCTTCGGCACGACGGCCGCGCGCCAGCAGGAACTTCGCCGATTCCGGGATGAAAGCGCCGAGCAGTACCAGCGACAGGCCCGTTGGCAGGTTCAGCAGCCACAGGATGCGCCAGCCGAACACCGGCTGAAGCAGCGCCGACGATCCGCTTGCCGCGAAATAACCGCCAACGGCACCCAGGCCGCCAACCAGCACCAGTGCCCAACCGCGGTGGCGGCTCGGCATCATTTCCGCGAGCAGCGCATAGGTCACCGGCAGCATCCCGCCGGCGGCCGCGCCCATCATGAAGCACATGCCGACGTTCCACCACAACGACGGCATCGCGCCGCAGATCGAGGTGCCGACGAACATCACCGCGGACAGCAGGATCGATGCCTTGCGGCCATAGATGTCGGCAATGACGCCCCACAGGATTGATCCGACGACCGTGCCGGTCAGCGCCGAGAATGGGACGAGCGAGACGACCGCTTTGGACTCCCGATACTCGTCGATCATCCCTGGGATTGTGAAGCCGAGGCTGGCGGGCTTCATGATGTCGATGACCAGCGCAAGCACGAGGATCGTCAGTAGCGCCCAGTGCGCGCGGGTCAGCGGCGCATCCTCTGGCGGCGATACGCTGATGTCCTGCGCCGCGGCCAGTTGGCTGGCGACATTGCGCGGCAGCAGGCCGTAAGCGGCAATCGCAACCCCGCCAACGATGGCGGCCATGCCGAACAGCATGTCCGTGTCCATCGGCATCCCGGCCAGTCGGAATCCCATCGACCTTCCCATCATGAACATCGGCAGGTGAAGAACCACGCCGATTGTCACGAGGATTACGCCGCCGATGAACGCCCAAAGGCTGCTGCGGTCGTCTAAAGTCGAGTTGCTAGTCATGAAGCTCCGGCTGGACGCGCAGCATCGCGAGCGCTGCGATCGCCATGACTAGCGCCGCCGCCAACATCGTCCAGATCGGCTGGTCCGGGAAAAAGGCCGCCATGATCGAACCCATCACCGTCGCGACCAGGAATTGCGGGATGACGATGAACACGTTGAACAGCCCCATGTAGATACCGAGCTTGCGCTGCGGCAGGCTGCTGGCGAGGATCGCATAAGGCATGGCCAGGATCGAGGCCCAGGCGATGCCGACGCCGATCTCCGAGATCAGCAGCAGCTTGGGATCGCGAATGAACAGGAAGCTCGCATAGCCCGCGGCGCCGGCAAGCAGACAGATCATGTGCGTGCGCGCCTTGCCAATCGATCGCGCTAGCGCAGGCAGGATCGCGATGGCGGCGACTGCGGCAACGCCGTTGTAGACGGCGAACAGCACGCCGACCCAATTGCCCGCTTCCTGGAAACCCGCGCTGGCCGGGTCGGGCGACTGGTAGAAATTGCGCGCGACCACCGGCGTCGTGTTGATCCACATGATGAAAAGCGCCGACCAGCTGAAGAACTGCACCAACGCCAGCCGCTTCATGATCGTGGGCATGCCGGCGAAGTCGCCGACGATGTTCGCCAGCATGTTGGACGAGCGGCCCGCCTTTGCCAGGCGAATGGCCGCGATCGAGGCGATCCCATAAGCAATCAGCAATCCGCCGAGCAGATAAACTTCTTTTTGCAGGGCAAACCGCTCGGTCGCGAAGGCGACGGCAGCGCCCGCCGCGATCCACGCGAAACTGGCGGTGTAGGTTCGTGCTGCCAAGGCACGGATCGTCAGCTCGTCGCTGCCTTGGGCTTCCTCGGCCTCGCCGAAGGCCGCCATTTCGTCCGGCGCATATTCGCGCGTGGAGAGGACGGTCCACATTACCGCCGCGAACAAGGCGAGCCCACCCGCCCAGAAGCTGTAGCGAACCGTGTCCGGAATCATTCCGGCCGGCGCGTCGTTGGACACGCCGAAATGATCCAGCAGATACGGGAAGATCGATCCGATCACCGCGCCCGCGCCGATGAACGCCGTTTGCACGGCATAGCCCGCCGTATGTTGGTCGCGCGGCAGCATGTCGCCGACGAAGGCGCGGAAGGGCTCCATCGAAATATTAAGGCTGGCGTCGAGCATCCACAGTAGCAACGCGGCCATCAGCAGCGCCTTGCTCTCCGGCATCAACAGCAACGCGATCGCGGCCAAGATTGCGCCGGCCAGGAAATAGGGGCGGCGTCTGCCGAACCGGCCGAGCCAGGTGCGGTCGCTCATGTGGCCGATGATCGGCTGAACCAGCAGTCCCGTAAGCGGCGCCGCGACCCATAATGCGGGCAAATCGTCGAGCGACGAGCCGAGCGTTTGGAAGATGCGGCTCATGTTCGAGTTCTGCAGCGCGAAGCCGATCTGGATTCCGAAGAACCCGAACGAGATGTTCCACAGGCCCGCAAGGCTCTGCCGTTGCTTTTCGACTGCCGCCATACTCTCTCCCCACGAGCTTTGAGCCCGTCTCAACAGCAGTGCTGGCAGAGGCGCGGGAGGATGACAACGCCATGCATTCGTATGCAACCGGTTACACGAAGGGGGTGACGGCGGCTGTTTAAGCCGATAGCCATGCGTGACTGCCACTGGGGAGACAGGCTGATGGTAATGGCGACCGCGACCGGCGAAGGCGAAGCGAATTCGAGCCCGCTGGAGCTTCCCGACGGCGGCATCGACGCGCCCCAGCTGCGCTATTTTGTCTTCGCGCTGTTCTTCATCTTCGGCGGCATAACCAGCCTCAACGACGTCATCATTCCGAAGCTGAAAGAGCTGTTCACGCTCAACTACACGCAGGCGATGCTGGTGCAGTTCTGCTTCTTCACCGCTTACCTGGTGATTGGCATTCCGGGCGCGCAACTGGTTAAGAAGATCGGTTACATGCGCGGCGCGGTCGCGGGTCTGCTGACGATGATGGTCGGCTGTCTGCTGTTCATCCCCGCCTCGCGGACCGCAACCTATGGCCTGTTCCTGCTTGCGCTGTTCGTCCTCGCCAGCGGCGTCGTGATCGTCCAGGTCGTCTCGAACCCGCTGATCAGCCTGCTCGGCCCGGCGAAGACGGTGCACAGCCGCCTGACTTTCGCGCAGGCCTTCAACAGCCTTGGCACCACGATCTTCCCGCGGGTCGGCTCCGCACTTATCCTCGGCGGTCTTGCCGGCGTCAGCGCGGCTCAGCTGTCCGGCGCTGCGCTTGATCAATATCGCACCGACGAAACCCGCGCGATCGTCAGCACCTACATCGGCCTGGCCGTAGCGCTCGCGGTGATCGCCGGTGCAGTCTGGCTGTTCCGCAACAAGCTGCCCGGCGAAAAGCACGACCACAGCTCGCCGCTTGCCGGCTTCTCGTTGCTGAAGCGCACCCGCTTCGGCTGGGGTGCACTGTGCATCTTTCTTTACGTCGGCGCCGAGGTTTCGATCGGTTCGCTGATCGTCAATTACCTGATGCAGAAGGACGTGCTCGGCATCACCGACGCCGCCGCTGGCAAGATGATCATGTATTATTGGGGTGGCGCGATGGTCGGCCGCTTCATCGGCTCGTATTTCCTGCGCGTGATGAGCCCGGGGAAGATCCTGGCGACCGTGGCATGCGGCGCGATCGCGCTGATCGCCATTTCCGCGAACACGGTCGGCACCACCTCGGCCTACAGCCTGCTCGCGATCGGCCTGATGAACTCGATCATGTTCCCGACGATCTTCAGCCTCGCCTGCGAAAAGCTCGGGCCGCGGGCGGCCGACGGGTCGGGTATCATCAACATCGCGATCTTCGGCGGCGCCGTCGTGCCGCTGGCGACTGGCTTTCTCGCCGACAAGTCGGGGAGCCTGCACCTGGCGCTGCTCCTGCCGGCGATTTGCTACGCGATCATCGCGGCATTCGGCATCTACGCCCGCCGTCCGGCGGAAGGCCCGGTGATGCCGGCCCTGGCTTCCTAGCTGGAGCCGCGAACGACCAGGTTGACCGGCAGCATTCGGTCGGCCGCACAGCCGGTCTGAATCGCTTCGATCAGGCAATCTACCAGCGCTTCCGCGGCGGCGCGGGGATCCTGCGCGATCGTCGTCAATGGCGGACTGGCCAGACTCGCGGAAGCAATGTCATCAAACCCGACGATCGCGGTTTCGGGTACGCTGCGGCCGGCCTGCTGAAGCGCGTGCATGGCGCCAATCGCTGCGACGTCGCTGGCGGCGAAAATCGCATCAAAGTCTGTACCGCTGGCGATCAGGCGCTCTGCTGCAGCACGGCCATCGGCTTCGCTCGGCGCCGCATCGGCGCGAAGACTGGGATCGATCTGAATGCCGGCGGCCTGCAACGCGCGGCAATAGCCCATCCGGCGCTCGTGAACTTCGGGAAAGCCAGGGCCTGCCGTGCCGATGAACGCAATCCGCCGCCGGCCCCGCTGCAGCAGGTGCGACGTCGCGTCGAAACCGCCTTGCTCGTTGTTCGAGCTCACCGTGGTCCCCAGCGCCCCGTCGCCGGCCGAACCCCAGCGGACGAAGCGTGCGCCGCGTTCGATCAGCTGCTCGAGACGTGGCCGATAATCCTGATAGTCGCCATAGCCGAGCAGGATGATGCCGTCGGCCTTGCGGCTGTCCTCATAGTCGAGATGCCAGTCCGACGAGAGCTGCTGGATCGAGATCAGCAGGTCGTAGCCATGCTGTGTGCAGCGGCGGACCATCGGTCCGACCAGCGACAGATAAAAGGGGTTGAGAAGCGCTGTGTCCGGCCGCTCCTCGAAGAACAAGAGCGCAAGCGTGTTGGAATGCTGTTTGCGCAGCCCCGACGCATTCTTGTCGACCTTGTAGTGAAGTTGCTCGGCGGCCTCGAGCACGCGCCGGCGGGTTGCTTCGCTGACTGAAGGGTTTCCCGACAAGGCGCGCGACACCGTCGGCTGCGACACGCCGGCAAGCGCTGCAATGTCGAAGGAGGTCGGCCGCCTCTGCGTCATCAATACGGATGTTTAGCGCGCTGAATACGTATGTATAGCGCCCGACCCCCGTTCCCCTCCCGCAAAGCTTTGATATCCCTAGGGTCGGGAGAGGGGTCTCAACCCCTTAGATGGTTTTTTGATCGGCAGGACCGCCTGCCGAGCCCGAAGGGGGATACATGATGACGACGATTTCTTCGCGCTCGCGATTGGCTGCGGCGACGAGTCCGCTGGCGCTGATTCTGGCGCTCGCCGCAACGCCGGCCTTGGCGCAGGGCGCTCCGGTCACGCCGCCGGCGGATCAGGCTGCCGCCGATGCTGCGCAGGCTTCCGCTGACGCCGCGCAAGCTTCGGCCGACGCGGCCAAGGCTGCCACCGATGCGCAGGCCGCCGCCGACGATGGCAAGCAGATCGTCGTCACCGGCTTCCGCGCCGCGCTGCGAAGCTCGACCGCCAAGAAGAAGAATTCGGAAGCCGTCGTCGAATCGGTCACTGCCGAGGATGTCGGCAAGCTGCCGGACAACGGCATCGGTGAATCGATTGCGCGCCTGCCGGGCATTTCTTCGCAGCGGAGCGCAGGCCGCGCGAACATCATTTCGATCCGCGGCTTCGGTCCGGACTTCTCCTCGACGACGCTGAACGGCCGTCAGCAGACAACCACCAACGACAGCCGCGCCGTCGAATTCGATCAGTATCCGTCGGAAATCCTTGCCGGCGTCGACGTCTACAAGACCGCCCAGGCCGACCACGTCGCCGGCGGCCTCGTCGGCACGATCGACCTGCGCACCATCCGCCCGCTCGATTATGGCAAGCGCGTAATCGCCGTTGGCGTTCGTGGCACCTACGTCGATCAAAAGCTGCTGCCTGGATCGAAGAATTGGGGCGGCCGCGTGTTCGGCACCTATGTCGACCAATTCGATGACGGCCGCGTCGGCCTCGCTTTGTCGGGCGCCTACACGAACGAGCCGTACCAGACGCGGGATTGGAACGCCTGGGGTTATGGTGGTTATCCCGGCGGCGCCCAGGGGATGAACGGCATCAAGACCTGGTTCGAAGCTGACCAGCTCAAGCGGTTCGGCGGCACGGCGACTATCCAGGCACGCGTCAGTGACACGCTGACCATGACGCTCGACGGCTTTTATTCGCACTTCACCGACAACATCGATCAGCGCGGCTTTGAAATGCCGTTCAACTGCGGCGGCGGCTGCGGCAACGACTCGATCTCGAACGTGACGTCGGAAAACGGATTGGTCACCTCGGCGACGATCCGGGGCACCCCGGTGATTGAAAACTACGCCAATGACCGCAAGGCGAACCAGTACTCGTTCGGCGGTAACCTGCTGTGGGACGGTCATAACGGCTGGCGTGCAATGGGCGACCTTAGCTGGTCGCGCACGAACCGTACCGACGACCGCCTGGAAAGCACCGCCGGTCTTCGTCCGGGCCGCGGCGCGACGACGCCGACCGCTACGGTGTCCTACACCCTGACCAACCGCGGTCCGGTGTTCACCAGCAACTATAATGGTGCCAACCCGGCGCTGGTGCTGACCGACGTCGAAGGCTGGAGTGGTTCGCCCGTCCAGGCCGGCTACGACAAGATCCGCAAGACCAAGGACGACCTCGTTGAGGCCCGTGGCGAGATCGAGCGGGAGATCGGCGGCTTCCTGAAGTCGATCAAGGTCGGTGTTGATTACACGACCCGCGACAAGGTCCTGACCCAGGACGAAGCCTTCCTGTCGCCGCCGGGCGGCGCGACGTCGGCCGCGATCCCGGCCCGCGTGCTTCTACCATCCTTCACGCTCGACCGCGGCCTTGGCCCGATCCTCGCGTGGGACGTGCGTGCGCTCGTTCCGGAGGGCGTGCTGGTTTACAACGCCAACAGCTTCGGCGCGAACGCCGGCTATCACGTCAAGGAAAAGGCGTTGACGCCGTACATCATGGCGTCGCTGAACGGGAACCTTGGTGCGGCGACGTTGACTGGCAACATCGGCCTTCAGGCCGTGCACACCAACGTGACTTCGTCGAGTCTCAACTTCCCGACGGTCAAGGACAGCTATTGGATGTGGCTGCCCAGCGCGAACTTCAACCTGCGGTGGGAAAACGGCTTCGTGATCCGCCTCGCCGCGTCGAAGGAATATATGCGGGCGCGCCTGCCTGACCTTAATAACGTGATCACCAACAATGGTCCGAACACGACGTTCAACCCGGTCATCTACACCGGCAGCGGCGGCAACCCGCTACTCCGTCCGTACGAGGCCAAGGCTGTCGACCTGAACTTCGAGAAGTATTTCGGCAACAAGGGCTACATCGCCCTGCAGACCTTCTACAAGCACATCGATAGCTACATTTCGAATGGCTACATCACGTTCGATTTCTCGGGCTATCCGGTGTCCTCGAACAGCACGATCAGGCCCGCCACTCCGGTTGGCATTCTGTTCGCCAACGCGAACACCAAGGGTGGGTACATGTACGGCGCCGAGCTGGCGGGTACGTTGCCCTTCGACGTCTTCTCCGACAGCCTTGCAGGCTTCGGCCTGACCGGCGGCGGCGGTTACACCAAGACGAAGGTCCACGACTTCCAGGGCAATGCGATCCAGATCCCCGGCTATTCGAAGTGGGTCGCCAGCCTGACCGCCTTCTATGAGAACCGTGGTTTCAGTTTGCGCGGCAGCATGCGGTACCGGTCCTCGTTCGTCGGCGACTTCGCGCTGTTCAGTGGCGGTCTCGATCGTCAGTACGTCCTTGCGGAAACGGTGTTCGACGCGCAGGCCAGCTACGACTTCCCGGAAAGTTCGCGCCTCAGCGGCCTTTCGCTCTTCGTGCAGGGGCAGAACCTCACCAACGAGCGTTCGGCGACCATCGGCATTCCGAGCCTGTCGGACTCCTGGCTGAAGTACCAGACCTATGGCCGCCGCTTCCTCGCGGGTGCGACGTACAAGTTCGGTGGTCGGACGCCGCCGCCGGCTCCGTTGCCGCCAGCGCCGCCGCCGCCGCCTCCTACCGCACCAGCGACGCAGACTTGCGCCGATGGCTCGGTAATCCTGGCGACGGCAAGCTGCCCGGTTCCGCCGCCGCCGCCACCACCGCCGGCGCCCGCGCCTGAACGCGGCTACTAAATAACTCACAGGGCCCGGCAGTGTATTTGCGCTGCCGGGCTCAGGTGCCTATCCGACGATGATCGCGCGCGTGCCCTACAACATCGTCATTGCCGGCGGCGGAACGGCCGGTTGGCTCGCCGCAGCGATCTTTGCTCGCTTTCTGGGCGATGCGGCCTCGATCACCTTGGCCGAATCCGACGAGATCGGAACGGTCGGGGTTGGCGAAGCGACCATTCCGCAAATCCACAATCTGATCATCGGTCTTGGCCTCGACCAGGCGGAATTCATCCGCCGCACCAATGGCACCTTCAAGCTCGGGATCGAGTTCAGCGATTGGCTGCATCGCGGGCACCGCTACATCCATAGTTTCGGGACGGTCGGCCGTGGCGTCGGCCTTATCCCGTTCCGCCAGCTCTGGCTCCGCGGCCGCGCGCTCGGCGTTGCTAGCGATTTCGGCGACTATAGCTTCAACATCGCAGCCGCCCGCCTGGGCCGGATGACGACGCAAGCCGGCGCCGGGACCAATTTGCCGGACTTGGCCTACGCCTACCATTTTGATGCTTCGCTGTTTGGCGGCATGCTGCGCGAATATGCCGAGGCGCGCGGTGTCACTCGCGTCGAAGGCAAGATCGCGCGCGTCGAACGCGGCGGCGATGGCGACATTACTGCCCTGGCGCTGGAAGACGGCCGGCGCGTCGACGGCAATTTCTTCATCGACTGCACCGGCTTTCGTAGCCTGCTGTTGGGTGGCGCGCTCGGCGTTCCGTTCGAAGATTGGAGCCATTGGCTGCCGTGCGACACTGCGCTTGCCGTGCCTTGCGAATCCAGCGAGGCGTTCCGCCCCTACACCCAGTCGATGGCGCGCCCGGCGGGATGGCAATGGCGCATTCCACTCCAGCATCGGACCGGCAACGGGCATGTTTTCTGTTCGCGCTTCATGTCGGTCGACGAGGCGTCGGCGCTATTGCTCGCTAATCTCGACGGCGAGCCGTTGGCTGACCCGCGCCCGATCCGGTTCACGAGCGGCCACCGTGCGAAATTCTGGTCCCACAATTGCGTCGCGCTCGGGCTTGCCGCCGGGTTCATGGAGCCGCTGGAATCGACCAGCATCCATCTCGTTCAGTCGGCGCTCGGCCGGCTGCTGAACGTACTTGGCGGCGACCGCTCGAAAATCGATATGGCGCGCGACACCTTCAATCGGCTGTCGGAAAGTGAGTGGGCCCGCATCCGCGATTTCATTCTCCTGCATTATGTCGCGAACGGGCGGGAGGGCGAGCCTTTCTGGGATCATTGCCGGCGTATCGCGCTGCCCCGCACGCTCAAGGACAAGATCGACATGTTCCGTGAATCCGGCCTCGTCATGCGCGAGGAGGATGAACTGTTCCTCGACGACAGCTGGGGGCAGGTCATGCTGGGGCAAGGCATCGACCCGGTGAGCTGGTCACCGCTCGCTGACAACGTTTCTGGCGACGATCTTGGACCATATTTGCAGACCATCGCGTCGAGCTATCGAGCCAAGGCGGAAACGCTGCCCACCCATCGACAATTCGTGGCGGCCATGGTCGCCGAAAGAGCCGAGGCCGCTTCATGATCAAGTTTGCGTTTTCCCGATCGATCCTTGCCGCCTTGCTGCTCGCCACGACTGGACCCGCGATCGCGCAAGCGCAGACTCTCGCGTCGGTCCGCGCGCGCCTGCCGCAGGACGAGGTCATCTATTTCCTGTTGCCGGACCGGTTCGAGAACGGCGATCCTTCCAACGACAGGGGCGGCCTCAGCGGCGGCCCACTGACGACCGGTTTCGACCCGGCGCACAAGGGCTTCTTCCACGGCGGCGATCTCAAGGGTCTCACGTCGCGTCTCGACTATATCAAGGGCCTCGGCGCGACGACCGTGTGGCTGTCGCCGATCTTCGCCAACAAGGCGGTGCAGGGACCGCCGGGGCAAGAGAGCGCCGGCTACCACGGCTACTGGATCACCGACTTCACGCGCGTCGATCCGCACCTCGGCACGAACGCCGACTTCAAGGCCTTCGTCGACGCGGCCCACGCTAAGGGCCTGAAGGTCTACATGGACATCGTCGTCAATCACACCGCCGACGTGATCCAGCTCGCCGAATGCGCCAACCAGCTCGACTGCCCGTACCGCAGCATCGCCGATTATCCGTATCAGCGCCGCGGCGGCGTGAAGGGCGCGGCGATCAACCAGGGATTTACGGGGGAGGCGGACGCCAGCGCTGCGAACTTCGCGCGGCTCAAGGATCCCAATTACGCGTACACCGTGCGCATCCCGCCCGCGGAGCGGAACATCAAGGTTCCGGCCTGGCTCAACGACCCGGTCTACTATCACAATCGCGGCAACTCGACCTTCCGCGGCGAGTCGAGCACGATGGGCGACTTCTCCAGCCTCGACGATGTGTTCACTGAGAACCCGCGCGTCATCAGCGGGATGATCGACATCTACGGCGCCTGGATCGATCGTTTCGGGGTCGACGGGTTCCGCATCGACACCGCGCAGCATGTGAACCCCGAATTCTGGCAGAAGTTCGTGCCCGCCATGCTGCAGCGTGCGCGTGCCCGCGGCATCCCGAACTTCCATATCTTCGGCGAAGTCGCGACCAGCGAGATGGACCCGGCGCACACCGCCGAGAACACGCGCGTCGACAAGCTGCCAAGCGTGCTCGACTTTCCGATGACGCGCGCACTCGTGGATGTCGTGTCGGGGGCGGCCGGCACCGACGAAATGGCGAAGCTGTTCCGGGCCGATGCCCTCTACGAAGGCGGCGCGCAGGCAGCGCTTCAGCTCCCGACCTTCCTCGGCAATCACGACGCCGGGCGGTTCCCGATGCTGCTCAAGATGTTCAAGAAGGATTTGCCGGACGCCGAGCTGCTGCCGCGCGACATGCTGGGCCACGCCATGCTGCTGACGTTGCGCGGCGTACCGACGATCTACTCCGGCGATGAGCAGGGTTTCGTTGGGCTCGGCGGCGATCAGGCGGCGCGGCAGGACATGTTCGCCAGCAAGGTCGACAGCTATAATCAGCAGCCGTTGCTCGGCACCAAATCGACGACCGCGCAGGCAAGCTTCAACCCGCAGCATCCGCTCTACCAGGAGATTGCGAAGCTCGCCCGCATCCGCACCAGCCATGCGGCGTTGACCCGCGGGCTCCAGCTAATCCGCTTCGCTGACGATAAGCCTGGCCTCTTCGCCGTGTCGCGCTTCGATCCGGCGAACGGCCGCGAGATGCTGTTGCTCTACAACACATCCAGCAAGCCGGTGCAGCAGAACGTGCGCGTCGAAACCCGCTCGCAGAGCTTCGAGACGCTTGCGGGACAATGTGCCGCGACGGCGAGCGCACCGGGCACGGTCGCGGTCGACCTGCCTGCCTTTGGCTATGCCATCTGCAATGCTCGCTGAGATGGTGGAGGACGTTGCGTCCGACGCGGACGTCCCCTGGTGGAAGGGTGCTGCGATCTACCAGATCTATCCGCGCAGCTTCGCGGACACGGACGGCAATGGCATCGGCGACTTGCGCGGAATTACGGAGCGGCTCGACTATGTCGCCGAACTCGGCGTCGACGCCATCTGGCTCTCGCCCTTCTTCACCTCGCCGATGCGCGACTTCGGTTATGACGTCGCCGATTATTGTGATGTCGATCCCGTGTTCGGCACGCTCGCGGACTTCGATGCGCTGGTCGACAAGGCGCACAAGCTCGGCCTCAAGCTGATCATCGACCAGGTCTATTCGCACAGCTCCGATCAACACCCCTGGTTCCAGGAAAGCCGCAATTCGCGCGACGGCGAACGTAGCGATTGGTATGTCTGGGTCGATGCCAAGGCGGATGGCTCACCCCCCAATAATTGGCAGTCGGTTTTCGGCGGTCCGGCTTGGACATGGGACGCGCGCCGTGGGCAATATTACCTGCACAATTTCTTGCCCGAGCAGCCCGACCTAAATGTGCACAATCGCGAGGTGCAAGATGCACTGCTTGGTGCCGCGCGCTTCTGGCTCGATCGCGGCGTCGACGGCTTTCGCATCGATGCCATCAACTTCGCGATGCATGATCCGCAGCTACGCGATAATCCGCCCGCGACGAACGGCGGCAAACGCACGCGTCCCTTCGATTTTCAGCAACACATCTACAACCAGTCCCACCCGGACATCGTCGGTTTCCTCGAGCGGCTTCGCGCACTGGTCGACGAATATCCGGATCGGTTCACGCTGGCCGAAGTCGGCGGCGACCACGCGCTCAGCGAGATGCAGGAATTCACAGCCGGAAATCACCGGCTCAACAGCGCGTACGGGTTCGACTTCCTCTACGCGGACAAGCTGACGGCCGCGCTCGTCGCTAACGCGGCGACAAGCTGGCCCGAAGTTGCAGGCTGGCCGAGTTGGGCCTTTGAGAATCACGACGCACCGCGCGCCGTGTCGCGTTGGGTCGATGAAGCGCATCGCGCCGCCTTCTCCCGATTAAAGATGTTGCTGCTGTGCGCGCTGCGCGGATCGATCATCCTTTATCAGGGAGAGGAACTCGGGTTGCCGCAGGTCGATGTTCCGTTCGACCGGCTGCAGGATCCGGAGGCCATCGCCAATTGGCCGCAGACGCTCAGCCGCGACGGTGCGCGCACGCCCATGCCCTGGTCCTCCGATGCGCCCAACCTTGGGTTCACCACCGGCCATGCCTGGCTTCCTGCGGGTCCGGACCATGCGTCGCTGACGGTTGATCGGCAGGAGGCGGACCGGCGCTCAATGTTGCAGTTCACGCGCGCATGTTTGGCCTTCCGCAGCCACTCTTTGGCCTTGCGAACCGGCGGCATCGACATCGTGACCGCTGGCGAAGCGCTGCTTGTGTTCGATCGCCGTGATGGCGGCGAGCATCTGCGCTGCACATTCAACTTGGGCGACGGCGCGTTGTCGTTCAAAGCGAGCGGACGATCGCTGATCAGCACCGGCGAAATCGATGATGAAACGATCGGGCCTTACGCCGCGGTCATTGAGGAGTTGGCATGAACGTTCGCAGCCTGCTTGCAACCGCTGCCTTTCTCGCCGCCGCGCAGCCGGCGCTCGCAGCCCCGATCGAGCACAGAGCGACAGGACTGTCTGCGTCCTCCGCCGACGCCGGCATGCAGATTACGGCGCTGACCGACTCCATTATCCGCGTGCGTGTGGCGCAGGGCGGCAAGTTTCCGGAAGATGCTAGCTGGGCGGTTCCGGCAGCGGTTCGCCGCCAGTCGGTCAACGTCACGCAGACGTCGGACGGCTTCAAGACGCGCGCAATGGACGTGCATGTCGACCCCGCGCTCGGCCTCACCGTCAATGACTCGGCGGGCCGCACCATCGTCGCCGACGCCGCCAATCCGCTCAGCTTCACCGGCCGCGGGTTCATGCTGCGCAAGAAGCTGCCGATCGACCAGCGCATCTACGGCATGGGCGACAAGACCGGCGGCATGGATCGACGCGGCGCGGCGTTCGTCGACTGGAACACCGACTTCTTCGGCTTCGCGCCGTGGAGCGACCCCATCTACAAGTCGATCCCGTTCTACATCGGCGTCGCCAGCGACGGCTATGCGTACGGCCTGTTCCTCGACAACAGCTGGCGCAGCAATTTCGACTTCGGTCACCGCGACGCCGACGCGATCGAGCTGAGCGCCCCCGATGGCCCTATCGATTATTACGTGATCGCCGGCCCGACGGTCGCGGACGTCGTCCGCAACTATCAGACGCTGACCGGCAGGGCGCCGCTGCCGCCGCAATGGGCGCTGGGCTATCAGCAGTCACGCTGGGGCTATTCCAGCGACAAGGAAGTTCGCGCCATCGCGTCGCGGCTGCGCTCCGACCGGATCCCCGCCGACGTCATCTGGATGGACATCGATTATCAGGAAAAGAACCGGCCGTTCACAGTCAACAAGACGATCTTTCCTGATCTCAAGAAGCTGAACACCGATCTGAATGCCGACGGCGTCAGGCTCGTCGCGATCACCGACCTCCACGTCGCCTATCTGCCCAAGCAGGGTTATGCGCCGTTCGACACGGGCGAGGCCGGCAACCACTTCGTGCGCAAGGCCGACGGCAGCCTCTACGTCGCACCGGTCTGGCCGGGCCCCGCGGTCTTTCCCGATTTCACCCGCGCCGCGACGCGCAGCTGGTGGGGCAGCCTGTACAAGGATTTCGTTGCCGACGGCTTCGCCGGTTTCTGGAACGACATGAACGAACCTGCGGTGTTCGAAACGCCGACCAAGACGATGCCGGTCGACAACCTCCACCGCATCGACAGCGACGACTTCGCGCCGCGTGACGCGACCCATTCCGAAATCCACAACGTGTTCGGCATGCAGAACACGCGCGGAACCTACGAGGGAATGCTGAAGCTGCGGCCGAACGTGCGCCCCTTTGTCATGACCCGCGCCACCTACGCCGGCGGTCAGCGCTACGCTGTGACCTGGACGGGGGACAATAGCTCGACATGGGACCATCTCCGTCTGTGCGTCCAGCAGTCGCTGAACCTCGGCCTGTCGGGTTTCACCTATACCGGATGCGACGTCGGTGGTTTCGTCGGCGGCGCCAGCCCCGACCTGCTGACGCGCTGGTATGAGATTGCCGCCTTCACGCCCGTCTTCCGCAACCACGCCGCCAACGATGCGCCGCACGCCGAGCCGTGGGTCGACGGGCCGGAGCACCTCGCCATCCGCCGCAAGTTCATCGAGGAACGCTACCGGCTGATGCCCTACCTCTACGCGGTGGCGGAGCAGAATGCGCGTACCGGCGATCCGGTCATGCGGCCGGTCTTCTACGATTATCCCGACGCGCTGAAGTTCGACTGCGACAGCGCGCTGACCTTCACGGTCGGCGGAAAGCTGCTTGTTGCCGCGCCGCCGCGTCCGGAATCGCCAAAAGACTATAAAGTGTGCCTCCCAGCCGGCGGCTGGTATGATTACTGGACTGGGCAGCCGGTCACCGAGATTAAGTTCACCGCACCGAACCGCCTCGACCACGTGCCGCTCTACGTCCGGGCCGGCACCATCCTTCCGCGCCAGCCGCTGACGCAGAGCACGATGATCAAGCCGACGGGAGCGCTGTCGCTCGACGTCTATCCGGGCCAGGATTGCCGCGGTGAAATCTACCTCGACGATGGCATCAGCATCAAAGGTGACAGCCTGCGTCAGACGATCACATGCTCGGTCACGCCGCGCGGCGTTTCGCTCAACTTCGGCCCGCGCACCGGCAAATTCCGGCCATGGTGGAAGCAGATCGCGGTGACCGTGCACGGCGCCGCGCCCGCGCAGATGACGATCGCGGATCACCCCAAGGCCGGTGAAGTCCTAATCGCGGCAAAGTAACGCGCGCCACGTGACTGACCCGCGTCCGCGTTCGATCTGTATTCTCGGTGGCGGCACCGCCGGCTGGATGGCGGCCAACCTGTTCCAGCATCACTGGGGGAAGCTCGGCACCCGCATCCAGCTGATCGAATCCAGTGACATCGGCATCGTCGGCGTGGGCGAGGGCTCGACGCCGCAACTCAAGGCCTTCTTCGACAAGCTCGGCATCGCCGAGCGCGAGTGGATGCCGCGCTGCGGCGCGACCTTCAAAACCGGGATCGAGTTCATCGGCTGGTCCGATCGTCCGGGGTTCGACCGCTACTTCCACCCGTTCCCCACCGACCTCGACAGTCACACCGCGCCATTGTTCTTCCACAACGCGCACGCGCGGCGAAACGGCGTGAATGTTCCCGCGCATCCCGATCCTTATTTCGTCCCCACCGCGCTCGCCCGCGACGGGCTCGCGCCACTGCCACCCGAGAATTTTCCCTTCGAGACCAGCTACGGCTACCATTTCGACGCGCATCGCGTCGGCGCCTACCTGCGCGACGTTGCAACGAACCGCGGCGTCGAACATGTCGACGCCAGGATCGCGTCCGTCGAGATGGCTGCCGACGGGAATGTCGCGGCGCTGATCAGCGAAGACGGGCGCCGCTTCGAAGCCGACTTCTTCGTCGACGCCAGCGGCTTTCGCGCGCTGATCATCGAAGGCGCACTCGGCGAGCCGCACCGCAGTTTCGCCGACAACCTGTTCAACGATAGCGCCGTCGTCTGCCCGACGCCGACGCGCGACGGCGGTCCGGAGGTCTGCACGCGCGCCTTCGCCAAGTCCGCCGGCTGGATCTGGGAAATCCCACTGACCGAGCGCGTCGGCAACGGCTACGTCTATTCGTCGCGCTACCTGGACCGCGATCATGCCGCCGCCGAGCTGCGCCACCATCTCGGCCTCGCCGAAGATGCGGAGGTCCGCCACCTCAACATGCGCGTTGGCCGCATCGAGCGCAGCTGGGTCGCGAACTGTCTCGCCATCGGACTCGCACAAGGGTTCATTGAACCGCTCGAAGCGACCGCGCTCCACATCGTCATCGCGACCGTCGAAGGCTTCATCCGCGAAGTCGACGCGAACGGCGCCGCCGGCCGTGATCGCTTCAATGCCGAGGTCGCGCGCCGCTACGAAGGCATTCGCGACTACATCGTCTGTCATTACCGCACGGCGCCACGTTCGGACTCCGACTATTGGCGCGAGGCGACGAAGCACGACAATCTGTCGGACAGCCTGAAGCGGATCATGACCGCGTGGTTCACCGGCGCTAATCTTGCGCAGGAAGTACTGCGCCAGGGCATCGAAGGCTATTACAGTCCCGTCTCCTGGCACTGCATGCTCGCCGGGTACGGCAATTTCCCGCGTCCCGACCAGTTGCGCGCACCGAGCGGCGAACCCGACATGGCCGCCGTCGACCGCTTCATCCGCGGCTGCCTGATGAACTTCCCCACCCACCGCGACGCCCTCGCCCGCCTGGAGGCATGATGATCCGCAAACTGCTCCTGCTCACCGCCCTCGCATTCGGCGCCCCTGCATCCGCGCAGACGCCGGACAAGTCGCAGGGACCCGTCCACGTCGCTGCCGGTACTGTCGTCGATTTCGGCATCATGCAAAGCAAGTTCACTGACCCGCGCCGCGTCGTCGTCTGGCTGCCACCCAGCTACCGCCCGAACGGACCGAAGCACGCCGTCCTCTACATGCACGACGGCCAGAACCTCTTCGACAAGGCGACCGCCGGCTATGGCATGGAGTGGGAGATCGACGAGCATCTCTCGAAGCTGATCGCCGACAAGAAGGTGCGCCCGACCATCGTCGTCGGCATCTGGAACACGCCCAAGCGGCTGCAGGAATATGTGCCGTCCAAGGCCTTCGCGTCGCTGCCGCCCGAATATCGCGAAAAGGTCCGCGCACTTTACGGCGGCGATCCGTTGTCCGACGGCTACCTGAAGTTCATCGTGCAGGAACTGCGTCCCGCGATCGACAAGCGCTTCAACGTGAAGACCGACCGCGCCAACACCGCCATCATGGGCTCGTCGATGGGCTCGCTCATCTCGCTCTACGCCATCGACGAATATCCCAACATCTTCGGCGCCGCCGGCATGATGTCGACGCACTGGCCGTTGTTCCTGAAGCCCGACGGGCAGTCGGTCAGCCAGGAAAAATATGAGGTCGTTTCAAAGGCGTTCGAGCGCTACCTCGCGCCCGCGTTGCCCGATCCGGGCACGCACCGTCTCTATTTCGACCACGGCACCGAGACACTCGACGCCATTTACAAGCAGTATCAGGACCGGGTCGACGCCGTGGTCGCGAAGCGCGGCTATCGTCAGGGGCAGAACTGGCTGACCCGCAACTTCCCGGGCCAGAAGCATAATGAGATCAGCTGGGCGTCGCGGGTAGAGATCCCGCTGCAGTTCCTGCTGCCGGCCTCAGGCCGCTAACGCCGCAGCGGCACGGGCCCGCTCGCCGATGGTGGTGAGGTCGTCGCCCGGCTTCACGAACCAGGTTCCGCCGACGCACAACACCGGATCCAGCGCCAGCCATTCGGCGGCGGTATCCGGCCGGATGCCGCCGGTCGGGCAGAAGCGTACGTTGCCGAACGGCCCCGCCAACGCCTTCAGGGTGGGAATGCCGCCGGACGCTTCGGCCGGGAAGAATTTGAATCGCTCCAGCCCAAGGTCCAGCCCCCGCATGATGTCGCCAGCGTTCGCCGTACCCGGCAGGAACGGGACCCCCGAAGCAACCGCAGCCTTGCCAAGCGGCTCGGTCAAGCCGGGCGAAACGATGAACTGGCTGCCGGCCTCGATCGCCTGGTCCAGCTGCCGTTCGTTGAGCACAGTTCCCGAGCCCGCGATCGCGCCATCGACCTTGGACATCGCGCGAATCGCTTCGAGCGCCAGCGGCGTCCGCAGCGTGATCTCCAGCACCGGCAGGCCCGCCTCGACGAACGTCTCGGCCAGCGCCGCCCAGTCCATCTCTTGCTCTAGCACGAGCACCGGGATCACCGGCGCGGTGCGCATCACCTCGTCGACGGTCATCCATGTTCCTTTGCGAAAGCCGCCGCCGCGCCAAACAGGCCTGGCTCGGGATAGGTGATCAGCTTCACCGGCATATCGTCCATCCGCCGCTCGAATCGGCCCTTGGCGATGAAGCGGTCGCGGAAACCCGACCGCGGCAGATGGTCGACCAGCCGCAAGCCGAGACCGCCGGCGATCACCACCGCCGACCCGCCCTGCGCCAGCGACAGATCGCCCGCGACCGCGCCCAGCGTAAGGCAGAAACGATCCAGCGCCGCATTGGCCAGGCTGTCCTGGTTGTTGAGCGCCGCGGTCCACAATTCCTTCTCGTCATGGAAGGTCGTGCCGCGCCCTTCGATCGTCGCCAGCGCGTCATAGATGTTCCACAGCCCGCGCCCCGAGATCAGGCGCTCGATCGACACGCGCCGGAAGTTGCGGCGCATGTGCGAGAGGATCTGGTCTTCCAGCTTGTCGAGCGGCGCAAAGTCGACGTGCCCGCCCTCGGTCTCGATCACCTCGTAATGGTCGGGCTTGCGCAGCAGTGCCGCGACGCCGAGCCCCGTGCCCGGCCCAAGGATCGAGATGACGCCGCGGTCGGGCAGGGGGCGCTCAGGCCCACACACGTGCAGGAACTGGTCCTCGGGTAGCGTCGCAACCGCAAAGCCGACGGCGCCGAAATCATTGACGATCGTGAAGCGATCGACGCCCAGCCGCTCCTTCATCAGCGCCGGCCGGATCACCCAGGGATTGTTGGTCAGCTTCAGCACCTCGCCGCCAACCGGCCCGGCGAACGACAGCGCCAGCTCATTCGGCAGGTCGATGTTCTTACGGCGCCCGAATTCCTGCCACGCCAGCTGGAAGCTGCCATGATCGGCAGTCTGCAGCTTCACCTGATCGCCTAGCGAGACGACGCGGCCGCCCTCGATCTGCGCGATGGCGAAGCGGGCGTGCGTTCCCCCGACATCGGCGACGGCAATCTCTCTCATGTGCGCTCCGTCTCGAAGCCGTGCGGCTGCTCCGCCTCCATCGCCGCCAGCATTGCCGATGCGCCGGCTTCCGCATCGCTCGCCGTCAGCCGCATCAGCGCGAACAGCTCGCGTCCGGTTCCGGCAGGCGGCGGCGGCGCGTTGGCTGCCGAGCGCGACGCTAGGTCTACGCCAACCGCCTCGAGCGTCCCCGTCCGTGCGTCGAGCCGGATCAGATCACCGTCCTGCACCCGCGCCAGCGGCCCGTCGGGGAGCGCTTCGGGCGACACATGAATTGCTGCGGGTACCTTGCCGCTCGCGCCGGACATCCGCCCATCGGTAATCAGCGCCACGCGATGCCCGCGGTCCTGCAGTACACCCAAAGCGGGCACGAGCTTATGCAGCTCGGGCATGCCGTTCGACCGCGGCCCCTGAAACCGCACGACCACCGCGACGTCGCGGTCCAGCTCGCCGTCCTTGAACGCCTGCAGCACCTGGTCCTGGTCCGAAAAGCAGCGCGCCGGCGCCTCGATCAGCCAGCGCGTCTCGTCCACCGCGCTCGTCTTGAACACCGCACGGCCTAGGTTTCCTTTCACCAACCGCGTGCCGCCGTCGGCCAGGAACGGATCGGTGACGGGCCGCAGCATGTCGACGTCCGCACTTTCCTCGGTCGGCTTCCACACCAGCTCGTCGCCGTGCAGTTCGGGCTGCCCGATCCACGCGTCCATCGCGTCGGCGCCGGCGGTCAACGTGTCGGTGTGCAGCAGCCCTTCGCGGCTCAGCGTGTAGGTGATGAACGCCATCCCGCCCGCGTCCTGGAAGTCGTTCACGTCCTTCGACCCGTTGGGATAGACCCGCGCGATCAGCGGCACCGCGGCCGACAGCTCGTCCAGATCCTGCCAGTCCACGATGATCCCCGCCGCGCGCGCGATCGCCGGCAGGTGAATGAAGTGATTGGTCGACCCGCCAGTGGCCACCAGCCCGATCATCGCGTTGACGATCGACTTCTCGTCGACCACCTCGCCCAGCGGCCGCGCCCCATCCTTGGCAAGGCTAGCCAACCGATGCACCGCCGCCCGAGTCAGCGCCTGCCGCAGCGGCGTGCCTGGGTTGATGAAGGCGGCATTGGGGATGTGCAGCCCCATCAGCTCCATCATCATCTGGTTTGAGTTGGCGGTGCCGTAGAAGGTGCAGGTGCCCGGCGCGTGGTACGATCGGCTCTCGGCCTCCAGCAGCTCGGTCTTGCCGACCTTGCCCTCGGCATAGAGCTGGCGGATGCGCTGCTTCTCCTTGTTCGGCAGGCCCGACGGCATCGGCCCGCCCGGCACCAGCAGCATCGGTAGATGCCCGAAGCGCAGCGCGCCGATCAGCAGCCCCGGCACGATCTTGTCGCAGATGCCGAGCAGCGCCGCCGCGTCGAACATGCCGTGGCTCAGGGCCACCGCGGTCGACATGGCGATCACGTCGCGGCTGAACAGCGACAAGTCCATGCCCGGCTGACCCTGCGTCACCCCGTCGCACATCGCCGGCACGCCGCCCGCGACTTGCGCCGTGGCGCCGACCTCGCGGGCGAAGATCTTCATCTGCTCGGGATAGCGGCCGTACGGCTGATGCGCCGACAGCATGTCGTTATACGCGGTGACGATGCCGATGTTTGGCCCGCTGAGGTGGCTGATCGCCGCCTTGTCCTCGCCCGCCGCGGCGAAGCCATGCGCGAAATTGCCGCAGCTGAGGCGCGGGCGGTTGATGCCCCGTTCGCGCTGCTCGGCCATCAGTTCCAGGTAACGGCGGCGCGTCGGCTTCGAACGCTCGATGATCCGGTCGGTGACCGCCGCAACGTTCGAATTCAATGGCATTCGTCTCGTCCTATTCGTGCCAGCTGATGCCGTCGCGCTCGGTCAGCGCAATGGCCGCTGAAGGCCCCCAGGTTCCCGCCGCATAAGGCCGCGGCGTCATGCCCTTATCCGCCCAGGCCGCGCGAATCTTGTCGATCCAACCCCATTGCGCCTCGACCTCGTCTCGGCGCACGAACAACGTCGGGTCGCCCTCGATGAGGTCGAGCAGCAACCGCTCGTAAGCGATGCGCCGGCGGAATTCGCTAAACGCATTCGCCAGCCCAAGGTCGAGCGGCACTTCGCGTAGCCGGACGCCTTGCCGGTCCAGCCCCGGCATCTTGGCCATCACGCGCAGCTCGATGCTCTCTTCCGGCTGCAATCCGATGATCAATTTGTTCGGCCGCGTCGTTGCTCCGCGTGACGCGAAGATCGAATAGGGCACGTCCTTGAACTGGATGTAGATCTGCGTGTTGCGGCCCGGCATGCGCTTGCCGGTGCGCAGGTAGAAGGGGACGCCCTTCCACCGCCAGTTGTCGACATGAGCCTTCAACGCAACGAACGTCTCGGTTGCGCTTTCGCGGCCCAGCTCGTCGGCATAGCCGGGCACTGTCTCGCCATCGATCGCGCCGCGCGCATACTGGCCGATGACGCTGTTCGCCTCGGCGTCCGCGCCGGTGATCGACCGTAGCGCGCGCAGAACCTTGACCTTCTCATCGCGCACCGCGGTTGCGTCGAAGTCACTCGGCGGCTCCATCGCAACCAGCGCCAGCAGCTGCAGCATGTGGTTTTGCACCATGTCGCGCAGCGCGCCGGAGCTTTCGTAATAATCCGCGCGGGCTTCCAGCCCGACCGTCTCCGCGACGGTGATTTGCACATGATCGATATGCGCGCTGTTCCACAGGGGCTCGAACATCAGATTGGCGAAGCGCAGCGCCAGCAGGTTTTGGACCGTCTCCTTGCCCAGATAATGGTCGATCCGGAACGTCCGCTCTTCGGGGAAGGCCGCGGCCACCGCGTCGTTGATTTCGCGGCTGCTTTCCAGGTCGGTGCCCAGCGGCTTTTCCAGCGCCATCCGCACCGTAGGGCAGGCCAGGCCCGCAGCCTCCAGCCCGTCGATGGTCGGCTTGAACAGCGACGGCGCGGTCGACAGGAAAATCGCGACGCCATGGCACGGATCGCCGATCGCGCGCGCGAGGTCGGCGAAATGCTCCGCCTCGTTGATGTCCAGCGGCACATAATGCAGCTGCTCGAGGAAGCGCTCGGCCACTTCGTGACTGTAGAAACCGTCGGGAAGATGTTCCTTGAGCGCCTCGTCGGCCCGCTCACGAAAGGCGCCGTCATCCAGCGCGGTTCGAGCAGTACCGATGATGCGCAGCTCGGGCGGCAGCAGATTGTCGGCATCGAGCCCGTAGAGCGAGGGCAACAGCATCCTGCGCGCCAGGTCCCCGGTCGCGCCAAACAGTACCAGCGTGGATACCCGCTCCGTCATTGTCCCTCGCTATATTGCGCTTTGCGGTCGCGGCCAGCGTCTATTTTCCACGCTGCAATCGTATTCAAAAGAAAAGGGCGCCCCAGCGGGACGCCCTCTCGTTGTTCGCAGCATCAGAAGCGCGCGTTACGCGACTTCCGGCGCCTTGTGATGAATCACGGCAGCCTTGTTCAGGATGTCAAGAATCTTGGCCAGCGCGGCCTTCTCGTCGGTCTGCTCCATCGCGCCGAGCTCGCGCGCCAGGCGCGACGAGGCGGCTTCGAAGATCTGCCGTTCCGAATAGCTCTGCTCCGGCGCGTCGTCCGGGCGGAACAGATCGCGGGTCACTTCGGCGATCGACGTCAGGTCGCCGGAATTGATCTTCGCTTCATATTCCTGCGCGCGGCGCGACCACATGGTGCGCTTGACCTTCGGCTTGCCCTTAAGGGTTTCGAGCGCGTCCTTCATCGTCTTGTCCGACGACAGCTTGCGCATGCCGACCGAGTCCGCCTTGTTGACGGGAACGCGGAGGGTCATCTTCTCCTTTTCGAAACGCAGGACGTAAAGCTGGAGACTGGTACCGGCAATTTCGGTGCTTTGCAGCTCGACGACGCGGCCAACGCCATGCTTGGGGTAAACAACATAATCGCCAACGTCGAAGCTAAGCGCCTTTGTAGCCATTACTTACCTTTCCAATGCGGCAATAAGAGCCGGCGCGCTAAAAGCGCGTCCCCCGCATGCGGCCCCCCGGCCGCGGCTCATCTGCCTGTTGAGTGGCTTCCCTTGAAACAAAGGCCACTGCTGAATCGCCGTGGCCCCGTATGACGATTTTATAACACAACTGACCTCAGATTGCGAGTCCCAGCTGCGCTGGCTCGTGACTGTTGATCTCGGTTAAGTTATGGAGCCCAAGTCCTAGCAGCCTGATACCTTTCGATAAGGGATGCAGGGCCGCTAGCAGCCCGTGTCCCGCGGCCAGAAAGCTCGCTTGATCAAGCACCGGACCAGTGAAGCTTTTCGACCGCGTGATGATCGTGAAGTCGCCATATTTGACCTTCAGCGTTACCGTGCGCCCGATCACCTCGGCGCGCGCGATCCGTGCCCAGGCATAACCCGCAATGCGTTCCAACTCGGCGGCAAGTTGCTCGGGGTCGCGCAAATCCTCATCGAATGTTCGCTCGGCGCTGACCGACTTGTACGGCCGGTCGGACCGCACCTCGCGTTCGTCTATCCCGCGGCAGATGCGCCAATACCATTCCGCGGAACTACCGAATTTGGCCTGTAGTGCGGGCAGACTCCAATCGCGCAGATCGGCGCCGGTATGGATGCCAAGGCTTTCCATCTTCTTCGCCGTCACCGGACCGACGCCATGGAAGCGCGCTACGGGCAGGGAGGCGACGAACTCCGGCCCGCGCTCGGGCGTGATAACGCACAGGCCATCGGGCTTGCGATGGTCGGAGGCCAGCTTGGCGATGAACTTGCAGTAGCTGACCCCCGCGGAGGCGGTCAGTTGGCACTCCTCGCGGATGCGGCGCCGAATGTCTTCTGCAATGGCCCGCGCGCTGCCCAGGCCGCGCCGGTCCTCACTGACGTCCAGATAGGCTTCGTCCAGGCTCAGCGGCTCGATCTTATCGGTGTAATCGGCGAAGATGGCGCGGATCTGCCGACTGACCTCGCGATAGACGTCGAAGCGCGGCTTCACGAAGATGAGATCCGGGCACAGCCGTTTTGCCGTGACCGACGGAAGCGCAGATCGGACTCCAAACGGACGCGCCTCGTAACTCGCCGCAGTCACGACGCCGCGATGCCCGCCGCCGACGGCCACGGGCTTGCCCCGCAACTCCGGATTGTCGCGCTGTTCGACCGACGCGTAAAATGCGTCCATGTCGACATGGATGATCTTGCGGGGAGGGCGTGCGGGCTCGGCCACTGAACGATTCGTCTGTCCTACAGCCAGTCTCCGGATTTAGCTGACGGACCGCAACCGGGAACGTCGATTCATCGAGGAATGACGCCTCGAAAAACACGCCGTCACTGTGAACATTCGGAAGATTGGCGGCCCGTCGCCTTGCTTTGCATCTCACTCGCCAATCTGCTTAAGGGCGCGCCATGAATATCCACGAATATCAAGCCAAGGAATTGCTCGCAAAATTCGGCGTTCCGGTCCCCGCCGGCCATGCCGCGATGAGCGTCGATGAAGCCGTGACGGCCGCCCAGCAGCTGCCCGGGCCCCTGTGGGTCGTGAAGGCCCAGATCCACGCCGGCGGGCGCGGCAAGGGCAAGTTCACGGAGCTTGGCCCCGATGCCAAGGGCGGCGTCCGTCTCGCCCGTTCGATCGATGAAGTCCGCGACAATGCGGCCGAAATGCTCGGCAAGACGCTGGTGACGATCCAGACCGGAACAGCCGGCAAGCAGGTCCAGCGCCTCTACATTACCGACGGCGTCGACATCGCCAAGGAATTCTACCTCGCGCTACTGGTCGACCGCGAGACTGGCCGCATCGCGGTCGTCGCCTCGACCGAAGGCGGCATGGACATCGAAACCGTCGCCCACGACACGCCCGAGAAGATTGCCACAATCACCATCGATCCGGCGACCGGCCTGATGCCGCACCACGGCCGCTCGGTCTCCGCGGCGCTCGGCCTCAAGGGCGACCTCGCCAAGCAGTGCGCAAAGGTGCTCAGCGGCCTTTATCAGGCGTTCATCGGCACCGACGCGTCGCAGATCGAGATCAATCCGCTCGCGGTCACCGACAAGGGCGAGCTCATGGTCCTCGACGCCAAGGTCGGCTTCGACAGCAATGCGGAGTTCCGCCACAAGGATCTGGCCGAGCTGCGCGATCTGACTGAAGAGGATCCGATGGAGATCGAGGCGTCGAAGTACGACCTCAGCTACATCAAGCTCGACGGGTCGATCGGCTGCATGGTCAACGGCGCGGGGCTCGCCATGGCGACGATGGACATCATCAAGCTGGAAGGTGCGGAGCCGGCCAACTTCCTCGACGTCGGCGGCGGCGCCAACAAGGAAAAGGTCACTGCCGCGTTCAAGATCATCCTGTCCGACCCCGCGGTGAAGGGCATTCTGGTCAACATCTTCGGCGGCATCATGCGCTGCGACATCATCGCCGACGGCATCGTTGCCGCGGCTCGTGAAGTTTCGCTGAGCGTCCCGCTGGTGGTGCGCCTGGAGGGTACCAACGTGCAGCAGGGCAAGGACATCCTCGCCCAAAGCGGCCTGCCAATCATCGCCGCCAACGACCTTGGCGACGCTGCGCGCAAGATCGTCGCGGAAGTGAAGGCTCCGGTCGCCGCTTGAGCGCTCGATGATCAGTGAAGCCCAGGCAAAGGCGCTGATCGCCGAGCTTCAGGCCGGCTGGAATGCCGGCAACGGCGAGGCATTCGCCGCACCGTTCGCGGAAGACGCCGACTTCGTGACGGTCGCGGGCCAGCATGCACGCGGTCGGCAGGCGATCGCGGACAATCACAATCGTATCTTCTCGACGATCTACAAGGGAAGCCGGGTGTCGATGACGTTGGCGCAACTTCGGCCGCTCGGCGACGGGCTTGCGCTGATGCACATCGCGCCGACGCTTGAGGTACCTGAAGGTCCGATGGCCGGTACCATGGATGCGTTGATGACGACGGTCGTCGACGATCGTTTCGACCGGCCCCAAATCGTTGCCCTGCACAATGTCATCGTCCGCGACCTGGCACAGGCCGCTGGCGTTCCAGCTCCAGCCAAGGAAGCCACAACATGAAGGTTCTCGTCGCGGTCAAACGCGTCATCGATTACAACGTGAAGCCGCGCGTGAAGATGGACGGCTCCGGTGTCGATCTCGCCAACGTCAAGATGAGCATGAACCCCTTCGACGAAATCGCCGTCGAAGAGGCCATTCGGCTGAAAGAAAAGGGCGGCGCGACGGAGATCGTTGCGGTGTCGATTGGCCCGGCCAAGGCGCAGGAAACGCTGCGCACCGCGCTCGCCATGGGCGCCGACCGCGCCATCCTCGTCCAGACCGACGAAGAGGTCGAGCCGCTGGCCGTCGCCAAGATCCTCGCCAAGATTGCGGAAGAAGAGCAGCCGCAGCTGATCATCCTCGGCAAGCAGGCGATCGACGACGATAACAATGCGACGGGCCAGATGCTCGCGGCACTGCTTGGCTGGCCGCAGGGCACGTTCGCGTCGAAGGTCGAGCTCAGCGACAGCGCGACGGTCACCCGCGAGGTCGACGGCGGCCTTGAAACGGTGAAGCTGAACCTGCCGGCGGTCGTCACCACCGACCTTCGCCTGAACGAGCCGCGTTATGCGTCGCTGCCGAACATCATGAAGGCCAAGTCCAAGCCGCTCGCGACCAAGTCGCCGGGCGATTACGGCGTCGATGTCGCGCGGCGGCTGGAAACGCTGAAGGTCACAGAGCCGGCCAAGCGCCAGGCAGGCATCAAAGTCGGATCGGTCGATGAACTGGTCGAACGGCTCAAGGGTATGGGGATTGCGAAATGAGCGTTCTGGTCTTGGTCGAACATGACGGCAGCGCCGTCAAGGATGCGACACTTGCGACGGTAAGCGCCGCTGCGAAGCTGGGCGACGTCAACGCACTGGTCGTCGGAAACAACGTCGATGGCGTAGCGCAGGCCGCAGCGAAGATCGCCGGCATCGGCAAGGTCTACACCGCCAGCAGCGCCGCGCTCGAACACAACCTCGCCGAGGCGGTTGCTCCGGTTGCGGCGAAGCTGATGGACAGTCACGACGCGTTCCTGGCGCCGTCGACTACCACCGGCAAAAACATCGCGCCGCGTGTGGCCGCGCTGCTCGACGTCATGCAGATCAGCGACATCTTGTCGGTCGAGGGTGGCGATACCTTCACGCGCCCGATCTACGCCGGCAACGCGATCGCGACGGTGAAGTCGAAGGACGCGAAAAAGGTCATAACCGTCCGCACTACCGCCTTCGAAAAGGCTGCGGCTGATGGCGGATCGGGCTCGGTCGAAGCGGTCGATGCAGGCGGCGACGAGGGCGGAAGCCAGTTCGTCTCGGCCGAGCAGTCGAAAAGCGAGCGCCCTGAACTGACCAGCGCCAAGGTGATCGTCTCCGGCGGTCGCGCGCTTGGCAGCAGTGAGCAGTTTCATGCGCTCATCGATCCGCTTGCCGACAAGCTCGGCGCGGGTGTCGGCGCGTCGCGCGCCGCGGTCGACGCCGGCTACGCGCCGAACGATTATCAGGTCGGCCAGACGGGCAAGATCGTCGCGCCGGAAGTCTATGTCGCAATCGGCATTTCCGGCGCGATCCAGCACCTCGCCGGCATGAAGGACAGCAAGACCATCATCGCCATCAACAAGGACGAGGAAGCGCCGATCTTCCAGGTGGCGGACATCGGCCTCGTCGGCGACCTGTTCAAGATCGTCCCGGAGCTGACCGAAAAGCTCTAGCTACCAGCCGTTGACGCGGTCCCAGACGGCAAGGATCTCGGGACCGCCATCGACGACGTGATAGCGGTCGTAGGCCGCAGCGGTGGCGCAGGCGTGGTTGGGCAAGATCCGCACCCGGCTGCCGATCGGGAAGCGCTCGAAGTCGATCTCCCCGGAGCGGGCGGTGATGATGCCATGCTCCTGGTTGGTCGAGGAGAGCCACACGTCCGCGTCGATCGCGCCGGTCACGGGACCGCAGATGGCACCATAACCATAATCGTGCGGACCGCCGGTCATCCCACGGTCGCGGCTCATGGCGAGGAAACCGGCATCGACCAGCACCCGCCCGTGCGGCCGGTTATGGCCGATCACGCTGGCCAGTACACCGATGGCAATGTCATCAGTTGCACAGGTTCCCAGGTTAGCCTGCACGAGGTCGCCAAAAACATAAACGCCAACCCGCGCCTCAGTGACGCCGGTCAGATTGGTGGCGTAGTGGATTGACGGAGTCGAACCCACGCTGACGATAGGGCAGGCGAGCCCCGCATCGCGAAGCCGCTCCGCAGCGCGAACCGTCCGCGACCGCTCCTGCTCGGAAATGGCCGCGAATTCCGCCTCGGTGCGGCAGTCGTACGAAGCGCCGCAATGAGTCATCACACCCGCGAGGCTCGACCCCAGCCGACGCCCGATCTCGATCAGCAGCGGATCCTCGGCATCGACGCCAGCGCGATGCCCGTCGCTGTCGATCTCGATCAAAGCCTCGATCGCGACATCTTCAGCTTCGCAGTATCGGCGGAGCGCATCTGCCGCTTCAACCGTATCGAGGATGACCCGCAGCTTGCACCCGGCGCGGATCAGGGTCGCGACCTCCGGCAGCTTTCCCGGCGCGATCCCGACCGCATAGAGGATGTCGGTAACGCCGTTCTCGAAGAAGTAGCGGGCTTCCGCGAGCGTCGACACCGTGATTGGCAAGCCCTTGCCGAGCGCGCGCAGCACATCGATCGACTTGGCCGTCTTCACGTGCGGCCGAAGGTCGACGCCGAGCTTGCGAACATGCTCACCCATGCGCGCAGCATTCCGCGCAAGCCGTGATCGGTCGAGCAATAAAGCGGGCGTGGTGAGGTCGAAAATGGTGCCCAGGGGCGGGATCGAACCGCCGACACCGTGATTTTCAGTCACGTGCTCTACCAACTGAGCTACCTGGGCCTGCCTTTTGGGGCGTCGCATCGGAACCGGATGGCCCCGCTTGGCGAGGGCGCGTCCTAACCGTCGTCCTCGCCGCTGTCCACCCTCTGAGGATCGACCGGCGGGCCGGGAATGCGATAGCCGTCGCCGAGCCACTGGAGCAGGTCGCGATCCTTGCACCCGCGGCTGCAGAAGGGCGCGTGTTCCGGCACCGATGGCTTGTCGCACAAGGGGCAGGATTTGGTCTGGTCAGGCATTCTCGGCATACCCGCCCGACATGGGAAGAGCGGGGTCGGCGCGCAAGCTGATTGCCCCGCCCAGCTGTCGGCCGAGTTGCTCGAGCCAATCCGGCTCTTTCGACAGGCGGTTTACGACTCCGGGGCTGGCGACCAGCCGCTTGGAACCGGGCCGTTCATTCCCGGCGCGGCGCAACAATGCACGTGCTTCGAATGCAGCGCGATCCTGAGCGAGGTCGAGGAGCGAAGCGCGGGCTTTCGGGCGAACGACCTGCACGAAGCCGAACCCATTGATCGCGGTCTTCTCGAACGGTTTCGGCAGATAGGCGTCGAGAATCGAGTCGACTTCGTGCCGCTCGGCTTTTCCCTTCAGCGTCGGAAAGTCGATGCCAATCGATCCGCCGATGTCGAGGCGCCGGATGGCACGCGCGGCCGCCCACGCCGCCATTTGAGCGAGCCGGTCGGGGATCAGCCAGCCGTCGACATCGATCATGGTCATCGCGGCCGTGGGCTCGATCCGAAGTTCGCCGCCTTCAAACCCAATGATGCCGTCGCGCGCTTCGTGCAGAAGGTCATCCCAGCCTTCGATCGTTCCCTCGCGACCCTCTGCGAGCGGGGGCGCCACGCCCGGCTCCTGGTCCGTCACCCGTGCAAGTCCGAGCTTCCAAGCCTCAGTGCCGCCCAAAGCTTCGCGGGTGACCTCAACGACCAACCGGCCGCCCTCGCTGACTCCGCTGGCGCCACGGGGCAGCAGGAAGCGGTCGCCATTTGCTTCGACAGTCACGCGCGGCGCAATTGCGACCAGCTTGGCCTCGGCAACAGTCCCAGCCGGCGTGATGCGATCGCGGCGCACACGGGCTTCGACGATCTCGCCGTTCTCAATCAGCGCCGCGCGGATCTCGCCGATCCCGCGCTCGATTACCCATTCAGGCAAGATCGTATCCCGCCGATTTCAACAGCACGCGGGTCTCGGCCAGCGGCAATCCGACGACGTTGGAATAGCTGCCGGCAATGTGTCGAACGTAAACTTCGCCATAGCCCTGCAGCGCATAGCCGCCGGCCTTGCCGCGCCATTCGCCGTGGCTGGTGTAATAATCGATTTCCTCATCGCTCAGCCGCTTCATAGCGATCATCGTTTCGACAAGTCGCTCGCGGGTGCCGTGGCCCGGAACCGCCAATGCGACCCCGGTCAGCACGCGGTGGCGGCGGCCAGACAGCAACTTCATGCACTCGCGCAGCGTCGCTTCATCCTCGACCTTCGGCAAGATTCGGCGGCCCACTGCGACGACGGTATCCGCTCCGAGGACCAAAGCGTCCGGGTGAGCTTTCGCCACGAGTGCCGCCTTCTCCCGCGCCAGGCGAAGCGCGTGCTGACGCGGCAGTTCACCGCGCGGAACGCTTTCATCAATGTCGGCAGGCGCGACAGCGTTTGGCGTGACGCCGATCCGCGCCAGGAGATCGAGGCGGCGCGGGCTCGCCGAGGCGAGGATCAGCCGCATCGGGCTGGCCTAGCCGTTATAGCCGGGCGGGCCTCCGCGGCCGGGCATGAAGCGGTAGGTGATGCGCCCCTTCGTCAGGTCGTAGGGCGTCATCTCGACGAGCACTTCGTCGCCGGTGAGTACGCGGATGCGGTTCTTGCGCATCTTCCCCGCCGTGTGACCGAGAACCTCATGGCCGTTCTCGAGCTCGACGCGGAACATGGCATTCGGGAGAAGCTCCACGACGCGGCCGCGCATCTCGAGCAATTCTTCTTTGGCCAAAAGTTCAGTCTCCAATGGGTGTGAAAAGTCGCAGCGCCTTACAGGGGCGCTGTCCAAAAGTGAAGGTGGGCGTCGTCAGACGGTGAGGACAGTCGATCCGCTGGTCTGCCGAGCTTCGAGCGCGCGGTGCGCCTCGGCGGCATCACGGAGGGCGAAGCGCTGCTTGACCTCGATCTTGACCTTGCCGCTGGCAACGACGTCGAACAAGTCGTTCGCCGTTTTCTCCAGCTCGTCCCGGGTCGATGTGTAATTGTAGAGCGTCGGTCGCGTCATGAAGAGCGAACCCTTCTGCGAGAGCACGTTGGGCGACATGGGGTCAGGCGCACCTGAGGCGTTGCCGAAGCCGACCATCAAGCCACGCGGACGCAGGCAGTCGAGCGACTTGAGGAAGGTGTCCTTGCCGACGGAATCATAAACGACCGGCAGCTTCGCGCCGCCGGTGATGCGGTCGACCTCGGCAACGAAATCCTGCCTTGTGTAGACGATCGGATGATCGCAGCCGTGAGCGTGGGCGAGTGCGGCTTTCTCGTCGCTGCCAACCGTGCCGATGACCGTGGCACCGAGCGCCTTTGCCCATTGGCAGACGATCAGGCCGACGCCGCCAGCCGCCGCATGGATCAGGATCGTGTCGCCGGTTTTCACGGCGTAGACTTGGCGAAGCAGCATCTGCGCAGTCATGCCCTGAAGCATCATCGCCGCAGCTTGTTCAGTCGAAATCGCGTCGGGAAGGCGAACGACCTTCTCAGCGTCGATCAGCCTCACTTCCGCATAACCGCCAATCGGGCCGCCGTAGGCCACGCGGTCACCAACGCTGACATTGCTGACCTCGTCACCCACCGCTTCGACGACACCGGCGCCCTCAACGCCGGGCGTGAAGGGCATGGCCTGCGGATACAGGCCGGTGCGGTGATAGACGTCGATGAAGTTTAGCCCGGCACCTTCCTGGCGGAGTCGGATCTGGCAGGGTCCGGGATCGCCGACTTCAATCTCTTCCCATTCCAAGGCTTCTGGCCCGCCAGTCTGATGAACCCGGATCGCATGCGGCATATTCAATAGATGGGTGCCGACGATAGCAAAGAAAAGCCCCGCCGCGGCGGACCGCGACGGGGCTCATCGTTCGATTGGATCGAGATCAGCCGGCGGCGCGGGCCGCAAGCGCCGCGAGCAGGAGCAGCGCGACGATGTTGGTGATCTTGATCATCGGGTTCACGGCCGGGCCGGCGGTATCCTTGTAGGGATCACCAACCGTGTCGCCAGTCACGGCCGCCTTATGGGCTTCCGAGCCCTTGCCGCCGTAATTGCCGTCTTCGATATACTTCTTGGCGTTGTCCCAGGCACCGCCGCCACTCGTCATCGAGATGGCGACGAATAGACCCGAGACGATGACGCCGAGGAGCAGCGCGCCGACCGCGGCGAGGCCATTCTCCTTGCCGGCAACCGCGCCGATGGCGAAGTAGACGACGATCGGGGCCAGCACCGGCAGCAGTGACGGAAGGATCATCTCCCGGATCGCGGCCTTGGTGACCAGGTCGACCGTGCGCGCATAGTTGGGACGCGACGTGCCATCCATAATTCCTGGATTGTCACGGAACTGACCGCGGACTTCCTCGACCACCGCACCGCCGGCCCGGCCGACGGCGGTCATGCCCATCGCGCCGAACAGGTAGGGCAGCAGCGCGCCGAGCAGCAGGCCGACGATGACGTACGGGTTCGACAGGCTGAAGAGCGTGTCGAGGTTGGTCGTCACGCCGATGTCGCCGCCGAACTCCTTGAGGTCGGCGGTGTACGCGCCGAACAGCACCAGCGCGGCAAGACCGGCCGAACCGATGGCATAGCCCTTGGTGACGGCCTTGGTCGTGTTGCCGACCGCGTCGAGGGCGTCGGTCTTGTGCCGGACTTCTTCTTCCAGGCCCGACATTTCGGCGATGCCGCCGGCATTGTCGGTGACTGGGCCGTAGGCGTCGAGCGCAACGACCATGCCAGCCAGCGCCAGCATCGCCGAGGCCGCAAACGCGACGCCGAGGAAACCCGCCAGCTGATAGCTGGAAACGAGGCCCGCGATGATGACGATGGTCGGCAGCGCGGTCGATTCCAGGCTGATCGCCAGGCCCTGGATGATGTTGGTGCCGTGACCGGTCTGGCTGGAGCGCGCGATCGACTGCACCGGGCGGTAGTTGGTGCCGGTGTAATACTCAGTGATCCACACGATGAGTGCGGTGACGGCAAGGCCGATGAAGCTCGCCCAGACGAGGTTCATTGCGGCGAAGCTGGTGCCCGCCGTCGTCGAGATCGACTGATTGAGATCGCCGCCGAGCGCATAGTAGGCCGCGCCGTAGATGGCCGGAACGGCGAGCAGGGTCGCGGTCCAGAAGCCCTTGTACAGGGCGCCCATGATCGAGCCCTTGGCGCCGAGGCGGACCATATAGGTGCCGACGATCGAGGTGATGATGCAGACGCCGCCAATCAGCAGCGGAAGGCTCATGAGCGGGAGCAGCAGCGGCGAGGCGCCGAGCGCCAGCGCGACCGACACCATGGTGATGCCGACGGTGACGACGTACGTCTCAAACAAGTCGGCGGCCATGCCGGCGCAGTCGCCGACGTTGTCGCCGACGTTGTCGGCGATCACGGCCGGGTTGCGTGGATCGTCTTCCGGAATGCCGGCCTCGACCTTGCCGACGAGGTCGGCGCCGACGTCAGCAGCTTTGGTGAAGATGCCGCCGCCGAGACGCGCGAAGATGGAAACGAGCGAAGCGCCGAGCGCGAGGGCGGTCAGCGCGGTGACGACCGGACGGTCGTTCGGCGCGTAGCCGCCGGGGCCGATCAGATAGTAAAAAAGGCCAGCAATCGCGAGCAGCGCAAGGCCGGCGACGAGCATGCCGGTGATGGCACCGGCGCGAAACGCCGTGGTCAGGCCGCTCTGCAGGCTCTGCCGCGCGGCTTCCGCGGTGCGGACGTTGGCGCGGACAGAAATGTTCATGCCGATGAAGCCCGTCGCCCCCGACAGGACCGCACCGATCACGAACGCGGCAGCGCTGAGGCCGCCGAGGAAGAAGAAGATGACGACGGCAACGACGACGCCGACGATGGCGATGGTCGTGTACTGGCGACGAAGGTAGGCGGCAGCGCCTTCCTGGATCGCGGCCGAAACTTCGATCATCCGCTGGTTGCCGGCCGACATGCCGAGCACCTGGCGGCTGGTGACGATGCCGTAGAGCACGGCAATCAGCCCGCAGACTAGGGCGATGGTGATCAGGTTCATGAGTTGTAATGTCCCCGTTTGTGGCGACATCCCACGCGGCCCGAAGACCGGCGGCCGCCGCCGAAAAGCGAGGAAGGTGTAAGAGGCGTTTTCGCGGCTGGCAACCGCGCCGCTGAGAGCCGCTTAGTGGAGGATGAGCGCGACCAGCATGCCGGACGCGACGCCGCTAAGGCCGATCAGCCATTGGCGGAGCGGGAAGCCCGCGATCGTCTGTGCCCTGGTGCTCAAAACCCAGCCTTTCCGGCAGTTCGACAGGCTCGCCGGCGTAGGTGAGGGAAAGGGATGCCTTGCCTGCAACCAGCGAGCCGATGCGTTCGATTCTGGTCCGGTTTGGTAAAGGAAGGGTTACCGGGTCCACGGCCGCGGGAAGGGCTGCGAGGAGCGTGTAATCGTCTCCGCCAGTTGCTGCGAAAAGCCGAGCTTTGAGGTCCTGGCCACGCTCGGCGACGAAGGCGCTGGAGAGCGGGAGGCGGTCTAGTTCGATGGCGATTTCAGAGCCGCTGGCCTCTGCCATCCGCTGCGCGTCGATCAGCAGACCATCAGACACGTCCATCATCGCGCTTGCGAATGGCGCGAGCGCCCGACCAGCTTCAAGCTGCGGGATCGGCCTGCGGAAAATGTCGACGAGCGGGCCGTCTGCGTTGCGATCGGCCTGCAGCAATTCCAGGCCGACTGCAGCATCGCCAACCGTGCCGACGAGCCAGACCGCATCGCCCGGTTGACCCCCCGACCGTTGTGGCACGCGTTCGCCGGCGCGACCGAATACCGTCAGGCCAAGCACGCGTGGAGCACCCGGCGGCAACGCGATCGTATCGCCGCCGAGCAGTGGCAGGTCGTAGCTCTCGCAGGCTGCCTCGATGCCCCCGAGCAGGGCCTGCTCCCATTCGCCGCTTCCGCTGATCGTTAGCGAGAGGAGCGCGCCGGCCGGCGTCGCGCCTTTGCCCGCGAGATCGGAGAGGTTCACCGCAACCAGCTTCCAGCCGACGCTGGCAGGGGGATCGTGCGGCAGGAAGTGCACGCCCTCGGCAATGCTGTCGTGGGTGATCACCAGTCCATCGAGCACCGCCACGTCGTCGCGCAGTCCACGTGCTTCCGGCGCCGTCGCGATCCGGCGCAGCCGTTCGATGACCTCGCGCTCGCGCAACGCTCAGGCCCGCGCCGGGCGGGCTTCCTTGGCGATCGCGTCGAGGAGGCCGTTCACGAATCCGCTCTCGCGCTTGTCGTAGAAGGCGTGGGCGACGTCGACATATTCGGAGATGACGGACGCCACCGGTACGTCCGCGCGGCCGAGCAGCTCATAGGCGCCGGCGCGAAGGATCGCGCGCATCGGCCGGTCGAGGCGCTCGAGCGTCCACCCTTCGGCTAGGCGACCGGCAATCAGTCCATCGATCTCTTCGCGACGCGCGTCGGCGCCGCTCACCAGATCGTCGAAAAAGTCCTGTTCGGCGTCGTGGTAGGTCGCATCTTCGATCGTCGCGCCGAGCCGATGCTCGTGGAATTCCTTGAGCAGGCGCGGCAGCGGGGTGCCTTCCATGTCGTGCTGATAGAGCGCCTGCACGGCGGCGAGGCGCGCGGCCGATCGCGAACGGGAACGGGTCTGGGTCATGTTGCAGCGGCAGTAGCGGCGGCTTCCCCGGCAAGGAAGGGCCGCATGGCATCCGCCACGGCGTCCGGTGCTTCCCACGGTGCGAAGTGACCGACATCGGGGAGGCGAACGATCGAGAGATCGTCGATCAGCTCGTCGAGGCCATCCAGTTGGATCGGCAGCAGCGCCTTGTCGAGCATGCCCCAGACGACCAGCGTCGGGATTTTGATGCTGGGGAAGGCACGCAGCAGGAAGTCGGGCAGGGGGACGGTCGCGCCGGGCGGCGGGACGAGCATCCGCGAGGCGCGATACCAGTTGAGCATCGCGTTGAAGGCGCCCGGCTGCGACCAATCCGCGATATATTGCTGCCGCTCCTGCGGGCTGATCTTCGAGACGTCGACGTGTCGCGCGAAGGTCGTGTCGAAGAACCAGTCGAAGCCTTTCTTTTCGACGACCTTCTCGAACCCGGGCACCTTGAAGGCGTTCATATATTGCGAAGCCGCGCGCTGGTCGGCGTCTTCGATCAGCCTCTTCTGGAAAATTACCGGATGCGGCGAGTTGACGATTGCGAGGCGCGTCAGCCGCGGATCACCACGCAACGCCGCGGCCCAGGCGATCGCGCCGCCCCAGTCATGGCCGACGAGTGCGAACTCCTCGAGACCCAGCCTGTCGGCCAGCGCGAAGATGTCGTCGATCAGCGTGTCGGTTTTGTATTCGCCTTTACCCTGCGGCAGGTCCGACCCGGCGAATCCGCGCTGGTCGGGCATGATCAGGTGAAACTGATCCTGCAACCGCGGCGCGATCTCGCGCCACGTCCGGTGCGATTCAGGAAAACCGTGCAGCAGGATGACGGCCGGAGCGCCGGACTCTCCCGCCTGTACCACGTTCAGCGTGACGCCGGTTCCGAGATCGATCCGCGCCATGTCGGTCATGGATAGCTGACCGTCTTCGGCACCTCGGGCAGCGGAATATATTCCTGGTCGTCGCCGGGGATCGTCGGGAAACGTTGCGCCTTCCAGTCTTCCTTTGCCTGATTGATGCGGTCGCGCGACGAGGACACGAAGTTCCAGAAGACATAGCGCCGCGTCGTGAACGCGCCGCCGCCCATCAGCATCAATCGTCCGCCCGCCGCGCTCGACAAGCGCGCCGGATGGCCCGGCCGCAGGACGTATAATGTGTAGAGGTCCAGCGTCTGACCATCGAGTTCGGCCTCACCGCCGACGAGCATGACCGCGCGTTCGTCCGCCTCTGCATCGACGGGCAAGCTGCTGCCGGCGCCAAGCTGGATGTCGGCGTAGATGGTAGGCGAATGCTGCGGCGTCGCCGCTTCCGCACCCCATAGCTTGCCCATCAGCACGCGCGCGCTCGCGCCGCTATCCTCGATCAGCGGCAGGCCATCCGCGGCTACATGATCGAATGCCGGGGCCGCTTCCTCGCCGCCGTCCGGCAGTGCTAGCCAGGTCTGCATCCCGTAAAGAGAGGGCCCCTCCGGCCGCAGCTGCTGCGGTGAGCGTTCCGAGTGGACGATGCCCGTGCCCGCGGTCATGAGGTTGATCGCGCCCGGCTCGATCACCTGGTGCGAGCCGATGCTGTCGCGATGCTCGATCGCGCCGTCGAATAGATAGGTGACGGTCGCGAGGTTGATGTGCGGATGCGGCCGCACGTCCATCCCCTGACCGGCCGGCAACCGCGCCGGTCCGAACTCGTCGACGAAGATGAACGGCCCGACCATCGTCCGCTCGCGTGCTGGCAGGGACCGGTTGACCTTGAACGCGCCGAGGTCGTGCGTGACTGGCGTGATAATCTGCTCGAACGCGGTTTCGACGGTGGCCATCATTCTTCTCCCGGGGCGGTTGCACGGATCGACAAAGCGTGGACTCGCTCGCGCATCAGGTCGCCGAGCGCGGCGTAAACAAGCCGTTGGCGTTGCACGCGGTTCTTGCCGGCGAAGGCTGGGCTTTCGATCTGGAGGCTGAAATGACTCTCGCCGGCCGGATTGTAGCCGCCATGTCCGCGGTGTTGCTCGCTGTCGTCGGCAAGTTTGATGCGGGTCGGTGAAAGCGCCGAGTTGAGGCGTGCGAGCATTTCAGTCGCGATTGGGCCCGTGGCGGTCATGGTCATCGCACCTATATAAGTCGGCTGGATCAGAACAGGCATGCAAATCACCATCACCAAAGGCGAACGGAGCGACCGGATCGACATCGATCGATCGGCGAACGACTGCGTCAGCACGACATTCCCGCACAAGGGGCCGGTTCCGCACGACGCAGTGCATTACTTCGTCGAACGCGAACTGGGCATCGGCCAGGGGTTTTGGGGAATGGTCGCCGCGGGCCGGCACCCTGAGGAAATCGCAGGGATCGCCAAGGCCGCGGGCCACGCGAGTGCCAAGCGCGCAAGCGTGCCGGACGCCGCCATCGTACCGATCCTGCAGGCGGAGCGAATCGTTGAATGCTTCGAAGCGGACCTGTGGAGTCAGGGTCAGACGGACCTGGCGACATTGCGTGCCACGATCGATGCCGGTTGCGCGTCATCGTTCGTTCCGACGCCGGCGGTCAGTGACGAGGCGATTGCGCGGATTCGCGGTGAACTTCGGTCGCTCGCGGAACGTTGGCCTGCGGCGCCGGCAGGCGAACAACTCACGCTCGAATGGAAAGACGAAGTCGTTTGAAGCACGCTCGAATGCATGGACGGATCGAAGGTGCGCGCGCCAAGTGCGCGGCGCCGGGATGCGACGCGCCCGGCGAGTTCAAGGCGCCGCTGCAGCCGGCTAACTTCGACGGTCCTGGTTCGTGGCGCTTCCTGTGCCTGGATCACGTCCGCGAACACAATGCGAAATACAATTGGTTCGAGGGCATGAGCCCGGACGAGATCCAGGATGCGCAGGGTCCGCTCGGTGGCTGGGAGCGACCGAGCCGCGCCTTCGCGCATAATGGCGCCGATCCGCCGCCAGCCTGGGGCGATTTTTCCGATCCGCTGGAGGCGATCTCCGGCAGGTTCAGGCGCGGGCGGCAGCCGGAAGCACCGTCGCGCTTCACTAAAGCCGAGCGGCGCGCGCTATCCGTGCTGGGGCTGGGTGATGACGCCGACCGGCATCAGCTGCGGCAGCGCTACTCCGGGCTGGTGCGCCGCTACCACCCCGACAAGAATGGCGGTGACCGCAGTCACGAAGCCAAGCTTGGCGAGGTGATCGAGGCCTATCAGCTGCTGCGGAAGTCCGCCGCTTTCGCTTAATCGCGGTCGGGTGCGCCGAGCGGGAAATAGGCACGGAATTGCCGCGCGTCCTCGACGCACCGCGATACCGCAGGATGGCTGAGCAGCCGCTGGCGGTAGGCTTTCAATCGTGGGCGAGCTTCGCCGATTTTCTCGACCCAATCGGCATAGAATAGCGACGGGGCGGCCGAGCAGTCCGCGAGCGTAAAGGCATCGCCGACCGCCCAAGGACCATCGCCGAGGTTTTGTTCCAGCCAGTCATAGGCAATGTGAAGACGCTGGCGAGCGCGCTCTTCGCCATAGGCATCCTGAGAGCCTTCGGGTCTCAGCACATTTGCAACCGGGGCATTCATATTGGTCATCACGTGGAGGTCGAAAAACCGGTCGAGAAACCGCGACCGGAGCCCGGCATCGCCATTCGGGATCCAGCGGTTCGGGCCAGGATATTTCACGTCGAGATAGTCGATGATCGGCGTCGATTCGAAGACTGCAGTTTCGCCGTCGAGGAGCAGCGGAAACTGACCGAAAGGCGAGTGCCGCTTGAGCGTTTCGCCATTCTCCGGCTGGTCCGGGCCGACCGAACGAAACTCGAAGGGAATTTCGTTCGCATAAAGCGGGATCAGCGCCTTCCAAGTGTAGGACGAGAAGAGGTGGCCGAACAGCTGCAATGTCACTGAGCGTTTTCCTTGGAGGCGGCGACGAAGACCTGATGTTGCGCGTCGAACGCGCGTCTAAAGGCTGGCCGCGCTTCGCCGCGAGCGACGTAGGCGGCAAGGCGATCATCGAGCAACGGCGTGGCGGCGGGCCGCCGAAGCACATTGATCATCAGGAGGTCGCCCGCGCTGAATTCGCCTTCCAGCCAGTCGGCATCGCCGAGGCGGCTCGACAGGTCCGTCAGCCGGGTGCGAATGCGATCTTCCGTGATCGGCAAGCGTGCCTCGAACCATGCTTTGTCGCGCTCCATCAGCATGGCGGCTTCGCGTTCGACGATGACCGGCTCGACGGTCGCTTTCGCAGCGAACATCCAGGCGATCGCCCTTGATCGCGCGTTAGCGTCAACCGGCAGAAGTCCCGCGTGCGTTTCCGCAATGCGCAGGATGATCGCCGCGGACTCGAACAACGTCAGCCCGTCTTCCTGATAGGTCGGGATCTGGCCGAACGGCTGAAGCGCGCGATGCTCCGGCTCCTTCATTTCCTTGAAGGAAATGAGGTGCACGTCGTAAGGCTGGCCGACTTCCTCCAGCGCCCAGCGGACCGGGAAATCGCGCGCCAGGCCACGGCCGCGGTCTGGCGAACTTTCGAACGCGCGGATGGTCGGTCGGGTCACTGCCCCTCGGCCTTTTCGACCTCTTCCGCAAAGGACCCGATCGGCACGTCGCCCGCGGGTTCGTACTCGAGAAAGGCGACGCCCTTGTCCGAAACAACGTGCTTGACCAGCTTCAGCGCACCGGCGCCGGTCGACCCGTCGAAGATCGACTTGCCGTCGCCAAGGATGACCGGGAACACCATCGTGATCAGCCGGTCAATCAGCCCCGCCTTCAGCAACGGCGCGTAGATCGTGCTGCTGCCCTGGATCAGCAGGTCGCGTCCTTCGGTCTGCTTGAGTTTCCGGACTGCGTCCGCAGTGTCGCCCGACAGCTTCTCGCTATGATCCCATTCGAGCGGCTCGTCCGAATGGGTCAGCACATATTTATTGATTCGCTGAAACCGCGCGCCGACGGGATCCTCCTGGTGCTTGGGCCAGAAGCTGGAGAAGATGTCGTAAGTCCGCTTGCCGAGCAGCAGGTCGTAGTCGGCGTCGATCACCGGGCCGAAAGCCCTTTCCAGCCCTTCGTCCCAGAAGTGGAAGGACCAACCGCCGTAACGAAATCCTGACGTCGTATCTTCGTCCGGTCCGCCCGGCGCCTGCATGATGCCATCGAGCGACTGGAAGACGGCGCCGGTGAGCTTACGCATCGGCCGGAACCTCAGCAATTGCGGCTTCGATCGTTGCGACGTCGATCTTTTTCATCGTCATCATCGCGTCGAACGCACGCTTGGCGGCGGTCTTGTCGGCGCTGGTCGTCGCGTCGAGCAGGATGCGCGGGGTGATTTGCCAGGAGAAACCCCACCTGTCCTTGCACCAACCGCAGGCGCTTTCCTCGCCGCCGTTGCCGACGATGGCATTCCAATAGCGATCGGTTTCCTCCTGGTCTTCGGTGACGACCATGAAGCTGACGGACTCGTTCGGCTTGAAGTTCGGTCCGCCGTTCAGGCCGGAGAACGAGCGGCCGAGAACGGTAAAGTCCACGGTCAGCTCGGCGCCTTCCTTGCCATCCGGATAATCGCCCGGCGCCTTCATCGCCTTGCCGACCGAGCTGTCGGGGAAGGTGGCCGCGTAGAATTCAGCCGCCTTGCGTGCCTCGCCATGGTCGAACCACAGCACGGTCGTCAGCTTCGAGGTCATTGAGCGTCTCCCGATTTGCGTGGGCCGACCAGGCCGACGACCACCCCCTGCGGATCGGTTGCGTGCACCGAATATTCACCGCCCGGAATCTGCATCGGCTCGCTCGCGAGCGTTCCGCCGCCATCTTTGACCGCGGCGACGGCACGGTCGATGTCGTCGACCCCGATGTAAAAGGTCCAGCCGACGCCCGGATGCTGCGGAAGCTTGCGCATGATCGCGCCAATACCGACGCCGTTGAACTGGATGAATTTGTAATCACCCATCTCGCCCATCGGCATCGCGCCTTGCTGCGTCCAGCCGAAATGCTTCGTGTAAAACGCGATCGCACCGTCCTGGTCGCTGCTCGCCAAGTCGTTCCAGCGAACATGCTGCGGCTGGTCGACCGAGAAGACGTCGCTGGTGGCGTCAGGCTGATCGGCCGGCGGCGTCGGTGTCATGATGTAGAGGGGCGCACCCCAAGGGTCGGCCACCATCGCCATGCGGCCGACGCCTTCCATGTCATGCGCCGGCATCAGCGTCTTGCCGCCATCGGCCTCGATTGCGGCCAGCGTCTGATCGACGTTGTCGACGTGAAGGTATCCGATCCAAGTGGGTTTGGCGCCACGCGCGATCATGTCGTTTGTCAGCACCAGCACCCCGCCGGCGAAGCCGCCGTCGCTGCGGTTGATCATGCGATAGTCGACATCACCGCCACCGGGCACCGTATTGTGATCGTCGATGTTCCAACCGATCACTGCGTCGTAGAATTCCTTCGCGGACGCGGCGTCAGTCGTCATCAGCTCGTACCAAATAAAACCGCCCGGCCGGTTGCGCGGCTGGTCCTGAGGCACAGACGTATCTTGAGTGCGGACGTCAGACATTGTCGACTTCCTTTCGGTTGATTCAGGGGGAAAAGCCTTAAGCGCTGATCGGCGTCGCGGCCTGCGGATTTGCTTGCTGAGAAGACGTGTCGAGGATCTTCTCAAAGCCGCCCCAGAACATGCGCTGCATATTGAACGGCATTTCGCCTTCAGGCTTCATGCTCTCGTCCGCCATGATCTTGGCCCAGGCGTCGTCGCGGGCCTGCTTGTCCGGCCACTCGATGAACGAGAAGACGATGCCTTCACCGTCCTCGGCCTTCACTGCGCGGTAGAAGTCGGTGACTTCGCCGTGCGACACATCGTCACCATAGGCTTCGACCACGCGGGTGGCGCCGTGCTGCTGGAACACTTTCGCCATTTTCGCGGCCATCTGCTGATATTCGTCACGCTTGGTGACCGGCACCACGAAGCCGTCGGCGTAGCTGCCGCCACCCGACCCTTCGTCGATGATCGCCTCGAAGCCGCCCATGATCATCCGTTTCCCGTCGAACGGCATATCGATCGAGCCCATGCGCTCGTCGGTCATCATCTTCTCATTGGTGGCGTCGCGCGTCGCCCGGTCGGGATACTCGAACCAGGAAAAGACGATCCGCTCATCAGGCCTCGCCGCCACCGCCTTGCGGAAGTCGGTGACCTTGCCATCCTCGATGCTGCTCTCCCAGGTCTCGACCATCCGGCGCACGCCGAGGTCTTGAACGAGCGGCGCAAAGGTCGTCGCGTGATGCTGATAGGCGTCCTTGTTCGCTTCCGGCACGGGCACGATGAAGCCTTCGAAGTAGGTCATTGCTGCTCTCCCTTCATTGCGCCGGAACGGCGCTCTTCTCGAACGTGGCAAGCTGCGCGGCCATGGCCTTTTTAAAGGCGGGCCGGTCCTTGCCGCGGCGAACGTAGTCGGCGAGCTTCGGATGCTTGCCGAGGATATCGTCAGGCGTGCCATGCAGGACGGCGACCATCATCAGATCGCCGACGGTGAATTGCTTGCCCTCGAGCCACGGACCGTCGCCAAGCCCCTTCTCTAGATCACCCAGACGGCGATCGAGGTCGGCGACGACCTTGTCGTGCCGGAGCTTCGACCACGGCTGATCGCGCTCGAACACGTCATTGATGACCACGGCCATGACGAATGGTTCGACGGAATTCAGCGCCGCGATCACCCATTGGATGGCCTGAGCGCGGGCTTCGGGATCGCCTGGCAGCAGATCGCCGCCGCGCTCCGCGATCCGCAGCACCATCGCGCCAGATTCAAAGCTCTCGCCATTCTCGTCGCGGTAGACGGGAACCTGGCCGAACGGTTGGCGGCAGCGATATTCGTCGGTCTTGGCGTCGCGGATCGTTTCGACCTCATAGGTCTCGCCAATCTCTTCCAGTGCCCAGCGGGGCCGGAGGTCGCGCACGAAGCCGCGCGCAAATTCCGGCACCCATCCAAACGTCGTGATCGTAGGAGTCATCTGTTTAGGCCTCCGCCGTTTCGACCGGATGCGCACCCTTGGCCGCGAACTCCGGATCCATCCACATCGGCGCCCACTGGTGACCGTCCGGATCCTCAAAGTCGCGGCCATACATCGGTCCGCCCTTGGTCTGGTCTTCCTGGGAGACGTCGGTCTTGCCGCCCGCGGCACCCGCGGCATCTGTGATCTGGTCGACCTCCTCCGGGCTGTCGCAGGAAATGCAGAGCAGCACCTGACTGCTGTTATTCGCGTCCGCAATCGGCTTGCGGGTGAACGTTGCGTAGAAGGGATGAGTCAGCAGCATGACCGAGATGGTGTCCGACAGCACCATCATGGCCGCCGCCTCATTGCTGAACTTCGGCTCGTTGCGAAAGCCGATCGCCCGATAGAACGCCTTGGATCGTTCCAAGTCCCGTACCGGCAAGTTCACGAAAATCATGCGCGACATATTTCCCTCCTGCGACTCGACAGCTTGTTGTTTGGCGTGAGAAGTTATAAATAGCAACCATGGAGTTAGAAAAAGTAACCAAGTTGCGGAAAGGGGACGACAAGCGCCGGTACGAGGATGCTTGCGGGTTGGCGCACGCGCTTGACCTGCTGGGCGAACGTTGGGCCATGCTAGTCCTGCGGGAGTTGGCTTATGGACCGCGCCGGTTTTCAGGCCTTCGCCGTGACCTTCCGGGTATTAGTGCGAACGTGCTGACTCAGCGGCTCAATGAGTTGGAAAGTCGCGGCCTTGTGCGTCGGACCCGCTTGCCCGCGCCAGCCTCGATCCAGGTTTACGAGGCGACGGAATGGGGCTTGGAGGCGATCCCGACGATCGCCGCGCTCGGACGCTGGGCTGCGCGCAGCCCGTTGCATGACCCCACCCTCAGCATGAGCCATGTGTCGCTGATCATGTCGCTCCAAACGCTCATTTCGGAGGAGCGCGCGCAAGGTTTCAACGTTCGCGTGGCCTTTCATCTCGGCGAGGCCAATTACGTGACGACGGTCCAAAACGGCGGGCTGACCGTCGAGCGGCGGGATTGCGACGATTGCGCGGTGACGTTTATCGGCCCGCCGACGGCCGTTGCGGCAGTGATCCACGGCGGTGCCCCCATGGATCTCATCCAGGTCGAAGGAGACTTGGCGCTGGCAAAACGTTTCATCACGCTCTTCCCGCTGCCGCCGAAGGTCGTCGTCTAAAGATTGAGGCTCCGGCGGCCTTCGCTTACAGGCCCGAACAATGACCGATCTTCCCAACAGCCAGCCCGAAAGCCGCGCCGAAACCCTGCTCGCCGCCCCCGATAAGATCGTGAAGGTGCGCGAGATGTTCGGGGTCGACTCGGACATGGAAGTGCCCGCCTTCAGCGAGGCTGACGAACGCGTCCCGGACCTCGACCCGACCTACGTCTTCGATCCAGACACAACGATGGCCGTCTGTGCCGGCTTTTCGAAAAACCGCCGCGTGATGGTCCAGGGCTATCACGGCACCGGAAAGTCGACGCACATCGAGCAGATCGCTGCGCGGCTGAATTGGCCGCTCATCCGCATCAACCTCGACGCGCACATCAGCCGCATCGATCTCGTCGGACGCGACGCAATCGTCCTCCGCGACGGCCAGCAGGTAACTGAGTTCCGTGAGGGGCTTTTGCCCTGGGCACTGCAGCATCCGGTTGCGCTCGTGTTCGACGAATATGACGCCGGCCGCCCGGACGTGATGTTCGTCATTCAGCGCGTGCTTGAGGCGGAAGGCAAGCTGACGCTGCTGGACCAGAATCGCGTTATCCGGCCGAACCCCTGGTTTCGTCTGTTTGCTACCACCAACACGGTAGGCCTCGGTGACACGACGGGTCTCTATCACGGTACCCAAGCGATCAACCAGGGTCAGATGGACCGCTGGAACATCGTCACGACGCTCAATTATCTGCCCGCAGCGGTCGAAGCGCAAATCGTGCTCGCCAAGACCGGCGAATATGACGAGCCCGGCGGCAAGGCGACCGTCGACAAGATGATCAAGGTCGCGGATCTGTCGCGGCAGGGTTTCATCAATGGCGACATTTCCACCGTCATGAGCCCGCGCACCGTGATCAGCTGGGCCCAGAACGCCCACATCTTCGGTGACGTCGGCTACGCGTTCCGGGTCAGCTTCCTCAACAAGTGCGACGAGTCCGAACGTCCGCTGATCGCCGAATATTATCAGCGTGTATTCGGTGAGGACCTGCCCGAAAGCGTTGTCGGCAAGGCATAAAAAAAAGGGCCCCGCCGGATTGCTCCGGCGGGACCTTTCAAGCTCGCTCTATTCTATAGGAAGAAGTCGCTCGCGCCGAGGATTGCGTGATTCTGGATCACGATCGAGAAATCCGCGACCCCATCGCCGTTGACGTCACCCTGCACGACGTTTCCATCGTAGCGGAGTTGTCCCGCGACGTGGCCGAACGCTGCATTGCCGATAAAGGAGAAGGCGTCGTTAGTGCCGGCCGCGTTGGTTGCGTTGGCGTCGATTTCGCTCACACGGATTCTGTCGCCCGCCGCGAAGTCAGTGATCCTGTCGGTGTAGCCGATCTGACTGATTCGGAATTCATCATTCCCAGCACCGCCGGTGTAGATGTCATTTCCCTTCGAACCATCGAGCACGTCGTCGCCGCCGTTGCCGTTTAGCTTGTTGGCGACGTCGTTGCCGAACAGATAGTCGCGCGCCGACCCACCATTCGCATTCTCGATGATCGTATTGTAGGCGATCGAAATATTTCGGTGGGAAGTCGCGGTGATGCCGGAGACTCCGGTGTCGGCGCGGACTCGGCTGGCACCGATCGCCTGCACGAACGCTATCCAGTCTTCGTAATTGTCGGCGCTGCCCGGTGTGTGGTTCCAGGGACTTAGATCGCCTTGGGCCTCGTCAGACACGGCGTTGAACGCCGCGATCGCCTGGTTGGCCTGGTCCATCGTTTGATACCCGAGCGTCGCAGAGCTGAACGCGCCCGGACGAAGGTCGATGAACACGCCGCTATTCGCGCTCGAGAAGTCGAATGTGTCCTCGCCGCCCGCGTCGTACACTGACAGGAAGGGGAATGGGTTTTTGGCGAGGTCGTAGACCGGATTGCCCGCATTCGAATTGGAAAAGTAGTTGGTGTTGCCGACGCGGGTGGTCATGTCGGCGCCATACTTTGCCTGAATGGTCATGATGTCATGCAGGAGCGGCGTCTGGGCATAAGCCAGGAGGCCAACAGAGACGTTGATGGCTTGAGCGCCACTCTTCTGCTGACTGAAATAGGACATGATCGAATATTGCATCGTGTCCTGAGCGTAAAAGGCGTCCCCTTCATAAGTGATCGGGTCAGGTTGCCCGTCACCGTCAGTGTCATCGCCAAAATTGTAATCGCCCGGATGGCTCAGGCCGAGTGTGTGTCCCAATTCATGGACCAGGGTCGTCCGGCCATAGTCTCCATAGCCAAGCCAGCCGTTTGTCCAATTGACCTCAGGATCCGCGGTCCAAACGTCGCTGCTGACGTGTTTGTATTTCTGTTCTCCGGGATAATAAGCCCATGCCTGCGCGGGCCCTGTCGTTGTATTGGCAAAAAGGATATCGGCGCCTTGGCCATTTTTCTCGACAAACTTGAGTGGAATCAAATCGTCCCAGAGCTTGATCGCTTCCCGTGCGGTTGCCTGTTCCGCTGCGGAGAATTGAGAGAAGCCCGCCGGCTCGGGGAAGCCTTCCTTGGGACTGTTGTAAAGACCAGTCGGCTGCTTCGAGAACGAGAAGGTGACGACGCCGTTCTTCGAATTGAGGATCGTCCCGCTGTCGATCTGATTCCGGACCTGCGCCTGATTATAGATCGGCTTGCCTGCCCACGTCGCGACTCCGGCGTAATCTTCGAGCAGAAACGGATTCAACGAATTGGCCGTGATCCCAATTGCGGTGTCATGAGGAGCTGACGCTTCAACAATCATTTCACGTTGTTCAGAGACGGTAGTCGCTTTGATACCCATGAATTCAACCCCTCTATGACGCGCAAGCCGCTGTCGTTGCTCGGAAAAATAGCCACACTCTGGCCGCCGTCCGAATTGCCGAGGCTGCAAAATCCGCGATGCGGAGTCAACGATAGTTAACATTCGTTCATCTTTTTCTTGCGGCGGTCTGTCCCGCACTCGGGTCCGCATCCTGGGGCAATGAGTGGCCCGGATTTCGGACAGGTCGGTCATATTGATCGGTCGCCATCCATCAGTGGCCGTTCGCGCCGATTCGGCCGCTCGCACTGACCATCGTTTTTCGCGTAGGGGCGTTCTTCGTGAGACCCTCATTTTATCCCCCCCTTAATGGCTGAACGTCTCGACCTTTTCCGGCGAGCACTTGCTGGCGCGTCCCGGGCGATCGCCAGGGACGGCGATGTCGACGTCGTCTACGCGAACGACTTCGGCGCTGGGTCCGGCAAGGTGGCGCGGGTGCCTTCGCCAGGAGCGGCTCTCGAACCTAAACTGGTCGCCGAGGCGCGCGGCGCAGCGGACGCAGTGGCCCTGCGACTTCGCTTCCATGACGCGGCGCTCCATTCCCGCCTTGCGCCGGCCGATATCGAGTCACGCGCAGTGTTCGATGCGCTCGAAACGGCGCGCGTCGAGGCGCTGGGTGCGCGCGCGATGGCCGGCGTTCGAGATAACCTCGCGCGGCTGACTGAAGCACGGGTAAGAGCCGACGCCATCGTTCGCGCCCGCAACGCCGAGGAAGTTCCGCTCTCTACGGCGGTTGGGCTTCTCGCCCGCGAGCGATTGACGGGCGCTGAGCCGCCACGCGCAGCGAGGGCAGGGCTCGATCTCGTCGCCCCGTGGATCGAGGAGCGTGCCGCTGCCGAGCTCGATGCGCTCGCGCTGACGCTCGACGATCAAGCCGCCTTCGCCAGCCTGTCACGGAGGCTGCTTGAGGATCTAAACCTCGCCGCGGCGGAGGAGCCGACGGAAGACGAACCGGAAAATGCCGGTGACGAGGCGGAGGGCGAGGAAGGCGGCAGCGACGACAAGCCCGAAGAAGGTGACGATGGAACGCCGGGCGGCGGTGATGCCGAGATGCGCGGCGAAGAAGTCGAGGACGAAAACGCGGACGGCGATTCCAGCGAGGAAATGGAAGCGGGCGAGGACGAATCCTCGGCTGGCGACGAGTTAAGCGAGAGTGTGTTCGCAGCCCCGAGCCGCCGCAACTGGGACCCCTCGCCGGAGACCGACTACAAAGCTTTCACGACAAAGTTCGACGAGATCGTGGAGGCGCATGACCTGTGCGACGACGACGAGCTCGGCCGTCTGCGCGCCTTTCTCGATCAGCAGATGGCGGGGTTGCAGAACGTGGTCACGCGTCTTGCCAACCGCCTGCAGCGGCGGTTGATGGCGCAGCAGGCGCGCAGCTGGGACTTCGATCAGGAAGAGGGCCTGCTCGACGCCGCGCGACTCGCCCGCGTGGTCATCAGTCCGGGGCATTCGCTCAGCTACAAGGTCGAGCGCGATACCGAGTTCAAGGATACGGTCGTCTCGCTGCTGATCGACAACAGCGGGTCCATGCGCGGCCGGCCGATCGCCATCGCGGCGATCTGCGCCGATATCCTCGCGCGAACGCTGGAACGCTGCGGTGTCGCGACCGAAGTCCTTGGGTTCACGACGCGCGGCTGGAAAGGCGGACAGAGCCGCGAAGCCTGGCTGTCGGCAGGGCGGCCACCAAGCCCCGGGCGTCTCAATGACCTTCGCCACATCGTCTACAAGCGCGCGGACGAGCCGTATCGCCACAGCCGCCGCAACCTCGGCCTGATGATGCGCGAGGGTCTGCTGAAGGAGAACATCGATGGCGAGGCGCTGCTCTGGGCGCACAACCGCCTCATTGCGCGGCCGGAAGAGCGGCGGATCCTGATGGTTATTTCGGACGGCGCGCCGGTCGACGATTCAACCGCATCGGCAAACGGCGGCAGCTATCTCGAGCGGCACCTGCGGCAGGTCATCGACTGGATCGAGAAGCGCTCGACGGTGGAGCTGATTGCCATCGGCATCGGTCACGACGTGACGCGTTATTACAGTCGCGCCGTGACGATCATGGATGCCGACCAACTTGCCGGCGCCATGGTCGAGCAACTCGCGAGCCTGTTTGAAAGCAATTAAGCCGGCATGTGCAATCTCTACACGCAGACCAAGTCGATCGATGAGATCGCGCAGCTGTTCCGCGAGATCGGCGTCCCGATAAGTTTTCCCGAAGGCCTGCCGAACCTGCAGCCGCGCGATGTAGCAATCACCGATTCCGCCCCAATCGTTCGAATGAGCGACGGTGTTTTTCAGCTGGTCGTCCGGCGCTGGAGCTGGCCGGGTCCTGGCGGCAAGCCAGTCTATAACTATCGGTCAGACGGACGCGAGTTCGGCAGTGGACGCTGCTTGATCCTGACCGACGGCTTCTACGAGTTTACGAAGTCGGACGATCCTAAGCAGAAGCGGAAGGACCGCTGGCTCTTCACCAACCCGTTAGAGCCCATCGTGGGAATCGCCGGCCTGTTTCGCTCCACCGCGGAGGTCGGCGAGGCATTCACGATGCTGACGACGGAGCCGGGACCGGACGTTGCGCCCTACCACAGCCGACAAGTTGCTGTTGTGGCGAATTCCGCATGGAAAAACTGGCTCGATTACGGGACCTCGGCGCGCGACCTTTTGGGTCCGTTACCGGCCGGAACCCTCCAAGTTCAGCCGGCGCCGCGCCCATAAAAAATGGCCCCAGCACAACTACGCGCGCTGGGGCCCCCTCGTTACGCGACGCGAGGGAAAACGCCTGTCTCCAGGCATGACGGGGAAAAGGGGATAAACCCCGTCCATGACGGGGCTTATGAGCGATTCGCGGCCAATGAAGGCTGAACGCTACGTGCAGCCTACGTTCAGCAATTTCCGTTGAAAGTCAGTCGGTTAGACGACTTAAGCGGCTCTCTGCTCAGCCGCCTTCTTGGAAATCTCGCGCTTCAGCTTGCGAACCTTCGGGCTCAGCTTGTCGTCGCTGGTCTTGAGCAGCCAATTGTCGAGGCCGCCGACATGCTCCACCGAGCGAAGGCCGTGGGTCGACACGCGCAGCTTAACGCTGGTGCCCAGCGAGTCCGAAAGAAGGGTCACGTTCTGCAGGTTCGGCAGAAACGTCCGCTTCGTCTTGTTGTTGGCGTGGGAAACGTTGTTACCCACCTGCCGGCCCTTGCCGGTCAGCTCGCAAACCCGCGACATGGTCTCAATCCTGATTTTGTGTGCGAGCCCATCAATGGACCCGAAGAGCGCCGCCCGTTAGCGGCTCAAGCCGTGGCCGTCAATGTTGTCCCACCGCCGGATGCCGCGAAACCGCAGGGCCTTAACAGCGTTAGGAGCCCCATGGTCCAAAGACCGTGTCGGCGTCGTTATATTCCAGGGGACTGACTCAAAAATGCGGACCATCATCCTAATCCTGATTGTTGCGGTTCTGATTGTCATTGGCGCAATCGCCAGCGGCTTCCTGAATATCAGTCAAACCCGGCCGGCACAGGCACCCGCAATTTCGGCTACGCACAACGGCGTTGTCGCCAAGGGGGGGCAGGCGCCTGCGTTCGACGTGGAGACCGGATCGGTGAAGGTCGGAACCAAGGAAACGACCGTCAAAGTCCCCGGCCTCGAAGTCCAGAAGCCAGTGCAGAACCAGGCTGCGCCCGCAACGGGAAACGCCCAATAGGCTGACTTCGCCAAGCGCCTTCGCTAGCGGCGGGCGCAATGTCCGGATTTCCTCTTCCTCCTCCGATGCGCCGTGCGCTGGACCTTGCTGCCGCGGCGTCCATGGATGGCGAGGTCCCAGTCGGAGCGGTCGTGACATTGGGCGACCGCATCGTTGCGGAGAGCCGCAACGCCATGCGCGGCACTTCAGATCCGACCGCGCATGCGGAGATGGTTGCCATTCGCCGGGCCGCCGAAAGCCTGGGGACGTCGCGCCTCGATGAATGTGTCTTGTGGGTCACGCTGGAGCCGTGCGCCATGTGCGCCGCGGCGATCGGCATCGCGCGGTTCAAGGCCCTTCGGTTTGCGGCCGAAGACCCGAAAGGCGGCGGCGTCGTGCATGGACCGCGTATCTTCACGCAGCCCACCTGCCACCACCGGCCGGACGTCATCGGTGGAATTGGCGAAGCCGAAGCCGCGGAACAACTCCGCGCGTTTTTCGCCAGCCGGCGCTAGCGGTAGGGGACCAGCCGGATTTCGATACGGCGATTGGCCGCGCGCTGGGTCTCGTCTGCCTCGGGGTTATAGAGCGGCGAGCTTTCGCCAAGGCCTTTTGATCCAATCCTCGCGCGGGCAACGCCACGAGAGGCGAGATAGGCGGCAACCGCTGCTGCACGCTTGTCGGACAATGCCTGGTTCGTCTGCGGGCTGCCCGTAGTGTCGGTGTGAGCCAGCACGTCGACATAGGTGCGTGTGCGCGTTTTCACGGTCCGCGCGATTTCCAGTAATGTGGAGTTGGTCGATGCGTTCAGGGCAGCACTGCCCGTGTCGAAGGTGAAACCGGCCGGGATGCGGATGACGATGCTTCCACCGACCTGCAGAACGTCCAGTCCCATGCCTGCCGTCTGCCGCCGCAATTCCGAATCGAGCTCGGCCATGTACGTTCCGGCCTCCGCAGGACTGAGCGGTCTAATCTTTGCCGCGCGCATTTTTGCGGCACGGGCTTTTTGGCCGCCGACGACGTCGCCTAGCAGGTAAGGCGCACTTGTCCCCAAGGGGCGAAAGGCCGCGGGAACGATCGGCGGGGGAGGGGCCGCAGACTGGCAGCCGGCGATGGCGGCAAGTCCCACGCCGACCAATGCTACCTTGATGTGACGGACCGCAAACATTCGCGCCTCTCCCCTTTTAACACCCATCAAACCCTGCGTGCGTGGCGATGGTTCCGCAAGCGTAACTCGTGCCGCCGCTTGTGAACTGCGACAAGACAAGGCAAGAGCCGATTGCCGCCCATGAGCGACCATCTATCCCCCATTCCCTGGCTCGACGTCCTCCTCATCCTCGCGCTGATCGTGTTGAACGGCGTGCTGGCGATGAGCGAACTCGCGATCGTCTCTTCCCGCGAGGCCCGACTGAAGGCCATGGCCAAGAGCGGTAGCCGCGGTGCGCAGTGCGCACTCGACCTGTCGTCAGATCCCGGCCGGTTTCTGTCGACGGTGCAGACCGGCATCACGCTGATCTCGATCTTCGCGGGCGCTTTCTCGGGCGCGAGCCTTGGCGAACCTGTGGCTCAGCGCGTCGCGCAACTGGGCGTGACGGCGGAGACAGCCAGGACGATCGGGTTCGGAATCGTCATCGTGATGACGACCTATGTTTCGCTGGTGATCGGCGAGATCGTGCCGAAGACGATTGCGCTACGGTCGCCTGAACCGATCGCCGCCATTGTGTCGCGGCCGATGCTGTGGCTCTCCAAGCTCACGGCTCCATTCGTCTGGCTGCTCGATCGATCCAGCTCCCTGATCTTCCGGCTGCTGCGGATGAACAAGGAATCGAAAAATCACGTCACGGCCGAGGAATTGCATCTCGTCGTGGCGGAGGCGCAGACGGCCGGCGTGCTCGAGGAGGATGAACGCGCAATGATTTCGGGCATCGTGCGCCTAGCCGACCGGCCCGTTCGCGAAGTCATGACTCCGCGCACCGAGATCGATTGGGTCGACGTGGCCGCAACGCCCGAAGAGATTCGGCAGGAATTGCTCGACAACCCGCACAGCCGAATCCCTGTTGCCGACGGATCGATCGAAAACATCGTGGGGGTCATTCAGACGCGCGACGTGCTAGCCGCCAGCATCCGGGGGGAGCCGCTCGATCTCAAAAGGCTGTGCCGGACGGCGCCCGTCATCCCGGACCTCATGGATGCGATGGACGCGCTTGCGGTGCTTCGCGCGGCCGACGTGCCGCTCGCGCTCGTCCATGACGAATATGGTCATCTCGATGGTATCGTCACGCCAGGCAGCATCCTCGCCGCGCTGGCGGGGACCTTTGCGCACGACCTGGAGCAGGGCGAGGAATCTCCGTTGATCGAGCGGGAGGACGGCAGCTGGCTGATCTCGGGCGCGGCCAGCGCCGACCTCCTAAGCGATCGTCTCGGCATCAACCTGCCGACCGACCGCGATTATTCGACTGTCGCCGGCTTTGCCTTGTCCGTGCTCAAGCACCTGCCTGAGACCGGCGAGAAGTTTCGCCACGACGGCTGGTCGTTCGAAGTCATCGACATGGACGGCCGCAAGATCGACAAGCTGATCGCGTCACGGCCGCGCAAGAGGCCGGCCGAGAGCGAAGCCGAAGCCGTCGGCTAGAGCTTTCCGAACTTCTGTTCGAAGCCGTCCGTGTCGTCGCGGGCGAGATAATCGGCCTGCTCGACGACGCGGTCACGCGTGATGCGGCCGCGGAATGAGCCAAGCCGCTCGTCGAGGCGCTCGATCTCGGTCGGGGTCAGCTGCGCGAGCTGCTCGAACCGGACGAATCCCGCACTGCGCAGGGCATCGGCGAACTTGGGTCCGACGCCTTTGATCCGCGACAAATCGTCCGCCGGGTTACCGCCGGCATCCAGGGCCGCATGGACGGGCGCGCGAAGAATGTCCCCGGTCACATCGCTGGTGGCCGCGGCTGCTTCGCCGGCTAGGCCACGACCTTCGGGCGGAGCCTTGGCGGAAGTCATGTGCGGACGGATCGGTGAGCTATCGGTCAACTGCACGCGCTGCTTCGGCCGCAGCAAGACGATGGCGATGATGATCGCCACGACGATGATTGCGAGCCACCAATATTCCCGGATCAAATCCATAGTTTCACCAATTCCATTGAGCGTTGTAGCGACGGTGCAGCTCGATCAGATAAGCGAGCAGCAGACCAAAAAGGAAGCCCAGCACGGCAATCGCGCCGCCTTCCACCATGAGCGGCGTGCCCCCAGGGTCGTTGCCCCACTGGGCCTTGCTCACCCCGGGTAGCATGCTGAACAATCGCGCCAGTTCGGTGCGTTGGAAGTCGGTTGCGGGCTTGCCGGTCAGGACGAGGGTTCGGGACAGCGGGTGGCGATGCAGCCTCCCCTGGATATTTGGCGTCTCGTAATAATTGAGCCCGGTCCGGGCGGTCTTCTCAACCGTCGCAGTGAAGCGGTCAGCGGCCCCGAGCGGCCCGTGCCAGACCAATGCGAGGCAGATCGCAACGATCGCGCCGATCCCGAGTGCGATGTTGCGCTTGCGGGTCGGCCATTTGTGAAAGGCGAACACGCCGATGATGACACCGACGACGAGGCCGATCGCGAAGCACGGCCAGAAGTAGGGCATCAGCACGCTCATGCGTTCGTCCGCTTGAGTTCGCGCCAGCCGATATCGCGGCGATGAAATCCGTCCGCGAAGTCGATTTGATCGACGGCGCGGTAAGCACGGGCGCGAGCATTTGCGAAGCTGTCGGCGACGGCTGTGACCGCGAGCACGCGACCGCCATTGGCAATGAGACCGTATTCGCCGCGCGCAGTTCCTGCGTGGAAGACCGTAACGCCTTCAACCTGCTCCGCGGCTTCGATCTCCCGAATTGCGCCACCGCTGGTGGGCGTCCCCGGATAGCCGTGCGCGGCGACGACGACCGTCATCGAATGCTTGTCGGCAAGGCGCGGCGGTTCGCTGAGTTTCCCCGTCGCGACGCTCATCAGGAGCTCAGCAAAGTCGCCCTCGATCAGCGGCATGATCGCCTCGCATTCGGGATCGCCGAAGCGAACGTTATACTCGATCAGTTTCGGTCCTTCGTCGGTCAGCATGAGCCCGGCATAAAGCACGCCGTTGAACGGCGTTCCCTGCTCGACCATCGCCTGCGCCGTCGGCCGCACGATTTCGTCCATTGCGCGGGCGGCAAGTTCTTCGGTGAGGATTGGAGCGGGGGCATAAGCGCCCATGCCCCCGGTGTTGGGGCCGGTATCGCCTTCCCCCACGCGCTTGTGATCCTGCGCCGACGCCAGGAACATCGCGGTGTCGCCGTCGACGAGGGCGAACAGGCTGGCCTCCTCGCCGGTTAGGAATTCCTCGACGACCATCGGCCCGTCGCCCGCGGCAGCAATCGCGGCTTCCGCTTCGTCCCGGGTTATGGCGACCGTCACGCCCTTCCCGGCAGCGAGTCCGTCCGCCTTGATCACCACCGGCGTGCCGAAGTCATCGATCGCTGCCAAGGCATACTGCATCGTGTCGACCCGGGAATAGTCGGCGGTCGGGATGCCGTTCGCGCGGCACAGGTCCTTGGTGAAGCCCTTCGACCCTTCCAGATGCGCCGCGGCGGCGTTGGGCCCGAATACCGCGATGCCTTCTGCGCGCAGTGCATCGGCAACGCCGGCGACCAGCGGCGCTTCAGGGCCGACCACGACAAGGTCGATCGCCCGCTCCTTAGCCAACTTCACGACGGCCGCCGGATCGACGGGATCAATTGCCACGCATTCGGCCCACCGCGCGATGCCCGGGTTGCCCGGCGCGGCGATGAGTTGGCCGCAGCTCGGCGATTGCCTAAGGCGCCAGGCGAGCGCATCCTCGCGACCACCCGACCCCAAGAGCAATATGTCCATCAATCTTCCCGAAGAAACGCGAGCCGGCCTGTTAGCGAACGTCGCACCGGGCGACAATTCGCCGGCGCTAAGCGTCACCGAGCTTTCCGGCGCACTCAAGCGGACCATCGAGAATGCGTTCGGCCAGGTTCGCGTGCGTGGGGAGATTAGTGGTTTCAAGCGGCACAGCTCGGGCCACTGCTACTTCACGCTCAAGGACGAGAACGCCTGCATCGACGCGGTGATCTGGCGGACCAGCGCCGCGACGCTGGCTTTCCGGCCGGAAGACGGCGCCGAGGTCATCGCGACCGGCAAGCTGACGACCTATCCTGGGCGCTCGAAATATCAGATCGTTGTCGAGCGGATGGAGTTGGCCGGGGAGGGGGCGCTGCTGGCGCTCCTGGAGAAGCGTCGTAAGGCGCTTGCCGCGGAAGGGCTCTTCGAGGCGGGGCGCAAGCGGCGACTGCCGTTCCTGCCGCGCGTCATCGGCGTGATCAGCTCGCCCACCGGAGCTGTGATCCGCGATATTCTGCATCGACTAGAGGATCGCTGTCCGACGCACGTGATCCTGTGGCCGGTGCCGGTTCAGGGGGAGGGCGCTGCGGCGAAGATCGCGGCGGCTATCCGCGCATTTCCCACGCTTGCGCCGAAACCCGATCTGCTGATCGTCGCGCGCGGCGGGGGCTCGATCGAGGACTTGTGGGCCTTCAACGAGGAAGACGTCGTTCGGGCGGCGGCGGAAAGCCCGATCCCGCTCATCTCCGCCGTTGGCCACGAAACCGATACGACCCTGATCGACTTCGCGTCCGATCTCCGCGCGCCCACGCCGACAGCTGCAGCCGAATTGGCGGTGCCGGTGCGCGCGGAACTCGCCGCCCAGCTGAATGAACTGCAGCACCGGGCCCAGCATTGCCTGGCCCGGCGCGTCGACCGGCAGCGCGAACGGTTCGAACTCGTCACCTGCCGCTGGCCAAGTCCGCAAACCATGTTCGCGCCGGCGGTGCAGCGTCTGGATGAGATTGGCGAACGGCTGCCGCGGTCGCTCGCAGCACGGGCGGGCAGCGCGCGGGCGGACCTGAATTTGGTGGCGGGGCGTCTGCGCCGGGACCTCATCGATCAGCGTATCGCGCGGCTGTCTGACCGTCTGTCGGCTGCCTGGAAGATGGCCGAACTGGTCCATCCCGAGCGGCCGTTGTCCAAGGGTTACGTGCGCGTCACCACTCGCGACGGCGCAACGCTGACGAGCGCAGTTGCGGCACGCTCAGCGCAGCAAGTCACCCTGCGGTTCGGCGATGGCGCGGTCGATGCAACCGTTGGAGATGCTGCACCGGCGCGAGCGGTTGAGCCGAAGCGCCGCAAACCCTACATCGCTTCCCAGCCCGGGCTGTTCGACCCGGCGGAGGAATAGGCATGCTGATGCATGGTGGCGGCCGCGCCGCGCGGGTTCATTATCTGGCGGGGACGTTCCGATTGCTCAGTGACGGCGATCATGTCGTCTGCGCAGTAACGGGCACCACAATTCCGCTGCACGAACTTAAATATTGGAGCGTCGAGCGGCAGGAGGCCTATGTCGACGCCGACGCCAGCCTGAAGGCCGAGCGCAAAGCCCTAGGCTAACCGACGCGTCGGCCGCGCACGCCGATCTGGCCGTTGATCCTGAGGAAATAGCTCCCCAGCGGGCCACGCAGGATCGTGATCTTCTGCCCGGCGCGCGGCGGATCAAACGAGACGCTGCTGTCAGACGTCTCCCACACCGCATTGTCTTCCGCGATGACGATCCGGAAGTAGCCGTTGTTCAGCGGCCGCACGGACGTAATCGTTGAATCGAGCCGCCGCTGTGCCTCGTCTGCCGTGCTGTCTCCCGAGAAGAACGGGATCTTCGGCAATGTGAAGCCGAACAGCGAACGCCGTGCTTTGCGAATTTCGCCCTGGTCAACGATGGCCACGGTGCCGGTGGTTGCAGCCTGAACCAGAGCCCCCGCCGCACTATCGTAGCAGGCCAGACGCTGAGTTGGGTCGCCGATCTGCCGACAGCGGTCGATTGCGGTAACGAGGGGAGAGGGGGCGGCCTTCTCCTTCGCTTTGGCAGCCGCGGGGGCGCTGGTGGTGGATGCGACGCACGCGATCGCGATGACCCAATGGCTTGGCTTGCGCATGATAGAACCCCCTCTTCGCAGGGCGAAAACTGCGCAAGTTCAGCGCGAATGCAACCTGTGCCCGAAATGACACATAGCAGGCACGTTTTGTGGCCCAGCCACGTCGTCCGATTGATTCGTCGGCATTGTTACACTTAGGAATTGAACATCAGCGCCGGTGAATCCGGTGATGGGGTATGCGGTCGTGACCGCATTCAGAAGGGGAAATACATGTCCAAGAGCACTTTCAAGGGGTCGCTCCTTGCGACCACGGTCATCGCCGGCATGGCGCTGTCGACGCCGGCTTTCGCCCAGTCCCAAACGACTCCCGAGAACGTGCCGCCCGCGCCGGTCACGCCGACCAACACGCAAGGCACTACGCCCCCGGCCGCGCCGACGGACGCCCTGCCTGCCGCAGGCACGCAGTCCAATGAATCGGCTGCTCCGGCCGAGCCGACCAGCGCGCAAGAAATCGTCATCACCGGTACGTTGATCCGCAACCCGAACCTGGTTGCCTCCGCGCCGGTCACTGTTCTTGGGCATGACGAAGTCTCGCTTCGTCAGACCAATACCGCCGAAGAAATTCTGCGCACGATTCCCGGCGCGGCACCGAGCATCGGCCAGAACGTCAACAACGGCAGCGGCGGTTCGGCGTACGTCAACCTTCGTGGCCTGGGTTCGAACCGCAACATCGTCCTGCTGGACGGCGTGCGCATCGTCCCGGTCGACCTCGTCGGCCGCGTCGATTTGAACACCATTCCGCTGGCCCTCGTCGATCGCGTCGACGTGCTGACCGGCGGTGCAAGCTCGACCTACGGCGCCGACGCTGTCAGCGGCGTTGTCAACTTCGTTACCCGCAGCGACTTCTCGGGCATGGAGCTGGCGGTTTCCGACCAGATCACGCAGCGCGGCGACGGCAATTATCTGCGTGGCGACCTTACGCTTGGCGCCAACTTCGACGATGGCCGCGGTAACGCGGTAATCAGCATCGGCTACCAGGAATCCGATCCGGTCTATCAGGGCCATGATCGTCCGTATTCGAACGTCGCGTTGAGCTCTGCGGACCCGGGCAACCTTAACGGTGCAACCTCGGCGACAACCACCCCGACGCGTATCGACGTCGCGGCCGGCGCGTTTCAGGCCGATCCGACCGGCACCAGCTTCGTGCCCTTCTATCAGGGTTACAACTTCAACCCATACAACGTCTTCCAGACGCCGTTTAAGCGCTACAACCTGTTCAGCGCCGGTCACTACGACATCAGCGATCACCTGACTGTCTACGCCCGCGGCATGTACAACAACACCACGGTCGACACGATCATCGCTCCATCCGGCTTGTTCTCGACCAACGTCGCGATCAACCTGAACAACCCGTTCCTGACGGCCGCGCAGCGTAACTTCCTGTGCGCTAATGCGGACTCAAATCCGAACGTTTCGGGTACGCAGTTGTTGACCGCGGCCGAGTGCGCGGCAGCAATCGCCACTACTGGCGGTCCGACCAATCCGGCCTACCGGGCGGTCACTGTCCAGGCGAACCGCCGTATGCCGGAAGTTGGTCCGCGCATCAGCGACTATAACACGCAGATGTTCGATTTCCGGGCTGGTATCCGCGGCGATATCACCGACAAGATCGGCTTCGACGTGTTCGGTTCGCGCGGTATCAGCAACAAGACGCAGACGATCCAGAACTACGTCCTTACGTCGCGTGCCCGGCAGGCGCTGCTGGCTCTCACGCCGACGACCTGTATCGACGCGAGCAACAGCTGCGTTCCGCTGAATCTGTTCGGACCGGAAGGCAGCATCACGCCGGCCATGGCTGGGTTCATCAGCCAAGAATCGACGACGCGGGTGCAGTCCGTGCTGTCGCAGGCGCGGGCCACCATCAATGGCGACACGCCGCTGCAACTTTGGGCCAAGAACCCAGTCGGCTTCGCGGTCGGCGGTGAATATCGCAAGTACACGGCCAGCCAGCGTGCCGACAGCCTCGCGAAGACGGCCGGCGAGCTCGGTGGTGCCGGTGGCGCTGCTCCGGACATCAACGGTAAGTTCGACGTCTACGACGCGTTCGCGGAAGTGATCGCCCCGATCGTTTCGGATCGTCCGTTCTTCGAAGAGCTGCAGCTCGAAGCGGGTATCCGTCGTTCGCACTACACGATCGGTGCGCCTGCAAATACCAGCTTCAATACGACGACCTGGAAGGTCGCCGGCAGCTGGTCGCCGGTTCGCGACCTCAAGTTCCGCGGTGCGTACAACCACGCCGTTCGCGCGCCGAACATCGGCGAGCTGTTCTCGCCGGTTACCGTCGGCCTGATCGCGCTGACGGCCGATCCGTGCGCCGGAACCAATACGAACGGCAACGCGAACTTGACGGCGGTCTGCATCGCGCAGGGTGCTCCGGCCGCGCTCATCGGTAGCCTCCCGCAGCCGATCTCGGGCCAGGCCAACCAGACGTCGGGCGGAAACCCGTTCCTGAAGCCGGAAACCGCGAATACCTACACCGCCGGTGTGGTCATTCGTCCGCGCTTCATTCCGGGTCTCACCGCAACGGTCGATTACTACAACATCAAGATCAAGGGCGCGGTGGCGGCGCCGACCGCGGGCGACGTGATCAACGCCTGCTTCGGCAACATCACGGCATCTTCCGCATCCAACCCGGCTTGTACTTCAATCCGGCGTAACCCGGATACCGGCGGTTTGTCGGGCAGCCCGGCAACCACCTTCGGTCTGCCGCGCCAGCTGTCGAACCTCGGCAAGATCTCGACCGACGGCGTCGACTTCACCCTCGACTATCGTCACTCGCTGGGCTCGATCATGAACGCGCCGGCGAAGTTCGCGATCGCGACCGGCGGCAACTGGACTCGCAGCGGTAAGTTCCAGGCAACTTCTGCCTCGATCAATCGCGAGTGCACCGGCTACTTCAGCGTCAACTGCGCCTCGCCGAATCCGGAATGGACGTTCAACACTCGTGCGACCCTGTCGCTCGGTCGTGTCGACCTGTCGGTTCTGTGGCGTTACCTGAGCCCACTGAAGTACGAGGGTACGGCCGGCGATTTCGCGGCGCGTGGTTTCACGGGTGTGAACTGCGTTGCGGCAGGCGCCGGCGCTCAGCCGGGTACCTGCAACCGCTACCTGTTCGACGGGACGGTCAACACGCGGCCGAGCACGTCTCCGCTGTTCAACGCGCCGGGCACTTTCAACGGTCAGCGCGTGAATTATAACCGGATCCCGGCGTTCCACTACATCGACCTCTCGACCCGCTTTAACGTCAACGAGCATTTCGACCTGACGTTCACGGTCCAGAACCTGTTCGACAAGGATCCGCCGATCGTTGGTAACAGCGCCGGCACGTCGTCGTTCAACAGCGGCAACACCTATCCGTCGACCTACGACTCGCTCGGTCGCCGGTTCGCTGCGGGTGCCCGGATCAAGTTTTAAGACTGATTATGTAGTTCAAAGGGGGAGGCGGGCCTTCGGGTCCGCCTCTTTTTTTTATGGGATCCAGCGACGCTCCCGGATCCAGCGCGTGGCGAGATACTTGGTCCCGCTGGTCACGGGCATCCCCGCGTGCTCGGCCAGCTCGTCGCCATGACCATCGCGCCGCGCGTTGCTGAACAACAGCACGTCACCCGTCCGGCCTTTTATCTCAACGCCAGTCCGGACGAATGAGGTCGCGCCCCCCACATAATCGTCGTTGAGGTAAATGAGCGCGGTCCAGATGCGCTGATTGGCGGCGCTGTCTACCCAATCGAAGTGCGGACGGTACTCCTGGCCGGGCGTGTAGCGCAGGACCTGCAGCGCCTCGCCTTCATCGTAGCGCGTGCCGGAGGCGGCAGCGATGCGCCGATTGATCGCGTGGATCGCCGGGTCTTCGATATCCCAATGAAATGTCGCGCCATCGGATGTTCGGATGGTGTCGCGCACGAGTTGTCCCTGCCCGTCGTAGACCATCGACTGCTCGAACTGCCCAGCGGCGGAAATCAGATAGGCGCATTCCTCGGCGGTCAGTAGCCGGGGGAACAGCCGAGCGTCGGGGCTGTCCGAGATCCGGTTGCTCTCAGCTGGCCGGACAGGATCTCCGGCCGCGTCGAGTTGCATTGCGCTGAGGACATTGAACGCGGCTCTGCGCTCGGGAATCTTGGCTGCTTCGACCGCAAGCCGCTCGATTGCCGCGGCCCAGTTGCGCGTCCCGGCGATACCGCTGCCCAGCAGGTTGGTCATGATCACATTGGCTTGCCCATGCCCGCGCGATGCCGCGGCTTCGAATAGCGATCGCGCACGCTGGGGATCTTGCTCAGTGAGTATGCCGCACCAGTGCAGATGCCCTAACAGGAACAGCGCCTGCGGGTCGCCCGTGGCCGCCACCTCTCGTATCTCTGCAACGCCGGCTTCGTCGTTGGCATGAATGAGGTTGAGTGCGCGCTGCAGGCGTTCGACGGACATGCGCGCTGCTGTGCCACATGGCACACGGGATCGGGAAGCTGCGTGCCGTGCGCCAGCTTGACCGACGCGATGCGACACGCTCATTTCGTGTCTGTGCAGCTCACCGCCGAACAGCATCTTGCCCGCGCCGCGCAGGCACAGCAATCAGGACGGACCGCTGAAGCGGTCCGTGAGGCGGAGGCGGCATTGCGTGTGAAGGCGGATCATCCGCTCGCGCACAACATGCTGGGCATGGCGGCGCTGGACCGGAACGACGTTCCCGCCGCGCTTCGCCATTTTGGCGCCGCCACCCGCGCAGACCCACGAGCCACGGCTTTGTGGCTCAACCTGGCCAAGGCTCACCGCCTGGCCGCGGACGATGCCGGGGAGCGCGCGGCGCTCGAAGGCGCACTCGAGACCGATCAGCGTCACTTGATGACCAACATTCGGTTCGCGCAATTGCTCGAACGCTCCGGCGAGTTCGGCGAAGCGACCACGCGCTGGGCAGGCGTCGCGGCGCTTGCCGCGGAACATCCGAACGCCGGCCCGGACCTTCGGGCCGTCTTCGACCATGCGCGGCAATTCGTCGCCAAGCGCTCGCAGTCACTGTCAGAGGCGCTGCACGCCCAGCTGGCTGGCGATCTCGCCGGCGCATCCGCGCGGGATCGGCGGCGTGCCAATGCGGCTATCGACATCATGCTCGGCCGCCGCCGGGTTTATGCCAATCAGTGCTTCGGCCTGCATTATCCGTTCCTGCCCGCAGACGAATTCTTCGACCGTGAGCACTTTCCCTGGCTAGCCGAGCTCGAGGCGCAAACCGGCATGATCCGCTCGGAAGTGGAAGCGCTGCTTTCCTCCGCCGATCCGGGCCTGTCGCCCTATGTCACAATGCCGCCAGGGACGCCTCACAACCTCTGGACAGACCTCAACAATTCCGCGGCCTGGAGCGCCTTGCATTTATGGCGCGACGGCGAGCGGATCGATGAGGCCTGCGCACGGGCGCCGCGTACCGCCGCCTTTGTCGAGCAGCTTCCCCTGGCGAACATCCCGGGACGCGCGCCGACCGTCTTCTTTTCAATCCTTCAGGCGGGCAAGCATATCCCGCCGCATACCGGCGTGACCAATACGCGGACCATCATCCATCTGCCGCTGATCGTCCCGCCCGATTGCGCATTTCGCGTGGGCGGCGAGACTCGCGAATGGCGGGACGGAGAAGCGTTCGCCTTCGACGACACAATCGAGCATGAGGCATGGAATCGCAGCGATCAGGATCGCGCCGTGCTGATTCTCGATTGCTGGAACCCGCATCTCAGCGAGGACGAGCGCGTCATGATCTGCCAACTCTATGAAGTGGCCGACGCGCAAAAAACAGCACTAGGCGCCTGATCCGCGACCTGTTTTTTAACTGTGCTCCAATTGTCACAGTGGCCTAACGAAAGTGAGGCCGACCTCTCCGCGGGATTGCCACTTTAAGATTTGCGGTCCTATCGGCACCCTACTTGCGGTCCCCTGACCGAAGTTATTTTTGAAGGCCATCCGGCCTTCGGGGAGAAAGGTTTTACATGACGACTACGGCAAATCGCGCTGCGACCGCCCTCCGGGCAGGTAGCGCATTGACGGCGGTGGCGTTGGCGACTCTGTTCGCGACGCCGGCGTTTGCGCAGATCGCGCCGACGACGAGCAACGACTCGTCCGCGCAGCAGGATGCGGCGCAGGCTGCTGCTAACCAGAGCACGACGACGGATGCGACGCCGCCGTCTGCCGCGGCTGCTCCGGCCGACACCAAGGAAATCGTCATCACCGGCACGATCAGCCGCAACCCGGCCGCTGCCACGGCGTCGCCGGTCGTCTCGGTCACTGCCGACGACATTCAGAAGCGCGGTATCTCGACTGTCACGGAATACGTGCAGACGCTGACCGCTAACAACGCCGGTACGGTTCCTCCGAGCTGGTCGGCCTTCGGCTTCACCACCGGCGCCAGCGCCCCGTCGCTGCGCGGCTTCAACGACGCGTACACGCTCGTCCTGTTCGACGGCATGCGCTCGGCGGTCTATCCGCTGGCGGACGACACGCAGCGTAACATCGTCGACATGAACTCGATGCCGAACGCGATTGTCGGCACCATCGACACGCTGCTCGACGGCGCATCGGCGACCTACGGTTCGGACGCCATCGCGGGCGTGGTCAACGTGATCACCAAGAAGGAAGTCCAGGGTCTGCACGCCAACGGCTCCTTCGGTATCTCGCAGAAGGGCGACGCCAAGGAATACCGCGGCAGCCTGACCGCCGGCTTCGGCAGCCTCGCGGACGACGGCTACAACGTCTACGCCAACGTCGAATGGCAGAAGAACGACCCGCTGTACTCGCGTCAGCGCGGGTATCCGTTCAACACTGGCGACCTGAGCCGACTCTGCGGCACTGCCGATCAGGGCTGTCTCTTCAATGCCGTTCGCAACGGCATCCAGTATGACGGTTCTTACCTCGGCTTCGGTGCGACCGAAGCCGCGGCTGTCCGTCCGCTCGATCCGACCACCCTCGCAAACGCGGGCCCGTACCAGTATCTGAACGGCTGCACGGCGAACACCACGCCGGTGACGCTGACTGCTGCGCAGCGGATTGCAAACACGCCGACCAACGGCATCGTTTGCCAGCAGGACCGCGTTAATCAGTTCCAGATGTACAACGCCGGCATCACCCGCAAGGGTGGCGCGCTGCGTGCGACCAAGCGCTTCGGCGACACCGATGCGTTCATCCTGTTGAACTACTACAACACGAAGACCTTCAACTCGGGTTCGCCGCGTAGCTTCACCGACAGCACCACGCCTGCGGGTCGTCGTGTCTCGGTCAGTCGCGTCATCCTCCCGGTCTATGTCTGCCCGGGTGCAGTTGGCGTCGTGGGCACCAATCCGGCGACGGGTAACATCTCGGGCGACCTGACGTTCACGGGCTGTAATGCGCAGAACGGCACGCTGAACCCGAACAACCCGTTTGCGGCTGCGGGCCAGCCGGGTCTGTTGACGGCGACGTCGAACATCCCGACGGTGTCCCGTACCGACGCGCGTACCTATCGTGCGATGGTCGGCGCCAGCGGCACGTTCAGCGGCTTCGACTATAACATCGGTGCCACCGCATCGCGCGTCGATCTCGACATCCACCAGAGCGGCTATCCGTTCCTGCGGAACCTGATCAGCGCCATCGGTACCGGCCGGTACAACTTCGTCGATCAGACGGCGAACAGCCAGGCTGTGATCGACTCCGTCTTCCCGACGGTGAACAAGACGGCCACGTCGAAGCTGTGGCAGGTCCAAGGTGCTATCGGTCGCGACATCTTCCGCCTCCCGGGCGGCATGCTGAACGTCGCTGTCGGTGCGCAGTATCGTCACGAAGCGCTTAACAACCCGAGCGCCAACCCGACGAACGACGTCGATCCCTACGCGCGTTACTACGGCATCAACGCCGTGGGGGTGAAGGGCGCGCGCAACGTCTGGTCGCTGTCGTACGAAGTCTCGGCGCCGATCGTAGAACAACTCCGCGTGAAGGCTTCCGGCTCGTACGATCACTACTCGACGGGTCAGAAGGCGTTCTCGCCGAAGTTCGAGGGTGAGTTCACCCCGATCCGTGAGATCAAGCTTCGCGGCACCTGGTCGAAGGGCTTCCGTGCACCGAACTTCAACGAGTCGTTCCAGCTGCCGGCGACGGGCTACACCAGCGCGTCGATCGTCTGCACGCAGCCGCAATATGCTGCGTTCTGCGCGGCACACGCCAGCAACCCGGCCTACTACTCGGGAACGTACAGCTATGGTCTGACCTCGGCTGGTAACCCGAACCTGAAGCCGGAGAAGTCGACGTCCTACACGCTGGGTACCGTTATCCAGCCGCGTCGGAACATCACCTTCACGGCGGATTACTGGCACACGAAGATCAAGGGCATCATCAGCCCGCCTTCGGCGACCGCGGATATCTTCAATCAGTACTATCAGAACAACGGCGTCGTGAACGCGCCGGGTGTGATCGTGCTGCCGGGTACTCCCGATCCGCAGAACCCGAATGCGTTGCCGCTGCTCGGCTTCATCCAGTCGCCGTTCCAGAACGTCGACTCGTTCATGGGCAAGGGTATCGACTTCTCGGCTGACGTTCGCTTCCCGATCAACAGCGGGATCTCGCTGCGCAGCCAGGCCAACGTTTCTTACCTGCTGAAGCTGCAGAAGCAGTACGACAGCGGCGGAATCGAGCGTTACGACGGAACGCTCGGCCCGTGCGGCTGGACGTCCTGCTCGGGTGCGCCGAAGCTGCGTGCGATTTGGCAGAACACCGTGAACTTCGGTGAACGCGCCAACTTCACGCTGACGGCGAACTATAGCTCGGGTTACTCGCCGACGGCGACGGACTCGGGAGGCTTCTACAAGGACTGCCAGGCCTCGGCGAACTCGGGTCAGCTCGTCACCTATGACAACGGTGATCCGGTTCAATGCCACGTCAAGGCGTCCTGGTGGTTGGATGCTCACGCGGAATTCAAGCCGACGAGCTTCCTGACCCTCTACGGTGACGTTCTGAACCTCACCAACAAGAAGCCGCCGCTCGACGTGAACGCCGGTTACTCGATCTACCAGTTCAACCCGGCCTGGTCGGATCGTCTGTTCATCGGTCGCTACTTCCGCATCGGCGCTCGCGTCGATCTGGACCCGGCGAAGAAGGTTGCGGAATATGTCGCTCCGCCGGCTCCGCCGCCGCCGCCGCCGGAAGCTCCGGCGACGCAGACCTGCGCCGACGGTTCGGTGATCCTGGCGACTGCAGCGTGCCCGGCTCCGCCGCCGCCGCCGCCGCCGCCGGCTCCGGCTCCGGAGCGTGGCCTCTAAGCCACGGCGTGAATCGACAGGGGGAAGGGCGGCGCTTGCGCCGCCCTTTCTTTTTCGACGAACGGCGGTCCCTACACCTTGACCAATGTTAAGGGTGCGACGAACGTTCGACGGACTTTTCAAGGAGTTCCTGATGTTCGTAGCCGCCGCTCTCGCTTCCTTCGCCGCCGCGACCGCGCCGACGGCGCAGGTGGCCCCGACGCAAACGCCGACGGTTCAGCCCGCCGCGCCGGTCAAGGAAAAGAAGGTCTGCACCTCGGAAACCGTGTCCGGGTCGATCATGCCGAAGCGCGTTTGCCGCACGCAGGCAGAGGCTCAGGCCGAAGCGAAGGAAGTTGCCCGTCGCTCGATCGAACTGCCGAGCCGCCAGGGCACCCGCAACTAGGCCGCAACTCGCTCCTCGCCTGCGGGCGTGAGCACCAGTTGCCCATCGCCTTCATCGACGTGGACTGTTGATCCGTCCGAGATTTCGCCGGCAAGGATTTTGTCGGCCAAGGGATCTTGCAGATACTTCTGCACGGCGCGTTTCAGCGGGCGAGCGCCATACACGGGATCATAGCCGACGCGGCCCAACCAGGCCCGTGCAGCATCCGTGAGGTCGAGCCGGATCTTCCGGTCTTCCAGCAGCTTTCCGAGCCTTGCGACCTGGATGTCGACGATGGGTCCCATGTGCCCGGCGCTCAGCCGGTGGAACAGGATGATCTCGTCCAGCCGGTTCAGGAACTCGGGCCGGAAATGGCTGCGCACGACTTCCATCACCTGCGGCTCGGCCTTCTCGACCGGCTCGTCCTCGCCCAGCTGCGCCAGATATTGCGAGCCGAGGTTCGAGGTCAGGATGATGATCGTGTTGGTGAAGTCGACTGTGCGGCCCTGGCCGTCCGTCAGCCGCCCATCGTCGAGCACCTGCAGCAACACGTTGAAGACGTCGCCATGCGCCTTCTCGACCTCGTCGAACAGCACGACCTGATAGGGCCGGCGCCGCACGGCTTCGGTCAGCACGCCGCCTTCCTCGTAGCCGACGTAGCCCGGCGGCGCGCCGATCAACCGCGCGACCGCGTGCTTCTCCATGAACTCGCTCATGTCGATGCGGACCATCGCTGTGGCGTCGTCGAACAGGAATTCGGCGAGCGCCTTGGTCAGTTCGGTCTTCCCGACGCCTGTGGGTCCGAGGAACAGGAATGAGCCGAGCGGGCGATTGGGGTCTTGCAGGCCCGCGCGGGCACGACGCACGGCTGCCGATACCGCCTTTACGGCATCTTCCTGACCGATGACGCGCGCGCCGATCAGGCTTTCCATCTGCAACAGCTTGTCGCGCTCGCCCTCCATCATCCGCTCGACCGGAATGCCGGTCCAGCGGCTGACGACTCCAGCGATGTCCTGATCGGTCACTTCCTCGCGCAACATCGCGCCCTTGGACGCGACCTGCGCATCGGCCAGCTGCTTCTCCAACTGCGGGATGCGGCCGTATTGCAGCTCGCCGGCCTTCGCGAGATCGCCGCTGCGCTGCGCCTGCTCCAGCTCCAGCCGCGCGGAGTCGAGCTGCTCCTTGATCTTGGCCTCGCCCGCGATCTTTTCCTTCTCTGCCTGCCAGCGCGCGGTTAGTTCGGCCGACTGCTGCTCAAGGTTGGCAAGCTCGCTTTCGAGCTTCGCAAGGCGATCTTGCGACGCGCGGTCCTGCTCCTTCTTCAGCGCCTCGCGCTCGATCTTGAGCTGGATGATGCGCCGGTCGAGATTCTCGATCTCCTCCGGCTTGCTCTCGACCTCCATGCGGATGCGGCTCGCAGCCTCGTCCATCAGGTCGATCGCCTTATCGGGCAGGAAGCGGTCGGTGATATAGCGGTTGCCAAGCGTCGCCGCGGCGACGATCGCCGCGTCGGTGATCCGCACGCCATGGTGCAGCTCATACTTTTCCTTGAGCCCGCGTAGGATCGAAATGGTGTCGGGCACCGTCGGCTCGCCCACGAATACCGGCTGGAAGCGCCGCTCCAGCGCCGCATCCTTCTCGATATATTTGCGATATTCGTCGAGCGTGGTCGCGCCGATGCAGTGCAGCTCGCCGCGCGCCAGCGCCGGCTTCAGCAGATTACCCGCGTCCATCGCGCCTTCGGCCTTCCCGGCACCGACCAGCGTGTGCATCTCGTCGATGAACAGGATGATGTCACCCTCGGCCTGGCGCACCTCGTCGAGGACGCCCTTCAGCCGTTCCTCGAACTCGCCGCGATATTTCGCGCCGGCGATCAGCGCGCCCATGTCGAGCGACAGCAGGCGCTTGTCCTTGATGCCGTCGGGCACGTCGCCGTTGGCGATGCGCAGCGCAAGGCCTTCGGCGATGGCCGTCTTGCCGACGCCCGGCTCCCCGATCAGCACCGGATTGTTCTTCGTCCGCCGCGCCAGCACCTGCACCGTGCGGCGAATTTCCTCGTCGCGGCCGATGACCGGATCAAGCTTGCCCGCGCGCGCTGCCTCGGTCAGGTCGCGCGCATATTTCTTCAGCGCATCGTAGCGGTCTTCCGCGCCCTGCGTGTCCGCCGTCCGGCCGCCGCGCAGTTGCTCGATCGCACTATTGAGGTTCTGCGGTGTCAGCCCCGCCCGCGCCAGCGCATCGCCGACATCGGTGCCCTTGGCCAGCGCCATCGCCAGCAGGATGCGCTCGACCGTGACGTAACTGTCGCCCGCTTTTTTCGCGACCTGCTCGGCCTGGTCGAGGATCCGGATCGTGTCGCCATCGATGCCCGGAGCCGAGGTCGCCCCGCTCCCCGTCACCGACGGGATCTTGGCGACCAGCGCATCGGCCTCGCGCTGCGCTGCCTTGGCATCGCCGCCCGCGGCCTGGATCAGGCCCGCCGCCATTCCTTGCTCGTCGTCGAGCAGCGCCTTCAGCAGATGCGCCGGCGCGATGCGCTGGTGATGCTCGCGAACAGCGATCGTCTGCGCCGCCTGCACGAAGCCGCGGGCGCGATCGGTGAGCTTTTCAAAGTCCATTCTTCACCCCTCTATATCTTGGGGTCGATATGGTGTTGCACATTGGCAACACAAGACTGCGCGGCCCACTAATGTGGCTGACCCCGCTCGGGCGTCGGTGGCGGAGGAGAAGGCGCCGGCTGAGCGGCGAGCGGGTCCGTACCGGGTGCAGCCGGCGTGCCGGCTGGAATTGGCTGGCCAACCGAAGCGACGTCCTCAGGATGTAGTATTGGGGGGCATTCCGCTGCCACCGCAGGATCCATGTTCCAACGACGATACTTGGTGCTGTCCACGTGAAAACGGATGAATGCGTAGAAGCCCAAGCCCGCCTGATATCCTCCGCCATGACGGTTATGATCGCCGCAAAGAGTCCGCATCATGGTCACCCTCTCAACCGGGCGTAGAGGCACCATGTCGATTGCGGAATAGAGCTTGTGCGCGCTCTCCGGTGCGCCGCCCGCGCAGACGTTGAGCGAAGGATTGCGATAGGCCGAGACCGGCTCCACCGGCCCGAGCGCCGGGATTACGTAATCGCGGATGTAGCGCAGCGTGTTGATGATGTGCGGCCATTCCTCGGTCGGTGGAATTTCGAAGGGCTGAGCCCCGCAACTTTGCCAAGACGTCGCGGTGCGCAGCAATTGCCAGGTCGGAACGACCCCGCCCACCTGGGCGCCATTTAGATAGTCGTTGAAGGCGCGCACCAGCTGCGCGCGCTCGGGCGCGGCAAGATACCAGCTGCGATAGCCGGGCTCGTCCTGGCCCGCGGTGATGTACGCCGCCGCCGGATCAGCCGGCACGGCGGCAATCGGCGCCGGCGAAACAGGCGGCGTTTGTGCTGTTGAAGGAGAAGCGAGGACCGCGGCAATCAAGGCAAACTTACGCATTGGCCGACCATAGCCTGCGCACCCTGCTTGAAAAGCGGCGAAGACCCGCCGACATCGCGAATATGAGCCAGCCCATCGACGTCGACCTGCCGCACAGCCTCGGCAAGGACGAAGCCCGCCGCCGCATTGCCAACAACGTGCACAAGCTGACCGAGCACATCCCGGGTGGCGCGCAGGTGCAGTCGGGCTGGAATGGCGATCAGCTAAACCTCGACATCGCCGCCATGGGCCAGACCGTCGCGGCAACGATCGATGTGATGGAGACGAAGGTTCATCTGAAGGTCCTGCTCCCGGGCATGCTCGGAATGTTCGCCGGCGTCATCCAGGGTGCGCTGCAGAAGAAGGGCAGCGTCCTGCTTGAGGATCACAGCAAGGGCTGACGCTCGCCACCTGCGCCGCTAAGGTTCTCGCAGCAGAGGAGGCGGCATGCGGCATTTCGCGGTGGTCGGTTCGGGTCCGGCGGGCTTCTATACCGCCGAGGCGCTGGAGAAAGCGTATGGCGATCAGGCCCGCATCGACATCCTCGATCGCTACCCTGTCCCCTACGGCCTGATCCGCTTCGGCGTCGCGCCTGACCACCAATCGCTTAAGGCCGTCAGCAAGCGCTACGACAAGGTCGTCGACAGCGCGGGCGTTGACTTCATCGGCAACGTCACGGTCGGCCGTGACGTTTCTGTCGCCGAGCTACTTGACCTCTACGACGCCGTAATCCTCGCTACCGGCGCGCCGCATGACCGCAAGCTCGGCATCCCCGGCGAGGATCTGCCAGGCGTCGTCGGCTCGGCCGAGTTCGTCGGCTGGTACAATGGCCACCCCGATTTCGTCGACCTCGATCCGCCGCTCGATGGCATGCATGCTGCGGTCGTCGGCAATGGCAATGTCGCGCTCGACTGCGCGCGGATCCTGTCCAAGACGCGCGGCGAGTTCGAAGGTTCGGACATTGTCGGCCACGCGCTTGATGCCTTGGACAATTCGGCGATCACAACAGTTACCCTGCTCGGCCGCCGTGGACCGCACCAGATCGCAATGACGCCGAAGGAGCTCGGCGAGCTCGGCCATCTTGAAGCCGCGTTGCCGATCATCGAACCGGCCGACTTCCCGCCCATGACTGATGACGAGCCACTCGAACCCGGACTCCGTAAATCGGTAAGCCTGTTGCGCGGTTTCGCCGATCTTACTGCCGACAAACCCAAGCGCATCGTCTTCGATTTCTTCGCCAAGCCCATCGCTATCGAAGGCAATGGCCGCGCCGAACGGATCATTGTCGAGCGCACGCAGCTTGACGTGAACGGCGCCGCGCAAGGCACCGGCGAGACCTACGAACTGCCGGCGACGCTGATCGTTAGCGCCATTGGCTACGCGACCTCGCCGATTGCGGACGTGCCTTTCGCGGGCGGCAAGTTCGTCAACGAAGGCGGCAAGGTCGCCGACCGGCTCTACGCGGTCGGCTGGGCCCGGCGCGGCCCCAGCGGCACCATCGGCACCAATCGCCCGGACGCCTATGAGGTCGCCGATCAAGTCGTCGTGGCCATGCCCGCCGGCAGCTCGGCTGACCGCCCAGGCGCCGCCGGCCTCAAGCGCCTGCTCGAGGAGCGTGGTGTCATGGCCACCGACTATGACGACTGGCGCAAGATCGAAGAAACCGAGGCCGCCAACGCGCGCCCGGGCAGCCCGCGCGAGAAGTTCGTGCGGCATGCCGATTGGCTCAAAACCGTGGGGCGCTGATTGCGGTTGCGCTATTCGCCGCGCTTTCCTATTGAGCGCGCGCCTTGGCTCCCGCCGCGACACCTGTCGCATCCGCGGGTTCCGGTCGGGGAGTAGCTCAGCCTGGTAGAGCACTGTCTTCGGGAGGCAGGGGCCGGAGGTTCGAATCCTCTCTCCCCGACCACTTATTTGCGAGACCAATCCGTCACCCGGGCCCCGCGAATGGACAGGGGTCCGACGCTCACATTGAACCTCAGGGCTCCGTAAGTCGCCCAGGCTGCAATAATCGGCCGGTGATAGAGCGAGCCCGAGACCCCCAGAACAGTCGAAACTGCTTCTCGCAATTGCGCGGAATTGAAGAGCTAAAATTTCCAGCCTTGGGCCGCTTGCAGCCGCCCAAGTAACGACCGCCTTGCGCCCATCGCGATCGCATTGGGTGCCTTCAGCTTCTTGCGGAAGCGGAATGTCCGCAATGGAACCGACATACCGAGCAACGCCGGATCAAGATGCTGCTATGCCGAAGTGCGACCTCGGGAGCGGATTTGGATTCCCGCCGCGAAGGACGAAGAACGGCGGCCCAGTGTTTGTAGGCAAGCGGGCCGCCGCAGAATGGACTCGCGGGTTAAGGAGAGAAGTGGCGAGTCCCAGGAAACAATACCGCAAAACAGCGGACGAAACATTAGTCTGGTGTGTGCATGTTGTCGCGCATCAAACCTACTGTCCGCCAATGCCTCCTAGGATTGATCCGAGGATACCGCCACCGCTTTGGTTGCAGGCGGAGGCTGTCGCACCTGTTTGGCCGCGATTGGCTTCTAAGTCGAATGCCGTGTTGCATTGCAGGCGGTTACGGGAAAAATGAATGAAGTAAGGGGGGCGCTCATTGTACTCGGGTTTATCCTCATTGAGGTCCTGAGCGGTCTCGTTGGAGTGCTACAGGTCCGCCATCATGCCGGGCCAGGCGCAAGGCCTGAGAGCACGATCTTGTCCGTGATATAGGCATAGGCGCCGCAGGCATGCCGAACGAGCGCAACGTCGAGATATTTGGTCCAGGGTTCAAATCGGCTCGACGCAGGGGTGCTCATCGTCCCGGATTCAAACGCGTAAATGCCAGGTGGACACTCGATGTTTCGATCATTGCGAAGGATATGACACGCCGATGTTCATCCGCACAGTTCGCCCCGAAGATACTGACACGAGCGACGCGATAAGGTTTCAAACTCCGTCGCCCATTCGCTTGAGCTCACTCGGGTTGATGATTGAGATCCGTTGCCCGATCGAGACAACGATACCACGGCGCTGCCAGGCGAACATTGTCCTGCTGGCGGTGTGAAGGGTGGTTGCGGACATCGCTGCTATGTCTTTCCGAGCCAGCGGCATCTGCATTTCAATGCCTCCGCCCTGCCGCGGTTCGCTGCCCTTGTGAGCCAATCGGAGGAGCACATTTGCGATGCGAGGCTCGGCACGTTGAGTCGAAATCTCCCGAACGCGTTCCTGCAGTTCTTCCAGTCGCCGAGCCGCTACCGCCACGAGGTTCATCGCAATCAAAGGATATTGTTCGATCAATTGGCGAAGTTGGGCTTCGCTCCAGCTCAACTCGACCCCCTCCACAGCCGCAATCGCGTCAGCCGGATAACCCTTGTCCGTGAACAGCGCGAACGATCCGAACGGTTCGCCCGGGCCGACAAAGCGCACGACAGACACCCCGCCATCGGGACCGGCCTGCATAATCCGTACCCAACCCGACAGTAGGGCATGGAAGCGAGCAGGGCGGTCGCCCTGCTGGAAGATCATTTCTCCCTTTGAAAAAGGGCGGCGGACGGCATTCCTGGCACAACGGGCCTGAGCAGTCCCGTCGAGGCCCGCGAAGACGCCGATCGCCCCAAGCTCGCTAATCTCGTTTCCCATCATCCTTCATCACATCCGTAAGGTGTTCTGGGGAAGTGCCCGGAAGTTTGCGCTAGCGCAAACTCGTTCGGCGGGGAGCTCGTATAGCTGAGAGCTCCTGACAGGGAGGAACACATGGCGGAAGCCCGGAACGAAAGCGCTCTTACAGATCTCGCTCCCTCCGTTGATCCCGTCAGTGACATCCTGAAATGGGTATTGCTCATCGTCGCCGTAGTCTGTTTCGGCCTGCTCGGCTGGGCAACGGTCCGAACCTACGATCAGGCACCTCCGCATCCGCAGGCATTCACCGATAGCGCCGGGAAAGTGCTGATGTCCGCCGACGACATCGTCGCCGGAAAGGGTGGCTTTCAAAAAGCCGACCTCATGGATTACGGCAGCATCTACGGCATGGGGTCCTACTTTGGGGAGGATTATACTGCCTCCGCACTCGTCCGGCTGGGCGTCCTTACAAAGCAGGGTCTGTCCAGGTCCGGCGCGACGCCTCCCGGCACTCCGGCGCCGGCCAACAAATCGCTAGCGACAACGGGGCCGGCTGGAACGCCCGAACCGACGACGCCAGCCGCCAGTTCGCCAACCGATGCCCTGGTCGACGCTGCTGCAACCGCGACCATGCAAAAGCAGCTCCAGTCGATTGATCTTACGCAGCCCAGGGTGGTCTTGCCCGATGCGGCGGCGCAGGCGGTTCGCGGGCTGCAAGACGAGCTCACGACCAAGCTCAACAGCGTAAACCTTTCGGCCGGGTGGGTTCCCGCAAAGAGCCTCGACCCGCAACTGCGCAAGCAGACCGCCGACTTCATCATCTATTCGGCCATCACCACCGTGGCGCGGAGGCCCGACCATCCGAACACGTCGTGGACGGAAAACTGGCCCTATGAGCCATCGGTCGGAAATACCCCCACAACCAATACCTTCCAGTGGACCTGGATCAGCTTCTGCTTCACCTTTTTCGCGATGGGGTTCGTTCTGTGGCTCTATCGAGCCTATCTCGACCATCCCGACGACGCGCCGATGGAGCGCGGTCTCGCAGTCTACCGGGCGCTGACGCCAAGCCAGATCAAGACCGGAAAATACTTCCTGGTGGTCGCGCTCGTGTTCCTTGCGTCACAAGGCGCCGGCGCCATCATGGCGCACTCCTACTACGACCGCGCGACCTTCTACGGCGTTCAGCTCAACTATATCCTGCCGTTCAATTTCCTCAGGAGCTTCCACCTGCAGGCGCCGATCATCTGGATTGGTCTAGGATGGATTGCCAGTGGTCTGTTCATTGCTCCGGCGATAGCGGGCGGACGTGAGGCGAAGGGCCAAGGTTTCCTTGTCGATCTCCTGTTTTGGGTTTCGTTGTTCGTCGTCGCCGCAGCACTTACCGGCAACTACCTCGGTATTCAGGGAGTGATCGACAAAGGCTGGTTCTGGTTCGGCAACCAGGGCCTGTCCTACATCCAGCTCGGGCGCTTCTGGCAAATCCTGTTTTTTGTCGCGCTGCTGAGCTGGAGCGGGCTCATGTTCCGTGCGCTGTGGCCAAGCCGTGACACGGTACTGGAAGCCACCCGGCAGTTCTGGAGCGGGAAGATCAGGCTGGAGCACCTGATCTGGGCCGCCACGATCAACGTCGCCGTGCTTTACATCTTCGGCATGATTCCGCTGACAGGGATCGAGAAGTCGTTCACGATCACTGACTTCTGGCGCTGGTGGGTCGTCCACCTCTGGGTCGAGCAGTCGTTCGAATTCTTCGCCGTCGCCATGAGCGCCTATCTCTTGATGTCGCTCGGTCTCGTCTCCCGCAAGCTCGCCGAGCGCTCCGTCTATCTCGAGCTCATTCTGATCTTCCTCGGTGGAGTCCTCGGCACGGGGCACCACCTGTACTGGGGCGGCGGTGGGGGCATGTGGGTGCCGCTGGGATCGATGTTCTCGTTCATCGAGGTGCTGCCGCTCGTGCTCCTGATCCTGGAAGCGATCTCGCAGCACCGCCTGATCAAGGGTAGCGCGAGCTTCGATTATGGGCTCGCCTACCTCTACATCCTCGGCTCTGCCTTCTGGAATTTCGTCGGCGCCGGCGTGTTCGGGGGCGGAACGCTCAATGCACCGCTCGTCAATTATTACGAGCACGGCACCTTCCTGACGCTCAATCACGCCCACACCTCCTTGTTTGGGGCTTTCGGCCTGCTCGCCCTCGGACTGATCTATTTCTGCCTGAGGTATCGTGCGGGCCCCGACGCTGAATTCAATGAGACGCCCGGCCGCATCGCCTTCTGGTGCTACAATCTTGGCCTCGGGATGTGGATCTTCCTCCACTTCTTCCCGATCGGCTGGCCGCAGCTCAATGCCGTGTTCGAGCATGGCTATGCGTGGGCACGCAGCCAGGCCTTCTACGATCAGACACTCTTCTGGCAGTGGATGCGCTTGCCAGGCGATGTCGTGTTTTCGGCCGGCGGGCTCCTGATGGGCTGGGACTTCATTGCCAAGTTGCGCAAGCCGCGCGGAATGCAAGTCCCGGAGGGACGACTAGCAGCAGTCCCTGCGGAGTAAGCAGGGTCGCGAGCTAGAATTAGGCATGCGAGGTCCGACTGATGGCCCTTCACCACGTTGCACCCGGCGAGAAGTTCGAGCTCGATTCCATCGCTTCGACCGGCGAGGGAAAAACGAGGGCGCTCGTCAAAACTGACCGGTTCGAAGTGGTTCAGCTCGTGCTTCACGCTCGCGATGAAATCTCCGGGCACTCGATGCCCGGGTACGCAACATTGCAGTGCCTCAAAGGAGCGGTCTTGCTCAGGACAGGGGAGGACGTGTCGCTGAAAACCGGCGACTGGCTCTATCTCGATAGGGGCCAAGAGCACTCAATTCGCGCGATTGAGGACAGCGCGCTGTTGCTAACCATCCTGTTTGATTGACTGAGGTCGCGACATTGTCCGCCACTCCGACAAAAGCGGTCACGCGGGGTGAGCAAATGCTCGCACTCCGGAAGAAGCGCATGGGTGAGACGCATCCTTTCCTGCGCGGCGGGTTCCGACCATTTTTCATCGGCGCTGCAGCATGGGCGGTGATCGCAATAACGCTGTGGCTATGCGAACTCGCCGGGACGATCACTCTCCCGAGCCTCTTTGTCGGTGTTGCCTGGCATCGTCACGAGATGCTGTTTGGTTTTGTTGGCGCAGCGGTCGCTGGCTTCCTTCTGACTGCGATCCCCAACTGGACCGGAAGATTGCCGATCGCCGGCAAACCATTGCTCGCTCTTTTCATGCTGTGGGCCGCAGCGCGTATCGCAGTCCTCTCTTCCGCGTCGATCGGACATTGGCCCGCGGCCATCCTCGACGTCGGCCTCTTCATGTCGCTTTCGTTGCTCGCTGCGCGCGAGGTGATCGCAAGCAAGAACCGCAATTTGCCGATCGTCGGGCTGGTGTTCGCCTTCGGCGTTGCGGATGCTGCTGATTATGTTGGGGCAGTGGGTCTGATCCCAGCTGATCTCGGCTGGCGTGCTGCAGTGGTCCTAATGACGATCATGATATCGATGGTTGGCGGTCGCATCATTCCATCGTTCACCCGAAACTGGATGGTCAAACGGAGTACGTCGAACCGGCTGCCGACGCAGCCGCAGGCACTCGATCTGCTTGTGATCGCCTCCACCGCAATCTCACTCTTGTTCTGGCTGGTTTTTCCCGAAGACTGGCTGACGGGTGCGATGCTCGTGCTTGCCGCGGCGGCGCAGGCATTGCGACTTTCGCGCTGGGGCGGGAGTCACACTGGAAGCGACCCCTTGGTTCTCGTGCTTCATCTTGGCTATCTGTGGATCCCGGTTGGCCTCTTGCTGCTCGGTTTGTCGATTGCAGGATGGGACTTTCCCGCCAGTGCGGGCGTGCACGCGCTCACGACAGGGGCAATGACCACGATGATCCTCGCGGTAATGACGCGTGCCAGCCTCGGCCATACGGCGCGGGAACTCAAAGCCGCGCCGATGACCGTTGCTGCGTACGTGTGTGTAACTGTCGGTGCAGCACTAAGAGTGACGGCGTCGATGGGCATAGGTTCCTATGGGGTCATGCTCGACGTTGCTGGAGCGATGTGGGCTGTAGCACTCATTCTGTTTCTGCTGGTCTACGCGCCGATCCTATGGCGACCTCGGCTTGGCGATCAGCGATAACGTTTCGCTGGAGGCCCCCTAAGCGCCAGCATTCGGCGCCCAATCATGGCTCTTAGGTAGGACTCCTTATGGTGCCTCGGGCGCTCTGGCACGAAGATCCGCTCTACAGGCTTCTTCGAAAAGAAGGTGAGGCGATGACGCTCAGCAATGGATCGCGAAAGACGAACAGCACTTCAACTGCGGTTGAAACATTTCGCCATCGGCCTTTCACGAGGCTGGACGAGCGAGGTCGAGCCACCAACGAGCAATTCGACCGCGAGGGCATGGGCGTCGCATCAAAAGAGTAAAGGCTTTTAAGCCTCGCCTGGTGCGCGGTATCGGCGATTGACAATCGCTAATCAGCTGCGAACCGTTTAATCACGGGATATGAGGTGACGCGGGGGTGGCCGCAACGATCGCAAATCAGGCGCCGCTTCGCTTGCAATCCGCAGCTTTGTTCCGTGCCGCTCTCAGGTTCGACGACACTCCGCGCAGGTAGGACGGAGAAAACCGCGCATAATGCTTCTGGGTCGTCCGATCGTCGTCGTGGCCCATGAACTGTGCAAGCTCTGCCATCGAGGTGCCCTGCTCCGCGGCCCAGACCGCGCCGGTGTGGCGAAGCGTGTAAGGCGTCACATGAATGCCGGATCTGGCGGATGCCGCCTGAAAGGCCTTCTTGATGCTCTGAAGCTTCTTGCCGCCGCGCTCGATGACATACTCGCTTTGCGCACCCTTGTAGGCTTCTTCGAGCAGTATCAGCGTTTCATCGTCGAGCGGCACAATCGGCCGGCGCTTCTTTGTCTGTCGCCGACCCGGCGGGTTGAGGTTGATGGTCCCGTGATCCCAATCAATCTGGGTCCACTTCAATTCCAGGATCGCAGTTGGTCGAGCCATCGTTGCAATGGCGATCTCCACATACAGTCGCACGTGGGGAGCGATCACTTTCTGGTACCACGTGGCGAACTCTCCGATTGAAAGATGTCGTTCCTGCCGATCGGGTGCGTCGGGGCGCCACACCTCTGGCGCCTTCTCCAACAGGTTCTGTTTCACGGCCCAGCGCAGTGCGACGGAAAGCATCGAGAGTTCGTATCTCGTAGTGGCCTGACCACGATCGCGCCGGCGGACATATTCTTGTGCCATCTCATCATCGAGTTTCTCGGCGATGGCGATCTGGACCAAGGCTTCGGCAACGATCTACTTCGGCTCAGCCTTAGTGGCAATTTTTCTGCCCGGAGCTCGATTGAGATACACCGGATGCTGGCCGATGCCGACGACTTACCGGGCACCGCCGCGCGACGAGGATGGCGGGGAACAATAGCCGTCGCATTCGATGGCGATGAAGAGCATCGTCGTCAGGTGCGCTCAGCTGGCCATTTCCTTGTCGCGATCCTGGCGATCAGAGAAAGCTTCGACCAACGGCAATCGGCAACGTTGCTCCCTTACAGATCGGCTTCGGCCAAAACGCCTGGGGGCATGCATAAGTTGGGTGTCTCTCAACCTGAGCACTCTGAGTACAGTTTGCAGCTTCCAGATGCGACGATGGTCCAGCGGCGAGCGGCTCGATGGCGCTCGCGCACTTGATCGACGAAGCTTGATGTTGCGCGCACGGAGGGATTGGTGGTCGTCCTGGAGAATGTCTGGAACGCGCCCTTCGCGGTCGTTCGGCGGCGCAGTTGGTGATCCCGTAAGCGGCCGTTCGTTCAGCCAGGCGCTAATGTCTGCTTTCGACCCAAAGCGGACGCTAGCAGATCAATTCCGACCGAGCGTTTTTCGACGTCAGCTGGAGGCATCGCCGCCGCGAGCAGCACCTGATCGTTCCCGATCATTTGCATGACGGTGATGGCAAAAATCCGTCCAGGCTCGAGTGCAGAGTAGGTCTCAATTCGCATGCCGGGTTTGGGGTTTCCTGAGGCCGCCCTCTGAAATCCGCGCGTTTCGAGCGTTGCCGTGAATCGGTCGAACAACCGACCGGCGCCGCTTCCGACCAGCTTCGCCTTGGGGAGCGGCATGCTCGGCTTTGCGAACAGGCAGACAGCAGCATCTCCGACTTGCTTGGCGACCATCGGCTCGCCGCTGAGCTGCCTGGCCATTCGATACCCTGCCTGGTTGAGCCGATCGCGTGCTGATGCGGCGTCGACGGAAAAGAACAATGGCAAGTGCTCGAGCACGGCCTCCACAAACGCCTCGTAAGCTTCTTCATTTTCCATCATGCGAGCCTTGTTTGTTGATTTGGCGCGTCCAGTGACCGAAAAACAGCGCATCAGATGGGAGGCGCTCCGAGGATGACTCGAGCGCCATCCTGAAAGTCATCGACTGGCGGCTCTTTCAACCGGAACTCACGTAGGACCCGTTCGCCCGGCTCGACCGCTAGACGGAAATTCCCGCCTTCCAGCAGGTCGGCGACCCAAGTGAGGAAGTGGCCGAGGGAGTCGGCGATCACGACCTTCGTGTCGGCATCCCGCCCAAACATTATGACCTGCCCGACACGTCCAGCAGGCCATGGGTCGAAGTCGAGACCGATGTGGTTGCCTGACCCGTCGTGCGTAAGCGGCACCCAGCAAGGATTGATGTAGGCCGGGTCCACGGCATTCTTGGGCCAGCCGGCGCCGCGAACTTTGTAGCGATCGTTGCCCAGTTCAACGAGCGTGGCCTGCCACGCTTCCCACTGAGCTCGGACCTGCCGCAACGGTAGCATAGGCAGTCCGTAAAAGTGGCCATGGCGATCGTCATTCTCGCCGTCATGCCATTCGTAAAGCTGATGATATGCCTGCGGCGGCTTGAGCCCGATCTGGCTCTGAAGCTCCAATAGCTGAAGACCTGATGCGGGCGGATTTAGCGCGTAGCGTTTCGCCGGCAGATGGGAGGCATACCAGGCGTCAAGCCGTGCTAGTTGAGGCGCGATGTCTTCATCGAGAAGCGGCTTCGGTTGACCCGGCGGTCGGCTCGGCGGCCAGCTTCTGCTCGAGGAGTCACCTCTGCGTTGACGCGTGCACGCCGCGGCGAGCATGATTACCGAAGCAAAACTGCCGCCTATGAGATGTCGTCGTGTGCAAACCATTTCGCGACGGCAAATTGCACAAACTCGCTAATGTCTGCTTTCCACCGAAATGGGACATTAGGGTCGAGACCATAGATGCATCTTAAAAGAAGCTCTCGACTTATCGGACGCTGAAAGCACCGTTTCAGCTCGGTTATGAAGGTGATAGTAACTAATCCAAATTAATCCGATCCTATGGTCGGATCATTGGTGACGCGCAGCATTCGCGTGTCTTTCTTCTACTTCGCATTCGCCGCAGCTGCACTAACGACCACCCGGTACGACGGCGGCGTGGCTTTCTTCTGGCTGGCGACAGCCTACCTTATTGCGGAACTGAGCGTAGTGCGGCGACGCAAATGGCCGCTCCTTCTAACGGCGGGCTTCGTAACAACAGCTATAACCACCGGCCTGTTCGGCTTCGGCTGGCCAGCGGCCATCCCAATGGCCACCGCTAATACCCTCGAAGCGTTTGTTGCGGCTTATTACATCCGCAAACATGCGCCTGAGACGGCTTTGACGACCCTGAGCTGGTTAGCGAGGTTTACGCTTTTTGCCGCGATCATTCCTCCGGTTTTCAGCGCGTGCATCGCGTCTGGCGTCGCTTTTTGGCTCGGAAAAGATCCTAGTAGCGCCGGCCTACATTTTTTCCTCGGCCACGCGCTCAGTAATCTGACTTTCGCGCCAATTTTCACCCTGCTGCTGCAGGGCGAGATCACCAAGAGTGTCAGACAGATGGCTGGCCGGGCGTTGGAAGCAATTGGTTTAATGGGTCTCAGCGTCGCGACAACCATCCTTTGCTTCTCCCAAAATCAGCTCCCGCTGTTGTTCCTCCCGATATTGCCCATCATCCTCGTAACATTCCGGCTGGGACGCGGCGGCACGGTCCTGGCCGTACTATTCCTGTCGGTGTTTGGCGGCACAATGACCATGCTGAGCATTGGCCCAACTCAGCTCGTCACTGGCACTCAGGGCATGCGCGTCCAGTTTTTGCAATTCTACCTTGCCATGACGGTTCTTACAGCTTGGCCCGTAAGCGCAGACCTGTCGAACCGCTCTCGTCTTCACCGGAAACTGCGCAACAGTGAAGCTCGATACCGACTACTGGCAGAGCATTCTTCTGACATCCTGATGCAACTCAATGTCGACGGGTTCATCCGTTACGTTTCACCCTCGGTGCAGCAACTGGGAGGTTATGAGCCTGAGGCATTAGTCGGAACTTCAGCGGGCGAACTCTTGGCGCCGCAGTATCGCGAGTTGATCCGCGGGTTGCACAAAGCCACCATGCGAGACCCGAACACGACGCACTGTTTTGAATATGAGGCCGTGGTCGCTGCTGGCGAAAAGCGCTGGTTCGAAACTCACGCGCGGGCCATCCTCGATGAGCGTGGCGAAGTCGACGGCACGCTAAGCATTATTCGCGACGTGTCCGCACGAAAGGCGACAGAACAGGCGCTGAGCCAAGCCGCGTCAGTGGATCCGCTGACCGGCCTCCCGAACCGCCGCGCGTTTCAGCAAGCTGTTCAGCAACGCGTTAGCGATCGTCGCAAGCCCAACGTTCAAGATTGCATCGCTGTCCTCGACATCGACCACTTCAAGCACGTTAACGACACACACGGACACGACGCCGGTGACCTGGTGCTTCAGAGCTTCGCTTCGATCGCACGCTGCTCGCTCCGCGAGACGGAACTTATTGCCCGCATGGGCGGGGAAGAATTTGCCATCTTGTTTACCGACACCACCATCGAGCAGGCCCGGACGATCTGCGAACGCCTCCGCGCCGAACTTGCGGAGTCCATTACGGTGATCGACGGCAGCGCAATCCGTGTGACCGTCAGCGGTGGCGTAACCCGGGTGGGGCCAGAGGGCTTCGAACATGCTTTAAAAGTCGCTGATATGGCGCTTTATCGAGCCAAGAATAGCGGACGTGATCAGCTCGCAATTGCCGCCTGAATCAGCACTAACTACAACGATTTAATTGCGCGATCAAAAAGGTCGGTTTGCGACCCATTGGGGCCGTTGGGCGGAAGTGACTTCCTGAGCTGGGGATCATGGCCGACCCTCACCGGCGTTGCTCAATCCGGCGCAAAATAAGCCTACTGTTAATGATTTTTTCCGCATCCTAACCTGGTGTCCGCGCGATCTCTCTGCCCATCGATTTTCTGCAATGGACATAATCCAGTCCAAGTATTGGTCAGTGAGCGTGAGGCTCTCGCCGTCAACGAGCCTGCCTTGAAGGACGCAATTACCTGCAGAAACTGCGGATCGGTTTACGTTCGCGATGCACGAGGGAAACCGCACGTCCTCGGGACGCTGCGTCTCGCGGGACAATTCTACACTTGGAAGTCTGCCCACGTTGCACAAAGCAGCAACCAGGCGGGCAGAAGTTGGATCGCAAGCATCGGTTCTGAGCCGAAAACCGGCGCCTCCTCGGTGTCCGCTTTCGACCCATTGCGGACACTACGTCGTTGGTTCAGCTTGCTCTGATGATCCTTCTTGTCTTGCTAGTTGCGGGTGCCTCTAATGCCCCGCATGATGCGGTTCGGTCACAAGCCACGCGATGCGGATTTAAGGCAGACCAACTTGTCTGGAGTATAGACGCAGACGGTCGCGAGCGAGCCGATATTCTGCCCACTCGTAACTGGAGCAGCTTCTTCAAATCCATGGCTTGTCTGATCACCCGGCGGAAAAGTCGGGCGTGAGGATCGGCTTCGTTTCCGACGCGCCAGTCGTCAACAAGCAAAGTGCTAACTCCGCGACTTTGCGGTTTGCGCTACGGTTCGGTGCCACTCCTACTAGTCCGATTGCTCCGCCAGTCCCTTGCCTCGTCCGACTGCCGGGACACGAGTTCTGCCCCGCTGTTCAGCCAGACTACGTGCCGAACTTCGACACATTTGTCCCCGAGGCGATCAGACGGTGCGGGGCGTCGTTCGTGCGTTTCGAGCCGTTGACCGAGGGAGCGATGCGCGCAGTCTTCGACGTGGTTTCGCATCGAGCCTCAAACGTCGTGGCATGCATTAATGGGCAGGTCCCCCAAGCAACCGTGGTCATGGTTACGCAAAGCCATTCGTAAGCGCTTGGCAGCGGGGGTCCGTTTTCGACCCATTGCGGACATAGAGCTGCAAGCTTACGGCGACACGGTGGAGCTTCGCTTGTTCGGCGGCGACGATCGGGTGCGCCTTCCTCGGACACTTTTGCCACCGATGCATGGTGGCAAAGATGGCTGGTTCCGACTGACCAACGTGCGAGCCAATGGCCGCTTCATCGACGGCGTTGCGCGTGTGAACTTCGTCAACGCGCCGAAGGTTCATGTCGAAAGACAGTCGGGTTTAATCAGCATTTCCGCAGGCCAGATGGGCAGCTACTTCGGAACATGCGAACGCGTAGATCCGACTGCAGCTGGAAAATTTTGATCGCGCGGCTGGATTGCAGCTGAACGTGGAAACGGACGCATCGAGCGAACGCCCGAGCCCCGTTTGATCCACGACACCGCGGCCGGGCTCGCGGGTCTCAGTCAGGTCTCTCATTATCATCGAGGTCCCAGCCGACCTCGACGTTACGTAATCGCCCGCACTTTATGCAGATGTCCTGCTGCATAGCCCGATACCCGAAGGAACCGGTCTGACCGGTCGGTACGTAGTTATGGATCCGCAGCCCGCAGGTCCAGGGTACCCGAACAAGGACGTCAGGCCGCAGGTTCCTCGGGAGGCTCGTACCTTCCTTTTTATCGACCACCTTCACACCTTTCGCAGCATCGATCACAAGCCCTTTACCACGCTTAGCGCAAGCGACGCTTCTCCTAACGCGCGACGACAGCTGCTCGCTTCGACCAGACAACGGCAATGCCTCACTGAAAGGGTGGGAACGGAGGTGGCAACACCTCCGTCCCCGTTCGATTCGACACGCGAACGACGAGTGCTTGCTTGCAGATATCCAACAAAACAAGTCGAGTTTAATTAGCTCTCGTCTCCCGCCTGGTCGCGGAGTGCCGCTCAATCTCTTCTTGGCTTAGGAGCCGCCCTGCATCGGCGTCCTCGAGTGCCTCGAGTGTGAGTTCATGACGCCTCTGCTCTTCAGCCAGTCAATCGGCGAGCGCTTGGCGAATGATCCAGCTGCGAGATCGACTCAACCTATGCACAACCTCGTCCAGTTGAGTCGCAAGCGGCAGAGGGAGGTTGGCAGTCACAACCCGGCCGGTCTTCATACTGAACTCCTGCGTACCTTTGTTGGGAGCTCTAGCAAAGGTGTGACTAAACCAATTCACCTCAGAGAGAGTTGCGATACCACCGCGATACCAGAATGAGCAGAACCGCCATTCTGCGGAAACGCCGCCAAGCGCTTGATTTTGTTAGCGGGAGGCTGGTGGAGCTGAGGTCCGCCAATCTCTCGCATATCACCTGAAAACACACGATCTTTTTCCCTGGGCCAGCTCGCGGACCCCGATCCAGACAACGTTATAGCGCACGCGCGGCTTCATCGATCGCGACGAAAGTTCCCCGCAAAAGCTGCATGGCTCCTCCGATCAAGCAGGATGCTTATGTATGTCTCGCACCGTCTTGGGCGGCTCCTCAAGTGATCCAAAGTAGGCGAGTGTGACCTCCAGTCTCTGGCGACAGGATGAGCAGCGCAACTCCAAGAACGAGTGAGTCTTGTAGCCCCTCGGCCATCGTGAATTCCAAGAGCCACGATTGGGGGATCATCTCTAGCGTGATGTCATGCCGCCCATATTTTGCATATTCGAATCCACCTTCAGGGTGAAACTCCAGAGGCGATAGCGGCTTCGTGAATGAAGAGTAGTTTCCGTGCAGGGCGGCAATAAAGTTCAGCGGACCGGCCTCACCATCAGAGCCGTGGTCAGATCCACACACAAACTGTCGAGGTCCGATCCGCTAGAACAAGCATTAAAGCGTTAGTTGCACGACCTGAAATCCGCTCCCGACTTCCACATCGCAATCATGATCGTAGCAAGCTTGCGAGCGAGCGCGACGGTCGCCCGCCTTCGGCCGCGCCGTTGCTCCACTTGCAGGGTCTAAAGTCGCAAACGCGTCTGAGGCTCGCTCCACTTCATGAAACATTGCGCAGAATGAACTAGGAGGGTCCGGGTTTGCTTATTTCCCATCTTGGAGATTTTGCCAGCCCTTGTCGTCAGGCCCGACTGGTGAAGAATCGGCGTCAGTCCCAAGTAAGGCCCGATGTCAGCGCAACGCTTGAAGCGATATGGATCGCCGACAGTCGAATAGAAAGACAAGGCGCACATGGGTCCAACGCCGGGGATAGCCAAGAACCGTTTGCAAGGCGCAAGGAGGCGCGCCTCCCTAAGAAGCTCTTGGTCCTTTAGCCTCAAATAATCATCAATTTGCCTCAATTGCTGCAGCAAGCATCGCAACTCTGAAGATAATGCTTTCTGACTGTTTCCCAAGACACTCTTCAGCTCCAGTTCGGCTCTTTTGAAAAAATCGGGGCCCTTTAGCGGGGGACGCACCCGTCCGCCAAAGAGTTCGAGTTGCCGGCCGAACAAATTTGCTCCGCGGACACGCTGCTTGAGCAGGTGTTGACGTATCGTCAGCCGCGATTGGAGAGTCTGCGACTCTAGGCTCTTTAGAAAGACCCGCGAAATCAAAGTTGATCCGATGCGGGCCGCTTCTGCTATCCCGAAAGCATCTCCCGCGTCTGTCTTGTTTCGGTTGGCTCGAAGTAGCTTGCTGAGCTGGCGCGTCTCGTAGATTTGTACAGAGTAACCCGCATCGATCAAATTTCGCGCAAGATTGGTTCCAGAGCTAGCTTCTACGCCGATCACTGCAGCTCGCCGCCGACGCAACCAACCAAGCTCGCGGCGCACTTCGATGGGGCTAGACCGACATGTGGTCTGCTGCAGAATTTTTCCGCGATCATCGACGACGCAAACGCTGGTTTGTTCAACACCAACATCCAAGCCGGCCCAGATCCGCACTGGGTAGACCTCCTACGAGGGCGAGGCTCCGCTCTACGATTTAGGTCTCGCTTCTTTGGCGAAGGGATTCGGCCAGAGTTGGAGCCTCGACTATTTATACTCCAGTCGAAAAATGCGTTCTAGCTTTTTGAACGAACTGCTTCCCATTTCAGCGTTGGGCCTACGCCGTTGAGCCGTCCGAGTCTTCGCGGCTGACCCGCAAAACCGCCCACCCAAACGCACCCGCAATTGGGGTATACAATCGCCGCTCACGGACAAATTCAGTGTCAATCTGCCTGACTAATGTCTGGGGCGGATTGACCCCAATGCACAGGCGCGACGGGCAAAGGAATTTAGGTCTGTAGGCGCTAATCAATTTGCTGGGAGAACCTGGGTCAGTACTAACGGCGCCTGGCCGTAGCGGGTAGACGCCCTAGTTTCCCAAGGCATGATCGATCTGCGCCATCGGCATTGCCAGTACTTCGAAGACCGCCAACCCCACCATAAATGCGAAAACGAGCAGGAAAATACAGGCGCTGACGAACTCCAGCTTTTTGCCGAATTCTCTTGCGTCACCGGTCTCCGATCGAGCTTTGGTTCGCCGTTCAACAATCGCCCCGTCTGACGTCACCAGTTGCACGGGACTGGGGTCCCCGGCCGCCAGAATTTGCTCAACCGGCAGCCTGTCATCGGTCCTAAGACCGGCTTTGAGGCCGTCGCGCCAGACGACACGGGCGAGGATCACGTGGTCGCCCCGATGCAGTTCGACAATGCTTCCCTCGGGGGCCACCCGGCCGGTTTGAATCATCATCCCTTGCGAGGAGATGTTCAGGATGCAGGCATCCCCCCAATAAGCGCCCCAACGTAAGCGCGCCTTCATCACCACGCGTCGCCGCCATTCGCGGGACCGTTGATAAGTCATCTTCCGGTTGGGTGCTGTCATGCCGAAGCATGTACCCGGCGGATTCTGCTTTATCTTTTAAGCATTTATCCGAACTGGCCCTATCAATTCCGGCTAGCGATAGGCCGGCTGCCTAGAGGGCGAGCTTAACCCCGTGCAGGCGCGTGACTACTCCCGCTTCAATCACCGGTGCTGCAATGATCCTCATCCACCGGTGTTCGCACAGAAGTTCCGGATGGATTTCGACGTCAATCGTGAATCCCCGCTGCGTCCGGATGGCTTCGCTACGGACATGCTCCAGCATCCGGCGCGACGCCTCGGAATAAAGAGACAGGGCCTTGACCCGCGTGATCTCCAGACCACGCTTAAGGCCGAACAAGTCATAGACGCCGCCCGACCAAATCAACCGGCCGCTGGTAAGGTCGCATTCCCACAGGCCGGCGTGGTGAAGACACAAGGAGCCCGACTGCACAGGTTCAATCGTGTCGGTGATCGCGCCATTTAATATGTGGCCAAGCTCGAAATGCCGATGTTGCTCCTCAAGGGGCCAACTCTGCCCGACAAGCAAGCGCGGCCAACGCTCGGGCACAACAGCTGAAGATGCCGGTTCGAGCCCCTCCAGCTGTCGAACGCATCCCAGCATTAGATCACCGGCGTTGGATTCAGCTTGGCGAAATATCGCCGAAGGGACTGTTCGCCCTTGGGTGTCAACTCGACGTAAACCCGGCGGCCGTCCAGCGGATCGTCGCGACGCGAGCAAAGTCCTTCGTCGACTAGCGTTGTGAGCCAACGCAGCGCGGTCGTTGCCGGAACAGCGGCGCCAGCAGTGAGATGCTTAACCGCCATGCGCCGATGCGACAATGCCGCATGAAACAGCTCGAGAAGCATGTCCCACGCGGGATCGGCAAACAGTTCGCCGTTAAAGAAATAGGCGCGCATGCGCCGCGCGCGGATCACGGACATGACGACTTCAGGATCGATGACCGCATCGCTATCATCCGGAGCTTCGCTAACGGTCTCGGCTGAAAGTCTAGCCAGTGTCCCGGCGATCCGTCCGACTTCGTCACTTAAGCGCAGCAGATGCTCGGCTTTGGGATCTGCGGAATAAGCGGACATCTCAAAATCCTTACAACAATGGTTACCGAGCTCGATCAACTTGCCTCCCTTGCGGACGATTGTCAGGCCACTTTCGTATTCATTTCGGATGTATCCCTCTAACCTGTGGAAATAACTGGGAAAGCCAGGACCTCGAAGCGCATTCGCCTGAACCATTCAAACGCATAGATTTTGACCTTTCAACGGGTCAGCGTGCCGAGCAGCCATTACCGACTGGACAGTCCGCCTAGCGGGCTGTTTACCTGCCGCATTTCCGACACTCGGAGGGCATCGAGGGAGAGGTCGTGCCAGTGGAAACGCAGCAGGCCACTAGCACCAATGATTTGGTGAAGCTCGCATTCTGTCCGTTGCCGCAAGCGGGCGCTGTTCTGCAACGCCTTCGCCGCGGACCGGGTTGGGATATCCTCTTGCAGCGTTATGCAGCGCGTTTTGGCGGGCGGTCGCTTCAGCTTGGACGCTTTAAGCGACTAGTTTCCAAGGTCAGCGCTTGCTCGATGGGCGAGCATTCAAGAGGTAGACCGGCTGACCGAGTGCCAGACCGACTATCTCATCCGTCCGCCCAGTGGCTGACAATAACGGAGCGCAGCGCGCTTAAGATGAGGGAAGTGTTCTAAACTGTGGATCCGCCGGTTCGACCTGAGATCTCGGGCTGTTCTCGATCGCATCTGCAAGCTGGTGAACCGCAAGATCGACATGCGCCGCGATTTGGCCAGGCGCATCGGCCTGGTCGAGCAGGTCAATCGCGCGCCGCAAGAGATCCAGCGCTGAGGTCATAAGGTCTGTTCGAGTTGCTTCGTTGCCCATCATTACGCAAACTTTCGCTAGGCGCTGTTAAATTATCATTAAATCAATTAATCCTTCGGAATGTCGGTCGCAAGGCTGTAACCGGCACTGGTCCCAGCGAACAGCATCCATAACGGTCCAAAGCTCAATACAGTCTTGAGGCTTGGGGCGGCAAGTCGTGCGCGATGAACCGTCTGCGTCCGACTATTGCGCTCATCGGCATCGCCTGTGGCTGGTGCCAGCCGCTTCCTGCTCAGGGGCTCGCAAGTCGCGCCACTGCCACAGTAACAATCCGGGTTTCAGTCGCGCCGCGCTTTCGTGTGGAAACACATGGCACCACCGTCAAAATCTTCTGCGACCATCGCGGGAGCACACCACCCTTTACTGTCGTCGAAATGCCCGGCAGCTTGCCACAAGCTAGCCCCGCGAACCGGCTTCTTCTAATCGTGCCGGAATAACGCCGCCTTACCCTTAGCTATTGATAAGGTTGGGGTTATCGGTTGTGCCCAGTCAAAGCGTTAACAGCTTTTTTACTCGGTCTAGATATCTCCATTTCGGATTAGTTTCTTGTCGATCTGAAGTGGGGACCAAAAACATGCATATTCGCGACAACAAGCTGGCTGCCTTGAGCGCCATCGTCGTAGCGCTCTCGGGACCGGCGGAAGCCGCGACACAAGGTAGCTTCGGCACAACCTCGACAGGCTCCGTGACGATCAATGCGTCCGTGCCAAACCGGTTCCAGCTGACCGGACTGACCGACGTCGCTTTCCTGAACCAGGATCCTACCGTCGCTGCCGCGAACGCGCAGAATGTCTGCGTGTGGAGCAACTCGCCAACACGCGGCTATTTCATTACCGCGACCGGCAGCGGCACGGCGAGCGCCTTCACGCTAGCCAATGGAGCGGCAACCGTTCCTTACACCGTCGAATGGGCTGGAACATCGGCCCAGACCTCGGGCACCGCGCTCACCGCGTCGACGGCTCTTCATGGCCTGACCTCGACGGCGACGAACCCAACTTGCGGGAGCGGGCCGAGCAGCTCGGCGAGCCTGATCGTCCGCATGTCGACCGCCAGCCTCCAGTCCATGCAGGCGGCAGCGACGTACACGGGAACGCTGACCCTCGTCGTCGCGCCTGAGTGAAACTTCCTGTGGCAGCGTACACGCGAGCTGCCGTTTCTCCGGGGGGTGGGCGAAGCGGGGACGGAACGAAACAGCCTGGCCGCAAGCGCGGCCGGGCGTCCGTCTGGCTTTGTTTCTTCAGCGCCTGCTGGACGGGCGCCTCGCCCGCCGTGGCTGCGAGCAACAAGGTCCGCATCACTGGGCTCAGCAACGCCGATTTCGGCAACGTTTCGAACCTTTCAGCTGATGCTGTTCAAAGCCAAAGCATGTGTCTGTTCTCTGACACGGTCACGAGCGGCTATAATGTGACGGCGGCGGGCAGCGGTCCTGGCGGCGCCTTCGAGCTCGCGTCTGGCTCACAGCGCATGGCCTATGAAGTTCAATGGAACGGATCAGCCAATCGTACCTCGGGCAGTCAGCTGCTTCCGAACGTTCCGCTCATCGGACAAACGAGCGCGGCTACTCAACAGACGTGCAATAACGGACCGGCCACCAGTGCCAGCCTCATCATATTGCTCCGCTCGGCCGTCCTCTCGCAAGCGATGGCCGGGATCTACAGCGGAACCTTGACCCTTCTCGTCGGACCCGAGTGAGTTCACGCCTGTGCGCCGCTCCTGCTTCCACGCGACTTTGTGCCTTGCGGCGTTAACCATAAATTGTGCGGCGAACGCCGCGCATGCCGACGCGGCCGCGCTGCTGTCCGTCGGAACGCCCGAAGGGTTTGAGGAACTCGCGATCGACCGGCAAATCCTGGTCGATGTCTATTTCGGCGGAAGCAAAGTCGGGGAAACCCTGGCCACGGTAAAGCCAGGCTTTCTGAGCTTCTTTGCGCCAGAGTCGGTTGTCGCTCTGGTGCCAGCTGCGTCGTCCGACCCGGCCTTGCTCAACGCTCTCAAGGCGCCATTGGCAGTAAATGCCGGACGAGTATGCAATACGCTCGAAAAGCGCAGTTGCGGATCGCTGTCACCGGAAATTGCCGCAATCATTTACGACGAAGAGCATTTTCGGGTCGATCTTTTCATCAATCCCCGTTTCCTTGCGACGCTCGGGCCGGGCGCCAAAGGCTATCTTCCGGTTCCAGCGGGGCCCGTTTCGCTGACGAGCGTCGTCAGTGTCGCCGCCGCCGGGACTCTCGGTGAGCGGGGCGGCTATAATTTGCAAAACCGAACGATTGCTGGTTTCCGAAACGGACGCATCCGGACTAGCAATGCGCTCGCATCGGGACTTGGCTGGGTAGTCGACGACTTCGTGGCCGAGATCGATAGACGCTCCATGCGATATTCCGCCGGCCTGCTGTGGGCGCCGGGCGATGATTTTACCGGTCAACGCCGCATCCTTGGCGGCGGCTTTAATACTCAATTCGATACGTCGGCCGACCGCGAGCTTCTCGAGGCGACACCGTTAGTCGTCTTCCTGTCGCGACCCGCACAGGTTGAACTTGTGGTTGACGGACGCTTGGTCGGATCGAGTTCCTATCCGGCCGGCAACAATGAGGTGGACACCTCGAGCCTCAGCGATGGATCGTACCTCGTTACACTGCGCATTCATGAAGATGGCGCCGCCGCCGTCCGTGAGGAAAGACGGTTTTTCGTCAAGAACGCACGCGTCGCTCCGCTCGGACGGCCGATCGTCTATGGTTATGCCGGCTTCCTGGCCAATACCCGAAACCACCGGCCAGTCGCCTTGAGTTCAAGCCTTTATTATCGCGCGGGTGCGGCGGTCAGGCTCGATCGTCAGATTGCTATCGATATCAGTGCCGTCGGCACTGGGCGCAGGGCGATCAGCGAGCTCGGAGCATGGTTTTTGACGCCCCTTGCGACGGTGCGCGTGGCCGGACTCGTCTCGACGAGGGGCGACTTGGGCTCGCTCGTCCAGATCGGCGCGCGAAACGCGGGTCCGTTCAATTTCAATCTCGATGTGCGCCGGGTGTGGTATCCCGATGGCGGACCGCTCATTCCGCTCTCGCCTCACGTGCAAAGCTTCGACAATGAAGTGCTGCCGTCATTTCAACTTGCGACGGGTTCGTTCACGCAAGTGACGGGAAGTATTGGCCTGCGCCTCGGCGCCGGTTCGCTCTCAATGATCGGCACTTACCGCAAAGACCACGCAGCCAAGGCTGACTATAGTATCGGCCCAAATCTCAACTGGCAGATCGCCAGTCGCAACGGTCTGCAGGTCATTTTCCAGGCCTCCACGTTGCGGAGCCGAACAACCACGGCCGCGTTCGCGACCGTGAGAATTTTGACGACCCGCGGCCGCTTCTCCTTTGCGGGTGCAGTCGGGCAGGGCTTTGAGTCCAACAGTCGTCCCGACGGTGGGAACGAAAGCCGCGCAATCGGTAGCCTGGACGCGCAATACGCCTTTTCGGGCGATGGATTGAACGGCCTGACGGGGGAGGCGGGTTTCGATCGCGATCTTCGATCTTCAAGCATTCGCGGCGGCGCAACCTATGCCGGATCTTGGGGCAACGGGCGTGCCGAGATCCGGCACCAGCTCGAGGGACGTTCACGAACGCGTTACGATCTCAATTTCCAGTCCGGAATAGCGATGAATCCCGATGGGTTCCGTTTCGGCGCACGCCAGACCAGCGAAAGCGCAATTATCGTGTCGCTTTCGGGCGAGAAAAGCGATGCCACTTATCGGGTTCTGTTGGACGATACGGATCGAGGTCATCTTCATGTAGGCGAGCGATTGTCGTTGTTCGTGCCGGCGTACCGTAGCTATCGGGTTCGCCTCCTTCCCAAGGAGTCGACCGCCGCCGAAGTCGACCCGCAGCCTCGTGAAGTCACGCTATACCCTGGCAATGTCGCAACTCTGAACTGGCGGGCCGAACGTTATGTGACCCTGTTCGCGCGAGCCATTTCATCTGCAGGACAGCCTATTGCGCGGGCGCTTGTTCAGACCGGGCGGAACGTTGCCGAAACGGACGACCAAGGTTATTTTCAGATCAACGTCAGCCGGGGCGACCTTCTTCGGTTCTCCCGGTCTGGATCGGCGCTGTGCAGTGTGTCGGCTCCCACCTTCGCGCCGGATGAAGACCTCCTCTCAGCCGGGAAAGTCGTTTGCCAATGATTTATCGCAAGTTGCTGGTTAGGGCATTCGCCGTCGCGACCCTTTTGGCGCCGACCGCCGCGCAGGCGGACCTGAAGCTTAGCCAGCTCATTGTCGAACTGGGCGAGGGTAGTAAGGCCAGCGACATCGAGCTGTGGAATGATTCGCCCGAGCGAACGTTCGTGGCGATTGAGCCGCGCGAGATCGTTGCAGCGGGCACCGCGGCCCAGTCAGACCGGCATGACCCCGATCCGCAGAAATTGGGCCTGCTAGCATCGCCGTCACGCGTGATTCTCGAGCCGGGTCAGCGGCGGCTCCTGCGCGTCGCCGCGCTCAATCCGCCAAGCGAGCGTGAACGCGTGTACAGGGTTACGGTTAAACCGGTCGTGGGCCCCCTGCAGTCCAACGCGTCGGGTATCAAAATCATGGTCGGTTACGACATTCTCGTTCTCGTCCGTCCTGCGCGGGCCATGGGCTCCCTCGTCAGTTCGCGGCACAACGGGCAAGTGGTCGTGCGCAATGACGGCAACAGTAGCGTCGAACTGATCGACGGACGGCAATGCGACGCGCAGCGCAAATCTTGCTCAGCGATCAGCGGTAAGAGGCTCTATGCCGGTGCATCTTGGACGGTTCCGGTGTTGCCGGACAAGACGGCAGAATTTACAGTGAAGACACCCAATGGAGAAGAGCGTCGCGTGTTCTGACCGGCGCTTCATAACAAAAATGAAAAGGATTTGACCTTGTCCCGCCCCGGTTCGCGCCGTCCAACTGATTTGCGGCTTGCCGTGCCGAACCGCGTCGAGGTTTCAAAGAACCATTGGCAGGAACTCTTGCGGCTGTTGGACGAAGGCGAAATCAGTGCCGAAATCGCCAAACAGATCGAGTGCGACTTATTTGAACTCCGCGCTGCCGGCGAACCTCCGAAACTTCGGGATGACGCCTGGCAGCGTCATTTGGAGGCGCGGCACGCCAACATCGAACGCGCGCTCTTTGGAGGCACCCGTTTCAAGCCCAGAACCTTCTAGAATTACTGCATCCACTTCGGAGCAATGTGAAAGACTTCCCTAGCACTTGCTTAGTTACAAGCTGCCTCGGCGGTTCCACCCCACTTGGAGCCTCCATCAGTCCTTGGAGAGGCCCGTAAGGGCAAGTTCCAGCCCGCGGGCCTCTCCATAAAAGCGCTCCTCAAACCATCATGATCAGCTAGAACTCGCGGCCGGCAAAGTCAGCTCGGTCTGCGCGCTTCGAGATCGACGATGTTGCTGCCCGGCCGATAGGCTTCGACGATCGCTTCCGTCACGAAATTGCGAACGACGAGCCGGTGCCGGCGGGCGGCCGCTTTAGCCAAAAACTTCCAGCGAAAAATTCGGACCTCCTGGTCCCAGCGGTCGAGCAGGACAGCACTGAGCAAAGGCGCGGAGCGGAGCGTGACCCGCCAGTAAGGTTCGCGCGACCAAAATCGGAGAATGTGTTTCACCAGGCTTCTTTAGCCCGAGGCCAGCCGAGAATTCCATCCGGTTCTAAATATTATGGAGTTCACGCGCGTCCTTTGTGGACGCCATGTCTCCATTGCCGGCTCGCACGGTAAAGAACCTGTTTACCCTTGTCGTGTAGACGAGAGGCGAGACCGCCCGCGGTCACAGCTTCAAAAGAAGGCGATTGTTGCAACCATGAACGCGCCAGTGCGGTTCGAGGATCTCGAACTCGCCACTCGAACCGGCAGATCCTTTTACCTGAGCATTCGGGTGAAGTTTGCAATTGCGCTGGCCGTGGCGCTTTGCTGGACCGGCTTTAGCGTCTTTCTCGCGCAGGCATGGATGCACGATCTGGCGCTGCTCACGACGCCTTTGTTCGCGCTCTGGGCACTCACCTTCATCGCCTTCGTGCCTGGGTTTATGAATGCGTTTCTCGCGACCTCGCTGGTTATGGACAGGCGCCCGGCGCGGCGTCCCGTCGCTTTCTATCCTGGGGTCACCTTGCTGATTGCCGCCTACAACGAGGAGGCGGGCATCGAAGCAACACTGGAGAGCATTGCCGCGCTCAATTATCGCGGCGATATCGAAGCCTTGGTTCTCAATGATGGCTCGAGCGACGGCACGGTCGCCAGGGTTAAGCAGACACAGGCCAGGCTCAAGCTCCCGGCCAACATCTCGATCCGCTTGCTCGATTTCTTCGAGAATCGTGGCAAGGCCGCGGTTTTGAACAGTGGCCTTGCCGCCGCGCGTCATGCGCTTGTCTGCACCATTGACGGCGACAGCCGGCTGCGCGCTGACAGCATGACGGAAATCGTCGAACGCTATTTGTCAGATCCTCCCGGGACGATGGCAGTCGCGGGCGCGGTCTTGGTCCGTAACTCGCGTGCATCGCTGATCACGGCGGCGCAGGAATGGGATTATTTCCACGGCATCGCGGCGGTGAAGCGTATGCAGAGCATGTATCACGGGACGCTCGTGGCCCAGGGTGCATTTTCGCTCTACCGCAAGGATGCGCTGGAGGCAGTCGGCGGTTGGCCGGAGTCGGTCGGCGAAGATATCGTGATGACTTGGGCGATGCTCCAGAAGGGCTATCGTGTCGGCTATGCCGAGGATGCCATTGTCTTTACCGATGCGCCGACGAGCTTCCGTCAATTTTACCAGCAGCGGAAGCGTTGGTCGCGCGGCCTGATCGAGGCCATGCAGCGTCACAAGAGCTTGCTGTTTAAGCGCCGGCTTTCGACCCTTTTCGTCTGGTGGAATTGCCTGTTCCTGCCGCTCGATTTTACTTTCACCTTCGTCTTCATTCCCGGCCTCGCGGCCGCGCTGCTCGGCTATTATTGGATCGCGGGCCCGCTCACTTTACTGCTCCTGCCGCTGGCGCTCGTGTGGAACATCGTGATCTTCCGCATTCAGCGTCAGATGTTTCAGGCCAAGGGCCTGAGAGTACGACGCAACGTGTTCGGACTCGTGTTCTACGTTCTGGTCTACGCGATCATCATGCAGCCCGTGTGCTTGTGGGGCTACATCTCCGAATTGACGGGTCAGCGAAAAAAATGGGGAACCAAATGAGGTTGCGCCGCGGCCGGTTGGCTGGTCTTGCACTCGCCTTTGCGTCATTGAGCAGCGCCGCGCTCGCGCAAGGCGGAAGCGACACATCTGCGCGCGGCCCTGCACCAGGTGTCGAGCTCAATTTCAGCACCGATTCCGATCACACGGATGTCGTGAAACTGTTGGGCCGCGCTTTGTGGACGTTCCAAGACCGCGATCATTACCAGGGTGTCGCGGTCGAGCGCGCCTGGTTCTCACCGTCAGGGGACAAGATGCGTCGGGAGACGCGAGCCTACATCGATTTGGCCGACAGCCTCGGTGAGAAATGGCGCTGGCGCGCTCGGGTCGGCACCAATGGCGAGACAATTCTTGGCGCAGCATCTTTGCGCAGCAAGGATTGGTCGAAGGAGGTTTTCCTCGAACGCGAGATTGTCGAGACCAGACAGGGGCTCGATCGAGGAATCTATTACACCTTTGGTGGTGCCAGCTTCGATGTGCCGCTCGGCGTCAGGGACACGCTCAATGTAATGGGCGGCGTTCAGGAGTTTACGGGCAAAAACGTTCGGCTTCACTTGCGCGGCACTGCCATTCATGTCCTAGCGCCCCAGCTCGGTATCAGCGTTCAGCTGCGCGCACGCTACTTTCACTCCACCCGACCGGGCGAATTCGATTATTATTCGCCGCGCAACTTTGTCGCGCTGATCCCCGTCCTTCAGATGCGGCGCTTCGACAATCGGGGCTGGATGTACCTGGCGGCTGTTGGTTACGGCGTTCAGAAGGCCACCGGATCGCACCGCCAGTCCGCGGAGCTCGTTGACCTTCGAATGGAAAGTCCGGCGCGTTCGAACAGGCTCCAGGCCTTCGCCCAGCTGCAGTATTCGAACAATTCCCTCAACCAAGGTGGCGGCGGATACAGGTATCTTTCGGGGCGGTTGGGCCTGACCATTCGCCCGAGGTGATTTCTCAGCCGCGCGAAGGGCATCCCGGGATTCCAAACTCCTCCAAATCGGACCGATGTTGCGCGATGTTTTAAGGCGCGTGAGGCAAGGGTTGAGTCACTGATATGACCAACGCCGTTCAACCTTTGCCAATCGAGCTTCGCGAGAGGCCAAGAGCGAGTCTGTACCTGGCCGCCTCATTATATTGCGACGGTCAATCTGTCCCGGTGAAGATTCGCAATCTCTCGAATAGCGGTGCCTTGATCGAGCTTTCCACACCATTGGTGGAGGGCGGGGTCGTACAACTCGTTCGTGGTTCGCTGATCGTGCACGCGCTGATCATCTGGACCGACGGGCTTCGCTGCGGTCTGAAATTTTCCGGCGTGGTGGACGTGCAACGATGGCGGGTGACACCCACCAATGGCGACCAGCAGCGCGTCGACGATATCGTGAGGACGATTAAAGCCGGGTCAATCCCGCTACGTTCGGCTAAGGAGCCGCGGACAGGCGAAGGCGAAAAAGAACGGCCTCTCTCGGCCGACCTCCGCCTGGCTGCCAATCTGCTCGAGACGCTTAGCGAGTGCCTTGCCAATGACGAGCGCATCATCACCTCGCATGGCCCCGCGCTCCAGCACCTTGATATCGCAATGCAGGTCATCGGCGCTGTCGAAGCCATTTTAAGCGGTCAAAGCGATCTTGCGATCGACGCGACGAAGATCTTCAGCTTGCGGAGGAGTGCCGACCAAGCGCTGGCGGCGATGAACAACCAGGCTGCGGCCGCCTAGGTCGGCCCGCGCGAACCGGGCCAAACTCTTTCCTTTATGGAAATACTGCCTTGCTTGTCCGGAGGCATCAATTCCCGCTAGTTGATTGCCGTAAATCCGAAATCGCTATTCAAAACACTAAGCCAAGCGAACCGACCAGAGCCGGCCGGCCGGCATTACTGTCAATATAGGCGATGCCGAATTTCGCGGCGTCGAGGCGGATTTCGGCGCCAAAGCTCCAGTCCCATTTGCCGCCTTTCCCAACCTCGTCGAAGGCGCCGCGCTCATAGCCGAGACTGGTTGTGACCTTCGCCGGTAGATGGGCCAATTCCAGCTCACCGCTCCCGAAGTAATATAAATTAGCCCGCTTGCGGCCGAATTCGTCGCTCATCGCCCTTTGAGCCGGCGCGGCACTTATGCCGATATTGCCGGTAAACGCGCCCCGGTTCGCCGAGAAGATTGCCGTAGCTTCCGCATAATTGTCGTGATGGCCCAACGGATAGGCGAAGTAGGTCGCGGAAATCTCAATCGAAAGGTTCGGCCTGAGCTCGAATTCCTTGCCCAAGTTGAGGTCGAGCTCGGGCCGGAGCTTGCCCTCATTTTTGATCGAGGAGACCCAGAGGCCCGCATAGACGCCTTTTCCCAGATCCAGGTTAAGCGACGCCTGCAGCGCAGGGTCCGCTTCAGAAAGCGAGAGCCCGCGGTAGCGGTAGTCGCTGGCGACCCCTACCTCGCCCGACAGATCCGCTGCCTGTGCTTGCGACGCGACGAGGAACAGCGAGGCGAACGCCTCTACGAGGCACCATCTGGCGCACATGGCTTAGGCCGCGGCCGCCGGCCGGTTTCCTGGCCCAAGAAGATGCGCGAGCTCGTCTTGCGGTAAAGCTTCCGAGAACAAATAGCCCTGCATTTCCTTGCAGCCCGCGTTCATAAGGAAGCGCTGCTGCTCGGCAGTCTCCACGCCTTCGGCCGCAACTGCCAAACCCATTGCGCGGCCAAGCGCCAATACGGCGCTGATGATGGCGGCCGAATCGGACGCATCGCCTAGATGCTGAACGAAGCTGCGATCGATCTTAAGCTTATCGACTTCGAATTTACGGAGGTAGGAGAGTGATGAATAGCCCGTGCCAAAGTCATCGAGCACGATGGTGAAGCCGGCAGTCCGAAGCTTATTGAGGACTTGACGTACGGCGTCGTCGTCGTCGAGCAGCACCCGCTCGGTAACTTCAAGCTGGAGCGAAGTCGGGTCGGCGCCTGTGGTCCGTACCAGCCGCATCAGCCGGTCGAAAAAGGCGGCCGAACGGAACTGAACCGGCGACAGATTCACCGCAATGAACAGGTTCGGCCAGCGCCGCGACGCGAGGCAGGCTTGGCGGAGCACCCATTCGCCCAACGGAACGATGAGCCCTGTATCCTCGGCAACCGGCACGAATTGCTCCGGACTGACCAAGCCGCGCTTCGGGTGCTGCCAGCGGACCAGAGCCTCAAGCCCGATTACGTTGCCATTAGCGCCCACCTGCGGCTGGTAGTGAACGCACAATCCCTTGCCGGTGGAGAGCGCTTCGCGCAGCTCGTCTTCGATCGCGCTTCGCAATTTTACGGTCGCGTCCATGTTGTGACTGAAGATCCGGTAGTCGTCGCGGCCTTCATCTTTCGCGCAATAAAGCGCGATGTCGGCGCGGCGGATCAGCTCAAGGCGATCGATGGCTTTCCCTTGCGACAAAGCGATGCCGACGCTCACCCCGACATAGGCTTGCGTGCCGAGCAGCTCGAACGGGCGACGCACGTCCTCGACAATGCGGCGTGCGAGACGCTCGATTTCCGAGCGATTGCCCTGCTCAATGATGATGGAGAATTCATCGCCGCCCAGCCTTGCGATCGTATCGCCGCCACGGAGCAGCGCGGAAAGCCTGAGGCCGAAATCGCGGATTAGCGCGTCACCAGCCTGATGGCCAAGTGTGTCGTTGATATTCTTGAACCGGTCGAGGTCCAGGAGCAGCACGGCAACAAGATTGTCGCGGCGGCTGAGCGCATGATCGAGGCGATCCTCGAATAGCGCTCGGTTAGGAAGACCTGTGAGAACATCGTGAAAAGCGAGGTGCTGCGCTTGGACCTTGCTCGCCTCGAGCTCTGTCCGGCTCCGCCAGATGCGCGATAGCAGCCAGCCAACGAGCCCGCCAATGGTAAGAAGGGCGAAGAAAAGGGCGGGGACCATCCTGTCCTCGACTTCCTCGCCAGGCTCAAACGGATGCCAATTAATAAAGCCCAGAGTCCGGCCCTTCCCGTCCACCAACGGGACAGACGCAAGGTCCTTCGTCTTTGAAAAGGCGGGCCTGTCGATGCTGTACACGCTTGAAATCTGCGCGAGGAAGCTGCGGTCGAGGTAACGGACCGAAACGTGGAGATATTCGCTTCCGGGAGTTTGCGCGATGGTGCCAGTTTCCGAAACGATGGGCTTAAGGCTGATGATCGCCGGGCGTTTGCCAATCATGGTGATCGCAGACGTTCCTATAGTCTGTCCGACCGACCCTTCGGGCGCGATATAATTGGTGCGAAGCGCATGCCGAAGCTTTGCTGCCAGCGGCAGAACCTCCTTCGATACCCCGCCGAATGAAGCTGGCTGACCGCGAAGACCGTTTTGCATCGCATAAATGGGCCGGTCGCTCGTATCGAGCAGGTAAGTCTCATCATGTTTGTAATAGGTGTGAAACCAGACGCCGAGATTGTTGTCGATCCAGGCGAGGTCGAGCGGCCGCTGGTGGACGCGGGCGACTGCATCGTCCCAATAGGTTGAAGCCTCTTGATCTTTGGCAATCGTCGTACGCGCTTCGCTGACCGCAAGGCGGATTAGTTTCTCTTGCTGGGCCAAGGCAAAAGCGTCCGACCGGCTGGTGGAGACGTGAAGAACTGCGCCCAGAAGTAAGCAAAGAACGGCAAGCGCAATGATGGTCGGGAGGGTTACTGCCCGCATCATGCTGCTGTAGGTCCTCGACTTTAACATTGAGAGATTGCCCCCGGGGAATTTGCCCGCCGACAGATTGGTCCGCAAATAGTTAACGTCGCGATTGGCAAGGTCCGAAATGGAGCGAATAATCGTCCGGTCTTGGTCCAATTCGCGTCGGCGGAAAAAGAGATGGCGTGAAGCCATCATCGTGGACCACTTGGTAACGCGAAACAGCGATTACGCGATTACCAACGCGCTAATCGACGCGCCGACCGTGTTCGCGCGTTTGACTCTGGCCGCGGTCGGCAGTTCCGGAACCGACGACGTGGGCCATGAGGCTGCTCGGCGTTTGGGGCATCAGTGCAACCGCTCGCCGCAATCGCGTTAACGTCTTGGGGCAAATAGCCTAGTCACCTCATTGGCAGGATAATCGGGCTCTGAGGCAGGCCATCCTGCCAATATTGCTTGGCCGGCACCAACCAGCGCGATTGTTGCTTGGGCGCGGCTCCGGACGGTCGATTACTTACGGCCTGCTTTGCGGGATTTCTCAGAACGCTTCGCGCTTAAAAAAGAGATGTTCAAGGCTGCTGTCGAGGGTCGGCCCCCCGGTTTCAAGCTGACGCAGATGCTCGCGGCACAGCCGAAGGCTGGTTTCGAGCAATGCGATCGTCCGGCGAATGTCTTCAGCGCGCTCATGTTGGTGTTCGTCGCCGGCCATAAGATCCTCAAATGACTTTACGACCCGGCATGAGGGCAAGTTCATCGGCCGGATCGGAGAACGCTTTGGGCTCTCACTGAAGTTCTAGGCGGAGCTTGTCCGGAAAGGGCCTGTCAAACCGCACGTTTTGTGCGCAAAGCCCGAGACTTCCTTGTAGGAGTGAAAGCGTTGCGGATTGCCATCGACGATGCCCAGGCGGCCGCGAAGAGCCGAACTGCGGCGCATCGCCTCATTGGAATGCGTCTTAGGTTGCTCGCTTTGTGGCGGCAGGTGACTGGCGGGCACGATGAGTCTCTGGTCCTGATGGCAGTCATCGCCATCACCGGCGACAGGTTGGCTGCGCAAGGCGTCGGCGCGAACTTCACGGATATGGCGAATGCTGTGCCGCGCCCACTCCTTGGCCGATGTAACGTGAGCAGTATCGCAGAGGCGACCGGCCTGAACCGCGAGACGGCCCGACGGGTCATTAAGAAGCTGATTGAGCGCGGCATACTTGAGCGAAGCGCGGATCGATCGATCCATTTTGCGGAAGGCCGGATGCAGGGAACTAACGCCTTTTTGATTAGTCGGGTACAGCTGGAGGAGTTTGCTCGGACTGCCAACGCGCTCCTCAAACTTGGCGTCCTGCGAATTGTTGCCTGAATTGAACGCCGAGGAAAGTCGCTCGGAACGACCTTGGTTTGTGCAAGGCGGACCGAGAATATCCGGTTGGGTCATTCCTTGCCTTCCCGTAGTCCCTAGTGTTCTAGATTTTTTTTGGAGAATAATGGGTCGGAAGTGGTCTTACGCACTGAACATACCGATCAATCAGTAAATCAGGCACTTAGTCGCCGTCAGGCTGAGTGCCTCCGGGGGGTTCTCGATCTTAAATCGGCCAAGCAAATTGGCCGCGAGCTCGGAATTAGCCCCCATGCCGTCGAAAAACATCTGCGCATCTGTCGCGAAAAATTTGGCGTGGCTTCGACTGCGGAGGCCGCTCGTTTATTTGCCCGCAGTGCGGAAGGTAGTGAGTCTCCGTACTCCGGATCCTCGTACCTCGTGCGTAACGCTGGTTCGTATGAAAGCGATGAGGTCCCCGGGCAGCCGGTCATACCGAGCGCGGCCCAGCTCGGGGACAATCGCGGAGCCCTTTCACCCGACCAGCCACTCACCCCTCGCCAGACGCTACTGACCATCGCGGCCGTGTCCTTCGCTTCAATCGTCGGGCTGCTGCTGCTGGTAGCCTGTGCGGAAGCAGTGCGGAGACTGGTATCGGCCTGACCGGGCTCCTCTTTAATGAGGAACTCCGAAGATGTTGAACGTGAGATTGACTGCAGCGCGCAAAATTGCAGACGCCCTTATTCCAAGCGAAGCTGACATCGACAGTGCTATCGCCAGCACGTCACGCCTGATTGCGGCCATCGCCGAAGGGCGCGAGAGCACAAAACTCCCCGTTGCTATGGGTCAGAGCAGCCTGACAGCGCTGAGCGGGACCATGGCTTCCTTGGTGGCGGCCCGCGAAAGCATCGCTCAGGCGCACGCCGCGCTCGCGCAAGACCGCATCGACGCGGGTCTTCGCGCCTATGGCATGGGTGACGTAAGCGATTGTCCGCCGACCGGTGGATTGGCGCTCGTTGACGATGAGCGCTCAGCGGCGTGACGACGGGGGTCTGGTTGCCACAGCAGAGGTAAACGTAAGTGCGAGTTGAGATCTACGTCTTATTGCTGCTCGTGGCGACCGGATCCGCAATCATCTTTGGGTCGCGTAGCGAACGATGGGTGGGCACAGTTGTCCTCGGCGGCAACGTTCTTACGATCCTTCTGGAACGCTTCATCGGCGGCCATTTCGCGGCCGTATCTCTGGGTTATCTTGCCTTGGACGCCGCTTTGGCGGCGATCCTCTGCGGGATCGCGGTCCGGGAGCCGACCTGGGCCGCGATTTGCATTGCGGCTTTCCAGATAAATGGGACGCTCGGTCATTTGGTCAAGTTGCTCGCTGTCGGGACCATTCCCTTCAGTTACGCCTTCCTATTGAAATTTTGGGCTTGGCCAATGGTTCTGACGCTCCTTGCGGCCCGCATCGTTCCCTCGCTCCGAACCGTACTTCTCGCCAGTCAATGGCCAGCCTTTAGCCAACCGGCCCAACCTTACAGAGGAACAGATCCTTGCGATTGATTATGCAGGATAACGACAAGGCCCCCGAGCATCTCGCCCGCCTCGCCGAGGAAATCCGGTGCATGCGGCAAGCACGCAACAAGCAATTACCGGCCGATTTGTTCGGTGAGCCGGCTTGGGACATCCTGCTGCTTCTTTATCACGGCGGTATGTCGCCTTGCGGTGCGGACGATATCGCGGCCTATCTTGGCTCGCCTAATACAACGGTGGCGCGCTGGATCGCAGCGCTGGCGAGCCGGGGGTTTGTGAACCGCATCGCCGACGGTGCGGGAAATCACTCAATCTCCCTAACTAACGACGGCCGAGCCGCCCTCGAGCGTGCACTTAACGCGATGCTGCAGGTCGGTCGCCAGTGAGGAAGCGCGGCCAGTCAAGCGTTAGCAGCAGCGACGCAGCAAGAGTTTAGCGCCGACCGATGGCGCGCGGTTGCTGCTGATTTTCCTGTTGCTGCTTGAGGAAGCACATCAGCTCGTCAACCGAGTAGATATTATTGAAACCAATACCGAAAAGCTCACCGTCCTGCCATTTGACGATCCCTGAGTTCGGACGCAAGCCAGCGATGTTGATCACGATATCACAGTTAAGCTCGAGATCGACGGGCGAGTTGATGCAGACGCCGCCCTGCGAGATGTTTGCGACGTCCGCGCGAAACGTGAAGTCCTTATACCTTAGGGAAGCCGTGGAACTAACTTCGATCCGCGGCATGCGTGCCTTGGTGTGGCCGCCCGGTGCATTAAGCAAAGCCAGGATATCAACGTGGCTGTCGAAAGCCACACCAACTAGCCCGTTTTCGGCCCATTGCGCTACGCCGGTTGTTGTCACTCCATGCTTAAGCTCGATCGTTACCTCTGTTCCCACGTTGAGCTTTGAATAAGGACGGATCATCATGCCGCCAGCCGAAACGTTTTTGATGAGGCACAACTCGCGTCTGCCGGCAATTGTCATCGCACCAACGCGAAGTAGGCTCACATACCGGTTTTCACCGCGTCGGTCCGGAACAGCCGGCGCATCGGTCGACAATGAATAGAGTGTTTTCTCGACAAGCTTGCTGGGCACTTCGATCTCCGTTGCTGGAGATCATCGTTAATCCGCGAAGCTTAGCGACCAGTTGCAACAGTGTTCGTGATGGCTGCTATTAACTCCATAACGGACTTGTAGAACCTGATTGGAAGAGAAACGGAATCAAGCTCTGCCATTATCCAGGACCGCACGTAGCCAGCATGCTACGATCTGGTTTACGGATAGTCGATAATTCGCAGCAGCACGGGTCGTCCGTTCTGGTCCGTAAAAAGGACTTCGCGGCGCGCTCCGCCGCGGCCTTGGTCCCACGACTTCTCGTTAGCAGCTCCCATATTTACTACCCGAATGATCGCCATGGCGCGGGCCCTTGCCGCCGACTTAGCGGGCGCGGGCGCGACGATAGCAGGAGCGGTTGCGGGGAGAACGTCCATCGCCAGCTTGTGACGGACATAACCCTAACTCAAGTTTGCGAGTTACTCCGGATCGGATCAGACTCAGATGATCTGGCAACCAACAAGCCATTGGGCGAAGATCGTTTGCTGCTGACAGGAGGCGCGTGAAAAAAGCTTCGTCGGCGCGTAGAAAGAGTTAAGGATATGCTCTGGAAACATCTGGCTCAACAGTTGTTAAGCGCATTCGGTGCGAATGGTTCGCATATTTTGCTCGGAGCTTGAATGTTGAAAAGTGAGGATGCGCTCACATCAGCGCTCGCATGCTTGCGCCGCGCGCTTGCCTTACTTGATGAGAGTAATGCTCCTGCTCAGATCGCCGCCCACGTCGACCTCGCGGCGCATCAGCTGGAGGAGCACATGGCGGACCTCAAGCAGCGAGCGCAACGCGGTCTAGGCAATTGCTAAGAACGCGGTTGCCCATCGGCCTGCTAGGCGTTCCATTCGCAATGCGCCCTCTGCGGTCAACTCGACTGCGCGACCCTTATTTCCCGATGTTGCCAGCCTGACTAACCCACGCTGCTCCAACGCCGCGATCCACCTAAACGTGGTCGAGGCCGGAAGCTCCGTCGCCTTCGCTAGATCAGCCGCGGTCATATTGCGATGACCCAGTTGAGCCCCGAAGAGCTCCAGAAGGATGTCCCAAGCAGGATCTGAAAAGAGGTTGCATGCCAGCATGTCATGGCGAGCTCGCCTGAGCAGTAAGACCGACATGATATGGTCCTCAGTCAGTGTAACCGGTTTGGAGCACCGCAGCGGAAACCGTGTCTCAGTCACCAGGCAAATCCTTCAGATGGATTACCGAGTGCACGGTAAACGTATTGGGAACATGGCAGTTGCAGCACTAGGTCCGTCGGCCCACAGCGGGAGTACGGCACAAACGCTATACCTACAACGCTCGAATATTTCCGGGATGCGGCATGCTAAACTAGCAGTTCTACGCCCACGACGGGCACGGCAATTTCGAATTGATCAAAAATTCCCGCGCAGCAAACGACAAAAAGGGGTTGGCGCACATGAAGAGAACCACCGTCTGATCTTTGGAACTTTGGCAATCATCACCAAAGGAGCGTTAGGCGGACGGGTTAGTCATATTGCCCAACTCCCAAAATCTAAAAGGATTCTCCCATCGGAAGTATCAAGTTCAAGCACCGAAAGCGGCTCTAACGTTTCGCCATCGACCTTCTCGATCCTTAATCGAAGATAGCCATCATTCGATTGAAACCAAGGGCCAGCCTGGGCGTGTGGCCAGTCTGCACACGCCTCGAAGACATTTCGAGACCAGGTGTCAATCGCATCGCTGGGCTCCTCCCTAAGTGGCTCGCCACGATCAAGATCGGACATTGCGGCGGCGATAGAAGGCTAAGGATGCGTTAGTCTACAATCGTGCGGCAATGGCAACTGCCGCGCTTGTAGCCGAGTGTCCGCTTTCGACCCAAATGCGACATTAGGCAGCGTCCTGTTTCGACCGGTTGCATCTTATTGGCGGTCAATCCTTGAGCACTATTCCCTGAACGTCTTCGCATGCACAAACGCCATTTCGTCGATGAACGTTTGCCGGAGGTCGTCGATCGATGCGCTTCCGTGACCGCTGTCCTTGTCGACCTTCAGCCATATTTTTGAAGGGTTCAGCGCCGCAGCCTGCAAACGAGCGGCGAACTTGCCCGGCAGCCACGAATCCACGCGCCCATCGTTAAGTCCCGTCGATAGGAGCACCGCCGGGTAATGGGTGCGGTCCTTCACCGCCTGGATCGAGTCCATCGCCAACAAGGCGCGGAACTCGTCTTCCTTTTTCACCGTCCCGAACTCCGAGACGTTGCCCGGGCCGTTGGCGGTCGTCTCCATACGCAGTGCATCGAAGATCCCGACATTGCCGATCGCGGCGGCGAACAGTTCGGGTGCCTCGGTGATTGCGCGGCCGACCATGATGCCGCCGGCCGATCCACCTTGGATCGCGAGGTGCTGCGGGTTGGTCCACCCTTCAGCGATCAGCCAGCGGCCGACGTCGATTGCGTCCCGCCAGGTGTTGGGCTTCGTCGCCTTTTGCCCGGCCACATGCCAGTCCTCGCCATTGATCCCACCGCCTCGGACGTAGGCGATAACCACGACCAGCCCGCTCGCCACCTGGGCGGCCAAATAGGGCGAGAAACCGTAGCCCTCGAACTTGCCATAGGCGCCGTACGCGTTGATCAGCACCGGCAGCGCGCCCGGCTTTGCATTGGCCGGCATCAGCATGTCGATCGGGATCATCGTCCCGTCACGCGCCTTCACGTCGGCTGACACGCGCCGGAACGCGCTCGCGTCGAAGTCGGACTTGTACAGGGGCGTCGGCACAGCAGCCGCATCCGGCGTCGCGAAATGATAATTCAGATAGGGCGTCAGCAGGTCATAGGTTTCCGCGAACGCGCCCGGTTGTGACGGGTTGGTGACCAGCGTGCCGATATGCGTCCCCGCGGGCGCCTTCACCCGTACCGGCGTGCCATCCTTGCCGATAAACAGCAGCTCATCCTGGGCACGGCCTTCGCGGATCGCGTAGATGCCGTCACGGGCCACGGCCATGCCCTTTAAGCGCTGACCAGGCCCGCCCTTCAGCAGCACTCGGCCGTTGGCATAAAGGCCCGACTTTGCGTCGACCGCGACGATCTCGCCTGCGCCGACGCGACCGCGTCCCAGAACGTAGACCGTGTCGCTGGCGAGCGCATAGCTCTCCGCCTTGGCATCCGGGCCGACAATCCGCCGCCATTTCGCTTTGCCTCCGAGCACGTCGGCTTCGGGGGCAACGTAAATCTGGTTGGGCAGCGTGTCGTTGAGCATGTGAACCCCGATGAGCCACGCGCTGCCCGGCGCGCCGGCGACATAGGGCTCGTCGCTGCTCTGCTCGTCGAACACGTCGCCCTCGCCAGGGCGGAAGACGATGCGGTCGGCGGTCGGGTCGGTGCCCAGCTTGTGCAGCCACGCAGATCCGCCGCGCTGATAGTCGGGCGCGCCCCGCTTGGCGTCGGCGCGGAGGCGATAGATGAACAGGCCGCTGCCGTCGCCGAGCCAGCCCGACCCGCGAGCCCGCGGCCCGCCGATTCGCGTCGCCGCGCCGGTAGCCGTGTCCAGAAACACCGTCGCGCTATCCTCGCTGCCGCCGTCCGACACGCCGATCGCCAGCACCTTCCCGGTCGGCGAGAGCATCTGCCAGTCGACATTGCGCGACTTCGCCGCCGGATTGCCGTTGTCCTTCGGGTCGAACAGCATCCGCTCCGCATCCGGCGCGCCGAAGAACAGCCGCCCGAGCGGATGCTCAGCGTCGAACCGGTAGATCAGCCGATTGTCGCCATTGACCGCCAGCAGCGCGGCATCGCTCCGCTGCGCGAAATAACGATCGAACAATCGCCCCAGCGCCGACCGCCTCGGCAACGCATTCAGCCGCGCCCGCGCATAATCGCCCTGCGCATTCAACCAAGTTTTGAATTCCGCCGAATTGCTTTCCATCCAGCGGTAATTATCGGTGACCTTTGTCCCGAAATAGGTGTCGGTCACCGGCCGCAGTGCTGCGCGCGGCGGCAATCCTCGGACCTTCGTTGACTTCGCCAGCGCCGGCACCGCCAGCGCACCGCCGGCAGCCGCCGTCGACAACAGGAATTCACGCCTATTTTTCATGAGCTTGCCCCCCACGTTGTGGCGAGGCTACGGCAGTTTGGAGCGGGTGCCAATGGCAGAGGCAATAAGCGTCTGCTTTCGACCCATTGCGGACATTCACTCGGCGGGTGATGGCCAGCATTCAAAGCGCGCATTGGTGGTCGAGTTCATGCCCCGTATCGCGAAGCCGGGCAGTTGTTGCAGTCGAGCGAGTGCCTCTCGTTCGCCAGTCGCCAACTGGGGAAAGGCGACCTTCGTCTGGCCGGTGTCGTCATTGAGCAGCCACCAAACGTCCACTCCCCACGGACCACTTTCGTTTGTCTCGACATAAACAGCAGCTAGGTCCGCCATCTTTATGCGCTGCTCGGCTTGCTTGGACGCTCGACAGACAATCTCATCGCCCGCAGTCACTTCGACCACGAACTGCGCTTCAGGATGCTTCATGCGACGAAGGTGCCTTCAAGAAGGATTGGGAGCAATGTCCGTTTTCCACCCATTGCAGACGCTAGCAATCTTGGCAGAGTGGTCGGATGGATGATCGCCCGCTGGAAATTCGGCGTTTTGAGACGTTACAGCTTGCCTCTGTAGCCATAGCGATGATCAATGGGTTCTCGATTGGAAAAGAAGGCCTGTTCGGCCCGGTTTTCGACGTCGTCATCGTCGTCACGTTGACGATGTTGATTTCTCGCGGTCGAAAGAACTGGGCACGCTGGACGCTTTTCGCATTTTTCGTCGTTGGTGCAGTACTTTTGGCCGCAGCTAGCTTCTTTGGCCTGACGCAAAAAGCCCTTTCAGAAGCGCACCTTTCAACGATCAATTATCTCTTGGTCGCTCTTGTCTGGCTGATGCAGGTTGCGGCGCTCGCGTTGGTCTTCACGTCTCAGTCAGCCCGCTGGCTCCGGTCCGCGCACGCCGAAGCCTGACGTCCGCTTTCGACCCATTGCAGACATTAGACGTATGGGAGATTGTCCCGAGCATGATGAGGTTGACGGCCTGCCTTGCATTCATGCTCTCGTCGGCATCTGTAGCGGCGAATGCGGCCCGACCTCTCAGCCCAACTGAAGAGGCTTTGAGGCTACTGAAGGTCGATCCCGAGGACGCGCACACAGTCTCAGCGATATGGAACGGGCAACAAACCGTTTTCGTCGATCATCCATCCGCGCGTGACGCCTACGGCGGCACGGACCGGCAGATCTACGCCGTCCGACGATCCAACGGACGACTAATAGCAATCAAGGTCGCCAAGGTGGAACAAGACGGTGGCGACCCGGAAGTTGCGGCGATTGGGTTTGCTAATGCAGACGGCGATGAGGCCAAAGAACTTATTGTCATCGTGGAATGGCCTCAGTCGCATTACGATTATGGCGGAAGGTTTCTGGAGGTCCGGTTGTTCGACGACGCGAAGCCGGGGCAATCGGCTCTCGCGCCGATGAGCAAGTTGTCGAAGCATTTCGGCCTTGGCTGTGAGTGCTCCTACCGAGATCAGCGGAAGCCGCAGCACTACAAGTTCAGCACCATCGCAAGCGTGCAACGAGAGCTACGGCGCTTAGGCTACTAATGTCCGCTTTCCACCCAAACCAGACATTTGATTGTATCGAAGTTGGCGAATGCGGCGCGAACTTTTGAGCAGACCGCAAGCGGTTGTAGAGACATGGCGAGACAACAAGGGAGGGTCCAATGATCCGCAAAAATGTCTTAATCGGTTTCCCGCTACTTCTTGCTTCGACCAGCGTTGTCGCGGCCGATATGTTGCCCTTGAAGCAGGGCATTTACGTGCCTGTTGCGACCGCGTGCAAAGGTGCGCCGAACAGTGCCATTGTGAACTATTGGGGCGGCAAGAGCTCCATCGGCGTTTCGCAGGCGGAGTGCACGATCAAGAAACTCAGCAAGAAGGGCAACGTCTACACTCTCGTCGACCAGTGCAAGGACATCCAAAGCGGCGACATCATTGAGGGCGGTCCAACAGTCATCACGATCAAGGCCCCCACGAGCTTCGTGATGAGCGGCGTCTCTTACAAATATTGCGGAACCAAGGTTCAATTTTGAACGGTTAGGGCGTCAACCGAGGCTTTGACAAAACGAGATTAAGCGACCGTTTCAACCGATGCCCGGCCCGTCGTTCAACCGGTCTCCTTGCGTTTCACGTCCTCCAGGCGACGGATACTGTCACTAAGATGTTCAATTCGGCATTGGATTAGGTCGAGTAGCCTCGTGCTCTCACTAGCGGAGAGATGGCCTGGTTTTGCGGCATCGTATTCGGCCAGAACTCGGACTAAGCGGTCACGATCTTTTATTAGGCGCGGCAACGTTGTTTGCCATCCGGCCATGGTGCGTCCTCCGGCATTCGGATTTTGCGCGTCACAAATGAAAAGGCCGGCGCGAAAGCGCCGGCCATATTTATCAGCCGCGTTCTCCCGAACGGCGGACAGGTGGCGGTGGCGGTGGCGGAGGGGGCAGAGGCGCGCAAGTCATCCCTGCCTGAACCACCGAGCCGTCCGAACACATGATGGTCGGTGGGGGCGGCGGTGGCGGACACGAATCGGTAGCGCCGATTATTGATCCATCGGGACAGGTTTGCGTAGCGGGGGCGACCGGTCTCGTTGCGCAGCCTGCCAGCGCGACCGTAGTTGCGAGGATTAACAAGGATCTCGTCATTCTGATTCCCCTTCGTTTGAGGCGCGCTCAATGCGCGAGCTGCCTCTGCCGCGATTAAACAGCTTAAAAGAGGACGGGCTATTATGGAGTTTCAACGGGGGCGGTTCGTGTGAAAGCCGTAGTAACTGTTTGGTGCGGACTGCGCTTAGCTATCCGCATCGAAATACCTAGCACCGCGTCCAGCTGCGCAGGGGCAAACCTCCGGGGCGCAGCAATCCCGTTCGCTTTGCTAGGAGTAGGGTGAGCTTCGCTTTCCCGCTCGTTGAGCGGAGCTCACCCGACCAGCCGAGCTCTGCAGGCGCCAGCCTTATCGCGGCTTGCCGCTGTCATTTTGTTTCGTGACAAGAATGGCTTGCACTTGAGACATGTGCTCCCGCACGACCGGCATCATGTTGAAAGCGAAGTCACGCAGCGAGGCGTCATCGCCGCGAGCTGCATAGATCTGATGTCGGTTCCAGGCTTGAAGGTGAGTCTTGACCTCGATGTTGCGATATACGTCATCGAAGTTGCTGCGGGCTGACTGGAGCTGCGATAGCAGCGCGAGGTGCTGAGGTAGCATCGTGCCGGCGGTCGTGATCGCTGTGCTATTCTGCGCTGATTGCTCAAGCCTCACTAAATAGTGCGAGTGGCTGTTGACCATGGCCAGCGCATATCGCCGAAGCACCTCATTCGATGCGCGGCGCATTGCAAGGCGGCCTGCTTCAATTTCAAAGACGTCGGCGCTCGACTCAGCCTGCACATATCTGGCCGTTTCGGCTCCAAGGGTCGATGCATTCTTGGCAGCCGGCGCAGGCCGCACCGAGCTGTCAGCGCACCCGGCAATTAAAGCAAACACCGAAAGCGCTAGGGTCAAATACTTCACGGTGCCCTCCTGACGACCTGACAAAACAAGGCCCGCTCCGCTAGGGAACGGGCCTCAATTCGGGGGGGGTCATTCCCGAAATCCGACCCCAGGGGTGGTGCCGGTCAGCGCAGATTACAGCTGCCCAAAATCTTCGGTTATTATGCGTTTCCTACAACGACGCTCGTCGGCGACGCAGCGTTGAGGACAGTCCTCATCATTGGTCAGCGCAGACGTGAAAGCAGCCAATCGCGAGACGCAATAGCAGGCGAAGAGCAGAGCGCGCTCATCAGCGTTGCCAACATGCCCGTCCCTGGCACGGTATGCCAACCTACTGGAAGCGTGGTTGTGCGTGTCGGCTGACCGTTTTCACTAAACTTGTATGAGCCGCCGCTGCGCCAGGTTTTCGTCTGGCAATCAAACTGCCATTCACCGATGGCAGAAGTGCTTTCTGATAGAACCCACTTCGCGGGAATGGTTCGACGGCTACCATTAATGATCAAGCCATCGGCATCCACCAGATATGGAATCGGCAAAGCCTGACTTGACGGCAGCGGCGTCCATGCCTCTGCTTGCAGCAAGTCTTGCGGTAGGACTAAGGCGCAAATGCCTAGAGCGATTGCAAGATGCCGCGCCTTCACAGTCAGGCGGCCCACGGCGCGTCATCCGGTTCCAAGCGACCAATCATGCGGTCTCCATTCCAGATTTCGACTGGTCCAGCCCACGGCCATGTCGCCGCAATCTGAGTGGCCTGCTCATCGTCGTGCGCTTCCACATGCGTGATACGCGCAACCCCGTTTGCTGTGAGCTGCATGAAGTAAAGTGTGTAGGTCGTCTCAGCCTCCAGTGCTTTGTTGCCCATCAACTTCACACTCGTTGGCGCAGTTTTCGACGACCCCATTGGGTTGAGCGTCGCTGCTCGGCTGGCCTGAAAGTTCAGATCGCTCCCGTTGTGTGTCAGTATCCTTGAATTGATAGGAGTCCGAGCAACCTGCGAGGGCAAGTGCCGCTGACACCAAAATCAATGACGGACGCGACAACGTTGCAAGTCCGTCACGGTGTCGGTGACAAATGCCGCCATGTCCCCGTCGATTATGAGAGCTGCACGACTATTGGCGTAGCGCACTCCGATGCCCGAAGGCCGACGCGCCAAGCCAAACGTCTTGTTCTCGAAGACGACGGTCGCGGCGTGTTTCTCCCGCGTCACAGCAAACCTTCTCCCGTCCGCGCATACGAACGTCAGAGTTTGGAAGTGCGTGGCGATCGCGGGCGCTGACGACGCTGCGACAAGGAGCGCCGCGACAATCATCAAGTAGCTCAACCCAGTCACAGTAGACCCGCGAGGAACGCCGAGCCTGCAACCAGCAACAGTATCATGATCGCTGCTATGATCGCGTCTTTCTGGTCCTTGTTGAGACGCCTTTTTGGAAAGGCCGGCGTGACTATGGGCGGGTCTAGTCGCGCTTCGTGCACTCTCCTTGCGGTGACGTAGCGGCTGGACTCAAGCCAATCGTCAAGCGCGTGCTCCGCATCCTCGTCTTGTTTGCGGCCAGTTTGCATCGATCGTCGGTCCAAGAAAGCTGCGAGGCTCTCAGGGATAATCTTCGGTCGCGTTATGCGTTATTATGCCTTTTCAACGGCTTCGATCAAAGCGCCATGCGATAGCCAACACCAGGTTCGGAGATAATAATCTTGGGCTCTGATGGATCTTCCTCGATCTTTTGCCGCAGCAGCGCAATGTATCCGCGGAGATATTGCTGATCGACCTTTGGGCTACCCCAACCCGCAATCAACAGCCGCCGGTGAGTGATCACTTGGCCGGCGTGCTCGATCAATGTCTTCAACAACTCGAACTCTTTGGGCGACAGCCTGATATCCATACCTTGGATGGACGCTCGGTGGGTTTGTGTATCGAGTTCTAATTCACCAACGATGAACCTTCTAGGGCTCGCGCTGCCTTGCCGAACCCGCCGTTCCGCAGCTCTGATGCGGGCCCGCAGCACCTCGATATTGAACGGCTTGTCCACGTAGTCATCGGCGCCTGCATCAAGCGCCGCTACTTTTTCAGACTCCTGGTGACGAGCCGACAACACGATGATCGCCATCTGGTCATTGCGGCGCAACGAACTGATAATCTCTTTTCCATCGGCATCAGGCAGGCCAAGGTCTAGCAGGACCAGATCTAAAACTTCTTTCGTAGAACAATCCAACGCTTGTTCGGCGTTCTCTGCTTCAAATACTTGCCATCCGTCGGCGCGAAAAACGGGTGCCAAAACCCTCAGGATGGGCGTTTCATCGTCCACGATGAGCAAATTTTTATGCACTGATGAACTCGGTAAGCGGCAAGACAATCTGAATATCAGCGCCTGTCATCGGAAACTCGGCGGCGGAAGCCTTGATGGTGCCGCCAATGGTTTCAGTAAATCCCTTCGCGATCGAAAGTCCAAGGCCAGAGCCAGATCGCGGCCGACCGTCGGCCTCACTTTGGTAGAACCGCTCGAACACACGCTCGCGATCGGACGCAGGAATACCGGGGCCGTTATCCTCAACTCGGATCGTTAGTTTTGACTCTGTGATCGCAGCCGAGACACGCACTTTGGTTCCGGGTGGTGTGTGGACCGCGGCATTCGCGCAGACATTCATCAACACCTGCTCCAGTAGAGCTTCATCCGCTTTCACGGCGGCAGATTGAACTTGGAAGTTCTTTTCGAATGCGTGGTGCGGGTGAAGCTGACGAACCCGGCTCAGCGCGGCCCCCAAACTCTCGACAGCGTCGATCACCGGCATTCGATCGACGTCCAAACCACCCTCAATCCTGCCGATATTCAGCAGATTGGTCGTGAGACGGTCGAGCCTTTCGCTCTGTTCTCTAATTGTGATCAAAAGCTCCTGCTTGGTTTCGGCGTCCAATGCGTCGTCGAACGCGGACAAGCTCGTAGCCGAAGCGGCAATCGCAGCGAGCGGGCTCCTGAGGTCGTGGGAAACAGATGAGAGCAGGGCGGTTTTGAAGACTTCGGAGCGACGAATGGCATCGGCTTCGTTCAACTCTGTGGAAAGCAGCCAGCGTTGCACCGCCAGTGTAAGAAGCGGCAAGAAGCTCTTTGTCCGTTGCGCATCCGAAATGAGTGCGGGCAGAACAAGCAGTCCAAGTCGTCGCTGTCCTGTTGTTAATACCAACCCCATCAAGTCCTGCACGCGGAGCTGCGGAAGATTGCTGGTCCATATCTCTTCCGCTGCGCGGACGACATCCTCCGGCGATCCCGGCGAACGCAAACGACCATTATGCTCAACGAACAGGTGTGTCGGGTGAAGCTCATCGCCAAGATAGACGTGCGCGACCTGCTGAATCTGCTCCAACGTAACCGCGCCCTGGAGTGACTGGCTAAATGCCAGCAGCTCGGAGACCATCTGTCGCGCATGCTCGGCGGCTAAGGCCCGATCGTGAAGTCGACCGGCAATAGAACCTGAGGCAATGGCACTCAAATTTAGGGCGATGATTGGGACCAGATCGTCCAACGACGCCAAACTGAACTTCAATACCGGATCGGTGAGCAACAGGTTGTAGGTGAGCGAAGCGAAGATGCCAGCGAGCAACCCGGCTCGGACACCGAGCAAGGCTCCCACAACTGTGACGCCCAGCACCGCGAGCAGAGCGGCTGTGATAGGCCGTCCGTGCGTATGGGCTGCGAATGCGATGACCAAGCACGCACCGCCGACGCACATGCCCAGTAAACTTGCTTTTCGCACGGTCCATTTGCGTCGCAGAAGCGAGAGTTCTCTCATCGGGGAAGTTGCTGGCTGCTCAAGCACGTCTGTTAGTGATGTGGCGCTTATGCTCCTGGTTCCTAGAGGGCGTTAGTATGCGTTCTTCACGCGAAACCGTTCGGGGCGCGCATCTCGGCATGACCCAAGTTTTGAACTGAAAAAGCGACGACCGCAAAAGGCCGTCACGATGATCTGCAAGCGCTCTGGCAATGCAACAGGGCGCGGCTCGGCAGGGGGCAAACTTTCGGGCCGCAATCACCATCGTCGCATTGAGTGACGCTAGTGTCCGCTTTCGACCCCAACCAGACATTAGCGACTGGGTATCAGGCCCCCCGACTTTTTTCGAATATTCAACTTAGGCAGGTTCTCGAGCTCTGGCCCCAACTCCGTCTGAAGCTTCCAGAGATCAAAGTCGCTCTGCAATTTCATCCAGTAATTCGGGTCAGTCTCCGTCGCGTGGCCGAGCCTAACTGCAAGGGCTGGTGATATTCGAACATGGCCATTTAGAATTTGGCTCAACCTTACTTTTGAAATCCCCATAGCTCGAGCCAAGGCAGCTTGCGTCACGTCTAGGTGAGCAATGATCGTACTTCTAATGACAAGGCCGGGAGACGGTGGGCGCGTACGGAGTACCATAAGTGAGCTGTAGGCCGTCATGGGTAAATTTACAGAGGTGCGTTAATTTACAAAAAGTTAATTTCGGAATATAGCGTGAACTCTAATCGATTCGGTCCGGACATTTCCGTGGGGGGAGTGCCGGGTTTCCGTGGGGCAACCGGAAGGGAAATTCATGCAACGCGTCTTGTTAGGACTGTCCGTAGCGGCGGCCTTCGCCATCAGCTCAACTGCCGCTTACGCAGCGCCGACCATCGCGGTTGATGGGGTCCCGGGGACACCGCTCCCCTACCAAATTTACGGCATCAAGAGCAGCGGTACACAGGTATTCGGATCATCGCCGAACAATACCAACGTTCCTAACGTTACTTACACCGCAAACTCGACGGTCGACATCACGCAAGGCTTTGCTCAAGTAAATGATCACACGCCGAAGGCGCCAGCTTTCAATCAGCTGATCATTAACCCGACGCAGTATGATTTCACTGCGATGAAGTTCGCAGTACAGCTCGTCGGGGCGGGTAGCTTCAGTGTGTATTACCTGCTTTCTGGAAGTGGTCTCGATGCCAATGCGGCAGCCAGTTACACCAGCCTATTGGGCTCGTTCACACAGGCCGCTAGCACCAACGTAAACTATCTCGTGAACGGCGCGACTTACGACGGCATCATGATCAAAGTGACGACCCCGAACACCTATTTGTTCGAGGTGAAGCAGAATTCTTACGATCAGGCTCCTGCTGTCCCCGAGCCGGCGACTTGGGCGATGATGCTGCTTGGTTTCGGTGGGATGGGCTTGACTATTCGCCGCCGTCGGAATGCGGCCATTCCGCAGATCGCTTAATTCTGCGAAACTCGATTTTACTAGGCGGTTCGATATTCATCGAACCGCCTTTTTCTATGGAAAATCAGGATTCACCCATTCTCGACGTTAGCGCGCCGGTCTAGCGCGACCTTTGCTGACAGCTTAAGACGCGGGGAGATTGATGGGGAAGGCAAGTGCGCCTCCAAGATCCGAAGCCGATAGCATGCTCGGAACCCAAGTGTTCTAAGATCGCATCGATCCTAGAAGGCGAAAGGCCATTCTGCGGTAAGCACGCTCTCGAAGCGCTAGATGCCGCCTGTCGGCCAAAGGTGAAGTCGCCGACCTACTAGCCAAACTACCATTGGAGCGAGGCTTGCGAGTTCGACCTTGGCATTTTCGAAAATCAGCGGCGTTTCCGCAAGATCGCAGATAGCCAGGAACACACCGAGTGTGGTGCTCAGCGTCGCGAAGAACCCCAGTCGATAGTCTAGAGTCCGCATTCTCCCCATCCACCTGTCGTGGCGAGGTTCGGTAGGTTGCCCTTCTACCGAACCCAACTGCCGAGATTACGCGCTCGGACATCGGGCGGTTACATCGTATCCGATGACAAGCAAATTGACGGCGCATTAAAATGAATGCCGGAATTTGGTTCGGCGCTGACGAATGTCCGCTGACCACCCACAACGTCCGCTTTCCACCCATTCCGGACATCCTATTGACCCGTGTCTGCGTATTTGGCCGCAGCAGTTGGCTTAACGATGTAGCCATCGGAGGTCCGCATCAAATCCTCGGTAAGCGGAATGCCTCCGTTGGGCATGACAGGTAGCGAAGCCGTGTCGGGCCATTCATCAAGTATTGCTGGGACTAGAGCTTCTCTGAACTGACGCGCACGGGCCGGATCCTTTCCGAGCGTGAACGTGATCCACACTCGCCCCAAGCGGTCCCGGAAATCCATTGCCGACGCAATTGGCTCCTCGTCATTTTTGCCACGCCATACCGCTGCATTGAAAGTTATTGGCGATACTGCTGACAGTTGCTTGATTTGCTCATCGGTCGCAGCGTCGACGTGAAACCCAAACGGTCGAGCTTTCTGGGTCAGCAGAGCGATGAAGCGGCGCTTGTCTGAAGGTGTGGCCAACGGCACTTCGTAACCTGCAACAGTCTTTAGTGACGTTGGCTGCTCCGCCGCACGGCAGGCAGCGCACATAAGCACCAAGCTTAAAACCATACGAAGCATGGAAGCAGGTTTCGTTATTCACCGAGACCAGTCAATGTCCGCTTTCCACCCATTGCGGACGTTAGCACCGCTGCTCCATACTAGGCCGGAGTAGTAGGGGCGCAGCGATGACCGTAACCAGAATGTTTCTCGCGCTGTCGGTCGTGGCGTTCCTGCTGAACCTCTACGTTCTGATCGATGCTCAAAGCCTTATGCGACCTTCCCTTGGCGAGGCGCGCTACCTCTGGGTGTCCCTGCTGTGCATCGGCGGCATATATTTCATCTCAAGGGAAATCGCGGTCTACGGTCGCCGATTTCTGGGAAAGAAGATCGGTCGCCGCTGAGGGCTAGAGAACAGGTCCGCTAACGTCCGCTTTCCACCCATTCCGGACGCTAGGCGGGTCGCGACAGGGACCGGCCGAAACCTGCCGCTAGTAGCTATGATCCAATCCCAACCTGAAATGTTATAGTCGGGTGAAATCGGTCGCTGCTCCCCGAACACGACTAGCGCATCCATGGCGCAAGCTGCGTAACAGCCTGGGGGTTGAGACAAGAGTTCTGATACTTGTCGCGTGTGCTGCCCTCGGCCTGCTAACCTTCCTTCATCTCGCTTCGGAAGTGTTCGAAGGGGAAACTATGGCGTTCGACCGATCGATCCTAATCGGACTTCGTCAGGCCAATGATCTGCGCATTCCAATCGGTCCACATTGGCTGCTGGCCGCGATGACGAGCATCACGGCGTTGGGCGGCGCCACCGTACTCACAATCATGACTGCCATCGTCGCAGGTTACCTGCTCGTGGCTCGGAGGCCGGCAACAGCGCTGTTCGTCGTTGCCTCAATCGCAGGCGGTGCAATTGTTACTGCTTTCTTGAAGCATGTATTCGCTCGCATAAGGCCGGAGGTTGTTCCGCACCTCGTTGCTGCCAGTTCGGCGAGTTTCCCAAGTGGCCACGCCACTAACTCCGCCGTGACCTACCTCACTTTGGGGGTGCTGCTTGCGAAGGCGGAACGTAGAGCGTCAGTTCGCACCTACCTTTTAGGTGTCGCGATCCTTTTGACGGTGATGGTCGGATGTTCTCGCGTATACCTTGGCGTGCACTGGCCAACGGATGTGGTTGCCGGTTGGTGTCTGGGAAGTGTCTGGGCACTGGCTGTCTCATTAGTCGCTCAGGTTATGCAGGATCGCCGATCACTCGAAAGCCGATAAGAAACTTCGACCGCAATCACCTACATTGGGGGCAATTCATTCGGATAAAGTCTCGCCGTTGAGTAGCATCAATGAGTTTGACCATGCAGGGGTGTTGAAATGCGGGTGATAAACTTGTGCCTTGCGGGTGCTGCTGTGTGTTTAGCCGCCCCGTCGGTCTCTCAGCCTGCTTATTCGGTGACGGCACAGCTTCCTGCGGGAGATGGTGGTTGGGATCTCGCCAGCGTCGACCCTTCAACCCACCGACTTTATGTTGCCCGAACAGACGGTGTGACGATGGTCGACCTGATCTCAGGCAAATCGACCGATCAATTCATCTCGGGCCATCGTGTCCACGCAGCAATGGTCATTCCTGGCACTCACGATGTCCTCGCAACCAATGGCGAGACAAATGACGCCACACTCTTCGACGGATTGACTGGTGAGGTAAAGGCGACTGTACGGACCGGTACCAAACCAGACGCGACAGCATATGATCCGGCGACCCGAACCGTCTGGGTAATGAATCCGGGGAGCGGCGATGTCACCGTCCTCACGCCCACCGCCAAAGTCTTAGCGACGGTGCCTGTAGGAGGCTCGCTCGAACTTGCTGCCCCCGACGGTCGCGGACACCTTTTCGTAAACGTCGAGGATAAAAACGAGCTTGTCGTTCTCGATACTCGCAAGCGGAAAGTCGCATCACGGTTCCCATTGAAGGGTTGCGATGGACCGACCGGCATTGCTTACGATCCGGGCGCAAACGAAATCGTTTCCGCCTGCGCGAACGGCGTTGCCGTCGTTTCGACTCCCAAGGGAACGCAAATTGCGAAGCTTGCAATCGGAACAGGCGCTGACGGTGCGGCATTCGACGCTTGGCGGCACCTTCTTCTCGTTCCGGCGGGGCGCGATGGTAATCTTACAATCATAAAACTGGGCGCAAACCCAGCTGTCGTCGGCCAAATCGCAACGGCAGTCAGCGCGCGAACGATCGCTATCGACCCTTCAACCGGCATCGCATATTTGCCGTCTGCGAAGCTCGCCGCGCCGGTTGGAAATGAGCGACCGAAGCCCGTTCCAGGATCATTTCGGGTACTGACGCTTTCGCCTAGAAATTGAGCGAAAGGGCGGCATACGAATGATAACTGGTGCGCCCGCCGGAGAAGCTTGGGCCGCCTGCGAGAAGTAGGGAATAGGGGCCTCCAAGCTTTCGAATGAGGCCGAGGTTCGCTCCTTTAGTTGCCATTCCGCCGACTACATCGGCCGACTGCCAATTGATTTCACTACCGACTGAAAGGTTGTCGCTGAACTCGTGAGTCACGGCGAGGCCTGCTTGCCAGAACCCATTGTTACCGCGGCCCGGATTGATCTCGTAGCCGCCACCGCCGAACACCGACGTCTTTCCCAGATCTTTTTGAACCCAAATAGGAAGGAGGAAGCGAGCCCGGCGTCCACCCAAATCGCGCGAGGAAGTTGGCAAGATTGCTCTAGGAAAGACGGCTATTTGCCAGCCAGTCTTGCTGTCATCGAGCAACCGGTACTTCGCGCCAAGTTCGAGGTCACCTCGGCCGCCTCGCCATCCCACATCCGTCGCGCGACTAAATGCGACTAGCAACGTAGCCGTGAGCTGCAAGCCCTTTGCGGCCCCGTAGTTTAGGTCAAACCCAGCGGCCCCTTCCAGGTCGCCACGATGTCCGTCGAGGGTCGCAAAGCTGTAAATTTCCCAGTGGCCGAGTTCCGCCGGCTCGGGATCGTCTGTTTGATAAGGTGGCCCTGCAGATGCGGCCGTTGAAAGGCACGCTAGGGCGGCTGAAAACGTGACGAACTTTAGACGACGCACCATTATTTGGCTTCAGCCGACCCTGGATGACTGCCGGGGCGCTGCGGGATCAGCAGAATGAGACCAACGATTGCCGCCGCCAGAACTGCGGTCGCAAGCGGTCGGCTAAGTTCCAAGCCTCCCTTCGCAACCGGCTTATCGAGGAAGTCGCCGACAGTCGCTCCAAGTGGTCTCGTAAGGATGAAAGCCGCCCAAAACAGAACGACCCGGCTTGTGCGTGTCGCGAAGTAGAGCACTGCGAGAGCCGCTAGCCCAGCACCAAAGACCGAGGCCCCGCCTCCGTAGCCAAGCCCTGCATCAGCTATCCAGTCACCTAAGGCGGTCCCCAAGGTTTGGGAAAATGTGATCGTCAGCCAGTAGAACGCTTCCGACTTTGGCTCAGCGATCGTGTTTACGTCCACAGTGCCGGTCGAACGATACCAAACGAAAAGGGATATGAGGACGCAGGCTAGGAGGAGCAGTGAGCCTCCAGGGTATCCGATCCCCAAAGACCGGGTGCAAAAGTCGGCGAGCGTAGTTCCGCAAGTCGTCGAAGCGACAATCGTCGCCCAGTACAGCCACGGGTTGAACTTTCGCGACCGGACCTGGAGCCAGACGAGAATGAGAAGAGCCACACCGAACAGGCCAGTCCCAATCAGGTAGCCGTTTAAGCCCGATTGCCCGGCAGTTGGCGTCGTTTCGCCGAGCCAAGTCATGCTGACCGTATCGCCTCCGGTTTCACCAAGCGTGGTGGCGAGTATCTTGATAATCCAGAATCCTAGCGTGATCGCAGGTACCTTACTTAAGGCAGCGGCGACTTCCTGCCGGTCGTTCATGAATCTTGCTCCGTGGTTTTTGAAGGACGATTGGCCGCTGACGCAGGCAGTTCGATGGTCGCGGAAAGCCCGGGCGAACTACCCCGGAGCAGAAGTGATCCACCGTGCAACTTGGCGACGGCGCTGACGAGGTTCAGTCCAAGCCCATAGCCGGCGGTGTTTCTGCTGCCTTCAAGGCGAGCAAAGCGTTTCACGATTCTGGGCAAATCCGTCTTTGAAACGCCGGGGCCGTCGTCGACCACTTGTAGGCAGACGCTTTGCCCAGCGCCCACTAAGGTCATCCGAATTATCGTTCCGAGTGGTGTGTGGTTTTGGGCGTTTTCGATGAGATTGATCGCCGCTTGAGCCAGAAGCTCCCTGTCACCCAGAACCGCAAGGTTACCCTCGACCGACCAAAGCAGGGTTCTTCCCTTGTCCTGAATGGCGGGCGCATAGGCTTCAACAAGCTCATTCGCCAAGGCGGACATGTCGACCGTTCGGAAGTAGCGCTTGGTTTCGCCTGCTTCGACTTCCGCGATGCGCAGAATTGCTGAAAAGAGCGAAAGTACCTGATCAACCTGGGTGATCGCACCTTCGACGATCTCCTTCGGATCGACCTGAGGTTGCTGACTGCGCTCAAGTTGGGTTCGGAGGCGGGAGAGCGGTGTGCGAAGGTCGTGTGCGACATCGCTTGATACTTGCCTTAGGTTGTCGAGCAGACCTTCAATTCGATCGAGCATTCGATTGAGCGTTGAGGCGAGCTGGTCGAACTCATCGCCTCGCCCAGTGATAGGCATCCGCTCTCGGATGTCGCCGCCGATAATGACCTTTGCGGTGCCTGTGATGCCATCGAGACGTCGCTTTAGATACGAGCCGAAAATGACGGCACCGCCGAAGCCGACCAGGCAAGCAATGACGAATGCAATGGCGAACACACTGACGACAATCTCGTCGATCTCCTCAATCCATTCGCGGTCGGCGGCAACAACCAGCCGTTGCTGTGGAGAAAGATCAACTGCCAATCCCCGCGCCCAATCTGGGCCTTCATCGGGATCGATAAACTTGATGTCGTGAATGCCGAGGTCGGGTTTCCGCGTATTGAGCATGCCAGCGATGCGATGTCCGTCGGGTGCGAAGACCGCGTACAGCATGCGCCTCGGCGAGCGCGAGGCTTCGCGAACGGCGATTGCTTCACCAAGCTCATTAGGGTCGCTTCGAAATTCATCAACCAAAACGCGGGCTTCATCACTGATCGCCGCATCGAGCTGCTTCGTAAACGCGAAGTGCATCGCTTCGAACACGACCACGCCAAGCAACGCCAGGCCCATCGCAAACACGGCAAAGTTTGCAAAGGCAATTCTGTATGCGGCACTTCGCCGCCAACTAAGCATGCTCAACAAACCGATAGCCGACGCCTCGTATCGTCTCGATGAGGTCCGCCTTGCCGCCGTCGTTCAGCTTCGACCGTAGGCGGCTAATGTGCGTGTCGACGATGTTCGTCTGGGGATCGAAATGGTAGTTCCAGACTCGCTCGAGCAGCATGGTACGGGTGACAACCTTCCCGCCTTCGCGCATGAGTTCCTCCAAAATCCGGTACTCGCGAGGCTGAAGGACGATCGCAGTTCCGTCCCGCGTAACCTGCCGCTTCAAAAGGTCCACGTGCACGCCTGCCTGATCCAACCAGGTAACTTCGGGCTGCAGTGGTCTTCGGCGGGCTAGCGCATTCACTCGGGCTGCAAACTCGGAAAACGCAAAGGGCTTGACGAGGTAGTCGTCAGCTCCGGCCTCAAGCCCAGTCACCCGATCCTCGATGCGCCCCAAAGCGGTTAGCACCAAGACAGGCAACTCGATCTGCGCTGCTCGGATGCGGCGCATAACAGAGAGCCCGTCCATGCTGGGCAACATCCTGTCGATAACCGCCACATCGAACTGCTCGGTGGATAAGAGATGCAGGGCGTCGAGACCATTGCTCGCGATCACTGAGTTATGGCCAAGTTGCTCCAGCCCGCGCTGGATAAAATCGGCGGTCTCTCGATCGTCTTCAGCGATAAGGATTCGCACGCCCTGCAGCCCTCCTTAGTCGTGGTCGACCTTGCCCTCGGACTTGTTCTCAACGAGCTTTCCGGTCTGGCCATCGATGCCGATTTCTTGGACGTGGCCGCGTTGCTGGATGTCGAAAGAATAGCGCCATCCACCGCCTTCCTTCTCATATTCGCTGGAGATGATCCTGCCGGGGGCGAGTTTGAGGGCCATCGACTTTGCCGCCGCCATCGAAATGCGCGGGGTCGGTGCCTTGGCTGTTGCTGTAGCGACGCTACCTGCACCGAGCAGGGCGACCGCAGCCGCGATACGCAAAATCTTGGACATACTGGTTTCCTTCCTGAAGGATGGGGGAAGGTCTGAATTAGCCCGCTCTAGCTTCGCTCTCGATTGCCGAAACCATACAAATTCCCAACAAAAGCGATTGTGGCCCTTTCGTCGGATAATCGTCGTAGAACATCGCTGTGCATCGGCCCGCAGGCCTTCCCTTCAAGCCAAATCATTTGCAGCTTAGCTAGTGGCAGGTTTCGAGCCATTCCTGCCATGAGCAGGACGAAGATCGCTTTCGATCCATTGTTGCCAAACTCCCATGGGTTGCCGTCGCGGCAAAGTCGTGCGAGTCTCACAAATCGATTTCCGCGAAAACCAAAGCGGCGCTCCGTTGCGCAGGATCCTGGGCACTAGCTTCGGGCTTGCCATTTGCATTGGCGGCGCGGTCGGCGTCGGCATTTTGCGGACGCCTGGTACGATTGCCGGGCAAATTAGCTTTGTGCGCCTCGCGCTGATTCTCTGGGCCGCCGGAGGTCTTTACGCTCTAGCGGGCGCAAATACGTTGGCCGAACTAGCTACCGCTCTACCTGAAGTTGGGGGAGGCTATGTCTACACTAAACGAGCATACGGCGATTTTCTTGGCTTTTCGGGGGGCCTCAACGACTTTGTCTTGAGCTGCTGCGGCGCTGCATATTCCTCGATTGCAGCGAGCGAGATTGCCGGAACGTTGATCCCAGCGCTTTCCACGCGCGTAAACCTCGGCGCGCTCATCATCCTGGCGATAGTCGCCGCCATCAATTGGATAGGTCTGCGCGCCGGCGAACTATCCCAAAAGCTGATCAGTTTCGCTAAGGTCGCCGGGCTCCTGATGCTCGCCGCAGGCTGCTTCTGGATCGGAGCCGGCCAATCTTACCACGCTCCGGATCTGTTCGCGTCAGCAACGCACAAACCCCTCGGAGCTGCAGCAATCGCCTTGACCTTTGCGGCGATCATGGAGACCTACGCTGGCTGGAATAGCCCCGTCTATTTTTCGGAAGAGAATAAGAACCCGACGAGAACAATACCGCGAGGCCTGTTTCTAGGGGTAGCGGCTATCGCGGTGGTCTACGTGCTTGTGAATGCTGGCCTGTTCTATGCGCTTCCGGTTGAGACGCTCGCTCAATCGAAGCTTCCGGCAGCCGACGCGGCGACTTTGATGCTAGGAGCTACTGGCGGGCGCGCCATTGCTGTCCTGGCGCTCCTCGCCATTGTCGGCATTATCAATGCCCAGATCCTTTATGTGCCTCGGGTGCTCTTCGCGATGAGCCGCGATGGTTTCCTTCCAGCGACCCTGATGAAACTCAACCGCGGAGGCACGCCAAATATTGCCCTTGCTCTCACTGCACTTGTCATTGGGGCATTCGCAGTTAGCGGCAGCTTCGAAGCGCTGCTTGCAATCGCCGCTTTCCTCGGGATCGCTGGCGACACCGTCATTTACGTTTCCCTGTTCGTGCTGCGGAGGAGAGAACCCGCCTTGCCTCGTCCATTTCGAGCACGCCTCTATCCTATCGTCCCCGGTCTAGTCGTGCTCGGCGGAATAGCGTTGCTGACTCTCTACGTAGTGGGCAACCCGCTCAATAGTCTCGCCTCGCTGGCAATTTTGGCATCGTTCTATCCGCTCTTTCTTATCTCCCGCAAAATGCGCCGGGTAATGGCGGACAGCGACAACATTACCTTCACCCCTCCTGATTTCTAATCCGCCGCTAATGTGTCGGCTTTCCACCCATCGCGGACGCTACGAGGCTTTCGCTCTTACCCAGGCTTCGCTGGTTCGATCGCACACCATCAAGTCAGGATAAGGCCGGCATAGGAGCCCAGCCGCGTCAGCCGGCCCGTCAAGCCAATCAGCCCAATCTCCCTTTCTCAATATGACCGGCATCCGGTCATGCACATCGGCGACGTGAAGACAGGCCTCGGTCATCACCATCGTGTAGCACAGGCCCCATTCGGGACTGTCGCGCCACAGGCCGGCCACCGCGAAGACGTCTTGGTCGGGAAGCGAGAACCACGTTCGGGTCTTGGCGCCCTTCTCGCCTTCGGCTTCCGCGAACCTGCTGACCGGGATGAGACACCGCCGTTCCTGAAACGAGTATCGCCACATGAAGCCGTCGAGCTTGTCCGCTCGCGCATTGTTGACGGGCTTAGGTTTGAGCGGCTGACCGTTCTTACCCTTCAGGACCAACGGAAAGCCCCAGGTCATTGAGCGCAATTCGCCGTCCGCAACGACGAGACCAGGATAGCCCGGAAAGACTTCGCCACCGCCAGCGTTGCCCACGCTACCGACGCTTGCGCCGAACAGCTTAGCGACTTCGCTGGTGGGCTTGGTCAGACGGTACAGGTTGCACATAGCTGGCTGGATAAGCGCCGCGCCGACCGTGTCAAAGGCAGTGCGGCGCCGCTTCTGTCTTGGTGCTCAACGCGACTTTGGCGGGTGGAGGAATTGCATTTCCACCTGCTTCTTTGAACAAGTTGAGCAGCGAAGCTTGGACTGGAGATCCCGCAGTGGCAGTTGACCGATCTCCCGTGCGACTTCCCAGCCGTCGAGCGTGAGACCATGCCCACACGCCTTGCATTTCACGCTCAAGCCGAGGCCAAAGCGGACGAGGTCGAACGCCGTTCGGACATGCTTCGTTGACATAAGCTAAGGCCGCCGTCGCAAAGACCAGACAAGGGCAGAAATGCTGGTCAGCAACGCTGCAAGGCCCAGTAACGATGGGGCATCGAGAACAATCATCGGCGCGACTCCTCGCGTCGACTGTTCTATATTTGTTCTGGTGTAGGAAAGCTAAATCGTCATAGCTCCAGCGCCTCGGAGAGTTCGAGCGCATCATCGACCTCAACACCAAGATAGCGAACCGTGCTTTCAAGCTTGGTATGGCCAAGCAGCAGTTGGCAGGCCCGAAGATTACCGGTCTTCTTGTAAAGCAGCGCCACCTTCGTCCGACGCAGACTGTGGGTGCCGTATCCAGCCGGGTCGAGGCCAACGAGTGCGACCCACTGATCCACCAATCGCGCGTACTGTCGAGTAAAGATTGGGTAGCCCGCCCTCATCCGGCTCGGAAACAGAAAATCCTGCGGTCCAAGCGAACGGCGTTCGATCCAGGACGCGATCGATCGCCGAGCCTGTTCGGTGATCTCGAACTGAACAGGGCGGCCGGTTTTCTGCTGGAGCACCATGACGCGAGACCGGACGCCGCTCGGGGTCGTGACATCGCCGACCCTCAATTTGACGAGGTCACATCCACGGAGCTTGCTGTCGAGTGCCAGGTCGAAAAGCGCCAAGTCCCTCGCACGATTGGCAACCTGCAAGCGAACGCGAATGCCCCAAACATGAAAGGGTTTCAGGGCAAGCTTGGCTCCCGTCGGCCGACAGGCAGGAAAGCGAAAAGCGGGTGAGTAAAGCATCGGATAAACTCCAGCTGAGCTGGAGACCCTACGCGTCGCCTCAGTTCTCAGGTCCGCTAAGTCAGCCGATAAGCAATGACAGCGCCAGGACGACGATCATGGCGACAAGGATCAATCGCCAGCCGGGATAATTCCCCGGCCGCTGACCGTTCGTCTTTAACGACATGCGCGAGCAATGATCCTACCGTTGTCCCAAGTCGGCTTGTAGACCGCTTGGGCACGCTGAAGCTGCCAGCAGGACAGATTGACGGCTCCCGCCCACACAACAGCGACGGTGCGACCAAAACGGTCGATAGTTATAGCCCGGTATCGCACCCGGCCGTTGCGCAAAGCATCGATCAAGCTTTGCTTGGACGCCTGTCCATCACCTGCAGTGCAAACTCGCCAAACAGGGCAGTGCGAGATTTCAGGCGCGTCGATGCCCAGCAACCTGATCCGCTCAGTTCCACAACGTAGCGAGTCACCATCGACAACATACGCGCTGGGGCAATCGATCATGTCATTACTGTAGCTGTTAGGGATGCGGGCGCCAGCGTCTGCAATGGGTGGAAAGCAGACGCTAGGATTTTGTCAGCGGGCTGTTATCGTTCAGCCGATCGGCTTCCAAGCGAGTTGCTTCCGCGTCGAGGTCTTCGGCGATCTCTTCCAGCATAATGCGATCGGCGACGTAACGAGCGCCCTTTGCAAGATTGCGGCAGTCTTTGGCTCTGTCCCTGAACCGTTGGGATGTCGTTCTCACTGAGCCAGCTAGAACTGTCGTCCGGCGGTCGCTCCCACTTAAGTTAGACCGATGTCTGATTTGGGTGGAAAAGCGAATGTTAGCGTTAGGGGGAGAGGGCCGTTTATGTTAAGTAGCGCCATCGCGCGGAATATCTCACCGTAGGCCCGCGCGCCTGAGAGACGAACCGTGCTCCCGCTTACGCAGAGGAGAGCACGACGTGGATCCCAGCGACCATTATCAGCGCCACCAGATTTCGCTGTTCAGGGCCGATCAGATTGCAAGTTCAGAAGAGTTGCGGCGCATCCACCGCGAACTTTCGGAAGACCATGCTTTACGCGCCCCGGCCACGAAGTCCCCGCTCAAACTAGCGAAAGCCTAATGGAACCGGTTTCACGAGGCGAGGCCGCTGACTCGCTCCGCGAGCAAGCGGCTTCATGCCGTCGACTGGCATCAAGAGCGCGAACGTCAGGCGGCTCTCAGGCCTTAAAGTCTGTTGCGGATCAGTTTGACGACGACGCCCGCCGTATCGACCCAACAAGTTTAAGGCGATGAGGCTCTGCGCCCCTGAGTTCCGCCGATCCGACGGTTCCCTCCCTCGAGGGAGGACCTCCGGTCCGCGCCGGGCATATCTGCGCGGATCGGGGGAGTTCGCGAGCAACTCCAAATGGTGAAGTCAGTTTCTGCAGGTCGCCTTAGCTGGTTCAACCGCCAGAAACGGTTCGGCTTCGTCAATTTGGACAGCGGCTCGGGCGACGCCTTCCTTCACATCGATGCTCTTCACGCCGCTGGGTTTGAAGCTCTTCCGCGGGGCACTACGCTTCAAGTGACTGTCACACCGGATCGAGGCAAGCATCGCGTCGTTGAAATATTGCACGTCGACGTGTCGACAGCCCGGCTAGGTGAACCGTCAGCGATTCTCCTTCCTTCAGCCGAGAAAAGGCGAGCGGCGACTGTCGCGGAAGAACGGCCGACATGAGGCTCTGCGGAACGGTGAAGTCGTTCAACCCTGTCCTGGGACGCGGCCTGATCGAAGCCGACAGTGGCGGCGAGTATTTGGTATTCGAACGGAGCGGAATTTATTTCAATCCGCAGATCCGGCCCTTGGCGGGACAGCGCCTCACTTATGAGCTTGGGGAAGTTCGGGGTGAACGGCAGGCAGTGAAACTCGGCAATGTCTGACCGCAGGTTGCGCCAGATGGCATCTGACGCCGCTCTCCAAGAATTACGGTTGAGGCCATGAGTGAAAGTTGGCACGAAGAACGCGATCGGCTGGTCAAACTCTTACGCGGCATGCGCAGCGGACGAATTACTCACGTTGACGCGGAAGGCCTGCGGGAGTTGCAGGCCACTACGCCGGAAGCCATCGAGCGCATCGAAACGCGGGTTGCCGAATTGAACCGGCGTTTGGGTTAGTTTGGAATCACATCGGTTCAGCCGCGTGCGCAGGCAAGAGCGAGGGCGTTTCACTAGGCGTCGTACTCAGCCTCGGTCGGCAGTTCATCAAAAGGCGGCTTGACCCCTCTCGCCCGATACATGGCTTCCGTCATGTAACTGGGTGACGCACCGCCGATGACGTAAACCATCGGGCTGCGCCCGGCGCCCGGCTCCGTTCTATATTGTCCGGCGGGATCTCGCGGTCGCATATAATCCTTCCGCACCTAGTCGTTCTTCAGGTTTTCGAGCCCGCGCGCACCGCCCTTCTGCGAGGGATTGGCCGCGATCGTCTTGACCTTGGCCTTCTTCGGTTTGCGCGCTTCCTTGTTCGATTTCTGCTGGCCTTTCGCCATTTCAATTCTTCCTTACCAACTGGGCTTGCGCGGACGGATGCGTTCGCGCGTGACGGTCTCTTCGATGAGCTGATACTTGTACTTCTGCCGCATCTGATGCGCGCCGAAACTGCTGCTGAGGACCAACCGAACGCCGCCGCTCGGGATGCGTTCGATGGTCGAAATCGTAAACCCAGCGGCCGCGCAATCCGCGATGACCTTCTTCTCATCGAGCCGGACGAATATCTCGCGGCTCATTTGGCGTCCGCCCGCCGAGCAGCGGCGATGGCGTCGCGCGCATTGCTGTACCGATAGCCGCCCCACAGAAATACTTCCGTGGGCACGCGTTGAATGCCCAGGCGCTTGAGCTCTGTCTCGTCGACGCCGTTATCGTTGCCGCTCACGACGCAATCGCCCGCCGGTCGAAACGCTCGCTGGCGATGCGGGCGGCATAGCCATCGGCAAATTCGCGATGAACGGCCCGCGAGCGATCGCAAGCCGCATGATCGGCCATGAAGAGCGACACCTGATGGCGCGCGTAAAAATAATTGAGGTCCACGGAATATCTCCCGACAGTAAGCGGGAGCGCGATGGGTCTCTCAGCCGCACAGGCTTACAATAGGTTCCGTGCGATGACCCCTTCTAGCACGGACTGAAGGCGCCACCTAATCATCAAGTTCTTTGGGACGCGCTCGGAATCAGGCGGTCCCGGGCCGGTAGTTTTGGATTTTGAGTTCGAGCCTCGCCAGCTTCTGACGCAGCGCCGAGAGCCTCGTCATATCGAGCCCTTCGCTATCGGCAGCCAGGCTGATCTGGATTGCCAGATGGTCGCGCTCATCGTTCAATGCGTCGAGCGCGGCGTCCGTCTTAACCGACCGCATTAAATTATCTCCGTTCTTACGGACATGTAATCATTCGCGTCGACAATGCTATCGGCAAGCGACCGAGCTCACTGCACCGTGATGGAGGTGCCATGTCACTAATGTCCGCAAAGGGTCGAAAGCAGCCACTACCAACCCCAGACCATCCTCCTGCCGCGAAAAAAAACGGCCCGGCTTTCGCCGGACCGTTTAGCCTCCAACGGCATTAAAAAGTTACGCGATTTGCGATACGCGCACGTTCGCCTTGCGGCGACGCAGCGCCATGCCGATACCGCCGAAGCCAAGTAGCATCATAGCCCACGTAGCCGGTTCAGGAACAGCGCCCGCGCCCGCGCCAACGCGGGCAAATGCTGTCACCGTATTTGTGCCAGCCGTGAGGTCCAGCCGGTAAGTATTGTCAATATTCGGGTTGAAACCCAAGGTGCCGCAGCATGTATTGTTGTTGAGAAAGCTGAAACCGAGTTGCTCGCTGTTCTGAATGCCCGGCAGTGCGCCGTTGGCATCGCCGAGGAGCAACGGATTGAGTTGGGCCGTCTGACCGGTGAGCAAATTAGTTAGCAACAGATTGGCGTTGGATGTTGCGCCAACAATGCTGAAGTCAAAGCCGAGCGTGTTCGAGCCTAGCGCGAAATCGTAGACACCATCACCACCGCTAGACGGGGCCGTAACACCGTTCAGGTGGAAGCGAGCCGCGAGTTCGTTATCGCCCTGCGTGAGAACAACCGCGTTGGCTGGGGTGTAATTGTTACCGGAACCGTAAGTGAACGGAGTACTCGGGTTTGCGTCGTAGGAGACGCTTTGGGCGAGAGCCGGGCACGAAAACGCCAAAGCAGCACAAACCAAGAAAAGCTTATTCATTCGAAATCCTCTTACTACGCATGGCGTAACAGACGCCGACTGGGTGGGATCATCCGTCCCCACCTGACTGAAAGTTGTGGTTGCTTCGCCTACCCAGGCCGATGTGGCGAACTTACAACAAAGGCGGCTGCCTCATGGAGAATAAATGGCCAAAGAGCTTACGCTGAGCTCGCTCTCGCATTTATGGACGACGCTCGTTGGAGAGATCGATAACAAGACTGCAACAGCAGACGAAGACATCTTTACAAATATGACCCCCTAAATACGCGAAGGGTAGGGGCACTCTGAGAGGCAACCGCCCCCGCCAGTGACCGCTGGCTTCATTGCTTCGGTTAGTTAGTTAGCCAATTATCAGTAGGTCAACGTAAATTTAACGTCAGGAGTTAATTTCTGTTTCAATGACGGACATCTGCGTAGCTGCGTCTGATGTCCGCAATGGGTCGAAAGCAGACGATTGATCGATATCAGGCAAGGCTGCCTCAAAATCCCAACGTAACGCTTTCGCCTGCGGAAATAATGATCGGAGGCCCAGCGAAATGCAGCTGTATGCCACCCTCTGGAGCAATGCTCGCTGACAGTGCAGGGTTCTGAACGCCTAAGAGCGTGAGCGTGCCACCGCCGCTGTAAGTCAGCTGATTACCAGATATCGAGTAAGTGAACGTCTGCGGGTCAACATACTGGAATAAAATGCGGTCGCTCCGCGCAAAATCGGTGATCGTGTCGTTGGCCAAGTCACCAAGGGTCACTGCAAATGTGTCACGACCCAATCCGCCAGTAATGCGATCTAGACCCCATCCTCCGGATAGGAAGTCATCGCCGTCGCCACCGACTAAAATGTCGTCCCCGTCTTGACCCCAAAAGGCCATCGCAGCCGTGCCAGCGATCATGATGTCATCGAACGCAGACCCACTGACAGCCTCTATGTTCACGAGGGTATCGATACCCACGTTTGCGGTGTCCGTGGAGCCTTGCGAGCGGACCTGGCCAGTTGCGAGCCGCATGTCCACGACAATGCCAGCGAGAATGTCCTGGCCGTAGACAACTTCGTCAAAGCCGCCTCCGCCGTCGTAAAAATCATCCCCGGAGGAACCGTAAATGTCGTCTTGATCTTCACCACCATAGACCGTGTCGTTGCCTTCACCATCGAAGATGGAGTTGCTGTTTCCTGACACCCCTGTTGGGCCTGCAAAGATGATGTCGTTGCCTGTCCCACCCCAAAGAAAGTCGACGCCGTTCCCGCCGTAAAGCGTGTCGTTGCCTTCTTCTCCGTAGAGAGCGTCGTTCCCGCCGTTCCCATATAACGTGTCATCGTCCCCCCCGCCGTGCAGAGTGTCGTTGCCATCGCCGCCTATCAGAACGTCGTTCCCCTCGAACCCGAGGATGGTGTCGTCCCCCGCCTGTCCATCGATGTTGTCATCACCGATCGTCCCGTTGAGGAAGTCATCGCCATCGGTCGGCTGGTTGTTCGACAATGCTTACCCCCCCCCATGCGCAATATCGGGGACCAGTGTATCTGGAAGACTAATGTCCGCAATGGGTCGAAAGCAGACATTGCGCTAGCGGCAGGAATGGGCGGGCGACTAACTGTATTTAACGATCTTGAGCAGCCGTTGATATTAGCTTATTATTAATCTGCTAAAGAGTCGACGGAACGGTCCTACCTGCGTCGCGCTGCTCGTGTACCTTTAGCCGGGGGAGCCAAGACATGAACCATCGCGGTCTGATCCTGAACCTCGCCTCTGCTGCTTGCGCTGCATTCGCGGCGACATCAGCACAAGCGGATAACTTCGACTATCCCAACTTTTCCAGCACTGCAGGCCTTACCTTCGTCGGTAGCGCAGGGACTGCCTCCACCGCAGACGGTACGGTCCTGCGCATTATCCCGGCCGCAGGTAATCAGGCGGGAGCAGTTTTTTTCACGACGCCCACGACGCTGGGGATCGGGAACACGTTCAGCACGGAGTTTACCTTCCGCTTCACGCAACCCGGCGGCGTCGATCCCGCTGATGGAATAACATTCGTTCTCGCCGCCAGCCCCAGCGGGCTCGGGACGCCCGGGTACGGGATGGGCTATGAAGGCGTCGGGAACAGCGTCGCGATCGAGTTTGACACGTACAACAATGGGGCTCCGACGTCGCTTGGGCCATTCCCCCAGGAACCCAACAGCAGCAACCATGTTGCGATCGACCTCAATGGTGTGCTCAACAACGCCAGCTGGACCAATGTGTACGGCAACGGTTCGTGCGGGTTCCCTGGCGGAACGCCGGCACAGAGTTCGTATACAGTGCCGGGTTGCATGTCGAACGGCAACTTGTGGAGCGCGACGATCACCTACGACGGCTCGTTACTCAACGTCGCGTTGTTCGACCCAGCGGTGGGCAGCAGCTTTGCCGCAATCACCAACCTGCCGATCGACATAGCCTCCTATCTTGGGGGCAGCACAGCCTACGTCGGCTTTACCGGCAGCAGTGGCGCCGGCTGGGAGAATGAGGACATCACGTCCTGGCGGTTCGCGGACACGCCAACGCTGCCGCCCGCGGGCGTCCCCGAACCTGCCACTTGGGCCAGCATGATCATGGGCTTTGGTTTGATCGGCAGCATGGTCCGCCGCCGTAGGTACAAAGTCGCTGAAGCCACCTGAGACCAGCAACAACGCCCGCAATCCTATTCCGGCGCGCTGAAAGCGGAGGTCACACTCGCCGGCGTACGCCCCAATCTAATGTCCGCTCTGGGTCGAAAGCAGTCACTCGCCTAGTGTCTGCTTTGGGTGGAAAGCGGACATTGCGCTACGTCGAAACCGTGCACATCATCGCGTATGCGCCTCAAACGATCATCGACCGCCCTGCTTCTCCTCGTGACGGTGTCTTGCTCACGATCCGACGAACGTCATGACGTGAACGTATGCGAAGCTCTGCGGGACGCACCTGCCCTGCTCGGAAAAAAGGTCACGATAACGGGATGGTATGGTGCGATCGGCTTTGCTGGATCGGCAATAGGTTCTGGAGAGTGTCCCCAAACGCTGATTGAACCACGGTTCGCGCCGTCGCTTGAGGTGGAGTTGGCCGATAAGCAGAAAGGGAACGCACAAGGTTTCCGGGACATCTTAGCAGGTGGTAGTCGTGCGACCGACTTCAGCGCTCGGTTCAGGGGGACGCTCAGCAAGAGAACTGGTCAGGTGCAGTCAGGCCCCGTTCCGCCAGACGCCGAACCTAACCTGGACGACATGCCTTATGTCTTCGATGTCGAGCGCATCGACGACCTTCGTGTTCAACGTGCAACCTTCTTGCCGGAGCCGCCCCTGAAACACACTAATGTCGGCAATGGGTGGGATTCGGACAGAAGCGGGATCAGGCGGCCTTGGCCTTGGACGTCAGCCAGAGACAGTAGCCAAACGACACCAAAATCCCCGCCAGGCCCGCGCACATCGCGACGGTGAATGCGAGCTGGATCGGGGCGAACAGGTACGCTCCGGCATAGACGAGCCCGCTCAGCACCATAGACCAGCCGACGACTCGCTTGGCCTTGTGCACACAGACGCTCGGGACGATGGCCTTCGGGATTCGGTTGCCGAACCAGACCATCCAAAGCCCGAACATTGCGGTCACTCGGGTTTTCGTGTCCGCGTCGATATAGCCTTGCCGGTAGGCGTAGGCGGTTACGAGGGACACGCCGATCATCACGGCGGCCCAGATGACGGCTGGGTACAGTTCCCTTTTTGCTTCCTCTTTCATCGTTCCCATTCTTCCTTGTACTTGGTTTCTGAGGCGCCCAGCCCGAACGAATTGGCGAAGCCCAGCAGCGCGTCTTCAAGGACCGAAAGCTTCAGGTGATAGATCACCGACTTGCCGACCTTCTCGGCGTGCACCAGGTCCGACTCCTTCAGCACTGCAAAGTGCGCCGACATCGTCGGCTTAGAGAAGTCGAAGTGATCGCTGAGTTCGCCCGCGCTCATCGGCCCCTTGCGCAGGAGTTGCAGCACGCGGCGGCGTGTCGGATCGGAAAGGGCCTTGAACACCGAACTCATAATTCATCAATTAGCTAAACGACGAATTGAGTCAAGCGCGATACCGCCCCCGCGATCTAATCTCACTCCCGCTAATGGCAAAAATGGGTCGAAAGCAGACATTAGCGCACCAGCTGAACAGATGTCCGCTTTCCCGGTGATCAGCCCGATAGCCGACCGTCCGCTTACGGCCAGAACGAGCCGGTTCCAGTGCCTAGGAGTAGACTCCCGCATCAATCGCCGAAAGTAGTTCTAACACGTCGGATGCGCGCCCGGCCGCCACGAGTTGGTGCGCCGTCTGGCCGCTGTATCCCGGCAGCGGCTCGGTTTCGAACCATGCACGAGCAACAGCTTCCGACGCGAACCGTGGTTCGACCCGCTTCAAAAATTCTTGTGCGGACAGAGTTCGCTTTTTCATAGATTCAGTATGCCGGAACGCTTTGCGCGACGAAAGCACGTAAAGCGTGATTGGCAGCTTTGCCCGTCGATGTGCCGAGACCGGACGTTCCGCCTTCGGCCAAATGTAGCCGTTGACGTCAGTAGAGCATGTCCGCACCTTGATCGCGGAGAACTTGAATGACCAAGCTGAAACAACGCCGAGCTGAAATGTACCAGTTAGCAATGAACGTGCTCGGCTCCGAGGAAAACGCCGAGGGGTGGATGCATAAGCCGGCTTTAGGCCTCAACGGCCAGATACCAGCCGAGCTGATCAGGACTACTAACGGTGCCAAGCAGGTAGAGAAACTTCTCATGCAGATTGAACACGGGATCTACGTCTGAGCCTAGTTGCGGCCGGCGGTAAGCGGGCGATCCGGCTCCGGCCAGAAGCGGAATTTGCATCGGCGATTTCTGTGGCACTGGACAGGTACACACGACCGTAGCACAAGGCCCACGCAATCCTGCAGGAATCGCGGGAATCCGCCGTTTTGTACGGGCGCTATTCTGGTCTGGAATCCTCTCTCCCCGACCACTTTTCTTTGCCGCCTGCGCAGGCCGGTTGACGGATGTTTCGTCCGGGGCGAGACCGCGCCGAGATGAAGGTCCTGTTTCACGGGCGGCTCGCCGAAGTCATTGGCTCCGAGCTTGAGCTTGAAGCGCCGTCCGACGCTTCCGTGGCCGAGGTCCGCGATCGACTGTGTGTCCTCTATCCGAAGGTCTCCGGGAGTTTGCAAAGCCGGCGCACAAGGGCGTGCATCGGCGACCGGTTCGTTGGCGATGAACACCGCCCGGCCGCGACCGACACCCTTGAGTTCCTGCCGCCGGTGTCCGGCGGATGAGCATCGTCGCCAAGCTGGAAGAGACAGCGCTTGCCCCGCCAGAAGAGCTGGCCGCGCTGCTCGCGAGCGCGAAGGGCGACGGTGCCGTCGTCAGCTTCATCGGCGTCGCGCGCGCGATCTCGAAGCAAGGTGCACCGGTGACGCTCCTGGTACTCGAGCATCACCCTGTGCTGACGCTTCAGTCGCTTGAAGCGATTGCGGCGGAGGCTGCCGCACGGCCTGGCGTTACACACGTCCGCGTTGTCCATCGCTGCGGCGCCATTGCCTCAGGGGAGCCCATCGTCTTTGCCGGTGCCGCCGCGCCGCACCGCCGCGCCGCCTTCGAGGCAGCCGACTATCTGATGGACCGACTAAAGACCGACGCCGTGTTCTGGAAGCGCGAAGTCGGCGCGGGCGGCTCAACTTGGATCGAGCCGACCGAGGCTGACTACGCCAACCGCGAGCGGTGGAGCTGAGATGGCCGGGATCGACGAAAGCCTGACCTTCCGCCCGCTCCGGATCGCCGTGCTGACGGTGTCCGACACGCGAACCGAGGAAACGGACGGGTCCGGCGCGCTCCTCGCAGAGCGGCTCACGGCTGCAGGCCACGAACTCGCGGGCAAGAGAATCGTCGCGGACGACATCGAGGCGATCCGCGGGCAAATTCGGGCGTGGTCCGACGACGACGCGGTCGATGTCATCATCTCCACGGGCGGCACCGGCTTTGCGCCGCGCGATGTGACGCCGGAAGCGGTCAGGCCGCTGTTCCGGCGGGAGATGGATGGGTTCGCGGTCGTCTTTCACCAGGCCAGCCTCGGCACGGTCGGCCTGTCGACGCTGCAATCTCGCGCTTGCGCCGGGCAAGTCGACGACACCTTCGTCTTCTGCCTGCCCGGCTCGACGGGCGCCTGCCGCGACGGCTGGGACCTTATCCTCGGCCACGAACTCGACAGTCGCTATCGGCCCTGCTCGCTCGCCGGCCAGGTGCCCCGGCTGCGGGATCTCTGCCATTGAGCAAGCTCACCCATCTCGACGATAGCGGCCGTGCGCGCATGGTGGACGTGTCCGGCAAGGAAGAGACCGTCCGAACCGCCCGTGCTCAGGGTCGCCTTAAGTGCAAGGCGGAGACCCTCGATCAGGTTTGTGCCGGTACCGCGCCCAAGGGCTCGATCGTGCGGACCGCCGAATTGGCAGGCATCATGGCCGCGAAGCGAACGGCCGAGCTCATTCCGCTTTGCCATCCGCTACCGTTGTCGAAAGTCGACGTGCGTATCGATGTCGACGAGGAGTTGCCGGGCTTTCGTGTAGATGCCGAGGTCCGCACCAAAGCGGTGACGGGGGTTGAGATGGAGGCGCTCACCGCCGTCTCCATCGCCTGTCTCACCCTATTCGATATGTTGAAGGCGATCGACCGCACGATGTCGATCGACGGCCTTGAAGTCACCGCAAAGTCGGGCGGCAAATCCGGCAGCTGGGACCGCGAATGATCGCCTTCGACGAAGCGATCGAGGTCATTCGTTCACTTTCCATCGCCAGTCGGGTCGAGACGGTGTCCCTCGCGCAGGCTGCTGGCCGTGTGCTCGCGGAACCGGTCCGCGCGCTGATCGCCTCGCCGCGCTCGAGTGCGTCCTCCATGGATGGCTATGCGGTGAGGGACGCGGATCTGAAGAACCTTCCTGCGCGCCTGCGTGTCGTGGGCTCGTCTTATGCGGGCGCAGGCTGGAACCATCCGCTCGAGCCTGGCACCTGCATCCGCATCTTCACTGGTGCGCCGGTGCCACAAAACGCGGATCGCGTGGTGATCCAGGAGATCGTTCGAACAATCGGCGACGAAGCGATCATTGAGCACGATCCCGGGGCCGCTCGCTTCGTGCGCATGGCCGGCTCAGACTTTGAAGCGGGTGACGAATTGCTCTCGGCTGGGCGCCTGCTCGACGCTCGCGCGCTCGTCGCTGCTGCTGGAGCCGATGTTGCGACGCTCCAGGTCCATGGCCGCCCGCGGATCCGTATCCTCGGCACCGGGGACGAACTTGCCGAACCCGGCACGGCCCGAGACATCGCCGACGCTATCCCGGAGAGCGTGACGTTCGGGGTCGCGGCGATGGCTGAGCAGGCGGGTGGGGCGGTCATTGGCGTCACGCGTCTCCGCGATGAGCTCGTTTCCATGCAGGCCGAGGCTCAGGCGGCCATTGCGGACGCCGAGGTGATCGTCGTTACTGGCGGCGCGTCCGTTGGCGAAAGGGACTATGCGAAGGCAATGTTCGAGCCGCTCGGGCTTGAGCTGCTTTTCTCCAAGCTGGCCATCAAGCCCGGCAAACCCGTCTGGCTCGGCCGCGTCGGCGACCGGCTGGTGCTCGGTCTTCCCGGGAATCCTACCTCGGCGATGGTTACCGCCCGCCTGTTCCTTCAGCCCCTGATCGCCGTTCTCACGGGCCGAAGCGTCCACGAAATCCTGAATTGGCGACCAATGCCGCTTGCGTCGCCATTAGGACCTTGCGGTGACCGCGAGACTTTCCATCGCGCGCGCCTGCAATCGCATGCCGCGGAGATTCTTACTTTCCAGGATTCGAGTGCCCAGCATGCGCTCGCCAGTGCGGACCTGCTTGTTCGTCAGGCGGCGAACGCTCCAGCCGTTGGCGTTGGGGACACCGTCGAGGTACTCGACTTCTAGGTGAAGAGCAGCTTCGCGCCGGCGATGACCAGGACGGCACCAAGGGTTCGCAACAACCAGGCACGGGGAAGCCGATCAATCCCGAGCCATGTCCCCAGCAAGGCGCCGCCAAACACCGCGCCGAGGAAGATAGGCAGTTCACGGGGAAGATGCCCTACCGCGGCGGCATTCCCGGCAAGGCCCGCTGCCGAGTTGAGCAAAATGAAGGCCGCCACCACGCCTGACGTGCGGCGTGGCTCTTCCCAGCTGTTGAGAATGATGAGCGGGCTGAGGAAGATCCCCCCGCCCGTTCCCGTCAACCCTGCCAAAACGCCCATTACCGCACCCGTCGGCAAGCTGATCCACCAGGGGGGCGCCGTCACCGGCCGTTCCGCCAGCGCCTTCGGCTGCCACAGCAGGCGCACGGCAGCGACCCACAGCAGGATGCCGACCAGCGGCTTGTAATAGATGGCGGGGAGATGGATTCCGCCGCCGATGAATGCGGCCGGCGTGGCGGTCAGCGCGAATGCCAGCACCAGCGGCCAATTGGTCAGATCGCGCCGCCAGTAGCGCCAGGCGCCGAACCCAGCGACCAGCAGATTCAGGGCAAGTGCCGTCGGCTTCATCGTCTCCGGCGCGACCGAGAACAGCGCCATGGCGGCGATGTAGGCGGAGGCACCGCCGTGGCCGACACTGGAATAGAGCGCGGCGCCGAGCGCGAACAACATAGCCAGCCACGCGACGGTCGTTACGTCCATGCGTGCTGTCAGCCGCCAGTGACGCTCATGTGCCGCTCGACGGCGGGTGCCGCTGCATCGATCCGAAACGCGTGCGCGCGCGGCTTCACGGTGAGCAGCCTGTCGAGCGCTCCATTCACGGCGGCCGTGTCTCCAGCCTGCAACAGGTCGCGCAGCTCGATCTTCCGGTCGTGGCCCAGGCAGCCGAACACGGTCCCCGTTGCGGTGATGCGAATGCGGTTGCAGCCTTCGCAGAAGTTGTCCGTGAGCGGCGTGATCATCCCCAACAGCACGCCCAAACCACCAACCTCGAAATAACGGGCAGGGCCGCCCGTTCGCGCGGTCGAAGGAACGAGTCCGAATTCGCGTTCCAGCCGCGACCGCACCTCCGTCAGCGGGAGATAATGGTCCGTGCGTTGATCCTCGACCTCGCCCAGGGGCATCGTCTCGATTAGCGTCAGATCATGCCCTTCGACGGCGCACCAGCGCAGCATCGGGACGATCTCGTGCTCGTTCAGCCCCCGCAGCGCGACCATGTTGATCTTGATCTTCAGGCCCGCGAGCGCAGCCGCTTCGATGCCCTTCAGCATCTGCTTCAGCTCGCCCCGCCGCGTGATTGTCCGAAACAGCTCCGGATCGCGGCTGTCGAGGCTGACGTTGATCCGCCGGATTCCGGCCGCGGCTAGCGCGGGGGCATGACGTGCCAGCTGCGTGCCGTTGGTCGTCATGGTCAACTCGTCGAGCCCGCGCCCGATCCGCTGTCCCAACGTCTCCACCAACCGCTCGATACCCTTGCGCACCAGCGGTTCGCCGCCCGTGAGCCGGATGCGCTTCACACCTCGTGCGACAAGGATGTCCGCAAGCGCGACGATCTCTTCATCGCGGAGGACCTCGTGACGCGGCACGAAGCGCATCTGCTCCGTCATGCAATAGCGGCAGCGAAGATCGCAGCGGTCGGTCACCGATAGCCGGACGTAGGTTATGTGCCGGCCGAACCCGTCGATCATCGGAGTCCTGGTCACCGACACTCGATCATTTCCGCGCCGCCTCGCCAGCGACGATTTCACTGCTGATCTCGGCCATCGACGTGCATCCCGTGAGCGCCATCGCAACGCGCATTTCGCTTTCGATGAGCCGCAGGACATGGCTCACGCCGGCACAGCCTTCTGCCGCCATCCCATACATCCAGGCACGGCCCATCAGGACGAAATTTGCCCCGAGCGCGAGCATCCGTACGACATCCAGGCCGGAGCGGATCCCGCCATCGGCCAGGATCGGGATGCGTTGGTCAACCGCCTCGGCGATTGCGGGCAGGGCGCGCGTGCTCGAAAGCACGCCATCGAGTTGACGGCCGCCATGGTTCGACACCACGATGCCGTCCGCGCCGCTGGCCACCGCGCGGCGCGCATCGTCGGGATCGAGGATGCCTTTCAGCACCAACGGTCCCGGCCACTCGCTGCGGATCCAATCCAGATCCTTCCAGTTCATCGATGGATCGAAATTGCGCGCAATCCAGGTCCCGAAATCGTTGAGCCCGCTGCTCGGGGCGACGACCTTGGCAAGATTGCCCATGCTGTGCGGGCGCCCGTGCAGGCCGACATCCCATAGCCATCCAGGTCGGGACGCAATCTGTCCCAAACGACGCAGCTTCGCCGCAGTGCCGCTCGATCCCGTCAAACCGGACCGCACGTCCCGATAGCGTGACCCTGGCGTCGGCAGATCGACGGTGAACAGCAGGGCCTCACACTTCGCTTCACGCGCCCGAGCGATCAGTTCGCGCATGAAGCCGCGATCGCGGACGACATAAAGCTGGAACCAGAACGGTGCGTCCGTTGCCTGTGCAACCTCCTCAATCGTGCACACGCTGACAGTCGAGAGCGTCAACGGCACGTTCGCGGCGGCGGCCGCCTTCGCCGCCTGCGTTTCGCCGCGCCTGGCGTACATGCCGGACAGCCCGACCGGCGCGAGTCCGACCGGCATCGCCCACCGTCGCCCGAACATCTCGGTTGACAGGTCGATCTTCGAGACGTCGCGCAGCACCCGCTGCTTCAGAACGACGTTTTGCAAATCCTCGACGTTCCGCCGCAGCGTCACCTCGTCGTAGGAACCGCCGTCGAGATATTCGAACAGGAAGTGCGGCAGCCGCGCCTTCGCCAGCGCGCGATAATCGCCGACGCTCGCCGCCCGCTTCGCCAACCTAGGTCGCGAAGCTCGGGTCGAGCCGATAAGCCTTCCGCTTCAGCGCCGGCCAGGCCAGGAAGTTTGCCGCCATCTTCAGCCCGACCGCACCTTGCTCCGCCGCCAGTTCCGGCGTGCCCTGGGGTGGGTTGCTGCACCGGTCGCCGGCCGACAGCGCCATGATCTGCGCCTGACAGGCTCGTTCGATGAAATAGAGCTTCACGAAACACTCGCCGACGTTGCCGCCGACCGCCAACGTGCCATGGTTGCGCAGAATCATCCCGCCCTTGTCGCCAAGGTCGGCGACCAGCCGCTCGCGCTCGTCGAGGTCGGTCGCCACGCCCTCATAGTCGTGGAACGCGAGGTCGCTACGCACCAGCATTGCCGTCTGTGTCAGCGGTAACAGGCCCTCGTCGTGAGCACTCACAGCCTGACCGGCCGGCGTGTGCAGGTGCATAACCGCCTGCGCGTCCTCGCGCGCCATGTGGATGGCCGAATGGATGGTGAAGCCCGCCGGGTTGGTGATGAACGGCGTCGGCTCGACCGGATTGCCGTTCACATCGACCTTCACCAGCGATGAAGCGGTGACTTCCTCGAACATCAGATTGTACGGGTTGAGGAGGAAATGATGCTCCGGTCCGGGCACGCGCGCCGACAAATGGGTGAAGATGAGATCATCCCAACCGTAATGCGCAACCATGCGGTAGGCGGCGGCCAGGTCGACGCGGACGGCCCACTCCTCGGCGCTGACCTTGTCCTGCATCGGTGGGATTTCGACGCTGTCCAGCGGAACGCCGGTCATGCCGCGGTTCATGGTCTCGACACGGTTCATGCACTTTCCTCCTGCCGATCGGGATGGGCCGCGGCAAAAGCCTCCAGCTGATTGGCATTCTCTTCCGCCCGCAGCAACGTCGGATAGGCATCGAGCGGCACGTCGAAGCGCCGAGCGTTGTAAAGCTGCGGGATCAGGCAGACGTCGGCGCCAGTCGGCGCGTTGCCGAACAGGAATGTGCCCGCCCGCGGCGCGGCCATCGCCTCGAGCGCCGGCAGCCCTTCGGCGATCCAGTGCCGATACCAGCCGTCCACTTCTTCCTGCGAATGGCCAAGGTCGCTCTTCAGATATTTCAGCACCCGCAAATTGTTCAGCGGATGGATATCGCAGACGATCGCCATGGCCATCGCGACGACGTGTGCGCGTTCCGCAGCGGAGGCGGGAAGGAGCGGCTGATTGGGATAGCGGAGATCGAGATAATTGATGATCGCAACGCTCTGCGTCAGTCGATGGCCGTCGATCTCCAGCATCGGCACCAGCCCTTGCGGATTGAGCGCACGATACTCGGCAGATTTCTGCGCATCCTCCCGCAGGTCTACCGGGCGGCTTTCGTAATCGACCCCCTTCAGATTCAGCGCGATGCGGACGCGGTAGGCGGCGGAGGATCGCCAATAATCGTAAAGGATGGGACGCGGCATGTCGGCTTGCCTACACTGGCTCCAGGAACGGCGCTATGACTTCCGCGGGCACGCGGATCGGCCGTCCCAACGCCTTGTCGATAATCGCCCATTGCGTCTTCGCGCGAACGCAGATTTTCCCATCTGCACCGGTGAATTCCATATGGCGGTCGAATCGCGCGCCGCGCGGCGCATCGCCGACCCACGTTCGTCCGATCACCGTATCGCCGGCGACCGCGGCGCGCAGGTAGTCAATCTCGTGCCGCACCACCACCCAGAAGTACGCTGCGTCATGCGCGGGGTCGGCGACTGAATGCCAGTGCGCGACGGCGACTGTCTGGATCCACTGCACCCACACGGCATTGTTGACGTGGCCAAGCTCGTCGATGTGCTCCGGCAATGCCGTCAGCGCCATCTCGAACACCGGCCGGCTCATTGCACCTGCGTCAGAATGAACGCGTAGGTTTCCGCCACCTCGTGCAGCCGTTCCCAACGCCCTGACTTGCCGCCGTGCCCAGCGCCCATGTTGATCTTCAGGTAGAGCGGGCTGTCGCCGGTCTTGGTCGCGCGGAGCTTGGCGGCCCACTTGGCGGGCTCCCAATAGGTCACGCGCGGGTCGGTGAGGCCGCCGGTGATCAGCAGCGGCGGATAATCCTGCGCCTTCACGTTGTCATAGGGCGAATAGCTGCGGATCAAGTCGAACGCAGCCTTGTCCTCGATCGGGTTGCCCCATTCCGGCCATTCGCCCGGCGTCAGCGGCAGGGTGTCATCCAGCATGGTGTTGAGCACGTCGACGAACGGAACGTCCGCGACCGCTGCACCGAACAGCTCCGGATCGGAATTGACCACCGCCCCCACCAGTTCGCCGCCAGCCGATCCGCCATTGATGGCGATGCGACCGGGCCGCGTGAACTTCTCCGCTACCAGACCCTTCGCGACATCGACGAAGTCGTTAAACGTGTTGGTCCGCTTGGTCAGCTTGCCGTCGAGAAACCATTTGTAGCCAAGATCGTCACCGCCCCGGATATGGGCGATCGCGCACGCCCAGCCGCGGTCGAGCAAGCTGATGCGGTTGGTGTTGAAGCTCGGCGGGATCGCGTGTCCGTACGCACCATAGGCGTAAAGAAACAGCTTGCCCTCGCCGTTCTTCTCGAAGCCCTTTTTGTAAACGACCGACACCGGGACTTTCACGCCGTCGCGCCCGTCGACCAGCAATCGTTCGGTCGCATATTGAGATCCGTCATAGCCTGAAGGCACCTCCTGCACCTTCAGGACTTCCAGCTCGTCGGTTTCAGGATGATAGTCATAGACCGTCGTAGGTGTGACCATCGACGTGTAACCGACGCGGTACGCGTCCGGCGCGAATTCGGGATTGCCGATAAAGAAGGCGCTGTAGCTCGCTTCCGCGAAGGGAATGCGCGTCTCCTCGCCCTCGTATGATCGCAAGATCAGCTGATCGAGTCCGTCGACGCGGCTGCTGATCGCCAGATGATCGCGATACGCGGTCGCGCCGGTCAGATAGACGCGGTCCGATCCAGCAATGACGGTCTTCCATTCGCCTGGATCCGCGGGGTCCGCCGAAGCGATGCGGAAATTCACCTGCTCGTCGTTGGTATAGATCCACAACTTCCCGTGCGCGGCGTCGCAGTGATATTCGCGATTTGCCTTGCGAGGAGAGATCAGCGTTAGCGGCTGGGTCGGGTCGACCGCGCCGACGAAACGTACTTCGCTGGTCGCATTGTCGCCGGTGGAGATGAAGATCGTGCTCTTGTCGTGCGACTTGCCGGCGCCGACGCTGAAGCCGAGTTCTTCTGTCTCTTCGTACAGCGTGACGTCCTGCTCGATTGGCGTCCCGAGCCGGTGAAAGCGCGCCCGATAGCTGCGCCAATTGTCATTGACCTCGGTGAAGACGACCCCATCGCTGCCGCTGGTCCAGACCGGCTGGCCGATGCCGACCTTGGTAATCGTTTCGACATCCTTGCCGGTGGCGAGGTCACGAATGCGGAGCTCGAACCGCTCCGATCCATCATAGTCCGCCAGCGTCGCCAGCAGCTTGCCATCCGGGCTAACCTCGAGCGCGCCGAGCCGGAAATATTCGCGCCCATCCGCTTCTGCCGGCTCGTCGAACAGCACCTCTTCCGCGCCGCCGCCGACAGGCTTGCGATACCAAGTCCGGTACTGCGCGCCGGGCTTGAACGCCCACCAGTAAAGGAACTCGCCGTCGCGGACGGGAACCGAGCTTTCGTCCTCCTTGATCCGGCCTTTCATCTCTTCGAACAGCTGGTCGATCAGGCCCTGTTGGCGCGCCTTCCAGCCTTCGAAATACGCGTTCTCGGCCTTCAGGTATGTCAGCACGTCAGGGTCATCGACTTCCGGGTATTTGGGGTCGCGCAGCCAGTGCCAGGGATCCTCGATCGTCACGCCATGGCGCTCGTAGCTGTAGGGGCGTTGCTCGGCCTGCGGCGGCGTCGGTGCGTCGTTCATGCGGCCTATTAGCCTTACGGCTGGCCGAGTGACTAGCACGCCGCTTTTCTCCGCGTTGAAAACGGCTACGAAAGCGACGGGAGGCACCGCGCGCATGAACAAGGCCGAGCTTCAGCCGACACGGCAAGGCTGTGTGGAGGGCCGCGACATCTTCATATTCGACGGCTTGATGTCTGCGGCGGATCTTGCTCAATATGTCGAGGCGCTTGACCGCTCGCCGTTCACGCGCACTGAGGTCGCCCGGTCGGACACGGCCGATCATCGGCATTGGGTCAGCGAACTGCCCTTGGCGAATGTTACGCAACTGCCGCTGTGGTCAATCACGGAGCAGGCCGTCGCGGTCGCACGCCCGGGCGAGCGCTACGAGCCCTATCGGGCCTACACCAACTACGCCGCCTTCGGGGACATGCTCTACGCCCATTGCGACTGTGGACCCGACCAGCGCGAACTGACCGCTCTTTGGTTCATGTCGAAGGATTGGGAGCCGGAATGGGGTGGCGAGACCCTATTTTTCGACCGCACCGGCGATGCGCAATTCTGCGCCAGTCCCCGGCCGGGCCGCCTGGTGCTGTTCGACGGCGCAATTCCACATGCGGGACGGCCGCCGTCCCGCATCTGTTACACACCGCGCTACACCTTCGCGATCAAGCTCGCCGCGGTCAAAGGGGCGTAACGGACTCCGCCAAGCGAGTGTCTGGGTCGACAAGCCGAGCCTCGCCACGTTTCCTTTCCCGTGGGGCTGTGCCTAAGCCGGTCCCGCTAATCACCAGAGGAGAGGCGAATGAAGAAACTTGCCCTGATCATCGTCGCGACCGCCGGCCTTGCCGCCTGCGCGACGACGCCCAAGACCCAGACGTGCCCGGATGGCACCGTCGTTGGCGTGAGCGATCCGTGCCCGGCGCCGCCGCCTCCGCCGCCGCCTCCCCCGCCACCGCCTGTGACTTGTGCCGATGGCTCGACGCTTCCGGCCGGCAGCGTGTGTCCGCCGCCTCCGCCACCACCCCCGCCACCGCCGCCTGTCCGTCGCTCCGGCGAGCGCGGCTAAGTCCAGAGAGGGCCGGCACTGCCGGCCCTTTTTTATCTTAATGCTTCGCGTGTCCCGCCGCGGGACGGGCGTTATCTGACCGCTATATTCCGCTGCTTTCACCGCTAGTAAACAGATTGTGAACGGGGTTCGGCTTGAGCTCCGCCTAGCGTGGAGGCAACCAGTGCGTAAGATCATGTATGCGGCGGCAGCGACTGCGGCTCTATTCCTTTCAGCAGCGGCCAGTGCGGCTCCGCTCGTTCTCTCGCCGACTGCGGTCACGAATGTGACGCCGCCGGCTTCGGGCACGTTCGGCAACTCGTTCAACCCGGTCGGCGACGTTCCTATCACGCTTGGCCTGTTCACCGACTCCTTCGTCATCAACCTGACGAATAGCTCGCTCACCAACGGCTCACTCATCACCGTGTCGCTGGGCGGCGGAAACAACATCGATTTTACCTGCCGAGCCTGCTCGGTGCGTCTCGACAGCACGCCGTTCGATTTGATGTCTTCGGGCTCGCTGGACATGTTCACGCTCAGCCCGACGCTGCTCGGCGCAGGCAACCATACGCTGACGGTGACTGGCAACATCGTTACAGGCCCGAGCGCGTCCTACTCGGGCACAATTAACTTCGGCGCGGTGCCGGAGCCGGCGACGTGGGCCATGATGCTCCTCGGCTTCGGCGGAATCGGCATGTCCATGCGCCGCCGTCGCCAGGCTCCGGCGTTCGCGCAGATCGCGTAAAGCATCTTCGAAATATTGCCTCACGAGGGCGGCGTCGGTTTCGGCGCCGCCCTTTCTTTTTGGGCGCCCAGTTAAATGAAGATCGCGACCGACTGCCGCCCGATCGCCAGCTGCCGGCACTCAGCGTCCCACAAGGCCATCGCCTGCGTCGAATACCCCCCGCGCGTATGCTCGCTGGCCGAGCGCAGCAGATACCAGCCATCGACGCGGTCGACCTTAGTCAGCACATCAACGGACCAGCTGATCGTGCTGATTGGCGCCCGCTCGGGAAAGCGCGCCATGGCGGCCGGCGGCAACGCATCGGCCAGCGCCAGCAGCGCTGTGGTCGGATCGACGTCCGGCGGCTCGCGGAATCGGACCCAGACAGTGAAGTCCGGAACACCGCCGCTCATCAGCGAGGATCCCTCGGCCAGCCGCAACTCGAACCGCTCGTGGAATCCGCCGGTCCGCTCGATGAAGACCGGGCAGTCCCCGGGTGCTTTCGACGGCAATGCACGCGGTGCCGCGGCGTGATCGACCCGGCTTTGGCGATCGCTTCCGAATGCAAAGGTGGCCAGTGCGGCCTCGCCCGCTTCGCCTTCACAGCCAACACTGACCGCAGCCCTAGACCGCCCCGCGCGCAGCAGTTTCGGACGCAGCGTCAGCGTCCCGCCCGCCGGCCCGGCGAACAGTACGTGGGCGGAGCGCAACGGCATCTCCGGCGCCAGCCGCCGCGCGGCCTCGAAGTACAAAGCAGCGGTCATCCCGCCATACAACGTGCGCCCCTGCGACCAGGCAGCGGGCGCCTTGACCGTCCACGTGCCGTCGTCAGCAGAAAGGCCCTCGATGACCGTGCGAAGTGCGCTCATGGGAGCGGGGTATGGTGACACGCTAATGTCTGCAATGGGTGGAAAGCGGACGCTAGCGTCCCAGCAGTGCATCCACGGCGAAATACACGAGCAGTCCAGCCGAGCTTAGGAACGCTATCGCTTAGGCAAACGGTGTAAAACCAAAATGACTTAGGGTCATCGACGCGCGAATAGCCGACTTGCTTGGAGTAGATGACACCTCTCCTAAGCCCGCCAATGAGCGGCGTGCCGGTCAGCGATGCTGTCGCGGCAATCAATGCCAGACCAAATATGCGCCAGCCACTCCGCGATGGTAGCGTGTCAGCTAACGTCCGCAATGGGTGGAAAGCGGAACCGTGCTAACTCGCATCCCATTCATGAACCGTCACGTTCGAGCAGTTTCTAAGCGCCAGAGGATCTTGTTTTGCTAGGCGCTGCGCTTCCTCCAGGCTGCTGGCCTGGAGGACGTACGCTCCTCCGCTTTTGTCAGTGAACGCCCCAGCCTGTTCCAGAAGAGACCGACCGCGCAGATCGTCAAGGAACCGGTAATGGGCGGGAATCACCTGCGGATCGAAGTCAGGCAATCGCATCGTGAATACCAGGTATTTCATCGCCTGCTCGTAGCAGGGCGCCTTATCTCCGCAATGGGTCGAGAGCAGACATCACGAAGGCCACTTTCGGGTAGTCACCAAACCGCCTTTTCACGAACCATGCGTTTGAAGAATGCATCCTCCTCTTCGGAGCGCATCGGCGCTCCAATCTGGATCTGTCGGGCAGACTCTATACGAAGCATTGGGCGCTTGCGCGGATACTCAAGCCGACCTGACACCAAAGCAAATTTATTGAATCTCCCAGGGGACTCGAACGCCATTCTCAAGTCCTCGGGCGCTTCTGTTAGATCAGCTCCGAAACCGAGCCAGCACTTCGGATCGACGACCATGGGCGGATGCTCCATGCCGCCCACGAGCAGCATAGCTTTTAAAGTCACTTGCGAACCGACGGCAGCTTCTGGATCAGCAATGTCACAAATGGACGTATAGCTTCGAGCCTGGCTACAAGCAGAGAGAAGCAGCGCTAATAGACAAGCATTGTGACGCATTCATCGCAATTTACGGACTCGCGCCATGTCCGCAATGCGTCGAAAGCGGACATCAGCGAAGCGGCTGTCCTACAGCCGCATATCTGTGATTTTGTTGAAGCCTTACATTCGGCCCCCAGGCTTTGATGACTGACCAGGGCGACAGACTTATTACCTTGGTTGTCACCTTCATTCGCGCGGCTGACAGCCTGTTCTCCTCCCAAAAGTCACAAAGTGGAGGAAGTGGAGGACCCCCCGGTTTCACTCGCTCAGGGTGCCAAGGACCCACGCCGAATTACGCGGCCCTTTAACAACCGCGCGGCAAGGATTAGCTGGAGCGCAAGGAGTTTCGCCATGTCATCCTATGCCGACCGCCTCAAAGCCCTTCGCGAGCAGCTGCAGCGCGACAAGCTCGACGGGTTCGTCGTCCCGCTGACCGACGAGCATATGAGCGAATATGTCGGCAGCTATGCGCAGCGGCTGGCCTGGCTGACCGGCTTCGAAGGGTCGGCTGGCTCCGCGGTGGTGCTGCCGGAACAGGCGGCGATCTTCGTCGACGGGCGCTACACGCTGCAGGTCCGGCAGCAGGTCAGTGCTGACCACTGGAGCTACCAGTCGGTGCCCGAAACCAGCACCACGCAATGGCTTGAGGAACACGCGCCGCAGGGCGCGCGCATCGGCTACGATCCCTGGCTGCACACCCGCGACTGGGTGAAAAAGGCCAAGGAAGCGTTGGCTACCCGCGGCGCCGAGCTGGTTGCGGTAGACAAAAACCCGATCGACGAGATCTGGAAGGAGCGGCCGGAGGCGTCGAAGGCGCGTCTCGTCGTCCAGGCCGAGCAGCACACCGGCAAGTCGGGCGCGGAAAAGCGGACGGAGATCGGCGATTGGCTCGCCGCACATCACGCTGACGCCGCTGTGCTATCGGCGCTCGATTCCATCGCTTGGGCCTTCAACATCCGCGGCCAGGATGTGTCGCGGACGCCGGTCGCGCTGGCCTATGCGCTCGTCAACGCGGACGGCACCGCGGACCTGTTCGTCGCCGGCGAGAAGATCGGGCCGGAAGTCCGCCAACATCTGGGTAATGGTGTTCGACTGCATGAGCGCGCCGCGTTCGAAAGCGCGCTGGGCCAGCTCAAGGGCAAGACCGTCGTCGTCGACCCCGAGCGCGCAGTCGCCGCGATCTTCGAGGCGCTGGAGAAAGCCGGCGCCAAGGTGCTCGCCCTGCGCGATCCGACCATTCTTCCCAAGGCGATCAAGAACCCGGCAGAGATTGCTGGTCAGAAGTCCGCGCAGACCCGCGACGGTGCGGTCATATCGAAGTTCCTGCGCTGGATCGATGAAGAAGCGCTCAAGGGCGACGTCGACGAGCTGAAGGCGTCCGATCACCTCGAAGCGCTGCGGCGCGAGAACCCCGAGCTGCGCGACCTCTCGTTCGACAGCATCTCGGGCGCCGGGCCGAACGGCGCGATCGTTCACTATCGCTCAAGCGAGAAGACCAACCGCAAGCTGGAGCAGGGGACGCTCTACCTGATCGACTCGGGCGGCCAGTATGTCGACGGCACCACTGACATCACCCGCACCGTGCCGATCGGCGAACCGACCGCGGAGATGAAGGACCGCTTCACCCGCGTCCTGCAGGGCCACATCGCGATCGCCACCGCGGTCTTCCCGAAGGGCACGCGCGGGAGCCAGCTCGACAGCTTCGCCCGCCGGCCGCTGTGGGAAGCCGGCCTCGATTACGCCCACGGCACCGGGCACGGCGTCGGCAGCTTCCTGTCGGTCCACGAAGGGCCGCAGCGCATCTCGCCGGTTGGCAGCTCGCAAAGCGGCGGCGACGAGCCCCTTCAACCCGGCATGATCCTCTCCAACGAGCCCGGCTATTACAAGACCGGCGAGTACGGCATCCGCATCGAGAACCTCGTGCTTGTGGTCGAACGGCAGATCGAAGGCGCGGAAAAGGATATGCTCGGCTTCGAGACGTTGACCTTCGCGCCGATCGATCGCCGGCTGGTCGATGTCGAGATGCTCAATGCGGAAGAGCTGGTCTGGCTCAACTGCTATCATGCGCATGTCATGGCGAAGATCGGCCCGACCCTCGAAGGCGCGGACCTCGACTGGCTGCAGCGGGCCTGCGCGCCCATTGGCGACTGATCCGTCCCAGCTTGTGACAATACGGTCACGTGCAATTAATTGTGGGTTTAACGCGCTACAGGGTAAGGGGAAATCACGGAGACGAGTCGTGACTGAAGCTTTGTTGTTCGCCCTTGCCATCATCCTGCTGGGAGCCGTGATATGGCTCGGCGACGCAGTGGCGGGCGGCATCGAAAGCGCGCTCGGCGAAAAGAAGATGCGCGACCGCGACGCCTAGTTGCCGGGCTTTTCCTTCTTCGACTGCTGGTCCCGCGCCTGCGCTTTCCGCTTGCGCAGATTTTCCCGCAGCGCTGCCGCCAGTCGCTCTTCACGATCGTTCGAGTGTCCGGCCATGACGCAGCCATGGCTTGCACGGGTTGACGTCGCAAGGGGGCTTGGCCATAGGCGCGGCCTTCCGGACAACGTGCTGCCGTAGCTCAGTGGTAGAGCGCATCCTTGGTAAGGCTGAGGTCGTGAGTTCAATCCTCACCGGCAGCACCATTTTCTCACGTTGACGGTCCACCGGGGCGCCGCCATGCGGCCCCGATGCGGTTCTTCTCCGACAATGCAGCGCCGGCGCATCCGAAGGTCCTAGAAGCGATCGCCTCCGTGAACCGGCTCGATACCGCCTACGACGGCGACGAATGGAGCAAGCAGCTCGACGGCGCCTTTTCGGACCTGTTCGGGACTGCGTTGCGGGCGTTCTGGGTCACGACCGGCACCGCGGCGAATTGCCTAGCCCTGGGGGCGCTCTGTCCGCCTTATCGATCGATCCTCTGCCACCGGGAAGCTCATATCGAGGTCGACGAAGCGGGGGCGCCGGGGTTCTTCACCGGCGGCGCCAAGCTTCATCTTTTGGAAGGAGAGGGGGCGAAGCTAACGCCGGAGACGGTCGAGGATGCTTGCGACCGCATCCGCCCCGACGTTCACCAGGCCCAGCCTGCGGTCCTCTCGATCACCAATGCCACGGAGTATGGCCTCGTCTACAGGGCAGGCGAGGTGGCAGCGCTGGGTGAACTGGCCAAGCAGCGCAAGCTGACGCTGCACATGGACGGTGCGCGGTTGGCGAATGCCTTGGCGACAACTGGCGAGCATATCGGCGACGTGACCTGGCGGGCCGGCGTCGATGCGCTGTCGTTCGGTTTCGTCAAGAATGGCGGCCTGAACGCCGAGTGCCTGATCCTGTTCAAGACCAGTCTGGCCGACGAGATTGCCGTGCGTCGCAAGCGTGCCGGGCACCTCCTGTCGAAGGGCCGTTATCTTGCGGCCCAGCTGCTGGCGATGCTCGAGGACGATCTGTGGCTGGCGAATGCGCGGTCGGCCAACGCATCGGCACAGGTCCTTGCCAAAGCCGCGGCGCAGCGGCTGGTCTATCCTGTCGAAGCTAACGAGCTGTTCGTCCAAGCGACGGCCGACGAAGCGGCCCGGCTGCGGGACCAGGGTTTCGATTTCTACGATTGGGGCCCGGACGAGATCCGGTTGGTGACGAGCTGGGACGCCAATCCGGCGGACGTCCGGCGCCTCGGCGACGCCATCGCCGCCTTGTGACGGAAAGCTGCTCGACCTTCCGGACGGTCACGCTGCCGTTTATCGTCTTCACGGCAATCTGGGGATCGACCTGGATCGTGATTCGCTACCAGCTCGGCACCGTGCCCGCGCAATGGTCGGTGACCTATCGCTTCGTCGTTGCTTCGGTCGCGATGGCGCTGGTTGCGAACTGGAAGGAGGAGAGCCTTCGAATCGGCACTAAAGGTATCGCCGCCGCCGCATTCCTTGGGCTCACCCAGTTCTGCATCAACTTCAACGCGGTTTACCTCGCTGAGCGGCACATCACGTCGGGCGTTGTCGCGACGGTGTTTGCGCTTTTGCTCATTCCCTCAAGTCTGATGGCATGGGCGCTTCTCGGCCATCGGCCAAGCCCCCGCTTCGCCGTTAGCTCGCTTGTGGCGGTGGGGGGCATTGGCCTGCTCTTCGTCCACGAATTGCAAGAACACCCAGCGGATCGAGCGCAGATCGCTGCCGGCATCGGGCTGACCTTGGTCGGGATGCTCGGCGCGTCGGTTGCGAATGTCGTCCAGGCGCGTCCCGAGGTGCGACGCTTCCCGCTCTACGCGATCCTCGCCTGGTCGATGGCGGCCGGTGCTTTAATCGATGGGATCATCGCCATTGTGATGACCGGTCCGCCGGTGTTCGACCCGCGACCGGCATATTGGTTTGGCGTGTTGTACCTGGCGCTTCTGGCATCGGTGTTGACATTCAGCCTCTATTACCCGGTCGTGCGGCGCATAGGGCCCGGCAAAGCGGCCTATTCGAGCGTGCTTGTACCGATCATTGCGATGGGTTTCTCGACCGCCTTCGAAGGTTATCGCTGGACGGCGCTGACCATAGCCGGAGCGCTACTGGCGCTCGGGGGCATGGTCGCTGCGCTTGGTCGCAATCGCTCGAAGATCGCGGCTCCGGACGCCGCGTAGCGCGTTACGCGCACCATGCCTTCCACAGTTATCCGGCGCTTCGTGTACGACGAGACCGAGTGCAATCTGTGGGTCGAATTCGTCTCGGGGCGCCGCTACGTCTATCTTGGCGTGCCGCATGAGGTTGCGGAGACATTCCGTAATGCCTTTTCAAAGGGCATCTATTTCAACACGCGCATTCGCGATCATTATCCGTTCCGGGAAGTTTTGCCGGAAGAAGGTGCAACGCAATCTTAAGGGGCATCGGCGACCATCGCCGCGATGCTGCCGATCCAACACAAGCACATCTTCCGCAGCCGCTGGGTGGCGCTGCTATGGGCGGCGGGTATCCTGTGGTTCGCCTACGATGTCGCGAGTTCGGCACCGGCTGACGACGACAATAACATGGCGAACAGCGCGCAGGTCGAGCAGGCGCTCAACGCGTTCTAGTTTTTGACCATTCGATGCGTTCGATGTGCCATCGGCGCTGAGCCTGGGTTGAGCCATCGATGTCGTTGACGCGGCGCAGCGTGACCGTGGCGGGGCTGCGCTTCGTGCCCTGATAGAAGACGACGGGCATCGTCACGAAGATTGAGCCCGCCGCGCCCTCAGGTTCGCTGAGATCGCCGATCTCAAGATGCTTGAGGCCGCGCGACTGAAGTTCCTTGGCGAACGCTGCGGCGCTGTTCTTGTCCCCCCAAGTGTTTGCAGCTTCGGCGAAGCGAGCCTGCTCGATGAGCGCGCCATAACGCTGGACGACCTGTCCCGCGGCTTCCGTGCTCTTGGGGTCAATCGGCCCCTTCGGCTCCTCTAGGATCTTGCGATCCGGCGCCTTCGCGGTCGTGGTGACTTCGTTTGACTGCTCGGCCGTGCCCATCGCGACCTCATTGACGGGCGCTTCGCTACCGCTTGGCGCGCCTAGGTTGACGATCGCGGTATCGTTCACTTCCGCCGGCTGCTGTCGACAAGCGGCGAGAAGAATGATCGCTACTGCTGCAAGCTTCGTTTTCATTCGGGAATCCTTTGCTCGGAACCGCGCTGGGGACTATTCGTTCGTTACGCCAAGACAACAGCTCATAACGGGGAGAGTTCAATGGCTGATGATCGTGACCAAGTTGAGCGCACGACTGTAGTTGAAACCGGTGGCGGCGGAGGTGGCGGCGTTCTTGCCGTAGTCCTGCTGATCATCGTCGTGCTCGTTCTGCTCTATGTGTTCCGCGATAATCTCGGGTTCGGCAGCAAGACGACCAACGTCAACGTTCCCGACAAGATCGACGTCAACGTAAACCATAGCTGATCGGAGAGGGTCAGCTTCAGCGCGGGCGGGTTGCGAGTCCCTGCCTGCCGCGCGGGCGCGGTTCCCAGCGGACCGCGCCCGTTTGCGTGTGAAGAGCCGAAGCATTAACCGGCGCGCATGACGACTGGCTATTTGACGGGCTTCGGCAGTCACTTCGAAACGGAGGCGGTGTCCGGCGCATTGCCAAGGGGTCGCAATTCGCCGCAGCGGCCGGCCTACGGCCTCTACGCCGAGCAATTATCAGGTAGCAGCTTCACCTCCCAGCGTCACGAAAATCGTCGATCCTGGTTGTACCGGATGCGGCCGACTGCCGACCATCGGCCGTACACGGCTTACGAAGGAGCGCCGCTCCTCGCTCCGGGGACGGTAAAAGAGCCATTGGCTCCCAACCGGCTACGCTGGGATCCCTGCGACCTGCCCGAGGGCAACGATTTCATCGACGGGCTGGTGACAATGCTCGCCAACCGCGATCCCGCCGATCTCGAAGGCGTCGCGGTGCACGTCTATCGCGCGACGCGATCCATGGAGCGCCGCGTGTTCGTCGACGCTGACGGTGAGATGCTCATCATCCCGCAGCTTGGCGACCTTCGCATCGCGAGCGAACTCGGTCGGCTAGATGTGCCACCGGGAACGATTGCGATCATCCCGCGTGGCGTGAAATTTCGAGTGGAAGTTGACGGCGACAGCCGCGGCTATGTGGCGGAAAACCACGGAATGCCGCTACGCTTGCCCGACCTCGGTCCGATCGGCGCCAACGGCCTCGCCAATCCGCGCGACTTCGAGACGCCCGTGGCCTGGTTCGAGGACAAAGACGAGCCGACCGAGGTCATTCAAAAGTCGCTCGGCTCGTTGTGGACGACGACGCTCGATCACTCGCCGCTCGACGTGGTCGCCTGGCACGGCAATTATGCGCCGTACCGCTACGATCTCTCGCGGTTCAACGTGATTGGTTCGATCAGCTTCGACCATCCCGATCCGTCGATCTTCACGGTCCTGACCAGCCCCAGTGACGTGCCCGGGCGTGCCAATGCCGATTTCGTCATCTTTCCACCACGCTGGATGGTCGGCGAAGATACCTTCCGGCCGCCGTGGTTTCATCGGAACGTGATGAGCGAAGCGATGGGGCTGATCTACGGCGCCTATGACGCAAAGGCGGACGGCTTTCAGCCCGGCGGCCTGTCGCTGCACAATTTGATGAGCGGGCACGGCCCCGACGTCGAGAGCTGGCGCAAGGCCAGCGAGGCGGAGCTAAAGCCGGTCAAGATCGACGGCACGATGGCATTCATGGTCGAGACCTGCTGGCCATATCGGCCAACGCGTTACGCTCTCGATCGCGCGCAGCCCGATTACGATCTTGCATGGAACGGCTTTCCGAAGGCGCAGCTACCATGAATGACGCAACCAACGATCCCGCCCTGTCCAGCTGGTGCGAAAGCGCGCAAGGCAGCGACTTTCCGATCCAGAACCTCCCACTTGGAATTTTCTCCGTCGGCGAGCGCCGGCGCCGCATCGGTGTTGCCATCGGCGATTTCGTGCTGGACCTTCGTGAACTGCTGGACTTGTTCGAAGAGGATTGGCGCGAGGATTTGTCGCAGCCGGTATTGAACGCCTGGCTGTCCCGCGGACCGGCGGCGCAGAATGCATTGCGGGAGCGGCTGCAGGAAATTCTATCGGACGAGCGTTATCGCGACGAGGTAGAGCCGGAGCTGATCGGGCAAACCGAGGTGCGGCTGCACGTGCCGTGCCTGATCGGTGACTACACCGATTTCTACGTCGGCATTCACCACGCGACGAATGTGGGCAAGCAGTTCCGCCCCGACAATCCGCTGCTGCCGAACTATAAATACGTTCCCATCGGTTATCACGGCCGCGCAAGCTCGGTCCGCGCATCAGGCGAGCCGGTGATCCGCCCATCAGGGCAGCGCAAGGCGCCGGACGCCGACGCTCCTGAATATGGGCCGAGCCGGCGGCTAGATTACGAGCTCGAGCTTGGAATCTGGATCGGCGCGGGCAACGAGTTGGGGAGCCCAATACCGATCGCCGAGGCTGCCGATCACATCGCTGGCTATTGTCTCCTAAATGACTGGTCGGCGCGTGACCTGCAGGCGTGGGAGTATCAGCCGCTTGGCCCCTTCCTGGCGAAGAACTTCCTGACGAGCGTCTCTGCGTGGGTCGTAAGCCCGCACGCGCTGGAGCCTTTTCGCAAGCCGATGCCAGCACGACCTGCCGGAGATCCCGACCCGCTGCCATACCTGGCCAGCGAGGCCGATAGGGCCAGCGGTGCCCTTGGCATCCAGCTCGAGGTGACGCTCAGCACCGAGCGGATGCGCGCCGAGGGTATCGCGCCACACACGCTGTCACGGGGTGCTGCGGATGCGGCGATGTACTGGAGCGCCGCGCAGATCGTGACCCATCACAGCGCCAACGGCTGCAATCTCCAGCCCGGCGACCTCATTGGGACCGGAACCCTGTCGACCGCGGACGATGAGGGCCTCGGTTCATTGCTGGAGATTAGTCAGGGCGGAAAGCAGCCGGTGCAGCTCGCTTCAGGTGAGACGCGTACGTTTCTTGAGAACGGCGACGAGATTACGTTGCGCGCTTGGTGCGAACGGGATGGCGCCGTCAGGATCGGGTTCGGCGAATGCGTCGGCCGGGTGGTTGCGTCGTGATCTTCCGACAATTGTTCGAACCGACCGCGTCGGCTTACACCTATCTGCTCGGCTGCGAGAACACGCGCGAAGCCATCCTCATCGACCCCGTGCTCGAATCCATCGACCGCGACCTTGCCTTGCTCGAAGAGCTTGGCCTGACCCTGAAATACACGATCGAGACGCACCTTCATGCCGACCACGTGACCGGTGCTTCGAAGCTGCGGGAGAAGACGGGGGCAAAGGTCGCGCTTCCTGAAGCGAGCGGTGCCGCTGACGCCGATCTCGCGGTGCAAGAAGGCAAGCCGATTGCGGTCGGCACGTTGACGATCGAGCCCCTCCACGTTCCGGGCCACACCGACGATCACCATGCCTATGTTGTCCGCAGCGTCGACGGATCCCGTGTGTTCACTGGCGATGCACTCATGATCGATGGATGCGGACGCACCGATTTCCAGAATGGCGATGCAGCAACGCTCTATCGCTCGGTGCACGAGAAGCTCTTCTCACTGCCCGACGAGACCCTGGTGTATCCGGGCCATGATTATCAGCAGCGCCAGGTCAGCAGCATTGGCCAGGAGAAAGCGCGAAATGCACGGCTTGGCGGCGGGAAAACGGTTGATGAGTTTATCGCGATCATGGCCGCGCTCAATTTGCCGCGGCCAAAGAAGATGGATGTTGCGGTGCCCGCGAACCGCAGGTGCGGGGCGGCTGCGCCCGCCTAGCGCTCGTTGTCCCAGATCATGTGGATGATCCGCCATCCACGGTCGGGATCCTTGAATAACTGGATCGAATTCACGCCGCGCCGCTCCGGCGCCTCGTCGTCCGGCGCTCGCCGGGCCTCGTAGTGGCTCCAGACATGCGCGACGTTGCCGAAGCGATCGATACGCCTTTCCGTTTCGACTTCGAAGAATGGGTTGGCAGCGAAGAAGGGCGCGGTGTCGGCCGAATATTCGTCGAGGGTCATCGATTTCTTCGTGGCTCGGCCAGCGTCATCAACCCAAGTGCGTACTTGCCGCGCTTCCGGAAGGAAGCTGTTCAGTTGCCGCGACCATTCGCGCGGGCCCGCCGGCCCCGAAATCATCGCGTACATCTCATCGATGACCGCTCCGATTTCGGCTTCATCGTTCACGGGCGGCTGGAAAGCCCCATCTGGTCGGCGCGCTTGCGATAGTCTTCAGCGAGGGCCAAGTGGCGATCTCGCGCCGCCTCGGTCAACGCCCGCATGGCTGCAAGCTTCTCCCGCGCCGCCTGACGATTGAAGAAATGCACGCTCGGGTACACCGCGATCCTCCCCTTCGATCCCTGTGTGCAGTTCGAACGCCAAATGAAGAAGACTGCAAGTTTTATTGTCAGTTGAATCCACGCGGGAAAATGCGCGGTGAACAACCGGCGGCCAATTATTCCTCTGTCCGGATCAGGACCGTTTCGCCAATCAGGAAGAAAAGCACGAACGGCGCCCATGCGGCGATCAGCGGCGGGTATGTGCCAGCATTCCCCATCGCCAGACTGAAATTATCGACGACGAAATAGGCAAAGCCGAGCGCCATGCCGATGACCGCGCGCACCATGACCTGCCCGGATCGCGCAAGCCCGAAGGCCGCGACTGCTGCAAGCAGCGGCATCAGGACCGTGGAGAGCGGGCTGGCGATCTTGTGCGCGAGTCCAGAGCGCGCTTCTTCATCCGGCCTACCGGCGGCGTCCAGCTCGCCAATGCGTCGCTTCAGCGTCCAATAATCGAGCTCCGTCGGGTCGACTTTGGCGAGCGTCAGTTGCTCCGGCGTGATACCTTCCATCGCCGTCATCGTGGGCAGCGTCCGTTCGACATTCATCGCCGCGTCGTAGATTTTCACATCCTGCAGCAACCAATTGTTCTGGCCAGCATTCGGCATCGCCCGCGCGGCGTCGATCTTGCGTTGAAGAACGCCGCCCGCGCGATCATAGATGGTCACGCGGTGGGCCGTGAACGGACGGCCGCCGACCGTGCCGGCGCGAATGAGGTCGTCGCCGCTTAGCACCCAGACGTTGCCCATGATGCCGCTCGCCGGCGGGATCGGCTTGTAGTCATTGTCGCTCCAGGCAGTGACGGTTCGGGTCGAGTTGACCACCACCCCTTCATTGAATGCGAAGAGCAGGCCCGCGATGCCGATGCTGGCGACGACCAGTGGCGCGAGGATTTGATGGGCAGACAGTCCGGCAGCCTTCATCGCCACGACTTCGCTGTTCTGGTTCAGGCCGACGAAGGCGATGAGCGTGCCAAGCAAAACCGCGAACGGCAGGAAACGGGAGATCAGCATGGGTATGCGCAGCGCGACGTAGCGCCAGAGGTCGGCGTCGCCATTACCCGGAACAGCGAGGATCTTGCCGGATTCGCCGAGCAGATCGAGGGTCATGAGAATGAGGACGAGCGCCAGGAGCACGGCGAGGCTACGCGTGAGGAACAGCCGCACCATGTAAAAAGCGAGGCGGCGCGACGGAAAGAAACCGAGGTTGATCATGCGGCGGGCGTCGGCTGCCTGGACTTGGGCAGGAGGGCGCGAAGCCGCTTGGCGAAGCCGGCGAAGAACCATTCGAGCGCGCCGATCGGCTGACCGCCCGGCCTGTGCGCGAGCACGTGATACATCCAGTAGATAACGCCCGCGAGGACGAACAATGGCACCCACAGTCCGAGCGTGGGATTGAGGTCGCCGCGCGCCGCCGCGGCCTCCGCATATTGATTGACCTTGTGATAGGCGACGACGATCAGGATCGAGACGAAGATGCCAAGCCCCGACGAGCTTCGCTTGGGCGGAACGGCCAGCGCAATCGCCAGCAGCGGCAGCATCAACATCATCACGACTTCGACCATGCGGAAATTGAAGTGAGCTTCCGCCGCCATGCGCTGGGCGTGCGTCCGGCCCTCGCCGCCATAACCGAGCCGCCAGAGTTCATGGAGGTATAATTCCTCCGTTTCGCCGGCCGCGCGGCCGCGAAACTGGTCGATGGCAGGAAGGTTGACGGGCAAGTCGTAGCTGTCGAACGCAAGCGTCCGCGGGGTTGCGAACTTGGGGCTGTCCTGGACCAGCCGGCCCTTGGTCAGGCGAAAGAGGATCTTGTTGGGATCGTCGGTCGCGAGGAAGCGGCCATGCTCGGCGGTCGCGGCCACCGACATCCCCTTGCCGTCCTCGCTCTGGACGAAAATGCCATGAAGCTGCGTGCCCTTGTTTTCGCTACGGTCGATGCGGAGCGTCAGGTGCCTGCCGAGGCGGTTGAACTCTCCGACCTTGATCGCCGCTCCGAGCGCGCCCGACTTCAGGTCGAAACGAAGCCCTTCGTAGCGATAATGGGTGAAGGGCTCGAGGTAGCCGACGATGAAAAGGTTCAGCACGGCAAGGGGAATCGCGTAGGCGAAGGGCACGCGGAGAAGCCTTCCGTAGCCGATGCCGATCCCGCGGAGCGCATCCAGTTCAGAGGACAATGCCAGCTTCCGGAAGGCAAGCAGGATGCCGAGCATAAGCCCGATAGGAATGCCGAGGGACAGATATTCCGGCAGCAAATTCGCCAGCATCCGCCACACCACGCTGACCGGGCCGCCGGCGTCGACGACATATTGAAAGAGCCGCAGCATCTTATCGAGCACGAGCAGCATCGCCGCCAGCACCAGAGAGCCGAGCAAAGGCACGGCAATCGATCGGGCGAGATAGCGGTCAATCAGGCCGATCTGCGGCAAATTCGGTCGTCCCAGCACCATCATTTGGCCGCAAAGGCAGCCGATATTGCACCTTGGGACGGATACAGCCGGCTTGCCGGATGCGCCGTTCCGCTGGTCCCTATAGCGAAACGGTGCGCGGATTCATGTCGAAAGTGCAGCAGCTTTCGGAAGACAAGGCGGAAGGGCAGGCCTGCCCGATGCCGGGTCGCCGGCTGCGGCCGCGTATCGCGCTGCTATCGAACCCCAAGTCGACGGGTAATCTCGCTCAGCTGCCCCGCATTAGGGAATATTGCGCCGAGCATCCTGACCTTTTCCACTACGAAGTCGAGCACGCCAACCAGATTGGCGAGGCGATCAAGTCGATCGCGCGCGTCCGTCCCCGGGTCTTGGTGATCAATGGCGGCGACGGGACGGTGCAGGCGACCCTGACCGAGCTCCATAACGGCGGGCATTTCGGCGATCAGGTCCCGCCGGTTGCGGTTCTGCCAAGCGGAAAGACCAACCTTATCGCGCTCGATCTTGGTGCACGCGGCGATCCGATCGAGGCGCTTGAGCGGCTTCTCCAACTCGCTCGCGAGGACAATCTGGCCAACTACACGGTGGCGCGAGAACTCATCGCGCTCCGCCACGGCGCGAATGAGCGGCCAGTGATCGGCATGTTCATGGGCGGTGCCGGGCTGGCCGACACCATGCTTTATTGCCGTGACAAGATCTATCCGCTCGGCCTGCCTAACGGCATGGCCCACGTGATCACGGCGTTTGCGCTGCTGATGAAGCTGATCTTGCGGATCAAGGCCAGCTTCCTCCCGCCCGATCCGCAGCCGCTGAGCGTCTCGCTCCGCCATGAGGGCGATCGCCTGAACGGGCGCTTCTCGCTTCTTGCTGTGACGACGCTCGAGAAGCTCTTGCTCGCAAGCAATCTCGGAACGCGGCATGGTGGGGCGCTCAAGATCCTCGCTGTCGAAGAGCGGCCTTCGTCGATTCTGCGTGGGCTGTTCGCAAGCATGTTCGGCCGGCTTGGCCGCGATCACGTCAGCGGGGTGCACTTCGAAGCTACCGACCAGATCACTATCGAAGGCGACAATTCGAACGTCATTCTCGATGGCGAGATGTTCCGGGCGGAGCGGGGCTTCCCAATCAACCTTACGCCCGCGCAGCCGCTGTCATTCGTGAAGCTGGCCGCATAGAGTTTTTCCCATGTCGGAGTTGCGGAGCTTAGTTGCCGAGGAACTCGGCCAACCGGTGGATGCGCGAGTCACGGCCACGGCCGAAGCGATTGCGAGGGAGCACGGCCAAGCGTCCCGTGCGGTCCTGTTCTACGGCTCCTGCCTTCGTCAGCGGCAGCTCGACGGGCTGATGCTCGATTTCTATCTGATCGTGTCTGATTACGGCGAAGCCTATGCGAAACGCTGGCTGGCGACCGCCAATCGCCTCATTCCGCCAAATGTGTTCTATTTCGAGCACGACGATCTCGTCGCGAAATATGCCGTCCTCAGCGAGGCGGATTTCACCCGGCTGTGTGGTCCCAAGACCGCCAATGTTTCGGTCTGGGCAAGGTTTGCGCAGCCGTCGCGTCTGGTCTGGACCGCAAACGGGGAGGCCGCCGAACGGGCTATCGGAGCGGTCTCCCGCGCGGCACCGACCTTGCTGGCGGCTGCCGGACTGGACGAGGGCGACGCCGGGCTCGATTTGTGGAGACGCGCATTCGCGCTGACCTATTCAGCCGAGCTTCGCGCCGAACGCGCCGGGCGGGCAAGCTCGGTCGTCGATCTTGAGCCTGCACGATACGAGCGGTTCACGGAGCCCGCCGTAAAGGTCGCCCGAGCCATGCAGCCGCGCGCCAGCTGGGCTCGCCGGCGCGCGGAAGGGAAGGTTCTGTCCGTCGTCCGCCTTGCCAAAGCGAGCCTGACCTTCGCGGGCGGCGCGGAATATATCGTTTGGAAAATCAACCGGCACGCCGGGACCAGCATAAAGCTCAGTCCATGGCAGCGGCGGCACCCGCTGCTGACAGGGCTTAGCCTGCTGCCCCGGCTGCTGAAGAGCGGGGCGGTTCGTTAGAACGCGCCAAGGCTGCCGCGACCGCGCTGGCCAAGGCCCCAACCGTGAACGGTTTGCGAAGAAGTTCGTAACCACGGAGATCGTCGGATTCACCTTCGCCGACGTACCCCGTCACAAACAGCACGGCGAAATCATGCCGGCTCGTTTCCTTCAGATATTTGATCAATTCCGGGCCGGACATTTCGGGCATGATGACGTCGGTAATGACGAGATCGAACAGCTGCGCGTTGAAGATCTCGATGGCCTCCGCACCGCTGCCACAGGCAATCGGCTCATAATCGAGGTCTTCGAGCGCGCCGACCGTCGCCGTCCGGACGCGCGGATCATCTTCTACCAGCAGGATGCGCGCGCCTGCGACGTGAAGGTCGGCGGTGTCCGTGCGCTGAGCCGCCGGGTGGAGGCGAACGGGCGCCGCTGCCTCGGTCCGCGGCAGATAGATGGAAACGGTCGTGCCGCGGCCAACCTCACTCTCGATGCCGACTTCACCACCGGATTCATGCGCGAAGCCGAAGATCTGACTAAGGCCAAGACCCGTGCCCTTACCAACCGGCTTGGTTGTGAAGAACGGCTCGAAGGCGCGTTCGAGAACGGCTGGAGACATTCCGCAACCAGAATCGGCGACGCTGATGCGGACGTACTCGCCGCCGCGAATGTCACCGATCTGATTGGCGGAGACGGTGACGTTGTCTGCGGAGATGCGCATCTGCCCTTCTCCCTCCATTGCGTCTCGCGCATTGACCGCGAGGTTGACGATCGCATTTTCAAGCTGGTGCGGGTCTACGTACGTCGGCCATGCGTCAGCCTTGGCGTCGACGTCGATGCGAATGCGCTCGCCGAGGGTGCGGTCGAGCAGGTCCGACATGCCGGCGATGAGCTCGGCCGGTTCCACCCGTTCCGGCAGTAACGGCTCCGAGCGGGCAAAGGAGAGGAGCCGGCGGGTCAGCGCCGCGGCTCGGGTCGCGCCTTCCATGGCGTTGTTGAGGTGCATCATGACCTCGCGGCGCGGGCCATTGAGGCGACGCAGGGCAAGATCGATCCCACCGACGACGACAGCGAGCATATTGTTGAAGTCGTGGGCAATGCCGCCTGTCAGCTGGCCAACCGCTTCCATCTTCTGAACCTGGCGAAGTTGGGCCTCGGCCGCCTCACGCTCGCGCGCTTCGTCCTTCAGCGCCTGATTGGCGTCCCACAGTTCCTGCGTGCGCTCGCGAACCGCCATCTCCAAGATTTCGGCACGCTCGGCTTCGCTTTCAGCCTGCCGCCGGGCCGCGGCATTTTGCCGCAACGCCTGCACGGCGACGACGCCCAGGAAGACTGCCCCGATGCCAACGACGATCCCCAGCCAGCTGAGATAATCGGTGAGCCGGTCGGCCTGCGCCGTGAAGAACTGGCTTTGCTCCATGCGCGAGCGAAGCGATTGCCGTTCGCTGCGAATGATATCTTCGAGATTGTTGTCGAGTTGGCGCGCGATGCTTGGATGCTTGTCGTCGACCTCCTTGGTCGCCGAGTAAAAATAACTGATGCCGGCATCACCTTGCTTGGCGAGCGCAGCTTGCGCTGCCAGAGATAATTCCTGGCCTCGCTTTTCGTAGAGCTGCTCGACGCGCGCAACGCGCGCGCTTTGTTCGGGGTTGCCGCGCTCGAGAGCCTTGAGCTGATTGATCTGAAAACCCGCGTCGCGCCAAGCGCTGGCGTAGAGGTAGCCGTTCGGCTTCAAATTCTCGTCAAGCACGAAGCGCGCGAGGGCGGCCTCGGCGCGCGCGACGTTGGCGCTGACGTTACGAACCACCAGCGCGACCTGATTAGCCTGGCGTTCCGCGCCAAGCGCGCGCTCGCGGGCATCGTTGGCCAATTTGACCAGGAACACCATCGCGACGAGGATGAGGGCCGCAACTAGGCCGGCGGCCGCAGCACCACCGCGCCGCCAGTCGAACCTGACGTCCTCCCCATCGCCCACCATGCGGGCTATGTAGCCATGTTAACCTTTGGGCGAAACCCGGTGCTGTGGCTGTTCCGGCCTCAGCGACTCAGTTGATGCAACCCGTTGCACGGCCCGCCGCAGCGAACATGCCGAGAATTTCCTCGACCTGCTCGCTGCTGTGAAGGGCGCAAAGGGAGCATCGAAGCAGCGTCATGCCGGCAGGCGTCGCCGGCGGACGGGCCAAATTGACGTACAAGCCCTCGTTCAGCAGCGCTTCCCACATCGCCGCGCCGGTCTCCAGATCCGGCATGATGACGGCGATGATGGCCGACTGCGGCTCTTCGGTTCCGAGCTTGAAGCCAAGCTCGCGAAGGCCCGCGTGCAGGCGCTTGCTATTTTCCCACAAGTGCGCGCGCTTGTCGGCGCTCGTCATCAGCTTGCGGATCGACGTTGCCGCCGTGGCGACGACGGAAGGCGGCAGCGACGCAGTGAACACATAGGGCCGGCACACCAGCCGCAGGATCTCGAACTTCGGATGGTTCGAAACACAGAACCCGCCGACCGTGCCGACCGATTTCGAGAAGGTGCCGATGATGAAGTCGACATCGTCGATCACACCTTGGGCCTCCGCGACACCCCGGCCGTGCTCCCCGATGAAGCCCATCGAATGCGCTTCATCGACCAGCACCATCGCACCATTCGCTTTGGAGATTGCGATCATTTCCCTGAGCGGCGCGATGTCGCCGAGCATCGAATAGACGCCCTCGAGGACGACTAGCTTGCCGGCGCCCTCGGGAATCCGCTTCAGGCGCTTTTCGAGCGCGTCGAGGTCGTTGTGGCGGAAGGGCACGATTTGCGCGTTACCGAGCGCGCAGCCGTCGTAAATTGACGCATGGCTGTCGATGTCGAGGACGATGTAGTCGTCCTTCCCGGCGATGGTCGAAATGATGCCGAGATTGGCCTGGTAGCCGGTCGAAAACACCATGGCGTGATCCATGGCGTAGAAGTCCTTGAGCGCGTCCTCGCACGCCTTGTGGCCGGCGTAAGTGCCATTGAGGACGCGGCTCCCGGTAGTGCCGGATCCATAGTCATCAAGCGCCTGCTTGCCCGCCGCGATGACGTCCGGATCGAAGGTCATGCCCATGTAATTGTATGTGCCGAGCAGGATAGTCCGCTTGCCGTTGCAGATTGCAACGGTGGGGCTCTCGACCCGCTCCATGACGAGCCCGAAGGGGTCCGCCCCGCCGCTTGCAAGCAGCCCCTGACGAAGAGCGATGACGTCGTCGAACTTGCTGAACAGGTCGCTCACGCCTGGAGCTTCTCCAGTGCGTCGACGAGCTGGCCGACGGTCTCGATCTCTGCCTGCATGTTCATGCTGATGATGACATCGAATTCGTCTTCGATGTTCGCCACGAAATCGAGCACGGTCAGGCTGTCCCACTCCAGGTCCTGCGCGAAGCGCGTGGCTTCGGTCACGGCGAGGCCTTTCTTATTGAAGGGCTCGATCTGCTCGAGGACTTTGGCGAGGGTTTGACTGCGGTCGGACATGGCGCTCGTCGTTAATGTTCCGAGCCCGCTTAAGCAACGCAATGGGGCGCGATTGCGGCGCTTTAGAGCCAGCCCTGGGCGCGGTACCACGAGGCAGTTTCGGCAAGCCCTTGCGGTGTCGCGATTTCGGGACGCCATAAGGATGGTGGAGCCGCACGATCAGGGCTCGCAACCCAGTCCCGGTGACTGAAATAGGCGGCGCGGTCGACCGTCAGCTTGGCCTTGCTTCCTCGAAACCATTGATCGGCGCGGGCGGCAACCCGCAGCAAGGGTCCAGGTGACGAGATCACGGCTGCTTTCGTGCCCACCGCCGCAGCAAGCTTCTGTGCGAACTCGCGATGAGTCCATCCGCGCCCTCGACCATCGTCGGGTTCCAGGACGACCCCGACAGGTGCCGCTGGCTCGGCCAGGGCGAGGAGCAGCCGCCCAAGGTCATCGACGTGAATGACCGACAGCTTTCCCTTCGGTGGCATGAGCATCAGGCCGAGCTTTGCCATCCGAAACAGTTCCAGCGTTTCCTTGTCGCCCGGGCCGTACACGGCAGGCGGTCTGACGATTGACCAATCGAGTCCCGAGCTTTGGACCAAATCCTCCGCGCGCGCTTTCGACCCGCCGTAGAGAGACAGTTTGGGTTCCCGGGCCGCAAGCGAGGAGACATGGACGAACTTGTGGAGTCCCCCCGCGGTGGCGGCGGCCAACATCGCCAGCGTTCCCGAGACATTGCCGGCATCAAATGCTGCGGCGTCGCGGCCGCTGATCGTGCCGGCGATATGGATAATGGCGTCGGCACCTTCGACCAGGCGCTTCAGCGCATCACGGTTGGCCAGATCGCCGGGGATCCAGGTCAAGCCGGTCCGTACTGGCTGATCGCGGCGGGTGAGTGCCTGAACCTCATGCCCGCTGGTCAGCGCCGCGTCGATGACATGCGAACCGACGAAGCCCGTGCCGCCGGTGATCGCCAGCCTCATAGCGGCGACCACGGCCTCTCGTCGGACGCTTCCACCGCTTCATTGACGACAGGATCGGCCAACCGCTGGATGATGGCATCGAGCAACGGCTCCATTCCCTCTTCCAGAGGGGCGGAGATTGGAAAGACGGTCGCCTTGCTCTCACTGGAAAGCTCGCGAACAAGCTCGGCACGCCGCTGCTCGTCGAGCAGATCGGCCTTGGTCAGGCCAATGACCTCGGCCTTGTCCTCCAGGCCTTCGCCGTACGATTCAATCTCACCCCGCACGATGCGCCATGCGGCGAGGGGATCTTCAGCGGACCCGTCGATCAGGTGGAGCAGCAGACGCGTCCGCTCGACGTGGCCCAGGAACCGGTCGCCAATTCCGGCGCCTTCCGCCGCCCCCTCGATCAGACCCGGGATGTCCGCAACGACGAACTCCCGACCTTTGTGCCGAACGACGCCAAGCTGGGGTCGGAGCGTCGTGAATGGGTAGTCGCCAACCTTCGCTGCAGCATTGCTGACCGAATTGAGGAAGGTCGATTTGCCCGCGTTCGGCAGACCCACCAAGCCGACGTCCGCAAGTAGTTTCAGCCGCAGCCACACCCACATTTCCTCGCCGTCCTGGCCGGTCTGGTGCTGGCGGGGCGCGCGATTGGTGGAGGTCTTGTAGCTCGCGTTGCCGCGTCCACCCATTCCGCCTTCGAGAAAAACCTGACGCTGGCCGACCTTGGTGAGGTCAATCAACAGGCTGCGCTCTTCGTCGTCGGCCAACACCTGCGTCCCGACCGGAACCTTGATGACCAGGTCCTTGCCGCCCGCGCCGGTGCGGTTCGACCCGGAACCGCCCTTTCCCCGAGGAGCGCGGAAGTGCTGCGTGTAACGAAAGTCGATCAGCGTATTGAGCCCGGGGACGGCCTCGAACACGATATCTCCGCCTTTGCCGCCGTCACCGCCGTCCGGGCCGCCGAACTCGACGAATTTCTCGCGTCGAAAACTGACGGCGCCGGGTCCCCCGGCGCCGGAGCGAACATAGATCTTGGCCTGATCGAGAAAATGCATTGCGCGCCGCCTAGGACATTCGGGCACGCCCCGCCAGTTCGCGGGAATCACCGTTATTGTGGCGTAACTATAGGCACTAAGGCTGTATGTCGGCGTTTAGCTCGCAAAGCATGGTTACGGAGCCTTGGAATGAACGAGCGCATCGTGGCCGTCGGCCTGCTTACCAGGCACGATCTCAACCTGTTGGGCCCGACCTTTAATCGGGTCTGGCCGGTGGAGGACGCGCCATCGTTCAACCAGTTGCTCCGCGCGATCGACGACGCGGACAATCGGTTACAGCAGGATCGGCGGCGCTGAAGTTTTAAAAACGATCCAGAAGGCGGTCGACGGTGTCGTCGGCCGTCTTCTGCTTGCCGCTTTCGGCCTTTGCGTGACGCTCCAGCGCAGTCCGGATGAGTTCAATCTGTTTGTCGCTTAGATGCTCGATGCCGATGAACTGGGATCGGGCCTTGTCGACGGCACGCAGCAATTCATCGAGCTTTGCCTGGATGGCGGCGCCATCGCGGTTCTGGCTGTTCTGAATCAGGAACACGGCAAGGAACGTCAGCACTGTCGTGGCGGTGTTGATGACCAGCTGCCAGGTGTCGGAATAATTGAACACTGGGCCGGAGACTGCCCAGATAACGCAGAATGCCAACGACGCGATGAATGCGCCGGGCTGGCCCATCCAGATGGCTGTCTTGGTGGCGACGGTCGAAAACAACTTTCGCATAGTGGCCCGGAAACGCGCGACTACGGGCTTAGTGCCGTAGGCGTAATATTCGCCAGCGGCCCGGTGTGTCAGCCGCCGTGGTGCTCGATCTCGAGCCGATGACGGAGGCGCTGTGCGGCGAGTTCGCGTGCCGCATCGCGCGGTAGGCCGAGGGCTTCGGCAATTGGCGGTCCTAGCAGTGAATCGCCGAGCGCATTCAAAACAAGGGACAAGGTGCTTTCCGCGACATGATGTTGATCGTGTCCGGCCGACAATTGCGAGACGAGCCGACGGATCGAATCGAGGATCGGATTAAGTGCGTCGCGATTGCCGGTGATGATCATCCAGGCGGCGAGCGCGCCAGCACCTTCTCGGCCAAAAGCATCGAAGCACTGATCGACGATGATGCGTGCATCGGCCTCGCCAGCGCGCGCCTGCTCGACGGCCTCCGCGATACTGGCGTTGACGTTGTCGGCAATCGATTTCGCCAGTTCGCCTTGCAGTCCAGCGGCCGACCCGAAGTGGTGAAGAAGGTTGGCGTGGGTGCGACCGATCTCAGCGGCGACGGCCTTCAACGTTACCGCTTGCGGGCCCTGGTCGAGCAGCAGCTTGCGCGCCGCTGTCAGCGCGACGGAACGGCTCTCCTCGGGGCTAAGGCGGGTACGTCTTATTGACACGAGTGTAAGTTAGTCTATCTTCCCAGTATGACCGCGACACTTCTGCCGACCCCGGCCGACCTTACCATCACGCCGCGCGACCGGCGCTTTGGACGCGAAACGGCGGCGCCTCGCTTGTGGCACGGTGGCCGCGTCGAAGCGACCGCAATCTACAACGCGCTGTCTACGACGTTTCCGGAAGGGGAGGCTTTCTTCGTCGAGAGCGTTCGCAAGTTCCGCCACGACGCGCCGCCCAAGCTAGCCGAAGATATCAGGGGCTTCACCACCCAGGAAGCCATTCACAGTCGCGAGCATGACGCATTCAACAAGCGCGCGACCGACAGCGGCTACGCGCTTGGCAGGCTGGAAGCTCAAGTTCTCAAGCGGCTCGCGGTGACCAAGGGTCGACCGCCGATTGTCAGCTTGGCAGCGACCATGGCGCTTGAACATTTCACCGCTATCCTCGCCCATGAATTGCTTGCAGACCCGCGGCATCTGGCGGGAGCGGAACAGGCTACCGCGGACCTCTGGCGATGGCACGCGGTCGAGGAGATCGAGCACAAAGGCGTCGCGTACGACACCTGGCTCCACGCAACTCAGGACTGGTCGCGGTGGAAGCGATGGAAGGTCAAGGCCAAGGTCATGCTGTACGTGACTCGGAACTTCGTCGTCGACCGAACCGCGGGCGCGCTTGATCTGATGCGTCAGGACGGAGTTACCGGACTGCGCGCCTGGAGTTCTCTGCTTTGGTACCTGTGGGTACGCCCGGGCATGTTTCGCAAAATCGCCGGCGCGTGGCTCAAGTTCTTCCTCCCGGGGTTCCATCCCTGGAATGAAGACGACCGACACTTGCTGCGCAATTACGAAGCGAATGTTGTGCCGGGCTCAGCGCCCGCGCGAAAGGTGCGCCACGCGGCTTAGGCCGCGAGCGCTTCTTCCTCTCCTTCGAGCATCGTCGTTGCAGCATTGAGTTCCAGGCGCATCAGCCGTGCCGGCGCCTCGGCGCCGCGCGCACAGCTGTACCTCGGCGCAACGATCCCAAGCGGCTCGAAGCCCAGCTTTTCGAGTACCCGGGCCGATGCCGGATTGTCCACGAAGTGAGATCCTTCGAGGCTTTGGAATCCGAGCGTGCGGGCAATGTCGACCAGCGCCGTGCAAGCCTCCGTCGCGAGACCGCGGTTCCAGAACGGCTGCGCGACCCAATAGCCGAGTTCGACCGTTCCCGACGGCCGCCTGCCAAGCCCGCATGCGCCGACCAGCTGCGGGGCACCCGCGCCACGTTCGAAAATGAGCAGTGAGGGCAGGACAGGATCGCGCGGCTTCGCCAGATAGGCTTCGGCATCACGGATCAAGTAGGGCCACGGCGCCGTTGCAAGGTTTCGGACCACCGACTCATCCGCAATCGCGCTCAGCAGCGCCATCGCGTCTTCGGGGAACCCGGGCCGTAGCAACAATCTCGGCGTTCTCGCGAACATCACCCTTCTCCTCGCCAGGCCGCCTAACGGCGGCCCATGACAGTTTCGGGAGAAGGCAAAGAAAAAGGGGAGACCCCTTTCGGGGCTCCCCTTCTCCCTTTTTGGTCTCGATCCTTAGGATCTCGTCCGGGCCGCCCCTTCCGGGAACGGTCCCTTTATGACCGTTCCTATGCTTGGTTCTCGCTAATCGGCATCACGTGGACGTATTTGCGGCCAAGCTTGCCGTCGCGGAACGCGACTTGCCCGTTACAAAGCGCGAAAAGCGTGTGGTCTTTGCCCAGGCCGACGTTGTCGCCCGGGTGCCACTTCGTACCGCGCTGACGCACGATGATATTGCCGGCAACGGCCGTCTGGCCGCCGAACAGCTTCACGCCGAGCCGCTTGCTCTCGCTGTCGCGTCCGTTGCGGGACGAGCCGCCTGCTTTCTTATGTGCCATGACGTATAAACTACCTGATAAATCTGAAAGTCTGATTACTTGGCTTTCGGAGCCTTCTTGGCTTCCTTAGCGGGTGCAGCATTTTCTGTCGACCCGGATTCAGCCTTGGCCTTGGCGGGTTTCGCCGCCTTTTCCGCACCGGCCGCCTTCTGATCGGCCGGGGCCGGGTTTTCAGTCGGCGTGTCGGTTGAAGCTGCCGCCTTCGCAGGCGCAGCAGCCTTGGGAGCAGCTTCGGCCTTCGGCGCCGCCTTCTTCTGTTCCTTCTGATCGCCGATCGATACGATCTTCAGGATCGTGTGCTGCTGGCGATGGCCCTTCTTGCGGCGGTAATTGTGGCGACGGCGCTTTTTGAACACCGTGACCTTTTCGCCCTTGGCCTGGGCAACGATCTCGGCCGCGACGGTTAGCCCATCGGTCGACTTGAGGTCGGACCCGTCACCGGCGAGCACGATGTCGCCCAGCGTGATGCGGTCGCCCGCGTTGCCGTCGAGCTTCTCGACGACGATCTTGTCTCCGGCGGCGACGCGATATTGCTTGCCGCCCGTGCGCACGACTGCGAACATTGGCTTTGTCTCTTTCAAACGAATTTCGGTCCCACGCGCGAGCGGGCGCAAGCCGGGACAAGCGCGGGGAAGGCGTGCCGCCTATGGCAGCGGCCCCATGCTGTCAACCGCCGGGCGGTACTCTGCACGATGTGGCGCGGGCGCAACAGCACTGACACATTTCTGTAAAGCGGCGTAGCAAGTGCTTGCTTCGAAGCGCTTTTAATCTTTCCCTGCAGCGCTTGGGCCGTGTTCTCGGCCGTAGGGGGATTCGCTGTCATGAAAATCGGTATTCGTTCGACCCTGCTTGCCGGCCTTAGCGGGCTTGCAATCTCCGCTTCCGCCCAGGCCCAGACCAGCCCTGCGGCACAGGAGAATGCACAGGCGCAGGAGCAGGCTCAGGTCGCGGCCCAGGGCCAGACGCCGGTGAGCAACGAACAGACCATCGTTGTTACGGGGACGCGCACGGCGAACCGCACCGTCGCCAACAGCCCGGTACCGGTGGACGTCATCGGCGCCGACCAGATTGCGACGACCGGCCAGACCGAAACCAACCGCATCCTCAACCAGCTGGTGCCTTCATTCAACTTCCCGCAGCCGTCGATCGCGGACGGGTCTGACACGCTGCGCCCTGCGACCCTGCGCGGCCTGGCGCCCGACCAGACTTTGGTGCTGGTCAATGGCAAGCGCCGCCACGTCGCCGCCCTGCTGAACGTCAACGGCACCGTTGGCCGCGGCAGCGCAGCCGTCGACATGAACCTCATTCCCGGCATCGCCATCGGGCGCGTCGAAGTGCTGCGGGACGGCGCCGCCGCGCAATATGGCTCGGACGCGATCGCGGGCGTCATCAACATCCAGCTGAAGAGCCAGAACCACGGCGGTCGCGCCAGCGCCACCTGGGGTGAGTACATTACGACGATCAACGACGTTGCGCAGGTCACGGGTCTGCAGCTGAACTCGGCGGGTCAGCCGCAGCTCAACCCAACCGACCCGCGCTACTTCCTCGCCAACACCGACGGGGACCGCAAGGTTCAGGACGGCGCCCAGCTGACGCTGGCCGCCAACCTCGGCCTGCCGCTTGGCGGCAAGGGCTTCGTCAACCTCAGTGCCGAATTCCGTCACCGCGACGATACCAATCGCGCCGGTTACGACCTTCGTCCGAATTACACGCTGGGCGTCACCTCGACGACGACGACCTTCGATCCTCGCGAAATCGGCTTCGACCGGCTCGAGTTTCGCTTCGGCGATCCGCGCTCCAAGGACTACAACCTTGTCCTCAATAGCGGCTTCGACATCACGCCGGATTGGCAGCTCTATGCGTTCGGCACCTACGGTCACCGCAACGCGACCAGCGCCGCCAACTGGCGCCAGTACAACAATACTTCAGCCAACCGCGACTTCAGCGTCCTTGCGCCCAACCAAGTGCCGAGCAACGCCAACTTCGTTCCGCTGACGCCGAACGGTTTTCTTCCGCTAATTGAGACGACGCTGAAGGATTATGCGGGAACGGTGGGTTTTCGGGGCTCGCTCGCCGGCTGGAACGTCGATCTTTCGGCCGGTCATGGTCAGGACCAGTTCGACTACCAGGTCCACAATACGCTGAACGCGTCGTTTGGCCCGCAAAGTCAGCACGATTTCGATGCTGGCGGTCTGAAGTACGCGCAGAACCTCGTGAACCTCGACCTCACGCGCGATTATCAGGTCGGCTTCGCGAAGCCGCTGACAATCGCCGCAGGCGCCGAATACCGCCACGAGCAGTTCAAGGAGCGGCCGGGCGACACGCAATCCTATGCTATCGGTCCGTATTTCCGCCCGGCGGTCACGAACACGACGGCGGCCAACTGCACGGCGCTGGGTGGCCGGTATGGCTCCGTTGCGGCGACGACTTGCGATTTCCCGGGACGCGCGGCGCCGGCCGGCGCTCAGGGCTTCCCCGGCATCCCGGAAAATAGCCGCACGAACGCCAAGCGTCACAGCTATGCCGTGTACGCTGAACTCGACACCGATCCGGTGCAGGGCCTGACGACGACGGTCGCCGGGCGTTACGAGCACTTCTCCGATTTCGGCTCGACTTGGAATGGCAAGCTCGCGGCCCGCTACGAGTTCATTCCGGGCTATGCGGTCCGCGGCGCGATCTCGAACGGCTTCCGCGCGCCGTCGCTGCAGCAGCAATATTTCACCACAACGTCGACGAACTTCATCGGCGGCGTGCCCGTGGACATTGCGACGCTGGCGGTGAATGCGCCGGCAGCGGTCGCCATCGGGGCGAAGCCGCTCAAGCCCGAGAAGTCGGTCAACATGAGCGTTGGCGTGACCGCCAACCCGCTCCGCGGCCTGACCTTCACCGCCGATTATTACCATATCAAGATCAAGGACCGAATCGTCCTGACCGAGACCTTGGGTAATGGCGGGACCGGCAATACCTCGACCGTTCAGTCGGCGGTTACCAACTTGCTGGCCGCATCGGGCTTCCCGCAGGTGGCCGCAGCCCGGTTCTTCATCAACGGTCTCGATACGACCACGCAGGGCATCGACATCGTCGCGGCTTACCGGCTTGGTCTCGGTTCGTACGGCAAGTGGAACCTGACCGCCGCCTACAACCACAACAAGACGAGCATCGACAAGCGGCTCAATGCCGTCGGGTCGCTATCGCAGATCCCGGGCATCGTCCTGTTCGGCCGTGTCGAAGGGCTTCGCTTCACCGACGGCCAGCCGCACGACAAGGTCGTGCTCAGCGCCGACGGCGATATCGGCAAGTTCGGCATCACCGCGCGGACGACACGCTACGGCAAGGTCATCTCGCCGGGCTCAGCGACGCCGTTGGCGCCGAACGCGGCCAGCCTGACGGCGCTTGGTCCCGACGACATCATGCTTGGCGCCAAGTGGATCACGGATCTCGAGGTTCGCCTGCACAGCAACAGCAGCGCCGGCGGCAAGGGCGTGGAATTCGCCATCGGTGCGAACAACCTGTTCGACGTCTATCCGGATCGTTCGCCGTACGGCGCGCGTCCATCGACGGTGGGCGGAAGCTATCCAGCCAACCAGATCTACATCCCGTACTCGATCTTCTCGCCGTTCGGGTTCAACGGCCGGTTCGTCTACGGCCGCGCGTCGATCAACTTCTAGGCTTCAACAGGTTCAACAGGGGGAGGGGAGGGCCGTCACGGCTCTCCCTTTTCTTAGTTCCTGAGGTCCGGACGCAGCCGATAACGACCGTCCTCACGATCGAACATGGTAGCGATCGCCGGATGGTCCACCGGCTCCTCACTATCGTCCAGCAGCAGGTTCTGCTGGCTGACGTAGGCGACGTAATTCGTCTCCGCATTCTCGGCGAGCAGATGATAAAATGGCTGATCTTTCGACGGCCGCAGGTCCTCGGGGATCGCCTGATACCATTCTTCGCTGTTGGCGAACTGCGGATCCACGTCGAAGACGACACCACGGAAATCGAACAGACGGTGACGCACCACTTCGCCAATGGCGAAACGAGCGACAGGAATGTCGAATTGCGGTGTCACGGCACCGGAACGCGCGACGGAGTGAAAAGGGGTCATGCTTATTATCTAGGCAAGGCCAATGCCCGCTGCTAGAGCGCCGCGTCCGACCGGGCCGGTTTCATTCGGCCGTCACGACTCTCGAGCGGAGAGGTGGCTGAGTGGTCGAAAGCACCGCACTCGAAATGCGGCGTACGGGCAACCGTACCGTGGGTTCGAATCCCACCCTCTCCGCCAGTTCCTCTTGCTCGATTACTTCCGCGTCAGGCGGGCGAGCGCACTTTCCATGCGTAGAGCGAGCCGTTCCACTTCGGTGTTCAAGTCGCGCAGTTCCGCCAGGGGATCGGCCGGCACGGGTTCGCTCGTCTGCGGCTGGGCCTGGAGCTGCGCCGCGCTCAAGGCAGCGGGGGCAATGGGCAGCTCGAACTGGCAGCCATAGAATTCGCCGCTGTTCCAGACGACCGTGGCTTCGACGCTGCCTGCATGCGGCAACTCGATCTCGAAGATGGCACCGACCAGCATGGGAACCGATGTTTCGAGCAACGCGCCCGTCAAAGAGAGGTCGTGAACCGTGACCTGCTCACCGCCGGCGCTTGCGTCTGCACCAAGCCGGAGGGCGCGGCGCAGGTAGCGACGCCGCTCGTGCTTGGCCGTGACATCCTCGAAATACGCCGGCATCGCCATCGCAACGTCTCCTGCCTCAGGGCAGTGGGCGCCGATGGTTAAGAAAGTGTAACCGTTTCGGTCACCGCCCGACCAAACGTTGCTTCAGTTCGGCGACCTCCCAAAAATCGTTCTTGCTGAAGGGAAGCATGGACTGCAGCGCGGCGAAGGTGCTTGGGCCGAGCGCGCGCTTGAGTACGTCCAGTTCGACAAAGGCGGAACGCACCTCGGCGGGGTCAAACTCGGCATCGCCGGCCGCTTCTTCCATCAGCGTCTCTTCCGCTTCAGCGACCAGCCAGGCCTGCAATTCCCAGTAGCGGCGCACTCGCGCGACCGACTGATCGTCGAGGCGGGACGCGAGCTTTGAAATCCGGTCGCCGGCGGGCCCGTTCGGCCACAAACCCTTTCGAAGCGCCTGCACCTGCGCGCGATGCTCCGCGCATTCCGACGCGAGCCAGCCTTGTGCCTCGGCAGTGCCGAAGTTGAGGATGGCGATCAGCGCGATGGGGGCGATGAGTAGCGCGCCCATCATCGCAACCATCGGCTGGTTCGGAAATTGGTTGAAGGCGGTGTGCAGCGCGAGCGCGACGCCGTAGCCGGGGATGAACCACACCAGGTTGAAGTCGTAGTCGGATGCGGCGCTACGGGTTTCCCGCTCGGCGAATTCGTGCGCGATTGCAGCAAGAAGTGCGAGGGTGGCGCCGTGCATGACGGCGGTGCCTAAACCGCGGACGAGCCAGGTTCCGGTGCCGTAGTTGGGAAAGATGGTCAGGTAGAAGATATTCTCGACGACCGAGAAACCCGCGCCGATGGCGAAGCCGGAGATGACCGCGTCGAGCTTGTAGCCGATGCGGTTGAAGCGGAACAAGACGATCATGATCGCGGCTTTGATCGCCTCTTCGATCCACGGCGCGATGAACCGGCTGTAGAACGAGAAGCCGATCGGCAGGGTGTCGAGCATGCGGCCGCTGATCGGCCAGGCGATCAGCGCGCCGAGCGCGCCGAGCAGGAGCAGGCCGCCGATTTCGCGCAGGCTCATGAGCGCGAAGGCGTCTAGCCACACGAAGATCCCGAGCAGCACCAGCACCGGTACTAGCGCGATCGCCCAATGGAGGCTTTCGACCAATGGCACGCTCAGCGCCTCACAATATTTTCAGCGAGGCAAGCCATTCGGTCTTGCGATAATAGCCGTCGCGCCAACCGGCGGCGGCACCGACCGAGAACACCATCGGCAAGCGAAGCGCGACGGTGAAGTTCAGATCGAGCTGTGCACCCAAATCGGCGTAGCGGTGATTGCTGCGGTCCGGCTCGTGCGTCGCCATGACCCCGGCGAACACCGCCGGTCGGACATAGCTGAGATAGAAAGCTGGCGTGCCGACCTCCGCGAATCTGATGGGCGGCAGATTGATCTCGCCGGTCAGGCGCGCGAACCGCCGCGCGGCGATTTCATCGATGGCGAAACCGGGGAAGCTTTCCATTTCTCGATAGCGCTTCTCCAAGCGGTCATCGACATAGTTGTTGCGGAACGCGCCGAAATAATAAGCGCCGAGCGGGCTCGTGCGTTCGCCGCCGACCCACCCCGCATGCGCATAGAGCCAGGCCGAGCTGTTTCCCCACGGCAGCGCGGTTCCAACATCGACGCCGCCGTAGAGCTTCGGAAAGAGTTCGCCCTGCGCGTGATCCGCAGCAGCGACGATCTTGCCGTTGAAACCCTTCTCATGGTCCACGCCGCCGAGCGCCTTCGTGGTGTTGGTGTAGCGGATCCCGATGTCGGCCGATTGGATCTCCTTGGGGCTTGCGATGTTTTGCGCCCCGGGAAGTTCACGCAATCCGAAATAGGCGGCAGCCGATCCGAACACGTCCAGCTGTCGCGGCGGATCGTAGATTAGCGGCTTCGAATAATTGGCGATGAAAGCATCGCCCTTGCGGCTCCGCAGCACCGGCCCGGCGAGGTCGTAAACGTCGGCGAGATTGTGCCAGTAGGTCAGCTTCCAGATCGGGGTCTGGTACTCGACGTTGACGTGGAGCCGTTCGGACCCATGTACCTTATTGAAAGGCGAAACCGCGACGCTCGCGCTGAGCTGCCGGAACTGCAGCGGATCGGCGATATGCACATAATAGCCGAAGGCTGGCGAGCGCGCGTAGCCGGACATGACCGGGTAATGCGCGTCGAAGCGCATCCGGTTGCCCGGTTCGTAAGTGCCGCGCTCAGTGATCAAATCGTCCAATGGCACCTTGGCAGGTGAGCCGACGCCCCATTCCTTCAGTTCCGGACGCGCTTTGACGACTTCCGTGCCGAGCAGCCGCACAGTCGCCAGATCCTGGCGGACCTTGGGGCGGACGATAGCCGGATTGAAGCCGTCGCCGGTGTAATCGTAGACGAATAGCGATCCGTCTGGCCGGAGTTGCGGCCGGAAGAAGCCGGTCGCTGCATTGGTGAGGACGTCATATTTCCCGCTCGCAATGTCGAAGCGGAAGACGTTGGACACGCCCGTATAATAGGAATTGCCGAGCAGCGCTTTGCCGTCCGGCGTAAACGTGAAGTTCTCGGGCACCGATGGCGGCAGCGAGAGCGTGGCGACGGGCTCTTCGGCAAAGCCTTGCTCGAGGTCCGCGCGCTTCCACACGCGCATCGACTGCTTGCCGTCGACGGTGCCGTAGGACGCCGAGATCAGTTCGCCGTCGGGTGAGACATCAAGGTCGAACAATATCTCGCCGTAGCGGAAGGTCTTGATCTGGTTGAAGCTCGTGTACGGCGGCGGGATCCGGACCAGGGTCACGAAGCCGTTCTGGTGGCGGATGCCCCACAGGCTCTTGTCGGCGCGGTTGAAGGCGAGGTCGCCGATCCGGGCATCGGTCAGCAGGCGCCGCTTCTTGCCGCTATCGACGTCGATCGCGTTGAGGTCGCGATAGGCGTAATTCTGGTCGGTGTAGAAGGCCGTACGCGACGCGGGATCGAACGCCAGGCTCGTGACCTTGTACAGCATCATGCCGTTCAGGTCGGTCAGCGGCGTGAGCTTCCCGGTTGCCAGGTCCATCCGCCCGAGGAACCCGATGCGTCCGGGATAGCGGAAGGCGGCGATCAGGCTGTTCGTGCGATCGTCAATGAACCCGCGCGACATCGAGCCGAGGCCGCGAGGCGAGAGGTGGCGGGGCTCGCTGAGTGGGTATTTCGCCAGTGCCGCGAGATTCTCTTCCTGGAAGCGGTGCTCGAACGCGATCCAATCGGCCCAGACCGAGTCTAGCGACTTGCCGAACACGTGCTTGAACTGGCTGGCATAGAAAGCCTTGGAATCGTCCGACCGCCGCAACCAATCGAGCACCGGCTCCACGCCGTATGTGAGTGCGAGGTACGAGTAGAAGCGGGTGCCGTAGAGGTAGGAGTTGGCGCCGACCTGGAAATCGATTTGCGTGCCTTCGCTTTCCAAACCGAGCGGCGAGAAGAACCGCTTGTGGTCGCGGACCTTGGCGCGGAAGACCATCTCGTCGTAGCCGCCCTGCGCCCGGCCGAGCCCGCCGGCCATCCACGTTTCGAAGAAGACCGCGCTGCCTTCCATGTACCAGCGCGGCGTCAGGTTCCGCGGCGTGGTGAGGAAGTTGTAGAGGATGGATTCCGGATGCTTCTGCAACGGCATCGGTTTGCCGCCGAGGAAACGCCGCCAGAAGGCGTCGCGCTTGTTCCACACGTCGATCGCCGCGACGTGCGCAAGTTCGTGGTTGTTGAGCGTGAAGAAGCGTTCGCCGGGCGAGAACGTCTCCATCGATAGGGACAGCGGGGCCACGTCAAGCATGACCATGTTGCTCGGCGAACCGAGCGCCGCTGCGTTGCCGTAATCCGAGAAGTCCTTGAGCAGGATCGTCGTGCGGTCCCACGGTTTCCAGCGGAACTTCTGCTCGTGAAAGGCGAGGGCGTTCTCGAAGGCGCGGCCCAGATAAGGGGTTAGGTAGGTTTGGACAGGGTCGAGATACAGCAAAGAGAGGTTGCGCGTTTCGACCGTCGACAGGTGAAAGCCGGAAGCGTCCTGCGGCACGTGTTCCGTGCCGGTCGGTAGCGGAGCGTTTGGCTTAGTGGGTGCCGGCTGGACAGGCTCTCCCGCAGGTTGCTCCGGCGGGGGCGGAACGACATCAGGCTTCTCGACGATGGATATCGTGTCGGGAGGCGTTGGCGGTGGAGCTTGCCTGGCCGGAGTCTGTGCGAGCGATGGGGTGGACGAGAGGAGCAAAGCAACCGCCAGGGTGCCCGATGCACCCCGGCGCTCACGATACGCTTGTACCCCCATTTGCGGCCCCCGCGACCGCGGTGTTAGTCGTTACGCGCCTGCATTACGCCGGCTTGACTAGCGGCAGCGGCGAAGTTCGGATTGGCCATTACCGCTGCAAGGTTGGGATGAGCGGCTAGCGCAGCGAAAGCTTTCGAATTGGATGCGAGGGTCGCCATGGCAGAAGCCTGACGGCTGACCGCGGCGAAAGCGGCCGGATTGGCCATCATCGCCGAAAAGGCCTGCGGGCTGGCCAGGGCCGCTCGCGACGCGACGGCATCGAGTCGGCCGGCAGCAGCGGCCGATGCCGTAGCAGCCTGTGCATTGAACGATTGGGCGGCGCGGGCCGCCGAGCTCAGCTGCGAGGCATTGCTTGCGAGCTTCGAAAATGCCGAAGCATTCTGCCCGATCGTCGAGGCAAGCTGCGCATTCATCAGCTGGGCACTGCTCGCCAGACCGCCAAAGGCGACCGCGCTGCGGCCCATCGCCGAGAAGACTTGCGGATCAGCGGCAAGCGCCTTCATCGCCGCATTGTCGCTCGCCAGGCGCTGAAAGGCCGCGGCGTTGGCCGACATTCGCGCATCCGCCGCGGCCTTCGATGCCGCGGCCTGGAAAGCACTGGCGTTCGAGGCGAAGCTGCTAAAGGCCGAAGCATTGGCCATGATCGCGGCCAGCGCCTGCGGATGCGAAGCCAGAGCGGCGAACGCATCACCGTGAGCGGCGACTGCCGCCATGGCCTGAGGTTGGCTGGCGAGCGCTGCGAATGCGGCGCTATTCGATGCGATCGACGCCATTGCGGCGTCGGACACGCCAGCGAGGCGCAGCTGGCTCGCCATATTGGCGGCGCTGTTCGCGGCGGCAGCCAGGGCTGCGGGCTGGCTTGCGAAAGATTTGAGCGATGCGGCATTCGCGGCCAGCGAGGCGAAGACGCCAGGATCCGCTGCCAATGCGTTCATTGCCGCATTGTCGCTCGCCAATTGGCGGAACGCGGCGGCGTTGCTCGCAAGTCTCGCATCGGCGGCGGCATTGGCTGCGGCTGACCGGAACGCGCTTGCGCTTGAAGCGAAGCTGCCGAATGCGCCGGCATTGTTCGCAATTGATGCAAAAGCATCGGGGCGCGAGGCCAGCGCCTGAATCGCCGCCGAGTGGCCGGCGACCGCGTTCATCAGCGACGCACTGGCTTGCCGCGATTGTGCGGCCGAGGCTGCAGCGTCCTGCGCCGCCTTCGCCATGCTGGCAAAGGCCTGTGGATTCGCCGCTAGCGCCGCGAATGCCTGCGGATCGGCCAGCAGCGCGGCCATCACCTGCGGCTGCGATGCCAGCGCCTGGAAGCCGGGGCTGGCGGCGAGCGCGCGGAAATTGGGATCCTTGACCATCAACTCGAAGGCATCCGTCTGCATCAGTTCGGGGACGGCAGTATCGCCGAGCTGAACGTCCTGCTCCCCGACCTGTGACGATACATATCGATCCGCCGGTGCAATCGTACCGGCGCTCGGTCCGAGCGGCGGATATACTCGACCGAGACCATAGGCACCGGCTGCCACCGCGAGGATCGCGGCGCTGGTGAGAATCATTTTTTGGCTGTTGTTGGACGAAAGACGAGTTGCCATCGATGTTGCCCCCTTGACCCAGTCAAGACGCGCAACCTGACGCGATATTAACAAAAAGTCAATAAAAGTCGGAAGGTCAACACAGCGTCTATGATCGTTATCGTATTGAAATGTAAGAACCTTTTAAGTGCCGGTCCAATCCTCGAATTATTTTTAACCACTCCCGTAAACCTTCCGGAAACCATGCGTGGCTAGCCTGTAAAACATGAGCCTGGCACGCTGCATTGCACTCTGCGCGTATTTATCAAATGCCGTTGCAGCCGATGCGGCGCCGCGCGAATCGAGGAGCGCGGAAGCACCGAGCACTCGCCCGGAGACCGAATTGCGGAAGGGCATCGTGGTCGCTTCAGTGGACGCTTCGTCCTCGCAGCCGTCGAAGAGCGTGCAATTTCAGGGAGAGCCGGCAAAGCGAGTCACGCCGAGGACCACTTCGTGCCGATGCGGCGACCCGCAACCTGTCGCCGACCCCGAAGACCAGCAATAGCCTTTAATTTCCCGCTTGAGCGATGCGCGACGGCCGGGTCCGCACAATGGGTATCTCGCCGTCGCCGACCGCGGCGAAGGCCGACCAATAGAACGGATGCGAGGTCTGCGCGTCGTCCATCAACTGCCGTTGCGATAAGCGAAGGGCGGTGACCGTCGGAGTTCCTGGCGGTGCCGAGAACAGGCCTGTCATCAGGCGCTGTGTTGCGTTGTAATCGTCCGGCACCGGCCAATGGCTGGCGATGACCAATCGTCCCCCGGCGCCGACGAACGCGCGTACAAGGCCATCCAGCGCGACGTCTCCTCCCGTCGAAAGCCCCGCTTGCTGGGTCGCTGCCGCGCTTGCTTTTCCAGCCGTGTCGCACGCCGACAGGATTACGACGTCTGCATCGAGATGAAGATCGAAGATATCGCGGAAGGTCAGCAGGCCGTCAGAACCTGCGCCACCGAAACTTGTCAGGAGCGCGGGCTGTGCAGGGCATTTAGCCGCGCGCGACGTCACGACTCCGTGGGTCGCGAAATGGACGATGCGATACTGGTCGAGATTGCCGCGTGCCTCGAGCCCAGTGTCGGTGAATTGGTCGCCGGTGACGATGTCGACACCGTTCGGATCGAACTTCTTGACGATCGAACCGGCGACCTCCAGCTCACGGGCGGAAATCGGATGGCTCCAGGATGACAGCGGCAGCAGGCAATCGCGGTCTGCCGTAGCGGGAACATTGCCTTCTGCAGCTGAAGGCGGTGTATTTTGTCCAAGCCCAAGATATTCTTTTCGTCCGGCAGAAGGCCGCGCCGCGCGCAACTGCGCGAACGAGCGCGGGCTGACGGCGGTGCTGATGTCGCGATCGCGCCCCAGCCAGGCGATGCCGCGGAAATCGTAAGCCCCATCGTCACCGGTCTTTGCGCGCGCGGCGTAGGCGTTGACTGAAGCCTGATCCATCACCAGCAGGTTGATCGGCAGCCGCAGCATCGCCCCGTCAGGTTCGAAGATCAGATGTTTGACCGCAGGGATAGCGGCAGCAAATGGGTCGAATAGTTCCCCGTACATTTGGTGCGATAAGGCGACGTCGAACGGGTAAGTCGTGCGCTGCCCGCCTTCCACCTTCGAAATTGTGTCGCGCAAGGCGCTGACCTGCTCATCCAGCTGCTTGGCCGTCACGGCCAGTTTCACCGCGTGTCCAGCCTCCGGCGTAATCAGCATCGCGTAGACGTGATCGCCAACGATCGTCATCCGGTAGTACGCTTCGCCGGCGCGCAGGGTCTTGCGCAGATCGTTGAGCGAGATGGTGTCGCTCGATACCGCCCGGTACCGGGGGAAACTCGCCAGCGCGGCCTGCGTCGTCAGCTGCTCCTTCTGCGTTGAGTCCAGCGACCCGCGCAATATCCGCGTGCGAGCGGCTTCCTGCGGCGACGGCCTCGGCAGGTCCTGAAGGCGAGCGAGTTCGATGCGGTTGCGTTCGACCTGGCGGGTCAGCGTGACCGACTGGCGAAAGAGGCGAGATGCCTCATCGGTGCCGCCCGTCAGTTCACGGGCCAGCACCGCCTGGGTCTGGGCAAGACCCGGGCGCACCATCAGCTGGGATGCGGCAAAAATTTCGGCCTCCGCCGATGGGTCGTCCGTTTTTTTCAGGAGCAGGTCGACATAGGGCCTCAGGACATTGGCGAAGCTTGGCGGCAAGCTGCTCGTGTCGCTTTGCGAATGGACGATGTCGCTGAACATCTTTTCCGCGACGGGAAGTTGACCGCTGCGCGCCAAATAGCCTGCCAGCCGGGCCCTGGAGTTGAGCAAGACCGCCGTACCCGGATAGTTTACTTCGAGGAGCGTAACTGCCGAGCGATAAAGGCGGCTCGCCTCTGCCTGCTGACCGTTTTCCTCCGCGATTGCACCCAGATCGCCGAAGATCTGTGCGCGCATCCATAGGATCGAAGCGACCTTGCCGGCACGAACCGCGAGCAATTCGCCGTCCGCCCGCCGCAGCGCGTCGCGGGCGCCGGTCATATCCCCGAGCAAACGCAGCGACGTGCCGCGCAACTGCAGCGCCTGACCGTCGAGGATGGCCGCCTTTTCTTCCGGCAGCAATTCGTCAGCCTGCGCGTGCAATTGCTGACCGAACCGAGAATCCGCGTTCAGGCGCCGCGACAGGGCCTCGTCGATCTCCAGCTTCGTACTGGCATTGCGCTGACTTTCGACGACGGATTTGGGCAGGGGTTTGTCGAGTTCGTCCAGGGCGGCCTTAGGCTCGCCTTGGTTTAGGTCATGGATGGCCCGATAGTTACGCAGGCGGCGAGCAACGATTTGATCATTGCCCACAATCTGGGCAGCCCGCGAAAACAGGGCGTCAGCTTCCGCGAAACGTCCGAGATTGGACTTCTGGAGCGCTTCGTTGACCAGCGCTTCGCCACGACTGACTGGCGTGTCACCACCGTTTGTGCTGGCCGCCGCGAAGAACTCCGCGGCTTCCGCATAACTTCCGGCGTTGTTGCGGCGATAGGCTTCTTCCAAGGCTTTGTCGGCGGCGAGCGTGCCCGCCTGGACGCGCGCGAAGGCCGCTGGATCGCCCGCGCCGGTGGTCGCAATCGAGATTTCGCCCTTCACCAGCTGATCGGCGACTAGGCTACGCAGCCCGAGCTGCAGCGCGCTATCGTAACCGGCGAGCCCCTGGGCCGAATAGACGGCCTTGCCGCGCCGCAATTCATAGGCGCGATAGGCAACGCTAGCGTCTTTCAGCCGGCATTCGAGCACATCGACTGGACCGAGCCCCGGCACGTTGCCCCGCATCGGCGCGTCACATTTGGCGACCTTGGCAATATCGGCGGCGATGCGCGCGGGGGCATCAGCGGTGTCGCGCAGCTTGTAGAGCTTGCCAACCGGCAGGGCCGCGTCGCGGCACGTAATGGAATAGCCGCCGTCGAACATGCCGGTGAGCGCGGCATCGACAGTCAGGCTTTGCGCGGAGCAGAAGCTCGTGCCGCTATTTCCAATCCGCCAGCTGTCGCGCACGCTGAGAGGTGTCGCCGCCCGCGAGGCTGCATTGCCGACGATAACGATCCCGATCGCGGCCAAAACGGCTGTGACTGGTGATTTGCTCATCTCGACCTCCGGGGCCAGCGCGGCGACGGCATCAGTATTTCCAGGGCCATAATCGGCTCGTCAGCGTGACGAGGATGCGCGGGCCCGGCCGCCGGTCCAGCGGGCCCACACGTGTCAGCGGGAAAGCCATGGTCGTGTCGAGCAGGAACCTGTCCCAGCTAACCCGTGCACCGGCACCGACCGAAGCAAGATGGAGCCGTCCGGGCGAAACCACGACGCTGTCGAGGTTGCGGACTCTCGCCTGATCCCAGAAGGCGTAGCCCTCCATCGCCGGCTTTTTCGCGCTCACCGGAATGCGGCTGCCGTAACGGATCTCCGCCTGGCTCCCGAAACCGCGATCGCCGAGCACCGCACCGGGATCGTAGCCACGCCCAACGGTATAGTTGCCGGCGGAAAATTCTTCGAAGCTGAAAAGCGGCTTCCAGGCGTATTGCGCGCGGAGGCCGAGCGCCAGCGTCAGCTTTGGGATCGGCCGAACTTCCCCGTACCCCGTCCATCGAACGATGGTCGCGTCGGCGTGACCTCCGAGACGCGTCGGCGGGATCCGGCCGGGCCCGAGACATTGGACGCCGGCCGGCCCGCAATGTGCCGTTGCGCCAAATCCGTTCATCCCCTGGCGAAGTTCAAGCAGCGAAGTCGCACGCCACGGCGGCTCGGCGGCCGAGAAATTCGAACTGAATTCCGTGTCGACTGCGTCCAGTCCAAGGCGGAGAAACCCGGTTCTGAGCCGGTCCTGCGTCAGCTTCGCATGATTATACCAGACGTCCTGATTGACGACGTCCAGGCCGACCGATCCGCGCACGGTCCGCGACTGTCGGCGAACGAGGGGATAGCCAATTTCGATCGTTCCTAGCAGCGTTTTTGCGAGCACGTCGGCGCCCGACACCGTGGGCCGCGCCCAGGCGTAGGTGAAGGCGCCGGCAAGGCTCAGGCCCTGAGACCCGATCCGCATGTCATGACTTAGCTGGACTGTTTGCTGCTCTTTTAAATCAACCGTGCTGAAGACCGACAAAGACGTCCGATCACCCATCCCGGTCAGTCCGAAGAGCTGCCCGCGAAGCAAACCGCCCCAGCGTCCGAGCGTTCTCGATCCTCCGTTCTGCAAGATGAAATCGGCGTAAGCGGGAAGCCTCTGGACCGTTACGTCCCCAATGACCTCGCCGGGCGCGGTGCCCGCGGGGCGAAGGGTCAGGCGTACGGTGTACCCGGGCAAATCGCTGGCCAGCAGCAGATAGCGCTCGGCCTCGAAACGGTTGAAGAGCGGCCGCTTCGTCAGTCGGCCGAGATATCCTGCAAGCGCGGCTTCCGCGCCAGTGGCGTCTCCACGTACCCGAACCTGCGTCAGCTTTGCCATCAGGACGCGGAAGCGGACGATGCCATCACCGATCCGCTGCTCGGGCACTTGGACGGCAGCGATGTATCCGGCGTCGCGGAGGATGGTCGCTGCCCGGTCGCGGATCTCGCAGACGCCGGCAATCGGCACGTCCTGCCCGACCAATGAAGTGAAAGCGGGGGCAAGGTCGGCCCGACTTAAGCCCTCTAGGCCCTCGAACTCGACACCGCGCAAGACGAAGTGGATCGAGCGATATTCTGCACCGTCGAGGGCACAAGGAGCTCGCGCAATGCCGCCCTCGACCTGCAAGCGGCTTTGCGGCGGCGGTGTCGGTGTGACAGGCCGCGTCACCTCTTCGCGCGTTGGCGGCAGGGGGACTGTTGCCGCCGTTTGCGCTAAAGTTGGATCGGACGCAGCGATTGCCCCAAAGCAGATCACGCTGCTCACAGCACCGCGCACCAAGCGCCAATTCGGCTTTAACTGCCCGTCGTACTGCATTCCCGGGGAGCCCCCTCCCGGATGAAGTTTCGAGTCGAAAAGCTTCAATACTGGAAGTCGAACGATTCACCCAAATCCGGTCAACTTTTTCTTAACCGCGATTAACGTCAGAAGCACGGGGAAGGGGGCGCCCTGCGAACTGTGTAACCTTTATCAGCTTTTAGAACTGGCCATTCCAACTGACGTTTCATGGACGTCAACTACAGGAGGACCGGATGGCCAAAACAAGCACGGCAAAGAGGGGTTTCGCGGCGATGGACCCGGCGAAGCAGCGGGAAATCGCAAGCAAGGGCGGCAAAGCCAGTCACGGCGGCGGGCGGCCGCCGTCGAGCAGCCGGCAGTCCGCCAACGCCTGAAGTGTCGCGGTCGAAACGTCACGTAGCATAACGACGTTTCGGCTGCGCAACGCACCCGGGCTGCCGGCGTTATAGGCCGGTGGCCTATCGCAATGACATCGGCGCTCGAGATCGCGGCGGAGCTATAGCGGCAGTCGTCGGCATTCATGCGCTTTTGCTTTTTGCGCTTCTTCACCTTTCCGGCCGCATCGACCTGACCGATCCGCAGTCGGCGCTGCGTACGTTTGATTTTTCCGAGCTGCCACCACCAACTCCGCCGCCACCAGCAAAGCAAGAACCCGCCAAGCCGAAGGAGCGAGAAGGCGGGTCGGCGCCGAAGAACATCAAGAGCGAGGCGACGCCGGTCGTCGCGCCCAAGCCTCGGATCGTGACGCCGCCCGTCCAGACCATCGCTGCCGCCGAAACGCCGCGGCAGGGCACGGCGCCGACCCAAGGAGCATCGGATGTTCGGGGGCCTGGCATCGGCGCCGGCGGATTCGGCAATGGAACGGGAAGTGGGAACGGCGGAGATGGACCGGGCGGCGGTGGCGGCATTGCCGATCCGCCGCATCTTATTTCGCCGGTCCTTCGCGGCCGGGATTTTCCTCCCCAGATCACCAACGCCTGGCCCGGCGGTGCCACGGTCTTCATGCGGCTGCGGGTCGATGCCCGCGGTGCCGTCAGCGAATGCACCGTCGACCGTGGCACCGGCTTGCCGTTCATCGACAATGCGCTGTGCAACGTCGTCCACGAACGCCTCCGCTTCCGGCCTGCGGTCAACCGAAGCGGGCAAGCGGTTGCAGGATGGTTCGGATACGCGCAACCAGCGCCGCGATAGCCTAAAAGGATTCGCATGATCGAAGTCGAATGGTGGGAATATGATTCCCTGGACGAACTCGCCGACGCCGTTGCCGGCGACGTGGGGTTCATCATCGAGAGCGCGGTTGACGCTCGTGGTTCCTCCCTCATCGCGGTGCCCGGCGGCTCGACCGGCCCGGCGATCTTCCCCAAGCTCGCCAGCCAGTCGCTGCCGTGGAAGAAGCTGACCATCATCCCCACGGACGACCGGCTGGTGCCGATGGATGATGAGCGCAGCAACATCCGCGCCATCGCCAAGACCTTCCTTCCGCTCGGCGCCCGGGTGGTCCCCATCGCCGCCGACATCCAGGACCCCAAGCTCGCCGGCAACTCGGCCGACGCCCGGCTCCAGGACCTGCCATGGCCGCCAGACCTGGTCTGGCTCGGCATGGGCGGCGACGGACACACGGCGTCGATCTTCGCCGGTCCCGACATGCAGGACGCGCTGGATGCACCCAAGGCCCGCCGCGCCGTTGGCGTGACGCCGGACCCGATGCCCGCTGACATGCCGGTGGCCCGGGTCACGCTGACGCGCGCCGCGATCCTGTCGGCACGGACGGTCACGATCACCATTACCGGCCAGCAGAAGCGCGACCTCCTCGAGCAGGCGATCGCCGACGGTCAGAGCTCGAAGCTGCCGATCGGCCGGGTGCTAGCCGAGGCCGAGCAGCCGATCGACATCCACTGGTGCCCGTGAGGCTTAGACCTCGCTGAGGTGCTTGCCCGCGGTTTCCTTGACGAAGAACAGGGAGACCACGACCGAGATGGCGGTGAAGATCACCGAGTACCAAAGCCCTGAATAGATGTTGCCGGTGATGGCGCCGATGGCGAAGCTCGTCACCGGCAGGAAGCCGCCGACCCAGCCGGTCCCGACATGGTAGGGAAAGGACATCGCCGTGTAACGGACGCGGGTCGGGAACATCTCGACCAGCGCCGCGGCCTGCGGGCCGTAGAGCGCGGTCGCCGCAACGACGAAGACGAGGAGCAGCACGATGAGCAGGGTCAGGTTGGCGTGCGCCCGGTCGGCCTGCTTGGGATAGCCCGCAGCCTGTAGCTCGGTGCCGATGTCGGTTCCGGTCTTCGTCTTCAGCGCTTTCAGATCGGGGCCGCTCAAGGCTTGGCCGTCGGCGATCGGAACCTGCTCCGTCCCGACGATCACGTAAGTCCGGCCGTCGTTCGACGTTCGTGTGGTGAAGTTGATGCCCTTGCTGACCAGCGACGACTTCGCGATGTCGCAGGCGCTCGCATATTTGGCCGTGCCGACGGGATCGAACTGCACGCTGCAGGTGGCGGGGTTGGTGTCGACGAAAATTGGCGTGTTTTGCTGCGCCTCGACCAATTGGGGGTTCGCCGCGGATGCGATCCAGTGTGACGCAGGGAAATAGAGCACCAGCGCGAGCAGCATCCCGCCAATCATCACCGGCTTGCGGCCGATGCGGTCGCTGAGCCAGCCGAAATAAACGTAGAGCGGCGCGCTGACGAGCGTCATCACGATCAGCAGCATATCCTTCATGCCCGCCGGAACCCCAAGCGAGCGTTCGAGGAACACCTGCATGTAGAAGAAGGTGAAGTACCAGACGGCGCCCTGGGCACACATGATGCCGAAGAAGGCGATGAGCACGCGCTGGATGCTCTTGCGCTCACCGAAGGCTTCGCGGAGCGGCGCCTTGGCAATCTCGCCTTCTTCACGCAGCCGCGCGAATTCCGGGCTCTCGGCGAGCTTGGCGCGCATCCAGACCGAGATCGCCAGCAGGACGGCGGAAACGAGGAAGGGCATGCGCCAGCCCCAGTCGGCAAACGCGACTTCGCCCACTGACTGACGCGTAACGACAATCACCAGCAGCGCCGCGAGCAGGCCGAACGAGGCCGACGACTGGATCCAGCCCGTGGCCGCGCCGCGCTTGTTCGCTGGCGCATGCTCCGCGACGTAGATCGCCGCGCCGCCATATTCGCCGCCGAGCGCGATGCCCTGGCAAATGCGGAGGAAAATCAGCAGTACCGCGGCGAGCGATCCGGCCTGGGCATAAGTTGGCAGCAAGCCGATGAGGAAGGTCGAGGCGCCCATCAGGCTGACGGTGACCAGGAACGCGCCCTTGCGGCCGAGCTTGTCGCCGACGACGCCGAATATCAGCGCGCCGAGCGGACGGAATGCAAAGCCGACCGCGAACAGCGCTAGCGCGGCGATCAGCGCGGCGGTGGGATCGAGCCCGGCGAAAAAGACTTTGGAGATGACCGGCGCCAGGCTGCCGAAGATGAAAAAGTCATACCATTCGAACGCGGTGCCCGCGGAAGAGGCGACGATAATCCGCGCCATCGTCCCCCGGCCATGCTCTTGCTGCTCTGCTACGCTCGCCACCCTGTCCATCCCCTCGGCTTTCGCGGAATGGATAGCGCGTTCGCTGGCAGCAACAAGTCTGCGGCGGGTTGGGTGAACATTGACCCGAACATGCACGGACCGGTGCAATTTTCAGGAACAGCGTCACACGGCACGTCGTGTCCGCTTTCGACCCATTGCGACACTACGAACCACTCACATCATGGCGCGATGACGCGATGCTTCGCACGAAGCACTCGAGGTTAGCGCGACAGGTAAGTGCTAGCCAGTTTGCAAGAGGTTCAGGACCGCTTCGGGCAAGATGATTTGGAAGCGATCACCTATCCCCGGGGCGCCGACGCGAGTTCATCGCGGGCGATTTTCTGGAGCGCTGCGGCTTGGTCGCGCGACAAGCCGAGCTCGTCGGCGGCTTTTTCGCCCGGGCCAAGCCTGACCGGGTCGATGCCCGTGACGGCGCCGAACGTCACCAGTGCTTCGAGGTAATAGCCAGCGGTGCTGGCATGGTATTGGTCATAGGACCACAGATCGAGCTGACCGAAGGTGATGCCGTCGTACGGGTTGGGATCGGCGACCTTGCTTGCGAAGGCGCGGTTCCAGGCCTGGCCGACCGGAAGGATGCCGGTCACGCCGGGTGTGCGCTTCCTGGCAAGGTCAGCCGCCCGGCGCAGGTCGTCAGCCATCGCACCGACCGGCCTTCCGTACCAATGACCTCCCGGCCCGTAGGTCTGGTCGGCGCGCGTCCAGGTCGACATCAGCTGGATCTGCACCTTGGGATTGCGGGCACGGAACAGGCTTGCAAGCTGGCGCACCGACTGAAGGTATCTGGCTGGATCGCCCGGGCGCTCGCTGTCCAGCGTGCTATATTCCTGAAGCACGACGACGTCCCACGCGCGGTCGAACAACGCGCGTCGCTCGGCATAGTGAAAGGCAAGGGACTGACCGCCCTGCGTTTCCAGGCTGACGTCATAGTCTAGCCCGCTTTCGTCGGCGAACGCCTTGAACAGTGCCGGGACTCCGCCGAAGCCGGCATGATTAAGGTCGGTGACCCGTTCGGCGTGCCAGTTCCGGACCGGAGAATTGGCGGCGTAGGTGAAGCTGTTACCGATGAATAGGACCGTGCGCGGCTTTGCCGCCGCGCCAGTGGCGATGGTGGTCAAGGCCAGGGCGAGCGCGACAAGACGGGGCATCATCATTCGGAAATCAGTCCTGCGGCGCCGCGCCAAGCGCTTCAATTTCTCGCTCGATCTTTCGGCCCGGCTCGGCTTCGGGGAGCGTCGCGTTCGCAGCGCGGCCGGCCAGCGCGGCGTTGAGCTGGCCCTGGTCGAGCGCCCCATCCCACTTGGCAACGACGATCGTCGCGACGGCATTGCCGATGAAGTTCGTGAGGCTTCGGCACTCGCTCATGAAGCGGTCGATGCCGAGGATCAGCGCCATGCCGGCAACCGGCACGGACGGGATGATTGAAAGCGTCGCGGCAAGCGTGATGAATCCCGCGCCGGTCACGCCGGCAGCTCCCTTGGAGCTGATCATCGCGACGGCCAGCAGCGCGACCTGTTCGCCGAGCGACAGGTGAACGCCGGTCGCCTGCGCGATGAACAACGCGGCCAGGGTCATGTAGATGTTCGTGCCGTCGAGGTTGAAGGAATAGCCCGTGGGGATGACGAGCCCGACGACGCTGCGCGCGCAGCCCGCCCGTTCCATCTTGTCGATGAGCGCGGGCAAGGCCGCTTCCGAGGACGACGTGCCGAGCACGAGCAGCAGCTCGTCCTTGAGGTAGCGGATCAGCGCGAAGATCGAGAAGCCCGCCAGCCGCGCGACGACTCCGAGCACGACGAGCACGAAGAGCAGGCTCGTAATATAGAAGGTGGCGAGCAACGCGCCGAGGCTGCTGAGGCTGCCAATGCCGTAGGTGCCGACGGTGAAGGCAATGGCGCCAAACGCGCCGATCGGCGCGGCACGCATGAGGATGCCGACGACGCGATAGACGATCAGGCTCAGCCGCTCGAGCAGGTCGAGCACTGGCTCGGCGGGCTTGCCGACGAGCGACAGCGCGACGCCGAACAGGATCGCGACCAGCAGGGTTTGCAGGATCGACCCGTCGGTAAGGGCCGAGAGCAGGGTCGTCGGGATGATGTCGAGCAGGAAGCCGGTGACCGTGGACTCGTGCGCTTTTTCCGAGAATGTCGCGACCTTGCTGGCGTCGAGAGTTGCCGGGTCGATGTGCATGCCGGCGCCCGGCTGAACGACGTTGGCCACGATCAGGCCGACGATGAGCGCGACCGTCGAAAAAAACAGGAAGTAGGCGAAGGCCTTGGCGGCGACTCGGCCGACCGCCGCCATTTCGCGCACGCCGGCAATCCCGGTGACGAGCGTCAGGAAGATCACCGGGGCGATGATCATCTTGACCAGCTTGATGAAGCCGTCGCCCAGCGGCTTCAGCGATTCCCCGACATGGGGCCAGAAGTGGCCGATCAGCGCCCCCAGCGCGATTGCCGCGAGGACCTGCGCATAAAGGTGGCGATAGATCGGCCGGCGCGCTGGCGCTGCCTCACGCTGCTCGGCAATCATGTTGACGTCTCTCCCCACCCTCTTCGAGCCCTCTTACCGACGAGGCGAGCCGGTTGACTAGCGAATGCACGCTTCGGTGGATTTGTCCGGCAGCAATGTGGCGGGGCGGTCGTTCAGCGTCGCGGTGGTGAAGAAATGATCGGGCGCGCATTTGCGGAGCTGGAATCGGACCTTGCGCGAGCGGAAATCGAGCGAGACCCGGCGGAAGTTTTCGAGGATGTCGGTGCCAAGCAGGAGCGCGGGCTGCTTCGACAGGCCGAAGACGTCGAACGGCGGCAGGTCGGCGAAACCGATGGGCACGTCGCGGAGGATCACGGGGCCCAGCTGAAGCTCGGGGACGTAGGCCATCGACATTTCGATGGGGACGCCGGTGACGCCAATCGCGACGACCTTGCGCAGCCGGTCCGGGTGCTTGCGGAACAGCTTTTCGCGCAGGGCCATGTTGCCAATGGTGAGGTCGGAGCCGGTATCGATCACCGCGTCGAGCGAGGTGCCGCCGGCGCGGACGTGGGCTAGGATCAACTGGCCGCGCTGGCGCTTGGCGGTGATCACGATCGAGCCGGGCATCGACTTCGCCGGCAGGCTGGCGTCCTCGACGCGAACAGTGCGGTTCTCGAAATCCATCATCAGCCGCTGGCGGGCCAGCGCGTCGATGCCGATGAGCCCATCGCCGCCCACATGCGCCTCCCGCAGGGCGGGAAGCTCCAGATCGTGGGTGGTGACGGGGCCGAGGGTGAGCTGGTCGACGCGGACCCGGTCGACTTCGTTCCGGGCCGTCATGCCGTTGAGGATCGCAGGGCTGGTTAGCGGCAGGCGGAGAGTTTCGACGAGGCGAGTGCCGACCACCGACGTATCGGCGCCGCTGTCGACGATGAAGCGGTAAGGGCCCCGTCCATTGACGAGGACATCAACGCCGAGGCGGGTGTCGAGCAGGCGCGCCTTCACATCCTGGCCGGCGATGGCGAGCTGGCTGTCGAACTGCGCGGGCGGCAGGGGCATGACCGGAGGCGGACCGGGCGGCGCGGGACGGGGCTTACCAATGCGCGGGGCCTGCCCGGCCGCGGCGACGGCGCAGGCTGCCAGCGCCAAACCGAACAAGACCCGTGGCAAGTCAATCGCCTCCCATGCCGGTAGGACCACGATTGTACACCGAGGGCAGGCTCGCCGCCATTGGGCCGAAGAGACCCGGCCGCCCGACTGTCGAAAATTCAATCCAGTTTGCGGATGCGTTCCTCGAAGTGCGCGACGGTGATGCCGAAGCGCTTAACCTTCATGCGGTTACGGACTTCGCGCGGGCCGGCGGGGGTGAGGCGCTGGTCGAAGTCGAGGTTGTCCTTGCCCTTGTAACGAATGCGGACCTCGTCGCCTTTGACATCCACGCGAACAGGGCTGGCCGCGTCGGTGAGCGTGCCGGAGAACACGTTGGGCCCTTCCTGCCGCATGCGCCAATAGCGGGTGCGCGGCGGTTTGCCGGGCTCGTGGATGACCTGCTTGAGAAGCAGCGAGCCGTCCTTTTCATCGCTGCCGAAACTGTCGACGCGGATGGTCTTGGCGGACTGGAAGATGACCTTGAGCGTTCCGTCGCCGTGCGTCTGGCCGCGAAAAAATTCGACGGGATTGAACGGGGCGGCGGCGAGCGGCGCAGCAAGCGCGAGCAGGGCAAGAAACAGGATCGGACGCTTCAATGGGCTTCCTTCTGACGGGTTCGGTCCAGCAACGCCCGAGGCCGGCTATTGGCGCCCGGCGAGCAGCGCATCGACTACGTTGGGGTCCGCAAGCGTGGACGTATCGCCGAAGCCGTCGGTCGCCCCTTCCGCGATCTTGCGCAGGATGCGGCGCATGATCTTGCCCGAGCGCGTCTTGGGCAGCGCGGGCGTGAATTGGATTTTCTCAGGCGCGGCGAGCGCGCCGATGTCGTGGCGGACCTCCTGCACGAGTTCCTTGCGCATCGCGTCGTCGCCTTCCTCGCCGGCGTTCAACGTGACGAAGGCGTAGATGGCCTGGCCCTTGATGTCGTGCGGATAGCCCACGACCGCAGCCTCGGCGACCTTCGGGTGGGACACAAGCGAGCTTTCGACTTCGGCCGAGCCGACGCGGTGCCCGGAGACGTTGATCACATCGTCGACGCGGCCGGTGATCCAGTAATAGCCATCCTCGTCGCGTCGGCAGCCGTCGCCGGTGAAATATTTGCCGGGATAGGTGGTGAAGTAGGTTTCGAAGAAGCGCTGGTCATCACCCCAAACGGTGCGCATCTGGCCGGGCCAGGACGAGGTCAGGCAGAGGTTGCCGCTGACCGCGCCGTCAAGATGCTGTCCTTCCGCATCGACCAGTTCCAGGTGAATGCCCGGGAGCGGCTTCGTGGCGGAGCCGGGCTTCGCGGGGACGGCGCCGGGGATGGGTGAGATGAGCGCACCGCCCGTTTCGGTCTGCCACCAGGTGTCGACGATCGGGCAACGGCCGTCGCCGACGACGCGCCAGTACCATTCCCATGCGTGCGGGTTGATCGGCTCGCCGACCGTGCCGAGCAGGCGGAGGGACTGACGCGAGTAGCGCGTGACCCAATCATCGCCTTCGCGTTCCAGTGCGCGAATCGCGGTGGGCGCCGTGTAGAAGATGGTCACGCCGAGCCGGTCGATCGTCTCCCAGAATCGCCCGAAATCCGGATAGTTGGGTACGCCGTCGAACATGACGCTGCGCGCGCCCATCATCAGCGGACCGTAGACCACATAGGTATGGCCCGTGATCCAGCCGATGTCCGCGGTGCACCAGAAGACGTCGTCGGGCCGGGCGTCGAAGATCCACTCGAAGGTCGTAGCGGCCCACACCGCGTAGCCGCCGGTCGTGTGGACGACGCCCTTGGGCTTCCCGGTCGAGCCGGAAGTGTAAAGGATGAACAGCGGATCTTCCGCATTCATCTTTTCCGGCGGGCATTCGGTCGCCAATGTGTCGCGGACGTCGGCATAACGGACGTCGCGGCCGTCTTTCATCGGCACGTCGGCGCCGGTGCGGGTGATGACGACGACCGTGGGAACGTCGCCTTCCTCAAGCGCCGTGTCGACGTTGCGCTTGAGGGGAATATGCTTGCCGCCGCGGCGGCCTTCGTCGGCGGTGATAACGGCAACCGCGCCGCAATCGGCGATGCGGCCGGCGAGGCTGTCGGGCGAGAAACCGCCAAAGACGACGGAGTGCACCGCCCCGATACGCGCGCAGGCGAGCATCGCTGCCGCGGCCTCCGGGATCATCGGCATATAGATCATGACGCGGTCCCCGCGCCCGATGCCGCGTTGCTTCAGCAGATTGGCGAAGCGGCAGGTCTCTTCATAAAGCTGGCGATACGTCCATTCGTGACCATGGCCCGGCTCGTCGGCTTCGAAGATGAGCGCGGCGCGGTCTGCGTGCGCGTCGAGGTGCCGATCAAGGCAATTGACCGACAGGTTGAGCTGGCCGTCTTCGTACCAGCGGATGTGGAAGTCCCGCTTCTCGAACGACCAGTCGCCGGCCTTTTCCGGAAATTTGTCCCAGGTCAGTCGCCGCGCCTGGTCGAGCCAGAAGCGGTCGGGATCGCATTCAGCGAGATGATTGAGGTCGGCCAGTTCCCGCGGCCCGATGCGCGCATCGAACCCTTCGGGAACCGGATAGACCGCCTCGCTCACAGGCCTTTGCTCATGTCGATGACGAAGCGGTAGCGGACATCGTTCTTGAGCAGGCGCTCATAAGCCTCGTTGACCTGGTTCATCTGGATGAACTCGACGTCGGGGTAGATGTCCTTTTCCGCGCAGAAATCGAGCATCTCCTGCGTTTCCGGAATGCCACCGATGGCCGAGCCGCCGACTGCGCGGTTCCACCAGATCAGCTGGAAGCCGGTAAAGCCCGGCATCGGAGTCAACGCGCCTACGATGACCATGCGGCCCGAGCGGCCGAGCAGGTTCAGATAGCCGTCGATCTCATGGCTCACGGGGATGGTGTTGAGGATGAAGTCGAACCGTGTCGCGGCATCGGCCATCTGCTGCGCGTCGGTCGAGATGATGACGTCGTGCGCGCCGAGTTCACGCGCGTCATTGCCCTTGCTCGGCGTGGTGGTGATCATGGTCACGTGCGCACCCAGCGCTGCCCCGAGCTTGACGCCCATGTGGCCGAGCCCGCCGAGGCCGACGACGGCCATCTTCGTGCCCGGCCCGACATTGTACTGCCGTAGCGGCGAGTAGGTGGTGATGCCGGCGCACAGCAAAGGCGCGACGCGGCTGACGTCCATGCCCTGCGGGACCTTCAGGCAGAAGTGATCGCGGACGACGATATGGTCGGTGTAGCCGCCCTTGCTGATCGTGTGATCGTGATAGTCGGCGCTGTTGTAGGTCTGGACGCAGCCCTTGCGGCAGAAGACTTCCCAGCCTTCCAGGCACTGGTCGCACTCCATGCAGCTGTCGACCATGCAGCCGACCGCCACCGTGTCGCCGACGCGGTGACGGGTAACCTCGTCGCCGATCGCGGTGACGGTGCCGACGATCTCGTGGCCGGGGATCACCGGATATTGCGATCCGCCCCAGTCGTTGCGGCAGGTGTGAAGGTCGCTGTGACAGATGCCGGCGTAGGTGATCTTGATGGCGACGTCGTTCGGCCGGAGCGCGCGGCGCTCGAACTCCATGGGACGGAGCGGCTGATCGGGCGCATCGGTGCCCCAGCCCTTGGCGGTGGTCGGCCCGTTGGTTTGCTGCTGGGTGGGTTCCGCCGTCGTCGCCATGTTCAGTCTCCTTATTTTGATCTTTCCAGAACGCGCCGCGCCTGCGTGAGGTGCGGGCGGTCCACCATCTTGCCGCCGACGGACAACACCCCGGCGTTCGGCTCCGCTTCGAAGGCCGCGACGATGGCGGCAGCGTGCGCAACATCGTCGTCGGACGGCGTGAAGGCCGCGTTGATGATCGGCACCTGCGCGGGATGGATGGCGAGCTTGCCGGTGAAGCCCTCGCGGCGGGCGGCTTCGGCTTCGGCACGTAGGCCGTTGTCATCGCGGAAGTCGGCGAAGACGCCATCGACCGGCTGGACTCCGGCGGCGACCGCACCGGCGAGGCAGAGCGAGCGGGCCATCTTGTAGGTGAAACTGAGCTCGCCGCTCGCGTCATACTTCGACGCGGCGCCGAGGGCGGCAGACAGGTCTTCCGCGCCCCAGCTCATCGCCGCGAGGGGGGACTTGGGGTCGCGATAGGAGAGCAGGCCGAACAGGCTGGCCGCGGTCTCGGTAACGATGGCGTGGATGGGGATGTTGCCCGTGCGGTGCGCGATCTCCGCAATGTCCGCACCGCTTTCGGCCTTGGGCAGGACGACGCCGTAGATATCGGGGATACCGAGCATCTCGAGGTCGAGGCGATGCTCGTCGGTCCGGAGAGGGTTGATGCGCACCCACCACCGCGGGCCGCTGTCGCGCTTCGACAGGCCCTTCAGGATATCGCGGGCAGTGGCTTTCTGCGCCGGCGCAACGCTGTCCTCGAGATCGAATATGATCGCGTCGGCTTCGCTGTCCAGCGCCTTGGCGATCTTGCGCTCGCTGTCGGCCGGAACGAACAGCCAAGAGCGCGGGTCGCTCACTGCGGCCTTTTCTGCAGCAGCACCGTGCGCGTGCATTCGCACACCAGCTGATCGCGCTGGTTGAAGCTGCGGTGCGCCCAGGTGACGATGCCGGCATTGGGCCGCGACTTGCTTTCGCGCACTTCAAGGCACTCGCTTTCGCTGCGCAACGTGTCGCCGGCGAAGACGGGGTTGGGAAAGACCAGCTTGTCGTAACCGAGGTTGGCGACAAGCGTGCCGAGCGTCGTCTCGTGGACGCTGACGCCGACCATCAGGCTGAAGGTGAAGCAGCTGTTGACCAGCGGCTTGCCAAACTCGGTCTTCGCCGCCGCTTCGTAATCAAGGTGCAGCGGCTGCGGGTTGTGCGTCAATGTCGTGATGAGGACGTTGTCGGTCTCCGTGACCGTGCGCGTGATCGCGTGCTGCACGCGATCGCCGACCTGCCATTCGTCGAAATACCGTCCGGCCATGGGCGCTCCCTAGGCAGGCAGCAGCAGTTCGGCAACGGCTTCGGTGATGGCGTCGCCGTCGAGGCGGTAGGCGGCGTACAGGTCAGCGAGGTTGCCGGTCTGGCCGAACCGTTCGACGCCGAGCGGCGCGACGCGTTGGCCGAGAACGCCGCCGAGCCAGGACAGCGAGGCAGGCGCGGCGTCGGCGATCGTGACGAGGCCGGCGTTGGGCGAGAGCCGCGAGAGCAGTTTTTCGATATGACTGAGGTTTCGCTCACCCTTCCACCGGGCCGCCTGCCCGGCGGTCCAGCCGCGATGAAGCAGGTCGGGCGAGGTGACGGCGAGAAGGCCGAGGCCGGGTACGTCCTGGCTGGTTTCCTCCCAGGCGGCGAGCGCTTCCGGCATGACGGCGCCCATGGCGACGATCGCCGCTTCGGCGCCGGCAGCGGGCTCGCGAAGCCAGTAGCCGCCGGCGAGTGCGCCCTCCCGCCAGGAGTCGCCGTCGCGCTCGACCTGCCGGATGCTGCGGGTCGAGAGGCGGAGGTAGGTGCTTTCGCCGTTCGGGTCGTCGATCAGGCGGAAAGCTTCCTGCATCATCGCCGCCAGCTCGTCGGCGAAGGCGGGTTCGTAGTGGCGCAGGCCGGGCTGGCCAAGCGCGATCAGCGGCGGGTTGATCGACTGGTGCGCGCCGCCCTCAGGCCCGAGCGTGATGCCGCTCGGGGTGGCCACCAGCAGGAAGCGGGCGTCCTGGTAGCAGGCGTAGTTGAGGCTATCGAGGCCGCGGGCGATGAATGGGTCGTAGAGCGTTCCGATCGGGAAAAGGCGGGTTCCGAACAGGTCACCGGCGAGGCCGGCCGCGGCGAGCATCAGGAATAGATTGCTCTCGGCAATGCCGAGCTCGATGTGCTGGCCATTTTTGTTCCCACCCCACTTTTGCGCGGATGCAATCTTTGCCTTGGCAAAGACGTCAGGTGTTTCGGCGCGGCGGAACAGCCCTCGCTGGTTGACCCACGCGCCGAGGTTGGTCGATACCGTCACGTCGGGCGAGGTAGTGACGACGCGGTCGGCGAGGTCGCCGCCGGCCTTGGATAGGTCGAGCAGGATGCGGCCGAACGCGGCCTGGGTCGATTGCTCCTCACCCACGGGCGCGGGCAGGTCCGGAATGGCGGCGGTGCCGAAACTGCGGCTGCGCTTCTCGCGCGCGATCCGGCTGCGGTCGATCAGCGCTTCGACGCCGGTACGGGCGTTGTCGCCGATACCTTCGAGCGGCTCCCACTCCTGGCCCTCGCCAACGCCCATTGCGTCGCGCAGCGCAGCCAACTGACTCGAGTTCATCAGGCCAGCATGATTGTCCTTGTGACCAGCGAATGGGAGGCCAAAGCCCTTGATGGTCCAGGCGATGAACAGGGTCGGGACATCGTCCTGCGCGGCGTCGAACGCGTCGACCAACGTCTCCATGCAATGGCCGCCGAGGTCGGTGAACAGCGACGCCAGCGCTACGTCGTCATATTGCTTCAGGAAGGCGCCGGCCTTTTTTCCCAGCTCCGCTTCGATGCGCGTGCGCCATGCCGCGCCGCCCTGGTAATGCAGCGCCGAAAGGTCCGCGTTGGGAAGCCGTTCGAACCATGAAGCGAGCGCGGGATGCTGGCCGAGAGCGGCTCGCAGGCGCTTCCCGTAGCGGATCTCGACCACGCGCCAGCCGCAGCTCTGGAAGATCTCGTCGAAGCGTTCGAACATGCGGTCGGCGCTGGTCGCGTCGAGGCTCTGGCGGTTGTAGTCGATGATCCACCACAGGTTGCGAACGTCGTGCTTCGCGCCCTCGATGATCGCTTCGTAGATGTTCCCTTCATCGAGCTCGGCATCGCCGATTAGTGCGACGAAGCGGCCGCGATCCTGTTCCTCCAGCCAGCCGTGGGCGGAGAGGTAATCCTGCACGAGGCTGGCGAAGAGCGTGATCGCCACGCCGAGGCCGACCGAGCCGGTGGAAAAGTCGACTGGGATGCGGTCCTTGGTGCGGCTGGGATAGCTTTGCGCACCGCCGAAACCACGGAAGTTCTCCAGCATCTCGCGCGACTGCGAGCCGAGCAGATAGTGGATCGCGTGCAACACCGGCCCGGCGTGCGGCTTCACCGCGACGCGGTCGTTCGGTCCGAGGGCGTGGAAGTAGAGCGCGGCCATAATCGCGGTCATCGAGGCGCAGCTCGCCTGGTGGCCGCCGACCTTCAGGCCGTCGTCGCTCTCGCGGATGTGGTTGGCGTGGTGGATCGTCCAGGCGGACAGCCAGCGCAGCCGCTCGTCGATGGTCTTCAGGGCTTCGATATCGGTGGCGACAGGCTTGAGCATCTGCGCGGACTAGCTGAGCGGCGCATCGGCGGAAAGCCGGTCAGCTGTGAGCGGTCTTCCGGTCGAGTACGTCGAGCAGATGCTGGAATTCGTCGGAGGTGCGAAGCGGGAAGGCGCTACGCAGGGGCGCGCTCAATTCGTTGTCGTTGAGATCCCGGCTTTGGGTGCACAGCGGGCGAGGCTTTGTCGCGACTTTCACCAGCCGGAAGGCCATCTCCAGATGCGCGGTGCGCGCTTCCGCGGACGCGGCGTCGAGGGCGCTGGTGCGCTCTTCGCGGGCCCGGCGGGTGAAATAAGTACTGGCCGTTTCCATGCGACGAATCTCGGTCAGTATGGTTAATAAAGTCCTAACCTTGATCCGCTTCGGCTCAGGCGGCGCGCGCTTCGTCCTGCTGTGCGTCGAACTTTGCCTGCGCGGCGTGGATGGCTTCGACGTTCTCGGTCGCCCAGGTGGCGAGACCGCAAATTGGCCGCTGCAGTGACTGGCCAAGCTCGGTCAGTTCGTAATCGACGCGGGGCGGGATCGTCGGCGTCACCGTCCGGTTGACGATGCCGTCGCGCTCGAGATTACGCAGAGTCAGCGTCAGCATGCGCTGGGACACGCTGGGGATTTCCCGGCGCAGCTCGTTGAACCGCCTCGATCCCTCCCCAAGCGTCTGGACGACCAGCACGGTCCACTTGTCGCCGATGCGCGAGAGCAGTGTGCTGATCGTGCGGCAGACCGGATTGGTCGGGTCTTTCATGAGGGCGGTTCCTTCGCTGTTCCCGTCGCACAGATTTGTTCGTGAGAACCAAAAAAGTGCGTTCTTGTGAGCCTAGTGCTGGTGGTTATTTAGGGTGCCTCGGTAACAAATCCATACTTAGGAGGCAATAGTGACCATTCTGCATATCGACAGCAGCATCAGCGGCGAGCAGAGTGCCAGCCGCGCCATCACCCGCTCGATCGTCGATCAGCTTCGCATGGCCGACGGCGGGGGCGATGTCATTGTTCGCGATCTCGTCTCCGCGCCACTGCCACACTTGACGCTGGACGCCTTTGCTGACACTTCGGTGCTGGACGAGTTCTTGGATGCTGACACGGTGGTGATCGGCGCGCCGATGTACAATTTCACGCTTCCAAGCCAGCTGAAGGCGTGGCTCGACCGCATCCTCGTTGCGGGCAAAACCTTCCGATACACAGAGAACGGGCCAGAGGGCCTGGCCGGCGGCAAGCGGGTGATCGTGGCGCTCGCACGGGGAGGGTTTTACGACCAAGGGTCGCCAGCCTCAGCGCTCGAACATCTCGAAAGCTATTTGCGCGGCGTGTTCGGCTTCATCGGCATCGAGCCGGAGTTCGTGGCCGCGGATGGGCTGGCGATCGGTCCAGAGCAGCGTGAGCGTTCGATCAATCAGGCGCTTGGCCAAACGATCCGCCTAGCGGCCTGAAGCCCCTCAACGAAGAAGCGCCCCACTGAAAAGGGAGCGCTTCTTCGGACGAGTCAGGGGCAACTGCCTCGTGCTATCCGACATACCCGAAAGTATGCGGAGACAAAATGAACAAAATTTCATCTTTCGAACGGGTCGTCCCGTCATGCGTTGATCTGACGGAGGTCAAGAATGTCCGAACTCAGCGAAGCCAAACGGGACCATATCGACAGCGACAAATTCGCCTTCCCGAAAGAACGGAAGGAACCCATCCACGACGCGGAGCATGTGCGCAACGCGATCGCGCGGTTCAATCAGGTCAAGGGCGTCAGTGACGATGAGCGCGATGCCGCGTGGCGGCGGATCAAGACGGCCGCGAAGAAGCACGGCGTCGAGGTGAACGAGGACAGCTGGCACGATCTCAAGGCCAAGAAGTAGGGCCTGCTTGACGACGCGCCGACGGGCGCGCAGCGACACTGCGCGCGCCGCGGTCCGCGCCCCTTGTTCGCGTTGAACGACCGCCAAAGGAGGGGGTCATGCGGACACTCGCATTATTTTCGGGGGCGATCGCGCTCATAGCTTCAATGCCGGCCGTCGCCGGACCTGCCGAAGACGCGACCAAGGCGGTCACGACGGTGCTAGACAAGTTCAACGGCGGCGACGTCGCCGCCTTCCAGGCAGCGCATCGCGATGGGGCAATTATCGTCGACGAGTTCGCGCCCTACAGCTGGACCGGGGCGGGATCCGTCAAGCGCTGGCTCGACGCTTACGGTGCCGACGCAGCCAAGCGCGGAATAAGCGGCGGGCGAGTCGATTATGGCGCGCCGTTGCAGGCCAATAGCGATTGGAGGTCCGCCTATATCGTCCTCCCGACGACCTACAGCTTCGCCCAGTACGGGAAAAAAATGGTTGGGAAAGGCAGCATGACGTTCGTCATGGCCAAGGCTGGCGCCGACTGGAAAATCGCCAGCTGGACCTATTCCGGGGCGACGCCCGCCCCGCAGTAATCAAGCGGAGAGCAGCCGGATCGGATTCTCGATATAGGTCTTGAGATCCTGCATGAAGCTGGCCGCGTCCCAGCCGTCGACAACGCGATGGTCGCAACTGAGCGAAAGGTTCATGCGCTTGCGGACTTCGATCTCGCCGTCGAGCACAACGACCTTTTCCTCGACCTTGTTGACGGCGATGATCGCGACTTCCGGGCGGTTGATGACCGGGGTCGAGGTGATGCCGCCCATCGGACCGAGGCTCGACAGGGTGATCGACGAGCCGGACAGCTCTTCGCGGGTCGCCTTGCCCGTGCGGGCGGCGTCGGCGAGACGGGAAATCTCGCGGGCGAGATCCCACACGCTCTTGTTCTGCGCGTCACGGATGACGGCGACCATCAGGCCGTTCGGCGTCTGCGTCGCCATGCCGAGGTTGAGCGATCCGTGGCGCGTAATGACGCCGGCATCGTCGTCATAGGTCGCGTTGAGCATCGGCCAGTTCGGCAGCGCCTTGCCCATCGCGGTGATGAGGAACGGCAGCAGCGTCAGCTTTGGGTTCTGACCGCGGTCGCGATTCATCATCGCGCGCGTGTCTTCGAGATCGGTAACGTCGAATTCTTCGACAAGCGTGAAGTGCGGGATGCGGCGCTTCGCCTCCTGCATGTTCTCGGCGATCTTGCGACGCAGGCCGACGACCTTGATCGTCTCGTCCGCGCGCGGCGCGGCGCCTCGGCCGGCGACGCTGCCGCCATTGTAAAGGAGATAGGCATCTAGGTCCGAGTGGCGAATGCGGTCGCTGGCGGTGCGGACCTGACCGAGGTCGATGCCGAGATCGCGGGCGCGAGCGCGGACGGCGGGGGAGGCCAAAACGTGTTCGTTCGTCCTGAGCGAAGTCGAAGGGCGCTCTTCTGCAACCTGCACCTGACGCGCTTCGACTTCGGGCTCTGCCCTCCGCTCAGCACGAACGGGTTCTTGCGAAGTGGCAGTGACAGGAATCTCTTCCGCCATTTCCGGCGTCGCTTCGACTGCGCCATCGGCAAGCGGCTGTTCTTCGGTGCTGTCCGCGGCAGGCTCTTCCGAACGGTCCGCGCCTTCGGTCTCGATCACGGCGAGCACGGCGCCTATCGACACCTGGTCGCCGACTTCACCGGCCAGCTCGACCACCTTGCCGGCCACCGGGCTTTCCATCTCGACCGTGGCCTTGTCGGTCATCATGTCGGCGATCTGCTGATCCTCGCCGATCGTGTCGCCGACTTTCACGTGCCAGGCGACGATTTCCGCCTCGGCAATGCCTTCGCCGATGTCGGGCAGCTTGAACTTGTATAGTCCCATCAGTCAGCCATGACCTTTCCAAGCGCCGTCTTGATGCGCTTCGGGCCGGGGAAATAGGCCCATTCGTATGCGTGAGGGTAGGGCGTGTCCCAGCCGGTGACCCGCTCGACCGGGGCCTCGAGGTGATAGAAGCAGCGCTCCTGCACCAGGGCGACCAACTCGGCGCCGAAGCCGCTGGTGCGCGGCGCTTCATGCGCGACAAGGCAGCGGCCGGTCTTTTTCACCGACTGCTCGATGGTGTCGAGGTCGAGCGGGACGAGCGTACGCAGGTCGATCACCTCGGCGTCGATGCCCTGCTCCTCAACTGCGGCAAGCGCGACGTGGACCATGGTGCCGTAGGCGAGGACGGTCAGGTCTTCGCCCTCGCGGACGACCGCCGCCTTGCCGATCGGCACGGTGTAATGGCCTTCGGGGACTTCGCTGGCGAGATGCTTCGACCAGGGCTTCACCGGACGGTCGTGGTGGCCGTCGAACGGGCCGTTGTAGATGCGCTTGGGCTCGAAGAAGATGACCGGATCGGGATCCTCGATCGCCGCGATCAGCAGGCCCTTGGCGTCATAGGGTGTTGAGGGGATGACGACCTTCAGACCCGCGATGTGCGTGAACAGGCTTTCGGGCGACTGGCTATGCGTCTGCCCGCCGAAGATGCCGCCGCCATAGGGCGTGCGGATGACCATCGGCATCGTCCACTCGGCCGCAGTGCGGTAACGCATCTTGGCGACTTCGCTGACGATCTGGTCGTAGCCCGGGTAGATGTAGTCGGCGAACTGGATTTCGATCACCGGCTTCAGGCCATAGGCGGCCATGCCGACCGCGGTGGAGACGATGCCGCCTTCGCTGATCGGCGCGTCGAACACGCGAGTCTTGCCGAACTCTTTCTGCAGGCCCTCGGTGACCCGGAAGACGCCGCCGAAATAGCCGATGTCCTCGCCGAACACGACAATGTCGTCGTCGGCGCGCATAATCACCTTGTGGGCGTCGTTGAGCGCCTGGATCATGTTCAGGGTCGGCATTATTCGCCTCCCTCGGCGAGCGCCTGCTCGCGCTGTTCGGCGAGGTGCCAAGGGACATCGGCATAGACGTCGGTGAACACCGATCCGATGTCGTCCTTGCCCTGCTCCGGAAGGATGCCGAGCTTCTCGGACTCCTTCTGCGCGGCGCGAACGGCGGCGTCGCATTCCGCGGTCATCGCGGCGTGACGCTCCTCGTCCCACTCGCCGATCGCGAGCAGGTGCGCCTTCAGCCGCTCGATCGGATCGCCCAGCGGCCACAGCTTGGCTTCGTTGGTCGGGCGGTAGCCGGAGGGGTCGTCCGACGTGGAGTGGCCCTCGGCGCGATAGGTGAAAAACTCGATCAATGTCGGACCGCCATTGGCGCGCGCACGTTCGGCTGCCCAGTTGACCCCGGCGTACACGGCGAGCGCGTCATTGCCGTCGACGCGCAGCGAGGCGACGCCGTAGCCCACCGCGCGCTGCGCAAAGGTCGCGCGCTCGGCGCCGGCGATGCCGGAGAAGCTGGAGATCGCCCATTGGTTGTTGACCACCGCCAGGATGACCGGCGCGTTGTAGACCGCGGCGAAGGTCAGCGCGCTGTGGAAGTCGCCTTCCGCGGTGGCGCCGTCGCCGACCCAGCCCATCGCGATGCGGCTGTCGCCCTTGATCGCCGCGCCCATCGCCCAGCCGACGGCCTGCGGAAATTGCGTGGCGAGGTTACCGGAGATGGAGAAGAAACCGTGCGCCTTGTCCGAATACATGATCGGCAGCTGGCGCCCCTTCAGCTTGTCGCCGCGGTTGGAGTAGATCTGGTTCATCATCTCCGTCAGCGGGTAGCCGCGCGCGACGAGCAGCCCCTGTTGGCGGTAGGTCGGGAAATGCATGTCGTCGCGGTCGAGTGCGGTCTGGGCGGCGACGGCGATCGCCTCCTCGCCAGTGCACTTCATGTAGAAGCTGGTCTTCCCCTGCCGCTGCGACCGGTACATGCGGTCGTCGAAGATGCGGACGGTGACCATGTCGCGCAGCATCTTGCGCAGCGTGTCGGGCGCGAGCTTTGGGTCCCACGAGCCGACCGCCTGATTGTCCTCGCCGAGCACACGGACGAGCTGCGTTGCGAGTGGATGCGTATCCGCCGCGGCGGCCGTCGTATCGGGCCGTGCCGCGCTGCCAGCCGCAGGAACTTGAACCGAGGAAAAGTCGGGCGTGTCGCCAGGGCGGAACGCGGGTTCGGGAACGTGCAGGGCAAGGCTCGGGGCGTTGCGGCACAGTGATGGATCTTTGTCGCTCATGTCTCTCCCGCGCCGCGCTTAGTCTCGACTTGGCGAGGCCGCAAATCTGACAGACAAGGAGACTTTACACCGCTCCAGGTTCATTCGGCATTGGCATGCTGGTTCGCGATGCCCTAACCGCTGCTGGACGCTCATCGCGCAAAGGAATTGCAGTGGACTACGTGAACGAGAATTTCGAGGGTGGGACGGTCGAGCTGGACGGCAACAGCTACAAGGGTTGCACGTTCCGCGACGTAACCTTCAAGTATAGCGGCGGCGACCTGACGATGGACAATTGCGGGATCGACCGCTTCCGGTTCCAGTTTGACGGCGCTCTCGCGAACGGCCTGTTCGCGCTCTACCAGCTGTTCGGGACCGAAGCGCTCGTGCAGATCATTCGCGGTTTCACCGACCCGACCGAGAGTGAGGTCGATCTGATGCTGCCGAGCAAAGAGTAAGCAGGGGTCCGAGGTGAGCAAACTTCTATTGGCGTTCGCGGTCGCGGCGGCCGCGCTTTTGGGGGCTCCGGCAACGGCCGCAAACAAGATCTACGTGATGCGCCACCTTCAAAAAGCGGGTGGGAGCGACCCGCCCTTGTCAGCCGAAGGCGCTGCCAATGCACAGAAGCTCGTCTCCATCCTCGGCAAGCGCAAGATCAGCGCAATCTTCGCGACACCGACCAAACGTGCGGTCGAGACTGGCGAGCCGCTCGCGAAGGCGCTCAAGCTGACGGTTGCCAGCTATGATCCGAAGGACCCGGCGGCGCTGAAGAAGGCGGTGGAGGCGATCAAGGGCGCGGCGCTGATTGTCGGGCACAGCAACACGGTGCCCGACATCGTAGCGCAGTTCGGCGGCGAGCAGGTGGGGCCGCTCGCCGACACGGACTATGGCACGGTCTTCGTCGTCACGCCGGGCAAGACCAAGGTCGAGCGGATCGAGACCGTGCCGAGGCGCTAGATCAATCCTCGTGCGGCACGCCGATGGTGAGGCCCTGCGAGTAATTGCCGCCCGCCATCTGCTGGAACCAGAACGGCCGCGCGCGGAAGGTGCCGCCCGCGACCGCGTTGAGTTTACCGTCGAGCAGCTGGCCATTGATCATCGTGTACCGGACGCTGATCGTGTTGTGGATGTCTTCCAGCGGGTTCTTGTCGAGCACGACGAGGTCGGCGAGCTTGCCCGGCTCGATCGAGCCGAGGTCGCGGTCGAGGCCGTGGGCGCGCGCCGGATTGATGGTCGCGGTGCGCAACGCCTCCAGATTGCTCATGCCGCCGAGCGTCATGCCCCAGATCTCCCAGTGCGCGCCAAGGCTCTCGCGCTGGCCGTGCGCGCCGATCGAGACGGGGATGCCCAGGTCGCTGATCTGCTTCGCCTGGCGCGCGATGTTCGGCAGATTGTCCTCGTCGTCCGGGATCATGGTCGGCCGCCGGGCGCGGGCGTCGACCAGCCCGCGCGGCGCCCATTTGGCCTCTATCGGCTCAGCCCAGGCGGGGTTGTGCTGGTACCAATGATACTCGCCGAAGGGGCCGCCGTAGGCCACGACGAGCGTCGGCGTCCACGCGGTCTTCGACCCTCGCCATAGCTGGATCACGTCGTCGTAGATGTGCTGGACGGGAAGCGAATGCTCGATGGTCGTGTGGCCGTCGACGATCTGTGACATGTTCATGTTGAACAGCGAGCCGCCTTCGGGGACGACTTCCATCTGCAGCTGGCGCGCGGCCTCGATAATCATCTGGCGCTGCTCGCGGCGCGGCTGGTTGTAGCTCTTCACCGACCAGGCGCCCGACGCCTTCAGACGGCGGAGGTTGGTGACCGCGTCGTCGAGCGACCCGACCTCGACCATGAACGGCGTTTCGGCGCCGTAGAGGATGGTGCCGGTCGAGAAGACGCGCGGGCCGAGCTGCTTGCCCGCCTGCTGAAGCTCGGACGAGGCGAAGACTTCGTGGGTGTCGGCGGACGGATCGTGGATGGTCGTCACGCCGTGGGCGAGCGCGTTGAAATAGACCCAGTTCTGGTCGGTCACGATCTGGTCCGACGCGTGAGGGCCGTGCCAGTGCGCATCGAAGAAGCCGGGGACGATCGTCTTGCCGGTGGCGTCGATGGTTTTCGCGCCGGCGGGAATGGCGACGCTGCCGGCCGGGCCGACCGCGGCGATGCGGTTGCCGTTGATGACGACCGTGCCGTTCTCGATCACGCTGTCGCCGTTCATCGTGACGATCCGCGCGTTGGTCAGCGCGATTGAGCCCGAGGCATGCGGCGCGCTGGCGGTGAAGCCGAGATGGGTAATGGGCGGGACGACGCCCGACTTCGCGCCATCGAAGGCGGCGAGATCGACGCGGCGGGCGAACAGGTCCGCGCCCTGCGTCCAGTAAAGCGTGCTGCCGTCGCCGGACCAGTGCAGATAGTCGCCCGCGTCGGCGCTGACCTTCGTTTGCGGCAGGGCCTTGCCTTCAGCGGCGATATCGATGGCGCGGCCGCTACGGACGAACGGCATGACATAGGCTTGATAGCGTTCGGTCCAGCCGAGGAACTGCTCGTTGGGAGACAGCGCGAATTCGGCCGCGTTGGTGGCCTTGAGGTGCGTGATGGGCTCGGCGCCGGTGACGCTGACCGACTTGAAGACCTGGTTGTCGCCTTCCTGGTCGGCGAAGAAGACGCGTTCGCTGTCCTTGCCGAACTGTGGGAGCGAGCCGCTCTTTGAGACGCGCTTCGGCTTTCCGCCGGCGAGCGCCTGGACGTAGATGCCGGGGTCGCGGCCCCATAGCGGGGTGGCGAGCTGGCCGTCGTTGCCCTTGCGGTAGGCGATCAGGCGGCCGTCGGGCGAGAAGGCGGGTTCGCGGTAATAGCCGGGCTCGGTGGTGACAGTGCGGCCAGTCCCGCCCGCCGCGCCGACCACCTTGATCGCGCCGGCTTTGTCGTCGTCCCACGTGACATAGGCGATCTGGCGGCCGTCACGCGACCAGACCGGATAGGCTTCGCGTTCGTCGGCGCGGGTCAGGCGGCGGGGCGCGCCGCCGGCGACGTCCTTGATCCAGAGGTTGCCGAGCGCTTCGTAAACGACGCGGCGTCCGTCCGGGCTGGTGTGCGCGAAGCGGGCCATCTTCACGTCGAAGCTGTCCTGGCCGATGCGCTTGTCGACGTGCACCGCGTCCTCGACGAAGCGCGAGCCGGCCACGTGGAAGGGGATATCGGTGATCGCGCCGCTGGCGACGTCGATGCGGTGGATGCGGCCACCGGCCCAATAGACAATCGCCTTGTTGTCGGGCGTCCAGCTGATCCCCGGATAGACGTTATGGATCGCCCAGGTTTCCTGCATGTCGCGCTCGAGCTGATCGGTCAGGGCGGAGATGCGGCCCGAGGCGATGTCGAGGAGCATGAGGTTGGACTTGCCGCGCACGCGGCGGACGAAGGCGAGCGTCTTGCCGTCGGGCGAGGGGGTCGGGCGCACGGCGCCGCCGGGGCCGGTGACGTAAGGCTCGATCTCGCCGGTCTGCCGGTCGAGGCGCTGGATGACGTAGATCTGGCCGTTGACGTCCTTGCTGTACTGGAAGATCTCGCCGGGCGTCGCGTCGTCGGAGAAGTAGAGGTAGCGGCCATCGGGCGAGAAGGCGGGCTCGTTGGTGTCCTTTTGCTTGGTGCGCGCCTTGGTCATCTGCACGCCGCCGCCGACGCCGCTGCGGTGGTAGAGCCACATCTCGCCCGCGCCGAGCGAGCGGGACGAAGTGAAGTGCTTGCGGGCGACGAGGAAGTTTCCGTCCGGCGTCCAGTCGGCCCCGTTCAGGAGGCGGAAGTTCTCCTTGGTGATCGCGCGCGGGTTGGAGCCGTCGCGGTTCATCACCCAGATATTGTCGCCGCCGCCGCGGTCGGACGTGAAGCTGATCTCGCGGCCGTTTGGCGAGTAGCGGGGCTGCATTTCCCACGCGATGCCGGATGCGATCGGCCGCGCTTCGCCGCCGGTAATCGGCATGACGTAAATGTCGCCGAGCAGGTCAAACGCGATCTCGCGACCGTCGGGCGAGACATCGAGGTTCATCCAGGTGCCCTGGCTCACGTTGATCGGCACGTCGTGGCCGGGGCCGTGGCGGGCGCTGACGTCCCACTTCTGATCCTTCTTGCCGCCGCTCGGGGCGGAGGCGATGCCCGGCGGCTGGGCCTGGGTCATCGGTTCGGCAGCGCCCGGCTGCGGCAGTGGCGGCGCGACGGGCGGGGTCGGTGCGGGCTGCGCGCCAAGCGGCGCGGACGCGAGCATCGTAGCGACGAGCAGCAGCGAACGGATTTTCATGATTGAGACCCCCTGAACAGGGGTGGATGTGTGGCCAGCCGCGTGACGGAAGGCAATGGCCGCGAGAGCCGTTGGTCGAAGCCGGGCGTCTGCTGGTTGACCCGACGACCGGAAAGCCGGTAGCCGCTGCGGCATGGCCGACAATCAGACCGACACGCCGCCCGATCGCCTCTCGCTCGATCCCAGGAGCGAGCATTATGACGAGGCGCTGCTCAGCCGCGGCGTCGGCATCAAGTTCAATGGTCAGGAAAAGACGAACGTCATCGAATATAGCGTGTCCGAGGGATGGATCCGCGTCGCGGCCGGCAAGAGCCGCGACCGGTTCGGACAGCCGATGACGATCAAGCTAAAGGGCGAGGTCGCCCCTTATTATGAAGACGCCGGCGCCGCTCAGGACGGCGAAGCTTCGGAGGGATAACCACGCGACGACCGACGACGGTCGCGCAACTTCCGAAATGCCCAGCCTCCGAGCGTAACCGCGGCCAGCGCGGGAACGCTGCGCCGTGCCAGCGCCGCGGCGCCATAGCCGATGATCGCACCCTTCGTGCCGCGGTTCGGACCGGCCAGTTTTTCGCCCAGCCACGCGCCTGCAAGCTTACCCAGCATCACTCTACTCCTTCGTAAAACTGCTTTGCGGTTCGACGCGCCGGGCGCGGTGAATGTTCCCAACCATTGCGTGGGATTCGCCACCAACTGTTGGTTGGGAAATTTCCCCAATAGACCCGTCTCGGGACGATTATTGGCAGTTTTCCGGGATTGGCACGCTCCTTGATTAGCATGATGCATCGAGCCGCACAGCAATCGCGGTCGAAAAAGGGAGATTACCAATGTCGTCGCAGTCGCAATTCACCCGCACCCTCACGGCGCTGGCCGCCGCGCTCTTCATGAGCACGATCGCCATCGGCGCTGCCGTCGGTCCGGCCCAGGCGAATGCCAACCCCGTAAAGGTTTCCATCAATGCCTGAACTTGAGATCCTCGAAGCCAAGGTCCCTGCACGCACGCCTCGCCTGATCGAGGTCGAGAGCGCGCCGAATAGCGGACGTTTTGCCCCGGTTGCCGGTTGGCTCAACGGCCCCGTGTTCAGCCGCGCTCGCGACATTTTCGCGGCGAACATGGCGGACCTGCTCGACCGGGCCGAGGATCCTGCCCGGATGATCCGCATGATCATCCTGGAAATGGAAGAGACTTTGGTCGAAGTTCGCGCCACCGCGGCCCGGTCGATCGCCGACATCAAGGAGATGCGGCGAGCGGTCACCCGGCTGGACGACCTGCAGGCCGACTGGACCGGCAAGGCCGAGCTGGCGCTGAGCAAGGACCGCGAGGACCTGGCCAAGGCGGCTTTGGTCGAGCGGCAGAAGGCGGCTGAGATGGCCGATGGCATCCGCGGCGAGCTGAACGACATGGAGCAGGTGCTGCGCGGCTACGAAGCCGACATCGCCAAGCTTCAGGGCAAGCTCCGCGAGGCCCGCGCCCGCCAGAACGCGATCGCGGCGCGGTTCGAAAGCGCGGTGACCCGCGCCAAGGCCCGTGAGCTAATGCACGGCAGTCGCACCGCGGACGCCTTCGCCAAGTTCGAGCTGCTCGAGCGCCGCGCCGACTTCGCCGAAGGGCGCTGCGATGCGCTGGGGATCACCAGCCTTGAAGACGAGATCGACCAGCTGAAAGCCGACGAGAAGATCGGTGCCGAGTTGGAAGCCATGAAAGCGGCGCTGAAAAGCCGCGCGAACTGAAAAAGGAAAAGGGGATTATGACGATGGCCCGCTACCCATATTCGCTCGACCGCAAGGACGCGAAGATCGCCGGCGTTGCGTCGACGATCGGGGCGATGACCGGCGTGGATCCGACGTTTGTCCGCCTGGGCTTCGTGGCCCTGGCCATCTTCGTCAGCTTCAAGCTGACCCTGATCGCCTACGCCGCGGCCGGCATCTACCTGGTCATGCAGAAGCGGAAGGCTGACCGCACGGACCGCCGGATGAGTGACTTCGACCGGATGGATGAGGTCGCCCGCCGCCGCAGCCCGACGGTGCATTCGATGCGCACCGAGCTAGACGAGACCGACCGCCGCCTGATGGCGATCGATCATCACATCAACAGCCAGAACGATGAGCTGGCGCGCGAGATCGAAGCGCTCCGGCAGGAGGGAAAGTGATGGAACTGCTGAGCATGGCCGTGATTGCAGCAAGCGGCTTGACGGGCGTTGCCGCCGCCAGCTGGGCGGGGCTTAAGGCCTGGGGCGGCTGGCTGGAGCTGAAGAAGCTGGAGCTGGCGCATACCGTCGGTGACCGCGCCCTCCCGCCGGCGACCGGCCGGATCGAGATGGCGGACCTGCGCGAACGAGTCCGCAAGCTCGAGGCGATTGCCGCCGGCATCGATATCTAAGGGACCGCTCCCCAGCGCGCCGCCGCTTCCTGGCGCGCAACCCGGTGGCCCGGCGGAAACGCCGGGCCACTCTCCGTTCTAGAAGCCGAGCCGCGCCGTGAGACGGATGTCGCGTCCGGCGAGCGGGGCGTAATCCTTGAGGTCGCTGGCGTGTCGTCGCGCCTCGACATCGAAGATGTTGTTCGCGGTGAGCGACAGAGTCAGTTCGGGATTGGCGGCATAGGGATGCCAGTCGAAGGAGGCGTTGACGAGCGTGTGGCCGGGCGTCGTCGTTTCGTTTGGCGCGACTTTGTTCTGCGACGAGGTGCGCTCGACCTCAATCCGTCCGTCTACCTGGCCGCGTGTTCCGGTCAGGCCGGCAAGTACGCGGAAGGGCGGGATCTCCGGCGCATTGCCGAAGCCCTTGATCTTCGCGCGCACCGCGTCGGTGGTGATCTCACCACCCCAGTCGATGCCGAGCGCCTTGCCGAACTTGACGTCGCTCTCCAGCTCGAAGCCGTAATATTTCGCCTTGCCCTGGAGGTGGTCGTAAACCGGCAGGCCATCCTGAATTGCGCCGGTCGGCGCCTGGAAGATGAAATTCGAGAAACGGCTGTAGTAGAGGCTGCCCTGAATGTGCACCGGCCCGACGGTGCGATGGAGGCTGAGTTCCGCGCCGTTGCTCCGTTCCAGCTTCAGGTTCGGGTCGCCGATGATGAACTGCTCGCTGCCCCCGTGCGGGCCGAAGGCGTAGAGCTCACCGACCGAGGGCGCCCGTTCGCTGTGCGAGATCGACAGGCCGGCACGCCAGCCGGGGAGAAATTCGTAATTCGCCCCCACCGAACCTGACACTGCAGTGAACTTCCGGCTGAACGGTACGGTGCCGACGAGGCTGTTTGAGCCTGCGTCCGCCACCAGGCCTGCGATCAGGGGGTCGGATTTTGCAGTCAGGTCTGCAAAGTCGACCCGGCCTGCGGCTTCCAGCCGCACCTTGCCCGCCTCGATCGACTGGACGGTGAACAGGCCGACATTCTTCTTACGGCTATCCGGCAGATACTTCTCGTCGCCGCGGATACGTGCGTCCTGGCTGAGATACTGGACGCCCGTCGTGCCGCCCCAACCGCCGCGCTCGGTCTGCACGAGGTCCGCGCGCATTTCGCCGCCGTTTGAATAGAATTGCGTCCCGACCGCGCCGTTTGGATCGAGTTCGGCGTGATGATATTTGGAGAGCCCACCGCGGAACTCGAAAAGCTTGAAGAAGCCGCCGATCGGGGCGTTCACCCGCGCGTCGAGGCGGTTCTGGTGCGCATCGATCGTCGGTGCTTCGGCTTCGACCGCGGGGTCGAGCGAGAAGCGGATCGGCACGCCGTACTTCGAATCGTGGTGGCTGACGGACAGCCCGACGTTCCAGTCGCCGTCGACGTAAGCCACGCCCGCGGCGGCATCATCCGTGCGTCCGGAAGTGTTGGGCAGTTTGCCCTTGAGATCGGCCAGCGCGCGGATGTCCGGATCGTTGCTGGCGAGCGCCTGCGCACGCAGCGGCTTGGACAACAAATACCCGCCGACGTGCAGGTCGTCATATTTGGAATAAGCGCCGTCGACGTGCGCCACGAACTTCTTGCCAAGCGGAACGTCGATGCCGGCGTTTGCTGAACGCTCATTCGCGGCGCTGCCGTAGTTGAGCAACACGCCGCCATCGACTTCATCCGGTTGGCGGCGCGGGATGCGGCCGTCGATAACGTTGACAACGCCAGCGACCGCCGACGGTGCGTAGAGCAGTGCTACCGGCCCATGCAGGACCTCGATGCGTTCGGCGGTCAGCGGATTGATCGTGACGGCGTGGTCGGGGTCGGACGCCGACAGGTCCAGGCCGCCGATACCGTCGACAAGGATGGGCGCGCGCTCACCCTGTTCGCCGCGGAGGATCGGTCGCGACGATGACGGCCCGAAGCTGCTTGCGCTCACGCCAGGAAGATCGGCGAGCGTGTCGCCGATGCTGGGCTTTAGATCGTGCGCCAGCTCTTCCGCGTCCAGCACCGACACATTGCCGAGCACATCCCCGGCGCGGCGCTTGGTGCCGGTGATGACGATCGCCTGATCTTCGTCTTCATGGGCGCCGGCAGCGGTCCCTGGTTTCGGGGGCGCTTCGTCGGTGTCTGCGGCGCCGTCATGGTCTGCGTGGTCCACAACCGCTGCGGTGTCCGGCGCCGAGGCTTGCTGAGCAATTGCTGTGGAGGGAACGAAGACGGCTGCCGTGGCCAGCAGCCCGATTGGCAATTTCATGATGATCCTGTCGCGGGGTTTCGACGCGGCTAGAGCGAATGATATATTATCGCAAGGTGAACGGTTGGTGAAATGTGCTTGGTTTTCGATAAGCGGTAGTTTGAGTTTCGCGACGGGGCTCGGCTAGGGTCGAGCCATGGCGCACGACCATCACCATCATCATGCGCCAGCGCAGCTCGGCAAGGCGTTCGCCATCGGCATCGGGCTGAACACGGCCTTCGTTATCATCGAGGCTTTTTACGGCTTCTACGCCAATTCGATGGCCCTCGTGGCCGACGCGGGTCACAATCTGTCGGACGTGCTGGGCCTGGTGGTCGCCTGGGCGGGCGCAACGATGGCGCGCAAGTCTGCGACGCCCCGGTTCACTTATGGGTTGAAGAAGGCGTCCATTTTGTCGGCGCTAGTCAATTCGCTCTTCCTTCTCGTAGCCGTCGGGGCAATCGGGGCGGAAGCGATCCGGCGCCTATTTCATCCGTCGACCACCAATGGCGAATATGTGATCGCGGTCGCCGCCGTCGGCATCGTCATCAACGGGCTGACCGCCTGGTTCTTCTCCAAGGATCAGCACGGCGACATCAATGTGCGCGGTGCCTACCTGCACATGCTGTCGGATGCGCTGGTGTCGCTGGCCGTCGTCTTCTCGGGCTTCGTCATCCTGTGGACCGGGCAACGTTGGGTCGACCCGGTCATGAGCCTTGCCGTAGCGGTCGTCATCCTGTGGGGCAGCATCGGCCTGCTCAAGGAATCGGTGTGGATGTCGCTGGCCGGCGTGCCGAGCGGGATCGACACGGATGAGGTCGAGGCGGCGCTGGCCGGACTGCCTGGCGTCGCGGACGTGCATCACGTTCATATCTGGCCGCTGAGTACGACCGAGACGGCGCTGACCGCGCATATGGTGCAGCCTTCGGGCTCCGCCGACGCGTTGATCAAGGAGGCGCAGCACATGCTGCACCATCGTTTCCACATCGAACATTGCACCCTGCAGGTCGAGCGCGGGCACGCGGGCTTCGGGAATTGCGAGACCGAGGATTGCTAGGGTGAACGTCACGCATCTCGAATGTTCGCTGACCGGTGAGCGCTACGAAGCTGGCCAGGTGCACAATCTCTCGCGGGCGGGGAAGCCGCTGCTGGTGCGGTACGATCTACAGGCCGCGGCGCGGACGCTGACACGCGAGGATGTGGCCACGCGCGAGCCAGGCATGTGGAAGTGGCGCGAGCTGCTGCCGAACGATGGCGCCCCGGTCAGCCTGGGCGAGATCGAGACGCCGATCGTAGCGCTGCCGAATACCGCTGCGAAGGCGGGCGCATCGAATCTGCTGGTCAAGGATGAGGGGCGTTTGCCGACCGGGTCGTTCAAGGCGCGCGGCCTCGCAATGGCGGTGACCATGGCGCGGCAGTTCGGGGTCGAGCGGATCGCCATGCCGACAAATGGCAATGCCGGTGCCGCATTGGCGGCGTATGGGGCGCGGGCGGGGATCGAGACGGTGGTGATCTGTCCTGCCGAAACCCCGGAGATCAACGTCACCGAAACCGCAGCCTATGGCGCACGCGTCTATGTCGCCGACGGGCAGATCGACGAATGCGGCGCGCTGGTCGGGAAGGGCGCGGCTGCCGGGCTGTGGTTCGACTGCTCGACGCTGAAGGAGCCCTATCGCCTCGAGGGCAAGAAGGTGATGGGGTTTGAGCTGGTGGAACAGCTCGGCTGGGAAGTCCCGGACGCGATCTTTTACCCCACTGGCGGCGGCACGGGATTGATCGGCATGCGGAAGGCGTTCGATGAACTGGAAGCGGTCGGCCTGATCGGATCCAAGCGCCCGCGCATGTATGCGGTGCAGGCGGAAGGTTGCGCGCCGATCGTCCGCGCGTTCGAGCAGGGCGACAAGTTTGCCGAGCGCTGGGAGCATGCGGCCACCGTCGCCACGGGCATTCGCGTGCCCAAGGCGGTTGGCGACTTCCTGATCCTGCGTGCGGTGCGCGAGAGTGGCGGCGCGGGCATCGCGGTCGCTGAACAGGCGATCCTACGGGCGGTCGAGGACGCGGCGCGGGATGACGGGTTCCTGCTCTGCCCGGAAGGCGGCGCCGTGCTGGCGGCGTGGCGCAAGGCGCTGGACGCGGGACTGGTCGGCAAGGACGAGCGCGTGCTGCTGTTCAATTGCGCCAACGGCAACAAATATCCGCTGCCGGACCGGTCGAAGACGCTAAAGCTGGCGGAAGCGGACCCGGCCGCGCTCTAGCTTCCGGCACGCTCAAAAATGCGGAGCCCAGAAACGAGTAAACCCCGCCAACCGAAGTTGGCGGGGTTCCATGTTTCTTTGACCGAAATCTCCGAAACACAGTCTCTGTTTAGCAGGGATTCGGACGCTGGCGAGTCATATTCGCGGCTCCTCTGACGGAATCTGAGGGCGAATCGGTGGATAAGCCTGTGAGTCCTGCCGCGACTCGGGAATCTGCGACCGAAATGCGAGTCCGGCGTTCCCGTCGCATGGCCAAAACGCTGCGAATCGCGAGCTACAACATCAACGGCATCAACTCCCGCCTCGCGGTGCTCGAGCGGTGGCTGCGGGAATTCCAGCCGGACGTCGTCGGCCTGCAGGAACTTAAGTGCACCGACGACGCCTTTCCGGCGGCGGCGATCGAGGCGCTCGGCTATTCGGCAATCTGGCACGGGCAGCGGGCGTGGAACGGGGTTGCGCTGCTGTCGAAGGTGGGCGAGCCGGTCGAGACGCGGCGCGCGTTGCCCGACGACCCGAACCTCGAGCAGAGCCGCTACATCGAGGCGGCGATCTGCGGCATCCTGGTCGGCAACATGTATGCGCCGAACGGCAATCCGCAGCCGGGGCCGAAGTTCGACTACAAGCTGGAGTGGCTCGATGCCTTGAAGGCGTACGCGCAGGAGTTGATCGACAACGATGTGCCGGCGATCCTGATCGGCGATTACAACATCATCCCGACCGATGAAGACGTATACAAGCCGGAACGCTGGAAGAAGGACGCGCTATTCGCGCCCGCCGCGCGCGAGAAGTTTCGCGAGCTGGTCGGGCAGGGCTGGACCGACGCGCTCCGTAAGCTGCATCCCGACGAGCGAATCTACACCTTCTGGCATTACTGGCGGAATTCGTTCGAGCGCGACGCCGGCATCCGCATCGATCATGCGCTGCTTAGTCCGCCCCTCGCGAAGAAGCTGAAGGCCGCTGGCGTCGACCGCGCGCCGCGCGGCTGGGAAAAGACCAGCGACCACGGGCCGATGTGGGTCGAACTGAAGCTTTGAGAGTTGGCCGCGAGAAGTCGCTGGGCCCAGAAACGCGTAAACCCCGCCAACCGAAGTTGGCGGGGTTCCATGTTTCTTTGACCGAAGTCTCCGAAACACATTCTCTGAATAGCCGAAACGGTGGTTTGTTCCAGCGGATTTCGTACGCGCCACTGCAGATAAATGTGCGTGGATCGGTGCGCGACTCTGTGGATGATCTCGAAAAATGGTGCCGGCTGAGGGATTTGAACCCCCGACCTTCGGTTTACAAAACCGCTGCACTACCACTGTGCTAAGCCGGCGCCCGCGCGCCGTTTGCTTCATGAGGCGGCGAAGGTCCAGCCCTTCAGACCGCCGTGCCGACGAGTCGGCCGATGCCGGCCGTTACCGCCATCGCCGCGGCGCCCCAGAAGGCGACTCGCAGCATGGCCTTGCCGATCGGTGCATCGCCGGCCTTCGCGCCGACCGCGCCAAGGATCGCGAGGAAGATCAGCGATCCGACCGACACGGCCACGATCATCGGCTGGCCGGTCGGGGACAACCAAGCGGCAGCCAAGGGAAGTGCGGCTCCAGTCGTAAACGTCAGCGCGGAGGTGATCGCAGCCTGGATCGGGCGGGCCGTGGTCACGTGCGTGATGCTGAGTTCATCCCGCGCATGCGTGCCCAGCGCATCATGGGCCATCAGTTGCGTGGCAACCTTGTCCGCAGTCTCCTGATCGAGTCCACGTCCGCGGTAGATGTTGGCCAGTTCGGCATGTTCGAACGCCGGGTTCGCCTTGAGCTCCGCTTCCTCGCGACGGAGATCCGCAGTCTCGGTGTCCGCCTGCGAACTCACCGACACATATTCGCCGGCAGCCATCGACATGGCGCCCGCCACGAGGCCGGCGACCCCTGCGAGAAGAATTTCGCTCTTGCCCGAAGCGGCGGCGGCGACGCCGACAATCAGGCTGGCGGTCGAGACAATGCCGTCGTTGGCGCCGAGCACCGCGGCGCGCAGCCAGCCGATGCGTTCGACCTGATGCCGCTCCGGATGAAACTTCGTCTCGTCCATGGTCACCTCGCGTTGCGATAGCGCCTCAAGTCACGCCGAATGTCCAGCCTTCGGCTTCTGCAATTGCGGGTGTCAGGCCGTCCGGATCGAAAGCACGAGGCTCGGTTTGGGCAAGCTGGCGCATCCCTGCGGCGGTGACTAGCGCATCGGTTTGATGATCGTTCGGCTCGAAGTGCAAGCGGGCAGGCGGACTGCCGAGACCCTTCAGCGCGAGGTTGAGATCAGCGCGGCTGCGAAGCTTCACGCCAGTCAGTCCGGCGCGGCGAAGATATATCCGCGTATAAATCTCGACGATGGCGCTGCGTCCCGCCGGCAGCGGGTCCATTGGCCAGATCGCCACCTTGCCGTCGAGGCGATGGAGAAAACGCATTCCTGCGAAGCTGGCCTTGGCGACTTGCGCGGCACCAATGGCGTCATACGCGCTCGCCGTCTTGCGCCCGCCTTGCGCGTTCAGCCGCGCGTCGCATTGGCGGAAGCGGACGAAGTCGGCCTTCACTCCATCGGCGATCCCGAAATAGAAGTGACGGCGATGTGCGCGTTCCAGGAAGCTCGCGGCACCCAGGTCCTCGTCATCGCAACGATGATCGACATAGGTCCAGAATTCGCGCGCGGTCTTCGGCACATCGGGCTCGCCGATTAAATACTCGCCGCGCTCGACAATGGGTGGGGCGAAGCTGAAGTCGAAGCCGAACAGCGTTGGCTCCTTCGCCGCCTGCCTGAGCAGCCAGTCGGCGACTTCGACGCGCGACCAGACATGGCCGGGCCGGATCAGCCGCGGCGCGGCATCGCCCCGCACTTCCGCGATGGCGATGCCCTTGTGCCGTTTGCCCTTCGCACCGGACCAATCGATCGCGACATAGGCGGAAAAACGGTTCACTTCCTCTTTCGCGGCCGCGCCTTGGGTTTGGCTGCAACCCAATCTCTGGCGCGTTCGATTGTTTCGCGAACGCGCTCATCCTCGGCGCTGTCGTAACGGACAAGAACGGCGTCCCAGCCTTCGTAATGCGCGGTTTGCCAGAAGGTGGCGGGGTCAGTTTCCTTCAGCAGTTCTATCGTGCCACGGTCGATTGCGAGCACGAACGACGTGTCTGGTTCATGGCCGGTAGACAGGAAGCTGCGGCCGCTTGCGGTCGCCTTGACCGCTGGGCGGCCGTAGCTGGTTCCCATCTCGGTGTCCGGCAGGGTCAGCGCAAAGGCAACCGCATCATCCCAGGTCATCAGACCAGCGGCGGCTGCTCGTCCGACGGCGGCGGCGTGCTGCGCAGACGCTTCGGCGGCACCGGGCGAACCGGTGGCGGTCCCTGATCGGTCCACTGCTCGAGCATCCGTGCAGCGGCGTCACGCCCACCGAGCCCGAACGCAATCGCCGTTGCGACCGCGGCCGAGCCGAGGATCAGGCCGAATGCCATCATCACGATCTGGTCGGCCAGGCCCATGAAGGTCAGGCCGATCGCCGTGAACAACGCAATGATCGCGTAGCGGACGACCGTCTGGGCATAGCCGCCTTCGCCCGTTCCGCTGCCGACCAGGTTGGCGATGATGCGGGCGAGGAAGATGCCGACGACGATGATCAGCGAGCCGAAGATAACCTTGCCGCCAAGCTCGGTTACCTGCGCGAGGAAGATCGCGATCGTGCCGCCGCCAAGCTGCTTGGCAGCTTCGATCGAGGCGGCGAGGATGATGGCCACCATCGCGATGTTGGCGACGATGCGCGATGGGAAGGCGCTCGCCGGCAGTACGCCGGTCGAGCGGATCGCGTCGTCGAAGCCGGTCGGCGGCAGGATGGCTTCGATGATCGTCTTGAGGAACCGCGCTGCGACGAAAGCGATGCCGATCCACAGCGCTGCCGCAAGAACGCGTGGGATGGCTGCCAAAATCTCGTTGAGCATGGTGATCGCCGGGCCGGAAATGGCCTCGACGCCCAGAACCTGGAGCGCCGCGATGGCGACGGGAATGATGATCAGCGCATAGACAAGGACGCCGCCAGCGCGGGCGAGACTGGCGCGGGTCGATCCGGGCGCCGTGCCGGCCGGAACGGCGTCGGGCGAGGTGCGGACGGTACCCTCGGTCGATCCGATGCCGACGCGCGCGAGCAGCCCGTCGACGTTGGCGGCGATCAGCACCGTCTCGGTCAACCTGCGGACGATCCGCGCGACGATCAGGCCGATGAAGAAGATGAGGCCGGCGCCGATGAGCTTGGGCAGGAAGGCGAAGATCGCCGTCACCAGTTCGTTGATGGGCGCGAGGATCTGCGCAAAGCCAAGAAACTGCAGCGCGGCGAGAATTCCGACCAGCCAAATGATCAGCTTGGCAATCGTGCCCAGTTGGTGGCCCACGGTTTCATCCGGCGAGCCGGTCATGTGCTTGCGCAGCGCGGGTGTGCGGTCAATCGCCTTCTGGATGATCCACTTGACCGTGCGCGCGACGATGTAGGTCGCGATCAGGATCAGAATGGCGATGAGGATCTTTGGGCCCCAATTCATCATCTGGGCCTGCCAATAGGCGCTGGTGTCGTACATGGCGGTGCTCCCTCCGAAATGCGTGCGCGGTTAACCCGCGTCTTCCTCGCTTTGTTGCAATTGCTGTCGCCGTTGCTGCCAATAGTCCAGCCGCTCCTTCACCCGCGCCTCGAAGCCGCGGTCGGTCGGCTGGTAAAATTGCTGCGGCTCCATTTCTTCGGGCCAGTAATCCTGGCCTGAGAAACCCTCGTCCGCATCATGATCGTAGGCATAGCCTTTGCTGTAGCCGACGTTCTTCATCAGCTTCGTCGGCGCGTTGAGGATGTGCATCGGCGGCATCAGTGAGCCGGTGTCTTTCGCGCTTCGCCACGCGGACTTCTGCGCGACGTAAGTGGCGTTCGATTTGGGCGCGGTCGCCAGATAAAGGCAGGCCTGCGCGATGCCGATTTCACCTTCGGGCGACCCGAGGAAGTCGTACATGTCCTTGGCGGCCAGGCACTGAACCAGGGCGTTCGGGTCGGCCATGCCGATGTCCTCGACGGCTGCGCGCGTGAGCCGGCGAAGGACGTAGAGCGGCTCTTCACCCGCGACGAGCATACGTGCGAGGTAATAGAGGGCTGCCTGCGGATCCGAGCCGCGGATGCTTTTGTGGAGCGCGGAAATGAGGTTGTAATGGCCCTCGCGGTCCTTGTCGTAGACGGGCACGCGGCGATTGAGCAGGTCGCTTAGTTCGGCCGGACCGAGCGGCTGTTCGAGTTCTACGGAGAACAGGGTTTCGACCTGATTGAGCAGGAAGCGACCGTCGCCATCGGCGCTGGCGATCAAGGCATCGCGCGCTTCGGCGGTGACCGGCAGCGCGCGGTCCTCCAGCGTCTCGGCGCGCTTCACCAGTTCGTCGAGCGCGGCATGATCCAGCCGGCGAAGGATGAGAACCTGGCAGCGGGACAGGAGCGCGGCGTTGATCTCGAAGCTCGGGTTCTCGGTCGTCGCACCGACCAGCGTCACTGTGCCGTTCTCGACGAAAGGCAGGAAGCCGTCCTGCTGCGCGCGGTTGAAACGGTGGATCTCGTCCACGAACAACAGGGTATGCTGACCGGTCTTCGCGGCTGTTCGCGCTTCGGCGAACACCTTCTTCAGGTCCGCGACCCCCGAGAAAACGGCGGAGATGGCGACGAAGCGCATGCCGACCGCGCCGGCGAGCAGCCGCGCGATGGTCGTTTTGCCGGTGCCCGGCGGACCCCACAGGATCATCGACGCAAGGCGGCCTGCCGCGACCATCCGCCCAATCGCGCCTTCGGGTCCGGTCAGATGCTCCTGCCCGACAACTTCGCGGAGTGTTCTCGGCCGTAGCCGGTCGGCGAGTGGTGCGCCGGCTGGCGTCGCTTCCGCCTTGCGTTCCTGAAGTTCCTCGTCGGCAAACAGGTCGGCCATCGGCCATTCCCATAGGCCCCGCACGAAAATTTGCACAAGGCCGCCTTGTCGGAGATGTTACTAAGATATATCTAAGCTACATCAAAAGGAGAAATATCGATGCGACATCGCCATCATGGCTGCGGCCCGCGGGGCCGTTTTGAAATCAATCTGCCTGAAGGCCTGATGGCCATGCGGGGCGGACGCGGGTGGCAAGGCAGCTGGGGTCCGTTCAACTTCGACTTCGGCGACGAAGGCGGCCCGGGTGGCCGCGGCCGGGGTCGGCGTGCCCGGCGCATGTTCGAAGGCGGCGAACTGCGGCTGGTGCTGCTCAAGTTGATCGCCGACGAGCCGCGCCACGGCTACGACCTCATCCGCGCGATCGAGGAACTCACCGGCGGCGAATATGCGCCCAGCCCCGGCGTGGTCTATCCAACGCTCACCCTGCTGCAGGACATGGGCCTCATCGAGGAAGCGCCAGGCGAGGGCGCGCGCAAGCCGTTCCAGATCACCGACGAAGGCCGAGCGCATCTCGAAGAGCGTGCGGAAGAAGTCGACGGGCTGCTTGCCCGCCTTGGCGATCTCAAGCCGGCTGAGGGATCGAACGCGGGGCCGGCCATTGGCCGCGCGGTGAAGAATTTGATGACCGCGCTGCGCCATCGCGTCGGCCGCGACGGGCTCGACGATGATCTGCTGCACGAAATTGCCGCGATCCTAGACGAAGCGGCCCAGCGCATCGAACGCGTGAAATAGCTACTTGCCGGTGATCCGCGTCAGGCGCTCACGCTTGACGATGGCGTGCTTGTAGGCGCGGATCACCGCCGAATTGATCGTGTCCCAGTCCATCGTTTTGGCAAATTCGAGCCCGGCCTGGCCGTGACGATGCCGCAGTTCCGGATCCTGCGCGTAGCCGGCCAGCGCGGCGGCAAATTCATCCGGTTCGGCACCGTCGACTAAAGTGCCCGTGCGGCCCGATTGAACGAGGTTCGTCGCACCGCTCGATTCCGCAGCAATTACCGGGAGCGCGCAAGCCATCGCCTCGAGCGTGACGTTGCCAAAGGCCTCGGTGACCGACGGATTGAGCAGCAGGTCCGAACTGGCCAGTGCCCGCGCCAAATCCGTGCTCGTCTGCTCGCCTAGGAAAATCGCCTTGGGGAGCTGCTCGGCGAACCAAGGACGCGCGGGTCCTTCGCCGATCACCAGGACGCGATGCTTCAGGCCGAGCGGCTCGAACGCGTGGATGGCATCCACGAAGACGTCGAGCCCTTTCTCCATGACCACCCGGCCGAGAAAGGCGATGACCATCTCATCGTCAGCAATGCCGAGCGAGCGCCGCCATTCCATGTCGCGGCGTTCGGGGTTGAATTGCTCACGGTCGATGCCGCGCGTCCACATCGCGATGTCGCGGTTCATCCGCTGCGCGCGGAGAATGGCCGCGGTCGATTCCGCGGGTGCCAGCACGACTTCGCAGCGATGGTAGAAGCGCCGCATCAGTCCGCGCGCGATCGGCTCCAAGGCCTGCAGATGATAATAAGCGAGATACGTGTCGAAGCGGGTATGGACTGAAGCAACAACGGCGATCTTGCGCTTGCGCGCCCAGCTGACCGCGCGATGCCCGGAGATGTCGGGGCTGGAGACGTGCACAACGTTGGGATTGAACGCCTCGAGGTCGCGCTTCACCCGCGGCGTCAGCCACAGCGGAAAGCGATATTCCTCGCGGCCCGGGATTGGCACGGCGGGAACGTCGACGAGATCGCCGGTGGCGGGGAATGCCGGATGCTCGACCGTGGGCGAATAAACGCGCACTTGTACGCCCTGCCGCAACAGATAGCCGACCAGCCGGTTGAGCGCCTGGTTCGCCCCGTCGCGGACGTAATTGTAATTGCCCGAAAACAGGGCCACGCGGAGGTCGCTGGCTTGCACGGCGGCGGGATGTAGGAGTTTCTCGTGGGCGTCAAATACGGGTTGCCGCCGATCGCCGCGCCGGACGCCCGCCTGTTCATCCTCGGTAGCCTGCCGGGCGATGCCTCGCTCGCCGCGCGCCAATATTATGCGCACCCGACCAATCAGTTCTGGCGCCTGCTCGGGCAGGCGATCGGTGAGGATCTCCATGCTCTCGTATATGACGAACGTCTAGCGCGGCTGCGCGAGCGACAAATCGGCTTGTGGGATGTCGTCGCGTCGGCCAGCCGGCCTGGCAGCCTCGACCAAGCCATCCGTGACGCTCAGCACAATCAGATCGCGCATCTGCTGACCGATTACCCGCAACTCCGCGCGATCGCCTTCAACGGGGCGGCATCGTCGACCATAGGACGCAGATTGATTGGCGCCGCGGGCAATGTCGAACTCGTCGACCTGCCTTCATCCAGCGCGGCCAATACCAAGCCATTCGCGGACAAGGCGCGAAGCTGGGCAGCACTTGCCGCAACTCTTCAGCCGTAGGAGCCTTGGCTTGCGCGACGCGTACTAGACGTCATGATAACGATCGTGACCGAGATTGAGGACGAACTGCCCGAAGATGGCGGCGAGGACAGCGACAAGCGCCTGTCGATGGTTGACGAAGCCTTAGTCGCCGGAACGATCGCCAACACCAACGGCCTGCTCGTGATCCTCGCCAAGCTTGTCGCACGCGGCGTGTTCGACCGCGCTGACCTTCAGGCTTTTTCGGACAGCTATTCGAAGCCGCTCGACCATGTCGGCATGCGCGAGAACGAGCTGGTCAGCCAGATGCAGGACCAGATGGAGTCGACGCTGGCGGAGCTTATGCGTTTTCTCAGCGAACGAGACGGCTGACCTCGGCACGACCGTGCTTGACTCTGTACCATGGTACGGAAGCTACAACTGGCGGCCAATGGCGAAAGGAGCCGAGTAATGGCCGATTTATCCAATCATCCAACGACCGCGAAATCCGCGCGGATTTATCGCATGGTGATGCCGCACCATGTTTGTCCCTGGGGTCTGAAGGCTCTGGACTTGCTCAAGCGGTCGGGCTTCCACGTCGAGGATCATCATCTCGCCACGCGTGAGCAGACGGACGCTTTCAAGGCCGAGCACGGGGTCCAGACGACACCGCAAATCTTCGTCGGGTCGAAGCGAATTGGGGGCTACGACGACCTCCGGCGCTATCTTGGCAAATCTGTCGTTGACCCGAACGCCACGAGCTATCGGCCCATCGTGGCCCTGTTTGGCATGACGGCGCTGCTGGCGCTGGCCGCGGCTTTCGCGGCTGATGGACAGATCACACTAAGCCGTGCCCTGCCTTGGTTCATTTCCATCTCCATGACCGTTTTGGCTATGCTCAAGCTGCAGAACGTAAGCAGCTTTTCGGCGATGTTCCTGAACTACGACCTGCTGGCGCGCCGGTGGGTGCCCTACAGCTATGTCTATCCATTTGCGGAGGGCGCGGCCGGCATCCTGATGACTGCAGGGATATTGAATTGGCTATCGATCCCCATCGCGCTCTTCATTGGCACGATCGGTGCGGTGTCGGTGTTCAAGGCGGTCTACATTGACCGGCGGGAGCTCAAATGCGCGTGCGTCGGGGGATCGAGCAACGTTCCGCTCGGCTTCGTCTCCCTGACCGAAAACCTGATGATGATCGGCATGGCGCTCTGGATGCTGAGCATGGGAGCCGTTATCTGACCCGCGTGAGGCAGAAGCTGATCCGTCTGTTCGTCCTCCTAGCGATGATGTTGCTGCCGCTGGGCATGGCGCATCCCGCAGCCGCGCAGGCGCGATCGATGGCCGAAACGACTGAGATGGCCGGAATGACGATGCCCGACCAGCATTGCCCCAATGGCGATCCTCAGCACGGCGGCAAGGCGATGCCTGGCGAATGCACGATGGCGTGCGCGTCTGCCTTGCCCGCCGCCGACCCGCCACAGCCGTTGCTCAACCGTGCAACTTCGTTGCGCGTGAACGTCCCGCACTTCGACCGCCTGATTGGCGTCCTCCCCGAAATCGCTACCCCGCCTCCGCGACGCGCCTGACATCGAACCGGCGCGGCCCTGCTCGCGCATAATTTGATGAAGAGGCGGCGCAGCCGCCGCCTCCAGTCGCGGAGATTGATTGTGAAAAGCTTGTTTTTGGCCACGGCAGCTGCCGTGGCGATCGTGATGCCAGTCGCGCCATTATCGGCGCAGCACCAGCACATGCCAGGCATGTCGATGCCCATGCCCCCACAGCCGAAGACGGCACCGAAGAAGCCCGCTTCCAGAAAAGTGGTGCGGAAAGTGGCAGCGACGAAAAATGCTGCCACCGCCAAGCAACAGAAGAAGTCGCCGACCGCAAAGTCGAAACCGGCAAAGGCCGCGACGGCGAAGTCTGTGATGGATCACGGCACGATGCCGGCGAGCGCGGATGTGGTGCCGGTGGAACAGGGCGTCATGCCCATGGATCACGCAATGCCAATGGATCATGGCGCCATGACGATGCCGGCGTCGCCCATGGCTGGCGCGGGATCTGCGGATCACGCCCAGATGAACCACGGCGCGATGGATCATTCCGCCATGAGTGCGGGGACTCATCAGATGGCGATGACCAGCGCGCTGGGCGCTTATCCGATGGAGCGCGAAAGCTCGGGCACGGCGTGGCAACCTGATGCGTCGGAACATGCGGGTCTCATGGTCATGAGGGGTGACTGGACGCTGATGGCGCATGGCACGCTCCACCTGGTGGCGGATCACCAGGGAGGCCCACGCGGAGAAGACAAATTGTTCGCCTCGGGAATGCTGATGGCGATGGCGCGGCGACCACTTGGCGACGGCACGCTGCAGTTCCGTGCGGCTCTCAGCCCCGACCCGCTGGTGGGGAAGAATGGATACCCGCTGCTGCTGGCCAGCGGTGAGACCGCGAACGGACGCGACCGGCTAATCGACCGCCAGCATCCGCACGACTTCTTCATGGAATTGTCGGCGTCGGTGTCGCAGAACATCGGTCCGCGTAGCAGCGTCTTTCTGTACGGAGGGCTTCCGGGTGAGCCGGCATTCGGGCCGCCCGCGTTCATGCATCGCGAGGCAATCATGGACTCGCCCGAAGCGCCGATCAGCCACCACTGGCTGGATTCCACGCACATCAGTTTCGGCGTGCTGACGGCGGGTGTGGTGATGGACCGGGTCAAGGTCGAGGTCAGCCGCTTCAACGCGCGCGAGCCGGACCAGCACCGCTGGAATATCGAGACGGGACCGCTGGACTCGACGGCTGTTCGCCTGTCGTTGAATCCGACGCCTGAACTCGCGCTGCAAGGCAGTTGGGGTTACTTCGTGGATCCGGAACAGCTCGAGCCGGGCGTGAACCAGCGCCGCTGGTCCGCTAGCCTGCTCTACGCCCGCGACATGGCGCCGGGCTGGAAACTGGCCGGGACGCTCGCCTGGGGCCGCAAGACGGTCGATCATCACAACGACGATGCCTTCGTCGCCGAAGCGTCAGTCAAGCTCGCGGGGTGGACGGTCTTTGGCCGAGGCGAGATCACCGAAAATCGCGAGTTGCTCGATACCGAGGATCACGGTCCTGCCTATCGCGTGGGCAAGATCTCGGTCGGCGCCGTTCGTGACTTCCGGATCTCGGAGAATGTCGCATTTGGGGTGGGCGCCCTCGCGGCGTTGAACTTCGTTCCGAATGGCCTGGCACCATTGTATGGCGGGAAAAACCCGACCGGAGCCATGGGCTTCGTTCGTCTCAAGCTGGATGGGGGCCACGAGTGATGATGAAACGCCGAGTGATTGCAGTAGCCGTCCTTCTGAGCGCCGCTGCGACCTCAGCGAAGGCGCGTGATCCTCAGGCGTCGGCGTTGGCCGCTTCGGCGGTCGTGGCTCCGACCGCCCGCCCCGCGGCAGCCGTTGTCGACGCCTTTCACGCGGCGTTGCGTAGCGGCGATCTCGAAGCTGCCGCGGCCCTGCTGACGGACGATGTCCTGATCTATGAGGGCGGCAGCGCGGAACGATCCAAGGCGGAGTATCGGGCTGAACATCTGCCGGCCGATGCGGAATTCTCCAAAGCGACGGTGTCGACGGTGACGAGACGCAGCGGCCAGGCCACCGGTTCAGCCGCCTGGATTAGTAGCGAGGGTCAGACGAGCGGCGAGTTCCGGGGTCGAAAAGTCAACAGTCGGACGACCGAGACGATGGTGCTGGTGCGCCTGGGTGGGAAATGGAAGATCAGCCACATCCACTGGTCTTCCGCCGCGGTTCGCTGATTGACTAGCGCGGCGTCCGCCCACATATGGCGCCCGCTCTCGAAAGCAGGGCCCCTTCGTCTAGCGGTCTAGGACGTCGCCCTCTCACGGCGAAAACACGGGTTCGAGTCCCGTAGGGGTCACCATCCGCCGCATCTTCATTCAATCCAGTTCCGCGCTATTGGACCAATCGGCGCACTTTGCGTTGTGCCGGTGAAGGGAACGAGATTTGGAGCATCGGGTGCAGCAGATTGCCCTCGTGGCCGGCGGCGCAGGCTTCATCGGCGCCAATCTGTGCGACCGCCTGCTGCGTGATGGCGCGCGCGTCATTTGCATCGACAATTTCCAGACTGGACGGGCAGAGAACCTGCGGGCGTTCGAGGGCGAGCGAGCGTTCGAATTCATCGAACGGGATGTGATCGATGAGCTGCCCGAACATCTGTCTGACGCGGGCCTGACGCACATCTACAACCTCGCATGCGCGGCGTCGCCGCCCCACTATCAGGCCGATCCCGAGCACACGATGCTGACCAACGTGCTCGGGACACGCAACCTCTTGCGGCTTGCAGAGCAGACCGGTGCCCGGTTTCTGCTGAGCTCGACCAGCGAAGTGTACGGCGACCCGGAGGTCCACCCGCAAACGGAGGATTACCGCGGCGCCGTCAGCTGCACGGGACCGCGCGCATGTTACGACGAGGGCAAGCGCGCTGCTGAAACGCTTGCCTTCGACTTCTTTCGGGCTCGCCGCGCGGACGTGCGTGTCGCGCGTTTGTTCAATACCTACGGGCCCAAGATGCGCTGCGATGATGGGCGGGTAATCTCCAACGTCATCTGCCAGGCGCTCGCCGGCGATGACATCACGATCTACGGCGACGGTTCGCAAAGCCGAAGCTTTTGCTTCATCGACGATATGATCGACGCGCTGACCAACCTGATGCACAGTGAACAAGCGGCCGGCATCCCGGTCAACCTCGGCAATCCGGATGAATGGACGGTCAATCGGCTGGCCGACCTGATCGTTGCGATGACAAGAAGCCGATCACGGATCATCCACCATCCGCTACCCGTGGACGATCCGAAGCGCCGTCGGCCCGACATCACGCGCGCCCACGCGCTGCTGGGATGGCAGCCGGTCACCGATCTCAGGCTTGGATTGACCGAGACGATTAAGTGGTTCGAAGAAGAGCAGAATCGCGTGGCTCTGCCCCTTTACGCGGGCGCCGCGCTCGCAGTCGCGGCCGAGTAGCTCGAAATTACTGCAACAGGCGTGATGCAACCTGTATTATATTGAAGCAGCAATCTCTCACCCTTTGGGCGGGTTAACATGGATTATTAACAATACGCTTTGACTCTGGCGTGAATAGAATATTAACGGCCGGTTATCGGTTGTTGTGTTTCGTCCGGGGGGCGCCGAATGAGCCTGGACACGCGTGTGTCAGATCTAATCAAGCGTATCTATTCCGCCGCCGGGGACACGGCGGCTTGGGACAGCGCGATGATGAGTCTGTTCCGCGCGCTTGGATCGTGCGCCGGGATCGCGTCCCTTATCGAAGTCGACGAAATGCGCTTGCATCGATGCCGCATCTACGGGCCGCAACATTACGGCTACTGCGTCGAAGGCTACGCCGAACGATTTCGCACCGACCCCACGCTTCCGTGGGTGACGGGTAAGCCCGACGCCCGTTTTTGCGATAGCCGGGCCGCCATCCCGCATGAAGAGTATCTCAAGCATCCCTACGTGGACTGGGCGTCCACTACGTTAGGCGCGACGCATTGGTATGCAGGCTGTTCGACGCCCAACAGCGGTCTCAACTTCTGCATGAGCGCCTACTTCGCCCATGACCATGAGACCGATCCCGAAGATCTGGCACTCTTTAGGCTGTTATTCGACCACGTGGAGTGCGCCATGCGGCTGGCCAACCGCGGATTCAGCGAGGACAGTGCGCGAGCATTGATCCGGCTCAATGATCAGGGCGTCGCCGAACAACTGAGCAGAGGCGCCGAACGGATGCTGGGTGACCGGTCGGCGATCCGCCTCGAACAGAGGCGCATGACGGTCAGCGGAACATTGCAGCAGCGGATTGTCGACCAGGCCCTGGCGCAGGTCCTGCCGAGCGGCGACCATGCGGGCAGGCCGACGGCGATCCAGATCAAGCATGATCACGGCCGTCCGTGGATCATCGTCTTCCGGCCTGTTGCGGAAGCGTACGGACCGTTTGGAAAGGTGAATCGTAAGGTGGATGTTGAACTGCTGGATCGCGTGCCAGCCATGGCACGGCTCGATGTCGTGCAATCGCTGTTCGATCTGACGGGCCGTGAACTGCAGGTTCTGCGGCTACTCGCTAATGGGCACTCGATCGATTCCCTGTCCGCCAGCATCGAGATCAGCCGCAATACCACCCGCGCGCATCTTCGTTCGATTTACGCCAAGACAAAGACGAATTCCCAGGCGGAACTCATGCAACTCTGCAGCGGCCTGAGCAGCGCGGCTGCCCTCGGCGAGGACGCGGATTTAGAGTTGCTTAACTGACCTAGTCCGCGCGGACGGTTTGATCAGACTCATCTTTCGTTAACTATCATGGCGACTCGCGGCATTGAGCCGTGAGCCTTTGATTGGGGCATTGCTACGGACCTGCGCTGGGCGCCAACTCCCGTGATTGGGAGCGTGAGCCTGCTCGTGCCAACGAGGCGCGGAACCGTGACAACGAGCCTCTGGGGGAGATGCGAAATGACCCAGATGTTCCTGTTCGATAACGTTGGATCGCCGCTGTCGCCGGGCCAGCTGCTGAAGCACAAGTTGCTCGATGAGATGCAGCTTACGCAGGCGGAGCTCGCCCGTGCCTTGGGTATCTCCAAGCCGCGGTTGAACATGATGCTCAAGGGTCGTTGCCAGCTTTCCGCCGAGATCGCGCTCCGCATTGAGCGGGTGTTCGGGATCTCCCCCCAATTCTGGCTCCGTGCACGCTCGGACTATGAGCTGTTCCAGGAGCGTGCGCGGATGATCGAGGAACTCGAGCGCCTGCCGCGTCTAGGTGGCCGCGAAGAGACTGCATCGTCGGCGTGGCAGACCGGCGATTGGCAGGTCGCATCCTGAGGCGCGCTAAGCCGCCAGTTCACCGAACTTAACGGAGTTTCCTGATGGGTATTTGGTGCCACGTAGTGGGGCATGACCGGTCGCGCACGCGCGCTCGGTACGACGGGTCGGCCCGCACCTGGGTCAGCAATTGCCGGCGCTGCGACCGGCCGATGGCCAAGGACCTCTGGCCAAGTGCCGACTGGCAGGTGCTCAAGGCCGCCGCGGTGGCTGAGGGCGGCCGCGGACCTCGGCAGTCCTGAGCGGGGATGGCGGGTGTCCGGGAAGCTCCTCCTCATGTGCCGTAACCTCGCGACGCCGCCAGGCTTCTGGGTGGAGCGCGCCCGCGAACTCTTCGCTGCGGCCTTCGCGCGAACATGGCCGGTGGAGGAACCGACCCCGACAGACAACTGCGACAAGGCCGAAGCGCCGCGCAGCGCCTTGATTGGAAAAAAGTAATGAAGTCAGCGTTCCCGATTGTCTCAGCCATCGCGGTGGTTTGCGCCTCAAGCCAGGCTCAGGCTGCGTTCGTCCCGACAGGGAGCGGGACCGCAGCCATCACCAGCCCGGCTGTTTACCAGGGCACCAGTTCGCCATCGAACGGCACGATTATCGTGAACTTCGATGGAAGCGTGAATAAGACGGCGGTTTCCGGACTGACCGCGCAATTGACGCTCAATTTCTTGGGTTACAGCGGGTCATATTATTACTTCAGCTATTCACTGCTGAACAATTCGTCGGTCAGCTCGCGTGTTTCCGGCTTCGCATTCGACACGCTGCCAGACGCGATCGGCGGCACCGCGCAGGGCACATTCACCGGCCTCACGGTCGACGGAAATTATCCCAATGGCGTCAAGGCCGTGGACGTCTGCCTTAGCGGCGACAAGGGGCAGGGGTGCTCAGGCCCAGGCGGGGTCAGCAACGTCGTTGGCGCCAACCCGGGGACGGGCACCTTCTCGCTCCTTTTTTCGGGGCCCGCGCCCACCTCGCTCCAGCTGAGTAATTTCCACGTCCGCTACCAGGACGTCGTTTCGCGGCTCGGTTCGTCCGGGACGGGCAATTTCATCAGCTTCACGACTCCGCCAAAGCCGCCTGCAGTTCCGGAGCCGGGAACCTGGGGAATGATGTTGCTCGGCTTCGCGGGCATTGGCGCGACCGCCCGTCGCTACATCCAACAGGTCCCGCACCTCACCTCTTTTCAAAACAGCGCTATGACACAAAGAAGGAGTAACAAAGATGCGTAAGTCTATTTTAGGATTTGCTCTGCTTGCAACTATTACTTTCGGATCACCAGCCTTTGCTGCTGATACCGTAACATACAACAGTAACCCGAGCATATCTTTCAATTACGGTTCGGGTAACGACTACATTCCAGCCAATTCGGCCGTTTTAACTACGACTGACCCGACAAGTCAGTTAGCTGGTCGGGCCCATATTTACCAACAGCCAGCTTCACCTTCGAACTCAACGGGAACTTACTTCTTTGCTCTCGGCTCCAATGTGAGTATCGATTATGCATTTGCCAACATGCAGACCGGGATGGTGCAGCTCATCAATTTGATGACTGGTCAAACGGCATCTTTCAATGTGCCCTTCGTCGGGACCTTAGGCAACTCGCTGTACCAGGATAGTCAGCGTCTCAGCTTCGGCTTCCTCAACGGCAGCACTCCCACAAATCAGGCACTATTTGGAAATCTTGGCTTCAATGCCAACGTCAATGATACCTATCAGGTCAACCTAGTAGGAACCAACGCCGGCGGCACCCACACGCTGACCTATTTCGTGCAATTGGGAAGCGGTGTTCCGGAACCTGCAACGTGGGCGATGATGTTGCTCGGTTTCGGTGGCATCGGGGCTTCGATGCGCCGTCAGCGCCGACCGGTGAAGCTCACTCAGTTGGCTTAACCATACTGGGAGGGGCCTCCGCGCTCCTCCCTCTCATTACAATCGGTAACTGCGCGGAGGTTCTCGTGAACCGCTCCCCTGTTGTTCGTCCTGAGATCACTACTGTACGCGGTCTCGCGTGCGTCGCCTTGGTTGCTTACCATGTGATCGGGCCGACTTCCGGGTCCGGCATGCGTCTGCCGGACAGCTCGTTGTGGCATCACGCGATGAACGGCTTGGACTTCCTGCGAATGCCCATTTTCGCAGTGATCGCTGGCTACGTTTACGCTCGTCGCCGCGTCGACGCCGGCTCCCTGATGCGTTTCATGACGAGCAAGTTCACTCGGCTCGCTATCCCGCTGATCTTCGTGACTGCGGTGATGGTCGCTCTGCGTTTCGCGGCTTATGGCGCTAAGACCAGTCTGCTGACCGCGCTAACCTCGCATTATCAGCACCTCTGGTTCCTCCAATCCCTGCTGATCATCTTTGTCCTGGTTGCCCTGTGCGATGCCTATGGGCGCCTCAGTTCCAAGGGCCTGGTCGTCGTGGCGATAACGACCTTAGCAGTTTCGCAACCGCTGCCTTTTCCGAACACGCTCAGTCTCAACGGCGTCGTCTATCTTGCGCCTCTTTTCCTGTTCGGAATGCTGCTGCGCGAGGAATCTTCGCTTCTCGAAAAGCGGCAGATCCGCGTCGGTATTTGGTTCGTCTCGGTTGGTTTGCTGTTGCAGCAAGCCGCCCCCTTACTTGGCGCGACGGACGTACCCCGTACGTCACTTGCCGCTGCCCTTTGCGGTTGCGCCGCGGCCTACGTGCTCTTCGCGACCTGCCCGCGCTTCGCGCTGTTCGAGACGATCGGTGCATACAGTTATACGATCTACCTCTGGCACTCGATCGCTTCCGCGAGCGCTCGTGAGACGCTCGAACGGTATGCCCATCTGCCGACCGGCATTGAGTTCACGCTGCTGCTCGCAATTGGGATCGTCGTTCCTATCCTGCTCCATCTCGCCGTGCGGCGCATCCCCGTACTTGCCACGCTGATTACCGGGCTGAAGCCACCAAGTTTCTCGGCTGGTCAAGCTCCGACGCAGGTCTCACCCGCGCGTCCACGCAACGGAGTTCGCCACGCCAACGACAACCGCGCGACGAGCCGCACCAGCAGACACAATCATGTGACGACCCGCTGAGTGCTGGCTGACTGAACACCGCAGATTAATGACAGGAGGAAGACGATGTTGAAGAAAATGACGATAGCGGCATTGCTGTTCGCAGGGAGCTCGACTGCCGCCCACGCCCAGATTGTGACGAACGGCGGGTTTGAAGATCCCAAGGTCAATAATTCATGCTGCATCACGTCGCCGCCGACAAATATCCCAGGTTGGACGGCAACACCCAACGTCAACGTGGTGAACGGGACCTTTTCGAGCAATCCCCCGAACACCAATCTCGCCTACGAGGGGACCCAATATCTTGATCTGGTCGGCGAAGGCGGCACTGGCTCGATCTCGCAGAACCTCACCACGGTTGCGAACCAGTGGTACACGCTTAGCTTCATGTATTCGCACAACCTGTTCGCGGGCCTGACCTCGGCAAGTGCGGATATCTTTATCAACAATATCTTTTTCGGATCCGTCACGCACACGGGCGGCAGCAACAGCGACCTGGCGTGGACCGCTTTTTCCGGAGATTTCTTGGCGACGGGCACCACGACCAACTTAAGGTTCGTGAACACCGCAGGTTCCACCAACGAGGGTGTTTTCCTCGACGCCATCAACGTGGCGGCGGTTCCGGAACCGGCAACCTGGGCGATGATGCTTGTCGGCTTCGGCGGGATGGGCCTGGCCATGCGGCGCTCCAACAAGCGCAAGCACAACGTTCTGGCTCAAATTGCGTGAATGCAAAGGGGGAGGCCGCGCACCGGCCTCCCTCGCGTTTCTTGATGAGGTCGACTGAGGTTAGTTCGGGGCCCGCCCCATATTTATCAGCGGACCCTGCACTCGGAGACTTTCGCTGGTCACGGGATAAACTAAATCGCGTGAACTGCAGCTCCGACGCTAGTGCCAGTGATCCTCACGATAAGCCGCGCTCGGTGCGGTGTCGGGCTGAAAAGGAGTGGGATCCTAGACTAAGCTGTTCCTGTCATTGCCCGCTTGACCGCTCGGGCGGCTTTTCTCAATTTGAGGCTCAAGGGGGCGTCTCCGAGACCATCTGGTAAACCGTCAACGTATGGCTTGGCCCAGCGGTGGAAATTCGTGTCGCGGGCCCGCACCTGCCCCGGTGTGAGGTGATCGAGATATTTCTTCCAGGCAAACGACTCCCACAGATGGTTGCAGTATGCCTCGGCTTCGCTCGGGATCGGCTTATTAGAATTAAATATCCACTCGATGTGCTCCGGCGACCACAGGGGATAAAAGAACGCTGTCGGCGAAAGCATGGTGATTTCGTCGGGAAATTGCTTGGCGAGCTGCGCTGGCACCTGAACTGCGTGCTCAGACCAATAACCCTCGTCGCCGCGAAAGGATCGATATTCGTCGATCCACCGTAGAAGGAAAGGTGCTTGTGGTTCGGCAAGGATTATGGCGTCGGCCGATGACGTGCCATCCTCTCCTTCCCGGCCTAGCACAGCCGAGTTGCTGAGAAGATCGTCAAAGCTCCGATGTACGACAACGTCCGCATCCAGATAGATGCCGCCATGCTCGATGAGCTTCTGAAGACGCACGACACCGGCACGATGCGCGGGATGGGTGACCGGCCGTCCGAATATCTCGCGCGGCGCATCGATCTTGATCGGCGTGACGATGGGTTTGGTTAACTCCCACCAAGGGCCGGTCGGCTCGTACTCGTAATAAAACCGCACTTCGTTCGGCTTGATGTGCCGGATTGCACTCCGGACGCCAACATAATGGATAAGGCTCCACGGCTTACCACCGAAGTCTGGTGCCATGCCGAAGCAGTAGTGGAGAATCTTCGGTATCATAAGCCAAGGATCGACTTGTGAATTTTCACGGGCGGAAAACTGGGATGGCAATCTCGGTCCAACCTATGCGGAAAGTCATAAACGACGCCAGGTCGTTGCCTGACCCGATCCTTACGAATGAACGTGTACTCCATCACCCCAGGTATCCTGTAAAGCTCACCAATGCCGAATGAATCGCACCAGTTGTTGGCGTGGATGTGGACGACATAGAACAACTCGCCAAGCTTCTTCATGACGCCTTCCATCACGTCGAAGGCAAATTGATCGAACAGGTGCTCAAGACGGTGAAACTCGATGCAGACGATGCGGAAGCGCTTCAGCGTCTCATCCGGCGTGGCAGCCAAAGTCAGCCACTCAGCACCTTCAATGTCCATCTGAAGTAAAAGGTCGCCATCGACCTTCTTGTCGTCAACCCAATCGGCTAGGCTTATGAAGTGGCCTTCGGTTACCGGGCCAAGGAATTTACGCTCGAACTGGACCAGCGGATGTTCCTGAACCGGGGAGCGTTCAACCGAAGCGTCGACTTGGAAGCAACGAACGCCGCGGGCGAGCATGTCCTCTTCGAAGCTTGCCTGATCGCTAACGCCCGGCGAGAAGCAGGCAGTGATCCCATCAAGATCATCGGGAAGCAGGTAGCCGCCGTCGCCATCGCCTCCGACGCGGATCAACTCATGCTCGGTGCGCCAAGGGTGGACTAGCTCGAAGAGGCGATGCTGCCGCTCTAATGGCGCCTGCTTGGCGAGATTGTAGCCAAGCACATTGACCATCGTCTTGATCTTCTTGCGCATCGAGCCAGCGCTACTACTCACTACCTTGGCCATCAAGCAATCTGGCATTGGACAGTGGAGTGCGGGATCAGGTTAGAAATGCTGCGATAACAGCGCCAGGTAAAGAGTAACGGTCCGGCGCGGCAATGCGACGCCTCGCCCACTAATGCGCACGTCCGTAAATATCTTCGAACCTCACAATATCGTCCTCGCCGAGATAGCCGCCACATTGAACCTCGATCAATTCCAGGGGCTCACTCCCCGGATTTACGAGCCGGTGCTTGGTCTCGACCGGGATGTAAACGGACTGGTTCGCCTCTAGGGTCGACACACGCTCACCTACGGTCACCTCCGCACGGCCTCGCACAACTACCCAATGCTCGGACCGCTGGTGATGAAGCTGGAGGGAAAGCTTTTCGCCTGGGTCGACAATGATGCTTTTCACTTGGAAGCCAGGACCGCTGGCGATCGATTCATACGAGCCCCATGGCCGAAAGACCTTGGCGGGCGTCGTGACCCGGTCGCTGTTCGCGGCACCAACTTTGTCCACCAACGCCTTCAGGTTCGCCATCCGGTCAAGTGGCGCGATCATCACTGAATCTCGAACGGCGACGACGGCCATGTCGTTCAGGCCCGCCACGGCGATCGTTCCGCCGCCTTCGTTTCGAAGGAGCGAGTTATGGCTGTCGAGGGCAACGATATCGCCTTGAACAACGTTGTTCGCACCATCTTTCGCGCCGAGCTTCCAGACGGCGTCCCACGACCCGACGTCGGACCAACCCATGTGAACGGGCACGACCATGCCGCGCGATGTCTTTTCCATGATCGCATGGTCAATGGAGATGTTTTCAGCTCGGGCGAAGGCTGTGGGCTCCGGACGAACGAAAGGCATGTCGAGCTCCGCGCTGGCGATCGCTTGCTCAATCATCGCCAGGCTATCCGGCAGATGGGTGCGCATTTCACCGAGCAGCGCGCTGGCTTTCGCCAAGAAGATGCCGGAATTCCAGAAAAAGCGCCCTGAGGCGAAATAGGCCGAAGCGGCTGCCGCATCCGGTTTTTCGACGAACCGGGCGATGGACAGAACCGCACGAGTGTCATTAGCCGATGTGTCGGCCTCGATGTAACCGTATTGGGTGTTCGCCTCCGTGGGTGCTGCGCCGAACGTAATAATCGCACCGTCTTCGGCGTAAGGTCGGCCGGCCTCAAGAGCCCTCAAAAATGCCGGACGGTCCGTGATCACATGATCCGAAGGCATGAGAAGCAACAGGTCGTCTTCGCCCTTGGCCATCAGCCATGCTGCCGCAAGCGCCGCTGCCGCCGACGTATTGCGACCAACTGGCTCAAGCAGGATCGCATCGAACGCTGCCCGAATGTCTTCCAACTGCTTCTTGATGAAAAAGCGTTGATCTTCACCGCTCACAATGATTGCCGGTGCAAAAACATCGCCGGCCAGGCGTTCAGCGGTTTGCTGAAGCAATGTGTGCTCGCCCGTAACGGGCAACAGCTGCTTCGGGAACGTCTGCCTTGAGACTGGCCACAAGCGTGTGCCGGCGCCTCCACAAAGAATGACTGGTCGGATCACTTTCGAATTCACGCTTAGTATTTCCTCGTTCGAGCGCATTTTCCGGCCTGAGGCCTCGGCGCTATATGGGTGCTGCTTGTAGTTTGCACATCACGTCGCGGAAGCTCTGCTCCGATCATTGTGCGAAGATGGTACTAGATTGACGGTGTTGCGCCCGCGGACCAAGTGTCAGGCAATGCGGCTCTCAATTGGCATATTCGCGCACGATGAAGAGGGGAACATCGAATCGACCTTAAAGTCGTTATTTCGACAAACGCTGCTGATCCGCCCTGAAGCATTCGGAATTCGAGCGATTGAGGTGCTTTGCTTGGCGAATGGCTGCCGCGACCGAACCGTCGAAATTGCGCGTGGGTACCATCCGTCAGATGCAGGATCCGTACATTACCGGGTGATTGACCTTAAGGAACCGGGTAAAAGCCGGACCTGGAACGCGTATGTCCACGAACTATCCGACCCGGCCGCCGACTATCTTATCTTGATGGACGCAGACATCGTCTTCGATGGAGACGAGGTCCTTGAGCATCTCCTGGACGCGCTATCCTCGAATGATCACGCGCAGGTAGCCACTGACACCCCGGTGAAGTCGTTCTCACGGAACGACGAAACGCTCTCGATAGCAGATCGAGGATCGCTTGCAGCCTCCAGCCAAAAGTCTTTGATCGGGATGTTGTGCGGCCAACTTTATTGCGCTCGCAGCGCATCGTTGCGGATGATCTGGCTTCCCCCTGAATTGCCGGTGGAGGATGGCTATCTCGCGGCCATGGTAACGACCACGGGATTTACGGAGCCGACGGATCTCGATCGTATTGCTTGGGTGCCACATGCGCGGCACTTCTATCGAACCCACCGCTCGGTCGGCGGCTTTGTCGCTCATGAAGCGCGCATCATTGTCGGGAGTGTGATTAACTCCTGGCTATTCAGCATATTGTGGCGTGAAGGCCAGCGACGTCATGCGGGCGCCTTTGTTCGCGAGCAGAATGAAGTGGCCGGAGACTGGCTTTCCAAAATCATCGATGAAAAGGTAAGACAGGGCGGCGTTTGGGTCGTCCCTCAGCACTTCATGTGGTGGCGAATGGACGCACTGAAGGGGCAAAATTTCAGCGGTAAATTGCGGCGGTTCCCCATCGCTGCGGCGGCTACTGCGCTAAACCTGATTGCTTGCGTGCGCGCCAACAATATCTTGAAGACGGCGGATGCGGCCGCCCATTGGTAGAGTCGTAGGTGCTAATTAAAGTGCGGGAGCTTCCGGGAGACTTCGAAACTGTAAGGCATCTTTTGCCAATAGTTTTTTGAGCGTTTTTTGGACCGGGCGGTCGAACGTCACGAAGGCGGCGTAAGACAGCGCCGGCACAGCGCCGAGTTCAATCAGGTGCTGGGCCGTCGGCGACAAACCGAAGTAAGCGAGTACAAAACCGATCCACAGCATCAATGGCAGGTGCAAGAGATATAACGGGTACGAAGCGTTTGCCGAGAATCGAGCTGCCTCGCTCCACCTTGTCGTCGGTTCGTTACTGATCGCCGCGACGAGGATCAGCGGAAATACAAGGAAGATGCAGAGCGCGTCGTAGAGCCATGGCGCGTCATGTGGCATCGCCAGCGTTGCCAGAAGCACGACCGCCAAGAACAGCGGCGATACCTCGGGCGTGGGGAGCATGCCTTTGGCATGAAGCCGGAACAGCGCGACCCCGCCGAAGAATGAGAGCGTGACGCGGGGAATGCCCGCCCAGAGAGTCGCGTACGTGTTTCCGAGCTCTCCGTTTCCGTGCTCGTTAAGCGCGAAAATCAGCGTGACGGCGCTGACTAGGAGGACGGCCATCAGTCTGGATGTCGAAAGCCAGGCGGGCCGGAGCCCGTAGAGCAAGTTCGCGAAGATCTCGAAAAACAGCGACCAGACAACTGGTAGCAGCGGGAATGGGTCGGGCGCAAAGGTCGCGGTAGGATCGGGCAAGGCCAGAAGCGCAGCGGGAAGAAGCCAAATTGCTCGAAGATCTCCGCCGCTTCGCAGGCTCGTCATCACTATATACGTTGTCGCTAACAAGGTTGCGGCAATCAAAAGCGGGTACAGGCGTGCAAACCGGACGATCGCGAAATCGCGAAAGCTCATGGTTTCGAGCAACTTGCGTTCGTAAGCCTTCGCGATCACGAAGCCGCTGAGGATGAAGAAGAAATCGACCGCCAAATAGCCGTGACCCATCACGGCCGCATGCTGCTGATGATAAATCATCACTGCAAAGGCTGCGACGCCACGAAGCGCGTCCAAGGTCAGATAATGCCGACGTTGGTCCATCGAACCTCTCGTACCGAGGGCTCGTCAAGGAACCGTGAATCGCTACCGGCGTCCCGACTTCATACTCCCTTGAAAAAGCGAGTTGCGTCGAAACGGTTTCTCGCCGCTATGAGGCACGTCGCTGAAGCCGTTTTGTTTTGTGATGCAGGGAAGTTGATGGTTGCGGATCAGAGTGTGAGCATGTCCGAGTGCCCGCTTCACGTCGTGTTGATATCGAGCAGTGATCCGCTCGATGTCCATTCCTTCTCGGGCAGCATTTTCTATATGGCGAAGGCGCTCCAGGCGGAGTTCCCTCAAATCGAGATCGTCCGCGCTTCGCGGGCGTTCTGGTTCGAGCCGCTTCAGCGCGTTCTGCTGAAGCTGAGCAAGGGACGGATCGATCCCTACTATTGGCGGCCGCTGAATCGGTTGTTCGCTGCGCGCCTTGCGAAGCGCTGGCGAAACAAGCGTGTAGTCGTGATCGCCGTCGTCAACTCGGCTCTTGTGGGGCAATTGGCGGCTCGGGTGCCGGTCATCAACGTTTCGGACTCAACGTACGACCTGATGCGAACCGAGCATGAGGTCTTTTGGTCGCTGGGAAGCGGCGCTGCCGCCCGGGCCGAAGAAGATGAAGCAAACAGCATCCGCCGCTCAGTGCACTCCAGCTTTTCGTCGCACTGGGCCGCCAACTCCGCCATTCAGCACTACGGCGCGTCGCCGGATGACGTGTCGGTTATTTCCTGGGGGTGCAATTTCGAAACCGTGCCTGCTTCCGAAGTGCGAGAGGAACCTTTCGCGCAAGAAGAGTGCCGACTGATGTTCATTGGCGGCGAGTGGGAGCGGAAGGGCGGCGATATCGTCTGTGAGGCCGCGAGACTGCTCTCGGCCAAGGGCATGAAGGTTCGGGTCGACGCGGTCGGCGCTCCCCCGCCCGACGGCCAAGTCTTTCCTGCCGAGTTTCAGTATCACGGATATTTGAGCAAGGCCGATCCTGAGCACGCGATGCGGCTCCGCGGCCTGATGCGCGATGCAGAATTGCTCTTTCTTCCAACCCGTCGTGATTGCACGCCGATGGTCTTCGCCGAAGCCAATGCCTACGGAACACCAGCCCTGACCCGGGGCGTTGGCGGGGTGGCCGACGTCGTTCATGATGGGGCCAATGGGATTGTCCTGCCGGAACACGCGTCGACCGCGGATTTCGCGTCTGCGATCGAGACCCTCTGGAAGGGTCGCTCGCGCTACGCGGCACTCCGGAGATCCGCTCGGGCAGAGTACGACAACCGGCTGAACTGGTCAGTGTGGGCGCGTGGCATTGGCGATCAGGTCCGGAGGCTCGCGGCGGAAGGTCGGATTTAAGTTTAGGCGCGGTTGATCCTGGGCTGTCTGCGATTCCGATCAACGATACGGGCGGGTATGCCGACTGCGGTGCTGCCGGCCGGCACGTCGGACATCACGACGGCGTTCGCGCCGATCCGTGCGCCGTCGCCAACGGAAAGCTTGCCGAGGATTTTTGCCCCGGCGCCGATGTAGACGCGGTTGCCGACCGTCGGGACTTCGCCCGCGCCGATCATCCCGATCGTCACCTGTTGCATGATCATGCAGTCTTCCCCGACCTGCGCATCTTCGTGGATTACGACGCCGTTGGGATGGGGAAGCAGCAGGCCTTTGCCCAACCGAGCTTCCAGGCCGATGTCCGACTGGGTGACCACACTCCAGAACAGATGGCGCATGCGCGCGATCTTGCGCTGGAGCGCGTGCCAAGCACCGCCCCGAGCTCGATGGTATTGATACGCCTTGATGCTCGTCAGCAATGGCCGGGTAAATGGATTCATTGCGCGTCGAACCGCTTGCGCTGTGCTTGGGTCAGGTCGGACGGCATCCGTGTCTCGATCTCGTCCAGCATCGCGTAGCGCTTACGGTACATTGACCGCTTCTTGCTCGAAATTTCCTCAAGCGGACGTCTCGAACCTTCCAACGGTAATTCGAAGTGGCTGGCAGCGACGCGCTCTCCACCGCGCTCGAGCCAGACTTCATCGTAGCCGAAGCCACCCGTTTCCTTTCCCGCAAAATATTTGTGGCGCGAGATTTTTTGATCGTCGGCGACACCATAGATGTGCTTCACACCGATCTTCAGCGCGAACAGGCGAAGCGCTTCCAGCAGGAAGTCGCGAGGACGCATACCGGCGAAATCCTTGGTCAGATCACGATACAAGGTGAGAATGTCTTCAGACTGCCGACCTTGAAGCCCGCCAATGAAGAGTTCGAGCTCGGGCGTCGCCGAAAGGCTAAATGACACCGTGAAAGCGCGGAAATCGCCCTTGAACAGACTAAGGGTCAGATGACCTTCGCGTTCCAGCCAAGCAGGACGATCGAGTATCAGTGAGACGTCCGGGCTGATCGACGACAAATCCAGAAGTAAGAGCTTCTCGTCGGGGGCGAGGTCGAGCCCAGGAATTTTGCGAACCGCCTCCACATGCTCGGTAATCCGGTCGAAGCGTTGTTCAGCATTCCAGGCCGCGCACTGGTATGGCCACAGAAGGTTTCCGATTGTCTCGGGCCGCTCGGTCAACAGATCGCCGAGCGGCGAGGCTCGTTCGGCAGAAGCTAGGCGGCGGCTCACGCTGGGCGTGCGCATGGCCGCCAGAACGAATTTCGCGCGTAGCTTCAGGCTGGGATCCGCCTGTTTGCTCGCATTCCAGGCCCACGGGAGGATCATCATCGCACACGTATCGCATGTGACCGTGTCCATTTCGAGAGGGGGAGCACCGATCTCTGCGTGAGTGAACCCTTTTGAAACGCCCTGCGGTTAGCGATGCCTCAATCGGGGACGTTATGTGCCCGGCCCTTGTGAACCTCGCAGACCCCCTGCTAACCGACAGTCAAACGTCATGGCGCGCCCAAAATCTTCTACATCTTCGCGACGAAATCCGGGTCGCACTGCCGGCGAGTATTGCTTGATCAGCCCTGCTCGGAACGAAGCCGAGTATATTTCCGATACGATCGATTCCGTCCTGGCCCAGACGAAGCTTCCTGCTCGCTGGTTGATCATCGACGATGGGTCGACCGACGACACGGCCAAGATCGTCAAAGCCTATTCGTCCAAGCATAAGTTTATTGAACTGCACAGCCGGCCCGACAGAGGTCGTCGCGCACTTGGTGGCGGGGTCGTCGAAGTCTTCAATTATGGGTTGGAATTAGTGGCGGACGATCCGGTGGAATTCGTCTGCAAGCTCGATGTGGATCTTATCCTGCCCCCGAAATATTTCGAAATCCTCTTGCAGAAGATGGCGGCTGATGAGCGATTGGGCTCGGTCTCGGGCAAACCTTATTTCCGTAGCGGCGTTTCCGGCGAGCTGAAAAGCGAGCGTATTGGGGACGACGTTTCAGCGGGGATGACCAAGTTGTATCGCCGCGCTTTTCTCGATGACATCGGCGGACTGGTAAAAGGACTCATCTGGGATGGCATCGATTGCTATCGGGGTAGAATGCTCGGGTGGCGGTCGAAGTCGATCGAGGAACCCGACCTGCGCTTCATCCACCTGCGCCCGATGGGGTCCAGCGACAAAGGCATCATGACGGGCCGCAAGCGCCTTGGAGAGGGTTACTGGTTTCTTGGTGCGAGCCCGATGTTCGTCCTGGCTTCGGCGGCGTACCGAGTTGGCCATAAGCCGGCGGTACTCGGCAGTGTCGGCACACTTTATGGTTACGCCCGGGCGTGGCTAAAGCGGCTGCCCCGATACGACGACCCGGCGTTCCGGACGTATTTGCGGCGCTATCACCGTTCAATGTTGATCAAAGGTCGCGGCAGGACGACGCAGTTGTTCGACGAGGCTGCCGAGGATGTGTGGGCGCGCCGCAAGCGCGCCGCAAGCCAGTGAAGAGGGCGATCGCCTAATGTGCGGCGTCGCAGGAGCTATCGGCTCGCTCCGATCGCAGGATGTGACTGCCTGCCAAGCGATGAGCGAAAATTTGCGCCATCGGGGCCCGGACGACGACGGAACCTGGACTTGGCGGATCGGCGAAAACTTTGGCGCCACGCTATGTTTTCGACGCCTTGCCATCATCGATTTGCGCACCGTTGCGGGCCAGCCGATGGTCAGCGAAGCGACCGGAACGACGCTCGTCTTCAATGGTGAAATTTATAATTTCCGTGAGCTTCGGGCTGAGCTTCAGGCCGCGGGCGTATCCTTTCGTACGAATGGCGATTCGGAGGTCATTCTCAACGGTTATGACCATTGGGGCGTGAGCCTGTTCGCCCGCCTGCGGGGAATGTTCGCTATCGTCCTCGTGGATCAGCGGAAACGGCAGGCTGTGATGGCCCGCGATGGATACGGCATCAAACCGCTATACTGGACGTCATTCGATGGAGCCGGCGGACGTCCGGCTTTGGCCTTCGCGTCTGAGGGACGCGCCTTGGTTGAAGCTGGCTTTGCATCTGCAACCACCGATCCTGGCCGGGTTTCTCAGTACCTTTGGAACGGGTTCATGCCTGGCCCGCGAACGATCTGGACCGAGATCGAGGAAGTTCCACGAGGCACCTACGCCGTGCTGGAAGAGGGTTTCGCGAAGCCCCGTTTTCAGCGGTTTTGGGATATCGGGTCGAGCTTGCAGCCAAGATCAGCGATCGATCTGACCGATGCCGATCGCCTGATCGGCGACACCGTGGCCGTGCACCTCACCGCCGATGTGCCGAAAGTCGTCTTCCTTTCAGGAGGGGTCGATTCCACCGCAATCGCGGCCGCTGCGGCCCGTGAGGGGGCGGGCTTGCAAACCCTATCGGTGGCATTCGACGATGCCGAGGCCGACGAAAGCCGGTTCGCCGCCGAGGCCGCAAACGCGATCGGCACGGATCACCATGTCATCGAGCTCTCAGCCGAGGGCATTCTGCACGACCTCGAACAGGCCGTCGCGGGGCTCGATCAACCCAGTTTCGATGGCGTAAACAGTTGGTTCGTGAGCCGTGAGGCTGCGCGTCTGGGCTTCAAGGTCGCGTTATCGGGCGCCGGCGGGGACGAGGCGGCCGGCGGTTATAGTTCATTCCGGCGCGCGCTCAGCGCGCGCTCGATGATGAACGTTCCGGGGAGCCGGCTCGCGGCAAAGGTCGCGGGGCATACGCTCGAGCGACTGAATCCACCGTCGAAGGCGGGTCAGCTCGGCCGCGCATTCGGGTCACTCCAGCACATGTACCAAACCCAATACGCCTTGTTCAGCGCGGACACTCTTCGCCGGCTCGTTGATGGGCATGGCAACATGTCGAACTGGGGTTTGGACACAGACCGGTCGGCCGAGATTGCAAACGAAATTGCTCCACTGTCGACGCTCCGGGCGGTGACGGCATTGGAATCGGAGATGTTCCTCGGCGGCCGGTTGCTGAGGGATATGGACGCGGTCAGCATGGCTCACTCGCTCGAGGTGAGGGTGCCCTTCGTCGATACAGTTCTTTCCGATGGGCTCGCTGGCCTCGACGACGCTCAGCGTTATCTCCCGATTGGCAAGAAGCAACTCTTGCGTCGCCAGAGCACGGCCGCGCTTCCCGACGGTTTCTTCGATCGGCCGAAGCGCGGCTTCGAGTTTCCGATGGACAGCTGGATGCGCGGTCCGTTGAGGGGACTGGTCGAGAGCCGATTGCTGGACACGACGCAGTGTGAACGTCTTGGCCTTCGGCCTTCCGAAGTTGCCCTGATCTGGAAGCGCTTTGTCGATCGTCCGGGCGCGATTTATTGGACCCGTCCCTGGGCGATCTTTTCGCTCCTCCAGTGGGCTGCGACCAACAAAGTGCATTGCGCGTCCTCTATCAACAGCGAATTCCGCGTCGCCAGCTGATCGGTCATTTACTTTTAGTTCAACGGGTCGTCGTCTGCGTGAGTAGTGAGTTCCCAGCCATCCGACAGCCATCGCCTCTGAGAATCCCCACCCAACCACATCCTACCGTAAACAATTATTAACTATCTCGCCCGATGGTCGTGGCTGTGCAAAATAGCTGACAGCACCTTGGGGGGTGGCGGATTTTGTTGACTGGTTTTTCGCTGCGTACTGCAGCCGTTTGTTTTGCGGGATGCCGCCGGCATCTGCTTGCGGGCGCCTTTGGCGTTGCGGCGGTCCTTGGCGCGTGTCCGGCTTCCGCGCAGGTCATGGAGATCGGCGACGATGGCACCGTGTCCGTGCGCAATGGCGCCGGTGCTTCCAGTTTTGAGGTCGTCACCCCGGCATCGGACAAGGTAGTCGACGAGAGCGGCACGCCGGTCGTGCCGGCCTTTGCCTTCACGGCGGTCGCCCCGGCTCCGGTTCCCTCGCAGTTTGCCGGCGCCCTGATGCAGGCCGCAGCCGCGAACAACATCAGCCCGACCCTGCTGTCCGCTCTCGTCTGGCAGGAGAGCCGGTGGAACCCGCAAGCGCTGTCCCCGAAGGGCGCGATGGGTCTCGCGCAGCTGATGCCGGCAACCGCCCGCTACCTCGGCGTCAATCCTGCAGACCCCGTCGCAAATCTCCACGGCGGGGCGCGATATCTTCGCCAACTCCTTGATCAATTTGACGGAAATGTGGAAAAGGCACTCGCGGCGTATAACGCCGGGCCCGGCCGTGTCCGCAGCGCTGGGGGTATTCCCGCAATCGCCGAAACCCAGAATTACGTGTCGTCGATCGTGCGTCGCATCGCAGCCAGCTCCGGAGCCAATCAATGAAATCCGTCCGCGGTCTCGCCGCTTTCCCGATGATTCTGACCAGCGCACCAGCGCTTGCCGCCGCTCAGGACCCGCAGGGGTCGGGGCCGATCGTCAACGCTTTGATGTGGCTGCAGGGGACGTTGCTCGGCAACGTCGCCACCGCCGTCGCCGTCATCGCGGTCGCCATGGTCGGCTTCATGATGCTCACCGGCCGCATGAACTGGCGCTTCGGCGCGACGGTCATCATCGGCTGTTTCATCCTGTTTGGCGCCGGCGCGATCGTCAGCGGCATCCAGGCGGCGTCGGCGGGTTAGGCGCGGCATGGCCATCTCCCGCGCCCCCGTCTTTCGTGCCCTGACCCGGCCGCAGATGTTCGCGGGCGTGACCTACAGCTATTTCATCATCAATGCCGCGGTGACGACGGAAGCGTTTCTCATCACCCGCAGCTTGCTCGCGCTGCCGGTGGCGCTCGCCGTTCACGTGATCGGCTATTTCGCCTGCCTCCGCGAACCGCGGATTTTCGACTTGTGGATCACCAAGGTCAGCCGTTGCCCCCGCACCCGCAATTGGAAGCGGTGGGGCTGCAACAGCTACGCGCCTTGAGAAGGAAGACGCTCACCCCATGACCAAATGGTTGGGACCTGCAGCCTGGAACAAGCGCGAAGCCCGCGGCGGCGACCGCTTGCCTTACGCGCGGCACATCGACGCTTCGACGCTGCGCCTGCGCGATGGCTCCCTGATGCGCTGCATGCGCCTCGCCGGCTTCCCGTTCGAGACTGAGGATGACGAGGTCCTCAACCACCTCCTCGCCGTGCGCGATGTCGTGCTGCGCAGCGCGCTCAATTCCAAGGCCGTCCTCTATCACCATCTGATCCGCCGCCGGGTCGAGGTGGATCTCGGCGCCCGTACCCCCGATGCTTTTTCGGCCGATCTGGATCGCCGCTGGAAGGACCAGCTCAATCAGGAGCGCCTGTTCCTCAACGAGCAGTTTCTGACCATCGTCATCCGCCCCCCGCGCGGCAAGGCCGGCCTTCCGGAGCGGCTTAGCCGGCTTGGCAGCAAGCAGGCCGCCGCCGAGCACCTGACCGGCGCCGAGGCGCTCGAACTGGATTCGACGACGGCTGCGCTCAGTGCCGCGCTGCAGTCTTATGGCGTCCGCGTCCTCGGCACGTACGAGACCGAGACGGGCATCTATTCGGAACCGCTCGAGCTGCTGTCGGCGCTCTACAATGGCGAGATGCGGCCGGTGCTGATGCCGCGTCCGGAACAGGACCTCGGCCAGCACATCCCGTATGCGCGCGTCAGCTTCGGTCTCGACGCGATCGAGGTAAGGGGGCCTGCCCGCCGCGGCTTCGCCAGCATCCTTGGTATCAAGGAATATCCGGATTCGAGCCGCGCCGGCCTGCTGGACTCGCTGCTGCGTGTCCCGCACGAACTGGTCATCACCGAAAGCTTCGCACCGATCGAGCGTCAGACCGCGCGCGAGCGGATCGACCTGTCGCTTCGCCGCCTGCGCAGCGCGGACGAAGGCGCGGCGACCGAGCGCGCCGAAATGCTTGCCGCCCGCGACGCGGTCGGCGCGGGTCAGCTGACCTTCGGCGATCACCACTTGAGCCTGCTGGTTCGCAGCCCGACGCTCGAAACGCTCGAGACCGCGACGGCCGATGCCGCTGCGGCGCTGGCGGATATCGGCGCCGTCGCCGTCCGCGAGGACGTCAATCTGGAGCCGGCGTTCTGGGGCCAGTTCCCAGGTAACGAGCAATATGTCGTCCGCCGTGCCCTGATCTCGAGTTCGAATGCGGCCGGCTTCATCTCGCTGCATGGCTTCCCCATGGGTCGCGCCCGCGGCAACCACTGGGGCGATGCGGTCACGACGTTCGAGACGACCAGCTCGACGCCGTACTTCTTCAATTTCCACGAAGGCGACCTCGGCAATTTCACGATCATCGGCCCCTCGGGTTCGGGCAAGACCGTGGTGCTCAACTTCCTCGCCGCCCAGGCGCAGAAGTTCTCGCCGCGCACGATCCTGTTCGACAAGGACCGCGGATCGGAAATCTTCCTTCGCGCGCTCGGCGGCCGGTACGAGCGAATCAACCGCGGGGCGCCGACCGGCTTCAACCCGCTTCGCCTGCCCGATGAGGCCGGCAATCGCGCCTTCCTCCGCGATTGGCTGAGCGGCCTGCTCGAAGCCAAGGGCGAGGAAGAGGGCGCCATCGCCAGGGCAATCGACGAAATCTACGCCCACGGTCCCGAATTGCGCCGGCTGCGCTTCATGCGCGACCTGCTCGGTGGCGGCCGCCGTCCGGAACCGGGCGATCTGCCGTCGCGGCTCGACCCGTTCATTTTCGACGGCGAGCATGCCTGGCTGTTCGACAATCGCGAGGACGAGCTCGACTTCAACAACCGCGTGCTCGGCTTCGACATGACCGAGCTGCTGGAGGACCGCCGCCTGCGGACTCCGGTGCTGCTCTACCTCTTCCACCGCATCGAGCAGCGGCTGGACGGTTCGCCGACGATGATCCTGATCGACGAGGCCTGGAAGGCGCTCGACGATCCTTTGTTCGCCGCACGCATCCGCAACTGGATGAAGACGCTGCGTAAGCGCAATGCGATGATCGGCTTCGCGACCCAGTCGGCGGCCGACGCTCTCGACAGCTCGATCTCCTCGGCCATCGTCGAGCAGACGGCGACGGCGATCTTCATGCCCAACACCAAGGCGCGCGAAGAACATTATTGCCAGGGCTTCGGCCTCAGCGCGCAGGAATTCGAGTTCATTCGCAGCCTGCCGGCGCACAGCCGTTGCTTCCTGGTCCGCCAGGCTAACCGCTCCGTCGTGGTCCGCCTCGACCTCAATGGCATGCCGGACGTGCTGACGGTCCTGTCGGGCCGCGAGTCCAGCGTGCGCCGCCTCGACGAGATCCGCGGCGCGGTGGGCGACGATCCGGCGGTCTGGTACCCGATGCTGACCCGCACGCCTTGGCCGGGTTCGCCTGCCAGCGACGATTACTGGCTGGCCGCCGCCGAATGAGCGTGTGCGAGCCTTTTGGCGCCGACGGGCCTGCCGGGATCGCCGACGCGCTGTCGAAGATCGATTGCCTCGCGAATGACGCGACGGCGGTCAGCTTCGGCCGCCTGTTCGGCGCGCACGGCAGTTTCCAGACCGCGCTGACGATTATCCTGACGCTCTATATCGCGCTGCTGGCGTTCAACCTGCTGACCGGCCGCTCGGCGCTCCGCCTGTCGGTGCTGACGCCGCGGATGATGACGCTTGGCCTGGTGCTGACCTTCGCCACCTCCTGGATCGCCTATCAATCGGTGGTCTGGAACCTGGCCACCGGTGCGCCGGACGAGATCGCCAGTGTGCTGGTCGGCTCGAAGGGCAGCGCAACGATGCTGTTCGCGCAGCAGCTCGACGGCTTCTTCACTGCCATTTCCGACGCCGCAACCTCGGTCGCGCCGGTGAACCCGGCGGTTGCCGCTGCAACTCCGGCGATGGCTTCGCCCGCCAACCTGTTGTCCCTCGGCGCCCTCATCATGCTGCTAGGTACGGTCGGCGTGCTCGTTGTTTGCCGGCTCGCGCTTGCGGCGCTGCTCATCATCGGCCCCGTCTTCATCGTGCTCGCCCTGTTCGAAGGGACGCGCGGCCTGTTCGAAGGCTGGCTGAAGAGCGTTGCCATGTTCGCTCTCGTTCCACTGCTGACCGTGGTCATGGGGAGCGGGGCGCTGGCCGCCATCTCGCCGATGGTGACTGCGCTCGATCAGGCGAACGGCGTCATCCCGCTTCGCACGGCCGTCACCATCCTGACCGCCTCGATCATCTACCTCACGCTGATGATCATGGTCTTCAAGGTCGCCGGCAACCTGACGAAGAGCTGGAAGCTGGGCCGCTTCGCCGCTGCTGCTTCGGCTGGCCATGCAGCAGCGCCCGCCGTCCCTCACCAGGAGCGGGCGCTCACGCCCTCTGCCGTCGCCGCGACGAATGCCAACATCGCTTCGGACCGCGTCCGCACCACTGTCGCCAGCATCGAAGCTGCTGCCATGGGCAGCCGCCTACCAGCGCCGGCCATGGCCCGCATTGCCGCTCTTCCGGCCTCTGCACCCGTCCCAGCGCTGCCCGGTCCGAGCGATGCGCGGGGGCAGATGCGCTATCTTCATCACCGGGTCGCCGGTGCCACCAACAATGTTTCGCGAGAGATTTTTCGATGATCCGCACGGTTAGTTTCGCCGCGCTTGCGCTCCTGGTTTCGCCGGCTGCTTCGGCCGCCACTGACAGCCGCATCCGCTCCGTAGCCTATGATCCGGAGCAGATCGTTCGCATCGTCGGCAAGTCCGGCATCCAATCGACGATCGAATTTTCGGGCGACGAGAAGATCGAGAACGTCGCCGTGGGGGATTCCTCCAAGTGGCAGATCACGCCGAACCGCCGCGCCAGCCTGCTGTTCGTGAAACCGCTCGCGCCGCACAGCCGCACCAACATGACCGTCGTCACGGACAAGCGGACCTACATGTTCGACCTCGTGGCCGGCGAAGCGTCGGCTTCCGCGGTTTACGCGATGAAGTTCAGCTATCCGAACGAGAAGAAGGCTGAGGTTGCCAAGGCCGCAGCGCAGCAGGTTGCTGCAGCAACTACGCGTCCGACGGCGGTCGCCGAGAAGCTTCACTTCGACTGGAAGAGCAACGGCAACAAGGGCCTGCTTCCCGCGCGCGTTTTCGACGACGGATCGTCGGTCTATCTCGCCTGGGACAAGGAAACGCCGCTGCCGGCGATCCTGACCCAGAACGAGGACAAGCAGGAAGGCCCGGTCAACTATCAGCTTCGCGGCGAGTATATCGTCGTGACGCCGGTGCCGAGCAATCTCGTGCTCCGCTACGGCAAGCGCAGCGCGGCCCTGTGGCCGACCCGGCAGGTCATCCCGCAATCGCGTCCCGTTACCGCCGATACCCGCGTCGCGCAGCAGGCGCCCGTGCCAGCTCCGGTGATCAGCGAAGCTGCACCGCCGCCGCTGCCGCCGCCAGCCGCCAGCGCGGTGAAGCTCGCGAACATGACTTCGCTCTACAGCGACAAGGTGACCGACAATGGACGCTAAACGGGTCGTCACAGAGGATCTCGGCAACGGCGCCGTCCGCGGCCCGTGGGAAGATTCCGTCCGCAGCAGTCTTCCGGCGATCGTGCCGCAAACCGACCCGCGGCTCGAGATCGACGAGCAGGCGCTCGTCGTCGCCAGCCAGAACGCCTATCCGATCGTCGCACGCCAGAAGAGCCGCAAGGACAATATGGGCCTCGCCGCCGGTGGCGCGATCGCGCTGGTGCTCGGCGTCGCAACCTTCATGTCGCTGAGCTCGCATCGGAGCCCGACGGCAGCGCCAGCCACCGCCACGGCGACGCCGACCGCCATGGCTCCCGCGATGCCCGGCGCTACCGCGGTTCCTGGCCGCCCCATCGGCATGCCGCTCGAGCCCGGCGCAACGCCAATGATGGCACCGCAGCCGATGCCAATGGCGGGCGCCAATCCGATGCCCGGCGCAGTTCCGGTTCCGGGCATGTCTCCGCAATCGGTTCCGGTCCTCGTCTACGACGGCAGCAGTTCGCCGAACGCCACAGTGGCCGCCGGCCCCAACAGTGCTCGCGACGCCGATGGCGCGCCGACCCTGCTGGCAGGTGGCTCGCCGGGCCGCGGGGTCATCGGCGACAATGGTTCTGCGCGTTCGACCAACTTGGTCGCGCCGGCCAGCACCGTCGTTCAGGGGACGTTGATCCCGGCGGTCCTCGAAACGGCAATCGATACCGACGTCCCGGGTTATGTGAGGGCTGTGGTCAGCCAGGACGTTCGTTCGTTCGACGGTAGTCGTGTCCTCATCCCCCGCTCGTCGCGACTGATCGGGGAATATAAGGGCGCGACCCAATCCGGCCAGCGCCGCGCCTATTTGATGTGGACCCGTCTCGTTCGACCGGACGGCGTTTCCGTGGCCCTCGCTTCGCCCGCTTCCGACTTCAGTGGTCAGGCGGGGGTGGGCGGCCAGGTCAACAGCCACTTCTTCTCGCGCTTCGGTTCGGCGATCCTCCTGTCGATCCTTGGCGGCGCGACGCAGCTAGCGAGCGGCGGAGCATCGACGGTGATCGTCGGCGGCGGTCAGAACGCCGCCTCGGCCGCCGTCCAGCAGAACGGGAACCGCGGTCCGACCATCAAGGTCCGCCAGGGTGAGCCGATCCGCGTATTCACCGCGCGCGACCTGATCTTTCCCGAGGGCGCCAACGGGTGAGCGTGACCGCGCTCCCGACCAACCGGCGCGACGGGATCGACCCGTTTCTCGACGCCTATCTGGAACCGTTTCGTGCCTGGCTGGTGCAGGACGACGTGACGGAAATCCTGGTCAATCGGCCGGGCGAGGTCTGGGTCGAACAGCGCGGCAAAATGACCCGGCACGACGCCGAAACGGTCGACGATAGCCTGCTGCAGCGGCTCGCGGAGCAGGTCGCCCGCGTCAGTAATCAGGGCATTAGCCGCGAGCGGCCATTGCTTGCCGCGATGCTGCCCAACGGCGCCCGCGTGCAGTTTGTCGCGCCAACCGCAACGCGCGCGCATTGGGCACTCGCAATGCGCCGCCACTGCCTGCTCGATCTGCCGCTCGATGCATATGCGACCGGGCCGCTTAAGCCCAAGGCTGAGACGACGCCGATCTCCGCGGAGGCCGATCCGGTTGGCTTCCTCCGTCAGGCGGTAAAGGCTCGGAAGACCATCCTGATCAGCGGCGGCACCTCGACCGGCAAGACAACGTTCCTCAACGCCATGCTCCGCGAAGTGCCGGTCGAACAGCGGGTGATCGTCGTCGAAGACACCGCGGAAGTGCAACTGCATGGCCCGAACGACCTTGGCCTGATCGCCGTAAAGGGCGAACTGGGCGAGGCACTCATCAATACCGACGACTTGTTGCAAGCGGCGCTGCGCCTCCGTCCGGACCGCATCCTGCTCGGCGAGCTCCGTGGGAAGGAAGCCGTCAGCTTCCTGCGCGCCGTGAACACCGGCCACCCCGGTTCGTTCAGCACCATCCACGCCAACTCGACCAGCGGTGCCCTTGAGCAATTGTCGCTGATGGTGATGCAATCAGGCCTCGGGCTTTCCCGGTCGGAAACGATCGACTACGCCCGCTCGGTCATCGACGTCGTCGTCCAGCTCGGGCGCGAGGGGCCGGACAGGAAGATTGTGGCAATCGAAGAGCTTTCCGTAGCCTAATGTCGCTACGTGCGATTCAGATGGACGCTGCGCGGCTCCGCGTGCAAATACCACCATCGAAACTCGTTCAGGTCGACTGGCGGCATTCTAAAGGCTCCTGAATGGCAGAAGTCGCCGTCGTAATTGTCAACTATCGCACGCCCGAGTTGACGATGCGGTGCATCGAAGCGCTGGAAGGCGAGCGTGCTGGGCTACCAAACCTTCGCGTGATTGTCGCCGATGGGGCTTCCGGCGACAATTCCGTCGAGCAACTGCGAGCTTTCGTTGACGAGCCCAGCAGGGGGGACTGGGTTTCACTCCTGCAGCTGGAGGTGAATGGAGGTTTTGGTTGGGCGAATAATCAGGCGATCCTCCATCTTTCTCAGGCGGACAGTCCGCCACAGTTCGTTCACCTTCTAAACCCTGACGCGGAGGTCTACGCCGGTGCGGTTGCTCGGCTAGTTGATTATTTGAGCGCGAACCCGCGAACGGCTGCTGTCGGTAGTCAGCTCATGAACGCGGACGGATCGCCGGCTGGCAGCGCCTTCTCATTCCCAACGGTACGCGGCGAATTCTCGCGCGGAGCGAGCACTGGCTTTTTAGATAGACTCCTCCGTGTGCCTCCCATCGCTGTTGAAACAGCAGTTTCGAGGGAGGTTGACTGGGTGACAGGCGGTAGCGCGATGTTGCGTGTCTCAGCGTTGCGGGAGGTTGGGCTCTTCGACGAAGGCTTCTTTCTATATAACGAAGAAGTCGAACTCATGTGGCGGTTCCGAACGGCAGGCTGGAAAGTGGCGATCGAACCGATGAGCCGCGTGTTGCATATCGGGGGTGCGGCGACGGGAGTCATGAATCCGACTGGTAAGGCCACTCTCGAACGACGATTGCCGCGCTATGTGTTTCGATCGCGCACACGTCTCTTTGGGTTGACGCGAGGTCTCGGGATAGCTGGAGCAGCCTATGGCGCTTGGATCGCTGGCCATACTCTCTCGCGGATAAGGCGACTGCTCGGACTGGCGAAGGGAGCACCGGTCGAGCGCCAATTTCGCGATCACCTTAGTGCCGGCTTCCCCCGCGCCCATGACGCGATCGCCAGCGTTCCGATGTTAACGGGCATTCCGGGCAGACCGCCAGCATGGATGGAGCGGCGATGGCTGTAGCGTCCGAGCGGGTCGTCGCCGTGGTTATCGGTCGAAACGAAAGCAAAACTCTCCCGCTCAGTATCGGCTCTATTCAAGCCTGCGGGCTCCCTGTCGTCTATGCCGACTCTGGATCGAGCGACGGCAGTCCGGAAGTGGCGAGGAGGATTGGCGCAGCAGTCGTCGAACTGTCGAGGGAGAGGCCTTTTTCGGCAGCGCGCGGGCGCAACGAAGGGCTCGACTTGGCTGTGGAGCATTGGCCAAGCGCGGAATTCGTCATGTTCCTTGACGGCGATTGCGTGCTTGATCCCGGCTTTCCTGATGCCGCCGTGAGCGCCTTCGAGCGTGAACCCAAAATCGCGATCGCCACCGGTCACCTGGCGGAACGACATCCCGACGCGTCTATCTACAACCGGCTTTGCTCAATCGAATGGCGCTCACCGGCGGGGCCGATCAAGAACATGAATGGTCTTGGTGGGATCATGATGGCTCGGATCTCCGCCCTGCGGTTGGTTAATGGCTTCAATGAGAACGCCATAGCCGGAGAAGAGCCGGACCTCGGGGTGCGGTTGAGTTTGGCAGGTTGGAGCATGATCAAGATCGATCATCCGATCGCCACTCACGACGCTGATATGGTCAGTTTCGGTCAATGGTGGCGCCGCGCTGTGAGAGGCGGCCACGCGATTGCTTATCGTTATGCCCGGCACGGCCGAACGCCGTTGCGAGATGGACGTCGGGAATTGTTAAGCGATCTCTTCTGGGGTCTTTGCATCCCACTGGCAGTCATCCTGCTGCTGTGGCCGAGCCGCGGGTTCTCGGTGGTTTTGTTAGCCAGTTACGCACTGCTGTTTTGGCGCATCCGCGGATTTTATCGCCGCAACGGCCTCACCGAGTCAGATGCGCGACTGGTCTCGAGATTTACGATCTACACGAAATTCGCACACGTCGTTGGCATCGCGCGATACCTGCTTGCGCGATGGACAGGCGAGTATCGAATCATGGACTGGAAATGAGTTCAGTCGATACCGGCCGAGCGTGATCGGCTATGAGTTTGGCATTGCTCGCAGCGTTATGCATCGTCAGCACCCGCTCACGGCCTGCCTTGCCCTTCGCAAATAGCTCGGCCGTAGGAGCGGCAAGAGCAGATCCCATCGCGTCCACCAGCGCGTCTTCCGATCCCGCAGGGATCAGCCAACCGCAACTTTGATCGACGAGCTCGGGAATGCCGGCAATGGAGGTCGTGATCACTGGACGCGCAATGGCAAACGCCTCCATCAAGACGACAGGCAGGCCTTCCGCAAAGCTTGGGAGAACGAAGGCGCGTGCCGATCGAAGGGCGCTGCGGATTTCTTCGGCAGAGCGTGGGCCAAGCAGTCGGACGACCTCCTGCAGGCCACGGTCGACGATACGCCTCTCGATCTCTGCGCGCATTTCGCCGTCGCCGATGAGCGTCAACGTGAAAGCCATGCCGCTTCGGTGCAGTCTCTCGCAAGCGGAGAGCAGCAAGGGCAGTCCCTTCTGAGCGGACAAGCGCGCGACGCAGACAAAATTGGTTGAATCGTCGGGAATCGGGTCAGGTTCAGTCTCGAGGAATGAGGCATCAAGTCCGCACCGGACGACTTTGATCTTCGGCCATTGCGAGGGCTCGGCCCAGCGTTTCAACTGAGCGGATCCGAAGCTGCTGATAGCCGCGACAAACTTGGCTCGACTGATTTTTCCGGCCAGTGAAAGATCGATCGGGCTATCAAACTCGTCGGGGCCGTGGGCAGTGAAACTGAACGGCGGACCACCCCACGCTCGTGTGATCGCCGCTACAGCAGCTGGGTTTGTTCCGAAATGTGCATGGAGGTGCTCGACTCGATACCCCCCCATGCGACGCAGCAGCCAAGCAGCTTCCATCCAGTAAGCAAAATGCCGAGCCTTCCGCTTGATGCCCGGACCACTCAGAAGGAAGGCCGTCTTTAGCGAACTGAACCCGCGGAGCGGCCGTGCAAGGGTCAATGCGATGGCCGAGAGCAAAAGCTTAAAGAGCCCATCCCGGAGAGCGGCCTCGGTAATTGTCGCCTCCCGAAAATCGGCAGGATCCTTTAGCGCTCCGTGTGGTCTCAGGCTGAAGCGGCGCACTTCATGGCCGGCCGCCTCAAGTCCCTCGATCTCGCGGCGAACGAACGAATGGCTGACCGCCGGATAGACATTGCAGAGGTAGGCTAGGCGCACGGCGGCTCGGCAAGCAGTGAGGTCTGCCGGCTGGGCAACGGCAGGAGGTGGACGTTTAACGTCGCTAAAGTCGCTAAAGTCACGGGGACAAGCGCATTTCTCTGCGACTTTAGTCGGTCGTGGTCGCCTTCGGTCCCGACGATCGATGAATGTTGCGATAGGTGCATCGGCTCATTGGAGCACGGAAAGCGCACGGTAGGACAGCGCTTTGTTGCGCGAGGCTAAATGTGCCCGCCGGCGAGGGCCTTGGCGACCAGATGCGGCTTGTTGCGGGCGTTGAGCTTGTTGCGCAGGTTTTCGACATGCCGCTCAACAGTGCGCGGGGCAATTCCAAGCTCCTGAGCGCATTGCTTGGACGAAAGTCCCCGGGCGATGCACTGCATCACCTCACGCTCCCGCTCCGACAGCGTCACGAAATCGTCCTGTTGCCCGACCTGATTCACCATTCACACCTTAGTGGGTCATCCTGAGTAGTTTTCCCCTAATATGCTTAGTTGCCGTGGCATTACAGTTGCTTGAACCAGTCTGTGTCAGTTCAGGACACGACCGGCGGTCGGTTGGATGAGGTCACCGGTTCTCAAAGTGTCAGCCCGAAGTACACGCCCGAGAGCCGACGCGTAATTTTGCTTAGAACAAATACCTAGAGCGTCCGACTACGTAATTGCAGGGCGTCTATTTTCGGTCTGGAACGGCCGACGTCAGCAGCCGCTGGCCGGTGCCCCGAGCCGCAGGTCGTTCCTGCCAAGCGGCGATATCCTGCGATCACCCGAAGCTGCGCAGTCGGTGACCGACTTCGCCTTTTTGGCTGGCGTTGCCGGCGCCGGCGCCGGTCCACCCAGGAGCAATGTGCTTGCGTCGGCATCGGCGCGCAACGGCGATACCGGGACCGGCGCCGCCTTTTCGACATCTTTGATCCCGCTCGTGACGCCGTCGTCGATCAGCTTGCTAGCCAGATCTTCCGTTGGTGTCGGCGGCGGGACGAGGGTGGTCTCGTCCGTCTTTGGCGCCGGGACAGGCTCATGACCGGAATAGCGTTGCGAGAAAGCGGAGCCCTCGCCGTAGGCTCCGCGCAAACGGTAGAAGATATGGCGTCCGATCTGGACCGTCTTGTCGAGCGAATCCGCCCAGTACGGGACCACATAATCAGCGTGATAATGCGTGGCGTGGCCGACCGGCGCGAATACCTTTCCGGCAAGCGCGTCCTGGGCGATCTTGCGCGACCGCGTCCACAGGGCACCCGCCGGCGCGCGTAGCAGCGAGCCATCGCACGTGAAGGTGAACTGACAGCCCGTGGCGCGTTCCGAACCCTGATAGACCACGCCGCAGACGCTGGCTGGATAACCGGGGTGCCGCATGCGGTTCAACACGATTTGAGCCACCGCGCGCCCGCCGTCGGTGCCTTCTCCGGCGGCTTCATAATAAACTGCCTGAGTGAGGCAGGTCAGGGCCCGGTCGGCATCGTCGACAGGCACCTTGAGCACGAACTTGCGCGCCGGCGAGTCCGGACGATTGACGAAGGGCCGCTCGGCATTTTCGAGCGCGGCTTCCTCCGGCGAAATCGGGCGCAGCAAGTCCGGCGGGGGCAATGTCACGACCGCCTTCGCGGCGGCAGCCGGCGGGACGTCCGAACGGCTGACCGGGCCTGACTTTGAACTGCCTGGCCAGTCTGACGATGAATAAAGAGTCCACGCGATGGTGGCGATCGCGAGGCCGCCTGCGCCTGCCAAAAATATCTTCCGCCATGCCTGCGTGCGGTTGGAGGGCCTTTTTCTGACTATCGTTCGTACAGAAACGTTCAAGATATCACCCAGCGCATATAGATGGGCAAAATCCGCACGCCGTCTACGAGGTAGCGTTTCCAAAGGCGCCGCGGGTTGCTGGCCAGACGATGGGCCCATTCGAGGCCAGCGCTTTGAAGCAAGCGCGGCGCTCGCCGCTGTTTCCCCGTCACAAAGTCGAGACCGGCGCCGATGCACAGGGCGAAGCCGTGGCAGTCGCCCCGGAGCAGTGCCGCATGAGCAATCATTTCCTGCTGGGGCGAACCCACGGCCAGCAGCGAGAAGCGCGCCTTCGACGAAGCGATGAAATCGGCCGCTGCAGCTCGGGCGGCGAGATTAGCTCGAAGATTCATCGGCGGCTCGTGGTGGAGGAAGGTAACTCCCGGATAGATTTTCCGCAGCTGCGCGACACTATCCGCGCTGCTCCCGATCACCGCGACGGTGTCCCCATCCTCAACGACCTTCTCGAGCACTGCAGAACTAAGATCACTACCGCGGACCAATTCTAGCCTTACGCGGCTGAAACGCGCCAACAGCCGCAAAATTTGACTGTCGCAAACGCATAGGCTCGCCGTCCGGTAAGCCTCTCGCAGAGACGGTTCCTGGTGGAGCCGGACGATGTGATCGACATTCGGCGTAACGACGTATCCAAACGGAGTTCCGGGCATTACCGCTCGCATCCGGGCGATCGCGTCGCCGAATGTCAGATGGTCGAAGTCGATCGACAGGAAGTTGCTGCGATCAGTACGCATCTTTGTCGAACAGGACGGCGCGGACGGTGGCCATGAGGATCCACATGTCGAGCCAGAAGGACCAATTGTCGACGTAATGCTTGTCGAGTTCGACGCGGCGCTTCGCGCGCTCGATGGTCCGGACTTCACCGCGCAGACCTTTCACTTGCGCGTAGCCGGTGATGCCGGGCTTCACGCGGTGACGGCCGGCGTAGCCGCGAACGGCGTCATGATAGAAACGATCGCCGACCATCATCTCCGTGCCGTGAGGACGAGGTCCGACCAGCGACATATTGCCCTGCAGGACGTTGAACAGCTGCGGCAGCTCGTCGATGCTGAGGCGGCGTAGCCAGCGGCCGACCGGCGTGATGCGCGGGTCGTCCTTCGTCGTCGTCTGGCGAGCCCCGATATCGGTCATGTCGGTGTACATCGTCCGGAACTTGAAAACCCGGATGGTCTCGTTGTTGAAGCCGACGCGCGGCTGGACGAACAGCACCGGCCCGGGGCTGGTGAAGCGGATCAGGAGCGCAGCTATCGCCAGGATTGGCGAGAGAAGTACGATCGCGACGATGCTGAAGATCAGGTCTTCCGCGCGTTTCACGATCTGGCTCATATCGCGGAAGGGGCGTTGCCAGAGGGTCAGCACCGGTACCGTGCCGAGCAGATTGACGCTGTAGTTGGGCGCGAGCTCGATCGCCTGGGCGGGGATCAGCGAAACGTCGACGGCGACCTCGCTAAGACCTTCGACGATCTGCTCCAGCCGGCTGGTCGTGAAGTGGGCGCCGCTGATGAGCACCTGGTCGATCTCGCCATCACGCGCGAGATCGCAGAGCCGGGCGAGATCGCCCAGCATGGGGAGACCTTCGAGCTTCGTCTCGCGCGCGCGGTCGTCGGCGATGCCGACGAAACGCAGGTGCGGGAACTTCAGCGATTCGAGCAGCTGCCGGGTGAGGGCGACCGACGCGGGATCGGCGCCGTAAAAGGCGATGCGCTGCTCGATCTGCCCGCGCTCGGCCAGCCTGGTGATCATTCGATGCAGCAATGGACGGGACAGCGACAAGGTCACGACGACGGCAAGCAGGAACAGCAAGGCAATGCCGCGAGAGTAATTTTCGACCAGACCGCCCTGCCAAATCAGGGCCGAAGCGATGAGGCTGCTGATCACGGCATCGAAGGTCGTGTCGCTACTGTCGCGGAGGTCGAGCAGGCTGCGGCGATAGGCCTGGCGGCTGAGCCGGATCAGCAGGAAGCTGCCCAGCATCAGGATGAACGCGGTAACGTGAACCGAGACGTCGAAATTGGATCCGCGCAGCAGCGAGTAGCCCGCGATGGTGATCGGGGCACTGATCAGGAAGCAGAGAATGTCGGTGAGCAGATAAAGCGTGCCGACGACGTTGGAGGTAAAGCGAATGCTGCGGCGCCGGGATATCGGCGCGGCGAACGGACCGGGCACCTCGGTGGCCGGCGTCGTCATGTTCTGTTTGTCGACCATGCGCATCAAGCGAAGCCTCGGCTCAAGTTCGCATCGCGCTGACGGGCGAATTCTTCTTGGACTTCGCGGATCGCGTCATCATTGCCCTTCCGGGTCTGGAGCAACGCGGCGTATATCATGTCGTTGGCCGGAAGGTCCTGAAATGCCGACCACAAGGTCCGGTCCGCCCATGGCTTGTTATCGGCGGCGAGGAAAGCCTTCGCGAGCAGCAGACGGGCATTGGGATCGGATGGGACGACGGTCACCAGCTTCTGGGCGTCGCGCACCGCCCCCGCGGGATCTCCCGCGCGAAGGAAAAGATTTGCGCGCCCCGCCAAGGCTGTTGCGTTGCCGGAATCGAACGCGATCACTGCGTCGAAGCGTTGTTTTGCCTGAGCGACCTTGCCCGTCTTTCCCCACGCATCGGCGGCGACTGCATTCGCCTCCGCATTTTGAGCGGTTACCGGCAGGGCGGCGAACGGGACCGCGAGGCGCAAGGCATCCGGTGCGTCTCCCCACAAGCTCAAATATCGCGCGTAAACCATCTGCTGCGCCGGAGCCGACCTTGCCGCCAGCTGGCGCGCATCAGCCAGGCGCTGCGGAGATTGCCAATAGGCGGTCCAAAGATTGAGCGCGGAAGCGATTAGCGTCGGAGCGCTATCAGGCTTGAGGAGTTGCTCGGACGCCTGACGGGCCAGCGGAACATTGCCAGATCTCAGCGCAGCCTTGACGGTGATGAGGAGATTGTCGGTGTCGTCTGGCGCAAGCGTACGCAATGCCTGCGCTGTCCGGGCCAAGCTTCCCCAATCCTCAGACCGATCGTAGATTCGCTCCAGCAAACGAAGGCTGCCCGCGTCCGACGGCTGCGCCTGGACCTGCTTCTCGAGCAGGTCCGTCGCATCCTTTGCCCGACCGAGACCGATCAGCGCGCGGCCCTTCAGGACAGTTGCGGAAGGGTCGAACGGCGCGGTCGCCAGGATGGCGTCGCTGGCCTCCATGGCCTTGTCGAATTGCGACTGTGCAATGGCTGCCCAGCCGCGGGTCAGCTTCACCCAGGGATCGCTGGGCACCAGGACTTCCAGCTCCGACGCGCGCCGCTGCGCCAGTTCGAGGTCGCCCCCCTTCAACGCGAGCTGTGTAACCGCCCTGACGAGGTCCGGGTTTCGCCGGTCCAGTTCGTAAGCGCGCGTGAGGGCATAATTGGCCTCGCCAAAGCGGCCGCTGTTCATTTCGAGCTTGCCGAGTTCGGCCCAATAATCCGGCACGTCGTCCTTCGCGGCGACCAGCTTCAGTAGCGCTTTGCGGGCCGCGACCGTGTCATTGGCGGCGGCGGCCGCTTGATAGTCGTTCATCGCCGCCTCAGCTTTGCGGTCCGACGTATCACAACCGGACAACCCGCCAGCCAGACATAGGCAAGCGGTCACGCACAGGATAAGAGGCTTCGACGACGACAAGATTGGCTACTCCGAGAGCGGGGATTATCCTTTTTTAAATTTAACAAGACAATACAGTGGGTAGGGACTTGCCCGTCGTTTGGGGTAAGTTGCGTACGAATGTTTCAGAAAGGGACGCGTGGTGATTAGACGGGCGCTAGCGCTATTGATCGGACTGCTGATGGTCGGCTGGGGCGCCAGCGCCATCGCGCAGCCGCGACCCCCCGCCTCGCCTCAGGCGTCGGCCTACCGCATCAATCCCGGCGACGAGCTGGAGATCCTGGTGTGGGGCGACGAGCGTCTTCAGCGGACGGTGCTGGTCCTGCCGGACGGGACGTTCGCCTTCCCGCTGGTGGGTCAGGTCACGGCGATCGGCCGGCTACCGAGCGAAATCGAGCGTCAGATTACGGTCGGTCTGCAGCCACAGTACAAGGGTCCGGTCCCTCAGGTGACCGTGTCCGTCCGGAAAACGGGCGGTTATCAGTTTTCGGTCATCGGTAAGGTCCGCGGGCCAGGGACGTTCACGCCGGGACGTTACGTCAATGCTCTCGAGGCGCTGGCAATCGCAGGCGGCCCTTCTGAGTTTGCCAATACGAACGGCGCCCGGATTATCCGCAAGGCGGGCGACCGATTGTATGTCGTGCCGGTGCGAATTGGAGACGCTCTTCGCGGCGACAGTGCCCGTGTCGATCAAACCGACCTGCCGCGCATCGAAAGCGGCGACACTTTGGTGATCCCTTAATGGGCGCGCTGGTTGCGGTCGCCCTCGCGGCGCAGGCAACGACGGCTCAGCCATCGTCTGCGCCTCCCAGTTCGGCGCCGCCCGCTGCGACGTCTTCCGCCGAACCGGTTTCGCGGGGACGCACGACTTACGTCGATCTCGAAGCGGGAGCCGGTTATTCGACGAACCCGTCATCAGCCGTCAAATCGGAAGGCGCCGCGTTTGGCCGCCTTTCGGCTCGGGCGGTCCACACCCGAATCAGCGACCGCACGACCACCGTCTTCACCGGTTTCGTCCAAGGCCAGTTCTACTCCAGCGGTCAGCGTTCGCAGAAAACCTTGAACCTGTCTGCTAGCCATGACGCCCGCGTTAGTGAAAAACTACGGGTCTTCGGCGATGCCTCTTTGGGCTATGACGAAGGCGGTCAATTCGACAATCGCGTCTTTAGCGCGCCTGACGTGCCGTTGCCACCCGGCGTCATCCAGCCGCCGATCTTCATCGGTTCGGGAGGGGATTTTTTTTCGGTAACAGCGAAGACGTACCGCGCTGCAACCCATGCAGGCGCGCAAGTTTCTCTAAGCGCGCGCGACTATCTCTCCGTCACGACCGGCATCGACCACGTGGTGGCAAAGAATGGTGCGTTCGACACGCGCTACACGACGATCCCAATCTCCGTTGGTTGGGACCGCCAGCTGAGCACTCGTACGACCATCGGCGCGCGTCTTAGCGCGTCTTATTCGGATTATGATGGACCGGTGAACGTCAGGACCGTCACGCCTCAATTCACGATTCAGACACTGTTGTCCGAGCGGCTTTCGTTCAACGGTGCGGTTGGTGTCGCTTTTTCGCGGACCGACGATGGTGTCAGGACCCGTCGTTCAACTGGTCCGTCGGCGAATGCCTCACTGTGCTGGCGGGGCGAGCAAGACAATCTCTGCGCGCGTGCAGCGATCGATCAGCAGGCGGCCACCGCAGCTGGGCCAGCGCGCAGCGCGTTGATCGGCGTGGATTATTCCCGGCGCCTGGACGTGGATCAGACTTTGGCTTTTTCACTAAGTGCAAGCCGCTACTCGAATCCCACGCTCGTGACGTCTGGCTTCGCGTTTTCCCGGGGAACCTATCTGCGAGCAGCTGCCGATTATTCGCGCCGTATCGGCAATCGGTTGTTCGCCGGGGCGACGTTGGCAGCGCGAAAGGTCGGCCAACCAGGGCCTGACCCGAAGGCCGACGTAAGCGCGTCGCTCTTCGTTCGCTATCGTCTGGGTGACGTACAATGAGCGATGTCGAACTCGTCGAGCGGGAAGGCAATTCGGGATGGATGATCAATCATCTCCCGATCATGCTGTGGCAGCGCCGGTATCTGGTTCTGGCTTGCACTCTGGCGCTATTGCTGGCCGGCGTCATCGCGGCTTTCTCCTTGCCTCGCACCTACCGCTCGACGGCGACCTTGTTGGTGCAGTCCCAGGATTTGCCAGAATCCATCGTGGCGGCGCCGGAATCTGGGGACGTCGAACAGCGAATCGCTCGCATTCGCGAACAGGTGCTAAGCCGCGGTGACCTTATCCAACAGATCGAGCAGAACGATCTGTACACCGACGAACGCCGGTCCAAGCCGTTGTCGACGATTATCGAGAAGATGCGTCATTCGACGTCCGTGGCCGCCCTTTCCAGTGATATTGGCCAGCAGTCGGGATCGAAGAACAACACGATCGCGATCGGCATGAGCTTCGATTACACCGACCCGGCGAAGGCGCAGGCAGTGCTGCAGAGCTTTGTCACCAAGTTCCTCAGCATGAGCAGCGAGGATGTCGAGGACCAAGCGAGCCTAACCGTCCGCTTCCTGCAAGATCAGGCCACCAAGCTTCAGACCCAGATCGCGGCAATTGAGAGCGAATTGACCGGATTGAAGGCACGCAACGGTGCGGCACTGGCCAATAGCGGGGCGCCGCCGTTGATCGACACCGGCAGCTTCAGCGCGCAGATCACGTCGCTGCAGAACGAAAATCGGCAGCTCATGGCACAAAGCCGGCGGCCGTCGACCAGCAGCAGCCCGCTGGCTGCGGCGGAAGCGGCATTGGCCTCGGCGCAGGCGCAATATTCCGACAGCCACCCGGACGTGGTTGCGGCCAGGGAGCGGGTTGCCCAGTTGCGGCGCTCGCAGCAGACGACGAACGATGCCTCCATTATCTCGGAGCAGATTGCCGCCAACAACGCTGCCATTCACCAGCTGATGGGCCAGCGCGACGCGGCGTTGTCGCGCGCCAATGCGGCCATGGCTGGGCAATCGCGGGCCCCGGCGATCATGGAGCAAGCGATGCAACTGGAAAATCGCGCCTCGACGCTGAGGACGCAATACCAGCAAGTCTCCGAAAATCTGCTCAAGGCGCAGAACAGCGCCCGGATGGCGACCGAACAGCGCGCCGAGCGCCTGTCGCTAGTCGAGCCGGCGAGCTTGCCGGATAACCCGGCATCGCCGAACCGGCTCCTGTTGATCGCGGGCGGCGCAGCGGCGGGCCTCGGCCTTGGTCTGCTTCTCGCACTGGCGCTCGAGTTGCTTACAAAACCTATTCGCAGCCCACGCCAAATCGAACAGTTGGGCATTCCGATCATTGGCGTGGTGCCCATGATCACCCCCAAGGGGCGGGCGCGCCGTTTCCCCGCAATCTTCTCGCGGGAGAAGCGTCTTGCAGCATAGTAATATCGATCCACGCGCCACGTCCGGCGATTTGCGGGAAGTCCGGGCAGTTCCCGACTTTCCTGCATTGGGTCAGGCCACCGAGATTCGATGGAGTCCGTACGAAGCCCGGCAGCGGCTGGTGCATGGCTTCGACAGCCGCAATGCGAGTTCGCGCAGCTTCAACTTGATCCGGTCGAAGCTCGTGGCACTGCAGCGCGACCGCGGATGGCGGATGATCGGCATCGTTTCCGCGACTCCCAACGTCGGCAAGTCGTTCGTCGCGGCGAATGTGGCCGCGGCAATGAGCCGGGATCCGCGCTTCCAGACCTATCTCGTCGACCTCGATCTTCGCCGCGGCACGATCAAGGATATCTTCGGGTTCGAGCCCGAGCACAGCGTGGTCGATTATCTCGAAGATAGAAAGTCGGCGGAGATGTTGAGCGGCTACGTTCCCGAGGGCCAGGAACTGATCATCGTGCCGAGCATCGCCAGCGGCGTCCATTCGGCCGAATTGCTAGCCAGCGAACGGGCCACGGCGCTGTTTCATGCGATGCGAAATTCCGACGAGCGCAATTTCTTCGTTTGCGATTTGCCGCCGGTCTTCGCCAATGATGACGCATCGATCGTGATGGAATCGCTCGACGGCTATCTCATCGTTGCCGAGGATGCGAAATCGACGCAGCGCGAGGTGGAAGCGGCCGCCGGGATGCTTGGAGCGGAACGCCTCGGCGGCGTTATCCTCAACAAGTACCGTGGCGGCCTGCTCAGCGAGGGTTACGGCATCGAGGATCGCTACGCGCAATATTACGCGCGCGATCCCGAATAGTCGTCCTTATTGCTTGGCCGGCCCGAAGCCCGGCTGATACTCGATCTTGGCGCCGGTCTTGAGGCCCTTCACGCGGTCCTCAAGGAACTTGCTGACCTGCTCGCGCTTCATCGACGCGACCGCGACCTGACGGGTCTGGTCCGGCGTCAGCGGATTGGGAGTTCGCTCCGTCACCACGCTGGCCACGGCCTTGTCGGGACCCGGGACGATGAAAGCCTCGCCCGGCTTCAGGCTAGACAGCTGCGTGTAGATGTTGGGCGGAAGGACGGCGGTGTCGATCTGCCGCGTTGACCGCTGGAATTGAATTTTAGCGTCCGTCAGCGCCTGGGCGATCTGGTCGAGCGTCTGCGCGGCCTTGAGCTTCGCAGTAACGTCCGCGCTTACGGGCAGCGGATAGACGATCTGCGAGAGGGTCCAGGCTTCACGCCGGCCGAACATGCCGGGATGGCTGGCTTCGAAGCTGCCGATTTCCGCCGGCGACGGCACGTCCGTGGTGTTCACCTTGCGCGACACCAGCATGTTGATCAGCAGATCTTCAGTCCCGCGGCGTTGCTGGTTGATGAACTCAGGCGACTTATCCAGGCCGTCTTTCTTGGCCTGCTGCACAAGCAGCTTGCGGTCGATCAGCTGCTGCAAGATCGCGGCGCGCGCTTCTTTCGTGTTGGCGCCTCCGCCATTCTTGCTCAGCGCGTCGTTGAGCTCGGCCGCGGTGATTTCTTCATTGTTTACGACTGCCACGGTCTGGCCTGAGGCCTTCTTCTGGCAACCCGCTGAGATGAGGGCGACCGAGACTAGGAATAGTATACGCTGACGCATTGAGATGCCCCGTTGAATTAGAGTTGTTTGGGCCATAGCATGCGCTCTTTGGCCGTTCCAGCGGCGGCAAGGGGGAGAGCACCTTGAGTACGGTATATGATTGGCTGTCGCTGGGTATCTTCGCTGGGTTGGTGGTGCTGTTCCTGCAGCGATCGACCGGTGAACACGTCGAAAAAGATGCTTCGCTGTTATACTATTTGGGCGCCGGTGTAGGCTGCGCAGCGGCGAATTACTTCGGGAATGAGGGGCAGCACGTGATCGCGGTGGCGCTGCTAGCGGCGACGATTGGGTTTATCGTGTATTTTTTGAAGCCGTTCCCAAAACGATAAATCGCCTCAAGCTGTGAAGATACGCCGCATTCCGGACGGCACCGACCCTATCATCGCCTGTACGAACTCATCTAGCTGTCGGAGCGCCGTCGCCCGATCAGGCGAAACGACGGACACTCGCGCTAACAGCGCATCTGGAACGAGTCCTTTGATATTGTCCATTGCGACAGCTATCCGCTGTTGACGCCAATTCTCGGGAATGCGGTCGCCAACGCGCGTCCAATAAACTACATGCTCCGTTTGCCCACCTGCGGAAACCGCCTCCATATTATTGGTGATTAACGGCTTGTTCGCGACCGGTATAACATGCCGATCAATATTCAAGATCGAATAGCCGCTTGCGGTGTAACAAGTCTCGGGCCGGTGGATCTGGAGAAAACCTGTCTGGCTGTCACTGTGCGCCAGCAATAGCATGATGGGGGGGGCGCTGTCGTCCGAGTAAACCCGAGTTAGCAACTGGCTATAGGTAGCCCGGACTAGCTGATCTTCGGGGGGAACAACCAGTCCGCTAGCCGCGACGAATTTCCATCGTCCGATCGTCTTAGGGATCAGATCTTCAAGCTTTTGATTGTCTCTTAGATTGAGCGTCTTACTTGGCTGACGAATTGCGGCGACGCCCGCTGCCGAACAAAAGAGCAGCCCGAGCATGAATTTGCGCCGGCTGGTTTTAGGTTCTGTGAAACTGTCGAACTCCGGTCGCATTATTCGGTCTCTGCTCGGTGTCGTACGAAAAACGAAGAGGCGATCTTGTCGATTCCGAAGATTGCGAGCAGCGCGACAGCGAACATGAATAGTCCTGCAAAGTCGTGCAAGAATCCTTGCGCCGCCGCATCACCGAAATGGTACGTGATCAAGACCAGCGCGATAACGCGGACGAAATTCGAAATGATCGCAATCGGCAGTGCTGCCACGGCGATGACCAGAAACGCGATGAAATTCGAGCGGTGCCTAAGATAGACGTAGAACAGGCACAACGCCGTCAAGGTGATGATAGAATTCAACCCGGCGCAAGCCGCCGCCACCAGAAGTTCGTATTGGCCAATTTGAATCGTCACCCCCGCATTCGCAATCGGATATCCAAGCGCGTACAGCAGAGACACAGCCCACGATGAAATGGCAACTTTGACGGGCTGAGTAATGGCCGCGACAACGGTATCGGGTGGGGGTAGCGTGAACGCGAGATAGATCAGTGGGAACCAAATCGCTCGCAGGAGCGCAGGCCCCCACAGCAAATAAGTCCCGCAGATCAACGCCCCGTAAACCGCGAACGCCTCAATCTCGAGAATTCCCGTCACGCGCGCCAAGACAAACACGGTCAAAGTGACACAGAGCAATGGAAGGCCAATGGCCAGATTTCCTGGCTGCAGGCTGGGTTTGCGGGCCTTGATTTCGCGCCAGACGGCCCAGAGGCCGGTTGCCAATACTAATGGTCCGTGCCCGCCCTGCTCGGACGTCCAAGTGTCTCGCGCAACCTGAAACAGGGTCGGTGCAACCAACGCCAGAATTCCGGCGAAAAGCGCAAGGTTCGCGAGAGTCAGCGATTTTTGTGGGGAGACGGCAGCAATCGTCAGCGCACCCGACTTCTCAGACTCCAACGCCGACCTCTCCCAATGACACCGATGCAGATTAAACGCCGCTTCAATCTGCTGCAAGTTACCGACGTCCCCGTTCGGGACGCAGAAAGGTTAAACTTCGCGCAAAATCAATCCGATGCGTGCCCTGCGGTTGATTAGCTGCGGCTTTTTGACCAACGTCTGAGTGCTCGACCAGCCGGAGATACCTCTATCCCCAATTACCTCGCATATGCCGCATTGTTCGGTTGGCCGGCGGTATGCCTGTTTCTATTTCTCCGCTTGCCAGTCGAAAGAGCGGCCGTCTGGTCGCTGCTGGGCGGTTATCTTCTGCTGCCTGCCGCACTGTCCGTCGACGTCGCGATGCTACCGCCGCTTGATAAATCGACTATCCCAACTGCCGCGACGTTTCTGCTGTGCATGATGAAAGGCCCCCCAGGCCCTAGACCGAAAAGCTCTCTGCTTGTTTTGGCTTTAGCAGTAATTTTCGTGATCTCACCGATTTTTACGAGCTACGTAAACAGCTACGAGCTCGTGATCGGCGAGCGCAGTTTGCCGGGCTTTTATCTGGCTGACGGTTTAAAGTTGGCGTTACAAAACTTACTAACAATTGCGCCCTTCTTCATCGGGATGAGGGTATTGTCTACTGATCGGGGGCGCGAGGCGCTTCTGATAGCCCTCGTGCTGTCAGGCCTCGTGTACAGTGTTGGCATTCTGTTTGAGCTGCGGTTCAGTCCGCAACTGCAACGCCTCATCTACGGCGCGACACCTGCAGTTTTTACAATGGTCGTGCGAGCCGGCGGGTATCGGCCGGTTATGTTTTTGAGCAACGGACTGGAGTGCGCCTTGTTCGTTTCGATGGCTTTTGTCGCCACTATGACCGCTGCTCGGCTGAAATGGCGCTTCTTCAGCTTGTCGTCGAATAAATGCGCCGGCTATCTCAGCGTCCTCACCCTTCTATGTAAGACATTGGGAGTTATTGTTTCGGGAGCTATCGGCGCGTTGCTGATCATTTTTACCAAACCGAGTACGTGGGTTCGATTCGCCGCGATCGTAGCATCAATTCTGACCGCGTATCCGCTCTTGCGAACCTATGACTTAATCCCCGTGAACCGAATCAGTTCGGCTACAACTCACGTTAGTACTGAACGCAGCGGTTCGTTTCAGTTTCGCGTCGAAAATGAAAACCGCCTACTTGAGAAGGCAAATCAGAAGCCTTGGTTGGGTTGGGGCACGTGGAGCAGGAATCGCGTTTATGACCCGGAAACAGGTCTAGACGTAACAATAACTGATGGCGCCTGGATCTTGCGGTTCGGCATGTTTGGCTGGATTGGGTATATATCCCTTTTCGGCCTGTTCGCGGTTTCTATACTAAGGGCGAGGAGGGGCGTCCGGGGTCCAGTCACTCGTTCTACGGTTATGCTTGGGGGACTTTCGCTAATCTTGGCGATTAATCTGACGGATCTGATTCCGAACGCGAATTTGACGCCCATCACATTCTTGCTTGCCGGATCAGTCGCCGGGCGGGTTAGGGAGAAGGTTAATTCCGTCAAAATTTGGACGGATCGGGCGCTAGGACGTCAAAAGGTGCCCGAGCCAGTTTTGACGCCGTGACTCGTGAAAGCGATTCTGTTGAACGATTGTGCCGTCGCTTGGCGCACAATGCGTGCTGCTTACCGGAAATGACCCGTGATTAAATGAAAATATTGCCGCATTGGCTGGACGACTAAATGGATCGTCCTAATTGCTTTTTGGGTTGATTGAGCAATTCCTTGGGGGGATGCTAACTAGTGGTTCAGTTTTTTAGTGTTGCCCGGCGCATCGTGCCCGGCGCGGCCTTTTGTGCGCTTAGCGCCTGCAGTGGCGCGTCGGCTGAAAGTGTTCCGGACAATGCGTCCTCCTCAGTTCCGGTGCCCGCGGTAGCAGCGACAACCGCGAGGACGACACCGCCGCCGGCGATTTATATCCCGACCGGCGAATATGATCGGTCCGTGGGGAATGGGGTCGATGCCCAAGGATTTGCCATGCTCCCCTTATTGTCAGGAGCAAAACGTTTTTTTGTCAATTCGGCTACGGGTTCCGATGGGAATGGCTGTACAAATTCGACCGATGCTTCTCACCCGCTGAAGAGCATCACCGCGGGCATGGAATGTTCTAGAGAAGGTGCTGGTGACCAAGTTTTGATTGCCGAGGGCACGCGCTATTCGGAAGCGTTTCCCTGGGTGTCGTTTGAAGGCGGTAACAGCGCTCAATATCCGACGGTAATCCAGTCCTACGACCCGGCGGACCCG
>JAEWEY010000004.1 GCA_023389105.1 Pseudomonadota bacterium | reverse complement strand
CACCACCTCCGCCGCCGCCGCCGCCGCCACCACCGCCGCCGCCGCCGCCGCCTCCACCTCCACCGCCGCCGCCTCCGCCGCCTCCGCCGCCACCGCCGCCACCGCCGCCACCGGTGATCCCCCCGCTGCCGCACTTTGACTTCTTCGTGCCGCCGGACCGTCCGCAGCAGGTGAACCAGGTGTTCGATTTCTCGCAGCTCAATGCCGGCGACGTTGATTTCGGCATCGACAGCGGGGTGACGAGTGGCGCGGATTCGACCTCGTGGGATGAGATCAACATCGACCGGGATGGACGGGTCGACAGCTGTGACGATGCCGGCGGGGGCGAAAAGGCGGCCGCCGTCTGCAAGGAAGCGCGCGCGCACCCGACCGAGAAGAAGTAGCGGCCCGCGATCGGGCCAGAAATCTGGGGATTGAGCCGCCGCTCCGTCTGGAAGCGGACGAGCGCCCTTGTTAGCGAACGGCCATGGCCGATTCCGATACCGTGATCGAAACCCCGTTCGATGCCGCGCTGTCCGAGCGCTACCTCGTCTATGCGCTGTCGACGATCACCGCGCGCTCGCTGCCGGACGTCCGCGACGGCCTGAAGCCCGTCCACCGCCGCCTTTTATGGGCGATGCGCCTGCTGCGCCTCGACCCCGCTGGCGCCTATAAGAAGTCGGCCCGCGTCGTCGGCGACGTGATCGGCAAATACCACCCGCACGGCGACCAGTCGGTGTACGATGCGATGGTCCGCCTCGCGCAGGATTTCGCGCTTCGCTATCCGCTGGTCGACGGACAGGGGAACTTCGGCAACATCGACGGCGATAACGCCGCCGCCTATCGCTACACCGAGGCCCGGCTGACGGCGGTCGCGATGCAGCTGATGACCGGTCTCGACGAGGGCACGGTCGATTTCCGCCCGACCTACAATGGTGAAGAGGAAGAGCCCGAGGTTTTCCCCGGCCTCTTCCCGAACCTGCTCGCCAACGGCGCCAGTGGCATTGCGGTGGGCATGGCGACCAGCATCCCGCCCCACAATGTCGGCGAATTGATCGATGCCGCCGAAAGGCTGATCGACGATCCCAAGGTCGACGACCGCGTGCTGATGCAGTTCGTGAAGGGTCCGGACTTCCCGACCGGCGGCGTGCTGGTCGACGACGAGGACGTGATCGCGCGCGCCTATGTCAGCGGGCGCGGCTCCTTCCGGCTTCGCGCCAAGGTCGAGAAGATCACCGAGAAGGGCGGTAGCTGGCACCTGCTGGTTAGCGAAATCCCCTACGGCGTGCAGAAGGCCAAGCTGATCGAGGAAATCGCGCAGCTGATCGCGGACAAAAAGCTGCCGATCCTCGCCGATGTGCGCGACGAAAGCGACGAGCAGGTGCGGCTGGTGCTCGAGCCGCGGGCGCGGACGGTCGACCCGGACCTGCTGCTGGAAAGCCTGTTCCGGCTGACCGACCTCGAAATCCGCTTCCCGCTCAATCTCAACGTGCTCGACGCCACGCGCACGCCGGGCGTGATGAGCCTCAAGGAAGCACTGGCGGCATGGCTGAGCTTCCAGATCGACGTGCTCGTTCGCCGCAGCCAGGTGCGGATCGGCAAGATCGACGACCGCATCGAGCTGCTCGACGGCTTCCTCGTTGCCTATCTCAATCTCGATCGGGTGATTGAGATCATCCGCACGGAGGACGAGCCCAAGGCCGTCGTGATGGCCGAATTCTCGCTGACGGATCGGCAGGCGGAAGCGATCCTCAACATGCGCCTCCGCTCGCTGCGCAAGCTCGAGGAAATGGAAATCGGCAAGGAGCGCGCCGCGCTCGCCAAGGAGCGCGAGGACCTTGCCAAGCTGATCGAGAGCCCGGCCCGGCAGCGTACTCGCCTGAAGCGCGACTTGCAGGCGCTCAAGGAGAAGTTTGGAGACGAACGCCGCACGCAGATCGAAGCTGCCGCCGTGGCACGCGAGATCGACTGGTCGGCAATGATCGAGAAGGAGCCGATCACCGTTATCCTCTCTCAGCGCGGCTGGATTCGCGCGATGAAGGGTCATCTCGCGCTCGATCAGGTCGGGGACCTCAAATGGCGAGAGGGCGACGGCCCGTTCATCCACTTCCATGCCCAGACCACGGATCGGCTTGCGCTGTTCGCGTCAAACGGCCGGGTCTACACCCTGGCGGGCGACAAGCTGCCTAGCGCTCGCGGTTTCGGCGAACCTGTCCGCTTGCTGATCGACCTCGACGCCGAAGTGGACATCGTCCAGCTGGTGACGATCAGGCCGGAGATGAAACTGCTGCTGGCGTCGGGCGATGGCAAGGGTTTCATCGCCAACGCCGAGGCCACCCTCGCCGAAACGCGCAAGGGCAAGCAGTTGGTCAACGTTCGCCCGGGCTCGCGGGTAGCGATCGTTCGCCCTGTTCCAGCGAACGCGGATGCTGTCGCGGTGGTCGGCGAAAACCGCAAGCTGCTCGTTTTCCCGTTGTCCGAACTGCCGGAGCTGGTCCGCGGACAGGGGGTGACCTTGCAACGCTACCGTGATGGCGGCTTGTCCGACATTATCGCCTTTACCTTGGCCGATGGACTAAGCTGGGCACTTGGCGGTGAAACGGGCCGCACGCGAACGGAAACCGACCTTACGCCCTGGCGTGCCGCACGCGGCGCTGCCGGCCGGATGCCGCCGATCGGCTTTCCGCGCTCGAACCGCTTTGGCTGAGCAAAATACAAAGCAGATTAACAATCTCCCTTAAGAGGGGAAAGATACGTCGAATTAACCCATCACCGCCCATAGACGCGGCATGCAGGCTGCAGCTCCCCGATCGGCGGGTGTTCATCACCTCCGGCCGGACAGACCGACGATTCCGCAACTTGCGACGGCTGACGACGTCGGCCTGCTCGACGCATTGCCGATCGCAGCCGCGATCTTCTGCCTCAAGGACGGAAAGCTCTGGATCGAGGCGACGAACACGCGCTTCCTCGACCTGGCGGAATGTCGCGGCAGCCCGGAAAAGTTTGTTGAAACGTTCAAGCATTATGCCGGGTCGACAGCCGGGAAGTTCACGCTTGCCTATCTGAAAGATCCTGCCGGCTCGCCAGACGAGCTCGAATGGTCGGACGGTGAGGGGCTTTCCCAGCGGTTCCTGCGCATCAAGGTTTCGCCGCTGTCGGCGACTCCTGAGGCAGCGCATCGCTGTCTGATGAGTGTCGTCGACCGCACGGTTGAGGTCCGCGCCGAAAACAGCCTGCGAGCAGAGATGTTGCGGGATAGCCTGACGGGGCTTCCCAACCGGTTGGCCTTTTCCGAAGCCGTCGAGGCGGTGGGTAGGGGCCGCGACCTCGAACATGCGGTGCTGGTCGTCGACATGTTGCGCTTCTCACGCATCAACGAATCGATGGGCAGCCTCGCCGGTGATGAGTTGCTAATCACCTTCGCGCGGCGGCTGATCCTTGCTCTCCGGGCCGGAGACATTCTGGCGCGTACGGGCGGGAATGAGTTCGGCATTCTGGTTTCCCTGCGCCGAGGTGTCACGGACGCTCTCAACGCTGCGGAGCGGATCCAGCAGGTCATGACCGCGCCATTCAAGCTGTCGGAGCTCGAGATCCGCGTCGAATGCGCGATCGGCGTCGCGCTGATGCACGGCGGCCAGGATTCCGAAGAGCTCTTCCGCAATGCCCAGTTTGCAGTCAAACAAGCAAAGGCCGTGGGCCGCCCGCAGGTCTATGAGCCCAAGCAGGCGACGGAGGCCCGGCGCCGCTTCTCGATCGAAACCGAACTTCGCCGCGCGCTCGAAAAAGATCAGCTCGACCTTTTCTACCAGCCGCTCATCAATCTGAAGTCCGGAGAAGTGTCAGGCTTTGAAGCGCTTGCGCGCTGGACGCACGAGGAGCGCGGCGAGATCAGTCCATCGGAGTTCATCCCGGTCGCCGAGGAATCAGGGCTGATTCTCACGCTGGGCCGCTGGGCGATGGACCGGGCAGCGCAGACACTTGCCGCGTGGGATCGCGAGGCGGGCATGAGGCTCCCCGTGTACGTCGGCGTAAACCTTTCGGCGATCCAGGTAGCGAGGGACGACATCCCCGCGATGGTCGAAAGTACGCTGAAATCGAGCGGCATCGGGGGCGACCGCCTGACCCTCGAGCTAACCGAAAGCACGATCGTTCAGGATCCGGCGCGGGCCACCCGCGTGTTCGACGCCTTGAAAGCCTTGGATACGACCGTCGCGATGGACGATTTCGGCACCGGCTATTCGAGCCTCGCGTATCTGCAACGGCTGCCGATCGACGTCTTGAAGATCGACAAGAGCTTCGTGTCGGGAATGATGAGCGATCCCGACGCGGTCGCAATCGTCCGCGCGGTGCTGGGTCTTGCCGAAGCGCTTGGCATGTCGACCACGGCGGAAGGCATTGAAACGGTCGAACTGGCAACGACGCTTGCGACGCTGGGCTGCGCGTCGGGCCAGGGATTCTATTTCGCCAAGCCGCTCCAGCCTGACGCAGCCCTCGAATTCTGGAAGCTGCGCAATTTCTAGCTGAGCAATTCCGCATAAGCGGACGGTCGCCGATGCGCGACGGCAGACCGGAAGGTTTTGGTGATGCTTCGCACTAAGGCCGGGTGGCGGACGTCCGGGGGATGAACCCCGATGCGGAGGACTGGCATCGGTAGTTTGCGGACGATTGGCGCGGCGAGCAGGGACGAGGCAAGGCGCGGCCTGGTCCGGCTTGCCCATGTGATCACGGGACCGCTGGTCAGCTTCTTCCCGGTTGCCGGCGACCACACGTGGAAATGATCCTCGGCGATCGGCAATCCCGCTCTCTCCAGGGCGATCTTGGCACCATCGCTGTATAGCCAGGCGGGCGCGATGAAGCCGGCAATGGGTTTTCCAATGATGTCTTCGAGCAATGCGCGCCCATGACGGATTTTGATCTGGGCATCGTCTGCACTTAGCGAAAGGAACTCTCCTTCGCCGGCGGTCATCCAGCGAGCGCGTAATCGATCCTGAGAACTTGCGACCGGCGTCGTCGCGCGATGCACGCTGCCGTGCAGGAACATCTCGATCCCCTCGTCAGCCCAATTGCGCAGTCTTCGGGCGAAAGCCCCGCCGGGGACGATCGGGGAATCGCCCCAGTGATTGGGGACCACGAGCATGGCGAGACGGCGCCCGACGTGAGGCGAAAGCAGATCGAGCAACTGGTCGATCTCGCGCTCAAAGCGCGGCGACACGTCATGGATCGATGCAAGGACAAGGCGATCGCTAGGGCGGCTCATGCGCCGGGCTTTACCGGAAGCCGGTGTTGCTGATCCCATTAAAAAAGCTTCACTTGTAGTTCACCGCTTCATTTCGCCTGTAATGTCCATGCGGATCGCGGATGTCAGCGCTTTCTACACGCCAGCCGGTGGCGGCGTGCGGACCTATGTCGAAGCCAAGCTGCGGGCCGCCGCACGCTTCGGGCACGAACTGGTGATGATCGTGCCCGGCGCCGAGCACGCTGTCATTCGCCGGGGGCCCGGCGCAATCCTGGTTTCCGTGCCCTCGCCCGTGATGCCGCTCGACCGCCGCTATCGCTATTTCGACGACGAGCGCATGCTTCATTCCGTGCTCGACGAATGGCGGCCCGATCACGTCGAAGCTTCGTCCCCATGGTCGAGCGCGACGATGGTCGGCCGGTGGCAGGGGAGCGCCAGCCGGTCGTTGATGATGCATGCCGATCCGCTGGCCGCACATGCATATCGCTGGCTGGGCGGGCTCGCATCGACTGCGCGTATCGATTCCTGGTTCGGCTGGTTTTGGCGGCACCTGCGCGGCCTCGGCCGGATGTTCGATACGGTGGTTTGCGCGAATAGCGAGTTCGCCGATCGCCTTGAGCAAGGTGGCGTCGCCCATGTCGAAACCATCCGCATGGGCGTGGAAGCAGGGGTGTTTCGGCCGTCACTGCGGTCGCCAGACCTTCGCTCCGCGGCGCTCCGTTCCTTGGGGCTGGATGATGACGCCTGCCTGCTCATCGGGGTGGGGCGCTTTTCTGCCGAGAAACGGTGGCCGATGGTGATGCGCGCGGTAACCGAAGCGGCGCGTGAAGCATCGGTCGGCATGTTGCTTATTGGGGACGGTCGCCAGCGTCCGCGTCTCGAGATGCTTGCCGGCCGTTCGCCGGTCTGCGCGTTGGCGCCGCGAATCGAGGATAGAAGTGAGCTGGCGCGGTTGCTGGCCAGCGCCGATGCGCTGGTGCACGGTTGCGAGGCGGAAACCTTCTGCCTCGTCGCGGCGGAAGCGCGTGCGAGCGGCATCCCCCTCATTGTGCCGGATCGAGGCGCGGCGATGGATCAAATCGTAACGGGCGCGAGCGCCATCTACGAATCCGGATCGGAACAATCCCTCGTTGGAGCGATCCGCCAGTTCATCGAACGCGGCCCGGAGCTGCAGCGCGCTGCCGCGGCCCGGTCCAGCCGTGTACGGACGATGGACGAGCATTTTGCGGCGCTCTTCGGGCGCTACGAGCAACTGGCAGCTTACGCTCCTCCGGCCGCGGTATCGACGGCCTGAACGGCTGAAGCTTGCGCGAAGTGGCGAATTCCGGCCACAAGGCGCTCATGGCATTGGCGGGCAGCGTGGTGGAATCGGTCGTGACCAGCCCAATGGCGATGGTCATCACCAATCCGCGCATGGCGGATAATCCCATCGAGGTCGTCAATCAGGCGTTTCTCGACCTGACCGGCTATCGCGAGAGCGAGGTCGTCGGCCGCAACTGCCGCTTCCTGTCGGGAGGGGAGACCGAACCCTCGGTCCGTGAGCAGATGCGCGTCGCGATCGATAATGCGCGGCCGGTTCTCGTGGACGTCCTCAACTATCGCAAGGACGGCTCACCTTTCCGCAACGGCGTGATGATCGCACCGTTGTTCGACGATGCCGGGAAACTCGACTATTTCCTCGGCTCGCAAGTCGATCTCGAACGCAAGGATGCCGCCGCCCTGTCGGTCCGGCAGGCGCGCGCGACGGCGATTGTCCGCGAGCTTCCCACGCGGCAGCGGCAGGTGCTGGAGATGATGGCCAAGGGCCTGCTCAACAAGCAGATCGCCTATCAGCTCGGGATCGCCGAAAAGACGGTCAAGATGCACCGCGTCCTGCTTCTCGAGCGGCTCGGTGGAGTGACGACGGCCGAAGCAATCCGGATTGCAGTGGAAGCCGGGTTCTAGCGTCCCGCGTTCTCCAACTCCTCGTCGACGATGCGCTGGAATTCGTCTCCGTCCGGAAATCCGCCAGCGACCCATCGGTCTTCGATCGCGCGCAGGGTTCGTGCGACGACCGGGCCTTCGGCTAACCCGCGCTTGATCAGCGCGCCGCCGCTGGTCGGGAGCCGCGGTACACGCCACTCGCCGAGTGATTTCGCAGCCGCGGCATCGCCGCTCAGCAGCAATCGGTCGACGGCGCACTCACTGCCGAGCCGATAGGCAAGCATGCGTGGATCGCCGCGCTCGCTGCCGGCACTGCAGGCGAGCCGCTTGCGCGCCTTGTTCGACAATCGCAGCCTGACCGCGACCTCGTCGGCCACATTGCGATCCGCCGGAAGCAGTGCCGCGAGGCGCCGCAGTCCGTCAGGCTCGGCGTGCGCTGCTGCCTCGGCGCGGATCAGCGCCTCCAGACGCCCGCCCGCGTCAGCACCGATCTCGGGCAGCACCGGCTTCAATATGTCGCGCTCAAGCATGATTGCGACGGTCCGCGAAGGATCCGGCAGGCCGAGCAGCTTGAGCAGCTCGTCCGCGATCCGCTCCCGCGACAAGGCCATCAGGTCATTGGCCCGACGCGTGCAGGCATCCAGCGCCGCAGCGTCGGCTTCACCCGCGTCGAACCGCGCGTGGAACCGGAAGAAGCGGAGGATGCGCAGGTGATCCTCCGCAATGCGCTGCAACGGATCGCCGATGAAGCGGATGTGCCGGTTCTTGAGATCGGCCAAACCACCGAAATAATCGAACAACTCCCCGGTGCGGGGGTCTGCCGAGAGCGCATTGATGGTGAAGTCGCGGCGGGCCGCGTCCTCTTTCCAATCGTCCGTGAAGGCCACCGTCGCGCGCCGGCCGTCGGTCGACACGTCCCGGCGCAACGTGGTGATTTCGAACGGATGTCCGTCGCTGACGGCGGTGACGGTTCCATGATCGATCCCGGTCGGCACGGCCTTGATCCGCGCTTCGCCTAGCCTCGCCATGACTTCGTCCGGGGGGATGCGCGTGGCTAGATCGATGTCGCTGACGGGCAAGTTGAGCAGGTCGTCCCGCACGGCACCGCCGACATAGCGCGTCAGGCCCTCGTCAGCGCCAAGCGCGGCCAGCAACCGCTTCATTCCCCGCTTGTTGCGCCATTTCGGCGCGTCCAGCGTCAGCGCCACTGCAGCCGCCGCGACAGGTTCACGATCATCGCTGCGGTTGCCCCCCAAATCCTGCGATCTTCCCACAGCAGTTCGTAATAGTGGCGGGTCTGGCCGCGGAACAAGGCGCTTTGCAGCCGCTGGTTGGGCGGATCGAGCAGGAACTGCAGTGGCGGCTCGAACCAGTCGGCGACTTCGCGTTCGTGCGGCTCGAGCGGAAGGTCGGGCGGGATGACCGCGCAAACCGGAGTTACTAGGAAACCGGTGACGGTCCGGTACGGTTCGATCGTGCCGACGATTTCGCAGGCTGCCGGATCGAGCAGGATTTCCTCCTGGGCCTCCCGCAACGCAGCCTGCGTCACGCTCTCGCCAGGGTCGACGCGTCCTCCGGGAAAGGCAACCTGCCCGGCATGCGTGCGCATGTCCTCGCGGCGAACGGTCAGGATGACGCCGGGGTCCGGCCGATCGGTAACGGCGATTAGGACGGCCGCCGGCACATCAGGCGCATCGGGCTGCTCCGGAAGGTCACCGGGCAGCATTGGCTGATCCGCGGGCATCGAGAGCGCCTGCCGCAGGCGTTCTGCAAGCCTCATGCGTCTTCCAGCGTGAAGAATTGCCCATCGCTCCAGACGCCGTTTTCGCCATTGGCAACGGCAAGCTCGGCCAGCTCGTAATAGACGGGGCGCGTCAGCTCGGCCTCCAGCCCGTGACGAACCTGAAGTCGCGGCGAGGGCCCTTGTTCGGTCGCATGAAGCCTAAGGGGGTGCTCGTTGTTCAGAACGAGCGCATCGCCGCTGTCGAGTGAGAAGATGATGCGTTGCTTGCGGCCTTCGCCGTCGATCCGCATGCCCGTTGCGCGAAAGGCGGTCGTTTCAACCTCGATGTCGAGCTTTTCCACCGGCGTCACGAGAACGTGCCGCCCGTCCGGCTCGCGCCGAAGCACGGTCGAGAACAGGCGCACCATCGCCGGCCGACGGATCGGCTCGCCCTCATGGTACCAGGTGCCGTCCCTGCCGATGCGCATGCCTGAATCGCCGCAGCGTTCGGGATTCCACTTGTCCACGGGTGGGAGCCGGCGCTCGTCTATTTGCCGTTGCAGCTCGACAAGGCTGATTCCCTGCAGGTCGATTGGTGATTGGCGCTCGGGCATTGCTTTCCCTAGGCACGGGCAGGGAAGCGACGCAATCGGCCTTGCGCCGAGGCGAGCGAAGCGCCACTCCGCCGCCTCGATGGGCAATCAGCGTACCGCAATCGTTACCGGTGGCAGCAAGCGCGTAGGCCGTGTGGTCGTGGAAGCGTTGCTGGCGGACGGCTGGAGCGTGGTTGCCCACGTTCATCGCGCGAATGACGCCGTTCCCGACGGCGCAATTAAAGTCGCGGGTGACCTTGCCGATCCCGATTGTGCACGGGCTATCTTCGATACGGCAGCGGCGCTTGGGCCGGTTAGGCTGCTCGTCAATAATGCCGCGCGCTTCGCATGGGACGGCTTCGGCGAATTCAGCGCGGACGAATTCGATGCGCACATGGCCGTCAACGTTCGTGCGCCCGCGCTACTGATCGAAGAGCTGGCCCGACGTCATTCCTCAGGCGACGCGCTCGTGGTCAACATGCTCGACGCAAAATTGAGCCACCCCAATCCGGACTATCTTAGCTACACGCTCTCGAAGAGTGCTCTGGCGACACTGACGGAGCTCGCCGCGCGCGCGCTCGCGCCCAAGGGCATTCGCGTGAATGCGATCGCGCCGGCACTGATGCTTCAATCGAGTGGGCAAAGCGCAGCGAATTTTGATGCGATGCACGCGCGCAACCCGCTCGGCCGTGGCGTTCAGCCGGCAGACGTTGCTGCCGCCGTTCGTTTTCTCGTTCAGGCTGGAACGACGACCGGTCAGATCATCACCATCGACAGCGGTCACCGTTTCCTCGGGTTAGACCGCGACGTGCAGTTCCTGGAGGCCAGATGAGCGTGACGGATGTCAAATTGACGGGGCTCGTACCCGACCATCTGCGCGTTCGCTCCGCGCGAATTTTGATGGAAGGTCTCGAAGTGCAGGCCGACATCGGTTTTCATGAATTCGAGATCGGCGCGCCGCAGCGGTTGCTGATCTCGGTCGAAGTATGGCTGGACACGCCGGATCTGCCGGAAGGCGACGATCCGAGCCGCGCCTGGAACTATGATTTCCTGCGCACCGAAATCCAGGAGATTGCGGCGGCGCGTCGTTACAACCTGCAGGAAACATTGGCGAAAGCGATTTTCGAGCGCGTTGCGGCGTTTCGCGGAATACGCGCGCTTCGGCTTCGTTTGTCCAAACCCGACGTCTACCCGGACGCGCATGGCGTCGGGGTCGAGATCGCCACTTTTTCGGGACTCTGGCCCTGACCCTCGGCGGAAGGCGGTTTCAGGCCTTCCGGACGTGGAACAAAATCCGTTGCACCGCCTTTGAGGCAGTTATAAGGAAGCGCGCTTGTCGCCGATGATATTTTGATACATCGGCGGGATTAGCCGAATCGGGCTAGAGTTCGACGTCCGGGTTGACCGTGGTTCGCGCCACGGTGTGTCGAGGAGAATTGCGGGTTAATGTCCTACGCCCAAAAGAAAGAACTCAGCGGTAACAAGACGCTGTCGATCGTGATGGTCGTACTGCTTCAGTTCGCCCTGGGTTATGCAATCATCACAGGCCTTGCTTACAATGTTATTAAGAAGGCTACCGAAGACCTGAAGACGTTCGACGTGGAGGAAACGCCGCCTCCGCCGGAAGAGCCGCCGCCACCGCCCAAGGATATGCCGAAGGTGCCGCCGCCGCCGACGACCCCGCCGCCGCTGGTGCGCATGCAGGCGCCGACGCCGCCGATCGTGGTCCAGGAAGCGCCGACTCCGCCGCCGATCCCGCCGGTCGTGCAGGCTCCGGCTCCGCCGGCGCCGCCTCCGCCGCCGCGGAAGGTGCAGTCGGCGCAGAGCGCCAAGGGCGACTTGCGCAGCCTGTTCAGCGCGGATGACTACCCGGCCTCCGCGCAATCGGCGGGTGCTGAGGGTACCGTGCAGGCTTCGCTGACCATTGGTCCAGACGGACGCGTGGTCGGATGTAACGTCACGCGGTCGTCGGGCAACAGCTCGCTCGATGGTGCGACCTGCAATATTCTTCGCAAGCGCGCCAAGTTCACGCCTGCCCGTGACAGCAATGGGCAGCCAACGACCGACTCCGTTTCGACCCCGCCAATCGTCTGGCGGTTGGAAGGTTAATTCACTCCCAGTTCTCGCTCTAAGGTTTCAGAAGGAAAGCACACAGCCATGCAAGCAGCACCTGCCGCAGCAGAAAATCCTTATGGTCTAATTCCTGCGCTCCAGCAGGGTGGTATCATCGCGATCTCGGTCTTCACGATCCTCGTGCTGATGTCGATCTTCTCGTTTTACATTCTGTTCACCAAGCTGATGCAGCAGCAGAAGATCATCGCGCAGGGCCGCAAGGTCCGCTCGAGCTTCTGGAACTCACCCAACCTGCGTGAAGCGGCCACCAAGCTCGAAGCGAAGAGCGCCTATCGCGCGATCGTCGACGATGCGCTGGTTGCCCAGGAGCAGCATGGCAAGCTGACCGATCCGATCGATCAGCACGACTGGATGGCGAACAGCCTCGCGCGCAGCCAGGGTGCAATTGCTGCTCGTCTCGGTGAAGGCCTCGCCTTCCTCGCGACCGTCGGTTCGACTGCGCCGTTCATCGGTCTGTTCGGTACCGTCGTCGGCATCTACCGCGCGCTGATCAAGATCGGCGCTTCCGGTCAGGCCTCGATCGACGCGGTCGCGGGCCCGGTCGGTGAAGCGCTCATCATGACCGCGCTGGGTCTCGTCGTCGCCGTTCCGGCGGTGCTTGCCTACAACTGGCTCGTTCGCCGCAACAAGTCGATCACGGAAGACCTTGCGGCCTTCACGAACGACCTTCACGGTTACCTGATGTCGGACGGTGCGGTGAAGCCGCGCATGGGCGCCGCGACCCCGACGTCGACCAAGGGCGGCACGCCGACCCGCACGGCGCCGACCCAGGAGCCGCTGCGCACCGGTCGCCCGACCTCGACGCCGGCGCAGTAATGATCAAGGCCCCGGTTCGGGTGAGCCGGACCGGGGCAATGTTGGGACGAAGTTAGAAAGAACCCAGCCTTATGGCAGGTACAGTAATCCAGGAAGGCGCCGAAGAGTCGATCTCGGACATCAACGTTGTCCCGTTGACCGATGTCATGCTGGTGCTCCTGATCGTCTTCCTGATCACCACGCAGGTGATCAAGCAGACTATCCCGATCAAGTTGCCGGACGTTCGTTACGAGCCGACAATCACCAAGCCCGACAACGTTTCGCTGGTCGTGCGCAACGGTCCTGGCGATACGTGCGAGGTTTACTGGGGCGTCACTAAAGTGACTCAGAAGGAACTTCTGGATCGCTCGGTTGCCAAGCTTGAAGCCCTCATCAAGGCCGTGGGCGGCGTCCAGAACGTCAATGAAGAAAATATGCCGGAAGCGCACATCCGCGGTGACGTGAACACGCGTTACAAGTGTATTGGTGCCGCGATCATCACGATGCAGCAGGCTGGGTTCCAGCGTGTCGGTTTCATTTCTGAGCCGCCGCCGCTGACCGGCTACCGGTCCGAGTAGGAGTAGTTCGCCATGTCGATGCAAACGTCCAGCGACAATTCGGACGGTGAGCCGATGATGGACATGAACGTGACGCCGTTGATCGACGTCATGCTCGTGTTGCTGATCATGTTCATCATTACCATTCCGATCCAGACCCACGCGGTGAAGCTAGATCTGCCGCAAAACCAGCAGAACAACCCGCCGCCGCCGATCGACCCGGTCAAGAATGTGCTGTCCATCAACGCGCAGGATCAGGTTCTTTGGAACGGAGCACCGGTGCAGTTGCCGCAGCTGCGTTCTTATCTGGACACCACCCAGCAGATGAATCCCATTCCGGAACTTCACCTGCAACCCGATGCTACCGCGCGTTATGAAGTTGTCGATAAGGTGCTGGCAGTGACCAAGCAGGCGCACGTCCAGAAGATGGGCTTCGTCGGCAACGAATATTACATGAACGTTTTCTAGGCCGGACAATCCGGTTTCGAAGATGAAAAGGCGGTCCCGACGGGGCCGCCTTTTTCATTTCATCGACGTCGCTCCGCCGTTCGTCGATTCAGCGAAGTGTGGGGTTGATTCACCCGGAAGGACCGGCCTAGGGAGTTTCGGCCCTAACGAAAGTTAGGCCATCACGCCGCAACCCCCTTCGCGGTGCGTTTTAAGGGCGACCTGTCACGACGGGTCGCCCTTTTTGTTTGTACGGCTCATTGCGCAAAACCACGATCGATGAGATGATATCACATCGAAAGGAGTCGTCGTATGCGCACTACACTCCCGATTGAGCCGCAGCCGATGGTCGAAATGAACGTCACGCCGTTGATCGACGTGCTGCTCGTTCTGCTGATCATGTTCGTGATCACCATTCCCTTGCAAACCCACGCCGTGAAGCTCGACTTGCCGGCGGCCTGCATCGGCTGCCCGGACGTCAACCCTTTCGCGAACGAGGTGGCGATCGCGTCGGATGACGCAGTCCGCTGGAATGGACAGACCGTCAACCTCGAGCAGCTTCGCTCGCTCGTCGCGGCGTCGCAGCGCCTGCCGGTTTTGCCGGAGTTGCACCTGCGGCCTGCGGCCGAAGCGCGGTACGAGATCGTCGACCGGGTGCTTGCGGTGATCAAGCGTGAGCACGTGGCTCGCTTCGGCTTCGTCGGAAACGAGGCGTACAGCGACTTCTAAACGGCGCTACTGGCGCTCAACAATGTGCCATGTCATGGCGCGAGGATGACCGACCAGCGCCGTTTTGCCGTCATTATCCTTGCCGCGGGGCAGGGGACCCGGATGCGTTCCGACACGCACAAGGTTCTTCACCCGATCGCCAACCGATCGATGCTCCTGCATTTGCTCGACCGCGTCGACGCGCTTGGCGCGGATCGGCGCGTCGTGGTCGTTGGCAAAGGCCGCGATCAGGTCGAGGCGGAGATCGCCGGCCGGGGTGTAACGATCGCTGTCCAGGCTGAGCAAAAAGGGACCGGTCATGCCGTTCAACAGGCCGCCGATGCGCTCGCGGACTACGATGGCCCGGTCATCATTCTTTACGGCGATACCCCGTTCGTCGAAGTCGCAACCCTGCGTCGCATGCTCGACCGCCTAGACGCCGAGGATGCGCCGGGCGTCGTGGTCATGGCATCTTCGCCAGCGGATCCGCTGAAATACGGCCGGATTATCCTGGGCGAAGGCGACAGAATCGCGAAGATGGTCGAATATAAGGACGCCACGGACGAAGAGCGGGCGGTGCGCCTGTGCAACTCGGGCATGATGGCGGTCAGGTCTCGCGACCTCTTCCGATGGCTCGCCCAGATCGGCAACGACAATGCGGCCGGGGAATATTACCTTCCGGACATCGTCGCTGTGGCTGCGGATGACGGCCGCAGCTCGGTTGTCATCGAAGGCGACCCGTACGAGGCAGCCGGCGTGAACAGCCGCGCCGAGCTCGCGCATCTCGAGCTCGAATGGCAGCGTCGGCGCCGTGAGCAAGCGCTCGATGAGGGCGCGACCTTGATCGACCCGGAGAGCGTTTGGTTCGCGTTCGACACGCGGCTCGGCCGCGACGTCACTGTCGAACCACACGTCGTGTTTGGTCCGGGCGTCGAGGTCGCCGACGGTGCGACGATCCATGCATTCAGTCACATCGAAGGTGCAGCGATCGGGGCGAGGGCCAGCATCGGCCCGTTCGTCCGCATCCGACCCGGGACGCGTCTCGCCGCCAAAACCAAGGTCGGCAATTTCGTCGAGCTGAAGAAAGCCGACGTTGCCGAGGGCGCGAAGGTCAATCACCTGACGTACGTCGGAGACGCGACCGTGGGCGCCCGCGCGAACATCGGCGCCGGCACCATCACCTGCAACTACGACGGCTTCGGAAAGTACCGCACGGAGATCGGGGCAGACGCGTTCATCGGATCGAATAGCGCCCTGGTTGCGCCGGTCAGCATCGGCGAGGGTGCAATCGTCGGCGCGGGCTCCGTCATCACCAAGGATGTCGAAGCGGGCAGCCTGGCCCTTGAACGCAGCGAGCAGCGCGGCATTGCCGACTGGGCGCGACGCTTCCGCGAGCGCATGATTCGAAAGAAGGCGGGCTAGCCCCTCAGCTTACGCAGAAAAGCTAGCAGCTTCGCGAAATAAGTCGGCTGATCGTCGTACATAGCCATGTGGCCGCCGTTGGTGGCGGCAAGTTCGCCCTTCGGCAATTGCTTCGCCATCGCCGCCATGTAGGCAGGGTCCATCGTGTCGTACTTGCCGGAAATCACCAGGGTCGGCACCTGGATGCGCTTGAGGTCATTGAAGCGGTCCCAGTTCACCAGCCGCCCGCTCGCGCCCATTTCGCTCGGACCCTGCATGGTGACGTAGAACTTTCTGTTCATGTTCTCGGCCGCGCGCATGACGGGCTCGGGCCATTGCGCTGCCGGACGGCGCAAGATGTGCTGCTCGTACCAATTGGGCACCAGCAGGCTCATGTACTGCGGTTGCTCGGTCTTGCCGGTCTTCTCCATGTCCAGGATCTGCTTAAGCACCGCCTGGTCCATCTTGGGCTCGAGAACCTTTGTGGCGTAGGCGTTATAGGCGGGGATGGATGCCATCATGTTGGAGATGATCAGGCACTTCATCTGATCTTGGTGCGCAAGCGCATATTCCATCGCCAGCATTCCGCCCCAGCTATGGCCGAGCACGCAGAAATTGCTTTTGTCGCCGCCGATCGCCTTGCGGACCTGATCAACCTCATCGACGTAGCGGGGCAGCGTCCACAGGTCTGGATCGTTTGGCCGGTCGCTCGCGCCGGTTTCCAGCTGGTCATAATGATAATATTCGACGCCTTCGGCCGGGAGGTAGCTGTCCATGACCTCCAGATAGGCGTGGGAAAGGCCGGGCCCGCCGGTGAGCAACAGGAGCTTCAGCTTCGGATTGTTGCCGACCCGCTTGATCCAGACCTGATGTGGTCCCTTCGGCGTTGTGATCGGGATCTTGCGCGCACCGCCGCTCCAGGCGTCGGGATGGCCGCTGTTGTCGAAATAGCTGGCTGGCGGAGCGGCTGGACCACTCTTCGACTGCTCGACTGTCGCAACGCGGCACGCAGCCGTCGACAGGAGCAGACCGAGGCTGACGAAGCCGATAAATGACCGCCGCATTAAATCCCCCTTGCCGCGCTATTCCCCTTTGCCGGGATATTGCATAGCGCGGCCACACGTGCGTTCAAAGGATCGGCAGTATCATGTGCGGTATCGTTGGAATTGTCGGCAATCGCGACGTCGCGCAGCGCCTTTATGACGGGCTGAAGCGGTTGGAATATCGCGGTTACGATTCCGCGGGGATCTGCACGATCAACCACGGCAAGCTCGAGCGGCGGCGCGCCGAGGGCAAGCTCGACAATCTGGCACGGGAATTGGCCGAAGCGCCGTTGCATGGCACGACCGGCATCGCTCATACGCGCTGGGCGACTCATGGCGCGCCGACCGTCAGCAATGCCCACCCCCACATCGTCGGGCCGATCTCGCTGGTTCACAACGGCATCATCGAGAATTTCAAGCCGCTGCGCGACGAACTGATCGCCGAAGGGCGGAAGTTTGAGAGCGAGACCGACACTGAGGTCGTGGGCCACCTCATCGCACGCGAAGTCGAAGGCGGGGCAGCGCCGCAGGACGCGGTCGCGACAGTTCTGCCACGACTGATCGGCGCCTTCGCCATCGCCATCCTGTTCCGCGATCACCCAGACCTGATCATCGGTGCGCGCATGGGGGCACCGCTGACGGTCGGTTACGGCGAAGACGAGAATTACCTCGGATCGGACGCGCTTGCCGTCGCGCCTTGGACGCAAAAAATCGCTTACTTGGACGAAGGCGACTGGGCGGTCATCCGCCGCGACCGGATCGAAATTTTTGACCGGGAGAATCGTCCGGTCGAGCGGGAGATCGTTGAGTCCGGCGCATCGTCCGCTCCCGTCGAGAAGGGCAACTATCGCCATTACATGCAGAAGGAGATCTTCGAGCAGCCGATCGTGGTCGCTCAGACTCTCCAGAGCTACGTGCGGCCATTCGAGGGCCAGGTGGCGTTGCCGGTAGGCGACCTAGATCTTGCAAGCGTCAACCGGGTGACCATCGTCGCCTGCGGGACGAGTTTCTACGCGGGATTGGTCGCCAAATATTGGATCGAGCATTTCGCGCGCGTGCCCGTCGACATCGATGTCGCAAGCGAGTTCCGATACCGTGAGCCGGTGCTCGAGGCTGGCGGGCTGGCGCTCTTCATCAGCCAGTCGGGCGAGACGGCGGATACGCTGGCCGCGCTTCGCCACGCGCGGGCTGAGCAGCAGCGCATCGCCGTCGTCGTCAACGTGCCGACCAGCTCGATGGCGCGCGAAGCGGACCTGCTGCTCCCAACGCATGCAGGCCCAGAGATCGGTGTCGCCTCCACCAAGGCATTCACCTGTCAGCTAGCCGTCCTGGCGGCGCTGGCAGCGAATTTGGCACGCGCCAAGGGGCGGCTGACGCCTGAGGACGAAGCGGCGATTGTCGGACATCTGCAGGAAGCGCCTGCGGCGATGAATGCCGCGCTGGACCACGACGACGAAATTGCCTCGATGGCGCACCTGGTCGTGCCGGCGCGCGACGTTCTCTATCTGGGCCGTGGGCCCGAATATCCGATGGCGCTCGAAGGTGCGCTCAAGCTCAAGGAGATCAGCTACATTCACGCCGAGGGCTATGCCGCCGGCGAGATGAAGCACGGGCCGATCGCGCTGATCGATGACAATGTGCCGGTCATCGTCCTCGCCCCGTCAGGGCCGCTGTTCGAGAAGACCGTCAGCAACATGCAGGAGGTCCGGGCTCGAGGCGGCAAGATCGTGCTCATCAGCGACGCCAAAGGAATTGCCGAGGCGGGCGAGGGCTGCATGGCGACCATCGAGATGCCGCAGGTCCACCCGCTCATCGCGCCGCTCGTTTACGCGGTGCCGGTGCAGTTGCTGGCCTACCATGTCGCCGTCCTCAAAGGCACGGACGTCGACCAGCCGCGCAACCTGGCAAAGAGCGTGACCGTCGAGTGAGCCAGCATCGCGGCCTCGTCATCGTCGGCGGGGGCGCGGCAGGGATTGGAGCCGCACTGGAGGCGAAGGCGCGAGGGATCGACGCGCTGATCCTGGAAGCGGGCAATCGGCTCGGCGGACGCGGACACACTATTGCGTGGAAAGGTTACCTCCTCGATCTTGGCTGCACCTGGCTCCATTCCGCCGAGCAGAACAGCTTGCGCGCGGAAGCGGAGCGGTTGGGCAGGACAGTGAACCGGGGCGCGACCCACTGGTTCTCGCAATATCGCAACCTTGGTTTCACGCCTGCGGACCAGGCAGAGGCGAGTGCGGCATACGAACAGCTTGAGAGCCGCATGGCGGAGGCACCGCCGACGAGCGACCGCGCGTCGGATGCGGTCGACGCCGATAATCCGTGGAAGCCGTGGCTAGATTCCATCAGCGGCTATCTAAATGGGGCGCCCCTCGACGAAGTGTCGGTCGCCGATTGGCTGGCTTATGACGATGCGGCGAGCATGCATAATTGGCGGCTGCCCGGTGGATATGGCGCGTTGATCTCCGCGCTCGGCGCGGAGTGCGATCATCGGCTGGCAACGAGGGTGACTGCGATCAGCCGGATGCGGGATGCGGTCCAGATCAGCACGATCGAAGGCACGCTGTCCTGCGACAAGGTGATCGTGACCGTGCCGACATCAGTGTTGGACCGGCTGAGGTTCGATCCGCCTCTCGAAGGCCTGTTCGAAGCCGCGGAGGCGCTGCCGCTGGGGCTGGCCGACAAGTTGTTCTTGGAATTGGATGGCGCTGAGGAATTTGCCCACAGCGCCCACCTCGCTGGTAATCCCTTCAGCGCGGAGACGGGGAGCTACACGCTGCACCCGATGGGCATGCCGGTGGTCGAGGCTTTCTACGGCGGCCTGGGGGCCCGTGCGCTCGAGAAATTGACAGACGAGGACGCGGCCGCGTTTGCGATTGACGAGCTTACCGCTCTGCTCGGTAGTGGGATGCGGAAGCGTCTGCGCTTCGTAAGACGCTCTAATTGGGGTCAGGAGCCGCTCGCGCTCGGCAGCTATAGTCATGCGCAGCCTGGAAAGGCCGACATGCGGGCAAGGCTCGCTGAAGCTGGGGACGACTGGATCGGGTTTGCTGGAGAAGCGACCTCGGCCACCGCCTATTCGACGGCGCACGGAGCGTTCGACAGCGGCAAGGCCGCCGTCAGGCGGCTTTACGGCTAGGCGGCCTCGCGCTGCGCCTGCAGCATGCGGATGTGGCGGCTCAAGCGCTCGTAGAGGAAGTCGACGACGGTGCGGACCGGGCGGGAGTGGCGCACGCGTTCATGCGTGAAGAGCCAAAGGACGCGGTCGTGGTCGTCGCGGGGCGGCAGGCAACGGATCAGGTCGGGATCGGCGTCGGCGGAGATGCAAGGCAGGACCGCGATGCCGAAACCGGAGCGGATCCCCGACAACAGCCCGCCAGAGCTGGCGTGGTGCATCGCCACCTGCTGCTCCAGCCCCAGCGCCTTGAGCCAGGCCTGATAGTGGATCCAGAGATTGCCACCGCCGCCCCCGATGAAGCTATGCTTGCGGAGCTCCTGCGCCGTTCGAGGCACGCCGTGACGCGCGGCGTAGTCGCGGCTGCAGTAGAGCGCCCAGCTGTCGACACAGAGCTGCCGGCCGACCAGGCCCGCTGGCTGGCCTGAGCTTTTGGTGCTGCGAAGGGAAATATCGGCTTCGCCCGCGCCGAGGTCGCGAACCTTCTGGCTGGTGTCGAGCTCGATCATGATCTCGGGATAGGCCTCGTGCAGCTCCCGCAGCATCGGGGTCAGGAGGGTGATGGCGTACACTTCCTCGGTCGTGATCTTCACGGTCCCGCGAAGCTCACGGGAATGCGCCGCCGCGGCATCTTCGAACAATCGGGCGGCGTCGCCCATATTGTCGGCGCTCTCGAGCAAGCTGTGCCCGATCGGCGCCAGCGCGTAGCCGGCCTGCCTTTTGTCGAACAGGGCGACCCCGAGGGCGGCCTCCAATGCCGCGATGCGCCGGGCGACCGTCGTCTGGCTTACGCGCAGTGAGTAGCCAGCCTTGAGCGTGCTGCCTTCGCGCGCAACCGCGATGAAATAGCGAATGTCATTCCAGTCGAACATTCGCGCCCCTTTAGCGCGCCGCGTGACGCGGCGGTTCTGCAGATATGCGGAATGATAGCACGAACTCGTGGCTCACGTAAGTTGCGATTTGATACTAATTGAACGGTCGCGCCGGGATGTCCGGTCCTCGAACGAAGGGGAAGCGACATGATGAAGAGCTTCAAAATCGCCATGACGGCATTTCTGATCACCGCAGGTGTCATCAAGGGTGCGCCCGCCTTGGCCGCACACCCGCTCGAAAACGTCAGCATTGTGCGGACGGCTGACCTCGACCTCAACAGCCAGTCAGGACGTGCGGCGCTCGATCACCGGCTGGTCAATGCGGCAACCGAAGTATGTGGTACGGCTTCGAGTGCCGACCTCGTGGGCTCGAACCAGGTTCGGGCATGCCGGGCGAATGTGCTCGCCAAGGCGCGGAACGATGGATCGCAGCTGGCGGGCCGCGGTGCGCCTATAGCGGTGGTTGCGGCACGCTGATTACGTTTAAGGCGAAAGGCCGCGCTGGCTCCCCCGGCGCGGTTTTCTTGTGCGAGGTGGGCCGCCGTCCTACCGGCAAGGGATGAAGGTCGAAGGGGGATGTCATTGCGGCGCGGTGCGATTCTCCGCCAATATTGGCGATGAGCCCGTCCCCGCGCTCGACTGCAATTGCTCGATTTGCCGGATGACCGGCTTCCTGCACGTGATCGTCCCGCACGAGGAGTTCGATCTGCTCACCGGACGCGACGCGCTCACCAGCTATCGCTTCGGCACGGGCACTGCGGAACATCTGTTTTGCAGGCTTTGTGGCGTAAAAAGCTTCTACCAACCGCGTTCGCACCCGGAGGCGTGGAGTGTGAATGCCCATTGCCTCGATCAGATGCCGGAACTGGCGATCGAAACGTTCGACGGAGCGAACTGGGAACAGGCCAAGGCGAACCTCGACGCCTGACGGCCGCGCCGTTACGGCGACGCCATGCATCGCCCGCTGCGCCTAACCATCGACCGGACCGCCATTCAGGCGAACTGGCGCTGGCTGGCCGAGCGTTCGGGGGTGGCGACCGGGGCAGCGGTCAAGGCGGACAGTTACGGGCTGGGCGCCAAACAGGCGTTTGCGGCGCTCAGCGAAGCCGGATGCCGTGACTTCTTCGTTTCGACCTGGGCGGAAGCTGAGGCCCTGGGCGCGCTACCCGCGGGTGCAGGGCTGGTCGTGCTTCACGGCGTTGGGCCTGACGACGTCGAAGCCGCCCTTCGACTAGGCGCGCGGCCCTGCCTCAACACGGCAAGGCAGGTCGCACGTTGGAAGGAAGTCGCCGGCCGGCGGTCGTGCGATGTGATGATCGACACGGGCATGAACCGGCTGGGACTGCGGCCGACCGAGATCGGCCTGCTCGACGGGCTGAACATCGACACGCTGCACAGCCATCTCGCCTGCGCTGACGAGGACAGCGCGATGAACGGCATGCAGCTTGAACGATTTCGTACGGTCGCGGCTGCCGTTTGTGCGAGACGCTACAGCTTTGCGAACAGCGCCGGCACCTGTCTGGGACGCGACTATAGCTTCGATCTCGTTCGGCCAGGTCTGGCGCTCTATGGCGGAATTCCGCGCGCCGAGGCGGAAGGGAACATCCGCCAAGTTGCGCGCGTCGAGGCCCAGATCGTGCAGCGGCGCATGATCCCTGCGGGCGAGAGTTGCGGCTACGGCGCGACCTTCATTGCCGAGCGTGACACCGAGGCCGCCATCCTGAACATCGGCTATGCCGATGGCTATCAGTGCGGTTTCTCGTCGCATGGGTCCGCCTTCGCGGGTGAGTTCGCGCTACCGGTGATCGGACGCGTGTCGATGGACCTGATCGCGATCGACGTCGATGCGGCGCCAGACCTCAGGGAAGGCGATTGGGTCGAGATCGACTACGACTTGCCGTCGGCGTCGCGCCAGTCGCGGCTTTCCCAGTACGAGCTGCTGACGACCCTCGGGAACCGGTTCGAGCGGCGCTGGATTTAGCGCGCTCTTCCGGCGGCAGCGTCTTCGGCTTGTAGCGGCAGAGATCGATCACCGGGCAGCGCCAGCATTCGGGTAGCCGTGCCTTGCAGGTGTGGCGACCGTGCAGGATCAGCCAGTGGTGCGCGTCGCGGCGGAAGGGCTGCGGAACGATCTTCTCGAGCTTGGCTTCGACGATGTCGACATTCTTACCGGGCGCGAGGCCGGTGCGGTTGCACACGCGGAACACGTGCGTGTCGACGGCGAAGGTTTCCTCGCCAAAGGCCGTGTTGAGGACGACGTTGGCGGTCTTGCGGCCGACGCCGGGCAGTTCCTGCAGCGCCTCGCGGGTCCGCGGAACCTGGCTGTGATGTCGCTCGATCAGTGCCTGGCTGAGCAGGATGACGTTCTTCGCCTTGGTGTTGAACAGGCCGATGGTCTTGATCGCGTCGCGCAGCTTCTCCTCGCCCAGTTCGACCATCTGTTCCGGCGTCTTGATGCGGGAGAACAGCGGCCGCGTGGCGATGTTTACGCCCGCATCGGTGGCCTGCGCCGAAAGCACGACCGCTACGAGCAATTGGTAGGGGTTGCCGGATTCGAGCTCCGTCGTGGGCGAGGGGTTTGCCTCGGCCAGCCGGCGGAAGAACTCGAAGACCTCCGCGCGCTTCAACGCAGATCGTCCAGCGCGCTGCCGAGGCGGTCGAGACCCGCCGCGAAGTCGTCTGTGCTCATGCCGAAGCCGATGCGGAAATGGTCGGGCATTTCGAACCAGCGTCCTGGCACGATCGCCGTATGGTAGCGGTCATGGAGGTGATCATCGAGACGTTGCGTGTCGCCGCCGGTCCAACGCGGGAATGCCGTGATGCCGTATGCGGCCGGGGCGCATTCGAGGTCGTCGCGGCTTGCGACAAAGGCGTCGAACTTCGCGCGGTTGCTTGCCAGCATCGCAGGCGTTTCGCCGAGCACCTCATCGAGATGGTCGAACGCGATGCAGCCAAGACGCTCGGCCTGGTGCGCCTGGTTTACCCCGAACAGATCGTTCAGCCGCCACATCCGTTCGGCAACTTCGGGCTCCGCGAGAATCCATCCGCAGCGTAGCCCACTGAGGCCGTAGACCTTGGTCAGGCTGTTCGTGATGACGAACTCGGGTCCCAGATGCGCCGCGGTACGGCCCGGGGTTGCTGAATCGAGATAGACCTCATCGACGAGGACGCGGGCACCCATCCTTTTCGCAAGCTCTCCAATCGCGCGGAGTTCGGCCTCCGAGGCCAGCGCGCTGCTTGGGTTGTGCAGATTGGTTAGTGCGATCAGGCGGGTTGAGGGGCTCATCGCCCGCTCGACCTGCGCCGGATCGAGGCGAAAGACTTCCGCCGGGTTGCGCTCGAACCGTTTGATCGACGCGCCGAGGAAGCTCGCCGCTGCCAGTATCGGTTCGTACGTCGGGTGTTCGATCAGCACTTCGTCACCGGGCCTGATCAGCGTCGCCATCGCCAGGAAATTGGCCATGGACGTGCCGTCGGCGGAAACGACCTGATCGACCGCGACATTGTAGCGCCGCGCAATCGCCTCGCGCAGCGGCGCGTAGCGTGGATGGCTCGCTCCATCCATATCGAGGTCGGCGAGGCTCAGCGGCAGCCGATCCATCCGGAAGTGCGGGACTTCGCTCCCCGTTAGGGCGTAGCGCACTGGGCGCTTGAACTTCGCCCAATGCATATATTCCGACTGCATCATTCGCCCGGTCACCGGGCGTTCGCCTGGCGCCAGTGGAGATAGGCGGGAACGCCCGCGAGCAGGATGGCGTAGCCGATCAGGCTGTTGAGCGGATTGTTCCAGACGGTGGCAACCACGACCACCGCGCAGGCAGCGACGAAAAGGCCGGTCGTGAACGGATGGCCGGGCGCGGAAAAGCCAACCTTCTCGTCAGCAAACTTGCGTCGCAGCACGAACAACGCCGCGCCAGTCAGCCCGAAGAAGATGAAGTCGACGGACACGACGTAGCTCAGGATCTGCCCGAAGGTGCCGGACAGCGCGATGATCGCTGCCACGGCGCCTTGCAACGCGATCGCGACGACCGGGACCTGGGTCCGCTTGCTCACCTTAGCGACGGAGCGGAAGAAGCTGCCGTCCTCCGCCATGGCGAAATAAACGCGCGGGGCGGTCAGCATGCTCTGACTAAGGAAACCCAGCGCGGAGATTGCGATCCCTGCGGCTATGAACGTAGCGCCGCCTTCGCCGAAAGCGCTGCGCATCACGTCGCTCGCCGGGGTCTTCGAAGCGGCGAGGCCCGGCGCGCCGAGCACGTGGACGCATACGAAGGCGACGGCAGTGTAGAGGACAACGACGCCAATCACGCCGAACAGTAGGCCGCGCGTAAGATCCCGCGCCGGATCGCGCATTTCGCCGGCGACGAAGCTCGATGTCTGCCAGCCGCCGTAGGAGAACATGATGGGCGTCAGGGCGGCGCCGAGCGCGGCTATCGTCGACACGTCCGAGGGCGCAAGCGGCATTGGGGCGGCCGCCGGGGCCAGCAGGAAGCCCGCCGCAACCAACGCCGCGATGGCGCCGATTTTCAGCAGCATGAGGACGCTCTGGACGTTGCTGCCCGAGCGCACGCCGAGGCAGTTGATGATGGTCAGGATGCCGATCACGCCGACCGCGAGAACATTGTCGCCAAGCGCGGACGGCAGCACGGTGTTCATGTAGCGCGCGAAGGTAATCGCGACGGCTGCCATCCCGCCCGACTGGATCACCAGCAACAGCGACCAGCCGTAGAGAAAGGCGGGCAGGGGACCGTAAGCATCGCGCAGATAGGCATATTGCCCACCGACGGCCGGGCGGCGTGCAGCCAGCTCAGCATAAACAAGCGCGCCGGCAAGCGCGACGATGCCACCGATCAGCCAGGCGCCGACGATCAGAAGCGGTGTTCCGACATGCCGGGCGACTTCCGCGGGCGTGACGAAGATACCGGATCCGATGATCCCGCCCATGACCAGCATGGTGGCGTCGAACGGACCGAGGCGGCGGGCAAGTCCGTGCGAATTGACGGCCGGCTCGCTCACAGCGCCGCGATCACGTCCTGCATGGTGTAGAGACCCGCCGGCTTGCCGAACAGGAAGCCGACCGCCGCCAGCGCACCGCGCGCGAAAATGCGGCGGCTGTCGGCCCGGTGCCCGAGTTCAATGCGCTCGCCTTCGGTTGCGAGGATGACGACATGCTCACCAGCGACAGAGCCGCCGCGCAGCGATGCGTAGCCGATCGTGCCAGGTTCGCGGGCGTGGGGATGCTCGCTGATACGGTCGAAGCGGCTGAGCTCCTGCACGGTCGATCCGCGGCCTTTTGCAGCCGCCTGCCCAAGCATCAGCGCCGTGCCTGAGGGCGCATCGACCTTATGCCGGTGGTGCATTTCCAGGATTTCGATGTCCCAATCAGGCCCCAGCCGGCTCGTCGCTTCTTCCACGAGCTGGCGCAGCAGGTTGACGCCCAGCGACGTGTTCGGTGCGTGGATTACCGGCACCGACTTCGCCGCTTCGGCGATCATCGCATGATGATCGGGCTGCAGGCCGGTGGTGCCGACGAGGATTGGCACATTGGCCGCAATCGCGCGATCGAGGCTTCCGCGAAGTGCGTCCGGCGCGGAAAAATCGACAATGACGTCGCCATGATCCTGGTCGAGTGCGAACCGATTGTCCTCGGCGACGGCGTTGGCGATTGCCTTTCCCATCCGGCCGTCGGGTGCGATGAGGCTGATCCGGATCGGCTGGTTGGGGTCGCGCATCGCCTAGGGTTAGCGAAGCCGTTCCTGCAGCGCCAGCGCGGCTGCCGGGGCGCGCACCTTCGCGCCGTTTATCATGAAAATGTAGGCATCGCCGCGCTCGCGCCACTGACGGGCCCGTTCCGCGAACCCGTCGAGCGTCGCCTCGTCGTAGCCTCTCGGGACGTCCTCGTTCATCCGCTGCAGCCGAGCATAGGAAAAGTCAGCCGTATCGGCCTCGATCAGCGGATAATCATCGGAGTCCTCGAAGACGATTGCGACATTCCGGGCGCGGCACAGATCGAAGAAATGCTCGTCACGAAAACTCTCGTGACGCGGTTCAATGGCGTGGCGGAGCTTGATGCCGTCGATGCTCTCCGGAAACAGGTCGATGAAGCCGGCAATGTCGTCACGGTCGAACTGCCGACGACCGGCGAATTGCCATAGGATCGGTCCAAGCTTGGGGCCGAGCGCCGCAAAACCTTGCGCGCAGAAATTGCCGATCCCTTCCGCGCCTTCGGCAAGCTTCGATCGCATCACGCAGAAGCGCGAGCCCTTGATCGCGAACTGGAAGCCGTCCGGGACCGTCTTCGCCCAGGTTTCCCAGCTTTTCGGCTTCTGCCGGCCGTAGAAGGTCGCGTTGATCTCGATCGCGCCCATCTTGCTCGCGGCATATTCAAGCTCTTTCGCCTGAGCGAGCTTGTCCGGATAGAAGACGCCGCGCCAGGGCGGGAACGTCCAGCCGCCAATGCCGATGCGGATCGCGCCTTCGCTCATCGTAATTTCGCTCCTACTGAGGTTGCATGGACATTCGCAATATCGTGATCCTCACCGGCGCCGGCGTGTCGGCCGAAAGCGGCCTCGCGACATTTCGTGGACCCGACGGCCTATGGGAGGGACACCGTGTCGAGGATGTTTGCACGCCCGACGCGTATGCGCGCGATCCTGCGTTGGTCCACGCGTTCTACGATGCGCGCCGCGCGAAGCTCGGCAGCGTCCGGCCGAATGCGGCACATGAAGCTCTGGCGCGCCTAGACGCCAAATGGCCGGGCGAACTGCTCCTGGTGACACAGAATGTCGACGATCTTCACGAACGCGCAGGGTCGAAGCGCTTGCACCACATGCACGGCGAATTGACCCGCGGCTGGTGCCTTGCGTGCGATCGACGGATCGACTGGAGCGGACCGATGGGCGAGACGGCTACGTGCCCTGAATGCAGTTCGGTGGGGCAGGTTCGGCCGGACATCGTCTGGTTTGGTGAGATGCCGTACGACATGGACCGGATCGACGACGCGCTGCGTGCTTGCGACCTGTTCGTGTCCATCGGCACGTCGGGCGCCGTCTATCCAGCGGCCGGTTTCGTCCAGACTGCGCGCTATTGCGGCGCCAGGACACTTGAAATCAATCTTGAGCCCAGCCTGGGCAGTCACCTGTTCGACGAGAGCCGCATCGGCTCGGCCAGCGTTGAAGTGCCGAAGTGGGTGGCGGAAATGCTGGCTTAGTCGGCCCACTCCAGGCCGATGTCGCGGTAGAGCGAGCGGTCCTCGTCCCAGCGAGGGTTGACCTTCACATGCAGGAACAGGTGCACCGGACGCCCCAGGTGCTGCGCGATCTCCTCGCGTGCGCCCGCGCCGATGGCCTTGAGGCGTCTTCCGCCTTTGCCGATCACGATCGCCTTCTGGCTGTCGCGCTCGACAAGGATCTGCTGGCGAATTTCGGTCGAGCCGTCGGGACGGTCCTGCCAGGTCTCGGTCTCCACGGCCGTCGCGTAAGGCAGTTCCTGGTGCAGCTGGTTGACGATCTGCTCGCGCGTAAGCTCGGCGGCGACCATCCGGTCGGTGGCGTCTGAGATTTCGTCTTCCGGGTAGAGCCACGGGCCCGTGGGCATGGCGGTCGCGAGCACCTGCTTAAGATCCGCGACGCCGTCGCCCTGGGCGGCGCTGATCATGAACACGTGGTCGGGACTGAGCCGCTGGGTGAGATCTGCCGCGATTGCCAGAAGCTTTTCCTTGGCGACCAGATCGATCTTGTTGAGCACGAGGATCAAGGGATGCTGCCGGTCGCCCAGTGCAGCGATGATCCGCTCAACCTCGGCGCTAAGGCGAGCCGCTGCGTCGATTACCAACAGTATTAGCTCGGCATCCTGCGCCCCCGTCCAGGCTGCAGCGACCATCGCGCGGTCCAATCGCCGACGGGGTTCGAAGATGCCCGGCGTATCGACGAGCAGAATTTGAGACTCGCCGGAAATCGCGATGCCCATCAATCGCGCGCGGGTGGTTTGCGCCTTGGGGCTAACGATCGCGACCTTCTGCCCAACCAGGGCATTGACCAGCGTCGACTTGCCCGCGTTCGGGGCGCCGATCACGGCAACGAAGCCGGCACGCTGCTCGCTCATTGAACTTGCGCCAGCAAGGCGGCGGCCGCGGCGGTCTCGGCTTCCTGCTTACTCGCTCCCTCCGCACTGGCTTCCCCAAGCGTCCGGACGGAGACGCGAACGGTGAAGCGCGGCGCGTGATGGGCGCCGGTTCTTGCCGTAACTTCGTACATGGGAGCCTTGACGCCCTTGGCCGCGGCCAGTTCCTGAAGCGCGGACTTGGGATGTTGCGGCGCTTTGCGCTGACTGGAAAGTTCTTCGTCCCAAAGGCGCAGGATCAGCCGCTGTGCCGGCTCAAGTCCACCATCGAGATAGAGCGCGCCGATCAATGCCTCGACCACGTCACCGACGACATTGTCGCTTTCACTCGCCCGATCTTCGCGCGCCTGCCGACCGAGGCGGATGAGGGGCGGCAGGCCGATTTCCCGACCGTTCTCGGCGCAGGTGCCGCGATCGACAAGCGCGTTGTAGCGCTTCGACAAATGGCCTTCGGGCTCATTCGGGTATCGGTCGTAAAGCGCGCGGGCGATGACCATGCCGAGCACGCGGTCACCGAGAAATTCCAGCCGCTCATAGCTATCCCCGCCGACGCTGGAGTGCGTCAAAGCCATTTCGAACAGGCGCAGATTGGCAGGCTCGTGCCCCAGCCGGTCGCGGACGAAGGCGGCGACGTCGCTCATCGGGGTGCATCCGCGTAGCCGTTGCCGATGCGTTGAGTCCGCAGCGCACTGAACCAGGTCCAGGGCTTGAACCAGGAGGCCCCTCCATCGGTCGACCAGAAGGTCATGAGCGCGCGTCCGATAAGGTTTTGCGAGGGGACCATGCCGACGCCGCCCTCGGCTGCCTGAAACCTGCTGTCCAGACTGTCGTCGCGATTATCACCCATCAGGAAGACGTGGCCGGGCGGTACGGTCACCGGTGCGAAGTCATCGGCGATCCCATGTTCGACCTGGTCGAGAACCGTGTAGCTTGGCCCAGCCGGGAGAGTTTCCCGGAATGACCGGTAGAGACAGTAGCCCTGACCATTGACCACGGCCAAGGCTGGCGCGGCCGGCGGAACGACGCGGCATGGACTGTTGGCAGTGACAGCGATGCGCGCGAAACCGAGTGACTCGCGTGTCAGTAGTCGACCATTCAAGATCACGCGTCCGTCACGAACGGCGACCGTATCTCCAGGCAGTCCGATGACGCGCTTGATGAGGTCGGAATCCTCGGTCGGATGGCGGAAGACGACGACGTCGCCACGATTGGGAAGGTGACTGAAGATGCGGCCCTCGAAGGCCGGAAAGCCGAATGGGAAGCTGTAGCGGGAAAAGCCGTACGGCCATTTCGCGACCGCCAAATAGTCGCCGATATACAGGGTCGGAAGCATTGAGCCCGAGGGGATGTTGAACGGCGCGATGATGAAAGCGCGGAACATCCAGGCGGCGATGGCGACGATCAGGATGAAGCGGGCCAGCGAGCCCACCGTTTCGCCTTTTTCCGGTTGCACGGGCGGAGCGTCCGTTTCCGGCGATGTCGGGCTGGTAGCCATCGCGCGCTTGTTTCCGTCCGATTGGAACCCGTCAAGCGGGGTGGCAATCGCCCGTCCGGACACTATGTGCGGCCAACATGGCAGAAACCACGATCAGTCGGCTCGAAACCCTCTTCAAGGAGGAGCCGGATCGACTCAGCCGGCTGAGCTTCGACGTCGCCGGGATTTATTTCGACTTTTCGAAGACCCACCTCAACTCGAACATTCTCACCCTCGGGGTCCAGCGTAGCGAAAAGATGGGCTTCGCGTCCGCGCGCGAGGCGCTGTTCAACGGCGGCGTGGTCAACCCGAGTGAAGGCCGCCCCGCCACGCACGTGGCCGAGCGCGGCAGCGGGTCACCTGAGGACGTGGACGTGGCTCAGGCGCGGCGACTGCGGATGCGGGCGCTGGTCGACGCCATCGAGGCAGGTGCCTTCGGCGATATCACGGGCATCTTGCACATTGGCATCGGCGGCTCCGTGCTCGGTCCTGCCCTCGCGGTAGACGCACTCGGCCGCCGCCGCTCCGGGCTAAACGTCCGTTTTCTTTCCAACATTGATGGCGCGGCCTTCGACGACGCCGTCCGGACGCTGGATCCGGCAACCACGCTGGTCGTCGTTGCGTCGAAGACATTCACGACCCTCGAAACCATGACCAACCTGGACGCCGCGCGCGCGTGGCTCAGCGACGCCGGTGTTGACGATCCATATGGGAAGATCATCGCACTGACGGCCAAGCCAGAGGCAGCAGCCGAGCGAGGGGTCGACGATACACGCATCCTTGTTTTCGGCGAAGGCGTCGGGGGCCGCTATTCGCTGTGGAGCGCGGTCGGGCTAACCATCGCCTTGGCGCTTGGGTGGGACGCGTTCGAGGAGATGCTTGAGGGTGCGGCCGAGATGGACCGTCACTTCCGCTTTGCCGATCCCGCATCCAACGTTCCGCTAATCGCTGCTGTCGCCGACCGCTTTTATGTCGAGCAGCAAGGCTGTCAGACGCGAGCGCTGTTCGCTTACGACGAGCGCCTGCGCTTACTGCCGTTCTACCTGCAGCAGTTGGAAATGGAATCGAATGGCAAGTCCGTCACCGTCAATGGCGACCCAGTGGGGTCGACCGCACCCGTGACTTGGGGCGGCACCGGGACGGACGCGCAGCACGCGGTGTTCCAATTGCTGCACCAGGGGACGGTGCTGGTTCCGGTCGAGTTCGTAGCGGTGACTGAGGGCGACGATGCGCAGGATCCTGAGCAACATCGCCTGCTGTTGCTCAATGCCTTCGCGCAGGGGGCGGCCCTTATGGAAGGCCGGAAGAGCGACGACCCGCAGCGCAACTATCCCGGAAACCGCCCGAGCACGTCGATCTTGCTCAGTGTACTCGACGGCCGTGCGCTTGGCGCTTTGATCGCCTTTTACGAGCACCGCACATTCGCCAATGCAGTGCTTCTGGGCATCAACCCGTTCGATCAGTTCGGCGTCGAACTGGGAAAGGACATTGCACGCAAGCTTGCCGATGACGACGGCGAAGCGACGCTGGACGCGTCCACGCGCGCGCTCATGGAAAGAGCAGGGATCTGATGGCCGACTTCGACCTTTTCGTCATCGGCGCCGGCTCGGGCGGCGTTCGCGCTTCGCGCGTCTCGGCAGCCTATGGCGCCCGGGTAGCTATCGCGGAGGAGTATAAGGTCGGGGGTACCTGCGTCATCCGTGGCTGCGTGCCCAAGAAGCTGCTCGTTTACGGCGCGCACTTCGCGGAGGATCTCGACGATGCGGCGATGTTCGGCTGGGACGTTCCGCAGAAACGGTTCGATTGGCAGGTCCTGCGCGACAACGTGCTTGCCGAAGTCGGCCGGCTGGAGGGCGCCTACACCGAAACGCTGACCAATCACGATGTCACAATCTTCCACGAGCGCGCGGTGGTCACCGGACCAAATTCGGTGCGGCTGGCGAGCGGTAAGGAGGTCACGGCCGACAAAATCCTGATCGCAACCGGCGCGACACCTGTTTTGCCGAACATCGAGGGTGTCGAGCATGCGATCACCTCGAACGAGGTCTTCCTGCTCGAGAAGCTCCCCAAGCGCATCGTCATCGTGGGCGGCGGCTACATCGCCAATGAATTTGCCGGCATCTTCCATCAGTTCGGTAGCCACGTCACGCTGGTAAACCGGACCGACGTCATCCTTCGCCACTACGATCAGCAGCTCGTCGACAGGCTCATGCAGATCTCGCTGCGCAAGGGTATCGACTTCAAGTTCAACGCTCTGATCGAGAGGGTCGAGAAGCGTGACGATGGTACGCTTCATGTTTCGATGAGCGGCTGCGACGATTTCGATGCCGACGCGGTGCTGTTTGCAACGGGGCGGCATCCGCACACTTCCGGGCTCGGGCTGGAGGACGTCGGCGTTAAGATGGGCGACAACGGCCGCATTGTCGTCGACGACAACAATCGTACGTCCGTGGCGTCGATCTTCGCGGTTGGGGACGTAACCGACCGAGTGCAGCTGACGCCGGTCGCGATCCGCGAGGGCCAGGCCTTTGCCGATACCTATTTCGGCAAGAAGCCGCACAAGGTCGATTACAACTGCATACCTTCGGCTGTATTCAGCCACCCTCCTCTTGCAGGCGTCGGTCTTACCGAAAGCCAGGCGCGGGAGAAGCTGGGGCAGGTGAAGACATATACCTCGGACTTCCGAGCGATGAAGAATGTTCTCGCGGGGCGGAATGAGCGCTCGCTCTACAAGCTTGTGGTCGACGAGTTGACCGAGCGGATCGTCGGCATTCACATGATCGGCCCCGACGCGCCGGAAATTCTTCAGGCAGCCGCAATTGCGGTGAAAGGCCAGTTGAAGAAGTCGGATTTCGACGCAACGGTTGCGCTCCATCCGACCATGGCCGAAGAACTCGTTCTCATGCGCTAAGGCGCGGTCCGGGGGGACACTTGCACGACGCGATCATCATCGGCGCCGGCCATAATGGCCTGACCTGCGCTCATTACCTTGCCAAGCGCGGCCTCAAGGTCGCTGTCCTTGAGGCAGCAGGTACGGTCGGCGGGGCGGCCGTGACGGACGAGTTTCTACCCGGCTTCCGTAATTCCGCCGCCAGCTACACCGTCAGCCTGCTGCAGCCGAAGGTCATCCGCGACATGGATCTTGAACGGCACGGCCTGAAGGTCGTGCTGCGCAAGACGGACAATTTCTTGCCGGGGGATGGGCAATACCTCCTTGCGGGCCGTGGAGGTCTCACGCGCAAGGAAATCGCCCGGCATCACAAACCGGATGCCGAAGGCTACGATCGCTACGTCGAGGAACTCGAGACCGTCGTGCGGCTGCTCAAGAAATGGCTGCTTCGGGCTCCGCCGAACGTCGGCCGCCGCTTAAGCGCAATTCCCAAGCTCCTCACTCTTGGCCGCGACATGGCTGGTCTGACATTGGCCGAAACCCGCGTGGTGCACGACTTCGCCCTGCGGAGCGCGACGGAGATTCTTGATCGCCACTTCGAGCACGACCTGACCAAGGCGCTGTTCGGGTTCGATGGCGTCGTTGGCAATTTCGCATCACCCGACGCGCCAGGGACGGCCTACGTGTTGCTCCACCATTTGTTCGGTGAAGCGGCCGGGGTACCGGGCGCTTGGGGTCACGCGATTGGCGGCATGGGGGCAATCACCCAGGCGATGGCGCGTGCCTGCCGCGAGGCAGGCGTGGACATCGTCCTGAATATGCCGGTCGAGGAGATCATCGTTGCGAACGGGCGTGCCGCCGGAGTGGTTGCGGATGGCAAAGCTTGGCAGGCAGCAAATGTTGTCGCCGGCATAAATCCTCGGTTGCTGTTCGACCGGCTGGTGCCGCGTGGCGCTGTCGATGACGACGTGTCGCGCCGCATGCATGGCTGGAAGTGCGAAAGCGCGACCTTCCGGATGAACGTCGCCCTGTCAGAGCTTCCGAAGTTCACGGTGTTGCCGAAAAAGGGAAACCACCTGACCGCGGGCATCATCATGGCGCCGAGCCTCGATTACATGCACCGTGCCTATCTCGACGCCGCGAATGATGGCTGGTCCAAACAACCGATCATCGAGATGCTTATCCCCTCGACGCTGGACACCACACTGGCACCGAAGGGCAGGCACGTCGCCAGCCTGTTCTGTCAGCATTTCCGCTACGACCTTGGTCCGAAACGCGACTGGGACAAGGAGCGCGAGAAGGCCGCCGATCATGTCATCGCGACCGTGGACGCGCACGCACCCGGCTTCAGCGCATCGGTGCTTGGCCGACAGATACACTCCCCGTTGGACCTCGAACGCCGCTTTGGCCTGATTGGGGGCGACATCTTCCACGGCAAGATGGGGCTCGACCAGCTGTTCAGCGCACGGCCGATGATCGGTGCCGCTGATTACCGGCTGCCGCTCAAGGGTCTGTACCTCTGCGGATCAGGCGCGCACCCAGGCGGCGGAGTCACGGGGGCGCCCGGGCATAACGCGGCGCAGGCCATATTGGCCGACCGTAAGCCCTGGGCACGGCGCCGATGAAGCCGCTGCAGGGGATCAAGGTTTTGGACCTCAGCCGCGTCCTTGCGGGACCGTGGTGCACACAACTCCTTGCGGATCTGGGCGCCGAGGTGACCAAGATCGAACGACCGGGCGTGGGAGACGATACCCGCCATTGGGGGCCGCCGTGGTTCGGCGACGGCGACGACCGGGTCGCTGCCTATTTCCTCAGCTGCAACCGCGGGAAGCGATCCGCCGCCATTGACTTCGCCCAACCTGAAGGGGCGAACCTGGTGCGCCGGCTTGCCGATCAGGCGGATGTCGTCGTGGAAAATTTCAAGGTCGGCGGGCTGCGCAAGTTCGGGTTGGATGCCGAGACACTGCGGAAGGCCAATCCGCGGCTCATCTATGCCTCGATCACCGGCTTCGGCCAGGACGGACCCTATGCCGACCGCGCCGGCTACGATTTTATCATTCAAGGCATGGGCGGGATGATGAGCGTCACGGGATTGCCTGACGGCGAGCCGGGCGGTGCGCCGATGCGGGCGGGCGTCGCCATCGTGGACCTGTTCACCGGCATGTACACCAGCGTGTCGATCCTCGCCGCGCTGTTCAACCGCGAACGGACGGGGGAGGGGGCGACGATCGACATGGCCCTCTTCGATACGCAGATTGCGGTCATGGCGAACCAGGCGTCCAATGCGCTGGTGTCTGGCCGGGATCCTCCGCGCCAAGGGAATACCCATCCGAACATCGTTCCCTACCAGCCGTTCGATGCCGCGGATCAGCCGATCATCATCGCGGTCGGGAACGACCGGCAGTTCGGGCGCCTGGCGTCAATCTGCGGCCACGAGGAATGGATCACGGATCCGCGGTTCGCGACGAACGAGGCACGCGTGGCCAACCGCTCGGCACTTGTGCCACTGGTCGCACAGACGATCGCGACAAGGTCAGCCGCCGAATGGCTCGAAGCACTGGAGACGGCGGGTATTCCGGCTGGGCCCATCAATCGCCTCACGCAGGCACTTGAGGATGCGCAAATTCAGCATAGGCAGATGGTCCGGACGATCGCTGGTGTCCCGCAGGTCGGATCGCCCATCCGTATCGACGGCGATCGGACGGATGCGAACCTGCCGCCGCCCAAGCTGGGTCAGCACACGGACGACGTTCTTGCCAATTTGTCCCTCAGCGCCGGAGAAGTCGAGCGGCTCAGGACCGGCCGAATCATCGGCTAGCAGCGTTACTTGCCGACCTTGCTGGCGCCTTCCACCAAGAGGTCGAGCTGCTTTTGGCAGCCCTTGTCGACAAGCACCTGGGCCGATCCGACCAAATCCGCAGGCGGCGCGGAGACGCTGACCAGTTGCAACTTGTTGGTGTCGCCCCCATCGGGCCACTCGACGGAATATTCAGCACCGTTCTTGAGTGGCAGCGCAGCCGGCCACGCCGCAAGCGCCTTGCCGGCGGCCCAGCTCAATTGCTGCGACTGGCCATCGGATGCGCGAAGCGTCACCGTCAAAGCACCCTCGCTGTCGGGCCGCCACAGCTGCAGCTTGTTGTCAGCGACGCACACTTTCCCGGTCGTGGTCGCATCGGCGTCCCAAATGCTCGGATTGTGCGCGACTTCAGCGGCACGGAGCGCCCCGAACCGGCCGCGCTGACCGGCGGCCGACGCCAGCGTGACCTGCTTCGCATCGAAGTTGCCAGGTCCGCGAAGCGTTTGTGCGCTTGCCGGACCGATCACCGTGAGAATGTCGCCGCCCTGAAGAGCGATCTTCGCGCTCTCCGGCAGCGTTTTGCCGGGCGGATAAGCTTTCGCCGACGGCCCCAATGATTTGACGACGACCACGCTGGCAACGGCGGCACTCGAACCTAGCATCGCCGCAACAGCTGTGCCCCACAGCATTAGCTTCCGCATCATCTCAGCTCCTCGTGTATCCGCCAAACTTGCTTTGCCCCGCCAGCTTTTCGAAGCCGCGGCCGAGTCGAATTCCGGTGTCGCTTTGATGGTAAATTATGCTTTCATTTAACTGCGGTCAATTAATTGCCCCCGTGGTGAGGAGCTTACGCGGTCTTGGGCCTGCGATCGCTGCCGTGCTGGGCTAGCCCAAGCAGTCGCTCAAGGCTTTCGATACGGGTGGCGTTGTCGGCGATCAGTTGCGCCACTTCCTGTTCGCGAGCTTCGCGCTTGATGACCGTGCGAATAGCGCGGGCGATGGATTCGGACACTTCTTTCAGCGCCTTTTGCTCGTCCCGGCTGGGGATTGAGCCATCGGGACGCGGCCCCACCAGCAGGTATCCGATCGGCTCTTCGCGATCCGAACTTGGCACCAACGGCACACGAATTGGAAATTCCCGGTCGCGCGGTTCGCAACTGTCGGTCTTATAATCCTGGGCGACGCCGCTGGATCGCCAGTTCTCCACATCGTCGGTCGACAGGCCGGCCGCCCGCATGACGCAGCCGTTGACGATCAGCGCACCGCGGATCGCACGCACGCCACGTCCGACCCGAGCCAGGATTTCTTCCAGCATTTCATTCAGCGATGCGGTTTCGCGCATGTCGCGCACGACCTCGGGCAGGTCGTCGCGGAGCAGGAACAAGTTTCGCTGGAACCGCTGCTCGGACCAGCGCTGAACGCGATCCTGAATAGGGTTGATGAGCACCGTGGAAAGCGCCGCGGCGAAGATGACCGGACCTTCGCTGCTGGTATTGCCATAATAGTTATAGATGATTTGCTTTAGTCCGTCGGCCGTTCCGGCAAACACCGCGGCGACGGCGACCGTGATGAGCGCCACGTTGGCCGATTTGCTGATGACGAAATCTGCATCGTACAGCCGGTAACGGAGCAAGGCGATCAACAGCCCGATCTGCAGGGTTAACACCGCAAGCGCGAAGCTGATGCCTGCCGAAATCTCGATCAGCAGCTGCTCGCCAAAACTTCCCGCCGACCACTTCATGTAATCGGCGACGATCGAGACGCAGCGTAACGCGGCGTACCCTGTGATCCCGAGCAGCGCCCATCGAATTTGCTGCCGCTGCTCGCTGGAATCGGTCACGCGCAGGTACCGGAGAAGCGACAGGACGGCGATGACCATGAAAGCGATGAAGAAGGTTTGGTAGACCGTTCCGTGAAGCAGCATCAGGATCGGCAGGAGCGCGATGAGCGTGACGCGCCGCCACGACAGGTTGCCATGCGGAAACAGCATGATCCCAGCCAGAAGCAGCACGTTTCCAAGATCGAAGATCGCGACATTGAGCCAACGTGGCACCCCGGCATAGGCGAGCAGCGTCGCCGATGGTTGCTCCGCACCGATGGTCATCAGCACCGCGAGGGACAGGATCGAGCTTACCGCGTCGCGCGAATTGCGGTGGTGCAGGAGCCAAGCCGCCCACAGCAGGAATGGGTAAGCAAGCACGTGCAGCAGGTCGATGAAGCTCAACCACCTGGTGGAAACGCCCAAGGCCTTGGCGCCGGCATCGATGTGATTGTCTCCGGTCGTGACCGCCACGTCACGAACTCGTCCGCCCGGGTCGCGAACGGTTAGAGGGACCTCAGAACTGTCCGTGCCAAACAACAAATTGCCGAGGGTTATGTAGGCGGGATCGTTGGCGTGCGCGGCCAACGTTTCCTCATTGACCGGCATCCGCGGTGGGAGTGGCACGCCGTAGATAGCGATGATCTTGTCGCCGGCGACGATCCCGGCCCCAGCGGCTTGCGGGCCAACAGTGAACCGTACCATCGTGGCATCGCCGGGCGACACCGCGAAGCCGGCGCGGCTTCCGAGCAGGAGTTGCGAATTGTTGGCCGGCGCCGTGTAGCGCAGATAGAAGCCGCCGACCGACCCGCCGAGCGCCAGTGCGAAGGCCAGCACCCAAAGAAGCGTAAACACCACGCGCACGGGCGTATTAAACGGCGGGACGCTTGGCGGCAGGCGCCAACCGCTCGTCGATCTTGGCCCAGCACCAGGCAAGGCAAGCTGCATCCCGCTCAGCTCCAGCCGCCGTTAACTTCCCGTATCATGATGGGCGCGCGACCGCGGCGCAAGTTTCACCGCGTGGAGAAACGGTTAGTCTCGGTCGATCTCTTGGTTCCCGTAGCGTGACTGGATGAAGCGCCCCTGCGTTTCCAGGGCCGCGACATCCGCGCGCGCGAGCTGCTCGGACACATCCTTCAACGCCGCGCGGCTTGCCGCCAGACCTTCGACCAGTCGCTGGTCGACCGTCTTGTCTTCCCCGTCACGTTCCTGCCGGTACGCATTAGGTACACGCTCATAGCGCTCGATCAGGCCCGGAAGATGGATCGACATCAATCGACGAGCATCCTGGGCCACGGGATCGACGGCATCCACGCGCTCCAGCGTTTGCTTCAAGGACGGCAGGATCTGTGCGATCGCATCGACTTCACCCTGAGCCGGAGCAGGCAGCGCCTTTCGAGCGCGGTAAAGATAGGAATCGAAGCGGTCGACCATGGCTCCATTGGGAAGGTCAGCGGTGGGCGCCGCCGGGGTCACGACCTGCCGGCGGCCGCGCGTCAGCAGGAACGCCGCGACGCCAACCGTGATCAGCAATGCCCCAAGAAATCCGAACATCCCGATCGGCTGGACCAAACCGATCACAATCGTCGCCAGCCAGATCATTGCTGTCGCGATCGCTACCCGCATCGCAATGCGGCTCGCACCTGCGTTCAGCCGCTGTCGCTCGCGCCGCGCCGCTGCGCGGCTCGGCCCGTCGCGCGAGTCGATTTGCTGCGTAACGCGATCGAACCGGGCGATCGCCCGCTCAACCTTGTCGGTTACGTCCGTCACCGCGCTTCGAGGGGAGTCAGCGGCGACACACCGCCTTCAAGCCGGCCCTGGTTCACGCCCTCGGCGCGCGCGATGTAACCCTTCGACTTCTCGACTTCCTTACCCAGGGTATCGACAGTCTGCTTCATGTTGCCGAGTGCCTGAAGCTTGAACTGATCGATCTGGTCCATCGTGTCGTAGATGTTCTGAAATGCGCGCTGCAGAGTCTCCAACGGGATGGTGGAGGACGCGGCCTGCTCGTGGATGGCGCCGGTCTGCGTACGCAGCATCTCCCCGGTGGAATCAATCATTCCCGCGGTCGTCGTGTTCAACGCACTGATCTGCTGCAGCACAAGCTTTTGGTTGGTCATCGCCTGCGCAACCGTCACGGCAGTGCGTAGCGCGGCAACAGTCGTGGTCGACGCGCGGTCGACGCCTTTCACCAGCTCGACATTGTTCTTCTTGACCAGATCCAGCGCGAGATATCCCTGCACCGTCACCGCCATTTGCGTGAGCAGATCGGTCGTCCGTTGGCGGGTATAGAAAAGGGCCGTCTCGCGGATCGCCTTCGCCTTCGCCGGATCGGTCGCGTCCAGCTCGTTGGCCTTGTCCTCCAGCTTCTGGTCGAGGCCCTTGGAGATGTGCACCATCTGTTCGAGCTTGTGCATCGTCTTCCAGAGGTTCGCGCGCTCGGTGTCGATCGCGGCATTGTCCATCAGCAGTTCGTCCTTGCCGTTGGCGAGGCTGCCGAGAATCTTTGAGATGTGGGTCTGCGAACTGCGGTATTTGTCGAAGTAACGATCGACGCGGTTTCCGAACGGGATAATGCCCAGCAATTTGCGGGTCTTCGTCGCTTCCTTGGGATCGAGGGACTCGACCGTGCGGCGCAGCTCGGTCAGGTCAGCGCCGATGCCGGTATCCTTGTCGATCGCCTTCACCGGCCGATCGAGGAAGCGGTTGGATGCGCCCGCGGCCTCGGCGATTTCCTTGCGCCCCATGGCGGTGAGCTGATCCACCTTCTTGCCGAACTCCGGGCTGTTCGAATCCAGCGCGGCGAGTTCGTCGACGAATTGCGCGACCTTCTTGTCGAGCTCGCTCGTTTCCTCGGTCTTCAACGGAACCAGTCCAGCAGCTTCGGCCGGAACGACCGGCTGCAACACCTCGGGCGGGTCCAGCTTCAGCTTCGTCGCCGTTTCCGTCGCAGGTTCGCTCGCCATTGAAATTCCTTTCAAGCCTCTTCTGCGGCGACCGGGCAGAACGGTCAACGCTCAGCAATTTGCTGTATTATAGGTGTAGGTCACCCACCGTTTCAAGAAGAGACATGGCCAATCCTTGACTGGCGTTAACCATGCCTTTGAACGCATCGCTTACCCTGTGCGGGCTAGAGGCTCCACCAAAGCTTAAGCAAGCCGGGGCTGGCAATGACTTCAATGATCAGGAAACTAATCAAGGATCGCCGGGGCAATGCGCTCGCAATCGCGTGCGCCGCAATGCCGCTTGTTGTAGGCGCTGCGGGCCTCGCGACCGACACAATTCAGTGGACGCTTTGGAAGCGCCAGTTGCAGCGCGCGGCGGACTCGGCAGCACTTGCCGGTGTCTACGACCGCTCATCCAACAGCGGCGCCACGACGACCACGCTTGCGACAGTTCAGCATGACGTTGAAATCAACAATCATACCTGGATGTCGCTGAAGAGCGGTTATCCGACGACGACCTATCCCGCTGACACTGCGTTGCTGACCAACCAGGTCGGTGTGACGCTTGCGGTGCAGGAACCGCTTCCCTTCAGCTCGCTGTTCATGTCGACTCCGCCGATCATCTACGCGACTTCGCGCGCGGCGAGCGTTTCGGCTGGCGGCTCCGCCTGTATGCAGGCGCTCGAGACCAGCGCCACGGCGCAGGGCATTACCAATATTGGTAACACGACGGTGACCGCGCCGACTTGCATTCTCTATTCGAACTCGCCTTCGGCGAACTCGGCAAGTGCCGGCGGCAGCTCACTGATCACGGCGAAAGCCGTGGCGGCAGTCGGTGGGATTTCGCAATCCAAAAACTGGATCGTGAAGAACTACATTCCTTACTCGCCGCCGCTGCCGGATCCGTTCGCGGGCGTAAGCCCCGATCCGGGCGCCATGAACTGCACGACTGCCGCGCTCACCGAGGACACGGACTGGTCGACCCTGCCCGCAGGCACGAACTGCTTTTCAAGCATTTCGACCAAGCCGAACAAGACGTTGAACGTGCCTGCGGGCAAGGGGCCGATCTACGTCAATGGTGGGAACGTCGATCTGAAGGGCAATTTCAATTGCAGCGGATGCACCATCGTCCTGACGAACAAGAGCACGTCCGATACCGCCACGATCGGCACGCTGACCTCAAACGCTCAGGCGCAGAACAACATCACCGCCCCGACGTCCGGCACTTTCAAGGGCATCGCGATCTACCAGGATCGTCGTGCGACCGCGGGCACCAACAAGGTCAACGGCGGCTCGAACAACGTCATCCAGGGCGCTGTGTATTTTCCGAAGAGCATTCTCCAGGTCAACGGTACCGGGGACGCGGTGTCCCTGTGTGCCATGTGGGTGGCGAAGAACATCCAGCTCATCGGCACGAGCACCATCAAGATCAGCAGCCCGGATGATTCGGAATGTTCGGGATCCGGGATGCCGAAGAGCAGCGCGGTCCGCATGGTGAGGCTCGTCGCGTGATGCGCCGCGCCCTCTCCGCTATCCGTCATAACGATAGTGGCGCTGCCGTTGTCGAAATGGCGTTCGTGGCGCCTGTGTTCGCGCTGATGATGATAGGCATCGTCGACATCAGCAATGCCTACACGCAGAAGCTCGCGCTCGAGCAGGGCACGCAGCGCGCGATCGAGCTCATCATGCAGACGACCAACGATGACACGGTGGAAGGCAGCTTGAAGAACGAAGTGGTCTGCCAGGTCAACGGCATGAACGCGAACGGCACCTGCAAGACGTCGCCCATCACCACGTCGAACGTAACGGTAACGTGGCGCCTTGAGTGCACGGATGCGTCCGGATCAATCGGTTCCACACAGACGAACACGGACCCGGTCGCGTTTGACGCTTTGACCTGTCCGACTGCGTCGCCTCGTGAACGGCGCTACATTGAGGTGGCCGTCACTGACAAATATACGCCGATCTTCCCGGTCCATTTCAGCTCCTTCACCGCTGCTGACGGGACGTACCACCTCGCGGCCAAAGCCGGCATGAGGACCCAATAAATGATCAAGGCGAAGATCATCCGCAACGACAGCGGGGCAGCCGCCGTCGAGATGGCGTTTGTGCTGCCGATCCTGGTTCTGATGATCTGGATCTTCGCGCAATTGGCCACGATGTACCGCGCGCTGTCCGGCATTCAGATGGCGCTTGGTCAGGGGGCGCGCTTCGCGACCATCTGCACACCGAAGGTGGCTGGAGGGTGCGACATTCCGACTGCGGACCAGGTCAAAGCTCAGGTTGAAGCCAGCGTCTATGGGTTGGGCCCGGGAACCTTCACGGTTTCACCTCCGGCCCAAGGAAGCGTCGGCCAGGCACAATTTTTCGATCTCAAAGTGACTTACACGCAGGCCACCAGCCTGCTCTTCGTACCTGGCCCGGATATCACCATGGTCCGATCGAAGCGGGTGTGGACCGCAAACACCACTGCCTAGCTTCGGCGGCTCGCGAAGAATGCGCTGATCGCCTGTTTGACCTCGTCCGACGCAAGCCGCTCGCCGAACATGGCGCTTTCGGTTTGCATCCGGTCTCGTACTTCGTCGACCCCGCCGAGGCGCAATAGGCGCTGCGTTTGACGCATCGCTTCTGGCGGTTTGGCGAGTAGCCGGGCAACGACCTCGTCGAGGCGATCGGCGAGCTGTCCATTCTCGGCTCGGTGGCTCACGAGGCCGATGTCCATGGCTTCGGCCGCCCCGAAAGGCTCCGCGAGAAGGAGATAACGGGCCGCGCGGCGGCGGCCAGCCATTCCCGGGAAGAGCAGCGAACTCGCCGCTTCCGGCACCAGCCCAAGGTCGACGAAGGGCATCGAAAACCGCGCGCTGTCGTCAGCAATGACCAGGTCGCAGTGAAGCAGCATGGTGGTGCCGATGCCAACGCAATTGCCGTGCACCGCTGCCACAATGGGGACCTGGTTTCCGGCAAGGATACGCAGCAAGCGTGTGACCGGCAGTTCTTCCTCGCCGCGCATGTCGGTCGCCAGGAAATCGGCTAGGTCATTTCCGGCGGCGAGGTCCTGCCCCTCGCCCTGGATCGTGATGACCCTGATATTGGTATCCGACGCGGCAGCTTCGATCGCATCGGCAAGCGCGGCGTACATTGCGACCGTGATCGCATTGCGGCGTTCGGGGCGCGCAAGGGTGATGGCCAGCACGCTGCCGTTCCGCTCGACTTTGACGTGCTCGCTCATGCCGGACTCCCTTCGAATCGGATGACGGGCGCCGCTGCCCCCGCTAAGGTCGGTTCATTCAACAAAGCCGGGGCGCACGCAAACCATCATGAAGTTCTTCGCCGACACTGCCGAAATCGATGAAATCCGCGAGCTCGCCGACACGGGGCTGCTGGACGGCGTCACGACCAACCCGAGCCTGATCCACAAGTCGGGCCGCAACTTTCTCGAAGTCGTGAAGGAAATCGCCGGGGTGGTCGAGGGTCCGGTATCGGCCGAAGTCGTTGCCCTCGATCACGAAGGGATGATGCGGGAAGCTGAGGTTCTGCGAAAGCTCGGCGACAATATCGCGATCAAGGTGCCGCTGACGCCTGCGGGTCTAAAGACGTGCAAGGCGCTGACCGGCGACGGGTCGATGGTCAACGTCACGCTGTGTTTTTCCGCGGCCCAGGCGCTGCTGGCGGCAAAGGCTGGCGCAACCTTCATTTCGCCGTTCGTCGGACGGCACGACGACGTGGGTTTCGATGGCATGTCGCTGATCGCCGATATCCGCTTGATCTACGACAATTACGATTTCGATACGCAGATCCTGGTCGCCAGCGTCCGCCACCCGATGCACGTCGTCGAATCCGCCAAGATCGGCGCCGACGTGATGACCGCACCGCCCAAGATCATTTGGCAGCTGTTCAAGCATCCGCTGACGGATTCCGGGATTGCCGGCTTCCTTAAGGACTGGCAGCAGACCGGTCAGAAAATCGTCTAAGCTCAGCCATTTGACCATTGTCATTTTAACTTCTGCGCAACCTTCCGGGGTAACACTTTCTCAACCGGTCGGGGGGTAGGGTCCACAAATCCTGCGAAGGACATGCAGGGTCAGGGGGCGGTTCGCCGCCACTGGTTGGAACCTAGGAGCGAAGACCATGAGCAAGTTTCTGAAGCTGATTAAGAACGAAGAGGGCGCGACCGCCATTGAATACGGCCTGATCGCGGCGCTCATCGCCGTTGCGGCCATTGGCGCGATGCAGGGCATCGGCAACAAGCTGAACACCACGTTCAACAACGTGTCGAACCACCTGCCGTCGAGCTAAGCTTAGCTCCCAAGCGGGAAAAACGGGGCGGCGGCGTCGAAAGACGCCGCCGCTTTCGTTTGCGCGTCATCCAAGCGCGCCGGCGATGGTAGGAAATTAACCAACCGAGGCGTATCCTCCGCTGGCGATGGCCACGGTAATCAATTTCGAAGAGCGCGCGGTTGCGCAGCTGCGTCAGCGGCTCGGCGCGGCGGAGGAGGCCAATCAGGACCTCATCGCCTTCGCGCGCGGTCATTCCGGTGCGGTCGCTTCCATCCACGAGGCTGTTCTGGCGGGCATCGAGGCCGACAGCATCGAGGCGCTTTTCCACGTCGTTACGCAGGAATGGCCATTGATCCTGGGGATCGACGCCGTGGCTCTGTCACTGATCGTCGGTGAGCAGGGCTTTCGTGCCGACGGCGGCGGTGTCCACCCGGTCGATCCCAGGGTGTTGAACAAAGCGATCAGTCAGGTTCGTGGCGTCGAAATGCGGACTGTCGAACGCGGCCACCCATTGTTCGGGCCGGCATGCGACCTCATCCGCGCTCAGGCATTGATCCGCATCGACTGCGAGCCTCCACTACCTTGCGGATTGCTTGTTCTCGGGCAGCGCGCGGAGCTCAGTTTGGATGCGCGCCACGGCTCTGAATTGCTCATGTTCCTTGGACGCAGTCTCGCGGCTATGATCCGCAGGTGGCTGATCATCCCGCAGAGTTGACCCATCCTGCCAGCGCGCTCGTCGCACGCTGGTCTTCCTATCTTGCGCATGACCGGCGCCGCTCGCCGCATACCGTGCGCGCCTATGAAGCGACGGCGCATCGCCTGATCGATTTCCTGGGCAAACATCTCGGTGACGCGGTCCAGCGCGACAGCCTGCTAGATTTAACTGCGGCAGATTTGCGCGCTTTCCTGGCCGGCCGACGTCGCGATGGTCTCGGGGCTGCTTCAGCCGCGCGCGAATTGTCGGGTGTTCGCGCCTTCCTCCGCTACGCGAGTGAGCAGGAGGGCAAGTCGGGGCAGTTGCCACGAACGCGCGGTCCCAAACGCGCTCGAACCCTGCCTCGACCGGCTGCTCCGGACGACGCCGTGAATCTAGCGGAGAACGCGGCCGAGGCCGCCAGCGAGCCATGGATTGGTGCTCGCGACCTGGCGATCCTGCTGCTGCTTTACGGCGCGGGTCTGCGCGTCGCCGAAGCAATGTCGCTGACGGCTGACATGCTGCCCATCGGTCCTACGCTGCGCGTCACTGGAAAACGATCGAAGACCCGCGTGGTCCCGATCGTCGATGCCGCGCGGGAGGCGATCGACGATTACGTTCGCCAATGTCCCTACTCGCTGAGCGGGTCAGATCCTTTATTCGTCGGGGCGCGGGGCGGCCCGCTGAACCCGGACCTTGTCCGGCGGTCGGTCGCGGCGGCGCGGCGACGGCTCGGTCTGCCTCACACGCTGACCCCGCACGCGCTGCGGCATAGTTTCGCGACCCACCTTCTGGCGCGTGGCGCGGACCTTCGCTCGCTGCAGGAACTGCTCGGGCACGCGAGCCTGTCGTCGACCCAGATCTACACGGCGGTGGACGCGGCGCATCTTCTCGATGTGTATCGCCACGCCCACCCGCGCGCTTGAGCAGAGACCCGGATTTTGCCGCGGCGCGCCGGTAGTGGGGACCGCCGGCCGCGACAAGGACAGGGCTAGGCGGCGCTGGTTAAGCGACTGCTAGATAACCATTTTGGCGGAAATGCCTGCTGCCCCGACACGAGAGTCAGTGGTACCAAAATGAACCTAGTTGCGGACTTTTCGCTCGATCGCGTCCCAGATCATGCCCGCAGTGTCGCTGCCGTTGAAGCGGTCGATAGCCACAATGCCCGTCGGCGAGGTGACGTTGATCTCGGTCAACCAGCGGCCCCCGATTACGTCGATGCCGACGAAAAGCAGGCCGCGCCGCTTGAGTTCGGGGCCCAAAGCATCGCAGATTTCCTGTTCGGTCTCGGTCAACTGAGCGGCTTCGGCCGTCCCGCCGGCAGCGAGATTTGAGCGGATGTCGCCGGCGGCCGGCCGCCGATTGATCGCTCCGGCGAACTCCCCATCGACGAGCACGATCCGCTTGTCTCCCTCGGCAACTTCCGGAAGAAACGCCTGGAGGACGTGTGGCTCGCGATAGGTCGCGTTGAACAGTTCGAGCAGGGCGCCCAGGTTCGCGCCGTCCCGGCCGACCTTGAAAACCGCCTTTCCAGCGTTCCCGTGCAGGGGTTTGAGAACTGCATCGCCATGCTGCTCGAGGAACTTACGCGCGGCGCCCAGCGACCGGGTGATCATCGTCGGCGGCATGAACCGCGCATAGTCGAGCACCCAGACTTTTTCGGGAGCGTTGCGGACACCTGCCGGGTCGTTGACGACGAGCGTCTCATCACTGATCCGCTCGAGTAGATGCGTCGCGGTGATGTAGCCGAGGTCGAACGGCGGATCCTGCCGCATCAAGACGACGTCGACGTCGCTGCCAAGATCCAGGATGGTGAATTCGCCCAGCTGGAAATGGTCGCCTTGGCTTGGTTGTACGCTGACAGCGTGCGCGCCGGCATAGACCCGGCCGTCTTCATAGGTCAGCGCGTCGGCAAGGTAATGGTAAAGCTGGTGACCGCGCGCCTGCGCGCTGAGCATCAGCGCGAAAGTCGAATCCCCGCTGATGTTGATGCTTTCAAGCGGGTCCATCTGTACGGCGACGCGAAGGCTCATAGGTTGGACGCTCTAGTTGTGGCGGTGACGAGTGTCACCCTTGCCAGACGTTGACGAGATGTCGCGGCCACTGCCGCGGAAGCACGAAGATAGCGTCGATGCGCACGTTGTCGCCATCGCGCATGAACCTTGGGGTGAGTTGCTCGGCGGCCGCGGCAACGCGGCGAAGCCGCCATTCATCCAGTGAGAAAGCCGCCGCTTCAGCGGTTGCGCGCGCCTTCACTTCGACAAAGGCGAGCGTGCGGCCACGCCGCGCGACAATGTCGACCTCACCGCCGCGGGCACGAACGCGCCTCGCGAGGATGCGCCATCCGCGCAGACGCAAATGCCAGCAAGCGAGGGTTTCCGCCCTGCGCCCTCGCTTTTCGGCCTGCTGATGGTTCACGTCGCAAGCTCAAGCGCGCGGGCGTAGGCGCGCTTTCGCGGCAATGACAATCTCTCCGCGACTTCGGCGGCCGCCCGGGAAGGCGAAAGGCGAGCTAAAGCCTCCCGAAGCGCTGCATCAAGTTGCTCGTCCGTCGCTGCCTTGGGCAACGCCGGCGGCCCGACGACAATGACGATCTCTCCCTTGGGTGCGAGATCCGAATAGCGCGACGAAAGCTCTTTCAGAGTGCCTGTGACGCACTCCTCGTGAAGCTTGCTGATCTCACGCGCAACGGCAGCATCCCGGTTCCCTAGCTGCTCCGCCAGTGCGGTCAGCGTGTCGCCTAATCGCGGGCCGCTCTCGTAAAGAACCAGCGACGCGCGGACCGCTGCAATCTCCGCGAGCGCATCGCTGCGCGCTTTCGCCTTCGGGGGGAGAAAGCCGAGGAACAGGAAACGATCGGTCGGTAGTGCGGCAAGCGTTAGCGCGGCAATCACGGCAGAGGGGCCAGGCACGGTGTGCACGTCATGCCCTGCTGCCCGTGCCGCGCGCACCAGCTTGTACCCGGGATCGGAAATCAGGGGTGTCCCCGCGTCACTCACCAGCGCGATCGCCTGATCGCCGAGCCGGCCGAGGATTGCTTCGCGTTCGGCGTCACTGCTGTGATCATCGTAACGCGTCATCGGTACCTTGGCGCCAATGTGGGCGAGCAGTTTGGCCGTCACCCGTGTGTCTTCGACAAGGATCAGGTCCGCCCGGCGCAGCGTATCTGCAGCGCGCGGCGAGAGGTCGCGGAGGTTGCCGATCGGCGTCGCGACGATGTGCAATCCGGGCTCAAGCCGCTCTTCCATCAACCGCGCGCCAAGCTCTTCCAATTGAAGCGGAAAAGAGTCATCCTCCAACTTTCATAGCCTTGGGAGAGGGATATGATCATACTCGTCGCCGCGTCAGCCATTAGCCTGGCCGCTTCGCAAGCCACCATCGCTGCACCCACCAATGAATTTCGCGGTTGTCTCCGCGAAGCCGCCACCAAGGCCAAAGGCGAAAAGGTGGCCGGAGATGCAATCGAAGGCTACCTCAAAAGCGCATGCACTGCGCAGATGGGGACGCTCAAGGACGCGCTCATCGCCTTCCGGATGAAGAACGGCATGACGCGCAAGGCCGCCGCATCCGATGCCGACATGACGGTGGACGATTACGTCGCCACGCCCGCGGACAACTACAAGTTCATGGCCCAGCAGGACGCGCCCAAGGCTGCACCGGCTGCGACTGCCACGCCGGCGCCGATCCCGGCCGCGGTTACGCAACCGCCGAAACCCTAGGCTCGACGAGGGCGATCCGCCCGAGAATATGATCGAGAAGCAGCCGGCCATGGTCGGTAAGGGCGATCCGCCCCGTCTCGCGCGTGAGGTGGCCTGACCCGACCAGGCGATCAACCTCGTGCCAGTCGACGACGCTCGGATAGCCAAAGCGGCTGGCAATCGCCTCGACATCGACGCCTTCCGCGAGGCGCAGCCCCATGACGAGGGCTTCGTCGGCCGCCTCGTTGGGCGACAGCGCAGCTTCCTCGACGATGCCGTGCCCATTCCGACCGATGGCTGAAAGAAAATTCTCGGGCTTACGATGGCGGACCGTCCGCTGGTCAAGGCGACGGCCGTGTGCGCCCGGGCCGACCCCCGCGTAATCGCCGTAGCGCCAGTAGGTTAGGTTGTGGCGGCTCTCGTGGCCGGGACGCGCATAATTGCTGATCTCGTAGCCCGGCAGGCCCGCAGCAGCCGTCATTTCCGCAGTGACCTCATAGAGGGTCGCGGCCTCGTCTGCGTCGAGCGGCTGCAGATCGCCGCGTGCAACCATCGCGGCGAAGCGCGTGCCGGGTTCGATGGTAAGTTGATAGAGCGAGAGGTGGGAGGTGCCCGCGGCCAGCGCCCGCGAGAGGGTGCGCCGCCACGTTTCCTCGGTGTCGCCGGGGAGGGCGTAGATCAGGTCGAAGCTAACACGGCCGAATTGGCGCTGTGCGATGTCGAGCGCGCGCTGCCCCTCCGCGGCACTGTGGGCGCGGCCGAGGAAGGCGAGGGCGCTGTCGTCGAAGCTTTGCAATCCGAGCGACAGGCGGTTGACGCCCGCGCTCGAGAGGTCGACGAAGCGGTCAGCCTCGACCGAGTTTGGATTGGCTTCCAGCGTGATCTCGACGTCGTCAGCGGCTGGCCAGTGTGCCTTGGCGGCAGCAATGATCGCCTCGACCGTGGCGGAGTCCATGAGCGAGGGGGTGCCGCCACCGAAGAAGATCGAGGTCAGCCGGCGGCCCGGTAGCAACCGAGCCTCGTGCGCGAGGTCGGCCAGCAGTGCATTTCGCCACAAATCCTGGTCAATTTCCGCCCGAACGTGGCTATTGAAGTCGCAATAGGGGCATTTGCTGACGCAGAACGGCCAGTGGACGTAGAGCGCGAGAGGCTCTTGTTCGGCGCGAATGTTCCGAATGTTCACAGTGACGAGGCCATTTTCATCATCTGGCTCCGGCGACGGTCAACGTCCTCACTCGTTCATCCGCAGGCATCAAGAAAGGCTCTAGCCCAATCAACGGAATGTAGGACAGCTCAGCCGTTGAGCGCTGCGACCAGCTTGCGGAACGCGTCGGCGCGGTGGCTCATCGCGTGCTTCCGCTCCGGTTCCATCTCACCGAAAGTCTCGGTCTCGCCATTGGCGACGAAGATCGGATCGTAGCCGAAGCCCCGATCGCCGCGCGGCGGCCAGACCAGCGTCCCGTCGACGCGGCCCTCGAACGTTTCCACCTGCCCGTCGTTCGGCCAGGCGATGGCGAGCGCGCAGGCGAAATGCGCGTCGTGGCCCGCTTCCGGGCCCGCAGCCTCGGTCTCGCGCCAGACGCGTTCCATGGCCCGCATCCAGTCGCGGTTGCCCTGTTCGTCCTCGGCCCAGCGGGCGGAGAAGATGCCGGGGCTGCCGTGAAGCGCATCGACGCACAGCCCGCTGTCGTCCGCCAGCGCGGGAAGTCCGCTGAGGTCGGCGGCTTCGCGCGCCTTCAAGTCGGCGTTGTCAGCGAAGGTGACGCCGATTTCCTCGGGCTCGGGAAGGTCCAGCTCGGCCGCGCTGACGCAGGTGATGCCGAGCGGCTCCATCAGCGCCGACATCTCGCGCAGCTTGCCGGGATTGTGGGTCGCAATGACCAGCTTGGCGCCGAGCGGCCTCACCGACCAGTGGCCCGGAGCTGCGCCTGGAAGATGTCGCCGCAGCCGATGCGGGCAAGGCGAAGCAGCCGCAGCAGGCCTTCCTCGTCGAAAGTCTCACCTTCGGCAGTGAGCTGCGCTTCGACGATCGCGCCGTCGGCGGTCAGGACGAAATTGCCGTCGCTGCCGGCGGTGGAATCCTCGTCATAATCGAGGTCGAGCACGGCATTGCCCTGGTGGATGCCGCAGCTGACCGCTGCGACCTGCGTGCGGATGGGATCGGCGGCGAGCGACTTCGCCTGCATCAGCTTGTCGACCGCGAGGCGCAGTGCGACCCAGCCGCCCGAGATGGAGGCGGTGCGGGTGCCGCCGTCAGCCTGGATGACATCGCAATCGACGATAACCTGGCGTTCACCGAGCGCCTTCAGGTCCATCACCGCGCGGAGCGAGCGGCCGATGAGGCGCTGAATTTCCTGCGTGCGGCCCGACTGCTTGCCCTTGGCGGCTTCTCGGTTGCCACGGGTGTGGGTGGCGCGGGGCAACATGCCATATTCGGCGGTGACCCAGCCCTGTCCCTTGCCACGGAGGAACGGTGGGACCTTTTCCTCGACGCTGGCGGTGCACAGGACGCGGGTGTTGCCGAAACTGACGAGGCAGGAACCTTCGGCATGGATCGTGAAGCCGGACTCGAACTTCAGTTCGCGCATTTGATCTACGGCGCGGCCGGACGGACGCATTTGATTCCTCTCGTCTAAGCTGAGCGGCGGCCATATGGGTGCGGGCCGGGACATTCAACCTGGGAGGGTCTGGAATGCGTCTGCTCGCCTGTTTTGCGATTGTTCTTCTCGCGTCCTGCGCAACCGCGCCTGCGCCCGTGACGAACGAGCCCGCGGCGTCGCCGACACCTGCTCTGAGCTCCGTCGGCGCAGAGGTGAAATCCTGGGGCGCCACGCTTCGGCAGTGGACGGTGGATGCCGGCGGCCAGGTTGAATTCTCATCGGGCGGCCAGCCCGGCAAGGATCCCGCGACGGTAACGATCGAGGTACGGCGCTTCGCTCTTTCCCCCGCTGACCGCGCCGAACTGGCGCTGGCGGTGCAGAAGGTCGAAGCTGTGTTGGCGAGGCCCGAGCAATGCGATCAATCGCTGACCGATGGGCCTTACGGGAAGTTTCGGTGGGATTGGGGCAAGGGACAGCAAGAGCTGCCGTTCAGCGCCAACTGCATCAAGGGCCGCGATGCCCAGCTGGCGGACGCGGTGTTCGCCGCCGACAAGATCGTCGAGGACGCGGCGAAGGCGGTGCAGCCGGTCGAGCGGCATCCGGCGCCCCAGGAACGTTGAGGTCGGACGCCTGACTGCATACATCGGCGGCATGACGCAGCCGATCGGCGAATTGACGGACCGCATGCGGGATATCTTCGGCCTGGTGGTCGAAGCCTATCTCGAGCGCGGCCAGCCGATTGGGTCCAAGGCGCTGGCCGGATCGATCAGCCTGTCGCCGGCGTCGATCCGTGGGGTGATGCAGGAACTGGAGGAGCGGGGGCTGCTGACGCATCCACACACGTCGGCGGGTCGCATTCCGACTGACAGTGGGCTTCGCCTGTTCGTCGACGGCATCATGCAGGCCGCGGCGCCCGATCCGCATGAGCGGCGGCAGATCGAACGCCAGATCGTGCGCGACCAGCCGATCGAGGATGCTTTGGCGGCGGCTTCCGCGGCATTGTCCGGGCTTAGTCAGGCCGCGGGCGTCGTGCTGGCGCCGAAACGCGAGCTGACGCTTAAGCAGCTGAACTTCGTACCGCTCAGCGATACGCGGGCGCTGGCGGTTCTGGTCGGGGCCGACGGCAGCGTCGAGAACCGCGTTATCACGCTCGATGGAATGACGAGCGCTGCGGCGCTCAATGAAGTCAGCAACTTCATCAATGCGCGCCTGTCCGGCCTGACATTGGCCGAGGCGCAGCTGCGCCTCCGTGCCGAAATCCGCGAACGCAAGGAAGCGATCGACATGGCAGCGGCCGAGCTGGTGGCGTCCGGCCTCGCCGCCTGGAGCCAGGACCATGCGCGGCGGCCCGTGCTGATTGTGCGCGGCCAGGCAAACCTTATCGATCCCAATGCGGCGGCGGACCTCGAACGGGTCCGATCGCTGCTCGACGAGCTGGAGGAAGCGCAAGAAATCGCCCAGCTGCTCGACAGCGCCCGCGATGCGCCGGGGTGCCGGATCTTCATCGGCTCGGAGAACCGGATGTTCGCTCTATCGGGTTCGTCGGTGATCGCCGCGCCTTATCGCGGGAGCCAGGGGGAGGTCGTCGGCGTTGTCGGCGTGATCGGTCCCACGCGGTTGAACTATGCCCGCGTGGTGCCCATGGTAGATTTCACAGCGAAAGCCCTAACGAGATTGATGGCATGACGGACGACGGAAAATTGCACGAAGAAGCGGAAGACATCCGCCAGGAAACGGCCGAGGACGCGCCGGAACTGGCCGAGCACGACCGCGCGGCAGAGCTCGAGAAGCAGCTCGAGGAAGCCAAGAGCAAGGCGCTATACGCCGCGGCGGAGACGCAGAACGTTCGCCGCCGGCTGGAGCAGGAATTGCAGCAGGCGACGAGCTATGCCGCGGCCGGCTTCGCGCGCGACATGCTGGCGATCAAGGACCACCTCGACCGCGCGCTGGCAGCGGTGAGCGACGAGCTGCGGGCGGACAAGACCGCGAGCCAGTTCCTCGCGGGGATCGAAGCCACGTCGCGCGAACTCGACGCCGTATTCCAGCGCAACAACGTCACGCGTATCCAGGCGGTCGGTGAAACGCTCGACCCGCACAAGCACCAGGCGATGATCGAAATGCCGAGCGACAAGGAGCCGGGCACGATCGTCGAGGAGATGCAGGCCGGCTACACAATGAAGGACCGCCTGTTGCGGCCGGCACTGGTCGCGGTGGCGAAGAAGCCGGACTAATGCAGCTCCCTGTGGTGGGTCTCGCTTTTGCTGGCGAGGCTGAACCGCGGTTCGGGCTCGGTTGATCCCATCAGGCGGTTGGCGGCGTAGCGGCCGACTTCGGGGCCGTGCTTGAAGCCATGGCCCGAGCCTCCACCGACCAGCAGTACGTTGGGCCAGCGCGGGTGACGGTCGATCAGGAAGTCGCCGTTAGAGCTGTTTTCGTACTGGCAGACGCGCGCCTCGGTCAGCGGCGCGCCGCGCAGGGCCGGAAATCGCCGGTCGCGATAGGCGACGATCTCGGCCAGCGCGGCGGATGAGGGTCGGCGGTCCTGCGTGTCGGGATCGACTTCCGCGCCGTGCAGGTCGTGGGCGAACTTGACGCCGCGGTTCTCGAGGTCCGGGAAGCCGTAATACATGTCGCCGCCGTTGAAATCGGCCCATCCCGGCATTGATCCGGGAAGGAAGCGGCTGTCGCCGGCGGGCGGGGCGAAGAAAAAGACTTCCTGACGGGTCGGGAGGATGCGCGGGCCGACGACGTCCGGGAAGAGCTTGGGAAGCCACGGGCCAGCGGCGAAGACGAAGTGATCGGCCTTCAGGCGCTCGCCGCTCGACAGTGTGATCTCCGTTAGGTCGCGGCCCCCCGTTGGGGGTTGTACGGCACCGCGGCGAAAGCGGCCGCCGCGCTGAACGAAGATGTCGACCAGCTGCCCGACGGCCCGCCGTGCCATCAGTGCGCCAAAGCCCGGCTCGTACATGCCGATGCCGATGCCGGTGAAGTCGATCATCCGGAACTTCCGTGCCATTTCGCCATGATCGAGGGTCTGGAGCGGGATGCCCATTTGCCGATGCGCGGCGAGGCTGTCGGTGAGATAGGGCTCTTCCTTCGCGAAGAAGAACAGCACGCCGCATTCGTGAAAGATCGGAAGACCGGAGACGGCACTCAACGCCTTCCATTCGGGCAGGCTGTCGAGCGCCATGCGAGTATAGATCGTGTCCTTGCCGTAGGCACCGCGGGTCATGCGGGATTCACCGCCTGACGAACTGCGCGAATGGGCTGGGCCCCAGGCGTCGATCAGCGTGACGCGGTGGCCTTTGCGAAGGAGGTGCGTCGCGGTCCAGCTACCGAAGACTCCCGCGCCCACGACCACGACATGGCTCTTGCTCATCAGCTGACGGGTCCTAGCGGCTGCCGGAGAAACGACAACGCCGCCCGCTCCGGCGAGGAGCGAGCGGCGCGTCAGGTCGATCACGTTTCGGCTTAGCCGCGTTCGGGCGTGGCTGCCGGCGGGGGCGGGGGCGGCGGCGGTGGCGGCGGCACCGGGCAGGTCGCCGCAGCGTCGATTACCGAGCCGTCCGCGCAGGTCTGCGTGGCCGGGGGCGGCGGCGGGGGCGGCGGCGGCGGTGGGGGCGGCGGCGGAGCCATGCTCTCGCCGAAGCTCTTGCGCACCGTCATGCCGATGATCCGCGGCAGGCCGACGTTGTAGCCAAGCCGTGCCCGACCGCCGCGCTCGCGGTCGAACGAGAGCTTCGGATCCTTGTCGAACAGATTCTTGACGTAGGCGGAGACCTCCCAACCGCTGTCCCACTTCAGACCGGCGGACAGGTTCACGAGGGTGTAGGCCGGCAGATAATATGAGCCGATGTCCGTCGGCGGACGCACGCCCGACGCACCCGTGACCGTGTTGAAGTAGGTCAGCCGGATGAGCTGCGATGCCGGGTCCTGATCGCTCGGCTGGGTGATGCGGTTGCCGATCCGCTGCACGCTGCCGTTGACGTACCAGTCGGCTGCCGAGTTGAAGCGGGTTTCGTAATTGGCGATCGCCGCGAACTGATATTTCGGCACCGTCGGCAGACGGTTGCCGTCCTCGATCCCGCCGATGATCGCCCCGGCGCCGGAGCGCACGGTGGAATCGAACTTCGAGTCGAGCAGACTGCCGGCGAAGGACAGGTCGAGCCCGACGACCGGGTGCAGCGACAGCTCGGCCTCGACACCCTGCGAATGCGCCTTGGGCACGTTGAACACGATACGCGAGGAGCAGCTGCCGGCATCCAGCGTGACCTGCAGGTTGCGGATCTTGTTGTAGAAAGCCGACGCGTTGAACGTCACGCCGCGCTTCGAATATTTGACACCCGCTTCATAGTTCCAGAGCGTTTCATCCTTGTAGTTCTGGAACCCGCCGAAGATGGCGCGGTCCGCGGGCGTGCAGATCGGCACATTGAGCGGATCGTTGACGCCGCCGAGGCGGAAGCCCTTCGCGACCTGCGCATTGACGCTGAGGCTTCGGCTGGGCTCCCAGCTGACGATGCCGCGGGGGCTGAAGCCGTTCGACTTGGTGCTGTCGGTGCGATTATCGCCACCGGCGAACAGGCCGCCCGACTTGAAGCTGCGCTGCTCCTTAAAGTCGTACCAGCGGCCGCCGCCGGTCAGCTTGATCTGCCCGAACTTGTAGCTCGCTTCGCCGAACAGCGCCTTCTGCTTGATCACATAGGGCAGGCGGGCGTGGTACGGGTTGTCGGGAAGATTGAAGCCATTGTCGACGGCGCGCGAGGTTCCGGCACCGAGCGTCGCGTCGGTGTAGAAGTCGTAGCCGGGCGTCGGCAGGCTTTGCAGGTAGTCGCGATCGACGTGGCTGTAGAACCCGCCGAAGACCCACTGGAACGGCCCGCTGCTCGTGGACGAGAGGCGGAGCTCCTGGGTGAACTGGTCGAGTTTGGTCGTATCGCGCAGGTTTGACGCGAGGTTGATGCCGGCTGGCGGGAAGCCGAGGTCGACGCTGACGGAGCCGGTGAGCGCCGAGGCGTCGCGGCTGACCAGGATGTTGCGATGCAGGTAGCTGCTGACCGACGTCAGCTCGGCCGGACCGAAGTCATAGGCGACGGTCAGGTCGTAGAGCGAAGTCTGATCCTTGAAGCGTTCGGGCAGCTTCAGATAGACCTGACGGTCACCCTTGCTGAGATCGTTCTGCGTGACGAACTGGTTGTCGTAGAGGTTGTAGAATTCCTCGCGATTGAAACCGTTCGCCGTGGCTCGCTGCCACACGACGCGGGGCGTGATCTTGAGCGAGTCCGAAGGCTGCAGCAGCATCGACAGGCGGCCACCGTAGCGCTGGCCGTCGTTGACGTTCTTGCCGGCCGCCGGGCCGACCGCGTTGATGAAGCCCGGGAAGTGCGAATAATAAAGGACGCCGCGGATGGCCGCGACATTGCCGATGGGCAGGTTGAGCGCGCCCTTGGCCTCGTAGCCCAGGTCGCCGCCTTTCGCGACGTTGACGCCAGCTTCGACCTGACCCTCAATGCGATCCAGCTTGGGCTGGTTGGTGATGTAGCGGATGGTGCCGCCGACAGAACCGGAGCCGAACAGCGTGCCCTGGGGGCCGCGGAGTGTCTCCACCCGGTTAAGGTCGAAGAGATCCAAGTCCGGCGTGAACAGCGACAGCGAGACGACGCTTTCGTCGAGGTAGATGCCGACCTGTTCCTTCACGCCCGGCTGGTCGCGGACGACCTGGCCGGCGGACACGCCGCGGACGGAGACCTGGCTCTGGCCGGGGCCAAGGTTCTGCACCGTCAGGCCAGCCACGTTGCGGCTGATGTCCTCGATCGTTTGCGCATTGGCGCGCTGGATGTCTGCCTGTGTCTGCGCGTTGACCGAGAAGGGTACGTCCTGCACCGTCGACGCGCGCTTCGTCGCGGTGACGATGATCGCGCCTTGGTCCGGCTCGGACGCGGGAGCGGTCGCGGGCGGATTGACTGCCTGGGCGGTCTGTTCCGGCTGGGTTTGAGCGAGTGCCGGCGTGGCGACGGCGAGCAAAGACGTTCCGATCAGCAAAGCTGCGGTGGCGCGCATGGATTTTCCCCTTCGGCACTTGTGTTGCCTAAGCGACACTATGCCCGAAACGACAGTAGGCGCGGAAGGGGAGGGCGCTGGGTTGGCAACTTTCCCTAAGAGGATGTTGCATTTGAGTTACAGCCGTAACGATCTCTAGCGCTCGAACGTCAGGAGGTTCCAGGGGGGTTCGCAAGAAACCACCGCGCCGCGGTCGGCGAGGAAGCGGTGGCGGACAATCTCGGCCTGTTGCTCGATCCCGTACCGCTCGAACGGCCGGCCGGGCTGAAGTTCGTATTGGTACCGGCAGAAGGGGTGGCGCATGAGCGGCAGGTAGAAGCGGCCGCGCTTCTGGGCCTGCCAGACGTGGGTCATTTCGTGCATCCAGAAGGCCTGCAGCGCGAGAGATTCCTTGCTGAAGTCTTCGGACCAGCCGCCGCCGTCGGGGTGAAACCAGATGCTTCCTGTCGGGGCCATGGCCGACCGCCGCGGCTGGAGCGGCCACCATTTGCCGCGGATCATCCGCACGGGTTCATATTGCATGGCATCGCCGAAAATGGAGCGTGCAAGCTCGACTTCGCCGGCGGTAAGAGGGCGTCCCTGCATGCCGCCGACCTAGTGATTTCGAGCCCCGTCCGCCACTTGCAGCGTTAGGGACGCAACGCTAGGGCAGCGCCAAAGCACAACACGGAGGAAGCCCCACATGAGCGAGACTGCCGATCGGGTAAAGAAGATCGTCGTCGAACATCTCGGCGTTGAAGCCGGCAAGGTCACTGAAGACGCGAGCTTCATCGACGATCTGGGCGCCGACAGCCTCGACATCGTCGAGTTGGTCATGGCGTTCGAGGAAGAGTTCGGGGTCGAAATCCCGGACGACGCCGCGGAGAAGATCACGACCGTTCGCGACGCGATTGAATATATCGACCAGAACAAGGGCTAAGCCGGGTCAGCTGACCTGCCGCCATATACGCCGAAAAGGCGGCACGAACGGCTTCCCGTATCGATCGGGAGGCCGTTTGCGTTTGAAAGGACGGATGGAGTGAACGATATGCGTCGTGTCGTGGTGACAGGTCTCGGGCTCGTGACGCCGCTTGGCGCGGACGTCGAGACGACGTGGCAGAATCTCATTGCCGGAAAGAGCGGGATTGCGCCGATCACCCGGTTCGATGTGTCGGACCAGAAGGCCAAGATCGCCGGCGAGGTGAAAGCCAAGGATCACGAGTGGGGCTTTGACCCCGACAAGCGCGTCGACCACAAGGTCCAGCGCCAGGTCGATCCGTTCATCGTCTACGCCATCGATGCCGCGGGGCAGGCGCTGGAAGACGCCGGGCTGACGGAGATGGACCAGGAGACCAAGGAACGCGCGGGCGTTTCGATCGGCTCGGGCATCGGCGGGTTGCCAGGCATCGAAAGTGAGTCCCTGGTGCTTGCCGAGCGCGGCCCTGGGCGCGTGTCGCCGCACTTCGTGCACGGCCGCCTGATCAACCTCACCAGCGGCCAGGTGTCGATCAAATACGGCCTGATGGGCCCGAACCATTCGGTGGTGACCGCCTGCTCGACCGGCGCGCATTCGATCGGGGACGCGGCGCGAATGATCAAGGATGGCGACGCCGACATCATGCTGGCGGGGGGTGCAGAGAGCACCATCAACCCGCTCGGCGTGGCGGGCTTCGCGCAGGCCAAGGCCCTCAACACCGCGTTTAACGACCGGCCGACCGAGGCTAGCCGCCCTTATGACAAGGGACGCGAAGGGTTTGTTATGGGCGAGGGCGCGGGTGTCGTCGTGCTTGAGGAATATGAGCATGCCAAGGCCCGGGGCGCGAAAATCTATGCCGAAGTGGTCGGGTACGGCCTGTCGGGCGATGCCTATCACGTAACGGCGCCGCATCCGGAGGGCCGCGGGGCTGAACTCGCGATGCGCATGGCGCTGCGTAAGGCCGGCCTGAAGCCTGACGACATCGACTATGTGAATGCGCACGGCACCTCGACCATGGCCGACACGATCGAGCTTGGCGCGGTGAAGCGGGTGCTAGGCGATGACCTTGGCGGTGCATCGATGAGCAGCACCAAGTCGGCGATCGGCCACTTGCTCGGCGGTGCCGGCGCAGTCGAGACAATCTTCTGCATCCTGGCCATTCGCGACCAGATCGTGCCGCCCACGCTAAATCTCGACGATCCGGACGAAGGCACGGAAGGGGTCGATCTCGTGCCGCATAAGGCGAAGAAACGGCGCGTCCGGGCGGCGTTGAACAACAGCTTTGGGTTTGGCGGGACGAACGCTTCGCTGATCGTGAAAGCCGTGTGAAGCGGGTCGCGCTATTGGCGGCCGGGCTTGTCCTGGGTGCCTTGATTGCCCTGTATTTTCTGTGGTGGGGCGCCGGGCCCAAGCCGGGGCCGCACACCATCATCGTCAAGGAAGGGTCGAGCGTCTCAAGCGTGGCGCGCGAGCTGGAAAAGCAGGGCGCGATACCCGGTAGCGCGCGGACCTATCGCGTCATGGCGCGCTTACTTGGCTCGCAGGACCCTATACAGGCCGGCGAGTTCGAAATTCCCAAGGGAATGGGCGGCGCTTCCATTCTCGACCTGTTGCAACATGGTCAGCCGCTGCAGCGGTTGATCACTGTCACCGAGGGGATGCCTTCAATCGTCGTTGCCGAGAAACTGGCGGCCAACAAATATCTCGCCGGCCCCATGCCCGAAATCGTCGAGGGTTCGCTGCTTCCCGACAGCTACAGTTACCAGCGCGGCGAAGCGCGGGGTGCGGTTGTCGCCCGCATGCAGGCCGCGATGAACCGCACGGTCGCCGAGCTATGGCCGAAGCGAACGCCCGACTGTCCGGTGGCTACGCCGGAACAGGCGGTGACCATGGCCTCGATCGTCGAGAAAGAAACCGGCAAGGCGAGTGAGCGGCCGATGATCGCGGGCGTCTATTGCAACCGGCTGCGTATCGGCATGAAGCTGGATGCCGACCCGACGGTCATCTATCCGGTGACCAAGGGGAAGCCGCTCGGGCGCCGCATCCTCAAATCGGAACTCAACGCCGACAACGGATACAACACGTACAAGCGGCCCGGTTTGCCGGTCGGCCCGATCGCCAATCCAGGCAAGGCGAGCATTGCGGCAGTGCTTCACCCGGCGAAGACCAAGGCCTTGTACTTCGTCGCCGACGGAACGGGCGGCCATGTGTTCGCGGACACGCTGGCCGAGCACAATGCCAATGTGGCGAAGTGGTATGCGCTGCGCCGCCAGCGGGGGCAGATGTAGCGCCGTCAGGCGGTCAGCGTCTCGCTGCGGACATAACCAACGCGGCGGTCCTCGCCGGCGTAGCCCCAGGCCCAACCCAGGCTATCGTCGAGCAGCGCAAACGGCTCGCCCGCCCGAAGCGTTGCAATCACTTCCGATTCCTCGGAAGCCGCGACGCGAAGCTCGCTGGCGGAGATGACATGGCGCGGTGCCGGCTCGGCATAGTGCGATGCGATCACGCGGCCGGCGAGCGCGATGTCGGCCAGATCCTTGCGGTAGGCGTGGGTCAGGGGGTCGGGCTGGTTCGACCGACCCGCCAAAGCGAATTGCTCAGCGCTGGTGGGCGTATGCGGGGGCCTGCCCGATGATGGGGCGGTGGGCCGCCGAGCCGTTGTCGCTCTCGCGGAGGTTGCGCTTGAACCCTTCAAGAAAATCAGCCCCGTTGTTGGTGCGGACGACGAACACGTTGCGCCGGTCGTCCTGGTCTCGTTCGCGGCGCAGATAGCCGAGCGCACCCAACGTATTCAAGGCGCGGGTCACAACGGGTTTGGAAACACCAAGAATGCGGGCGAGACCGCGTACCGTGTGGGGTCCGGGCGTAAGATAGACCATCATCAGCAGCGCCATTTGCCGATTGGTCAAGTCGGGCTCGCCCGATCGGACATAGGCGATGAGAGCCTTCATCCAGCCCGTAAGCGAGACCTCGCTCATAGTGGCTTACCTTCCCATAACTGTGTCGCGTAGCTTGGCAGGTAAACCGGTAAGGAGCCGAAATGTTGCAGGAAATTGACCTTAATATTCGCGCATTTCGGCCATTGCGGGTTTCACTGTTGTAAGTAGCGGCGTTTCAGCAGATCGAAGGTTGCGCGCAGGCCAAGCGCGTCACCGCCCTTGGGACGCCCGGGCTTGGGCTGGTCGCGCCACGCATAAGTGTCGAAGTGCGCCCACGCGGTCTCTTCCGGGACGAACCGCTTGAGGAACATGGCGGCGGTAATGCAACCAGCCATCGGCGTGTTCGATGAATTGGCAAAATCCGCGACGTCGCTTTTCAGCATCTCATCGTACGGATCCCACAAGGGCATGCGCCACAGCGGGTCTTCGACGTCGCGAGCGGATTGCGCGAAACTTGAGGCCAAGTCTTCGTCGGTCGCGAAAAGCGCTGGCAGGTCGGGGCCGAGCGCGACGCGCGCCGCGCCGGTGAGCGTGGCGAAGTCGACGATCAGTTCCGGTTCGCCTTCACCGGCGAGGGTCAAAGCGTCGGCAAGGATCAGGCGTCCTTCCGCATCCGTATTGTCGATTTCGACGAACAGGCCCTTGCGCGATTTGATGATGTCGCCCGGGCGGAAGGCGTCGCCGCCGACCGCATTCTCAACAGCGGGGATCAGCAAGTGAAGGTGGACTGGAAGCCTAGAGCCGATGATGAGACGCGCGAGGGCGAGGGCGTGCCCCGCGCCGCCCATGTCTTTTTTCATTAAGCGCATGCCGGCGGCGGGCTTGAGATCGAGGCCGCCACTGTCGAAGCACACGCCCTTGCCGACGATGGCGATGCGAGGGTGGTCCGGCTTTCCCCAATGAAGCTCGATCAGGCGCGGCTCGCGGCCCGTGCCGGCTGCCCGACCGACCGCCGAAATCAACGGGAAGCCCTCGTCAAGCGAGCGGCCATTAGTCACTTCGACCCGGGCGCCCGATGCCGACGCAAGATCGCGGACAGCTTGCTCGAGCTCGGCAGGGCCGAGGTCGCCGGCCGGCGTGTTGACGAGATCGCGGACGAGCGCGGTAGCCTCGGCGAGCCGGACGCTCTCGTCGATGCGCGCGGCGTCGCCGGTCAGCAGCACCCGCGGTCCTCGCTCCGCATCCTCCGCCTTTGACCGATAAGCATCGAAGCGGTGCTGGCCGAGAAGCCAGCCGAGCGCAGCCGCGCTAGGGTCGCCTTCGGCAAGCTTGTAGGTGCCGGCGGGCAAGTCTTCGGCAAGTTTAGCGAGACACCAGGGGGAAAGGCTCCGCGCGTTTTTGACGCCTGCGGCGACTTCGAACTCGCTGCCCCGGGAAAGGGTGACGAAACTGCCGGGCTTGCCGGTGAAGCGCTGCGCCTCGACGACCACGCGATCGTCGGCGGACCTGCGCTTCAGCCATTCGGCGAGGCCGTCCTTGTCGACGAGATGGATGATACGGGCTGGCTGGCCGCGGTCGGCGGCGATGAGGCTCGCGAAATCGGTCATCGCGCCAATCTAGGGCGCCAGAGCAGCCGCCGCCAGCCGGGCGGATGCGTTCTTAAGCCGGCGTGTTGGCGCGCGGCGCGGATTCGGAGCTGGTCAGAGCAAGCGCGATCAGGCCAAACCATAGCGCCAGCGGGAGAACTTCGCCGGTAACCGACAATCCGGGAGCAGCGGCGGCCTGGGCTGGGGGCGGCGGCGGGACGTCACCGGGTTGGGCGGCAGCATTAGCGCTGCCAAGCGCGGTCGCTCTCGCGGGGCCGAGGACGCTCAGCACCATCCAGGCATTGGGCGCGGGGGCGGGCGCAGGCGCTGCGAGCGCCGCGGTTGAGCCGAAGAGCATCGACAGCGCCGCAGCGATCGCCAACTTGTTCCGCATGCTCAGCTCCATCAACCAAACGCCAAGCCCCGCTATCGCAGGATATCGCGCGACAAGACAATAGCGGCAGCACTTAGCGCAGACGGCTCAAGATAGCGTTAAGCCGGCACACCGAACAGGTCGTGCTCGTCCGCGTCTTCGACGGCAACAGGAACGATATCACCTGGCTTGAGGCCGCCGGCGTCGCGAAGATGAACTTCGCCATCGATTTCCGGCGCATCGGCTTTCGAACGGCCAGTAGCGCCGCCTTCGTCGTCGACGGCGTCAATAATCACGTCGATCAACGAGCCGACCTTGGCTGCCAGCTTTTCTGCCGAGATGCGTGCCGACACTTCCATCACGCGGCGGTAACGCTCTTCCTTGACGCCTTCAGGCACCGGATCAGGCAGCGCGTTTGCGCTCGCCCCCTCGACGGGCTCAAAACGGAAAGCGCCCACGCGGTCGAGGCGCGCTTCCTCGAGCCAGTTGAGAAGGTAGTCGAAATCCTCGTCGGTCTCACCGGGGAAGCCGACCACGAACGAGCTGCGGATGGCGATTTCGGGGCAAACCGAGCGCCAGCCGCGGATGCGTTCAAGCACCTTGGCGTCATTCGCCGGGCGGCGCATCGACCGTAGAACCCTGGGGCTCGCATGCTGGAAGGGAATGTCAAGGTAGGGGAGGACCAGCCCCTCCGCCATCAGCGGGATGACCTGATCGACGTGCGGGTATGGGTAGACGTAGTGCAGGCGCACCCACGGCGTTTGCCCGTCCGGCGTCCGCAGCATGCCCAGCTCACGCGAGAGGTCGGTCATGTGGGGGCGGACGTCGCGGCCGTGCCACTGGCGGACGTAGTTGCGAATATCGACGCCGTAGGCCGAGGTGTCCTGGCTGATAACCAGCAGCTCCTTGGTCCCAGCGGCGACCAGCTTTTCGGCCTCGCGCAGGACGGCGTCGGGGCGGCGGCTGACCAGATCGCCGCGGAGCGACGGAATGATGCAGAAGGCGCAGCGGTGATTGCAGCCCTCGGAGATCTTCAAGTAGCTGTAGTGCCGCGGCGTGAGCTTGAGGCCGGCCTCGGGCACCAGGTCGATGAACGGCGAGGGGATCGGCGGCGCAGCTTCGTGGACGGCGGCGACGACTTCTTCATATTGATGCGCGCCGGTGATCGCGAGCACGTTGGGGAAGCGTGAGCGGATAACCTCCGCTTCCTTGCCCATGCAGCCGGTGACGACCACGCGACCGTTCTCGGCGATGGCCTCGCCGATCGCTTCGAGGCTTTCCTCCTTCGCGCTGTCGAGGAAGCCGCAGGTGTTGACGAGCACAACGTCGGCGCCCGCGTAATCGGGCGACATGTCGTAGCCTTCGGAGCGCAGCTTGGTCATGATTCGCTCGCTGTCGACCAGGTTCTTGGGACAGCCGAGCGAGACCAGGCCCACGCGCGGGGGCTTTGGGAGAGTGATTGCGTTCATCGGAAGGTCGCCGCCCATATAGGAACTTTCGGGCGAAATCGAGGCCACCGGCTGGCTAGGTTGCGTAGCCGCGCCTCGAAGCCGCCGCGAGCAGCTTGGCGCCGACCGTGATCGGGTTGATCACCGTCGTCGCACCTGCGTGACTGGCAATGTCTTCATTATCCTCGGCGCTGATGCTGACGGCGATCGCCAGATCATGCGCCAATGCGCGTGCGGTGAGCACGATGAGGATCGACGTGTCGTCGCGCCCGGCGGCGGCGACGAGATTGGCGGCGCGTTCCACGTGCACAGCGCTGAGCACGTTGTTGTCGGTCGCATCGCCTTGCACGACCGCCAGTCCCATTTCGCGCGCTACGTCGCAGGCTTCCTCATTGCAGTCGATCGCGACAATCTGGTCGATTGAAACGCCGTCGTCGAGCAACTGACGGGCGACGGTACTGCCAGTGCGGCCAAAGCCGGCCAGCACGACATGATTGCGCAATGTCCCTTGGATCTTTCGCATTCGGAAGCGCTCCCAGCTCCGTTTGAAGATGATGTCGACGGCGGTGCCGAGGAAGATGAGCCAGATGAACAGCCGGATCGGCGTCAGGAAGAACGCGTCGATCAGGCGCGCGCGTTCCGTCACCGGGACGATGTCGCCATAGCCCACCGTGGTGACCGTGATCATCGTAAAGTACATGACGTCGGCGACGCTCATGTGCCCGTCGATATTGTCGCGTAGCCCAGCGCGGTCGAACCATAAGGTGCAGAACGCCGCGACGAGCAGGCCGAGCGCGAGCGACGCTCGAAAAGTCAGCGTTCGCCACGGACTGCCGCCGGTCTTTCTGCTCAGCAGAATCTTCGCGGCGCCCAGCGACGCATGCGTGCGGTCGTTCATCGCGGCGGCAACGGCTGGTGCTGCCCGAAGTTGCTGGTTAAGGCGCGCGGCTTCGGCTTTGGAGGTTCTTGCATGCGTATCGCGATGATCGGCACTGGCTATGTCGGACTCGTTTCCGGCGCCTGTTTCGCCGATTTCGGCCACCGTGTCTGCTGCGTCGACAAGGACGCCAGTAAAATCGATGGGCTTCATCGCGGGATCATGCCGATTTGGGAGCCGGGGCTGGAGGGGCTGGTCAAGTCGAACGTCGACCGCGGCCGCCTGACTTTCACCACGGACACCGTCGAAGGGGTCAAGGATGCCGAAGCCGTCTTCATAGCGGTCGGCACGCCGGCGCGTCGCGGTGACGGCCACGCGGACCTGACCTATGTGTTTGAGGCGGTGCGCGAACTGGCGAAGGTCATCAAGCCAGGCACCGTGGTCGTCACGAAATCCACGGTCCCCGTCGGAACCGGCGACGAAATCGAATCCATTCTTCGCGAAGAAGGAGTCACCGACGTTTCGGTGGCGTCGAACCCTGAGTTTTTGCGGGAAGGGGCGGCGATTGCCGACTTCAAGCATCCCGACCGCATCGTCGTGGGAACGGAGGATGACCGGGCGCAGAACGTGTTGCGCGAAATCTACCGCCCGCTGTTCCTCAATCGCGCGCCGATCCTGATCACCGGGCGACGCACCGCCGAGCTGACGAAATATGCGGCGAATGCGTTCCTGGCGGTGAAGATCAGCTTCATCAACGAGATTGCGGACCTGTGCGAAGCCGTCGACGCCGACGTTCAGGATGTCGCGCGTGGGATTGGCCTCGACAACCGCATTGGCCCCAAATTCCTGCATGCCGGCCCGGGTTATGGCGGCAGCTGCTTCCCCAAAGATACGCTCGCGCTGCTGCAAACCGCCGACGAAGCGGGCGTGGATCAGCGGATCGTGCGCACGACCGTAGGGGTAAATGACGACCGCAAGGAGCAGATGGTCGAGCGCGTGCAAAAAGCGCTGGGTGGCGATGTGTCGGGCAAGCGTGTTGCGGTGCTGGGCCTGGCGTTCAAGCCCAACACCGACGACATGCGCGACGCGCCCTCGATCCCGATCGTGAAGGCACTGCTGGGTCGCGGCGCGACGGTTAGTGCGTTCGATCCGGTCGCCCGACACCAGGCGGAGCCGCTGCTACCCGGGATCGAATTTGCGGACGATGCCTATGCCGCGGCGCAGGGGGCCGACGCTCTGGTCATCGTGACCGAGTGGGACGAATTCCGGGCACTCGACCTGGACCGCGTCGCGGCTTCGCTGAACGGCAAGATCCTCGTCGACCTGCGCAACGTCTACGATCGCGCCGACGCGGAACAGGCAGGGCTGACCTATTACAGCATCGGGCGCGGAAAGCCGGCCTTTCCGGGGGCTTAAGGCCAGTATCGCGGAGCGCTCCGCGCGCTATACCGATTGATGATGAGAGTGCGCTCGCAAATCCGGAATCGTCGCCGGCCAGCGGTTCCCGCGCCGCACAACGACAACGTTGCAGCGCGCCGTGATAGGGCCTCGGGCCGAAGCTCGTTGCTCATTCGCAAGCGGTTCCAATTTGCCGGGGCGCTGCTGCTAGGTGCGCTTATCCCGTGGGTTGCGCGTGGACCGTTGCTACCCGGTAGCATGTTCGAACCCGCGAGCCTGAACACGCTTGCAGGCAATTTGGTGGCGGTGCTGCTGGCGTTCTGGACGCGGCTTTCCATCGAAACTTATCCGGGCATTCGCCGCAGCGCGGTGATCCTTCCCGCCGCGCTCACCGGCCATGGGGTTGCCGTGGCCTGGTTCGTGCTGACGCGCTTTCCCTACGACCGCGTCGGTCTCGCGGCAGGGTTCCTGCTGCACGTCAGCTGGCTGTACGTCCTCTACATCTTCGCCGAGCGGAAGATTCGCCGGCGGATTGCGATCGTTCCGTTCGGCAGCGTCGAAACGCTCCTCGTCATCGATGGCGTCGACTGGCGGATGCTGAAGCGGCCCAACCTGCACGACGCGCGCGCCTGTCACGCGCTGGTGGCCGACTTCACCGCCAAGCTGCCGGACGAGTGGGAAGCGTTTCTGGCCGATGCTGCGCTCGCCGGTCGCATCGTCTATCAGGTCAAGCAATTGTCGGAATCGCTGACCGGCAAGGTAGAGCTTGAGCATCTGTCCGAGAATAGCTTCGGATCGCTGCTACCGGCGCGAGGCTATTTCTACCTCAAGTCTCTGCTCGATGGGCTCTTCGCGCTCGCCGTTCTGCCGATCGTGCTTCCCGTCATGCTGGCGATCGGGCTGGTGATCAGGCTCGACAGTGCGGGGCCTGCGCTTTTTCGCCAGCGACGCATCGGACACGCCGGGCAGCCGATCACGATCTACAAGTTCCGCACGATGCGCACGGTGGACGTGACGGGCGACCGGCAGCAGCTGATCACCAATGCCGCGGACGACCGCATAACCCGCGTCGGCCGAGTGCTGCGCACGCTGCGGATCGACGAACTGCCGCAGATCATCAATATCTTGAAATGGGAAATGAGCTGGATTGGGCCGCGGCCCGAAGCTGGTCTGCTCTCGGACTGGTACACGAACGAAATTCCCTTCTACCGGTACCGGCATGTCGTGAAGCCTGGCATCAGCGGCTGGGCTCAGGTCAACCAGGGCCATGTCGACACGGTGGAGGACGTGCATCGCAAGCTGCGGTACGACTTCTACTACATCAAATATTTCTCGCCCTGGCTCGACGTGCTGATCGTGTTCCGGACGATCAAGACGATGCTGACGGGTTGGGGCGCGCGCTAGGCGCCGTTTCGCGCAGCAGAAGCATCACCGGCAAAACGGCGAGCGCCACGACGGCGATCATCAATCCCGGCGCGCTGGTCCAGCCGGTGCGTTCGACCAGCAGCTGGGCGACATAGGGCGTAAGCCCGCCGAAAATCGCAGTGGCCATGGTTGCGCCGAGTGCGAGGCCGGTAATCCGGCCCTCGCCGGGGAACTGTTCCGCGGTGGCGACCGCGCCGACCGCGCTCACCGCTCCGGCGAGTAAGGCAAGTACCAGGGCGCCCGTCAGCGCCTCGCCTGCCACGCTGCCGGCCATCAGGCCGAACATAGTTGCGGGCAGAACGGCGCTCCCCAGACACAGGGTGATCAGCACGGGTTTACGGCCGATGCGATCGCTGAGCAGGCCGACGAGAGGCGTGATCAGGATGACCGCGACCGCGGCGATGGTCGACAGCCACAAACTCTCCCGCTCGCCCATCTTGCCGGCAGAGGTCAGGAAGGAGGGAACATAGGTTATTCCGACGTAGTAAGTGATCGAACCGAGCGCCGAAATGGCGAAGCCGCGGGCAATCCCGGCGCGGTGGTGCCGGAGGGCGTGACGGAACGGCAATTCCGGAACGGTACCGGCAACCTGCTGCCGGACGAACTCGGGGCTTTCGTGCATCGTCGAGCGAGCGATCCAGACCGTTGCAGCCAGCGCCGCGCCAACGAAGAAGGGAATGCGCCAGCCCCAGTTGTCGAGCTCGGCGGCCGGCATCAGGCTGACGGTCAGTGCCGAAATGCCGACGGCGAGCAGCGCGCCGACTTCGCTGGCGGCGGAGGCCGAGGAGGCAATCAGGCCGCGGCGGCCTTTCGGGGCGCCTTCAAGCAGATAAGCCACGACGCCCGTGTATTCGCCGCCGACCGAGAAGCCCATGACGCAGCGCAAGAGCAGCAGCAGCCAGCCTGCGGTGGAACCAACCATGGCGTGGGTCGGCAGCAGCGCGGTCACCAGCATCGCCGCGGTCATCAACGCCACCGATAGGAGCATCATATGCCGGCGGCCATATTTGTCGCCGATGTGGCTGAAGAACAGGGCTCCGAGCGGCCGCATCAGATAGGCGATGGCGAAGCCGCCTAGCGTCAGCAGCAGCGAGCCGCTGCCGCCGCCGTAAAAAACCCGTGAGAGGACCGTCGCGAAGTAGAGGTAGAGGGTGAAATCATACCATTCGACGATAGTCGAGAAGGCCGCGACCGCCAGGGAATGGGGCGGCAGGACGGGCGTTTCGCTGGGTCGCATAAGGCCATCATCAAGGCCGTTTGCATTTCGTCAACTTGTCTAGCGGAACATCGGTGCCGGTGTGGAACGGTGGCAGTTCAACAGCAGGGGGTCGCTGCATGAAATATTTTGGCACCAAGGGTACCGTCCCGACGGATGAAGACCGCGTTGCGCTGGATCGTCTGGCGGCGATTGCCAGCCGGTACCGGGTCCAGCCGTCCGCCGAGGCGGAGCTGCCGTTGGACTTCGCGGACCTGAAGGCCGAGCCCGACACCCGGCAATGATGCGGGCAGCAATGCTGCTCGGTCTTGCCATCCTCTGCGGCTGCGATGCTCGTTCGAGCCGGCACAGCCGCGGATCGGTGACCGTCCAGTTGCCCGCGGCCCGGCCGGCGGCGTCCGAGCCCGGCTTTTCATTTTCGAATTCCGGCGAGGCGGAGCGTCAGGGCGCCGTCGCGCGGCACTGAACGATCGCGGCCAACCGCCGCACATCGCTCACGACCGCTTCAACGGCTTCGCGCGTCCGGCTGTCGAGATGGGGCACGTGCTGCCCAACGGCGGTCGCGATAGCCTGAAGCGCCGCGACCTGTTGCGGGAGCATCGCGGGGATCGCCGCTGTCGCCCCGGTATCGCGGGACCAGGTAATCGCCTGCGCCACATTGCCGGCGATCATCTCGATGGCGTTCAGCTCATCCTTGACCGGGCCGGTGAGCCGCCGGTGGTAGATGGCGAACGTCCCCAACACCTTGCCGCGGTCGTCGCGGATCGGCGTCGACCAGCAGGCCCGCAGACCGTGGGGGAGAGCGAAGTCCTTGTACGCCGCCCAGCGGGGATCGGTGGCGATGTCGGTGACATAAACTGGCTGCCCCGAATAAGCCGCGGTGCCGCAGGAGCCGGTCGAGGGCCCGATCTCGAGCCCGTCGATCGCCTCTCGATAGACTTGCGGCAGGCTGGGCGCCGCGCCGTGCGTCAGCCGCTTGCCGTCGTCGCTGAGAATTAGCACGGAGGTCAGGATCTCGCTGTCCGACAGCTGCTCCACGGTCAGCAAGTGGCGGTCGAGGATCGCTTCCAGATCGTCGCCACGATCGAGCTCGGCGACCACGTCGCTCTGGCGCAGCTCCAGCGCCTTGCGCAGTCCGGCAGCAAAGGTCATCGGCGGCTCCTGCTATGTCCGCGGCCGCATAGCATGAAATGCCGGCCTACGGACCTTTGGACGTATGGCGGTCCATGACGCCGAAATCCCATTTCCGAGCTGTTCGCTGGGAGAAACGAGTCCTTCGATGAGCACCGAGCAGGCGCGGGAAATGGCGGAGATGGCGCGCAAGCAAGCGGCGATCACGACCGGCGAGACGCGCAAGGCGTTGCTGGAAATCGCCCAGAAATATGAGGCGATCGCTCGGACCGCGCCTCCCGAGCAAGCTTAACATGAGTGGAGGCGGAAACGCCTCCTCAATTGGCAAAAGGCCGCGGATGCAAAGCCGAACTCTCTATAGCGTCGCGATCTTCGCGGTCATTCTGATCGTCTTCGCCTACAGCTTCTACATCAACGCCGCGCATTGAGCGCCTGGACGTCTGACACGAAGGACCGGCAATTGCGTCTGCTTGCAGTGGCGCTAGGTTGTTCCGGCGGGCATCATGGCGTTGAAGGTACCGACACCGATCCACGGTTGGCGCGTCTTCGCCGGCGAGGTCGGCGTGATCGTACTCGGTGTGCTGATTGCGCTAGGCGCTCAGGAAGTCGCCGAACATAATTTGGAATGGGAGCGCGCCAAGGTGGCCTTGTCCGCGATCCGTGCCGAGATCCACGAGCTCAACTTACTTCGCCGCGGAGAGCATCGTCGTCGCGCCGTGCGTCGGCGCGCAACTCGACGCGCTTCAGGGCAAGCTTGTCGACGGCGCCACAAGGCCGGTCGAAGCGATGCACGAAGCGGGACTCAGTTCGACGTACGTCGTCCGCTTTCCCGACAGGCCGTGGCCGGACCTGGCTTGGACCTCGGTCAGCACGAACGACGGGCTGCAATTGCTCGATGATCGGACCGCCTATTACGCCCGGGCCTTTTATTCACAGGTCGGCGAGCAGCGGCGGCGCTCGATCGACGCCACCACGACGGCAACGCAACTCAACGCGCTGTCGGTGATGATGCCGCGCGACGCTGACAGCCGGCTCCGCTTCATCGAGTCGATCGAGCGCCTGCGCTCCCAAGTTGCTACCATCGGACGTGTCGGGGGACAGCTCCGCGACGACCTTGCGGCCATGAACATTGGTAGCGACGAAGCGAAGATCAGGAAGGATCTCGTGGAGCAGTCCGGAACGGTCATATTCTGCCGCGCCCACGGCCTGCCCGTCGCTCCGCTCAACCCGGGAAATGCCAAGCATGCGAGCTGAACCGGCTAAGGCCTAACGTAATTGCGGCTCGCTAGGCGTCGATCGCCTCTTCATCCACCGCAGCCGCGCTGCGCTGGATAAAATCGAACCGCTTCGCCGGATCCCGCCCCATCAGCTCGTCCACCAAGTCCTTCACCGGCTGCCGATCCTCGTAGGCCGCCGGTAGCGTCACGCGGAGCATGGACCGCGTCTTGGGGTCCATGGTGGTTTCCTTGAGCTGGTTCGGGTTCATCTCGCCGAGGCCCTTGAAGCGGCTGACTTCGACCTTCTTGCCCTTGAACTCGCTGGCTTCGAGCTCGGCGCGGTGGGCGTCGTCGCGGGCGTAAAGGGTCCTCGCGCCGGCGGTCAGGCGGTAGAGCGGGGGCTGGGCGAGGAAGAGGTGGCCGCGGCGGACGAGCTCGGGCATTTCCTGGAAGAAGAAGGTCATCAGCAGGGTCGCGATGTGGGCGCCGTCGACGTCGGCGTCCGTCATGATGACGATGCGTTCGTAGCGGAGCGCTTCCTCGTTGAACTTGTCCCTGGTGCCGCAGCCGAGCGCGAGGTTGAGGTCCGCGATCTCGCTATTGGCGCGGATCTTTTCCGCGGTGGCGCTGGCGACGTTGAGGATCTTGCCGCGGATGGGGAGGATGGCCTGCGTCTTGCGGTCGCGCGCCTGCTTGGCCGAGCCGCCGGCGCTGTCGCCTTCGACGATAAACAGCTCGGTGCCTTCGGGGTCGTCGGAGGAGCAGTCAGTGAGCTTGCCGGGGAGGCGGAGCTTGCGGGCGCTGGTGGCGGTCTTGCGCTGGACCTCGCGCTCGGCGCGGCGGCGGAGGCGCTCCTCCATCCGCTCGACGATCGATCCAAGCAAAGCGCGGCCGCGGTCCATGTTGTCGGCGAGATAATGGTCGAAATGGTCGCGGACGGCGGCCTCGACGAAGCGCGCGGCCTCCAGGTTGGTGAGGCGGTCCTTCGTCTGGCTCTGGAAATGCGGGTTGCGGATGAATACCGAGAGCATGAGCTCGACGCCGTTGAAGACGTCGTCGGCGGTGATGTCCTTCGCCTTCTTGTTGCCGACCAGCTCGCCGAAGCCGCGGATGCCCTTGGTGAGGGCAGCGCGCAGGCCGGCTTCATGGGTGCCGCCGTCGGGGGTCGGGATGGTGTTGCAGTAATAGCTTTCGGAGCCGTCGGAATAGAGCGGCCAGGCGACCGCCCATTCGGCGCTGCCCTGTGGCTTGCCGTCGGGGTCGGCGGGGAAATCCTGGCGGCCGGTGAAGGGCTGGTTGGTGACGGCGGGGCGGTCGCCGAGTTGCTCGGCGAGGTTGTCGGCAAGGCCGCCGGGGAAGTGGAAGACGGCGGTCTCGGGGACCTTGTCAGAGGCGAGCGACGGGTCGCAGCGCCAGCGGATCTCGACGCCGGCGAAGAGATACGCCTTGGAGCGGGCGAGCTTGTAGAGTCGCTCGGTGGAGAAGCGGGCGTCGGCACCGAAGATCTCCGGGTCGGGCGTAAAGATGACGGTGGTGCCGCGGCGATTGGGGGCGGCGCCGACCTCTTCGAGCTTCGAGGTGGCGAGGCCGCGGGCGAAGGACTGGCGGTAAAGCTTCTTGTCGCGGGCGACTTCGATGATCGTCTCGGTCGAGAGCGCGTTGACGACGCTGACGCCGACGCCGTGCAGGCCGCCCGAGGTGCTGTAGGCCTTGCCCTCGAACTTCCCGCCCGAGTGGAGGGTGGTCATGATGACTTCGAGCGCGGACTTGCCGGGATATTTGGGGTGCGGGTCGACGGGGATGCCGCGGCCGTTGTCGGTGACGGTCAGGCGGCCCGCGGCGCCGGGGGCGGGGTCGAGCGTAACCTCGATGCGGTTGGCGAAGCCGGCGACGGCCTCGTCCATCGAATTGTCGATCACCTCGGCAGCGAGATGGTGGAGCGCGCGGTCGTCGGTGCCGCCGATGTACATGCCGGGGCGGCGGCGGACAGGCTCCAGGCCTTCGAGGACTTCGATGGCGGAGGCGTCATAGCTTTCGGGCGCGGCGGCGGCGGCGTTGGAGTCGAACAAGTCGGACATTTGGGCACGGTATAGGACCGCGTTTTCCGCCGTGCCAAGCGAGCGGCAGGACGTTTTCCACAGGTCTTGAACTGCGCCGATGCTCTCCCAAATCAGCGGTGCCGGACGCTCAGACGAGGTTCGGTGACGGGGTCGCGGAACTCCGGACCCCGCCTTGCTCAACATGAGGAGGTTACCGCTATGCGTAGTGCTTTCGATTTTGCGCCCTTCCGGCGCTCCACGGTCGGCTTCGACCGCCTGTTCGACATGCTCGAAAATTCGAACGCGGCTCAAGGACAGGAAAATTACCCGCCGTTCGACCTCATCCGTCTAAGCGACAACGATTACCGGATCGAGCTGGCGGTGGCTGGCTTCAAGCCCGACGAGATCGACATCACCGCCCAGCAGAACGTGCTGCTGGTGACCGGCCGCAAGAAGGAAGAGGGCGGCGAGAAGGATAACAACTACATCTACCGCGGGATCGCGACGCGCTCGTTCGAGCGGCGCTTCGCGCTTGCCGACCATATCCAGGTCAAGGGCGCGGATATGAAGGACGGCCTGCTGGCGATCGAGCTGGTGCGCGAGATCCCCGAGGCGATGAAGCCGCGGAAGATCAACATCGGCGATCAGCAGCCGGCGATCGAGGCGGAGAAGGCGGACGCCTGAACCGCTGTTGCCTAGGTAACAGGAAGCCCCGGCGAGCGCTGAGCCTGCCGGGGCTTTTTCGTTGCTGGGTCTGGCTGCCTACTCCATCCGAAATATGACGTGGTTGTAGTAGTAGCTGGGGACCTTCGTGCCGTCGGCAAGCTCGGCCGGCTCAAGCCGTGCCCGGCGCATGACGACGTCACACACGACCTTGTCGAACGACTTTTCCTTGAAGCGGCTGACGACGGTACACTTGGTTGGACGGCCGGCGGCGTCGACCAAGAGCCGCAGCTTGATGTCCGCCTCATCGCCCGTCCGCCGCATCGCTTCCGGATAGTCGCTGGGCGAGAACCAGCTTCGCACATTGATTGGCCAGACGGGGCGGACGATTTTATCGTCGAGATCGGGGTCGATGCCCCAGTCGCGCAGGGAATCGCGGTTGCATTTATCGAAGGCTTTCATGGCCGGGCCCAAGGACCCGGTCTGGAGGATCACAGGGCGGCTTTTCCGCGGTACGATCTGGATCGCCGACGTGCTGTCCGCAAACGATTGCTCGGCGGCCTTGGTTTGCGCGATCTCTGCGAGGTCGAGCGGTGGTGGCCGAACACCCTTCCTCGCGCCTTTGGCCTTTTCCTCTTTCTCAAGCCGTTCGATAACGTCGTCGGGCAACAACGATATATGCGACCACAGCACCACGGAGCCTTTGGGCGACTGCGCCGTATTGCCTTTTTGCGGTTCGCCCCGTGCCGGAAGAAAGCTTGCGGGGACTTGCTCGGACCCCGTGGACATCGGCTTGCCGAGGACGATCATGTCCATGTGGCCAGGAACTTCGCTTTCGAAGCCGAGCACGACCTTGTTATCGCCGGTCCCAAATTCTCGATTAAGGCGGCAGCTATTTTCCGCGTAGTTTACTTCCCAGGGCGTCGACGGCGTCAGACGCATGGGTTCCGCGGCGCCGGTAAGCAGCGGCATTGCCGCGATGACTGGAAACAAAGCGGCGGTCCGCATGGCTCAACTCCCATTTACCCGAGCAGCGGAAACTTAGCCTGATCGGAAAGTAAGGGAAGAGGCGCACTCTCGAGGGAAACGCCCGGCAAGCGAGAGCCTGCCGGGCGTTCCATCACCAGAGTCGAGTTGCGGCGCGCTCCAGTTTGCCGAGTGAGATCAGCAGCTCGTCGCCGAGATCCACCAGCGTCTCCTCGAGATTATCATTGGCATGGTCGAAGGGCGGTGCCGCATCCTCGATCGTTTCGATGGCCCATTCCCCGACGATGTCGGGGAAGGCCGGGTCCATCAGCAAATGTCTAATCTTCCCTTTCCAATTCTATCCCGGGCGCGCTCAGGGGGAGGCGAGCGGGGCGCGCCCGGAATTTGCTCAGGCGACCGTCAGGACGCCGTTCATCCGGATCGGACGGTTGAGATTGAAGTAATTGGGCGAGGTTTTCATCACCGTGCGGTGGATCTCGTCGAACTGCTCAGGCGTGCCATTGCCGGCGATGGTGACTTCGTAGTCGATCGCTTCGTAGCCGGCCGGCACCTCTTCGCTGAGGCCGAGGAAGCCGCGCAGGTCGAGCGTGCCCTTGGTGCGGATCTCGAGCTTGGTCAGGGTGATGCCGTTGACCGCGGCGCCGGCGACGTAGCCGACGGTCATGCAGGCGTTGACGGCGGCCATCAGCAGTTCCTGCGGGTTGGGCGCGCTGTCGGCACCGAGCAGCTGGCACGGCTCGTCGGCGACGATCTTGTGGCTGCGGGCGATGCGCTCACCGGCAATGGTGAAGCCGTCGACGATGGTCTCGCTGCCGGTCTGGCCGGTCCAGCGGGTGGTCACGTCGAAGCTGACCTTCGCCTTGGACGCGTCTTGTTCGATTGCTTCGACGACTTCGCCGAGGGCTTCGAGGTCGAGGCCGTTGACGCGGCTTTTCACGGTATCAAGCATATTCATTCTCCTGTTGAAAACGGGGGTTACGCAAAAGTCGGGGCCGCTTCCGCGATGCGTTCGGCAGCGCGAGGCGATATGGCGTTGAGGGCATCCTTGAAGCGGTCGTGGACCATGCCCGAGCCGACGTAGGTCCAGCGGGCAGCCTGATGCTGCTGGGCGATGATCTCGTCGCGGTTCTCGACCTTGCGGCCGATGGCGAGCTCGAGCGCGTCCATGTTGAAGCCGGCCTGCATCTTCAGGCCGTCGTCGAGGAAGCCGCCGATCTCGAAGAATTCGTTGATCGCTTTGTCGATCTGTTCTTCGTTGCGGCCTTCCGCCAGCGCATCGACAATCAGGGTGTCGAGCTTGGCGTGCTGCGCTTCCTCCATCCAGTGATGCTTCATCAGCGACTTGAACAGCGGATCGAGATCGCCGTCGTCGCGGATCGAGCCCAGATAATGCTGCTGGGTCATCCACTCGATCATCAGGATGACGAGCCCGACCGCGAGCGGATCATGCTTGAGCACTTCGGCGCCGATCGCTTCCGACGGGCCGATCATCCGGCATTCGACCGGGAAGCCGCGGACGAACGCCTGGTGATAGCGCTTGAACAGGTGGATGTGCTTGGCTTCCTCGCTTGCGAAATTGAGGATGGCCCGCACACGCCAGTCGTCACCGAGCAGGTGCGGCCGCGCATGATCGAGGAGGAAGGGGAGGATGAATTCCTCGACCACCCCGAAGATGCACAGATATTGGTGCGCGCTGATCTGGTTGAGCACGCGTTGCTCGAACGGATTCAGGCCGTCGAGCACCGCGGTGCGGGCCAGGCTCTCAGGCATGAAGTTGCGCGAGAAATCGAGTTCCTGATCTTCACGCAGCACGTCGTCGAGCTGCCACTGGGCGCGAAGCGACGATGAGAGCGTCGCCTGATAATTGAAGTCGTGGTACATGATCGGGCCGCCTTTCGACTTAGATGTGGACAATGGCCGGAGCGATCGCTGCCGAAACAGCGGTCACACTGGTAAGTAGAGTGAAGACGACGGTGACTAACTGCGCCGTCTTTGCTTCGTGCTTCAAACCAATCATCATATTACCCCTTCGCGTTTCACGGATGAGTTCGTCCATCTCCGGAAGCGTGATTGCTTACGGGCCGAGAACTGCGTCCGAATTCGATGGCCAGTGTTTACGCCGAGCAGCCGTTTGCCAAAATGACCAGCTTGCCGGATAATTTGACCGAAACGCCGGATTGCATCTTCCGCGGGGGCAACGCGTGGACGTTCTCGACGAGATCCTGAGTTCGCTGCGCCTCAACGGCGGCGTGGTGATCGACGCCGATTTCACCGGCGACTTCTGCGTGCTCGCACAATTTACGCCCGACCATTGCGCGCCCTTCTTCCCGATGCCGGAAGAGCTGATTAGCTACCATTACATCCGATCGGGCCATGCGATCGTCGAGGTCGAGGGGATGGAGCCGGTCACGCTCGGGCCGGGATCGATCGCCATTCTTCCGCGCAACGACCCGCATCTGCTGGCGAGCCGGCCCGGGCTGCCGCCGGCGGACGTCAACGATGTCGCGTGGACGACGGAAGAAGGCGTGCACAAGGTCGCCAATGGGACTGACGGACCGGAGACGATGGTGTGGTGCGGGTTCCTCGGCACCGCCAAGACAAGCACGCATCCGCTGATCGAGGCGCTGCCGCCGCTGCTTACCCTGGATGTGACCGGCGGCGAAGCGCAGTGGCTCGATAGCTCGATGCGATTCCTAGCTGAGCAACGGCCGTCGCCGGAGATGGTCGCGCGCTTGGCCGAGCTGTTCCTGGCGCAGGCGATCCGCGAATATGTGCAGCAGCTGCCGCCGAGCTCGAAGGGCTGGCTGCGCGGGCTGACCGACCCCGCGGTCTCAAAGGCGCTGTCGATCATTCACAGCCGCTTTGCTGAGGAGCTGGACGTCGAAAGCCTCGCGCGCGACGCTGGCGTGTCGCGCACGGTCCTAGGCGAGCGATTTGCCGAGCTGATCGGAGAGCCGCCGATGCGCTATTGTGCGTCCTGGCGGATGCGCGTCGCTGCAAACATGCTCCGCGACGGCAAGCAGAATACGGCGAACGTCGCTTATTCGGTCGGGTTCAACAGCGAGGCGGCCTTCAACCGGGCATTCAAGCGTGAGTTCGGGGAGCCGCCTGCGACCTGGCGGCGGCGGATGGAGGATCTGGATGCAGCGCAGGCGTCTCGCTCGGCCAAGCCCAAGCTGCCGCCGCAAGAGGTGCGGCAGTGTACTGCCGCGGACGGGACAAAGCTGGCCTTCGCGGTGACCGGCGAGGGGCCACCGCTGGTGAAGACGGCGAACTGGCTGAACCATCTGGAGCATGACTGGGACAGCCCGCTGTGGCGGCACTGGGTGCAGGAGTTCACGCGCGGGCGATCACTCGTCCGCTACGACGAGCGCGGCAACGGCCTCAGCGATTGGGACACGCCAGACCTCTCCTTCGATGCGTTCGTGGACGACCTTGCATGCGTAACCGAGTGCCTGGAATTGCAGCAGTTCGACATGCTCGCGATCAGCCAGGGCGCGGCCGTGGCGGTCACTTATGCAGTGCGCCACCCCGAGCGTGTGCGAAGGCTGGTGATCCTCAATGGATATGCCGTCGGCTGGGCCAATCGCGAGGACGCCGGAGAAGTCGCGCGGCGCGAGGCGATGATCACGCTGACCGAGGAAGGTTGGGGCGCCGACCATTCCGCCTACCGGCAATTGTTCACCAACCTCTACATTCCCGATGCGACGCCCAAGCAGATGGGCTGGTTCAACGAGATGCAGCGGATGTCGACATCGCCCGAGAATGCGGTGCGGCTGCAGCGCGAGCTGTCGAAAATCGACGTGCGGCCGCTGCTGCCGCAGGTGAAGACGCCAACCTTGGTCTTTCACGGGCGGCATGATCAGGTGGTGCCGTTCGCGCAGGGAGAGGCCATGGCTGCGGGGATCCCCGGTGCACAGTTCGTGCCGCTGGAAAGCCGCAATCACATCCTCATCGAGAATGAGCCGGCGTGGCGGACCTTCGCGGAGATGAGCCGGGCATTCCTGAACACGGGCAGCACGGCGGCAGCGGCTTAGGGGTCGATTGGCCGCTTGCGGCCCGCGGGCTGCCAATGCTGTTTCATCATTCCGATCCCGTCGAGGCGGTCCACGATCTGCGTGATCCAGCCTGCGCGGCGGAGCGCCAGCGGCTGCGGGGATAAGGGGTCCAGCCCGGCCCACGGCAGGAACGGCGTGCGACGGGAATAGGCCCATAGCTCGACACGAACGACGGGCCGGGATGCACTGCCGCGAGCATGGAAGCCGCTGGTGTCGATGGAGACGAGGGTGTTGGCGGGGACGGCGAAGCGGTGCGGTTGGGGCAGGTCGAGGGCTGGAAGCTCTTCCGGCCTTATGCGGAGCGAGCCGCGCTGGGACAGGCGGTCGGCTTCCCCAATCTCGACGCTGCGCTGCTGTTCCCAGGCTAGCCGCTTGGGTGTCAGCAAATGCGAGCCGGGGACGTAGGTCAGCGGGCCCTGATCGTCCGACACGTCGGTCAGGAATAGCCAGGCCTTGAGCGAGGGATGGAAGGTGTCGGCGTGAAGCTCGAGCTGTGGGTCGGGCGCACCGTCGGCGTGGCCCATGACGATCGTCTGGATGTAGTAAATCGGCGGGCTGAGCGTGCTGCCGATATAGGCCATGAGCCCGCGCCAGCGCGGTTTGGCAATCAGCTGACGAAGCTCCGGGATGCGGCGCAGCATTGCGGGGTCGACGGCGACACGACGGGTGATTGCGTTGCCCTGCTGATGTTGGCGGGCTTCGAATTCATTGTTGAGGATCGCATCGCGCAGGCGCGCGAACACGTCGGTCGGGAGGTAATCGCGCGCTTCGACGAAGCCGTTGCGGTCGAACGCTTCTCGCCACTCTGCGGGCACGGAAGCAGCCAGGCGGCGGCGTCGGGCCCAAGCCAGACGGTGGGCGAGCTTTAACCGCGCGACATGCAGGCCGCGACGGTTGAGGTTCGGCGAGCCGAGGATCGGGTTGTCGACGAAACTCTTCGCGCCGGTCGCAAGGGCCAGCGTCCAGAACGGTGCACGCCACCATTTAAGCACGTTGCGACCCGTCACGGGAGTGAATCCCGTGACGTCGATCCGGTCAGCTGCGCTGCCGGTCGGCCCGCTCTCGCTGTCTCTCGCGCAAGCACGCTCGCTGCGCTCCGCTCAGCTTTCGCTCGGCAGCTTGAGCTTACCGGACCCTTGGGCCGCCGAACGGCAGCGGTGGGGGCGGACGGCGGTCACGGCGGGGGAGCTGCGCCTGATAGGCGACGCCGCAATGCTGCACGCAATAGGGGAAGCCGGGGTTGGCGGCTTCACCGCAGAAGTGGAAGTCCGGCTCGCCCGGATGACCCATCGGCCATTTGCAGAGGCGATCGTTGAGATCGAGCAAGCCGGTCTTGTCCGCCACTTCCGGGCTCGGCTTGGCGGGGACCAGACGGCGCGGCGGCGCGGGCGGGATCGGCGGCTGCTGGTCGCCCGGACCCTGACGGATGAAGCCGCCGGGTCCGATCGAGCGATACTGCATTTCAGGCGCTGAGCGGTTGACGGCGGGTGCCGCCGGGGCCGCTTGGGACGTAGCCGCAGGGGCCGGTGCAGCGGCGACGGGTTCGGCCTTCGGCGCGACGACAGGCTTCGGGGCAGCGGCTTTTGGCGCGGCAACCGGTGCAGCCTTCTTCGCTTCCTTTTCCTCGCCAGCCTTCACCGGGGAGGGCCGCTGCTCGAGGCCGAGCCGGTGCGCCTTGCCGATGACGGCGTTGCGGCTGACGCCGCCCAGCTCGTCGGCGATCTGGCTCGCGGTGGCGCCGTCATGCCACATCTTCTTCAGGCGCTCGATGCGCTCGTCGGTCCAAGACATTTAAACTTCGCTCCAAAACTTGCCCGGCTGCATGGCAGCCGATAGGCGCCTCAACCGTGAACGACCAAGCCAATAATTGGGTGCGCTTCGCGCCGGGCAAGCCGGTGCTGAAGGGCGTCAACTGGGGAGGCCTTAAGACCCTCTATATCAAGGAGGTCAGGCGCTTCTTCAAGGTGCAGATGCAGACCGTGTGGGCGCCGGCCATCACGACCCTGCTGTATCTGGCGATCTTTACCGTGGCGCTGGGGCGCGGCGGACGGACGGTGACGGTGGCGCCGGGGGTAGAATTCCCGTTCGCCAACTTCATTGCACCGGGCCTGATCGTGATGGCGATGCTGCAGAACGCCTTCGCCAATTCGAGCTTCTCGCTGCTGGTCGGAAAGATCCAGGGCAATATCGTCGACTATCTGATGCCGCCATTGTCGACCGGAGAGTTGATCGCCGGGCTGATCGGCGCCGCGGTGACGCGCGCTTTCTTGGTCGGCTTCGCCGTCTGGCTGGTGATGCTATTGTGGCCCGGGGTGTCGGTGATGCCGGCGCGGCCCGAGCTGATTCTCTGGTTCGGGCTCATGGGGTCGACCCTGCTGGCGTTCCTGGGACTGCTGACGTCGATCTGGGCGGAGAAATTCGACCATGCCGCCGCGGTGACCAATTTCGTGGTGACGCCCTTGTCGCTACTGAGCGGCACCTTCTACTCGGTCCACCAGCTGTCGCCGACCTTCCAGGCGGTGAGCCACGCCAATCCCTTCTTCTACGTCATCTCCGGCTTCCGGGCGGGCTTCCTTGGCCACGCGGACTCGCCGCTGCTGATCGGCGGGATCGGGCTGCTGTTGCTCAATCTCGCGATGTGGGCGCTCTGCTATTCGCTGCTGCGCCGCGGCTGGAAGATCAAGAACTAAGCTTCGGTCACGCAAGGGCTCGTCGCGCCCTTGCCGTTGGCGCCCCACTTGCGGAAGCTCGACGAGTCCACGTGGAAGCGGCGGCCGGTGTAGAAGCCGAGACCCGCGTCATAGGCGCGGCCGTCACGAGCGTGCGCTGCGCAGACCGAGCGGATCATCGCGCTACGGTCGATTGCCGCATTCACCGGCGTGAGATCGATCGCGAAGAACTCACGGTGCGCGCTATGCTCGGCGCCGTTGGAGCAGGCATTGAGCCTGTCGTTGCGGAAGGCCGACAGCGCTTCGACCTGCCCGACGCGCGGGATGACGTCGTCCCGGACGAACTTGAGCGTTTCGACGATATGCTGCCACTTGTCCGCGGGTGGCGCCTCGAAGGGCTCAGCGCCGCATTCGTGCCAGGACGACGACGTGCGCGTCAGCTGCCACAAGGGAACGACGGAGCCGACGCCCTGGGTATCGAGATAGTTCTGAAATTCCGTGAGCCGCGGGATGTTGACGGGCGAAGCGCGAAGCCAGGTGCGGAAATCGGCCGCGGACTGGCCGGCAGCGGCGAGGCCAGACTCGCGCGCGGCGGTCAGGCCGAACTGCGGCCCGGGTGCCGGCGCGAGTGCCGGTCGGGCCTGGACGACGGCGATGGCGCGGATCGGCTGAAGCGGCGTCGAGCTATTCCCAACGCCTGCAACAGGACCGAATGACAGTGTGGCCGCGAGTGCGGCAGCCCCCAGAAATCTAAGCATTTCAACAAGATAATGAATGCTAGGGCCGTTTCAAGCCTCGTCCGGCGAACTGCGTCTTAACGAAGTTGAACCGCTCATAACGGACGCGTTCAGACGTCCCTCAAGCGAATCGGCGCACAACCCCTCCATCAAGTCAGTGCTCAACCAAGGAGAGCCGAAATGCGTAAGTTTGTAATTTCCCTGGCCGCGGCCGGAGCGGCTCTTGCCATCGCCAGCCCGGCGTCGGCCCAATATTATCAGGGCCAACCCTATGGCGCGCCTTATGGCAATGCCTACGGGTATCAGAATAACTGGGGCATGGTGCGCGAACTGCAGCAGCGGCTGAACAACGTCGAGCGGCAGATCAACCGGCTCGACCGCCGCGACCGCATCGGTGACTGGAGCGCCGATCGTCTGCGCGCCGAAGCCGCGAACCTGCACCGTCGTCTGTACGACCGCAGCCGCAACGGCCTCGACCGCCGTGAAGCGGGCGACATCATCTATCGCCTCCAGCGACTGGAGCAGCGCGTGCAGTATGCGATGAACCAGCGCGGCGGCCGCTATGGCTATAACGGCTATCAGGGCCAGTGGATCGATCGCGACCGGGACGGCCGCAACGATCGTTACGAGGACGACCGCGGCTATCGCCGCGACCGCTAACACTCAGCACTCGTCGAATGGAAGGCGCCCTGGGCAACCGGGGCGCCTTTTTGTTGGTACCCGACCGGACGGCTCGGCTTTGCCCTTTGCGGGCGCGCTGGCTATAGCCACGGCATCGCATTCACCGCCGACCAGGAGCCCGATTTCATGGCCATCACGCCGCTCATGCCCGTCTACCCGCGTTCGCCCGTGCGTCCGGTGCGCGGCGAGGGGCCGTATCTCTACGGCGAGCAGGGCGAGCGTTATCTGGATTTCGCAGCGGGCATTGCGGTGAACCTGCTCGGGCATGGGCATCCGGTGCTGACCAAGGCGATCCAGGATCAGGCGGCGACGCTTATGCACGTGTCGAACCTGTATGGGTCGCCGCAGGGCGAGGCGTTCGCCAAAAGGCTGACCGACCTGACTTTCGCCGACACGGTGTTCTTCACCAATTCGGGCGTCGAAGCCGTCGAGTGCGCGATCAAGACGGCGCGCCGTTATCATTATGCCGGCGGCAATCCCGAGAAGCATACGCTGATCACGTTCCGCAACGCGTTTCATGGGCGGACGATGGCGACGATCAGCGCGACCGATCAGCCCAAGATGATCGAGGGTTTCGCGCCACTGCTGGAAGGCTTCAAGGTCGTCGAGTTCGACAATCTGGAAGCCGCACTGGGCGCGATCGACGAGAATACGGCGGGCTTCCTGCTGGAGCCGGTGCAGGGCGAGGGCGGCATCCGGCCGGCGTCGAAGGAGTTCATCCAGGGGCTGCGCAAGGCCTGCGACGAGAACGACCTGATGCTGGTGTTCGACGAGGTGCAGTGCGGCGTCGCGCGCACCGGCTATCTCTACGCCTACGAATATTATGGCGTGACGCCGGACATCATGTCGAGCGCCAAGGGCATTGGCGGGGGTTTCCCGATGGGCGCGTGCCTGGCCACCGAAAAGGCGGCGCGGGGCATGGTGATCGGCACGCACGGTTCGACCTATGGCGGCAACCCGCTTGCCATGGCCGCGGGGCAGGCTGTGTTTGACGTGGTCGCCAATGACGAATTCCTTACGCAGGTCCGGCAGACGGCGGAGCGGCTGCGCTCCTCGCTTGAGCAGATGATTCCCAATCACGATCATCTCTTCGACAGCGTGCGCGGGCTAGGTTTGATGCTTGGTATCAAGATGAAGACCGACAGCCGCGCCTTCGTGAACTATCTGCGGACCAAGGGTCTTCTGACGGTAGCCGCAGGCGATAACGTGATGCGCATCCTGCCACCGCTGAACATTGAGGAAGCGCACATCCGCGAGTTCGTGGACACGCTCAGCGCGGCCGCAAGCGAGTATGAGGTCCCCGCCGAGGCTGCGTAAACTTCACCGCTCCTAGCTCAACCGGATAGAGCGTCGGGCTTCGAACCCGAAGGTTGGGGGTTCGAGTCCCTCGGAGCGGGCCATTTGGCTTGGTTGTGCGCGGTGGGGCGGCATCCTATCTTTGGCCGATGCCCACAACTGAACTTAACACGGACGTCGCGCTCGGCGTCGCAATTCCCTCGCGCAATGCTCGCGGCCGGATCGCCCGGCTCGGGCCGGTGGTGGACCAGGTGCTGGCTAACCACGGTTATCCGCCGGTCATCGAGCAGTTGCTCGCCGAAGCTTTGACGCTAACCGCGTTGCTGGGCTCGTTGCTGAAGGAACCTGAGGGCCAGCTGACGCTGCAGGCGCAAACCGAGGGCGGGCCGATCGACCTGATGGTCTGCGACTATCTGGGCGGTGAATTGCGCGGCTACGTTCGGCACGATGCCGAGCGCATCCGTGAACTTGGACCGAACCCCACCCTGCCGGAGCTTTTCGGGAAGGGGTATCTGGCGACCACATTCGACCAGCCGATCGCCAAGGAGCGCTACCAGGGCATCGTGCCGCTGGAGGGCAAGAGCCTCGCCGAGGCCGCGCAGAGCTATTTCGCGCAGTCTGAGCAGATCCCCAGCCTGGTGCGGCTCGCGGCCGAGAAGCGCGGCGGGCGTTGGTACGCCGGCGGCCTGCTGCTGCAGCATCTGCCGGAGGGTGAAGAAGGGCGCGAGCGATTGCACACGCGGCTCGACCATCCGGACTGGCCGCATGTCGCTATCCTGGGCGGATCGGTGAAGCCGAAAGAGCTGACCGATCCGGCGCTCAGTCTCGAGGACCTGATGTGGCGCTTGTTCCACGAGGAGGACGAGGTGCGTACATTGCCGCCGCTGTCGCTTAGCCGCGGCTGCCGCTGCGATCCTGAATACGTGCGATCGGTCATTGCGCGTTTTCCGGAAGAAGAGCGTCAAGCGATGGTTGGAGACGACGGCCTGATCCGCGTCGACTGCGCCTTCTGTTCTTCAAGCTTTCCAATCGCCCCCGGCGACGTCGGCTGACCGTCGGCTCGCCGACTATTTAATTACCAGCCATTAAGCGGTGCGTGATAAACAGCGGTTGCCATGACTCGCCGGGTAAATATGCTGATCATCTTCGCCGGGGCATTCGCGGTTGCGGCTGCGCAGCCCGGGCCAAGGCTTGCGGACCTGCAGCCGGGCCTCTGGGAGGTGACCGGTGCGGAGCATGAGCAGGTGCTCGCGCGCCAGTGCGTCGCCGATGTCGCGGCCCTCGCCCGGTTCGAGCATCGCGGGAAGGCCTGCAGCGCGAAAGTCCTGAAGTCGTCCGGCAGCGAAGCCTCGGTCGAATATAGCTGCGGCGCGGCCGGCTTCGGGCACAGCGACATCGACGTGCTGACCCCGCGGTCGTTGCGGATCAGCACGCAGGGCATTTCAGGCGGCCTGCCTTTCAATTACGTGCTGCAGGCACGCCGGATCGGCGACTGCCAGAAAAATCTCGCAACGACGCGCCATTAAGGCCTCGTTTAGCCATAACGTCGTAAGCATGACTCGTGCCGGATTTGGCACGCTTTCCTCCCAATCGGGCAGCGATGTCCGATCACTGGGCCGCCCCTCTCAACGATGGGCGGCCCTTCTTTTACTTGTCGCGCGCGCCTAAGTGGCGCGGCCATGTTCTATCTCCTCATCAAGGCAGCGCTGTCGGGCGCACTGGTGGCGGCCATTTCGGAAGTCGCGCGCCGCAATCCCGGCTGGGGTGGCCTGCTCGCGTCGCTGCCGCTGACGTCGTTGCTGGCGATGATTTGGTTGTGGCGGGACAGCGGCGACCCGGAGCGCGTGGCGCAGCTATCGACGGGCGCGTTCTGGTTCATCCTGCCGTCGCTGCCATTGTTCATCGTCCTGCCCTGGCTGCTGCGGTCCGGCGTTGGGTTCTGGGCGGCGATGGCCGTGGTGGTTGTAGGAACGCTTGCGCTTTATGCAGCCTGGTTCTGGGCCGCCCCGCGGATGGGCATCAAGCTGTGAAGACCGCCGTCGTCCTGTTGTCGGGTGGGCTCGATTCGATGGTCTGCGCCGCGATCGCGCGTGAGCAGGGCTACGCAGTCGTTGCGTTGACCGTCGACTACAACCAGCGGCACCGGGTCGAATTGGAAGCGGCGCAGAAGATCGCCGCGCAGCTGGCCGACCGGCACGTGGTCTTGCCGCTCGACTTGCGGGCATTCGGCGGGTCGGCGCTCACCGACGATATTGACGTGCCCAAGGATGGGGTGGGCGAGGGTATCCCCGTCACGTACGTGCCCGCGCGGAACACGATCTTTCTGAGCCTTGCCCTGGGACTGGCCGAGGCGAGCAGCGCGCGCGACCTGTTCATCGGCGTCAACGCGCTCGACTATTCGGGCTACCCGGACTGCCGGCCGGAGTTCGTTGCGGAGTTCGAGCGGCTGGCCAATCTCGCAACCAAGGCAGGCGTCGAGGGCGAGCCGTTCAAGATCCATGCGCCGCTGCAGGATATGAGCAAAGCGGATATCGCGCGTGAGGCGCAGCGGCTCGGGCTCGACGCGGCGATGAGCCACAGCTGCTACGACCCGGCACCCGACGGCGGTGCCTGCGGCCATTGCGACGCCTGCGTGCTGCGCGCGCGGGGCTTTGCCGAGGCCGATATTGCGGATCCGACGCGCTACGCATGACCTACGCGGTGAAGGAATGCTTCCTGACGCTGCAGGGCGAGGGGGTTCAGTCGGGCAGCCGAGCGGTATTCCTGCGTTTTGCCGGCTGCAATTTGTGGAGCGGGCGCGAGCAGGATCGCGCCACCGCCCAATGCCAATTCTGCGACACGGACTTTGTCGGGACGGACGGCGAGGGCGGGGGCAAGTTCGCTTCACCTGAGGCGCTGGCGGAGCAAGTCGAAGCTCTGTGGGGCGATGGGCGCGACCGGCGGCTGGTCGTCATCACCGGCGGCGAGCCCATGTTGCAGCTCGACGAACCGCTGATTGAGGCGTTGCACGCACGCGGATTTCGCGTGGCGATGGAAAGCAACGGGACGCTGCCGGCGGCCGACGGCATCGATTGGGTGTGCGTAAGCCCCAAGGCTGGGACGGAAATTATCCAGCGTCGTGGAAATGAGCTGAAATTGGTTTGGCCACAGCCGGGCATCGACCCGGCCGAGCTCGAGAGCTGGCAGTTTGATCATTTCCTGGTGCAGCCGATGGATTGTGCCGACCGTGAGGAAGCGCTTCAGGCCGCGATCAAGCTGGCGATGGACCGGCCGCGCTGGCGCCTGTCACTACAGGCGCACAAGGCCGTCGGATTGCCGTGACCTATTCGGCGTTGCTGGTCGCGGCAGCTGCCGCGGCCGGTGCGGCGCTGTTGCTTTCAGCATTATCGGCTGGCTTCGATTTACGCGGAGCGGATTGGGACGGCTTTTTGGCTGACGCTTCGTCCGAGGTCGCATCGCTGCCGGAATTGCTGCTGGCGTCCAATCCGTAATTGACGTCGACATCGGCCGCCATGTTCGCGGCAGCGCCGGTGACCGCGTCGATCGCGGTCACATCGTTGGAGACAATGGCGTCGGCCGTCAGATCGTCGCTGGTCTGCGCGCTATTGTCGACCTGCCCCCCCTTGCTGCACGCGGACAAGGCGAGAAGGGCGGCAATCAGCAGGTGGGCGCGCATCGGGCAGAAACTCCGCAGGGCTAAAAGCCAAAAAAAAGAGGCTGCCGGGATTACCGGCAGCCTCTTGAAAAGCCAACGCCTCCGTGAGGAGGCGTGAGCAATTACATCGCGTTGTTGGTGGTCGTCGCGGCCGCAGCGTTCGCAGCGTCGGCAGCGTTGTTCGCCGCAACAGCCGCCGTGTTGGCAGCATCCGCCGCCATGTTGGCGTCGGTCGTGGCGTTCATGTCCATCGCGTTCATGTCGGTGGTGGTGTTCATGTCCGTCGTCATCATGTTCTCGTCGACGTTCATGGTGTTGTTGGCGCTATCGTTGCTGCTGCAAGCCGAAACCGCCAGGGCCGCACCAGCGACCAGGATAAGAGCACGCATTCAAGACTCCCTATATATTGCGATCTGGACCGGTTTGCCCGGTTCGCAAATCGCGCGGACAATAGTCTGAAGCAGGACGCTCCATCAAGACTCTTTGCACTGGCCACCCAACGCATTGAGAAAAGACGGAAAACTGCGCTTCAAGGCGTTATCAACACGCATCATCGGAATTTGTTTCCCAAGTTGCGCCAGGCTGGTGACTCCGAAGTCGGCGATTCCGCAGGGGACGATTCCGCCGAAGTGCGACAGGTCGGGCGCGACGTTGAGCGCCAAGCCGTGGAGCGTCACCCAACGCTTCACGCGCACGCCTAGAGCGCCAATTTTCGCTTCCTGCGCGCCGTCGCCAACCCAGATGCCGATCCGGCCCTCGGCCCGGTGGGCCTCGACGCCGAATTCGGCGAGCGTGTCGATCATCCAGCCTTCGAGCGCGTGGACGAAGCAGCGAATGTCACGACCACGGCGGTCGAGATCGAGCATGACGTAGCCCACGCGCTGGCCGGGTCCGTGGTAGGTATAGCGGCCGCCGCGGCCTGCTTCGAAAACCGGGAAATGTTCGGGATTCATCAATTCGGACGGGTCGGCGCTGGTACCGGCCGTGAACAACGGCGGATGTTCGAGCAACCAGATGCATTCGCGGGCTTCGCCGGCGCGGATGGCCGCCACCCGCGCTTCCATGAAGGTTAGCGCCTCCTGATAGGGTACAGGCTCGCTGCTGACCCGCCATTCGATGTCGTTGATGTTGCTGCTCACGGGCGGGACATGGCGAGCGGCGCTGGGGAGGGCAAGCGTTGCGCCACGCTGCCGCTCACCGCATAACGGCCGCAAGGTTCAAGAGGGGTGTTTGATGCGCAGACTGTCGATTTCGGCGGCGTGGGACGAAAGCAAGGCGATCTTCGCGCGGGACGGGCAGTTGCTCATGGCCGTCGCGCTGGCGCTGGTCGCGCTTCCATCGGCGATCAACGGCTTACTGAATCCCGGCGGTGTCAGCGCCAGCGAGACGCCGTGGTGGATCGACCTCATCGCAGTCGTTGCGTCGCTCGTGGCGCTGGGCGGGCAATTGGCGCTGATCCGGCTCGCGCTCGGCCCATCGATCACGGTTGGCGGCGCAATTGCGCACGGGATGCGGCGGCTGCCAATCTACTTTCTTGCGGTGTTGATGCTGGTGATCGCGCTGTTCCTTGCGGCCGTTCCACTGGCATTCCTGCTGAGCGCGCTAGGCGTCCCGATCAATCAGCGGCCGGTGCCGATGAGTCCCGCATTGAGTTTCGTGTCGATCGCGGTCGTGATCGCCATAATCGCGATTGGCGTCCGGCTGATCATGTCATCGTCCGTTGCCAGCGCGGAAGACGTCGGGCCGATCCAGATCATCAAGCGCAGCTGGGCGCTGACCTCGGGAAATTTCTGGCCGCTGCTCGGCTTTCTGCTGATGTTTCTGGTGGCGACGATCATCCTTCTCGCGGCGATCGGCAGCGCCACTAATGTCGTAGTTCGGCTGACTCTTGGGCCCGCACAACCGTTATCTGCGGCGGCGCTGGTGGTGGCGCTCGTTTCGGCCCTGGTCAGTGCGGCGGTCACGACGGTTTTCGCCGTCATGCTGGCGCGGATCTACCTTCAGCTGGCGGGGCGCAGTGGCGTCGAGGTCGGAGTTCCGAGCAGCGGGATCTGAGGAGCGCAGTCGGGCGGCAGCACGCCAAGCAGCCGCGGGTCAGGGAAGCGTTCGAGCGCCCGTTTGTAAGCTCTGAAGCCGGCACGCTGGTAAGCCGACAGGGCTGCGGGGTGATCGAGCGAGCAAGTGTGGACGTGGACGCGGGTGACGCCGGGGCGCCAGGCGCGCTTAACCGCCTCTGCCAGCAACCATTTGCCATGCCCTTGGCCGGCCAGTTCCGGCACCAAGCCCACGAAGGCAAGTTCGCACGCGCCGGTTTCGCGATAATCGAGTTCCAGGAGGCCAACCTCTCGCCCCGCTTCATCCTCCACGGCGAAGACGTGCACCGCGCGATCGTGAATAATTGCGGTGAGCGCGGCGTCGTCGCTAATCAGTCGTGAGAACCACAGCCAATTTGCGCCGACCTTGCGGAACAACGCGCGATAGTTGTCCAGCATCGGCGGCTGCCAGCGGCAGAGCCGCAGGTCGCTTGCGGGGATTTCGACATGCGGCTGTGATCGCATCTCAAGAAAGGTGACCAGCGCGACGAGCTCATCGTCGGCGACCGGTTCGTAAGCCAAGCCTATTTCCACCGGGCGAGCGGTGGCAGGCTCATCAGGATCGCATCGATGTTGCCGCCCGTTTTCAGCCCGAACAGTGTTCCTCGGTCGTACAGCAGGTTGAACTCCACGTAGCGGCCACGGAAGGTGAGCAGGCGGTCGAGGTCTGCGTCATCGAACGGCGTGTCCATCCGCTTGCGGACGATCTGCGGGAAGATGTCGAGAAACGCTTCGCCGACATCGCGGGTGAAGGCGAAATGCTCGTCGAAATGACCTTCGAGATGATCGTAGAAAATGCCGCCGACCCCGCGCGCCACGTTGCGGTGGGGCAACCAGAAATATTCCTCCGCCCACTTCGAGAAGCGTGGATAGAAGGTCGGATCGTGGGCGGCGCAGGCGGCGCGCAGGCGCGCATGGAAGGCCTCGGTGTCCTCATGGTTGGGGATGGCGGGGTTGAGGTCCGCGCCGCCGCCAAACCAACGCTTGGTCGTCGTGAGGAAGCGCGTATTCATGTGCACGGCGGGGACGTGCGGGTTTGCCATGTGCGCCACGAGGCTGATGCCGGTGGCAAAGAACCGGGGGTCTTCGTCCGCGCCCGGAATGCTTTTCGCGAATTCAGGGCTGAACGTTCCTCCGACGGTCGAAACGTTGACTCCGACCTTTTCGAACACCTTGCCGGTCATCTGGCCGCGTACGCCGCCGCCGCCCGGGTCTCCACTCGGGTCGGTGCGGTCCCATGGCGTGTAGACAAAGGACGCGTCCGATCCCGCTTCGCGCTCGATCGCTTCAAATTCGGCACAGATCCGGTCGCGAAGGGATTCGAACCAGTCGCGGGCAGCCTGCTGCTGTTCGTCGAGCTCAATCATCACTCGGCGGATGAAAGCGAAGTAATCATGCGTCAAGCGGCTGTTGAACCCGCTTGCCCCATCGCAGTGGTCGACAGGGACCTTGGCCGCGGGGACGCGCGGCGCGGAGATTGAAGATGCGGGTACTCACGACGATCCTGGGCTGTGCAGCGGGCCTCCTGACAGTTCAGGCAAGCGCGGCGCCATTGGCCGGAAGCGAGATCACGCCCCTGACGCGACAGCAGGCCGTCCAGCGCGCTGATGCCCTGTTCGATCAGTTCGACCTCAATGGCGACGGCTTTATCAGCCGCGACGAGGCAGCTTCCGCGGGTGGCCGCCTGATGATGCAACGCGCGATGACGGGACGCGACGTCGCCCCTGGGATCGGCGGCCATACGCTCAAGTTCATGGAACATGCGTTCGCGGGCATGGAGCGCGTCGACCGCAAGCAATTCGAGCAGGCGATGCTGACCCATTTCGACCAGATGGACGTCAATCACGACGGCATTTTGAGCGTTGCCGAGCGGACGGGGTCGTCGACCCAGCTCAGCAGCCGCTAGCCGATTTCATGATTCGGTAAGCGGCGGTTCACGCTCTGCGCGGCAGTCCGTGCGCAGCAGGGCAAGCTGGGAAGAGATCATGAAAATTCTGCATGTACCAATGGCCGCGGCCGCCATCGGCCTTTCGACGTTGGCGATGGCGCAAACACCAATGCCGGTCGTCCAGGCGCCGGTAGTTCGGGTGCCAGTGGTCCAGGCGCCGAACGCGCAGCGCGACCTGACGCGTGCCGAGGCCAAGCAGCGCGCCGACCTGATGTTCAGCCGGTTCGACATGAACAAGGACGGCACGGTGACCAAAGCCGAAGCTGAGCAAGAGACGGCGCAGTATGAGGCCTCGCGGGGCGACGACGGGCGTGGCGCAGGCAGGATGGGCCGGATGATCGCCCGGGCTTTCGATACGGCGCAGTCGATGACGCTGGCTCAGTTCGAAGCGCAGGCGCTGGCGCGGTTCGACGCGATGGACCTCAATCACGACGGCACGGTGACGGCGGCCGAGCGCGCGCAGCTGCGCGCCCAGCGCCAGGGTCAGTAAACGCGCCGCTGCGCGTTCACGAGCATCCGTAGCAGCATGGCGACGGGGCGGGGAACACCGACCTTGCCCTCGAGCCACAGGCTGACCGCCGAGCGTGATACGCCGATTGCCTGGGCCAGGTCGTTCTGCGTCCGGTAGCCGAGGCTGCGCATCGCGGCGCGGAGCTCGTCGGGCGACATGGACGCCAGCATTTCGCGATTGTCGGTCACGCGGGCGTCCTAGATCGCATCAGAGCCGCGGTCTCCCGTGCGGATGCGGATGGCTTCCTGGACGTTGAAGACGAAGATCTTGCCGTCGCCGATGCGGCCCGTGCGGGCGGCGTTCTCGATCGCCTCCAGCGTGTTGTCGAGCATCGAATCCTCGATCACCACCTCGATCTTCACCTTGGGCAGGAAGTCGATGACATATTCGGCGCCGCGGTAGAGCTCGGTATGCCCCTTCTGGCGGCCGAAGCCCTTCACTTCGGTGACGGTGATGCCGGATACGCCGACTTCGTGCAGCGCATCCTTCACGTCGTCGAGCTTGAAGGGCTTGATGATCGCTTCAATCTTCTTCACGCGCTGGTTCCCGTGCTTAGCAGCACGCTAATGCCCAATCCCCGCCTCATTTGAAAGGCAGTCGGCGCCGATATGAAAGCCATCATCCTTTCGGCTGGCCAGGGCTCGCGGCTCGGCGGGCTGGTCAGCGACCGGCCCAAGTGCCTGATCGACTTCAACGGACGCACCCTGCTCGACCGCCAGCTCGATACGCTCGCGGCCAACGGGATCGAGGAAGCGGTGGTCGTCACCGGCTTCAAGGACGACCGCATCGAGGAGGCGCTGGCGAAGCGCGGACGCGGCCCGCGCGTGCGGACGATCTTCAACCCCTTCTACAAGGTCGCGGACAATACTGGCTCGCTTTACATGGCGCGCGAGGAGCTGGCCGGGGGCTGCCTAGTGTGGAACGGCGATACCTTGGTGTCCGACGCACTGATGAAGCGGGTTGTGGCGAACGACCGGCCGGGCATCTGCGTGACCATCGATCGCAAGCCTTCTTACGATGACGACGACATGAAGGTGGTCGAGGACGGCGGGCGGCTGAAGGCGATCGGCAAGCGGCTGAGCGAGGGCGTCAACGCGGAGTCGATCGGGCTGTTAGCCTTTCGGGCCGGGGGTGCGGAGCGGTTTCGGACGGCGATCGAGCAGGCGCTACGCACGCCCGAGGGCACGACGATCTGGTATCTGCGGGTCATTCATCACCTCGCCCAGTCGAGCGACGTTTGGACGCTGGACATCAACGGCGAGGAATGGGGCGAGGTCGATTTCCCACCCGACGTCGAGGCGGCGCGGGTGCTGACCGCGCGCTGGGACGCCATGGCCTGATGGAGGCGCTGCGCATTCCGGTTGGTGAGGACAGCGTCTCCGGGCTGTTGATCCGGCCGGACGATGCGCGGGCAATGTTAGTCTTCGCCCATGGCGCTGGCGCCGGGATGATCCACCGCTCCATGCAGTCGAATGCGGAAGGGCTGGCGGCGCGCGGGATTGCGACGCTTCGCTACCAATTCCCGTACATGGAACGCGGGTCGAAGCGCGTCGATACGCCGAAGGTTGCGCATGCCGCCGTGCGCGCCGCGGTCACAGAAGCGGCGCGGCTGGCGCCCGACCTGCCGCTGTTTGCCGGCGGGCGGTCGTTTGGCGGACGGATGACGTCGCAGGCACAGGCGCTCGAGCCTTTGCCGGGGGTGTGGGGCCTAATCTTCATCGGCTTCCCGCTTCACCCCGCGGGCAAGCCGGGCATCGAGCGCGCCGAGCATCTGGCGCACGTCGCGGTTCCGATGTTGTTCGTGTCCGGACGACGCGATGCGCTGGCCGAAATGGAGCTGCTGAAGCCGGTCGTCGAGCGCTTGGGCGAGCGGGCCACGCTGAACGTCATCGCCGACGCCGATCACAGCTTGAAAGTACCGGCGCGCAGCGGGCGAACGAGCGTTCAAGCTGAGGACGACGCGCTTAATGCCGTCGAGGCGTGGATTTCCGAAGTGCTTTAAGCGCTAGGCGGCAAGAACCGCGCCACAATATCCCGCGCCAGCCGCGCGGGGCGTAGGCTCGCAGCGTCGAGGCAGCACCAGGTGCTCTGTATTTCGCTCAGCACGTCGTCCCCGCGGCGCAGCACGGTGCGGAAGAAGGCGCGGGCGCCCTGGACCTTCTCGGCGATCACTTCCGCGACGACATTGTCCTGCAGGAAGGTCGGCTTGAGGTAGGTGATCTCGTGCTTCATCGCTACCCACAGGTGCGCCGCGACCGCGCTCGGTGGAGCGACGGTGCTCCAGTAATCGACCACCGCTTCCTGCACCCACTTGAGGTACACGGCATTGTTGACATGGCCCATGTGGTCGATGTCGGCCGGCAGGATCGCAACCGGGTGTCGGAACGTCACAAATCACCTCGAATCAATCGTTTGCACGCTCTCATTCGCTGACATTTGTGTCAATAACGTGAAGGCTACGGGTTAACGTTGTGGCGACCGCGCGGCTCAGCCCGTCGTTACGTCCTTCACGTTATCGTCCGAGTTGCGGTCGATGTAGAAGTTGTAGGGGTCGATGCCCGCGAACTTCGGCTTCACCTTGCTGTGCAGGACGATCTTCTGCGTGCCGCTGACGATCGGCCGCTGCTCGATGACCACCACGTCCTTCGACGAGAATTCGCCAAGGCCCGGACGCGCTTTGAATAGGCCGACCTCGATCGGCTCAGCGAGCCTGGCCTTGGTCTCCTTGCCCTTGGCGTCGGCATAAAATTTGTCGGCCTTGACAGTGAGAATGGTGGTCCAGCCGTCACCGTCCTTCTTGGTCGAAGCGTCCACGACCTTGAGATCGTAGAGCGTGATGCGCTCAAATAGGTCGGTGATCAGTTGTTGCTGCTCGGGCGTCTTTGCTTCCTTGCGGAACTCATCGACCAGATCGACCGAGCGCTCGTAGGGAGTGCCCTTGAAGCGGAAGCGGGCGAGGAAGCGCGAGAGGGCGCGGTCGACCGCAGCTTCACCCAGGCGCTGCTGCAGCAGGTACATGACCACCGCGCCCTTGCGGTAGTGGATGTAGGGCTGGTTCTCCACGCGCTCGAGCGGGACTTCGCCGACGACCTCCGACTGGCGATTCCGAAGGTAACTATCGAGCTCGTATTTGAGGAAGCGGCGGATCTTATCCGGCCCGTACATGTGCTTCATGACCATCAGCGCGGAATATTGAGCCAGCGTCTCGCTGGTCATCGTGCCGCCCTGCATGTCGGCGCCGATCACCTGGTGCGCCCAGTACTGGTGTGCCATTTCGTGCGCGACGACATAGGTCGTCCAGTCGATCTTGGTCGGGTCGTTGGTGTTGGCGTTGAAGCCGATCGATTCCGAATAGGGCATCGTCCCGGCAAAGGCCTGAGCGAAGCTGTTGTAGCCGGGGAATTCGACGATCCGCGCGTAGTTGAACTGGTACGGCCCGAAGTGCGCCCGATAGTAATCGAGCGCGTCGCCCATCGCGGTGAGCATCTTGGTGACGTTCCAGTCGTGGCCGGGATTGTAATAGACCTGGAGTTGCAGGCCGTTGTGGTCACGCGTCGCGACCTTGTACCGCGCCGACTGGATCGAGAAGAAATTCAGGATCGGCGCGCCGCTGATAAAGTGGGCGGTCCGGCGGCCGTTGGCTGTGTTTTCGGACACGCGGTTGCCGGGGGCGATCGGCGTCTGACTGGCGTCGGTGGTGAGTGTGATGTCGGACGTCGTCCAGTCGCTGCCGATGTAGTTGCGCGCGGTGGCCGACATGTCCTCGAGCTTCGCCATGCGCAGTTCGGGCGGCAGGCCCTGGCGGCGGCGCTTGGCGCGGTCGTCGAGCAGGTTCTGCCGGTTCATGCCGATGATCGGCGCGAAGTCGAAGTTGTTGGCGAAGGTGCCGTTTTCGATGATGTCCGTGGCGGGCGCGCCCGCGCGGAAGCCGCGCCGCCATAGCTTCGACGCGAAGGCCAGCGTGGCGTGCGCGCCGGGCTGTAGCGGCTGGTTGAAGCGGAAGATCCGGTAGCCGAAGCGCTTGTCGTAAGAGACGAGCTTCGCGCCGCTCAGTTCAAGCCGGTCGTAGGTGGTGTCCTGCTCGCCCTGGCGGATGTGGACGTCGCGGATTGGCACCTGCGTATTGTTGACGAGGTCATAGTTGCCGACCGCGATCAAGCGGCGCTGCTGCGGGAACAGTTGCACGTCGAGCTTCACATGCGCGATCGAGGGCTGCGGCAGCTTTTCGAACTTGAGATACTTCTTCTCATAGTCCGCCGCATATTTCTCGGCGTCGTCGGAGGTGAAGTAGCGGTTGAGCTGCTTGATGTTATGGTAGCCGTAGACACCGGTTGCAGCCATCGCGACGGCGGCGATGCCGGCGATTGCCAGGGGTGCTCCGGTTGAATGGCGGAGCATGCGGCGTGAGCGGACGCGGAGACCAAGATCGGTGCCGCGCGGCCACAGCAAGTGCGCGATGACGATGAGGATGACGCCGAACATCAGCCAATAGGCGCGGAACACCATCGCACCGATCCAGAAGCTGCCCTGCCCGTTGAAGTCGCTTAGCGGAACACTGGGGTTGCCGCCGTAGCTGTAGAGCGGGTTCGACCAGCCCATGTTCGACGCGAAGATGCCGGCCACGAACCAGATGAACAGCAGGCCCCAGCCGACATATTTGTTGGGGCTGAGCACCTGGAAGAAGACGCCCAGGATGGCGATCTGCAGCATGTCGAGCGCGAAGGGGAAGATGAACCAGTTGAAGAACGCGCCGAGACCCAGCGTGTGGGCGCCGCCGATCGCCATGAAGGCGATACCGGTCAGCGCGGCCGCCATGTTGACGATGACGAGGATGAGGAAGATCGCAATGATCTTCGGGATCGTCATCACCCAGCTGGGGACCGCGGTGGAGTCGATGATCTCGTTGATCTTGCGGTCGCGTTCGCGCCAGACGAGTTCGCCGCTGTAGAAGGCGGTGATCATCAGCACGAACAGCGCCGAACCGCCGGTGACGCCCTTAATGGTAGCGGCCACGGTCGGGTGGTCTGCGGTGCCGTAGGTCGACTGCGCAAACCACAGCACGATGCCGGTGAAGGTCATCGCGAGCAGAGTGAGGACGATGAGGCCGGGGCTGGTCAGGACCTGCTGAACCTCGACGCGGAGACGCGAGAAGAATTGGGTCGCGCGGGAGGGCGTGACGTCGCGCGCTATGACCCTGCCGCCATCGAGGGCGGCGGGTGCGTCGGCGAGACCGGCGTCCCGGGACTTGCGCTTGGCAAGGCGACGAAGCTTCCAGCGCGAGGGCGCGCGCTCCGTCATCGTGAAACGCCACAGGGTCAGGCCGAGAAACGCGAGACCGAGCACGATAGCGAAGATACGGTTGAACAGCAGCGCGCCGTTCAGCTCGATCAGGCGGCTGTTGAGCTCGCTCTGCGTCCAATAGCGGGTCGCTTCGCCCAGCGCGCCGGTGCCCATCGGCTCCCAGCGGGCAAGGGTGTCGCGGTACTCCACCTTGGGGCCGAGGACACTGGTAGTGATCATGTAGCCCATGACCAGCACGATCGCCGCGACGTAGGCGGCCATCATCGAGCGGAGTGTCGTCGCCAGCGCGAACAGCACCGCGCAGATGAGGAAGATGTTGGGGATCGCGAAGACAAGGAACGGCCAGAGGTAATAGGATGCGACCTGCGGGCCGACCGTCTCGGTATCGACCCAGGGCATGATCGAGCCGGCCCACATGCCGGCCGGAATGGAGAGGTAGCCGAGCCACGCGACGAACAGCCCACCGAGGAAGCGGCCGATGACGATCTGGCGCGGCGTGACCGAGGTTGCGCGGATGATCGGCCCGAAGCCTGTCGCGTCGTCGCGGACGATGGCGTTGGCGACGAAGGCGGTGATGACGAATAGGTAGAAGAGCGAGAAGACTGCCGTCGCGATGGCGATGGCGTTCGGCGCGTTCTCGTGGACGCCGCCGGGGGTGCCGATGCTGACGTTCTCGCTCGACGTGATGCCGAAGCCGAGCAGGAAGAAGATGGCCACCGCGACCCAGAAGACAGGGTTGCGAAGCTGATAGCGGACCTCGAAGCCCGTGATGCCAAGCAGCATGGGTGTGGCTCCTCAGGCCGCGCGGCGAAGCGACGACAGGGTCGAGAAATAGACGTCTTCGAGACCACCCTCGACGGGATCGAACCCCTCGGGCCGATTGTCGGCCAAGACGTGGACGACGGTCTTGCCGGCGAACAGGCGGGTTGAGATGACCCTATAGTTCGCTTGCGCGTCTTCGAGCTGTTCGCTGTCGATCGACTTCCGCCACACCTTGCCGCGGGTGGACGCGATCAGGTCGCCCGGCTTGCCTTGCAGGCGAACCTTGCCGTCGGCGAGCACGGCCATCAGTGGGCAGAGGTCGGCGACATCGTCGACGATATGGGTCGAGAGGATGACCACGACATTGTCGCCGATCGCGGCAAGGAGGTTGAGGAAGCGGTTGCGCTCCTCCGGATCGAGGCCGGCGGTCGGCTCATCGACGATGATCAGCTCGGGATTGCCGATCAGCGCCTGCGCGATGCCGAAGCGCTGCCGCATGCCGCCCGAGAAACCGGCGATCGACTTGTCGCGGACGGCCCACAGGTTGGTCTGACTGAGCAGGGTCTCGACGACGCTCTTGCGCTCGCCCTTGCCGGTGATCCCCTTGAGCACCGCCATCTGGTCGAGCATCGAATAGGCCGACACGCGCGGGTAGACGCCGAAATCCTGCGGCAGATAGCCGAGCGTCCGGCGCAGGCGGTCCGGGTCGGCGAGCACGTCGATGTCGCCGAACTTGATGCTGCCCGACGTCGGTTCCTGAAGCGTTGCAACCGTCCGCATGAGCGTCGACTTGCCCGCGCCGTTCGGCCCCAGCAGGCCGTACATGCCGCGCGGGATCGACAGGCTTACGTCGTCCAGCGCGACGGTGCCGTTGGCATAGGTGTGCGAAAGGTTTGAGATTTCCAGCATTGAGGCCCCCGAGATTTCTCCGGATTAATCAGGGGGCATGCGTGGCGGTCAAGCTACGTCGTCAAAGCTTTCGACAGGCCGACGAACGGCGGTCAGTAGGGCGGCTTGTCGAAGCCGCCGGGGCTCTTCGTGAAGATCTCGCAGCCGGTATCGGTGATGCCGATCGAATGTTCGAACTGTGCCGAGAGCGAGCGGTCGCGGGTAACGGCGGTCCAGCCATCTTCGAGGATCTTCACGTCGGGGCGGCCGATGTTGATCATCGGCTCGACGGTGAAGATCATGCCGGGGCGCAGCTCGACGCCGGTGCCGGGGCGGCCGGCGTGGATGACTTCCGGGCTGTCGTGGAAGACTCGGCCGACGCCGTGGCCGCAGAAATCGCGGACGACGCCGTAGCGGTGGGCCTCGGCATGGCGCTGGATGGCGTTGGCGATGTCGCCGAGGCGGTTGCCGGGCTTCGCCTGTTCCAGGCCGAGCATCAGGCATTCGTAGGTGACGTCGACCAGCTTGCGCGCTTTTAGCGGCACGTCGCCGACGAGGAACATGCGACTGGTGTCGCCGTGCCAGCCATCGACGATCGGCGTCACGTCGATATTGACGATGTCGCCGTCCTTGAGCGCCTTGTCGCCGGGAATGCCGTGGCAAACGACGTGGTTGATCGAAATGCAGCAGCTCTTCGTGTAACCGCGGTAGCCGAGCGTCGCCGGCGTTCCGCCGCCCTCAATCGTCAGCTTGTAGACCAGATCGTCCAATTCCTGCGTTGTTACGCCAGGGACAACGTGCGGGACCAAAGCATCGAGGATCTCTGCAGCGAGGCGTCCCGCGCGGTGCATGCCGGCAAAGGCTTCGGCGCCATGCAGCTTGATCACGCCATTCTTGGCTTCGACGCGGTCGTCGGCGGCAACGGTGATGTACTGGGTCATTGGCCCCTAAGTAGGCAATCCTACGGGATTTTGCACGGGGTTGTTGCGCGCGGCTTCGGGTGGGCTAGGGACGGCGCGTGAGCGAAGAACGGATCTGGACGGCCGCGCTGGTCGTCATTGGCGATGAAATTCTGTCCGGCCGGACGCAGGACAAGAATATTGCGCAAATCGCGCTGTGGCTGAATGACCAGGGCATCCGGCTGGCGGAAGCGCGGGTCGTGCCGGACGTGGCCGAGCGCATCGCGAGTGCGGTGAACGAACTGCGCGCAGCGCATGATTATCTGTTCACGACCGGTGGCATCGGGCCGACGCACGACGACATCACCGTCGATGCGATCGCGGAGGCCTTTGGCGTGCCGGTGGTCGAGCACCCGGAAGCACGCAAGGTGCTGGAAGGATACTACCGCGACCGGCCTGGCGGGCTGACTCCGGCGCGGCTACGGATGGCGCGGGTGCCCGAGGGGAGCGAATTGCTTGCCAACCCCAGCTCGGGCGCGCCGGGCATCAAGATCGGCAATGTCTTCATCATGGCGGGGGTGCCGGGCATCACGGCAGCGATGCTGGCCGCGATGACAGGGACGCTGGAGGGCGGTCGTCCGGTCGTTTCGTCAACGGTCGGGGCGCGGGCGCCGGAAAGCGACGTTGCCGACCTGCTACGCGAGACCGAGGCGGCAAACCCGGGCGTGACGATCGGCAGCTATCCATTTTTCAAGGAAGGCCGGTACGGATCGAACTTCGTGATCCGGTCTGCCGATGGCGACCTGGCGCGTCAAATCGCCCAGCAGTTGGCCGAGGGATTGCGGCAAGCGGGCTTCGAACCTGTCGAGGGCGGGCTCTAGGCGAGGTCCGCGAACCATTCAGCATAGGGCGTATTCTTCGCCATGTGCCGATTGTAGTCCGGCGCGCCGTCGGTCCACCATGGCTTACCGCGCTCTCCGAGCGCGCGTTTGGCGGCGTCGACCCTTGTACGATCGCGCTTGCGCCGGGCGTCCATCAGTTCTCTCACGAGAGCCTCACGACGTTCGGGAGCGAGGGCTGGGTTGCTTGTTCGCCACAGGCGTCCGCGGACGACGAAATACTTGCCGTCTGAAGTGACAGGATAGGGTGGGCGTCGAGCCATTGCGCCATCAAAGCGGTGCTCGCTTACCCGTTCCGTCCTCGGGCCGTTGACTTGGCCAGACGGCCAATCCACATCGGCGCCAGCCCACGGGCGGGTATGATGTAATGGTAGCCTGTCAGCTTCCCAAGCTGAACGCGCGGGTTCGATTCCCGCTACCCGCTCCACGGCAGTCGAGCCAAGACATGCCGCCGCAGTAGTCACGCCGCGAGCAAAGCGGGTTCGTTTTGCACTTCGAACTGCACGAAATTCACCCGGAACCGCGCTCGGCTCTCTGCGTTTAAGGTTGCTTAATATAAGCAAGCTTACTATATCGGTTGCCGATGGAAACCCTTCCTTTTGAGATTGGCGAGACGGCCCACGCGCTGCGCAAGGCCTTTGATCGCCGGGCTTGCGGGCTCGGCGTCACGCGCGCGCAGTGGAAGGTGCTGTTTCGGCTCGAAAGGCAGCCGGGCCTGCGTCAGATCGAACTGGCCGACATGCTGGATATCGAGCCGATTACGCTGTCGCGGATCGTCGACCGGCTGGAAGAAGCCCGGCTGGTCGAGCGGGTCGCCGATCCGGCTGATCGCCGCGCCTGGCGCCTGCATGTCACGAAAGCGGCCCGCCCGCTGATTGAAAAATTGCGCGGTGTGGCGAACGAGATGACGTCCCACGCGTTTGAAGGGATCCCATCCGAACAGATTGAAATTGCGCGGCGAGTGCTGGGACGCGTGCGTGAAAACGTGGCCCGAGCCGCTCCGATCGACAAGGCATCGAACCAATGAACAAGATGGCTACAGAACCGATGTCGCCTGCGGATGTCGCGGAGGAAGCGCCGAAAAAGCGCCGCCGCGTGAAAGTGCCGCAGGGTAAGGGCAGCTTGAAGACGATCGTCATGCTGATCGTGCCGGCGATCCTGATCGCCATCGGCGCCTATTGGTGGCTGACCAGCGGCGGCAGCGTGTCGACTGACGACGCGCAGATCCGCCAGGACATCGTGTCCGTAAGTCCGCAGGTGAACGGCCAGGTCGTCGAGGTCCGCGTACGCAATGGTGCGAAGGTGAAGCGCGGCGACGTGCTGTTCCGCATCGATCCGCAGCCATACCAGGTAGCGCTCGAGCAGGCGCAGGCGGCGCTTGCCGCGGCGCAGCTGCAGACGCAGGTGCTGCGCACGACTGCGGCAGGGACCGGCGGAGACATCACTGGTGCGCAGGCCAATCTGGCGATCAAGCAGAACGCGCTCGGCCGTCAGTCGGCGCTGCTGAAGCGGGGCTTCACCACGAAAGCCGATTATGAGGACGCGCTCAACGAAGTGCGCGCAGCCGAAACGCAGCTAGCCGATGCCCGCGCCCGTGCCGCCAACGCCAGCGCCGCGGTCAGCAGCAACGGCGAGCAACCTCAGATCGCGCAGGCGCGTGCCGCTGTGGACAAGGCACGCCTCGAGCTGTCGCGGACCGAGGTTAAGGCGCCGATGGACGGCATCGTCGAGAACGCCGACAAGCTTCAAGTCGGCCAGATGGCTGTGACCGGCGTCGGCATGATTAGCCTCGTGCACAGCACCACCGCCTGGGTCGAAGCCAATTTCAAGGAAAAGGATGTCGGCCGCATGGTCCCGGGGCAGCGCGCCTCGATTGAGGTCGACGCCTATCCGGGCAAGAAATTCGACGCCCATGTCCAGAGCGTCGGCGCTGGCACGGGTAGCGAGTTCTCGTTGCTGCCTGCGCAGAACGCCAATGGAAACTGGGTCAAGGTGACGCAGCGCGTCCCGGTCCGGATTGCGTTCGACGGGCATCCGTCGCAGCCGTTGATCGCGGGCCTGTCGGTGACCTCAACCGTCTACTTCGACGACCAGTCGAAGAAGTAAGGCGATGGCGGAAGCCGCCACACACCCGCTGCCTGCCGGCGAACGGATCATCGTCACCATCGGGGTGATGATGGCCGTCCTGCTGCAGGTGCTGGATACGACCATTGCCAACGTGGCGTTGCCGCACATGCAGGCGAGCCTCAGCGCGACGCAGGACACCATCAACTGGGTGCTGACAAGCTACATCGTCGCGTCGGCGATCGCGTTGCCGATCAGCGGTTGGCTGGCCGACAAGGTTGGGCGCAAGCGGCTGCTGCTCATTTCAGTAGTGGTCTTCACGGTCGCGTCGGTGCTGTGCGCAACGGCGACCTCGCTGGTCGAAATGGTGATGTTTCGCGCGCTGCAGGGCGTGGGCGGCGCTTTCATCGTGCCCTTGGCGCAGGCGACCCTGTTCGACATCAATCCGCGCGAGAAGCATGGCCAGGCAATGGCCCTGTTCGGCGGCGGCGTGATGATCGGCCCGATCCTGGGGCCAGTGCTCGGCGGCTGGCTGACCGACAATTACAACTGGCGCTGGGTGTTCCTGGTCAACCTGCCGGTGGGAATCCTCTGCATTCTCGTGATGCTCCGCTTCATGCCGAAAGCTCCCACGCACGAGCGCAAGTTCGACATGTTCGGCTTTATCCTGCTCGCGCTGGCGCTGGCCGGGCTGCAGCTGTTTCTCGACCGCGGCGAGCAGGAGGATTGGCTCTCTAGCTGGGAAATCCGGCTTGAGCTCGGCCTCGCGATCGGTGCAGCGTGGATGTTCGTCGTGCACATGATCACGGCAAAGAATCCTTTGTTCGACCGATCGATGTTTAAGGACCGCAATTTCGCAACCGCGCTCGTGTTCATGGCGGTGACGGGCGTGCTCTTGCTCGCCGGCCTCGCGCTGCTGCCGCCATTATTGCAGACGATGTACGGCTATTCGGTCCTGCAGTCGGGCTTTCTCACGGCGCCGCGCGGCATAGGAACTCTTATCTCCATGCTCATGGCCGGTCGGCTTACCGGGAAGGTCGATTCCCGTCTGCTGGTCGGCCTTGGTGTCGTCCTGATGGGCGTGTCGCTCTACATGATGACGGGCTTCGCGATCGATCAACCGGCACGGCCGGTGATTCTTAGCGGCGTCGTGCAGGGCCTCGGCCTCGGTCTCATATTCGTGCCGCTTCAAAGTCTGGCGTTCGAAACGCTGGCGGCGAAGGCGCGGACGACGGCGGCGGCGTTGCTGAACCTGTCGCGGAATATCGGCGGGTCGATCGGAATTTCCGTCGTGAGCACCCAACTGGTGCGCATGACGCAAGTGTCGCATGCTGACCTCGCTCGCAACATCACCGAGCAGACGATACCGACAGCGGACCCGAGCATGCTGCAGACGGTATTCCCGGTCGCGGGTCCGGCGGCACTCGCCTACATCAACATGATCATCAACAAGCAGGCGCTGTTCATCGCCTACCTCGATGACTTCAAGCTGATGATGATCGTCACCTTCTCGGTATTGCCGCTGCTGCTGCTCATGAAGCGCGGCAACAAGGTCGGCAGTGGCGGGCCGCCCCACGTCGCCATGGATTAAAAGGAGAAGCTCATGTTTCAGGTTGGCAAGCGCCGTCTCGGCAAGAACGGTCCCGAGGTTTCGGCCATCGGGCTTGGCTGCATGGGCATGAGCGAGTTCTACGGTAGCGGCGACGAGCAGGGATCGATCGCGACGATTCACCACGCGCTCGACCGCGGCGTGAACTTCCTCGACACGGCGGACATGTACGGCGTCGGCCGCAACGAGGAACTGGTCGGCAAAGCGATCCGGGACCGGCGCGACGAGGTGTTCCTGGCGACCAAGTTCGGCAACGTGCGGGGGCCGAACGGCGAGTTCCTCGGTGTGAAGGGCGATCCCGCGTACGTGCGCTCGGCTTGCGAGGCGAGCCTCGAGCGCCTCGGCGTCGACGTCATCGACCTCTATTACCAGCATCGCGTCGACCAGAACGTGCCCATCGAGGATACGGTCGGCGAGATGGCGCGGCTGAAGGAAGAGGGGAAGGTTCGCTTCCTCGGCCTCAGCGAAGCGGCGCCGGACACCATCCGCAAGGCGCATGCAACGTCGCCGATCACCGCGGTGCAGACGGAGCTTTCTCTGTGGAGCCGCGACGCGGAAGGCGGCGTGCTGCCGACGGTTCGCGAGCTCGGGATTGGCTACGTGGCGTACTCGCCGCTCGGTCGCGGTTTCCTGACGGGTCAGTTCAAGTCGCCCGATGATTTTCCCGAGGGCGACACCCGCCGGAATCATCCGCGGTTCCAGGGCGACAACTTCGCCAAGAACCTCCAGCTTGTCGATGAGGTTGGGGCGATGGCGCGGGAGAAGGGTTGCACCACCGCGCAGCTGGCGCTCGCCTGGGTCTTGGCGAAGGGCGACGACATCGTGCCCATCCCGGGCACGAAGCACATTCGCTATCTCGACGACAATATTGGCGCACTGGAGGTCACGCTGACCGAAGCCGACTTGCAGCAGCTGGACGATATCCTGCCGCCGGGTGCAGCCGCCGGCGACCGTTATCACGCGGCGGGGATGCAGACGATCAACGGTTAGCGGCTTGCGCGACTAATCGAGCGCATTAACTTCGCGGTAAATCGCGGGGGATTCGCTGTGCGTCGAATAGGTCTTTTGGCATCGTGGCTGGCAATGACGTCATCTGCTGCAATTGCGGCGACGCCGGCGCTGAACCTGCCGATCGAGAGCTATACGCTCGGCAATGGGCTGAAGGTGGTGCTGGTCCCGAACAGCAAGACCGGCACGGTCAATGTGAAGCAGTTTTACGGGATAGGCTTTCGAGTCGAGCCACGCGATCGCACCGGATTCGCGCACCTGTTCGAGCATTTGATGTTTCAGGGCTCGCAGAATGCGCCGAAGGGCCGGCTAATCGGCGACGTGACCGCAGCCGGCGGCTACATCAACGGCTCGACCCGCTTCGATTACACCGATTACGTCGAGTGGGTGCCGTCCAATGCGCTGGAACTGATGCTGTGGCTGGATAGCGACCGCATGGCGCGTCCGGTTATCAACGACGTGGTGCTGAAGAACCAGCAAGGCGTCGTCGGCAATGAGGTGAAGGTCAACGTCCTCAATGCGCCCTATGGGTCGTGGCCGTGGATCGACCTCCCGATGCTGGCGAACAGCAACTGGTACAATTCCCACAACTTCTACGGCGACCTGAAGGAAATCGAGGCGGCGACGGTAGCCGACGCAAAGGATTTTTCGGCCAAATATTATCGTCCCAACAATGCCTCGCTGGTCATTCAGGGCGACTTCGATCCGGCCCAGGCAAAGGCGATGGTGCAGAAGTATTTCGCACCGATCCCCGCCGGACCGCCGGTGGCGCTGCCCGATCTTTCCGAAGCGCCGCAGACCAAGGCGCGTGTGGGCTCGCGGGTTGATCCGCTGGCACCGAAGCCGGGCTACAGCTTCGCATATCATGTCCCGCCCCGCGGTGGTCAGGACTGGATCGTCATGGGCCTGATCGACCAGATGCTGCTGAAGGGCGCGGACAGCCGCCTGAACCGCGCGCTGTCGATCGACCGCTCGATCACCGGCGATCTCGACGGCGGCATCAATGGCTATCTCGGCGACATGTACAGCTACAAGGGGCCTGCCTTGTGGATGGTCAGCTTCACTCACGATGCTTCGGTAAGCGATGCGGAAATCAATAAGGTCGTCGACAAGGTGATGGACGATTTCCTTGCCGCGCCGCCCAGCGCCGAAGAATTGGCGCGCGCGAAAACCAAGGCGAAGTCCTCGCTCTATCGTGCGATCGCGGATGAGAGTGGAGCCCAGCTGGCGGACTTGGTTGGGCTTGCAGCTTTATTTGGCGACGACCCGCGGATGGTCAATTCACTGCCCGAGCGCTTCGACGCGGTAACCGCGGCGCAGGTTCAGGACGTCGCGCGCCGCTATCTGAGACCCGAGCAACGATCGACCTTCACGATCGTCGCTGGCAAGGACGCAGGAAAGGCAGGCCAGTAATGCGTGCATCCATTTTTCTCGCCGCCGCTGCCCTACTAGCGTCGCCGGCGATCGCCCAAACGGCGCCCGCCGCGCCGCCAATCGACACACCAAGGCCATTCAAGATGCCGGCCATCGAGCGTGAACGGCTGGCCAACGGCATGACGATTGCGTTCGTACCCTTCGGGTCGGTGCCGCAAACGACTTTGGTGCTGAGCACTTTTGCGGGTGACCTGGATGCACCGGGCAAGCCGTGGTTGCCGGCGATCAATGCAGACCTTGCGAAGGAGGGGGCAGGGGGGCTGACGGCCACCCAGCTAGCGGAAGCCTTCTCCGGGATGGGCGGATCGCTGTCCGCGCGCGCGGACTCCAACCTGACCCAATATTCGACCACCGTGCTCGCGGAGCGCGCGGGGGATGCGGTCGCGCTGCTCGGCGACGTGATGCGGCGTCCGACGCTTGCACAAGCGGACTTCGACAGAGTCATGGCCAATCGCAAGCGTGCCCTCGCGCAGGCGGAAGCCACGCCGCAGTCGATGGCCGACGCTTTGCTCGCCAAGGCGTTATATGGTTCGCATCCCTATGGAACGCCGCTCCCGACGGCAGCGCAGCTTGCCGGCTATCGCCTCGCGGACGTGAAGCAATTTCACGACACGCAGTTCGGCGCGGGAAGATCGACCCTCTATGTCATTGGCCAGTTCGACAAACCGGCGGTACGCGCTGCCGCCGAGCGCGCGTTTGGATCCTGGACGGCCGGGCCGCCGCGTAAGCAGTTGCTGGCCCGCTTCAATGGCGGGCCCAAGCTCGTGCTGGCGGACCGTCCGGGCAGCGAGCAGACGACCGTACGCCTCGCCTTCGCCGCGCCTGCCGTCGGGTCGCCGACCGATGTTCCGTTTCGCGTCACCGATGCACTGCTCGGTGGTTCGTTCGGATCGCGCATCACGCTCAATATTCGCGAGGACAAAGGTTACACGTATTCGCCTTATTCCAATATTTCCGGCCGCCCAGGCGGCGCCAGTTGGGTCTGGGCAGGGGACATCACACCCTCGGTGACCGGAAAGGCGATGGCCGAGGTGTTCAAGGAAATCCGCCGGCTTCAGGCCGAGCCGCCCGCTGCTGCGGAAGCACAGGGCATGAAGACCTATGCCGGTTCCTATCTCCTGATGCGGACGACCAGTGCCGACCTGATCGCAGGACAGCTCGTCCGCGCCGACCTGCTCGGGCTCAAGCCCAGCTATTTCGACAGCTACGTGCAGCGGGCGATGGCGGTCACGCCGGCGCAGATCAGCACACTCGCCAAAACCGACCTGCCGATCGACCGGCTGGTAATGGTGGTGGTCGGCGACATGAAGAGCGTCGAGCCGCAGTTGATGGAATTGCCTGAGCTTAAACGCGCGGCTGTGCAGCGGGTCACGCTTCCGACAGGCAAATAGCTAAGGCGCGCGAACGACTTTCCCGCCCTTGATCACCAGACGCACCTGTCGCACGGCTTTGACGTCCAAGGTCGGATCGCCATCGACGGCGACAAGATCGGCAAGCAGACCCGGTTTGATCGCACCGCGGTCGGTCAGGTGCAAAATGCGCGCGTTCCCGGACGTCGCCGCGGTCATGACCTGCAAGGCGGGCATGCCGGCCGATTGCATCGCCTCCATCTCGCGCCAGTTTTCGCCGTGGGTAAAGACGCCGACATCACCGCCCATGCAGATCGGTACGCCAGCCTTGATCGCAAGGCGAAAAGCGCGGCGGTTCTCCTGGACGCTCTCCGGCGTGGGTTCCTGGCCGTTCCAGTTCTGAAAGTAGCGGGCATAGGCTTCCGACGCGCCAAGCGTCGGACATAAAGCGACGCCTTTGGCTGCCATCGCTTTGAACACGGTTTCGGTGCCACCGTACCCATGCTCGATCGTGTCTGCGCCGGCGCGGATGGCTCGCATCATTCCTTCCGCGGTGCTCGCGTGGACGGCGACCATCCGCCCTGCATCGTGGGCTGCAGCGACCCCTGCATCCAGCTCGGCCTGCGAGAGGGTGGGGCGGCTGGGTTCGCCCTTACCCCAATGATAGTCGGCGTAGAATTTGATGAGGTCCGCACCGGCGGCGATCTGGTCGCGCACGGCGCGGATGGTCTCGTCGACGCCCGCGACTTCCTGCGCACCCTGCGGCACCGCGACGCCCGGCTCGTAGCCTTTCGGGCCGTACGCGCCACGGGCGACGATCGCCTTTGTGGCAACTAGCAGACGAGGGCCAGGGACGATGCCCTTATCGATGGCCTGGCGCAGGCCTACGTCGGCAAAGCCGGCCCCTTCGGTGCCGAGATCGCGTTCGGTGGTGAAGCCGGCATCCAAGGTTTGCTTCGCCTGAACAACGGCGCGCGCGGTCCGCAAGGCGACGGACTCGTGGAGAACCTGATCGTCCCACAATGTTTCATTGTAGGGGTGGAGGAAAAGGTGCGAGTGACCTTCGATCATGCCTGGCAGCAGCGTGGCATTGGGCAGATCGATCGTGCGGACGCCCGCTGGCGCGTTCACAGCCGGACCGGCCGCAGCGATCCGGTCGCCATCGACCAGTACGCTCCAACCCGTGTGAGCAGCAGTGCCATCGAATACGCGTGCGGGGAGGATGAGAAGCGGGTCGGCTACGGCCGGCGTGCCCGTAACCACTGCGGCCGTCGTGAATGCTGCCAAGGTAGCATTCCGAACAGTCAGCGCGATGCGAAGAAAGTTCATCGATCGAATGGACCACAGAATGATCGGAATAGGAATGCCGTCCGCGTTCGTCGAAGCCCAAGCCTAAATCTGAACGCGGGGCACCTAACGGCCCGACATGCGGGGCAACTGCAGAGGTCGGGCCGGAGGCGCGCCGGAGCGAGCCTCTGCGGACCGCCTAGCTTTTTGTTGAATGCCTCATCGCCTAGAGAGGCACAAAATGTGCCTCTTCTTTCCACCTCTAATATTTTTGAGATAGCCGGCGAATGCTGATCATCGACGAGGCCAAGGTTGAAGGCAGCAGCCGACCCATCGGCCTCCGCTTTTCCCTGATGACCTTACGCTTACTCGAACACTGGCGCGCACATTTGGGCATCGATCTCGATTCTGCGCTGATCGTGATGGCGACGGCGGCGATTACCATGGAGAAATATACGCGATCCGAATTTGAGCCAGCGCACCGCGATATCCGGACTGCGATGGCGTCCAGCCAGCTTACAAAATGCAACGTCAGATCGATCGCCGCGGCGACGGGGCTGAATCGCGAGACGGCGCGGCGCAAGGTGAAGGCCCTGGTCGATGCCGGCATCCTGCTGAACGAGGACGGCGCGTTTCGGCTCAGCGCCGAATATACTCGCAGCGTTCAAACCTCGGACATGCTTCGCCGGTTGCTAGGAACGCTGGTGCAGACCACGAACGAGATGTTGCGCGAGGGGATACTGCGCACTCGCGGGCGAGCCTGAGCAGTGCGCGTCGCTTTGTTCGAACCTGAAATCGCCGGAAATGTTGGCGCCGTGCTGCGACTGGGTGCCTGCATGGGCGTGACGGTCGACCTGATCGAGCCAATGGGGTTCGCCTGGGACGACCGGCGCGTGCGGCGGACGGCAATGGACTATATCGACCATGTCGAGGTGCGGCGGCATGCGAGCTTCGAGGCGTTTCAAGAAACGCTTGAACATGCCAGGTTGGTGCTGTTCACGACGAAGGCCCAGCAATCGGCCTACAAGTTCGAATTTCGCGCCGATGATGTGTTGCTATTCGGCAAGGAGAGCGCGGGTGTGCCTCAGGCGGTTGCCGACGCTTCTGGCGCGCGCGTACGGGTGCCCATGCGCGCGGAGGTGCGGTCGCTGAACCTTGCGACGACGACGGCGCTCGGGGTAGGCGAAGCGCTTCGCCAGACTGGCCTGCTACCCCAGTAGACAAGAAAAAGGGCGGCTGGGGATGTCCCAACCGCCCTCGATCTTTGATTGCCTGAACGCTTTAGCGCTTCGAGAACTGGAAGCTGCGGCGGGCCTTGGCGCGGCCGTACTTCTTACGCTCGACGGCGCGGCTGTCGCGGGTCAGGAAGCCGGCCTGCTTGACGGTCGTGCGCAGCGCCGGCTCGTAGCGGGTCAGCGCCTGGGCGATGCCGTGCAGCACCGCGCCGGCCTGGCCCGAGAGGCCGCCGCCGACGACGGTCGCAACGACGTCATACTGGCCTTCGCGATCGGTAACGCCGAACGGCTGGTTGATGACGAGACGCAGCGTCGGACGCGCGAAATAGACTTCCTGCTCGCGGCCGTTGACCACGATCTTGCCGGTGCCCGGCTTTAGCCAGACGCGCGCAATGGCGTCCTTGCGGCGGCCGGTCGCATAAGCGCGGCCCTGCTTGTCGAGCTGCTGCTCGCGAAGCGGGGCGGCTTCCTGCGCGGGGGCCTGCGGCGCGGCAGCTTCGGCAGCCGGAGCGTCGGCGGCGGGAGCAGCCGGGGCCGGGGTGGCGCCGAGCTGGTCGGCGATCGATTCACGAGTGTCGGACATTATGCGCCCACCTTGTTCTTGCGGCTCATCGACCCGACGTCGAGAACCTGCGGATCCTGACCGCCGTGCGGATGCTCGGTGCCGTTGTAGAGATGCAGTGCGCGCATCTGGTCGCGGCCGAGCGGACCGCGCGGGATCATGCGCTCAACGGCCTTTTCCAGCACGCGCTCAGGGAAGCGGCCCTCGAGCACCTTGGCGGCGGTGATTTCCTTGATGCCGCCGGCATAGCCGGTGTGCTTGTAATAGACCTTCTGCGCGAGCTTGCGGCCGGTGAAGCGGACCTTGTCGGCATTGATGATGACGACATGGTCGCCGCAATCGACGTGCGGCGTAAAGCTCGGCTTATGTTTGCCGCGCAGGATGTTCGCGACGATCGTCGCCAAGCGGCCGACGACCAGCCCCTCAGCATCGATCAGATGCCATTTCTTGTCGACCTCGGCCGGCTTGGCCGACTTGGTCGTCTTCATCAGCGCCTTCATGGCTGAAAACCTCTTTCAAACGAGAAAAGCGGCCCGTCAGGGGAGCCGCCGTGCGGCGCTAATCGCGATGAGAGGCGAGAAAGTCAAGCAAATCCGGCACTTTCCGGACGGGTAAAATAATACCCTACGCCTTCGGACCGGTAGCGGAACGACGGGAACGGGAGCGGGTCGATTTTTGTTTCATGAGCAACACCAACAGGAGATTTGCCATGTACATCGGTCTTGGCGGTATTTTGCTTCTGATCCTTATCTTGTGGCTGCTCGGCGTAATCTAAGCCGGCTTCAGTTCACGCGTTGCGCGCAGGGAATCTGCGCGATCAGCGACAGCAGCGCCGCGGGTTCGAATGGCTTTTCGATCCGCGGCGCATGTTTAAGCCGCTCGGGAACCGACGGGCTGCCATAGCCGGTGGCGATGAACGAACGCGCGGCCGGCCGCGGCTAGGCGATCCGCAATGCAGATAGCGCTTTGTCCATGCAGATTAAGGTCGAGGACGGCACAGTCGAACTCCGCCTGATCGACGACACGCTCCGCTGCTTCCACTGACGACACTGGGCCCACGACCTCGGCGCCAGCCTGCTTCAACAGGCGATATACGTCGTCCGCGATGTAAAATTCATCCTCGACCACTAGGATCCGCTTGCCGCGGAGATCCGGCTGATCGTGGGTTTGCAGGCTTTCACCGATCACTGTGGCTCCATCGTCTTCGCCGAGCGTTGCGGTCGATAACATAGGTGAGAGTGACTTGCGATGTCCCGCCTTACGTCTGCTGTTGAATTCGTTCCCTCCTCTTCGGGTCCAGCAGTGGCGTCCAAGCTTGAAGCGTTCACTAAACTCTCAGCTGAAGATCGTGCGGCCCTTTCGGGGCTGACGCGAAACTTTCGCTTTATCGACGCGCGGCGGGACCTGATCTCCGAGGGCGACAAGCCGCGCCACGTGCACCTCGTGCTCGACGGATGGGCATGCCGTTACAAGACCCTGCCAGACGGCAAGCGGCAGATTGTCGGCCTGTTCGTCCCGGGCGATTTTTGCGACGTGAACGTCTATATTCTGAAGGAAATGGACCACAGCATCGGGGCCATCACCCGGCTCAAGGTTGCGATGATTCCACCCGACGAGATGGATGCACTGATGACACGGCATCCGCGCATCAGCCAGGCGTTGTGGTGGCACGAACTGGTGGTGACGGCCATTCAGCGCGAATGGACTCTAAACATCGGTCAGCGCTCCGCCTACGAGCGGTTAGCCCATCTGCTATTAGAAATTTATATGCGGCTCCAGACGATCGGTCATGCATCGTTCGGACGCTGCGACTTCCCGCTGACACAGGCCGACCTTGCCGATGCGACCGGCCTGACCCCGGTTCACGTCAACCGGACGTTGCAGGAGTTGCGGCGCGACGGACTAATCGAGCTCGAGCGCAAGCAATTGTACATCTGCGACATGGAACGGATGAAGAGCGTCGCCATGTTCAACCCGAACTACCTGCACCTCGACCATGAAGGACGACACCTCGACGCCAACAACTGAGGGCTCTTCTCCGAACGAGTTTGAGAGAGGAAAGCCGGGCACTGCCGCCCGCGATCAAGCCGAGGCCGCGATCGAGAAGTTGCGTCGGGAAGGGGGCGTGTTCGTCGATGCCGTGCGCGCCACCCGGATGGCGATGGCGATCACCGATCCGACGCTGCCGGGCGATCCAATCGTCTTCGCGAACGAATCCTTCCTGAAGCTGTCCGGGTACCGAATGGACGAGGTGCTCGGGCAGCAACCGCACTTCCTCAACGGGGCGGGCACCGACCCAAACGATGCCGCGCGCTTTGCGGAAGCGTTGCGCAACGACCAGGACGACCTGGTCGAGACGGTCCAATATCGCAAGAATGGGTCGCGGTTCGTGGCGACGGTATTGCTCAGCGCGTTCAAGAACGACGAGGGGCAGACGATCCATCATCTCCTGTCGTGGTTGGACGTCACACGTCGGGTCGACGCCGAGGGGCAAGTCGCGGATCTCCGAAAGACGCAGTCGCTACTGCGCCAAAGCGAGGCGGCTCGTCGCGAAGGTGAAGAACGGCACGCATTCCTGCTCAAACTCACCGACGCCCTTCGGCGTATCCGCGACGCAGGCGACATCCAGGCAACTACCGCGAGGATGGTTGCCGAGCACCTAAGAGCAGACCGTTCGATGTACGCGGAAGTCGAAGGCGCAGAGGGCGTCGAAAGCGGGCGGATCCGTGGCCAATACGTCCGTCGAAGAGGGGAGGGTGCCGCTACCGTCCCGTTCCCGGAGTATTTCACCTACGGTCAGTGCGGCGAGCATACGATGGCGGCGCGCAATCGCGGAGATCCGCTCATCGTCGCCGATGTCCAGGACGATCCGAAGTACAGTGTCGAAGACCGTGCGGCATGGGCGAAATTTGGCGTCCGCGCTGCCGTCGTCGCGGCGCTTACGAAGGATAGACAGCTAGTGGCTGAGTTCGGCGTGCACTCGACTACCGCACGCGAATGGACCGAGAGTGAAATCGCTCTGGTTCAGGAGGCTGCCGAACGTACCTGGGCCGCGGCCGAGCGCGCGCGCGCCGAAGCGGCGTTACGCGAAAGTGAAGACAAGTATCGCTCGCTCTTTGAATCGATGGACGAGGCCTATGCCGTCGTCGAGGTCCTTGAAGATGACTCCGGCAATTGGGTCGACTTCCGCTTCGTCGAGGTCAACCCGGCGTTCCTCGAGCACACCAACATGCCGCCACCGGTGGGCAAGACCGCGACGGAACTGCTCGGCACTCCGAACCCGCGATGGACCGAGCTCTACGGGCAAGCCTTGGACACGGGTGAAGCGCTGCGCGTGGAGGAGGGTGAGCCGACCCTGGGGATAACGTTCGACCTCAACATCTTCACGCTAGACCGTGAGAAAAACCGGGTGGCGGTGCTGTTCACCAACATCACGGAACGGAAGCAGAGCGAACAGGCGTTGCGCGAAAGCGAAGAACGCCAAGCGTTTCTGCTCACGCTGAGCGACGCTCTTCGCCCGCTGTCCGATCCCACCCAAATCCAGTTCGTAGCTTCGCGGATGCTGACCGAACAGCTGAACGTTCTTCGCGCTGGCTTCGGCGAGTTGGACGGGGGCGAATTGATCGTCCGGGCAGACTATTCGCCGTCCGCTTCGTCGGTCATCGGACGATACACGGTCGAGACGTTCGGTCCGACGTTGGCGAACATTTACCGCAATGGCGGAACGGCTGTGCTGCGCGACGCGGACACCGACTCCGGAATCACTGACGAAGAGCGCGATCTATACCGGTCCCTGCGCGTCAGCGCGCACGTCACCGTTGCAATCTGCAGTGCCGGACAACCGGTGATCTCGCTCGGTGTCCAGAGCGCGGATTCCCGGGATTGGTCTGATGCCGATATCGCACTGATTAAGGAGGTGGCTGAACGCACATGGGCCGCGGTCGCGCGCGCTCGCGCCGAGAATGCGCTGCGGGAAAGCGAGCGGCACGCGAAAATGCTGCTGGCCGAACTCCAGCACCGCGTGCGCAATACGCTTGGCATGGTCCGCTCGATCGCGCGGCGCACGGCAGAGAACAGCCACAGCGTCGAGAGCATGTTGGGTCATTTCCAGGGGAGGCTCGACGCCTTCTCGCGAGCACAGGCCGCGCTCACGCGAAGCCCTGACGCGATAGTCGATCTGGCGTCGTTGATCGAGGACGAGATGCTCGCCCACGCCGCGCGCGAAGGCGAGCAGGTTTCGATCGGCGGGCCTGACGTTCAGCTGGAACCCAAAAATGCAGAGCGGCTAAGCCTGGCGATCCACGAACTAACCACCAACGCGGTCAAGCACGGCGCCTTCGTCACTCCTGTCGGTAAGGTTCGCATTCAATGGACGGTGGAGCCGGATGATCGTGGCGGTTCCGTGCTGTGTCTGCGCTGGAGCGAAAGCGGCGTCTCGATCGATCCCGTGGAAGCGCGGCGAAAGGGCTTCGGGATGGAGCTGCTCGAGCGCTCTTTGCCCTACGACCTGCAGGCCGAGACTGCCGTAGAATTCCGGCCGACCGGGCTGCATTTCGAATTGAGGATGCCGCTCGCAGATCGGCAGCGGGACAACTGACCGCCCAATCGGCTCGGATGAACCCGAACGATGGATAGCGGGCCGCGGGTTTCGCGTTGCCCTTCATCTGCGGTCAACCTACTGCCCCTATCGACATCTCATCCCGCCTGGAGTGTTCAGTGCCGAGACGCGTCAAGGATTTCATCGACATCAGCGAATATACCTCGCTCGACGACCTGATCCGTTACCTCGAGACCATTCGTGACAATCTGCCGCCGGAGCATCAGGCGGAGATGAAGATTCGCGGGGACGAGATCTTCGGCAAGCGGCTGACCATCACCTATTTCCGCGAGCAGACTCCGGAAGAGGTGGAACTCGAATCAAAATATGCCGCAGACGGTGAGGAAAATGCCTCGATCGATGCGCTCCGGCGTAAGCTCGACGACGTGCCCTATGCGGCGGTCAAGAAGGCGGGTGGGTCGCGCTGATCGCCTATAACTTAAGTTAAATCCAAAATTGTGAGCCCGATGCACAAGTCCGCGGTTCATGATCACCGCGCATTTGAAGAAGCTGAGACGGCGTATCGACGTCAGCGCCGAGGAGGAGCGCGCGATATGCGGCATCGTCTCCGAAACGCGCCGCGTCGCTCCCGATCAGGTGCTGATCCGCGCCGGTGAGCCCCTGTTGAACAGCCTGCTGCTGCTCAGTGGCTGGCTGTCGCGAAACAAGGATCTGTCGGGTGGTGAACGCCAAGTCCTCCATCTGCATGTCGCGGGCGATTTCGCGGACATGCACGGTTACACGCTGAAGCGTCTCGACCACGACGTCATGACGTTAAGCGAATGCGAGATTGCCGTGGTCCCGCACGAGCGAATCAACCAACTGATCGAGCGTCACCCGCGTCTTGGCCGTTACTATTGGTTTTCGACGAACCTCGATGCCGCGATCACGCGCGAATTCGTGCTGTCGCTTGGGCAACGGTCGGCGATCGCGCGCATGGCGCACCTGTTTTGCGAACTCCATATTCGATTGGGGATCGTGGATCAGGCGCGACCGGACGGGTTCGAGTTTCCGCTCACGCAGCGCGAGCTCAGCGAATGCCTGGGCCTGACGGTCGTGCACGTTAACCGCACCTTGCAGGAGATGCGCCGGCGCGGGCTGGTGGAACTGGAAAATCGCCAACTGACGATCGTCGATCGCCGGGGACTCGAAGGCGTGGCTGAGTTCGACCCCAACTATCTGTACCTGGAGCGCATGCCCTTTTAACGGGTGCTGTCTTCAACCCAATCGGCATAGCTGCCGAGGATTTTGTCGACCGGCGAGCTGACGATGCAGGGCATGTCGTAGCTGTGCAGGCCGGCGATGCGGGTGATCAGTGCATCGGCGCGCTCATCAGATGTTTTCAAGATCGCGGCGGCTTCAGTGCCTTCTTCAACGGCACCTTTCCATCGGTAAATCGAGACGACCGCGGGCAGGATGTTGATGCAGGCGGCGAGGCGCTCATCGACGACCTGCCGGCCGATGCGCTCCGCCTCCTCCACGTTCGCGAACACGGCGTAAACCGAGATCACCGTCATTGCCGGGGTCCGAGTTCGTGCGCGCCCCACACGGTCGCCGCCACGAGCAGTGCCCCGGTTGCCTGGTGAAGCACAGCAAGCCAGATCGCGATACCCGACAGCACAGTGAGGATGCCAAGGATGATCTGTGTGCCGAAGGCGCTGTGGATCGCCACGGAAGCCGCACGGCCACCTTCGGCTTTTTTCACCTGGCGCGCGAAAAGAACCATGACCACAACGACTACCCAGGCCCACCAGCGGTGCATGAAATGCAAGAGATATGGGTCATGGGTCATCGCGAACAGCGCGCCGCGCGACCAGTCGATTCCGGCAGGCACAAGTTGTCCGCCCATGTCGGGCCAGCTGTTCGAGACATAGCCTGCGCGAAACCCCGCGACCCATGCGCCGAGCAGAAGCTGGATGAAAAGGGTTGGGAGCGCGACCATTCCCCAACCGGTAAGGCGGGCTGGGCGCTCGTCGGCGCGCCGGAGGTCGAGCGCGGTCCAGATCAAGGCAGCGAACAGGAACAGGGCGAACAGCAGGTGGGCAGACAGTCGGTAAGGACTGACTTCAGTTCGCCCTTCGAGCCCCGACATCACCATGAACCAGCCGACTGCGCCCTGCAGACCGCCAAGAATGAACAGGGCGGCTAGGCGCCAGGCGTAGCCGCGAGGAATTGCGCGCTTGATCGCAAACCAGCCTACGCCCAGGAAAAAGACCAGTCCAAGCACACGGCCAAGCAGGCGGTGCACCCATTCCCAGAAGAAGATGAACTTGAAGCCGGACAGGGTCATCCCGGCCGGACCCGCGACCTCGCGATACTGCGGGGTCTGTTTGTAGAGATCGAAAGCCTGGACCCATTCCGAATGGGTGAGCGGCGGAACCGCGCCACTGATCGGCTGCCATTCCGTGATCGACAGTCCGCTCTCGGTCAGGCGCGTTATGCCGCCGACAACGACCATCCCGAAAACGAGCGCAGCTACGAAGAACAGGAGGTTCGATAACCCCCGCGCACCGCTGACGGGGAAGGAGGTGACATCGTTCATGGGAGGGCCCTTTCGCCCGCGCCGAGCCGCGGAGCAAGCGCGACCAAATGCTCATGTGATATTGTAACCGCGGCAACGTTATTCTATATCGTCGCGACATGCATCCGCTGAGCATCTCGACGGGGCGCCTTGATCGCCTGGCGATGGGCCTATCCGGGCTGTGCGCTGTGCATTGCGTGGCGACGGCGGTCCTGCTCGGCCTGCTGGCATCGGCGGGCGGATTTCTGGGGCAACCCATCATCCATGAAGTTGGTCTTGCGCTGGCCATGATCGTCGGTGCGTTCGCGTTGGGCCGCGGCATCCTGGAGCATGGTTTCATGCTGCCGAGCGCGATCGGCGCCCTCGGCCTTGGCGTGATGGCAGGCGCGCTCAGCCTGCCGCACGATGGCCGGGAGCCGGTTTACACCATCATCGGCGTATTGATCGTCGCACTGGGGCATCGGCTGAACAGCCTCGCCAGCGAATAAGCGAGTCGCTTGCCCGTGAGTCGGGCAGGCTCTATTTCGGAGGAACGATGGGCCGGCACGATCACCAGCTCCACGAAGGAGAATCGCTCAAGGATGCCGCGCGTGAACGGCTGACCAAGCAGGGCGAGCAGTGGACCGACATGCGTGCTGCCGTGTTTGATGCACTGGCCGGGTTCGACAAGCCAGCCAGCGCCTACGATATTGCCGAGCAGGTGTCCGCGGCTCAGGGCCGGCGCGTCGCGGCCAACAGCGTCTATCGCATCCTGGACCTGTTTGTTGGTGCGAACCTCGCCCGCCGGGTCGAGAGCGCGAACGCCTATGTCGCCAACCAGCATCCCGGCTGCCTCCACGACTGCATCTTCCTGATCTGCGACGAGTGCGGGCAGGCGGTTCACATCGACGACGACAGCCTGACCAGCGGCGTTCGTGCGGCAGCCGCCGACGCCGGCTTTTCGGCACCACGTCCGGTGATCGAGGTCCGCGGAAAGTGCGGGGACTGCGGCTAAGTTCCAAATCCGCCCTGAGCAAAGGCTGAGCAATCGCTGAAATCGGCGTACAGGGCCCTGCTAGCCCTTTGGGCGAGGTGACATGGATGGGCAGGCCGCGTAAGGCCTTTCACGATGAGTGACCGCCCTGTGACACCGCTGCTCGACAAGGTGCAGCTTCCAGTCGACCTTCGCGCGTTGAGCAAGGAGGACCTGCCTCAGCTGTCCGAAGAGTTGCGACAGGAAATGATTTCCGCCGTCTCGGTGACCGGCGGGCACCTTGGTGCTGGCCTTGGCGTCGTCGAGCTGACGGTGGCGCTCCACTACGTCTTCGATACTCCGTCGGACAAATTGATCTGGGACGTCGGCCATCAGGCCTATCCCCACAAGATCATTACCGGCCGCCGCGACCGCATTCGCACGTTGCGGCAGGGCGGGGGTCTCAGCGGCTTCACCAAGCGTAGCGAAAGCGAATACGACCCGTTCGGCGCGGCACACAGTTCCACCTCCATTTCCGCGGCGCTGGGCTTTGCGATCGCCAATAAGCTCGCCGACCAGCCCGGCCGCGCGGTGGCGGTGATCGGTGATGGCGCGATGTCGGCCGGGATGGCCTATGAGGCGATGAACAACGCTGCCGCTGCCGGCAACCGTCTGATCGTCATTCTCAACGATAATGACATGTCGATCGCGCCGCCGGTGGGCAGCCTTCGCAACGCGCTGGCCCGGCTGGTGAGTTCGGGGAAGTACCTCACGCCGCGCAAGCTTGCGAAGAAGCTGGCCAAAGCGATGCCGGAAGGCATGCACAGTTCGCTACGCAAGATGGAGGAATATGCCCGCGGGATGCTGACCGGTGGCACGCTTTTCGATGAGCTCGGCTTCTACTACGTGGGCCCGGTCGACGGGCATGACGTGCGGGCGCTGGTTGAAGTGCTTGAGAACGTCCGCGACGCCGAGGACGGACCGATGCTGGTCCATGTCGTCACCAAGAAGGGCAAGGGTTACGAGCACGCCGAGAATGCGGCGGACAAGTACCACGGGGTGGTCAAGTTCGACGTTGTCTCCGGCAAGCAGGACAAGGGGCCGGGCGGCGGACCGCCGTCCTATCAGAATGTGTTCGGCGAGACGCTTGCGAAGCTGGCCGAGAGCGACCCGAAGATCTGCGCAATCACCGCGGCGATGCCGTCCGGCACGGGCGTGGACAAGTTCGCCAAAGCGCATCCCCAGCGCGCGTTCGATGTGGGGATTGCCGAGCAGCATGCGGTGACGTTTGCCGCCGGGCTAGCCGCGCAGGGCATGCGGCCATTCGTGGCAATCTATTCGACCTTCCTGCAGCGCGCCTACGATCAGGTCGTCCACGACGTTGCGATCCAGAACCTGCCGGTGCGTTTCGCGATGGACCGCGCCGGGCTCGTCGGCGCGGATGGCGCAACCCACGCGGGTAGCTTCGATCTCGCCTATCTGTGCACGTTGCCGAACATCGTCGTCATGGCGCCTTCCGACGAGGCGGAACTGGCGAACATGGTCAAGACGATGGCCGAGTACGACAGCGGGCCTATCGCCGTCCGCTATCCGCGCGGCGAGGGGCGCGGCGTGCCGCTGCCGGCCGAGCCGCAGGTGCTCGAGATCGGCAAAGGCCGCGTCGTTCGCGAAGGAAAGACGGTCGCGATCCTGTCGTTGGGTACACGCCTCGCGGAAGCCGAAAAGGCGGCGGCCGAGCTGGAAGCCAAGGGGTTGTCGACGACCATTGCCGATCTGCGCTTCGCAAAGCCGCTCGACAACGAACTGATCCGCAAGCTGCTCGCAACGCATGACGTCGCGGTGACGATCGAGGAAGCGGCGGTTGGCGGTCTCGGCGCGCATGTGCTGACGCTGGCGAGCGACGAAGGGCTGATCGACGCGGGCCTCAAGCTTCGCACGATGCGGTTGCCGGATACGTTCCAGGACCACGACAAGCCCGAGAAGCAGTATGACGAGGCGCGGCTGAACGCGCCGCACATCATCGAAACCGTGCTCAAAGCGCTCCGCCGCAATAGCGTCGGTATTGAAGAGGTGCGGGCGTAAACTATTCGGCCGGGCGAATGGACAAGCTCATTATCACGCTCATGTCCGTCATTTTTGAGCCTCTTCACCGCGGGACTCTGTTATGTTCTGATCATCGTCGGCGCTTGGCGCAACGAGGGAGCCCCGCATCCATTATGGGTAGTTGTTGTGGCTGTTCTGTTCCTCGGGACAGAATATGCGATTGCTCGTTTTTGGTGCGCGTCCATCCGAACGACGGGCTACAAGCGCTGAGTGGTTAAGGTGCGAGCAGATCAGTTGCTCGTTTCTCGCGGGCTGGCCGAAAGCCGCACGCGCGCGCAGGCGCTGATCATGGCCGGCGCGGTGTTTAGTGGGGAACGCAAGCTGGCGAAGGCCGGCGAGATGCTGGCCGAAGATGCGGCGCTCGATGTTCGGGGCAAGGACCATCCGTGGGTGTCACGCGGCGGCATTAAACTCGACCACGGGCTGACACATTTCGGGCTCGATGTGACAGGCGCCGTGGCGCTGGATGTGGGCAGCTCGACGGGCGGGTTTACCGATGTCCTGCTGACGCGCGGGGCAGCCAAGGTCTACGCGGTGGATGTCGGCACCAACCAGCTGGCCTGGAAGCTGCGGCAGGATCCCCGTGTCGTCGTCCAGGAGCAGACGAACGCGCGAGCGCTTACGGCGCAGCAAATCCCGGAGCCGATCGATATCGTTGTTTGCGACGCTAGCTTCATCGGGCTTGCCAAGGTGCTAGAAGTGCCGCTGGCGTTTGCACGAGGCGGGGCGGATCTCGTGGCGCTGATCAAGCCGCAATTCGAAGCGGGAAGGACGGAAGTCGGAAAGGGCGGCGTCGTCCGTGATCCAGTCGTGCACGCGCGCGTCTGCGAAGAGGCCAAAGCCTGGATTGAAACGTTGGGCTGGACGGTGCTGGGGATCGTGCCGAGCCCGATCACCGGGCCGGAGGGTAATGTCGAATTCCTGATGGGAGCGCGAAAGAATGGCTGAAGCCACGTTGAAGCAAGGCTGGTGGAAGATCGCGCTCGTCGCGGTGATCGTCATCGAGGCGATTGGGTCGCTCAGCGGATGGGTGTCGAACAGCGGGTTCGGCAACGGTTGGTTTGATTCTCTACAGAAGCCGAGTTTCATGCCGCCCGGCTGGGCGTTCGGCGTGGTCTGGCCGATCCTTTACGCGCTTCTGGGCATTGCCGTGGCAATGATCATTGCGGCGCCGCCTTCGGACCGGCGACGGCTCGCGCTTACCCTCTTCTTCGTTCAACTCGCGCTCAATTTCGCCTGGTCGCCGTTGTTTTTCGCGCTGCACGACATCCGCCTGGCGAAGTATGTCATCTTCTTGATGGCGATCATCGCGGCCGCGACCGCTGGTCAATTCTTCCGCATACGGCGCGCAGCAGGACTGCTCATGGTGCCCTACCTTTGCTGGCTGATCTTCGCAGCCACGCTCAATTCGACGATCGACGCCCTTAATCCGGGGGCAGGAACGTCGCTGTTCGGCTGACCAATATCTGGGGATAGTTCACCGAGTTGGGGATAGCTTGACGGCCCAGGGTGGCGGATGACGTCACCAACCCCTATTTTCCGGCTGAAATCGAGGAGAAACTGCGATGCAGTCCGAGAACAAGCTGTTCGACGACTTCGTGAAGATGGTGAACGGCATGGCCGGAACCTTCGCCGGCATGGGCCGCGAGGCGGAATCGTCGGCGCGCGAGAAGTTCAAGGAATGGATGGGGGGCGCGGATTTCGTCGGTCGTGACGAGTTCGAAGCGGTCAAGGCGATGGCCGCTGCTGCGCGCGATGAGAATGAAGCGCTCAAGACGCGGATCGCGGCGCTCGAGACCCAGGCAAGCCCCGCAGCGCCCAAGCCAGGCAAAGGCAAGGCAGGGGCGTGAACCTGAGCGAGGAAGAACTCCAGGGCGAGCGCGATGACGGCGCGCCGATCGAGGTGCTCGAACAATATTTCGAGGCTCGCGGCTGGTCATGCGAACGTACTGCCGAAGGCGAGATCGTCGCCTCGGCGACGGGTAGCTGGGCGCAGTATGAACTTCGCGGCGTCTGGCGGCCGGAGGACCAGGTCCTGCAGTTCCTAGCGTTTCCCGATATCAAGGTCGGGCCGGAAAAGCGGGCCGCGGTCTTCGAATCGCTGAGCTTGATCAACGAGCAATTGTGGCTGGGCCATTTTGAACTCTGGTCGAGTTCGGGGCTGGTAGTCTTCCGCCACTCGACCATCCTCGATGCGCGCGGCGGCGATGGTCTCAGCCTCGACCAGGCAGAGGCGATCGCCGAGGCTGCCGTGGAGGAGTGCGAGCGGTTTTATCCGGTGTTCCAGTTCGTCCTGTGGGGCGGCAAGTCGCCGACCGAAGCCCTCTCCGCCGCGCTGATCGAAACGCACGGCGAGGCCTGATCGATGGCGAGCGTGCTTCAGCTTCCGCAACCCACCTGGTTTATCGGGTGCGGCAACATGGGCGGCGCCATTATCGACGGGTGGCGCGCGGGAGGGCTGGACCTCAATCCGATCACGGTCATTCGTCCGAGCGGGACGCCGGTTGCCGGGGTGCGGACGGTTACGAGCATCGGCGATGCGGGCTTTGAACCGAAGCTCGTCGTGCTGGCATTCAAGCCCCAGAAGCTGGATGAGGTCGCCGCCCAGCTGCGCCAGTATGTTGGCGATAACACCATTGTGGTTTCGTTGCTCGCGGGCGTCGAATTGCAAAGCCTGCGCCAGCGTTTCCCGGACGCGGGCGCCATCGTTCGAGCCATGCCTAACCTCCCGGTCGCTGTGCGGCGGGGTGTGGTCGGTCTGTACGCCGAGAATCTGGATGCGCAGGCGCAGCGGTTCGTCAATGACCTCTTCTCCGCGCTTGGCTTCGCGATGTGGACGTCGGACGAGCAGCGGCTTGCGGCGCTGGGTTCCGTCGCAGGCGCCGGGCCGGCCTATGTTGCCCGCTTCGTCGCTGCCTTGACCAAGGCGGGAATGGCGAGAGGACTGACCGAAGAAATTGCCGCCACCATCGCGCAGGAAACGGTGCTCGGCACCGTGTGGATGGCATCGGCCAACCACGAGGACATGGCGTCGCTCGCACGTCGCGTGGCAAGCCCCAATGGCACGACCGAAGCGGGTCTCGCAGTTCTCGACGGGGACGAGCATGTGCTCGACCGGCTGATTGCCGCAACGATCGATGCCGCAGCGCGGCGCGGAGCGGAATTGGCGGCCGACGCCCGCCGGGTTGAAGAGCCTGCCCGCCTGTCCTAGGCGCGGGCGATGGTAGCTCCTTCTCCAAATTTCGACGACCGCGACGGCTTCATCTGGTTCGACGGTGAGCTGATTCCGTGGCGTGACGCGCGGGTCCACGTTTTGACCCACGCGCTTCATTATGCTTCGTCCGTGTTCGAAGGGCAGCGGGCCTATAACGGGCAGATCTTCAAGCTCACCGAACATAGCGAGCGGTTGCGCAAGAGCGCGGCACTGTTGGGCTTTGAGCTGCCGTGGTCGGTGGACGAGATCAACGCGGCGTGCGTCGAGGTGTTGAAGGCTAACAATTTTACCGATGCCTACATGCGTCCGGTGGCGTGGCGCGGATCCGAATCCATGGGCGTCGCGCCCGGCAAGACCCGGCCGCACCTGGCGATCGCGGCCTGGGAATGGGGAAAGTATTACGAGCCGCGCGACAGCGCCAACGGCATCCGCCTGGACATCGCACCCTGGCGCCGGCCCGCGCCGTATACGGCGCCGACGGAGTCCAAGGCTGCGGGTCTTTACATGATCTGCACCTTGTCCAAGCAGCACGCCGAAGCGCGCGGCTACAACGACGCGCTGATGTTCGACTGGCGCGGACGGGTGGCCGAGGCCACTGGAGCGAACGTGTTCTTCGTGCGTGACGGCGAGTTGCATACGCCGACACCAGATTGTTTCCTCGACGGGATCACCCGGCGGACCATCAAGGATCTGGCCGGGCGCCGCGGGATCACCGTCAATGAGCGCGCGATCTGGCCGGAAGAGCTGGAAAGCTTCGAACAAATGTTCCTGACCGGCACTGCCGTCGAGGTGACGCCCGTTCAATCGGCCGGACCGTACACCTTCGAGGTCGGCGACATGACGCGCCAGCTCGCCAAGGATTACGACGACCTGGTCAACGGACGCATTCCGAACGCGTGACCCTTTAATCTTGGAGCGCGGCGGCTATAAGCGCCGCTCTCCCCGCATATGCGGAGCGCCTGCTGGGGCGTCGCCAAGTGGTAAGGCACCGGTTTTTGGTACCGGCATTCGCAGGTTCGAATCCTGCCGCCCCAGCCAGACTTCCTTCTAAGTCGTTGAAGTTGAAGCGGACCTTTCCGTCCTACTGGCCTTTGCGCCAGCGATTGTAGCCAACGATTGTACCAACAGTCGTCGGCAAGGAAGGAAATGTCCGATGACTGCTATCCCCAACACCATCCGCCGCGGCGCAATTTATTGGTATCGGCGCTCCCGTCGTTTGCCGTCCGGTAACAGTTTCCGGGCCACAGTTTCTTTGAGGACTGCTTGTCCGCAGGCCGCTCGGCAGCGCGCTGCCATGCTCACGGCTAAATTCGAGGACCTGTTCATGCGTCTATTTAAAAGTCCCGGGCGCCGCGTTTCGCTGGAGCCCGCGGCGATCAAGCTCATCTTCGAAAAAGAATTTGAGCTGGCTCTCGATGCGATCGAGGAAGAACGCGCACATGCAACCGTGCCGAATTACGATTATCGCGACTTGCCTACCTATCTCGACGTCCACGAGGAAGTTTACCGCTATCTCGCAGAGACCAGCGCTTCGAATTGGGAGGGCGACGCTGCGGTCCTGGCCAAGCGGGCGCCGCATCTAAACCCCGATGCTGCAGAGCTCGCCCTCGCGTTGCTCTCCAAGCCTAACGCGATTTGGTACCACAGCCTCGACGAAACCGCCGCCTCGCTTGAGAATGAAGGCATTGCGACTGATGGCTCTTATATGGACCACGCGATGCGTCTGCGCTTTGAAGCGCGGGTCGCTGCGGTACAGGAGTATCGCCAGCGTATGGCTGATCCGAAGCGCCGGTTGGAGAGCCTGCGCGCGATGCCATCGGCTTCGCGGTCAGTGTCAGACCCAGTTGCGGCCCCGGCCTCGCCCGTGGCGGCTGCGTCAACAGTTGACGAGCTCGAACTACAGAGCCTGAACGCCGTCGATATGGCGGCTGTGTTCATCGAGAAGAATCCCAAGCTGAGCCCGTCCGAAACCGGTAAGCGTGAGGCGCGATGGACGGAGAAGACCCGCAGCCAGTTTGAAGCGGCCATGCGGCTCCTTCAGAAGAGCATGGGGTCCAAACCCTTTATCACGCTCAACAACGAAGACCTGGGCATTCTCCTTAAGCATTTTGATGCTCTTCCGCCCAATCATCACAAGTCGCCGCGGCATGGACCGATGACGCTGGCCGAGATTTGCGCTGAAGCGAAGGTGGCAGTGAAGAAGGGGCAGCTCGCCAGCAGCGATCTGGGCCTCAACATCGTCACGCTGAACCGACATTTCCGGTTCCTCAAGATGGCGCACGAATGGTGTCGGTTGCGGCTGCCCCAGCTTCAGGCGCTCGATTGGCCGGCTTACTCTTTCAACGACACTCGCAGCGCTCGAGACCAGCGCGATCCGTTCCCGCCGGAAGTCGCGCGCAAGCTCTTCCTCCTGCCGCCCTGGCATGGCTGCGCCAATCGGCGGCAGCGCTTTAAGCCGGGGCGGGAGATCTTTCACGACAGCATCTACTGGGTGTTGCCGATCATCTGGTACTCGGGGATGCGGCGCGAAGAGGCTTGCAAGCTTCAGGTCAAGGAAATCAAGGAAAGCCCGGAGGGGATCTGGTATTTCGATATCGTCACTTCCGAGGTCGGACGGCTGAAGAACATGGCCTCGAAGCGGCGGGTGCCGATTGCGGCCGAGTTGCTCCGCCTCGGCTTCCTCGATTTCGTGACGGTTATGAAGACTACGGGGGAGGCGTTGCTCTTTCCAGAACTGGTCAGCGACACTCGCTCGATGGGTGAGATGTATTATCGTCATGCCTGGAAGAAGATTCTCGACAGCTTCGACGGTCCAACCGAAGGTCTTTCAACCCACGCGATCCGCCACATGGTTGCTGATGAGCTCAAGGCGGCGAGTGTCGACCACGAAGTGCGAGCGGACCTGCTCGGTCACGCGCTCGAAGACGAGACCGCCGGGCGCTATTCGAAGGCCGCGCGGTTGCGCATTCTCAAGGACGCCGTCGATATGATACCGGTCGTCACCAAGACTGTCCGGAAGGAACCGGTCTGGCGACCGTAAGCCGTGACCGCGATGTCGGGTGGTTCGGCTTACGGGGTTTTCCATCTGCCCAGCTACACCCACGCGTATCCGTCCGGCGCTGGCCCCGGAATTTGGTTAATATGTGTAAACGGCGGTTCCAGACGTTGAGGCTTCGCTAACGAAGAGTTGCGAGGAAGCGTCGATGTCCTCGCAACTCAGCGGCGCCGCGGCACAGAAATCCGCCTCATACAATTCCTCGGGCAGGAAGAATGCCGTCGCCCGCTACAACCAGATGATGCCCGGTGACTGGACGCATCTTGGGCCCGGCGATCTCATGCGAATCAAGCTCGCGGTACAGCGGCGTCTCGAACCTCGCGCTTCCCTTCATGCGCTCGAGGCTTGCTTCATGGTTCAAGCGCTCCTGACGACCGGAAGACAGTTCCGCCAATTGCATCGATTGAGGGCTATCAAACTGCCCCATAAAGCCGCGTTAGCGCATTTGGATCCAGGTCTAATCTTGCGGGACGGCCGGCGGGGTTGGTGGCTCCCTGCAGGACGTCCTCGCGACCGAGGACGGTCCCGCCAAGACCAAATGAAGCCGCTGTCAGAGAAGCTCTGGTTGCCGATTTCCCGCAATGCCGAAGCAATTCTTCACCGTTGTCTCCGGAAACGTGAAGTTGGGGGTCACCAGACGGATTATCCACTCTTTGTTACGCCGGCCACCGAACTCCGCTTGGAGGTCGAAGTCATCATTTCGGAAGCCATGGGACTATCCAGGTCGAGGCGCTCGGCCCGGACTATACAGAGTGTTGAGCGGTGGCTGTTCCGGGCACTGACTCACGCCTCGGCGGGCGACCCCGCTGCCGCGGCGCTAATCACCGGACGCTATCACTCTGTCGCAAGTTCGATGATCCATTACGGGTCGCTGTCGATCGAGCAACTTATCGCTCTTCATCGAGAGACGGTGAGGCAGTTGGATGAATATGCTCACGAACAATATCCGCCGGAACTCGGGCGATTTTACATTGGTGACGCCCGCACCCCCGCCGACGGCGCGGTTCGCAAGCTAAGCTGCCGACTAGCCGAAGAGTTGGCGAAAGCTGGATCCAACCTCGGGGAGGTCCACTCAGCGATGACTGCTTACACCCTTGCACTTATCGCTTTTGCCCTTGGCTTGCGCGGCGGCGGCCGCGTTCCCGGCTATCGCGGGATCGACGCTGAAACGGGCTTTGCCTTTGTACACGATAAGCATTTCGACCGGATAGATATGATCCGCATGGTCTGGGTTTGCGACGTCGCCCAGCAGCAGTTGCGCGAATATGAACGCCATCTCGACGCGCTGGGCGACGTGGTCAGCATCGCTGAACGAGGTCAGCTAGAAGATATCCGCGCATCTGCGCACGATGCCTTCCCCTATGTTGGTCTCCGGCATGGCTTGTCGATCCACAAGCGAGACATCGCGGATGCAGCTGATGTCTGGAAACACTCATTGTGGCCCGGTGAACGGAATGCTGGCCGGCATTGGCTTCGCGGCAAGCTCTCGGGTTTATGTGCGAGCGAGACCCTCGCGGCGTTTCTTGGCCATTGGCAGTCCGGCGTTCAGCCATGGGGCGAGACATCGGCTTTGGACCCTCTGCGTTATCGTGCCGACCTCCGGCGCGCGTTTGACGGGGTGATGGAAAGTGTCGGCTGGAAAGTGCAGGCGAGCCCCCTTGCTGCGTGAGTTCGGCGCTTGAACGCTCCCTGGACATGGGTACCGACGTCGGCCTCCTCATCATCGCTGCCACGGGACCTTTCTGCGCTACATGAGGACATCGCGCCGCGGCCGGGAATGACCACGACCGCCCGCGCCGGCCAGATGCTTGCATCAGCGATCTATTACGGCGCGCTTCTTGATCCAGCCTGGTGGGACAGCTGGTTTGAGGCTCCAATTCGAAAACCGGTTCTCGTGGATGACCTCGTGTGGCTCGATATCCAACCACTCGATCCCAAAAGTGAAGGTCGCTTTTCCCAACCACGTCGCTGGTTTGCTGATCCGGTGACGAGAATGCTGTTGGCGCATTGGCACAGCAAATCCGCTGCTGCAGTGACGCGAAACGCACAGGATTGTCTGCGCGATTTCTTAAGCTGCCCGGGCGACACTCCAGACCTCCTAGTCTCGCTGCTCGCGCATGCGGAGAGGCGCTGGCAGTTGCGCATGCCGAGCGTGCTCGTGGCGCACGCCGCAGGCAGACACCGGGCGGTTCCGGTGGAGCCGGAAGATTGGCTGAGGGTGCTTGGCCGAAAATTCGAACGGCAAGCTGCAGTACCCCGAGCGAAGCCTGCACCGCGAACAATCCAGACCTGGTGCATCCCGGCGAGACAGGTGCTGGAAAAATACCCTGCGCCAAAAGACGGGCTTGGCCGACTGCGAGCAAAAAATAATGCCGCCGACGATCTGAGGAAGCTTCGCGCTTCCTCTCCTGCTGAGCGGCTCATGCATGCTTGGTGCCTGGATGCGCTGACTTGCTATCGCGGCAAACAAACGCAGCGTGGCATTTTGCCAATGACGGTCAAGGGCCATCTCGAGAACCTGACCAAGCTCGTCATCGACGCATCGGACGACCTGCTGAAAATGACCGCAGAAGAAATCGAGGATCGTTTCGATGCGCGGCTCGAAATGATCGAGAGTGATGGCAAGCGTAACAAGACCCTGAACGCAGCGAGAAGTCTCTACTACTACCTCCGGCGCTGCAGGCCCGAGCTACCTCCGTTCCCGAGACAACTGAATGAGCATGCAACAGAGCAGCGAGTATCGGCGGATCTTATTTCACCCGTGGAGTTCGCACGGGCGCTCGGGTACGCGAATGCCGACCAACAAATCTGTCTGATCTTGGGCTTCCGCTGCGGTCTCAGGTACGGCGAGGTCAAGGGCCTAAGGGCGCAGGATTTCCTCGTCGGCGAACAAGTTTTCGAACTGACGGTTATCCGAAACGAACACCGGGAGCTGAAGAACGCAACAACTCGGCGCGTGCTGCCTTTGCACTTGCTGCTGGAACCCGGCGAGACGAAAATTCTGAAGAAGCGGGTCAAGGAGCGAGTGGCGGCCCTCGAGATCGCGGATGGGCAAAACCTCATCATCGACGACGCAGTCGTGGGAATGAACAGCGATGGCAGCGTTAGCGCTGAAACAGCTCTCAATCTTATCTTGAATGAGGCTGCCTTCGGACCTGACAGTCTCGTGGGTTCAGAGAAGCTCCCGGCAGAAGCCGGACACGACAACGTGACGAAAATTCCACCAGAGAAATCGGCGACAACGACACTCCGTTCGGTCAGGTACCATCACCTGCGTCACAGCTTTGGGACCTATCTGCTGACGACGATGCTTCTTCCCGAAGACTTTCGCGACGCGCCAATACCCACCCAGCTTCGGAGCGTGATTTCATTCTCGCGGAAGGATCGAATTGTGGAAAGCGTCCTCGGCAAGCAGAAGCTCGGCCAACATTCGCTGCACGCCATCAGCGTGCTTATCGGTCACATCGTGCCCGAAACCACAATCCGCTCATATTCTCACCTGCTGGACCTAAGCATCTTGCATTACGTGTCGAGACGGGTTGCCGGGCCGGCGTTGTCCAAACGACAACTTCGGCAACTCACTTTGCGTCAATCGAATGTTGCGCCAACAAGCCACGAGAGCAATGAAACGGAATTGTCACAGAGCAGGAGGCCGCGCTCCTATCGTGCCCCACTTGCTTCCGATGCGCCCCTAAATGAGCCGGCAGTTGTGTCGAAGGTCTCCGACTGGCGTGGACGGCGCGTTGCCAGGCGCGAACGCTATTTCGCAAGCCCTGAAGCCGGAAAAATCAAAGTTAAGCGCCCTCGAGAAAAGAAGTCGGATCGTCTGAAATACCCTGATTGGCGGCACATCGCAGCGGTGCTCATTCCTTCGATAGACCCAACCAAGGAGACAGCGTTCCCAGCGTCGATCGAAACGTGGACGCAAGCGGCATCGAGTATTTTTGACCTGCGGACCGTGGAGGGGAAGGTGCGCCATAAACGAGATCTTGGGGTCATCCAAAAATCGAGCAAATGGAGGAACTACGTTGACTCCCGCTGGCGCGCGGACCGTCAATTGACGAGCTTGGAGCGAAGAGCGCTGTTTTATGCGATTGAGCATTGGGACAGATCGCGGGCGCAAGTCCGCTTTGAAAGCCGCCCCCTTGCAGTCGCCTGGCGCGATCTCCTCATCGACATTGGTTTTGAAAAAGCGGAACTAGAAATTACCGTGGTCGCGGCGTGGTTTCGCAAACGCTCGTCGCACGAGTTGCACCAAATGCTTCCTGAAACAGATAATCTTCCCGGCACCGCCCGCAGGCGCGGTAAACGCGGAAGGATCCGCATAGCATTCAAGGGCTATGGCGAAACCGCACGCCAAGTTCGTTCGGCGGGCCATTTCGTCATGCTGCTACTCGCGATCCGAGAGGGCTACGGTAACGCGCGGCGCCGCAGGCAATGACCAGTGCCACTGTCAGTTCGACGGGCTCCTATCTTTGTGCAGCAGGCAAGCGTTAACACTGCGGATGCCGTTGAGCCCCTCGCCCAGCATGACTTCACCCAGGCCGGCCTCGGCCCAAATGTTCTCAACGGCGGCTTGGCGCGTTGCAGTCCGCGCATTCTTGAGGACGTAGGCACCGAACAAGTCGATATCCGGGAGCCAAGACATCGAATATTTTTGGTTGTTGCTCTTGTTAGCCAAGCCATTGCTCGAGCTTTGCCGACAACTCGACTTCTTTTGTCAGCGGGTTTGTTGTGTTCCGAGTTAATAATTTTCACATCAGGGGAGTACGCCGCCGCAGCAAATTTAAATCGACTTTAGCGATGACCTGCTGGGCACGACAGGACCATGCGAACGTCTCTAGCATTCGGAAATGTAGTCCTCGTCGCGGAACAGCTTCGCCAGTTGCGGCAGCATCTCGACCGGGAACGTTCGAAGCATCTTGGCCAGTGCCTTGTTGCTGGCTTCTACCCGCCGCAAAAGCGCACGATGTGCGGGCGCCATAGCTTCAGCCTCGCACGCCGCTTGTTCGGAAAGATCTACGCCACGGGCAATAAGGCCGTCCCGCGCCGCCGAGGCCAATGTGATGCGGTAAGTGCCGACGAGATCCTCACCGCAATTGAGGCAGTGGTTCTCAGTTATCCGGTTTTTGGCTCCGCAACTGCAGGTGGTGAAGGACAACTGACGGGCCGGAAAATCGGCACCGCATTCAACACAATCCGTGGCTGACACGGCGCTGCGGGCGCCGCAGACCATGCAACGCTTGTCGCGCCGCGAAATATCGTCGCGAAGACCGGCGGGCGGCATGTCTTCCTCGATGCGACGTGCGAACTCGTCGAATTGCTCAAGCGCGGGCATGACGACGTAGGCGCGGCTGTGGTCATCGGGTCCCGCGTTGCGTACCACGCGCCCGATCGCTTGCCGAAAGGCAAGCTCGGTCATCGGGTGCGGCAAGTAGACGAGCACTCGCAATCGCTGGATGTCGACGCCCTCCGAGACCATGCCGACGGCGACAAGCCAACGCACACGATGCGTCGCCCGAAACGCGTCGATCCGGCGGTCGGGGGTGGGGACGCCAGAGTGTACGACGAGCGGCGGCTCGCCCTCCAGGCGCTCGATGACACGAGCAAAATAGTTGGCCATGGTGATGTCGTGGGCAATCACGAGCCCACCCGCCTCGGGAAGCTCGAGCCGGATTTCGTCGAGCTTTTCGCTCGCGCAGGCCATCATGCTGGCCTGGTAACCGGTCATCTTGGGCGTCTTCCGGTCGGCTTCATATTGCGGTGTGCGCGCCAGGCGATGGAAATCGACCACGCGGCGGATCGCCGCGTTCACCGTCAAATTCTCCGGAAGGACCGGGGGGCCATCGCTGGAAACTTCGATTTCATGGCCATTGTCGAGATCGACGGTGAACAGACCGCGGTGGCGATGGAAGACGACAGGCCGACAATAGTTGAGTTCGACCGCCTGGCCGTAGGTCAGCGTATACATGCCGTCTTCGGGATGCTTGAGGTCGCCGAGCTCGTCGAGGTCGAGCCAGACCGACCGTGTACCGTCCGACCGCGTCGGCGTGCCGGTTAGAATGAGCGAGAAGCGGGCGTCCTGGAACGCGCTGTCCGCCGACGTGCCCCAAGCCGCCTTGATGGCGGCGTGGTGGTGTTCGTCGCAGATGACGAGCACGTCATCCGCTCCGCAGATGGCCTGAAAAACGTCTTGCAGGTCTTTGACCGCGGCCCAGGTAGCGCAAATGTCCGAGTGGAGCGGGCCAAGATCGTCCGACGCCGTGATTTTCATCATATGTCGTCCCGTCGTGCGCTGGAACTCCTTCGCCCACTGATCGACGACCGCGCGGCGGGGTGCGATGACGACCACCCGGCTGATCATGCCGAGCTCGAGAAGGTCACGGGCGATGGTGCACGAAACCCGCGTCTTGCCGGCGCCCGGTGCGGCGTTGATGACGAAATGCCGCTCGCCATCGGCGGCCTGGTAGTAGTTGAGGGCCTTGGCGCGTGCGGCTTCCTGCCAGTCACGAAGCTTCATCGTCTTGTTACCTTTTTTGAGATTGCAGGCGGGGCAGGTGGCCCGCGCATTGAAGAGGACGGTTGGACCGCCGGCGCTGAACGGCAGCTCGTGGTCGGCGTGAAAGGAAGCGGGCAGGGGATTGCGACATTCTTCGCATCGTCCGCCGCTGCGCAGCGCCAGAACCAGGCGCTGCCTGGCCCTGAACCGGCGCGTCATTTGCTGACCCAATATTCAGAGAGCTTGATGTCGCTGACTGGCAGGGCTGACGGCGGAACCAGGGTTGCCGCCTGGTTCACTCGCCTGATGGCGCGGGCGAGGGGAATGGTTCGACGTTCTACGTCGTACCCTTCATGCCTCAAATCACTTATGATCTTGGTGAGATCGGGAACGGCAAAGAGGACCATCGCCTCGAGCCTCGTGATCAGATTACCTTCGAGCAGGTACTCGCGGGCGGCATGGACGCCGTAAGGGTTGAGCATGTTGAAGAGCCTTCACTTATTTTCATCCCCATCCTGGGATGCATCTCTCCCTTCGACTCCTCATTGTCTCTTCGTTGAAGGTTCGTTCTCGTAGTTCCTCAAGCTTGGTGCTTGCCGGCACTAGTCGGCTGGTGACCGGGCTTGCCCTTTAGGCAACCCCAGATCCAGCAATTCTGCCAGTGAGGTCGCTCGGGCGTCAGCCGCGGCTGGCTGCATTCAGTGGCACGTCCTTGGCCGGCCAAGGTTAGACAACGAGGTTTGTGCATATTGAAATTGGTGGGAATATGCTGGATTGAATGCCGCGACCCGGATGCCCGAGCAGATTCAATGTGTAGCCAATGCTCGTAGCCAAAGGTTAACAAGCCTGGAAAGGAACGTTTTTCTTTCAACAGGTTAGATGGTTAATCTGATTGGCTGCGCCTCCTGTAATCGCAGCATGAGCTCGAGTTCATGTTCAAAAATGGGCGACGCCCACGGATCAATAACCTCAAGTTTAGCCAGAACGGCCGGCACCGGGCGAACATCGGGATTGTGTGTGCTTACGGGCGGAGAGCCGGTCCCGGCCATGCCACGGCCAACACCGCAGCAAATCGGCGTTCGTGAGGCCTGCCTTGGGGGCAATAATACGTGGGTGTCAGCCGCCTTTGACTGGCTGAAGCCTCGTTGAGCCGCGAAGCTTCATCCTCCGCGTTCATATCGTCAATTCCTTGGTCGAGGGATGATGTGGCACGAGCCTTCGGGCCCGGCGTTTAAGCGAAGCGCAACAGGTTCGGTGCGATTACCATTCACGAGCTCGCAAAATGGAAGCGCCGATTGTTTCTGCCGCCACGAACGCAGTCTCGGCTGAGCTAGCCCGAATTGGAATTCCGAAAACTCACACGAACGTTGTTGACGATTACAGGCGTCGTTTGATCAACGATGTGTCTGGAGCGCTCGCTCATCCACATGTCCCTTAGAGTGGCGGTTATTATCACCAGTGTCGACGACGCCAGCAGCCTAGTTGTAGAGAGCTACGGTGAGGCGTGACCCGAGCGACAAGGCGACAGCCAAAGCCATCTCTGCTACTGCTTAAAAGAGCGCTATGGTGCAGAATTTCTGTATCCCCTTGCTGGATCGGAGGAGCCGGACAAGGCAAACTACCGGGCAGCCGCGCCAAGCCATGTCGCCGCACCTCCCCAAGGGTGGGAACAGTGAACCCGCGATATCGCTGAAAATGTTGAGGTCTGTGAAAGCGATCAGGCCATTACCTTAGTGCAGGAACGCCACCAGAAGTTCTTACAGGCGCTGGGGCGCAAACGTCACGACCTCTACGCCTATCGGACCGCGACTTCGAGCGAAAGCACGAAGCGTTCCGTTCACGCAAAGCAGTTCCACCTCGACCGGCGCAAGAATCCTTAAAGCTGGGTTAAAAATGTTAGAATTGGCTCAGAAGATTGCACGACGTTCGCCGTTACGCCGACGTCTATTTGACGATGAACGCTACGGGCGAAACGAGCAATGGGAGCCGCGTGGAAAGAATTTCCCAAGTCTTACGCTCGACCGTACACATCTTCGAAACGGAGAATATCATCCTCCCCGAGATATTCGCCGCACTGCACCTCAATTAACTCGAGTGAATCTGTGCCTGGATTGACAAGCCGATGCTTGGTCTCAACTGGAATGTAGATCGACTCATTTGCGCTCAGCGTCGAGACTTTCTCATCGACGGTCACTTCCGCGGTCCCCTTAACGACAACCCAGTGTTCGGACCGCTGATGATGCAGCTGGAGGGACAGCTTTTCGCCGGGCTCGACGATAATCCGCTTCACCTGGAAGCCCGGGCCAGCGGCGATGGTTTCGTAAGAGCCCCAAGGACGAACGACCTTCGCTGGCGCAGCCACTCGCTCGCTGTTCCGCTCTCTGACTGCGCCGACGAGCGTCTTGAGGTCCGCCATTCGGTCGAGCGGCGCAACGAGCACTGCGTCGCGAACTGCAATGACCGCCATGTTTTCCAAACCGACGGCAGCGATGGTTGTCCCGTCATCGTTTCGAAGCAAAGATTTGCGGTTGTCCAAGGATACCACATCGCCATGCACGACGTTGTCGTCGTAGTCCTTGTCCCCAAGCTTCCAGACGGCATCCCATGATCCGACGTCTGACCATTGCATGCTTACTGGCACGACCATGCCGCGGGAGGTCTTCTCCATGATGGCGTGGTCGATCGATATATTTTCGGCTTGCGAGAAGGCTGCGGCGTGCGGACGAACGAAGACACCATCGATCGTGCCGTCATTGATGGAGCGCCGGACTGCTTCAGCAGTAGCCGGAAGGAACTGCAGCATTTCCTGAAGGAGCGTGCTGGCTTTAACAAGAAAGATGCCAGCATTCCAGAAGAACCGCCCGCTGGCCACATAATCGGCTGCGGTTTTCGCATCCGGTTTTTCGACGAACTGAGCGATTGGCGAAATGCCGCGGGCGGCATCGACTGAGATGTCCGCTTCAATGTAGCCATATTGCGAGTTCGGCTCGGTCGGCGTTGCCCCGAAGGTAACAATGGCGCCCTCGTGCGCGTGGCCGCGTCCAGCTTCTATCGCTTCGAGATACCCGTCAACGTCACCGATCACATGATCCGCCGGCATCAGGAGGAGCAACTCGTCGCGGCCTTGGGCTGCTACCCACGCGGCGGCCAGCGCTGCTGCCGGCGCAGTATTTCTTCCCGCCGGCTCCAACAGGATCGCCTCCGCCTCTGTGTTAATCTCCTCAAGCTGTCTTTTGATAAAGAACCGCTGATTTTCACTCGAGACAACCAGGGGCGCAGTAAACAGCTGTTTGGGAAGTCGAGCCGCCGTTTGCTGTAGCAACGTTTGCGAGCCTGTGACCGGAAGCAGTTGCTTCGGAAAGGACTGACGCGACACTGGCCATAAGCGCGTTCCCGCGCCGCCGCAGAGAATAACCGGACGGATGGCTTGAGACTGACTATTCAACTTAGAACCTTGCCTTGACCTAGGATACTCGAAGCGAGGCGCGAACGAACCCCATGACCTGCTCGCCAGAAACCAACACCCAACGCCCATTTCCGGATAGAAGATCGCCGAAATTGGAGATGTGCATGGATCAAGCCTGCTCGGAGCGGGCGACAACTACTTCTAATCCACGACAGGCAGGCTCACAAGCACAGGCCACACGGAGACGATATGCCGCTGGTCAGGACGGCTCGCTAAATGTGTGGAGCCTGCCAAGTAACTGAAAAGTTAAGATGTTTTGTCAGATGGTATTCATCTATCACAAATTATCGCCGCGCGGCTATGTGGAGGAAGCTTGCTTTGCTTGCAGCTGCGATGCCGATCTTTGGCGGTGCCGTGACGGACGTTGATGCGAGCACTTCTGCCCGGAGCTGCCGCGTGTTCGCAGGCGAAAAGCTCGGCGCCGCATCCGGCGGCGAGGCCGCCATCTGTGCGGAGGTTGAGCGGGCGTTCGACGCTTACGTCCCAGGTGCGCGTTATCAGATTGACGTGCGGGTCAAGTCGCCGGCACGTCTGTCTGCCACCGGGTCCGTCAACGGCCGGAATTTCCCGGAACAGAATTTGGCTTCGAGTGACCGCAATCTCACACGCGGAGCGATCCGGCGGTTTGCACGGGCGCTGGCGGAAGCGGCAAAGGCAGCGCGGTAGCTGATTTTAAGAGTTCGCAAACCAGTTTTGGGTGAGAGTACGGCTGGAACATCGTCTGATGGTGACGCCGATCTGGGGTTAGGGAGTATCTGCGTTGGCTGACATTGCGGGCGACAGCTCGACCACGACGAGCCTCACGATCGGTGGGACGCTCACCGACACCATCGAGACAGTGGGTGATCATGATTGGATTCGGATCACGCTTACCGCCGGTCAAGCGGTGGTCGTCACCGTCAATGGGGGGACACTGACCGACCCGTACCTCAACATCCGCGATGCGTCGGGGAACATCATCTTCTCTAACGACGACATCAATCCTGGCGTCGTCACCGACAGCCGGGTCGCGTTCAATCCGACCTACACCGGCACCTATTACATCGATGTCGGCGCTTACGCTGATCAGACGACTGGCACTTACACCGTTTCGGTCCAGCCCTATACCCTTCCTCCGGTCGCAACGATCGACCAAATTGCCGACCAGCTGGTCAGCGGATTCTGGGGCGGTACCAGCCACCACTTCAACGTCACACAAGGTGGCACGATCACCGTCAACATCAGCACGTTGACGGCGGCGGAGCAGAACATCGCGCGCACCGCGCTAAGCGAGTGGACCGACATCATCGGTGTCAAATTCGCCGAAGTGACGACAGGCGGCCAGATCGTCTTCGATAACACGGAAGATACGCCGGGTACGCCGGTAGCGGCGACTGACGCCAGTTATTCGCGCGGCATCACGACCTCGGCGCACGTCCAGATTTCGAGTTCGTGGACGAACAAGTATGGCACCGGGCTCTACAGCTACAGCTTGCAGACATACGTGCATGAGATCGGGCATGCCTTGGGCCTCGGTCACGCGGGAAATTACAACGGAACCGCGGACTATCCGTATGACGCCTCGTTTCAGAACGATGCCTGGTCGACATCGATCATGTCCTACTTCGACCCGCAGGAGAATACGTACTTCGCGGGCAAGGGATTCACGCTCAACTATGCGCTGACGCCGATGCAAGCGGACATCGTCGCCATGCAGAAGCTGTACGGGCTTTCGACGACGACCCGGACGGGCGACAGCGTGTACGGCTTCAATTCCAATGTTGGCGGCGTATACAACGCGAGCGTCTATCCACGGGCGTCGTATACGATCTTCGATAGCGCGGGGAACGATACGCTCGATTTTTCAGGCGCGACTGCGGCCCAGACGCTGAACCTCAATCCCGAGACCTATTCGAACGTCAACGGCTACGTCGGTAACATCTCGATCGCGCGCGGCGTCGTCATTGAGAATGCAATCGGCGGCAGTGGCGCCGACACGATCATCGGCAACGTTTACGACAATGTCCTGAGGGGCAATGCAGGGGCGGACGTCTTTACCGGCGGCGGCGGTAACGACACCTACTTGGACACAATTGCCAATCACAATGGCGATCGCATCACCGACTTCAATTTCGGCGACAAGATCGTTTTCAGTAATGCGACGCTGGGCAGTTTCACGTACGGACTGTCTAGTGGCGTCCTGACATTCAGCGGCGGCTCTATGACCCTGAGCGGGGTTGTCGGCACCATGGTGGCAAGTGCCTACGCGGGCGGCGGCGTCGAACTTGTGTTGCAAGCCAGTCAGGCCTCCCAAGTGCGCTCAGTCTACAACGACTTTAACGGAGACGGCCGAAGCGATGTCCTGCTGCGCAACGACTCAGGGCAGTTGACCGATTGGCTGGCGACCGCTTCAGGCGGCCTGGTGAGCAATGCCGGCAACCTTAACGCCAACGTTCCAACAGATTGGAAAATCGTTGGGACTGGAGACTTTAACGGCGATGGTCGCAGTGACATCCTCTGGCGTCACGACAGTGGGTTCGTCACCGACTGGCTCGGGATCGTAACCGGCGGCTTCCAGGCGAATCTCGCCAACGCATCAACCACCGTGCCCTCCAACTGGCACGTTGAGGGAACTGGCGATTTCAACGGCGACGGAAGAAGCGACATTCTCTGGCGAAGTGACGACGGAACGATGACCAACTGGCTGGGAACAAGCAGCGGTGGATTCGTTGATAACGCGGCCAATGCATGGACCACGACCTTGTCGGTGAGTTTCGCAATAGTCGGCACGGGTGATTTCAATGGTGACGGTCGCAGCGACGTTCTGGTGAGGAATGCGCAGGGCCAGGTAACCGACTGGCTTGCAACCGCGAACGGCGGCTTTTCGTACAATGGCGCGAACCTTCTTGCTTCGGTGCCTGTGGATTGGAAGATCGCCGCCACGGGTGACTTTAACGGCGACGGACGCGCAGACATCTTGTGGCGCCACGACGGCGGACTGGTAACCGACTGGCTTGCAACCGCGAATGGCGGCTTTGTCGCCAATTCGACCAACGCATCATTCAACGTGCCGCTCAATTGGCACGTCGCGGGCGTTGGCGATTTCAATGGCGACGGTCGCAGCGACGTGCTTTGGCGTAGCGACGACGGGATCACAACCGACTGGCTCGGCACCGCGAATGGTGGTTTTTCCGACAATGCGCCGAATGCCTGGAACACAGGGATCGCTTCCGCCTGGCATGTCCAGGACCTGTTCTGACGCCGATCGGTCCTGCTGAATCTTGACCTGCGCCGCGTTGCGGTATGAGGAATTTCAGCATGTTGATTGACCCGTCACGCAAAGTAGGCCTGGAGAGCCAGAAGTCCTACAAAGCCAAAATCGAAAACGGATTTTTCGCGCGTTTTCTTTCCGGCCCTGCTGTTTTGGACATCGGTTTCGCGGGTCACGAGGGGGATGGCCAGCCGATCGTTCCGCAGGCCACGGGCATCGACAAGGACTTCCCTGGGTACGATGGCATCACGTTGCCGTTCGCGACCGAAAGCCAGGACGCCGTCTACAGCAGCCACTGCTTTGAGCACATCGCGGACTATGCAGGCGCGCTTCGGGAATGGCACCGCGTCCTGAAAGTCGGGGGGCACATGATCATCGTGGTCCCGCACAAGCATCTGTTCGAAAAGCGCGACGATCTGCCGTCCGCATGGAATCTCGACCACAAACGTTTTTACACTGCCGGGTCATTGCTGGCCGAAGTCGAGTCCTCGCTGCCTGCTAATTCGTACAGGGTCAGACATTTGGCCGACAACGACTGCGGATATGATTACTCGATCGCGCCGCTCGATCCGGCCGTCGGCTGCTTCGAAATCGAGCTCGTCCTGGAAAAGATTGCTCAGCCGCATTGGGATAATGAGGACGGTTCGTCGCGGTTCTACCGCGCCAACGAGTTCGCGCCGGCCAAGGATACGGATTGGTGGGTAGAGACAGACTTTTCCAATGCGCCGTCATTCTGGGTCTGGGGCCCGTATGTGCGTCTGCGGCCCGGAAAATATTCGGTGACCTTGGTTCTGGAAGCTCTCAACCTTGGTGACGACCAAAGCTTGGCCCATTCGATCGTCATCGATGTTGGCCGTGACGAAACTGAAAGTTTGGCCAATCTGATCCTGGAGGGGGAAGGTGGCGCGGCCCAACTTCGCACGGGCCGGGTGACATTGGAATTCTTCAACGACGTGCCGGACGCCAGGCACGAATTTCGTATCGCCTTGAATGGTCCCAGCTTCCCTGGGCGTCTGCGGTTCTATGGCGCCGAATTGAAGTATCGCGGGCACACCCGCGAAGCTTAGGGCAGCACCCCATGTAGGGTGCTGCCCTCTAAGCTCCTAAAAGAACGGATCCTGGACGTGCCAGCTGTTATCGGCCGCCGTCGTCCAAGCTGCTGCCGAATTGTCCGTAAACGTCCCTTGAGTCGTACCTAACCAATCGGTGATCGTGCCGTTGTTATTGTTACGCCAAAGGACGTCATCAATTGCATCGCCGTTGAAATCGCCAATGCTGGCTACCGTCCAGTCCAATGGCACGGCAACTGACGCGCCGGCGGCTTCATTCGCGACATACCCCCCGGTGCTCGTGCCGAGCCATGTCGTCACGACGCCGCCGTCGTGGCGCCAGAGGATGTCGTCGATCGCATCGCCATTGAAGTCACCGGTCCCGACGATTTTCCAATCGTTCGGCACGCTCGCCAACACGTTGGAGTCGTTGGCGGTGTAACCGCCGGTCGCCGTGGCCAGCCAATTCGTGACCGCACCGGAATCGTTGCGCCACAAGATGTCCGTGAGACCATCGCCGTTAAAATCACCTGTGCCGGCAATCTTCCAATCTACCGGCACACTGGCGAGCACGTTCGCATCATTGGCCATAAATGCGCCATTGGTAGTGGCCAACCAGTTTGTCAGCGCCCCGCTCTCGTTCCGCCAGACGATGTCGCTTTTTCCGTCGCCGTTGAAATCACCAACGCCGACGACTTTCCAATCCGTGGGAACGGACGCGAAAAGGTTGTTGCTATTCGCAGTGAAGCCGCCCGTGTCTGTTCCAAGCCAGTCGGTCAGCACGCCACCGTCGTGGCGCCAAAGAATGTCGAGAATCCCATCTCCATTGAAGTCGCCGGTTCCGACGACTTTCCAATCAGTAGGAACGTTGGCGAAAATGTTGGCGCTATTCTGATGAAACGCGCCGTTTTCATCGCTGAGCCAGTTCGTGATCCGACCTGCACTGTCGCGCAGAAGGATGTCGCTGTGCCCATCGCCGTTGAAATCATTATGCGAAGCCTCCTGGAGTCTGATCTCAAGTCCGCCGCCGCTAATCTCGCGCACGACGAAGCGACCCGGGCCCAGATTGTCGATCTGCAACGACCCCCCAGTATAATACAGGGTATTGCCTTCCGTCCGCAGGTTCTGCGCGTCGGCTAAGGTCAGATCAAGAAATTGAATGCGATCGCCGATCAGGAAATCGGTGATGTGATCGCCATTCATATCGGCAGCCGTGCCGCGGAAGGTGTCGGCCCCCGTGCCGCCGGTAAGGATGTCGGCGCCTGGACCACCAACCAGGATGTCGTTACCGGCGCCGCCATCTAATGTGTCATTGCCTTCGCGACCGTCGATAAAATCGTCACCCGACGAGCCGGTGAGCGTGTTGTTGCCGGCGTCACCCGTGTAAATTGTCATGCTTGCCCTCTCTACAGCCGGCACGCGGCCGGTTACGCAAACCTTGACGGGAAACTCCCCGCCCAACGGCCCAACGGCAATGGGCGGCGAAATATCCCGCGTCCGGACCGCTTATAGGAAAATCGTGTAAACTGTGCTCTTTATCCCACAACGACAGGTCCGAAGTTGTCCCATTTTGACATGAACCAAGATCATCGCGAGGACAGTGAGCGTTAACGCGCGAATTGATAGGGAGCAGGGTTCGATACTGTCGCCCGTGCCGACAAGATTATCCAGGAGCAGCGTGGCTAAACTCGTGCAAAGATTGATCGGCGGCGAAGTGCCAGCTCCCCTAGCGGACGCGCTTCAGCAGTGCCGGCGTCACTTCGTGGCAGCGGCCGTGTTCAGCCTGCTGATCAACGTCCTCTACCTCGCGCCGACGATTTATATGCTTCAGGTCTACGACCGGGTGGTCCCGACTGCGGGGAAGACCACCCTGCTGTTCGTGACCATCGCATTGGCCTTCGCCCTGATTGCGATGTCTGCCCTCGACATGGTCCGCGCCCGACTGCTCGTTCGGGCGAGCGAGCGCGTGGACTCCATGCTGGCACCCCGAATCCTTGAGCAAATGATGCGCAGCGATACGCGCAACACCGCACAGGCGATGCGCGATTTCGACACGATTCGTCAGACGATCGGAACGCCTGTAATCGCGGCGATGTTCGACGCTCCCTGGACTCCGGTCTTTTTGCTCGTGGCTTTCATGCTGCACTTCTGGATCGGTGTCATGGCGGTGGTCTCGGCCATTCTGCTGGTGACACTCGCCTGGTCGAACCAACGGGCAACGCAGGCGAAAATGGAAATCGCCACAACCGCGATGGCCGCCGCGCAAAATACACAGCAGGCGGCAGCTATGCAGGGTTCAACGGTTCGCGGCCTCGGAATGACGGGCGCCATGGTCGCGCGCCAGCTGGACCGGCGGCGCATTGCGCTCGCGCATATGGTCGATGCACAACTTGTCGGCGGTCGACTGACCGCGACCAGCAAGTTCTTCCGCATGTTTGTGCAATCGGCCGCGCTGGGGCTTGGCGCGTTGTTGGCCATCGCCGGCTATATTTCCGCGGGTGCGATCATCGCCTCTTCGATCCTGCTCAGCCGCGCATTGGCGCCGATCGAAGCCATTATCGGGGGCTGGTCAGCCCTGGCGACAGTCCGCGCCGCGGTGCATCGGCTGTCAGACGTGCTTTCCCACCTCGATAATCAGCGCGCTTACACGGCACTCCCGCGGCCTGAAGGGCATATCGAGGTCGAAAATGTGGGCGTGCGCGGCGGCGACGGGCGGACCATCCTCATCGGCCTGTCGTTCCGCGCCGGTCCGGGGAAAATCCTGGGAATCATCGGTGCGAACGGCTCGGGCAAATCGACTCTGGGGAAGGTGCTCGTCGGTGCCATCCAACCGGCGCTGGGAGCCGTGAGGCTGGACAGCGCGCGCCTAACCGATTGGGACCCGTCCGAGCTTGGTCGTTTCATTGGCTACATGTCCCAGGAACCGTCCTTATTCGAAGGGACGATCAAGGAAAACATCTCGCGCTTTGCTCGGCCCGCAACTGCAGAAGAAGCCTCGGCGGTCGATGCGGCGGTGATAGAGGCCGCGAAGGAAGCCGGCGTGCACGAACTCATCCTGCAACTGCCTGGCGCTTACGAGGCGCGGCTAGGCCTGATGGGGGCGGGGCTGTCGCTGGGACAGGCGCAGCGCATTGCCCTCGCGCGCGCTTTGTATGGCGTTCCCACCGTGCTCGTCCTCGACGAACCCAATGCTTTTCTCGACAATGCGGGGGAGACCGCGCTGATCAGCGCGCTGACCCGCGCGAAGGCACGAGGCGCGACCGTCATCGTCATCGCCCATCGCCGGTCGGTCGTCGAAGCCGCCGACGATCTGCTCGTCCTTGAAGAAGGTCGGCCGCAGATGATGGGCCCGTCGGGCGCTATCGTTCGCCGCTTGGCCGCACCGCAGAAGTCGAAGGCGGAGAATGCCGCGTGAGTGAGACCCTCATCCTTCCTGCTGGTCCGGAGACAATCGGGGGCGATCCCAGCCGCGACATCCGCCTCGGCACCATCATTGCCGTGGCTTTCTTCGTCATATTCCTCGGCTGGGCTGCTCTTGTTCCGCTCGATGCGGGCGTAACGGCGGTGGGACAAATCGCAGTCGCCGGAAACCGGCAGAGCGTGCAGCATCGCGACGGTGGCGTGATCACCGCCATCAATGTGCGGGAAGGCCAGCACGTGAAAGCAGGCGATGTGCTGATCGAACTCTCGGCGCCGGAACTGAAAGCATCCGAGCGCGCCTTAACCAGCGACTATCTGACCTTGCTGGCGCAGCGCGCCCGGCTGATGGCTGAGCGGACGGGGCAGCGCGACTTCGCCGCGCCCCCGGAATTTTCGTCCCTAAATCCTCAGGATCGCGATATGGCCATGCAGGTCCTGGCGATGCAGCGATCGGAAATGCGCGCCCGTTCAGGATCGGTGTCCGCGCAGCAGTCGGTGCTCGGCCAGCGTGCCAAGCAGCTTGGCGAACAGCAAGGCGGCTATGTTAAGCAGCGCCAGTCCCTGCGGGAGCAGCAGAGGCTGATTGCCGAAGAACTGGCCGGCTTAAAATCCGTCGCCGAAAAGGGGTTCGCGTCGATGAACCGCGTGCGGGCACTGGAGCGCGCTCAGGCTGAGCTGCAGGGCCAGGAAGCGCAAATGGTGGCGGAATATGCGCGAGCAGGGCAGGGCATCGGCGAAACGCGGATGCAGTCCTTAAGCGTCAGCAGCGACCGCCTGACGCAAATCGAAAACGATCTGAAGGACACGCAGAGCAAGCTGTCCGAAACGCTTCCGAAGCTGGTGGCAACACGCGAGCAGCTCCAGCATTCGCAGGTCCGGGCGCCGGCCACGGGCCAGGTGGTAGGGCTGCAAGTCTTCACTGTCGGCGGCGTTGTATCGCCTGGCCAGAAGCTGATGGACATCGTCCCGGACGGCAAGGAACTTGTCATCCAGGCCCAACTCAGCCCGACGGACGCCGATGACGTTTACGAGGGGCAGAAGGCCCAGATCCGCTTCGCTAGCGTGCACAACCGGACGCTTCCTTTGATCACGGGCTCGGTGCGCACGGTTTCGGCCGACAGTTTCACGGACGAGAAGACGGGCCGCTCCTACTTCCGCGTCGAGCTCGTCGTCCCGGAGGCGGAGCTTAACCGCGTTCGCTCGGTGCTAGGCAATGGCGAATTGCGCCCCGGCCTTCCTATCGAAGCGGTGCTGACGGTTCGTAAGCGCACGGCCCTGCAATACCTGCTCGAGCCGCTGGCTGGGGCGCTGTGGCGCTCGGGACATGAGGATTGAGTGGGATCCATACCTACTGGGCCAAGATAAAGTGCAGACGCCGATGAAAGTCCTCATCACCGGCAGTGAGGGGCAAATCGCTCAGAGCATTCGAACGCTGGCAATTGATCGTGAGGATCTCGAACTGGTTTTCGCCGGTCGACCGACCTTTGACCTTGGGAACCCTGAGACCGTTCGAGCGACGATCGTCGAGGCGGCTCCAGACGTCGTCATCAATGCGGCCGCCTATACTGCCGTCGATCGTGCAGAGGACGAACCGGACCTCGCCTTTCAAATCAACGCTCTTGGCGCGGAAGCCGTTGCCGCCGCCTCCGCCATCGCTGGGGCCCGTGTGATCCAAATCTCAACGGATTATGTTTTCGACGGTCAACAGACGAGACCCTACCTTGAAGACGATCCTACGAGGGCTCTTGGGGCCTACGGGGAGAGCAAGCTGGAGGGAGAGCAGCGGGTGAGGGCGGCCAACCCAGAACACTTCATCGTCCGGACAGCGTGGGTTTACAGCCCTTTCGGACAGAATTTCGTCAAGTCGATCATGAATGCAGCTAAAGTCCGCGATCGTTTGCGCGTCGTCGCCGATCAGCTTGGAAATCCGACTTCGGCCCTGGACATTGCAGAAGGATTGCTGCGGATGATCCGCTCTGAAGCGTGGGGCAAGACCTACCACCTGGTTGGAACCGGCTCGGCGAGCTGGTTTGAATTCGCGCGGGAGATAATGGCGCAGTGCGCGGCCATTGGATTGCCCAGCGTTTCCGTCGATCCGATCGCAACGGATGAATGGCCAACCCGCGCCCGCCGGCCTCAAAGATCGATTCTCTGTTCTAACAAATTTCGCGACGATTTCGGGTTTGGGATGCCCGAATGGGAAACGTCTTTGCGGACCGTCATTCAAGCGCTTTCAGCCGAAGCATCCTAGCATTGCTCGCATAAAAAAGAGGCGGACCCGAAGGCCCGCCCCAATTTCTTGCCAACTCTAACGAGTTAGCCGCGTTCACCACGCTGCGCCGGAGGCGGCGGCGGGGGAGGCGGTGGCGGCGGCGGCGGGCAGGTTGCCGTCGCGTCGATCACCGAACCATCCGGGCACGTCTGCGTCGCCGGCGGCGGCGGAGGCGGCGGCGGCGGCGGCGGCGGCGGAGCCGCTTCAGCCGGGGTCGAGCCGAACAGCAGACCAACACCGATCAGGCCGGTGAGAGCATGCGTGTGACGCTTGTAGTCCGAATAACGGCCCTCAGCCTTCACGTAGAGATTGTTCGTGAAGAGCTGCTCGATGCCGCCACCCCACTGAATGCCACTCGCGTGATAGTGGTCGTAATAGTAGCCCGGCGTAACCGCGCCACCAAGCCGTGTCGTTCCGGCAACGTAGGGAACAAATTCCTTACGCTGCTCGTCGCGAACGTAAGCGACTTTACCGTAAACGAGCGTCGACGGAGTAACCATCACGCCAGCGCGAAGGCCAAGGCCCCATTCCTGAAACATCTTGTGGCGGGCTTCGCCCGGACCGTCGATGCCGACATTTTCAGGACGCGAGTCCCAATAGGTACCTTCGACACCAAGGACGAACGAGTCTGCGAGGTAAGCGTCGACCCCAGCCGCCGCGCCCCAGCCGATCTTCGACTTGTGGTTGCCTTCCGAATGGAAGCTGGTGATGCCAACCTGGCCTTCTGCGCGGAAGCCGCGAAGAGACTGTGCATTTGCCTGAGTAGCCGTGACGCCGAGCACTACTGCAAGCGCCGAAACTACGCCCGTATGCAATAGCTTCATATGTAACCCCTTTCTACTGAACTGACTTTTGTTGTTGTGAAGTAAATAAGAACTTAATGCGTATTCAATGCGAGCCTTCAAGTTGATTTAGAAGTGACCTCCCAGTTCATTAGCAGCAACGCTTTTGTTGCAAAAGCGAAACCGACACCGTCGGTCGAATTTTTGGCACCAAGGGCACCCAATTCCTCCCTAAGCGAGGCGCTTACCAAACACCACCCACGGGGCACGAGACGCAGGATTGGGCCGTCGGTTCCGCGTGCAGGCAGAAATTCGACGCATGGTGTTGCTGGCGCGCAACATGGGACTATTTGCCCTGGTTGCCCTGCATCGCTTGACGAACCATGTGCTGGCGGCAAAGGGGGCTACGCCTAAATTCTTGCGCGTTCACGACATTTTGCATGTACGATACGCGATCCCATCGTGGATGAATGTTCGGCAAGGCGGTCTGGCGTGCAAGGCTAACGCGGAAGATCATCATGTGGCATAGCTGGTTCTAAAGAGGCCTCTATAAACGTGTATCAGGTTTCAGGTTTGAAAGAGTCGGTAGACTCGTTGCGCAGTCGCAAGCAGCTTCCAAGGGTAGATTGGCTGCTTCTCGTCGCGGTCATAATTCCGACGTCGGTAGCGATCATCTACTTCGGTCTGATGGCGTCGAACGTCTACGTTTCAGAATCTCGCTTCGTTGTACGTAGTCCCGATAAGCCATCAGCTTCGGGCTTGGGTATTCTTTTGAAGTCTGCTGCCGGATTTTCGAACGCCGGTGACGAGATCTACGCTGCCGATGAATACATCCAGTCCCGCGATGCGTTGCGTGCTCTCAACCGCGACCAAGCTGTCGCGCGCGCCTATGGGAATGGCGCAATTTCGATTGTCGATCGGTTCAACCCGCTCGGAGTGGATGGATCCTTCGAGGATCTTTTTAGCTACTTCCGAAAAAAGGTTCAGGTCGAATACGACACGACATCCGGCATAACGGCGCTGACTGTGCGGGCATATACGCCGGGGGATGCTCAGCGCTTCAATCAACAGCTGCTTGCCCTGGCGGAAGATACCGTCAACCGGCTCAATCGGCGCGGAAGGTCGGACGTTGTCTCCTTGTCCGAGCGTGAGGTCGAAGATGCGCAACGTGCTTCGCAAGGCGCCGCGCAGGAGCTCGCTCAATTCCGCAACGCTAGTGGCATCATCGACCCCGAGAAGCAGGCGGCAGTCCAGCTGCAGATGATCTCCAAGCTCCAAGACGAATTGATTGGTGCGCGGATGCAGATTCTGCAGCTACAGGCGATGGCGCCCGAGAACCCACAGATACCGATCTTGCGGGTGCGGGTGGCGGGCCTTTCTCGGGAAATCAATCGGCAGCTAGGCCTGGTGGCCGGCAACCGTCGGTCACTTTCCGCCACTGCTGCTCGTTACCAGCGGCTTCAGCTTGAGCGCGACTTTGCGGACAAGCGATTGGCAGCGGCGATGGCGTCCCTCCAGGATGCGCGCGCCGAGGCAAGGCGTAAGCAGGCCTACGTCGAGCGTATCGCTCAACCAAGCATTCCTGACGAGGCGCTGGAACCTCGACGCTTGCGCGGAATTTTTGCAACTTTCGTGCTGGGGCTGGTTGCCTGGGCGATCATGAAGATGCTGCTCGCTGGAGTGCGGGAACATCACGGCTAATGAATACTGAGCGACATAGTACCGGGGTAAGCCTGCTTGAATCGTGGCGCGTCGAGCGGCGCGTAATTTGGGCACTGGTCCTGCGTGAGATGATGACCCGCTTCGGGCGGCACAACATCGGCTTTTTGTGGCTGTTCGTGGAGCCGATGATGTTCACGCTCGGCGTGACAGCGCTTTGGACGGCTTCAAAAGCCTTGCACGGATCAAATCTTCCGATCGTGGCCTTTGCGGTCACTGGCTATTCCAGCGTGCTGCTTTGGCGAAACATGCCAGCCCGGTGCATAGGGGCGCTCACGCCAAACCTGTCCCTGCTTTATCATCGCAACGTCAGGCCCATCGACATCTATTGCGCGCGTCTCATCCTGGAAGGTGCGGGGGCGACGATGTCCTTTGTGTTCCTGGTGCTGTTTTTCACCTTTATCGGTTGGCTCGGCCCGCCAGAGGACGTTCTGCAAATCGCGTTCGGCTGGCTCATGCTCGCCTGGTTCGGCGCGGCGACCGCTTTACTTCTGGGAGCATTATCGGAGACCTCCGAAACCGTCGAAAAGCTATGGCATCCAATTTCTTATATACTCTTCCCGCTATCGGGCGCCGCGTTCATCGTCGATGCCTTGCCGCCGGCCGGACAGCATTTCGTGCTCTTGTTGCCGATGGTTCATGGCGTTGAATATATCCGGGAAGGCTATTTCGGGTCCGCTGTCGTGAGCCATTATGACATGAGCTATATGGCCATCATCAATACCGCGATCACCATTCTCGCACTGTCGCAAGTGGCTCGCGTCAGCCGCGTGGTTGTGCCCGAATGATCCAGCTGGCGGGGGTGAACAAGATTTACCCGACACGAAGTGGCCCTGTTCATGTTCTTCGTGACGTCGATCTGACGGTCGAAGCGGGTGAGCGGATCGGGATCCTTGGTCGCAATGGCGCCGGCAAATCGACGCTGATACGCCTCATCAGCGGGGCCGAATTCCCTACAAGCGGCCACGTCGAGCGTCACATGAGCGTTTCATGGCCTTTGGCGTTTGGAGGAGCGTTCCAGGGCTCGCTGACTGGTCTCGATAATCTTCGCTTCATCTGCCGGATCTACGGCGTTGATCCCGAAGACAAAATCGAGTTCGTGGAAGGCTTTTCCGAACTTGGCGTGTATCTTCGCGAGCCGGTCAAATCTTATTCATCGGGTATGCGGGCGCGTCTCGCATTCGCGATCTCAATGGTTATCGAATTCGACTGCTTTCTGATTGATGAGATCGTGGCAGTTGGGGACACCCGATTTCATGAAAAATGCGCCCATGAGCTCTTCGTGAAGCGTGGTGAGCGGGCAATGATTATCGTGTCTCACCATGCGAGCTACATAAGGGAGCATTGCACGCGTGCCGCGGTTCTTTCGAGCGGCGAATTGCATCATTTTGACGATATCGACGATGCGTTCAGCTTCTATCAGGCCGAGGCTGCGTTGGCCGCGTGAAATTCATCAAGTCTACCGCAGAGGCGCGTGCCCGGCGCGCCTGGCTACGGCGTAACAACAGCCGTTTCATAGATTTTCAGCTGAGGCCGCAGCCGAGAATATTCGTAGATGTCTCAGCCATTTGTCGTCACGACGCTCGGACGGGCATCCAGCGAGTAGTCAGGGCCGTCTGGTCGGAGCTTGCCGCAAGAAGCGGGACAAGCTTTTCAGCCCTGCCCGTCTTCGCCACCAACGAGCATGGTTATTGCTATGCCCCGCTCGACTTTCTTGAAGTCCCACATCGACCAAATAAGTTGCTCCCCGTCAGCATGGGCCTCTCTGACCAGTTTTTGGGGTTGGACCTAGCGGCACATCTGCTGCCGAAGTACCGCCAGCAATTGGAATCGTGGCGCGAAGCCGGGGCGCAGCTTTCGGTCTTTATCTACGACTTGCTCCCGCTGACGCACCCTCAATGGTTCACGTCGGCTGCTTCACGCAACTTTACCCGGTGGTTTGATCTGGTCAGCAACGAGTTCGACCGGATTTTCTGTATCTCCGACACTGTTGCCGACGAGGTGCGACGCCGCTTGGTTGGCGGTCCGAAAATCCACCGAACCTTTCTTGGCGCTGATCTTGCGGCGAGCAGACCGTCGACAGGCCTGTCGGACCATGTGATCGAAGTTCTGCGGAAAGTCGCCGACTATCCATCAGTGCTGATGGTTGGGACGATCGAGCCTCGGAAAGGTTATGAAGCCGCTCTTGCAGCGTTTGAGGAGTTGTGGAAGCAGGATGGGGCGAACGCGCCGGCGCTGATAATCGTCGGAAAGGGCGGCTGGAAAACGGAAGCTCTGCAAAAATATATACGTGAGCACCCCGAGAACGGGTCGCGTTTGCACTGGCTCGACAATGCGAGCGATCAGGCCCTTTGCCAGCTTTACGAAGCGGCGGCAGTTGTTCTGGTCGCGTCGCGAGCGGAAGGTTTTGGCTTCCCGTTAATCGAGGCTGCCTTGCACGGTCGCCGGGTGATCGCTCGCGATCTCCGCGTATTTCGTGAACAGCGTCTTCCGAACGTTTCATACTTTGAAGACGATCGACCTCCGTCGTTGGCGAACGAAATTCGGATCGCGATCGCGCGAGGGGACCGAGCATCGAGCGTGTCTGCGTCTCTGCCCACGTGGAAGACCTGCGTTGATAAGCTGGTGGAGGAAATGGGCGTCGACAGGCCACGCAATCAATTGGATTTGGGCGGATTTGACCTGTCAAACCAACCGCAAGCTATGGGCGTTTGATCGCGCGCACATCAAAATCGAGCGGTTCAGGTTGAAAGCGTGGTGATACACGGTCACGAGCGGACGCCGTCAGGCGGTCGCGATCAATGTTGGGGAGTCGGGTGAGTAAGCGAGTCACAGACTACACGGAACTAATGCGTCTGCACGACGAGGCCTTTGTCGAAGAGGCCTACGCGCTTGTTCTAGGTCGGAAGCCGGACAAAGTCGGACTGAAGTATTATGTTTCGCGGCTTCGTATTGGACACGGCCGTTTGTCCGTCATCTCGCAGCTGTCGAAGTCGACTGAGGCTCGCAGCAACTGGGATCAGCTTCCGGGGTTGCGCGAAGCACTGGAGCGGTTGAAGGCTTCTCGCCGTATCGGCGGTTGGAAGCTCGCACTCACCGATCCAGAGGTAGGCCGGACGGGCTCATTGCGGCGGGCAAGGGCTTTGCAGAATAATGTAGCAAGCCAAAATCGACAAATTGAGAAGTCACTCGAGAAATTTCTTCTCCAGCAGGACCAGCTGAAGGAGCTAGTCTCGGAATTTGGAGAGCGGCCGCAGTCGGGCCGGCAGGTAAAAGTGAGGCGCGACGCGGCTGGACGCGAAGAGCTTCAAACACCGGTGCTTCGAAGTCGAAAGGTTGACGAGGTGCGGGCCAACGATCTCGCCGCCTCAGCTAAAAGCATCCTGACTAAACTGCGCTTCTGAGTTTACTGGAGACAATATGCGTATCGTTATCGACCTCCAGGCTGCTCAGACAGGCAGTCGGTTTCGCGGGATCGGTCATTATGCCACCGACCTTGTGAAGGCGATGATCGCCGAAGGATCTGCCCACGAATTTTACTTGGTTCTCAACGGCTATTTCTCGGATACGATCGAACCGATCCGCGCAAGCTTCGACGGCATTCTTCCGCAAAGCAATATTCGCGTGTGGTATGCGCCGGGCGAGCCGGAGCGCTTCTCTTCCGAAGAGGGGAGTCTTCGCGAGACTGCGCAGATCATTCGCGAATATTATCTGCGCTCGCTGGATCCCGACGTCGTGTTGCTCACAAGCATGTTCGAAGGTCTCGGTGACGATGCGGTCATCACGGTCGGCGAACATGTGAGGGATCTTCGAACGGCCGCGATATTTTACGATTTCACGCCGCTGATCCTGCCGGACGAACACTTCAAAACAGAGGTCATGCATCGTCGATGGTATCGCCATCGTATTTCCCAACTTCGCCGGTGCGATCTGCTGCTCGCCATCTCCGAAAGTAGTGGCAGCGAAGCCATTGGGCAGCTGTCGTATCCGTCCGATCAAGTCGTCAGCATCCTAGGCGGCGTTAATCCAAATTACGTGAAAAGGGATGTGGACGCCACAGAGCGGTCGCTGGTCTTATCCAAGTATGGGATAAATAAACCGTTTTTGCTGTACACGGGCGGTGTTGAGAAGAATAAGAATCTTTCTAAGCTAATCGAGGCCCTGTCTCTCCTTCCTGCTCGAATGAAGGAAAACTTCGAGCTTGTAGTTGTTGGTAAACGATACCCGGGACAGGCCGAAGCTATCCGGTCAATGGCGCGCGATGCGCAAAGCCTGCAGATGGTCAAGGTCGTCGGCTTCGTTCCGCATGAAGACCTGGTCATCTTGAATGTCTTGGCCGACCTATTCGTGTTCCCATCACTGCGGGAGGGCCTGGGCCTGCCTCCGCTGGAGGCCATGGCTTGCGGCACTCCAACGATCGTTTCCGACCGGACCAGCCTGCCGGAACTCGTCGATAATGAAGAAGCGTTATTCGACCCGACATCCGCGCCGTCCATTGCAGCGAAGATAGCGCAGGCCCTCAACGATCCTGATTTTCGCCAGAGGCTGGTCGAAAAGGGGCTCGCGAGGGCTTCTCAGCTAACCTGGCAGGCGAGCGCGAGGACCGCGCTCAACGCCCTCGAAAGCCGGTTCGGGCGCAGAGACCGTGTGGACCGGCAACGGCAAGCAGTGATCTTCCGGACGAGTCAGTTCGAGCCGCGACCGCTTCGCATACTCGCGATGAAGCTCGATCATAACGGCGACTTTCTCTTGGCGCTGCCCGCTTTGTCGAAACTCCGCGCACGCTATCCCGACGCAGAAATCCACGCCTTGGTTGGAAGTTGGAACCGAGCAGCGGCCGAAGCGTCAAAATTATTCGACAGCGTGTTTTGCCTGGATTTCTACAAAGGCCAGTCAGCGGCTCGGCCGGCGCTGGATGACGAAGCTTTCGACGCCATGCTCGATCGCATGCCCTATTATGATTTCGCGATCGATTTTCGTCGACAGCCGGACACCAGGTTTATTTTGACCAGGCTCAAGGCCGGTAAATATTTCGGCTACCGCGTCGGTGATCAGAAGATTGATCAGTTGCTGACGGAACCGCTCAAGATATTCCCCGACGAGCCAGGTATTCGCAGCTTGTTCGATGAGACGCACATATGTGCCCAAATGCTCAAGATCGTCGATGCACTGCCCTTCGATCCGCGTGATTATGTTGCGCTGCCGGAACTCGGGCCACGGTTAACGCGGGAACAAGGAGCGGTTGCCGTGTTTCCGCGCGTTGGCCTAGACGCGCGGCAATGGGACACGGGCTATTTCGAACAGTTGGTGCGGTTCCTGGCTAATCAGGACTCCGTCACGAACATCAACATATACGCTGCAAAGTTAGAAGACCTGCAGATCTTCGACTTTGGTCAGTCCTCGAAGATCAACTATCGCGTTGGCCTCAATTTCCAGCAGCTTTATTCATCGCTTTCCGCGAATCAGGTCTGCGTCGGAAATAATTCGTTCGGGGTTCATCTGGCAGGCTACGCTGGCTGCAAAACTCTTGGGATCTACAGCGGGCACGAAGTGCCTGAGCAGTGGGGTCCGCCGTTCGGTGACTCTGCGGTCATCACCGTGGACGCGGTCTGTGCGCCTTGTCACCTTCCCGATCGTCCCAGCTGTCCGTTCAACATGTTCTGCCTGAATGACATCTCTGTGGATGCGATTCAGCGTGCTGTTCTCAGCGCGATCTCGGGGTCGTCACTGGTTGCAGATTATTCCAGGATAACTGCCGCTGACCCCTCTTCGGTCATCAAGCCGCTCACCGATGCGATCAACAAGGCAAAATTCGAGGATCGGATTACCGAGTTCGATGACAAGCAGCTGGCAGCTCTTGGCACGGCGATCGCGACCAATTTTCCCGAACGGTCGGCTCAAGACCGGCTGTTCTACGTAGACGTATCAGGTCTGCTTGAACTTGATGTCGCTGCGCGTTCCAATCAGCGGCATCTCGAAGTTCGGAATGCGATTGAATGCTTAAGCGATACCGCACGAGGTCGCGTAAAGCTGATCGCTTCGGGACCGGAGGATCGGGAATTTTATTTCGTTGATCTCGAGAATTTGACCGATTCGCTTGCAACCAATGATCGGTCAGAACATGTCGTATTCCCCGTCGCCGGCGACGTTTATTGCGGCCTGCATGCCTATCTCAATCGTACTTCGGCTCAGTGGAACCTGCTAATGACCTGGCGCGAGCTTGGTGTTCGCACTCTTCTGGCCGCGCCGTCCTTCAAGAACCTTCCGGCCCCGGAGGCTGAGGAGGAAAGTAGCAGGGCACTTGCCGCATATCTTTTCACCATCGCGAATTTCGACGCGATCATCTGCGCCGAAGACGACTGCTCCCGACTTCTGCAATGGGTAGCGGTGTTCGGACCTCCGAGACTTCGCAGAATCAGATGCGGCGCAAATTTGGCGGTGCTCGTGGAAGAACATGGCGGGCGTGCAGACTTCGACGTAATCGCCCCTGAAAGTCTGACGGGCCAAGTTGGCCGACAAAACAAGATTGCAAAAAGAAGGACGGTTTCGTGAGTATGAGTTCAGGCGAGGCGATCGCGACAGGGGTGAAATCGACGCTGGAAGCTCTGGGACAGGCTATCGATCGTGCTTATCTCGATAGCGTCGCGCGCGCTGCCGACGTCATCATCTCCGCGTTTCGTAGCGGTCGCAAATTGCTGATCATGGGAAACGGCGGCTCCGCCGCTGACGCGCAGCACATCGCTGCGGAACTCATCGGCCGGTATAAACTGGAAAGACGGGGCTTACCGGCAGTTGCGCTCACCACGGACACGTCCATCCTGACGGCATGGAGCAACGATTACACTTATGAAACCGTCTTCAGCCGGCAGGTCGAGGCGCTCGCAAACGAAGGGGATGTTGTCTGGGGCATATCGACTTCTGGCAATTCCCCTAACGTTGTACGCGCCTTTGAAGCGGCTCGAGCGAAAGGCGCGATTACTGTGGGCTTGCTTGGCAGGGACGGAGGCCGCCTCTTGCCACTCAGCGACTATGCAATGACGGTTCCGCTACAACACACTGATCAGATCCAGACGGCGCACCTGCTGTCATATCATGCAATCTGCGCGCAGTTGGACGAAGCTTTCGAACATGATGCGTGAGCGGATCACCGATCTCAAGGTTCTGATTGTTGGCGATGTAATGCTGGACCAATATTGGTTTGGCGACGTCAGCCGAATCTCACCCGAGGCTCCGGTGCCCATCGTCAAGGTCGAGCGCGCTGACGAGCGTGCCGGCGGCGCCGCGAACGTCGCGCGCAATATTGCTGCGCTCGGAGCGAAAGCGACTTTGTTGTCGGTAGTTGGTGCGGACGACACCGCCAACCGTCTTCGAAAAGTTCTCGACCAGGACGGCGTTGGTCACCGGCTGGAGGAGGACCCGGGTATCCGTACGACCCTCAAGCTACGGGTCATCGGTCATCAACAGCAGATGCTGCGCATCGACTTTGAAAACACGCCGTCCAATCACGCACTTGAATCGAAACGATCGCATTTTTCTCAATGCCTCGAGGACCATGACGTGGTCATTTTTTCGGATTACCGAAAAGGTGCCCTCGAACGGGTTCAGGAGTTGCTTCAGCTTACCAGACAGAGTGGGAAGCTGTCGGTCGTAGATCCCAAAGGACGCAGCTTTGCTCGCTATGCAGGTGCGAATATCCTTACTCCCAATCGATCGGAGCTGGCGGAAGTCGTCGGTGGCTGGGAGAGCGACGAGGAGATGAACGGCAAGGCGGAAAGTGTTCGGGCTGACCTTGATCTCGACGCCCTGCTGCTGACGATGAGTGAGCAGGGACTTCGCCTGTTTCGGGAGGGTGATCGGTTGCACCGGACCGCTCAAGCCAAGGAAGTCTACGACGTCTCGGGTGCTGGCGATACAGTGGTAGCCGCGCTTGCCGTGGCGCGCGGGATCGGTGAGCCTTGGGAGCGCGCGATCGACTTTGCCAACGCCGCCGCCGGCATCGTGGTCAGCAGGCTTGGAACCTCGGTGGCGACGCTTGATGAAGTGCTGGAGAAACGCGCCGAGCTAGTAGAACAGTGACCCTGTCGGACAAAATTATTCCCCGAGAGCGCGTGGCCGAAATCGCCACGAACGTTCCTCGACCTCTGGTTTTCACCAATGGCGTATTCGATCTCGTCCACCCTGGGCATGTGCTTTACCTCGAGGAAGCGCGCTCACTTGGAGCGGCGCTGTTCGTCGGCTTGAACAGCGATGCTTCGACACGGCTTTTGAACAAGGCGCCAGATCGACCGATAAATCCGCAAAATGATCGAGCGCTGATTTTGGCAGCTTTGCAGTCCGTGACTTACGTCGCCTTGTTTGACGAGCCCACCCCGTTTGCCCTGATGGAACAGGTCCGCCCCGACATTTACGTGAAAGGCGGTGACTATGACGTACATCAGCTGCACGAAGCGGATTTGATGAGAAGCTGGGGCGGTATCGTTCAGAACCTGTCTTTCATGCGAGGATATTCAAGTACGAAACTGTTGGAGCGGATCCGCCACAATGGACCGAGCATTGCGACGTGAATCAAGCGTTGTTTCTTGATCGCGATGGCGTGATCAATCGCGACAGCGGGTACGTCGGAAATCCGGCAGACTTCAAGCTACTCCCCGGGATCGCGCAAGTGATGATGGCTGCCCAGTCCCTGGGCTATCTGCTTGTCGTGATCACCAACCAATCAGGGATCGCGCGTGGTTATTTCACGCAAGACGACTATGCTGCCGTCGAAACGCGGATGAAAAGATGCCTTTCGGACGAGGGCATCAGCCTGACAGCCATTTATCACTGTCCTCATTTTCCCGGCGGGACGGTCAAACAACTTGCGACGACCTGTGATTGCAGGAAGCCGGCTCCAGGCATGATCTTGCAGGCAGCCAAGGATTTGCAGATCGATTTGGACGCTTCGATCCTGCTTGGCGACAAGCCGAGCGATATCGAAGCGGGCCTGGCGGCTGGGGTCGCCGACAATTTCCTCATCGCGCCCAATTCGAGCGATGCAAAGATCCTGGCCGACGTTGTCACAACGATGACGCGGAAGTCCCGGCTTGCACAGATCCGTGCGCAGTGATTTAGCTAGTTTCGAAATTAGAAGAATAATTCATGAGCGTGAGCCCTTCGGAGAAGCGTTTGAAAGCGGAGCGCCTGTTTGAGTAAGATGCCCGAGCGGCTACCTGTCGACCTGCCTGAACGCACGCCAGGCACACACGAAGTACCGGCGGAATGGGTCGATGAGTTCTTGGGCGGGTTGCGCGGTTTGGCCGACGTCGCCGAAGCAGGGGCATCTCTTCTAGAAGTGAATCGCTCGGTTTCGGCAGAATCAGTGTCGTTGCATCCGGCAATCGTATCTCGAGGCCTTCTTCAGAACGAAGCCGATTACCGGCAAACCTTGCGAAGGTGGTTCGGCTTGGTGCGGCCGGGTGGGCACCTTGTGGTCACGGTACCCGCAATCAATTCGTTGGCCTCAAAGAAACGAAGCACGTCCAAGATCCAGAATAGCTACACTCCGGAATCACTTCTTGCTGCCCTCGAACAATCGCTAGGCGGGGATAGCTTCACCCTTCGCCATCTGTCGCTCAGCAACGATCACGACGAAGTGATCGCAGTCGTAAAAAAATCCGAATTCGTCCGTCCATCAAACGCTGATTCACCTTCCGCGGATGTGGGAGAGGCGGTGCTCATTGACCGCGATTTCGAGCCGCGGCGAACCCGCCTTGAAACCATGGTCCCGAGGGCAGTCGATCGCATCTTGCTCCTCAAGCTCGATCATCTGGGCGACTTCATCATGGGCATGCCGGCGCTTCAGCTGGTCCGCCGCAAATTTCCGAATGCGCACCTTACCTTGGTCGTCGGATCGTGGAACGAACGACTGGCGCGCGAGAGCGGGGTGGCCGACGAGATAATTTTATTCGATGCTTTCCCGCGAAACTCGAGCCTGGAGACCGTCGACCTGGCGGGGAGGGCCTCCGCCTTCGCTAAGGCCATCGATGCTGCCTATGATCTTGCGATCGATCTCCGAACGGATCCGGACACAAGGTTCTTTTTGAAGCACGTCGATGCTTCCGTCCGCGCCGGGCTTGGGACCCGCGCTCAATTCCCTTTTCTCGACATCTTCCTTCCCATCGACCTCAGTCGGCACGAGCCGGAAACCGCGAGGGAAGACATCATAAATCCGGGAGCCTTTTCCGCGCAATCGTTCTGCTCGCGTACGCCATTCAGGATCCACTGCGCTTTGAGTGACGTGAGCTCCCGCCTGGGCGCCGTAGTATGGGGACCATACCTGCGCCTTGCGCCGGGGCGCTACTTCTTCGAGCCCTACATTGACTTCGACGAACCGCACGACGGCTTCCTTCTAGTCGACGTCGCGTTCAACTGTGAACGGCACATCGCGAAGACAATATCGGCTCGATCTGACCCGAAGATATCGTTTCAGGTTTCCGAAGCTAAGACGTTATTCGAGTTCAGGATTTTCGAGCCTGAGCAGGGTGCGCCGATGGGGTTCAACTTTTATGGTGGAAGGCTTGTGCGCGAGGGCGCCAACAGCGTCCTGCATCAGTCGGAATATCAATTGTTGTTGATCGAACTCGTCTCCATGCGGATTGAGCAGGGTCTTCTCACCGAGATTTCCCCTACAGCATGACGATCGTCGTTTCGCCTTTTTCCAACAGCCTCATCAGAGACTGGCCAGCCGCGCACTATTCGAAGCTTATCGAGTTTCTGCTTCCGGCTCTGGACGAGAAAGAATGCGTGTTGATAGTCGGTGCACCTGATCAACGTGAACGTGCCGATGAAATCGTCCGAACGCTGCCGGCCGATCGTGTGTTGAACACCTGCGGCATGTTCGCGTGGGACGAGGTATTGACGCGCCTCAAATCGGCGACCTGCGTGATTGGCAACAATTCGGGAATTGCTCATTTGGCTGCGATGTACGGTGTCCCCACGATCTGCCTTTTCGGCGGCTCGCACCAGCGGTCCGAATGGCGGCCTCTTGGTCCGAATGTGTTCGTGATCACGCGGACGATTGGCTGCTCGCCGTGCCACCTCGATCACAACATGTCGTGTCGCTATGACAAGGCCTGCCTCCGCGAAATTATGCCAGAGGAAGTCGCCGCGATTATCCGGCGCATTTTAAATGGTGCGCGCGGCGAGCAAATGACATTGCATGTTGGAGCAGCTTGAAGAGATGAGTTTTCTAGATGGATTCGGCCTAAGCGATATTCGCCAAGAGGTTCGCCGTTTGGACGCCGATTTCCGGCAGCATAACGACCTCCAGAAAGGCGTCATCGATCAGATAAGGGGGCTTCAAGACGAGAACCGGCGCTTGTCCGCCGACCTTCGCTCCACCGCCTACAAAGTCGATTATCTGACGGCGGAATTGAATCAGCTTCGCGAGGATCGCCGCGCGAGAGAGCGTCGGATTGACGACCTTGAAAAAGCAGTGAGCGTGCATGCGCGGCTAATGCGCTCGGGTGGTAAGATCATCGAGCAACACACTGGTCAGTTGGCGACCACTGACGCGGCGATCAAACAGATCAAAGGTGAGCAGTCTCGCCTGGCGAGACAAGCTGAGATCGATAATGACGAAGCGCGGACAACGGCGCTAGCGTTGCACGATCAGATTGCGGGACTGCGCACAACCGTCGGCTATGACCGATCAGACTCAAAAACGGAGGTTCATTCCCGATGAGTGACCAACTCACCCTAAGCCGTTCGTTGGCCCCCGAGGCCGTGGAAGGCTTTGTCACCGCACTATACCGCATCTTCCTGGCGAGAGAGCCGGACGAGGGCGGCTTTTCACATTACAGCGGCGAGCTGCAGGGAGGCATGTTGCCGGAAGAACTCGTCCGGATCTTCTCATCGTCCGAAGAATATCTGGAACGTATGAGGCGCAAGGCGCTGGTCGATCTTAGCGCCCTTCGCAATGTGTCGGGATCATCAGCGTCGAACGAGGAACTGACATCCGTTGGACCGTATCCCGAGGACTACGCTCCGCCCGGTGAGGCTGGTCGTTCTTACTTGAAAAGGCTGCGGTCTGGCTTCCTGGCTCGATATTGCAGCGGGACGCTCATATTGGACGTCGGTTTTTCTGGGTACGACAACCCGGACAAGAAGACCGCGCTTCCGGGCGCTATCGGTGTCGACCTGGATTATCCCGGCTATGATGGCGTCACGCTGCCATTCGGGGACAGAACCGTCGACTGCGTCTTCTCCAGCCATTGCCTTGAACACATCACCTTCGACCATGCCGCAATTCGCGATTGGTATAGGGTCCTGCGTGTCGGCGGGTTCATCGTTTGCATGGTTCCGAGCCAGGCGCTCTACGAGAAACAGCGTTTTCTACCGTCCAGGTTCAATGCCGACCATAAACGCATGTATACCCCATCAAGTTTGGCCCGAGTGTTCGAAGAATCTCTGGACGTTAATTCCTATCGGGTCCGACACCTCGCGGAGAACGACGACAATTTCGATTATAGCTTAGGCCCGGACATACACTCAGACGGCGCCTACGAAATTGAGATCGTTATCGAGAAGATCGTGCCGCCTCAGTGGCAACTCGCATAATTCGCGCTCAGGCGGTTGCGATGGCACGTAAGTATTCAGCGTACGATGACTTGCCGTGCTGATCGATCGCCTTCGCCAATCCGTCCGCGTCGATGAAACCTTGTCGAAATGCGATCTCCTCGGGACAGGCAATTTTAAGGCCCTGCCGCCTTTCCAGAACTCGGACGAATTCCCCGGCTTCAAGCAGGCTTTCGGGCGTTCCGGTATCTAGCCAGGCAATACCTCGCCCCATAAGTTCCACCGAAAGCTCATCGCTTTGCAGGTATGCGCGATTGACGTCGGTGATTTCCAGTTCCCCGCGTGGCGAAGGCTTTAAATCCCGAGCGATTTCGACGACACGCTCGTCGTAAAAATACAGACCGGTCACGGCCCAGCTCGATCTCGGCGCCAATGGCTTCTCTTCGATCGACACCGCGCGCATCGATTCATCGAACTCAACCACACCATAGCGCTCTGGGTCTTTTACGTAATAAGCGAAGACGGTTGCGCCGTTTTCACGCCGTAATGCGCTCTGCATGAGTTCGGGTAAGCCATGCCCGTAAAAGATATTATCGCCGAGTATCAGGCAGCAACGATCCCCGCCAACGAAGTCGGCACCGATGATGAAAGCTTGCGCGAGTCCTTCCGGCCGTTCCTGGACGGCATATTCTATCGCCGTCCCCCACTGCGAACCGTCGCCGAGCAGCTCTTGGTACATGGGCAGATCGCGAGGAGTGCTGATCACCAGGATCTCTCTGATCCCGGCCAGCATTAGCGTGGACAATGGATAATAGATCATCGGCTTATCGTAGACTGGGACCATCTGCTTCGAGATCGCCCGGGTCATCGGATACAATCGCGTTCCGGACCCTCCGGCAAGAACGATACCCTTCATGCTTATGCTATCTCCGTCGGCGTGCGCGCGGCTGCGAATAGACTAGCTCCCAGTGCCAAGCCGCGTTGTATTGTAGCGTTGATCGAGAAGCGGCCGCCACCACCTCTCATTTTCAATATACCAGTCGACGGTCATCGAGATTCCTTCGTCGAAAGATGTGGCAGGCTCCCACCCGAGATCCTCCCGGATCTTCGAGGCATCGATGGCATAGCGTCTGTCGTGCCCGGGACGGTCCTCTACGAACTCGATTTGTTTGGAGTAAGAAAGACTGTCTGTTCGCGGCTGTCGGCGATCAAGCACATCGCAGATTGTCTCAACGACCTGCAGATTGGTACGCTCGCTATTGCCGCCGACGTTGTAGGTCTGCCCAGGAGCGGCTCGTTCAAGCACAAGTTGCAACGCCCGGACGTGGTCCTCGACAAAAAGCCAGTCTCGCACATTCCCCCCGTCGCCGTAGACAGGAAGACTGTCACCCGCCAGCGCGCGGATGATCACCAGCGGAATAAGCTTCTCCGGGAAGTGGAAGGGCCCATAATTGTTTGAGCAATTGGTCACGAGTACGGGTAAGCCGTAGCTATGACCCCATGCTCGCACGAGATGGTCGGCGCCCGCTTTCGAAGCTGAGTAAGGCGAGCGAGGGTCGTATGGCGTGCTTTCGCTGAAAAGACCGTCGGCGCCTAGCGAGCCGAATACTTCATCGGTTGAGATGTGGTGGAATCGAAAGCGATCCTGGCTATCGCTTGGCAATTCACGCCAGTATGAAAGAGCTGCGTCGAGCAAGGTAAACGTCCCGACGAGGTTCGTCGTCACGAAGGCACTAGGCCCATCGAGAGACCTGTCCACGTGGCTCTCAGCCGCCAGATGCGCAATCATATCCGGCCGAAAGTTGCGAATTGTTTCGGAAACGCGAGCCGCATCAGCCACATCGCCCTGTACAAAATTATAGCGATTGCTGCCGGCGACTTCGTCTAGCGATGCCAGCACGCCGGCGTAGGTGAGCTTGTCGAAGTTCAGCACTTCGTGCTCGGTGTGCTGGATAAATCTTCGGACCAGAGCGGAACCAATAAAGCCCGCGCCTCCCGTAATCATTATGCGCAAGCGAACTTTCCTTCCACTTACTGGCTGCTGATCGCGACTAATTGCAATGGAACTCCGTCGTACGCGAAAGGGCTTTCAAATTCCTTGAGCGTCGGGAGCCATCGATCCTTCGGCGACAACGTTACTTGCTCGTTAGGCAGTCCCCAATCGATCGCGATGTCCGGACAATTCCAGCGGATGCCTGCATCAGCCTCCGCAGCGTAAAATTCGGACACTTTGTAGCAAATCTCGGTTTCGTTCTCCAAGGTTACGAAGGCGTGCCCAAAGCCTACCGGCACATAGAGCTGCTTGCCGTTCGCTGCCGACAATTCCGCGCGTACATGCTCGCCGTAGGTCGGAGATCCTCGCCGAAGATCGACGACATAATCCATGATCGATCCACGCGTGCATCGCACAAGCTTTGCCTGAGATTTGGGCGGCAGCTGAAAATGAATCCCGCGGATCGTTCCCCGATGTAGAGAATAGCTTTGATTATCTTGGACAAAAGTATCGGCGATACCCAGTTCGCTGTCTCTACGGGCATTGTACGTCTCAACAAACCAACCTCGATCATCCGAGAATCTGTTCGGAGTATAAGCGATTACTTTGGACACTTTAACGTTCGTCCCTTTGTTTTTGTCTCAGACGGGCTGCCGACAAAGAGTGTTTAGGGTAATAGAGTTTGGGTCGCTGTCTACCGGCATTTCCAAGCTTATTGCGCATCGTTAAGGGGCGCCCATGAAAACAGCGATCATAACTGGCATCACGGGCCAGGACGGTGCCTACCTTGCAGAGCTACTCCTCGCGAAAGGCTACGATGTTTACGGAACCTACCGACGAACAAGCTCGGTAAATTTCTGGAGAATTGAAGAGCTCGGGATTCACAGTGACCCGAGGCTTCACCTCGAAGAACATGATCTGACCGACATGTCCGGATCCATTCGTCTCTTGCAGCGGACGGGCGCGAAGGAAATCTACAATCTGGCCGCGCAGAGCTTTGTGGGCGTGTCATTCGAGCAGCCGATCACGACGGCAGAAATCACCGGAATAGGCGCCCTCAATTTGCTTGAGACGATCAGGATCGTCGACCCGGAAGTTCGTTTTTACCAGGCAAGCACGTCCGAAATGTTCGGCTTGGTGCAGGCCGTGCCGCAGACGGAAGAGACGCCGTTTCACCCCCGGAGTCCGTACGGCGTTGCGAAGCTCTACGCGCACTGGATTACCGTCAACTACCGGGAAAGTTACGGGATCTTCGGTAGCAGCGGCATTCTTTTCAATCACGAAAGTCCGTTGCGCGGTCGCGAATTCGTAACCCGGAAGATAACGGACTCGGTCGCAAAAATCGGATTGGGCAAACTCGATTGCCTGCTGCTTGGCAATCTGAACGCGCGTCGAGATTGGGGCTTTGCCAAGGAATATGTCGACGGGATGTACCGCATGCTGCAGGCGGACGAACCGGACACCTTCGTTCTTGCGACGAACCGAACGGAAACGGTTCGTGATTTTGTGCGCATGGCCTTCAAGGCAGTCGATATTAACATCGACTTCTTCGGCAATGATCAAGAAGAAATCGGTGTCGATCCGAGCACGGGGAAAGTCCTCGTCCGTGTCGATCCTCGTTTCTATCGACCAGCTGAAGTCGACCTTCTGATAGGAGACGCGACGAAGGCTCATGAAAAGCTTGGTTGGATGCCGCAGACTTCTCTGGAAGCGCTTTGCCGGATGATGGTGGAGGCTGATGTTCGGCGAAATAGTGCGGGCTATTCGTTTTGACGGTCGGCACGCGATCCTGACATGAGCAGAATTCTTGTAACGGGGGCAGCAGGTTTCACCGGGCGCTACCTCGGAGAACGGCTTGTGGGTGACGGGTTCGACCTGCACGGCCTGGTCAATGGAGAATGCGATAGGCCGATTCCTGGCTATTCCCAGTTGCACGAGGGCGATTTGACGAACGCCGGCAGCTTAAGGGAGGTCATCCGTTCGGTACGGCCAACGAGGGTTGTACACCTGGCCGCCGTTGCCAACGTGGCACATGGCGACATCACAGAGATGTACCTGGTAAATGTCGTCGGAACGCGAAATCTGCTCGATGCGCTAAAGCAGAGCGGACTGGATCTGAGCGCTGTTTTATTGGCGAGCAGCGCGAACATATATGGGAATTCCAGCGTCGGCGTGTTGGGCGAGGGTACGCCTCCGAGGCCCGCAAATGATTACGGCGTGACAAAGCTTTCGATGGAATATGTAGCTTCGATTTACGCGGATTTCCTGCCGATTATCGTGACGCGTCCATTCAATTATACCGGAAGCTGCCAAAGCACGGCTTTTTTGGTTCCGAAGATCATTGACCATGCAAAGCGGCGTCTTCCGAATATAGAATTGGGCAATCTAGACGTCGCTCGGGATTTCTCTGACGTTCGAACGATCGTCGATGCTTACGCCCGGCTCCTTGATTGCAGGCAGGCCGTCGGTTGCACGGTTAATGTTTGCTCTGGAAGGTCGATCAGCATCAACGACATCATCGGCCTAGTTGAACGCGAATCCGGTCATCGGATGGAAGTTCGCGTTAGCAATGCGCTTACCCGGGCGAATGAAGTGCGAAGCTTGTGCGGCTCGAAAGCCAGGCTTGAGGATCTCATCGGGCCGCTTGAGGAAATTCCATTCGAAGAAACTGTCCGCTGGATGTTAGGTGCCTGACGGACTGAGCGTCACCATATGCGTCGATGCGCTCAAATACGAAATGAGCGGGATCGGACGCTACACCTGGGAGCTGTGCCGACACGTAGCCTCACATCCTAAAGTTGCCACAACCCACTACTTTATCCATCATCGGTTGATCTCCCAGCCGGAGCGACTGCTCGAAGGCCGCTTCAGGGCTCCGGCCGGGCCCGCACGACTGTTCGCCAGGATGCGCGCGAAGCGAGCCTTACGCTCCACGATTGTGCATGCTCCCAACTACTTCCTTCCTCGCGGAACCGAGGTTGGTGTGATGACGGTGCACGACCTCTCGGTTTTCAAATATCCGGATGCCCATCCAGTAGAGCGCGTCCGTCAATTCGAGCGCCTCTTCTTTCAATCCCTCGAGCGTGCGGCTCACATTGTCACCGACAGCGAGACGGTCAGGCGGGAGCTAGCCGCAATGTTTGCCGTGCCTGCCGCCAAGATCACGGCTGTTCCGCTGGGGGTTAGCGAACGTTTCCAGCCGATCGAGACTGCAGCCACCGCCGCCGATTTGCAGCGTTGGGGCTTGCGCCCTGATGGATTCGGGCTGTGCGTGTCGGCCGTAGAGCCACGAAAAAAGGTGGCCGAATTAGTCCGGGCGTGGCGATGTTTGCCGACCTCAACCCGAAATCGCTTTCCCTTGGTCATCGCTGGGGGGAGCGGGTGGAATAACGAGGCCATTCGCAAGGAACTCGCGCAGGCTGTCGAGGAAGGGTGGCTGAAGCATCTGGGCCATGTTTCAGAGGCAGAACTTGCGCAGCTTTACGCGGCTGCCCGCCTATTCATCTACCCGTCGATTTACGAAGGGTTTGGACTGCCGCCCATTGAAGCGATGGCGAGCGGTACGCCGGTGATCGTCTCGAACCGATCGTGTTTGCCCGAAGTATGCGGCGATGCCGCCCGCTATATCGATCCGGACGATCAAGACGAGTTTGCATCTGCGATCGAAGGAGGGTTGCTCGACGAAGCGTGGAGGCTCGAAACGATGCGCAAGGGGCTTGCGCACGCCGGCCGGCTCACCTGGGCGCGGTGCGCTGCTGAAACGGTCGCTGTCTACGCTCAATTCGCAGGTTGACAGGTGAGGCATTCTCGTAAGTTTCAGCTTAGGGCGGGCAGCTGTTGCATCAGTGCAACAATTTAGATTTACTTTTCGGTAACTGACTTCCCCCAAGCGAAACCGATGGCGGCGGAGGTTGTTAACCTTGACTGTGACCGAGCCCGCGGTAAGGACAAGACGGCTCGGCTGGGGGTCTGAAGTGATTTCGAGCGCGGCATCTATCGTGTTGCCAGACAAGGATAAATTGGGAGGGGCCGAGGGCCTGCCGATGACGCGCGAGGAGTTGCCGTTCCTCCGCATTCCGCCTTTTCCTGGAGCGCTCAGAAGTCGGTTTGCGCCGCTGTTGGAGGCGACGGAAGCCCCCGAAGCTCTTCGGCGCGCACTCGTCACGCATCGCGTCGGTGGGGCTTATTGGTCTGTGCGACCCGAACTCCCGGCCAACCGCGTTGTTGTTCGATGCCGCTCGGCAATGGATGCCGTACAAACCATCGCCAGCGGGCGGCCAATTGTCAGTTGGATCGACCGAGGATCCGCCTTGCCTGGCGCGAAAACAATCGTCGGCGAATGCGACCCCTGGCACGTTCTCGATGGTGCTTACGCACTGGTGGCCGAAGCCGCGGGCGACGAAGTCGCGCTCGTGGCCGCGTTGCTCGGCGTTCCGGTCTATGGGTCCGACGGCTCCGGGCTGGCTCCGACAGCAATCGAGGCCGAACTGGCTCGGCGCCTTCCAGTTGACGGATTTGAAAATCCATTCACGGGCCAAGCCATGACCGCGCTGGACTTGGTCGAGCTATCCTCGTTCTGGCGCCGCCTCATCGATTCCAACCGAGGTATCGCTGGCGGCTTTGGCTTTGCCTTCTGGAAACAGGAGCGGGTGGCGCCGCTGCTTTGGGCCGGCACGACGCCTTTCCGTTTCCTGACGCGAGCGACCTCGGTTGCGCCGAAGCAGTCGGTTGCAATTTGGCGCGCGAAAACGCAGCCTGGCGTCATTCAGGCACTGGGCGAGAACGCTTCTCCGCTGATCGAGGTCGAGGACGGTTTTCTGCGCTCGCGCGGCCTTGGAGCTGATTGCGTGCCACCGCTGTCAATCGTCGTGGATCGGCGTGGCGCACACTTCGACCCATCACGTCCGAGCGAACTGGAATTGCTTCTGCAAGAAGGCGCTTTCTCGGAAGCGTTGCTCGAGCGGGCGCGAGAGCTGCGCCGGCTGATCGTGGAAGCGGGGCTGGGTAAATACGGGCAGGGCGGAGCGCGGATTGATCGGCCTGCCGGCAATCGCCGGCACATCCTTGTTCCGGGACAGGTCGAGGATGATCGCGCGGTTCAGACCGGCGGCTGCGGTCTCACTTCCAATCTGGAATTGCTACGGCGCGTTCGCGCCGATGCGCCGGACGCGTTCATAATCTACAAACCCCATCCCGACGTCGTTGCGGGCCATCGCCGGGGGGCGATCCCGGATCGACATTGCCGCCGCTATGCGGACCAGATTGCAGACGATCTGACGATTGATCCGCTGATCGCAATGGTGGACGAAGTTCACGTCAACACGTCCCTCGCGGGCTTTGAAGCGCTGATGCGCGCCAAGCAAGTGACTGCCTATGGCGTGCCTTTCTATGCTGGTTGGGGCCTCACGCGCGACCTCGGGCCCGTTCCTGACCGACGAACCGCGCGAAGATCGATCGATGAACTTGTCGCAGCGACCTTGCTGCAATATCCGCGTTATCTGGACCCCGTTACGGGTCTGCCTTGCCCTGCCGAAGTCGTGGTGGCGCGCCTCAGCCAAGCGGACGAGCGCGACCTTGGCTTACTCGTCGGTGTTCGACGCTTGCAGGGCAAAGTCATGCGTCGCTTGAGGAGCCTGGTCCAGTGAACCGTCCAGTCGGAAATCTCAGCATCCTGTTACGCTCGACGGATCCGTCGCCGTCATCATTCCGTCCGCGCGTGCCGATCCAGAAGCCGGAACGCCGCGCATTCCTCTTCCTACAGGGCCCGCCGGGTCCGATGATGCACCAGCTCGCTGCCGCAATGCGCGAGCGTGGCATGAAGGTCGAGCGGATCAACATTTGCGCTGGCGACCGCGTTGACTGGCCCGAACCGGCGACCAACTTTCGCGGCCGCTTTCGCGATTGGCCCGTGTTCTTCGACAATTTCCTGCGTGAACATCAGATCACGGACATCCTTCTGTTCGGTGATTGCCGGCCGTATCACGTCTCGGCGAGAGGCATTGCTGCGCTTCGTGGCGTCCGCACCTTCGTTCTCGAAGAGGGGTATTTGCGACCCCATTGGATGACCCTTGAGCTGGATGGCGTAAACGGGCACTCGCGCCTGGCGCGGAATAAGGAATGGCTGATCGAACAGGCCAACGCGCTTCCGCCGGAGCCTTATTTGATTCCGATCACGGCAACGTTCCGGCGGCGCGTGCGAGACTCGGCACGCCATTACATCGCCGTGCACGCCGGTCGCTTCGCTTATCCATTCTATCGGACGCACAGGCCCGGCTCCGCTCTCATGGAGGCGGCGGGCTGGGGCTGGAAATATCTTGTGAGCGGCCTTCGAGCTCAGCAGACCGAAAAGGTTTTGCACGGCCTGGAAGGCAAACGTTTCTTCCTGTTCCCGCTACAGCTGTCGGGCGACTATCAGATCCGCAGCCATTCGCCCTTTCCGGACATGCGCGCCGCGGCGCGTTACGTGATGGAAAGCTTTGCCCGGCATGCGCCGGAAGATGCGCACCTTCTCATCAAGGCGCACCCCTTCGATACATCGCTGTTCAATTGGCGGCGCAACATTGACCGTCAGGCACGACGTCTGGGCGTGCGCGATCGCGTTCACTTCATCGATGGCGGCAATCTCGAGGAACTATCGGCACGAACCGCCGGGATGGTTTGCGTAAACAGCACGTCGGCCACCTTGGCGCTCGCGGCGGGCAGCCCAGTCTGCACCCTCGGTGAGGCAATTTACAAAGTGCCGGGGCTGACATTCCCGCGTCATCTGGATGAGTTCTGGACAGACCCGACCCCACCGGAGAAGGGCCTCTACGGCGCCTTCCGACGAGTATTGGTCGATCGTTGTCTCGTTCGGGGCGGGATCGCCAGCGAATCCGCGGTGCAGGCGCTGATCAGCTCGATGCTTGAGCGCTTGGGCTGCTAGCTAAGCCAGAGCCTTCAGCAGGCCCTCGACCCGAGCGAAGTGTTCACTCCAGCTGGGCGGTCTGAAACCGCTGATCCTGCCAATCTGTGCTGAACGCTTTGCGCTATCCTCACGCGTGTAATCGAGTATCGCCCGTTGCCAGGCACTCTCGTCCGACGGATCCAGGTAGTCAGGACCGTCCCGCGCGATTTCTCGAAAAACGGGCAGATCGCTGGCAATGACGGGCACACCAACGCCTAGCGCTTCCACTAAGGGCAGGCCGTACCCCTCTATGATGCTTGGAAAGAGCAGGGCACGCGCCGTACTCATATGTCCCCGGATGTCCGAATCAGAGCAGTCGTTCAGCTCCATCACGTGGTCCCGCAGCTTACCAGGACGATCGAGCTGATCGAATACGCAGTCGGCCTCCCATCCCCGTTGGCCGATGATCAGCAAGCGAGGTGCCTGCGCCCCTAGCACCTCTATTAGCCGTGACCAAACCCTCAAAAGCATGGCGTGGTTCTTGCGACCCTCGATCGTCCCCAGCACGACGAAAGTGGCAGGGCCGGCGATCAGTGCTCGGGACGAACTTGCCTCAGTGCCGAGCCAGGCGACCACGTGCGGCGGCATGGGTAGGCCTTCAGCCGCCGCAAATGCGGCCAGTTCGTCGATGGTGACTTGGCTGTTGCCGACAATTCCCGCCCCATTGGTCAGCACCGTGCGCATGCGCGCGCGATGCTTTGCTGTCTCTCCTGCACGGCAGAACTGGGGATGGGTTATCGGAATAAGATCATGCACCAAGTATACCGGCCTGACGTCGGTGCTCCGGCACCAGTCGCAAAAGCCGGGTGAATTCAGCCCAGTGTGCCCGATGTTCAAATAAATGCGATGCTTGCCCTGCGCATTCAGCCTGCGGAGGTTGCGCAGGAAACCGCTGACCACGTCGGTGCGGAAACGCCCACGTGGCTCGGCAAGCAATTCGAACAACTCGGCAGATGCCTTGCGGTCGAGAATGCCCCTGAACCGGTCATGCTGAATGACCGCGTGTGCGCGCTCGCGAAAGTGCTCCAGATATGCTAAGCACACCCGATCGATCCCGGTAGGCAGGCGCCGATTCCAGCGACGCCAGATCAGGCGCGTTACATCCATGAGGTAATCGTCGCTTTTCAGGTCGCACCTTAGGGAACGATGGTGCGGACAGTCGCCACTGGTAAGATCGACGAACTCAACAAACCCAGAAACCTTTGCAGTGACGCAACACGCGAATTGGCCACATAGATGACATCGCCGTCACGAATTTCAAAGTGCTGAGCTGCAAAGTAGGTGGCCGGCTTTTTTAAATTCGCCTGGTAGATGACCGGCACGGGCTTAACATTGTTGTTTGCATCGGCAATTCGCGTCGAATTGGGCAGCGACGGATGCTCCCACCTAAATAAAAATACGCCGCTCGGATCGGCCCGCTCGTCCTGCAAACCGCCGATGCGGCCAAGCGCTTGCGACAGCGTCAATCCCACTCCTTCAAAGCGGACTTCCTCATTCTTGCCGGTCGCCCCAAGCACGGTGAAACTGAAAGGCTGATACAATGCGGTCACCACGTCATCGCTCCGCATGACGATGTTCTGACGCGGATCGCGAACGACATCTCGGGCAGCCATACGCTGAACTGCTTCGCCGCGTGTGACCTCGATCGTCATCCGATCGAGTGGTTGAGTAGTGCCACCCGCGGCGGCGATCACGTCCAGCAGGCGTTCGCCACGTGGAGTTAGTTCCGTTCGTTGAGGAGTTTTGACCTCGCCTAGCACGGTTACGTTTGCGGTGGCGTTGCGTGCGATCCGGGCAACGACTTGCGGCAAGTGAGCTCGCCCCTGCAGACGACTCACAATTTCCTGCTCAATCTGGCGCAACGTTCGTCCCGCGGCGGGGACCTGACCAGCGAAGGGAACTGTGATCGTTCCAGAGGGTCCCACAACTAGGCCGGGCAGAGAATTGGGACGGCTAGGTTGGACGCTTGAGCCGATGCCTGTGTCAATCGCGGTTGTTCCAAAAAGCGCTGCCGGAGCGGCCTCCCAGATTGTGAGCTCGACCGTGTCGCCTACGCCCACGCGTGTGCCTACAGGAACCGCGTCGCCCAGCGCGGTTGCAAAATCACCCTTGAGATATTCCAGGTTGTTTCTTTGAGCAACGGCATCCGTAAGCTCGATAACCCGAACCCCCGATAGTGTCTGGTTCGAGGAGACTGCTTGCACCACCTGTTCTCGGCTTGGCCCGACTGAGTTGACGCAACCGGCAAGCAGTAATGCGACTGTCACAACAGACCCGGTTGCGCGGACGCGAGCAAAACCTAGTCGAGCTGAGGCTAAGTTGTTGAACAAAACAGACAATTCCTAAGACAGCGTACGTCGGATGGCATTAGCTTGGACCGGACCACGTCACAAGGGGTCTGCTCAAGACGAGCGCAAAAGTGGCCATTTCCGGTTAATTCCAGACGCTAATCGTCGGTGCGTCGAGCATTATGGAGCACGCCTTCTAGCGTCCGACCGTCCTTGGAGAAATCCGCTCCTCTCAGGCGGCCTTCAATTCGTCTTTGTAATGAAAGGTCGCATAGCCTGCGCCGTACTTTTCCCAAAGGGGAATATCAGCGCCACACAAGATGGTTTTCAGGTACAGGAAGTCGGACTCATCAAGCCGGGATCGAATGTTTGTCGTTGAACCGTTGGTCGGAACTAGAGACGTATCCACGCCGAAGTGACGCCTCAAATATTGAGGGACTGACTTTAGCGTAAGAACCGAACAGTCTGTCAGGCTAAGGCACTCGGCCGTTGCAAACCCTTCTCCGTTGAGACTGAAATATCTGGTTAGCGGATTACCGTACTCCGATTCAAAGCGTCGGCTTCGAAGGATTTTTTTCAAATCTTGGGCTGAAAAAGTGCCCGTGGACCAATCGCAGCCGAGCATTCGAAACCAGTTGCTCCAGTCACTCACGTCTGGCGTTGCAGCATTGGTCCTCACTACCTCGGTCATGTACGCCAGATTTGAAAGGATTATCTCCTCTGGGTGCCGGACCAAAGCGAAGACCTTGTCGATGGTACGAATGCTACCTCGCGCTAAGAGCACGCTGAGCGGCAAATGGCCCTGGACGAGCAGGAGTGACCTCTCAGTAGAGAATTGTGCCAAAAACTCCAGCATGAATTCCAGGGGAGCCCCCCGGTTGAGGCGCCGAACCCCTAATTCAAACCAATCGTCACTCGAATAACTCGCATGCCAGGAGAGCCCAGCCCAGCAATTCTCAATCGCTCGTTGAACAGATGTTCCGCCCGTTCGCGGAATATGTACGAAGAATACACGTGGAACGGCCGGCAATGCTTTCCCGATAATTTCAACAATATTAGTTCTAAACTCATTACAAGTTAAGCATGCAGCTATGTGCGCAGCGCATTCGAGCCGGCTATTGTATTCCCAAGATGTGACTCCAAGCTCAGTTTCGGGAAGCCGACCCAAGCAAAAATCATAGACATGTCTACGATCCCAATCCCTAATAAGCGGTCTGCACGATAACCACGAAATAAAGTTCAAATCTTGAAAGTTTTCCGAACGAAACAAACTTATTTCTCGGATCAAATCGACAAACATGCGGATCTGGTCTTACTTAAATGCCTGATGGTATCCTCAGCAGTTGCATACTTATCCTTCGTTAGCAACGGGGAATGAAATCATTCTAGGAGCTTGTAAAAGCCCTGTGCAACGTAACTTGAACTACATAAGCCGAGTTTCGCCGGCGTCTCGACGACCGCTTTGGCGCTCTCCGCGACGACGGTGCTGTGGGTCGAGGCGACTCTTGCGGCGCCACTTCGTGCCGCGGAGGCTGCACTTGGCCGCTAGGCGTGTTCCGACAGATAGCGCTCAAGCTCGTCACTGCCGCCAACCCGCTCGCCGTCGATAAAAATCTGGGGCGTGGTGCTCACGCCCTGTTCGGACTGAAAGGCATCGACTTCGTCGCGGGTGGCGAGCAGGTGTTCGTCGATTTCGAAGCCCGCCTGCTCGAGCATCGCTTTTGCTCGCAGACCATAGGGGCATTCGTGCGCCGGTAGCTTCATTCGATACAAGGTCGCTGTTCGCTCGGCCATTAGTCATCTCATCACAGGGTGTGCCGGACAAAATACATGGCGTTGGCCGATGGTTGCCGCCCTCGCGACGAGCAGTTCGTCGCGCTATGCGGCAACGAATGACCCCACTGTACGAACAGATGCCGACGAGCGTTTTTGAACGCATGTCGCTGGCGGCTGCCGAGCACGGCGCGGTAAATCTCGGCCAAGGTTTCCCGGATTTCGGTTGGCAGCAGGAAATTCTTGCGGCGGCGGCCGAGGCCCTGACCGCAGGATCCAACCAATATGCGCCCTCGCGGGGCTTACCCGCATTACGCGAGGCGGTGGCCGGCCACTATCAGCGCCATTTCGGACAGGCTTTATCGGCAGCCAATATCTGCGTCACTAGCGGGGCGACCGAGGCGCTGGCAGCAGCGATTTTGGCGACAGTCGAGCCGGGCGACGAGGTCATCGTCTTCACGCCGGCCTATGACAGTTACGCGCCGATGATTCGAAGGGCAGGGGGCAAGCCGATCGAGGTCGCGCTCGACGCACCCGCGTGGTGCATCGACGCCAATGCGTTGGCTGCCGCTCTCAGCCCACGCACGCGCGCGATCATCCTCAACAACCCGCACAATCCGACGGGTAGGCTGTTCGGTCACGAAGAGTTGGATACCGTCGCCTCCTTCGCCACTGCCCATGACTTAATCGTGATCAGCGACGAGGTGTGGGAGCATATCGTGCTTGATGGCCTTAAGTTCACGCCCTTCGCGACGCTGGCGGGAATGGCTGAGCGCACCATCAAGGTCGGCTCCGCGGGCAAGATCTTCTCGCTGACCGGTTGGAAGGTCGGCTGGATCGTCGCGCCCGAGCAAATGGCGGATGTCCTTGCAAAGGCGCATCAATTCTTGACGTTCGCAACCGCGCCGAACCTGCAGACAGCCGTGGCATTCGGCCTGGATCAGGGGGACGAATGGCTGCCCCCCATGCGCCGGGGCTTTCAGCGCGCGCGCGATCGTCTGGTCGACGGGCTTGCTAGCGCGGGGTACGCCGTCGGTGCGTCCGTTTCGACTTACTTTCTGTGCATCGACCTTGCGAGCTCGGGCATCAGCGTGAGCGACGAGGAATTCGCGATGGCGGCCGTGGAGCGCGCTGGTGTGGCGGTCATTCCGCTCTCGCCGTTTGCCGAACAACCACCGTCGAGCCAATTCGTCCGGCTTTGCTTCGGGAAGCGGGACGAGACGATCGATGCAGGCGTAAACGCCATGGCACGGGCGCGGGAGCTTTTCGCATGAGCCCCAAAGAAGAAACCGGAGCTCTGCTCGCTGAATTCGGCATCAGAAACTCCGGAGATTTGGTTAGCACTTCCCCGATCGACGGCGCTGAAATTGGTCGCGTCGAAGCCGGCGACCCCATTCAGGCTGCCGCGGCAGCTACCGCGGCTTTTGCACAATGGCGCACCGTCCCCGCGCCTCGGCGCGGGAAATTGGTCCGTCTGCTCGGGGAGGAATTGAGGGCCGCCAAGTCGTCGCTCGCCCAGTTGGTGACGCTCGAAGCCGGCAAGATCGTTCAGGAAAGCCTGGGCGAAGTTCAGGAGATGATCGACATCTGCGACTTCGCCGTGGGTCTGTCGCGGCAGCTCTACGGCCTGACAATCGCCAGCGAGCGGCCCAGCCACCGCATGATGGAGCAGTGGCATCCGCTGGGACCGGTGCTGGTCATCAGCGCGTTCAACTTCCCGGTCGCGGTCTGGGCGTGGAACGCGGCGCTGGCGCTGGTCTGCGGCGATCCCGTGATCTGGAAGCCAAGCGAGAAAACCCCGCTGACGGCGGAAGCGGTGATGGCCGTCGCGCGACGTGCGCTCGATCGCTTCGGCGATGCGCCGGATGGCTTAATCCAGCTTGTGCAGGGGCGGCGCGATGTTGGTGAAAGCTTGGTCGACGACCGCCGCATTGCGCTCGTCTCCGCGACCGGCTCGACGGCCATGGGGAGCGCCGTTGGGCCCCGCGTCGCTGCTCGGTTCGGCCGGGTGTTGCTTGAGCTTGGAGGAAACAACGCCACCATCGTAGCGCCCAGCGCCGACATCGAACTAGCCACGCGCGCAATCCTGTTTTCTGCCGCAGGTACCGCAGGCCAGCGATGCACCACCCTGCGTCGGCTGATCGTCCATGAAAGTATCGCCGACACGGTGGTTGCCAAGGTCCGCGACTTGTTCGCCGCCGTGAATGTCGATGATCCGCGCGATCCCACTACGCTGATCGGTCCATTGATCGACGAAGCTGCATTTCACGGCATGCTGCGGGTGGCGCCCGACACCGAGCGGCTTAATTTAGCGACCGGAGGTTTCTACGTCAGGCCAGCCCTGATCGAGGTCGCGGATCAGGATCTACGCGTCATGACCGAGACGTTTGCGCCGATCCTCTACGTCCTACGCTATCGCGATCTTGGCGAGGCCATCGCCTTGAACAATGCCGTGCCGCAGGGACTGTCCTCCTCGATCTTCACGAACGACTTGCGCGAGGCCGAGCTGTTCGTCTCCGGCGCGGGTTCCGATTGCGGGATCGCCAATGTGAACATCGGCCCGTCCGGCGCGGAGATCGGCGGCGCGTTCGGAGGCGAGAAAGAGACCGGCGGAGGCCGGGAAAGTGGCTCGGACAGTTGGCGAGCCTATATGCGGCGGCAGACGAATACGATCAATTACGGCGCCGACCTCCCGCTGGCACAGGGCATCAAATTTGACGTTGCACCGTGATCACGCTTCGACGTCACCCCACAGAGCGAGCTTCTCCTCGGCGATCATGGCCGGCCACGCCCGACGGAACTTGAAGACCCAGCCGGGCAGCTCGTCCGGCTCCATGGGCGGCGAGAGAAGATAACCCTGCACCTCGTCGCATCCGAGTTCTCGAATGGCGCGGAGCTGTTCGATGGTTTCAACACCTTCTGCGGTCGCGGTCAGTCCAAGGCCATGCGCCAGCTCGGTAACCGCCTGGATGATGAGCCGGGAGTCGCGTGAACTGGGTACGTCGGCCACGAAGGCCTGGTCGATCTTCACCTCGGTGAACGGCAACTGCCGCAACTGCATCAGTGACGAATAGCCGGTTCCGAAATCGTCGATCGCGAGCCCAATGCCCTTAATTCGAAAGCGGGTAAGCGCGTCCATCAGCTTCACCAGTGGCTGGGTGGCGCCTTCAGTAAGTTCCAGCACAATGCGGTCGCTCGGTACGTCCAGTGCACGGCACATCCGTTCAACCAGGTCGGGAAAGTCGAGATGCTGGAGACTAAGGGCAGAGATGTTGAAGGCGATGCACGTGTCGAGGCCGACATCGCGCCAGTCCAGCCACTGACGGAGGATGGTGCGCAGTCCCCATTGCGTCAGTTCGTGGATCAGTCCGTGCTCCTCCGCCAGCGGCACGAAATCTGAGGGTTTTACGGCTCCCAGCTCTGGATCAGTCCAGCGGACCAGCGCCTCAACCTGACGGAGACTGCCGTCACGCGTGGCGATCTTTGGCTGATACATCATCCGCAGCCGTTGCAGGTCCAGCGCGCGCTGCAGGCCGCGGACGATCGCGAGCTCTGCCTGCGGGCTCATATGACCAAGGTTGCCTTCAGCTTGGTGAGGAGATCCTCGAGAATCTCAAGGCGCACGGGCTTCTCGACGGGGCCCGCCATGTTTAGGCCCAGAGCCTCGCCGAGGCGGAAGGCAGACTCCAATACACGGCGGTCAAAGCCGCTGACGATCAGGACTGGTCCCCGATACTCCTGGTCTGCGAGGAAGCGGATCAACTCCACGCCGTCTACCGGCATGCCAAGGTCGACGGCGATCATCTCCGGACGATGATCCACGAAATATCGGCGGAAGTCCTCATCGCGCTCGGTGATCACCGGCTCGAAACCGCAGGTGCGTGCCGCGCTCGCCAGATAGTCGGCGAGGACCGGCTCGTCATCGATCAGCAGCAGGCGCGGCTGCGGCATCTCTAATCTCCCCATGGGAGGCGTAGGCAGGTACAACGCTTTAGATCAACAATTCTCAACGCCTTTTTAACCCTATCCCCAATAAAGTCCCAAATTGGCGCTGATCGCGTCATCTGGAGACGGAATTCTCGCATGTTCACGGACCTTATCCGTCGCAAATTTTCCGGGCAGCCGTTGAGCAGCACGGACGCGGCCTTCGAGTCGACGACGGTCTCGCTTTCGACAGCCGTGCCGCGCCCGGAAGAGCGCCGTTCTGACGAGCGCATGTCGCCGATGCTGCGTGTGGGCAAGCTTGTCGATGCCGGTGGCAGCGAGCAGTTGGTCAAAATCAAGAACCTGTCAGCCGGTGGCGTCATGGCCATTGTCACTCGTACGCCGACCACTGGCGAGCAGGTCAGTATCGAGCTTTCGTCGCAGCGCATCCCCGCGACGGTAGTGTGGATCCGCGGCGACATGGTGGGCCTGAAGTTCGAGCATAACCTCGACCTCGGCGAGCTTCTGGCCGGCCGTAAGCCGCGACATGGCTTTCGTCCGCGTCCACCGCGGCTGGAAATCCCATGCAAGGCTTCGGTCCGCGTCGGTAAAACCTATTACACGGTCGACGTGCACGACATCTCGCTCGGCGGGATCAAGGTCGAGCCAATCGAGGAATATTGCGTGGGCAAGCAGGTCGTTGTCGTCGTCGAGAGCCTGCACCCGATCAAGGGCGAGGTCCGCTGGTACAGCGAGCGGAAGGCCGGCATCGTGTTCGACAAGCCGCTGGAATTCCAGCAATTGTCCGAATGGGTCGGCAAGCGACTGGAGCTCGCCAGCCTCAAGGCCGCTTACAAAGCCGGCTGACGCTTCCTACATTCCGCTCAGGCAATCAGCAGGAGCGGATAGGATGGCGGAACAAGTCGCGGTGCTTGCGGGCGGGTGCTTCTGGTGCACGGAAGCGGTGTTTCTGGACGTAGTCGGCGTCGAGAAGGTGGAGAGCGGCTACACTGGCGGACAGGTCGCTAATCCAACCTACAAGCAGGTGTGCGGCGGCGATACCGGCCATGCCGAGGCGATCCGCATCACCTTCGATCCCGACCAGATCAGCTACGACGATCTGCTCGACATCTTCTTCGCGACCCACGACCCGACCCAGCTCAATCGCCAGGGCAATGATGTCGGCACGCAGTACCGGTCGGCGATCTTTCCGCAGGACGCTGAGCAGGCGGAGAAAGCGCGTGCCGGCATTGAGCGCGCCAACGCTGATCTCGGCGGACGGATCGTGACGACCATCGAGCCGAAGGCCGAATGGTATCCCGCCGAGGATTATCACCAAGATTATTGGGCCGGCGAGGGCCAGCGCAACCCGTACTGCCTCGCGGTGATCCCGCCCAAGCTGCAGAAGCTTCGCAAAAGCTTCCAGGCACGGCTCAAGAGCGCGGGGCCGCAGCCCGCCTGAGCCGGTCGTTGATCGCCGCGCCAAGCCCTGCCTCGGGAACCGGCGCGACGGCAATTTTGGATTGGGCAGCGTCGTCTGCCTGGTGCAGCAGGTCAAATAGCCGTGCCGCGGCTTCCGTTAGGTCGCTGTCGGCGCTGAGTGTCGCGTCGCCGGCAAGATGTCCGAAGCCGATCCAGAACTCGTTTGGCCCGGCACTGGACGCGTTGAGGCGCAAAGGCTTCGATGGTGCGTAATGGCTTGCCATTTGCCCAGGCGCCTCGATCTTGTCGCCGTCGCTGGCCAGCGCGTCGACCTGGATCGGACCTGCTCGCAATAGCCGCAGCGGGCCGCCAGTCGCGGCTACGATCGTGGACTCGATGCCGCGTTCGGTCGGTCCGCCATCGATGATCAGCGGGATGCGGCCGCCGAGGCTCTTCAGCACATGTTCGGCACGGGTGGGGCTGATTGCGCCGCTTGCATTGGCCGAGGGCGCGGCCAGCGGTCGCCCCGCCGCGCGCAGTAGTGCCTGCATCGCCGGATGCGCCGGCACGCGAAGCCCGATAGTGGGCAATCCAGCACTCGCGATCGAAGCGATCGACGCCGCTTGGCGAAGCGGAACGACAAGCGTCAGCGGCCCCGGCCAATATTGTGTCGCCAACGCTACCGCTTCTTCACTGAACTCGCCGATCTCACGCGCGGCAGCGACGTCGGGGACGTGCACGATAAGCGGATTGAAGGACGGGCGGCCCTTGGCCTCGTAGATGCGCGCGACGGCTTCGCCATTGGTCGCATCGGCCGCCAAGCCATAGACGGTCTCCGTCGGCACGGCGACGCACTGCCCGGCGAGGATCAAGCCAGCAGCCTCGGCTATCGTGGTATCGTCGAATTTCAGAACGCGGGTCTGCACGCCTCGCGGCTAGAGTATATTCCCGCCGTGCGGAATATCAGGCGCGTTCGCGCTCCAACAGGTCTTCGGCGTCGATGCCCAGTCGCCGCATCCGGGCACGGATCTCCGGCCATTCTTCCTTGAGGAAGCGGTTGCGCTCGGAATCGCTCAGTCGCGCGCGTGCGCCCTCGGCGACGAACATGCCGACGCCGCGCTTCACGACGACCAAGCCTTCGTCCTGGAAACCCTGATAGGCCTTCGCGACAGTAAGCGGATTGGCCTGCTGCTCAGCCGCCAATGCGCGCACGGAGGGGAGCGGATCGCCATCAGCATACTTGCCCGCCATGATCGCATCGGCGATCGTCTCTCGGAGCCGGACGTAAACGGGCTTTTCGTGCTGCGTGCGTAGCGTCATGCTGTAGTAATACAGCGGATCGCAAAGAAGTTCAATGGCTTACTGCGGCGGCTGCCAGACGCTGACGACCTCATTCAGCGCCGGGCGCGGCCGGTCTTCGAGTTCGCGGCTCTCGTGACCGATGAAGATGAACCCTGCAATCTGCTCATCCGACTTGCAGAAGGCGTTGCGCACGACGTCGGAGTAAGTTCGCCAACCCGTGACCCAGCCGGGCACGTAACCAAAGGCGTGGGCTGCCAGCAGCAGGTTCATCGCCGCCGATCCGCACGACAGTTCCTGTTCCCACACGGGAACCTTGTGGCCCTGCACGGGGGCCGAGATCAGAATGACCAATGCGCCCTGGTAGTGCGAAAATGCATGCTCCTTCTCAACCTTCGCCGCCGGGGCGTCGGGTTCGTCCTCGCGCAGCGCTTGCTGAAGAATGGCTTCGAACGCATCGCGCTGATCGTCACCAACGACGATGAACCGCCAGGGAGCGAGGTTGCCATGGTCGGGCGTGCGCGCGGCAATGGTCAGCATCTGTTGGAGCTCGGTCTCTGACGGGCCAGGCCCGACCAGTTCGCGCGGCTTTCCCGATCGCCGCGTCTGCAGCAGCGACAGGACAGAAGATGTGTCGTTCAGCATGGTTGCAGGCCAGATAGGAGACAGCGCCCTCATCAACAATGCGCTTCACAAGCGGGGATTCACCGCTAGGGTCGCGCGATTGCGCCGGGCTGGCGCGTGGGGAGAAATACCGGATGGTCGATACACCAGCCGTCGAAGAACCGTTTTCGCCTGCTTCGGGCAAGACCAATCCAGCGGATAAGGGCACATGGTTCGGCCATCCGCGGCAGCTGGCACGGCTGTTCACCACCGAAATGTGGGAACGCTTCGGCTATTATGGCATGCGGGCGTTGCTGACGCTCTATCTGACCAAGCACTTCCTGTTTTCCGACCAGCAGGCGACCGGTCTCTACGGCGGTTATACCGCGCTGGTTTATCTGACCCCGCTGATTGGCGGCCTGCTGGCCGACCAGTTCCTTGGCTCCAAGCGCGCCGTGAAGTTCGGCGCGTTGGTGATGGCGATCGGCTATTTCACGCTCGCCTTTGGCGGCTCACCGGCGAAGCCTTATGCGATGATCGACGGCAAGCGCTATGAGGTCGTCGTCGACAATTTCGTGGACCGCCCGACCAGCAGTCCGAACGAGGCGCGCTTCGTCGTCGACAACGGCAAAAAGCTGCAGATTCGCGGCAACGAGGACAGTTCGGTCTCGCTGCTCGACAACGGCACTGAAGTGAAGCGCGTCGCCAAGGGCGGCTTCGAGGCGGGCGCGGACCGCAACTCGCTGACTGTGATGATCATGCTGATCGCGCTGTCGCTGATCTCCGTCGGCAACGGCTTCTTCAAGCCGAACATTTCGACCATCGTCGGCACTCTTTATGACCAGGGCGATAAGCGTCGCGATGCCGGTTTCACCATCTTCTACATGGGCATCAACCTCGGCTCGGTGCTGGGTCAATTCTTCTGCCCGATCCTGGCCGACACGCTCGGCTGGTGGGCGGGCCTCAGCCTTGCCGGCGTCGGCATGCTGATCAGCTATGGTTTAATGCAGTTCGACGGCGGCCGCCTGACCGGCTTCGGCGAACGCCCGGACAATGCGCCGAACAAGGATGTCATCATTTACATCGGCGCGCTGATCGCGGTGCCGGTGCTCGTATTCCTCTTCTTCAACCTGATGAATTCGCCGCCGCCGGCGGAAGGGTCGGGCTTCGTCGGCTACCTGATGTCGCTTTCGCTGATGGGTAAGCTGCTGTTCGGCACCTTCATCATTGCCGTTCCCGCTATCCTCGCATGGTCCTATGCCAAGGGCACTCGGACCGAGGCACAGATGATGACTGCGGCGATGGTCCTGATCGTCTTCAACGTCTTCTTCTGGACCTTGTTCGAACAGGCCGGCTCATCGCTGACCCTGTTCGCCGACCGCAATACGAACCGCGACTTCCTCGGACTATTTACCATGTCGGCGCCGCAGACGCAGCAGTTCAACCCGTTCTTCATCGTCGTCTTTGCGCCGATCATGAGCATCGTCTGGACGACCCTCGCCAAGCGGGGGCTAGAGCCGTCGATTCCCGTCAAGTTCGCAATCGCGCTCGCCGGCGTCGGTGCCGGCTTCCTGTTCCTGGTGTGGGGTTCAACCTTTGCCAGCGCGGGCAACAACTGGCAGGTCGGTCTGTGGTGGCTTGCGGGCCTTTACCTGTTCCACTCGCTGGCCGAGCTCTGCATCTCACCGGTCGGGCTCAGCATGATCACCAAGCTGTCCATTGCCCGCGTCGTCGGACTGATGATGGGCGTCTGGTTCCTGTCGATCTCCGTCGCGCAATATTTTGCGGGGATCGTGGCCCAGTTCTCGAGCGTCGACACGGTCGGGGGGCAAGTCACCAACCTGAAGGTCAGCCTGGACACTTACATGCATACGTTCACGACGATTGCCTGGATCGCGATTGGCGCGGGCGTCCTGCTGTTCCTGTTGTCCTGGCCGCTCAAGAAATGGATGCACGGGGTTAACTGATGCGCAAACGGGGGGCGCTTTCGCTGATCGCTTTGGCACTGTCGGCCTGCGCCGGCATGGGCGGCGAGGCGAAGGGGCCGGCCCCCATTCGCATCAATGAGGACCCATATCCGTCGACCTACGCCCGCTATCCGGGCGTGGCGACGGTCATCCGCCACGCCACCGTGTTCGATGGCGAAGGTCGGCAGATCAATGATGGGACAGTTGTCATCAGCGACGGCGTAGTGCGCGCGGTCGGGGGTGCGGACCTTGCGGCTCCGGCGGGGGCGGTGGAGATCGACGGGACCGGCAAATGGGTGACCCCAGGCGTCATCGACGTCCACAGCCACCTTGGCGATTATCCGTCGCCCGGCGTCGAGGGCAATTCCGACGGCAACGAAGCGACCGGTCCGGTCCGCCCCGAGGTCTGGGCCGAGCATAGCGTATGGCCGCAGGACCCTGGCTTCAGCCGGGCGCTAATCAACGGCGGCGTGACCACGCTGCAGATCCTGCCCGGCTCAGCCAATCTGTTTGGCGGCCGCTCGGTCGTACTCAAGAATGTGCCGGCGCGAACGGTCCAGGGCATGAAGTTCCCGGGCGCACCCTACGGCCTCAAGATGGCCTGCGGCGAAAATCCGAAGCGCGTCTACGGGTCGAAGGGCAACATGCCGCAGACCCGCATGGGCAATATCGCGCTGACCCGCCAGACGTGGATCAACGCGCAAAACTACAAGCGGAAGTGGGAGAAGTACGAGAAGGACGGCGGCGACGTTCCCGACCGCGACCTTGCCATGGACACGCTGCGCGGCGTGCTCGACGGCAAGATCCTCGTCCACAACCACTGCTATCGCGCCGACGAAATGGCCAACATGATCGATATGTCGAAGGAGTTCGGCTATCGCATCTCGGCGTTCCACCACGCGGTCGAAGCCTACAAGATCGCTGACCTGCTGGCGGCCAACGGCATTTGCTCTGCGATGTGGGCCGATTGGTATGGCTTCAAGATGGAAGCCTATGACGCGATCAAGGAAAACATCCCGTTCGTGCACAATGCCGGCGCCTGCGCGATCGTCCACTCCGACGACCCCAACGGCATCCAGCGCCTGAATCAGGAAGCGTCGAAGGCACTCAGCGACGGCATCCGCGCCGGCATTCCGGGGCTTAATGAAGCAGTTGCCTGGACCTGGCTGACACGCAATCCGGCGCGCGCGCTCGGCATCCTCGACAAGACCGGAACCCTGACGCCGGGCAAGGAAGCCGACGTCGTGCTGTGGAACGGCGATCCGTTCAGCGATTATTCCCGGCCTGAGCGCGTCTGGATCGACGGCGCGCTGATGTACGACGCCAATGACCCCAAGCGGCGTCCGGTCAGCGATTTCGAGCTTGGCCAGCCCGGCCAGGGAGACGTGAAATGAGCCGACAGCTTGCCGCAGCCCTGCTGTTGGGCGTGGCCGCGCCGGCGGCTGCCCAGACGTTCGCCATCGTTGGCGGGACCGTGGCGCTCGGTGATGGATCGGAACCGATCCCGAACGGCACCGTGCTGGTTCGCGATGGGCGCATCGTTGCCGCGGGCGGGATGCAGTCCAAGCTTCCGGCCGGAACACAGGTCATCGATGCGCACGGCAAATGGGTGACGCCGGGGATCGTCGGCGGTTTCTCGCGCCTCGGCCTGAGCGATGTCGATCTTTCAGCTGACGGTTCGAACGACACGTCGGCGGATGGGCCGTTCAGTGCGGCACTTGATGTGGTGCCGTCGATCAATCCGCTTGCGACCCCGATCGCCGTGAACCGCGCGGACGGTGTAACTCGTGCGCTCGTTGTCCCGAACGTCGGTAAGAGCATCTTCGCCGGGCAGGGCGCGGTGATCGATACCGGCGCCGACATGGATCCGATCACGGCGCCGCGGAAATTCCAGTTCGTGGAGCTGGGCGAGACCGGCAAGGACAAGGCCGGCGGTTCGCGTTCGTCCGCGCATGTGCTGTTCCGTAATGCGCTACGCGAGGCCGCGGAGCTTCGTCGCTACGCCGGACCGCTCGCCAGCAATGGCGGGGCAGCATCCGATGAGCGCCAGCGGCCGATAGTGAGCAACCCCAACGAGTCGCGACTTTACGGCAGTGACGCGCGGCGGAGCGACGATGTCCTCCTCACCCGCTTCGACGCAGCGGCGCTCGTGCCGGTGCTGCAGGGCCGTCAATATCTGCTCGTCCATGCCGAGCGCGCCAGCGACATCCTGCAGGTCATCGAGCTCGGCCGGGAATTCCCGACGCTTAAGCTGGTGCTGGTTGGCGCCAGCGAGGGCTGGACTGTCGCCGACCGCATTGCGCGCTCCGGCATTCCCGTCATCGCCTCAGCGGTGAACGACCTGCCCGCCGCGTTCGAGCAGATTGCGGCCACGCAATCGAATATCGGCCGCATGCGCCGCGCGGGGGTGAAGGTGTCGATCGGCATGATCGACGACAGCGACACGCGCTACATCTTCAACCAGCGCCAATATGCCGGCAACCTCGTCGCGCTGCAGAAGCTGCCCGGCGCCGCCGGCGTCAGCTGGGGCGAAGCGCTGGCTTTAATCACCTCGCGACCTGCCGAGGCGATTGGCATGGGCAGCGAAATTGGCAGCCTCGCCAACGGTCGCCGTGCAGACGTCGTTATTTGGTCGGGTGACCCACTCGAAGTCGCCAGCGCGGCGGAACAAGTGTATATCGATGGCGTGCGCCAGCCGCTCGACACGCACCAGACTCGGCTTCGCGACCGCTACCGCGACCTCCGGCCGAGCACGCTTCCGCAGGCGTACCGGCATTGACGCCGCAGGCGGGTCTGTTCCTGTCTTCGCTCGCGTTCGTCGGAACGCATTTCCTAATGTCCCATCCACTGCGCGGCCCCATGGTCCGCGCGCTCGGCGAGAAAGCGTTCCCGGGCGTATATTCGCTGGTCTCGCTGATCCTGTTCGGCCTGATGATCTATTTCTATCGGGTCATCGGTCGGGAACCGGCGTTGTGGGACACGGGGCAGGCGGGCTGGATCGTGGGCACGATCCTGATGTGGTTCGGCTCGATCCTGTTCATTGGCTCTTTCGTGAAGAATCCGGCGCTGCCCGGCGCGAAAGGCCCGCGCGGCGGTCCGCACGGCGTGTTCACCATTACTCGGCACCCGATGATGTGGGGTTTCGCCTTGTGGGCCGCGGTCCATTTGACGCTCATTGCCATGCCCAAGGCGATGGTGTTCGACGGCGCAATCCTCGTGCTCGCGCTGTTCGGTGCGGCCGGGCAGGACCGCAAGAAAGCCGGTCAGATGGGCGAGGCCTGGCACGAATGGACCGCGCAGACCGCCTTCATTCCCTTCAGCCGCGGCGTCGGCCATCCGGGCGCGGTGGCGCTGATCGGCGGCACCTTGCTGTTCCTGATTGCGACATGGGCGCACCCGATGCCGGCCGGAATCTGGCGCTGGGTCGGCTAAGCGCGCTAGAGACGCGGCATGACGCGTAAATTCTTTGGCACCGACGGCATCCGCGGAACCACCAATACCGAACCGATGACCGCCGAGACGGCGCTCCGCGTCGGGCAGGCGGCAGGCGCCCACTTCCTGCGCGGCGACCACCGCCACCGCGTCGTGATCGGCAAGGACACGCGGCTTAGCGGATACATGATGGAATCGGCGATGGTGGCGGGCTTCACCAGCGTTGGCATGGACGTCGTCCTGCTAGGGCCGATGCCGACCCCGGCGGTCGCCATGTTGACCCGCTCCATGCGGGCCGACCTCGGTGTCATGATTTCCGCCTCGCACAACCCCTACGCGGACAATGGCATCAAGCTGTTCGGGCCCGACGGTTACAAGCTAAGCGACGATGCCGAGCGCTCCATCGAGCGCCGTCTCGAAAAGCAGCCGAAGCTCGCCAAATCGGAGCTGATCGGCCGCGCCCGCCGCATCGACGATGCCCGCGGCCGCTATATCCACTTCGCCAAGTCGACCTTTCCGGAGCAGTTGCGCCTGGACGGTCTCAAGGTCGTGATCGACTGCGCCAATGGCGCCGCCTACCACGTAGCTCCGGAGGCGTTGTGGGAATTGGGCGCGGAAGTCATCCCGCTCGGCGTGAAGCCTGATGGCACCAATATCAACGACGCCTGCGGCTCGACCCATCCTGATCTGCTTCAGCGGACGGTTGTCGCAAGCGGGGCCGACATCGGCCTTGCGCTCGACGGCGATGCGGATCGCCTGATCGTGGTGGACGAGACCGGGCGACTCATCGACGGCGACCAGCTGATGGCGCTGATCGCGCTGGGTCTGAAGGGCCGCAATGAGCTTCGTGGCGACGGCGTCGTCGCGACCGTCATGTCCAATCTCGGTCTTGAGCGGAAGCTTGGTGAGGCGGGCCTGAAGCTCCACCGTACTGCCGTCGGCGATCGCTATGTGCTGGAGCACATGCGCAAGTCGGGCTGCAACGTTGGCGGCGAGCAGTCGGGGCACATCATCCTGACGGATCATTCAACCACGGGAGATGGCCTCGTCGCAGGTCTTCAGGTGCTCGCTGCGCTCGTTGAGGCCGATGCGCCCGCCAGCACGTTGCTTCGCCAATTCGAGCCGCTGCCGCAGTTGCTGAAAAACGTCCGCTTCTCCGGCGACTCCCAGCCGCTTGAGACCGACAGCGTCCGCAAGCGCATCGCTGCGGCCGAGAGCGAGCTCGAGGGGCGCGGCCGGCTTGTCATCCGCAAGTCTGGCACGGAACCGCTGATCAGGGTCATGGCGGAAGGGGACGACCTTGCGCTGGTCGAACGCGTCGTCGACGGCATCTGCGAGGCCGTGAAAGCCGCGGCGTGAACCATTTGTTCGGACTTGTCGGCTTACCGACGGAAGCGTGCACATGGACAACTTCGCGCCCGGGATCGGCTCGAAGACGCGGGGTATGACGTCGACGGCCCGGATCCTGATCATCGCCGGCTCGGACTCGGGCGGGGGCGCCGGGATTCAGGCCGACATCAAGACGGTCACCATGCTCGGCGGTCACGCGATGACGGCGATCACCGCCATCACCGCACAGAACACGGCCGGCGTGCAGGGCGTCCATCCGGTGCCGACCGAAATGATTCTGCAGCAGATCGACTCTGTCATCGACGATATCGGCGTCGACGCGGTGAAGATCGGCATGATCGGCGGTGCCTTTGCGGCGGAGCAGGTGGCCATCCGGCTCGAACGGCTGAAAGCCGACCAGCCCGACCTGCCGATCGTCTTCGACCCGGTGATGGTCGCGACCAGCGGTTCGGTGCTGGCGGATGACGCGACAGTTGCCGCCTTCGGCCGGCTGATGGATGTCGCGACGGTCGCGACTCCCAATCTGCCAGAGCTGAAGCGGCTCACAGCGGAGGAAGACCCGGTATCCGCCGCATTGCACCTCGTCGGCCTCCACGGCTGTGCAGTGCTCATCAAGGGCGGTCACGAAGAGGGCGATGCGCTCGCCGATGCGCTGATCGAGACCGACAACATGACCAGCTGGCAGGGCGCCCGCGTTGATACGACCAGCACCCATGGCACCGGCTGCACGCTCGCCAGCGCCATCGCCACCTTCCTTGCCACCGGTGCAAGCCTGCCCGACTCCGTCGCTCGCGCTCGCGAGTTTGTCCGAGTCGCGCTGCACGACGCGCCGGGGCTGGGGCAGGGCGCCGGCCCACTCGGCCAGGGCCGCGTCCGCCTCGATGTCGGCGACGGTCCGCGCCTCAATCAAGTCACCGTCACCGGAACGCACTACCGCCGTTCGGTCGAATTCTACCGCCAACTCGGCCTGCGCCAGATCGTCGACAGCCCCGACACCGGCTATGCCCGCTTCGAAACGGCTGGCGGCGTGACGCTTTCGGTGCAGATCGATCCCGAGGAAAAGATCCTCGCGACCACCGCCATCTATTTCGAATGCGACGACCTTGACGAACGCGTCGAGCAGCTCGCGCGCGGCGGGATCGCCCTTGAGCATGGCCCGCGCAACCAGCCCTGGATGTGGCGCGAAGCGCGCCTCCGCGATCCCGACGGCAACATCATCTTCTTCTACAAGGCCGGCGAAAATCGCCGCTTCCCGCCCTGGCGAATGGACTAATCCACAAAATTTGCGGGCTGCCACTGGCGATTTGTCCCACGCCTTCATAGGCTTGGGACATGCCGCGGCGCTGCTCCTTCAAGCTTGAGCTCGAATTTCCGCAGCCGCTCGCCGGCGTCGACGAGGCGGGATGCGCACCGCTCGCAGGGCCGGTGGTCGCCGCCGCCTGCATCCTCAACCGCGACAAATTCCCGCGCGGCATCGACGACAGCAAGAATTTGCCGCTCGAAAAGCGCGAGGCGCTCTATGCCAAGCTGGTGAAGTGCGCGGCTTGGGGCGTGGGTATCGCGTCGGTCGAGGAGATCGACAGCATCAACATCTACTGGGCGCGCATGCTGGCGATGACCCGCGCCGTCGAGGCGCTGGGGCTGGAACCCGCCTGGGTGCTCGTCGACGGTAACGCAACGCCGCGCTGGCAGCGACCGTCCAAGGCGATCGTCGACGGCGACGCCAAGTGCCGCTCAATCGCCGCTGCATCCATCATCGCCAAGGTCACGCGCGACCGGATCATGGCCGATCACGCGCGCGACTACCCTGGTTACGGATGGGAGCGAAACCGCGGCTACCCCACGCCTGACCACCGGCGCGCGCTGCGCGAGCTCGGCCCGACGCCGCTGCACCGCCGCAGCTTCGGATTGGTGCGGGCGATGCTCAGCGAAGCCGCCCAGCCGGAGCTCGACATCGAAATTCAGGTCAGCGAGTCCTCTGCGCCACACCACCACGGGTTGAGTCCGGCCAAGGCCGCCTGACTCAATATCTTGTGCCGAACCCGTTGCGGACTCGTTCCGTTCTTGCCGGCTGATCGCGGCCGTTAACCCTTTGCTTGTTGACCGGGAGTCCCGATGGACTCAGCTTCTGGTCTCAAGGAATAGGGGACGGGGCCAGCCATGAATCTCATCGCTCCAATCGCGGAGAGCCGGGCGCACTTGCGCCCGCGTACCAAACCGGTGGCGAAGAGCCTGCCGCTCGACAGTATCCTCCAGGGCGATTGCATCGCCGAGATGGCGCGGCTTCCCGACAAGAGTGTCGACATGATCTTTGCCGACCCGCCCTACAACCTGCAACTCGGCGGCGACCTGTTCAGGCCGGAAGGCAGCCGGGTCGACGCGGTGGACGACGACTGGGACAAGTTCGACAGCCTGCCCGCCTACGACAATTTCACTCGCGACTGGCTGATGCAGGCGCGCCGCATCCTCAAGGACGACGGCACGATCTGGGTGATCGGCAGCTATCACAACATCTTCCGCGTCGGCGCGCTGCTGCAGGATTCCGACTTCTGGATTTTGAACGACATCGTCTGGCGCAAGACCAACCCAATGCCGAACTTCCGCGGCACTCGCTTCACCAACGCGCATGAGACCCTGATCTGGTGCGCCAAGGACGAGAAGGCGCGCTACACCTTCAACTATCGCGCCATGAAGGCGCTCAACGACGATCTGCAGATGCGCTCCGACTGGCTGATGCCGATCTGCGCTGGCAGCGAGCGTGTGAAGGGCGAGGACGGCGCCAAAGCCCATCCGACGCAGAAGCCCGAGGCTTTGCTCTACCGCATCCTGCTCGCCTGCACGAAGCCAGGCGATGTCGTGCTGGACCCGTTTTTCGGCACCGGCACGACGGGTGCAGTGGCGCGCCGCCTCGGCCGCCGCTGGATCGGCGTCGAGCGCGAGCCCACCTACATCAAGGTTGCGCGCGAGCGCATCGCTTCGACGCTCCCCTTGGACGAAAGCGCAATGAAGACCGTGCCCGACAAGCGTGACGCGCCGCGGGTGGCGTTCGGCGTCCTCGTCGAAAGCGGCATGGTCCCCCCCGGTACGGTGCTCACCGACGCCAAGCGCCGCTGGACCGCCAGCGTCCGCGCCGACGGCTCAATAGCCTGCGACCTGCACGCCGGCTCGATCCACAAGGTCGGGGCAGCGCTCCAGGGCGCGCCGTCATGCAACGGCTGGACCTTCTGGCACATCGACAAGGCGGGCGACCTGATGATGCTCGACGCCTTGCGGCAACAGCATCTCGCCGCGCTATAGCGCAGGCCATGCGCACGCTCATTCGCCCGACGGGCTTCGTCGACTCGCCGTTCGGCCATGACGGGAAGGTCGCTCGCCTGGCCGGCGGACTAAACTGGTTCTCGGCCGTTGAGCTGATCACGGTCCAGGGGAACCGTCGTACCGCGACGGAGCTGGTACCAGTTGCAGGCATTGAAGACCGCTTCGACGATGCGCTCGCCGCACAATGGGCCGCGCTCTCGGCGGCCAGAGCTCCGCTCGGTCTCGGCGAGCGCACCGTTCGCCTCGACCAGCCCCAAGTGATGGGTATCGTGAACGCGACGCCGGACAGCTTCTCCGATGGCGGGCAATTCGCCGACGCCGCCGCTGCGGCAGAGGCCGGCGCCCGCATGGCCGCGGAGGGAGCGGCAATCATCGATGTTGGCGGGGAATCGACGCGCCCGGGCGCGCGCTCGGTGTGGGAAGGCGATGAGATCGAACGCGTCGCGCCCGTGATTAAGCAGCTTGCCGCCGGTGGCGTCGCGGTCTCCGTCGATACCCGCAAGGCCGACGTGATGAGCGCGGCAGTCCAGGCGGGCGCACGGCTGATCAACGACGTCTCCGCGCTGACCTACGACGAGCGATCTGCTCAGGTCGCCGCGACGCTCAACGTCCCCGTCGTCCTGATGCACCACCAGGGCGACCCGCAGACGATGCAGGATGATCCCCGCTATGACGACGTGCTGGTCGAGATTTACCTCTGGCTTGAAGAGGGGATTGCCGCCGCGGCCGGCGCGGGCATTTCGCGCGACCGCATCCTCATCGATCCCGGCTTCGGGTTCGGCAAGAACGTCGGGCACAATCTCGAACTCATGAACGGCCTGGCGCTGTTCCACTCGCTCGGCTGCCCGCTCGTCCTCGGCGCCAGCCGCAAGCGCACCATCGGGGCTTTGTCGAACGAAGCGCCGGCCGATCGCCGCCTTGCCGGCAGCCTCGCCTTTGCGCTGAAGGCAGTGGAGCAGGGTGCACAGCTCATCCGCGTTCACGACGTCGCGGAAACGGTGCAGGCATTGCGCGTCTGGCGCGGCCTCCGCGATCAGGCGCTGACGCCCCGCCTCTAGCAGCTCGCAATCGTCTGGCTCGAGTGGGACTGCCATGCTAGTCGCGCCGCGCAAAGACCTAGGAATGCTAAGTACCCGATGCTGAAGAACCTTTTTTCGAAGGGCTCGCACGCGCAGGAGCCGGAAGCCGCAGCAGCGCCGCAGGCTTCCGCAGCCGCCGAGTCCCGCGGCTACACCGTTGGCTGGCTACTCAAGACCGACGAGGCGAGCATCATCTGGGATACGCCCAGGCCCGTCCGCGTGGATGCGCAGAGCAATGACCCGCGGTCGGTCGCCCAATGTCCTTCCGTGCTGGACTTCGACCGCCGCCACTTCGTGGTCAATTGCCCGATCGACGTTCATTTGCGCCTGAAGCTGACCGCCACCGGCATGGACATCACCAACGTGCTGGCGGACAAGAGCCCTATTCGGGCGGAGGCCCTGCAGCGCTGGATCGTGTTCCAGCCGCGCCATGAATGGCGGAACCCGCAGCGGCCTGTGCTGCAAATGCTGACCAGCTACGTGTTCGTTTCGGACGATCCGGTTTACGTGAACCAGTATCCGCCTATCTTTCACTACTCGGGAGATAACCGGCCGGGCGTCCAGATCGGCGGCCGCTTCCCGATCGACATCTGGCCCCGCGCGCTGATGTGGGCGTTCGAATGGCATGACACGACCAAGGATCTCATCCTGCGGCGCGGCGAGCCCTTGTTCACTGTCCGCTTTGAGGGGCCCGATCCTTCCGCAAACGTCCGTTTGGTCGAGGCGACGAAGACGCCCGAGCTTGAAAGTTACATGACCTCGATTACCGGCGTGACCGAGATCGTCGGCCAGACCTATTCCCTGTTCAAGAACGCGCGCGAGCGCCGGCCCGAGCGTCTGCTGGTCCCGAAGAAGTAGCCTCGCGAAAAGAAAGGGTATCTGGTTTGAAGTACGTTCGTGTCCTGCAGTGGTCCGCCGACCCCGATAGCATCACGCTGCAGATGCTGGGTGAGGATGACAGCACCCAGAGCTTTCAGTTGGGGAAGGAGTGCGCAGCGAGCGCCGCCGGGGCGCTGGCATCTGAACTGGCCAAGTCCGGCGCGGAAGGGATCGAGCAGCAATTCATCCGGCCCAAGGGCCTGCAGACCGGCAAGACCGGCCGCAACGAGCCAGTGCTGTTCATGACCCTAGAAGGCGGCGTTGAACTGCCGCTGGTCTTCCAGCCCGAAGCTTTACCATTGCTTATTGCAGAACTCGAAAAGCTGAGAGGCGTCCTGCAACCAGGTTCCGACGTCCGCTGGATGTAGGCCGATCGAGCGGTCTTAATCAGGCCGCAGTATCGATCCCAAGTTCGCCGAGCTTGCGATACAGCGTTGACCGGCCGATTCCGAGGCGCCGGGCGACTTCGGTCATACGGCCGCGATAATGGCCGATGGCCAACCGGATAATGTCAGCCTCGATGTCTTCAAGCGGGCGAAGGTGACCATCGCTGCTGTAGAGTGTCACACCAGGCGCGCCCGCGAGCATTTCCTCGCTGCGTTCTGCGCTGACTGTCGGCGCGAAATCGGTGCGGCGTGCAGTATAGCGCGATTGGACTGCGATGTGCGGGAAGTGTTGCGCCGTCAGCGCGCTCTCCTCGCACTGCAGCGCGGCGCGGAACAGGACGCCGGCCAGCTGCCGGACGTTGCCCGGCCAGCCGTAGCGCATCAGCACCGCCAGCGCGTCATTGCCGATCGACAGCTCTTTTAGGCCCGTTTGCTCGGCAAGGCGCTGCAGCAGGTGACGGGCAAGGGCAGGGATGTCCCCACTGCGTTCGCGGAGCGACGGCAGGTTGACGGTCGTGCCACCGATCCGCTCGGCGAGGCCAGGATGGAAATCCTCGGGCAGCGCACGATTACTCGTCGCAATGACGCGGACGTCGACCGAATAGCTGCCGTTGAGCCCAACCGGGCGGACTTCCCCCGTCGCAAGCATTCGGTCGAGAAGTTCCTGGGTTTGCTGCGGAAGGCAGCCGATGTCATTCAGAATCAGCGTCCCACCGTCCGACTGGACGAGCTTGCCCACCTTTGACGTGAAAGCACCCGGAAAAGCGCCCTTTTCGTGACCGAATAATTCGCTGTCGACGATGTTCGCGGCAGCAGCCTTGCAGTCCAAGCTCAGCAAGGGCCCTTTGGCGCGCAGGCTGGCGCTATGAATGGCGCGCGCGACGGTTTCCTTGCCCGTCCCCGGTTCGCCGATGATCAGGACCGGCAGGCGGTTGCGCGCGGACTTGGCTGCGACGGCTAACGCTGCGCGAAATTCAGGAGCCGCACCGATCAATTGCTCGAGCGCCAGTGGCGGAGCAAGCTTTTCGGAAACTGGCGCCAGTTCGCCAGCGGCGCGGCGACGGTCGGCATTGGCTGCCAGCGCCTCCAGCAGCCGTTCAGGGGCCACCGGTCGGACGAGGAAGTCGGACGCGCCAGCCCGCATCGCTTCGACGGCAACAGATACCGTATTGCTCTCCGAAAGCACGATTACCGGCAGTCCCGAGCGTTGCGCGCGCAGGGCGCTTATCAATTGCGGGCTCTTGTCGGCGTCCCATCCCCCAAGCAGCACCGCCAGCACTTCGCGCCCGTGCGGTCCCTGCAGAAGCGCGACGGCCGTTTCTTCGTCGGCGGCGCCAACCACGCTCCATCCGGCGCGGCCGGCGATGGCCGAAATCAATCGGCGCTCCTCCGGATTTGCGTCGAGCAGCAGCAATGAACGGATCGGTTCTTCACGCATGAATGGCAGGCCTTCCTGCGCGTCGGTCTACGGCCACAGGAGTAAAGGTCGCCTTAACTGCTTGATGCGCGACGTTCATTCCGCAGCATGCCGATGGGACTTGGGCGTTACTGAACGCCTTGTTATGGGGTGGTGAACGACAGACCCATCCAACAGAGGGATAAGTGAATGGCTCACAGTGAAGAACCCTTGCTCGAAAACCCGCCGACGCAGGAAATGTCCTCGCACGTCGCCGACTATTCGAGTTTCGTGAAGCTTTTCAAATGGGGCGCGATCATCTGCTTCATCGTCGGCTTCCTGTGGCTGTCGATCGTAAAGGCCTATTGGTAAGATCCGCCCGGTGAAGATCGCGGTCCTGAAGGAAGCAGCCGGCGAGGCACGCTGCGCCGCGATTCCAGAAACGGTGAAGAAATATGTCGCGCTGGGCGCCGACGTCGCGATCGAACGCGGCGCGGGCGAGGGCGCGTCGATCGCCGACAGCGATTTTGAGGTTGCGGGCGCCAGCTTCGGTTCGCGCGCGGAAGTACTCAAGGATGCGGGCGTTATCCTGACGGTCAACGGCCCGGAACCTGCGTCGCTGAACGGCGCAAACTCCGGGGCCCTGCTCATCGGTGCGCTGGATCCGCTTCGCCGGCGCGAGGCGATTGAGGGCTACGCGTCGGCCGGCCTCGAAGCGCTCGCAATGGAATGGATGCCGCGCATCACCCGCGCGCAGTCGATGGACATTCTCTCCTCGCAATCCAATCTGGCCGGCTACAAGGCCGTCGTGGAAGCCGCCGCCGCTTACGGCCGCGCCTTCCCGATGATGATGACCGCCGCGGGTACGATCAGCCCCGCCAAGGCCTTCGTCATGGGCGTCGGCGTCGCAGGCCTGCAGGCCATCGCCACCGCCAAGCGCCTGGGCGCGCAGGTCAGCGCGACCGACGTCCGCTCCGCCACGCGCGAGCAGATCCAGTCGCTCGGCGCCAAGCCGATCTTCGTCGAGAATGTCGCGGGCATCGAGGGCGAAGGCTCGGGCGGCTACGCGACCGAAATGTCCGAGGAATATCAGAAGGCGCAGGCCGAACTCGTCTCCGGCCACATCGCCAAGCAGGACATCGTCATCACCACCGCGCTGATCCCCGGACGGCCCGCCCCGCGCCTGATCAGTGACGCGCAGATTGCCAGCATGCGGCCCGGCAGCGTCATCGTCGATCTTGCCGCCGAAGCCGGCGGCAATGTCGAAGGCACGGTCAGCGGTCAGCGGGTCGTCAAGCACGGCGTCACCATCATCGGCGCCGCCAACCTCGCACGCAGCCTCGCCGCCGACGCTTCCGCTCTATTCTCGCGCAATCTCTACAATTTCCTCGCCGCCTTCTGGGACAAGGACGCCGGCAAGCCCGTGCTTCCTGATGACGACGAGATTGTGAAGGGCATCCGCCTCACGCAGGGCGGCAAGGTCGTCAGCGAGCGATTGCTTCAGGCCTGAGGCTCGGGCGGCCGGCACAGGTCGACCCAGCGCTCCGCAACCATTTCGAACAGCCGCTCAACGCCCACTTCGACCGACGTGTTGAGCGATCCGCCGGCCGGATAGACGATGTCGAAATCCTGCAGCGAGCGGTCGAGATAGACGGGCAGGGGCGTCTTCAGGCCGAACGGGCACACGCCACCGACCGGATGGCCCGTCAGCGCGAGCGTTTCCTCTGCGCCAAGCATCCGCGGCCGCGCGCCCAACTCATCCTTGCACTTCCGGTTGTCGAGCCGTGCGTCACCGCGTGCTACCAGTAGGAACAATTGCTCGCCCGCGCGCACCGCCAGCGTCTTGGCGATCCGGCCCGGTTCGACGCCGAGCGCCCGCGCCGCGCTGTCCACCGTGGCCGTGCTCTCCTGCACCTCGATCAGGCGGAGCTCGGGCGCATTCGCCGCCAACCAGGCGCGAACGCTCTCCAGGCTCATTCGCCCACCACATGGAAAACGATCTCGCGCCCAGGCGGACGACGCCGATGCTCGAACAGGAAAATACCTTGCCACGTCCCGAGCATCGGTTGCCGCGCCATGACTGGCACCGACAATTGCGTCGCGGTCAACGCGGCCCGGAGGTGCGCAGGCATGTCGTCAGGTCCCTCGTCGTCATGCTCATATTCCTCGCTCTCCGGCGCGATCCGAGTCAGAAACGCTTCGAGATCCCGGCGCGCGGCTGGCGCCGCATTCTCCTGGATGACGAGGGATGCCGAGGTATGGCGGCAGAAAACGGTCAGCAGACCGTCGCTGATGCCGCTGTCAGTAAGGAAATTCTGGACCTCATCCGTAATTTCCATGAGGCCCTGGCGACTCGCGCGAATCGGCAAAACGGCGATGGATTGGCGCAACATGGGATCGCGCTAATGCCGATCTTTCGGCCTGCCAACCGGTGACGAGCCGCCGGCAAAAGGCACAAAAGAAAAGCGCCCGCCTTCCGACGAGCGCTCTCTATCTCTTTGATTTACGGCCTGACTTTCGTCAGGGCACGGCCAAATTAGCCGTTACCGCCAGCCGTATCCCAGCCATGACCCATGAGCCAGCTCATGAAACCGCGGGACGTCTTGACCTTCTTCATCTCGCTTACCCCGTTTTGCACTGCGATTCGGCAGCTGGGGTCATTATTAACCTTAATCGTTATGGTTAGCAAACAAGTAACCATGTTTTTTGCAAGGACGAGCGAATACTTAACCGAAGGTAGTATTTGCCTTTTCGATTAAGCGGCGGTGCGCTTGCGGTCGGAAAGCAGGCGCTTGGTCAGGCTGTCGAGGCCCATCGGCCGGCCTACGGCGAAGCCCTGGGCAATATCGCAGCCCATCTCGACCAGCAGGTCGAGGATGTCGCGGTGCTCCACACCTTCCGCAACCACCTTGCGGCCGAGCGAATGGGCGAGGCCTACGGTGGACTGAACCATCAAACGATCACTGCGGTTGTCGGCAATACCTTTGACGAAGCTTTGATCGATCTTGATCTCGTTGGCCGGGATTTTCTTGAGGTAATCCAGCGTCGACAGGCCGGTCCCGTAATCGTCGATCGAGATGTTTACGCCGAGATCGCGCAGACGTCCGATCATCTCCAATCCTTCGCCGCTACCGGCGAGCGCGGCTGTTTCCGTCAGCTCCAGCGTCAAATGATGGGCAGGGAGGCCGTGCCGGGCCAGTGAGGCGGACAGGCGCAGCGTGAATCCGCGGTCGCTGAGCAGACGGGCGGATAGATTGACGGCAACGTCGAATGTTACACCGCGCTTGTTTATCTGCGCTGCCGCGGCGATCGCGTGGTCGAGCACGAAGTCGGTCAGCTTGCCGATGCGGTTGTGCTGTTCTGCTGCGGCGACAAATTCCGAAGCGGCGATCGGACCCTTCTCAGGGTGGGTCCACCGCGCCAGCGCTTCCGCGCCGATGATCCGCCGGGTCGCGAGGTCGAGCTTGGGCTGATAGGCGACCCACACTTCTCCGCGATCGATCGCCTCGTCCAGCTGGCTGAGCATCGACAGCCGCCAGGACGCGCTCTCCAGGGTTTCCGGGTCGTGATATTTCCACTTGAGGCCATCGTGCGCCGCTTCGTCGGCGGCAACGAGGGCACTGGCCAGACGATTGGCGGGCGACCGCCCGCTTCCGACCTCGACGCCGAATGAGATGGTGAGGTCGAGCGACAGGCCGTTGATCCGGGCGGGCGTGCGAAAGAGTGCATAAAGTGCCTCGAGGTGATTGCCGACCGGTTGGCGGCTGTTCTCGAACCACGCGAAGATGCCGGCATCGCCCTGGTAGAGCACCCGATCCGGGGAGCCGACCTTCAAGCGCGCGACGATCTGGTCAATCAGCTGGCGCTCGCTGTTTGGGGGGAGGGTAGCGACGATTTCTTCGTAATTGAGCACCCGCACGGCGACCAGCGCCTGCTCGTGACCCGCACGGTTGGCACGCAACGCGCTGAGGTTGGGCAAGTTGGAGATGGCGTTCACCAGACCGCGATCGCGGTACCTGCGCCAGCCCAGGACCGTTGCGACGATGATCAGGACGAAAAGGCCGGGCGTGACATCGAAGAAGATCAGCCGCGCTTCCGTGAAAATCGGCGCGATCAGAAGCGCGGTAGAAGCAATGCTGAAGGCCGCCAGCGATTCAGCGACACGTCGCCGCAGCAGAACCACCGTTACCGCGGCGAGGGCGAGCGCAAAACCGGGAAGCCAGCCAAGATCAAGCGGGCGACCCTGCTTCAGGGTCTCCGCGCCCATGGCGTGGATGTAGACGCCGTACGATCGGCCGTAACCAGGCAGGAAGTAGCTATCGCCGAGGATTTCCGACGCGATGCCGATGACCACGTCCTTGCCTTCGAGTTGCTTGGCGCTGACACGGCCGCTTAGCACGTCAGCGGCGGAATAGGATGGCAAGCTGCCGAAGCGTAGGGAATAATCGACGAAGAATTGCTCGCCCGGCTTGCCCTTTGCGTCGGCGAGCAGGGCGGCGAATGATGGGACGGTACGGCCCTCGACCTTGGCGGCATAGGGCAGGCGCCACACGGCATTCTGCCAATTATACTCGACGCTTGCGACACCGAGCTGCGCGTTTCGCGAAAAGATCGGAAGGGGCAGCGAGTCCACGCGTTTCCCGTCGCCGGCGCCGATCTTGTACCGGGTCAGCAGCGTCACCCGTCCGGAGCGGCGGATCGCCTCGGCGAACCGGCGGTCTTCGGCGGCATTCGATGCGAATGAGAAATTGATGTCGTAAACGATCCGCTTGGCGCCTGCCGCGGTCAGGCGATCCACGAGATCGGCCTGGCGGCCGCGCGGCCACGGCCAGTTGCCATATTGTCGCAGCGAGGTGTCATCGATCTTGATGACGACGACCTGGCCGGTCGCGTTATGCTCGTGGAGGCTGTTGCGGCTGACGCGCAAAGCGTCCTCAAAGACTTCGCCTAAGCCGATCAGGCCGGAAATCAGCCCGGCGAGCGCCACCCACAGCAGCAGGCGCCACGGCTTTGGTTCCTGTCCTTGAACGCCGCGCTTCGACACGTGCGGTGGAATCCTTTCCTAGGGTACCCCCCGCATGCGCGCGAAAAGGTTAGGAAAGCGCTAACCGCATCGAAATTAACGGCCGTTCGGACACGCCGAAGCAAAGGGCCTGTCCTATCCTATCTTTTCTGTGCCAAGGTGGCGGCGGATGCGCACGCACAGCAGGGAAATCGACGCGCGATGGATAAGCTTCGGCACCTGGCCGCCGCTTAAGTTCACGCAAAAGCTGCTGTCTGGCGTGAACTTAATCGCTTTAGCGGCTTCTTGAGAGGGACCGATGGACTTCATCTCGATCCTGTCGATCTTCGTTCTGGCCTGTTTCGTCGGTTATTACGTGGTTTGGTCGGTCACTCCGGCGCTCCACACGCCGTTGATGAGCGTCACCAACGCCATCTCGTCGGTGATCGTCGTCGGCGCGCTGATCGCCGCCCTCGCGTGGGGGGCAAGCACTTCAAAATGGCTCGGGTTAGCGGCCGTTGCTTTGGCCAGCATCAACATTTTCGGCGGATTCGCGGTCACCGCGCGGATGCTTGCGATGTACAAGAAAAAGGATCGCTCGGGAGGCAAGACCCATGCATGAGGCGGCCGCCACACCCGCCTGGGTGCTCCTTGCCTATCTCATTTCGGGCGTCTGCTTCATCCTCGCGCTGAGGGGGCTGTCGAGCCCTGAAAGCAGCCGGCGAGGCAATCGCTTCGGCATGTTTGGGATGTTGCTGGCGATCCTGACTACTCTTCAATTCTACACACCGGTCATAGGTAGCGATGTAGTCGGAGTAGCCGAGCACCCCGGAGGTGGTTTCCCAGGTCACTTCGACTGGCCTGCGCTCGGACTCGTTTTCGCTGCGATCGGGGTTGGCGGAACCATCGGCCTCATAACGGCTCGCAAGATCCAAATGACGGCGATGCCGCAGCTGGTAGCGGCGTTTCACAGTCTCGTCGGTATGGCTGCAGTGCTGGTCGGGGCGGCAGCCTATCTGAACCCCGAAGCCTTCGGCATCGCGGCGCGCATCACGCCCGTCTACGGGCCGTCGATCATCAGCATCCTGCCGGTCAGCCGGATCGAGATGGGCCTTGGCGTCGCCATCGGCGCCATCACCTTCTCCGGTTCGGTGATCGCCTTCCTCAAGCTCAACGGCAACATGAGCGGCAAGCCAATCCTGCTGCCGCTGCGTCACGTCATCAACCTCGGCACGCTCGCCGCGATCCTCGGGCTCATCGCCTACTTCACGCAGGATCAGTCGCCGTGGGTGTTCGCGACCGTCACCGCGCTGAGCTTCCTGATCGGTTTCCTGCTGATCATCCCGATCGGCGGCGCCGACATGCCGGTCGTCATCTCGATGCTGAACAGCTATTCGGGCTGGGCGGCCGCCGCGATGGGCTTCACGCTGCACAATAGCGCGATGATTATTACCGGCGCGCTGGTCGGCAGCTCGGGCGCGATCCTCAGCTACATCATGTGCCGCGCCATGAACCGCAGCTTCATCTCGGTGATTGCCGGGGGCTTCGGCGGCGATGTGGCGGCCGGTGGCGCGGCGGCGGCGATCGACCGGCCGTATAAGCGTGGCTCGGCTGAGGACGCCGCTTTCCTGATGAGCCAGGCCGACCAGGTCATCATCGTCCCCGGCTACGGCATGGCCGTCAGCCAGGCGCAGCATGCGCTCAAGGAAATGGGCGACAAGCTGAAGGCCGAGGGCGTGCGCGTAAAATATGCGATCCACCCGGTCGCCGGCCGCATGCCCGGGCACATGAACGTCCTGCTCGCCGAAGCGAACGTCCCCTACGACGAGGTGTTTGAGCTGGAGGATATCAACAACGACTTCGCACAGACCGACGTCGCCTTCGTCATTGGAGCCAACGACGTCACCAATCCGGCGGCCAAGACCGACAAGAGCTCGCCGATTTACGGCATGCCCGTGCTCGACGTCGAAAAGGCACGCACCGTCCTGTTCGTGAAGCGCTCGATGGGCGGGGTCGGCTATGCCGGCGTCGACAACGAGCTTTTCTATCGGGACAACACGATGATGCTGCTGGCCGACGCCAAGAAGATGGTCGAGGAAATCGTGAAGGCGCTCGGCTGATGCGCAAGCTCGGCCTGATCGGCGGCACCAGCTGGTCGTCGACGGCACTCTATTACGAACATCTCAACCGCGGCGTCGCGGCACGGCTCGGTGGGCTACACAGCGCGCGTTTGGTGATCGAGAGCCTCGACTTGGCGCCCTTCGCGGCGAAAGAGCTGTCGGGCGATTGGGACGGCGTGGCCGAGGATACGCTGGAAGCGGCGAAGCGGCTCGAAGCCGCCGGCGCCGATGGCGTGGTCATCACCTCCAACACCGGCCACAAGGTCTATGACGCGGTCGCGCCGAAGGTCGGCGTGCCGATGCTCCACATTGCCGATGCCACCGCCGACAAGCTGGTCGACGACGGCCGGAAGCGGGTCGCGCTGCTCGGCACGCGATTCACGATGCTGGAGCCGCACATTCGCAGCCGCCTCGAAGCACGCGGGCTTACGCTCGTCGCGATCGAGCAGGCTTGGGTGGATGAGGTCGACCGGATCATTTTCGAAGAGCTGGCTGCCGGCAACGTCCTGCGAAACAGTCAGCGCAAGCTGAAGACGCTGCTGACCGAACTCGCCAAGCAGCGTATCGATGCGGTTATCCTCGGCTGCACTGAGCTGGTGATGGCCGTCGATGTCCGCTCCAACGTCCTGCCTGTCTACGACACGACCGAAATCCACGCCCGCGCCTGCGTCGAGTGGATGCTGGCCGACGAGGAACGTTCGCGGGCGGCGGCCTGACGCTGGAAGGGCGGGGCGGCACCGCCTAGATAGCGAACATGAATCGAACACCGGCCGATCGTCCGGCTCACCCCAATTCTGCCGAGCGGTTCAATGAGGACCAGGCGACCTATGCCGTGCGCGGCGAGGGGACGCCCGACCTCGACGCCGGCGTGGCGGCCATTCGGGAAGTGCTGAAGACGCTGCCGGTCCGGCCCGGCGTCTACCGGATGCAGGATGCGCGCGGCGACGTGCTCTACGTCGGCAAGGCGCGGACGCTGAAGAACCGGGTGACCAGCTATACGCAGGTGGCACGGCTGCCGAAGCGCCTTCAGCGGATGGTCTCGCAGACGCGGTCGATGACCATCGTCACGACGCGAACTGAGGCCGAGGCCTTGCTGCTGGAGGCGCAGCTGATCAAACGCTTCCGGCCCCCGTACAACGTGTTGCTCCGCGACGACAAAAGCTTCCCGTTCATCCTGCTCCGCGAGGACCACAAATTCCCGCGTGTCCAGAAGCATCGCGGCGCGCGGCGGATCAAGGGGCAGTATTACGGGCCGTTCGCCAGCGCCGGGTCGGTGACGCGGACGCTCAACGCGCTGCAGAAGCTATTCCTGCTCCGCAGCTGTTCGGACAGCTTTTTCGCCAACCGCTCGCGGCCTTGCCTGCTCTATCAAATCAAGCGTTGCTCGGCGCCCTGTGTCGGCCGCATCGACGAGCCTAACTATGATGAACTGGTCGACGAGGCGAAGGAGTTTCTGTCGGGCAAGTCGACCGGTGTGCAAACCAAGCTCTCGCGGTTGATGGCCGAAGCGGCGGAGAAGCGGGATTATGAGCTAGCGGCCGTCTACCGCGACCGGCTGCGCGCGCTGACTTACATTCAGGGCAGCCAGACAGTGCATGCCGAGGGCCTGGGCGATGCCGACGTCTTTGCGCTGGCCTGCAAGGCGGGCACGGTCTCCATCCAGGCATTTTTCATCCGCGGCGGGCAGAACTGGGGGCATCGCGCCTTCTTTCCCGCCCATACCAACGACGTTCCGGAAGCCGAGGTTCTGTCGACCTTCCTGGTCCAGTTCTACGAAGACATGCCGCCGCCACGGCGGATCCTCGTCGATCGCGAACTCGCGGATCGCGAACTGCTCGAGGAAGCGCTTTCCGAGCGGGCGGAGCGCAAGGTCGTAATTGAGATCCCTCAGCGCGGTGCCCGGCGGAAATTGCTTGAGCAGGCCAAGCGCAACGCGGAGGAAGCGCTCGATCGCCGCATGGCGGAGACCACGACCCAGACCAAGGTTTTGCGCGAGCTGGCCGATACGTTCGAGCTAAGCGACGTGCCCAAGCGGATCGAGGTCTACGACAACAGCCACATCATGGGCACCAATGCGACCGGCGCGATGATCGTCGCCGGGCCGGAGGGCTTCCGCAAGAACAACTACCGCAAGTTCAATATCAAGGCGGCGCAGACGAACGACGACTTCGGCATGATGCGCGAAGTGCTGGAGCGGCGTTTCGCGCGACTGGAGAAAGAAGACCCCGATCGCCAGACTGGCGAGTGGCCCGACCTGGTGTTGATCGACGGGGGCAAGGGGCAACTCTCCGCGGTCTGCGAGGTCATGGAGGAAATGGGCGTCCACGACGTGCCTGTCGTCGGTGTCGCCAAGGGCCCGCACCATGGCCGCGAAGGCCGCGAAGTGTTTCACCTGCCTGGCGGGCGCGAGATCACCTTCCCGACCAACTCGGCGATCCTCTTCTATCTGCAGCGCTTGCGTGACGAGGCGCACCGATTTGCCATCGGTACGCACCGTGCGAAGCGGGCGAAGAGCCTGACCACGTCGACACTCGACGAAGTCCCGGGCATCGGTCCCAACCGCAAACGCGCGTTGCTCATGCACTTCGGTACGGCGCGCGCGGTGAAGGGCGCGGCGCTGGAAGACTTGGAGAAAGCCCCGGGCATCAGTCGCGCGACCGCACGGCAGGTCTACGACTACTTCCACCCGCGCGGATGAGGAGCGAGACCGCCGCGATCGTCTGCGCGCTTCGCAATCACGGCGAGCATGGCGCGATCGTACGGCTAATGACACCGGGGCAGGGGCTGATTGCCGCTTACGTGCGCGGCGCGCGCGGCCGGCGAATGCGACCGGTGCTCATCGCGGGCAATGTCGTCGATGCACGCTTATCGGCCCGAACCGAGGCTCAGTTGCCGCAGGCGGAGATCGAGTTGGTGCACAGTCGCGCTCCGTTGCTGTCGGAACCGCTGCCCGTCGCGGCAATTGAATGGGCGACAGTGCTCACGGCGAGCGCATTGCCTGAGGGGCAGCCATACCCGCTGCTGTATCAGGCGTTTGAAGGTTTGCTCGATGCCATCGAAGCGTCGCCGTCCGCCAACGGCTGGGGTGTCGCGCTGGTCAGGTATGAGCTGCTCCTGCTTGCCGAACTCGGCTTTGGGCTCGACCTTGAGCAATGTGCCGTGACTGGCGCAAACGACGACCTCGTTGCGGTCAGCCCGAAGTCGGGGCGCGCAGTCAGTGCCGCAGAGGCGGAGCCCTATGCAGGCAAGCTGTTGCCGCTGCCCGCATTCGTCCGCGCCGGGGGTCGCGCTTCATGGCAGGACATCGCCGACGGCTTGGACCTGACCGGCCACTTCCTCTTGCGTGATATTCTCAACGATCGCTCGCGCCCTGTCGCCGACGCGCGGGGGCGGCTCGTTGAGCGGTTGCGCCGCGCGGGCGGTCTCGCCTAGGCTGGCGTTGTGACGATTGATGCGCTGGCCATGCTATTTCCCAACGTCGCGGTGACACGCGGCATCGCAGTGCGTGTGGCGGTCAGCTATCTCGTCGAGCAATCGGATCCGACGAGTGATCGGTGGTTCTGGTCGTACCATGTTCGCATCGAGAATGGCGGCGAGGTGGCCGTTCAATTGCTTTCGAGAAGCTGGACCATCGTCGACGGCCGGGGGACGGTGCACGAGGTGGTCGGTGAGGGTGTCGTCGGTGAAATGCCCCTAATCGCTCCGAGTGCCAGCTTTGATTATGTGTCCGGTTGTCCGCTCGATACGCCCGAAGGCTCCATGAGCGGCATGTACCGGATGGTTGATGAGAACGGGACTGCGTTCGACGTCGAAATTCCGCGATTTCAACTCCTCAGCGCCTAGAGACAAACAATCGTATCACCAAGCTTCGTTTTGTTTGCCGACAGCGACTGGAGCATCGCAACTTTTTGGAGCGGACTGCCGGGAGGGCTTGCCTCTGTCTTCGCACGCGACGGCAGCGATGGCGCGCGCTCCTTTAAATACGGCCGAAGTGCAGCTTTCCACGCCGTGGTGGAAGACAGTCGCAATCCTTATCTTTGCACCATGCCTGATCATGCCTCTCTTGCCGATGCGATGCTGCGACTGCAGAACTGTCAGAAAGCCCGCGACGCAACGCGTCAACCTGCACGGCGGAAAATCGAACAGCAGTTTCGCGAGGATTGGGTGATTGAGACCTACCTGGACGCGCTGGCCGAATATGCGCCAGCGAGTATCGTCTGATGCGCGGGGCGCCACGTGAGCCGGCCGCCGCCCCGTGCGGTCCCCCGGGGCACCGGGCATATGTGGTCGGTGACGTTCATGGGCGGCTCGACTTACTTGAGAAATTGCTGGGGCGGATCCACTCGGAACTGCAGCGGCATCCCGCGGCCAAAACAACCCTGATCTTCGTCGGCGACCTGATCGACCGGGGCCCGAGTTCTGCCCAAGTGCTTGAGCGGTTGCGGACATATAAACGTTCGGCCGTCGAGACTGTTTTTCTCCTGGGCAATCATGAAGAGGTTTTGCTTCGGATTCTCGGCGGCGACGCGGCGCTGATTGGCAAATGGCGATGGTTTGGCGGTGCGGAATGCCTGGAAAGCTACGGCGTCGATCCGGAAGTACTGCAGAACGCGAGCCATAACGAGGCCTTGGCTCGCGTTCGCCGAGCCATTCCGAAGGAGCACGTCCGGTTCATCGAGTCTTTCTCCGATAGTTGCCAGTTCGGTGACTATCTTTGCGTCCACGCCGGCATCAGGCCGGGAATTGCGATCGACGAGCAGACCCAAGCGGACATGCGCTGGATCCGCGAACCGTTCCTTCTCGACGAGCGTGATCATGGCTTCGTCATCGTTCACGGTCACACGATCACGTCGGAGGTCGAACAGCTCCCGAACCGGGTTGGTATCGATACTGGCGCTTATCGCACCGGCGTCCTTACGGCGTTGGCAATCGAGGGCACCAAGCGCTGGTTAATAGATACGCGCGCCTAGAATGATTGATTTGCCGATTGGCCCGGAATAGTCGGTGTGCACTAGTTTCCGTCGGACTTCGCGAGACCGAGAAGACTGGAATTTCCATGAGCCCGCATGACGACGAGCCGGGTAAAAGCGAACAGAAACCGGCGCCTGAAAACTGAACTGGAGCAGCACAAATGATTGCCCGGCGCGTGCTCTGCCTAACTGCCGCGCTGCTGATTGGCTATGCCATTGTTCGAAACGCGGCAGTGAACATGTGGGCGCAGCAAGCACCTGAGTCTGCAGCGCGCGTGTGGAGAGATCACCCGGACGTGGAAATCTCGTCTGTGAGGATGCAAATTTCCTCGGCCGCGCGTGCCGGACGTGTGGCGCCAGCGACCGTTTTCCCGATCTTGTCTCAAGTCGCTGTGCAAGATCCGCTGGCTGCTGACCCGTTCTTGGTTCGCGGCGAGCAATTGAGGCTCCGCGGCGATGCTACCGGAGCCGAGCAGGCATTCAAAGCGGCGCAGTGGCGGGATCCCCGCTCGCTGCCCGCCGCTTATTTCCTGGCAAAACAATACTTTCGTGAGGACCAGGTTGTTCTGGGCCTTCGGCAAATGGCCGCGCTGGCGCGAATCTCGCCAAACGGGGGGCAAACCGCAGCGCCATTTATCGCCTCGTTCGCAACCGACCCTTCGAACTGGCCCGCCCTGCGCGCAACCTTTCGAGATAATCCACGGCTCGCGGAACCGACATTCGACATTCTTAGCAAAAACGTCGCGACCATACCGTCGCTGCTCGCGCTTGTGACCGCTCAAACGTTTTCGGCGAAAGCAAGTTGGTTTCCGCGTCTGCTCGATACACTCATTAATTCCGGACAGTACGGAATGGCGAAATCTCTGTGGGCCCGGGCGAGTAGAGCGCATTCCGGCGAACTGCTCCACGATGCGCAGTTCGCGGACAGAACTTCGCTGGCTCCGTTCAATTGGGCGCTGACCTCGAATGGCGTGGGTCTCGCCGAGCGACAAGCTGGTAGAACGCTACATGTCCTTTACTACGGTCACGCGGATGGGATCCTGGCAACGCAACTGCTGACCCTCCGCCCAGGGCATTATCGATTGAAATACCGCCTTCTGAGTAGCCGTAGCGGAGGCAAGGGCGGAATTACTTGGTCGGTGTGGTGCGATAAATCGTTCCCGGCGCTTTCATCCGTGACCCTCGAGCAAGGGGCGGATCGCGGTTTGCAGTTCACTGTTCCGGCTAATTGCGCGGCTCAGTGGCTCAGGCTTTCAGGTTCATCGGGCGGTATCGCTCAACAGGCCGACGTAACGATCGGTGAGTTGCGCTTGGAGGAGCTTTCCGATGCCTAGCAAGTTTCGCGAGGCTGTCGCGCCGCTTTACCTCCTTGCTTCCTTGGTACTTGGTGGAAACACGCAGGGTCTCTGGCAGAATGCGCTGCTTCAGATCGCTGGCTTGGCGATTATTGTTTGGGCTGGAGCTTGGCCTCCCCACGAAGCATTTTCGCGTGAGGCCAAGCCGTTCCTTTGGCTGACAATCGCAGGCCTCGTCATCGTCGCGTTGCAGTGCGTTCCATTGCCGCCATCAATCTGGGCGCATGGGCCCCGTCAGAACCTTGCCGATGGTTACGTGATCCTCGGTAGCCGGATTCCTTGGCTGCCGGTGTCGCTCACCCCATACAAAACGTTATCCAGCTTGCTCACGATGATCCCACCGCTCGCGGTGTTTTGCGCGACTGTGCGCCTGCACGCCTACCGCACGACGTGGCTCGCTATAGCGTTGCTCGCAGGAACGATGGCCAACGTCATTCTGGGCATACTCCAAGTCTTTGGGAGTGAGACCCAACCCCGCTGGCACTCCTATACCGAAACGAACATCGGCGCAGCATTCGGCTTTTTTACCAACGCAAATCACATGGCAACGTTGCTGGCCGTTGCGTTGCCCTTCCTCGCCGCAATCGGCGGCGCCGGAAACGGGCGGAGCTTGCAACGCGCATCGCCTCTGCTGGCCAGCCTCGCCAGCGTTCTACTGCTTCTGATTATCAGTATGGTGCTGAACCGCTCCGTTTTGGCCTTCGTGCTTGGACCAGCGGCGATTGCGGCGAGCGCTATGATCTTGTTTCGGCTTTCACCGACCATGCAAAAAGGATTGTTCCTGGCAGCGGCCGCCATGCTGCTGGGCGGTTTAGCATTATCATCGGCCGGTCTAATCGACCCGACGAAGTTGGGCAGCGATACGCGCAAGTCAGTTGCGAGCAGAGCGGACATTCTGCGAACGACCAATCGGGCGGTCCTTGACTACTTCCCACTTGGTTCGGGCCTCGGGTCATTTGGCCAAGTCTATCGCACCTACGAAAAGCCGGAAGCCGTAACGAACGAATATGTCATCCACGTCTACAACGACTACGCGGAACTGGTACTCGAACTCGGGGCGGGAGGTCTCTTACTGATTGTTGGACTTCTGGTCTCGTGGGGATCGGCGGTTTGGGCTGTTTGGTTTAGGGGCGAAGGCGGCCCTTATGCGCGGGCGGCGTCGATCGGCTCCGCGGTTATTTTGGCCCATAGCCTGGTAGAGTTCCCGCTCCGCACTGGCGCGCTATCCGTACTTTTTGCTTTATGTTTAGCCCTGCTGGCCGATCGACGCCGGTGTCAGTCGCCTCAAGCTGCGGACCTTAGGCCGACGCGCCACCTCGTGATCGGCTCAGAGGTGGCCCACAAATTTTAGGATCACGGCATTACAGGTTGACTCGCCTTCATCCGCCTCTATTTGGCGTTCCATCGTTTTAACACGTTGGAACGAAATTGCCTAACGCTGCTGCTTCCCCGACCCGCGACTTGGACGCGCTCACCGATGATCTGTGCGATGCAATGCTTACCGCTGGAGATCGCGGTGAACTACGAAAGCTTCTGCTGGATCTTTGTACGCCGGCCGAGATTCGGACGCTTGCCGAGCGCTGGCACGTCGCCAGGCTCCTCGACGGGACGGACCTTTCTTACCGTGAAATCCATGACCGAACCGGCGTAAGCACGACCACGATCGTCCGCGTAGGGCGCTTCCTTCGCCAGGAACCGCATCAGGGCTATCGCCGGGCACTCGACTTACTGGGCAGCGCCAGTGCTGAGTGATCGCACGCGTCTGCACATTGCGCTGCAGAAGTCTGGCCGGCTGTCCGACGCAAGCCGCGAACTGCTGCGCGACGCGGGCTTCCGAATCCAGTCGGGAAAGAACAGCCTGACCGCCCGGGTAGAAAACTTTCCCGCGGAACTGATGTTCGTGCGCGACGACGACATCCCGACCTTCGTCAGTGACGGCGTCTGTGAATTCGGGATCGTCGGGCAGAATGTGCTTGAGGAGTTCGCAGCGGATCGCGGCGATCTTGGATACGAGGTGCTGGCGGAACTTGGCTTTGGCCGGTGCTCGCTCAAACTCGCCGCGCCGGAGAGCGCAGTCTACCAGGGGCCGAGCTCGCTAGCCGGGCAGCGGATCGCGACCTCCTATCCTCGGCTGCTCGGCCGTTTCCTGCGTGACAATGGCGTGGACGCGACGATCGTAACGATGAACGGCGCGGTCGAACTCGCGCCGCGTTTGCAGATTGCCAATTTCATCTGCGATCTCGTCTCGACCGGGGCAACGCTTGAGGCCAACAATCTGCGGGCGCTCGATACCGTGCTCGACAGCCAGGCCGTCCTGATCCGGACCAACAGACCGATGGATGCCGGGCGAATGGAGATTTCGGCGGGCCTGATGAGCAGGATCGACGGCGTTCTCGCGACGAAGGAATCCAAGTACATCATGATGAATGCGCCGGGCGAGGCGCTAAAGACGATCACCGATATCCTGCCCGGCGCCGAGGCGCCGACGATCGTCCCGCTCCATGGCAGGCCCGGTCATTTTGCGGTCCACGCCGTCTGCCAGGAGTCGGTGTTCTGGGAGACGCTACAGAAGCTCAAAGGTGCTGGCGCATCCGCCATTCTCGTCGTTCCCATCGAAAAGATGATGATGTGAAGACACTAATCTGGGAAAATCTGGACGAGGCCGGCCGTGTCGACGCGCTGCGGCGGCCGGAGCAGCGCGCGGACTCCGATCTCCAAAAACGTGGACGAGAGATCGTTGAAGATGTGCGCGATGGCGGTTGGGACGCACTGTGCGCGACAGCCCAGCGGCTCGACGGCGCGGAACCGAGGCTGGTTGATATCGGCCCCGTTGCTGCGCGAGCACGGATGTACCTGGCTCCAGCGGCAATCGAGGCGCTTGAACTCGCGGCCCGCAACGTCCGCAGATTTCATGAGGCGAGCATACCCGCCGACGTCTCGGTAGAGACCATCCCCGGGCTCACCGTGCGCAAAGTCTGGCGTCCGATAGACCGCGTGGGGATTTACGTTCCTGGCGGGAAGACTCCGCTGTTCTCGACGCTGCTGATGCTGGCCATACCGGCAAGTATCGCCGGCGTGGCGGAAATCGTGGTTGTGACACCGCCACGGCCTGACGGAGCCCTCGATCCGCTCATCGCAGTCGCGGCGGATCTATGCGGGGTCGACCGGATCTGGACCGTCGGTGGCGCGCAGGCGATCGCCGCACTCGCTTTCGGAGCCGGACCGGTTGGAAAGGTCGACAAGATCTGCGGCCCCGGCAACGCATGGGTTGCGGAAGCCAAGCGGCTGGTTGCCAGCCTGCCAAATGGACCGGCAATCGACATGCCGGCCGGTCCCAGCGAACTTATGGTCATTGCGGATGGTGAAGCGGACCCGCGCACCGTGGCGGCAGACCTCTTGAGCCAGGCCGAGCACGACGCGGCGGCGCAGGTTTTGCTCGTGACCGACTCCACCCAGCTCATGAGCGACGTGGGGCGGATCTTGGACCAGCAGACCGAGACGCTGCCCCGGCAATCGACGGTACGCGCATCGCTGGCCTCGGCGCGGCTGATTGTTGCGACCGACCTCGCGCAGGCGGTGGAAATCGCCAATATGTATGCACCGGAACATCTCGCGCTGGCAGTCGAGCGCGCTGACGACCTCGTTCCACGCATTCGCAATGCTGGGGCCGTTTTTGCAGGTTGCTTCGCCGCAGAGACCTTTGGTGACTATCTCGCCGGTTCCAGCCATGTCCTGCCTACCGATGGAGCGGCGCGGGCGTGGGGCGGCGTGTCCGTGTACACTTTCCTGAAGGCAATGAGCGTCCAGTCGCTTACCCCGGACGCAGCGAGAGAAATTGCCGGCCCGGCCGCGTTGCTTGCGCGGCTCGAGGGGTTGGAAGCCCATGCGCGCGCGGCAGATTTGCGATTGGAGCTGGTCCAGTGAACTCTCTGGCCGCACGCCTCGCGCGCCCTGAAGTACTGCAACTCCCGCCATTCAACATATCGGCCAATGCCGATTTTGGTTCGGATGCGATCAAGCTCGATGCCAACGAAAACCCGTTTCCGCCCCTTGGCGACGGGCCTCTCGCGGCCACCGTCAATCGGTATCCGGATCCGCAGCCTCGACGGCTCGTGGCAGCGATGGCGGCCCTCTATGGCATTGGTCGCGACCAGATCGTGATCACGCGCGGCGCCGATGATGCCATCGACATGCTCGTCCGCGCTTTCTGCCGGCCAGGAGAGGACGCGATCGCGATCTCGTCGCCCACCTTCACCGCCTACGAACATTTCGCGCGGTTGCAGGGCGCACGCGTCATCGACGTGCCGCTTGCCGCTGGCTTTGCGTTCGATCCGGAGAGTTTCATCGCGGGGATCGAGGGCAAGGGCGTGAAGCTTGCTTTCATCTGTTCACCCAACAATCCGACCGGAAACGAGGTCGACCCCGCGTGCGTGCTCCGGGTGGCTGAGGACCTCGAGGATACGATCGTCGTGGTGGACGAAGCCTATCTCGAGTTTTCGTCGATGCCGAGCCTCACTTGTGAGGCGGTCACGCGCCCGAACATCGTCGTCCTCAAGACGCTTTCAAAAGCTTACGGCCTTGCAGGCGCACGGGTAGGCGCCGCGATCGCCAATGCCGAATTGATCGATATGGCGGCTCGGGTGCTTCCGCCATACCCGCTGCCGAGCCTGTCGATCGAAGCGGCAGTCGCCGCGCTTGCGCCATCCCGTCGCGCTCTGCACGACGAGCGTATTGCCAGGATCAAGGCAGAACGCGACCGTCTAGCGCCGCTGCTCGCGACGTCTCCGCTGGTTCGCTCGGTAAGAAATGGCGGTGGAAACTTCCTGTTTCTGGAAGTGGCGAATCCAGATGAACTGGCAGCGAAACTTCGCAGCCTTGGCATTCGGGTTCGATTCCGGCCGCAGGCGGCTCCGGGCGGAATTCGCCTCACGATCGGGACGGAAGCTGAAAACGCAGCGGCGCTGCGGGCGTTCGGAGTTAGCGAACCGAGCAAAACCATCCGCCGCGCGGAAGTTGTTCGTGAAACGAAGGAGACGAGCGTTGCCGTCGCAGTTGATCTGGACAGCGCGTCTCCTCGAAAAATCCGGACTGGCGTCCCGTTCTATGATCATATGCTTGATCAGATCGCTGCACACGGTGGCTTCAGCCTGCTCCTGAACTGCAAAGGCGATCTGGAAATCGATCCCCACCATAGCATTGAGGATTGTGCTATTTCGCTTGGGAGCGCGCTGTCGAAGGCGCTGGGCGAAAGGCGCGGGATCGGCCGCTTTGGTTTTGCGCTGCCGATGGACGAGGCGGAGGCTCAGGTCCTGATCGACCTGTCCGGCCGGCCTTATTTAGTTTTCGACGGCCAATTCTCGTCAAGCCATATCGGCGATTATCCTACCGAGATGACGGCCCACGTGTTTCGCTCGCTGGCTGACAATCTTGGCGCGGCGATCCATGTTCGCGTCCAGGGCGACAATGACCATCACAAGACCGAAGCCTGCTTCAAGGCATTTGGCCGAGCGCTCGGGCAAGCAATCCGATCAGAGGGCGACGGTCAAACGCTGCCGAGCACCAAAGGTATGCTGTGAAGCTCGCCATTGTCGAACTTGGCTGCGGCAACGTCGGCTCGGTCAGCCTCGCGTTCGAACGCCTCGGGCTGCAACCGACACTGACGGCCGATGCCGAGACCATCGCGGGCGCTGATCGTGTCGTCCTACCCGGCGTCGGGGCCGCCGGATTTGCGATGAAACGCATCGAGGCCCTCGGACTGCGCCAGACGCTGATCTACTTGCGCCAGCCAGCGCTTGGCGTTTGTCTCGGTATGCAATTGCTGTTCGAAGCCAGCGACGAGGCGGACACCGTCTGTCTTGGCCTCATCGAGGGTAGGGTTCGCAAGCTGACGTCGGCGCCCGGTTTTCCTGTGCCGCACATGGGTTGGACGCGGCTGGCCGCCACGACGCCCGATGTTGGTGTCGGCGACGGCGACTATTTCTACTTTGCGCACAGCTATGCCTGCGATGTGAATGCCGCGACGGTAGCGACGGCGAACCACGGGCGCGACATCGCTGCTGTAGTTCGCAAGGATAATTGGACGGGTGCCCAGTTTCATCCCGAACGCTCGGGAGCCGCCGGCGTGCGCTTTCTCGAAGCCTTTCTCGCATGATCGTCTATCCGGCCATGGACTTGATGGGCGGTGAGGCAGTGCGTCTCAAGCAGGGCCGTTTTGAGGACAAAACTGCTTACGACACCGACCCGGCAGTGGCGCTTGAGGCCTTTAGCGGCGCCGGCGCAGAATGGGCACATATCGTCGATCTTGACGGTGCCCGCGCGAAGGCTCCGGTACAGCACGCGCTGATCCGGACCCTTGCCCGATCCACCGATTTGCAGTTGCAGGTCGGCGGGGGCTTCCGGACAACCGGACAGATCGAAGGGATGCTGAACGCCGGCGTGGCGCGGGTGGTGATCGGCAGTCTTGCCGCCGAGCAGCCACAACTGGTGAGCGAATGGCTCGAGCGTTTTGGGGCGGATCGCATCACCTTGTCGATGGACGTGAGGATGATCGACGGACGACCCATGGTCGCAGTGGGCGGATGGACCGAAGGCAGCGATCTTACGCTTTGGGAATTGGCCGATCGGTTTCCGCGACTACGGCACGTGCTGATCACCGACATCGGGCGAGACGGTATGCTCGAGGGGCCAAATATCAGCCTCCTCGACGAGGCGGTCGACCGTCTTCCGCATCTCGCCATCCAGGCATCGGGCGGGGTGTCCGCCGTTGAGGACCTCCAGCGATTACGCACCGACGGCGTCATCGTCGGCAAAGCGCTGTGGGAAGGTAAGATTCGGCTGGAAGAGGCACTGTCCGTTGCCCGCCCGTAGGATTATCCCGTGTCTGGACGTGAGGGACGGCCGCGTCGTGAAGGGCGTGCAATTCCGGGATCACCGCGATGCTGGTGACATCGTCGAGCAGGCAAAGCGGTACCGGGACGAGGGCGCGGACGAACTGGTGTTCTACGACATCACCGCCAGTGCCGAGGGCAGGGGCATTGCTCTCGATTGGGTGCGGCAGGTGGCGCGTCATATCGACATTCCATTCACGGTGGCTGGCGGACTGCGCACTCGCGACCAGGCGGCAGCCTGTCTCGATGTGGGTACCGACAAGATATCTCTCAATTCTCCTGCCCTGGAGCGGCCGGAATTGATCGATGAGCTCGCACGCGATTTCGGCAACCAGTGCGTGGTGCTTGGTGTCGACAGTTTTGCCGTGCAGGACGACTATTTCGTCAAACAATATACGGGTGATCCAAGCCGGACTATCGACGCGGGCCGCCGTACGCTCGATTGGGTTCGCGAGGCATGCGACCGCGGCGCTGGCGAGGTTGTCATCAATTGCATGCGCCGCGACGGAGTCAGGACGGGCTACGACATCGAGCACACCCGCGCGGTCGTAAATGCTGTCGAGGTCCCGGTGATCGCGTCCGGCGGGGCGGGCACTCCCCACCACTTTCTTGATGCGTTCGTCGAAGCAGGCGTGAGCGGTGCGCTTGCCGCTACTGTGTTTCACGATCGCATCATCGCCATCCCTGAGTTGAAGGAGTTTCTTTCCGCATGCGGGATCGAAATGCGCCGCTGAGCGCGGACGATGTTGCCGGCCTGGATTGGGAGAAGATGGGGGGCATGCTCCCGGCCATCGTGCAGGATCGTGCCTCGGGTCGCGTGCTGATGCTTGGCTACATGAACCAAGAGGCACTGACGGCGACGCTGAATAGCGGTCTGGCCACATTCTTCAGCCGTTCCAAGGAGCGTCTGTGGGTCAAGGGCGAGGCCAGCGGAAATCGCCTGCACACCGAGGAGATATTCTTCGATTGTGACGCGGATGCGCTGCTCGTGCTGGTAACGCCCGAGGGGCCGACGTGCCACCTTGGCAGCGCGAGCTGTTTCGGGGACCGGGCGATGCCGGACCTGGCTCGGCTCGGCGAGCTATCAACCATCGTTCACAAGCGGGCGGTATCGGGTGGTCAGGCAAGCTATACACGGTCGCTGCTTGAGGCGGGGCGTGGCCGCATCGCCCAAAAGGTCGGTGAAGAGGGCTTGGAGGTGGCGCTCGCCGCCGTGTCGCGCTCAGCGTCCGACTGTACCGAGGAGCTCGCCGATCTTCTCTATCACGTAGCGGTCTTGATGGAATCGCTTGAACTTACCTGGAGTGATGTTGTCGCCGTCCTGCAGACGCGTCATTCGGCAAGCACTTCGACCGCCGCTTCATAAAGTTCTCGTGACGCCGCCGCGATTACATTGCCGCTGCTGAAATCATCACCGCCCGACCAATCGCCAAAATGGCCGTTTGCCGCCCGCACGACGGGGATCAGCGCGTTGTAATCGTGTGGCTTCAGGCCGCATTCGACCACCAAATCTATATTCCCCGCGGCGAGGCTGGCGTAAGCGTAAGCATCGTGCCCAAAGCGCGTGACGCGAACGGCGCCAAGCAGCCGTTCTAGCCTGCTCGCCGACGATCCGAACAGATAAGGGTCGGTTGTCGAGAACCTAGCTTCATGCACATTCTTGCATCCGCTCGTGAAAATCGGGCGACGTTCGCCACTCCGGATCAGCGCCGCCGCGTCCGTGTCGGCGATGTAGATTTCATCGAGGCATGGCGCATCGATCAACCCCAGCACTGGAACATCGCTTTCCAAAAGGCCGATTAACGTGGTCCATGTCGGCAAGCCGCAAATATAGGATCGCGTCCCGTCGATCGGATCGATGCTCCAGCGAAATTGTCCCTGACCAGGCGCATCCGGGAACTCTTCTCCCCCAATGGCATGACCCGGAAAGCGGCGAGAAATCATTTCGCGGATAATGGTCTCGGACGCGCGGTCGGCGTCGGTCACCGGATCATAGAGACCATCCGACGCCTTGTTGGAGGCTTTACGGTTGGTTTGAGACAGCCGCAGGGTTTCGTGCCGAGCCGCCATTGCAAGCTCGATAGCGAAGGCCGCCAACTCTTTATCCGTCGTCATTGGCGGGATGTTCGCATCCAATTCCAAGCTGGTGAGCCCTGCTGGATTCGAACCAGCGACCTACTGATTAAAAGTCAGTTGCTCTACCGACTGAGCTAAGGGCCCGACCAGCCCGGCTCCGTTAGCTGCGTGGGGCGCGGCGGGCAAGGCGATGGACGAGATGGCGCACGGTCGTCGATCCCTGCACCCGCCAGCCGGGCGCAATTGCCGCCAAGGGGCCGAGCACGAACTCGCGGCTAGCGAGCGAAGAATGCGGAATTTGAAGGCGTCGATCACGGTGACGACCGCCGCTCCACAGCGCCAGGTCGAGGTCGAGCACGCGCGCGCCCCAGCGACGGCCCGAGCGCCGTCCGAAGCTGCGCTCGATCTGTTTGAGGGCCGTGAGCATTGCTCGCGGCGCCAGATCGCTTTCGACCAATGCAACCGCGTTGGCGAAGTCGCGCCCGGCGCCTCCGTGCGCCGCGTTGAGCACGATCGGAGACGCGTCGAATAGGTCAAAGTCGCGGTCGAGCCTGGCAATTGCCGCTTCGACGACGCCAGTCGGGCGGCCGAAGCGTCCATGCGGGCGATTGGAACCGATCGCGATGGCATAGAGGTGCGTTGCATGCGGCACGCGCACTCGCCTAGGTCAGGCTGATGCCGTTCGCCAGCCCTGCCGATTTGTCGCCACTGCCGCGCGCTGAAGCACCGCGCGATTGCCCGCTGTGCCCGCGACTTGTCCATTTTCGCCAGGAATGCCGTGCCGAACACCCCGACTGGTGGAATGCGCCGGTGCCGGCGTTCGGCGATCCAGCGGCCTGGCTGGCGATCGTTGGACTGGCGCCGGGCAAGCATGGGGCCAATCGTACCGGCCGGCCCTTCACCGGGGATTTCGCGGGTGAGCTGCTTTACGCCACGCTCTCGAAATTTGGGTTGGCCCAGGGTCTCTACGGGGCGGCTCCGGATGATGGGCTGCTGCTAGAGGGGGCGATCATCGTCAATGCAGTCAAATGCCTGCCTCCGCAGAACAAGACTCTGCCTGTCGAAGAGACCAATTGCCGTCCGTTTCTGACGGAGGCGCTGCGAAGTCTGCCGAACCTCACCACGCTGATTGCGCTCGGGAAGGTCGCGCACGACAGCTTGTGCCGAACCTTCGGTCTACCCTTATCGCGCGCCAAGTTCGCGCACGGTGCCGAGCATGAACTGCCTGGAGGATTGCGGTTGTTCGATAGCTATCATTGCAGCCGCTACAATCAGAATACGAACCGCCTGGACGGACCCATGTTCGAGGCCGTTTTTGCGCAGGCGATGGCCGGTCGCGGTGAGTGAGGAGCTTCGCACCGAACGGCTGGTGCTGCGTCGTGCGCGCTACGAAGACGCCAAGGCAATGCACCGGATCATGAGCAACCCCGTCGCAATGCGCTACTGGTCGAGCCCGCCGCACCAAGCGCTCGCGGAGACGGAGGAGTGGATGGCATCCATGGTAGAAGCCCCGCCCGAGCTCAGCGACGATTTCATCGTCACCCTGGGCGGGCGATTGATCGGGAAGTTTGGTGCGTGGCGGTTGCCGGAATTCGGATTCCTGATCGATCCGGCACAGTGGGGACAGGGTTATGCCAGCGAGGCGCTCGTTGCCTTCATCAACCATCGCCGGGGCGCCGGCGGGACCGAGCTAACGGCGGACGTCGATCCGCGAAACGAACCATCCATTCGCTTGCTCACTCGCCACGGTTTCGAAGAGACCGGCCGCGCAACCGGCACCTGGCAGATCGGCGACGAGCTGTGCGACAGCATCTATTATCGGCTGAACCTGTAGTTCAGACGTCCTGGACGAGGCGCCCGTAAAGTTCCGGCCGGCGGTCGCGGAAGAAGCCGAAGGCGGCGCGATGCTTCTTGGCCTGCGCGAGGTCTAACTCGGCGACCAACACCCCTGTCTCTTGGGCGCCGAACTCCGCAAGCATGTCGCCGCGTTCGTCGCAGATGAAGCTGTGGCCGTAGAAGCGCTGCCCATGTTCAGTGCCGATGCGGTTCGCGGCAACGACAGGGACGACGTTGCTGACCGCGTGACCGACCATCGCGCGGCGCCACAGGCGCGATGTATCGAGATCGGGGTCGTGCGGCTCGGTGCCGATCGCGGTCGGGTAGAAGAGGATATCAGCGCCCATCAGCATCATCGCGCGTGCGGTCTCCGGGTACCATTGGTCCCAACAGACGCCGACGCCCAGGGTCGACTTGTCGGGCCCTTTCCAGACCTTGAACCCAGTATTGCCGGGGCGGAAATAGAACTTCTCCTCATAGCCAGGCCCGTCGGGGATATGGCTCTTGCGATAAACGCCGGCGACCGTTCCGTCGGGGCCGATCATTGCGAGGCTGTTGTAATGGTGCGGCCCGTCCAGCTCGAAGAAGCTGGTCGGGATCCAGATTTTCAGTTCTTCGGCCAACTTCTGCATCGCCAGAACGCTCGGGTGCTCCGCGGTCGGTAGGGCGGTCGCGAAGAGGCTCTCGTCCTCGACCCGGCAGAAATAGGGACCTTCGAAAAGCTCTGGCGGGAGCACGACCTGTGCGCCCTTGCCCGCCGCTTCGCGCACCAGTTCGCCCACCGCCCGAATGTTCGCGGCGGTGTCGTCGGTGAATGCGAGCTGCAGCGCAGCGAGTTTGAGCTTGGTCATGCGGGAACCTGCTGGGAGATACAGTGGAAGCTGCCGCCTCCGGTCAGGATGTGGTCGGCGCGCAGGCCGATTGCAACGCGGTCCGGAAACAGAGCCTGAACGACGTCGACGGCATTGCGGTCGTTCGGCGCGCCATATTGCGGGACCACCACCGCGGCATTGCCGATGTAAAAGTTCATGTAGCTCGCCGGAATGATCTCACCCTCATCATCCAAGATCCGGCCGGGGGAGGGCAGGGTCACGATGTCGAGCCGCGCTTCAGCAAGACGGCGGGCCGCATCCTTGTACACCGCTTCGTTCGGATCATCCTTGGCCGCCGTCGGAATGGCTACGCGCCCCGGAGCTACAAAGCGGGCGAGATTGTCGACGTGGCCGTCGGTGTGGTCGTTCATTAATCCCGATCCGAGCCAGACGACGCGTTCAAACCCCAAGTCATTTCTGAAACGCTCTTCGGTTTCCTCGCGGCCTAGTTGATTCCGGTTCGGATTGAGCACGCATTGCTCGGTAGTGATCACCGTGCCTGAACCGTCGCCATCGATCGCCCCGCCTTCGAGGATCCAATCGGCTTTGGCGGACGGCAGCGATGCTCGAACCGCCAGCCGCTCTCCGATATCCTGATCTCCCTCCAAGTCGTACTTTCCGCCCCAACCGTTGAAGGCGAAGCCTTGAGCCCGGCGGCTTACCCCGGAGCCCACAACGATTGATCCGGTGTCGCGGAGCCAGATATCGCCAAACGGCTCCATGATCACCTCGGCAAACGGCGCCAGGCGCCGCGCATTCTCGGCTGCGCCCTCATTCGCGGCGACAAGCCAGACCTGCTCGCCAGCGCCATTGGCGTGGATTGCTTCGGCGAAGGCCGCGACTTCGCGTTCCGCCGGCTTGAGGTCTCCCAGCCAGAGCTCGGGGTCGCTGGGAAAGCCGATCCATACCGCTTGGTGCGGCGCCCATTCCGGAAGGGGAGGAGTTGTCATCGCCGCGCCGCTAACAGTGTCCCACGCCAACGCCAAATTTAGAATCTTGCAAGTCTTTGAACGGAATGCATGATTGGGGTGCCGAGGGAAGGGGGCTCATGAAAGTCACAGGAATGTTGTTGGCGTCCGCAATTGCGTTTGCGGGCTCCGCTGTAGCGTCACCAATGCCGTTGACGGAGGCCGCCAAACTCTTTGGTTCGCGGCCCGACAGCTTCGCGGCGGATTTGTCTCCATCCGGCGATCGTGTCGTGTACCTTTCTGCAATCGGCGGCTCAAAAACAGCCGTGGATGTGCTGGATATAGCCACCGGCAAGACAACCCGGTTGACGACGTCCGACGGCCGGCCGGCCTCGCTCACGAGTTGCGAGTTCGCCAGTGACACGATGCTGATCTGCGAATTTGGCGGGATGACCAATCTCGTCGGTCAAATGGTGGGCTTCTCCCGACTGTTCGCGATCGACACCACGAAGGCGTCCATCAAATCGCTGGGCGTTCGGGCCACCGACCGCGACCAGGGCCTCCATCAGAACGATGGAGAGATCCTTGACTGGCTGCCTGACGAAAAGCGGGCCGCCGTGCTGATGGCGCGTGAATACGTGCCGCAAAGTGGCCGGACAGGTTCGATTATCGAATCTCAGGAGAAGGTCGGCGGTCTTGGCGTTGACCGGATCGACCTGCAGAACCTCCAAAGTACCTCGATTGAAAAGCCAAGGCAGAATGGGTGGCGGTATCTGACCGATGGACACGGCAATGTCCGGGTGGTCGGCGTTTACGAGGTCGCCGGGGACAGCCAGCAGCTGACCGGCCGGATCAGATATCAATATCGCCGAGCCAACGACAAGAAATGGGTCGACCTGTCCACCTACGATGGCGTCAACAATAAGGGATTGAATCCCGTTGCAGTCGATCAACCGAGTGACTCACTGTATTTCCTGCAGGCGCTCAACGGCCGTGATGCATTATACCGGATGAGGCTGGATGGCAGCGGAACTGCGCAATTGGTCGCGAAGAACGACCGCGTGGACATCGACGGGGTCGTCAGGGTGACGCGCGGATCTCCGGTGATTGGCTATCGCTACACGGACGACGTCCAGCACACGGTCTACACCGACCCGACTTTTCGCGACCTCGCGATCAAGCTCGGCCGAGCCTTGCCGAACACGCCGCTGGTGGAATTCGCCGGCAGTTCGCGGGACGGGACGAAGCTCTTGATCCACTCGGCTTCCGACCGCGATGCGGGGACCTATTATCTCCTCGACCGCGCCAGCAGCAAGATGTCGCCGATCATGGCTGACCGTTCGAACCTGGACGGCAAGGTGTTGGCACCCGTCAAATCGATCACCTATCCCTCGGCGGACGGTAAGCAAATTCCCGCTTATCTGACGATGAGCGCGGACGGCCCCAGCACCAACCGGCCGGCGATTGTCCTCCCACACGGTGGCCCCAGCGCGCGCGACGAATGGGGTTTCGACTGGCTAGCTCAATTCCTGGCTTCGCAGGGCTACGTCGTCATTCAGCCTAATTACCGGGGGTCGGCGGGCTACGGCGACGACTTCATGGGCGATAACGCCTTCCGTGATTGGAAGACCGCCATGAGCGACATTCGGGATTCCGCGAAGTATCTTGTCGACAAAGGCATCGCCGATCCGAAGCGCATGGCGATCGTCGGCTGGTCCTATGGCGGTTATGCGGCGCTGCAGTCGGCGGTCACCGATCCTGACCGGTACAAGGCGGTCGTTGCCATTGCGCCGGTGACCGATCTGTCGGCGCTCCGCACCGATGCGGAAGGGTACACCAACGCCGACATCGCCAAGGACTTCATCGGCAAGGGGCCGAACCTGCAGGCCGGCTCGCCGCTCCATCACGCCTCGGCCATCAAGGTGCCAGTTCTGCTGGCGCATGGCGACCTTGACGGAAATGTTCGTATTGCGCACAGCCAGCGCATGGAAGCGGCGCTCAAGCGCAACGGCACGCCGGTCGAGTTCCTTCGCTACAAGGACCTCGAGCATCAACTCGACGACAGCGACGCGCGTACCGAACTCCTGACGCACGTTGGCGCACTGCTCGACCGCACGATCGGTCACTGATACGAAAAAGGGCGGCTCGGCTTGGTGCCGGCCGCCCTCATCATGCGCCGATGCGTTAGCGATTAGCGCGAGTAGAATTCGATCACGAGGTTGGGTTCCATCCGTACGGGATACGGGACCTCGTCGAGCTTCGGGACGCGCGTGAAGCTGATCTTCGAGGTGCCGTCCGGAACCACGTAGTCGGGGATTTCGCGCTCGGCGAGGCTCTGCGCCTCGATGACCAGCGCCATTTCCTGCGCCTTGGCGCCGAGCTCGATCACGTCGCCGACGTTCACGCGGCGGCTGGCAATGTTGCACTTCACGCCGTTGACGCGAATGTGGCCGTGGCTGACCAGCTGGCGAGCGGCCCAGATCGTCGGCGCGAACTTGGCGCGATAGACGACCATGTCGAGGCGTCGCTCGAGCAGGCCGATCAGGTTTTGCGACGCGTCGCCCTTCATGCGGCTGGCGTCGATATACTGCTTCTTGAACTGCTTCTCGGTGATGTCGCCATAGTAGCCCTTCAGCTTCTGCTTGGCGCGCAGCTGAATGCCGTAGTCGCTGAGCTTGCCCTTTCGGCGCTGGCCATGCTGGCCGGGGCCGTACTCGCGGCGGTTAACCGGGCTCTTCGGACGTCCGAAGACGTTCTCGCCCATGCGGCGGTCGAGCTTATATTTGGCGCTGGTGCGCTTCGTCACGTGTCAGTCTCCAATTTGCTTGGTCATGTCCGCCCGGGACCGCACCGCCAGTCCAGTCGACTGACGCGATCACCGCTTCACCGGGCATGCGGGATCAATTGCGAGCGGCGCCCTTAGCCAAGCGGGCGCGCGCGGTCAAATTCGAGGCCTATTCGTTGTTCAGGCGGTGGCCGTCCGCCCGGCCCGGATTGTTGCCGCGGCCGTTGATCGACTGAAGCGTCTCCTTGGTGTGGGCTTCGATCAGATCCCACTCGGATTTCTTCATGCAGACCTTCTTGGGACGCATATGCGTGCCGACTTCGGTGCCAACGTTCTGCCGCGTGCAGATGACCGGGTCCTTGTCATTGGCCGCTTGGGGAACCGGCGCGGCTTGGAAAGCGAACATAGCAAGCAGCAACATGGCTTAGAAACCGGCAGGGCGGGCAGGGGCCGTGTCGAATGTATCGCGCCTTCCGTTGAGCATCCGCTCAGCATCTTCCTTTTCGATCCGCCACTCATCAGCTGTCTTGCAGACCGTGCGGCCACCCATCCGCGTACCGGTGATTTCCTGCGTGCGGCAGATCTTGGCTTCCTTTTTCGGCTTCGCATCTGTCGCCGTCGGCGGAACGGCGGGATCCGCCGCCAATGCTGCCGCAGCCAAAAACAATGTGATCATGCCCCACTCCTCTTATGAGATGTTGATGCGCTTCAACGGTTTAACGGTCAATCCTGCGTCCTGCGAGGATTTACCAGTGCGCGAATGATTCCACGAACCGCCTTTACTTCGCGTGACGACCAACCCGGCTTGGTGAAGATCGTCCGCAGCGTGTTTTTCGTCGCCTGCGTACGCGAAGGCGGATGGAAATAGCCGGCCTTGTCAAGCTCCTGCTCGAAGTGGCCGATCAGACCTTCCAGTTCCGCGTGCGGTGCCGGCGGTTCCAGTTCCTTGGCTGGCGGCTGTGCGAGGCTGTCGCGCCGCGACCATTCATAAGCGAGCAAAATGACCGCCTGCGCCAGGTTCAGCGATCCGAATTCGGGATTGATGGGAACGGTGACAATGGCATTGGCCAATGCCACGTCCTCGGTCTCCAAGCCTGACCGTTCCGGCCCGAACAAAATCGCACTGCGCGCGGACGACGCTATGATGCTGTCAGCCATCGCGTCAGGACCGACGACGGGCATGACGAGGTCGCGGCGGCGCACGGTCGAAGCGAAGACTTGGCCACAATCGGCCACCGCGTCGGCCACCGTGTCGAAGACCTGAGCTTCGCCCAGGACCGTATCTGCACCGCTGGCGGCTGGTCCCGCTTCCGGGTTCGGCCAGCCGTCGCGGGGAGCGACGAGCCGCATCTCCGTAAGGCCGAAGTTGAGCATCGCCCGGGCGGCCTTGCCGATATTCTGCCCGAGTTGGGGACGGACCAGCACGATGACCGGCTTGGAAACCTCGCTCACAGCAGCTTGTCGTGGCCCGGCGGCGGGGTCGCTTCCTTTTCCACGCGCTCGGCGATCTCCGCAAAGTCGCCCGGCTCGCTGAAGTCCTTGTATATGCTCGCAAAGCGGATGTAGGCGACGTGGTCGAGCGACTTCAGGCCCGCCATCACGGCCTCACCAATCCGCGCGGTCGTGACCTCGTCGCCCATCGTTTCCATCTGCCGCTGCACGCCGCTGGCGAGGCGATCGATGCGCTGCGCGTCGATGTCGCGCTTGCGGCAGGCGTGCCCGATGGCGCGGGCGAGTTTGTCGCGGTCGAACGGCTCGCGCTTGCCGTCTTTCTTGACGACGGTGAGATCGCGCAGTTGAACCCGCTCGAAGGTGGTGAAGCGGGCGCCGCAGGCCTCACACTGACGGCGGCGGCGGATCGCCGCGCCATCCTCGCTCGACCGGCTGTCCTTAACCTGGCTGTCTTCGTGGGCGCAGAACGGGCAGCGCATCTTAGCCTTGGTAAATGGGGAAGCGAGCGCACAGCGCGCGAACGCGCTCGTTCACGGCCTGCTCGACGGCGCCATTATTCTCCGGGCCGTTGGCGGCGAGGCCGTCCAGCACGTCGGCGACCATGTCCGCGATTTCGCGAAACTCCGCTTCGCCGAACCCGCGCGTGGTGCCCGCCGGCGATCCAACGCGGATCCCACTGGTCTTCACCGGCGGTAGCGGGTCGAACGGGACGCCGTTTTTGTTGCAGGTGATGCCCGCATGCTCGAGGCTCTCGTCGGCGTCCTTTCCGGTGAGACCGAGCGGCCGCAGATCGACGAGCGCGAGGTGCGTGTCGGTGCCACCAGCAACGAGATCGGCACCGCGTTCCTTGAGGCGATTGGCAAGCGTGCGCGCGTTGGCAATGACGGCCTTGGCATAGCTTTTGAACTCCGGCTGCAGCGCTTCGCCGAACGCGACCGCCTTCGCCGCGATGACGTGCATTAGCGGGCCGCCCTGCAGGCCAGGGAAGACTGCCGAGTTGATCTTCTTGGCGATTGCCTCGTCATCGGTGAGCACCATGCCGCCACGCGGACCGCGAAGCGTCTTGTGGGTGGTGGTTGTGACGACATGCGCATGGCCGAATGGGGTCGGGTGCTCGCCAGCCGCAACAAGGCCGGCGAAGTGCGCCATGTCGACCATGAAGATCGCCCCAACCTCGTCCGCAATCGCGCGGAAACGGGCGAAGTCGATGTGCCGCGGATAGGCCGAACCGCCAGCGATGATCAGCGTCGGCCGGTGTTCCTTAGCCAGACTTTCGACCTGATCAAAGTCGATCAGATGGTCGTCGGCGCGGACACCGTACTGGACCGCGTTGAACCACTTCCCCGAGAGCGCCGGTTTGGCGCCGTGGGTGAGGTGCCCGCCCGCATCCAAGCTCATGCCCATGATCGTGTCGCCGGGCTTGGTCAGCGCCAGCATTACCGCGCCATTGGCCTGCGCGCCCGAGTGCGGCTGGACGTTCGCGAAGCCACAACCGAAAAGCTGCTTGGCGCGCTCGATGGCCAGCGTCTCGACCGTGTCGGACGGTGCGCAGCCCTGATAGTAACGGCGGCCCGGATAGCCCTCCGCATATTTGTTGGTGAGCACGGAGCCCTGCGCCTCGAGCACTGCTTTCGAAACGATGTTCTCTGAGGCGATCAATTCGATCTGCGTCTGCTCCCGGTGAAGCTCGGCGCGGACGCCCTCGTTGACCGCGGCGTCGGCCTCGCCAAGCCCGCGCGTGAAAAAGCCCTGCGGCACGGCGTACCGACCGGCGATCTTGCTGTCGATGTCGGCCATGTCAGGCATTCTCCTTATCGGCGGGTTCGGGGTGGGCGAGCTGGTCGACCCGGTGCTGGTGACGGCCGCCCGCGAAGCTGCCGTCGAGGAACGCGGCGACGCAGGCCTTGGCCATCTCGATGCCGATCAGGCGGGCTCCGAGCGCAATTGCGTTGGCATCATTGTGACTGCGGGCAAGCGCGGCCGACAGCGGTTCGGCGACCTGGGCGCAACGGCAGGCGGGGTTGCGGTTGGCGGCGATGGCGATGCCGATGCCGGATCCGCAAATGGCAATCCCGCGCTCGGCACGGCCGTCGGCCAGTGCGTTGGCAAGCGAAGCGCCATAGCGCGGATAGTCGACGCTTTCCGGCCCGTTGGTGCCAAGGTCGACAATGTCGTGATTCTGCTCGCGAAGCCACTCAATCAGCTCGTTTTTGAGCAAATAACCGGCATGGTCGGCGGAAAGGGCGATGCGCATGACCAAATCCCTAGCGCCCGTCTCTCGGCATTGCCACCGGCAGGGCGCTTAAAGTCACTAAGTTCACGCCGAGCAGCGCCGTTTGTGTGGCTTTAGCGAACATGCGGCCGGGCTGAACCGATATAACGGCCAACACGGCCCGTAGGACAGCCTCAGGCGGCCAGCCGGATATCCTCGCGGCCAAAGATCTCGACGAGGGCGCCGACCAGTTCGTCCATCATGTCCGCATCGTGATGCGGGCCAGGGGTAAACCGCAGCCGCTCCGTGCCGCGCGGGACGGTCGGATAATTGATCGGTTGAACGTAGAGGCCGTATTCGGCGAGCAGGATGTCGCTGATCTTCTTGGCCTTGACCGGGCAGCCGACCAAGAGCGGCACGATGTGCGTGACGCTCGGCATCAGCGGCAGGCCCGCGGCGGTGAACTTCGCCTTGAGCATCGCAGCCGCTTCCTGCTGAGCACGGCGCTCTTCGGCCGAAGCCTTGAGGTGGCGGACGCTGGCCAGCGCGCCAGCGACCAGCACCGGCGACAGCGACGTCGTGAAGATGAAGCCCGGCGCATAGCTGCGGATGCAGTCGATGATCATTCGGTCGGCGGTGATGTAGCCGCCCATAACGCCGAACGCCTTGCCGAGCGTGCCTTCGATGATCGTGATGCGCTCCGCGACCGCGTCGCGTTCCGAAATGCCGCCTCCCTGGTCGCCGTACATGCCCACCGCATGGACTTCGTCGAGGTAGGTCAGCGCTCCATATTTGTCGGCGAGGTCGCAAATGGCGGCGATGGGCGCGATGTCGCCGTCCATCGAATAGACGCTCTCGAACGCGATCAGCTTGGCCGTGTCCGCATCCTCGGCGGCGAGCAGCTTTTCGAGATGCTCGAGGTCGTTGTGACGGAACACTCGCTTCTCGCAACCCGAGCTCTTGATGCCGGCGATCATCGAGGCGTGGTTGAGCTCGTCCGAGAAGATGACGCAGCCGGGGAGCAGCTTGCCCAAGGTCGATAGCGCGGCCTCGTTCGAGACATAGCCGCTGGTGAAGAGCAGCGCGCCCTCCTTGCCATGCAGGCTGGCAAGTTCGGACTCAAGCTCTGTATGATAATGGGTGTTGCCGCTGATGTTGCGCGTGCCGCCCGATCCGGCGCCGACGTCGTGCAGCGCCAGTTCCATCGCGGTGACCACGGCCGGGTGTTGGCCCATCCCAAGATAGTCGTTGGAACACCACACACGGATCGGCTTGGGACCATTGCCGCCGAAGCACATCGCGTTCGGGAAATTGCCCTTGGTCCGCAGGATGTCGATGAACACGCGATAGCGGCCCTCGTCGTGAAGGCGCTCGATCGCGGATTGGAAAATGCGGTTGTAGTCCAAGACCAGCTCTTGCCGCGGCCCTTTAACGGGTGCCTGCGGGCAATTCCATACCCTGTGGCCCATCGATCGTGAAATTACAGGGTTTTAACCTCGCCAATCCCGTAACTTGCCAGCACCGCGAGGGACGGCTGACGAACCGCCGACGTGAACAGCATCAGGCCGGGTTGCGGGTCGCCTGGCCAGGCTTGGTCGCGGGTAAGGTAAGCAATGCGACGGGCAATGCCCGGCCCTCCATCGATGTAGGTAATTCCAGGGAAGGCCGCAGTGAGTTCGTCCTCCAACAGCGGGAAATGCGTGCAGGCGAGGACGATGGTGTCGATCCGATCACCGTCTGGCGCTTCGAACAACGGCTGCGCCGCGGCCCGAACCGCGTCGACGTCGATAATGTCGCCGCCTAGCTTAGCCTCAGCCAGTTCAACGAGTTCGGGCGAGCCATGGCGAATGATGGCGCAGTCGGCAGCGAAACGTGCGGCGAGTTCGTCGACATAGGGCTGACGCACGGTCGCCTGGGTGCCGAGCACGCCAATCACGCGAGTCCGCGACATTTCCGCCGCCGGCTTGATGGCGGGAACGGTGCCGACGACCGGCAGATCCAGTGCGGACCGCACATGTTCGAGCGCGATGGTGGACGCCGTGTTGCAGGCAATGACCGCGAGACGCGGGTGGAAGCGCTCGACGAGGCGCCCGAGCAAAGCGGGCACGCGGCTCGCAATCTCGGCCTCGCTGCGCTTGCCGTAGGGAAAGCCAGCGCTGTCCGCCGCGTAAACGATGGGCGCGTTGGGGAGGAGCTTAAGCGTCGGGCCGAGCACGGAGAAGCCGCCGACACCGGAATCGAAGAAGAGGAGCGGAGCGTCGGGGGTCAAAGTAATCTCCGTTCGGGCTGATCCTGTCGAAGCCCTGACTTTGTCCGCCCTAAGAGAGACGACAGCCCTTCGACAAGCTCAGGGCGAGCGGAGTTGCTGGCGGCATTTGTTCTGCTACCACCAACCCCCGATGACGCGTGAGATGCTGTTTGCCCTGGCGATTGGCTATTTGTTTGGGTCGATCCCGTTCGGGCTGATCCTCACTCGCCTCGCTGGCAAGGGCGACGTGCGCGACATCGGGTCGGGGAATATCGGCGCGACCAACGTGTTGCGGACAGGTAGCAAGCCGCTCGCAGCGATGACGTTGATCCTCGACTGCCTCAAGGCGACGGCGGCAATCCTCATCGCCAGGCATTTCTTCGGCGAGGAAAGCGCGCCGTTCGCGGCGGTCGGCGCGCTGGTGGGCCACCTCTACCCGGTCTGGCTCAAGTTTCGCGGCGGCAAGGGGGCCGCGACATTGTTCGGCATTCTCATCGCCCTCCTGCCGATCGCCGCTGCTGCCTATGCGGCGATCTGGATCATCATGCTGCTGACGTTCCGAATCTCGTCAATTGCCGGCATGTCGGCTGCGCTCAGTGCGCCGCTGGTTGCGTTTGTTCTTCATTCGACCCTGTTCCCAATGCTGCTCGGTTTCGCGGTGCTGGTGCTGTGGAAGCATCGCGAAAACATCATCCGCCTCGCGAGAGGCACCGAGCCACGCATTGGGAGCGCGAAAGCTTGATCGAAGACTTAGTCGACCGCCTCAGACTGTTGCGCACGCCCGGGGTCGGGCCCGTCACGTTCCGTCAATTGCTTAGCCGCTTCGGCAGCGCGTCAGCCGCTTTGGAGGCCGTGCCGGAGCTTGCCCGCCGCGGTGGTGGCAAGGCGCCGGTATTGCGTACGCGTGAGGAGGCTGAGCGCGAGGTCGCGCGGGTGGAGAAACTTGGAGCGAGGTTCCTTGCGCTGGGGCAGGGGCTGTACCCGCGACTGCTAGCCGAACTCGAAGATGCGCCGCCGTTGCTGATCGCGCGCGGGCAGGTTGGTCTGCTCGACCGGGCCGCCGTAGCAATCGTCGGCGCGCGCAATGCCTCGGCGGCCGCGTGCCGCTTCGCGCGTGGGTTGGCGCATGATCTTGGGCGGCAGGATGTCGCGGTCGTTTCCGGTCTGGCGCGCGGAATCGACAGCGCCGCTCATGACGGCGCGCTGGAAAGCGGGACGATCGGCGTGATCGCCGGCGGGATCGACGTCTTTTACCCGCCTGAAAACCAGGCGCGGCAGCAAGCGATGTTTGAGCGTGGGCTGGTGCTCGCCGAAATGCCGCCGGGGACCGAGCCGCGCGCGCGTCACTTCCCCTATCGCAACCGGATCATCGCGGGGCTGAGTGCGGGGACGGTCGTCGTCGAGGCGGCGCCACGTTCCGGCTCACTGATCACCGCGCGGCTGGCCGCGGAGGCGGGACGCGAAGTGATGGCGGTGCCGGGCTCGCCGCTCGATCCGCGCGCACAGGGCTGCAACCAGCTGATTCGGGATGGCGCGACGCTGATCCAGAATGCCGGCGATGTGATGGAGGCCGTTCGCCAGCCCGAGAGCCGCGTGCGGGCGACGGCGGACATTTATTATGCTGATGAGCCGGAGAGCGAGGATGCGGCGGGGCTGATCGAGGAATTGCTCGGCCCGTCGCCAGTGCCAGTTGACGAAATCATCCGCTTGTCGGGGGCGCCGAGCGGCGCGGTGCAGATGGCCCTGGTCGAACTTGACTTGGCCGGTCGTTTGGATCGCCATGCAGGCGGTAAAGTTAGTCTGAGGTGAGACGGAATGAGGGGGCAATGCATGTGCGGCGAGGTGAGCGTCATCTTGCCTCGGTCGATTGCCGACGTCGGCGTCTGCCATTGCCGCATGTGCCGCCGCTGGGGCAGCGGGCCGTGGATGTCGCTTCAAGCACCGCCCGACACCCGCATCGACGGGTCAACCGTCAAAGTATTTCGCTCATCGTGGGCGGCGGAACGTGGGTTCTGCGCGGAATGCGGAAGTCATATCTTCCACCGTCCGCAGGACGGGCCGGAACTCGCCGTTTCGGCGGGGCTTTTCGATGGCGGTGAATTCCATATTGCCCGCGAGATATGCCACGATGCTAAGCCGCCCTTCTACCGGTTTGAAGCGAATAGCGAGCGATCGTCTAGCGCGGCCCTGGCGTTGCGATGGCTCCCGCGCCTCGTGTGGCGGCGAATTAGCCGGCCATTTCGCCGCCGCAGCAGTTGACGACCCAAATCGGGAGTCCCCACCTTACGCGTATGCGTGAGGGGAAGTTGTGAAGCTCGTCGTCGTCGAATCGCCGGCCAAGGCGAAAACCATCGAAAAGTATCTGGGCAGCGGGCACCGCGTGCTGGCTTCGTTCGGCCATGTCCGCGATCTGCCGCCCAAGGACGGGTCGGTCGATCCCGACAAGGCGTTCGAGATGCTGTGGCAGGTCTCGCCCGACCGGTCGAAGCAGCTGAAGGCAATCCAGGACGAGGCGAAGAAGGCGGATACTTTGATCCTCGCCACCGACCCCGACCGCGAGGGCGAGGCGATCAGCTGGCACGTGCAGGAAGTGCTGCGGGGCAAGAAGGCGCTGCCGGCCAATGTCCAGCGGGTGACCTTCAACGCCATCACTAAGTCGGCCGTGACCGAAGCGATGGGCAAGCCGCGCGAACTCGACACTGATTTGATCGACGCCTACCGCGCGCGGCGGGCGCTGGATTATCTGGTCGGCTTCACGCTGTCCCCGATCCTATGGCGCAAGCTGCCAGGCGCAAAGTCGGCGGGACGTGTGCAGTCGGTTGCCCTGCGACTGATCGTCGATCGCGAGCGCGAGATCGAACTGTTCAAGCCGCAGGAATATTGGTCGATCTCGGCGACGTTCGAAAAGGACGGGCAGAGCTTCGTCGGGCGGCTGGTCCAGCTCGACGGCAAGAAGATCGAGCGGCTGACGATCGGCAATCGCGGGGACGCCGATGCGGCCAGGGCAGTGGTAGAGGGGGGGCGGTTCACCGTGTCGTCGACCGACACCAAGCCGTTCGCTAAGAACCCCCCGCCGCCATTCACGACCTCGACCCTGCAGCAGGAGGCGGCACGCAAGTTGGGCTTCGCGGCGAGTCATACGATGCGGGTGGCGCAGAGCCTCTACGAAGACGGGCTGATCACTTACATGCGGACCGACGGCGTCGACATGGCGCCCGAGGCGATCAGCGCGGCGCGCAAGGCGATCGCGAACCGCTACGACGCCGGCTACGTGCCGGACAAGCCGCGGCAGTATCAGACGAAGGCCAAGAACGCGCAGGAAGCGCACGAGGCGGTGCGGCCGACCGACTTCTCGAAGGCGCGCGCGGCGTCGGGCGATCATGCGCGGCTGTATGAGCTGGTCTACAATCGCGCGCTGGCAAGCCAGATGGCATCGGCGCGGCTGGAGCGGACGACGGTCGAGCTGAGCGACGGCGCGGGGCGGGCCGTGCTTCGCGCGACCGGGCAGGTGGTGCTCTTCCCGGGCTTCATGGCGCTGTACGACGAAGGCCGCGACGATCCACAGGACGAGGAAGGCGCGCGGATGCCGGCGCTGCGCGAAGGCGATGTGCCTGCGCGGACCGGCGTCGAGTCCAGCCAGCACTTCACCCAGCCCCCGCCGCGCTATTCGGAAGCGAGCCTGGTCAAGCGGCTGGAGGAGCTGGGGATCGGGCGGCCGTCGACCTACGCGGCGACGCTGCAAACCCTGAAGGACCGCGAATACGTCCGCGTCGACAAGGGGCGCTTCATCCCCGAGGAGAGCGGGCGGCTGGTGACGGCGTTCCTCGAGCGCTTCTTCGAAAAATACGTCAGCTACGATTACACGGCGGAGCTCGAAGACGAGCTGGACGACGTGTCGGGCGGGCGGCTCGACTGGCAAAAATTGCTCGATGCCTTCTGGCGCGACTTCAAGCCCAAGGCGGGCGAGGTCATGGACCAGAAGCCGAGCGAGATCACGCAGGCGCTCGACGAGTTCCTGGCACCCTGGCTCTACCCGCCCCGCGAGGACGGGAGCGATCCGCGCATCTGCCCGCAATGCGGCAACGGCCGGCTTTCGCTGCGTGGCGGCAAGTTCGGGGCGTTCGTGGCCTGCTCCAACTATCCGGACTGCAAGTTCACGCAGAAGTTCGGGCAGGTCGGCAGCGAAGGCGCGCAGAGCGACGGGCCGACGGATCTTGGTGACGGCATCTCGTTGAAGACGGGCCGGTTCGGGCCCTATGTCGAGCGCGGCGAGGGCAAGGATGCGAAACGCGCTTCGATTCCGAAGGACGTGCCGCTGGAAGATGTGACGACCGAGGTTGCGGAGCGCCTGTTGTCGCTGCCGCGCGAAATCGGTGCGCATCCGGAGACAGGCAAGCCGATCACGGCGTCGATCGGGCGGTACGGGCCGTACCTCGCGCATGACGGCAAATATGCGAAGCTGGGTTCGACTGCGGAGGTGTTCGAGACCGGCATGAACGCGGCGGTGGCGAAGCTCGCCGATGCGGCGTCGGGCGGTGGGCGCCAGCGCGGCGCGGCGCGCGAGCCGATCGCGGTGCTGGGCAAGCATCCCAACGGCAAGGACGTGAAGGTGATGGAGGGCCGCTACGGTCCTTACGTCAGCGATGGCGCGACGCACGCGACGATCCCGAAGGGGACCGACCCGAAGGTGGTGACGCTGGACGAAGCCATCCGCCTGATCGACGAGCGTGCGGCAAAGGGCCCGCCGGCGAAGAAGGGCCGCAAGCCGGCGCGGAAGAAGAAATGATTGAAATCGAGCTCAAAAGATTGCCGCATGGCGAGGGTCTGCCGGCGCCGGCCTATGCGACCGATGGGGCGGCAGGTTTGGATGTCGTCGCGGCAGAGGATCTGACGCTGGCGCCAGGGCAGCGCAATGCGGTGGCAACGGGGTTCGCGATTGCGATACCGCCCGGCTACGAGGTGCAGGTGCGTCCGCGCTCGGGCCTTGCCCTGAAGAACGGCATCACCTGTTTGAATACGCCCGGGACCATCGACGAGGATTATCGCGGTGAGGTCAAGGTGATCCTCGCCAATCTCGGCGACCAGCCGTTCGAAGTCCGGCGCGGCGAGCGGATCGCACAGCTGGTGCCAGCGCCGGTGCTGAAGGCGACCTTCCGCGAGGTCAAGCAGCTCAGCGAGACCGGCCGCGGCACGGGCGGGTTCGGCTCGACCGGCCAGTGAACCTCTCCGACGACGAACTGGATCGATACGCGCGCCACATTGTGCTGCCGCAGGTCGGCGGGATGGGGCAGCGGCGGCTGAAGGAAGCGCGGATCGCTGTGATCGGCGCAGGCGGCATCGGTAGCGCTGTGATCCCAGCGCTGGCCGGGGCTGGTGTTGGGCAGCTTACGATCATCGACGACGATACAGTCGAGCTCGGCAATCTGCATCGTCAGCCTTTGTTTCGCGAGCGCGACGCCGGCTACTCGAAAGCCGATCTCGCGCTGCAGTTCGTTCACAGGCTCAATCGCCACGTTGATGCCCGTCCCGTTCAGCAGCGGATTAGCCCGGACAACGCGCAGCAATTGCTGGCCGACCACGACCTCGTCATCGACGGCAGCGACAATTTCGCGACGCGGCTGGCGGTCAGCGACGCTTGCGTGGCGCTAAGCATCCCCCTGCTGTCCGCCGCGGCTGTGCAGTTCCAGGGTCAGGTAGGCCTGTTCAAGTCGCAGCCCTGCTATCGCTGCTTCGTCGGGGACGCGTTCGATGCCGACGATTGCGACAATTGCGCCGAGCTTGGCGTACTCGGGGCTCTGACCGCGACGGTCGGAAGCTTTGCGGCACTGCTGGCGATCAATCGCACCGTCGGCGCCGGCCCCCATCAGGAAGGACAGCTGCACCTCTTCGACGGCGAGAAGCTTGAATGGCGCGCCATCCGCATCCCGCCGGACCCGCGCTGCCGCGCCTGTGGGTCAGCCTAGGGCGATCGCGATCCGGTCGACGAGCTGGCGCGCCACCTCGTCCTTTGCGCCCTCGGGCCAATCTTCGACCCCGGCCTGAGTCACGAGATGCACGCGATTGCGGTGACCGCCCATGACGTCGCCGGACACGTCGTTGGCAACGATCCAGTCGGCGTTCTTCCTAAGTCGCTTGGCGATCGCCTGTTCGACGACGTCATCGGTTTCGGCTGCAAAGCCGACAAGCAGGCGCGGCCGCTGATTGCTCGCGCCGAGCTCGGCAAGGATGTCGCGCGTCGGGACGAAGCGAAGCCGGGGCGGTCCATCGCCTTTCTTCAACTTGCTCGACGAGGGCTCGACCCGCCAATCTGCGACAGCCGCGACTAGGATCGCGGCGTCGGCGGGGAGGGCTCCGAAGACCGCGTCAGCCATCTGGCCAGCAGTTTCGACGTCGACGCGTGTCACACCGGCGGGCGTGTCGAGATGCACCGGTCCAGCCACCAAGGTCACGCGCGCCCCGGCTTCCGCCGCGGCTTGCGCGATTGCGAAGCCTTGTCGGCCCGACGACCGGTTGGCGATGACCCGGACGGGGTCGATCGGCTCGTGCGTCGGCCCCGCCGTGACGAGGATGTGCTTGCCGGCCAGGCTCACTTCAGGAGGTCGGCGAGTTGTGTCACGATGTCCTGGGGCTCGGGCAGGCGGCCGGGGCCGTATTCGCCGCACGCCATGTCGCCTTCCGCGGGATCGATGACGCGGACGCCGTCGGCCTTGAGCTGCGCGACATTCCGCTGCGTTGCGGCGTGCCGCCACATGCGGACGTTCATTGCGGGCGCCGCGACAACCGGCTTGTCGGTTGCGAGCAGCAGGGTGGTCGCAAGATCGTCCGCGATGCCCGCTGCCATTTTCGCCAGCAGGTCGGCGGTGGCGGGGCAGACGAGAATGAAGTCCGCCGAGCGGCTGAGCTGGATGTGGCCGATCTCGACCTCGTCCTTAAGCTCCCAAAGCGAGGTGTGGACTTGGCTTTCGGCGAGCGTCCCGAGGCTCATCGCCGTAACGAAATGCTCGCCGCCCTTGGTGAGGACTGGGGTGACCTCATGCCCCGCCTTCTTGAGCAGGCGCACCAGCTCCAGCGACTTATAGGCGGCAATGCCGCCACCGACGATGAGAAGAACCCGCGCCATGGTGGGGAAGTAGGCCCGCCGCCCCGCTTTGCCTAGTTGCTCGCTGCCAACAGCTCGTCTTCGATGATGGTCGGTGGGACGATGCCCGACGCCCAGATGGTCGCGAAGGTCTTGGGCGCGGAGAATGGTCTGCGCTCGACCTCGGCACGGTGGGAGGCAAGGGCGAGCAGACGGTCGAGTGACGCCTTGCCGACGACGTAGCTGGGGCCGTAGCCGGGCTGGCGCAGGTAGAGCAGCTGTTCGAATCCAACGAGCCGGCTGCTGGCGTCCGACCAGCCGCGCGGCGTCCAGCCGGCATGGAACTTGCCGGCTTCGTCGAGTCCGATTTCATTGGCCTGCACGCGGAGTGACGCGAGCCCCCGGGCGGCGCGGTTGGCAAGCATCGCCCAGACGAGTTCGCGGCCGTGCGGCTCGTCGTCGTACAGGCCGGCCTGCATCAGGACTTCTTCCATGGCCGTGGCGACGCCCTCCGACCGCTCGGCCTAGATGTTGAACAGCGGTGGAGTGTCGCGGATCGGGCTGGGGTGTGGCTCGTGCACCAGCCGCGCGAGCTCGATCCAGTGGAACTGATGGCTCGACAGCGGCAGCGGGTCGAGCGCGGTCACGTGGGTGAAGAAGTTGCGCTTCTCGGGTGGCGTGTAGTCGCCGAGCTGCCCGAAGATGGCGGAGCGATAGTAAGGCTTGTCGATGATGAAGCCGGCATCGACCAGCAGGCGGTACATGCGTTCCTGCCGTGCCAGCGTCATGCGCTTGTACGCAGCGGGATCGCGGAGTTCGGGGATCGGCGGAGCGGCGCGATTGCGCACCTCCTCTAGCCGGAGAGATGCGAGGGAGCGGTCGAGCTCGCGTTGCAGGAGCACCTGCTGCTGATCGAAATCGAGCGGGCTCAGCAGGACGTGCTTCAGGTACCAGTTATAATTGTCCTTGCCGACGCCGGACGGGCCCGCGCGTCGCGGCGCCTCGGCCTTGATCCAGGCGGCAAATTGCTCGGTCGCGGTGCGGGTATGTGCGACGGCGGCCCGCAGCTGCGGCGACGCTCCGGCGAGGGAGATTGTCCGGCGGCCGCCCAAATCATTCAGCGATAGGTCGCCTGCCTGGAGCGCCGCCAGCGCCTCGGCCTGCTCGTTGAACGCGCGATCGCCGTAGGCCCACAGGTCGTGCGCCTGGCTGCCGGCCAGGTTGGTCTTTGCGTCAGCCAGCAGCGCGGGCACGGCGCTGAGCTGCTCGGTCAGCCTGGCGTCATCCGCTTTCGACAGCGGCCATTGGTATTTCCACAGGTCGATGTTCGGTTCGGCCGACGGCCCTTCATGCGCGGGAACGTCGCTCATCTCGGCGAAGATGGTCTGGTAGAAGCCGGGATCGCGCGCCCACGGGCGGAGGACGCGAAGGAAGAAGTCGAGACCGTTCATCTCGGCCTCGACCAGTCGATAGTCGCCGCGCTGCGATGCCGACCAGCCTTTGGTATCGATCGCCGCCAGCCGCTGCTTGAAACCGGCGAGCCCCTGCGCCTTCGCCGTCATGGCCGCCGCGCTGTAATCGGGCCGCCCGCGAACGATCGTCGGGTGGTTGAACGCGCGCCAGTCGGCGAACAGCTTAACCAGGCTCTGATGATCGGATGCGGGCGCCTGCACCGCCGCGGCTGAGGCAGGCGCTGACAGCGGCGCGGCCAAGGCCAGCGCGAGCACGAGTTTGAGCATCGATGAGTCCCCCGACGTTGCGCGCGTCAGGCTATCGGAACGATCTTATCGTGCAAGCAAGATCGCGGCAGCCGCCGCTGCGCCGGCCAAGCCGGCGAGGAGCGCGGTTGCCAGATAGCCGAGCCCACGCGCAGGTCGAACGATGGCGATGTCCGGCAACGGCGGGGGCGGCGGCGCGGCGCCGCGCGGTGGATAATATTCGTCGAGCCGGTCGATCAGCTTGGGCAGCTTCTTCATCGCGCGGACAAGGTCGATGATGCGGTCGGCGTAATAGGCTTCGGGGCCAAGTTCCGAGCGCATCCATTCGCGCAGGAACGGCTCCGCGGTCTCCCACATGTTGATTTCGGGATCGAGCGCGGTAGCGACACCCTCGTTCATCACCATCGACTTCTGCAGCAGCAGCAAGTGGGGCTGCGTCGGCATGTCGAAATCGCGGGTGATCGAGAACAGGCTTTCGAGCATGCGTCCGACCGAGATGTCCTTGACCGGCAGTCCTCGGATCGGCTCGCCGGCGGCGCGCAGCGCGGTCGCAAACTCCTGCACATTGTGATGGCCGGGGACGTACTGCGCCTCGAAGTGGATTTCGGCGACGCGGCGGTAGTTGCCGGTGATCAACCCGTAGAGGATTTCGGCGAGCCACATGCGCGCGCGCCGGTCGACACGGCCCATGATGCCGAAGTCGATGGCGGCAATGCGTCCGTCCTTCAGCGCGAACAGATTGCCGTGGTGAAGGTCGGCGTGAAAGAATCCGTCGACCACCGCCTGGCGCAGGAAGGCGCGAACGAGCGTGCCGGCCAGGGCGTGACAATCCTGGCCCTCGGCGATCAGCGCCTCGCGGTCATTGAGCTTGATGCCGTCGAGCCATTCGAGCGTGAGCACGCGCCGGGCGGTCCGGCGCCAGTCGATCTCGGGCACGTAATAGCCAGGCTCGGCGACCATGTTCTCGCGGAGTTCGGAGGCGGAGGCGGCCTCGCGCTGGAGATCCAGCTCGCGCGCGGTCCATTGCTTGAACTGGGCGACGACCAGGCGGGGACGCAGCCGCTGAAGCTCACCGCCGTAGCGTTCGGCGTGCGCGGCCGCCCATTCGTAGGTCTCGATGGCCTTGGTCAGGTCTTCCTCGATGCCGGGCCGAAGGACCTTGACTGCGACTTCCTGCCCATCGGTGGTGATGGCGCGATGGACCTGCGCGATCGACGCGGCGCCGACGGGCCGTTCGTCAAACTCCGAGTAGAGGCTTTCCAGCGGCGCGCCGAACGACGTCTCGATCGTGCGCTTGATCAGCGCAAATGGGGCAGGGGGCAGATCGTCCTGGAGCTGCGAAAGGTTCTCTGCCGCCTTCTCGCCGACCAGGTCGGGACGCGTCGAAAGCGCCTGCCCAAGCTTTACGGCTGCCGGGCCGATCGCCGTCAGCGCATCCGCGTATTGCGGCGTATCGAGCCGGCGGGTGCCGATGCTGAGGAACCGGATTAGTCGACGGACCGTCGGCGGAGCCAGCGGGTCGGCGGCAATCCCGCGTAAGGCGCCGTGGCGCGCCAGCGTTCGGCCCCACTTCGCCAAACGCCACAGATGGGTGACGGAAGAGGTCAAATCTTCCAGCCCGAATGGACGGTGACGAGCCCGCCGAGCATTGGCTCCGCGCTTGCGCGGACGAAGCCGGCATCGGCGATCATCGTCTTGAACGCATTGGGCTTGGGAAAGCGGCGAATGCTCTCGACGAGGTAGCGATAGCTGTCCTCGTCATTGGTCACGAGCTTGCCGACCTTGGGAATTACATTGGCGGAGTAAGCGTCGTAGAGATTTGAGAAGCCGGGCCATTCGCTCGACGAAAATTCCATGCAGAAGAAGCGGCCGCCGCGCTTCAGCACGCGATGCGCTTCGCGGAGGGCGGCGGGGATGTCGGTGACGTTCCGGATGCCGAAGACGATGGTGTAGGCGTCGAAGCTGTTGTCGGCGAAGGTCAGCCGCTCGGCATTCTCGACCTGCCAGGTCAGATTATCGAGTGCGCGTGCATCGGCTCGCTTCTGTCCCTCGGTGAGCATGTCGGCATTGATGTCGGACACCGTGACGTGAGCGCCGCGGCGGGCCATGCGGAAGGCGATGTCGCCGGTGCCCCCGGCCATGTCGAGAATGCGCTCGCCGGCGCGCGGCTTCACGCGGTTGACGAAGCGATCTTTCCACAGGCGGTGGATGCCGCCGGACATCAGGTCGTTCATCAGATCGTAGCGGCGGGCCACCGAGCTGAAAACCTGGCCGACGCGCCGCGTCTTTTCCTCCGGGCTGACCAGCTCGTCACCGAAATTGACAGGGGCGGAGTTAACGGGGTCGTTCATGGGGACGCGGCTCTAGCGGGGTTGCCGACGCTCCGCCATACGGACGCATGACATGCCTGAACTTCCCGAAGTCGAGACGACCGTCCGCGGCCTGGACCACGTGCTCAAGGGCCGGCGGATTGCGCGCGTCGAGGCGCGGCGAGCGGACTTGAGGAGATCTTTTCCGCAGGATCTCGGGCAACGTCTGACCGGTGCGCGGATCACAAGCCTTGGTCGGCGCGCCAAATACGGCCTGATCAACACCGATCGCGGCGACACGATGATTTTCCACCTCGGCATGTCCGGGAGCTGGCGGATCGACCATGCGGAGTTGGGCAAGCACGATCATCTATTACTCGAGACCGACGACGGACGGCGGCTCGCATTGAACGATCCGCGGCGGTTCGGGTCGGTGGACCTTATGCCGACGGACGAAGTCGACGAATGGCCGGCGTTCGCTGCACTGGGTCCCGAGCCCCTGACGATCACGGCCGACGAGCTTAAGCGCAGGCTCAGTGGGCGCAGCGCGGCGATCAAGCTGCTGCTGCTCGATCAAGGCATCATCGCGGGACTTGGCAATATCTACGTGTGCGAGGCGCTCTACCGCGCGGGGATCCACCCGAAGCGGCCTGGCGGGTCGATCTCATCCGCGCGGCTGCGTAAGCTCGTGCCGGCAATCCGCGCTGTCCTAGAAGAGGCGATCGCGGCGGGAGGTTCGACCTTGCGGGATTTCGCAAGCCCAACTGGCGAGCTTGGTTATTTCTCGAAAAGCTTCTCCGTGTACGACCGTGAGGGTAAGCCTTGCGCGTGCGGCGGGACGGTCAAGCGAATCGTCCAGGGCGGCCGCTCCACCTTTTACTGCCCGCGCTGCCAGCACTGACGACCGCCGTTGACCTCGTGCACCCTTTTGAGTAGGGGACGCCCACTTCGGTGCGAGCCTTGGGGCCGCGCCGTTTTCATTTAGACCGAGGAAGACAATGGCGAATACGCCGCAGGCCAAGAAGCGCATCCGTCGCAACGCGACGCGCCAGACGATCAACCACGCACGTGTCAGCCGCATCCGGACCTTTATCAAGGCCGTCGAGGCGGCGATTGCGTCGGGCAAGCAGGCGGACGCCGCCGATGCCCTCAAGAAGGTTCAGCCTGAGATCGCTCGCGGCGTGGCTCGCGGAGTTATCCACAAGAACACGGCCGCGCGGAAGTTTTCCCGCCTTTCCAAGCGGGTTGCCTCGCTCGGCTAAAATTCCGTCCTAAATGGGCTTGAAACGGGCCGTCGGGAAACCGGCGGCCCGTCTCGATTCTGGACTTGGGAAAAACGTAGCAATTTCCGCGATTCGCGCGCAGACGGCCCGAGCGGCGATCATTGCTATTGGCGGATTTCAGCCAATTTTCGAAGTTTTGGCCGAAATCCAGTGTCAAGGCTGATTATTTCAATTCTGTGAAAAACGGCACTTGCATGCCGCGTCCGACAATCTCAAAAAGGTCTTTCCGGGCGCGAATCCGCGCTGGGGGCAAGAGAGAAGGAAATTCACCGGCGCGCGACTCGGGTCGCGGGCAGCGGAGAAGCCTTGTCTCTTGTTGGGGGCAGTTTGAGTTGGAGGCGCGGAGCAGTGCAAGCCGGAAGTGCGAACGCGACAGCAGAGACGGTTGAACCGTCTGTGGCAGCGCCCATCGAGGCGGCCTGGGAGTCGATTCGCACCGGACTTCGCCGCGATCTCGGGACCCGCACGTTCGATGGTTGGCTAAAGCCCGCGGAGCTCGGCCAGTTCGAGCCCGACAATGGCGCGCTCGACATCGTCATGCCGAGCCAGTTCATGGCGGACTGGGTGCGTTCGCACTTCGGCGAGCGCCTGACGCTCGCGTGGAAAACCGTCCTGCCAATCGTTCGCGAAGTGCGCGTCATTGCGGCGGCCGACGCGCCGCGGCCCGCGCCGCTCCTGATCCTTGAGCAGACTCCGCAGGCCGAGCGCGATCCCAATGCGCCGAACTTCGACCCGCGCTATCGGTTCGAGACATTCGTCCTGGGTAAGGCCAACGAAGTTGCCGCGACCGCCGCACGGACCTTGGCGACCTCGCCGACCGTCAGTTTCAATCCGCTATTCATCCATGGTGGCACCGGGCGCGGCAAGACTCACCTGCTCCACGCGATCGGTCACGCTTTCCTGGTGCGCAACCGCAGCGCGCGCGTCGTGTCGATGTCGGCCGAGAAGTTCATGGTCGAGTTCATCCGGGCGCTGAAGGATAACGACACGATCGGGTTCAAGCAGCGGCTGCGGAGCGCCGATCTGCTGCTGATCGACGACGTCCAGTTTATCGCCGGCAAGGACTCGACGCAGGAAGAATTCTTCCACACGATGAACGAGATCATCACGGCCGGACGGCGACTGGTGATTACGTCGGACCGCGCGCCTCAGGACTTGGACGGCATTGCACCTCGGATCCTCTCGCGCCTGTCGTGGGGCCTCGTCGCGGATATCAATACCGCTGACTACGAACTGCGGTTCAACATCATCCTCGCCAAGCTCGAGGCACTTCCGGGCGTGGAGATGCCGCGCCCGGTGATCGACTTCCTCGCCCGCCGCGTGACCAGCTCGATCCGCGAACTCGAAGGTGCGCTTAATCGCATCGGTGCGTACGCGATGATGACGGGGCGGACGATCGACGTGGCTTTCGTCGAGGAAGTACTGGCGAACGTCCTCAGGGCCAATCAGCGTCGCATTTCCATCGACGAGATTCAGACGCAGGTTGCGGAGCATTACCGCATCCGCAAAGCGGAGATGACGTCGGCACGACGCGCGCGCGAGGTTGCGCGTCCGCGGCAGGTCGCGATGTACCTTTCAAAGCAGCTCACGCCCAAGTCGCTGCCGGATATCGGGCGGCGGTTCGGGGGCCGTGATCACACCACGGTCATCCACGCGGTTCGCCAGATCGAGAAGCTGCGCGCCAGCGATGCTGAGCTGGATGCAGATATTCGCCTGCTGACCCGTCAGCTCGAAGGCTGACTTTTTCGCGCGTCGGCCGGCGGGGTGACTCGACCGGGGTTTTGATTTCCATCGCGAAACGAGGTTAAATCCTCCGCATGGGGGAAGCGATCCACGACGGGCTCGCGGTGCCGGGCCACGTGGTTCTGGCACATGAAGCTCCGTTCACTGTCGGAAATCTTTCGGTCGATCCGCCGACACGTCAATTACGCTCGGACGTTAGCAGCGAGACACTGGAGCCGCGCGTCATGCAGGTGCTGGTGGCGCTGTTTCGCGCGGACGGCCGCGTGGTTACGCGCGATGACCTCATCGCACAATGCTGGGACGGGCGAATCGTCAGCGAGGATGCGATTAACCGGGCGATCTTTCGACTTCGCCAAGTCGCTTCCACGATTGGAAGCCAGTCTTTCAAGATCGATACGGTTACCAAGGTCGGTTACCGCCTGCAGGCGACGGCTGATGCCGCGGTGCCCGGGCAGAATGCGACCGGGGAGCAGGCCTCGCCGATAAGTCGTCGAAGCTGGCTTGGCGGATTGGCCGCGGCCGCCGCTTTTGCGGGCGCCGCCGGCTTGGTGTGGCGAAAGCCGTGGCGGCATCACCCCAAGCCCGAAGCGGTTGAATTGGTGCGGCTCGGCGACATCGCGCAGCGCGCGGCCCGGCCGGATCAGGTCCGCCAATCCGTGGCGTATTTCGAACGTGCCGTGCGCGTCGATCCGCAATATGCCGCCGCCTGGGGCGGCCTGGCCTTGTCCTACACGCACGGCCTCGACGGCTTCAGTGAGGCGCAACTGGCGAGCATTCCGCCGCGCATCCGATCGGCCGCGGCTCGCGCCAAGGAACTCGATCCGGCAAACGTCGACGCGGACATCGCCGTGACATGCATAACCCCATATTTCCGGAACTGGTCGGCGATGGAGCGCCAGCTTGGCGCCATCCAGCGAAGGCACCCTGAGCATTGGCTGGCCACCGGGCGCCTGGCGATCCTCTATTATCAGGTCGGCCGTTTGACCGAGGGCGCCAACCTCCACCGGAGCGTGATCGCGAGAGATTCCATGATCCCGGGACCCTATGCGTTTGCAGCGATGGCTCTCTCGAACGCTGGCAGGATCCAGGAAGCGGACGGGTTGCTGAAAGAAGCGAGTGACCGATGGCCGGCCAACCCACTGGTCTGGAACGCGCGCTTCAATCATCTGCTGTTCAGCGGCCGTCCCGGATCGGCGATCGCCTTGATGCAGGACCCTGAAGCCAGGCCGTCGGGGATGAACGACGCCGCTGCGCAGCCGTATCTGACGGTCGCTCGCGCTGCTCAGAGCCGCGATTCCTCGGACGTTAAACGCGCGATCGAGTTCGCCGTGAAAGTTGCGCAGCAGGATGTTCGCGCCACAGCCGATGCGGCGCCGATCTTCGCGTTATTCGAAAGAGATGATCTCCTGCGCGACAGCCTCGCGCGGTACTTCGCCAATCGCGGACCATTCGGCATGTCTTCGCCGATCTCGGCTTACTCGCGTCGCTACACCGACTTCCTGTTCGTGCCGGCAATGGCGCGGTTTAGGACAAGCTCGGCATTCTTCGAGCTGATGCGCGACATCGGCTTGGTCCAATACTGGAATGCGCACGGCATCACCCCGTCCAGCCTGCCCAGCTGAGCCGCCTCGCAAAAATCATCCGTCCGCCGGTTCTTCATCAGATCGACGTCCTGTCGGCGCTGACGGCAATTGCGCATCTTTTTCGCCTCGAATGGCCTTGAGGAGATGTTCGATGCGCGTTGCGTTAAAGCTGATCCGTGCGCTTGCACTGGTGACAAGCGCCAGTGCCGCGACGGCGGGGATTGCGGATCCTGCCGGCGATTTTCTGGCGAGTTATGATCCCGCGCTGCCGCACGATCCCGGCGTCGACATCATCGGTGCCGATGTCGTTTTCGACGGCAGCAACTTCCTGCTTTCCGCGACCATGAATGCAGCCGTGCGTGACGATCCGGGGACCTTGTTCGTGTGGACGGTCAATCGGGGCAGCGGGACGCCCAAGCCATTCGCGCCGCCGGGAACATCAATCCCGCTGGATGCGCTGGTCATCATGTTTCCGGACGGCCTGCTAAGGGTCGTGACCTTTGCGGGCCCGCCGACGGACATGACTGGTGCAACGCATCTGGACGGAAACACGATTTCCGGGACGGTTCCGCTGTCATTATTGGCGACGATGGGCCTCGCGCCGAGCGATTACGCCTTTGGACTGTGGTCGCGATTCAGGGTCGATCCGACTAGGGACGGCACCACTGCCGAAATCGCGGACCTGCTGACGGGGTCGGGCTCCATCAGGGCCGCTGTTCCGGAGCCGGCGACATGGATGACCATGCTGCTGGGCTTCGGCTTCATCGGCGGGCTTCTTCGAAGGACGCGCAACGCGACTGCCGTTCGGGCATGAAAAAAGCCCGCCGGAATGATCCGGCGGGCTCTCTTCTCGCTCTCGCGAATATCAACCGCGCGGTTGCTGCCGCGGCGGGATGGTGATGCGGACCGTCTCGCCGCTACGGCCCGGGAACCCGGTGAACATGGCATCCACGAGGGCAGGGACTACGACATCCAACCGGTTCGTCTCCGAACGGGCCTGCGCGCGACCGTCAAACAGCGGCGCATTGGTGCCTGCCTGGCGGATGTGCAGGTCGATCTGGCTGCGATATTCGACATAGCTGTCGATGTCGCGGCCGCCGTACCAGAAGGGATCTTCCCAGCCCCAGCGGTAGCCATAGCCGAAGCCAAAGCCAAAGCGCGGGGAATAGAACGGCGAGTAAAACGGATCGCCGAATGCGCCCCACGGCCGTGACGCCGGGAAGCCCGGCGAGGACACATAGCGGACCTGACCGCGATCGATGCCATAGCCGAACTGCACGATCATGTTGGCCGAGCGCGCGTCCGTCGCGGGCGCATAGCCACGCGCCTGGAGCTGCTGGGCGACAATCCCGGCATAACGCTGGAATTCGAGACCACCGTTATTGGCCATCCCGCCAACCGGCACGACGAAGAACGTCTGGCCCTGCGGCGCAGGCATCGCCTGGTAACGGGAAACGGTGGTGCTGATCGATTCAGCGCAGGCGCTGAGCACCACCGCCGACACGCCGAGCCCGATGGCTGCGGCAAACTTTTTGATACGCATAATTACACCCCTTGGTCGGGAATGAGGTTGCAACGCTGGACAGTGGCCGCCGTATAGCATGTCACGGGGTGAACCCGCGATGAAGCGAGCGACTAGCGGGATAGGCCGACCGCATCGTAGGCCGCGTCCAGGGTTGGCGCTCCTAACGACGCCGCGCGTTCAGACCCCGCCGCGAGTATCCGATCGAGCTCGGCCGGGTCGGCGCGGAATTGCTCAAGCCCGGTGCGTAGCGGCTCAAGCAATGACACCAGAGCGTCGGACAGCGCCGGCTTGAAAGCGCCGAAGCCCTGGCCCGCGAAGCGACCGAGAACCTGCTCTACCGTCTCGCCGGTAACAGCGGCAAAGATTCCCACGAGGTTCCTGGCCTCGGGACGCTCCTCGAGACCGCTGGCTTCCGCTGGCAGCGGTTCGGGATCCGTCTTTGCCTTGCGGACTTTCTGAGCGATCGTGTCGTTGCTGTCAGTCAGCAGGATCCGGCTCATTTCCGATGGGTCGCTCTTCGACATCTTCGCGCGGCCGTCGCGAAGGCTCATCACGCGCGCGGCGGTACCGCCGCCGATGAATGGCTCGGGAGGCACGAATAGGTCGACGTCGAAGTCCGTGTTGAACTTGAGCGCGATGTCCCGGGTCAGTTCGACATGCTGCTTCTGATCCTCACCGACCGGCACGTGGGTTGCGCGGTAAAGGAGAATGTCCGCCGCCTGGAGCACGGGATAGGTGAACAGGCCCACCGAGGAGCCCTCGCGGTTCTTTCCGGACTTCTCCTTGAACTGCGTCATCCGGTTGAGCCAGCCCATCCGCGCGGTGCCCTGCAGGATCCATGCGAGCTCAGCATGCGCGGGCACCGACCGCTGCCGAAACAGGATCGACCTTGCGGGGTCGATGCCGCTAGCGATCAGGGCCGCCGCCATTTCCCGGATGTTCGAGCGGAGCTGCGCGGGGTCGACCTCAACGGTCAGCGCATGCAAATCGGCGAGAAAGAACAGGCATTCGGCCTCGTCCTGCATCCGGACCCAGCGGAGAATTGCGCCAAGCAGGTTGCCGAGGTGGAGGTCGCCGGTCGGCTGGATGCCCGAGACGACACGCATCTTATGCGGCATCGGTATACGGCCTTTTACGGCGAAGCAGAGAACGGAGCTCGTCGCGATCGGTCCCGCCAAGCATCCAGACCAGCGGGAAATAGACTGCCATGCCGCCGCCGACGATCGCGATGACGCCCGCGAGCCGATGCCCGACGGAACCGGTGAACCAGCCGGACAGCCCCATGCGGATGGCGACGAGTGCCGCGACCATCGCGGCTGCGGCGATCAGCTGTCGCCCAATTCGCGACGCGAGCCATCCCTCGATGCGGAAATGCCCGCGCCGGTGGAGGATGACGTAGAGGATCGTGCAGTTAAGCCACGAACAAATCGCGATGGCCGAGGCGAGGCCGGCGATCCCGAAAGGCGGGATGAGCAGGAAGTTCAGCACCACCGTGGCGACAAGCACGAGCGCCGCGACCTTGACCGGTGTGGCTGTATCCTGACGCGCATAGAAGCCGGGCGTGAGTACCTTTACCAGGACGTAGGCAGGCAGTCCGAGCACGATAATCGACAGCGTAAGCGCCGTCAGTCGTGCATCTTCGGTCGTGAACTTGCCGCCCTGGAACAAGGCGGAGACGAGCGGGAAGGCGCTAACGGCCAAGGCGGCCGCGGCGGGCAGGCAGAGCAGCATCGCCAGTTCGGCGGCCTGACCTTGTACCCTGGAAGCCTTATCCGGCTCATTCGCACCGACGTGGCGGCTGACCTGCGGCAGGATCGCCGTGCCGAGCGCGGCCCCGATGACGCCTAACGGAAGCTGGTTGAGGCGGTCCGCGTAGTTGAAATAGCTCATTGCCCCGGTACCGATGCGGGTCAGGAAGAAGGTGTCGATGAACGCGCTGATTTGATAGACGCCAGCGCCCAGGGTCGCGGGGACGACCACGCGGACAAATTGCCGAACGCCGGGCGTCAGGCGTGGCCGACGCCATTTCAGCACGATGCCGGCGCGCGCACAGGCTGCGAGCAGCAGGGCAAGCTGGAGCACACCGCCGGCGGTGACCGCGATGGCCAGCGCGATCGCCGTGGTTGTGCCGCCGACCTGCACAAAAATCAGGGCGGCAAGCATCGCGAGATTGAGCAGCGCAGGGGCGAACGCAGCGGCGGTGAACCGCGCGAGCGAATTCAGGATCCCCGAGAACAGCGACACCAGGCTGATCAGGATCAGGTAGGGGAAGGTGATCCGCGTCAGGAAGGTGGCAAGCGCCAGCTTTTCATTATGGTAGCCGGAGATCGCGAAGACGAACGGCCCCATGATGATCTCGAAAACGATGGTGAACAGCACCAGCGTCGGCGCGAAAACCGCGAGCACTTCCTCCGAAAAATGCCGGGCCTCGGCGTCCCCGCCAGGCCCGTGGAGCCGCTGCGCATAAAGCGGAACGAAGCCCGCCGAGAAAGCGCCTTCGCCGAACAGGCGGCGAAAGGTGTTGGGAAGGCGAAACGCGACGAAAAACGCGTCCGCTTGCCAGCTCGCGCCCATGACGCGCGACATCAGCATTTCGCGCGCGAAACCGGCCACGCGGCTGACGAGGGTCAGGCCGCCGATCGTTCCCGTGGACTTGATCAGGTTCATTGCCGGTCCCCGCTCGGGCCGAACTTAGGCTTGGGCGGGGTTCGGCTGGTTGTTACCATTCAGGCTCTGCTGCTGAGCCTCGATCTGGGCCATGTAGGCCGACGCGAAGTCGATCGGATCGAGCATCAGCGGCGGGAAGCCCATGCTCGACACCGCGTCCGAGATGACTTGGCGGGCGAACGGGAACAGCAGGCGCGGCGCCTCGATTAGCAAGAACGGCGGCAGCGCCTCCTGCGGCACGTTTTGAATGGCAAACAGCCCGGCGTAGCTCAGATCGACGACGAAATGCGTGCCATTGTCGGACTTTGCCGAAATGTCGAACTTGAGCGTCACTTCGTGCACGCCTTCACCGGCATCCTCGACATTGAGGTTGAACTGAACGTCGAGCTGCGGCTGGATCTGCCACGAATAGACTTGCGGCGCGCTCGGATTCTCGACCGAGAGATCCTTCACATATTGCGCGAGGATCGAGACCTGCGGCTGGCTGTTCTCATCCATGCCATTGCCGTTTGCGCCCGGTTCCAAGTCCGCCATTAATGCTGTCCTTACAAAATGTTGTGCTGTGCCGGAGCCGCTTGAACTTGGCGGCGTTGCAGGCATCGAGCGCCTAGCAGCCGTGATTATGGGGCGCAATGCCGCCTTCGCGCGTTGGCGGTGTTGGAAAATTTACGAGAAGCGCACTATGTTGAGCGCCAAGCACTATAGGACGTAACAATTGGCCGTCATCGTCATCCTTGCCCTTGTCGCCCTCTTCATCGGGCTTCGCCTGTATAGCGTACTCGGCGAGCGCACGGGGCATGAGCAGCAGCCGATCCTGAAGCCCGCCGAGACCGAAGCGCGGGCAGCGCCCCGAATGGCGCAACCGGCGGCCGCCACGACCGCGCCTGCCGACACCGGCGACATGGCTTATGTGCCGACTGCGGGCCCGGGTGTTCGTGCCATCCTCGCCGCCGACTCGAGCTTCGACGTCGCCCGCTTCCTGGAAGGCGCCAAGGCCGCGTACCGCATGATCATGGAAGCCTTCTGGAAGGGCGATCTGGAAGCGCTGAACAACCACGTCGACGAGCATGTCCGTGAGGCCTTCGCGGCGGCTGTTGAGCAGCGAAAGGCCGACGGCCTGACACTGGATAATCGCCTCGTCTCGATCGACCACGCTGTCATTTCGGAAGCGGCGCTCGAACGCGGTGTGGCAGTGCTCACCGTGCGCTTCGAAGCGGATATTGCGGCGGTAACGCGCAATGCGGACGGGCAGGTCGTCGCGGGCTCGCTCAGTGACGCCGTACAGACCCGTGACCTGTGGACGTTCCGCCGCGACACTAACTCGCGCGATCCCAACTGGCTGCTGATCGAAACCGACGAGGAAGAGTGATCTTCTCTCTGAGGGCCGCTGCCCTCGCTTCCTTCGCACTGCTGGCTGCCTGCGCGACACAGCCTCTTCCGGCACCCGAACCGGCCCCTTCGACACCCGCCCAGCCGGTGCCCGCTCCGCCGCCACCGGCGATCCAGCCGCCTGCTGCTCCAGTTGGACGCAATGCGGTCGAGACCGGCGTCAAGCTGGAAGCACCGCGGACCCTGAACGCTGAGGAAGCTGCACGAGCTCTTGCCGCATTCAGGATCTCGTGCCCGGCGCTGCTTAAACGCCCCGACTCTTCCGGGCTGACGCTGGCATCCGACTGGCAGGGTGTCTGCGCGCAAGCCGCGTCGCTCGATCCCGCGTTCGCGCCAGGTTTCTTTTACTACGGGTTCGACTGGGTGCGCGTGGGCGAAGGTCGGGCTTTCGCGACCGGCTATTATGAGCCGGAAATCGAAGGTTCGCGAACCCCGCAGCCCGGCTACGTGCCGGTGTACCAGCTGCCGGCCGACCTCGTTCGCTGCACCAAGGCTGATGGGACGACGGGCCGCGGCCGCATCGATCAGACTGGGACCTGCGTGCTCTATTTCACGCGAGCTGAAATTGAGGACGGCGCGCTGAACGGCCGCGGGCTGGAACTGGTCTGGGCCAAGGATCCCGTCGACCTGTTCTTCCTGGAGATTCAGGGATCCGGTCGGGTCCGCTTCGACGATGGCACCGTGATGCGCGTTGGCTATGCCGGACAGAACGGCCGTGATTATGTCGCGATCGGTCGTTTGTTGCGCGAGCGCGGAATTTTGCCGCCGGGCGGCGCGAACATGCAGGCGATCCGGGACTGGATCAAAGCCAACCCCGATCAGGGTCGCGCCCTGATGCGAGAAAACCTTTCCTATGTCTTTCTGAAGGAATTGACCGGCCCGGGTCCGCTAGGCGCCATGAACGTGCCCGTGACGCCCCATGCATCCGTCGCGACCGATCCGAATTACGTCCCGCTCGGCGCCCCGATTTACATTGCGAAAGCGGATCGGCCTGAGATCCTTGGCCCGTGGGTAGCGCAAGACACGGGTGGGGCGATCAAGGGCCCTAATCGCTTTGACACTTTCTGGGGAGCAGGGCCCGAGGCGGTAGCGCTCGCCGGCGGCATGTCGGCGAATGGAGAGGCCCTGATCCTGATCCCCAAGGGCACGGCTGCCCGTGCGCAAGCTCGCCCCTGACGAAGCCGAGCTTTGGGCTCGGGTCGCCGCAACTATCCGACCGCTTTCACGCGACACGCCAAAAACGGTAGCCGCCGCGCCAGCGGCACCAGCCCAACCAAAGACCGCGATCCGAACGGCCAGCTCGCCGCCGAAAGCTCCGGCGAGGACCGCCCCGGTGCCCATCGGCGAAAAGACACTGGATGGGTCGTGGGACAAGCGCATCCGGGGCGGCGACCTTGAGCCCGATCGTATTCTCGACCTGCACGGTATGAATCTCGATCGCGCCTGGACGGCGATCGACCATGGCCTTGAAGAGGCCATCAGGAGGGGCGACCGCATCGTCCTGCTCATCACTGGTCATCATCGGCCCGGCGAGCCGCCGGTGCAGCGCGGCAAGATCCGCGCGGCAGTCCACGATTGGCTCGCGGCGTCGCGGCACGCAGGCGACATTGCCGCCGTTCGAGGCGCTCATCGTCGTCATGGTGGCGGGGGCAGCCTTTATCTCGTTTTGAGACGACAAAAGACGTCCCGCAAATAACCTTTTCTTAGCCTTGATTCATTACCGCGGGGGCGTGGGCGGGAATTTCCTGCCCAGCGAGGCGCAACCGGACCAATGACCGCAGGCACGGCCCAAAAGATCAGCAACGCGATCCTGTCGTGCGGCGCCGGTATTGCTTCCTTTCTGTTTTCGCTGGGTGCGATGCTGTACCTGACGGAGCTCGATCAGAAGGTCGTCGCTGCGCTCGTTGCTGGCGCGTTCTGCCTGCTGGTCAGCTACATTGCTGCCGAACGCCCGAACAGTGAGAGCGCCCGCGCACTATCGGCACTAAGCGACCGGCTATTGGCCGTTGAGGACGGCGACCTGGTTTCTCCGGCACCGCCACTCGTTCAGCGGAATATGCCGAAGGTGGCGACGGCCGTGGACAGCCTTTTTGCGGAAGTTCGTGCTTCCATCGAAAACGCTCACGCGCTGGGGATGTACGACCCCGTCACGTCCCTTCCCAATCGACTTCATTTCCGGTCGGAAGCCGATAAGCTGATCAACGAAGTCGCGGCCGGCGCATCGTCGGCGATGTTGTTCGTCGATCTTGATCGCTTCAAAATGGTCAACGACAGCCTTGGGCACGCTCGGGGCGATCAACTGCTGATCATGGTGGCCAACCGTCTTCGCGTGGTCGTCAACGCGGAGTTTTCGGGAAGCGCGCGGACGCGGCCGCTGCTTGCGCGCCTCGCCGGGGACGAGTTCACAATCTTCTTCCCGAGTATCGAATCGCCCAACGAGATTTGCCGGATGGCTCGGCGCATCGTCCTGGCCATTTCGGAGCCATTCGAGTTGAGCTCCCACAGCGTGGACATCGGCGCGTCCATTGGCATTGCCGTATCGCCGGAGCATGGCACCAGCGTCGAAGCGCTGATGCGCGCCGCGGACATTGCGATGTACCGCGCCAAAGCTCGGGGTGGCGGCCAGCACTGTCTGTTCGACGCCGCCTTGGCCGCGGACCACCAGCAGAAGATCGATACGGAGAAGGCGCTGAGTGATGCCGTCCAGCGCAACGAGTTCGTGCTGGCCTTCCAACCGCAAATGAGCCTCGTGACGGGTGAGGTGGCCGGTGCAGAGGCGCTACTGCGCTGGAATCATCCGCGGGATGGCCTGCGTCTCCCGTCGACCTTCATTCCGATTGCCGAGCGAACGGGGCTCATCTCGGAAGTCGGCGAATGGGTGACGGCCGAGGTGGCTGCGAGCCTCGCGACCTGGCAGCGTGCCGGGTTCAACGAGCGTGTCGCCTTCAACATTAGTCCACGGCAGCTCGACCGGCCCGACTTCTTCAGCCGCCTGCGACAGACGTTCGCGCAAGCAGGCGTACCGCTGTCGCTGATCGAACTGGAGTTCACCGAGAGCGCGGCAATGGAAGTCGGCGCCGCCGTGCTCGACGAAATCGGCGCGCTGCGTCGCGATGGTGCGCGGGTGGCGATCGACGATTTTGGGACAGGCTATTCCAACATCGCGCGGTTGCGCGCGATGCCTCTCGACCGGGTGAAGCTCGATCCGTCGCTGATTGCCGATATCGAGAGCAGCGAAAAAGCGAGGGTCATCGTCCAAGCCGTGATTCAGCTGATCAAGGGTGTCGAATGCGAGATCGTTGCCGAGGCGGTTGAGACCGTTGCCCAGGCCGACATCCTTCGCGCCATGGGCTGTGACATCGTCCAGGGCTACGTGTTTGCCGAGCCGATGTTCGAAGAGGAATTCCTGGCCTGGACCAGCAACGGGCGTGGCCGCAGCGCGAAATCCGTCGCTTAGCCGATCACTTTGCGGATGATGCGCTCGTAGATCCGCGACAGGCCGCGGATGTCCTCAACCGCGGCGCATTCTCCAACTTTGTGCATGGTCGCGTTGGGCAACCCGAAGTCGACCACTGGACATAGTTGGATCAGAAACCGGCCATCCGATGTTCCGCCGCTCGTGGAGAGCTCCGGCTTCCTACCGGTTTCCTCCTCGATCGCCTCGACAATTACATCGAAGAGCTTGCCTGGCGGCGTCAGGAATGCCTCTCCGGAAATACGTGATCGTACCTTCGTGCCGGGGGCTTCGCGCTCTGCGATCTCCTCGATGAGTCCAACGAGGTCAGCGCCCCGATGTCGGTTATTGAAGCGGATGTTGAGTTGCGCGGTCGCCGTGCCCGGAATCACGTTGCTGGCGTCTGTCGGCGTCGAAATTGCGGTAAATTCGAGGTTTGATGGCGGGAATTGATCGGTCCCATCGTCGAGGTGGAGTGCGTCCAGCGCAGCGATGACCCGCGCTAACGGCGGGATCGGGTTGGTCGCACGATGAGGATAGGCAACGTGACCCTGCACGCCCGGTGCCTCGATCCACATATTCACCGATCCCCGCCGTCCAATCTTCACCGTGTCGCCGAGGCGATCGACCGATGTCGGCTCGCCGATAAGGATCATGTCGGGCCGGATTTGCCGCTCATTCAGCCAGTCGATGATCCGCGGCGTACCGTAGGTCGCATAGCCCTCTTCATCGCCGGTGATCAGAAACGAAAGCGTCCCATCGCGCGTGTCGAGGCGCGAGACCGCGCCGACATAGGCTGCGATTGCGCTCTTCATGTCATTGGCACCGCGGCCGACCAGCACCCCGTCCACAATCTCGGCCCCGAACGGATCGCCGTTCCATCCTTCCCCGGAGGGAACGACGTCGAGATGCCCTGCAAAGCCGAAGTGGGGACCACTATCGCCGCGAATCGCGACCATATTTTCGGTCGGGTCGTCGGGCGCTTCGCCCATGACCCATCGATGGACCGCGAAGCCAAGGGACGTTAGCGCCTCGCCGAGCACGTCGAAAACTTCGCCACTCGCGGGGGTGACGCTGGGGCAGCGGATCAGCCGCTGCGCGAATTCGACCGGATCGATGGCTACCATGTCGCTTGCCTAGCAAGCCGCAAGGCGCCGGCAAATGCCACCGCTCGTCGTTCATTCGTCGGTTCGTCGATTTCCCGCTTGCGCTACCAACGCTACAAATGTAGCACGCTACAAATGTAGCACCGGTGGTGCGCGTTCAGGGGAGTTTCCGGTGCCAATCCATTTCGTTCGATCTTTGTTGCTCGCAAGCGTTGCGGCCGCGGTCGCGGCGCCGGCGTTCGGACAGACCGCCCCGGCGCCTATTGCGAAGGCCGTCGATGGCAGAAGGATCTACACCGCTGCCGACTTCACCCGCTTCGCGCCCAAGACGGCCTACGACATGCTGGTCCAAGTGCCCAGCTTCTCGATCCGCTCGGCGGACCAGGAAAGGGGGCTTGGTCAGGCCTCCGAAAATGTGCTCATCAACGGCCAGCGGGTCGCCAACAAGTCTGGTGGTGCCGTCGATCAAGCACAGCGCACCTCCGCCGCCAATGTCGACCGGATCGAGATTGTCGACGCGGCGAGCCTCGACGTCGCGGGCCTATCCGGCCAGGTCGCCAACATCATCCTGAAGTCGAGCCCGAAAGGCGGGTCAGGCCAATATGAATGGTACGTCAACTGGCGGGCGCATTATGCCGAACCGGAGTTCCTTGGCGGTTCGATCAGCTATTCGAACAAGGTTGGGCCGGTCGATTACACGATATCCGTGAAGAACCAGTCGGGCCGGGGTGGTCTCGGCGGTCCGGTCCGGCTCTATGACCGCGATCGCAACCTGATCGAAAGCCGGACCGAATTCTATCACTCCGAGTTCGAGCAGATCAGCACGCAGCTGAAAATGGCGATCGATGGGCCTGGCTCGTCGCTTGGGAACCTGACGCTCGGCTATCAACCCTACACCAATCCGGAATCGCTGCGGGATACGCGAATTCTCGCGAACGGCGAGCGTCGCAGCCGCGTCTACTCCGGCAGCCTCGCCGGCTACGTCGGTGACATCAGCGGCGATTACGAGTTCGCATTGGGGCCGGGCCGGTTGAAGCTAATCGGCTTGCGGCACTGGGAGCACGAGCCTCTCTTCAACACGCAGACCCTGTATTTCGACACGACCAATGCCGATCCGGACGGCACGCGTTTCAGCCGGGATTCGCACATCGGGGAGACGATCGGCCGCGCCGAATATCACTGGAAGAGCGGCAAGAACGACTGGCAGTTTTCCCTGGAGCGAGCCTTCAATTCGCTCGACCAGCATGGCCGGCTGTTCCTGCTCGATCCGCAGCGGGAGTTTGCCGAAGTCGACTTTCCCGAAGGCAGCGGGAAAGTCACCGAAACGCGCTACGAGGGCATTGCGACCTTGAGCCGCCCGTTAACGCCGAAACTCGACCTGCAGGTGGCGGCAGGCGCCGAGATTTCGAAGCTCGACCGCGTCACGGACGACCAGCCCGCGCGGAGGTTTTTCCGGCCCAAGGGCAGCGTGACCCTCGGCTGGCGGCCGGCGAAGGGGTGGGACGTCAGCCTCAAGCTCCGCCGCCGCGTGGGACAGATCAGCTTCTACGATTTCCTCTCGCAGCCGCAGTTGCAGCAGGACCGCGAGAATGCGGGCAACCCCGACCTCGTGCCGCCGCAGAGCTGGGAGATCGAGACAGAGATTGGCCGTGATTTCGGCAGATGGGGAAAAACGCGGCTCAACCTGCATTATTACCGCATCGAGGATATCGTCGACGTCATCCCCATCGGGACGGACGGGCAGGGCGTCGGCAACTTGCCGCGGGCCCAGCAGGCCGGCTTCGAGAGCGTCAGCACCTTGCTGGGCGACCCGATCGGCTGGAAGGGTGCCAAGCTGGACCTCACGGTCGGCGGCGAATGGTCGTCGGTTCGCGATCCGCTGACCCACGAGAAACGGCCGATCGGCGGCAATCGCGATCGCTGGATGAGCGCCCGGATCCGTCACGACATTCCCGGCACGCCATTCGCCTGGAGCGCCTACGTCCAGCATAACCATTATGCGAAATATTATTATCTGACCGAGGTTTACAGCTCGCTCGATCTGCCGTGGATCTCCGGCTTCTACGTCGAGGACAAGAACGTGATGGGGCTGACCGTCCGGGCCAGCGTCGACAACATCTTCAATGGCAAGCACATCTACCACCGGACCATTTATGGCGGGTACCGAGATCGCTTTCCGGTCACCACCTATGAAAATCACGACGACATCGTCGGCCCGTTGTTCAAGGTGTCGGTGAAGGGGACCTTCTAGCGGCGGTGTGCGAAACTGCTATTGTCCTGCCATGCCCAAAGTCGACCTGGACGCCATCCCGCAAGTCAATCGCACCGGCTATCCGGCGCCCTTCGACGAGGCGGTGGCGGGACGCTGGCAACGGCGCCTCGCCCCTGCTTTGGGATTGACCGAATTCGGCGCGACGCATGTCGTCCTCAAGCCGGGCGCCTGGTCGTCCCAGCGGCATTGGCACGACGGCGAAGACGAATTCCTCGTCATGTTGTCCGGTGAAGCGGTGCTGGCTGAGGACGATGGCGAGACCGTGCTACGCGCTGGTGACATCGCGGCATGGCCCAAGGGCAGCACCAATGGGCATCATCTGCGCAATGAAAGCGACGCGGACTGTTCGTTCGTCGCGATCGGGGCGGGGGCCAACACAGGCGGCGGCTATTCCGACATCGACATGATCTTCACGCCCGAGGGCACCTATGCCCATAAGGACGGCACGCCTTACGACGCCAAGCGCCAGCCTTAGGCGGCGCCCTCGGTTTCATATTGCTCGATCACCCAGGGCTCGTCCTGGGCTTTGTCGATCCATTCGGCGACGTGCGGATGCGACAGCACGTTCTTCATGTAGACGCCGGCAAAGCTCGGCACCCCGACGCCATAGGTGATCAGGCGCGTGACGACCGGCGCATACATGATGTCCGCCGCACACCAATCTCCGAACAGGAAATCGCCGGTTCCGCCCCAGCGGGCGCGGGCTTGCGCCCAGAGCTGCAGGATCCGCTCGACTTCGCCCCTTACGCCCTCGCTCAAATCCTTGGGCGGGAAGCTCTTGCGGACGTTCATCGGCAGCTCTCGACGCAAATTGGCGAAGCTGCTGTGCATCTCGGCCGACATCGACCGCGCGACTGCGCGAGCGCCCTCGTCTTCCGGCCAGAACAGGGCAGGGCCATAGCGGTCGGCGAGGAAATCGATGATCGCCAGACTATCCCAGACGACGATGTCGCCATCCCACAGGATTGGCACCTTTCCGAGCGACGGCGCGAACTCGTCGCCTTCGCGACGCTGCTCCCACTCGGCGTCGAACATCGGCACCACGAGTTCCTCGAACTCCTCGCCAGTCTGCTTGCACGCGAGCCAGCCGCGCATCGACCAGCTGGAATAAGCGCGATTGCCGATGATCAGCTTGAACATTTGCTTTCCTCGTCGCCCTGAACTTGTTTCAGGGTCCATTGGTCCGCCCGCACCGTCAGTCTCCGAAATGGATGCTGAAACAAGTTCAGCATGACGAGATTAAAGCAACGCCGCTTCAAGCACTGCCGTCCGCAATTCCGCGATCCCGCTACCGGTTTCGCTCGACGTGGTGAAGATGGTCGGGTGCGCCGCCGGATGCTTCGCGGCCTCGGTGCGCGTGGCCTCAAGTGTCTTGGCAAGCTCGGTCGGCTTCACCTTGTCGCCCTTGGTGAGGACGAGGTGGTAGCTGACCGCCGCATCGTCGAGCATCTGCATCATCTCGCGGTCGACGTCCTTCAGCCCGTGCCGCGAATCCACCAGCACCAGCGCGCGCTTCAACGGTCCTCGCCCGCGCAGGAAATCGTTCACGACGCGCTTCCATCGCTTGACCATGTCGCGCGGAGCCTCGGCGAAGCCGTATCCGGGCATATCGACCAGCCGCAGCTGCAGCGGTTCGCCCACATCGAAGAAGTTGAGCTCCTGCGTCCGGCCCGGGGTGTTGGACGTCCGCGCCAAACCCTTGCGGTTGGTGAGCGCGTTGAGCAGCGAACTCTTCCCGACGTTCGAACGGCCGGCGAACGCAATCTCGGGCGCATCCGGATCAGGCAGGAAGCGAAGGTCCGGCGCCGATTTCAGGAAAGCGATCGGCCCCGCAAAGAGCTTCCGCGCGCGCTCCGTCAGCTCTTCGTTCGCCTCGCTCACGTCGCGACCGGGTGCGTGTCTTTAAGGTGCAGTCCGTACTTGCGGTACAGCCACCATTGCTGCGCCATAGTCAGCACGTTGTTGGTGATCCAGTAGAGCTGCAGGCCTGCGGCGAACGGCGCCATGATGAACACCAAGAACCACGGCATGATCGCGAAAACCTGCGCCTGGGCCGGGTCCATCGGCTGCGGGTTGAGCTTCATCGATCCCCATTGCGTCGCGCCGACCAGGATCGGCAGCACACCGATCGCCAGGAACGCCGGCGGGGTGAAGTGCAGCAGGCCGAAGAGGTTGACCGGGGTCAGCGGGTCCGCTGCCGACAAATCCTTGATCCACAAAGCGAACGGCTGGTGGCGCATTTCAACGCTGACCAGCAGCACCTTGTAGAGCGCGTAGAAGACCGGGATCTGCAACAGGATCGGCAAGCAGCCCGCCGCCGGATTGATCTTCTCGGCCTGATAGAGCTTCAGGATTTCCTGCTGCTGGCGCTGCTTGTCGTCCTTGAACCGCTCCTGCAGCGCCTTCAGCTTGGGCTGGATCTTGCGCATCGCAGCCATCGACTGGAACTGCTTCTGCGCGATCGGGAACATGATCGCGCGGACGATGAGCGTCAGGCAGATGATGGCCACGCCGAAATTGCCGACCGTGTGGAACAGGAACATCAGGAGGTCGAAAATCGGCCGCATGAAGAATTCGAACCAGCCCCAGTCGATCGACTTTGACAGCTTCGGAATGCCGGCATCCTCGTAGCGATCGAGCCAGGCCTTCTCCTTCGCGCCCGCAAATAGCCGCGTCTGCGTCGTCGAAGTCTGGCCGGGTGCGACCGTGATCGGTGCGAGAGCATAATCGGCCTGGTACCCGCCGCTCGGACTGCGGCGGAAATCGGCCGCCATGCTGCCCTGCGGGATCAGGGCCGTGAGCCAATATTTGTCGGTGAAGCCGAGCCAGCCGTCGACATTGTTGAACGGCTGGGGGCCGTCTTCGTCGAGGTTCTTGTAGTTCACGTCGTAATTGGCCTTGCCACCGAAGAGGCCGATCGGTCCGACGTGGTTCGTCCAGCTATCGGGGTCGTGCGACTTCTCGGCGCGGCTGACGAGGCCGATCGGCCGCACTATGATGGGGGCGCTGGAGCCGTTGGTGACGCTCTGCGCCACCGTGAACAGATAGCCGTCGTCCACCGCGATCTTGATCTGGTAACGCGCGCCGTCGGCGCCCTGCGAGGTCAGCGTGACCGGGCGACCGGGAACGAGCTCCTGGCTATCGGCAGTCCACATCGTATCCATGCCAGGAGCCGCGCCGTTTTGGGCGGTCCAGCCGAAACTGGCGAGATAAGCGCCCGGCGCGCCGAGTGGTGAGAACAGCCGCACGGGCGGCGAATTCTTGGCAATGGTTTGCCGTTGCTCGAGCAGCACGAGATCGTCGATCTGCGCACCCTTGAGGTTGATCGAGCCGCTCAACGACGGCGTGCGGATCGCCACACGTTGGGAGCTTCCTAATGCAGCCGCAACCGACATCGTCGCCTTCGGCGTTGCCGGCGCTGAGGGCTGCGCACTCGGCTGTTGCACCGGCTGCTGCTTACCCGCCTCGATCTTGGTGCTCGGCGGATTGGCAGTCGGGAAGATTTTATTCGCCGCCCAGCTCCAGCCAAGCAGCACGAGCGCGCTCAGCACCACCGCGAGGATCAGATTCTTGCTGTCGTTCACTTATGTTCGATCCTCAAGGTACGGGGTCGTGGCCTTGGCCACCCCAGGGATTGCAGCGGAGGATGCGCTTCAACGCCATCCACCCCCCGCGCGCGGCGCCATAGCGTTCAACAGAGGTAATCGCATAGGCCGAACAGCTCGGCTGATAACGGCAGCTCGGCGGCAGCACCTGCGAAGGGCCGCGCTGCCATGCTTTCGCAATCAGGATCATCGCGCGTGCGATCATGGCCGTAGCCGGTCCAGTGCGCTTGCGAGTTCCGACCGAAGCAGGCCGAAGTCGCGCTCGACGCCCTTGGCGCGGCCGATCATGATGTGATCAGCGCCCGCCAGGCCTTTGGCGGGAACGACCTCGCGAGCAAGCGCCCGAAACCGGCGCTTCATCCGGTTGCGGACGACCGCGCCCCCGATCTTCTTGGTCACGGTGAAGCCAACGCGCATCGACGCATCCGCGTCCTTGCGGTCGCGGATCAACAGAATGAAACCGGGAGTCGTCGTGCGCAGTCCGCCGTTAGCGGCGAGGAAGTCCGCGCGCTTGCGGATGTTGGCTAGGCGCTGAGCTTCTTGCGGCCGCGGGCGCGGCGAGCATTCAGCACCTTGCGTCCGCCGACGGTCGCCATGCGGCTGCGGAACCCGTGACGCCGCTTGCGGACCAGGTTGCTCGGCTGGAAGGTGCGCTTCATCACTCATGCCTTTAAGTTCAAATAAAAGAAAAAGGGCCGCCCATCAGGCAGCCGCTGTCCTGCGCGCCGATAGGGAAGGTGCGCGTGCAAGTCAATTGCCTCGACCACCGTCGGACAGGGTGGTCGCCTGCTGTTCGGCCTTGCGGATCGCCTCGCGGCGCTTGGCCGACCGCCGCTGCAGCGCCCAGTCCGTCCAGCGGCCGGCTTTGGGCTGCCAGCGCTTGAACCGCACGTAACGGCGTTTGGCCCACATGCTGGTCTTGAGGATCAGGGCCGCGCCAGGCGCGATGAAGAAAACGCCGCCCGGGCCGGGCAGGGGGGCAACGATGATCCCGATGATGACCAGCACCACGCCGAGCGCGAACAGGCACCATTCCACCCATGGTTGATCCAGGAAGCTGCGCCACTGATCCCGCGATATCATCGTTCAGATGTGGCCACCCATGACCGTTCGCGCAAGCCGCTTGCGGGAAAGCTCCGCTTCGGCTTAGGTCTGAACCGCCGAGCTAGGGGGAATTCTGTACAAGATGGTCGGTTGTGGGGGCGGGGCCTAATGGCCGCGACCGTCGCCACTGTGGCGTATATCGGCCTGGAAGCCCGCGCAGTCGAAGTGCAGGTGCAGCTGTCGGCTGGGCTGCCCGCGTTCATCATCGTCGGCCTGGCCGACAAGGCGGTTGCGGAAAGCCGCGAGCGGGTGCGGGCCGCATTGTCCGCCATCGGTCTAGCGCTTCCGCCGAAACGGATCACCGTGAACCTGTCGCCTGCGGATCTGCCGAAGGAGGGATCGCATTACGACCTGCCCATCGCGCTGGGCTTGCTGGCCGCAATCGGTGCGACCGACGCGGAAACACTGTCGCACTATGTCGCGGTTGGAGAGCTCAGCCTGGACGGCCGTATCGCGCCCTCACCGGGGGTGTTGCTCGCCGCGTTACACGCTTCGTCCTTGGACCTCGGCCTGATTTGCCCAGCGGCGCAGGGCGGCGAAGCGAGCTGGGCCGGGCAGCTCGATGTCATCGCTGCCCCCGACCTGCTCGCCTTGCTGGCGCATCTCAAAGGCACGTCGCTCGTTCCGACACCCGCCGTGGTTGAGGCGGAAGCACCCGAGGGCGGCCCGGACCTCGCCCAAGTCAAAGGGCAGGAAGTCGCCAAGCGCGCGCTGGAAATTGCCGCGGCCGGCGGACATAACCTATTGATGAGCGGCCCGCCGGGTTCGGGTAAATCGCTGCTCGCCGCCTGCCTTCCGGGTATTCTCCCACCGTTGCAGCCCAGCGAAGCGCTGGAAGTCTCGATGGTCGCTTCGGTCGCCGGCGAACTTGGCGACGGCAAGATCCGCCGCCGCCGTCCCTTCCGAGCACCCCACCACAGCGCATCCATGCCGGCTCTCGTCGGCGGAGGCCTCAAGGTCCGGCCGGGCGAAATCAGCCTCGCGCACCTCGGCGTGCTGTTTCTCGATGAGCTGCCCGAGTTCCAGCGCGCCGTCCTCGATTCGCTCCGCCAGCCGCTTGAGACGGGCAACGTCAGTGTCGCGCGTGCCAACACCCATGTGACGTTCCCGGCGAGGGTGCAGCTCGTGGCAGCAATGAACCCTTGCCGCTGCGGTCATCTCGGCGATCCGGCGCTCGCCTGCAGCCGTGCCCCGCGCTGCGCGGCTGATTACCAGGCGCGCGTCTCCGGGCCGCTACTCGACCGTATTGACCTTCACGTCGAAGTGCCGGGCGTCTCTGCCGCGGACCTCACCCTGCCGCCGCCTTCCGAAGGCAGTGCACAGGTTGCCCAGCGAGTTGCGTCTGCGCGACAGCGGCAGTCCGACCGCTACAACGGCCACGGTCCGCGCACCAATGCAGAAGCCGACGGTGAATTGCTGGACTCGGTGGCGACGCCTGACGAACCCGGTCGAAAGCTTCTCGCCGACGCCGCCAACGCCATGCGCTTATCCGCCCGCGGCTTCCACCGAGTTCTCCGCGTTTCGCGCACCATCGCCGATCTTGCCGGCGCTGAGCAGGTAGGGCGCATCCACATCGCCGAGGCTCTTAGTTACCGTCGGCAGTCACCACGCAATTGATTAGCGCCGTCGGCTCGCCTAGCTAGCGGCAGTCGCAGGGCCCCTGTGGCGGAATTGGTAGACGCGCTCGACTCAAAATCGAGTTCTGCAAAGAGTGTCCGTTCGAGTCGGACCAGGGGCACCAGCTACTTGCCTTAGCGAAGCATGTTGCGGATGCGGTTCGCGAGGTCTTCCACACCGAACGGTTTCGTCAGCACTTCAAGAGAACGCTCGCCATCGGGCGCCTGGTCCAGCGCACTGCGCGCGTAGCCCGTTGTGAAAAGCACCTTCAATCCTGGTTGCTGAGCTTTGGCTTCCCGCGCCAAGTCGGCTCCCGTACGGCCGCCGGGGAGCACCACATCGGTGAACAGCAAATCGACCTCGCCATGCTCAGCGAGCGCCGCGAGAGCCGTATTGGCGTCGCGCGCTTCTATGACATTGTAGCCAAGGTCGCGCAGCGCCTCCGTGGAGAAGAAACGCACCTCGTCGTCGTCCTCGCATACGAGGATGCGCTCGCCGTGCCCGCGCGGCAATTCGGCCTGACCGGGTTCATTGCTCTCCTGGCGAGCCTCGGCGGTCGAGCAGGGAAGATACAGCTCGACCGTTGTTCCTTCGCCAAGCGTCGAGTTGAGCCGCAGCTGTCCGCCGGTCTGATTCACAAACCCGTAGACCATGGAGAGACCGAGGCCGGTGCCCTGGCCGACTTCCTTCGTTGAAAAAAACGGTTCGACCGCACGCTGGCGAACCTCTTCGCTCATCCCTTCGCCGTCGTCGCGCACGGTGATCAGAACATAGCACTCTTTGGTCAATCCAAGTTCCGCGCGCTCGGCATCATCGAGGCGGGTGACGCTGGTACCGATTTCCAGGTGACCGCCGCGCGGCATCGCGTCGCGCGCGTTAATGGCAAGATTGAGCAGCGCATTTTCCAGCTGATTGGCATCGACCAGTGCATTGGGGATGCCGCTGCTCAGTTTATTGTCGATGATCACGGTCTCGCCGAGTGTCCGATGCAGAAGCTCGGTCATGTCGAGGATAAGGCGATTGACGTCGATCGGACGCGTGTCGAGCGGTTGCCGCCGTGAGAAGGCGAGCAAACGCTTCGTGAGCGCTGCTGCCCGCTCAGTGCCGCTAAGCGCATTGTTGACCGACCGGCGAAGCTTTTCGTCGTCGGCGGGCAAGAGCCGCTGCATGATCGACAGATTGCCGTGAATGACCTGGAGCAGGTTGTTGAAATCGTGCGCGATTCCACCGGAAAGCTGGCCAACGGTCTCCATCTTCTGGGTTTGGCGCAGCGCCTCCTCGACCCGTGAACGTTGCTGGATTTCCTCCGCCACGCGACTCTCCAGCGTCTCGTTGAGCGCGGTGAGGGCCTGCTCAGCTTTCATCCGCTGCTCGATCTCGTGCTGGGCATTGCCGAACAGGCGGGCATTATCGATGGCGATGGCGGCCTGGGCAGCGATGCCTTCCATCAGCTGCTCATGCCGCGCCTCGAAACGGCCGGGTTCAGGATGGCCGAAAAACAGGCCCCCAATGACCTCGCCGGTACGACCGACGACAGGAACGGCGAGGTAGCTGACGACGGGCAGATGACCTTTCGGCATTCCGAAGTGCGGATCGCTTTTCCCGTAACGCGGATCCTTAGTGATGTCGTCCGACCGAACCACCCCTTCGCCGCCGAACGTCGGCGCGAAGATTGCGGTGTTCCGCGGCATCGGAAACTTTTCGAACGCCGACCGTGGCACGCCGGATAGCGTGTACAGCATGTAGCTTTCGCCAGCAGGATTGACGACGTTGTAAAAGAAGGCGCCGAACTGGGCCCCAGTCAATTCCACACCCGCATCCGTTACGAGCTGGACAACCCGCTGCAAGTCAAGCTCGCCCGCGATCGCCGAACCGGTCGTGTTCAGAACTTCGAGATTATGGCTTTCGTCGCGCAGCCGTTGCTCGGTTGCCATGGAGGCGCTGATGTCGATGACCGTCCCTAGGAAGCGGGTTGCAATACGTTCGCTCCCCTCGCCGGTGAAGACGGAGCGGCCGGTGGCCGAGATCCACCGCTGAATACCATCCTGTAAGCCGATGGTCCGATACGTAACGCTGTAGGCGCCGGGCCCGTCCGGACGTAGCGCATTCTCAACAGCCTCGTCAGTCGCGGCGCGGTCATCGGAATGGAGGCCCTGCAGAAAAATTTCATAGGTGATCTCGGCGTCCGCCGGGAGCCCGAACAGTTCCTTGCATCGCGCGTCCCAGCGCAGTTCACCGGTCTGCGGATTGAAATCCCATGTCCCGATGTTGGCGGCTTCCGTCGTCATGCGAAGACGGTGTTCGCTTTCGCGGAGTTGCTGCTGCGCTACCTGCCGTTCGGTGACGTCGCTACCCTGGACCAGGATACCGTTGACCCTTCCGCTACCGTCGGTAAGCGGCTGATAGACAAAGTCGACGAAGCGCTCTTCCTCACTGCCGCCGCGGTCGATGACGACGGGTGTATCCAGGCCGACATACGGTTTGCCCGAGCGAAACACGTCGTCGAGCAGTTCGAAGAAGCCTTGGCCGGCGATTTCCGGCAGCGCCTCCCGAACGCTCTTGCCGATGACATCTCGATTGCCGACCAGTTGCAGGTAGGCCGGGTTGGCGACCTCGAACACATGCCCGGGGCCACGCATGACCGCCGTAAAGGTTGGAGACTGGTCGAACATCTGGACGAGACGTTCTCTGTCTTCCAGCGATCGACGCTCGGATAGAACGCGGTCGGTCGTATCACTGACGACGCACAGGATACCCGCGACCTTGCCTGCTTCATCGGGGATCGCGGAGTAGCTGATGTCAAAATAGACCGTCTCCGGATAGCCGTACCGTTCGACGTAAAACTCCCGGTCCTTGGCAAAGACCGTCTGCCCCGTCTCCAGAACGCTTCGAAGCAGTGGCTCCAGATCGTCCCAGAGTTCGGCCCAATGCTCTCTGGCGGGCCGTCCCAACGCCTTAGGATGGTTGTCACCGATCGCCGGGGCGTAGGCGTCGTTGTAGATCGCGACATATTCCGGCCCCCAGAACACCACGATCTGAGCAGCCGCGGGCAAGATCAGCCCGACCGTTGTTTTGAGGCTCTGGGGCCAGGTATCCGGCGGCCCCACAGGCGAATCGGACCAATCGCGCTCCGCAATCAGGCGCGCCATTTCGCCGCCATCAAAGATGGTGACACCGCGCGATTCTTGCTGGCGCTCAGGCAAACCGGCTTCGGTCATTCACTCCCCGAAACGACGCTTGCCCGCTCAGGGTTACGCCGCGCTTGTTTTCACCAATCATTACGGCACCCGAAGGTTCCGGCGCCCTGACCTATGTCCCTAGCGGCGGCACTGCGGTGACGATATGGTTCATTCATGGACGCGCGCAGCAAGAAGACCAAGGCCCATCACTACGATGACGAAGCGCGCGTGATCGCGGAGACGATTACCGCCAAGCGGGACCGTCTGCTGGCGTCGCTCACCTTGATTGCCGGAATCGGCGTGGTCGTTGCGATCCCGTTCGCGCTCCGCGCCGGCGCCGAGTTCTTCATGCCGGTCACGGCGGCGCTGGTGGTCGCCATTGCGCTGGTGCCCGCGCTCGAATGGTTCGAGCGCCGCGGGATACCATCAAAAGCGTCCGCTGGCCTTTGCGTGCTGATCTTCATCGCCTTCGCGATCTTCGCGATTGGCTCGATCGTCGTCCCTGCGCGCGACTGGGTGGCTCAAATCCCCTCGAAGGTGCCGAAGGTGCGAGCCACGCTGGAACCCGTCATCCAGCTTTACAATCACCTCGACAAGTTCATCAACAAAACCGCCTCGCAGATCGTGATCTCGCAAGAGCGCACGCAGGCGGTTCACGTTGAGACTCCCAACTCGATGTCCAGCCTGCTGCTGACATCCGCGCCGCATTTGCTGATCCAGCTCTTCTTCGCGCTTCTGGTGATTTTCTTCTTTCTCGCCGGATGGACCGCGATGCGGAAGAAAACCATCGTCAGCCGCGGCAGCTTCGAAGGCGCGCTGACTACGGCCCGCGTCATCCAGCAAGTCGTCGACGCGACATCCACCTATCTGGGCACGATCACGCTGATAAACCTCGGCCTTGGAACACTGACGGCACTTGTGCTGTGGTGGATTGGCATGCCGTCCCCGATCATGTGGGGCGGCATCGTCGCGGTTGCTAATTACGTTCCGTACCTGGGGCCGATCGTTTGCGCGCTGTTGCTGTTCTTTGGCGCGCTGATGACGTTTCCGGACGTCTGGGCTGCCTTGCTTCCGCCGGCCGCTTTCATCGGCTTCCACCTTGTCGAGGCAAACTTCTTCACCCCGATGGTGGTGGGACATCGATTGACGATCAGCCCGCTGTCGATTCTCATCTCCTTGTCCTTTTGGGCCTGGGTGTGGGGAACCACGGGAGCACTGCTCGCAGTGCCGCTTCTGATCATCATGAAGACCGTCTTTTCTGCTGCGGGGACACCGGACATCGCCGGTTTCCTGTTCGAAGACGGCACGCTGACCCATGTCGGCGATCCCGACGAAGAAGAAGTGGATGAACGGCAGGAAATGCGACCGGCGATGGTTGACACCTCCAAGGCCCCCTAATAGGTGCCCGCCCACGCCAAAACGCGGGTGTAGCTCAGTTGGTTAGAGCGCCGGCCTGTCACGCCGGAGGTCGCGGGTTCGAGCCCCGTCACTCGCGCCACTTTCCACAAGGAATGGGAGTGGATACCGTCCGGAACGGATGGGCGATCGTTCAGCATATGCCGTGTTGGGGCTGGACCCCACTGCCGATGACGCAGCGATCGAGCGGGCCTACCGCCGTCTGATAAAGCAGTTTCACCCCGATCGCGGCGGCGACCCGACGCGCGCCGCGGAAATTAATCGCGCATACGACGAACTTCGAAGCGAGCGAGTGCTGCGCGATCCGCTGCATTTCAACGAAGCCGACCAGCGGAATTCCGGCGAGCGTAGTGCGTGGGTTCTGCTTGTCCTGGTCCTGACCGCAGCAAGCATCTTCCTGGTTTTTCAGAGCGCGCCAGGTCTCAAACCGGGGGCGGCAAGTACGTCGGTGCGCACCTTGCCAAGCGTGAGGACCCCGTCCGGGCCGATGGATCGGCCCGTGAATGTCAACGAGATCAAACGCGCCGCGGCGGACGCTCAGCAACTACGGCATAGCAGTGACGAGATCGGCCTCGCGGCACGCAGCCGCGCCTGTCATCAGGCGCTTCGAACCCGGCCGTCGCTGGCGCAGTTTGACCAATGTGCGGCCTTCGACGCCGCAGTGGTTCAGCTGCAGGACCGTGATCCTCTACGAGACCAGGGGCCGTTCAGCGAATTGGCGGTCACGGGAAGGACAAGAAGCGCAGCGGCGCTACTGTCCGATGATTCGGTTGCCATCGATGCGCGCGTCGACCGGATCCGGCGTTTGGTGGAGCGGGCCCTGGCTCCTCCGGTTGCCAGCTAGCGCTGGGCCGTCGCTCCGGAAGCGCTGACCGCACCGGTGGACGGCTTGCCGAGCGGCTGCTGATTGTCCGCGACCGCATCGCTCGAAAGCGACCATTTGAGGTTGTCGGACGCTGCGAACTTGCTCGAATAATCTTCGTGCTTGACGTCATCAGCGGCCTTGCGCGCCGCGAGATTGAAGCGGACAGCCACACGCTTGTCGCCGCGCAGCGAAGGCGCGAGCTTGAGCGTTTCGGCACCCGGGATTTCCTCGATCGCCTTGGCGACCTGATTTCCACCATAAGAGGGAATGATGTGCGGGACCGCAAGCGCCGCGGTGCGCAGCGCTGCGGCATTGGGCTCTCGGCCGTCATAGACCTTCGCGAACACGGACGGCTGGCCCCAGTTACCCGCCCACCGATAGAACAGGTGGGCGCCGACGATGGCATTCTTCGTCATTGAGGAAGCCCAATAGGGCACGACATAATTGGCGTGATAATGCGTAGCCCAGCCGACCGGAGCGTAGGTCGCACCGTTCAGCGCCTGCTCGGCGATGAGCTTCGCGCGTGACCAGCCGTCGGCATCGGGCCGACGATTGAGCGAGCCGTCACACGTGAAGGTGAACTGGCAACCGGTCGCGCGGGTCGATCCCTCGTACACGACTCCGCAAACGCTGCCAGGGAAGGCCGGATGGCGGACGCGGTTCAGCACGACCTGGGCAACGGCGCGGCCGCCGTCCGCATCTTGGTTGCCGGCCTCGTAATAGACAGCGCTGGCCAGGCAGGTCAGCGCCTGGGCGCGCGCGGATGCATTCCCCGCGAGCTGGAATGGCGCGGCAATCGGGTTCGGGCCGCTCGTCACCGGTATCTCGGCATTGACCTTCAGCGCTTGCTCGGGGGCAAGCTGCTTCATGATCAGTGGCGGCGGGGCAGGGGGCGCCGTCCGGACCTGCGGCGGAGCGCCCGGAGTGACGAGGGTTGCCGCTCCGGCTGAAAGCGCGACCAGCCCGAAGAGCCCGACCCCCAGCGTGCCACGCGGGTGATGATGGAACAGCGCAAGACCACGCTCCCGCGCGCGACGTGTCGCGCTGCGAATCCCGTCGAGCGGGCGAGCAAGGGTCACTGCTGCAGTCATTTGTCGTGCTATACCTAACTAATACACCAAGTTCAAATCGGCTGCTTCAACCGGCGCGGAAGGAGCCAGTCTGGATCCATCTAACCAATGGTTTCAGCGGGATAATCCACGCTATTCCCATAAATAGATAGAATGGCGCCTGAATGAGAACAGGCCATTGCCCGACGACATGGGCGAGTCCTGCGACAAACGTCGCCCAGACGACGATCAGCAACAGGATCAGCGCGATTCCCAGCAGCGTGCGGGAAGAGGGTTGAGGTGCCGCCATGAGGCGCGGCGCCTAGCATAGCGCCGGTGGAAAAGCGCGCGCCCTCTATTCGCAGATGGTCGGCGCCGACGGGCCTTGCGCGGAAGCGTAGCAATTGCCGGCGGCAGCGTCGGCACGATTTTCCCCGCGCATGGCAGCAAACAGCCCGCCGCTAATGGCCAGGATGACGACGGCAGTGATGACCTTGGTACGCATGATTAGCCCCTGATCGCAGCCCGAAGCTCCGTGCGGCGATGCTAGCGCAATAACATTCAAGGGACGGTAAACGAAGGACAATGGTGGCCGATTTTCCTCGATCGCGGCCAACAGCCGCAATCTCTGCGCGACTGTGACAATCGGGCCACGGCGCCGTCACCGATGGAAGATCTCGACCCCGTCAGGACTGGCGAAGGCGTCGAGCGGGATATCCCACTCGTCTGCCGGGATGATGTCCGCGATGCGCTGCATCGACCAACCCACCCCAATCAGCCTCGCTCCAGTCTTTTTCAGCCGGACCAGCGCGCGGTCATAATGACCCTTGCCCCGTCCCAGCCGCGTGCCGGACGAGTCAATGGCAATCAGCGGGATGAGGATCAGGTCAGGTTCGACGACGGGGGCGCTGCGCTTGGGCTGCATGATCCCGAACGGCCCCGCCCGAAGGGGGTCGCCAGCGCGAAACTTGAACGGCTTCCCGGGGTCGTCGAACGCCGGGAAAGCGACAATCCGCCCGATCGCGCGGGCTTCCTCGATCGCTAGCTGCGGGCTGATCTCCGACCCCATCGGTGCGTAGCCTCCGACCACCTTTGCCTCCGCGCAAAGCGAGGTGAGATGCTCGGCGAGCTGCTGTTCGGCCAGCGTCCGCTCACCATCCGACAGCGTCCGCACATAGGCCTTGCGCGCATCGAGCGCGGCACGGCGCAGCGCGTCCTTGTCGAGCGGCTCGATCTGCGGCTCCAGGCGCTGGCCAGGACCGCGGAAGAAGGGAGGTGACGGGACCACCATGGCCGTTTGCCCTAAAATCCTCTGACGCCAAAACGTCAGGTGGGCGCCATATGCTCCCGACCCGGCGGAAAACCGCATGATCGGGGCAGGGACAGCTCCCAAGTGGAGTGAATCGCCTCAGGGATTTTCCGAAGGCTCGCACCAGGCAGTTCCCGTCGCGTGCAATTTAGGAGGTCGCGGCGTCCTGCTCAAGCGCCTGCGCCAGCGATTCGAGCCGGTCCGCCAACGCCCCGGCGCGCATGATCAGCGCTGGGTCCGGGCGTGCGGGCGGTGGCGGCGCATTCTCGTCGCGCGGCTTGTCTATCAGTTGGTCCGCCAGCAACAGCGAGGCGAAGAGGAATTGCCGCGCCTCGCTCAGCGTGCCCAAGCCGGCGAGCGCCTCGCGGCTCTTGCCGTCGACCAAGCGCGCGGCGCTGCGCAGATTGTCTTCCTCGCCCTCGCGGCAGGCCACCTGATAGGTCCGCCCCGCGATCGTCAGATCGACCATCGTCGCCATCAGGCCGCGGCCTGCCGGATCAGCTCGTCGAGCTCTTCGACGACCTCGCGCACCTTGGCGCGCAGCTCTTCGTCGCGCACCACCGGCGGCTGCCGATGGGAAAGGCTTCGCTCGATCCGCTGCAGCGCGCGTTCCGCGCGCTCCAGCGCCGCTACAATCTCGCTGTCGTCCATCCAAATTCGCCTACGCACATCGGCAATCGCGGGCAAGCGCTCCCTTGTGCATTTCCGAGGTGATTTGACGCAGCGGGCAGGGCGGCTAAGGGAGCCGCAACGCCGTCCGGGTCCACGGGCGGGCAGTCCCGCACGATGGAGCTTATGCTGCCTTCCGACCGCCGCCTTGCTAACGCCATCCGCGCCCTCGCGATGGATGCCGTGGAGGCTGCGAACAGCGGTCACCCCGGCATGCCGATGGGCATGGCCGATGCCGCTACAGCGCTGTTCACCCGTCACCTGAAATTCGATGCATCGGACCCCCGCTGGCCCGACCGCGACCGCTTCATCCTGTCGGCCGGCCACGGCTCAATGCTCATCTACGCCTTGCTCTATCTCACGGGGTACGAGCGGCCGACGATCGATGACATCAAGCGCTTCCGCCAGCTCGGCTCGCCGACCGCCGGTCACCCGGAGAATTTCGAGCTTCCCGGGATCGAGGTCACCACCGGCCCGCTCGGCCAAGGCGTTGCCATGGCGGTCGGCATGGCGATCGCCGAGCGCCATCTCAATGCGACCTTCGGCGATGAGCTTGTCGACCACCGGACCTTCGTCATCGCCGGTGACGGTTGCCTGATGGAAGGCATCAACCACGAAGCCATCGGCCTTGCTGGGCATCTGAAGCTCGGCCGCCTGATCGTGCTGTGGGACGACAACGACATCACCATCGACGGCTCGACCGAGTTGTCGCGCAACGAGGACGTGGTCGCGCGCCATCAGGCCGCCGGCTGGCACACCTGCGAATGCGATGGCCTCGATGCCGCCGACGTCAGCCGCGCGATCGAGGAAGCGACCGCCGACCCGCGCCCGAGCCTGATCCGCTGCAAGACGATCATCGGCTATGGCGCGCCCGACAAGCAGGGGACGTCGGCGACCCACGGTTCCCCGCTCGGCGCCGAGGAAATCGCCAAGGCGCGCAAGGAGCTGGACTGGGACCTCCCGCCGTTCGAGGTCCCGGACGACGTGCTTTCTGCGTGGCGCAGCGCGGGCAAGCGCGGTGCGGTCGACCATGCGCTGTGGAACGAGCGGCTGGAGCAGAGCGGCCGGCGCGACGAATTCCTGTCGCGGATCAGCGGCAAGGTCAGCGATGCCTGGCTGAAGCCCTATCTCGACAAGCTGCTCGCGGACCTGAAGCCGGTCGCCACCCGCAAGGCGTCGGAAATGGCGCTCGAAGCCATCAATGCCGCAATCCCCTCGACCATCGGCGGATCGGCCGATCTCACCGGGTCGAACAACACCAAGACCAAGAACATCGAGCCGCTGACGGCGGAGAATTACGGCGGACGCTACATCTATTACGGCATCCGCGAGTTCGAGATGGCGGCCGCGATGAACGGCATGGCGCTCCACGGAGGGGTGGTGCCATACGGCGGCACATTCCTCGTATTCACCGACTATGCGCGTCCGGCCATCCGCCTCAGCGCGCTGCAGCATGCGCGGGTCATCTACGTCATGACCCACGATTCGATCGGGCTTGGCGAAGACGGTCCGACCCACCAGCCAATCGAGCATTTGCAGAGCCTGCGTGCGATGCCGGGGCTGGAAGTCTTCCGTCCCGCCGATGCGGTCGAGACTGCCGAATGCTGGGCGCTGGCGCTCGGCAGCGACAAGCCGAGCATCCTGGCATTGACGCGTCAGAACCTGCCGCCGCTCCGCAAGGAGGCGGTCGGGGAGAACCTTTGCGCACGCGGCGCCTACCGCGTGAAATCGGCAGAAAACGAGCGCAAGGCGATCATTCTTGCGACGGGATCTGAGGTCGAGATCGCGCTTGGCGCCGCCGGGCAGCTCGAAGGGCAGGGCATCGGTACCGACGTCGTTTCCATGCCCTGCACCGAGCGCTTCGACGCGCAGCCGTGGGACTATCGCGAGGACATCCTGCCCGACGTCAGCAACCGCCAGATCCTGCGCGTCTCGATCGAGGCCGGTACCACCTTCGGCTGGGAGCGCTACGTCGGCCTCCACGGCCTGAAGCTCGGTATCGATCGCTTCGGCGTCTCCGCGCCGGCGCCGGACGCCTACAATTATTTCGGCCTGACCCCAGCCAAGGTCGCCGAACGCATCACCGATTTCATGAAGCAACGAGGAATATCATGACCAAAGTCGCCATCAACGGATTCGGCCGCATCGGCCGCCTGGTCGCTCGCGCGATCCTCGAGCGGCCGGACTGCGGGCTCGAGCTCGTCAGCGTCAATGATCTTGCCGACGCCAAGGCGAACGCCTGGCTGTTCAAGCACGACAGCGTCCACGGCAAGTTCCCGGGCGACGTGAAGGCCGAAGGCACTGACATCGTCGTCAACGGCAAGAAGATCCACGTAACCGCGCAGAAGGACCCGGCCAACCTGCCACACGGCGACCAGGGCGTCGAGATCGTCCTCGAGTGCACCGGTTTCTTCACCGACCGCGAAAGCGCGCAGAAGCACATCGACGCCGGCGCGAAGAAGGTCCTGATCTCGGCCCCGGCCAAGGGCGTCGACTTGACCGTCGTTTACGGCGTCAACGACGACAAGCTGACGGCCGAGCACAAGATCGTCTCCAACGCCTCGTGCACTACGAACTGCCTGGCGCCGGTCGCCAAGGTCCTCAACGACGCTTTGGGCATCGAGCGCGGCCTGATGACCACGGTCCACGCCTACACCAACGACCAGAAGATCCTCGACCAGATCCATTCCGATCTCCGTCGCGCCCGCGCGGCAGCGATGTCGATGATTCCCACCACGACCGGTGCCGCTCGTGCTGTCGGCGAAGTGCTTCCTGAGCTGAAGGGCAAGCTCGACGGCTCCGCAATCCGCGTCCCAGTGCCGGACGTCAGCCTGATCGACCTAACCTTCACGCCCAAGCGCGACACTACCAAGGAAGAGGTCAACCAGATCCTTAAGACCGCCAGCGAAAGCGGCCGCCTCAAGGGCATCCTCGACTACACCGACGAACCCCTGGTTTCGATCGACCTGATGCACACGCCGGCCAGCTCGACCGTCGACAGCCTCGAAACCGCGGTTCTCGACGGCAAGCTTGTTCGCGTCGTCAGCTGGTACGACAATGAATGGGGCTTCTCGAACCGCATGATCGACACCGCCTGCGCCATGGCGAAGCTCGGCTAGGCTGTCCTACAGCCCGGCATGCGCGTAAATCGCTCCCGCTTCCCGCTATTTTTGCCGGGAAGCGAAACCGAAAAACACGCCGTCACTGTGAACATTCGGAACATTCGCACCAGATGAGCAGCTTCAAGACACTGGATGACCTGCCCGAAGACCTGACCGGCAAGAAGGTGCTGGTCCGGGTCGACCTCAACGTGCCGATGGATGGCGCACGGGTCACCGACGACACGCGCCTGCGGGCCATGTTGCCGACGGTGCTGGAGCTGAGCGATCGCGGCGCGGTCGTGCTGCTGCTGTCGCACTTCGGCCGGCCCAAGGGCGAGGTGCGGCCCGACATGTCGACGGCGCAGCTGGTGTTGCCACTGCACCGGCTGTCAGGGCGTTCGGTCCGGTTCATCGAGGATTGCCAGGGGCCCGAGGCACAGCGCGCGGTCACCACCATGCTGCCGGGTAACATCGGAATCCTCGAGAACACGCGCTTCCACCGCGGCGAGGAGAAGAACGACCCGGATCTCGCCCAGGGCATGGCGGCGCTTGGCGACTATTATGTCGATGATGCTTTCTCGACCGCGCACCGCGCGCACGCGTCGACGGAGGGGATCACCCATTACCTGCCCAGCTTCGCGGGACGGGCGATGGAGGCGGAGCTCAAGGCGCTCGAGCGCGCGCTCGGCAATCCGGAGCGCCCGGTCGCCGCAGTGGTCGGCGGCGCCAAGGTTTCGACCAAGCTTGCCGTGCTCGGCCATCTTGTCGGCAAGGTCGATCATTTGATCATCGGCGGCGGCATGGCCAACACCTTCCTTGCCGCGCGCGGGGTCGATGTCGGCAAGTCGCTGTGCGAGCATGACCTCACGGGGGAAGCAAACGCGATCTTCGATCGTGCGGATCAGGCCGGCTGTACGATCCACCTGCCGTACGATGTCGTCGTCGCGAAGGAATTCGCGCCCAATCCGCCGAGCCTGCGCACGTGCAACGTCCACGAAGTCGCGGCCGACGAGATGATCCTCGACGTTGGGCCAGCGGCCGTCGAAGCGCTCGCCGATGCGCTAAAAACTTGCAAGACGCTGGTGTGGAACGGCCCACTCGGCGCGTTCGAGACGCCGCCGTTCGACGAAGCCACGCTCGCGCTCGCGCGGATCGCTGCTGCGCTGACCAAGGATGGTTCGCTGATTTCGGTCGCCGGCGGCGGGGACACCGTTGCCGCGCTCAATCATGCGGGTGTCGCATCGGACTTCACTTTCGTCTCCACTGCCGGCGGCGCGTTCCTGGAATGGATGGAAGGGCGCACGCTCCCCGGCGTCGCAGCCCTCGAACGCTGAGCCGATGGCGGTTCGACTGGCCGCTGAGCGCAAGGGGCCGATCCGCCGGCTTATCGAACGGGACGCGCGCGACAATCTGCTTCTGGCAGAGGCGGTAATCGAGCTGCTGCAAGCCTGGGCGGTAGTCCGCTTCCTTCCGTTTCGACGGGCAGTGGCGTTCGGTTCGACGCCACTCGCAGAAGTGAAGTCAGGCGTCAGCGGCGCGCAACCCGCTTGGGCGGTCTCCGCGGCGAGCGCGCACACGCCCTGGCGCTCGGTCTGCTTTCAGCAGGGCCTCGCCTTGCAACGCATGCTCCGCCGCCGTGGCGTTGATGCTCGGCTTCACTACGGGATCGACAATGCAGGTGAGCTAAAGGCTCACGTCTGGGTCACCGTGGACGGCAAAATCGTTATCGGTGGCGGCCCGGCACCTGAATATAAGTGTGTCGCCATCTATCCAGAGGTCGCCAAGCGCGCATCTTGAGCGGTAGCGAGGCCACAGCTATCGCGCACCCCAACAGGAACGGGAGCGTCAGAAGAGTATGCAACAGTCGGAAATGCGCGAGCGGATTGCTAAGGGTGACGGTTTCATCGCCGCGCTGGACCAGTCGGGCGGTTCAACCCCGAAAGCGCTGAAGGGCTATGGCGTGGACGAGGGCGCCTGGTCGTCCGACGAGGAGATGTTCGACCTCATCCACCAGATGCGCTCCCGCATCATCACCTCACCCTGCTTCGGCAGCGGCAAGGTCATCGGCGCGATCCTCTTTGAGCGCACGATGGACGGACAGGTCGACGGCAAGCCGACCCCGCAGGCGCTGATTGACCAAGGCGTCGTGCCGTTCATCAAGATCGACAAGGGGCTTGAGGATCAGGACGCCGGCGTACAGATGATGAAGCCGATGCCGGGCCTCGACGCGCTGCTTGAGCGCGCCAAGGGCCTCGGCGTGTTCGGCACCAAGGAGCGGTCGGTCATCAACGAGGCCAATGAAGGCGGCATCGCCGTGCTCGTCGCGCAGCAGTTCCAGGTTGCCCGGCAGGTGCTCGGACACGGCCTGATGCCGATCATCGAGCCCGAGGTGAACATCAAGAGCGCCGACCGCGCCGAGTCCGACCGTCTGCTGCTCGCCGCGATTCTGGAAGAGCTGGATGCCCTTCCGGACGGCCAGCAGGTTATGCTGAAGCTGTCTATCCCGGCCGAGGCGGGTTTGTTCAATCCGCTGGTGAATCACCCGAAGGTGCTCAAGGTTGTCGCCCTGTCCGGCGGTTTCTCCCGCGAAGAGGCGTGCGCCGAACTGGCGAAGAACCCGGGCATGATCGCGAGCTTCAGCCGCGCTCTGCTATCGGACCTCCGCGCTCAGCAGAGCGATGAGGAATTCGACAGCACGCTCGGCAAGGCCATCGACGAGATTCATGCCGCCAGCGTCGCCTAAGGTTTGGGCGGCGGGGGCGGTCCGCCGAGACGGTCGTCCCGCCGCTCGTAGACGAAACGGTAGTCGCGCGGCTCAATCCGGTGATCGGTCGTCTTTTCGGGCCTCACGCCTGCAAGGGCGAGCATCTGGCCGTGCGTGGTGTGGATCTGACCTAGCGTGAGATTGGCGGTCTCGCGCCAGGTTTTACCGTCAATCCGCGTTTGCACGACTAGCCGGCCCGCCCAGACGCAACGTGCGTTCATCGGGCAGCGGCTGTCCTCGACGACTTTGATCGGGGTGGCGGTCAAATCGCCGACCCGCACTGCCTGACCAAGCGGCACCGGGGTCTCCGCGGGCCGCGCGCTGTCCGGCGCGTTCGAAACGGTGGCACAAGCGCCAAGTGGGGCGAGGGAGAGCGCAGATGCGGAAGCGAAGACGAGCGGAGCTTTCATTGGACGGGTAGGACACTTTCGCTAATGCACCGGCCATGAACGCCGACGAAGCCGACCTGTCCATTTTCCCGCCGCCCGAGCGAACCGAGCCGGCGAAGCTTTATCTTATCAGTCCGCAGGACGTTTCGGGCCAGTTCGGCGACCGGCTAAAGGCGGCGCTGGAGCCCGGGCTTGCCTCGGCGTTCCAGCTGCGCGTCAAGGACGTAGGAGAGCATGAACTTGCGCGGCTGGCCGAGCCGCTGCAGCGCATCTGCGCGGACGCGGACATCGCTTTCATCGTCAACGACAGCGTGTCCTTGGCGAAGCGGCTGGGCGCCGACGGTGTGCACCTTGGTCAAGGCGACGGCGACATTCGCGACGCGCGAGCGGTGCTGGGTCCTACGGCGCAGATCGGCCGAACCTGTCACGACAGCCGACACCTGGCGATGGAAGCGGGCGAGGAGGGGGCTGACTATGTCGCGTTTGGCGCCTTCTACCCGACGACGACCAAGCCGTCCGATTATCGGCCCGACCGGGCGATCCTGTCCTGGTGGTCCGCGCTATTTGAAATCCCCTGCGTTGCAATCGGCGGGATCACTCCCGACAACGCGCGGCCGCTGGTCGAAGCAGGCGCGGATTTCCTCGCCGTCTGCCAGGCGGTCTGGGGCGCGGAAGATCCTGCTGCGGCAGTGCGGACGTTCGAGGACGTGCTCGCCTAAACGAACTGACGTTCGCGGTACCATTTGGTGACGATGTACTTGGTGCCGCGCTCCACCGGCATGCCTTCATGGAGCGTCCATGGGTTCGGGCTGCCGTCGAGCGCCATGTTGTTCCAGATGAGAATGCGGCCGAGCCTAGGTTCGGCCTGATAGTCGAGCAATTTGAAGCGGGTCGCGCCGCCGGCTTCCGGTTCGTTGAGGTAGATCATCGCGGTCCAGGTTCGCTGCCCGCCGTGGGGTTCGTATTCGGCCCAGTAAGGCTGATCGATATAGAAGAAGTCGGCATGCTCGCGGAAGCGCTGGCCCTCCTGGTAGCGCTGGCCCTGCAGCGGTTCGCCCCAGGTTGGGTCCATGCCGAGAAGCTCGGCGATCTTCGCATTGATGCTCGTGATGAGTGGATCGTAGGCATTGAGGTTGCAGCTGTAGCTGGTGCGCACGTCCTCGTGCTTTTCCTTCTCATACAGCGGCGAAGGATAACTGCCCGCGTCGATCTGCTCGCACATCGCTTGGCAGGCGTCTGGCGTCAGGAAGTTATCGCCATAGTAGAGCTGAATCGGCTGGCGCGGCGAGGAGCAGAAACGCCACAAGCGCATGCGTTGATCGAGGGTGTCGCCGACACGTCGGCCGATGCCCGCACGAAGGTCCGACCGCTGTTGCCAGAAGGGCGTTGGCGGCTCGTAATAAGGCGGCGGTTCGGCGTCGGCCATCAATGCAATCTGCTTGAGAATGGCGCGATTGCCAATCGGCTCGCTTATTCCGCGACCATCGCCTTCAGCGCCCGAGCATCTTCGAGTGCATGACCATGGATGTCGTTGTTGAAATAGCACCAGACGCTGCGGCCCCGGTCGCGCTGTTCGCGGCACCAATCCGCCCAGTCAGCGAGTAGCTCTTTACCATACAGGCCGTGATAGCGACCGCTCGTGCCGTGGAAGCGGATGTACGCGGTGCTGCCGCTTGCCCAGCGCGGTGAGACCAGTCCGCGGCGATCGTGCACTACGAAGCCGACATCGTGCCGGTCGAGCAGTTCGAGGACTTCCTCGTCGTACCAGCTGCGGTGGCGGAACTCGATGACGTGCATGAGGTCAGCCGGGAGTCGGCTTAAGAACGCCTCCAGCCGTTTGACGTTTTTATGAAGGCTTGGCGGTAACTGATAGAGGAGCGGCCCGAGCTTGTCCTGGAGTGGGCGAGCAAGCGCGATGAAGCGATCCGTCTCCTCCTCGCAATCCAAAAGCTTCTTCATGTGCGTAATGAAACGGTTGACCTTTACCGCGTAGCGAAAGCCAGGCGGCGCCTTTTCGCGCCAGCTCTCGAATGTTGACGCTAAAGGCAGACGGTAGAAGCTGGCGTTGATCTCGACCGTGTCGAACTGCGACGCGTAATGCTCGAACCACCGTTTCTGCGGCAGCCCCTCGGGATAGAAGATCCCGCGCCAGTGCCGGTAGACCCAGCCGGAGCAGCCGACATGAATGCCTGGTGCTTCATGGGAAACAGTTGTTTGCTCCATCGTTGCAGCCTCAGAACAACCACGCAGGGGATTGCGCGCGCATGCTGAAGGTCATCGGGACGGCTTTGCTCACGGCCTTCGTAACGAGCATGTTCTGGATCTGGTTCTATAATTTCGCGCAACGGCCGCAGGCGACGGTGGCGAGGAGCGGTCCAGTGGTGACCGTGAAGCCGGAGAACGCGCCGCCAGTGGCGGTGGCGCAGGATGTGCAGGTCGCGCCGTCGGGTCTCGCGTTGCCGGTAGTCGGGATCAAGCAAAGCGATCTGACTGACACGTTCGATGCTGCACGTGGACAGGGTCGGCGTCATGACGCCATCGACATCATGGCCGCGGAAGGCACGCCGGTGATCGCCGCAGCGGATGGAACGATCGAGAAGCTGTTCAACAGCGTGCGCGGCGGGATCACGATCTACGAACGGTCGCAGGACCAGAAGTGGATCTATTATTATGCGCATCTCTCGGCGTATGCGCCGGGGCTGAAGGAAGGGCAGGCTGTTAAGCGCGGCCAGGTTATCGGCAAGGTCGGCCATACCGGCGACGCCAGCCCTGACGGGCCACACCTTCATTTCGCGGTCAATCAGATGGTTGCGGGCGAGCGCTGGTGGAACGGCACCGCGATCAATCCGTACCCCCTGCTTGCCGGAAAATAGGTCAGCGGCTAACAGGCCGCCGAACCGCGGTTAGGTCCGCGGCGGCTCTTTCATCAGTCTCAAGCAGGTAGGCGATCATGAAGATCAGCGGCGTGGACATCCGTCCCGGCAACATCATCGAATATGAGGGCGGCATCTGGCGCGCCGTGAAAATCCAGCACACGCAGCCGGGCAAGGGTGGCGCCTACATGCAGGTCGAGATGAAGAACCTGATCGACGGCCGTAAGACCAACGTCCGCTTCCGCTCGGCGGAGACGGTCGAGCGCGTCCGCCTTGACACCAAGGATTTCCAGTTCCTCTTCAAGGACGGCGACATGCTGACCTTCATGGACAAGGACAATTACGAGCAGATCAGCCTTCCGGCCGACCTTCTGGGCGAGGCCGGAGACTTTCTGCAGGACGGCATGGACGTCGTCATGGAGCTGTACAACGAAAAGCCGATCAGCGTTCAGCTACCCGACCAGGTCGAAGCGACGATCGTCGAGGCGGACGCGGTGGTGAAGGGCCAGACCGCGAGCTCCTCGTACAAGCCGGCGGTGTTAGACAATGGCGTGAAGGTGCTGGTTCCGCCGCACATTACGTCGGGCACGAGGATCGTCGTCGACGTTTACGAGCGCACCTACGTCCGCCGCGCCGACTAAATCATGGTTGCGCATTCCGGCCTAATCACCGTCATGCAGCGCGCGGCCCGCAAGGCGGCGCCGCGTCTGCGCCGCGACTTCGGCGAGGTCGAGCATCTGCAGGTCAGCCGCAAGGGCCCGGCCGACTTCGTGTCCATGGCCGACAAGCGGGCCGAGCAAACGATCGTCGAGGAGCTGCGCAACGCGCGGCCCGACTGGGGCATGCTACTGGAAGAGGGCGGCGAGGTCGAAGGCAATCCCGACAAGCCGCGCTGGATCGTCGATCCACTGGATGGGACGACCAATTTCCTCCACGGCGTCCCGCACTTCTCGATCTCGATCGCGGTCGAGGAGAAGAAGCCCGGCGGCGGGACCGAAATCACGCAGGGGCTCGTCTATCAGCCGCTGACCGACGAGAGCTTCTGGGCCGAGAAGGGGCGCGGCGCCTGGTTGCACGACGCGCGTCTTCGCGTGTCGGCACGGCGTGACTTGAACGAAAGTCTGATCGGTACCGGCATGCCGCATTGCGGCCGAGGCGATCCGGCAAAATGGTCGAAGATCTTTGCTGCGGTTGCACCGGAAGTATCGGGTCTGCGTCGCTTTGGTTCGGCCGCGCTCGACCTCGCGTGGGTTGCTGCGGGCCGCATGGACGGTTTCTGGGAAGACGATCTCGACCTGTGGGACACCGCGGCGGGCGTGCTTCTGGTCCGTGAAGCCGGTGGGTTCGTCACCGATTATCGCGGTGCTGACCGGGCCTTCGAGCGCGGTGAATATGTCGCTGCGTCGTCGGCCATTCACTCGAAGCTGCAAAAGCTTGTCGCCGGCGCGCTAAGATAGGCTTTCGGGTGGTTGCGGCACACCAAGTGCTGTCCTAAAGCGCGCCCAAGTTTTCGTTCCCGGGAGTATTTCCTTGGCAAGTGTTGCCGCCGGCTACCTGCCGATCCTGCTGTTCCTGATCGTCGCGCTGGGCCTGTCCGGCGCGTTCGTCGTGCTGCCGATGATCGTGTCGCGCCTGACGGGCACGCACCGTCCCGATCCGGCCAAGCTTAGCGAATATGAATGCGGTTTCCCGGCGTTCGAGGATGCCCGCGCCGAGTTCGACGTGCGCTTCTACCTGGTGGCGATTCTTTTCATCGTCTTCGACCTTGAAGCCGCGTTCCTGTTTCCTTGGGCGGTCAGCCTTGATTTCACCCGATGGACCGGCTGGACGGCCATGGTCGTGTTCCTCGTCGAGCTTGGTCTTGGCCTTGCCTATGCCTGGAAGAAGGGAGCACTCGAATGGGAGTGATGCTTCGTCCCGGCGAAGACCGCATGCCGTCCGAGGAAGAACTGGCGCGGATCGCCGGACTCGTCCCCGGCGAAGTCGATCAGGCCAAGCTTCTCGAGGTCCAGCAGTCGCTGAACGAAAAGGGCTTCATGGTCACGACAACCGAAGACCTGTTCACCTGGGCGCGTACTGGGTCGCTGTGGTGGATGACCTTCGGCCTTGCCTGCTGCGCGGTCGAGATGATCCATGTGAATATGCCGCGCTATGACCTTGAAAGGTTTGGCGTCGCGCCGCGCGCGAGTCCGCGCCAGTCGGACGTGATGATCGTCGCTGGCACGCTCTGCAACAAGATGGCGCCGGCGCTGCGGCGGGTCTACGACCAGATGAGCGAGCCGCGCTATGTCATCTCCATGGGCAGTTGCGCCAATGGCGGCGGCTATTACCATTACAGCTACTCGGTGGTGCGCGGCTGCGACCGCATCGTCCCGGTTGATATTTACGTGCCGGGTTGTCCGCCGACGGCCGAGGCGCTGCTCTACGGCATCCTTCAGCTTCAGCGGAAGATTCGCCGTGAAGGGACAATCACGCGCTAATGGCCTCGTCTGCGCCTCGTTACGCCGACGCGCCGCCGTCGCTTGGCAAGCTTGCCAAGGCGACACCGCGCGAGGGCATTGAAACGGCGTTCGACGTCGCTCGCGAGGATCTGATCTCGGTGATGACGGCGCTGCGCGATACGCATCAATATCAGCAGCTGATGGAGATTGCTGGCGTCGATTTTCCGGATCGCGTCGAGCGCTTCGAGGTCGTCTACTGTCTTCTATCGCTGACGAAGAACCATCGCGTTCGTGTGCACGTCAGCACCGATGAGCAAACGCCCGTGCCGAGCGTGACCGGGCTGTGGCCGGTCGCCGGCTGGCTCGAGCGTGAAGTCTTCGACATGTATGGCGTCGCGTTCACCGGCAATGACGATCTTCGCCGTATCCTCACCGACTATGGCTTCGAGGGCTATCCGCAGCGCAAGGACTTTCCGCTGACGGGCCACGTCGAGCTTCGCTACTCCGAAGCGGAAAAGCGGGTCGTTTATGAGCCGGTGTCGTTGCCGCAGGACTTCCGCAGCTTCGATTTCCTGATGCCGTGGGAAGGCCCGGAATATCGCCTGCCGGGCGATGAGAAGGCCCAGCCTGAGCAGGCCGGTGCGCCGACGCCCGCACCCGCGCCAACCAAAACGCAGCCCACGAACGTGAAAACGACCGTGAAGCCCGAGGCGCGTGAAAAGCCTTACGCCATGGACAATGAAGAGCGCTCGCGGGCCGGCGCGAAGGAAGCCGACGCCGAAGCGCGGAAGCCGGCCAAGGCGAAGGCGACGAAGGAAGTCAGCAAGCCCGGCCCAACCGCGCCGAAGAAGTCGCCGGCCAAGCCGCGCAAGCCGAAGGGTGACGCATGACCGACGTCCGGGACGATCTGCGCCCAGGCAAGCGGCGGGTGGAAGTCGATGTGGGCGCTGGCGGCGAGGGCGCCGAACTTGGCCATCCGCGCGACCCCGGCGACGAGACGATCAGCAATTACACGATCAACTTCGGCCCACAGCATCCGGCGGCGCACGGCGTTCTTCGCCTGATCATGGAGCTGGACGGCGAGATCGTCGAGCGCGTCGACCCTCATGTCGGCTTGCTCCATCGCGGCACCGAGAAGCTGATCGAATACAAGACCTACGCCCAGGCGCTGCCGTACTTTGACCGGCTCGATTACTGCTCGCCCATGTGCATGGAGCACAGCTTCGTGCTTGCGGCAGAGAAGCTGCTCGGCCTCGAGATCCCGATCCGCGCCCAGTACATTCGCGTGCTGATGGCGGAGATCACCCGCATCTCCAACCACATGCTCAACCTTGGCAGCCACATCATGGACGTCGGCGCGATGACGCCGAACCTGTGGCTGTTCGAACTGCGCGAAGACATCATGCAGATCTACGAGCATGTGTCCGGCGCGCGCATGCATGCGAACTACTTCCGCGTCGGTGGCGTGCGCGAGGACATTCCGCCCGCAGTCCTCGACAAGATCGGAGAGTTCCTCGATAACCGCTTGAAATTGTACGAAGATGCGATCAGCCTTGTGGCCGACAATCGCATCTTCAAGCAGCGCAATGTCGACATCGGCGTGGTCAGCCGCGAAGACGCGATAGCCTGGGGTTTCTCAGGCCCGATGATCCGTGCCGCGGGTATCCCTTGGGACATCCGCCGCAGCCAGCCGTACGAAGTCTATGACAAGATGGATTTCGAGATTCCGGTCGGCACCAACGGCGATTGCTACGACCGCTTCATGGTTCGCGTCGAAGAGGTCCGGCAGAGCTTCAAGATCGCGCGCCAGTGCCTGCAGCAGATGCCGGCCGGTCCGATCGGCGCCGACAGCAAGGTCTTCCCGCCCAGCCGCGCGTCGATGAAGACGTCGATGGAAGCGCTAATCCACCACTTCAAGCTATACACCGAGGGCTATCACGTCCCCGCCGGCGAAGTGTATGTGGCAACCGAGAGTCCGAAGGGCGAGTTCGGCGTCTATCTGGTCGCGGATGGCACGAACAAACCCTACCGCTGCAAGATCCGCCCGACCGGCTTCTCGCACCTGCAGGCGATGGATTTCATGATGAAGGGCCACATGCTGGCCGACACGACCGCGGTCCTGTCCGCGATCGACGTCGTGTTCGGGGAGGTTGATCGCTGATGGCCGGGCAGGGCTCCTTTATTGACGACGCGGAAGAGCGTGCGCGCTGGGAAGGCTTTGCGTGGACCGATGCCAACGCGAAGACCGCAAAGACGCTGATCGCGCGCTATCCGGCGGGACGGCAGCAATCGGCGGTGATCCCGTTGCTCGACCTTGCGCAGCGGCAGGTTGGCGCGGAGACGAATACGCAGGGCTGGCTGCCGATCCCGGTGATGGAGTTCGTCGGCCGCGAGCTCGGCATGCCGTACGTCCACGTGCTGGAGGTCGCGACCTTCTACACGATGTTCAACATGCATCCGGTCGGCCGCTTCCATGTCCAGGTGTGCGGAACGACGCCGTGCATGCTCCGCGGCTCGGACGACGTCTTCACCGCCTGCGCCAAGCGCGGACTGAAGAAGGGCAAGACGACCAAGGATGGCTTGTTCACGCTGACCGAGGTCGAGTGCCTGGGCGCCTGCGCCAACGCGCCGATGGTCCAGATCAATGACGACAATTATGAGGACTTGACCGAGGAAAGCATGGGCGCGATCCTCGACGCGCTGGCCGCGGGCAAGACGCCCAAGCCGGGCCCGCAGGTTGATCGCCAGACCAGTTGCCCCGAAGGCGGCCCGACGACGCTGAAGAAGATGGCCGAGCGCAATTACGACTATCGCCCGCAATGGACGGCGACCGCCGGGGAGGGCGCGCAATGATCGGGCTGATCATCGCCGTCATCATCGGCATCCTGCTGATCGGCATCGTGCTGAAGATCGTGAAGCTCGCAATCATCCTCGCGCTTGGCGTCGGGATCGTGATGTTCGCGCAAAATAAGTTCGGTCAGAAGCGGATCCGCTGATGGGCTATACGGGACCACTGGCGGACAAGGACCGCATCTTCACCAACCTCTACGGCTTCCAGGAGCCGTGGCTGAAGGCGGCGCAGGCGCGCGGCGACTGGGACAATACCAAGGGCCTGTTCGCGCTCGGCGAAGAAACGATCATCGAGAAGATCAAGGCGTCCGGCCTGCGTGGTCGCGGCGGCGCGGGCTTCCCGACCGGCATGAAGTGGAGCTTCATGCCCAAGGAGCCCAAGCCGGGTAAGCCGAACTTCCTGGTTATCAATGCCGACGAGTCCGAGCCGGGCAGCTGCAAGGACCGCGAGATCATCCGGCACGATCCGCATAAGCTGATCGAAGGTGCGCTGATCGCCAGCTTCGCGATGCGGGCGCGGGCGGCCTACATCTACATCCGCGGAGAATTCATCCAGGAATCGCGCGTGTTAGAGCGCGCGGTTGCCGAGGCGTATGAAGCTGGCCTGCTTGGCAAGAATGCCGCGGGCACCGGCTACGACTTCGACCTGTTCGTCCATCGCGGCGCGGGCGCCTACATCTGCGGCGAAGAGACCGCGATGCTGGAAAGCCTCGAGGGCAAGCGCGGGAATCCGCGGTTGAAGCCGCCGTTCCCGGCCGGCGCGGGCCTCTACGGCTGCCCGACCACGGTCAATAACGTCGAGAGCATCGCCGTCGTCCCGACGATCCTCCGCCGCTCGCCGGAATGGTTTGCCAGCATCGGGCGCGAGAAGAACGAAGGCACCAAGCTGTTTCAGCTGTCGGGCCACATCAACACGCCCTGCACCGTCGAGGAATCGATGAGCATCAGCTTCCGCGAGCTGATCGACCGCCACGGCGGCGGCATCCGTGGCGGCTGGGACAATCTGCTGGCGGTAATCCCGGGCGGATCGTCGGTGCCGCTGGTCCCGGCTGCCGAGATCATGGACGCGCCGATGGACTTCGACGGGCTTAAGGCGCTCGGCTCCGGTCTTGGCACTGCGGCGGTCATCGTCATGGACAAGTCGACCGACGTCGTCCGCGCGATCAGCCGCATCAGCTATTTCTACAAGCACGAGAGCTGCGGCCAGTGCACGCCGTGCCGCGAAGGCACTGGCTGGATGTGGCGCATGATGGAGCGCCTGCGCGAAGGCGACGCCGACGTCGGCGAGATCGACAAGCTCTACGACGTCACCAAGCAGGTCGAAGGCCACACCATCTGCGCGCTGGGCGACGCGGCGGCATGGCCGATCCAGGGCCTGATCCGCCATTTCCGCCCGGAGCTCGAGCGCCGCATCGCCGAACATTCCGGCCGCCGCATGCTGGAGGCTGCAGAATGAGCACGCAGACCCTCATCATCGTCGTCGTGATCGTGCTCGCGTTGATCGCCGTTCTCGCGGCGCGCAGCGGCGGGCCGCGGGTGACGCATATCGAGACGCGGCGCGAAACGAAGGATACCGACGATGCCTAAGGTCACCGTCGACGGCGTCGAGCTGGAAGTCCCGCAGGGTGCGACCGTGCTCCAGGCCTGCGAGCTTGCGGGCAAGGAGATCCCGCGTTTCTGTTACCACGAGCGGCTGAGCATCGCTGGCAACTGCCGCATGTGCCTGGTCGAAGTGGCGCCGGGACCACCTAAGCCGCAGGCGAGCTGCGCGCTGCCGGCCGCCGACGGCCAGACGATCCGCACCGACACCGCGATGGTCAAGAAGGCGCGCGAAGGGGTGATGGAGTTCCTGCTCATCAATCACCCGCTCGATTGCCCGATCTGCGACCAGGGCGGCGAGTGCGACCTGCAGGACCAGGCGATGGCCTATGGCCGCAGCGGCTCGCGGTTCGAAGAGAACAAGCGGGCGATCGACGACAAGTATATGGGCCCGGTCATCAAGACCTCGATGACCCGCTGCATCCAGTGCACGCGCTGCATTCGCTTCTCGGAAGAAGTCGCGGGCGTCGACGAGATCGGCATGCTGTACCGCGGTGAGGACAGCCAGATCACTTCGTACCTGGAGAATGCCGTGGGTGGCGAGCTCGCGGGCAATCTGGCGGACGTCTGCCCGGTCGGCGCGCTGCTGCAGAAGCCGCAAAGCTTCGAGACGCGGCCGTGGGAACTGAAAAAGGTTCCGGGCATCGACGTGATGGACGCCGTGGGCTCCAACATCCGCCTCGATGTTCGTCAGCGTCAGGTGATGCGCATCCTGCCGCGGATCAACGAGGACGTGAACGAGGAGTGGATTAGCGACAAGACGCGCCACCACGTCGACGCGCTCGTCCGTAACCGCCTCGACCGTCCTTGGGTGCGCGAAGGCGGGAAGCTGCGCCAGGCCAGCTGGACTGAAGCGCTCGAGCTTTTCGCTGGTCGTCTGAAGAAGGCGGGAAGCAAGGTCGCGGCGGTCGCCGGCGATCTAGTTGATGCCGAAACCATGTATGCCGCGAAGGTATTGCTGGCAGGGCAGGGGTCGACACTCCTCGAGGGGCGCCAGACCGGTCTCGATTACGATACCAGCTCGCTAGGCGCGGTGGCGTTCAACTCGACGATCGCGGGCATCGAGAGCGCTGACGTCATTCTGTTGGTCGGATCTAACATCCGCTGGGAAGCGCCGCTGATCGCCACGCGTATCCGCAAGGTTGCGCGCAAGGGCGGCCGCGTGTTCGCGATCGGTCCGCAGTTCGATCTCGGCATGAAGGTCGATTGGCTTGGCGACGATCTGAAGCTGCTCGGCAAGCTGCCGAAGGAGGTGCAGGACGCGTTCGCAAAGGCCGAGCGTCCGGCGGTAGTCGTTGGTCCCGGTGCGCTCGCAGGAGGTGCTTTCGGCGCCGCGCTCGCGCTAGTCGGTTCGCTGAACCTTGTTCGCGATGGCTGGAACGGCTTCAACGTCGTCCACACTGCGGCCTCTCGCATGGCTGGCATTATTCTCGGCTATGCTCAAAAGGGCGGCATCGCCGATCTCGAAGCGGCCAAGCCGGAACTGGTCCTGTTGCTCGGCGCCGATGAGGTTGCCGCGGATCGCTTCAAGGGCGCGTTCAAGGTCTACATCGGCCACCACGGCGACGCGGGCGCGCGGCAGGCGGACCTCGTGCTGCCCGGCGCGACCTATGCCGAAAAGCACGGCACCTACGTCAACACCGAAGGCCGGGTGCAGCGCGGCGAGAAGGCGGCCTTCCCGCCGGGCGAGGCTCGCGAGGACTGGACGATCCTGCGTGCAGTGAGCGAGCTTGCCGGCAACAAGCTGCCCTTCGACAGCTTCGCGGATCTCCGTCGGCAGATGATCGCGACGCACCCGCAGCTTGGCCAGGAAGGCCTGATCGACATGCCGTGGTCACCGCCCAAGCTCGCCGCCAAGGCGGAAGGCGCGGTCCGCTATCCGATCGGCGATTTCTTCCTGACCAACGCCATCTGTCGCAACAGCCCGACCATGCAGCGCTGCTCGGAAGAGCTGGTGCGCGGCGTGCAGTTCCAGGAAGCGGCTGAATGACTGAGACCTTCCAGCACTGGGGCCTGAACTACGATTGGGCGTGGTTCCTTGCCACGATCATCGGCATTCTGGTCATCGCCCTGCCGCTAATGCTGGCGGTGGCGATGATCATTTACGCCGACCGCAAGATCTGGGCTGCCATGGCGCTCCGCCGCGGCCCGAACGTGGTTGGTCCCTGGGGCTTGCTGCAAAGCTTCGCCGACGGGCTGAAGGTTTTCCTCAAGGAAACCATTATCCCGACCAGTGCGAACAAGGGCCTGTTCCTGATCGCGCCGATCGTGACGTTCACCACCGCGCTGATCGTCTGGGCCGTCGTGCCGTTCGCTCCGGGCGTGGTGCTCGCGAACATCAACGTCGGCCTTCTGTACATCCTCGCGGCAAGCTCGCTCGGCGTTTACGGCGTGATCGTCGCCGGATGGGCGTCGAACTCGAAATATCCGTTCTTCTCGGCGCTTCGGGCGGCCGCGCAGATGGTGAGCTACGAGGTGTCGATCGGCTTCGTCCTGATCTGCGTCGTGCTCTACGCGAATACGTTCAACATGAGCGGCATCGTGATGGCGCAGCAGGGCCACAAGCTGTGGGGCCTGCTCAACGGCTTCGGCTTTAATCCTCTGCTGTTCCCGATGGCGGTCGTCTTCCTGATCAGCTCGATGGCGGAGACGTTCCGCACGCCGTTCGATCTGGTCGAAGCGGAAAGCGAACTCGTGGCTGGTCACCAGACCGAATATTCGTCGATGAGCTTCGCGCTCTTCTGGCTCGGCGAGTACGGCAACGTCATCCTGATGTGCGCGCTTAACGCCGTGCTTTTCTGGGGTGGCTGGCTGCCGCCGGTGAACTGGGCGCCGCTGTACCTCATCCCGGGCATCATCTGGCTGTTCGCCAAGATGCTGTTCTTCTTCTTCGTGTTCAGCTGGGTGAAGGCGACCGTGCCGCGGTACCGCTACGACCAGCTGATGCGGCTCGGCTGGAAGATCTTCCTGCCGCTGTCGCTGCTCTTCGTCATTCTCGTGTCTGGATGGTTGATGCTGACCCGTTACGGAGGCGCGCCGCTATGATCGCGCGCACCCTCAAGGCCTTTACGTTGTGGGAATTCCTGCGGGCGCACGCGCTGACGCTGAAGTACTTCTTCAAGCCGAAGGCGACGATCAACTATCCGTACGAGAAGGTGCCGCAGAGCCCGCGCTTTCGCGGGGAGCATGCACTGCGCCGCTATCCGAACGGCGAAGAACGCTGCATCGCCTGCAAACTCTGCGAGGCGATCTGCCCCGCGCTGGCGATCACCATCGAATCCGAACCGCGTGAAGACGGCAGCCGCCGGACCACGCGCTACGATATCGACATGGTGAAATGCATTTATTGCGGGCTGTGCCAGGAGGCCTGCCCGGTCGATGCAATCGTCGAAGGGCCGAACCTCGAATTCGCGACCGAAACGCGGGAGGAACTGCTCTACGACAAAGCGAAATTGCTGGCCAATGGCGACAAGTGGGAACAGGCGATTGCCGCCAACCTTGCCGCCGATGCGCCCTACCGATAAGCGCGCCGCAACAGGGTCCCTCGCTTGATCTCAATCCTCGCCTTTTGGTTGTTCGCAATCCTCACGATCGCTTCGGCGGTGCTGGTGATCTTTGCCCGCAACCCTGTGCACAGCGTGCTGTGGCTGATCGTGTCGTTCTTCAACGCCGCGGGCCTGATGCTGCTGCTGGGCGCCGAGTTCATCGCGATGCTGCTGGTGATCGTATACGTCGGCGCGGTCGCGGTGCTGTTCCTGTTCGTCGTCATGATGCTCGACATCGACTTCGCGCAGCTACGCAGCGGGTTCACGCGCAACCTGCCATTCGGGATCATCATCGCCATCGTGCTGCTAGCGGAAGTGCTCGTCGCGCTCACCGCGTGGAAGGCCGGCCCGGCGCTCAGCGGTCGCGCGATCCCTGAGAGCGCAACGCCGAACATCGTGGCGCTTGGGCAGCTGCTTTACAGTCGTTACCTCTTCGCCTTCGAACTCGCGGGCCTAATCCTGCTGGTGGCGATGATCGGGGCAATCGTCTTGACCCACCGCAGCCGCCGCGACACGCGCCAGCAGAAGATATCGAAGCAAATCGATCGCCGTCCGAGCGAAGCGATCCGGAATAACAGCCCGGGCGTAGGCGAGGGGATGCAGCTGTGATCGGCCTTGGACACTATCTCGCCGTCGCCGCGATCCTCTTCACGATCGGCGTGCTCGGCATCTTCCTCAACCGCCGCAACGTCATCCTGATGTTGATGGCGATCGAGTTGATCCTGCTCGCGGTAAACATCAACCTCGTCGCCTTCTCGGCCTATCTCGGTGACCTCACCGGCCAGGTCTTGGCAATGTTCGTGCTGACCGTCGCCGCCGCTGAAGCCGCAATCGGCCTCGCCATTCTCGTCATTTTCTTCCGTCGCCGCGGCTCCATCGCCGTCGATGACGTCAACCGGATGCACGGCTGATGCACCCCGTATTGTTCATCGTCTTCCTGCCGCTGCTGGCCTCGATCATCGCGGGTCTGTTCGGCCGCTGGATCGGCAAGACCGCCGCCAAGGCCATTACCACCGCGTCGCTGTTCGTCGGCGCGGCGCTAAGTTGGCCGATCTTCCTGTCCTACATCGCCGGCAATGCCGCGCCCGTCGTTGTGCCGGTGCTGACCTGGATTCAATCGGGCACGCTGACGGTCGATTGGGCGCTCCGCGTCGATAGCCTGACGGCGGTCATGCTGGTCGTCGTCACCAGCGTGTCCAGCCTCGTACACCTCTACAGCTGGGGGTACATGGCCGAAGACCCCAGCCAGCCGCGCTTCTTCGCCTATCTGTCGCTGTTCAGCTTCGCGATGCTGATGCTGGTGACCGCCGACAGCCTGGTGCAGATGTTCTTCGGCTGGGAAGGCGTCGGCCTCGCCTCCTACCTGCTGATCGGCTTCTGGTATCACAAGCCGTCCGCCAACGCGGCCGCGCTCAAGGCGTTCGTCGTCAACCGAGTGGGCGATTTCGGCTTTTCGCTCGGCATCTTCGGCACGTTCCTGGTGTTCGGTACCGTTTCGATCCCGGCGATCCTCGCCGCGGCGCCGGGCATGGCCGGATCGACCATCGGCTTCGCAGGCATGCGCGCCGACACGATGACCGTGCTCTGCCTGCTGCTGTTCATCGGCGCGATGGGCAAGTCGGCGCAGCTTGGCCTGCACACCTGGCTTCCGGACGCGATGGAAGGCCCGACCCCGGTCAGCGCGCTGATCCACGCCGCGACCATGGTCACTGCCGGCGTCTTCATGGTCTGCCGCCTGTCGCCGATGTTCGAGACGTCGGCCACGGCCATGCACGTCGTCACCTACGTCGGTGCCGCGACCTGCATTTTCGCGGCGACGGTCGGGTGCGCGCAAAACGATATCAAGCGCGTGGTCGCTTATTCGACCTGTTCGCAGCTCGGCTATATGTTCTTCGCGGCGGGCGTAGGCGCATACGGCGCCGCCATGTTCCACCTGTTCACGCACGCCTTTTTCAAGGCGTTGCTGTTCCTCGGTGCGGGCTCGGTGATCCACGCAATGCATCACGAGCAGGACATGCGTTACTATGGCGCGCTCCGCAAAGAGATCCCGATCACCTTCTGGGTGATGGTCATTGGCACGCTGGCGATCACCGGCGTCGGCGTGGCGGGCATCGGTTTCGCCGGATTCTGGTCGAAGGACGCGATCCTGGAGAGCGCCTGGGCGAGCGGTTCGGTGCCGGGAACCATTGCGTTCTGGCTCGGCGCGCTCGCGGCGCTGCTGACCAGCTTCTATTCCTGGCGTCTGATTTTCCTGACCTTCTTCGGCGAGGCACGCTGGGCGGCATCCGAGCACATCCAGCACGCGCTTCATGGCGATCACCACGATCATCCGGACGAAGAGCATGGCGACAGCGCTCACACGCCGGCGCACGTCTCGACGGGCACGGGCGGCTATCATCCGCACGAAAGCCCCCTGCCGATGCTGGTGCCGATCGCGCTGCTTGCCATCGGAGCGCTGCTGGCGGGGCAGATCTTCCACAGTATCTTCGTCGATGCCGAGCGGGCGCCGGAGTTTTGGCGCGCTAGCATCGCCTTCAGCCAGCACCTGGCTCATGCCGCGCATGAATCGCCCGAGTGGGTGAAGCTCACGCCCACGATCGTCATGCTGATCGGGCTCTGGATCGCCTGGAACAACTACATCCGCGCCCCCGGCTCGTCGGATCGCTTCGTCGCGACCTTCCCCGGCATCTACAAGTTCGTCGCCAACAAATGGTATTTCGACGAGCTCTACAATTTCCTCTTCGTCCGCCCTGCATTGTGGCTCGGCCGCTTGTTCTGGAAGCGCGGTGACGAAGGCGCCATCGACCGGTTCGGCCCGCATGGCGCCGCCTATGCGGTCGGCGTCGGCAACCGTATCGCCGCCCGCGTCCAGTCGGGTTACCTCTACTCCTACGCGCTCGTCATGCTGCTCGGCCTGATCGGCGCGGCGACCTGGGCCATCTGGTGGGCGAAATGACCGGCGTGCCCTGGCTGACCATCCTGATCGCGGTGCCGCTGATCGCCGGCGCGCTGTGCCTGTTCGCGAGCGCGAACGTGGCGCGGTGGATCGCACTGATCGCGACGCTCGTGTGCCTCGAGATCGGCATCGACCTGTGGCTGATGTTCGACCCGAACGGCCCGCAGTGGCAGTTCGTCGAGCGCATCAGTCTTGGCGGCGGGATCAACTGGTCGCTCGGCATCGACGGCATCGCCCTTCTGCTGATCGTCCTGTCGGTATTCCTGATGCCGATCTGCATCGGCGCCAGTTGGCGCTCGATCGAGAAGCGCGTGCCCGAATACATGGCGGCGTTCCTGCTGATGGAAGCGCTGATGATCGGCGTGTTCGCGGCACAGGATCTGTTCCTGTTTTACATCTTCTTCGAAGGCGGCCTGATCCCGATGTACCTGATCATCGGTATCTGGGGAGGCGCCGAGCGGATCAAGGCGAGCTACAAGTTCTTCCTCTACACCCTGCTCGGCTCGGTGCTGATGCTGATCGCCATGCTCTACATGGTGACCACCGCGCATACGAGCTTCATCCCCGACCTGATGGCGTACAACTTCCCGGTCGGCGCGCAGAAGTGGCTGTGGCTGGCCTTCTTCGCCAGCTTCGCGGTGAAGATGCCGATGTGGCCGGTCCACACCTGGTTGCCCGACGCGCACGTGCAGGCGCCGACCGCGGGCTCGGTCATCCTGGCCGGTGTGCTGCTGAAGATGGGCGGGTACGGCTTCATCCGCTTCTCGCTGCCGATGTTCCCCGAAGGCTCGGCAATGTTCGTTCCGCTGGTCTTCGCGCTGTCCGGAATTGCGGTCGTCTACACGAGCCTCGTCGCGCTCGTGCAGCGCGACATGAAAAAGCTCATCGCTTACTCGTCTGTCGCGCACATGGCTTTCGTCACCTTTGGTCTGTTCGCCATGAACCGGCAGGGCCTTGAAGGGGCGATGCTGGTCATGCTCGGCCACGGCCTAGTGTCGGGGGCGCTCTTCCTGTGCGTCGGCGTCGTCTACGATCGCCTGCACACGCGGGAGATCGACCGCTACGGCGGGCTTGCCGACAACATGCCGGGCTATGCTTTGCTGTTCATGCTGTTCACCATGGCCAGCGTCGGCCTGCCGGGCACCAGCAACTTCGTCGGCGAATTCCTCGCCCTCGTCGGCACCTATCATGCGTCCAGCTGGGCCGCGATCGTCGCGACGACGGGCATCATCCTTGGCGCGGCCTACATGCTCTGGCTCTACTGGCGCATCTGCTTCGGTACGCAGCGAAATGCCGATGCGGCTGCGATGCCTGACCTCAACGTCCGCGAATGGTGGCTGCTGGCGCCGATCGCGGCAGCCGTCTTCTGGATGGGCATCTACCCCGAAAGCTTCCTCGCCCCCATGCGCAACGACATCGGCCGCCTGACCCAACGCCTCGAACATGTCGCGCCGCGCGGGGATTCGGCACTGACGCTCGGCAAGGGTGCAGTCCACGCCGAGCATGGAGCGCACCACTAATGCTTCGTCTCGCTCCCATTCTGCCCGAGCTTATCCTGTCGCTCGGCGGCGTCGTCCTGATGATGGTCGCAGCCTTCGTGGGCCGCCGCGGCTCGGGCATCACCAGCTGGCTCGCGATCGCGCTGCTTCTGGCAGCCACCTTAGCACTGATCGGTGCACCGTCGCACGCCGGCCTCCTTTTCGAAGGCTTTGTCGCCGCGGACCTATTCGCCAGTTTCGGCAAGGCGATCATCTTCCCCGCGGCCGCCGTTGCGATCATTGCCGCCCATGGCTGGTTCGAGCGCGGCACCGAGCATTCCGCCGAATATCCGGTGCTGATCATCCTCAGCGCGGTGGGCATGAGCGTCATGGTCTCCGCGACGAGCCTAATTGCTCTCTACGTCGGCCTCGAACTGCAGAGCCTCGCCGCCTACGTGCTCGCCTCCTATCGCCGGACCGACGAACGGTCGGCCGAAGCGGGCCTAAAATATTTCGTCCTTGGCGCCCTCGCCAGCGGCATTCTGCTCTACGGCATCTCGCTGCTTTACGGCTTCACCGGCACGATGAGCTTCAATGGCCTCGCTGCCGCATTCGGCCGCGAAGCGCCGTCTCTCGGCTTGCTGTTTGGCCTGGTATTCGTCCTCGCCGGTCTGGCATTCAAAATTAGCGCCGTGCCGTTCCACATGTGGACGCCGGACGTCTACGAAGGTGCTCCGACGCCCGTCACCGCCTTCTTTGCCTCGGCCCCCAAGGTCGCCGCCGTGCTGCTCGCGACCCGACTGTGCGTTTCCGGCCTGGGCCCAGCGACCGACGCCTGGCGCCAGATCGTCATCTTCGCTTCCTTGGCCTCGATCTTCCTCGGCGCCATCGCGGCATACGGCCAGACCAACATCAAGCGCCTGCTAGCCTATTCGTCGATCAACAACGTCGGCTTTGCGCTCGTCGGTCTCGCTGCCGCCGGACCGCGCGGCGCTTCATCCGTCCTGTTCTACATGGCCGTCTACGTCGTCATGACGCTCGGCGCCTTCCTCTGCGTGCTGTGGATGCGCCATGCCGAGGGGCGTCCGGTCGAATCCGTCGCAAGCCTGTCCGGCCTGTCGCAGACCCGTCCCGGGTTCGCGGCAGCGTTGACCGTCTTCATGTTCAGCCTTGCGGGGATTCCGCCCTTCTTCGGCTTCTGGCCGAAGTTACTTGTCTTCAATGCTGCAGTGGACGCCGGCTACATCGCGCTCGCGGTTGCCGCGATCCTCGGCACTGTCATCGGCGCTTATTACTACCTTCGCATAATCAAGGTGATGTGGATGGATGAGCCCGGGGAGCCCTACGCCAAGGCGCGACAGCCGCTGCAGGGCGCGCTGATTCTCCTTGCTGCGATCCTCGTGTCGCCGCTCGGCTACCTCCTGATCGGCCCGCTCGGCGCGCTAACCGACCGCGCTGCGGGAAGCCTTTTCTGACGCGCATCCGTATCGTCGAGCAGACCGGCTCGACCAACGCCGACCTGATCGCCGATCACCAGGCCATCGAAGGCGATTGGCTGGTCGCGCTGGAACAAGTGTCGGGCAGGGGGCGGCAGGGCCGTAGCTGGTCGTCATCACCCGGCAATTTCTACGGCAGCACGCTCGTTCAGCTTCGCGCCGACGATCCGCCCGCGCATATCCTGTCGCTTGTTGCCGGACTGGCGCTGATCGAGGCCGTCGACACTGCCGTTCCCACTCAGCCGCTCATGCTCAAATGGCCGAACGACCTCATGCTGCTCGGCCGCAAGATGGCGGGCATCCTGCTCGAACGGAGTGGCGAGCGCGTCGCCATCGGCTTCGGCGTCAACCTCGCGTCCGCGCCGGATCTTCCGGACCGCCAGGCTGCCTCGCTGAACGGCCAAGTCGCCCCTCAAGCCTTCGCTCCGCTGCTTGCCGGCAGTTTCTCACGATTGCTCGGCCTTTGGCGACAAAGCCAACCGGCGCTTATCGCTCAGGCCTGGCAGACCCGCGCGCATCCGGTCGGCACGCCGCTCGCGGTGCATGCCGGAAGCGACGACGTGCGTTCGGGTCGTTTCGACGGTGTAGAACCCGACGGCGCCCTGCGCCTTCGCCGCGATGACGGTGCGCTCGAGATCGTGCGCGCCGGGGACGTCGTGTTGTGAACATTCCCCGACATGGCTAGGGCGCGCCGATGATCCTGGCGGTCGATGTCGGCAACACGAACCTCGTCTTCGCTTTGGTCGATGGCGGGGACATCAGGGCGCGTTGGCGCATCGCCACCGACCCCCGCCGGACGGCCGATGAATATTCCGTCTGGCTACACCAGCTGTTCGAGCTGGAGGGCTTCAGCCGCGACGCCGTGGATGGCGTGATCATCGGCACCGTCGTCCCGCGCGCGCTTCACAACCTGAAAGTTCTTTCGGAAAAATACTTCCGAAAGACGCCGCTGGTCGCGGGGCAGGGTGACGCCGCGTGGCCGATGGCGCTCGAGGTAGACGAGCCACACAATGTCGGCGCCGACCGGGCGCTCAACGTCATCGCGGCCCATGCACGCCATGATGGCGACCTCTGCGTGATCGATTTCGGCACGGCGACCACCTTCGACGTCGTAACCGCGGCCGGGGCATACGCCGGTGGCATCATTGCACCGGGCATCAACCTCTCGCTCGACGCCCTCGTCAGCGCGGCTGCCAAGCTACCGCGCATCGCAATCGAAGCACCAGCGACGAACAGCGTCATTGGCCGCACGACCGAGAGCCAGATGATCATCGGCATCTACTGGGGCTATGTCGCGATGATCGAGGGTCTGGCGGCACGCATGAAGATGGAGATCGGCCGCCCGCTGAAGGTCGTCGCCACCGGTGGCCTCGCGACCCTGTTCGACAAGCATACCGACGCGTTCGACGCGATTGAGCCCGACCTCACCATCCAGGGGTTGAGCCTGCTGTACAACCACGCGATGCGCAGCCCGAAATGAGCCTTCGAGAATGATCCCCGGCGAGGAATTGCTGTTCGTGGCCCTCGGCGGGTCGGGCGAGATTGGCATGAACGTCAATCTGTACGGCTGCCGCGGCCAGTGGCTGATGGTCGATCTCGGCCTGACCTTCGCCGACCCCAGCTACCCCGGCATCGACCTCATCCTGCCCGACCTCGAGTTCATCGAGAACCAACAGGAGCGCCTCGCGGGAATCGTCCTCACCCACGGGCACGAGGACCATATCGGTGCGCTGCCCTACCTCGCCGAGGAGCTGAAGGTGCCGCTCTACGCGACGCCGTTCACCGCCGGACTTATCGCCGGCAAGCTGGAGGAGGAGGGCCTCACCGGACAAGTGAAGCTCAATGTCGTCGAGCGCGGCGGCAGTATCGAGCTGGGTCCTTTCCGCGTCAGCTTCGTCGCGCTCTCGCATTCCATTCCCGAGGGCAACGGTGTCCTTGTCGAGACGCCTTTCGGTAACATATTCCACACTGGCGACTGGAAGATCGATGAAACCCCCGTCATTGGAGAAGCAGCTAGCGTCGAAGCGCTAACGTCGATCGGCGATCGCGGCGTGCTCGCGCTTGTTTGCGATTCGACCAACGTCTTTCAGGACAAGCCTTCGGGATCCGAAGAGAGCGTACACGCTGGGCTCTTGGCGAAGACTCTGGAAGCCAAGGGTCGGGTGCTTGTGACGACCTTCGCGTCCAACGCTGCGCGGCTGCAGACTATTGGCCGCGTCGCGCGGGAAACGGGCAGGCAGCTGTGCATCGCGGGGCGCTCGCTCGACCGGATCCTGCGCGTTGCCCAATCCACCGGCTACCTCAAAGATTTCCCTCCGCCGATCGGTTTCGACGAGGCAATGCGGCTGCCGAAGCGCGAGGTGATGATCATCGCCACGGGTGGGCAGGGCGAGCCTCGCGCCGCGCTCGGCCGCATCGCCAGCGGTACGCACGACCTGAAGCTTAGCGAGGGCGATACCGTCATTTTCTCGTCGCGCGTGATCCCCGGCAATGAAGTCTCAATCGGCCGCATCATGAACCAGCTATCCGACCTTGGCGTCCGCATCGTCACGGAGCGTCAGGCGCACGTGCACGTCTCCGGGCATCCGGGCCGGCCCGAGCTCATCGAGATGTACAATTGGGTTCGCCCGCAGATCGTCGTGCCGGTGCACGGCGAAGCGCGACATCTTGCCGAGCAGGCGCGCGTCGCGATTGGTCATGGCGTCCCGCAAGCCGTCGTGCAGAAGAACGGCGATGTGATCCGGCTTGCGCCGGGCGATCCAAAGAAGGTCGATGAAGTCCGCGTGGGCCAGCTGGTGCTCGATGGTGACGTCATTCTTCCTGCCGACGGTCAGACCGTGAACGAGCGCCGCCGCATTGGTTTCAGCGGCTTGATTACCGTAGCCGTTCCTATCGGCAGCAGCGGCGAATTGGCCGGCGCACCGCTCGTCCGGCCGTTTGGCGTCCCTGTAGAAGAAGATCGCGACGATTTCATCGCGGATGCCACGGACGCGGCGGCTAAGGCCTTCACGCCGCGCGGCGATGAAGAAAAGGTTCGCGAGGCTGTTCGGTTAGCCGTCCGGCGCTGCGCGACGCTGTGGACGGGCAAGAAGCCGCTCGTCGAGGTCATGATGATGCAGGTTGCTTGACCGGCCGTGGAATTTTCGTCGATCGTCGCAATCTATTTCCTGTTCTTCGCATTCAGCGCGTTCATCCTGCTGCCCTTCGGGGTGCGCACGGATGAGGAAGCAGGGACGCCCAAAGTGGCGGGACAAGCGGAAAGTGCGCCGCATCGCTTCAACCTGAAGCGGCATCTCCTCAAAGCGGCGGTATTGGGACTGGTGCTGTTTGCGCTTTACTACGCGAACTGGACCTTCGGCTGGGTCACGCCTGACGATCTTGACTTCTATCACCGAACCTAGCGGCGCTTGTCGATCGCCTGCGCCAGCGCGGCATAGAGCTTGCCCATGTCCGACGACATCAACGTCACCGCAATCATCCCGCCGTCCCGCTCCGCAAGCACCCGGCGCAACATCGATTCGAAGTCCGCGACGTAGCGGCTGACCGAGCGGTGGAACTCCCCGTCGCTCTCGTAATGTGCGCGGATCGCCCGAGTCTCGCTGCCGTCGAGTAGGCGGACCGCGCGGCTCGTGAAGATGCCGCGGTTGCCCTTGAGATACGCATCCCAGGCGCGTTCGTCGATTTCGTCCGACAGGATCTTGCTGACGTCGATCGCCGCCGAATTCATGGAGTCCATGAGCAGTGCGACGCGCTTTGCAAATTCCTCGCTGTCCCGCTCGCGTTGGTCCTTGTTGGTCTGCTCGATGTGAGCTTCCAGCGCCGAAGCTGTCTGACCCAGCGTGATCATCTGCCCGGTCAGGCGATCGGAGGCTTCGCGAGCTGACGTGAGGGCGTGAGCGGCCACCGTCTCGACCTCGCGGAGGCGCTCCTCGATGCTCTCGCGAATGACCTTGGCAAGTGCAGCGGCGGTTTCGTCGGACAGTTTTCCGGCCGTCTCCGGAATGACAGCCTCGATCGTTTCGCGCGCCCGTTCAGCGGCATGCGTGGCCGCGTCTCTGACCTGAACTAGCGACGCGATCAGGGCAGGGCCCGTCTCAGCACTCAAGCTCGTCGCTTCCCGCTCGACCTGCGCCAAGGTCGAAGCAAGCTCAGCCAGCTTCGATTGTGCGCCCTCGACGCCTTGGTCCACATTGGCGATCAGCCCGCTGAAGCGCTCGCGTTGTTGCGCCATTTCAACGCCCGTCGCCGCTAGTTTGTCGCTTGTCTCGGTCGTCGCGTTGCGAAGCCAGTCGATATCCGGTTTCGCTGCGGACGCAGCCTGGACCAGCCGATCTGCGCTGCCCTGAGCCTCTCCAATCGCTGTTCCCACGCCGTCACGAATTTCCTCCGCAAGGCGCGCAATGCTGTCTCGCAGCGTCGTCGTGCGGTCGGCAAGCGACACGATCGCATCGTCCTGTGACCCAGCATGCGCCGCGAGAGTGTCGAGTTCGGCGCGCGCGCGTGACAACGACTGCAGGAACCGATTGGCCCGATCGTCGCCGTTCGCCGAAAGCTCGGTGAAGCGTTCGTCGATCAGCGCCAGTCCACGTTCGATCTCGGCAATCATTTGCTGCGAAGCGCGATCCTGCTCGGCAACTCGGGCCGAAAGGCCATGCAGGGAGTTGCTGGCATGGTCGATGTTGGCTGCCAGCGATTCCGCAGCATCCGCGCCGGCCTTGCCGATCCCGGCTGAAGCTTGGGCAACCAATGCGGTGACTGCCGTGGCCTGCACGTCGATGCCCGACCGGATTTGCTCCAATGCGTCGGAGGTGCGGTTGAGCAACGTATCGAGCGTGCCTGCGTAAGCCCGTTGCGCTTCACCCACCCGTGCCGCCGCGCCGCTTCCCGCTGCCTCGATCTCGCCCAGCCGAGCCGTCAGCTCTGCCGTAGCGTTCGAAACGATTTGCTCGGCGGTCTGCGTTCTTTCGCCGATTTCCTGCACCGCGCGGCCATATCGCTCGACGTGAGCGCTGGAATCGCTGCCGATCTGACGCAGGTGTTCCGCAACGCCGCGCGCCGTTTGCTCGGCGCGGGGAAGATCCTCTAGCAGCACGGCAATGTCGTTGCGCGCCGCCTCGGCTGCCCGGTCCAGCGCCTCGCCGTGACGGCGGAGGCTTTCAGTGCTGCTGTCGAATTCGCGCGTGATCCCGCCAATTTTGCCGGTCGCGTCGTCGCCTAGCTGCATCAGATGGCGCGAAATCATGCTGAGTTCGGAATGACTGTCCTGGATGCGTTGGGTTAGCACCTGCAACAAGCCTTCCAGGCTTCGTGCCTCAGAGCGCATCTCAACGACGGAGCGCGTGAAACGCTCGGCTTCCTTGCGGCGGGTGCGTCCAAACATGATCCAGACCAGCCCCAACAGCGCCAGCGGGCCCGCGGCAATGGCCACCCATTGCGCAATTTGGGGCGAGGCCAGCGGCTGCCCACCGAGGGTCCTTCCGGCGGACCAGGCGGCATAGCCAACCCAGATGGCCGCCAGCACGCTGAGCGCAATCCCCAACACCTGACGGCCGCCCGTGCCTCGCTCTTCGGCGCTCTGTTCGACCCACTGCTGTTCGTCGAAACTAGGCTCGACGAAATCCGCGGCCGCACTCAGCAGCTCGATGGGCTCTGCCGACTTGTCGCGCTGCGGCAGGGATTGGGCGCGCTTGGGGGTGGGTGTCATCGTAATCGGCAGTTTACCATCTTTGAGGACGTGGGAAAGCGATTAGAGGGCGAACTTATGCAGCACTTGTCGCATAGTGGGGCGATTGCTGGGGAGGAATGACGGATTGTGGCGATTGGGGCGCTGATCGGGGCCTATCAGGAAGACGACAGCGGCGGTTTGCGCGCGCTGCTCCCGCTCGCCGGGCGAACCTTGCTGGAATATCAGGCGCGCTGCGCCGCGGCCGCTGGCGCAGCGCCGATTGTCGTTGTCGTCGAGCGCGTCCCGCAGGCACTGCAAGATGCCTTCGAGCGTTTGAGACTCGATGGGGTCGGGATATTTCCGGTGAGCGACGTCAATGAAGCTGTTAGCCGGTTCGAATCGGGCTCGGCGATCCTGCTCATTGGCGACGGCATTGCTCCTACCGTCGATCTCGTTGCGGCGGTCGCGTCCGAAGGAGAGCCTTCGGTCGCGACCGTGCCGGATGACGAACAGCATGAGGCCTTCGAACGCATTGACGCGGGCTCGCGCTGGGCGGGCGTAGCGGTGGTGGATGCCCATCTCCTCGGTTCGACCGCGGCGATGCTGGGCGACTGGGACCTTCAATCGACGCTTCTCCGCCGCACGATCCAAGAAGGCGCTCGGCGAATGGCGATCCAGCCAGGCGAGGCCGAGCCTTTGCTTGTGGATCGCGCCGATCAGCTCGCGAACTTTCAGCGGCATATGGTCACGGCTTCACGCGGAGGGCGTACCGACTGGGCGAGCCGCTTCATCCTGCCGCTGGTCGAGGATTTTGCGACCGAGCACCTGATGGAAACATCGCTGCGCCCATTCTGGTTGGTCTGGGGAGCAGTCGCGCTGACGCTTGTGGGCGCGGTATGCTTCACGCGGGGTTGGCTCGGCGCGGGCCTGGTCCTGTTGCTCATTTCCACCCCGCTTGATCTGATTGCCGCGCGGTTGGCGACAATTCGCCTGAAGCCGCTCCCTTCGAAGATGTGGAGCAGGCTGGCGCTTTGGCCTGCCGCGGGCCTCGCGCTGCTCGCAATCGGCCTTTGGGAGACGCGGCACGGCACCGGCTGGGGTTCAATCGTCGCTGCGCTCGCCGCGTGCGGTTTCGGAGAAGCGATGCGCATCGAGAAGGGTGGAATGGCAGCGGACGGCGACGTCTGGCTCTTGTCACGCCGCAACGCGATCTTTCTCGCCATTCCATTTGCGCTTGCCGGCCTCTGGACTGCCTATCTGCTGGCAGTCATGGTGTACGCGGCGTTCTCATTTTTCGTGGTGCAACGCGTAAGGCATCACGCGTCCAGTTGACCCCAAGTTAACCCAAATCGGAATATGGCATCCAGATGATGCCGGAAGAGTGGCCGATTGCTGCCCATGCAGCCGACGGAAGCGCACGCGCGCGCTTGCCGCGGCACGGCCGCTTGGCGACCGTTCGCATCGACTTTTTCCTCGATCCGGCCCAGCGCTTGAGCGAGCAAGAGCGGGCCCTGATGACCGTGATGCTTCACCAGCTGGTTCGCGATCTCGCCAATGCCTTGCGGGCGGCGCTGCCCAGCGGTTGGCTCGCTGCCAATGACGAGGACGATGCCGCGCTGATCGAGCGTCTGACCAAAGCCGGTCTGCTTGACGAGCCTGACCTCATAGCCCTCCTTCTCCGCCGCGCCGACGAGGAACGGATCTGGGTGGCATCGCGCGCCCGCAGCGGAAGGCGCGAAGCGCGCGCCCTTCAGACATTGGTCAGTAACGACAACGGGCCGGTGGCGGCGGCCGCGATGGCGCTCATTCTCGCACGAGGCCGGCGTCGCGACCGCTTTGGCCAGTGCCTGCTGGCGTTCGATGACTTGGCACCGCATTCGGCCACCACGTTGATCAATGCGGTCGCGGCCGCGCTTCGGGAAGAGCTCGCCTCCAATCGTGGCGCTCCAGGGGCCGATCGCGAACTGGCGACGGCGATGGACCAGGTAAAAGTCCAGAGAACCCCGACACGCAGTATCGTCATTTTGATAACCGATCTCGTCGAGCAACTGGCCAAGGCAGGAAGCCTTACCGAAGACCTGGTTTTGACGGCGGCGAATGAGGGAGAAGTCAGCTTCGTGGCCGCCTATTTGGCTCACCTTGCTGAAACAGAGACGGACGTGGCGCTCGAGGACCTGCTCTCAGGCGATCTGCAACGGTTCGTCAGCCTATTGCGTCAAGCAGAGGTCTCGCGGAACTTTGCTTCCTCCCTACTCGCCGGGATTGGGGATTTGCTCGGCGTGGCGGATGCGGGTGAGGCAATCGTCCTTTTTGATGCAATGACCACAAGCGACGTCGATACTCTCCGATCCTGGCTGGATGCAGATCCGGCCTATCGAGCGGCCGTCGACTGTTTGGGCCTTGGCCGTGGCTAGCGCACCTTCAGAGCCGCGTCCTGTCGGAGGACGCCTCGATCGCACCGGGCGTTTGATTGCGGCGGATCCCGAGCTCGAAACCTTACAGGTTGGGGCTGGTGCCGCGATGAATGAGCCCCTGGCCTTGCCGCAAATTGCTGCGGTCGCCGCGCTGGCGCGCAAACTGGGCACCGCGGTCGCCCGTCCGGCTCTGGCGGCATCTGCCGATCACGACATCGAATTATGGGTACGCGCCACGCCGGACGGCGAGGATGTGATGCTGTCCCTTGAGGGATGGGTTTCCCGCGCGCCCGCTGCTCCGCGACTGGCGGCAATCCTCGGCGCTGTCGATTCCGACACAGCGCCAGTCCGAACCGAATGGGTCACCGACGCGGAATTGCGAATTATCTCTGTATCCGGCGACCTTGCCGAGTTGCTCGGCGTCGAAGCCGCCGACGTTGCAGGTCAGCCGCTCACGCGCATCCTCCGGTTCGATGAGGACGAAAACGGTGACATGCCGCTCATCAGCGCCCTCGCGGCGCGGCGCGCATTCACGGGTCAGCACGCACACAGCCGTGTCGGCGAAGGTCGAAGCCTGGTGCTGGACGGACAGATCGTCGCCGCGGACGACGGGTCCTTTGCCGGCTTTCGCGGCAGCGCCGAGTCAGCAGATATTAAAAAATCGCCCAAGGCTTCCGCAGAGGCATTTGATCTGGCGCTCGACGAGGTCCTTCGTTCGCCACTCGACCGCATCATCGAAAGCGCGGAGCGGATCGTTGAACGGTCGGAAGGCCCCCTTCGTAGCGACTATGCGAATTATGGAACGGACATCGCGGGTGCCGCTCGACATCTTCTGTCCGTGCTGTCGTCAATGGGCCACGAGCAGGTAGAATCCGAGCGCACGATCGACCTCACCGCGCTCGCGGCCGAAGCGGTAGTCTTGCTGGAGTCATCCGCTGAAGCCGCCGATCTTCAAATCATGGTTGACGGGGGAAGCTCGTTGTCCGCGCGTGGCGAGGAACGCGCGGTGATTCAGATTCTCGTGAACCTTATCGGCAATGCCATTCGTCACTCGCCACCTGGTGGCCGTATCCATCTCGCTTTCGGAACCGACGGCGAATTCGCACGCGTTACCGTGACGGACGAGGGTTCGGGCGTAGCCGAGAAAGACCGCGAACGCATTTTCGAGCGCTTTGAGCGCGCCCGCGCGAAAGAGGACGGAGCCGGGCTTGGCCTCGCCATTTCGCGCCGCTTGGCGCGTTCGCTCGGTGGAGACGTGACACTCGACAGCGCGCCCGGTGAAGGTGCGCGCTTTTCGCTGAGCCTGCCGAGCGCTTAACGCTTGTCGACGGGGACGTAATCCCGCTGCGTGGCGCCGATATAGAGCTGACGCGGACGACCGATCTTCTGGTCGGGATCGGCGATCATCTCGTTCCACTGCGCCACCCAGCCCGTGGTGCGGGCAAGTGCGAAGAGCGCCGTGAACATGTCGGTCGGGAAGCCGATCGCATTGAGGATCACACCCGAATAGAAATCGACGTTCGGGTAGAGCTTCTTTTCGATGAAATATTCGTCGTTTAGCGCGATATGCTCGAGCTCCTTGGCAACGTCGAGCACGGGATCTGAGATGTTGAGCTCCTTCAGCACCTCGTCCGCCGTTGCCTTCATCACCTTCGCCCGCGGGTCGAAGTTTTTGTAAACGCGGTGCCCGAAGCCCATCAGCCGGAACGGATCGTCCTTGTCCTTCGCACGGGCGATATATTGCGGGATCCGCTTCACGTCGCCGATCTCGCGCAGCATGTTTAGCGCGGCCTCGTTCGCACCGCCGTGCGCAGGGCCCCACAGGCAGGCGATGCCCGCCGCGATGCACGCGAAGGGATTAGCACCCGACGAGCTCGCCAGACGGACCGTGGACGTCGACGCATTCTGCTCGTGGTCGGCATGCAGGATGAAGATCCGCCGCATCGCATTTTCGATGATCGGGTTCACTTCATAGGGCTCGGCCGGCACACCGAACGTCATCCGCAGGAAGTTGCCCGTGTAGGACAGCTTGTTCTCGGGATACATGAACGGCTGGCCGATCGAATATTTGTAGGCCATCGCCGCGATCGTCGGCATCTTGGCGATCAGACGGTGCGACGCGATCATGCGCTGCTCCGGGTCGGTGATGTCGGTGCTGTCGTGATAGAAAGCCGACAGCGCACCAACGACGCCGATCATGATCGCCATCGGGTGCGCATCGCGCCGGAAGCCGCGGTAGAAGGTCGCCAGCTGCTCATGCAGCATGGTGTGCCGGCTGATCGTGTAGCTGAAATTGTCGAGCTCGGTTTTCTTCGGCAGCTCGCCGTTCAGCAGCAGGTAGGCGACCTCCATGAAGCTCGAATTCTCGGCGAGCTGATCGATCGGATAACCGCGGTGGAGCAGGATGCCCTGTTCCCCGTCGATATAAGTGATCGCGCTCTTGCACGCGGCAGTCGACGTGAAGCCCGGATCGTAGGTGAACTTACCAGTTTCGCCGTAGAGCTTGCGGATATCGATGACTTCAGGACCCACGGAGCCGTCGAGCACCGGGAACTGGTCGCTATCGTCCCCAACGTTCAGGGTCGCGGTCTTGTCGGTCATTCAGTCGGCTCCATCTGGTCGGCGATGCGGGCGAGGCTTTCGTCGCGGCCTAGCAGCGCCAGTACGTCAAAAATTCCCGGAGAGGTGGTGCGTCCGGTGAGTGCGGCGCGAAGCGGTTGGGCGAGCTTGCCCAGCTTCACGCCATTCTCCTCGGCGATCTCGCGGATGGCAGCCTCTAGGACTGCCGGTTCCCATTCCGCAAGTGCACCGAGCTTGGCATGCGCCGCGCCGAGGATTTTGCGGGCATCGGGCGTCAGCAATGCGGACGCAGCCTCGTCCACGTCCAGCGGGCGCTGGACGAACAGGAAGCGCGCGCCCTCGGCGAGCTCGTTGAGCGTGTGCGCACGGGCCTTCAGCTCCGGCATGGCCCTGATCAGCAGCGCGTTGTCGGCCCCGGGCAGGCGAGGGGCGACCAGATCCGCGAGCCGTGCATCGTCCGCCTCGCGGATGTAGTGACCATTGAGGTTCTCTAGCTTCTTGAAGTCGAAGCGCGACGGCGATTTCCCAACCTGCGGCAGGTCGAACCATTCGATGGCCTGCTCGCGGCTAATGATCTCATCGTCGCCGTGACCCCAGCCGAGCCGCAGCAGGTAATTGTTCACCGCCTCCGACAGCAGGCCCAGCTCGTCGCGATATGCGTCGACGCCCATCGCGCCGTGGCGCTTGCTGAGCTTGGCCCCGTCAGGCCCATGGATCAGCGGCACGTGCGCATAGGTCGGCTCGGGCCAGCCCATGGCGCGGATGATCGCCAGCTGCCGGAAGGCGTTGTTGAGATGGTCGTCACCGCGGATGACGTGGGTGACGCCCATGTCGTGATCGTCCACCACCACCGCCAGCATGTACGTGGGGGTGCCGTCCGAGCGGAGCAGCACGAAATCGTCCAGCTCGACGTTCTGCACCGTCACGCGGCCTTGGACCTCGTCGTCGATCACCGTCTCGCCCTCGCGCGGCGCCTTCAGGCGGATGACGAACGGCGTGTCACCTTGCTGCTCGCTGACCTCGCGCCAGGGGCTGTCGATGCGGAACGGCTTGCGCTCCGCACGCGCCTGCTCGCGCTGGGCGGCCAGCTCCTCCTGCGTCATGTAGCAGCGATAGGCCGCACCGCGCTCCAGCAGGCGATGCGCCACCTCGGCGTGCCGCGCCCAGAATTGCGACTGATAATATTCGTGGCCGTCCCAATCGAGCCCGAGCCAGTTCATCCCGTCCAGGATCGCGTCGATCGCTTCTTTGGTCGACCGCGCCTTGTCGGTATCCTCGATGCGCAGCAGGAACTTGCCGCCGCGGTGCCGGGCGTAGAGCCAGTTGAATAGCGCCGTCCGGGCACCCCCGATGTGGAGATAGCCGGTCGGCGAGGGGGCGAAGCGGGTGACGACGGGACGGTTGTTTTGATCGGCCAAAAGTTTCTCGCTTGCGCCGGGCGGCGCTTTGCTCTTCTCTCTATGCTGCAATGCAACGGACGAGCGCCCCTAACATAGGGGAAGCGCCTCTTCCACAGCGTGCTCGGAGCTTTTGGAAGACGCGGATTTCCGCGCTTCACGGGGAAGTCGAACGGTTCCTCGAGGCGGAGCGCGCTCAATTACCGCCCTGGTTCGTCGTCGGCTTCGGGGCAGGCATCGCGGCCTGGTTCGTCATTGGTGGGCCACTTGGCTGGCAGGCATTCCTTTGTGTTTCGCTCGCTCTTGCACTGATCGGTCTGGCCATTGGGCGGGAGCGGAGCGGGCGGGCAATCGCCTGGTTCGCATTTGCCGCGGCGAGCGGCTGCGCACTCGTCTGGGCACGCTCGGCCTGGGTCGCATCGCCACGCCTCGACCGGCCGCAGGTGGTTCAATTCACCGCGACCGTCTCGGCCGTCGACCACCTCGCCGCGCGGGAAACTGTCCGCTTGCTGCTCAAGCCCGCGACGCCAGGGCTCCCGCCGACGGTCCGCGTATCGCTCGACGAAGACAAATCCCCCGCGGGCATCGCGCCGGGAGCGGTCGTGGACCTACGCGCGCGCCTCGCGCCGCCGCCGCCGATGGCGCTGCCGGGAACCTACGACTTCGCTCGCGATGCCTGGTTCAAGGGCATCGGCGCGGTCGGCAAGACACTGGGTCCGGTCACGGTTGTTAAAGCCGCCCAGCCGCACGGCCTCGATCATGTCCGCGACCGCCTTCGCCGCCACATCATGGGGCGCTTGCCCGGCAACGACGCCGGGATCGCCATCGCGATGGCGACCGGGGACCAGAATGCGGTCGACCAGGAGGACGCCGACGCCATGCGGCGTAGCGGCCTCACGCACCTGTTGTCGGTCAGCGGCCTGCACATCGCCGCCGTCGTCGCCTTCGCGATGTTCCTGACCCTCAAGTTGCTCGCCTTGAGCGAACGGCTCGCGCTTCGGTTTAACCTAGTCCTCGTTGCGGCCGCTGTCGGGGCTGTGGCGGGCATCGGCTACACCGTGCTCACCGGGGCGCAGGTGCCGACCGTCCGGAGCTGTGTCGCCGCGCTGCTGGTCCTCGCCGGGATCGCATTGGGCCGGGAGGCCATCAGCATCCGCCTGATCGCCACCGGCGCGCTCGTCGTTCTTCTTTTTCGCCCGGAAGCATTGGCCGGGCCAAGTTTCCAAATGAGTTTTGCGGCCGTGACCGCGATCGTCGCTTTTCACTCTGCCCCCTGGGCGCGTCGATTGCTCGAGCGGCGCGAGGAGGGGTTGGTTGCGCGGATTGGGCGAAGCCTGCTCGGCATCGTCGCGACGGGTCTCGCGGTCGAATGCGCGCTTATTCCCATCGCCCTGTTCCACTTCCATCGCGCGGGGCTCTACGGTGTTGGCGCCAACATCGTGGCAATTCCCCTGACCACGTTCCTAATTATGCCGTTCGAAGCGGCGGCCCTGGCGCTCGATGGCGTCGGGCTGGGACGGCTGTTGTGGTTTCTGTGCGGTCTGTCGATCAAGACCTTGCTCGCGCTGGCGCATTGGGTCGGCTCCGCACGCGGCGCCATCGCGATGATGCCGTCCATGCCGGCATGGTCGTATGCGCTGATGGTCGGGGGCGGTCTTTGGATTTGCCTCTGGACCACTCACGCACGCCGATGGGGCCTCATCCCCGTCGCGGTGGGCGCGGCGGGAGCATTAGCGGCCCCTGCGCCCGATCTGCTGATTACTGGCGACGGGCGTCACCTGGCGATTGCAGACGCCGGCGAGGTCTTTATCTTGCGGGACCGCGCCGGCGATTATGTTCGCAGCCTGCTGGCGGAAGCCTCTGGCTACGATGGAGACCCCAGCGCCATTGATGAGCAAGCGAGGAGCGATTGCACCTACGACGCCTGCATGTCGACAATCCAAAAGGACGGGGCCGCCTGGCGCCTGCTCGCTACCCGTTCAGCGACACGGATCGATTGGACAGCCATCACTCGGGCCTGCGCGACCGCCGACATCGTCGTGTCTGACCGTCGCCTGCCGCGGGCTTGCGCACCGCGCTGGCTTAAACTGGATGCCACGGCCCTCGCCCGGACCGGCGGGCTCGCCGTCACACTGGGAGAACAGCCTCACGTTGCGACGGTCGCCGAACGCGTCGGCGATCATCCATGGGCTTCGCGTCCGGTCGAGTTTAGGTTGCGCTCCAGACCGCGAGTTCGCTTCCGGATGGATCGATAAAATGAAACCGGCGGCCACCGGGAAATTCAAATATCGACTTGGCGATCACTCCGCCGGCATCGGCAACCTGCTTGAACGCCGCGTCCAGGTCATCGACGCGGATGACGGGTAGCGGGGCCGAGAGCGCTTCGCTCCGGTCACCCTGCAAGCCCACGTCCGTCACGCCGTTCGTCGTTGCCGCATATTCCGGACCGTAATCCGTGAATGTCCATCCGAAGGCCTTCGAATAGAAAGCGCGCGTCAGTTCATGCGCGGTCGCGCTCGGCAATTCGACATAATCGATTCGCGGCCCGCTCACCTCAGTAACGGCGGATGAGGCCGGCAAGACGGCCTTGGATGCGCACGCGGCGGGGATCGTAGCGCTGTGGCTCGTAATTGCGGTTCGCGGGGTCGAGGCGGATCATGCTGCCCTCGCGGCGGAAGGTCTTGAGCGTCGCTTCTTCCTCGTCGATCAGCGCCACGACGATTTCGCCGTCATGCGCGACATCGACCTTGCGGATCAACGCGAAGTCGCCGTCCAGGATGCCCTCGTCGACCATCGAGTCTCCGGAGACTTCCAGCGCGTAATGCTCGCCTGTGCCGAGCAAAGCCGCCGGGACCGCAAAGCTTTCCGTGCCCTGCAGCGCCTCGATCGGTGTGCCCGCGGCAATCTTGCCGTGCATGGGGATTTCGAGCGTGTCGTTGGCAGGCGCCGCAGTCACCGGGCGGATTGGTGTCACCGTTGCCGATGGCCGTGCTTCCGGTAGCTTCACCACCTCTAGGGCCCGCGCCCGGTTGGCCAGGCGGCGGATAAAGCCACGCTCCTCCAGCGCCGAGATCAACCGATGCACACCGGACTTGGACTTCAGGTCCAGAGCCTCGCGCATCTCGTCGAAACTGGGACTGATCCCCTTGTCCTTGAGCCGGTCATCGATGAAGAGCAGCAATTCGCGCTGCTTGGCGGTGAGCATGGCCGTGAACCCCTTCAGGAACGAACGGGGAACTTTTAGGAAACAAAGAAGTGGCGGTCAAGCCGCCACATTAGTTGCCACTGGTCAGCAGCCGCGTACGGAACGCCGCAATCGCATTCTCGTTACGCTTGGCACCCATCTCCTTGCGTAGCGCCGCCGTAAACTGCTCGGCATAATCTTGAGCAGCAGCATCGCCCAGTTCACTTTGAACTTGAGTGATCAGCTGCGGCGCGCTGAGTGCGTTCCCCGGCGTGATCTTGTTGGTCTTGACGATGAAGTAGCCACCACCAGCAGGGTTGGCCATCATCCGCGCCTTGCCTGCCGCGACCGTGAAAAGCACCTTCATCGCCGGCGGAACGTTGCCGCGCTGATCCGAGATTTCGATGCGGCGCGCCGCAATGGACCGCGACGGCGGCAGCGCAACACCCGCGGCCTTGACCGCGTCGGCCATCGAGGCTCCCGCGTTGGCACGGTCCGCAATCTGCTTCGCCACGGCTTCGGCCTTCTTGTTGGCCTGGTCAGCGATCCAGTCGGTCGCAACGCGTTCGCGGATGCTCGCCAGCGGGGCGGGGGCAGCGGGCACCACTTGGCCCGGCGATACGACAGCATAGCCTGAGTCACCCGTTAGCGCGACAATCTCCGGCGGATCGTTCGGGGCAATTTCGAAGCCGGTCTTCAATGCCGGGGCGAGCTCTGGCGGCGCCTTGTACGATCCGTCGACGCGAGATGTCCCGTTTGCCGCGATCAACGGCGTCGTGACGATCGGCAGCTTGGCGGCCGCGACAGCCTCCGCGAAGTTGCTTCCGTCATCCAAGGCGGTCTGCACCTTGTCGACCAGATCTTCCATTGCGGCCTTGCGCTTGTCGGCGTTCAGCTTTGCCGCGATTTCGGTCCGCGCTTGCTCGATCGTCTTGCCACCGCCGGCTTTGACGCCGTCGATTTTCACGACGACCCAGCCAAAATCCGACTGGACCGGGCCAACGATTGCTCCGTTGGAGGCCGCGAATACAGCTTCTGCAGTCTTATTTCCCGCCACGCTTGCGTAAGCGGCCCGGCTTTGATCCTGCAGGGTCGTCAACGCTGCATTGGCACCGGCGGGGGCCGCAGCTGCCGACAGCGCCTGGCCGCCCTTGGCGCGTTGTGCGATCGCATTGGCCGTCGCCTGGTCGGGTACCACCACTTGGCTAAGCGAGCGCGTGTCGCTCGGCGCGTAAGTGGTTTTGTTGGCGTTGTAATAGTCGCTGATTTCCTTGTCAGTCGCAGTAATGCCCGCGACCTGTTCCGGTCCGATCCGCGCGATGCGCAGGGCACGCTGTTCCGGGATCGCGTAGCGCGCGCGATTGGCCGTGTAGAATTGTTGGACCTGGGCGTCGGTCGGTTTCAGGCCCGCCTTGAACAACTCGGTCGGCACGATCGCGGCTTCGCCTTCGCGTGCCTCGAGCAGCAGGGAAGCGTAGGGCGTCGCCATGCCGACCGGAACGCGTGCGTTGGTTGCGATCGGCGTCAGCATCAGCCGCTGCAATAAGCCGCCGGTAAGAATCCGGCGAACCTGCGGATCCGTCAGACGCTGCTGCGCCAGGAACTGCTGATAAGCCTGCTCGCTAAACTTGCCGTCAAGCCCCTTGGTGTTTGGCAGCTGCGCGATTTCGGCGTCGACCATCCGCTTCGACAGCGGGAAACCATATTTGTCGGCGGCGGCCAGCATCGTGCTTTGATCCAGCAGCGCGCTGATGATCGCGGGCAGGTCACCAATGATGCTCGCATAATCCGCGGTCGGCTGCTGCTGCCGCGCTTCCTGCAGCCGCCGCTGCATGGCCTCGCTCGCTTCCCGATCGCTGACGTCCTGGTTGCCGACCGTGGCCAGCGCGCCGCTACTTCCGCCCAGACCAATCTTGCCAGAACCGAAGTTGGAAATGTCGGCGATGGCGAAACCGGCGAGGATGGCGATCAGGATGATCGCCATGATGCCGGTACCGACCTTGGATTTTGAAAGGCGACGGAAGAAGGAGAGCATTGGGTCCCGCGTGCGGAATGAAAGTTGCGGGGTGCTTTAGGGGCGGGGGTGGCACGCATCAAGCGGCGCCGCTACGGGCGGCCTAGCAGGGGAGTGTGCGCATGATGAAGAAGCTCGTAGCCGGCAATTGGAAGATGCACGGCCTGTCGGCGGATCTCGCCGAACTCGGCGCCATCGCCGACGGAGCGCGCCAGTATCGCGGTGTCGACGTCGCGCTTTGCCTTCCCGCGATCCTGATCGAGCGAGCCGTCAAGGCGGTGCCGGGCTTCGCAATCGGTGGCCAGGACGTTCACCATGCGGAAAAAGGTGCACACACCGGCTGCACCTCGGCCCACATGCTGGAGGATTCGGGCGCGACGCTGACGATCGTTGGGCACAGCGAACGTCGGGATGCTCAGCGCGAAAGCGATGAGGATGTCCGCGCGAAGGCTGAAGCTGCGTTAGCCATCGGTCTCGACGTGATCCTTTGCTGTGGCGAGAGCCTGGAGGTGCGCGAGGCTGGTGACGCCGTGCGGACGGTGCTTGCTCAGCTCGATGGTTCGCTCCCGGCGGAGTTGTCCGGTAGTGCCGAACTTGCCATCGCCTACGAACCCATTTGGGCCATCGGCACCGGCAAAATCCCGACTGTCGCCGAAATCGGCGAGATGCATTCGGCAATCCGCGGCAAGCTGGTCGAACGCTTCGGCGACGGCGGTCAGGAAATTCGCATCCTCTACGGCGGCTCGGTCAAAGCCTCCAACGCAGCCGAAATCTTTTCTATCGCCGATGTGGATGGGGCGCTCGTGGGCGGCGCCAGCCTCAAGGCTGCGGACTTCCTGCCGATCGTGGCGGCGGCCGCAGCGGTTGAAGCACGGGCATCAATCGCCTAAGTCGCCGCGCGAATTCCTTTTCCCGAAAGCCAGACATGTTCGCCTTTTTGCTGATAGTTCAATCGCTGATCGCTGCTTCCCTCGTTGCCGTTATCTTGATGCAGCGGTCTGAAGGTGGCGGACTTGGCGTCGGTGGCAGTTCTTCGGGCTTCATGACTGCGCGCGGCGCGGCCGATTTTCTTACCCGCTCAACCGCCGTTCTCGGCGGTGCATTCATCGTCCTGTCGATCGTCATGGCCGCCATTGCCGGCGCATCGCGTGAACCGGCGAAGATCGATACCTCGCTTGCCGGCAAGACCGCGCCGGTCCAGGACACGCGGCCGGTGCAGCCGACGCCGACCGCGCCGGCGACGCAGAACCAATCCGCGCCAGCGGTCCCGCTCGCCCAATAAGCGACGCTTTCCACGAATTTATTTCACGCGGCGGGTTGCGCCGTCGCGCCAACACCCCCTAAGCCCCGACACCCATGGCGCGGTTCATTTTTGTCACCGGCGGCGTGGTTTCCTCGCTTGGAAAAGGCTTGCTTTCGGCGTCCCTCGGGGCGCTTCTCCAGGCGCGTGGCTACAAGGTCCGCATTCGAAAGTTCGACCCCTATCTCAACGTAGATCCGGGGACGATGTCCCCGTATCAGCATGGGGAGGTCTTCGTTACCGACGACGGCGCCGAGACCGATCTCGATCTCGGCCATTACGAGCGGTACACCGGCGTCTCGGCGCGCCAGTCGGACAATATCACCACCGGCCGCATTTACCGCGACATCATCGCGAAGGAGCGCCGCGGCGACTATCTTGGCGCGACCGTGCAGGTCATCCCGCACGTCACCAATGCCATCAAGGAATTCGCGCTCGCCGACGTGGAAGGGCTCGATTTCGTCATTTGCGAGATCGGCGGTACCGTCGGAGATATTGAAAGCCTGCCGTTCATCGAATCGATCCGGCAGCTCCGCAACGATCTCGGTCGGGGCAATTCGGTCAGCGTGCACACGACGCTCGTGCCGTGGATCGCCGCGGCGGGCGAGCTGAAGACGAAGCCGACCCAGCAGTCGGTGCGGGAGATCGCCAGCCTCGGCGTTCAGCCGGAAGTCCTGCTATGCCGCTGCGACCGTCCGCTGCCCGACAGCGACCGCGAGAAGATCGCGCTCTTCTGCAACGTCCGGAAGTCGGCGGTCATCCCCGCGCTCGACGCGCGCAACATCTACGACGTGCCGCTGCAATATCATCAGGCAGGCCTGGACGACGAAGTCCTTTACGCGTTCGGAATCGAGGATGCGCCGCCGCCAGACATGACTCGCTGGAACGCCGTCATGGACGCCATCGACCACCCGGACAGCGAGGTCACGATCGGCGTCGTCGGCAAATATGTCGGACTACCCGACGCCTATAAGAGCCTGCGCGAGGCGCTGGTTCACGGCGGCATCGCCAACCGTGCCAAGGTCAACATCCAGTGGCTGGATGCCGAACTCTTCGAGCATCCCGACGCGGAGATCGCGGCCGAGCTCGAGCCGCTGCATGGCATCCTTGTCCCCGGCGGCTTCGGCGAGCGCGGCAGCGAGGGCAAGATCGCATCCGTGAAGTTTGCCCGTGAGCGCGAAATACCCTTCTTCGGCATCTGTCTTGGCATGCAGATGGCCTGCATCGAGGGAGCACGGAACGTCGCCGGCATCGCCGAGGCGTCGACGACCGAGTTTGGCGAGACCTCGGAACCCGTGGTCGGCATGATCACCGAGTGGATGAGCGAGGAGGGGTTGCAGAAGCGCGCCGCCGGCGGCGACCTCGGCGGGACCATGCGGCTCGGGGCCTATCCGGCGAAGCTCGACGGCAACAGCGTCGTCCGTTCGATCTACGGCACCGACACGATCAGCGAGCGGCATCGCCACCGTTATGAGGTCAACGTCCACTATCGCGAGGCGCTGGAGAATGGCGGCCTGATCTTCTCCGGCATGTCGCCCGACGGCGCCCTGCCGGAAATCGTCGAGCGTCCCGACCATCCGTGGTTCATCGGCGTCCAGTTTCACCCGGAACTGAAAAGCCGCCCGTTCGAACCGCATCCGCTGTTCGCCGGGTTCATCGGCGCGGCGGTAGAGCAGTCACGCCTCGTTTGATTGTGCGCGGTGCAATAGCTGTTACACCGTCAGCTATGCGCAACGCTTTCATGTTGACCTCGTGCCTGCTGGTCGCGGGCTGTTCGATGAACTCGTCAATCGGTCGAGAGTCGGGCCCGGTGAGAGTCAATCCAGCGAGTATTGCAGCTAATCCGGCAGCCTTTGATGGCAAAGAGGTTGAGGTCACCGGATTGCTCGTCTCGGGCCGGGAAAATAACGGTTTGCATCAAAGCTATGGCACCTATTGTCGCGGAGCCGAAAGAACCGCGATTTGGGTTGATTGGGAGCGGTTCCCGAGTATTACGAAGGCCGACAGTCTTCGAATGGTTACGGTACGTGGGCTGTTCCACAATTGGCAGGGCCACGCTCAACCCAACGGACAGATTCTGATTTCAAACGGCGGCCCAGGCCCGGGACCGCTGGAAGGTGGGACTGTGGTCCGCTGGCTTTCGGCTCCGGAGAAACCGTGTCCCAAGGCGCTGCCCTGAGCAAAGCTCTCGCTCGATGGACTTTAGTTAACGGAACCGGCACTCCCGCGCGTTGGTTACGCGACCGTATCCGAACTCAGAAAACGAGGCCGCCATGCTCCTGACCATCGCCATCATCCTGTTCATCCTATGGGTATTGGGCGCGTTCGTTGTCCACGTCGGCGGAGGTCTCATCCACCTGCTGCTGGTCATCGCCGTGATCGTCGTGATCTGGAACTTCGTCACCGGCCGCCGGGCCGTTTAACCGCCGGTAACCGCCATTGCGGCGTGGCGTCACGCCGCTTAGATGTTGTTCGATGACGAACAGCATTTCTACGCGGGTGGCCGTGCTCGGCTCCGGGCCGGCCGGCCTCACCGCAGCCATTTACGCGGCGCGCGCGGGCCTCGGCCCCGTCGTGATCCAGGGGATCCAGCCCGGCGGCCAGCTCACGACCACGACGGACGTGGAAAATTATCCCGGCTTCCGTGACGTCATCCAGGGCCCGTGGCTGATGGAAGAAATGCAGGCGCAGGCCGAGCATGTCGGCACCAAGGTCGTATGGGATCATATCAGCTCGGTCGATTTGTCGCGCCGTCCGTTCCGCCTGACCGGCGACAGCGGCGCGCAATTTTTCGCCGACAGCCTCATCATCTCCACCGGTGCCCAGGCCAAGTGGCTGGGGCTGCCGTCCGAAGAGCATATGAAGGGCAGGGGGGCCTCGGCCTGCGCCACCTGCGACGGCTTCTTTTACCGGGGCAAGAAGGTCGCGGTGATCGGCGGCGGAAATACCGCGGTGGAAGAAGCACTCTACCTCACCAATCACAGCCACGACGTCACCCTGATCCACCGCCGCGATTCGCTCCGTGCCGAGAAAATCCTTCAGGACCGCCTGTTCGCCCACCCCAACGTCAACATCATTTGGGACAGCGAAGTCATCGAGTTCGTCGGCGGCGGGCAGCCGGAGGCGCTGGTCGGCCTCGACATCCGCAATAAACGGACGGGCGAAGTCAGTCGCGTCGAATGCGAAGGCGCGTTCGTCGCCATCGGTCACCAGCCCGCGACCGAACTCTTCAACGGCCAGCTCAAGCTGGACGACGACGGCTATATCCTCGTCGAACCGGGCACCACGCGCACCAGCGTCGACGGGGTGTTCGCCTGCGGTGACGTCATGGACAAAATCTACCGCCAGGCGGTCACCGCCGCCGGCACCGGCTGCATGGCCGCCCTCGACGCGGAGAAATATCTGGCCGCCCAGGAATATGAGGCGATCGCCGCCGAATAGCACGGTTCACGGGGAGGGGGATCGCAGTTGAAGCCAGTCGGACCGATCCCGCCCTATTTCGAAGCCCGCGACGACGGCCAGCTGATGATCGGCGGCATTGCCGCGGACGAGCTCATCGAGGAGGCGGGCGGCACCCCGCTGTTCGTCTACGATAACAATATCGTCGGCGCACAGGTTGCCCGTTTCAAGGGCGCGATGGCCGACGGCATCGCGCTCCATTATTCAGTGACGGCAAATCCTTACGAGCCGTTGCTCGAATTCCTCGGTAGATACGTCGACGGTTTCCGCATCGTCTCAAAGGGCGAATTGCGCCGCCTTCAGGATGCGAAGCTAGCGGGCATCCCGATCAATTTCGCCGGTCCCGGTAAGCTGCCCGAGGAGCTTGAGGTGGCGGTCATCGCCCGTGCAACGATCAGCGTCGAGAGTGAAGGCGAAGCCGAACGCGCGATCCGCGCCGCCGAACGCGTCGGCATCCAGCCGCGCATCTCGGTCCGCGTCACGCCGCCCTACAGCATCGAAGCGGGCGCCGTGACGCTTGTTTGCGAGGCCAGCCCGTTCGGCGTCGATGCCGAGCGCGTGCCGGGCCTCGTGCAGGGCCTGCTGGAGGCCGACGTCGACTGGCGCGGCCTGCACATGTTTGGCGGCGCGCAATGCCTGGACGCCGAAGCGCTGTCCGAAATCCACCGCCTGACCGTCGCCCAGGCGGGCGAAATCGCCGACGTCATCGGCCTGCCGCTTCCGGAGCTGAACCTCGGCAGTGGCTTCGACATCGCCTGTCGCCCGGGGGACGAGCCGCTCGACATCGACCGGGTCGCGGCCGCACTCAATCATACCCTGTGCAATGCGCCGCCGCTGCTCGCCACGACCCGCTTCACGATCGAGCTCGGCCGCTGGCTGGTCGGGGAGAGTGGCGTCTACCTGACCCGCGTTGTCGACCGCACTGAAAGCTGCGGCCACACTTTCCTGACCACCGATGGCGGGGGCCATCATCTGATCGGCGCGACCGGCAGCCTGGGCGAGCGCGGTATGGCCAATTTCCCCATCGCTGTCGCCAATCGCTTCGGTGTCGAGCCCGAGGAGTCGGTGACCGTCGCGGGCTGCCTGTGCACGCCGTTCGATGTGCTCGGCGATAACGTCAGCCTGCCGCGCGCCGACGTCGGCGACGTGATCGCCGTATTCTGCGCGGGCGCCTATGGCCTCAGCGCGAGCCCGCAAGGCTGGGAAAGCCGCCCCGCAGCTCGGGAAATCCTCGTTTAGGGGTAGATCGCCTCGACGAAATAGAGACCCTGCGGCGGCGCATTGAACCCCAGCGCCGCGCGATCCCGCGCCTCCAGCGCCATGCGGATGTCATCGGGCTGCCACTGCCCGCGCCCGACCATCGCCAGGCACCCGACCATCGACCGCACCTGATGGTGCAGGAAGCTTCGTGCGGCCGCGGTCACATGGATCTCTTCGCCCACCCGACTGACCTCCAGCCGGTCGAGCGTCTTCACCGGACTTTCCGACTGGCACTGCGCCGACCGATACGTGGTGAAGTCGTGCCGCCCGACCAGGTGCGCCGCGCCCGCCTGCATCGCTTCTAGCTCCAGCGGCACGCCAATATGCCACACCCGTCCCGCATCCAGCGCCGGCGGCGCCCGCCGGTTGAGAATGCGGTACAAATAGCGCCGACCCACGCATGAGAAACGTGCGTGCCAGTCGTCCGCAACCGTCTCGACCTCAAGCACCGATACGGGCTGCGGCCGTACCAGCGCGTTCAATCCCTCGCGAAGCCGATGCGGCGTAAGTGACGTCACGACGTCGACGTGAGCCGTCATGGCCAGCGCATGCACTCCCGCGTCCGTCCGACCCGCGGCCAGCACCTGCGCCTGCTCACCGGTCATCCGCTGCAGCGCTTCCTCCAACGTCTGCTGCACCGACGGCCCATGGTCCTGCCGCTGCCAACCCATGAACGGCCCGCCGTCATATTCGACCGTCAACCTCCAGCGTGTCACGGGAGGATGGTGCCCTTCGAGATGGGGAAGCCTCTAAGCAGTTCGCCCGGAGTCATAGCGGCACGTCCCGCGCGCTGGACTGACAAGGGCCGAAGTGCCGCGTCTTCGCAGGCGATCGTCAGCTGATCGTCCAAGACCTCGCCCGGTGCGCCAGCACCTTCCACCACCTCCGCCCGCAACAGCTTGATCCGTTCGCCATTGGCTTCGAACCAGGCGCCCGGCACCGGGTTGAACGCGCGCACCTGCCGCTCGATCTCGACCGCGCTCCGTGACCAGTCGATCCGCGCTTCGGCCTTGTCGATCTTGGCCGCGTAGGTCACGCCCTCCTCAGGCTGCACTGTCGGTAGCGTCTGCTCCGCCAGCCAGTCGACCAAGGCATTAGCGCCAAGTTTCGCCATCTCTTCCGTCACTTGGCCGGCGCTTTTGCTCTCAAGGCTCAGCTCGCGCGTCAGCAGCATCGGCCCAGTATCTAGCCCTTCCTCCATCTGCATGATGGTCACGCCGCTGACCTCGTCGCCCGCCAGGATCGCCCGCTGGATCGGTGCCGCCCCCCGCCAGCGCGGCAGCAGGGAGGCGTGCACGTTGATGCACCCCATGCGCGGCGCCTCCAGGATCGGCCGCGGCAGGATCAGCCCATAGGCAGCAACCACCGCGAGATCCGCGCCGAGCGCTCGAAACCGCTCCTGCTCCTCCTCATTGCGCAACGTGCGGGGGGTCCGCACCTCAATGCCCAGCGCCTCCGCTCGCTCATGCACGGCAGTCTTGCGGTCACCCTTGCCGCGTCCTGCCGGCCGCGGCGGCTGTGAATAGACGCACACCACCTCATGCCCGGCCTCCAGCAGGGCATTTAGGCTCGGCACCGCAAAGTCCGGCGACCCCATGAAGATGATGCGCATGGCGCCGCACTTGCGGGGCAGGGCAAGCGCGGTCAAGGAGTGCGGACCATGGCGTCACAGGAGATCGAAGCGCTCAGCCAGGCGCTGGCCCGCCTGCCGGGGCTCGGACCGCGTTCGGCGCGGCGTGCCGTGCTGCACCTGATGAAGAAGCGCGAGACGGCGTTGCAGCCCTTGCTGTCCGCCCTCCAGAACGTTTCGCAGAAACTGTCGACCTGCTCAATCTGCGGCAATGTCGACACCTCCGACCCCTGCAATATCTGCCGTGACCCCCGCCGCGACGAAAAGTCCCTTTGCGTCGTCGAGGAGGTCGCCGACCTTTGGGCCCTCGATCGCTCGCGGCTGTTCCCCGGCCGCTACCATGTTCTCGGCGGCCGCCTCTCGGCACTGGAAGGCGTCCGGCCCGAGGATCTCGCCATCGACCAGCTTGTCCGCCGCGTTTCCGCCGGCGGGATCGACGAAGTCGTGCTGGCGATGAACGCCACGCTCGAGGGGCAGACCACCGCCCATTATGTCGCTGAACGTCTCGAAAGCTTTCCCATTCGCCTCAGCCAGTTGGCGCACGGACTTCCGGTCGGGGGTGAACTTGACTATCTCGATGAGGGGACGCTCGCCCAGGCCCTGCGTGCCCGCCGTCCCATTGCTTGAACCGCCCAACCTGAAAGCCTAAATCTTACGTATGGCCATTCGTCGTATCTACGAGACCCCGGACCCCGTCCTCCGACAGATCAGCAAGCCCGTCGAGACTTTCGATGCGGAGCTGAAGACGCTCGTCGAAGACATGTTCGAGACGATGTACGACGCCCCCGGCATCGGCCTTGCCGCAGTGCAGGTCGGCGTGCCGATCCGCCTGTTGGTCATCGACCTCCAGGAGCCTGAGGAAGAGGGCGGCGAGCCCGTCCGCGACCCGAAGGTCTTCATCAATCCCGAGGTCCTGTGGCACTCGGACAGCGAGGTGCCCTACACCGAAGGCTGCCTGTCGGTGCCCGAGCAATATGCCGAGGTGATGCGCCCCGACCGCATCCGCGCCCGCTGGCGCGATGTCGAGGGCAATCAGTTTGAGGAGGAGATCGACGGACTGCTGGCAGTCTGCCTGCAGCACGAAATGGACCACCTCAACGGCGTCCTCTTCATCGATCACCTTTCGCGTCTGAAGCGCGACATGGTACTAAAGAAGCTCGCCAAGTGGCGGAAAGAAAACAACTTAAAGGCCGCTTGAGTTGGCTGACGCGCCGTATCACGCGCACATCTACTACTCAGCCGAGGAACGGGCCGCAGCCGACCGACTGCGTACCGGCTTCACCAATGATCCGCAGATACTGTTCGTCGGCAGCCTGACCGACCGCGGCGTCGGCCCGCATCCGATCCCTCAATATGAAATCCATTTTCTCGAGCCCGCACGCGATCACGTCGTCGCAACGATCGAAGCGTCGGGCCTCCGCGCGCTTGTTCACCCGCTGACCGACGACGACCTCGCCGACCATACGGACCTGGGTCACTGGATCGGTGAGCCGATCGACCTCGACGTCAGCGTGCTCGACCCGCCCGGCATCAATCAGGGCGTCGCGCGCTTCGGGAAGTCCGACTTTTAAGCCAGCGAAGCCGCCGCGTTCCGGCAATCTTCCGCGCATTCGCGGCAGATTTGCGCGCAGAGCTTGCAATGTTCGTGGTCGTGGCTCTCGCACTCGGCCGCGCATTGCTCGCACATGCGCGCGCACAATTCGAGCAGCTCGCGCAGCATCGGCTGATCGTCGCCCGTCCGCCGCAACCCAAGCCGGGCCGTCGCTTCACAAATGTCGGAGCAATCGAGGCACAGGCGAATGCACTGGGTCATGTCCATCGGCTCGGCCATGCAGGCGTCCGCACAGCTCAGGCACATCTTCGAACAATACATCAGGTGATGGACGGCATCGCCCAGCGGCTGGTTGTTGTGGTCTTTGCTCGCCGGGTGCAGCGCGATCATCTTGCGAATGGACATTGAAATCTCCTCATCTGGCTAACCGCATCGACTAGCTTGTGTTCCCGCTGCGCAGGGCTTCATTTACGCTTTCGCATTACATCACCGCGTTGGCGAGGCGCGAACATGGCGGAACTTTCGAAACGCGAATTCACCAAGTCCCGGCATGCCCAGCGCCGCGAACTTTTCAAGGCCTGTCGAACTGTCACGAAGGGCACGCGCTGGCGTTCCAACCAGGGCGTCCTGTTCGCGCAGGACGGTGGCTGGTTCATGTCCGTCCAGGAAATGACGGACATCCTACGTGAACGGACGAGGGCGAGGGTTTCGGTCAAGCCGATGGCGATCGATCCCATCTTCTGGTGTCTCGTCGGCCATCCCGAGCTTTGCGATCAGCCGCTGTCGTTTCGTGCCTACGGCTGGATGAAATGCGGTCTCCTGATCTTGGAAGAATTCGAGGTTTCCGAGGATGGTGGTGTTGACCACATTGCGCGGCGCTTGCTCGAGCACGCCGATCGAACGCTTGACGAGGTCGCCCGCGAATGGACGGCAGACGAATTCCTGAAGCAGATCGATAGCTCCCGGAAGCCTGATCAACGGTTCGTGACCCGGGTTGCGACGCTTCTGGCGGCACAACGCTATGACGAGGCGCAGGCGCTTTGCGAGGAGTCCGCCGCCCATGGGTCAAGCGGCGGCTTCTGGTCCTCGTCGCTCGGGACGTTCAATGAGATGGTGATTAGGTTCGTCGCCGAGCAAAGGACTGTGGAAAACAGCGGCTTGTAGACTTGAGCGAGTAGCGCTGCTGCCGTAAAGTTCCCCAAATGTTCCGGGGAGTACGCGGTCATGACTGCCGCCATGCTGATCTTTCTTCTTATCGCTCTTGTCATCGGGGCGGCCATTGGCTGGCTGATCGGAAGCCGCGCGGCCGCCGGCGCTGCGCACACCGTCGACGCCCTGCGCTTGCAATTGGACGGGGTCGTCAAGGAACGTGACGTCAATCGCGATGCAGCGACGAGGCTCGCGGCCATGGAAGCAGCGCATGCCGAGCGCGAGCGCGGGTTCGAAGCGCGGATTAAGGAACTGATCGAGGCCAAGGAAGGGCTGTCCGCGCAATTCTCCGAGATCAGCAACAAGATCCTGGCCGAGGCGCAGGAGAGCTTCCTCAAGCGTGCCGACCAGCGGTTCCGCCAATCGGAAGAGCATAGCGGACAGAATCTGCGGGCATTGCTGCAGCCGGTCCACGACCGCCTCGAACGCTATGAAACGACGGTGCAGAAGGTGGAGGCCGAGCGCCGCGACGCCTTCGGGCTGCTGTCGGGCCAGATCGAGGCCATGCGCACGGGCACCGAGCGCGTCTCCGCCGAAGCCGCCAAGCTGGTCAATGCATTGCGCAACGCGCCCAAGGCCCGCGGCCGCTGGGGTGAGCAGCAGCTTCGCAACGTGCTGGAGAGCTGCGGTCTGTCCGAACATTGCGACTTTGCGACCGAGGTCAGCGTCGCGGACGGCGAGGGCGGGCGCCTCCGTCCCGACGTTGTCGTGCGCGTGCCCGGCGGTCAAAGCCTGGTGATCGACGCCAAGGTCTCGCTCAACGACTATCAGGACGCCTTCGGCGCGGTTGACGAGAATGACCGCGGCCGTTCGCTCGCGGCGCATGCCACAGCCATCCGCGCCCACGTCAACACGCTCGGCGCCAAGGCTTATTGGTCGCAGTTCGACGACGCGCCTGATTATGTCGTGATGTTCATTCCCGGCGAGCACTTTCTCACCGCCGCGCTCGAGCAGGATCCGAATCTCTGGGATTACGCGTTCGACAAGAAGGTACTGCTCGCGACCCCGACTAACCTCATCGCCATCGCGCGTACCGTGGCGGCCGTCTGGCGGCAGGAGCGCCTCGCCAAGGAAGCGCGGCAGATCGGCGAGCTCGGCAAAGAACTTTACGAGCGCCTTGCCAAGGCGGCCGACGATCTCCGCAAGGTGGGCAGCGGATTGTCTACGGCAGTCAATAATTACAACAGCTTCGTCTCAAGCTTTGAGACCCGCTCGCTGGTCACTGCACGCAAGTTTCGGGAGCTGAACATCGAGCCAGGCCGCCGCGACATCGACGTTCTGACGCCGGTCGAAGCGCTTCCGCGCTATGCCGACGCCGAGTTCGGTCTGAACGAGGAGGATACGCCGCAGATCGCCGCCGAGTAGGCGAGCTTGCAAAATAGGATTGCGGCTGGTCGTGTCCGGTCCCGCTTATTGATCGGGGAAACTCCGGCCAAAACAGCTCGTCACTGTGAACATTCGGAACATTCGCCCCGATCAATTCGCATTCAAAGCCCGCCGCAGCCCTCGAACCGGCGCCCATCGACGGTGACCTGGACTTTGTCCGGGTACACTCGGTCGCTCATACCGTCGCTGCACTGCGCGTGCACGATGTTCACGTTGATGCGCGGCGTCTGGTAGATTTCGCCCGCGACGCCATGGATCGGCCGCGGCCGCGGCTGGCGGACCGGCTGTGCGTCGGGTTGGGTGAACGTGACGTCACGCTCGTCGATCAACACGTTCCAGAAAGGCTCGGTCCCGACCGCGTGGTAGGGCGGGGGCGGCGGGCCCGGGATGGGGTAACAGGCACTCGCGAGAACAACCACGGGAAGGACAGCCAGCAACCGCATATCAATCTCCTTAGCGCCAGCTTGCCTTGATCGCGAAAGCCATGACAGCAGTAGCGATCGCCGCGTTCAAGCTGTCGGCGCGCCCCGCCATCGGGATTTTGACCAGCAGATCGCATTCCGCTTCGTAATTGGCAGGCAGCCCCTGCTGCTCGTTGCCAACCACCAAGAAGCATGGCTGTTCGTATTGCGGCTCGAGATAGTCGTGATCGGTCTTGAGGCTGCTGCCGACGAGCTCCCCCGGGCCACTCCGCAGCCACTCGACGAATTCCGGCCAGCGGGCCGTCGCGATCCGCTGGGTGAACAAGGCGCCCATCGATGCCCGCACCGCCTCGACGGAGAAGGGATCGGCGCAGTCGTCGATCAGTATCAATCCGCCGGCGCCGACGGCGTCGCCTGTGCGCAGGATCGTCCCGATGTTGCCGGGGTCGCGAAGGGCCTGGGCCACGATCCACAGCGGCGCCGCGCTCCGGTCGATCGCCGACAACTCGGTCGGCGGTTGCCGATAGGCGCCGAGCAACATCTGCGGATTGTCCTTGCCGCTCATCTTGGTGAGGATGTCCGCCGTCGTCAGCACCGCGTCGCCGCCGGCCGCTTCCGTCGCGGCGATGATTTCTCCGGCGAGGGGGTGCCGTGCGCCCTCGGCGGAAAAGGCCACGATCTCCGGCAGCCGCCCGCTGTCCCGGGCCTCGGTCAAGATGCGAAGTCCCTCGGCCAGAAACAGACCCTCGGCGCGACGCGCCTTCTTGTCCCGGAGCGAACGGAGCAGTTTGACCGTCGCGTTCGAAAAAGCCGTCACCTCGCGAGGCATCAGTCTTCCCCGAACCGCTCCTCGACGAGTGCGACCAGCTTCGTCATCGCGTCGTCGGCGTCTTCGCCATCGCAGTGAATGATGATCGAATCGCCCATCGCCGCACCGAGCATCATCAGGCCCATGATTGACGTGCCGCAGACGCGATTGCCGTCCTTCTCGACCTCGATCTTCGCCGGCAGTTCGCTGGCGAGATTGACGAACTTGGCGCTGGCCCGCGCATGGAGCCCGCGTCTGTTGGTAATCGCGACCTCTTGGCTGAGCGCCGTCAAGCGGCGGCTTCCCCGAGGATCTCGCTGGCGACCGAGATATACTTCCGGCCCGCTTCACGAGCGGCGGCGACCGCGGCGTGGACCGGCATCACCTTGCGGGCGCCTTCCAGCCGGATCAGCATCGGGAGGTTCACGCCGGCGATGACCTCGATGTTTTCGCTCTTCATCAGGCTGATGGCGAGGTTCGAGGGCGTTCCGCCGAAAAGGTCGGTCAGAATGATGACGCCCTGGCCGCGGTCGACCTCGCGGATGGCCTTCGCAATATCTTTGCGGCGTCCTTCCATGTCGTCGTCCGGCCCGATGCAGATTGCGGCAATGGCTTCCTGCGGCCCAACAACATGTTCCATCGCCACGACGAACTCCGTCGCCAGTCGGCCATGGGTTACCAGCACTAGTCCAATCATCCGTTCAACTCGTCCTCGCTCGCCGGCGCACGCTGCCGTTCGATCGTGTCCCTTGGCAGCGACGCCAGATCACGGTGACGGACATTCGGAGCCAATCCGGCACGACGTAGACGTTCCGCCATCTCGGTTGCAGCGGCAACCGAACGGTGTCTCCCTCCAGTACACCCGAAAGCGACCGTCACGTAGCTCTTGCCGGCGGCCCAGTAGCGGGGAATCCAATCGATGAGAAGCGCTTCGATGCGGTCCATCGCCTCGTCCCAGGCCGGTTCCTTCTGGAGGTAGGCGCGGATTTCCGGATCCTCCCCAGTCAGTGGCCGCAGTTCCTCAACCCAGTGTGGATTGGGGAGGAAGCGCATGTCGAACACCAGGTCGCCCGTACGGCTGATGCCGCGCGAGAAGGCAAAGGAGCTGATGGTCAGCACGGGTTGGTCGGCATCGCCACCGTAGCGCAGGCGGAGCTCGTCGCGCAGCGTGGCGGGCGACAGGTCGGTAGTGTCGATCACGCTGTCGGCTGCAGCCCGGAGCAGAAACGTTTCGCGGCGCTCCCTTGCGATGCCGTCCTCTGCCGGCCGATCCATTGCCAGTGGATGTCTGCGCCTCGTTTCGTCGTAGCGGCGGACAAGCTCGGCCTCACCGCAGTCGAGGTAGAGGATTTCGGGGTGGACGCCCGGCATTGCGTGGATTTGGTCGTGGAGCGCTTCGGGATCGAATCCGCGGCTGCGAACATCCATGCCGATGGCGACGTTGGCGGTTCGGCATTGGTCGCCGCCGTGGACAAACGCCTCGATCAGGTCGGCGGGAAGATTGTCGACGACATCCCAGCTCATGTCCTCAAGCGCGTCGAGGACGGTCGATTTGCCCGCGCCGGACATGCCGGTGACGAGCAGCAGGCGCGGCGGCCGTTTCTGGCCGCCACTCGTCATCAGAATTTCAGGCCGAAGCGGTCGAGCGCGAGGTCGACTTTCGCCGGCGCAGACGCCGGCATTGCGTCGATGGTGACGAACGGAAGGCCGACGCCGAGAATCAGGCGCTCGCGGCTGTCTTCCGGGAGGCGCTGAATGTCGCTGGTCAGCTCGACGATGAGCGCGACGGGAACATTGTCCTGGTGAGCAAGCTCGACAATGCCGAGACCGCGAACTTCCATTTTCCCCGCAATGGTCGGCGGGGCGGACGCGACGACCCGTTCGCCGTCGCGCTTCAGCACGGACCTGTCATCGCTGATCAGCTGGTAGCCCCGGTCGAAGAGGCGAAGCGTGAGGTCCGATTTGCCGGAGCCCGAGGGGCCCGTGATCAGCACGGCGCGGCCGTCTTTGGCCACGGTGTTCCCATGAACGGTTTCCGCGCTGATGCGCGGTGCGATCGGTGTAACGCGGATCATTCGCGATCCGCCGCCGGTAACTTGATGATGAAGCGCGCTCCTGAAGGCGCGTCGTCACGGTCTTGCACGTCGATTTCTCCGTCGTGGCCATTCACGATTGCCTGGGCGATAGCAAGGCCGAGACCGGAGTGTCGGCCGAAGCTTTCGCCCTCGGGCCGTACTGAATGGAAGCGGTTAAAAATCGCCTCACGGGCTTCCTGCGGAACGCCGGGCCCTTCATCGTCGATGCGGATTCGAACTTCATCGCCAACGCGCGCAACGGCCACTTCGACCAGACCGGCTGGCGGAGAGAAGCTCACCGCATTGTCGATGATCGCATTGATGGCTCGGGCCAGTCGATCCGGCTTCCCCATGACCGTGGCCGATTCCTTGCGGGGCCGTGCGAAAGCGATGCGGGCGTCACCAGTCTCGCGCCGCGTCTCCCAACTGTTGACCAACTGGCCAATAAGCGTGCCGAGGTCGATCCGCTCGAATGTAGCGCGCGCGAGCTCGGCGTCGGTCCGAGCGGCTTCGCTAATGTCACCAATGAGACGGTCGAGACGCGCAACATCCTCGCGAACGATTGTCTTCAATTTCTCGCGCAGTTGAGGATCATCGACACGATCGAGCCCATCGATTGCCGATCGAAGGGAAGCCAACGGGTTCTTCAGCTCATGGGTGACGTCCGCAGCAAATGCCTCGATATTGTCGATGCGGTGCCGGAGTGACTGGCTCATGTCCGAGACGGCACGCGCAAGCAGGCCGATTTCATCGCTGCGGGAGGGCAGGCGAGGGACGTTCACTTCGCGCGATCGGCCCAGACGGACACGGTGCGCTGCAAGCGCTAGACGACGAAGCGGACGAACGATGGTCCGAGCGAGAAACAGCGAGAGCAGGACCGAGAGCCCAACCAAAAAGATCATTGCGCCAAGGATGTTGGCCCGCTGAGTGCGAATGGTCCGGGTGAAGGCCCGGTCATTGGTCGTGGCCATAAGGACGCCGCCGTCCACCGGCACGGCCGCGGAAATCACCGGCGTTAGGTCCGGCGCATTACGGACGACGGTGACCGCCTTTCGTTCGGCCCTGGCTTGCCTCGCCTCTGGCCAGCTTTCCAAGGTGTCAGGGGTGGGCTCGGTATAATCATCCAGATGTTCGGCGCCGACCAGCAAATTGAACCCGCGGTCGAGCGCTCGCGCCGCACCCTTCGCCCACCCCTGCGTGGCGGGATCCTTCAACTCGAACGTCGGTCCAGTGAGGTGCCAACTGTCGGCGAGCAACCGGCCATCGGGCGCGAAGAGACGCATGCGGCTGCCGGTCGATTTGGAGACGGTTGCCAGGATTGGCTCACGGTCTTCGGGGCCCGCAGCCTCAATCGCCAGAGCCGTTGCGGTAGCTTCGATGCGGGTCTGGCGGGTTCGCTCCTTCGCAAGCCGATTGCGGAACACGTCGAGGTAAAGCGTGCTCAACGCGACCAGAAGCACCGTGATCAAATTGAGCGCAAGGATACGATGCGCGAGCGACCACCGTCCCGACCAGGTCAGCCGGAGATCGGGATCCTCACTGCTCGTCGAAACGGTATCCGACGCCATAGAGTGTCTCGATCGAGTCGAACTTGGGATCCTGGAGTCGAAACTTCCGGCGGATACGCTTGATGTGGCTGTCGATGGTGCGGTCGTCGACGTACACATCATCATTGTAAGCCACGTCCAGAAGCTGATTGCGGGACTTCACAACTCCGGGCCGCTGCGCGAGTGCTTCCAGGATCAAGAACTCCGTTACCGTCAGGCTGACATCCTTGCCGTCCCAGATGACTTTGTGTCGCGCCGGATCCATGAGCAATCGCCCGCGCTCCAGACGCGGTGGCTCGGGCTCGCTATTTGCTGCCGCCTCGCCGCGTTCGAGGTCTTGGCGGCGTAGAATGGCCCGGATGCGCGCAATCAGAAGCCTCTGCGAGAATGGTTTGGCGATATAATCGTCAGCCCCCATTGCGAGCCCGAGCGCCTCGTCGAGTTCATCATCCTTTGAGGTGAGGAAGATGACGGGGACGGAACTCGTTTCCCGCACACGGCGCAGAAGCTCCATGCCATCCATGCCGGGCATCTTGATGTCGAACACGCCGAGGTCGGGCGGATTGTCATTGATCGCTTTCAAGGCGGCTTGCGCATCAGAGTAGACGCGCGTGACAAAGCCTTCGGCTTGCAGCGCGATCGACACCGAGGTCAGAATGTTGCGGTCGTCATCGACCAGCGCGATCACCTGGCTCATCGTTGATTGGGGCTTAGCCAGCAGGGTTGCGGTGCACAAGGCGAGGGGTTCGTGCGGCCGGCAACGCAGCGCCTGTCCGGCTCTGGCACGATGTAACCGGTTTCATTGGCCAATTTGCCTTTTTCCGGCGCCGCATCGTTTTGACCCGACGAGAAATTCGGGGTTATAGGGCGTGCATACGTATGCGGCGGTGGGCCAGTGGCCGCCGCCGTTTCGACATTTTGAAAGGATGGATTGTCAGTGACCGACCGGGTTCAGAATCATGGCCTCGACGCGCAGGGTTTGTCGACGTCTGCTCATATCTTCTGGAATCTTGGGACGGCGCCGTTGGTGGAGCACGCGCTGAAGCGCGGCGAGGGCCGCCTGACCAAGGACGGCGCACTCCTGGTCGACACCGGCAAGTTCACCGGTCGCAGCGTTAAGGACAAGTTCGTTGTCCGCGATGCCACGACCGAAGACACCATCAACTGGGGCACGATCAACCAGCCGATGACGCCGGATCATTGGGCGAACCTCAAGGAAGACTTCCTCGCCGCGCTGAAGGGTCAGGATGAGCTCTTTGTCGCCGACCTGTTTGGTGGCAGCCAGCCGGAATATCGCGTCAACGTCCGCGTCATCAACCAGATGGCGTGGCACAATCTGTTCGTCCGCACCTTGCTTGTGCGTCCCACGGCCGAGGAACTCGCAGGCTTCACGCCCGAGTACACGATCATCAATCTGCCCAGCTTCAAGGCTGATCCGGCGCGTCACGGCAGCCGCAGTGACACGGTCATCGCGGTCAACTTCACGGAGAAGATGATCCTGATCGGCAACACGGAATATTCGGGTGAGATGAAGAAAGGCGTCTTTGGCCTTCTGAATTTCCTGCTGCCGGCCGAAGGCGTGATGCCGATGCACTGCTCGGCCAACATCGGCGCCGACGGCAAGAGCGCGATCTTTTTCGGACTGTCGGGCACCGGCAAGACCACCCTGTCGGCCGACGCCAGCCGTACGCTGATCGGGGACGACGAGCATGGCTGGTCGGATACGGCCGTCTTCAACTTCGAGGGCGGCTGCTATGCCAAGATGATCAACCTCTCCGCTGAGGGCGAGCCGGAGATCTACGCGACAACCAAGATGTTCGGCACGATCCTCGAGAACGTGACGATGGATGAGCAGACGCGCGAGCTCGACTTTACCGACGACAGCAAGACCGAAAACACCCGCGGCGCCTATCCGATCGAGTTCATCCCGAACACGAGCGAGAAGAACCTCGGCCCGCCGCCGTCGACGATCATCTTCCTGACGGCCGACGCATTCGGCGTGCTGCCCCCGATCGCGCGGCTGACGCCCGACCAGGCGATGTACCACTTCCTGTCGGGCTATACCGCCAAGGTCGCGGGCACGGAGATTGGCGTCACGGAGCCGACGGCGACGTTCAGCACCTGCTTCGGCGCCGCGTTCATGCCGCGTCCCCCGCAGGTCTACGGAAACCTGCTCAAGAAGCGGATTGCCGAGGGCGGTGCCGAGTGCTGGCTGGTCAACACCGGCTGGACGGGCGGCAAGTACGGCGTCGGCAAGCGCATGCCGATCAAGGAAACGCGGGCGCTGCTCAATGCCGCGCTCGACGGCAGCCTCAACGACGTCGAGTTCCGCAAGGACCCGAACTTCGGCTTCGAAGTGCCGGTCTCGGTGCCGGGCGTCGACAACTCGATCCTCGACCCGCGCAACACCTGGTCGAACCCCGCCGAGTATGACGCGACGGCAGCGAAGCTCGTCGATCTGTTCGTCGATAACTTCGCGCAATTTGCGGACCACGTGGACGAGGGCGTTCGCCAATGCGCCCCGAAGGTCGCGCAACAACAAGCGCAACCTTCACCCAGCCAAGCCACCGCTGCTTAACGGCCCGGTCACGGATCGGGCCCCGCCGAGGACCCGATCAATGACCGAATATCGACCAAGACTTTTTACTTCCGACGCCGACGTTGCCCACGTCGGCGAAGGGCTTCTGTCGCGCGACCTGCCTCGGGCAGAATGGACGCATGAGGCCCATCTCGCGGCGACGACTTATCTGCTGCTACGGCATCCCGAGATCGACCTGGACGCCGAGCTTCCCGGCCTGATCCGTCGCTACAATGAAAGCGTCGGCGGAGTGAACAGCGACACGGAAGGCTATCACGAGACGATCACGCGCGTGTTCCTTCATGGCGTGCGGCTGTTTCTCGCCGAGGCCAACCCGTCGGAGCCCGTGCATGAGCTCGTGAACGAGCTACTGTTGAGCCCGATGGGCCGGCGCGACTGGCCGTTCCGTTTTTACTCGCGCGAACGGCTGTTTTCGGTGGAAGCCCGTAGGCATTTCGTGACGCCTGATCTCGCTGCACTTCCCTGATCACCGCGCGCTGATTACCACCCAGGCACAAACAGGGAGGGCAGCAATGCAGTTTCGGACGTGGATCGCGGTTGGGATCATCGCGGCAGGGGCTGCGCCCGTTAGTGCTCAGGCTCCGGCGACGGTTGCTTCACAGCCTTCCAACGCGGACGGTAAGCTGCGCGCCCTGTACGACGGTTATGCCGCCTGGGATGCGCGCGAGTCCGAGCAGTTCGAGGATGCCAAGGGTGAGACCAAGTCCACGGCGCATCTGCCCCACGTGGACGCCGCGTCGCAAATGCGGCGCGCGGCCTATCTCAAGGATCTGCTGGCGCAACTCAACGCCATCGACCCCAAATCATTGTCGGAGCCGGAGCGGGTCAATGCGGCGGTGTTCCGCACCGTGTTGGAAAATGCGCTGGGCGAGGCGCGCTTCCGTCAGTGGGAGATGCCATTCAACAGCGACAGCTCCTTTTGGACCTATCTCGATGGCCGGCGCTCCTTTTCCGACGTCGGGGAGTATCAGCGCTACATCGGGCGAATGCGCGACATCCCGCGCTACTTCGATGAGCAGATCGAGAATATGCGTGCGGGGCTTAAGCGGGGCTTCTCCGTACCGAAGGCGACCCTGGCCGGACGCGACGCGTCGATCGCCCTGTTTGTGGTGGACGATCCGGCCAAGAGTTCCTTCCTCAAACCGTTCGCCGATATGCCGGCAACCATCCCGGCAGCCCAGCAGCAGGCGCTAAGGGCCGAAGCAGTCGATGCCATTCGGACGAGTGTTCTGCCAGCCTATCGCAAGCTGCTGCAATTCTACCGGACCGAATATTATCCGAAATCACGGACGACCATCGCAGCGCGCGATATGCCGGAAGGCGACGCCTACTACCGCGCCAATATCCGGCAATATACGACGACCGACAAATCGCCGGAGGAAATCCACCAACTAGGATTGCAGGAGGTCGCGCGCATCGATGCGGAGATGCGCAAGACCATGGCGGAGACCGGCTTCAAGGGCAGCTTCGACCAGTTCCTCGTCTTCCTGAAGACCGATCCGCAATTCTACGCGAAGACGCCTGACGAACTGATGGGCGTATCGTCCTACGTGGCGAAGCGAACGGACGGAAAGATTGGCGAATTCTTCGGGCTCTTGCCGCGCCGCCGCTTCGCCATCGTTCCGGTGCCTGACGCACTGGCACCCTTCTACACCTCGGGTCGCGGGGGGCTCGAGAGCTGCCAAATGAATACCTACAACCTGCCGACTCGCCCGCTTTACCAGACGCCCGCGCTCACGCTGCACGAGTGCGCGCCGGGCCATAGCTTCCAGGCGGCGCTTAGCCAGGAGCAGAAGGCGCTGCCGCGTTTCCGGCAAAGCCTCTATTTTTCGGGCTATGGAGAGGGCTGGGGCCTCTACAGTGAGTGGCTCGGCTATCCCATGGGCATCTATCGCACGCCGTACGAGCGCTTCGGCGCGCTGAGTTACGAAATGTGGCGCGCTGCGCGGCTGGTGATCGACACGGGAATCCATCGCTACGGCTGGTCGCGCCAGAAGGCGATCGATTATCTGTCGTCGCACACGGCTCTGTCGCAGCATGAAATCGTCAATGAGGTCGATCGGTACATTAGCTGGCCGGGGCAGGCGCTCGCTTACAAGCTCGGCGAGCTGACGATCCGGCGACTACGATCGGAAGCCGAGACGGCGCTCGGGCCGCGCTTCGACCAGCGCGCGTTTCACGATCGCATCCTGGCTATGGGCGCCGTGCCACTTACAGTGCTTGAAGAGCAAATGCGCGCGTGGATTGTGAGCGAAAAAGCTGAACCGCCGAAGTCCGGCTGATTTCACGGAACGCCCGGTCCCTGCTGCTGTTTAGGTTGAACCTATCACAAGGAGGGACCGGCAATGGACTTGCTCAGCGCATTTGAATCGAACGGCGGCGTGGACGCCGTGTCACGGGAACTCGGAGTTGACCGCCAGACCGCGTCGACTGGGATCGGCGCACTCCTGCCCTCGGTCCTGGAGGGGATCCGTGGCCAAGCCACTGCCGGCGGATCTGCCGGCGCTCCTGCGGGTGGCGGCATTGGTGGCCTACTTTCAATGCTGGGCTCGCTGGGCGGCGGTGGCCTTCTCAGCAACGTGCTGGGTTCGGAACCGACGGACGTCAGCCAAGGTAACAACGTGCTCGGCCAAATTTTCGGAAGCAAGGATACCAGCCGCGCAGTCGCGGACGATGCGGCTCAGAAATCGGGGCTGTCGCCAGACCTTCTCAAAAAGATGCTGCCGATCGTCGCCATGCTCGCGGTTGGGTATCTGGCGATGCATGGACGCAATTCGCAGCCGACGGCGGCGGGTGAACAGCCTGCGGAGGAACATGACGGCGGCCTGCTCGGCGGGCTGCTCAAGGGTGAACTCAGCGGCGGCGGTCTGCTTGGTTCGACCGTAGGCGGTGGTGGTATCCTTGGCTCGATACTCGGCGGCCTGAAGCGCGACTAGGTCAGCCGCGCTTTTCCCGCGCGATGTAGTCGTCAATGTTGGAGGCGAGGACGTCCATCGGGACGTTCCCGCCTTTGACGACGGCATCGTCGAAAGCCCTTAGGTCATAGCGAGCGCCAAGCGCGGCCTTCGACTTGTCGCGCAGCCGGTCGATCGTCGACTGGCCCACCTTGTAGCCGCAGGCCTGGCCCGGCCAACTGCAGTAGCGATCGATCTCGCTCGCGACTTCGAGCGGGTTCGATCCATTGCGCTGGACGAAGAAGTCGACGCCCTGTTGGCGGGTCCAGCGTTTGGCGTGGATGCCGCTGTCGACGACCAGCCGGCAGCAGCGGAAGGCGATGGACTGCAGATATCCGAGCCGGCCGACCGGGAAGTCGTCGTACACGCCTAGCTCATCAACCAGTTGCTCCGCGTAGAGCGCCCAGCCTTCGGAATAGGCATTGAACGACAGCAGCGTACGAATCAGCGGCAACCGATTGGCATATTCACCCTGCCAGACGTGCCCGGGGATTGCCTCATGCGCGGCAAGGTCGGGCAAGCTGTAGCGGCTGTGCAGGTCCGTCGAGCGAAGGTTGATCCAGAACTTGCCCGGGATCTTGCCGTCGATCGAGCCGGCCCCACCGTACGCACCGGGCGCGCCGGGCTCCTGTTCGGGCGACATGCGGCGGACTTCGAGATGTCCGGGGACAAGCGTGCGAAAGGCGCGCGGCAGGACGGTGCGGATCTTTGCGATCCGTTCCTGGATGTAGGCCATGATTTCGGCGCGGCCCTTGTCGCCCTCGCTGAACTTGTACCGGGGGTCCTTGGCCAGTGCCTGCATCCGTTCGCCGACCGAGCCTTGCGTGTAGCCGATCGATTTGAGGATTGGGTCCATCCGGCCATGGAGCTCGGCAAGCTGGTCGAGGCCCATCTTGTGGACATCGTCCGGCGACATTTCGGTCGTCGTCGAGGCCTTGAGCGCCCAACGGTAGTAATCCTCACCGCGCGGCCGCGACCACATACCGGCAACGTCGGTGGCGATTTTCCGCTCGGTCTGCAGCTCGGCGATCTGGCGCTGCAGCGCGGCGACGACTGGCCCGATGGCGATGCGCTTCGCGCGTGCTTCCCAATCGCCTGGAATCTTCTTTTCGCGGGTACGCCGGACCAGCGATTCGACGAGCGTCCCGCCTTGCAGGGTGCTCTTCAGTGAGATGTTGAGTTGCTCGATCGCCTTGTCGATCAGGAACGAGGGCGGCACGAGTCCGGCCGCGCGGGCAGATTTCATGCGCTCTAGTTCACCGTCGAGCTGCGCCGGAAATTGCGACAGGCGCGCGAGGTATGCTTCGGCGTCCGCGCGATTTTCGATCGGGTGGTCGGTGTCGAGCAGCTGCGGTGTGTCGATGTAAGCGCCGACGTTCTGAATCACGACGTAGGGCGTGTTGCGCCAGGCATCGCCCGCGACCGGCGCGTCGCCATAGGGGAAGGCCAGCCCTTCGAGCTTGTTCCTGAAGGCGTACTTCACCACCTCGACGCTGGTCCGCGTCGTGAAGCTGAGCCTGGACGTGTCCAGGGCATCGACGCGTGCGAGGTCGGCCTTGACCGTCTGCGCCACCCGGCGCTGACCGGCGGCGGAGCGGTCGGGAAGCTTGGACCTCAACGAGGCGAGCGCGCCGGTGTCGACCCCGAGCCCGGTAGCGGTGGTCGGGTACAGACGCAGCAGGTTATTCGCGACAGTGTTGAGCAGGGCATTGGCCTGCGCATCGGTCGCGGGCGCCGCCAGTGCCGGAGCTGACACAAACGGCAACGCAGTCGTGGCCGCGAGGCCAGCCAGCGTTTCGCGCCGGCTGAGGGACAGGTTCGGCAAATCTATTCTCCGCTGGGTGGGGGCAGACGGTGTTCCGGTTCGACCTTCAGGCAATTGCCTTCGACGTCGACGATGCGGACTCGGTCTCCAACGGCGGCGGACGCGCCGCGGGCTGACCATTCGCTGTCGCCGAGCTTCACGCGGCCACCATGCGAGTCCACCGGCTGCACGACCACCACGACCCTTCCGAGCAGGCGCGCGGTCGGATCGTTGATCGTGCGATCGGCGCTATAGTCATAGCGCGCGGCGTAGAAACGGCGGCCGCCGAAGTGGACGCTTAGGTAGGCCAGGATGGCGAACAGCGCGAGTTGCGGCACGAGGCCGAAGCCGAGCAGAAGCGCCAGGATGCCGGTGACGAGCGCTGCGGCGCCGATGAAGAAGAGGAAGAAGCCCGGCGCGATGACTTCCGCGATCAGCAGCAGCACGCCGCCGATCGTCCACAGCCAGGCAGGATCGATGTTCTGAACCATTATCCTTCAATCCGCGGCGTGCCGGGAACGCTGACAGGCGGCGCGCCACGGGTGCCAGTGGTTTGCGGCTTGGGCTTGGGCGCGTTCTCCTTCGCGCTGCCGCCAATGGCCTCTTTGGCAAGCTCGCCGATGCCGCCGAGCGTGCCGATCAGTTGCGTGGCTTCAACCGGGAACAGGATGGTCTTGGCGTTAGGAGACCGGGCAAATTCACTGACCGCTTCGACGTACTTCTGCGCAATGAAGTAGTTGATCGCCTGCGCACTGCCTTGCTCGATGGCGTCGCTGACGGCTTTGGTGGCGGTGGCTTCGGCCTGAGCCGCACGTTCGCGGGCCTCGGCTTCGCGGAAAGCCGCCTCGCGGGCGCCCTCGGCGGAAAGGATTGCGGACTGCTTCTCGCCTTCTGCTCGGAGAATCGCAGATTGCCGCGAGCCCTCGGCTTCCAGCACCACCGCGCGCTTCTCGCGCTCCGCCTTCATCTGCCGCGTCATGGCGTTGACGATGTCTTGCGGCGGGCGAATGTCGCGCAGCTCGACGCGGGTGATTTTCACGCCCCAATTCTCGGTCGCGTTGTCGACCACGGACAGCAGGCGGGTATTGATCTCGTCGCGCTTGGACAGAGTCTCGTCGAGGTCCATCGAACCCATCACGGTGCGCAGGTTGGTCGTCGATAGCGCCATGATCGCCATGTACAGGTCACTCACCTCATAGGCCGCCTTTGCAGCGTCCAGCACCTGGAAAAAGACGACGCCGTCGACGGCAACCATCGCATTGTCCTTGGTGATGATCTCCTGGCCAGGGATATCAAGGACCTGCTCCATCATGTTGATCTTGCGGCCAACGCGGTAGAAGAAGGGGGTCACGTAATTGAAGCCCGGCTCCGCCACGCGGACGAAGCGGCCGAAATGCTCGATGGTGTAGCGATAGCCCTGGCGGACGATCTTCACGCCCATCATCACGAACATCAACGCCAGCACCGCAACGGCGATCATGAAAGTCGTCAACATGCCTCTTCCCCGGTCTCCCTGTTCCGAGGCATGATGCGTCGGCCATGACGCAAGCGGAAGCCAAAAACGACAAGAGCATCGACCTGTTCGCCGTGCGGTCGTTGCTGTTCCTGCCGGTATCGAACCCGCGAGCCGTCGCCAAGGCGCGGCAGGGGGGCGCCGACCTCGTCATCCTCGACCTGGAGGACGCGGTGAAGCCGGCCGATAAGGCAGAAGGACGTCGCGCGGCGGTCGAAGCGGTCGAGACGGGCTGGGGGATGCCCGTCGCCATTCGGATCAATGGCGTCGGTACGGAATGGCATTCGCTGGATCTTGATGCCGTGGCGCGCTCGAAGGCCGATCTGGTCGTCGTGCCACGAGCGGCGTCCGAGCATCTGGTGCGCGATGTGGCCGCGACGACGGGGAAGCCGGTCCTTGCCATGATCGAGACGGCTGCGGGGGTGCTTGTGGCACCGCAGATTGCGCATTCCTGCGCCGGCCTGATCGCCGGCACGAACGACCTTCGCGCCGATCTCCGCCTGCCGATTGACGCGACCAGGGAGCCTATTTCGGCAGCGCTGCAGATGATCGTCCTAGCCGCGCGCGCCGCCGGGATCGCGGTATTCGACGGGGTCTTCAACGGGTTGGACGATGCGGACGGTTTTGCGGTCGAAGCGGCAGAGGGTCGCCGACTGGGTTTTGACGGCAAGAGCCTGATCCACCCCAACCAGATCGTTGGCTGCCACAGCGCTTTCGCGCCGAGCGCTGCGGAAGTCGACCGTGCGCGAGCGCTGGTCGAGGCATTCAACGGCGGCGCCGAGCGGTTGGGCAACGAGATGATCGAGCGCATGCACGTCGAAACCGCCAAGCGGGTGCTGGAGCGCGCCGGCTGAGGCTTGGCGAATCGCGCACCGCCTGCCATGGGCCGATATGGCTCAACTCAATAACATCGCTGACATTCCCCTTGGCCTGACGTTCGACGACGTCTTGCTGCAGCCGCTTGAATCCAGTGTACTGCCCAGCCAGGCGGACACGCGCACGTTCCTGACGCGCGAAATCCCGCTCAACATCCCCGTGCTGTCCTCGGCGATGGACACCGTGACCGAAGCCGACATGGCCATCGCGCTGGCGCAGCTCGGTGGGATCGGCGTGCTTCACCGGAATCTGTCCGTGGAGGAGCAGGCAACTGCGGTCCGCCAAGTGAAGCGGTTCGAAAGTGGAATGGTCGTCAATCCGATCACCATGACCCCGGACCAGACGCTGGCCGAAGCGCTGGAACTGATGAAGGCCAATCGCATCAGCGGTATCCCCATCGTCGAAAAGTCAGGAAAGCTGTGCGGCATCCTGACCAACCGCGACGTCCGCTTCGCCGAAGATCCCCACCAACCTGTCAGCGAACTGATGACTCACCAGAACCTCGCGACTGTGCCGGTCGGCACCACGGAAGCCGAGGCTCGCAAGATCCTCCATCAACGTCGCATCGAAAAATTGCTGGTGGTCGATCGCGAGGACCATTGCGTCGGGCTCATCACGGTCAAGGACATCGAGAAATCTGTCGCATCGCCATTGGCCACGAAAGACGGGGAAGGGCGCCTCCGCGTGGCGGCTGCGACCACGGTGGGGGATGCGGGCTTCGCGCGCTCGGAAGCGCTGATCGAAGCCGGCTGCGACTGCGTGGTCATCGATACCGCGCATGGGCACAATCGCGACGTGGCTGCAGCCGTCGAGCGTGTGAAAGCGCTCAGCAATTCGGTTCAGGTCGTCGCCGGAAACGTCGCGACCGCGGAGGCTGCGAAGGTTCTGGTGGGCGCGGGTGCCGACGCGATTAAGGTCGGCATCGGCCCTGGCTCCATCTGCACGACCCGCATCGTTGCGGGCGTCGGCGTTCCGCAGCTAACGGCGATCATGGAAGCTTCCAGGGCGGCGGGCGATGTCCCCGTCATCGCCGACGGTGGGCTGCGCACGAGCGGCGACGCCGCGAAGGCGCTGGCGGCAGGTGCGTCGACGGTGATGGTCGGTTCGCTCCTGGCGGGCACGGACGAGGCACCCGGAGAGATATTTCTCTACCAAGGCCGGAGCTATAAATCATATCGCGGCATGGGCTCAGTCGGAGCAATGGCCCGAGGCTCGGCCGACCGTTACTTTCAGCAGGACATCAAGGATCATTTGAAGCTGGTTCCCGAAGGAATCGAGGGCCAGGTGCCGTACAAGGGTCCTGTCCGCGAGATCGTCCATCAACTGGTCGGCGGCGTGAAGGCGGCGATGGGCTACACGGGTTCGTCCACGTTGCCGGAACTGCGTCAGCGCGCGCGTTTCGTTCGCATCACCAACGCGGGTCTTTCGGAGAGCCACGTTCACGACGTGACGATTACCCGCGAGGCGCCCAATTACCCGACGCGATAGACCGTGACGCCCGCCGCGCGGACCCAAGCCGCCATCGAGATACTCGACGAGGTCATTGCCGCTGCACATGGCAACGGGCCGCCCGCCGACACAATCGTCAGCCGGTACTTCCAGCAGCGCCGTTACGCCGGTTCAAAGGACCGGCGGGCGGTTCGGGAACTGGTTTTCCGGGCGATCCGGCGGTCCGCGGAAGTTCCGACTAGCGGCCGCTCAGCGATCCTGGGATTGGCTCAGGACGATCCCGCGCTGCTGTCAGGCTTTGGCGAACCGCGGGGGCCGGATGCGCTTGGTGACGGTGAAGTACCGGCCGACGCCGGGTACGTCCCTTCGTGGCTGCAGCCGCTGCTGTCGCCGCTGGTGGACGAAGCTGAATGGCCTGCCTTGCTCAATCGTGCGCCGCTCGATTTGCGCGTGAACATTGCTCGCACGTCACGAGATCGAATGCTGGACGAGTTCGCCGAAGCGGTCCCGACGCCACTCAGCCCGTGGGGCTTGCGGCTACCTGCTGAGACCAAAATCGACGATCGCGCGGCATTTATGTCCGGGCTTGTCGAAGTCCAGGACGAGGGCAGCCAGCTGATCGCGCTGGCCTGTGCACCCAGTGGCGACGGACGATTGCTCGACCTGTGCGCGGGCGCTGGCGGCAAGGCGCTTGCGCTGGCTGCAGCGGCTCCCGGCATTACGATCCTCGCGACCGACAGCAATCGCGCGCGTTTAGCGCAGTTGGGACCGCGCGCTGAACGTGCGGGTGCGACGATCGAAACCCGATTGCTCAATCAACCGCGGGAACTGGATGAGCTTGCCGACTGGCGGGACGGAGCCGACACAGTCCTTGTCGACGCGCCCTGCTCAGGAAGCGGAACATGGCGGCGTAATCCGGAAGGGCGATGGCGACTGACGCCTGATAGGCTCGCGCGTCTGATAAACAGCCAGGAACGCTTGCTGGATATTGCCGCGGAACTTGTTCGACCCGGCGGCGCGCTGGTCTACGCGGTTTGCTCCTTGCTGTCCCGCGAAGGGGCAGGGCAGATCGCAGGGTTCCTCGATCGTCATTCATCGTGGATTAGTGAATCCTTGCCCATTGCGGGAGGACAGCAGGACGGTGGCGGCAGACTTTTGACGCCAGGTCATGACCATACCGACGGGTTTTTCGTCGCGCGGGTACGCCGGCCATGCTAAGCCGTGCGGAGGTTTGGAGAATTTGATGCAATCCTTGTCTCGTCTTCTGCTCATCGGAATTGCTGGCCTGGTCGTGGCCGCGCCGGTCGCCAGCCAGCGTGCCGACGATCAGATTCTTCCGCGGTCGCTGGAATTGCAGAAGCAAGCCCGCGCCTCGATGGCCGCCGGCAAGCTCGAGAATGCGCAAGACCTGCTCGAGACTGCTCTGGCCGTCGATCCGCGCAATCGCAGCGCCTATGTCGACATCGCGCGGGTGGCCGAGAAGCAGCATCTGTTCGGCAAGGCGATCCTGATGACGAGCAAGGCGCTGACGCTCGAGCCGAATGACCCGGACGCCATTGCCGTTCAGGGCGAGGCGATGGTCGAGCTTGGCGCAACCGCTCGCGCGCAGGCCAATCTGCAGAAGCTGCAGACGATTTGCGGCGCAAAGGCTTGTCCGCAGGTTGCGCAACTTTCGGGGGCGATCAGTCGCGGTCCGACCGTGGCCTCCGCGAAGACGCCAGCATCCCCGAAATCGAACTAATCGCCTAGCCGACGAGCCAGGCTAATCCATTCTGCAATTGAGAGCGTCTCGGCGCGCCGCTGAGTGTCGATCCCGGCCGCTTCGGCCGCATCGAGAGCGCCGTCCAGTTGCTTGAGGCTTGATCGCAGCATTTTGCGGCGCTGACCGAAAGCCGCTTCCGTTAACCGTTCGAGAGTTCGCCTACTGACCCCTTCGGGCTGAGCCGCCGGAAGGATGTGGACGATCGCCGATGTGACCTTTGGCGGTGGCACGAAAGAGGAGCGATTCACGGTCATGGCAATGCGAGCGGTAGTTCGCCACTGCGCCGCGACGGACAGGCGTCCGTAGGCATCACTGCCAGGAAGCGCGACGATGCGGTCGGCCACTTCCTTTTGAAACATTAGCGTGAGTGAGCGCCACCAAGGCGGCCAGGGATCGCCCCCGAGCCACTTGAGAAGCAATGCAGTGCCGACGTTGTACGGCAGGTTGGCCACAACGTGGGCGCCCTGGAGTGTGGCGGCTTCATCGATTGCCAGCGCGTCGCCCTCGATCACGTTAAGACGTTCGCCGTAAGCCTGCCGAAGTTCCTCGAGCGCCGGAATGCATCGCCGGTCCCGCTCAACGGCAGTCACCGACGCGCCAGCTTTGAGCAGAGCCCTGGTCAATCCACCGGGGCCGGGCCCCACTTCGTAGACGCGTTCGCCGTGCAGATCGCCCGGAACTGCTGCGATCCGGTCCAGCAATTGACGGTCGAGAATGAAATTCTGTCCCAGCGCCTTGCTGGCACTGAGGCCATGGCGCGCGATAACGTCGCGCAGAGGCTCAAGCGTTGGGGTCAAGCGAGTTCGGCGCGAAGCGCGGCATTGTCCGCGGCCATCCGCATTGCCGCCGCCATGGGCCGCGGGTCAGCGCGGTCTAGACCGGCAATGTCGAACGCCGTGCCGTGATCGGGCGCGGTCCGGACGATCGGAAGTCCCAGCGTGACGTTGACCGCTTCCTCGAAGTGAAGCGCTTTGATCGGGATTAAAGCCTGGTCGTGGTACATGCACAAAGCAGCGTCGTAATTGGCGCGGGCGCGTGCGTGGAACATCGTATCGGCGGGGTGGGGGCCGGTCACCCGCCAGCCTTCCGCAGCCAAGGCCGCTATGGCCGGCTCGATAATCTCGATCTCTTCGCGACCGAGCTTGCCGCCCTCACCGGCGTGGGGATTTAGCCCGGAGACTGCTAGCCGCGGTTCGGCGATGCCGAAGTTCCGCTGAAGACCGCGAAGGGCGGCCCGGCCACGCGATTCGATGAGGCCGCTGCTCAGTCGATCGCGGACCTCGGTAAGCGGGAGGTGGGTGGTAACCGGAATCGTGCGCAGCGTGGGCCCGGCAAGCATCATCACGACGTTTTGCGGCGAGACCCCACAGCGTTCCGCGACGAACTCGGTCTGGCCCGGGTGGGCAAAGCCGATCGCGTAAAGCTGTTCCTTGGCGACGGGGCCGGTCACTACGGCTGACGCGGAGCCTGAACGGGCGAGGCCAACCGCAATCTCCAGCGAATCAAGCGATGTGTGCGCGCCGGAGACGCTTGGGTGGCCTGGCGTGTCGCTTTCGGGCGTCGTGAGCTGGATCAGGGGAAGACCGAAATCGAAAGCTGCATCGGCTTGGCGAGGGTCGTCCACGATTTCGATCGGCCCGTCCCACACGGCGGCAACGGAACGGGGGTCGCCGATCGCAACAAAGGCCGGCAAACCGAAGCTGTCACGATTGTCCCAGCATTTGGCGATCACCTCGGGACCGATTCCCGCGGGATCGCCAAGCGATACGGCCAATGGGTTCTGGACTGCGCGAGGCATCAGCTTCGGCCTCTGGAGGCTTGGTCTAGCGGAATTCGATCACCGCATCGCGGCGAAGATCGCGCAGGTACCGGCGAGCACGGGAGTTCACCCGCTCCTCGTTCAACTGGCTGTAGACCTCGTCGTAGCTTGGGGCACTGGTATCGACCTCATCGCGGCCACACATCACGAGGACGCGCACGCCCTCATCGAGCGTTCCGAACGGCTGCGTCGCCTGGCCAACCTGCATCGGAAGCATCAACCGCTGCAGCGCTGGAGGGAGGTCGCGCATCTTGACCTGGTCGCTGGTGACGACCTCGCCGTGAAACTCGGACGCAATCTTTTCGGCGCCGCCGCATCCACCAATGTTGCGAGCGGCCTCGGCAAAGCGGGCTACGATCGGCTCCGCGGTGGCCTTTGAAGTCCCCTTCGGAAAATTGATCGAAACCTGCTTGAGGTTGAGAACGGCGTCGCGCGGATCGGCCGTCAGAATCTTTCGCGTGTCCTGAATCGCGATGATGGAATAGCCGCCGCCGACCGGGATCGGATTACTGATCGCGCCGGCATCCATCTGCTTCACGGCTGCTGCCAAAGGTGCTGGGAGCTGCTCCGGACGGACCCAACCGAGGTCGCCACCCACCGGCGCCGTAGACGATTCCGAATATTGGCGCGCGTAACCGGCGAAGGAGGCGCCGTTACGAAGCTGGGTCAGGATTTTATTGGCGTTGTCGAGGGTCTGCGATTCAGTCGCTGGCGAGGCCGACAGATAGATTTCGCTGATGCGAAATTCTTCGGTGCCCTTCGAGGCATTTAGTTTGTCCAGGACCGCTTTTACTTCATCGTCGCCGACGCTGACGCCGCTTTCGATCTTCGCGCGCTGAAGGCGCTGCCAGGCGATCTCGGCCTCGACCTGCCGGCGCATGGATTTGATGTTCGAACCGTTCGCGGCGAGCATGTCCGCCATCTGCTCCGGCGTCTTTTTGGCATTTTCCGCAACACGCTGAACGGTGCGATCGATCTCCGACTGCTTGACGTCGATTTTCTCGGTCTTGGCCGCCTGGATTTCGAGCATTTCGTCGATCAGGTTGCGCAAAACCTGCTCGCGGAGACGATCAACCTCGCTAGCCGGAATTTCGCCCCCGTTCGCGATTGCCATGAATGCGAGCCGCTGGTCGACGTCGGTCTGCGTGATCACGTCGCCGTTGACGATTGCCGTGGCCTTCACCACCGACGGCATTGCCTGGCCGAACACCTGCGGGTTCTGCGGAAGCCGAAGCGATTGGCTGCTGTTGACCGGGCTCTGCGTTGCCGTCGCCGCTGCTGGTTGACGCCCCGTCTGCGCCAGTGCGCCGCCCGCAAATCCAAGGCCGGCGCCGGCGCCCAGCATTAACGCGCGCACCGCGTTCGTTCGAAAAGATGAACTCACGATCAGATTTATCCCTTGGTTTTCGTAACTTGCCCTTGCTGCGGGCCCGCTGAACGCAGGCTTAGCGGCTGACCCCCTTCAACGCCAAGTGAATGGCGAAGGTGCTGCCCTTTCGGAAGGCACCGATGCGCTCATAGTCGCGCCGCCACGTTAGGCCAAGTTGCAGGCAATCGTCTTCATATTCGATGCCCAGGCGGTTGCGGATCGGCTGATAGCCGTCGGCTAGGGAGAGCGGGTCCTCGCTCTTGTCGGTCAGGTCGATGACTGCCGCTCCGAAGATCGACCAGTATTTGCGAAACTTGATCCTTCCAGCGACCCGGAGCTCTTCCTTGTCGCGCAAATCCTCAATCGACGGATCGATGTCTCGGTTAAGCTTCAGATAGCCAATCTGGGCATAGGTATCGTTGGTGCCGATCGTTAAATCGAGCTCGTTGCGCCGAACCGTGAGGGTCTTCTTGTCGATGCGGAAGCGGTCGGTGATGTCGATGAAGTTGCCGTAGCGGATCCGTGTCCTTCCGACGATGTCGGAGACCCGCCCGGTGAGGCCGGTGCCTTGAGGGAAGATCGTGCGAACCTTCTCGAAACGGAAACTCTGCCCGATGTTGCTGTCGATCGACAGGTTCTTGCGTTCGATCGACCAGTCGAGACCGTAGGTGACGCGCGAAGAATCCTCCCACCGGTCATAGCCGGGGAAGCGGTTCAGCGCGAAAAGGTTGCTATCCTCCAGGTCGACGGAGCGAGCATCTTCATTGGGAATGTCGATGTTGGAGGTGCGTGGCGTCACAACGAACTGCACGCGCGGTGTGAGCCGCTGAATGCCGCCCAGGAACGGGCCGATGAACGGCCATTTGATGTCTGCTGCGAGCGCCCCGATTGCACGGCCGTGCCAGCCATTGGTGCCTCGATAAATTGCGACATCCGTCAGCTCTGCCTCGTCGGTATGATAGACGTCGGCCCGTCCATAGGCGGTCAGGTCCAGTTCCTGACCCCAAGGGGTGATGCGCCGCAAATCCCAGCGCAGGCTCGCAAAAGCGCGCTGCGTATCCTGGCCCTCGACCCGGTAAAGCGACAAGCTATTGGCCTGAAGTTCAACCTTGCCGCCGGCAACATCGCCGACCCGGAAGCGAGCGTCGATCGCGGGTAGTGCAATCGGAATTGTCTTCTGGCGGTCGTCGACCCGGAGGCCTTGGAAGGCCCAACCGGCAATCGAAATGTAGCTATCCGGCGTGATTCGCTCGGCATTGATGACGTTCCGCAGCCGGTCGTCGTTCGTTAGGTCGTAACGGCGAGTGACCGTCTTGTCGGTTGCGGCGCGCAGCGAGGCGGTAATGCTCCAGACGGGATCTAGCTGAAACCGGCCGTTGCCCTCGAAGTAGCCGCGGAACCGCTTGGTATCCTCGGGTCTGACTGTTGGATCGATCTGGTCGACCTCGCCGTAGGTCAGGAACCCGTGAAGCTGGAATGCTCCAAGACTGTTCAATTCGCGATACTGCGCATCCAGCGCGGGCAGCACGTTGGTGTAAACGTGCGGCGTGATCGTCGCATCGCGGTTGGGGCCTAGCTGCCAATGATACGGCACGGCGACTTCAAAGCCGTTGCGGCTTGAGACGGCGATATCGGGTACCAGCAGGCCCGTAGCGCCTTCGGTGCCCCGGGAAATATTGAAGATTGGCAGCAATGGGAGATTGATGCCGAACAGCTGCATCCGGCCGCCTTCGAAGCGGACGCGCTTGCTGGCCGGGTCGTCGATTACGCGGGCCGCGGTGATCGACCAGCTTGGCCGCTTCGGACACCCTGTCTCGCTGGTCACCGGACAAGGCGAGTAGATGGCGTCTGTAAGACTTAGGACGCCATTGGTCCTGGAGCCGCGGCGGGCGGCAATTCGGCCGCCGCTGGCGAGCACGACCATCAGATTGTCGATCGTGCCATCGCGCATGGTATCTGTCAGCTGGACATTCTCGCCGACAAGCTTGTCCCCTTGCGGGGTCAGCATGACGACGTTGCCCCGTGCGAGAACCTGCCCGGTTTTTCGCTCCCAAATTACCTGATTGGCCGCGAGGTAATTGCCGTCGCGGTTCATGCGAACGTCGCCGGTGGCAGTGACCGTTTCCGCCTCACTGTCGTAGGCGACGGAATCCGCGCTGAATTCGATGATCTGGTCAGGCGGAGTGATCGCGGCGGGCGCAGGGAGCGGTGCGGTAGTTTGCGCGCCAGCGGCTGCCGGGACCGTCAGGAGCAAGGGGAGCGCGGTCCACCAGACAAATTTCGTCCGCAACGCTCGTCCCGCCCCAACTTCCCGAAGATGATCTTTGCGCCTGACTAGAGGCTCGGTGCGGCGGGGACAATCGTTCAAGACGCTACTTTGCCAAGCTTTCACTTGCATCTTAAAGGTCGCCGCAACTGATCGCTTGCAAGGGATACTCATGAAAATTCGTTTCGCCGATAGCCGGCCCGCCGGCGAATATGCGCTGGTTCTGCCCGTTGCGGGCAAGGATCGCGGCACGTTGTCGTCGCTCGGCGCCTCGGAAAAAGCGATTTCGGCGGCGCTCGATCGTCAGCGTTTCGAAGGCGATGCGTCCGGTGTCGCCGAGCAATTTTATGATGATGGAGGCAGCGCTCGACGCTTGCTCGTGGTCGGCACCGGAAGCACTGCGCCCAAGGAGGCAGCCGAAAAGCTCGGCGGAAACGCGGTGGCGCGGCTACTGACGTCCGGCGAGAAGATCGCCGTCATCGATATCACCGGCCTAAATTACGATGCTGATGCCGCCGCCCGGGTCGGCTTCGGCGCCTTGCTGCGTTCGTGGCGCCACGATCGGTACCGGACCAAGCTAAAGGACAATCAAAAGCCGACCCTTGAAGAGGTTGTCGTCGTGGGCGGCGATCCGGCGGCGGCAAAGCGCTACGAAGACCGCTGGGCGCCCGTGGCCGAGGGTGTCTCTCTAACCCGGGAACTCGTCACCGAGCCGGCGAACATCATTTATCCAGAGACATTCGTTGACCACGTTACAGCGTCCGTCGATGGCCTAGGCCTCGAAGTCGAAGTGCTGGACCGCGCGGCGATGACCGAACTGGGCATGGGCGCCTTGCTGGGCGTAGCGCAGGGCTCGGTTAGAGAGGCGCGCCTCCTGATCCTGAAATGGACCGGAGCGGGTGCGGGTGCGCCGCCGGTGGCCTTCGTGGGCAAGGGCGTAACGTTCGATACCGGCGGCATCTCCATCAAGCCGGCCGCCGGCATGGAAGCCATGAAGTGGGACATGGGCGGCGCCGGCGCCGTGGTCGGTGCAATGAAGGCGCTCGCCGGCCGCAAGGCTAAAGCGAACATCGTCGGCATCTGCGGCCTCGTCGAGAACATGCCCGGCGGAAATGCGCAGCGTCCTGGCGATGTCGTGACGACGATGTCGGGGCAAACGGTGGAGGTCATCAACACCGACGCGGAAGGTCGCCTCGTGCTGGCGGATGCCGTCACGTACGTCCAGCGCAAATTCAAGCCGACGGCAATTATCGATCTGGCGACGTTGACAGGGGCCATTCTCATCTCGCTTGGGCACGAGTGGGCAGGCCTGTTCTCGAACAACGAGGATCTCGCGGGTAAGCTGCAGGCCGCCGGCGAGGAGTCCGGTGACAAGTTGTGGCGCATGCCGCTCGCGGAGACCTTCGACCGCCTGATCGATTCGCCGATCGCGGACATGAAGAACGTCGGCCCGCGCGAAGGCGGCTCGATCACTGCCGCGCAGTTCATCCAGCGATTCCTCGAGAACGACACCAAGTGGGCGCATATCGACATGGCGGGCAAGGCATGGTCTGACAAAGCCGCAGCGACCTTCGACAAGGGTGCGACCGGATTTGGCGTCCGGCTGCTGGACCAGTATGTCGCGGATAACCTCGAGCACTGATCGCCGATGGCCAAAATGCGCCGGAAAGCGGACCTGCCGTCGAAGATTTGCGCGGCCTGCAGATTGCCTTTCTCCTGGCGCAAGAAATGGGAGCGGGACTGGGAACAGGTTCGCTTCTGTTCCGAGCGGTGCCGCCGCGCGGGCAAGTCCGCTGATCAGCAGTGAAAGTTGATTTCTACCAGCTTGCTGGCCTTGCAGCCGAACAGGTCATCGCCAGCCTGGCAGAGAAACTCCTGGCGCTGGACGAGCGACTGCTTGTGGTTGCCGACGACGAGGCTGCGCTCGCGCGTCTGGATCGGGTGCTGTGGGACCAAGGACCGACCAGCTTCCTCCCGCATGGTCTTGCCGGCTCCGTCGATGACGCCGATCAGCCGATCTTGCTGACCACCGGCTCGGACGCGCCCAATCTGGCGCGCAACATGCTCATTGCCGACGGCGTATGGCGGGAAGCGGCACTAACTTACGACCGGAGTTTTTATCTGTTCGACGCAGCCTCATTGGACGCGGCGCGGCTGGCATGGAAACTGCTGGCTGGGAGGGAAGGCGTTGAGCGTCGTTACTGGGCGCAAGAGGGCGGTCGGTGGGTGCAGAAGGCGTAGGTCTTGCCCACTCCTCGTCGCGCGGCTAGGCGGCGCGTCAAATTCCACCCGTTCCAACCACAGGAGATCGCCCGGTCATGGCCGCGACGCGCACTTTTTCGATCATCAAGCCCGATGCCACCCGCCGCAACCTGACTGGCGCCGTGACCAAGATGCTGGAAGACGCCGGTCTGCGCGTCGTTGCCTCGAAGCGCATCCACATGACGCGCGATCAGGCTGAGGGTTTCTACGCGGTCCACAAGGAGCGTCCGTTCTTCAACGACCTTTGCACCTTCATGACGTCGGGCCCGGTCGTGGTTCAGGTCCTCGAGGGCGAGGATGCCGTGACCCGCAACCGCACCGTCATGGGCGCGACGAACCCGGAGCAGGCCGACGAGGGCACGATCCGTAAGACCTATGCGGAATCCATCGAAGCGAACTCGGTCCACGGTTCGGACAGCGATGAAAACGCGAAGATCGAAATCGATTATTTCTTCAAGCCTGAAGAAATCGTCGGCTAACTAGCTGGTCAGAGCAGCGGGCTGAGCATAGCCACGCTGTTCTGCCAAAGGCGCTGCCCGAGGGTGAAGCGCTCAATATCCTCCATCGTGACGCGGCGGCTGTCGGCGAGATAGTCGGCCTGCCGCGCCATGACCTGCGCCGCGAAGCCCGCGTCGGTGAAAAGGATGTTGTTCTCGAAATTGAGCTCGAAGCTGCGGCGGTCGAGATTGGCAGACCCGATCAGCGCCACCGTTCGATCGGCGACGATCGTCTTCGCGTGCAGCAGTCCCCGGCGATACTCGTACAGATCGACCCCGGCGGCGACGAGGTCGCGATAATAACTCTTGCAGGTCGCGGCGACGAAGCGGCTATCGACCCGTGCGGGGAGAATGAGCTTAACAGACACTCCTCGCCGAGCGGCAGCGGTTAGCGCAAAAAGAATCTGCTCGTCGGGCACGAAATAGGGCGTCGTAACGGTCAATTGCTCCCGCGCCGCGTGGATCAACGATGCAAAGCAACTGGGCATGGCGTCATAGGGAAGCGTCGGGCCCGTGCCGAAGACTTGCGCCGTGATCCCGTCGCTGCCGGACGGGACGGCGTCTGTCAGGCAATGGCTTGGATCGTCGCTGCCATCGGCCAGCCAATCGGACACGAAGAGGTACTGGCACTGCTGAGCGGCCGGCCCTTCCCAGCGGGTCATGATGTCCACCCACGGGGCATAGTGCGGCTTGACGCGAAACTCGGGATCGGCGGTATTCTGGCTGCCGATCCACGCGATGCGGTTGTCGATGATAGTCAGCTTGCGATGGTTTCGAAGATCCAGTCGTCCGCGCAGGATCGTCATCAGCGGGTTGCCAAGCGGAATCGCCGCGCAGGCAGCAACGCCAGCCTCTTTCAGATCGCGCCAATGCTGCGATGCGATGAACGCGCGTGACCCGAACGCGTCGGCAAGCACGCGAACTTCGACGCCGCGCTTCGCTGCGCGTCGGCATGCGTCCTTGACCTTGAGGCCGTTCCCGTCCGCCAGCCAGATGTAATAACAGGCGTGGACGGTGGTCCTGGCGGCATCGATGTCGGCAACGATTTCATCGATGGCGCGATTGCTATCGGCCGCGAGCGAGGCGCGATTGCCCGAAGTCGGGCCGAGCCCATTGATCGATGCCGCAAGCCGGAAAGTCCCGCCGTAGCTGCCAAGTTTAGTCGCGTCGGCATCGCGGAGGATTGCAGCCGGCCTCAGCAGCCTGGCGTCGATTGCCATTCCGCGCTCGCGCCGGCGGCCGCCAATTCGCGCCTCTCCAAGCAGCAAATATCCGATCGCCCCGATGATGGGCGCCACCATGATAACAAGAACCCACGCAAAGCGGGACGCCGGCTGACGATGGGGTCGGAGAAGGGCGCGACCGAGAACTACCAGCTCGATGGCGAGCAATATGACACTGAAGGCCTCTCGTGCCGTCAAGCGCGCACGCGCCTCACGCGCGGGAAAAACCCACCAACCGCAGCGAGCGGCCGCCGAACAAGCCTCCGCCCTCCCACTTGTAGCGCAGGACATAATTGCCGCCCTCGCGCCGATCGACGCCATCTTCGACGTATCGAGCCTCAACTTTCATGGGCAGCCTCAGGACTGTCCCTTTGCTTTCGTCTCCGCGGCTTCTCAGTGTCTGCTGAATTTGCGAGGCATCGAACTTCCCATCGCTGCCGACTTCGATCGACGAACCCGCAATCTTCAGGACGAGGGATTCGAGCGCGTGGGATGGGTCAGCGGGCGAGATGGTCAGGGTCTCCCCACGATCGTCGACGCTCCCCCGCAATGCCAATGGCACCCGCTTACGCTGCTCGACGATCTGCGTGGGACCGCTCGGCTTGCTGCTTTCCCAAGCGATCCAGACGCCGAGCGCAGAAACGACCAGCGCGGCTAGCGCAATCAATTCGCCAAAGGGGATAAGCGGTCGTTTTTTGGGAGGATCGGCTTCGCTCATTCATCCGATCCTAGAAGTCTTCCGCAACGCGCATCAATTTGGTGAGGCGATGTGGGGCACAGGCACGCCAACTGCGTTCTAGCCAATCCTCGACCTCGCCCCAATCAACGTCCCGGCGGTTCATCTTAAGCCCCAGCCATCCGCTCGCGCCGTAATATTTGGGCCAGTAATATTTGTCGGGCTGGGTTTCGATCAGGCCGGTCATTTCGTCCGGCCCACTGGCCTTGATCAGCAGGCCAATCGCCTCCTCGCCGTGATGTTGGTCGGCGATAATGGCGAAGAGCTTTCCTTTCTCACCGCCCGCAGACCAGCCGGGCGAGCCGTGACTGGTCTTGCGGCCGACTTCGGGGAGCCGTCGGGCGAGGGCGTCGACTTGCCGTTCGATCCACGCTGCGTCGAACGGCCGCGACGCATATTCGGCGAGTATGCGCGGATAAAGCTGGTGCTCGGCGATCAGTACGCGGTCGGCCAGGGCTTGGTCATCGTCGTCAGGCAATACGGCGACTTCCACCTGCCCGAGGATTTCCCCGGAATCGAGTTCCTCGGACACGAGATGAACAGTTGCGCCGCTCACACGATCGCCGGCCGCAATGCAGGCGGCGTGCGTCTTTAGCCCCTTGTGTTTCGGCAGCAGGGAAGGGTGAATGTTGATAATTCGGCCAGCCCATCTGGCGACGAAATGGGCGGGAAGGATGCGCATGAACCCGCCCAATGCGATCAAGTCGACGCGGGCTTCTTCGAGCGTCTGTTGAAGAGCGGCAAAGAACAATTCTTTGTCCCTCGCGGGCGCCGGTAGACGGGCGACAGGGACGCCTTCGGCTTCGGCAAGAGTGAGCCCCGGCGCGTCGGGCCGATCGCCGGTGACGAGCACAATTTCGTAAGGACAGTTCGAGGCGCGGGACGCGTAGATCAAGGCGGCCATGTTCGAACCGCGGCCTGAGATCAGCACCGCCACGCGGCTGCGATCAGGCATTATGCGTAGCGCTCCATCCCGGACCGCTCACGGTGCAACCGCGCTTGCCCGCGTCCACCTCGCCAATGCGCATCACCTGTTCGCCGGCAGCTTCGAGACGGCGGGTTACGGCCTCAATATTCGCCGGGGCGACGATTACCGCCATCCCAACGCCGCAGTTGAAAGTGCGGACCATTTCCTCGTTGGCGAGATTGCCTCCCTGCTGGAGCATCTCGAACACTGGCGGCAGCGGCCAATCCATCGTCACCCGAGCATGGCGACTCTCCGGCATAGTGCGCGGAATGTTCTCAAGGAGCCCGCCGCCCGTGATGTGGGCAAGCCCTTTGATCGCCTTCTCCTGGACGAGCGGGAGGAGCGATCTCACGTAAATTCGCGTTGGCGCCAGCAGCAGGTCGGCAAGTGTCTGACCGCCGGACGAGGGCAATATCTCGTCAAGCTTCCACCGGCGGTCGGCAATGATCCGTCGCACGAGTGAAAAGCCGTTGCTGTGCACGCCCGAGCTCGCGAGGCCAATGATAACATCCCCGGGAGCGATCTTGCTCCCGTCGAGAACCTTGTCGCGATCGACGGCGCCGACGCAGAAGCCGGCAAGGTCGTAATCTCCGGCGTGGTACATGCCGGGCATCTCGGCAGTTTCGCCGCCAATCAATGCGCAGCCCGCCTGGCGGCAACCTTCCGCAATCGAAGCGACCACTTGAGCGGCCACGTTGTTGTCGAGCTGTCCTGTCGCGTAATAGTCCAGGAAGAACAATGGCTCGGCGCCCTGCACAATGAGATCGTTGGCGCACATCGCGACGAGATCGATGCCCACGCCCTCATGTCGACCCGTCTCGATCGCTAATTTCAGCTTCGTGCCTACGCCGTCGTTTGCGGCGACCAGCAAAGGATCTTCGTAACCCGCCGCTTTGAGATCGAAGAAGCCACCGAAGCCGCCGAGTTCCGCACCTGCGCCCGGGCGGGCGGTCGAGCGGGCGAGGGGTCCAATCGCTTTTACCAGCGCATTACCGGCGTCGATCGAAACGCCTGCGTCGGCGTAGGTCAGCGGTTTGGTCGTCATTCTTGCGCGGCACTAAAGACAAGCCGCTTGGATTTCCACGCCGTTATCGCCAAAAGACGCCCGAATGCTTCGCCGCCCCGTCCTCGCATCGCTGTTGGTTGCCGCGGCGCTTACTGCGTCGGTCGCGATCTATGCGCAGCTCGAGACAGCTGATCGCGGCATCCTACCACTCGACAGCTCTAATACGCTCGAGATTGGCGGGATTCATGTCGACGCCAGCGGCGCGGATGCCGACAGCGCCCGCTACGCGGGATGGCGAATGGCCCAGCGGCAAGGTTTCAAGGCGCTGTGGGCGAAGATGCACAACGCGCCGATCGGGCAGGCGCCGAATTTGCCGGACGGAGCACTCGATCAGATCGTCAGTTCGATCAACGTCGAGCGCGAACAGATAGGGCCCGGACGATATATCGCGGATCTTGGCGTTCAGTTCGACCGCTCGCTCGCGGCGCAATATCTCGGGGTTGAGGGAAGCGCCGTACAGCGCTCGGAGCCGATGCTGCTGATCCCGGTGATCGTGACCGCGGGAACGGCGACCAGCGTAGAATTGCGCAATGCCTGGCAGCGCGCTTGGGCGCAATTCCGGACCGGGGGAAGCCCGGTCAACTACGTTCGCGTCAGCGGAATGGGTTCGGACCCGTTGCTGGTGAACGCCGCCCAGACGGCGCGGCCGGGCCGGGGATGGTGGCGTAATCTGGTCGACATGTACGGCGCGTCGGACATCCTGATCGCCGAGGTTCAGCTCCAGCGACTGTATCCGGGCGGGCCCGCGCGTGGTCGCTTCATCGCTCGCCATGGCCCGGACAACGAAATCATTGGCGGCTTCACGCTGACTGCGCAAAATAGCGAGGGCATCCCTGCGATGATGGCCGAAGGCACGCGCAGGATCGACGCCATCTACACGAAGGCGCTCGCCGCTGGGCAGCTGTCGCGAGACCCGTCGCTCAACCTGCCCCCGCCGCCGGTGCTTCCGCCAATCGTCGAGGAAAAGCCGGTCGTCCAGGTGGCGGCCTCGACGGCGGTGCAGGTTCAGGTGACCGGGAAAAACGTCACCATCTACAATTTTGCCATGGCGCATTTGCGGACGATGGCCGGCGTGGAATCGGCGACGCCGCAACAGATCAACCCCGGTGGCACCAGTTACATTCTGGTGAACTACAAGGGCAATATCGCGTCATTGGCGAGCGCATTGGCCGGGCGCGGCTGGGTCGTTGAAACTGCCGGCACGGTTATCCGCATCCATTCGAACGCGGACAAGCCCCCGGCTTTACCGCCGCCGCCGGTGCAGCCGCAGGCGACGCCGCCAGCACAAGCGGCCACGAGCAATCAGAGCGGAGCCGATCGGTGAAGCAGGGCGCGGACCAGATCGCGCTTCCGCTCGACTGGCCGCAAAGCGATGGCGATGCGCGGTTTATCGTCAGCGATGCCAATCGGGATGCCTTCGATCATTTCCGCAAACTCAGCATGTGGCCCGTCAAGGCAACCATTCTGACCGGACCGCGGAGATCAGGCCGAACCTTGCTTGGGCGCAGCTTCGTAGAGCGCGTCGGCGGCCGTCTACTCGATGAAGCGGACAGCCGTGATGAGGAAGAATTGTTTCACGCCTGGAATCAGGCGCAGGAGAGCGGTCGTCCTCTCGTTATGATCGCCGACCAGGCGCCACCTGCCTGGGCGCCGCGATTGCCCGACCTGAAAACGCGCCTCGCGGTAACGCCGGTTGTCACAATTCTTCACCCTGACGATGCGCTCTTCGCGGCATTGATTCAGCTTCACTTCGCCGACCGGGGACTTCACATTCCGGCCGACGCGCTTCGCTTCATGAGCGAACGGTTGCATCGGGACTATTGGACAGCCGAGCGCGCGGTCGAGACGGTGGATCGCTACGCGATTGCCGAGCGCGCGCGGCTTTCCTTGCCGACGATCCGGCGCGCATTGCTCGACGCGCGCATGATTGGAGAGGCGGCCTAGCCGCAGTTAATTGCGGCGATCCTGCCGTCGGGACCGAGCCTGACGGTAACGCGGCTCGCATTGAACTCCATGGTCATCATCATGCCGGGCCTTGCCCAGCGCAGCGTGGAAGCATGAGTCGCGGCGAGGATGGCCGCTCCCGTTTCGCTCGTTCCTGCCTGACCGACAAACCGATCCGATCCCGTCGCGTCGCACACAGCGTTCGAGCGGGCGTTCGTGGGAACGGTAGAGCATGCCGACAGCAACGCCGCGCCGACGGCCGCGAACTTACGCATCTACAGCCTCTTGCTGGACGACGCGGCTCATCTTGAGCTTGCCGTTCTCGATCGCGAAAGCGAGGCGGCCTTCGACCAGATCGAGGGCATCTTTGCCAAACTGTTCGTAGCGCCAGCCCGCCAAAATATTAAGGTTCTTGCGGACGCCCGCAGCCAAGGCTTCCAGATCATCCGAGCGGGCGATTAAGCGGGCAGCGACGCCCGTCTCCTTGGCGCGGATCTTGAGGAGGAGCTTGAGGAGATCGCTCACCAGCACCCCATCCTTGGTCAGGCCTGGACGGCGCGGTTCGCGGTCGGGCATGTCCTCCTGATCGAGCGGCTTCCCGGCTTGGATCGCGCTCATCAAACGAGTGCCGATGTCATTAGTACGCCAGCCGGCGGAAAGGCCGCGGACGCGCCCCAAATCATCCTGGTTCTTCGGCGGGTGGAGGACGATTTCGTTGAGCGTATCGTCCTTGATGATCCTGCCGCGAGGAAGATTTTTAGAGCGGGCCTCGGTTTCCCGCCATGCCGCCAAGGCCTTCAGGCGCCCTAGGACCGCCGGGTTTCGAGATGGCAGCTTGAGGCGCTTCCAGGCATCTTCGGGCGCGAAGGCGAAGCTAGACGGATCGGCAAGACGATCCATCTCCTCGTCCAGCCAAGCCCCGCGCCCGGTCTTGCGCAACTTTTCCACCATGCGTGGAAAGACGGTCGCGAGATGGGTGACGTCAGCGATGGCGTAGTCGATCTGGCGCTTGTCCAGGGGACGGCGGCTCCAGTCGGTAAATCTCGCGCCCTTGTCGAGGCTGTGACCAAGCAGGCTCTCGATCAGATTCGAATAGCCGATCTGCTCGCCGTGCCCGATGGCCATCGCCGCAATCTGCGTATCGAAGAGTGGCAACGGTACTTTGCCGGTCAAGTTGTGGATGATCTCCAAGTCCTGCCCGCCGGCGTGAAAGACTTTGAGGACTTCATCGTTCGTGACGAACAAGTCGAGCAAAGGCTGCAGGTCGAGATCCGCCTTGGGATCGATCGCCGCAGCTTCCTCCGGGCTTGCGACCTGGATCAGGCAAAGGTCAGGCCAATAGGTATTTTCGCGCATGAACTCAGTGTCCACGGCGATGAAGTTGTGGGCGGAGAGGCGGTCGACGAGAGCCTTGAGGTCGTCGGATTTGGTAATCAGAGGATGGATACGCATGAGTCTTGGGCGGCCTTTAGCGGGCCCCTGCCGGGTTGACAAAAAGCTTCGTGCCAGTGAAGCGCGGCGCGCGCTTTTCTCCACAATTTTTCGCTTGGAAGCAGGCCTAATTCATCATGCACGCCTATCGTTCGCACACTTGCGCTGAACTGCGCGCCGCCAATGTCGGCGAGACCGTCCGTCTTTCGGGCTGGGTCCACCGCAAGCGCGATCACGGGCACCTGCTGTTTATCGACCTGCGCGATCATTACGGGATCACTCAGATCGTCACCGATACGGACTCGGCGGCCTTTGCGACGCTCGATCGCCTGCGCGTGGAGTCGGTAGTGACGGTCGAGGGCGAGGTCGTGGCCCGGTCCAAGGAAACGGTTAACGCGAACCTCCCGACCGGCGAGATCGAAGTTCGGGCTGGCAGCGTGACGGTTCAATCCGCCGCGGCGGAGCTGCCGATGCCGGTCTTCGGCGATCAGGAATATCCTGAGGAAATCCGCCTCAAATATCGCTACCTGGACCTGCGCCGGGAGCAGGTTCATTCGAACATCGTCCTGCGGTCGAAGGTCATCAGCTCCATTCGCCGCCGGATGATCGACCAGGGCTTTACCGAGTTTCAGACCCCGATCCTGACCGCGAGCTCGCCCGAAGGCGCGCGCGACTATCTCGTCCCGAGCCGCGTGCACCCAGGCAAGTTCTACGCGCTTCCGCAAGCGCCGCAGATGTTCAAGCAGCTGATCATGGTCGCGGGCTTCGACCGCTATTTCCAGATCGCGCCATGCTTCCGCGACGAGGATGCCCGCGCGGATCGCTCGCCGGGCGAGTTCTACCAGCTCGACTTCGAAATGAGCTTCGTCACGCAGGACGACGTGTTCAACGCGATCGAGCCGGTGCTTTCAGGCGTTTTCGAGGAATTCGCCAATGGCCGAAAGGTCACCGCGGCGGGCGATTACCCTCGCATCCCTTATAAGGAAGCGTTGCTAAAGTACGGTAGCGACAAGCCCGACCTGCGCAATCCGCTACTGATCAGCGACGTCGGCGAGCAGTTCAGAGGTTCGGGCTTCGGCCTGTTTTCGGGGTTGGTCGAGAAGGGCGCCGTCGTTCGCGCGATTCCCGCCCCCGGTACGGCCGAGAAGAGCCGCAAGTTCTTCGACGACATGAACGAATGGGCTCGGGGCGAGGGCTTTGCGGGCTTAGGGTACGCCACGCGCAAGGGCGGCGAGTGGGGCGGTCCTATCGCCAAGAACCACGGCGAAGAGGGCATGAACCGCCTGGCCGAAACGATGGGCCTTGGCCCGGACGACGGTATTTTCTTTGCCGCCGGCAAGGAAGAGGAAGCGGCGAAGCTCGCGGGTCTGGCACGCACCCGCGTCGGCGAGCAGCTCGGCCTCATCGAGCAGGGTACGTTTCGCTTCTGCTGGATCGTCGACTTCCCGATGTTCGAGTACAACGACGATCAGAAGAAAATCGACTTCAGCCACAATCCCTTCTCGATGCCGCAGGGCGAGATGGAGGCGCTGGAGACCAAAGACCCGCTCGAGATCCTGGCCTGGCAGTATGACATCGTCTGCAACGGCGTGGAGCTTAGCTCCGGCGCAATCCGGAACCACCGTCCGGACATCATGTACAAGGCGTTCGAGATTGCCGGCTACACGAAGGAAGAGGTCGACACGAACTTCGCCGGCATGATCAACGCCTTCAAGTTCGGCGCGCCGCCGCACGGCGGATCGGCACCTGGCATCGACCGTATCGTCATGCTGATCGCCGACGAGCCGAACATTCGTGAGGTCATCCTCTTCCCGATGAACCAGAAGGCGGAAGACCTGATGATGAATGCGCCCGCGGCGGTCACGCCGAAGCAGCTCAAGGAGCTGAGCATCAAGGTCGTCGCCGACAGCTGATGGGTGTCGTTTCGAGCCCGTTGTAAGCGCGTCAGATTGCGGTAACTTCAGCGGCGATGGTCGAAACGCATTCCCGCTTTGCCGGCAGCGGCGGTAGTGACGTCAGGGGCGAGCTTGACGCGCTTTGCGCACGCCTAGCGGAGCGCCAATTGCCGCAAATCGCGCATGGCCGCCGGGCTATTGTCATTCTGGAAGGCCCGGAAGGCGCCGCGAAGAAGCACGCGCTGCGCCAGTTGGTTCGCGCATTCGATCCATGCCACCTCAGCGTGCATGCTACCGGCTTTGATCGGCGGGAGGCGAATGAAGGTCACTGGCTTGCGCGGTTCTGGCGTCAGCTACCGCCGGCGGGCAACACCGCCGTTTTCTTCCGCAGCTGGTATCGCCGAGCGTTGGAGGACCGCGTGCTCGGTCGGACGGCCGGCGATTTGGTGCCGCGCGTGTTCGACGAGATCAACGAATTCGAAGCGCAGCAGCGCGACTATGGAACTCTGCTGGTCAAGCTTTACTTCGACGTCAGCGCGGACGTGCAGGAGCGCCGTCTAGCGGAGCGACGGCAAAGTCCGTGGCGACCACGTGCCGCGGTTGACGATTTCATCCGTGCCGACGATCCGGCTTATCAGCATGCCTTGGCGGAACTGCGGGCCAATACGGACACGCGCTGGTCGCCGTGGCGGACGATTGACGGAGACGATGAGGATCGGGCTGCGTTGGCGACATTGGAAGTCGTTGCGGAGGCCTGGACTAAAGCCATGCCCGCGGAACCTCCCAAGTTGGTTTCGCCACCCCGCGTCGCTTAGCCTGGGTACCGAATTGCTAGCACTTCATAAGATTTTTCGCCGCCGGGGAGGCGAACAATGCGCTCGTCGCCAACGCGAGCGCCAACGAAGGCACGGGCAAGGGGGGCGCTCCAGCCGATCCGCCCCGCGGAGGCGTCGCTTTCGTCGTCGCCGACAATAGTCAGAGTGCGGCGGTTGTCGTTTTCGTCGGCGAGGTCAATGGTCGCACCGAACCGGATCTGGTCGCGAGAAAGCTGACGGGCCGGGTCGACGATCTTCCCCGCTTTCATGACTTTCGATAGATAACCGAGACGGCGATCGATCTCCCGAAGCCGCTTCTTGCCGTATAGGTAATCCGCATTTTCCGAGCGGTCGCCCAGCGAAGCTGCCCATGAAACGACCTCGACGATCTTCGGCCGCTCGGTGCTAAATAACTCGTCATATTCCGCGCGAATGCGCGTCATGCCTTCGGGCGTAATAAAGCGGTCAGCCACGCGTTCGTTTATCAGCCAGGCCGGTCTTTCCCAAGATAGCGCGAAACGTGCATCGCCGATTGCTGGGACTGCTGCGGCCGCATCGAATCGTAAACGACGCTATTTTCGATGACGCGCTGCACGTAGGCGCGTGTTTCCGAATAGGGGATTGCCTCAATCCACTTGAGCACGTCGACCTGATTCCGGGGATCGCCAAACTGGCGGACCCATTTGCCTGCGTTGCCGGACCCGGCATTGTAACTGGCTACTGCCAGCGGAACGTTGCCGTTCCAGATGTTCAGCATTCGCTGGAAATAGGACGCGCCGATCGAGACATTATAGGCCGGGTCGCTGATAAGCCGGTATCCGTCGTAGGCGATGCCCATCTTGCCGGCCTGTTCGCGGGCCGTACCCGTCATCAACTGCATCATCCCGCGCGCGCCAGCGTGGCTTGTGACGTAGGGATCGAACGAGCTTTCCTGCCGGCTGATGCCATGGGCCAACGACCAAAGCTCGCCGGAGACGTTGCCGGGGAGGGTCGGGTAGGCCTGGCGGACATAAAAGGCAGAGCCCTTCACGCGCGCCATCCGCGCCGTCCAGACTGCAATGTCCTGCCGGCCAATCTGCTGGCCAAGATCGATCGCAAGGTTCCGGTCGGTATCGTTTTCGAGGGATTCGGCGAGTGCCCGCACAAACAGTGCTTGTTCGTTGGCACTGTTCTGAAGCAGGCGGATGGCTTGCACGAGACGCCGGCTATTGAAAGCGGTTCGTTGCAGCTGCGTTGTCACATATTGCGGGAGTGCGGCAGGTGGAGGGGTGACGGATCGCCCAAGGCGTTCGAGCGCAAGTTGCCCGTAGAACAGTTCCGGATAGACGGCGGCGCGAGCAAAGTATGCGTTCGCTTCCGCATACCGACCTGCGCCAAGCGAGGCCCGGCCTGCCCAATAATTGCCCTTCGTGCTCACTTGGAGCGACCGGCCGCCGCGGGCGTAACGATCGAACATCGCAACAGCGCTCGAAGGCCGGTTCATCCGGTCCAGCGCAATCGTCCCGGCAAGCCAGGCTAGTGTCGTGTAGTCGTCGCGAACACCTAATGGCTGCTTTGCCATGTCAGCACCGGCCGGAAGCGCGTCATCGATCTGGCTCGCGATGTTGTATGCGGTTTGCCAATTGCGATCCGCCACTGCGTCGCCGGCGAGCTGGATCAGCATGTCGTAGAAACGCTCGGGGTCGGCAGGCTTAAGCGTGAACTGGTGATCGCGTGCCGCGAGTTGCTGGGCCGCCGCGCTGAAATTGTTGGCGCGCAGCCAACGCGCGCGGTCCATCATCAATCCAGCATCCTGAGTCACGCTGCCGATCACGGCGGCGTACCTGGCGTCGGCGTCAGCGGATTTTTGCTGCATGGCGATTCGAGCACCGAATGCCGCTTGGCGCTCCGGGCTTGTGGCCGTCAGGTACCGGAGCGCAGTGTCCGGCTTCTTGGCGAACAGCAGCTCGTCGACTCGGTTGTCATTGTCCGCGCGCGTGAAGTTGCCGCCGAAGCGGGCCCAGATCGCCTGCTCGTCGGTCGCGCTGAGGTCAGGGGAACGCCAGGCCTGCCGAGCGGCATCCAGGGCGGGCCCCGCCTGCGCGGTTGACGATAAGGCCTCGGCGAGGCGTGCCCAACCGTTGCCCGTGCGCGGCTTATCGCTCGCGAAGAAGGCGATGACCGTTGCCGCATTCTCGCCGGGCTGCATCGCTTTCTCGGCCCAGCCGCGCATCCGGCTTTCGTCGGGCCAATCAGGATTGGCGATCAGGAAATTCGCATAATCGGAGAAGCGATAGCCGCTGCTTTGCCGCAGTGTTCGCCAAGTCTGAATCGAAGAAGCGACCGTCGGCGCATAAGCTGGCGCGGATACGTAGGTCGGGCTCGCATATTGTGCAGAGCTGCTGCCTGGCGTCATCGCCAGCATGACCGGGAAGATGGCCGCTACTCGCCACATGCTGGACATCTTGGCTTCCCCCTCCTTATCAGACCGTGAACGGCGGCCCGCCGCTCAACTCAGCGGCCCTAAGTGAAAGAAAAAGCATGTTTTCTGGCTCGATACCCGCGCTGGTGACGCCATTTGCGGCAGGACGAGTCGATGGAGCGCTATTCCGTGATTTCATTGAATGGCAGATCGCGGAGGGTTCGAATGGGTTGGTGCCCTGCGGCACGACGGGCGAAACTGCGACCCTGACCCGCGAGGAGCATCGCGAGGTCGTCAGCATCGCGGTTGAAACGGCGAAGGGCCGGGTGCCGGTCATCGCGGGATGCGGCAGTTATTCAACGGCTGTCGCGATCGATCTGGTCAAAACCGCCGCTGAAGTCGGCGCGGACGCTGCCTTGGTCGTGGTGCCTTACTATAACAAGCCAAGCCAGGTTGGGCTGGTCGCGCACTTTTCGGCAATCGCCGAGGCGTCGTCTCTGCCGATTGTCGTGTATAACGTCCCGTCGCGTACGGTTGCGGACATCTCGGTCGAAGCGCTGGCGGAAGTTGCCAAGCATCCGAAAATTACGGCCATCAAGGATGCGACCGGCAATCTTGCACGGGTAACTGCGCAGCGCCTCTCGTGCGGCACGGACTTCATTCAGCTGTCGGGCAATGACGACATGGCCCTGGGCTTTAATGCCATGGGCGGGGTCGGTTGTATCTCGGTGACTGCCAACGTTGCGCCGCGGTTGTGCGCGGACTTCCAGAGGGCGACCCTTGAAGGGCGTTGGGACGATGCGCTTGCGCTGCAGGATCTGCTCTATCCGCTGCACGCAGCCCTGTTTTCCGACGCGTCGCCCGGACCGACGAAATATGCGCTGACCCGGGTGCGAGCCGGCTTTCCCATGGAACTTCGACTGCCGCTGACTGAGCCATCGGACGCGTCCCGCCGCGCCGTGGACTTGGCGCTGGAGCATGCAGGCCTCATTTAGTCAGTATGGCCAAGGCGCTCCCCCAACCGTTCGACAAGCAAAAGGTCGTGGCTGAGAACCGGCGCGCGCGCTTCGATTATTTCGTCGAAGACCGTTACGAGGCCGGTATTCAGCTTGCCGGAACCGAGGTGAAGTCGCTTCGGCACGGCGAGGGCTCCATCGCAGAAAGCTACGCGACCGCGGAGGGAGACGAGATCTGGCTGATTAACAGCCACATTCCCGAATACAGCCATGGCAACCGCTTGAATCACGAGCCGCGAAGGCCGCGTAAACTGTTGCTCAAGGGTCGTGAGATAGCAAAGCTCAATGGCGCGGTGACGCGCCAGGGTCTGACGCTGGTCCCGCTTTCGATCTATTTCAACGGCGCGGGCCGGGCGAAGGTTGAGCTGGCGCTGGCCCGAGGCAAGAAGGTGCACGACAAGCGCGATACGATGAAGGAACGTGACTGGAAGCGGGAGCAGCAGCGGCTGCTCAAGTCCCGTGGCTGAGATCAGCCGCGCGCCTTGTTTCCGTTGGATTACGCGTCACATCCCGACGCGGGATTCCATTCACCGCTTCCGTCTGCTTCGTCCGTTCGCGCCCTACCTCACGCACAACTCCTTATGGCGCATGAACCGCCGATCCGTGCCACGGGCAGTTGCGCTCGGTTTGTTCGTCGCGGTTATCATTCCGGTAATGCACACGGCGATTGCAGCCATCCTGGCCATTCCCACGCGCGCGAATATCGCAATTGCGGCCGCATTCACCCTTGTCGTCAACCCGCTCACGATCCCGCCTTTATATTACGCGGCCTATCGCGTTGGATCGTGGGAACTCCACCACGATCTGACGATCGTCGACCCGCATGCAGCGGCACATTTTTCGAGCGAACTGAGCCGGATGCTGTTCTGGATCCACCAGGCTTCAGGCTCGATCGCGCTCGGCGTGCTGACGATTGCGTTGGCAGTAGCGATCTTCGGATATGGAATTGCCTCGCTGACCTGGCGGTATTGGTCCCGTAATCGTTGGCAGCAGCGGAGCCGTACAAGAGGCTGAAGGCGACTCTCTTGGCCCTGAGCGAACGATTGGCATTGACCTTCTCGCCGATCCCGGCACCTTGTCCAACGATAGGTGCCTGAGAGGGGAATCCAATGATTCGGAAGTTTGCGTTCGTTCTTGCATCGACGGCTATCGCGGGAAGCGCGAGCTTGGCCCTTGCTCAAGCGGGCTCTTCGGCAAATGTTGCGGCCGCTTCCACTGCAACGGTGCGCCCGCAATATGGTAGCTTCGGTTTCGACGCGGCAGGGATGGATCGTAGCGTTAGCCCCGGCGACGACTTTTTCGATTACGCCAACGGCACTTGGCTCAAGAATAACCCGATCCCGGCCGACAAGTCGCGTTACGGCATGTTCAATGTTCTCGACGACCTGTCGAAGACCCGGACCAAAGCGATCATTGATGCACAGTCGAAAGATCCGAATAGCCGGATCGGTAACGCTTATGCAGCTTTCATGGATCAAGCCGCGATCGAGGCGAAAGGCCTCGCGCCGATTCAGCCATGGCTGAATCAGATCAAGGCGACGAAGTCCAACGCTGGGCTCGCCGCTCTCTATGCGAAAGCTGACCGGATCGGGGTGAACATCCCGTTCCGACTGTTCGTCGGCCAAGATCGCAAAGCGAGCGATCGCTACACGCTGAACATGTCGCAAGGCGGCCTCGGCATGCCCGACCGTGATTATTACCTGTCGAGCGACCCGAAGCTCACCGAGACCCGGGCCAAATATCTTGAGCATCTTACCAACGTCCTGGCGCTCGCCGGCGAGACTGATGCGGCGGCGCGGGCGAAGGCCGTGCTCGATTTCGAAACGGGCATCGCCCAGGCGCATTGGACGCGCGCCCAGTCCCGCGATGCTAACAAGACCTACAACAAGTTCACGATGGCCGAGCTCGCCAAGCAGGCTCCCGGCTTCGACTTTGCAGGCCTTGCGAAGGGCGAGGGCGCGTCGACGCCCTATGTCATTGTCGCCCAGCCCAGCGCCGTGTCCGGGATTGCGGCCGCGCTGAACAAGGCGCCGCTCCAAGTGCTCAAGGATCAGTTGATGATCCGCTCCCTCGACGCTTATGCGTCGGTGCTGCCGCAAAAATTCGACCGCGAAAATTTCAACTTCTTCGGAACGACGCTCTCCGGAACGCCCGAGCAGGAAGTTCGGTGGAAACGCGGGGTGAGCTTTACGGTCGGCGCACTTGGTGATGACGTCAGCAAGCTCTACGTCGCCGAATATTTTCCGCCGGCCACAAAGGCCGCTGCTGACCAGCTGGTCAAAAACCTGATTAAAGCGATGGACCACCGGCTCGACCAGCTCGACTGGATGAGCACGGAAACCAAGGCCAAAGCGCATGCCAAGCTGGCCGCGTTCACGCCCAAGATTGGCTATCCGTCGCAGTGGCGGAACATGAGCGGCCTGGTGATCAAGCCGGGCGACGCGTTCGGCAACGCAATGCGTTCGCGCGAGTTCGAGCATGCCTATCAGGTCGGCAAGCTGGGCGGGCCGATCCGCCGCTGGGAATGGGGCATGACCCCGATGACCATCAACGCCTACTCGAATTCAACGATGGTCGAGATCGTGTTTCCGGCCGCAATTCTGCAGCCGCCGTTCTTCGATCCGAACGCCGATCCGGCGGTGAATTACGGTGGAATCGGCGCGGTGATCGGTCACGAGATGAGCCACCAGTTCGACGACCAAGGGTCGAAATTCGACTTGCATGGTAATCTGATCGATTGGTGGACGCCGGGCGACAGCAAGCAATTCACGGCGCGGCTCGACAAATATGAGCAGCAAATCAACGCGTACGAGCCGCTGCCGGGCATGCACGTGAACGGCAAACTAACGATGGGTGAAAATGTCGCGGATCTCGCCGGTCTGACAATTGCCCATGACGCGTATCTCGCGTCGCTCAACGGCAAGACGCCGCCAGTGATTGATGGCCTCACCGCGGATCAGCGCTTTTACCTAGGCTTCGCGCAAGTATGGCGTTGCAACCAGCGCGAAGCGGCTCTGCGGCAACAGCTGCTGACCGATCCGCACTCGCCGTGTCCGGTGCGCGCGAGCGTCGTTCGCAACATGGATCCGTGGTACCAGGCGTTCGACGTGAAGCCGGGTCAAAAGCTCTACCTTGCACCAGCTGACCGCGTTCGCATCTGGTAGGCTGCGCCACGGCTGCTAACATGCGGCCGGCGATGCTATACCAAAAACTGCCCTCTATCGATTCCACACCTCTTGCTGGGCGGGATCGATGGCTGGCGCCTGCATTGCTTGTCGCCGCCGGCGTTAGTGCCGCCGCCATCGTTCTGCTTGCAGGATTGTCTCTCTGGTCGCTGCTCGCGCTATTGCTGGCCCCGGCAATACTCGCCGCATTGTACTTGAAAAAGGCTGACGCTCGGTCGTTCGAAAGCGTTCCGAGACAAGGTGCCGATTACGCGCTGGTAGGGACGGCTTTGAGCCTAAGTGACGAGCCAATTGCGCTTACCGATCGCGACGGCTCCTTGCTCATCGCTAACGTCGCATATCGGGAAGCGTTCGGAACTGAGGTCCCGCGCTCACTTGGCATCGACGAAGACTCGCAACGCGGGCTGGACCTCGCCCATAGCATGGCGTGGCGGGATGGAGCCGGGTGCGTCACGGGGATCAGGACAAGCGGCGGAGTGCGGCCTGTCGAAGTCGACAGAGGCGGCGCCACTCAGGACGTGCTGATTTGGCACTTTCCCAAACCCGCTGCGCCGGATGCGCTGACAACAGCCGTCAAAAGGATCGACGGTGAGGCAGGCCAACGCCTGGCTGCCGCTGGAATTGCGAGCGCCGTCGTCGATGCTGGCGGCGTTATTCTCGCGGCCAACAGTCTATTCAACGAACGAGCGGGCGAGAAAGGCGAGGGCGTCCGCGGCCGCCGCTTGTCAGATCTGATTGACGTCGGGTCGGATCATCAAATGCGGTTCGACGCGGACGGAGAAAATGGGCCGCCTGTGAGGGCAGTCCACCTGCCCGAAGGGGACGGGGGCGCGGGCACCTTCCTGATGTTCGACCCCGCCGATGAAGCGTCGGTCGCGCAATCTTCCAATCTCCAGGCGCTTCTCGATGTCATGCCAATTGGCCTGGCGTTGGTGGACCGAGACGGGCGCTTTCTCACTATGAATGCCGCATTTCGTCAGGCGGCCGGGCTCGGGGAACGACCGATGCCTGCCTATCCCGGCGATCTCGTCGTCAAAGAGGACAAGGCGGCGGTTGCGGATGCTGTCCGACGCAATGCGCGAGGTCCCGCGATGTCGGGCGATCTGGCCGTCAGGCTCGCTCAGCAGACGGCTGAGCCGGTTGCGTTGACGATCGCTGGGCTACGCGGGTTAGGCGATGCCGTCGTAATGCTTCTGCTGAAGGACAATAGCGAGGAGGCGAAGCTCAAGCGGCAGGTGGCACAGGCAACGAAGATGCAGGTGGTCGGCCAGTTGGCCGGCGGTGTCGCACACGACTTCAACAACATTCTGACCGCTATCATTGGTCACTGCGACCTGATGCTGATGCGGCACACGCCTGGCGACAGTGATTATGACGATCTGCAGCAGATCAAATCGAATTCGAACCGTGCCGCCGGGTTGACGCGTCAGCTCCTGGCCTTTTCTCGTCAGCAGACGCTTCGGCCTCAAGTCCTGCAGTTGCCCGACGTCGTTTCCGAGGTCTCGCATCTGTTGAAGCGTTTGCTCGGCGAAACTGTGCAACTCGTGGTCAAGCACGGCCGAAGTCTCGGCTCGATCCGCGCGGACCCCGGACAGCTTGAACAAGTAATCATCAATCTCGCCGTCAATGCGCGCGATGCCATGGCGCCAAAAGGCGGCGGCACGGTGACCATTCAAACATATGCGGTGCGGGCAGATCAGGTCGCCGAACTTGGGTCCGACATTCTTCCGATAGCGGAGTATACCGCCCTGTCAGTTACCGACACCGGCACCGGTATCCCGCGCAACGTCCTGGGCAAGATCTTCGAGCCTTTTTTCACGACCAAGGAGGTCGGGAAAGGCACGGGCCTTGGTTTGTCCACGGTCTACGGGATCGTGAAGCAGTCCGGCGGTTTCATTTTCGCCGATTCACAGCCCGGTGAGTGGACGCAGTTCGTAATCTACTTACCCGTTCATCGCGACGAAGCTTCGGCGACCAAGAACCGTAGGCCGGTGAAAACCAAAAAAGATGAATTGTGGGGCAGCGGCACGGTACTTCTCGTCGAAGACGAGCCAATGGTGCGTGGAGTGGCCGAGCGGGCACTTACCCGGCATGGCTACACAGTGATCACTGCCGACAACGGCGAAGATGCCCTGGAGGTTGTGGCACGAAATGAGCCTATCGATCTGCTGATAAGCGATGTGGTGATGCCGGGAATGGATGGCCCAACCATGGTGCGCGAAGCACGAAAAAGCCGGCCAGACCTCAAAATTCTGTTCATGTCCGGCTATGCCGAAGAGCAATTGCGCAAGTCGATCGACATAGAGAACGTCAATTTCCTGCCCAAGCCCTTCTCGGTGACCGACCTTGCCGAGGCCGCACGGCGAGCGGTGATGCCTAAATAGGTATTTGCGCTTTGTATCGTGGGCAGTATGCCAGCGAAATATGTCGGGGCCACAGCATTCCATCCTGATCGTTGAAGACGAGCCGCTCATTGCGATGATGCTCGAGGATTTTCTCGATTCGCTCGGCCACAGGGTCAGCGGGACCTGCGACACCGTGCAGTGCGCGCTGGCGGAGGTTGAAAAAGGGGGGTTCGATCTCGCGATCCTCGACGTGAACCTGAAGGGCGAGAATGTCTGGCCGGTCGCGACCAAGCTTCGCGAACGTAATGTGCCGTTCGTTATTGCCACCGGCGGTCACGTCGATCCGCCGCCGCCCGAGTTCGACAACGCGCCGGTGATCGAGAAGCCCTACACCGTGGATCGTGTCACGCCCGCTATCGAGGCTGCCGTCGCCGGCTGAGTGGGCCGCTTCCGACCGGCCTCCAACAATGATCGATTTCCAAAGTCATCTTATCTTTCCGGTCCATGCGGTTCCGCGTGCCGGCCCGCTGCCGCCTGGCGCTGAGCGGCTCACGGTCAAGAGACGGGGAGCCACGCTTGAAGGCGTTTACCTGCCCGCTGATCATCCCGGTACGCAAAAAACACTGATCCTCGGGTTCGGCGGAAATGGCTGGAACGGTCAGGATGTGGCCGAGTATCTGCATGGAGTTTTCCCTGACGACGAGGTCGTAGCCTTCCACTATCGTGGCTATGCCCCGTCCACCGGTTCTCCCTCCAGCGATGCGCTCGTTGCCGACGCTCCGCTGATCTTTGATGCGGCGATGGGGCGGGTTTCTCCAACCCGCGTGATCGCCGTGGGATTCAGCATCGGCACTGGCGTCGCCGCGCAGCTCTCCTCGCAGCGTAAACTCGACGGAATCATCCTGGTGACGCCCTTCGACTCGCTGAAGGCGGTGGCGCAGGCGATGTATCCTTGGCTGCCGATTAGTCCCTTCTTTCACCACGAAATCGACGCAGCGACGCCGTTGAAGGCAGGCAACGTCCCGATTGCGATCATCGCGGCCGACCGGGATGAATTGGTGCCCACCGATCGCACTGACGCCTTGCGCAAGGCCGCGGTTAAGGTCGTCTTTGATCAGACGATCAAGAACGCGGGACACAACAGCATTTATGCTCGGTTGGATTTTCAGAACGCGATGCGCTCGGCTCGAGACGCCGTCTTGGGATCGGCTTAGCGACCACAGGCCGCTGAAGGGCCTTGCTACGCCGGGGCGGCGCATCCATATTCTTGATTCTAAAGGGCCAATCCGGGGCGGGGATACGTTAACCCCCTAGCGGTGTTGATTGTGCCATAAAGCGGGCTAGCATGCCCAATAGAGGACGGTCGTTCGCGACCGAGATGCAGGACAACGAATGACCAAGCTTTCAGGCGGCGACAGCAAGAGCACCCTTTATTGCTCCTTCTGCGGCAAGTCTCAGCACGAAGTCCGGAAGCTGATCGCCGGCCCGACCGTGTTCATCTGCGATGAATGCGTGGAACTCTGCAACGATATCATCCGCGAGGAATCCAAGTCCGCGCTGGTCAAGACCCGCGACGGCGTCCCGACGCCGCTCGAGATCTGCAAGGTCCTCGATGATTATGTGATCGGCCAGGCGCGCGCCAAGCGGGTGCTCTCGGTCGCGGTGCACAATCATTACAAGCGGCTGTCGCATGGCGCCAAGGCTGGCAACGAAGTTGAGCTCGCCAAGTCGAACATCCTGCTGATCGGCCCGACGGGCTGCGGCAAGACGCTGCTGGCGCAAACGCTGGCGCGCATCCTAGACGTGCCATTCACAATGGCCGATGCCACCACGCTGACCGAAGCCGGTTACGTTGGCGAGGATGTCGAGAACATCATCCTGAAGCTGCTGCAGGCGTCCGATTACAATGTCGAAAAGGCGCAGCGCGGCATCGTTTACATCGACGAAATCGACAAGATCAGTCGCAAGTCTGATAACCCGTCGATCACCCGCGACGTGTCGGGTGAGGGCGTCCAGCAGGCGCTGCTCAAACTGATGGAAGGCACGACCGCCAGCGTTCCGCCGCAGGGCGGCCGCAAGCATCCGCAGCAGGAGTTCCTGCAGGTCGACACGACGAACATCCTGTTCATCTGTGGCGGCGCGTTCGCCGGCCTCGACAAGATCATCTCCGATCGCATGCAGGGCAAGTCGATGGGCTTTGGCGCGCATGTCGCTGCCCCCGACGAGCGCAAGACCGGCGAGATCCTCAAGCATTGCGAGCCCGAGGATCTGCTCAAGTTCGGCCTGATCCCGGAGTTCGTCGGCCGTCTGCCAGTGATCGCAACCCTGCTCGACCTCGATGAGGCGGCGCTGGTCAAGATCCTCGTCGAGCCGAAAAACGCGCTGGTGAAGCAATACGCCAAGCTGTTCGACATGGAAGATGTGCAGCTGGAGTTCACCGACGACGCTCTCCACTCGATTGCCGTGAAGGCGATCGAACGGAAGACTGGCGCCCGCGGATTGCGCTCGATCCTTGAGGGCATCCTGCTCGACACGATGTTCGACCTGCCGTCGATGGACGGCGTCGATGAAGTGCATGTCGATGGTGAGGTCGTCGAGGGACGAAAGGATCCGGTCCGCGTCTACGCCGCTAAGGACAAAGCAGACGACGCCGCTTAACGCGGCGTCGTCTGCCTCAATCTTAGCGGAGGCCGCGAACCGCGGCGGTCAGCTGCGTTCCGAAGCGCTCCATCAAGTGAGCGTCACGGCCATAGGGGTCAGGCATGAACTGAATGCCTGACGCCGTCGGCTGTGCGGTCAGGTAAGTCATGTAGACCGGCACCGGCTTTGGCAGATCCACTTCCTGCTCAACCTTCGGATTCTGGCCTTGTGGCACCGAACCGTTGAACAGCCACTTGGCGAAGCGTTTGTAGTCTTCGACACGAACGCACCCGTTGCTGATCCACAGCTCGTTCTTGGTGAAATGCTCCTTCTCCGGGGAGTCATGAAGATAGATGCCGAAGTAGTTGGGCAGCATGAACTTCATCATGCCCATCGAATTTGCAGGGCTGGGAAGGCGGCGTAGGCGCACTTCTTGCTGTCCGGCGACGACCGCGCGCCAATCCACAGTGTGCGGATCGATCGTTTGGGCATTGTCCGTGTAGTCCGTGAGAACCTGATACTCACGATCGGTCAGGTAGCTCACGCCTTGCGCCGCCACACGCGGCGCGATGAGGCTCCGGACCAGCTCGGGCGGCACATTCCAATAGGGGTTTACGCTGGCGTATTTGATGTACGCAGCCATCATTGGCGTGGCGGTTTCCGACTTGCCGACGACAACTTTCATCTCATCGACCTTCCGCCCATTCTCCCACAGCGAAAGGCGAGCGTTGCCGGCATCAACCACGGCGTATTTGCGCTGCTCTTCGGGCGCAGGAAGTCGCCGAGCGCGCTCCATGTTGATGATGATCAGCTGCTCATAATATTGCGCCCCGCGATTGAGCGCTTCAATCGTTCCAGCACCAGCGACCCCATCGGCCTTCAGGCCGTGAACTGACTGGAATTCCTTGACCTGGGCAGCGAGAGCGGCGTCAAACTTGTCGCCTGCTGGAAGACCTAGCCTGGCGCGCATGGCCGCGACGCGATCGCCGGTCATTCCGGTCTTTAACGTCGGGCCGGCGGGGACCGGCACGTCCGGCAGATTGCCCCAGCGTTGCTGGTACCGGACGAGACCTCGCCGCAAATCGGTATAGATCGGGTTGACGGATTCGAACATGTCGACCGGCGCCCCGCTCCACGCAGCGAAGTTCATGTCCGTCGCCGGGCCGCCGTCGTGCACGGCCTTCGGGACAAGCTCCTCGTCAATGTAGATCATGTCGACGCCCTGCTCGATGGCCGGAGGCAGGTCGATCGGCTCAAGGGACGGCGCCTTGTTGGTCTCGGCCACCGGCGATTGCCAAGGCTGCCCCTGCGGCGCCGGGCGCGCCATCCAAGGCTCCGCGACCGCGGCTTGAGGGGCAGGGGCGTTTTGGACAGGCATTGCTCGGGGCGGAGGCGGAGGCGGAACGGCCCCGGGAACGGGCCAATTTCCGTTCCACTGCGCGAGCGCTGCGGCCGGCAGTGTGAGCGCGCTCAAGGCGATGATGGATAGGTATCTGTTCACCCCGCCAGAATAGGCAGGAAAGCTGAACAGTTACAGAATCAGCGCCTTAAGCCCGCCGCGAATTACTCACCGTCGAGCGGAAGCGGGTCACTTTTCGATCGTGCGCCAAGCTTGATTGCCACGCGCTCGACTTCCGCATCCGTCGGAGCGTCTGGAATTTCTTCGCTAGGCGCGAGCGCGTCGTCCGGAATGCCGGGAGCGGTTCCAGCGATGCTTTCGTTGATAGCTTCCTCGTTCGGACCCGTACTGATCTTCTCGCGGTCGTAAGCCATCCTTCTCCTCCGTTCGCCCTCCGATGATAAGCGAGCGACCGAATGCGAATGTTCCCGCCTTTGTTGCGCGGGCGCTGGGGGCCGCCCATATACTTCCCATGACTCGCTTCCTCCCCATTCTGCCGCTCCGTGACATCGTTGTTTTTCCTCACCGCATCGTCCCGCTCTTTGTCGGGCGCGAGAAGTCGGTGGCGGCGCTTGAAGCGGCGATGGCGTCGGACAAAGAACTGTTTCTGGTGGCCCAACTCGATCCGGGCGAGGACGACCCGGATCGCGACGCGCTGTACGATCTCGGGGTCGTGGCGACCGCCATGCAACTCCTGAAGCTCCCCGACGGCACTGTTCGCGTGCTTGTGGAAGGCGTGAAGCGTGCGCGCCTCGTTGACCTAGTGGATCGGGATGGCTTCACCGCCGCCGAGATCGAAGAGATTGAAGACGAAGCCGCCGACGGACCCGAGGCGCAGGCGCTCATGCGTTCGGTGATCGATCAGTTCGAGAATTATGCGAAGCTGAACAAGCGGCTTCCGCCCGAGACGGGCATCCAGCTCGGTGAAATTGAAGAGCCGTCCGGATTGGCGGACGCTGTCGCTTCGAACTTATCGGTAAAGGTCGCGGACAAGCAGGCGCTGCTTGGCGAACTCAACCCGGCGCGGCGCCTCGAGATGGTATTTGCGTTCATGGAGGGTGAGCTCGGAGTTCTCCAGGTCGAGAAGAAGATTCGGAGCCGCGTGAAGCGGCAGATGGAGAAGACCCAGCGCGAATATTATTTGAATGAGCAGCTCAAGGCCATCCAGCGCGAGCTTGGCAATGAAGGCGAAGAGGGTGGCGATGAGCTGCAGGAACTCGCCGAGAAAATCCGCAAGACACGGCTCAGCAAGGAAGCGCGGACCCGGGCGAACGCCGAGTTGAAGAAGCTGCGGGCGATGGCGCCGATGTCGGCCGAGGCTACAGTCGCGCGCAACTATCTTGATGTGCTGCTCGGCTTGCCCTGGGGCAAGAAATCAAAGGTCAAGAAAGACATCGCCGAAGCGCAGCAGGTGCTGGATGAGGATCACTATGGCCTTGAGAAGGTCAAGGATCGGATCATCGAATACCTCGCCGTCCAGGCCCGAACGAACAAACTGAAGGGGCCGATTTTGTGTCTCGTCGGTCCGCCGGGCGTCGGCAAGACATCGCTTGGCCGATCGATTGCCCGGGCAACGGGCCGCGAGTTCGTTCGCCAATCGCTCGGCGGCGTTCGTGACGAGGCTGAGATCCGTGGTCATCGCCGAACCTACATCGGCTCACTACCCGGCAAGATCATTTCGAATTTGAAGAAGGCAGGCACGTCCAACCCGCTGTTCCTGCTCGATGAGATCGACAAGCTGGGTCAGGATTTCCGCGGCGATCCGGCGTCGGCACTTCTCGAGGTCCTTGACCCTGAGCAGAACAGCAAGTTCCAGGACCATTATCTGGAGCTGGACTACGACTTATCCGACGTAATGTTCGTCACCACTGCGAACTCGCTCGACATGCCGCAGCCGCTGATGGACCGGATGGAGATCATTCGTCTCGAGGGCTACACCGAGGATGAAAAGGTGCAGATTTCCAAGCAGCACCTCATTCCCAAACAGATGGATGCGCATGGGTTGAAGGCGGAAGAGCTCACCTTCACCGACGAGGCGCTGCGCTCCGTAATTCGTCATTACACGCGCGAGGCTGGCGTTCGCACGCTCGAGCGCGAACTTGCGAAGGTCGCGCGCAAGTCCCTGCGTCAAATCCTGGAAGGCAAGGCGCAGACCGTAGAACTGACGCCGGATAACGTCGGGGATTTCCTTGGCGTCCGGAAATATCGCTTTGGAATGGGCGAAGAAGAGGATCAGATCGGCGCCGTGACGGGCCTGGCCTGGACCGAGGTCGGCGGTGAGTTGCTGACGATCGAGGCAGTCACCGTCCCCGGTAAGGGCCAGATCAAGACGACCGGCAAGCTCGGGGAAGTCATGCAGGAGTCGATCCAGGCTGCGATGAGCTTCGTGAAAGCACGCGCGCCAGCCTATGGCGTCAAGCCGTCGATCTTCGCACGCAAGGATATTCACATCCACTTGCCGGAGGGGGCGGTGCCGAAAGACGGACCGTCGGCAGGCATCGGCATGGTCACGGCGATGATCTCGACCTTGACCGGCATCGCGGTGCGACGTGATGTCGCCATGACTGGTGAGGTTACGCTGCGAGGCCGTGTACTGCCGATCGGCGGCCTCAAGGAGAAGCTGCTAGCAGCCCTGCGCGGCGGCATCACGACTGTGCTGATCCCGCGGGAGAACGAAAAGGACCTCGTTGAGCTTCCGGCGACCGTGAAGGACGGCCTGGAAATCATCCCCGTCGATCATGTCGACGAGGTCTTGGCCCGTGCATTGGTCGAACCGCTCAAAGCTATCGAGTGGACCGATGCAGACGAGCACGCTGCGGAACCTCCGCACAACGGCGGCACGGTGGGCGAGCCGGCGGTTCGGCACTGAGCGCGATCAATCTGTCAGATTGTCTCGGCTTAGAGCGTCGCAAACGCTGGACAGCCGGGTGAAGAATTGCCTTAAGGGCTCGCGTTGTGCCGGGCTGATTCCGGCACCCGTCGGGAGCGCGGGGCATGAATAAGCAGGAACTGATCGGTCACGTCGCCGACCGTTCAGGGCTCAATCGGAATGACGCCGCGCGCGCGGTGGAGACTATGCTGGAGGTCATCACTTCGACGCTCAAGCGTGGTGACGAGGTGCGCCTGGTCGGTTTCGGCAACTTTTCTGTCACCCGGCGCAAGGCGTCGACGGGACGCAACCCGCGAACCGGCGAGCCGATGCAGATCGCTGCCAGCGCCCAGCCGAAATTCCGGCCGGGCAAGATCCTGAAGGACGCGGTACAGTAGCTGGACAGATGATGCGGCGGGACTATATCCGCCGCTTTCCGCAACTCGCGGATGGCAGGGCGGGCGCGTAGCTCAGCGGTAGAGCACACCCTTCACACGGGTGGGGTCACAGGTTCAATCCCTGTCGCGCCCACCACGCCTTGGCCACAACCTAGATGTGAAGATATTCGGGCTGGAAGCTCGCGACCCGGCGCATCTCGGACCAATCCGTGAACTCGATCTCGCGCCCCTGTCTGCGAATGAGACCCTGACGTTCCATGTCGGCAAACACCCGATTGACGTTAACCGATGTCTGGCCGGTGATGTCGGCGATTTGCTGTTGAGTGAAGGGATTGGTCATCGCTTCGCCGCCGGGGACATGCAGGCGCGTCGCTGTCTCGCACAAGAGGTGGGCGACGCGAGCGATAGAATCGCGGCGTCCGCAATTGACCAGCCATTCGTAACCGATCGCTTCGTTGCGCTGCACCAGCTTCCAGAAGAAGCGCTGCATCGCCGGATGCGCGTCGACGATTGGATCGAAGTCACTGGCCTTGCCGACCAGAACCTCGCTGCGCACAATGGCCTGGATCCCATAAGGCGCCACGCCTGAGCTCGGAAGAATACCTTCTCCGGCGAAACGTAGCGCAACAATCTGACGACGTCCCGACGCATCCGTTTGAAACTTGGATAGAAGGCCCGAACGCACGAACATCACCTCGTCGCGCGGGGCCCCTGGTTCCCGGAACGGTCGGCGCGGATCAACCTGGACTGACCGCTGCGGAAACTTGTCGAGGAGATCGGCAAGCTCCGGCTCGAGACCAGCTCGAATAAGGGTCTCGCGAAGTTCGACCGGTCCAATCGGAACCTTTGGGCGACGACTCGCCATTTCCTAATCTCTCCCCGTCGAACGATGCGCCTGCGTAACTTAACCTGCAATACTATATTTTTTTGGGCGAGCAGGCGCACTTAGCGGAAGTTGAAAGCGAGTTCATCTTTCATTTTCTGTATAGTTTCGGGCTCAACCGCCGTCGTCGCGTCAAGCCGGGGAGGGCCGGGCCAGCCAGCGTCCAGAAATTCAATCCCTGTCCATATTCTCGTCGACTTGTACCTAGGAACGACGTGGAAATGGACGTGGGGATCGACCATCATCAGCATCAGATAGTTGATCCTCTCGTAATCGCTGAATGCCTTAAGCGCGCGTTCGATGGCGCCGATGACATGAAATTGCTCGGCGAACGCTGCCGGCGTTAGTTGTCCGTAGGCTGTCGCGTCACTCTTGGCGGCCAGGACGAGGCTGCCAAGCGTAACCTGCGCGGGCCGGACAAGCACCGCCCAATGCTCATATTCAGCAACAAGCGTCGCCGGGTGTCCGAACTTCTGCATCGTGGCATTCATCGCCAAATCCTCCGCCCCTGTTTCGCCTATCCTTGCGTTCGGAAACGCCGCCCCTTAAGTGGCGCGCGCGGCCGAGGAAACGCTCCTTGATCACCGTGGCGATCGTAGCTCAGCTGGTTAGAGCATCGGTTTGTGGTACCGAGGGTCGGGGGTTCAAGTCCCCTCGATCGCCCCATTTTTCCCTTTGCTGAACCGGAAATTTGTAGACGATGACGACGCCCTGGGCCCTGCCCGATTTCGATGCCCATGAAGAAGTTCACTTCGTCACTGACGAAAAAAGCGGGTTAAAGGCGATCATCGCGCTTCACTCGACCCATTTGGGTCCTGCCGCTGGTGGGGCTCGCTTCTGGCACTATGCAGAGGATGAGGAGGCCCTCACCGACGCGCTGCGCCTCTCGCGCGGCATGAGCTACAAGAACGCGATGGCGGGATTGCCTTTGGGCGGTGGCAAGTCGGTAATTCTGGCTGATGCAAACCGCACGAAGACGCCGGAGATGCTGCACGCGTTTGGCAAGGCCGTCGACGGCATTTGCGGCCGTTATGTCACCGCGGAGGACGTGGGCATCAACGTTGCCGACATGATCGAGATTTCCCGGTCAACGAAATTTGTCGCCGGGCTTCCCAATTCGGCGGGTGACGTTGGCGGCGACCCAGGTCCGCACACGTCTCTGGGCGTCTTCCTCGGCATCAAGGCTGCCGTGAAGTGGGCATTGGGCAAGGACAGCCTGCGCGATTTGCACATTGCGATGCAGGGTGCGGGCAGCGTGGCAACGGGAGTTGCGATGCACGCCTGCGCTGAAGGCGCCAAGCTGACGATCGCTGACGTCGACCAGGCCAAGGCCGAGAAGCTGGCGGCGGCAACTGGTGGAAAGGTCGTCTCGACGGAAGAGATCCTGGGACTTGAGGCCGACGTGGTCAGTCCTAACGCCTTGGGCGCAATTCTCACGGCGGACTCGATCGCTGCACTGAAGACTCCGATCGTCGCCGGGGGCGCGAACAACCAGCTCGCAACTCCGGAAGACGGTGAGCGTCTGCATGCGCGCGGGATCCTTTACGCACCTGACTATGTCATCAACGCCGGCGGCATCATCAATGTCTGCACCGAATATCTTGGCGATGGGGACACCACGCTTGTGCGCCGTCGCATCGAAGGGATTCCGACCCGGCTTGAACAGGTCTGGAAAGAGGGCTCCGAAACCGGACGGAACCCCGCTGCTGTCGCCGACGCCATGGCGCAGCGCCTGATCGGTCGGGCTCCGCGCGCATAAGCGATTGCGCCGGAGCGCGGGCCCTCGCAAAGACTGAAGCTGCAATGCATGCCCTAGCGAACCCTGCACGGTTTCTGCGTCTCGCGCGGCCGGTAACGACCTGGTCGTTGCTGATCGGCCTGTCGCTCGCGCTCGTGGGAATGGCGGCGGGCCTTTTTCTCACGCCGCCTGACTATCTCCAGGGCGATACTGTTCGCATTCTTTACATCCACGTACCGGCAGCGTGGCTGGGCATGGCAGGGTGGGCGGGGATCGCCGCGGCATCCATTAGCCAGATCGTATGGCGCCACCCGCTGGCAACGATCGCCGGCCGGGCAGTCGCTCCTGCAGGCGCAGTCTTCGCTGGCATCTGCCTGGTCACCGGATCCATCTGGGGCCGCCCGACCTGGGGCACGTGGTGGGAATGGGACGGCCGGCTGACGTCAATGCTGGTGCTGTTCTTCATGTATCTCGGCTACATCGCGCTGGCATCGGCCGAGCGCGAGCGTGGTGGAGAGGGTCGCATTGCGGCCATCTATGGGCTGGTTGGCGCGGTTAACCTGCCGATCATTCATTATTCGGTGCTCTGGTGGCGAACGCTCCACCAAGGCCAGAGCATCACTGTGACAGGATCGTCGATCGACAACTCCCTGTTGTGGCCGCTTCCGCTGACAATGATTGGGTTCACCTGCCTGTTCACTGCGGTGGCGCTGATGCGCATGCGCGCCGAGCTTGCTGAGACGAAGGTGGAAGCACGTATGCGGAGACTGAGCGCGTGAACCCCTGGCCGTTCGTAATCGCCGCCTACAGCGTTTGCGTCGTCTTCACGGGCGCGTTGGTAATGTGGGCCCTCCTGACCATGCGCCGGGCCGAGGCCGCGGCCGACGCGCTCACTCGGCGGTGAGGCCCAAGAACCAGCGGCTGGCGCTGGTCTGCGCAGCAATCGCCGCCGTGCTGCTGGCGGTCCTCCTTGCTATGTGGGGTCTGCGCGATCGAGCATCCTACTTCTACACGCCAGCTGACATCACAGCCGGTAAGGCCGCCGGCGGGCAGGCAATACGGCTAGGCGGCATGGTTGAAACGGGCTCGATTCAGCGCGCGCCCGACGGAGTCACGATCCGATTCAGATTGACGGACGGGAAGGCCGCAACGCCGGTGACGTATCGAGGCATCGTCCCAGACCTATTCCGCGAAGGTAGCGGCGCCGTCGCCGAGGGCCGGATGCATGGGGACACATTCGTCGCTGACACCATTCTCGCCAAGCACGACGAGCGTTACATGCCACCGCAACTCGGCAACCTCTCAGCTGAGCACAAGGTCGGGAAGACGCTGGAGAAATGATCGCGGAGGCGGGCCTCGCGGCGCTTTGGCTGGCAGCTGGCCTAGCCATTTATCAGTTAGTCCTGATGGTTCTCGCATTGCGCAGTGATGTGCCGGTCGCCCGACCGATGCGAGCCGTTGCCGTCTCTCAAGGGCTGCTGACGGTTATTGCCTTCGCGGCGCTAATTATGGTTTTCGCCCGTAGCGACATGTCCGTCGCGCTTGTCTTCGCCAACAGCCACAGCGACAAGCCTCTCATCTACAAGATCGCAGGAGCCTGGGGGAACCACGAGGGCTCGATGCTGATGTGGGTTACCATCCTCTCCGTATCCGGGGCGTTTCTAGCGCTATTCTCGCGCAAGCTTTCCGAGCGAACCTTAATTGCAGGCCTGGGCAGCCAGGCGGTCCTCGCCATCGGCTTTTATGCCTTCTTGTTGATCGCTTCGAACCCGTTCAAGCGCCTGTTCCCAGCGCCGCCGAACGGGCAGGGCCTTAACCCACTGCTGCAGGACCCGGGGCTCGCCTTCCACCCCCCGACGCTCTACCTCGGCTACGTTGGCTTGTCGGTGGCCTTCAGCCTCGCCGTCGGCGCGCTGCTCACCAACGAGGTCGACAGCCGCCTGGCTCGCGCCATGCGACCCTGGGTGCTAGGTGCCTGGGTGTTTCTCACAATCGGCATTACGGCCGGAAGCTACTGGGCTTATTACGAGCTTGGCTGGGGGGGCTACTGGTTTTGGGATCCGGTAGAAAACGCGTCCCTAATGCCTTGGCTAGCGGCGACAGCCTTGCTGCATTCCATCAACGTTCTCGCGGCGCGCGGCGCGCTCAAGGCGTGGACAATGATGCTGGCAGTGATTGCCTTCTCCATGTCCATGGTCGGGACTTTCCTGGTGCGCTCCGGCATTCTGACGTCGGTCCACGCGTTTGCGATCGATCCAGAGCGCGGAACCTTCCTGCTGGCATTGCTGACCATCTATGTCGGCGCGGCGTTTGCCCTGTTCGCGTGGCGCGGGGCGACGCTCAAAGAGGGGGCACCGTTCCAGTTCATCAGCCGCGAAACCGGGCTGGTCCTTAACAACCTGATCCTTAGCGTCATCTTGGGCATTGTCTTTCTGGGCACGCTTTATCCGCTCTTCGTCGAGGGGATCAGCGGCGAGAAGATGTCGGTCGGTGCACCTTATTTCAACGCAGTCGCCGGCCCCCTCGCGCTCGTTCTGGCGGCCCTCGTGGGTGTCGGTCCGCTGCTCAGTTGGCGGCGGGAGCGACGCCCTGTGCTCGCGAAGCTGAAAATCCCCGCGCTTCTCGGCGTTACCGCTTTCGTCATCACATTAATTATCTCGGCCAGCATTAGCCTGTTGTCGCGTTTCGGATTCGCCGTCGCCGCATTCCTCGCGGCTTCCAGCATTCTGCCGCTGCTCGGCCGTAATCCCTTACGCGCACCGCTCGCGACTTGGGGCATGGTCGTTGCGCACCTGGGTATTGCTGTGTCGCTGGCCGGCATGGCCTCAAATGCTGCTTTCACGAGTGAGCGCCTTGCCGTGGTTCAACTCGGCGAAACGGTCAAAGTTGGCCCATGGCTCGTTCAACTCGAGGACGTTACGCCGACCGCCGGGCAGAATTGGACAGCGATCGAAGCGCAGTTGCGCGCAAGCCGGGGCTCCGGCCCGCTTTTTCTTCACCCGCAGACCCGATATTTCACCGATCCGATCACCGAAACTAACGAAGCTGCGATCGACACGTTCTGGAACGGGCAGCTTTATACGGTTCTCGGCAAGGCCGATCCATCCGGTGGTTGGCAGGTGCGGCTTTGGTGGAAACCATTCGTGACGTTGATCTGGGCGGGCGGGTTTCTGATCGCATTTGGTGGCGCGCTCGCGTTGGGGGGACGGCTCTGGCGGATGCGTCGGCGAGGTTCGTCGTCGGATTGGCGTCGCGAGCGCTACGCATGAGTCGCGGTCTTCGCCTGATCCCGATCATCTTGCTGCTATGGTTGGTGTCGACCTTCGCATGGCGCTTGATCAAGCCCGCCGATCCTGCGGTTCGATCTCAGCTTGTCGAGCGGTCTTTACCGAATTTCACGTTGCCGCCGATGGTACTTGGGAAAGCCGGTTTAAGCGCGTCGGATCTTGCCGCCGGAAAGCCACGGCTGCTTAATATTTTCGCGAGCTGGTGCGTTCCGTGCATTGGCGAAGCTCCGGTGCTCGAAGAGTTAAAGCGGCGTGGCGTGGCAATCGATGCGATTGCGGTTCGTGACCGTCCGATAGCGGTCCAAACTTTCCTCAACAGTCACGGCGACCCTTACCAGCGCATCGGGAACGACCCGCAGTCGGCGATACAGATTTCGTTGGGATCATCCGGCGTGCCGGAGACGTTCGTGGTCGACGGGCGTGGGGTGATCAGACACCAATATGTTGGCCCGCTGACGAAGGCGAATATCCCGGGCGTGATCGCCCAACTCGAGGCGCTAAAGTGAGACCGGCGATCCTCGCCTTGATCCTGCTGCTCGCCGCGCCCGCGTTCGCCGACAGCGATCTCCCACCGGCCTATTGGGCCAACCGTCAACTTCCCGACGCAAAGCAGGAAGCGCGCGCGCAGGGCCTGATGAACGAAATCCGATGTCTGGTGTGCCAAGGTCAATCCATCGCCGACTCCGATGCTGAACTTGCCGGCGACATGCGCGACCTCGTCCGTCGTCGCATTGCAGCGGGGGAACAGCCCTCAGCCATTCGTTCTTGGTTGGTTGAGCGATATGGAAGCTGGATCAGCTACAAGCCGACTGCCGAGCCGGCCGCCTGGCCGCTGTGGCTGCTGCCCATCGCGCTGTTGTTTGCGGGAGGGTGGTTGGTAGGCCGCCGAGTCAAGTTCGGGCGGGGCCAGGGCTGATGGGTTGGCTCGTCCTGGGGCTCCTGCTGGCGATCAGCATTGGCTTGATCTGGATCCAGCGCGTGCGCGGCGGCCTGCTTACCGCCAGCGCCGCGGCACTGCTGGTCGGCGCGTCCGGTTACGCGCTGCAGGGTCGACCGAATCTGCCTGCCGCGCCCGCCGAGCAGGTCGACAAAAGCGACGCATTCCCCCTGACGGATGCGCGACATGCGTTTTTCGGCCACTTTACCGCGGCGGAAAGCTGGCTGCGGATGTCCGAGGCCCTCGCCCGCGACGGCAAGAGCAAAGACGCTGTCGGTATTCTCCAAAACGCTGCGCGCCGTTACCCAGGCGATCCGCAAATCTGGATCGGCTTAGGCAACGCCTTGGTCGATCATGCCCATGGCCTGACGCCGCCCGCCGAGATGGCCTATCGCCGAGCCGCACAACTTGCGCCGGGTTATCCGGCGCCGGCGTTCTTTTATGGCCTTGCGATGGCGCGGTCTGGGGATCGTGAAGGCGCGATCAGTATGTGGAACGGCATCCTCGCGACTGCGCCGCCGAACGCGCAGTGGCGCCCGCTGGTTGAGCAGGGCGTCGCAGCGCTCAGCAACGTTCCGCGCGAGCAGAAGCCGGCGCTTCGTCGCTAGTCGCCGCGCCCTGTAACCGCCTGTAGTTCGTCGATCCGTTTCGACGCATCAGCCTTCGAAAGATCGGGTTCGAATTCAGCGCCGGCCTCTTCACTAAGTGTCTGCAGGTAGGACGCTTGCGCACCGGTCATGGGTTCGTCGCCCGTTACCCAATCGTCAGGGTTCTTCTCGGCATTCCCGGTCGGATGCTGCTTGGGATCGGTCGGAATGTGGGTCGACATTGATGCGCCTTTTCAATCACTTGATCGGTGCACCAACGCCGAGTGTTCCCTTTGTGTTCCGTTATGCCGCTACCGGCTCGTAAGTCAGGTCGAGCGCTTCGGCGACCGCTTCGTGGCGTATTTTGCCGCCCGAAACGTTGAGGCCCATTGCGAGATGCGGGTCCTGCTTCATTGCTTCTTCCGCGCCGAGATTCGCGATCTTGATCGCGAATGGCAGGGTCGCGTTATTCAGTGCGAATGCGCTGGTCCGGGCAACCGCGCCCGGCATGTTCGCCACGCAATAATGGATGATGCCGTCGACCTCGTAGACCGGATCGGCATGCGTCGTCGCATGACTGGTCTCGAAGCAACCGCCCTGGTCGATCGCGATGTCGACCAGCACCGATCCGCGCTTCATCGTCTTCAGCATTTCACGCGTGACGAGCTTCGGCGCCGCGGCACCGGGAACGAGCACCGCGCCGATGACCAGCTCGGCCTCCTTGACAGCATTCGCGATCGCCGCGCGCGAAGCGTAGGCGGTCTTGATCTGGCTTGAGAAGAACATGTCCAGCTCGGCCAGGCGGTCGTTGTTGATGTCGTAAATAGTGACGTCAGCGCGCATGCCGGTCGCCATCTGCGCGGCATTCACCCCCGACACGCCGCCGCCGAGGATCGCAACCTTGGCCGGCGCAACACCCGGAACGCCGCCGAGCAGCACGCCGCGCCCGCCCTGTTCCTTTTCCAGATAGTGCGCGCCGACCTGAACCGACATGCGGCCTGCGACCTCGCTCATCGGCTTCAGCAGCGGCAGCGAACCATTGCGGGACGTCACCGTTTCATATGCGATGCAAGTCGCGCCGGACTTCATCAAACCTTCCGCTTGCGGCTTGTCTGCGGCGAGGTGCAAGTAGGTAAAGAGGATGTGCCGGGGCTCGAGCAGCGCGATTTCAGACTGCTGCGGCTCCTTGACCTTGACGATCATGTCCGCGGCCTTGAACACCGACGCCGCGTCGAGAAGGATCTTCGCGCCAACCTTTTCATAAGTGTGGTCCGGGCAATCGATGCCATCGCCCGCCTTGGTTTCGACCACGACTTCGTGGCCGTGCGCGATCAGTTCCGCGACCGAAGCCGGCGTGAGACCCACGCGATATTCATGGACCTTGATCTCTTTTGGCACCCCGATGCGCATTACGTCGTTCTCTCCGATGGTGATGTTTGCGCGGGCCTATAGACCGGCTTTTCCTGGCTGTCCCCTGCGATTGCGGGGCCGAAACGGCGGTGCTATCCGGCGCACTCCGCAGACGAGCGTGTCGAAGGCGGTTTTAGGAATGCAAGTTCGCAGTCTGCCGGGTTTGAACCGCACCACATGAGCATTACCCCCACGGGAGGCGCCACGACCGAGGCGCCGCAGGACACTGCGCACGGCCATGCTCATGGACCGCTATACAAGCTCGTCATCGGCGCCATCGGTATCGTCTATGGCGATATCGGTACGTCGCCGATCTACGCTTTCCGAGAGACCTTCGCGGGTCATCATGAGCTGAAGGTCGACCAGCTTCACATCTTCGGCGTTCTCAGCCTCATTTTCTGGTCGATGATGATCATCGTGACGCTGAAATACGTCAGCATCATTATGCGTGCCGACAATAAGGGGGAGGGCGGTAGCCTCGCGCTTCTGGCGCTGATCAATCGCACCCTGTCCGGCAAGAAGAAGTGGACCAGCGGGGTGATCATGCTCGGCGTGTTCGCGACCGCGCTATTCTATGGCGATTCGATGATTACGCCGGCGATTTCGGTCTTGTCGGCGGTGGAGGGCTTGACGACCGTCAACGCCGGGCTGGAGCCGTTTGTCGTTCCCATCGCCATCGGCATTCTTGTCGGCCTGTTCACGATCCAGTCGCGCGGGACGGCGCGGGTGGGGCTGATGTTCGGCCCGGTCATGCTTCTCTATTTTCTGACGCTCGCAGTTCTGGGCGTCATTCACATCCTCGATCATCCCGCGGTGATCCTGGCGATGCTCAATCCGCTGAATGCCGTTCATTTCTTCACGTCGGATTTCGTCCGCGCGTTCATCGCCATGGGCTCTGTGGTGCTCGCCGTCACCGGGGCCGAAGCGCTCTACGCGGACATGGGCCACTTCGGCCGCAGGCCAATCAAGATTTCCTGGATTTACTTCGTCCTGCCGGCACTGCTGTTGAACTACCTCGGGCAGGGCGCGATGCTTCTGTCCGCCGAGCCGAAGACCGCGCTTTCGCTTGTCCGGGATCCGTTCTTTTATCTGGCGTCGGACCAATGGCGGCTGCCACTCGTGTTGCTCGCCACGGCGGCGACGGTGATTGCCAGCCAAGCCGTCATCTCCGGTGCGTTCTCCGTGACTCAGCAGGCGATCCAGCTCGGCTTCGTCCCACGCCTGCGCATCGCCCACACCAGCGAAAGCGCGGCCGGCCAGATCTACATCCCAATCGTCAACTGGGCGCTCATGGTGATGGTCATCCTGCTGGTGTTGACCTTCCGCAGTTCTTCAAACCTGGCAGCCGCCTACGGCATTGCCGTCACTGGTGCGATGCTGATCGACACCGTGCTGATCGCGGTCGTCCTCCGTCAGATGTGGAACTGGAACCGCTTCGTCGTGGGCGGGTTGCTGGCGCTCTTCTTCCTGGTCGACTTCACCTATTTGTCGGCGAACCTGCTTAAGATTCCCGCCGGCGGATGGTTTCCGCTGCTGATCGGCGGGATCGCCTTCACCCTGCTGACGACGTGGGCGAAAGGTCGTCAGCTGATGATCAGCCGGATGAACGAAGCGAGCCTGCCGATGGAGATCTTCATCAAGTCGGCGGCGCCCAGCGCGCAGCGCGTCCCTGGGACCGCCGTTTTCATGACCAGCTCGGCAAGCGGCGTGCCGCATGCGCTGCTGCATAATCTGAAGCACAATAAAGTTCTTCATGAGCGGGTTATCCTGCTCACCGTCCGCATCGAAGACGTGCCCTACGTGCCGCTCGAAAAGCGAATGGAGACCAGCCACTACGGATCTGGCTTCCACCGCGTCATCCTTCGCTATGGTTTCATGGAAGAGATCGACGTTCCAACAGCGCTCGCTCAACTCAAGGACATCGGCTCGCAGTGTAGGATGATGGACACCAGCTTCTTCCTCGCGCGGCAAACACTGCTCGCGTCATCAAGACCGGGAATGGCCATCTGGCGCGAAAAGCTTTTCGCATGGATGCTGCGCAATGCGGAAAGTGCGATGGAGTTCTTCAAACTCCCGACCAATCGCGTCGTCGAACTTGGCAGCCAGGTCGAAATCTGAACCAAAGTGGGCGCCGGGCATTCCGGCGCCATGGCTGACACCGTTTCCTGGATCGCGACCGCAGCGACGATTATCGCCGCCTCAATGACTGCTGCAAATCTGGGCTCGCGAATCACGGGTTATGGCTTTTGCGTATTCCTCGTCGGCTCGTTGGCTTGGATCGCCGCCGGACTGATGACCGGCCAGCCGGCACTTTTGTGGACCAACATTGTGCTGACCCTCCTCAATGTCTTCGGGATTTGGCGTTGGCTCGGCCGCCAGGCGAAAGTGGAGGAGGGTGCTCGGAGCGCGGCGGAAGTCAGCCATGACACGCCGGGCGAAAGCCTCTTTCCCGTCTCGCTTTTGACAAAAGCGGCTGCAGGCGATGGGAATACCAAGCTCGGCCAGTGCATCGATGCGATGGTTGGCTGCCGCACCGGACAGTTGAACTATATCGTCATCTCCGAAGGTGGCGTCGCTGGTATTGGTGAGACACTCCGCCGGGTGCCCTGGCGGGCCGTCAGCGTCGATGGAGAAGACGTGCGGGTGAAGCTCGATCGACAAACATTTGATCGCCTTGAAATACTCGACCGGGATCGATGGCCGGGGCGCTAATCGTCACTGCGGAACTGGCACCTGCAGATTTCGCCTGGTTCGACAGCCTTAGGCGTCGACATTTTCCGCCTGAGCGCAACGTGTTGGGTGCGCACCTGACGATGTTCCATGCGCTGCCTCCGTCTGCCGAAAATGAGGTACGGCGCGATCTCGCACGCCTCGCCGTGCGGTCGCGACCACAAGCGACCGTAGCCGGGCTGATGAGCCTAGGTGGCGGCGTTGCCTATCGCATCGTCTCCGATGACTTGGAGGAAGTGCGGCAGGAGCTCGCCGACCGATTTCGCGGGCTTTTAACGGCACAGGACGCTGGGGGCTGGCGCCCGCATATCACAATTCAGAATAAGGTTAGCGGCAGCGTAGCGGCGCAGCTTAAGGCCGAGCTGGAAGCAACTTTCGAACCGCATCCGCTGCATTTGAACGGATTGGCGCTGCATCGTTACCTTAATGGGCCGTGGGAGCAGATTGCCTCTTTCGCATTTCGCGGCAGCTAAGAGAGGTCGCCAATCCCGTCGCAGCTTAGATCGAACGCAGCCATGCCTGATTCGAGCACCGACGCCAGCATTGGCTGATGCATCAGTTCGTCAATTGCGCCGCTTGCGCCGTCGCTGACGGTCGACTGCGCCTCCTCGATCGCCTCATCCCAATCGGCGGCTTCGTACGTGCCTTGGCCGACCCAGGTAAACGCGATCACTTCGGCCAGCTGGTCTTCGCCCAAGTCTTCGAACGCCGCCTGCAGCTCTTCCTCGACGCTATCGTTGATTTCGTCCTCAAGAACGGAAAGCGCGCCTTCCTGTTCGTCATCGACGTTGTCGGGATCCTCTCCACCGTCATAATCGCTTGCGGTTTGGGCCTCATATTCACGGGCCCGGAGAATGATTCGGCAAAGTGTGTCGAGTGGGGTCAGCGGGTCCATTGATGCCTCTTGTTGTTGTCGGCTCAACGAGGGCCGGGGTAAGCGGTTCCTCGCGTTGACCGACCGGATACGCGCACCTATATGCCGCGCCTTCCGGAGCCCTATCGGGCGGTCGCGAAGCGATTTGGGGCGGAGTAGCTCAGCTGGTTAGAGCAGCGGAATCATAATCCGCGTGTCGGGGGTTCAAGTCCCTCCTCCGCTACCATTTTCCTGCGCCGTGTCTGGCGCAACACACCCGCCGGAAAACTACTAAGGAAACTCCGCTGGCAATTTGCGGGCCGAAACAAATTCCCTAATCGATGGTTAACGGTTGGATAACCAAGTTCGGGGCTGATCCTTGGTAAATGTGCGTTCTCCTGTAGGTTTTGCGTTTGGCGTTCATTTCCGCCGCGCGTCCAAGCAATTGGGCGCAGGCGCAAAATGAGCGCACTAGCTTCATTGGCAGGCAGGCGCGGCCTAATTGCCGCGCTGGCGATTGCCCTCGCGGCCGCCATTGGAATCAGCGTCATGAACGATCGAGGCATGTTCGGTCGATCGCCGGGTTCGTCCGCGGTGCCCGGCGTAGTCCGCAATAGCGTTCAGGCCGGAGTGAACAGCCTTAAAGCCGTCGGCGATAGCGTCGCGAGCTTGTTCGATAGCCGCTCGCCCGGTGAACGTGCGGCCGGGGTGCTCGCAAACATGAAGCAACGGAAAGGGCCCGGGCTTCATCAACGCGCGCTGCCGAAAATTCGCAAAAATCCGGTGAACCCTCTCGCGGGTATCGTCGGCGCGGTTCCGACGCCGCCAGTCGAGGCTCCTCCAATTGCGCCGCCGCTGGACAAGGTCCTCAACGGTGCGCCGAGTGGACCGGTCGCGATTTCACCGCCTCCGGGCGGCACTATCGGCGGACCGGGCGGCGGGGGATTCCCCGGCGTATTCGTCCCCGGTGGCGGCGGGGGAGGAGTCATTATCCCGCCGCCCGCCGTCAACCCGCCCGTGACGCCACCTGTGGTAACCCCGCCGACCACGTCTGGCGTGCCTGAACCGTCGACCTGGGCGATGATGCTATTAGGGTTCCTCCTAATCGGTACCGCCGCGCGCCGCCCGCAAGCCCGTTCGGCTATCGCCTAAGAGATGAAGGCGAGACTGGCTGCCGGTGCGGCTCTGTTGATAATTTTGATCGGGGCGTGCTGGCTCTGGTTCTCGGCTGAAGCCCCACCGGCAAGAACCGAATTGCCTCAGGGGGCGGCAGCACCAAAAGCGTTGGGGTTGCCACCGGAGGCAGCGGCCGAGCGTGTGCTGCTGACAGACGACCAAGTCCAAAAAGCTCTCCAAAGCGGCACGCTCGATCGCCCCGTGAAGTCGCTCCTCAAGGTTCGCGGCCCATTGCAATTTGGCGATTATCGCTGGGATGCTGCTGGAGTGCCGCCCGGGTCCACGTGGATCCGCGTCGACTTGGGTAAGCAGTTGCTTTCCGTTTTTCGGGATGGACACGAAATCGGCACATCGGTGATCGTCTACGGCGGAGACAATAAGCAAACCCCGTCGGGCACACTGCACGTCCTGGCCAAGGCGCGCGATCACCGCTCGTCACTCTACGATGCGGAGATGCCGTTCACCCTGCGGCTCACCGATGATGGGGTCTCAATTCACGGAAGCACGGTGGCGTCCGGCAAAGCGACCCACGGCTGTATTGGCGTTCCTCTGGCTTTCGCCGGGCGCTTGTTCGATGCGACCAAGGTTGGCGAGGAGGTTGTGATCGTTCCGGCGAAGGCTAAATCGATCATTTCCTGACGCCGCGTTAACCCTGGTTCGTAACGGGCTGCCAAGCCTGACATCCGTAATTTCGCGCTTCGAACAGAGGCGCACGTGGCAACCCGCAATCTTAGTCCTTTCGTTGCGATCGCAATGCTGGTCAGCAGTCCGCTGCTGATTGGAGGGACTTCGGCGCGCGCCGACTTCAACGAGCGTTTGCTCGCAGCCCAGAATGCCGAGCGCGCAAAGCTTGGCGTCCCGGCACTGAAATGGGATGCGGGGCTCGCCGCCGACGCTCGCCAGTGGGCCGATCAGCTCGCCGCCACTGGGCGATTCGAACATTCGGCCGACCAGCCGGGGAAAGAACCGCAGGGCGAGAATCTTTGGGCCGGCACACCTCGCGCATTTTCGCCGGAAGCGATGGTGGGCCTGTGGGCCGCCGAAAAGCGTGATTACAAACCGGGCGTGTTCCCGAACAACAGCCGGTCGGGCGACGTCGAGCAAGTCGGACATTACACCCAGCTGATCTGGCGCGCGACCGGGCAGGTTGGATGCGCCACCGCAATCGGCAAAAAGGAAGAAGTCCTGGTTTGCCGCTACAGTGAAGCCGGCAACGTTTACGGCGAACGGCCCGCCTGATCGAAGGCAGCCGCGAGGTCGGCAATCAAATCGTCGGGTTCTTCGAGGCCTATGTGAAGGCGAACGAGGTTGCGCGCGGGCGGCTCGCTCACCGTTCTCTGAGGATCAACTGGCAAGACCAGGCTTTCGTAGCCGCCCCAACTATACCCGATCCCGAACAGATCTAACGCATCGACGAAAGCGTCGCGACGAGCCGCAGCGTCTCCGGCGAGCTCGAAACTGAAGAGCCCGGACGAACCGCGGAAATCTCGCTGCCAGAAATCATGACCAGGACTATCCGCGAGTGCAGGGTGAAGCACCCGGCCGACTTCTGAACGCGTTTTCAGCCAATGCGCGACCTTCAGCGCGTTCGCCTCATGTTGGCGCAGGCGAACCGCCATCGTCCTCAGTCCGCGCGAGGCGAGGAAGCAGTCGTCAGGCGACACCGCGAAGCCGAGGTCCCAGGCCGCCGTCTGGATCCCCTCGTAATAAGTTGCGGTAGTGGTCGCGGATCCCAGCATGACGTCAGCGTGGCCGCCGACATATTTCGTCGCCGCCATGATCGTGACATCGACCCCGGCGGCAATGGCGGGAAAGAGGAGGGGGGTCGCCCAGGTATTGTCTAGCAACGTGACGATGCTGCGCTCTCGCGCGGCAGCGCAGATGGCCGGAACGTCCTGCACTTCCATGGTGAGGGAACCCGGGCTCTCAAGGACGACCATACGCGTCGATTCACTGAAAAGGTGGGCGATGCCGCTGCCGATCAACGGGTCGTAATAGCGCGTCGCGATGCCCAACCGGCGCAGCATCGTATCGCAAAATTTGCGCGTGGGGCCGTAGACGCTGTCGGGAACCAGGAGTTCGTCCCCAGCTGTCAGAAGCGCCAGCAACGGGCCGGTGATTGAGGCTAGGCCCGTTGGATACAAGATGGTCCCAGCCGCGCCGGGCTCTAACTCGGTCAAGGCTTCGGCAAGGGCCCAATAGGTCGCGGTGCCTTGAAGCGCATATCGATACCGCCCGTGGCCAGGCTTGCTCGCGCGAAGCTCGGCCACGTCTTCGAACAAGATGCTCGACGCACGCTCGACCGGGACGTTGACGAGTTTGCCGCGCCACTCCGGCCGACGCCCGCCATGCACGAGCTTCGTTGCCGGACCGGTTTTACGGTCAGTCATTGGTGAAAATGGGCCGCGTTGCTACGACCCGAAAGCTTACAGGCCCGAGCGGTCGTCGGTGGTCGAGTAGGGCTGTTCCTGGACGCTCGTGTCGACGTCAATCATCTTGTAGAAGATGCAGCGCGCGAGCAGGCCGGTGATCAGCAGATACGCGGCCACGACGTAAACGACGATTTTCGCAACGTCCGAAAGACCCGCGAAATAGGCGAGAACGCAAAGGCCCAGCGCCACGACAATGCGAACTACGCGATCTTCCGGTCCGATATTCCTGGTCATTGCCGCTAACCCCTTATTTAAGCGCTCTGGGAGCCTTCTAGGACGGGCGGTTCCTCCCATCAATATCGCGTTCGCGTCAATCGCATTCATGATTTGTGTGCAGGACGTCTTCGCCAGAAACGCAAACGCCCGGATCGACATGCGATCCGGGCGCCCTGCGTGACGATTGCTCGCCAGCCCCCTTGGATGTGTCGCGGAGCCAGCGTCCCCAGTCGCCTACTCCGCGCCCCGAACCCGACCCAAGGGTCTGTGTCCGGACGTGCGCTGGGTAGGCCGCAAGCTTGCGCCTTGTCACCGCTGATTCGTAACGGCGTTGCGTTTCTGCCGAAGCCTGTGTCGCACGGGCCACATCTGCCCTGCGGTTGCCAGTGCTGCTGTCTGACCGCTAGAGCCCGCCGCCATGCGCTGGTCTCAAGCATTTTTGCCCGTCCTCAAGGAAAGTCCGTCGGACGCCGTGATCGTCAGCCACAAGCTGATGCTGCGCGCCGGCCTGGTTCGCCAAACCGCCGCCGGCATCTATGCTTGGCTGCCGCTTGGCTACCGCGTGCTACAGAAGATCGAGCAGATCGTGCGCGAGGAACAAGACCGCGCGGGCGCGCAGGAAATGCTGATGCCGACGCTGCAATCGGCGGACTTGTGGCGCGAGAGCGGCCGATACGAAGCCTACGGTCCCGAAATGCTGCGGATCAAGGACCGGCACGAGCGCGAGATCCTCTACGGTCCGACCAACGAGGAAATGATCACCGCGCTCTTCCGCGACGATGTGAAGAGCTATCGGGATCTGCCGCGCACTCTCTATCACATCCAGTGGAAATTCCGCGACGAGGTTCGCCCGCGCTTCGGCGTGATGCGCGGCCGCGAGTTCCTGATGAAGGACGCCTACAGCTTCGACCTCGACGAAGCCGGCGCCCGCCAGAGCTATTACACGCAGATGCTGGCCTATTTGCGCACGTTCCAGCGGCTAGGTATCCGTGCGGTACCCATGAAGGCCGCGTCAGGCCCGATCGGCGGCGATCTCAGCCACGAGTTCATCGTCCTGGCGCCAACCGGCGAGAGCGAAGTCTTCTACGACGCTGCATACGAGGATTTCGACTGGCAGCAGTCGGATCTGGCCTATGGTGACGAAGCCGGCCTTCAGGGCCTCTTCGACCGCGTCAATTCGACCTACGCCGCGACCGACGAGACCCATGACGAGGCTCGTTGGGCGACCGTCGCCGCCGATCGCCAGCGCACCGGCCGCGGCATCGAAGTCGGTCACATCTTCTACTTCGGCGACAAATATTCGAACGCCATGGGCCTGAAGGTGTCCGGCCGTGCAGGCACCCCTGTCACACCGATGATGGGCAGTTATGGCGTCGGCGTCTCGCGCCTTGTCGGCGCCATCATCGAGGCCAGTCATGACGATGCCGGCATTGTCTGGCCGGAAGCAGTTGCCCCTTGGCGGGTCGGCATCGTCACCATGCGAGCCGATGATGAGCCCAGCAACGCCGCGGCTGCGTCGCTTTACGAAAAGCTTCGAGCCGCTGGCGTCGAGGTCTTGTTCGACGACCGTGACGAGCGGGGCGGCGTTAAGCTCGGCTCGATGGACCTCATCGGGCTGCCCTGGCAGGTCGTCATCGGACCGCGCGGAATCGCAAACGGCACGGTCGAGTTAAAGCGTCGTTCAACGGGAGAGCGCGAAGAGCTGAGCCTCGAAAGCGCATTGGCAAGGCTGACTCAGTGATCCTCAATCGCGCCGAGCGAATGCTCGCCCGCCGCTACCTTCTCCCTGGCAAGGGCGAGGGATTCATCTTCCTCGTCGCCAGCATCAGTCTGGTGGCAGTTGCACTCGGCGTCGCCGCGCTGATCATCGTGATGAGTGTGATGAACGGCTTCCGCGCGGAGCTGTTCGACAAGATCGTCGGCCTCAACGGTCACGCCGTGGTCCAGTCCTACGATGGGCGCCTGTCGAACTGGCAGCAAATCGCCGACCATGCCAAAAGGACGCCGGGCGTAACTTCGGCCATTCCACTGATCGAGCAGCCGTTGATGGCCACGGCTAATGGCCGTTTTGAGGGCGTGCTCGTCCGGGGCATGCGCATTGAGGACATCCGCGCCAACAAGACGATCATGAGCAATGTTCGTGCCGGCGACATGAAGTCCGTGACACCGGGCAGCGGCATGGTCGCGCTGGGCTCCAGGCTTGCCGACACGCTAGGTGCCTATCCCGGCAGCAAGATTACATTGTGGAACCCCGAAGGCCGTTCAACGGTGGTCGGTACGGTTCCGCGGGAAGTGACCTACACGGTCGGCGCGGTGTTCGAGATCGGCGTCTACGATTACGACAAGGCCTTCGTGTTGCTGCCGATGCAGGATGCGCAGGAATTGCTGCTGACCGGCGATTCCGTCGGGATGATCGAAATCCAGACGCAAAACCCCGACAAGGTCGATCAGATCGTCGCGCCGCTCCGCAAGGCGGTGCAGGGCCAAGGCGCGATCGTCGATTGGCGTCAGATGAACTCCGCGCTGTTCCAGGCGCTTGAGATCGAGCGCGTCGCAATGTTCGTCGTCCTTTCGCTGATCGTGCTGGTGGCCGTGTTCAACATCCTGTCCTCGCTGATCATGCTGGTTCGCGCCAAGACGCGTGACATCGCGATCCTGCGCACCATGGGTTCGAGCAGAAGCGGAATGATGAAAGTCTTTGTGACCGTGGGTGTGACGATCGGCTCGCTTGGCATCGTCCTTGGTGTGATCCTCGGCGCGATCTTCTTATTCTTCCGTCAGAACGTCGTTGACGCCATTCAGGCGGTGACGGGCCAGAATCTTTGGGACCCGTCGGTACGCTTCCTGACCGATTTGCCCTCGAAGTCCGACCCGGTTGAAGTCGCGGCGATTGTCATCACCGCGCTGATCCTGTCGTTCCTCGCGACGCTCTACCCCGCCTATAAGGCTGCGAGCACCGACCCCGTGCAGGTGCTCCGCTATGAGTAGCCCGGTCCTCCAGACCGCCGGCCTCAAGCGCAGCTTCACCCAGGGCGAAGTGACCATCGACGTCCTGCGCGGCGTCGACCTCAGCATCCAGCCGGGTGAGATTGTCGCGCTATTGGGTCCCTCGGGGTCGGGCAAATCCACCTTGCTCCAGGCGGTGGGCCTGCTCGAAGGTGGCTTCGAAGGATCGATTAAACTGGCCGGTGAGGAAGCCGCGACGCTTGACGACGACGGCCGAACGCGGCTTCGCCGCGACCTTCTCGGTTTCGTCTATCAGTTTCACCATTTGCTGCCGGAATTTAGCGCAGTTGAAAATGTCGTCCTGCCGCAGCTCGTCAGCGGTGCCGAGCCGGCAGCGGCGTACGAACGTGCCCGCCAGCTTCTCGACACGCTCGGCCTCGGCAAGCGCCTCGACCATCGCCCGGCCAAGCTGTCAGGCGGTGAGCAGCAGCGAGTCGCCGTCGCCCGCGCGCTCGCCAACAAACCGCCTTTGATCCTCGCCGACGAACCGACCGGCAACCTCGACGAACATACGGCCGACACGGTCTTCGCGGAGTTCCTGAACCTGGTGCGGGGCCAGGGCACTGCGGCGCTCGTTGCAACCCATAACGAACGTCTCGCGGCCCGCATGGACCGCGTGGTGCGCCTCCACGAGGGCCGTCTCGAATAATGACCGATCCGCCAATTTCGGATGAAGAAGACACGCGGCAGCGGCGGGGCACGACGAATTGGATCCTAATCGGCGCGCTGCTTTTCATCTTGGCTATGGGCATTTTCATCGCCACGCGCGGCGGCGGAGATCAGGACAAGCTCAGCAATCCCGAGGTGAGTTCAACGGCGCCGCCGAGCAAGGACAAGGTGTGCGCCAGCAAGTCGACATACGACTTCATCAAGCGAGATCTCTTCCGCAGGGCCGCCCAGGTACGAGGCAGCGACCAGGCCGAATATGACCAGCTGGCTGCCGCGGCATCTCTGCGGATGGAGAACCCGGTGATGGAAAGCGAGGACAGCCGTACTGGCGCGGTCAATTGTTCGGGCGCGCTGTCGCTTGACCTGCCGCCCGGCGTTGCAGTGGTCGGCGGGCGCCGCACGCTCTCGTCGGACGTCGACTACACTGTTCAGCCCGCCGCCGATGGCAGCGGCCAAGTCGTCCTGCTTCGCAATGCCGACGCGATCGTGACGCCGCTCGCGACCCTCGCGCGCACGGCCGAAACCACGCCCGAGACGGCGGGCGAGCCGAACGGAGTCGATACCTCCGACGACGATAGCGCCGCAGCCACCGCCGCAGCGCCGAGCCCGCCACAGCAGCCCGCCGTCGTCCGGCCGGGCTTCGACTGCGGCAGCGCTCGGACGACGGGTGAGCGCGCGGTTTGTGGCGACGGCGGACTCGCGGCACTCGACGCGAACATGACGGCGCAATTCCGCCGTGCTCTGGCGGATGCCGCTCCGGATGAGCGTGCACTACTGCAATCCACCGGGCGTCGGTTTATCCGCTATCGCGACGGCTGCCGGGATCGCCAGTGCATCGCCGATGGCTACGCTGGCAGGATGCGTGAAATCCGCGACATCGTCGAAGGAAACTGGCAGCCGCCGCGTTGAGCTTTTCAGGGGATAAGTGACCGTCCGGCCTTTCATCCGCGAGGCCGCAATTCCATAACGTTCGGGTGACTCAGCCGTTCGTCCCACTTCGCGTCTTCTCCTCCTTCACGATGCTTGAAGGGGCGATGGAGCCGAAGACGATCGCCGAGCGCGCGGCCAAGCTCGGCTTTCCCGCGGTCGCGCTCACCGATCGCAACGGCCTCTACGGCTCGATGCAGTTCAGCGACGGCTGTTTCGCCAAGGGTGTGCAGCCGATCGTCGGCGCGATGCTCGCGGTCGCCCGTCCGCCAGAGCTTGGCGGCGAAGCCGGCATCGACTGGCTCGCGCTGCTCTCGCAAGACGAGCTTGGCTATGCGAACCTGTGCAAACTGGTCTCCTCCGCACACCTCGACCGCCCGATCGAACAGGATCCACACGTCTCTTTCACCCGCCTTGAGGAGCTTAGCGGCGGACTCATCGCGCTGACGGCCGGCGCGGAAGGCGCGCTCGCCAAGCTGCTTGCCGCCGGCCAGCAGACCAAGGCCGAAACTTATCTCGACCACCTCCAAGCGACGTTCCCGCAGCGCCTCTACATCGAACTGACGCGGCGGCAGGACCCGATCGAGGATGTCGCCGAGGCCGCGCTGCTCGATCTGGCCTACGCCCGCGACATTCCCATCGTCGCAACCAATCCGGCCGCCTACCCGGACCCGGCGTTCCACGCTGCGCACGATGCCATGCTGTGCATCGCCAATTCGGCCTATGTCGAAAGCGCGGACCGCATCACTTCGTCCGCCGAGGCTTGGCTCAAGGACACGGCGTCGATGAATGCCTTGTTCGACGATCTGCCGGAGGCGCTCGCCAATACGGTCGTTATTGCCCAGCGCTGCGCCGTCGCCGCACCCAAGCGCAAGCCGATCCTGCCGCGCCTCGGGCAGGACGAGGACGAGCAGCTACGCAGCGATGCCCGCGCAGGGCTGGAAGCGCGCCTGGCGGGCCGTGATCCTGCCGAGCTCTCGGCCTATATCGACCGTTTGAATTTCGAGCTCGATGTCATCACCAGCATGGGGTTCGCCGGCTACTTCCTGATCGTCGCCGACTTCATCAAATGGGCCAAGGCCAACGACATTCCGGTCGGGCCGGGCCGCGGTTCCGGCGCTGGCTCGGTCGTCGCCTGGGCGCTGACGATCACCGATCTCGATCCGCTGGCGCTCGGCCTGCTGTTCGAACGCTTCCTCAATCCGGAACGCGTGTCGATGCCCGACTTCGACATCGACTTCTGCGAAACCCACCGCGACAAGGTTATTTCCTACGTCCAGCGCAAGTACGGGCGCGACAAGGTTGCGCAGATCATCACCTTCGGCCGCCTGAAGGCGCGCGCGGTGCTAAAGGACACTGGCCGCGTCCTCCAGATGAGCTACGGCCAGGTCGATCGCCTCGCCAAGCTTATCCCCAACCACCCGACCGACCCCTGGACGCTGGAGCGCTCACTGAACGGTGTTTCTGAGCTTGCCGCCGAGTACAAGGGGGAGCCCGACGTCAAGCGGCTGTTCGATCTCGCGATGAAGCTTGAAGGCTTGCCCCGCCACGCCTCGACTCACGCCGCCGGCGTCGTCATCGGCGACCGTCCGCTCGACGAGCTTGTCCCGCTCTACCGCGACCCACGGTCCGACATGCCCGTCACCCAGTTCGATATGAAATATGTCGAAGGGGCTGGCCTGGTTAAGTTCGACTTCCTCGGACTCAAGACACTGTCCGTGCTCAAGGAAGGCCAGCGGCTGCTCGCCGAACAGGGCGTGGAGGTCGATTTTGGCGCGCTGCCGTGGGATGACGCCGCGGTTTACGAGCTCCTCCAACGAGGTGACGCGGTCGGCGTGTTCCAGCTGGAATCGGAAGGCATGCGCCGCACGCTGTCAGCTGTGCGTCCGACCAACTTCGGCGACATCATCGCGCTGGTCGCGCTCTACCGCCCAGGCCCAATGGACAACATTCCGCTGTTCGGTGACCGCAAGAACGGCCGCGTGCCCATCGAATATCCGCACCCTTTACTCGAAGGCATCCTGGCCGAAACCTACGGCATCTTCGTCTACCAGGAACAGGTGATGCAGGCCGCGCAGATCCTCGCCGGCTATTCGCTCGGGGACGCCGATTTGCTGCGCCGCGCGATGGGCAAGAAGATCAAGGCGGAGATGGACGCGCAGCGAGCGACCTTCGTCGAGGGCTGCGCGAAGCACAACAATATCCCCGCCGCCAAGGCTAACGAGTTGTTCGACTTGATCGACAAGTTCGCAGGCTATGGCTTCAACAAGAGCCATGCGGCGGCTTATGCGCTCGTCGCCTATCAGACCGCCTGGCTGAAGGCGCACCACCGCGCTGAGTTCTACGCCGCGTCGATGAGTTTCGACATGGCGCTGACCGACAAGCTCGGCATCTTCGTCGAGGACATGCGCCGCGGCGGCGTCGAGTGCCTGCCGCCCGACATCAACGCCAGCCATCCTTTCTTCACGGTCGAAGACGGCGCGGTCCGTTATGCCCTCGGCGCGCTCAAGGGCGTCGGCGAAAAGGCGATGGAAGCGCTTGTCGAGGAGCGCGAGCGGCAGGGGCCGTATCCGAGCCTCGAGGAGTTCGCCGCGCGCGTCGATCCGCGGCTGCTCAACCGCCGCCAGCTGGAAAGCCTGGCCGGGGCAGGGGCGTTCGATTCGATCAAGCCGGACCGTGCCGCCGTTTACGCAGCCGCCGAGATCATCCTCGCGCACGCCGCCAGCGCCCAGGATCAGCGGGAGAGCGGGCAGGCGGCGCTGTTTGGCAGCAATCCCGCCGAAGCCGCGCCCATCCGGCTGCCGCGCGATGCCTCGTGGACTTTGGCCCAGCGCATGGCTGCTGAGCGCGACGCCTTCGGCTTTTACTTCTCGGCCCACCCCGTCGACTCATCGCGGCACCTGCTCGCGGCGCACAAGGTCAAGACCTTCGCGGAGATCGGCGAGCTGCAAATCGCCGAAGGGGAGCGGGTGGGCGCCCACATGGCAGCCCTTATCGAGGACACGCGCTGGCGCACGTCCGCCAAGGGCCGCCGCTACATGATGGCCACGCTCAGCGACAATTCCGGCCAATTCATCGTCACCGCATTCGACGACGACGCCACGGCCGCGCTCGAAGCGGCCGCGAAAGCGGGGCAATGCGGTTTGCTCTCGGTCGAACTCGACCGCCGCGCCGGCGACGAGACGCCGCGGGTCACTGTGAAGCGCGTCCAGTCGCTCGCCGATGTCGCCAAGCGCACGCGCCTGCAAATGACTGTTAGGGTCGACGACGGCGCCATGGCCGCCCGCGTCGCGTCGAACTTGACGAGCGCGCGCGGCTCTAACGGACTCTTGCGCTTCATCGTCCCGACCAGAGGCGGCGGCGAAGCCTCGATCATCGCTGGCCGCGACTTCGCGCTCGACGCGGAACTGGCGGCGCACGTCGAACGGATCAGCGGCGAGGGGAGCGTCGACCTGTCTGCGCAGGAACCGCCAAAGCTCGCCCTCGTCGGCTAGCTTGCGGCGGAGGCGATAACCGATAAGCTCGTTGCTTGTGCCGGTGGGGGACCGATGAGCAGACTCGCCTTCGTAATCCTTTTGTTGTTGGCCGCGTGTTCGCCCAACAAGGTCGTGGAAAGCCAACTTACTACAGCGGAGCGACAACTCTTTCGCGGGTCGATCAACGACTTGGCACAGGGGAATTCACAATCGCTGGAACGGCGGGCAGCGCCGCAACTAGTGGCAAAGCTCCGGCCAGCGGAAGCGGCGATGCAAGCAATGATGCCTGGGCCCCCCGTCCAGGCCGACTTGGTGTACGCGAACTGGAGTATTGGCCGTGATCGCAGCGCAAAGGCCGTCTATCAGGTGCGCGGCGGCAATCGTTGGGCGCTTGTCGAAACCGCCAGCAAGACCTCGGGTGGGATAACCGTGTTCACCGGGATTTATGTTCAGCCGCTGAAGGACGATCCAAAGAGACTGAACGGCTTCAATCTCGCTACGGCCGGAATATCGCAGTGGGGCGTATTGCTGGCCGCCATTGCCGCCTTCGGAACCACCATAGCCGCTCTGATCCACATTTGGCGCTCCGGTTTGTTCGAGCGGCGTTGGCTGTGGACAATCGGTTCTCTCTTCGGCGTCATGTTGGTCCGGGTAAACTGGACGACAGGCGAAGTTGGCTTTCAGCCGCTCTCGCTGCAGTTGTTCAGCGCAAGCGCGCTCAAGCAGCCCATATTTGCGCCGTGGATCATTGGTGTCAGCCTACCGCTCGTCGCGATTATCGCCCTCATGAAAAAGCGCGGCCCCGATGAGGAGCCGCACTTGAACGAAACCGTCAATGACGCTTAGGCCATCCAGAATCCATCACGGTTGACCAGGCTGGTTACGCGTTCGTTCTGTTCCTCGCTGAGCGACTGCTTGAAGCGCGGGAACACCTGTTCTTCCTCCATGTGGGCATGCTCTGCGACCAGTGCGCGGAACTCGCGGACCGTCTCCAGCCAACTGGGCGCTTCCGGGCCCATCTCGTTGAGCTGGTAGATGAAAGTCTTGATGTAGCCGTGCTCGCCTTCGAGGTGATCGGCATCGACCTCCTCATTGGCTTCGCGAAGTGCCGGATAGACCACCATCTCTTCTTGATGCGCATGCTTGTCGAGTGCGTGGGTCAGCTTCATCAGCAGCATCTTTCGCTTGAAGCTTTGCGTATCGTCGGTAGCCAGCATCTTGTCGAAGATGGCCAGCGCCATGTCATGCTCCGCGGCCAGGATCTCGTCCCAATCCCCAGCAGTCGATTCCAGGCCCTGCATCAGGAACTTGCGGCCATAATTGGCAGCAAAACCGATGGCTGCACCGCCCAGAGCGGCGGCGAGGATCGGGGCTGTACCTTCGCCCCACGAAAAGGCGCTGCGGCTCTGATTGCCACGATTGCCGCTCGATGAGCGTTCGCTGCTGCCGCTGCTGCGATTGTCGCCGTTGCGGCTGTTGCCCGACCGGTTCGAGGTCCGGCCTTGGGTACGCGTTGCCATCACATCCTCCTGATTTTCTCGGTTGCTCCGGTTAACCCTTGGAGAATGTGGGGCGTTCCTATCGTGAAGCCTGCGTTACGATTCTGCTTCAGCCCTGGTTTTCGACGGGCGGTGGCGTTTCGGCAGGCTCGCTGGATTGGGGTGTCGGCGGCGGCGGCGCCACTTCCCCCGGCCGCTCCGGTGCCGTCGCTTGGGGCGCCGGCTCGGGTTGCGCCGGTTCGGCGGGCGGGAGCGGCTTGGCAGTCTCATACTCGTCGCCGGGCAGCGGTCGCGCTTTCTTCGTGACCGGTGGCGGCGCCTTATTCACGGGCGCCGGCGCGTCGCGATAGACGCACACATCCAGACCATCGCGTGAGACGGCGCCAATCCGCGCCGTGATCGTGTTTCCGTAGCGTCGCGTGAAGCCCTTGGGCGCAACGGCGCCGCGCTTCTTCGGCAAGGGCAGCACCGCCGCGATCCGCGCGGCCTCGGTCGGGCTCATCGCGCTCGCGTCATGGCCGAAATAGCGTTGGGACCCAGCGTTGACGCCGTAGGTCCCGATCCCCGTCTCGGCGAGATTGAGGTAGACCTCCATGATCCGCCTCTTGCCCCACAGATGCTCAATCAGGAACGTGAACCACGCCTCGGCCCCTTTGCGCGCATAGCCGCCGCCCTGCCACAGGAAGGCGTTCTTCGCGGTCTGCTGGCTGATCGTCGATCCGCCCCGGATCCGGCCGCCGGACGCGTTTCTTTTCATCGCATCTTCAATGGCTTCGAAGTCGAAGCCGTTATGGCTGCAAAACCTGCCGTCCTCCGCGGCAATCGCCGCGCGCACCATGTCACGGTCGATCTGGCCGATCGGCATCCAGTCCCGCGTCGCCCCGCGTCCTGCCACCACGTCCCCAACCATTGTCACGGTCGTCGGCGGATTCACGAAGCGATAGGCCAACACCCACAACACCGAGAGAATCAGGCAGGCCAGCACCAGCTTGACGATCCAGCCGAATATGCGCCCGAGCAGCGACCCGCCTTTGCGTTTCCGCTTGTACTTCGGGATCGAGGGCGTGGATTTCCTGGCCATTGGCCCGGCGACTAGCGAGCCGCCGTCGCCGCGCCAAGCTTGGACAGCAACGCGAGCGAGCCCGGATCCTTCGGCCGATACTTGAGCGCGGCGTCCAGCTCCCGCCGGGCGCCAGCCCGATCATTTTGAGCAAGCAGTGCTGTCGCGAGATCGCGCCTGACGGGATAATGCCAGGCCGGCGGGTCCGAGACCGAGCTGAAATCGTCGCTCTCCTGCAACTCGGCAGCCTGCTGGAAGGCAATCGCGGCGTCCGCGGGGCGGCGGTCGAGCATCGCCGCGCGACCGATCAGCACGTTGCGTGCGATGAAGGTCAACGTCTGCGCCTGAAGCGAACCGTCGTCCTTGCTAAGTTCGCCAGAAATGCCGCGGATCGCCGCGGCTTCCCGGCGGACGCCCGCGGCGTTGCCTTGCCGTGCCAGCGCCTCGCCGCGCGCATAATGCCAGGCGGCAATCAGGAACGGCAGCTTCGGCTCTGGCAGCGCCATGACACGTGCCGGCTCGGCGAATTGAGCCATGGCGAGGTAACCGTTGGCGGCGATGAGCTGGCGGAACGCGCCTGCCTTGGTGTCCATCTGCGATCGCTCGACCAGCGGAACGCCGAGTTTCAGCGCTATGTCGCGATTGCCGGCCTCCATCGCGCCGCCCAGCCCGAACGTCACATTATGTGCATGGTAGGGGAGCCCCCACACGCCGTCGGGCTGAGGCAGTCCCAACCGCTTGGCGTTCTCGATGCCGAGCTCGACAGCGCGCAGGTTGGTGCGTGCGGCTTCCTCGTAGCGGCCGACCCAGTAGTAAGTGTGGCTCGGCATGTGCACGAGGTGGCTCGCCCGCGGCGCCAGCGCTGCCAGCTTATCGGCATAGGGCTCCGCCTTGGCGGGATCTCCAGCGATCTCGGTCGCGTGAATGTAGAAGTGGATGGCCGGCGTGTCGTTGGGGTTCCGCTTCAGGATGCCTTCCAGCAGCGGCATCGCCAGCGCGGCGTTCAGCTTCCACTCATCGTTCGTCTTGGCCGGCGACATCAGCCACGCATCCGCCGCAATCACCGCGATCTCGTCGTCGGTCGGATACTGGCTAGCCAGCGCAGCCATCGCCCGCGCAAAGTTCAGGTCGCCGTTCTTGCCGCCGCCGCCATCCTTGTACCGCAGCTGCAGGGCATGGATCAGCGCGCGCTCGCGTTCTGTGCCATTCGCCTTCGCAAGATCCGCCGCCTTATCAGCCTGCGTGGCGAGTTCGCCGACCTCGTCCTCGCTCTTGCCGTAATTGATCGTCGGCCCGGACGCCCAGGCTTCGCCCCACACGCACATCGCACATTTGGGGTCCAGCCGGACCGCCTCCTTCATTGCCTCGATTGCCGCTTTGTGCGCGAAGGCGTGCGCCAGCTGCATCCCATTGTCGAAATAGGCCTGTGCCTTTGGGTTCGTCGTCGTGATCTTGAAGCCGCCGTTGCCATAGCCTTCCAGCAGCATCGGCGTCTTCGGCGCGGCCATATCGCCGTGCGACATGTGTTCTTGCGCGGCGGCAGGCACCGCAGCGAACAGCATCAAGCTAAGCAATTTCTTCATGTGAGCCCCCTCGACCGGGAGCCTAACACGCCGGAGCGCCTGCTCAAGCGCCGTCCTTGCCGCACTGCAGCAAGAGATTTACATCGGCAGCATGACCTCGACCAACGACATCCGCCGCTCCTTCCTCGACTATTTCGAGACCAATGGTCACGCGCGGGTGCAGTCGGCGCCGCTGGTGCCGCAGAACGACCCGACCTTGATGTTCGTCAACGCCGGCATGGTCCCGTTCAAGAACGTCTTCACCGGCCTCGAAAGCCGGCCCTACCAGACCGCAACCAGCGCCCAGAAATGCGTCCGCGCGGGCGGCAAGCACAACGACCTCGACAATGTCGGATACACCGCGCGCCACCACACCTTCTTCGAAATGCTCGGCAACTTCTCGTTCGGCGACTATTTCAAGGACCGCGCGATCGAGCTCGCCTGGAACCTGCTGACGAAGGAGTGGGGGCTCAGCCCCGATCGGCTGACTGCCACCGTCTACCACACCGACGACGAAGCCTTCGACTTGTGGCGCAAGATCAGCGGCCTCCCCGAAAGCCGCATCATCCGCATCCCGACCAAGGACAATTTCTGGTCGATGGGGGACGACGGGCCGTGCGGGCCGTGCTCGGAAATCTTTTACGACCACGGCAACCATATCCCCGGCGGCCCTCCGGGCAGCCCAAACGAAGACGGCGACCGTTTCGTCGAAGTCTGGAACCTCGTCTTCATGCAATATGAGCAGGCGGCGGGCGAGATCGTCTCGGAGCTGCCCAGCAAGTCGATCGACACCGGCATGGGCCTGGAGCGCATCGCCGCGGTGCTCCAGGGCACCACCGACAATTACGAGACCGACACGTTCAAGGCGCTGATTGCCGCGTCGGAATCGCTGACCTCGAACGCTGCGGCGGACATGTCGGCCAGCCACCGCATCATCGCCGACCACCTGCGCACCTCGGGTTTCCTGATCGCGGACGGCGTGCTGCCAGCCAATGAGGGCCGCGGCTATGTCCTCCGTCGCATCATGCGTCGCGCGATGCGTCACGCGCACCTGCTCGGCTCGAAGGAGCCGTTGATGTACCGGCTCGTCCCCGCATTGGTCGCCGAGATGGGCGTTGCTTATCCCGAGCTGCTCCGCGCGCAGCCGCTAATCGAAGCCACGCTGCAGCAGGAGGAGACGCGCTTCCGCCAGACGCTCGCCAACGGCCTCAAGCTGCTCGACGAAGCCACGGGCGACCTCGCCGAGGGCGGCACGCTGCCCGGTGCGACGGCGTTCAAGCTCTATGACACCTACGGCTTCCCCTACGATCTGACCGAGGACGCTCTGCGCGCCCGCGGCCTCCAGGTCGACCGGCCAGGCTTCGACGCTGCCATGGCCGAGCAGAAGGCCAAGGCCCGCGCGGCCTGGAAAGGCTCCGGCGCCAAGGCCAGCGACGACGTCTGGTTCGACCTCGCCGAGGAATATGGCGCGACCGAATTCACCGGCTATTCGGGCGATGAAGGCGAGGGCGTTGTGCTCGCCATCGTCAAGGACGGCGCGCGCGCAGACACCGCGGAGATCGGCGACACGGTCGAACTGCTGCTCAACCAGACCCCTTTTTATGGCGAGAGCGGCGGGCAGATAGGCGACCAGGGAAAACTGACCACGCTCAAAGGCTTCGTGGGCGAGGTTGAGGATACGTCAAAGCCGCTGGGCAAGCTCCACGTCCTGCGGACGAAAGTGACCGCCGGCGAGCTTAGCCTCGGCGAAACGGTGCATCAGTCCGTCGACGCCGAGCGCCGTGATCGCGTCCGCGCGAACCACAGCGCCACGCACCTTTTGCATGCCGCGCTGCGCCGCCATCTCGGCACGCACGTCACGCAGAAGGGCAGCCTGGTCGCTCCAGACTATTTCCGGTTCGACTTCTCGCATCCCAACGCACTCACGCGCGACGAGATCGACGCGGTGGAAGCGGAAGTGAACGCGCAGATCCGCTCCAACGAGACGGTCAGCACGCGCCTGATGACGCCGGACGAGGCCATCGCGGCGGGCGCCATGGCTCTGTTCGGTGAGAAGTACGGCGACGAGGTTCGCGTCCTTTCCATGGGACGCTTCGACGAGAACGACTATTCGGTCGAGCTGTGCGGCGGCACACATGTCCGGGCGCTGGGCGACATCCAGCTGCTGAAGATTATCTCCGAAAGTGCCGTGTCCGCAGGCGTCCGCCGTATCGAAGCCCTCACCGGCGAGGCCGCGCGTGCATGGCTCAACCAGCGAGACGCCCGCCTGCGCGAGGCCGCGGCGACGCTAAAGGCTGCACCGGACGAGGTTCCCGCACGCATTGCTGCGCTGGTCGAGGACCGGCGCCGGCTCGAACGCGAGCTTGCGGACGCCAAAAAGGCGCTGGCGATGGGTGGCAGCGGCAACGCATCGGGCGCCGCGGAGCCAGAAGAGGTGGGCGGCTACAAGTTCCTTGGCCAAGTCGCGGAAGGCCTCAATCCCAAGGACTTAAGATCCACTGTTGACGAGCTGAAGAAGCGTGTGGGATCGGGGATCGGCGTGCTGATCGCGGTGAATGACGGCCGCGCCAGTGTTGCTGTCGGCGTCACCGACGACCTCATCGGCCAGGTCAATGCCGTCGACCTGCTCAAGACCGCGGTTGCGGAATTGGGCGGGCAGGGCGGCGGTGGCCGTCCGGACATGGCGCAAGGCGGCGGACCTGACGGGTCCAGGGCCGCCGAAGCCATAGCTGCCGTGAAGGATGCGCTGCAGAAAGTCGCCGCATGATCGATACCGCCTCGGCAGCGCCAGTCACTCTCAAAGGTGCCTGTCATTGCGGTGCGGTCAAGTTCACGGCGCAACTGCCAGAGGGCCTGGCGTCGGCCCGTCGATGCACCTGTTCCATGTGCCGAATGCGCGGCGCGGTCGCGGTTACCGGAAGCATCGACGGCTTCACGCTCCTGCAGGGCGAGGACACGCTCGCCACCTACCGCTTCAACACCGGCGTCGCTGAGCATCACTTCTGCACCCAATGCGGCATCTACACGCACCACAAGCGCCGTTCGAACCCGAGTGAGCTTGGCCTCAACGTCGCCTGTCTCGAGGGTCTGTCGCCCTTCGAATTCACGGCGGTTGTCGTGAACGACGGTCAGCGCCACCCGTCGGACAATCCGGAGCACCGGACCTATGTTGCCGGAGTGCTTCGTTTCGAACCCACGCCCGAAGGTTGAGCCACGTCGCGGACCCGGCGGCGACCCAAAGAGGGCTCTTCCGCCAGTTGCGCATCGGCCATGATTTTTCCGCGAAGCTCCGCGCGCTTCTCGTGAATTGACGCGATAACAGGGCCCATGGGGGCCCCCAAGTCGACAAGGACCGCTTCGGCGAGTTGCAGCGACGCCTCGAGCGCCTCCGGAACAGCGTCGGTAACGCCGGCCTTATAAAGCTGGGCTGCATGGGTTGTATCGCGTGCCCGCGCGATGATCGGCAGCTTCGGCACCCACCCACGAACCCGCCGCGCAAGCTGGGCCACCAACACGGGATCATCCATGGTCAGCACAAGTGCCGACGCATGGCCCAGGTCGAGTTGGTCCGCGAGTTCGGGGCGACGGACATCCCCGAACATCACTGAATAGCCTGCAGCGCGGGCGCGGCGCACGCCATCAACGTCGCTGTCTACGGCCAGATAGGGCTCGTCGTGCGCGGCCAGCATATCGGCAACCATTCGGCCGACCCGGCCGAAGCCGAAAATGACCGTGCGCTGCTTGCCAGTTGCTGTTGTCTCATCGATCGGCTCGTTTTCGACTCGGCGGCCCATGCGATTGCCGATCGCCGCCAGTAGGGGAGTCACCGTCAGGCCAAGCGCCGTCACCGTCGTCCAAAAATTGGCTTCGGCGGTCGCAATGATCCCCGCACTTGCGGCGGCGCCGATGACGATCAGGCTGGTCTCCGAGGGGCTCGCCATCACAACCCCAGTCTCGATGGCCACCGCAGGCCGGATTCCCGACGCCCTGAGCAGGGCAGAGGTAACAAGCGCCTTGATAACGAGAATAGCCGCCGCCGCTCCCAGGATAGCGGGCCAGTTCTTTGCCAGCGCAGAAAGGTCGATGCGCATCCCGACCGTGATCAGGAATACGCCCAAGGCCAGTCCGGCCAGGGGTGTCGTGATGGCCTCGACCTCCGCACTATAATCCGTCTCGGCGATCAGGATGCCGGCGATCAATGCGCCAAGGATCGGTGACAGACCGACCGCGCCGGTCGCTAAACTCGCCACGATGACGGTTAGCAAGCTAATGGCCAGGAATAATTCCGGGCTCTTCGTGCGCGCGGCTTGTGCGAAAAGCCCGGGGAGGGCGATGCGGCCGACGATCAGCATCGCCGCGACGACCAATACACCAAGTATTGCGGTCCGGACGAACTCGCCTGTTTCAGCATGACCGCCGATCAGTTCGATCAGGAACAGCATCGGGACCAACGCCAAATCCTCGAACAACAGCATTGCGAAGGCCGAGCGGCCGACAGCCCCGTCCATCCCAGTGATCGGCAAAACCAAGGCCGTTGATGACAGGGCAAGCGCGAGGCCCAGCGCAACTGCCAGGGCGGGCGATCCCCCGAAGGCGTAAACGCCGCACCCAATCAGCAGGGCGCAACCAACCAATTCTGCGGTGCCAACCCCAAACACGGCATTCCGCATCGCGCGAAGCCGACGAAAGCTGATGTGCAATCCGGCGGAGAACAACAGCAGGATGATGCCGAGTTCCGCAAAGGGTTCGATCGAATGCGCATCAGCAATCGAGACGTTCCGCAGCCAGGGGTGGCCTGAGGCCAGCGCGCCGAGACCGAACGGACCGGCGACGACGCCAACGAGAATGAAGCCAATGACTGGCGATACCTTAAGGCGGGCGAACGCCGGAATAACGATGCCCGCGGCGCCAAGAATGGTGAGAGCATCGTTGAGCCCATGACCACCGATCGAAGGTTCTCCTGCCATACCGCCTTTAGAGCAGGCGCGGGCCGCGAAGTCATCCGCAGGCGTTGTGCGCGCTGGAGGTACTCATGACGAAGACGTTGAAAGCGGGTGACCGCGTATCCTGGAGCTCGCACGGTGGCACTGCCGAGGGCAAGGTCGTGAAGAAGGTCACGTCGCCCATGACGATCAAAGGCCACAAGGTCGCTGCGTCGAAGGACAATCCCGAATATCTCGTCGAGACGGACGAGAGGAAACGCGCGGCGCACAAGGCGGGGTCGCTGAAGAAAGCCTAGGCGCTTTTCTATCGCCGACAGCTCTGGCACGTTGGTGCCATGACGTCAGAATGCGACCTGATCGTCGTTGGCGGTGGCCCTGCCGGCATGATGGCCGCGTTGCTTTTCGCTCGTGCGGGATGCCGCGTCCACGTCCTCGAAAAGCATGCGGACTTCTTCCGCGATTTCCGCGGCGACACTGTCCACCCATCGACGATGCAGATCCTAGACGAGTTGGGCCTGCTCACCGAGTTCCTGACGCGCCCTCACAATCTCATCGACCGCGCCGAGATCAGCTGGAACGGTCGCCTGATACAGATCGGCGACCTCACGCACCTCCACATGCCGGCGCCGTTCATCGCCATGATGCCGCAGTGGGAATTTCTGGATTTCCTCCGCGATCACGCGGTGAAGCTTCCGGGTTTCAAGCTTACGATGGAAGCGCCGGTCGTGGAATATCTTCAGGAAGCGGGGAGGGTTGTTGGCGTCCGCGTCGCCGACGGTCAAGAGCTTCGGGCCCCGCTCGTGATTGCTGCCGACGGTCGCGAGTCTCAAGTCCGGCAGATCCTTCCACTCGAAGAACTCGGCGCCCCGATCGACGTCTTCTGGGTGCCGGTGCCCAAGCAGGAGAGGGGAACCGCCCTTCGGGGCGCCATCAAAGGCTATCGGCTCATCGTGATGATTGATCGCGGGGAATATTGGCAATGCGCCTTTGTCATCGCCAAGGGCAGCGCTGAAAAGGTCATCGCCCACGGGATTGAGGCGTTTCGGGCCGACCTTCGCGCCGCGGCACCAGACCTGCCCGATCTCGAACGAGCGATCCCCGACTTCGATCACGTCCGGCTACTTTCCGTCTCGCTGGACCGCCTGACGCGATGGCACATGCCCGGATTGCTCGCAATTGGCGACGCGGCGCACGCCATGAGTCCGGTTGGTGGCATTGGAATCAACCTTGCTGTGCAGGACGCGGTTTGCACCGCTAACATCCTCGCTGGTCCGATCGCGCGGGGAGAACGCGTCGATGCTCTGCTATCCAAGGTTCAGGAACGACGCATGCTTCCAACCCGCGCAATCCAGGGCGCGCAGCGCGCCGTGCACGAGCGCGTCCTGCAACCGCTAATCGAAGGTCAGCTGCAAGCTACACAAAAACCCCCGCTTTTGCTGCAACTGTTAAATCGCTTCTCGTTCCTGCGGCGGATACCTGGCTACTTCATCGGCCACGGCATCCGCCAGGAACATGTCCGCTCGCCGAAGGCTTAGGCGGTAACCCCTTCGCCGGCCATTGCCGTCTCCAGGTTGTGGACGATCGCATCGAAGAACTGCTCGGTCGTCATCCACGCCTGCTCCGGACCAACCAGAATCGCGAGATCCTTGGTCATCTGACCCTTCTCGACGGTCTCTACGCAGACCCGCTCCAACGTTTCGGCGAAGCGGACCACCTCAGGCGTCTCGTCGAACTTGCCGCGATATTTGAGGCCGCCGGTCCAGGCGAAGATCGAGGCGATCGGGTTGGTCGAGGTCGCCTTGCCCTGCTGGTGCATGCGGTAGTGGCGGGTCACGGTGCCGTGCGCCGCCTCGGCCTCGATCGTCTTGCCGTCAGGCGTCATCAGAACCGAGGTCATCAGGCCCAGCGAGCCGAAGCCCTGCGCCACCTGGTCGGACTGAACGTCGCCGTCGTAGTTCTTGCAGGCCCAGACGAACTTGCCGCTCCACTTCAGCGCGGACGCGACCATGTCGTCGATCAGGCGGTGCTGATATTCGATGCCAGCAGCTTCGAACTTCGCTTTGTATTCGCTCTCGTAAATCTCCTGGAAGATGTCCTTGAAGCGGCCGTCATAGGCCTTCAGGATCGTGTTCTTCGTCGACAGGTACAGTGGCCAGCCGCGGCCGAGGCTGTAGTTGAAGCAGGCGTGGGCAAAGTCGCGGATGCTTTCGTCCAGATTGTACATGCCCATCGCGACACCCGCGGCGGGGAAGTCGAACACGTCGAAGTCGAGCTCCTGCCCGTCGTTGCCGACCCACTTCATGGTCAGTTTGCCGGGACCGGGCACCTTGAAGTCCGTCGCGCGATACTGGTCGCCGAATGCGTGACGGCCGACCACGATCGGGTCGGTCCAGCCCGGGATCAACCGCGGCACGTTCGAGATCACGATCGGCTCGCGGAAAATGACGCCGCCCAGGATGTTGCGGATCGTGCCGTTGGGCGATTTCCACATCTTGGTGAGCTTGAATTCTTCGACGCGGGCTTCGTCGGGTGTGATCGTCGCGCACTTCACGCCGACGCCATGCTCCTTGATGGCGTTGGCGGCGTCGATGGTGATCTGGTCACCGGTCGCGTCGCGGTTCTCGACCGAGAGGTCATAGTAAAGCAGATCGACGTCGAGATAGGGCTGGATCAGCCGCTCGCGGATCCATTGCCAGATGATGCGCGTCATCTCGTCGCCGTCGAGCTCGACGACCGGGTTCTTTACCTTGATCTTGGCCATATTTTCCCTGCGTTCTGGTTTGGCGGGCGCTCTAGGACCGCCGCAGCGACAGGGCAACCGCAGCGTTGTGCGCGCTGATTTGTCCAAGTAAGGCACCGCGATGCCCGCAATCGACAAGCACGACAGCCCGCTTCCCACGACCACCGTAAAGTGGCGTTTTCCGGCCGTTCACCCCGAAGGCCGAAAATATGCGGTCGGGGTGGGTGCCGTCACGCTGCTTGCGTTTCTGCTGCACTGGCAGATGCTCGGATGGCTGCTTGTCGGATTGACGATCTGGGTCGCCACATTCTTCCGCGATCCGGTGCGGACCACGCCGCGCGGGGAGGGGCTGATCGTCGCCCCTGCCGACGGCCTCATCACCATGATCGCCCGCGTTGCGCCGCCGCCCGAGCTACGCGGTGCCGACGGGCTTGCCGACGGCGAGTACACCCGCGTCTCGATTTTCATGAGCGTCTTCGATGTCCACATTAATCGCGCGCCGATTTCCGGGCGGATTAAGCGCATCGCCTACGTTCCGGGCAAGTTCGTCAACGCCGACCTCGACAAGGCCAGCGAGGACAATGAGCGGCAGCACTTCTTGGTCGAGAGCGCCGACGGCTTACGCATTGGGTTCACGCAGATCGCGGGCCTCGTGGCGCGTCGCATCCTGTCCTTCGTGCGTGAGGGCGATGCGGTGGACGTCGGCCAGCGCGTCGGGCTGATCCGCTTCGGTAGCCGCGTGGATGTATACCTTCCCGCAGGAACCGCGCCCAAGGTACTGCTCGGCCAGCGATCGATTGCCGGCGAGACCGTGATTGCCGAGATCGGCAGTGACGTCACGCTGACCGGCATCAGCCAGTGAAGGACGACGCCGACCCTCGGCGCATTCCTTTTCGAGCGATGATCCCCAACGCCATCACCGCAATGGCGCTGTGCATGGGCTTGACGGGCGTTCGGTTTGCCATCGGTGCGGAGTGGGAAAAGGCGCTTGCCGCCATCATCATCGCCGGGATTCTCGACGGCATGGACGGCCGCATTGCGCGCCTTCTCCGCGCGCAGAGCAAGTTCGGTGCCGAGCTGGATTCGCTTTCGGATAATATCGCATTCGGCACCGCGCCGGCGCTGATCATTTTCCTGTGGTCGCTGCAGGCTGCTCCGCGCTTCGGTTGGACCGCAGCGCTCGCCCTGGCGGTCTGCTGCGCATTGCGCCTCGCACGCTTCAACGCCCGGATGGATGCCGCCGAGCAACCGCATAAATCGGCGGGGTTCAACACCGGCGTGCCGGCGCCTGCCGGTGCGGGTCTCGCTTTCGTGCCGATCTATCTGTGGTTGATCACGGGACGGCCGATCTTCCAGGATTGGCGCTTGGTCATGGCTTGGACGATCTTCATCGCTGCACTGATGATTTCCAGCCTTCCGACCTACAGCTGGACGAGCATCCGGATCAGGCGTGAATGGCGGCTGTTTGCGCTCGCGGGTGTCGCCCTATTCGGCGCAGCCCTGCTCACCGCCCCATGGATCACACTGCTGGCGCTGTCTTGTGTTTACCTGCTGATGATTCCGTCAGCCTTGGCAAGCTACGCCAGGGTCAAGCGGCGGCGCGCCACTCCGCGGTTGCCCGCATAGGCTGCTGCAGCCGGGGCCGGGTGCGCATGCGAACCGGCATCGCCTGAACAGGACTGACGGCCGGCTTGCCCTTGAGGGCGGCGATGATCTTCCCGCCGCTCTCTTCGAGCACCGCCGCACCTACGACGACCAAAAGCCAAACCAAAACCAGGAAAACGAGGGTGCCCAAAGCTGCAGTCATTGCATCATGTCCCTTCTTGGGAGCGCCTAACCATGCTGGACCCGATTTGTTCCAGTAGAGCGGCAGCGCTCTGGTGAGACGACCAAATGTTCCCCATATGTTCTCATGTGTCAAGCGGCTGTTCCAGACTTGAAAGCAGAAGGGCGTTCGGCTAGAGGGCCGCGCATTCCACAGGCGGAGCTTACATACCGGTGCCGGCCGTAAGGTTGGTCATTCGGCTCCGCTGAGGCAAAACCGGAAGGAGAAAGACTATGGCGGCCACGGTCGTCACCATGCAGCAATTGCTCGAGGCCGGAGCGCATTTCGGCCACCAGACCCATCGTTGGAACCCCAAGATGAAGCCGTACATCTTCGGCGATCGTAATGGGGTGCATATCATCGACCTGTCGCAAACGGTTCCGTTGTTCTCACGCGCGCTCGATTTCGTGCAGCAGACTGTCGCTCGCGGCGGCAAGGTGCTGTTCGTCGGTACCAAGCGCCAGGCGCAGGACGCGATCGCGGAAGCGGCGCAGGCCTCTGGCCAGCATTTCGTCAACCACCGCTGGCTGGGCGGCATGCTCACCAACTGGAAGACGATTTCGAACTCGATCAAGCGCCTCAAGACGCTTGAAGAGCAGCTGTCGGGCGACACCGCCGGCCTCACCAAGAAGGAAGTCCTCCAGCTGACGCGCGAGCGCGACAAGCTGGAGAAGAGCCTTGGCGGCATCCGCGACATGGGCGGCCTGCCGGACATCATGTTCGTGGTCGACACCAACAAGGAAGAGCTGGCGATCAAGGAAGCCAACACGCTGGGTATCCCGGTAGTCGCGATCCTCGATTCGAACAGCGACCCGAGCGGCATCGCGTTCCCGGTCCCGGGCAATGACGACGCCAGCCGCGCGATCCGCCTGTACACGGACTCGGTGGCGCAGGCCGTCGGCCAGGGCCGTCAGGGCAATGCGTCGTCGCGTGGGCAGGACATCGGCGCCATGGCCGAGCCGCCGGTCGAGGCCGCGCTCGAAGCCTAAGGCTCAGGGCGCCTCGGAAAACGGGGCGCCATTCCTATCTATCTGACTGGACCCCGGTCTTCGCCGGGGAACGAAAGGACAATGGACATGGCGGAGATCACAGCCGCAACCGTGAAAGAACTGCGTGAGCGCACCAGCGCCGGCATGATGGACTGCAAGAAGGCGCTTGCTGAGAACAACGGCGACATGGAAGCCGCCATCGATTGGCTGCGCGCAAAGGGCCTGTCGGCCGCTGCCAAGAAGGCGGGCCGCACGGCGTCGGAAGGCCTCGTCGGCGTGACCGTCGAGGGCAATCGCGGCGCCGTCGTCGAAGTGAACTCGGAGACGGACTTCGTCGCGAAGAACGAAACCTTCCAGGAATTCGTCCGCAACGTCGCCAAGCTTGCGCTGCAGACCGGCAATGACGTCGAGGCGCTTGCCGCGGCGGCCTATCCGGGCGGTGGCACCGTTCAGGAAAAGCTGACCGAGAATATCGCCACCATCGGCGAGAACCAGTCGCTGCGCCGTGCTGCGGTGCTGGAAGTAAGCGAGGGCGCCATCGTGCCGTACGTTCACAACCAGGTAGTTCCGGGTCTCGGCAAGATCGGCGTGCTGGTCGCGCTCGAGAGCGCTGCTGCCTCGGACACGCTGACCGCGCTGGGCAAGCAGATCGCGATGCACGTCGCGGCGGCGCATCCGCTCGCGCTCAACGCCGAGGATCTCGACGCCGACCTGATCGAGCGTGAGCGTTCGATCGCCATGGAAAAGGCGAAGGAAAGCGGCAAGCCGCAGAACATCGTCGAAAAGATGGTCGAAGGCGGTCTCGCCAAGTTCCGCAAGGAAAGCGCGCTCACCTCGCAGCTGTTCGTGATGGACGGCAAGACGCCGGTTTCGGACGTCGTCGCCGCTGCTGCGAAGGACGCGGGCTCGCCGATCACGCTCGCGGGCTTCATTCGCTTCCAGCTCGGTGAAGGCATCGAGAAGAAGCAGGAAGACTTTGCGGCCGAAGTCGCGGCAGCCGCCGGCACCAGCAAGGCCGAGCCGGTCGCCTAACCGACGACGCTGCCGCAAGGCAGTTGGCAACACGGCGGCTCGGCCATAAAGGCTGGGCCGCCTTAGTCGTAACTGGGACACATTCACCGCATGACCCTCCCGCGTTTCAACCGCATCTTGCTGAAGCTGTCGGGCGAAGCGCTCATGGGGCAGGGGCAGTTCGGGATCGACCCGGCGACGGTCGCCAGCATGGCCGAGGAGGTCAAGGCGGCCAAGGAGCGGAGCCACGAACTCTGCCTGGTGATCGGCGGCGGCAACATCTTCCGCGGCATGGCCGGCGCCGCCAAGGGCATGGACCGCGCGCAGGCCGATTACATGGGCATGCTGGCAACCGTCATGAACGCGCTCGCGATGCAAAATGCGCTGGAGCAGATCGGCGTCGAAACCCGCGTTCAATCGGCGATTAAGATGGACCAGGTCTGCGAACCGGTCATTCGCAGACGCGCCGAGCGCCACATCGCCAAGGGCCGCGTCGTCATCTTCGCTGCCGGGGTTGGTAGCCCATACTTCACCACCGACACCGGCGCTGCGTTGCGTGCTGCCGAGATGAAGTGCGATGCGCTGTTCAAGGGCACCAGCGTGGACGGCGTCTATGACGCCGATCCAAAGAAGAAGAGTGGCGCGAAGCGCTACGACACCATTAGCTTTGATCGTGTGCTGGCGGACGACCTCAAGGTCATGGACGCCGCCGCGGTCGCGCTGTGCCGCGATAACAACATACCGATCGTCGTGTTCAACATCCGGCAGTCCGGCAACCTTGCCGAGGTGCTCGCCGGACGGGGGATTGCGACGGTCGTCGAGAACGGAGAATAAGACATGGCCACCGACACCGCCGACCTTAAGCGCCGCATGCATGGAGCGGTCGAAGCGCTGAAGCACGATCTCGTCGGTCTCCGGACCGGGCGCGCCTCAACCGCCTTGCTCGATCCCATCCAGGTCGAGGTCTATGGCGCGAACATGCCGCTCAACCAGGTCGCGACGGTGTCGACGCCGGAAGCGCGCATGCTGGCGGTGCAGGTGTGGGACCGTTCGAACGTGCAGCCTGTCGAAAAGGCGATCCGCGCGGCAGGGCTCGGTCTCAACCCGATCACCGACGGCCAGATGATCCGCCTGCCGATCCCCGAACTGACCGAGGAACGCCGCAAGGAACTCGCAAAGCTCGTTGGCCAATATGCCGAAAAGGCCCGCGTCGCGGTCCGCAACGTCCGCCGCGATGGCATGGACGGGCTCAAGGCGGACGAGAAGAAGCACGAAATCAGCGAGGACGAGCGCAAGCGCCTTGAGACCGAGGTACAGAAGCTGACCGACGACACCATCAAGGAAGTCGACGACGCCGCGGCCGCCAAGGAAAAGGAAATCCTCGGCAAGTGACCGCTGCACCGGCCCCGAAGGCGGGCGCGGCGGACAACGCGACCGGCTTGGCAGGGGGCGGTCCGCGCTCCACGCCGCGCCATGTCGCGATCATCATGGACGGCAACGGCCGCTGGGCGCAGCAGCGCGGACTTCCGCGGGCTGCCGGCCACAAGGCGGGCGCGGAGTCCGTGCGCCGGGCGCTCCAGGCAGCGGCCGACAATGGCGTCGAGGTGCTGACGCTTTATGCGTTCTCATCGGAAAACTGGCGGCGCAGCAGCGAGGAAATCTCCGACCTCACCGCGCTGATGCGCTACTATCTGGAGCGTGAGCTCAAGACTCTGGAAAAAGAGAAAGTCAGGCTCAAGCTCATCGGCGACTATTCGGCGTTCGGCGGCGAGCTCGTCGAGCGTTTAGAGCGCGCCGTCGAGCGCTGCGCTGATAACAGCCGGATCACGCTGGTCGTGGCGCTGAATTACGGATCGCGGGCGGAGATTGCCGCAGCTTCGCGCCGATTGGCGGCGAAGGCTATCCGGGGCGAAATCGAATTACCCGCGATCACCGAGCAGGCCATCGGTGCCGAGTTGCAGACCGCGGATTTGCCCGAGCTCGATCTCCTGATCCGCACGTCGGGGGAGGTGCGGCTGTCTAACTTCCTCCTTTGGCAAGCTGCCTACGCCGAGCTTCTCTTCCTCGACACGCTTTGGCCTGACTTCGATGAGGCGGCTTTCACCAGTGCGCTTGAAGTCTATGCGCGCCGCCAACGCCGGTTTGGCGGCCGATGAACGAGCTTTCGGTTCGCGCCCTCACCGGGCTTATCCTCGTTGCGATTGCGCTGATCGCGGCGGTGAAGGGCGGTTACGTCCTCGCCGTCTTGGTCGCCGCAATCGCGACGTTGATGTTCTACGAGTGGACCCGGCTGACAAAGGGCTGGGGCGCCGGGTGGTATCTTGGCGGCTTCGTCTACGCGCTGTTGCCCGCGTTGGCGCTGCTGTGGATCCGCGAACGGGATGTTCACGGTCTCGCGCTGCTGATCTGGGCCTTCGTCGTAACCTGGTCGACCGACATCGGAGCCTACTTCTCCGGCCGCCGCTTCGGACGCCGTAAGCTTGCTCCGACGCTCAGCCCCAACAAGACGGTCGAAGGGCTTGCTGGAGGCGTTGTTGCTGCCGCTTTACTAGGTGGCGCATGGGCAATCGCGATGGACCTTGGGAAACCTCTGCTGTTGCTGGCGCCCGTGTTCGCCATCTTCGCGCAGGCGGGCGACTTGTTTGAAAGCGGCATGAAGCGGCGGGCGGGCGTCAAGGACTCCGGAGCGCTCCTGCCTGGCCACGGTGGCGCTCTCGATCGCCTTGACGGGTTGGTCCCGGTCGCGATCCTGACCGCTGCGGCGCAGATGTGCGGACTGACGTGAAGCGCAGAATCTCAATCCTCGGCGCAACGGGTTCGATCGGCGAGTCCACTCTGGACCTGGTTGAGCGCGAACCCGATCGCTTCACCGTTGAAGCTGTCACCGCGGGCAGCAACGCTGCGTCTTTGGCCGACATTGCCCGGCGCACGGGGGCCCGCCTCGCAGTAATCGCGGACGAAACCAGGCTTGACGAACTTAAGTCGCTGCTTGCGGGGACGGGTTGCCGCGCGGCGGCCGGTGAGCAGGCGTTGGTCGAAGCGGCCTCGTGCGCGGAGTTCGTCATGGCTGCCATCGTCGGATGTGCCGGCCTTCGGCCGACAATGGCGGCGGTGGAAGCCGGTGCGACCGTGGCCCTCGCGAATAAGGAGGCGTTGGTCACTGCAGGCGCATTGATGACGAATGCCGCTATTGCGAGCGGCGCCACGCTTCTGCCAGTCGACAGCGAGCATAATGCAATCTTCCAATGTCTTGCGGGTAACCGCGAAGAAGACGTGTCAAGAATAATCCTTACGGCCAGTGGCGGGCCGTTCCGCACTGCGTCAGCGAAGACGATCGATAATGCGACGCCGGCTGAGGCTATCGCTCATCCCAATTGGTCGATGGGCGCCAAGATCTCCGTCGATTCCGCGACACTGATGAACAAGGGTCTTGAGCTCATCGAGGCCTCATACCTTTTTGGCCTGCCGTCTGATCGGCTGGATATCGTGGTGCATCCGCAATCCGTCATCCACTCGATGGTGGAATACATCGATGGCTCGGTTCTCGCGCAACTGGGCAGCGCCGATATGCGCATTCCCATCGCTTCCGCCCTTGCCTGGCCGCAGCGCATGGTGACGCCAGCTGCGAAACTGGACCTTGCATCGATCGGCAGGCTCGATTTTGAAGAGCCCGATCTCGAAAGGTTTCCGGCTCTGGCATTGGCTCGCCAGGCGCTGGAAGCGGGCGGTGCGGCGGCGATCGTGCTTAACGCCGCGAATGAGATTGCCGTCGAACAGTTCCTGGCCGGCAACATACGTTTCGTCGAAATTGCTGACTGCGTGCGCCAAGCGCTTGATGAGGCGGAATTCGACACGCCGCGCTCAATCAGCGATGTGCTGGAGGTCGACAGGGTGACCAGAGCGCGAACCCGCGCCATGATGAAGGCGAGCTGCGCTTAAGATGTTTTCCTCCCCACCGCTCTGGCTGATACTCGTCGCATTTGTGGCGATGCTGGGCCCGCTCGTGTTTTTCCATGAGCTTGGGCACTATTCGGTTGCGCGTCTGTTCCGCATTCCCGCCGAGACGTTCTCGATCGGTTTTGGCCGCGAGGTGATCGGCTGGACCGATCGGCAGGGAACCCGCTGGAAGGTCGGATGGCTGCCTTTGGGCGGCTACGTAAAGTTCGTGGGCGATATGAGTCCCGCAAGCAATCCAGCGGATCTCGAGGCCATTCCTGAGGAGCTTCGCGACCGCGTGTTCCAGGCTAGGCCAGTCTGGCAAAGGTTCCTGGTCGTGCTGGCTGGTCCCGCGGCAAACTTCCTGCTCGCGATTTTGATCTTCGCCGCCTTCTTCATGCTGCTTGGTGCGCCGCAGACGAACGTCGTCGGCGCGGTGGAGCCAGGTACGCCGGCGGCGCGTGCCGGCCTCCAGCCCGGAGACAAGATCTTGTCGGTTGGCGGGCGTGAAACGCCGACTTTCAATGATCTGCGGACCGTCGTTTCCCTTCGCGCCGGCGAGCAGGTCGATGTCACATACGAGCGGGACGCGGAAACCCGGCACGTCGACGTCCAACTAAAGGCGGACACCTTTACCGATCAGTTCGGGAAACCGCAGAAGAAGGGCCTGCTGGGCATCGCCCCAACGTCGACCGCGTTGGCGCCGCTGTCGCCACTCGCAGCGTTGGCAGCCGCGGTCGATTACACTTGGCGCCTGGTCGTCTCGACGGTTGATGGCCTTGGCCGCATCTTGAGCGGACAGATTTCTCCGAAAGCGATCGGCGGTCCGATTTCCATCGCCAAGGTCGCGGGAGAGGGCGCGTCATTGGGCCCGCTGGCCTTCGTGTCGCTGCTCGCATTCCTCTCAATTAATCTCGGATTCATCAACCTGTTGCCAGTCCCGATGCTCGATGGAGGGCACCTCTTGTTCTACGGCGTCGAGGCCGTCCGGCGGCGTCCGCTCAGCGCGGAAGCCTTGGAATGGTCGTTCCGTGGCGGACTCGCGGTTCTCTTCGCGCTGATGGTGTTCACAACGCTCAATGATTTGAGCTCGCTGGGCCTGTGGGATCGGTTACAGCGCTTGATTGGCTAGAAGGGTTGGGGCAGGGGCACTAACCGGGGCTTGGCGGCGGAGCGCGCCGCGTCTGCACCAACTACTCACAAGGCGGGGACGCGTGATTTCAAGATCGAAGAGTTTTAACCGGCGCGCCGGTTCTTTGCTTCTAGTCGGGACGGTCCTTAGCGGCTCCGCGGCGCCCCTATGGGCTCAGACGGCTCCAGCACCGGCGCAAATTGCGCCGCCGCCGCCTTCGACGGTCTCAGCACCCGCACCGGCCGAACGCCAGATTCGGTCTATCATCGTCAAGGGCAGCCAGCGCCTCGAGCCGGAAACGATTCGCGCGTACGCAAACCTGTCGCCTGGTCAGACGTACACCGCCCAGACGCTCGATCAGGCACTCAAGGATCTCTACGCAACGCAACTCTTCGCGGACGTGCAGATTACCGGCGCGGATACCGGCGACCTGACCATCGCCGTGCGCGAAAATCCGGTTATCAACCGCATCATCCTTGAGGGCAACAAGCGCCTCAAGGACGACAAGATCACGCCCGAGATCAAGCTCGCGCCGCGCCAGATCTTTACGCGCAGCGCTGCTCGTGCCGACGTCGATCGTATCCTTGAGCTGTACCGCCGCCAGGGCCGCTTCGCCGCGCGCGTTGAGCCGAAGATCGTTCAGCTGGACCAGAACCGCGTCGACGTCGTGTTCGAAATCTACGAAGGCGACCTGGCGAAGGTCCGCGCGATCAACATCCTCGGCAACACGCATTATCCGGACGGCCGCCTGCGCAAGGAAATGTACACGCGTCAGACGGGTGGCCTGCTCGGGTTCATGAAGTCCAACGACACCTACGACCCGGACCGCCTGGCAGCCGACCAGCAAAAGCTGCGCGCCTTCTATTTGACGCAGGGCTATGCCGACTTCCGCGTGGTTCAGGCGCTTGCCGAGCTGACGCCGGATCGCCGCGATTTCGTGATCACCTACGTCGTCGACGAAGGTCCGCGCTACAAGTTCGGCACCGTGGAAGCGGACAGCGCGTTGCGCGACTTCCCGAACAGCCAGGTGCTTGCGCAGGCGAAGATCCAGCCGGGCACGTGGTTTAATGCCAAGCAGGTCGAGGACGCGGTCACCAACCTCAACGAGGCGGCCGGGAACCTCGGCTATGCGTTCGCCGATATCAGCCCGGCATATAATCGCGACGCTGAAAAGCGTCTGATGAACCTGACGATCAAGGTTGCGCCGACGCCGCGCGTTTACGTCGAGCGGATCGACATCACGGGCAACACTTCGACGCGCGACAAGGTCATTCGCCGCGAATTCCGCCTCAACGAGGGCGACGCGTTCAGTGCGCTCCGCGTGAAGCGCAGCCAGGACCGCATCCAGAGCCTCGGCTTCTTCCAGGAGAAGCTCGAGATCAAGCAAACCGAAGGGTCCGCCCCGGACCGCGTGGTGCTCGGCGTCAACGTCGAGGAAAAGCCGACGGGCCAGCTGTCATTGTCGGGCGGCTACTCGAGCCTTGAGCGGTTCGTCGTTCAGCTCGCCGTTTCGCAGAACAACTTCATGGGCAAGGGCCAGTCGCTCGATGCGTCGGTCAACTGGTCGCAATATTCCCGATCGGTCGAACTCGGCTTCACCGACCCCTATTTCATGGACAAGTCGATCATCGTCGGCGGCAACCTGTTCCGCCGCGACTATCGCAGCTTCAATTTCATTGGGAACAACCGCAACACGACCTATTCGCAGACCAGCACCGGCGGTGCGCTGCGCTTCGGTTTCCCGATCACTGAATATTGGAGCTTCGGTGGCCGTTATAGCCTGAGCAACGATAAGCTGTCGCTCGATAAGGATACCTTCTACACCAACGGCACCTGCAACCCGGATCTCGCCGGCCGCTACCTGTGCGATGAAATCGGCACCCGTCTGACCTCGCTCATCGGCGTTTCGACCATCTACGATGACACGGACGGCCTCCACCCGACGCGCGGCCAACGCCTGAGCATCTCGGAGGACTTCGCGGGCCTTGGCGGTGACGTTCGCTATCTGCGCACGCGCATCGACGGCACGAAGTATCGCAGCATCGGCGGAGGCTGGGTCGTATCGCTACATGGCGAGGGCGGGTATATTGCGGCCCTACAGAAGTCGCCTGGCCCCGGCAGGGACCCGATCCGGCTCACCGACCGCTTCTTCGATCCTGGTCTGCGCGGCTTCGACATCCGCGGGATCGGGCCTCGTATCCAGCGCCGCAACTACACCTGCACCGATTCGACGACCAACGCCGACCAAACGGTCACGTGTAATGCCGTCGGCTTTACTGACGCCAAGGCCATCACCACCGATGCGATTGGTGGACGCGCCTATTACATGGGCCGTCTGGAGCTGGAATTTCCGGTAAGCTCGGGCCTCAAAAGTCTCGGCCTTCGCCCGTCCGCATTTGTGGACGTCGGATCGTTGTGGAAGGTCACGACCCCGAACCTGACCGACATCACGACCATCTGCTTCCGGGCAGCCACGGAAACTGTCGCCGCGGATCAAATTCGCCTTGCGCCAGGGCAGGGGATTAATTGCCCGACAGGCTATACCCGCAACGATGGATACAAGGAGTTCTTCCTTGGCAACACGGCTAAACCACGTCTGACTATCGGTGTCGGCGTCAACTGGGTTTCGCCCTTCGGTCCGCTTCGGATCGACATCGCCAAGGCGCTCCTCAAGCAACCAGGGGACGACACCAAATTGTTCAGCTTCAACGTAGGAACTCAATTCTGATGACGAAAACTCTGCTCATTGCCGCGTCACTGACAGCGGTCGTAATTCCTTCCGTCGCGCAGGCGCAGGCGCTTCCCGCGGCCGTCGTTGCGGTTGTGGACATCGAAAAAGTGACCAGCACCTGCAACGCGTGCCGTACCGCGATTACCGCCCTGCAAGGCCAGGTGACCGCGCTGCAGAACCGCGAGCGTACCCTGGGCACGCCGCTTCAAACCGAACAAAAGTCAATCCAGACTGCTATTGATGCGCTGAATGGCAAGGAGCCCGACGCGGCGCTCAAGACGCGCGTCCAGGCTTTCCAGACCAAGCAACAACAAGCGGTCGCCGAACTCGAGCGCAGCAAGCAGCAAATCGGTCTAAATCAGCAGTATGTGAACAAGCAGATCGCCGACAAGATCGGGCCAATCTACAGCCAGGTCATGCAGAAGCGTGGCGCGAACATCATGGTAGAAATTGGCACCACGCTTGCCAGCGGCGCGGCGCTTGACGTCACCAATGACGTCCTGACCGCGCTGAACTCGGCGCTGCCGTCGATCTCGACGACCGCCCCGGCGCAGCCGGCGCAGCAGCAGCGCACGCAGCCGCAGGGCCGCTAAGCTTGAACGATCAGCCGGCCAGCGCCGCCACATCCGCGTCGGGCGGTCCGCTCGACATCAAGCGGGTGATGGCGGCGCTGCCGCATCGCTATCCGATGCTGCTCGTCGACCGGGTCGAAAGCCTCGACCCCGACACCGGCATCGTCGCGATCAAGGCGGTGAGCGTGAACGAGGAGTTCTTCCAGGGGCATTTCCCTGGAAGGCCAATCATGCCTGGCGTCCTGCAGGTCGAAGCGCTGGCCCAGGCCGCCGGCGTGCTGGCGGTCGAGAGCCTCGGCCTCGCCGGTTCGGGCAAGCTCGTCTATTTCATGTCCATCGACAACGTGAAGTTCCGCAAGCCGGTCGAACCGGGCGTGCTGCTCCGCCTTGAGGTCCAATTCCTGCAGAAGCGCTCACGAGTGTGCAAGTTCGCCGGCAAGGCGATGCTGAACGGCGACGTTGCAACCGAATGCGAATTTACGGCGATGATCGCCGACCCGCCGGCCTGATCCTCACCGGCTCAGGCGGACCCCGCCGAACACCCCCCGCGGGTTGGCTCGGTAACTGTATACGTCCTGATAGTGCTGGTTCAGAAGGTTCGAGCCGCGGGCGAACAGCTCGACGCCGGGCCTCACCGCGTAAGCCACGCGTGCATCCGCCAGCCAGTAAGAGTCTAGCGTCACCCGGTCGAACGGGAAGATGTCGCGATTATCCAAATGCTTGCCCACGTAAGCGAGCGACGCGCCGTAAGTGAATGCCCCCGATTTGCCATCGACCGCCACTGCGCCGCTGTGCTTCGGCCGGCGAACCTCGGTCTGCTGTCCGCCAGACAAAGCATCCAGTTGCGTGGACTTTAGATAGGCGTAGTTCGCCGACAGGCGGAGGGCGGCAGTCGGCGTCCAATCGAGCGTTGCCTCAACGCCGTAGCGCTTGCTTTTCCCCGTTGCATTTATGACGCTGGTGAAGGTGGCGTTGTTGACGATTTCATCGCGCAAACGCTGTTGATAGCCGGTCAAAGAGGCGCCAACCGTGCCGCGCCGATAACGAAGCGACAGCTCGAACCCTCGTGAGCTTTCCGGCTTCAAATTGGGGTTCCCGACGAAGTTGCCAGGGAAGAAGCCGTACAAGTCGAAAAAGGTGGGTTGCGCGATGCCTTCCCCATAGGAACCGGCGAGGGCGAAGCCGTGGCCGAGTTGGCCAAGTAGAGACGCGCGGAAGGTCGTCGCGTCCTTGAACCGGTTGAAGCTGTCGTGCCGGACCGCGATGTCGGCGGCGACGCTGTCGGTCTCCGCCCGCCATTCGCCAGCGATGGAATCGTGGCGGCGGGTGCGGTCCTGGTTCGTGAAGCCGCCGAACGCCGTGTCGCGGGCGTGGAACTCCTCGCGCTCGGTCTCCGCAGCTACGATCAGGCGGTGCGTGACCGGGCCCGTCGTCAGCTTCCGCTCCAGTTGGCCCGAGACATTGCGCCGCTCCCCCCGGGTCCGGTTTTGCTCAATTTCAGCAAGATAATTCTTGTTCGAAGACCCAAGCAATGTGCCGGCGACCTTCGCCCGCCAATCCGACGTGTCATTTCCGTAGATTGCCCACACGCGTCCCGCCGTCAGCCGGTTGCGGCTATTGTCCAGCGTGTCGGTATGAGCCCCGGTGAACAGGTCGAAGCCGTCGAATTGCGCGCGGCCGGTAAGGGCCAGTAGCGACGCGCCGACCTGGAGCATGCCGGTCGGTCGCCAAGTTCCGCGCAACCGGCCCGACAGGTTACGATAGCCGTCCCTGTCGCCCGTGCCCTCGACACTGTTGATGCCACGGGATCTTTGGAAGCCGATTGCGCCGCTCAGGCTCGTACGTTCCCCGGCATAGCTCGCCGAGCCGCTGCCGCGAACGAAGCCGAACGAACCGGCCTCCGCGCTCGCGGAATAGCCACCGACGTCGTCGACCCCGTTGACGGCGATCACGCCGCCGATCGCTTCTGAGCCCCACAATGCCGATTGCGGCCCGCGGATGATCTCAATCCGCGAAGCCAAGTCGGCATTCAGGATTTCGTATCGAGGCGTGTCGCCTGAAGCGGGGTCGTCGATTTTGATGCCGTCCACGAACAGCAAGGTATGGTTGGCTTCGGCGCCGCGAATGCGGATCTCGGTGAGGGAACCCGCAGGCCCGGAAGTGACGACGGCGGCCGAGGGCGTCAGGCGGATGAGATCGCTGAGCAGTGGTTCGGACAGGCTGTCGATGAGCTGCCTGTCGATAACGGTGACGCTGGCGGCCGTTTGATCTTGGGCTTGGGGCGCGTGGGACGCGGTGATGACGATCTGGTCGGCAGGGACGGGGGGTACGGGCATTCTTTCCTCCTTTGACGAAGTCGTCACGGAGGGATCGCCGCATCACCGCAGCGCTGCCCCACGTCCCATGGCTGGTCCCGGCCAAGGAAACGGACGACGGACCAAGGCAGGTTCCTGACTTCGCCGAGAAGCTCGGCGTTCACAGTTGCGGGCACAGCGCCGGAATTTCGCCGGCTTCCCTTTGAACCGCCCCCGCCAGCAAAAAGCTGTGGGCGGCACCCTGGTCGGGGGCGGCTGCTAGTCGCTCGCAGCTTAGGCTGTCAAATCGCCCGATCCGGCGCTAAACGGCGCGTCATGAATGCCAACACCCGCCTGACCGCGCTCCTGTCCGCAATCGTCGCTGCAGCGGCTCTCCGTCTCGTGCCGCATCCGCCCAACTTCACGCCCATCGGTGCGATGGCGCTGTTCAGCGGCGCCTATCTCGGGCGGCGCGCGCTGGCGTTCCTGGCGCCGCTCGCGGCATTGCTGCTGAGCGACCTGGTGCTCGGTTTCTATCATGGCATGGCCACGGTTTACCTAAGCACGGCCCTCGTCGCGGTGATCGGAATTCTCGCCCTGCAGCGCCGTTCGGCGCTTCGCATCGGCAGCGCAGCCGTTGCCGGGTCCTTGCTCTTCTTCGTCCTTACCAACCTGGGCATGTGGTGGTTCAGCGGTTTCTACCCGCACACGCTTGCCGGGCTCGAGGCCTGCTACGTCGCGGCGATCCCGTTCTTCCAGAACAGCCTTGCCGGCGACCTGTTCTACGCGACGCTGCTATTCGGCGGTTTCGTAATAGCCGAACGGTTGGTGCCGGCTCTTCGGCTGGAGCAGCATCAGCCCGTCTGACAGGCTCGGTTGCAACTTTTGGACGCGCCCTGTAGAGGCGCCCCTCATCCTGTCGCTGCTGGTCGGAAACCAGCGGCTAAGCCAAGGAAAAATCACATGAAGTCCGACACGCATCCTGACTATCACATGATCACCGTCGAAATGACCGACGGGACCAAGTTCCAGACCCGTTCGACCTGGGGCAAGGAAGGTGACACGCTTCACCTCGACATCGACCCCACCGCGCACCCGGCCTGGACCGGCGGCAATTCAAAGCTGCTCGATACGGGTGGTCAGGTTGCGCGCTTCAACAAGCGTTTCGGCGGCCTGAGCCTCGGCAAGAAGTAAAAGGTGCGATTTTCGGCACTGACCTCGGCTCCGACGGTGGAGACCGAGCGTCTGGTGCTGCGCGGCTTTCGCGAGGACGATCTCGACGCGCATGCGGCGATGTTGTCCGACCCCGTGGTCATGGAGCATTTTGGCGGCCACCTGTTCGGGCGCGAGGACGCGTGGCGCCGGTTGGTCGGCGGGGTAGGGCTCTGGCAGCTTCAGGGCGTCGGCCTGTTCGCCGTCGAGCGAAAAGCCGATAGCAAGCTGATCGGCCACGCGGGCCTGTTCGACTATCACCGCGAAATGACGCCCTCGATCGAAGGCAAGCCGGAACTCGGCTACATCTTCGCCGCCGAAGCGCACGGGCAGGGCTTCGCCGGCGAGGCGTGCGGCGCCCTCATGCAATGGGCGGACGCGACGGTTGACGCGCCGGAAGTGATGGCGATCATCGCGCCGACCAATGGCCCCTCGATGAGGCTCGCCGAGCGGCTGGGCTTCCAGCGTCTGCCGGATGCTACCTATCGCAACGAGCCCACAAGCTTGTGGCGAAGGGGGTTACCAGCCTCCACCACCTCCGCCGCCTCCACCGCCGCCTGAGAAGCCGCCGCCACCCGAGCCGCTGCTGGAGCCGGGCGCGGTCGAGGCGGAGCTGATCGCGCTGGAGAGGGAGGAACCGACGTTCTTCGCGAAGCCGTCCGGGTCGAACCAGGGGCTGTGGCTGCCGGAGTACCACATGAAGCCCTGCTGGCCCTGCGCGGCAGCGGCGGCGAGAACGCCCGCGAAGCGGTCGGCCCAGCGGTTCTCGACACCGAGCGCAATCGCGTAGGGCAGGAAGCGCTCGAAGATTTCGGGCGTATCCTCGGGCGGGTTCATGCGGTCGAGCCGCTCACGCTCGGTGATCGAGAGATACTGCTTGAATCCGGCAATGCGGTCGAGAACCTTGCGCCCGTCCAGCGTCGGCGCATCGATCCAGAAGAAGGCGGAGATTACGAGGGGAATGGCAATCAGCGCGGGAACGAAGGGCAACAGCCAGCCCGTGGCCAGCGCCTGAGTCAGGATGGGGAATCCGGTAAAGAGCGCAAGGATGCCGAAGATGGCGGCCATGCCTGTCGCGAGACATTTGCCGGTCGAGCTCGCAGTCTGCACCCACGCCAGCAGCAACGCCGCCGTCGTAGCCGCGCCGAGTGATATGAGGACGAGCCGCACATCCAGCCCCGCCGCAGCGACGATCGCGGCGGCGACGAGCCACAGGGCGGCGATGAAGATCAGGACGCCCGCGATCGCCCAGCCCCAGTTCTTGTTGAACAGCTTTCCTTCGTACTTAGCCTTCAGATCCGCATCCAAGGCCTTCTTCGCGGACGAAAAGTCTTCATGGTTCTTCTGCTCCATGGCGATTGAGTCGCCGCCGGCGAAGAGCTTCGGCAGCGCGGCATTCTCGTCGCTGGTGAGCGGCGTGTCGGATTGCAGGCGGTCGATCCGCGTCTTGTCGCCGGAGAACCAACCACCTTCCTCTTCGACGAGCTTGACGTGGCCTTTGACCCCCATGTCGATCAGGGCCGCGGCGAAGGTACGGTCGTCGCTCCCCATACGGGTGACATATCGAACGGCAGCGGGGCTGAGGTCGTCCGGCGGCGATAATAGGGGAACGACGGTCCCGGCAGGCGGATCGCGGCCGACCCGCTGGTAGGCAAAGATGTAAAAGGCGACGATGCCGATCAGTCCGAGCCCGCCGACGATAGGCGGTCCATTGTCGGCCAGCCAGTCGTGCAGTCGGCTGGCCGAAGTGGGGGAGGCGACCACATTTTTCGGGAAGGCCACCGCTACGGACAGTCCTTCGCCCGGACCGAGCGGTCCCGTCGTCCTGATCAGGATGTCGCCGGGCTTTTCCTCCACGACTTCGGCGGAATGGTCGGTTGAGCCGTAAGCGCCCGTGTACAGCGACCGTTGTCCGAATTTTTCGGCGGAAGGCAGGTGGATTCTCGCCTCCACCACGTCAATCGGAAAGATCCAGCCGTTACCGGTCGCGTTCCAATAAAGCTCGTCATAGTCCTTGAAGCGGCCGATCTGCCGGGTCGTGCTGTAGCGGAGCACGTATCGATGTTCGCCGGCGTCGACATATTTGTCGGGATCGCCGACCTTGATACGAACGCCGTTGCCGAACGCTTCGGCGCTGGCCGCGACTGGCTGTCCGTCCAGGGTTGCACCCTCGAAATTGAAGCCGACCCGAACCTGACTGCCGTTGCGACCGCGGTATCGTGTCGGGAAGTCGCGGTAGATGCCATGATTGATCCGGTTGCGCTCGGCGCGGACGTCGATCGTCTCCGCCACCTGCAGCGACGAGTCCCGCTGGACCTGGACGTCGCTCACATATCGAAGGATGCGCTCGTCGGCCTGAGCCGGCGCTGACGCGACAACGAGCGCGAGGGCCGCACAAACCCAGCGCAGAAGGCGCATCTCAGGCCGCGGGCTTGGGGAAGGCGACCTTCGGCGCGCTCTGGATTGCCGGATCGTCGTCCTGATAGGACGGTTCCTCGGTGAAGCCCATCGGCCGCGCGATCAGCACCGGCGGGAAGCTCTGGATGCTCGAGTTCAGGTCGCGGACGGTCGCGTTGTAGTAACGGCGCGCGCTCTGCAATTCGCCCTCGATCCCCGACAGCTGGCCCTGCAGCTGCAGGAAGTTGGTGTTGGCCTTGAGCTCCGGATAGGCCTCCGCGACTGCGAAGAGGCGGCCGAGCATGCCAGTCATCTGCGCATCGGCCTGGGCCGTGGCAGCGACGCTGCCCGCATTCACCGACGCCGCGCGCGCCTTCGACACTTCCTCGAACACCTCGCGGTCGTGCGTCGCATAGCCCTGAACGGTCTCGACGAGATTGGGGATGAGGTCCGCGCGGCGGCGAAGCTGCACGGTGATGCCGCTGAAGCCTTCCTTGACCAAGGCGCGCAGGCGCACGAGCCGATTGTAGGTCGCGATGAAGTACAGCAGCACCAGGACGGCGACGCCCAGGACAATCCAGCCGATCATGATTTTCCCCCCCGTAAAGCCGACTGAGCATAAGAGCGATTTTGCGCACCGCATAGCTGTTCTGGTTCAGGACGACCGAAGACGCCAACGGGATGAGGCTAATGTCCGCTTTCCACCCATTGCGGACATTAGATCGCATCCGACGTGGGACAACTTTTTGCCCTATTTTTCGGATCGATGTCACAGCGGTCGGACCTGTCTCGTCTTTGTTTCGAGCACCTCGATGCTCTTCAAAAGGAGACCGATTATGATCCAGCGCCTCGACAACCCGTCTGCACTGTTCCCTGCCGGCTTCAAGGCAATGGTCGCGCTCGAGCAAGCGCTGGCCAAAGCGGTCGAACCTGAATTGCTGGAACTGATCAAACTGCGCGCGTCTCAAATCAACGGCTGCGCCTTTTGCATTTACATGCACACCACTGATTTGCGTAAGCGCGCAGTGGACGAGATGAAGCTCTATCTGCTTGATGCTTGGCGGGAATCATACCTGTATTCCGATCGCGAGCGGGCGGCGCTCGGTTGGACCGAAGTCCTCACCCGGGTTGCAGATGATGGCGCCCCCGATGACGCGTACAACGCGCTTGCCGAAGAGTTCAGCGAAGAGGAGCGAGTGCAACTGACCTTCGCCATCGGCGCAATCAACGTCTGGAACCGGCTGCAGGTTGGCTTCCGGGTTGCTCATCCGCCACGTGGCGCTGCGATGCGCGATGCCGCCTGACCAGCGCCTCGCCGATTTCGAGGCGCAGCGACCGCGATTGCTGCGCCTCGCTTACCGCATGCTAGGATCGCTGAGCGAGGCGGAGGATGTGGTCCAGGACGCATGGCCGCGCTGGGCTGCAGTGGGCGGTGGTGTCGACTTACCGGCGGCCTATCTCACCCGCGTCGTAACTCGACTGTGCCTCGATCAGCTGAAATCGGCGCGGGCGCAACGTGAGGAATATGTTGGCGCTTGGTTACCGGAGCCGCTGTTGCAGCAAGCCAGCGAAGAAGCGGTCGCCGACGACGTTACTCTGACACTCATGGTCGCGATGGAGAGGCTTTCCCCTCTCGAGCGGGCCGCCTTCCTGTTGCACGACATCTTCGAAACGCCGCTGAACGAGGTAGCGGTGACGCTGGATCGCGAGCCCGCTGCGGTTCGCCAACTTGCATCCCGCGCCCGTCGCCACGTCCGCCACGCGCGACCGCGCTTTACACTATCGCCGCAAAGCGCATCGGAACTCGTGCGAGCTTTTCATGAGGCAAGCACGAAAGGCGACATCAAAATGTTGAGTGGAATTCTTGCGGACGAGGTCGCGGTTTTTTCCGACGGGGGCGGCAAGGTTATTGCCTTCCGCAATGTCGTGCGCGGATTAGACCGCGTGCTCCGCCTGTTTGAAGGGCTGGCACGAAAGGCGGCGTACCGGCCGCAATTTCTTCGCAACGTCATGATCGACGGCCTTCCCGGCTTCGTCAGTATCGATCGTGGAGAGGTGCTACAGACCACGGCGCTCGAAGTCCGAGACGGAAAGATCGCTGCCCTCTATATCGTCCGCAACCCTGACAAGTTGCGCCATGTCGAAGAGATGCTGGTCGAGCAAACGACCTGACGGAGGTGAAGGCGACCATGGCAGGATGTTGGCGTCCCATCCCAATCGCATTGGCTCACATGCTCAGAAAGCCGACAGGCCTGTAATCGCGCGGCCCATAATGAGAGCGTGCACGTCGTGCGTGCCTTCGTAGGTGTTGACGGTCTCCAGGTTCGCGGCGTGGCGCATCACGTTGAATTCGGCGCTGATGCCGTTTCCGCCGTGCATGTCGCGGGCGACGCGGGCGATGTCGAGCGCCTTGCCGCAATTGTTGCGCTTCACCAGGCTGATCGTCTCGGGGATCAGTTCGTCCTGCTCGAGCCGGCGGCCGACGCGTAGCGACGCCTGGAGGCCAAGCGTGATCTCGGTCGCCATGTTGGCGAGCTTGAGCTGCACCAGCTGGTTGGAGGCGAGGGGACGGCCGAACTGCTTGCGGTCCAGCGTGTATTGGCGCGCGGCGGCGTAGCAGGCCTCTGCAGCGCCCATCGAGCCCCAGCTGATGCCGTAACGGGCGCGGTTGAGGCAGCCGAACGGGCCCTTAAGCCCTTCGACGTTGGGCAGCAGCGCATCCTCTGGGACCTCGACGCCGTCCATCACGATTTCGCCGGTGATCGAGGCGCGGAGCGACAGCTTCTCCTTGATCTTGGGCGCGGACAGGCCGGCCATGCCCTTTTCGAGGATGAAGCCGCGGATCTTACCGTCATGCGCGTCCGACTTCGCCCAGACGACGAAGACGTCGGCGATGGGCGAGTTGGTAATCCACATCTTCGACCCGCTGAGCAGGTAGCCGCCTTGAACCTTCTGCGCGCGGGTGCGCATGCCGCCGGGGTCGGAACCGGCGTCGGGCTCGGTGAGGCCGAAGCAGCCGACCCATTCGCCGCTGGCGAGCTTGGGCAGATATTTCTGGCGCTGCTCTTCGCTGCCGTAGGCGAAGATCGGGTACATCACGAGGCTGGACTGGACCGACATGGCCGAGCGGTAGCCGCTGTCGACGCGCTCCACCGCGCGGGCGATCAGGCCGTAGCTGACGTAGCCGAGGCCGGCGCCGCCATATTCGTGCGGGATGGTCGCGCCGAGCAGGCCGAGTTCGCCGAATTCGCTCATGATTTCGCGGTCGAAGCGCTCTTCCAGATAGGCGGAGGTGACGCGCGGGAGCAGCTTCTCTTGTGCGTAGCCCTCGGCGGTGTCGCGGACGAGGCGCTCCTCGTCGGATAGCTGATGATTGAGATCGAACGGATCCTGCCAATCGAACGGCAAGATGGCTGGCTCGGCCATGAAGTTTCCCGCGCTTGCTGAAAGTTGCCGCGCTATTAGCGGGGGAGGGCTGAACGCGCCACCCCGGCTTCCGGCCCTACTTCTTCGACGCCAGCTTAGTGCTGCCGCCACCGCCGAAGGTCTGTTTGACGGTCAGGCCGACGTTGACGTGCCGGTTGCGTTCGCGGAACTCGTTGGCGACGAAGGTCGGCACCGCGCGGTTCGGGTAAAACAGCAGGCGGTTGCGGTTGGCGGTGGTGTTCAGCGCATTGTCGACGTCGAGCGTAATCGATGTCCGCGCCGAAGGCCGGTATTCGATGAAGGCCGTGCCGAACGGACCGCCGTTGAAATTACTATCGAATTCGGTGGTGCGAAAGAAAGTGAAGCGGTCGCGATCCTGCAGCGTGAAGCCGTAGGAGAACGCGCCGGCATCGCGGCGTACGTCGACGCCCCATTCCCAATAGGGGAAGAAGTCGCTGAAGTTGCGCTTCTTGCCGCTGATCGGGTCGGTAACCCGGGTGCGCCTGACCGTTCCGTTGACGCGGACGCGAAGTCCTTTCCAGAACTGTTCGAGCGGCGCGTCGACGGTCAACTGGGCAAAGGCGTGGCGGCCAGTGCCGAGATTGCCGGGCGCGTCGAAATAGTCGCCGCTGACCGGATCGAAGATCAGGATGCGGTCCTGCAATTTGCTGATCAGGTCGTAGCCGAGGTCGAACTTGATCAGGCCGGACTTGAACATCGGGCGATCGGCAGAGACCCGGAATTCCCAGGCGCGCTGCGGTTGCAAATTCTCGTTGCCGGCGTTCACGCGGTTGGTCGACAGCTCGGCCGCAGTGACGAAGTCGTAGAAGTTAAGCTGCGCGACGGTCCGCTCGATCGACGCTTTCGTGTGCCAACCGCCGCCCGGCTTCCAGTCCAGCGTCAGGTTCGGCTTCCAGAACATCAGCTTGCGGTCCGCGGTGGCGTCACCGGTCACGGTGAGGTGCGAGAATTCGTAGCGAACGCCGCCATCGATGCGGAGGGCGGGGCTGAGCTGACGGCCCAAGTTCACGAAGCCCTCACCGCGCGTTTCCTTGACGCGGACGTTGGCGACCGGGAGCTGGACCGGCGTCCGCGCGCCGTTCTGGCCGAGGGTGAACAGACTGGTGCTGTTGTCGAGCGTGTTCAGCACGGCTTCCCCGCCGGCTTCGACGGAAAAGCCGGCGATGTCGGCGTGAGTCCAGGTCAGACGTCCGAGCGTTTCGTTGCGTCGGGCGATCTGGGACTGCTCGAAGCCGCCGACTTGGACGCCCGCAGGGAGCAGCGCATCGCGGCCGATGTAGGCGTCGAAATTGTTGCGCTTTCGCCGGGTGGCGAGGCCCACCAGCTTGATCGCTCCTCCAGCGAGCGGCCGCGTGAGGTCACCACCAAGCTCGAACACCGGATTGTCGTAATCCTGGATCAAATTGTCGTCGTGCGGGGTGCCGCCGGTCGGTGTGACGCGGTTGCGCTGAAAAAGGTCGAACTGTCCCGGTGACCAGCGCGCGTTGACGCGGATCGCCTTGTCGCTCGCGCGCTCCAGCGCCCAGCTAGCCGACAGATACGGGTTGAAGTCATGGTAGGTGTTGTGCTTGCGCCGGAGCTCCAGCAGTTCGCCGGTCGCAAAATCGGTGACCCGGTCCGTGCCTTCCTCGGCATTGAAATTGTTACCGAAGCCCGCTGCCACATTGATGCTGGACGGTCCCTTGCGCAGCAACACGGATGCCGAGCCGTTGGGAACCAATGTCCCGTCGTAGAGGCGACGGACCGAGCCCGTGGCATTCCCATCCAGCCCGCCTTCGGCCGAAAGAATGATGTTGAGGACCTGGCTTTTGCTCGAATAATCGGCGCCGTAGAGGTCGCCGGGACCGTTCTCGACCTTCGACACGCGACTTGCCGGAATGCGCGAAAGCGTTGTTTGAAGCGATTCCGCCTTGGAACTCGGGCGAGCGCCGTTGATGACGACATTGCCGGCCGCAGCCGCGAACCCGCGAACATCCTCACTGCCAAGATCGAGGTTGAAGCCCGGCACCCGCTGCGCGATGTCCAGCGCCGTCCGCGGCGCATACTGAGCGAAGAAAGCCGCATCATAGCTGGTGGTGCGCGCCGTTGCCGAAAGCAGCACGGCGGGTTTCTGCCCCTCGACTTGCGCTGCCATGGATACGCCGGGCGCAAGCGCCGCCATCCCGGCCGTTGCAAGCAACAGCGTCCGAGCCACATCATTCCCCTTCAAGTGCGACTGGCGCGCTAAGTGCCGCTCAGCAGAGAGGCGACAGGCGGTCGATCAATCGGCCAACGATTCGACCAACACGCCCGTCGCGGGCCACCAACGGCTGACCTTCGTGGGGTCAGTGCCGGCGGCCGAAGATCTTTAGCTCAGCAAGGTCGTTGACCGCCGGCGCTAAGCCGTTTGCAGGCGTGACCGAGCGGACGAAATCCGGCGTAATGTCCAGCGCCTTGAGCTCGACGAGCTTGTTAACCGGCAGGTTGCCGTAACCGATCCGCCGGAAGCCGGCGATGAAGTCCGGTGTGATGTTCAGAGCCCGAAGCTGGACCAGTTCGTCGGCGGCGAGGTTGGCGTAGCCAGCGCGGGCAAAACTGGCGATCCATGGGGCATCGATGTTCAGCGCCTTGAACTCGATCAGCGAGCTTATCTTTTGCGGCCGGTAACCGGCGCTGGCCAGGTCCGCGATGTAGCGGCCATCGACGCCCAAAGCCGAGAGAGCAATGACGTCATCCATGCGCGGGATCGGGTAGCGGGCCGACGCGATCGAATCGAGCATGGCGCGATGAGCATTGACGGCCATCAGCGCGAAGGCTTGGTCGCGCGTCGGCTGTCCGATGCCGCGCGACGCCAGCATCTGTGCGAAGCCTGCGTCAGCCGTGAACTGGCAGTTGCCCGCGGCGAAGCTGTTCCCGCCGCTTCCGGCGCAATCGAGGCGGCCGGCTTCCCTTACTACGGAGAAGTGAAGCGGCCGGCTGCCGGCAGCACGAAAGGAGGACACCTCCAAGCCCACCAGTTCGGACGGCATGAATCCACTCGACCAGTTAGAGTCGTTGCGGCCGTTGCGTTGCTCGCGAAAGCTCGCGTGCAGCCTGGCAGCGTCGCCGCGCTGCGGTTCAAGGGTGAAGCGGAGGCCTTCAGGCGGTGCAGCGCAGGCCGAACTGACCGTGACGAAGGCGCACAACAGGGCCGCGACGAAAGTGATGGAGCGGTTCATGAAGATCTCCTTTTCAATTCACGGGGCAAAGTTCACCCGTCCGCCCGGGATGGGCGCTTAGAAATCGGCGTACGGAGTTGGTTAGGCGGTTAGGGTGACGTCAGCCGTCCGGGTCAGCCGCATGACGCGGCGGGACGGGTGGACGCGGCGGCACTGGCGGCGCTGTCCCCGCGAGCGCGCGTAGCTCGACGAGATCGTCAGCATCGGTAACTCTTACGCCCGACGCCTTGACCCGCGCAGCGAACGCGGGATCCACACCGACAGCGCGGAGCGAGACGAAGTCGTCGAGGTCCCCGCGAAGGCCGGTCGCGCGCATGGCCTGGATGTAGCCGCCGGTCAGCCCCACAGCGCGTGCCTCGACCAATTCGTCAGCGGTGATCCTTGGAAAGCCCGCGGCGGCCATGCCGCGCGCATATTCGGGCGTGACGCCAACCGCGCGCATGCTGGTGAGATCTTCGAGATCAGCACCGGCGAGCTGGGGAAGTGCCGCGCGCATCGCGCCGACATATTCCGGGGTGACCCCGACAGCCTTCATCTCGATGACCTTGTCGATCGGGCGATTGCTGCGGGGCACGCGGGTGTCGCGGAATTCTCGCGCGTCGGCGTAGGTCACCGCGGTGGCGCCATTGGCCGCGACGGCGACGACCTTGCGGCGGCCGTTGGCATCCGGCGGATAGATGGTCGAGGTCGCGCCGTTCGGAGCGCGTGCAATCAGCAGGCCATCCTTTTGCTCGACCGTCGCTCCATTGGGCGCGGTAGTCTTGAAATCCGGCTCTGCGGCGTGGCGAACTGCGTTGGGCGCAATCGCGGTCGCTGCCGCGACGGCCGTGGTGACCGACGTCGACACGCCGTCGGCAATGAGGCTTGGCAAATCAGCAGGGGGCTCGCTCGGCGCAGTGTAATAGGGGTCGCGCGGCTCGCTCGCGGCGATCGCCTTGTTGGCCGGGGTCGATTTCATCCCGGCTGGCGTCAGCGTCAGGGCCGCAAGGGGCGCCGCCACCATGATGGCACCAACGAACACGCCAATGGCGAAGGGGCGGGCGACCGGGCCGCGGGTCAGCTTGCCGTCGAGGACGCGCTGGACGCGGCGGGCGAGCGAGCTCTTTGACGGAGCAACGCCGTGGGCACCTAACAGCAGGCCAGGGCATTCGTGACGGGCGACGCCGACCAGCAGTTGCGCATAGTCGGTATCGACGATGTCCGCGGCAAGCACGGTGTCGTCGGCAGTCTCTTCGCGGAGCTGATGCGCTTCGCGAGCGAGCACCCAGACGAGTGGGTTGAACCAGAACAGAGCCGTCGCGACGCGAGCTAGCAGCAGCTTGATCCAGTCCAAACGGGCGACGTGCGCGAGCTCGTGCGCGATGATTGCTTCGGCTTCGCCCGACGCTTCGACGGCGCGGCTGTTGAGCAAGATCACGGGACGCATCAGGCCCCAGCTGATCGGCGAGGCGAGCTCGTCGCTGGTCAGCAGGGCGGTGCCGTGCTTGAAGCCCATGCGCTTCTGCGCGCGGGCGAGGGCGCTCAGCCAGTGGCCGTCGACCAACACGTCGGCGCGGGCCCGCAAGGCGATTAGTCGCGCGAGAGCCAGGAACGTGATGAGCAGCAGGATCGCTGCCGGCACGGCATATAGCGCGGTGGCCGCTGCTGAGAGTCCGAGCGACGGCAGCGTGAATTTTGGCTGCGCGGGCATCGGCTGTGCAGCGGCCGGTTGGGCCACCGGCGCCGATGCGACGGCCGGCGCTGTCGTGACTTCCTGAACCGGCGCCGCCTGGGACTTGTCAGACGCGGTGCCGAATATTGCTGGGGTTTCGATATTCCAGGTCGGCATGACCAGCGGCGCGAACGCCATGATCACCAGGGCCAGCAGGCCGATGTGCGCGACCCACGACCGTTCAGCCGCCGAGCGCTCCTTCATCAACCGCATCAAGCCCAGGGTCAGCCCCGCAAGGAGCAGCGACTTGAGGGCAATGCCGACCAGAATATGCATTACTTGGACCCCTTATCCTTGCGTGCACGGGCGATCATTTGTTCGAGCTGGCTTAGCTCGTCGTCTTTCAGTTTGTCGGACATGCCGAGCAGGGCGCTTGCTGCGCTGGCCGGCGACCCGTTGAAGAACACGCGGACGATCTCGCTGAGCGCGGACTTCTTGGCGACGGTGTCCGAGACGACCGGACTATACAGAAACCCGCGCTCGGATTCATCGCGTTGCACGAAGCCCTTGTCTTCAAGGCGCTTGAGCATGGCGCGGACGGCCGAGCCGCTGAGTTGTACAGGGAGAGCGTCGCAGATGTCGGCGACGGGCATGGCGCCGCGCTCGTAGAGAATGTCCACGATCTGTCGCTCGCGAGGGGGCAGTTTGCTGAGCATCCACTTCCTTTCCGCACGGCGACTCGCCGCGCTACATTTGTAGAGTGCTACATTTGTAGCGTGAATGCAAGGTGAATGTCGAGCGGTGGCGGATGGGGTGGGATTCGAACCCACGGACGCTTGCACGTCGCCGGTTTTCAAGACCGGTGCCTTAAACCGCTCGGCCACCCATCCATCGCGCGGCTCTTGGCGGGAGGAGACCTCGCTTGGCAAGCGGCAATTGACGGCGAACTGTGCAGCAGGCGGGACGGATCAAGCTGGCCTGAGACCCTGCTTCACCTCTAGCCTTTCGGGGAAGGGGAGGACGAATGGGTTTCTGGTTGGTCGCGGCGGGTTTGGCGGGGGCGGAGCCGGCAACGCTATCCGGCGTGCAACTGGCCCAAGCCGACGTGACGATGCCAACCTACGCATCCGCAGCGCCGGACCCCTGGTACACCTACAAGATCCGATTGGCCGCCCTCGCGCGGCAGCAAGGGGTGAGCGACGCTACTGTCCAGGCGAACGTCTATTCGTTGACGGTCAATCAGCGTGTTATCGAACTTGAACGCTCCGAACCCATCGCTCGCACAAGCGGTGGCGTGGTGGGAGCGCTGGCGCCTTATCTCCGTTCGCACGTGACGACGTCGCTCATTCGGCGCGGTCAGGCGAACTATGCCGATCATTACGGATCGCTTCGACAGCTGGAGGTTCGCTTCGGCGTCGATCCGGCGGTGCTAATGGCGATATGGGGACACGAGACCAGCTACGGCACCGTCACCGGCAACACCGATCTGCTGCAGGCGCTGGCCAGCCTGGGTTATTACGGCCGGCGCCGGGATTTCTTCGAGGCGGAATTTGTCGCCGCGCTAAAGCTGATGGACCAAGGCGTGCCGCGCTGGCGCCTCAAGGGAAGCTGGGCGGGTGCCACTGGCTACCCGCAATTCATGCCATCTGTTGCCTTGAGGCTTCGGGCCGACGGCGATGGTGATGGTTACGCTGACATCTGGTCAAATGAACTGGATGGACTCGCGTCAATCGCAACCTACCTGCGCGATGCCGGATGGAAGCCAAACGTCGCCTGGGGCATTCCCGTGCGCACGCCGCCCGGCCTCAATCGCGCACCGCTCGTCAATCGCACGACGGCGCCGCGCTGTCCGCAGGTCTATCGCCGTCACAGCCGTTGGCTGACAATGCGAGAGTGGCGCGCGCTAGGTGTGACGCCGATCGGTCGTGGGCTACCGGACACGGAGATGGCGAGCTTGATCGAGCCTGATGGCCCCGATGCGACGGCGTATCTGCTGACCACCAACTATCGCGCGATCCTCGATTACAATTGCTCAAATTTCTACGCGATCTCGGTCGGAGTTCTGGCGGACGCGATTGCGCGGCGATAGACAGGGTCGCACAAGCTAATCGGGAGGCCGACACTTCTAATGCCGCGTATCATTCTTCTTGCCGCTGCAGGTTCGCTGCTTGTCACAACCGCGGCACCGGCGGCCGCGCCGCAGTTCGACACCCCGGCCAAATACGCCTTCCTGATTGATCTGTCGTCGGGCGCCATCCTCTACAACAAGAATGCCGACGTGCGGATGCCGCCGGCGTCGATGGCCAAAATGATGACCAGCAATGTCGCGTTCGACCTGATCAAGCGCGGCGAGCTCAAGCTCGACAAGATGTGCACCGTGCGGCCGGAGACGTGGCAGAAGTGGCACGGTCCCGCGGCCGGCTCGACCATGTTCCTCAGCCCCAACGAGCAGGTCAGCGTCGAAAACCTGCTTCACGGGATCATCACCCTGTCGGGCAATGACGCGTCGGTCGTGCTTGCCGAGTGCATCGCTGGGACCGAGGAAGCCTTTGTCGGCCAGATGAACGAGCAGGCGCGGCGCCTGGGCCTCACCAACAGCCATTTCGGCACGGCCAACGGCTGGCCTGACGAGGGACGGACTTATGTCTCTGCGCGCGATCTCGCGAGCCTGGCCCGCGCCGAGATCGAGCATTTCCCGGACCTCTACAAGAAGTTCTACGGGCAAACGAGCTTCACCTGGGGCAAGACGCTGGGCGCCGGGCAGGACATCACGCAGGCGAACCGCAACCCGATCCTGGGCAAGGTGCCCGGCGCCGATGGCCTGAAGACCGGTCACACCGATGAGGCGGGATACGGCTTCACCGGCTCGGCGGACCAGAATGGCCGCCGCTTGATCGAGGTGCTGGCAGGGCTGCCGAGCTGGAACGCGCGTGTTCAAGAATCGACGCGGCTGATCCAATGGGGCTTCGGCGCGTGGCAGGCCAAACCGCTGTTCGCGGCGGGCGCCAAGGTCGGCGCGGCAAAGGTGCAGCTCGGCAGCTCCAGCGAGGTTTCGCTCGTGGCGCCGCGCAATCTCGCCGTGACGGTTCCCGCCGGGCTGTCGACCGGCGCGATCAAGACCAGCATCCGCTACAACGGTCCGCTGGTCGCACCGATCGCCAAGGGGCAGGAGGTGGCGCAACTGGTCGTCACCACCGGCGACACCCCGCCGCAAATCGTGCCGCTGGTCGCCGGCGAGGACGTCGGCAAGGCCGGATTCTTCGGCCGCATCTGGCTCGGTCTCAAATCCTTGTTCGGGATGGCGTGACAACCGGCAGGTTCATCACGCTTGAAGGCGGGGAAGGGGTCGGCAAGTCCACGCAGGTTCGGGCGCTGGCGGAAGCGCTCCGTCAGCGCGGGATCGACGTCGTCGTTACGCGCGAACCCGGCGGTAGCGAGGGTGCCGAGCGCATTCGTGAGTTGCTGCTGACAGGCAGTGAGGACCGCTGGGGTGCCCGCGCAGAGGCTTTGCTATTCGCGGCTGCGCGGACGGATCATGTCGAGAAGACGATCTGTCCGGCGCTGGCACGCGGGCAGTGGGTGCTGTCCGATCGCTTCATCGACAGTTCGCTCGCCTATCAGGGCGGAGCTGGAGGATTGGGCATCGAAGCCGTCCGCGCGATCAACGCGTTCGGCATTGGCGACAGCTTTCCCGATCGCACACTGATCCTGGTGCACCCTGAAGGCGGCGCGCGGGCGCGCGCTCGTGACGCCGAAGGTAGCGACCGGATCGGCGGGCGATCGGAGGATTATCACCGGGCGGTTGATGCGGGCTTTCGTGCCGTTGCGGAGGCAGAGCCAGATCGCGTGATGCTGGTCGATGCGTCGGGGTCGCCGGAGCAAGTTACGGAACGTCTTCTGGCAGCGCTTGAGGACTTGCTGTGATAGCCGGGCAGGATCGAGCGGTTCAGCAGTTCTCGTCCGCATGGGCGTCGCGCAAGCTTCACCATGCCTGGCTGCTCGCGGGTCCGCGGGGGGTCGGAAAGGCAACGTTCGCGCATGCAGCTTCGCGCCGGGTGCTCGCCGAAGCCGCAGGCCCGGCCTTCGATCTGCCGGGTATCGACACCGCGGACAGCCATCCAATCGTCAAGCTGGTCGAAGCCGGAAGCCATCCCGACATGCGCCAGCTCGCGCGCCTTACCAACGAGAAGACCGGGAACCTCAACCGAAGCATCAAGGTCGAGCAGATCCGCGACTTGGGCGAGTTCATGGGGATGACGGCGGGACTATCGCCGTGGCGCGTCGTGGTCATCGACAGCGTCGACGATCTCGAGACTTCAGGTGCTAACGCCCTGCTCAAAATCCTCGAAGAACCGCCGGCGAACACGTTGTTCTTTCTTGTCAGCCACGCGCCGGGCCGGTTGTTGCCGACAATCCGCTCGCGTTGCCGCAGGCTGGACTTCGCCGCGCTCGACGACGACGCCATGACGTCAATTCTCGAAACGCACGCCTCGTCCGTATCGGGCGCGGAGCGGGCGCGGATCATCGCCATGTCCTTCGGTTCGGCGGGGAGGGCCCTGGCCTTCGCCGAACTCGGCCTCGCCAAGCTGGAAGACGCGGCATTGGCGATCCTTCGACAGGGCGATTCCACCAACGCGCGCCGCTCCGAGCTCGCCCAGGACCTCGGCAAGAAGGCGTCGGCCGACCGCTATGCGGCGTTCCTCGAGCTTGCCCCGTCGCTGATCGCGCGGGAGGCTCGCTCAATGACGGGCGATCGCCTGGAGCGCGCGCTAGACGCTTACGCGAAGGCACGCGAGTTGGCTTCGATTGCGCCGCGATTGTCGCTCGACCCGGCGGCCACCGTGTTCCAGGTCGGCGGGATCCTTGCCGAAGCTGCGCCGCCGCTTCCTTGATGCCCACGGGCGGCCCCGCTAGGGCCAGCGCAACATGGGCGACCCTTATTACATCACCACGGCGATCAGCTACCCAAACGGGCCGCCGCACATCGGCCACGCTTACGAAGCGATCGCTGCCGACGCGATGGCGCGCTTCCAGCGCTCGCAAGGTCGTGACGTCCGTTTTCAGACGGGCACGGACGAGCATGGGCTGAAGATGGCGCAGGCGGCGCGCAACGAAGGCGTCGAGCCGCGCGCGTTCGCCGACAAAATGTCACGCCTTTTCCAGGACATGTGCGACACGCTTAACGTGTCGTACGATCGGTTCATCCGGACGTCGGAGGCCGATCACTATCGCGCGAGCCAGGCGATCTGGAAGGCGATGGAGGAGAGGGGAGACCTCTATCTCGACCGCTACGAGGGTTGGTATTCGGTCCGCGACGAAGCCTATTATGAGGAAGAGGAGCTCGTCTCCGCGGACGATGGCACGAAGCTGTCGCCGCAAGGCACGCCGGTCGAATGGACCGTCGAGGAAAGCTGGTTCTTCCGCCTGTCGAAGTACCAGCAGCCGCTGCTCGATCTTTACGCTGCCAATCCCGACTTCATCCGACCCGAGAGCCGCCGTAACGAGGTCGTCCGCTTCGTTGAGGGTGGCCTCAAGGACCTCAGTATCTCGCGCACCAGCTTCGACTGGGGCGTCCCGGTGCCGGGGAGCGACAACCACGTCATGTATGTGTGGCTCGATGCGCTGACCAATTACATCACCGGGCTCGGCTATCCGGACGACACCGAGTTGTGGAGCAAATTCTGGCCCGCCAACGTCCACCTGATCGGCAAGGACGTTGTCCGCTTTCACGCCGTTTATTGGCCGGCGTTCCTGATGTCGGCGGGCATTGAGCTGCCGAAGCAGGTTTACGGCCACGGCTTCCTGCTCAGTCGCGGCGAGAAGATGTCGAAGAGCGTCGGCAACGTCGTCGATCCGATGGCGCTTGCCGAGCGGTTCGGCGTAGATGCACTGCGCTATTTCCTGCTGCGCGAAGTCACCTTTGGCCAGGACGGCAGCTACAGTGCCGAAGCCATCGTCAACCGCGCCAATGCCGAACTTGCGAACAGCTTCGGCAATCTCGCGCAGCGCACTTTGTCGATGATTTACAAAAATTTAGATGGCGTTCTTCCGACCGGAGACGGCTCAACCGAGGATACGCGGTTAATTGGAGACGTGGCAATTGCTGTGCAGCACGAGATGCCTCGTGAGTTCGAAGCGTTCGCCTTCTCGCAAGGAATCGAAGCTTGGATGCGCGCCGTTTATGCGTGCAACAGGTACGTGGACGAGATGGCGCCATGGGCTCTTCGAAAGACGGACCCTGAAAGAATGAAAATCGTGTTGGCTACACTGTATCTGACCATCAGAGACCTTGCCATTGCCATCCGCCCGATCATTCCTGACTCCGCTAGCAAGCTTTTGGACCTGATGGGCATTCCTGAAGTCGAAAGAGATCAGGCTGCGTTGGGCGACCCTGACTGGTACTTGCGCCTAGCCAACAGTGATTTCCGCCTCGGTGCGCCGACCCCTCTATTTCCGCGCTTGGAAATTGAAAACGAGGAAGCGGCGGCGTGACGCTGATCGATAGTCATTGCCACCTGAACTATGACGGATTGGTCGAGCGACAGAGCGAAGTGCTGAACGCGGCGCGTCAGCGGGGAGTCGCCGGCTTCCTCAACATCTCGACCCGGCAGCGTGAATGGCAGGACATTATCGGCGTCGCCGAGCGCGAACGCGACGTTTGGGCCAGCGTCGGCGTCCATCCGCATGAGGCTGACGCGCATCCGGACCTCGGCGCCGCGGCGCTGGTCGAAGCCGCCGATCACCCGCGGGTGATCGCGATCGGCGAGTGCGGGCTCGATTATTTCTACGATAAATCCGACCGCGCGGCGCAGCGCGAGCGCTTCCAGGCGCATATCGATGCCGCGCGCGAGACTGGGCTGCCGCTCGTGATCCATACGCGAGAAGCTGAAGACGACACGGCCGAGATCCTGACCGAGGCTGTCAGGGAAGGGGGCGTCACCGGGGTGTTGCACTGCTTCACGGGATCCGCCGAGCTCGCCCGCAAAGGGCTGGACCTCGGTTTCTACGTGTCGTTGTCGGGGATCGTGACGTTCAAGAATGCGGCTGACCTGCAGGGAACGGCAAGATGGCTGCCGGCAGATCAGATGCTAGTCGAAACGGACGCGCCCTTTTTGGCACCGGTCCCGCACCGCGGGCAGAAGTGCGAGCCCGCGTTTGTCGCCGATACGGCAGCGTTCGTAGCGCGGCTACGTGGCGATGAGCCGGAGCAACTCGCTGAGACTACGACCGAGAACTTCTTCCGTCTTTTCGCCAAGGCGAAGGCCTAGCCCGCGTGAAAGTCCGCATCCTCGGCTGCGGAACCTCGACCGGTGTTCCGAAGATCGGCGGAGATTGGGGACGCTGCGATCCTGCTGAGCCGCGGAATCGCCGCTTGCGCACCTCCATCATGGTCGAGAGCCGGGGGGAGCGGATGCTGGTCGATTGCGGTCCGGACCTGCGGCAGCAATTGCTCGCGGCGGAGGTTAACCGGCTGACCGGCGTGATCGTCACCCACGCGCATGCCGACCATTGCCATGGCATCGATGAACTGCGGCCGGTCGCCCAAGCGATCGAAGCGCCGGTGCCCATCTACGCCCGACGCGACGTGCTCGACCGCCTGCGAAACAGCTTCGCCTATGCGTTCACGCGGACGAACTTCTATCGAACCATCCTCGAGCCCTGTGAGTTGGGCGATAGCCTCTCGTTCGGGGACACGTGCGTCACGTTCGCGGATCAGCCGCACGGCGGGATCACCTCGCTCGGCCTGCGCTTCGAAGAGCAGGGCCGTAGCGTAGGATACGCCGTTGATTTCAATGCCTTCAATGACGACATGCTGGCGCTCTATGAGGGTGTCGACGTATGGATTGCCGATTGCCTGACGCGTCAGCCTCATCCCACGCACATGCATCTTGACGGCGTGTTGCGCGCGGCGCGCGACCTTCGTGTGGGCCAGGTCTATCTGGTGCACATGGGTAACGGCCTCGATTACCGCACCTTGGTCAACGAGCTGCCAGACTGGGCAGCGCCGGCCTACGACGGGCTCGAGCTATGATGACGAACGACATGATGCTCGGCGGGGTTTACCTGCTGATGGCCATCATGCTGGTCGCCGGATCGCTGATGACCCGCCGCGAACCCGCGATGCGAATGCTGACCATGGCCTTGGCCTGGATTGCGATCTTCGGCGCGGGCTTCGTGTTGTTCACATTCCGTGACAACTTGGGCTGGGTGACGCAGCGGTTGAAGTCCGAAGCACTCGGCACGCCGGTTCAGGAAGGCAAGCAAACGCGCATCCCGATGGCCATCGACGGCCATTTCTGGGTCGATGCGACGCTCAATGGTCAGAAGGTCAAATTCCTGGTCGACAGCGGCGCTACGACGACGACCGTCGGACGCGACATCGCCAAGAAGTCCGGCGTGACGATATCCGCGCAACGCGATCGCTATGTCCGGACCGGCAATGGCATCATTCTCGTCGCGACCGGCCGGGCGCGTGAACTGAAGGTCGGCGATATCGTACGCCGCGATTTGGCGATCGAGATCGCAGACGGCGACAATTTGAACGTCCTCGGCATGAATTACCTGTCGACGCTGACTCGTTGGGGGGTCGAAGGCCGATGGCTCATTCTCGAACCATAGCATGAGTATACTTTACATAATGCATATTATCATACTTTTAGATCGAGCGATGTCGGGGGTCCTCCGTGTCGCTTGATCGCCTCGTCAAGATCATGCGCCGATTGCGCGATCCGAAGACCGGCTGCGAATGGGACAGCGTCCAGACTTTCGACACGATCGCGCCCTACACGATTGAAGAAGCCTACGAAGTCGCCGACGCGATCGCGCGCAAGGACATGGACGCCTTGGCCGATGAGCTTGGTGACCTCCAGCTGCAGGTCGTCTTCCACGCGCGCATGGCCGAAGAAGCCGGCCTGTTCACGCTCGATGACGTTCTCGACAACATTACGAGCAAGATGGAACGCCGCCATCCGCATATCTTTGGCGACGCAGACCACGGCTGCCATCATCTGTGGGAGCAAATTAAAGCTGAAGAACGCGCCGGCGGCATTGACCAAAGTGCGCTAGCCGGCGTGGCCCTAGCGCTGCCGGCGCTAGAGCGCGCGGCAAAGCTCCAACGTCGTGCGGCTCGCGTCGGCTTCGACTGGCCCGACACCCAAGGGCCGCGCGCCAAGATAACGGAGGAGCTAGCGGAGCTAGACGCTGAGACGGACCGCGATCGCCAGCACGAAGAACTTGGGGACCTCCTCTTCGCGGTCGTCAACCTCGCACGACATCTGAAGATCGAGCCGGAAGCCGCGCTGCGCGATGCCAACCGCAAGTTCGAGCAACGCTTCAGGGCGATCGAGCAAGAACCCGGATTTGCCGAGCTTCCACTAGAAGCGAAAGAGGCGCTGTGGACGCGAGCCAAGCAGGCTCAGGTGGACTCCAACGCCTGAAACCGCGCCCAATTGTCTGGTGATAGCCGTACCGACAGGGCAACTTCGTCTTCCTCGACGCGCTGATCCAGAACTTCGCCGCGCGCGTGCAGCCACGCGATCCTTTCCCCGGAGCTCGCGGGTAGGCGAACGTCGTGCACCTGCTCGCCGTTGCGCAATCTGGCCGCCATCAACTCGCGGAGCGCCTCAAGCCCCTCTCCGCTAAGCGCCGATACCATCGCGACGTCATCGCGGCGCTTCGCTTCCTCCGTCAGCCGATCGCGTTCTTCGGTGGTCAGCAGATCCACCTTGTTCCACGCTTCGAGCCGCGGCGGCGCCCCCTCCTCCGCCATGCCAAGCGAGGCCAGCACATCGTCGACGTCGTCGCGCTGCGCCTCGCGATCCGGGTGAGCCATGTTGCGGACGTGCACCAGCAGGTCGGCGGATGCGACTTCTTCGAGTGTCGCGCGGAACGCGGCGATCAATTCGGTCGGCAGGTCGGACACGAAACCGACCGTGTCGGACAGAATCACTTTGTCGAAACCCGGCAGGCGGATGTCACGCATGGTGGGGTCGAGCGTGGCGAATAGCAGGTTCTCCGCAAAGACAGCTTCGCCCGTTAGGCGATTGAAAAGTGTGGATTTTCCGGCGTTCGTGTAACCGACGAGCGCAATCACCGGCCACGGCGCCCGCTGTCGGCGGTCGCGGTGCAGCGTTCGAGTGCGCTTCACCTGCTCCAGCTCCCGACGAATCTTCGCCATGCGGTCGCGGATCATCCGGCGGTCGGCCTCGATCTGCGTTTCGCCAGGGCCGCCGAGGAAGCCGAAACCGCCGCGCTGCCGTTCGAGGTGGGTCCAGCTGCGAACGAGCCGACCGGACTGATACTGCAAATGCGCCAGTTCCACCTGCAACTGGCCCTCGGCCGTTGCCGCGCGTTCGCCGAATATTTCGAGGATTAGCCCGGTTCGGTCGATGACCTTGGCACCGCTTTCCGTCTCCAAGTTCTTCTGCTGGATGGGCGTCAGCGCTGCATCCACGATCAGCAAATGCGCTTCATTAGCTTTTGCGAGTTCGGCGATCTCCTCCACTTGTCCTTTGCCGAGCAATGTTGCCGGACGAACTGCGCGCACGCGAAAGGCACGCGAGGCGACCACCTCGATTCCGATTGCCTCGGCAAGGCCTTCCGCTTCCTCGATGCGCGCGTCGGCTGAGCGGCGAAGCCCCTCGCGCGGGAGCTGCGGGACCGCGATGATCGCTCGCTCGCCGCGGGCCACCTCGATCGCTCCATTGCCATCGAATGTCGAGCTCAGCTGTCCGTCTCCTTATCGCCGGCATGGTCAGCTCCAAGGTCGAGCGAATGAGCCGGCTGTAACGTCGAGATGGCGTGTTTGTAGACCAGCTGCAACTGCGCGCCGCGCTCGAGAATCAGGCTGAATTGATCGAAGCCCGTCACGGTGCCCTGCAACATGACGCCATTAACGAGGAACAGCGTCATCCGCTCGGCATCGCGCGACGCCGCGGCAAGGAACAGGTCCTGGAGACTGGCCTTCCCCCCTTCCGCGGTCGGGCGCGTTGCGACGAAATCCACCGGCTTTTCGCTTGGCATGATCGTCGAGATGGAGTGCTTGTAGAGGAGCTGCGTGGTCCCGTCGCGCCGCAGGAGAAGGGAAAACGCGTCGAACCAGGTGACGACGCCTTGCAGTTTGACGCCCTTGACCAAAAAAATGGTCACCGGAGCCTTGGCGCGCCGCAGGCTGTTCAGGAAATGATCCTGCAAGCTCAACGAACGGGTGGCGGCCACCTTGTCTCCTACTCTTCGCCGTCCTTCTTTTCCCCGATGCCCAAGGCCTTGAGCTTCCGGTGAAGCGCTGAACGCTCCATGCCGATGAACGAAGCGGTGCGGGAGATGTTGCCGGAGAAGCGGCGGATCTGGATTTTCAGATACTCGCGCTCAAACGACTCTCGCGCTTCGCGCAGCGGACTGCCCATAATGGCCATAGTGGTGTTTGAGCCACCGGCCGCCGATCCCTGACTATCGAGGATTTCCGGGGGGAGCAGATCGACCTCAATGCAGGACACCCGCTCACTCGGCGCCAGGATCAACGTCCGCTCGATGATGTTGCGAAGCTGCCGGACGTTCCCGGGCCAGTCGTGCGCTTGCAATGCCGCCATGGCCTCTTCGGAAATAGCTGGAGAAGGCATTCTTCGCTCGGCCGCGAGGCGAGCGAGGAAATGACTTACCAGTTCCGGAATGTCCTCGCGACGCTCGCGCAACGGCGGAAGCTTCACGGGGACGACATTCAACCGGTAGAAAAGGTCCTCCCGGAAGCGTCCCGCAGCGATCTCGTCCTGCAGATTGCGCGAGGTCGCCGAAAGAACTCGGACATCGACCTTGACCGGCCGCTGACCGCCCACACGCGTATAGCTCTGATCCGTCAGGACCCGCAGGATCTTGGCCTGCGTCGTCGGCGGCATGTCCGCGATCTCATCGAGGAACAGCGTGCCGCCATGGGCATGCTCAAGCAGGCCGGACCGGCTCATGCCGTCGGTCTCGCTACCGAACAGTTCTTCCTCCACCCGCTCGGGACTCATCATCGCCGCCGAAAGCACGATGAAAGGCGCGCGGGCCCGCGGGCTCCACTGATGGATCATCCGGGCTGCGATTTCCTTGCCTACCCCCGGAGGACCGGAAATCAGCACGCGGCTCCCCGTCGGGGCCACCCGCTTCAAGGTTGCGCGGACAGTGTTGATCGCGACCGAACTGCCGTGCAGCTGATCCTCGTGCCCGAGCTGAAGCTTGAGCGTCTCGTTCTCGCGGCGCAGGCGCTCGGCCTCGGTTGCGCGATTGACGAGATAGATCAGCCGCTCGGCTTCGAAGGGCTTCTCGATGAAGTCGATGGCCCCTTCCCTCACCGCCGCCACTGCGGTGTCGAGATTTCCGTGGCCGGAGATCATCAGCACAGGCAGCGTCGAATCGCGGCGCTTGATCTCCTGCAGCAGCTGCAAGCCGTCGAGCTTCGACCCTTGCAGCCAGACATCGAGCAAGACCATCGATGGGCGCCGCTCTTCGATGGCGTCGAGCGTCTGCGTGCTGTCTGCTGCCGTACGAACCGAATAGCCTTCGTCTTCCAGCACACCGCCGACCAGCTCGCGGATATCGGCCTCATCGTCGACTACGAGTACTTCAAGCGCCATCTGCTTCCTCATCTAGGTCGTGGCCGGTTTTGCCGGATGGGCCGCCCTCGCCCGCCAGCGTCGCCAGTTTAGCCGTGTCGAATGCGATCCGGACATGCGTGCCGCCGCCAGACCGGTCGAGAAAGGAGATTTCGCCCATATGCTCTTCCACGATCTTCTTCACGATCGCGAGGCCAAGGCCGGTGCCCTTCACTCGGGTGGTCATGTAAGGCTCGGTCAGCCGCTCCCGGTCCTCCGGCAGACCGATACCCGTATCCAGCACGTCGATGATCAGATGGTCCGAGTCCTGTCGGATCTTGAGATCGATGCGGTCGCCGGCGATGCTGTGCTCGCCGCGATTTCTTCTTCCTTCAATGGCTTCGACACTATTCTTCACGACGTTGGTGAGTGCTTGGCTGAGCTGACGGCGGTCGCCGACCATGCGGAATTCGCCCTGCGGCGGCTCCAGCGAGAACGTGATCGAGGGGTGCGCGACTTCGTGCAGGAACAGCGCCTGGCGCGCGATCTCGTGCACATTTTCGTCGCGGAAGATGGGCTTCGGCATCCGCGCGAAGTCGGAAAATTCGTCGACCATCCGGCGCAGATCGCCCACCTGGCGAACGATCGTCTCAGTAAGGCGCGAGAATGTGTCGGGATCGGATGAAACTTCCTTACCGAAGCGCCGTTGCAGGCGTTCGGCAGCAAGCTGGATCGGGGTCAACGGATTTTTGATCTCATGCGCGATGCGCCGCGCAATGTCCGACCATGCGGCGCGGCGCTGATCGGACAGTTGGTCGGTGATGTCGTCAAACGTCAGCACCGATCCGTCCGCGTAGCGCATACGCTTCACGGCCAAGGTTCTCTGCACACCATCGTCGGTAATCGTCACGTTGGCATCGGATGTCTCGCCGCGCATAAACTCATCGAGCTCGGGAGAAAGCGATCTCAGACCCCTGCCCTCAATCTCCTCGTCGCCCTGCTGAAGCAGCGTTTCTGCCGTGCGGTTGAGCAACGTTACCCGATGCGAACCGTCGACCGCGATCACGCCGGCAGTTACGCTCGAAAGGACTGCTTCGATGAAGGCTCTTCGCGTATCCAACTGCGTATTCGCCGAGCGGAGAGCGTTGGTTTGCTCTTCAAGGCGGCCCGTCATGCGATTGAACGCCGTGGATAGGGTCTGTACCTCATCCTCGGTCTTCGCGACGGGCACCCGTACCGAGAAGTCACCCGCTTCGACCCTCCCGGCGGCGTCCACGAGCTGACCGACAGGGCGCACGAGCCGATCTGCGAGCCTCAACGCCGCGAGGATCGACAGCCCGACGATGATGAGCGCGCCAAGGAGCAGCGCAGCGTTAAAGCGGAGCTGGTTAAGCCGCGATCGGGCGAGCAGCGCCTGGTAGTCTCTGAGCACGTCGTTTGCTCGGTCGAGCTGCTCCTTGAACTGCGGGTCGAAGACGCGCGCGGCGTAAAGATAGGTATCCGGCCCAAAGGCGAGCTTGGTGACCGCGCCGACCCGGTCCGCCGAACTGATCGGGACAACTGATTTTTTCGACAGCTCCGTAATCGCCGCCGGCGGGATCGCGCGCTCCAATTGCCGGTCGTAGGGATTAACCAAGACCAGTGTTCGGATTTGCTTGTCGGGCCCGTAGGTGAAGATGATCGCTTCGGACAATCCGCGATTGAGCACCTGCAGCCGCGCAAAGGCGTCCTGGAAACGCGGATCCTCGATTGAATAGGCTTGCAGATACTCCGCAAGATTTCCGCTAGCGGCCAGCGTTTCCGCTGATACCCGATCGACTTCGTTGGCGTAACTCGCCCGGGCAACCTGGACGGTATTCTCCAGCATGTTTCGGGCACGATTGGAGAACCAAAATTCCAGGCCGCTTTGAAACAGCACTGAGGCAAAGATCGCTACGAGGACGGTCGGAACGACTGAGATGACGGAGAACAGCGCGACGAGGCGCACGTGCAGCCGGCCGCTGCCAAGCCCTCCCCGCTCCGCCCGCCGGACCGCTAGCTTGCGGGCATAGAGCACCATCAGTGCGATTGCGGGAAGCAGATTGGCGATTAGCAAAAGCGCGATCAGGGGAGCGTAGAGCAACGTACCCGGCGCGGCGTCGCGGCGAATCAGCCAGATGCTGAGCGCCACCATTGCGGCCAAAAAAGCGCCGATGGCCCACGCCAGTCGATCGTAAAACCGGCCGCTCGCGCGCTCGCGCTGGAGCCAATTGTCCTGCTGCTTAATCACCGGCGATTCGGCCGTACGCGCGTCCATCCGGGCAGCGCCCTAGCACGGGCGTTGCAGAAACAACACAGGTTTGCAGTGGGTATTCCGCTCAGGCAGCGGCGCGCGCGCACCACGGCGAATAGAATTCCTGCAACATCGCGACGACTACCCTCGGATCGTCCTGCTGATTGACCTTATTGCGCAGTTCCGCCGATCCGGGCAGCCCCTTGGTATACCAACCGATGTGCTTGCGAGCGAGGTTCACGCCGGTCTGCGTCCCGTACAGCTGCAGCATGTCTTCATACTGCTCGAGCATCGTCGCCAACTGCTCGTCAAGCGCGGGGTCGGGGCGCTGTCCACCGCCGCCCAATGCGCTCATAACTTGCGCGATCAGCCAAGGGCGGCCGTAGGCACCGCGGCCGATCATTACGCCGTCGGCTCCGGACTGCCGAAGGGCCTCCCGGCTATCCTCGACCGAACAAATATCGCCGTTGACGATGACCGGCAGCGACACCGATTCCTTGACCGAGCGAACGAACGCCCAGTCCGCCGTGCCTTTGTACAGCTGGCAACGCGTGCGGCCGTGCACCGTGATAAGCTTGATGCCGAGATCTTCAGCGATGCGGGCAAGCTCCGGCGCGTTGAGGCTCGAATGGTCCCAACCCATCCGCATCTTCAGCGTGACCGGCACCTTCACGGCCTTCACCGTCGCGTCGATGAGGCGCGCGGCCAGCGGCAGGTCGCGCATCAGTGCCGAACCCGCATCGCCGTTGACGACCTTCTTCACCGGGCAGCCCATGTTGATGTCAATGATCGCCGCGCCGCGCTGCTCGTTGAGCTTGGCGGCCTCGGCCATCACATGCGGCTCGCACCCCGCCAGCTGCACCGACACCGGCTCTTCCGCTGGATCCCACAGCGACTTCTGCAGCGATTGACGCGTTTCGCGCACCATCGCCTGGCTGGCGATCATCTCGCTGACCGTCAGGCCGGCGCCGTAGCGCTTGACGATGCGCCGGAACGGCAGGTCGGTGACGCCCGTCATGGGCGCCAGAATGACCGGCGCGTCGATCCGCAGCGGACCGATGTTGATGGGCTTCAGCTCAGACATGGAAGCGCCGCAGATAGTAGAGAACCCCTTGGCGGACAAGGCGAGCGCTCCTAGACGCAACGGCGTGACCACGACCGCACTCATCGTCGCCGCCGGAAAGGGCGAGCGCCTAGGCGGGGGCGTGCCCAAGCAATATCGCGATCTCTGCGGAAAACCGGTCCTGCGTTGGGCGGCGGAGGCGTTGTTGCGTCACCCCGCAGTTGGCCATCTATGTGTCGCCATTGGCGAGGGTCAGCACGACAGTGCCTCATCGGCGCTGCAAGGGTTGGAACCCACCATCGTTCAAGGTGGAGCCGAGCGCGCGGACTCGGTACGCGCAGGGCTCGATCGGATTGAGGGCGAAGCCGTGCTCGTGCACGATGCCGCCCGTCCCTTCTGCCCCACCGACGTCATCGACCGTTTGCTTGCAAGTCTCGAGTTCTTCGATGGCGCGGCGCCCGTCCTACCCGTCGGCGATACGCTCGCGCGGGGTGACAAGACGATCGACGACCCGATCGACCGCGCCGGCTTGCAGCGTGTTCAAACTCCGCAGGCGTTTCGCCTCGCCGCTTTGAAGTCCGCCTACGAAGACTGGACCGGCACGACGCCGACCGACGAAACGACCGTCCTGCGGGCTGCCGGGATGAAGGTTGCCGCCGTCGAAGGCGACCCGCGCCTGGAAAAGCTTACTCTCCCCGCCGATTTCGCCCGGGCTCAGCAATGGCTGGCAGGCAAGTCAATCCCGCGGACCGGCATGGGCTTCGACGTTCACGCCTTTGCGGGTCCGGGACCGATGATGCTTGGCGGCATCTCAATCGATCATGATCGTGGCCTGCAGGGGCATAGCGACGCCGACGTCGTGCTCCACGCGATAACCGATGCGCTGCTTGGTGCCGTCGGCCTCGGCGACATTGGCGAACACTTCCCGCCCAGCGACGCGCGTTGGAAGGGTGCGGCCTCTCATCTGTTCCTGTCCCATGCGGCGGAACTTGCGCGGGGTCAGGGAGCGATCATCGACCATGTCGACTGCACCGTCATCGCTGAAGCGCCCAAGGTTGGCCCCCACCGCGAAGCCATGCGATCGCGGATTGCAGAAATCCTTGGCCTCCGGGTCGATCAGGTAAGCCTCAAGGCAACCACCACCGAAGGTCTTGGTTTCACCGGGCGCCGGGAAGGTATAGCGGCGCAGGCTGTGGCCAATGTGCGCATGGGAGCGACTTGGTGAGCGACACGCTGTTACCGGCAAAGCTGGTCGAAAAAGCCCGCGAGGTGGTGGAAGCCAATCGCGCTGCGGGCCGGCGTGTGGCGACGGCCGAAAGCTGCACGGGTGGACTCGTCGCGGCCGCATTGACCGAAATCCCCGGCTCCTCGGAAATGTTCGAGGCTGGCTACGTAACCTATTCCAATGCAGCCAAAATCTCCGAGCTGCGCGTGTCGGAGGACGTGGTGGCGACCTTCGGATCCGTCAGCGTGGCGACCGCGTGGGCGATGGCTCGTGGAGCGCTGCAAGCCTCCGACGCTGACGTGGCCGTGGCCATCACCGGCATCGCCGGACCTGGCGGCGGTACGGCGCAGAAGCCGGTAGGCACAGTCGTATTTGCGCTGGCCGAGCGCGACGCGGACCCCGCTAAGATCGTCGCGGACCAGAAATTTTTCGATGAAAAGACCCGGTCCGGGGTCCGTCTTCAGGCGGCGCTTTGCGCGCTCGACTTGCTGCTGCCGTAGAGCGCTGCCGCGCGCTGTTCGAAGGCTGACGTCATCCGCCGGAGGGCGCGGTCGAACATTGCGCCGGCTAGCGTTTCGAACAATCGCGACTTGAACGCGAAATCAACCGAGAAGAAGACATCGGTTCCGCCGTCCGCAGCACGATCGAACGTCCACTCGTTGTGCAGATACTTGAGCGGGCCTTCGACGTAATCGACGCAAATGCGCCCGGGACGCTGCTTCACAACACGGCTGGTAAACCGTTCCTTGAAGGCGTTGAAGCCGACGACCAGGTCGGCGACTGTCTCGGTTTCACTCGATGAGCGTACCCGGACAGCGACGACCCAGGGCAGAAACTCGTCATATCGGGCAACGTCGGCGACCAGCTCGAACAATTGCTCGGGCGTGTAGGGAAGATGCTTCGTTTCGCTATGCCGCGGCATCAGCCGTTTGCGCGCTCCAGTTGGGCGGCGCGATTTTCCTGCATGCGCCGGAAGTCGTCGCCCGCGTGATAACTCGACCGCGTCAGCGGGCTCGCCGCGACCAGCAGGAAGCCCTTGGCGCGGGCGATTGCGGCGTAGGCGTCGAACGCTTGCGGGGTAACGAATTCCTCCACCTTGGCGTGTCGCGGCGTTGGCTGAAGATATTGACCCATGGTCAGGAAATCGACGCCCGCCGAGCGCATGTCGTCCATGACCTGATGCACTTCAAGCCGCTGCTCGCCGAGGCCGACCATCACGCCGGACTTGGTGAAGATCTGCGGCGCCTTACGCTTTACGCTCTCCAGCAGCCGCAGCGACGCATAGTAGCGCGCGCCCGGGCGGATCGTCGGATACAGCCGCGGAACCGTCTCCAGGTTGTGATTGTAGACGTCGGGACCTGCGGCAACGATTTCCTCCACCGCCGCTTCGCTCTTGTTGCGGAAGTCGGGGGTCAGGATTTCGATCGTCGTCGACGGCGTGCGTTTCCGCAGTGCCTCGATCACGCGAACAAACTGCTTCGCGCCGCCGTCCGGAAGATCGTCGCGGTCGACCGACGTGATCACGATATGCTCCAGGCCGAGTTCAGCGGCCGCGGTCGCGACGTGCTCCGGCTCAAGCGGATCGACCGCCCGGGGCATGCCGGTCTTCACGTTGCAGAAGGCGCAGGCCCGCGTGCACGTGTCACCCAGGATCATCACGGTAGCATGCTTCTTGGTCCAGCACTCGCCGATGTTCGGGCACGCCGCTTCCTCGCAGACCGTCGCCAGGTTCAGGTCGCGCATCAAGCGGCGCGTGGCGTGGTAGCCCTCGCTGACCGGCGCCTTGACGCGGATCCAATCAGGCTTGCGCTGCTTCGGCGGGACGGCGGCGGGTGCGTTCATGCGGGCCAGATAGCGACTGGCCGTCCGGCTTGCCACCCCTGCCCGCCCTAGGTTAGCGGCGCGGCATGCCATATCTCTCGCATTTGATCGAAGGTTACCTCCGCTTCCGCACCAACGACTGGCAGCGCGAACGGGAACGCTGGTCCGAACTGGCCGAGGGTCAAAGCCCGAAAATCATGATTCTGTCGTGCGCTGATAGTCGGGTTGAGCCTGCGCAGATCTTTGACGCCCGACCAGGTGAGATGTTCGTGGTTCGTAACATCGCCGCCCTCGCCCCGCCTTACGAGACGAGCCCCGGCTATCACGGTGTATCGGCAGCCCTGGAATTCGCCGTGACGCAGCTGAAGGTCGGCGAGATCCTGGTGATGGGCCACGGGATGTGCGGCGGCTGCTCAGCCTCGCTGACCGGCGTGTTCGACGACAGTCGTCACGGCCACGGCCAGTTCATCGCCGATTGGGTCAGCATGTTGGAGCGCGCGCGGGACAAGGTTCGTGCGCGGCATACCGACCTCGATCGGGCGGCATTCCTCGACATGGAACAGGAGGCGGTAAAGGTCAGCCTGGCGAACCTGCGGACGTTCCCGTGGATCGCGGAGCGGGAGAAGGCAGGCGACCTGAAATTGCATGGAGCGCACTTCTCGATCGCGGAGGGGCGCCTCTACATGCTCGACGAGGCGGAAGAAACCTTCCGCCCCGTCTAACTTTGTCTCAATACTGACTGCTAAGTTGCTGAACTAGCAGCGCGTATTGTAGTCGTAGTGCGGCTGACCGTACTGGTCGACGTAATAGCAATAGCCGCGAGTATCGCGGTAGTATTGCCGGCCGTTGACCGTCGCGCCGAGCACGCCGCCAAGGATCGCGCCGGCGATCGCGCCGGTCCCGGTGCTGACGCCCGGGATGATCTTGCCGGCGATCGCGCCGCCAACAGCACCAACCGCCGCGCCGGTCGCAACGTTGGCAGCCTTCTGGTTACCGTCGTTGTAATAGCCCTGGTTGTAGCCGTTGTTGTACGGATTGCCGTAGGGATCGTAGCCGTACTGGTTCGGGTAGGTAGCGCAGCCCGACACCGCCATGCTGGCAGCGGCGAGACCTGCAACAAGACCAAGCTTCCTCATCGTCCTGTCCTCTCTCAACTTCGTCGCACCACAAGCGCATTAACAGGCGTTTCGTTCCCGCACCGATCATCCGCGGCCCACAGTGGAACAGGATGCCGCGCCGGACGATGGTCATTGCGCGCCATCGCGCTAGAGGGAGCTTGGAAAGGATTCGTGGATGCGTGATCGCCTGCCGGAACAGGAAGCCAACATCGCCCTGCTGATCGACGCAGACAACGCATCGCCCGATCACCTTGATGAACTGCTCCTAGTGCTTGGCGAACTCGGCACGATCAACATTCGTCGCGCATACGGCAACTGGGCGAAAGCGAGCCTCAAGGGCTGGGGCAACCTGACCGGCTCGCACTCGATCATCCCCATGCAGCAGTTCGACGTGGTGAAGGGAAAGAGCGCCACCGACATGCGCATGACCATCGATGCGATGGATTTGCTTTACCGCGGCAATGTCGATGGATTTGGCATCATGTCGTCCGACAGCGACTTCCTGCCCCTAGCCCAACGAATTCGTGAAGACGGTCTCCCGGTCTACGGTTTCGGCACGGCAAAAACGCCGGTCTCCTTCCAGCAGGCGTGCACCCGCTTCTTTGACGTCGGCGCGCTTGCCATGGACGACGAGGAAGAGCTCGAAGCACCAAAGGCTTCCGCTGGGCAACGCCAAGTGGATCCGGAGTTGCTCCAGGTGCTCGGCGCCGCCTACAAGGCCTCGAAGCGAGATGAGGAAGGTTTTACCTCCCTTTCCGAACTCGGCCAGCGCGCGAAGGCGGTCTCAAGCTTCGCCGCGCGCAATTACGGCTTCACGCGGTTGTCCGACCTTATCAAAGCCGTCCCCAACTTCGAGGTAAAAGGCGGCGACGATGGCCGACTTCTCGTCAAGCGCCTTCGATAGCCAGGGCTGTGGCGAAGCGGTCACAGCGCTAAACTATTGCTGAACAAGCGGAACGTGCTCGCCAATCCAGGGTTCTTTCGGCCGGACGTGGGCAATTCAAAGACCGAATCATGCAGAACGAGCCATCGACCGAGCAATTCACGCGACCCGAGGATTGGCACGAGCAGGCTGAGCGTTGCCGACGGCTGTCGCGTTCGGTCTATGACCGCGCGACCTCCGAAATGCTGAAAAAAATGGCGCAGCGCTTCGATCGCAACGCAGACGTCGCGAACGAAACCTGAGCTTTTCGTTTACCGCGTCAGCCGCCGGTAAGTCGTGCGATGCGGGCGCGTTGCTTCCTCGCCAAGGCGACGGACCTTGTCTTCCTCATAGGCCGCGAAGTTCCCTTCGAACCATTCGACGTGGCTGTCGCCTTCGAAAGCCAGGATGTGCGTCGCCAAACGATCCAGGAAGAAGCGGTCGTGGCTGATGACCACGGCGCAACCGGCGAAGTTCTCGATTGCCTCTTCGAGCGCACCTAGCGTTTCGACATCGAGGTCGTTGGTCGGCTCGTCGAGCAGCAGCACATTGCCGCCGCGCTTCAGCATCTTGGCGATGTTGACGCGGTTGCGCTCACCGCCCGACAGCTTCCCGACGTTCTTCTGCTGATCCTGGCCCTTGAAGTTGAAAGCGCCAACATAGGCGCGCGTCGACTGATCGTGGCCGTTGACCTTCATATAGTCGAGCCCGTCCGAGATCTCTTCCCAGACGTTCTTCGACGCATCGAGGTGGTCGCGGCTCTGGTCGACGTAGCCGAGGTGCACGGTCGGACCAATGTCGACCGACCCCGTGTCCGGCTGCTCCTGACCGGTGATGATCTTGAACAGGGTCGATTTGCCGGCACCGTTCGGCCCGATCACGCCAACGATGCCGCCTGGCGGCAGCGTGAAGGTCAGGTTCTCGAACAGCAGCTTGTCGCCATAGGCCTTGGAGATGTTTTCGACCTCGATGACCTTGCCACCGAGCCGCTCTGGCACCTGGATAAGGATCTCCGCCTTGCCCGGGACGCGCTTCTCCTGCGAGGCGACCAGCTGGTCGAACTTCGCGATACGCGCCTTCGACTTGGTCTGGCGGCCCTTGGGCCCCTGCCGGATCCACTCGAGCTCGTCCTTGATCGCCTTCTGGCGGCCGGACTCCTCGCGGTCCTCCTGCTCCATGCGCTTGGCTTTTTTCTCGAGGTAGGTCGAGTAATTACCCTCGTACGGGAAGTATTTCCCGCGATCGAGCTCGAGGATCCAGCTCACGACATTGTCGAGGAAGTAGCGGTCGTGGGTGATCATCAGGACCGCGCCCTCATATTCCTTGAGATGCTGCTCCAGCCACTGGACGCTCTCGGCGTCGAGGTGGTTGGTCGGCTCGTCGAGCAGCAGGATCGAAGGCTTCTGGATCAGCAGCCGGGTCAGGGCGATCCGGCGCTTCTCACCGCCTGACAAATTCTCGACCGGCCAGTCGGATGGCGGGCAGCGCAGTGCCTCCATCGCGACCTCGAGCTGATTGTCGAGTGTCCAGCCGTCGACCGCATCAATCTTGCCCTGGAGGTCGCCCATCTCCTCCATCAGCGCGTCGAAATCGGTATCATCCTTCGGATCGCCCATCTCGGCCGAAATGGCGTTGAAGCGGTCGACCATGTCCGCGACTTCGCGGGCGCCGTCCTTGACGTTTTCAAGCACGTTCTTGCTCGGATCGAGCTGCGGCTCCTGCGGCAGATAACCGACGGTGATGTTCTCGCCCGGCCAGGCCTCGCCCTGGAAGTCCTTGTCGATGCCGGCCATGATCTTCATCAGTGTCGACTTGCCGGCGCCGTTGGGGCCGACGATGCCGATCTTGGCGCCCTGGTAGAATTGCAGGTTGATGTTGCTCAGCACCGGCTTCTGGGCGCCGGGGAAGGACTTGGTCATGTCCTTCATGACAAAAGCATATTGGGCGGCCATGGGGTCGCGACTTCCTTCAAAGGTTCGGGATTTGGTTCGCAGTTAGTGGACCGCGACGTCTTTTTCTAGTCGCGCCCGACCATCGCCTCGGCATTGGCGAACCGATAATCGCGATATCGGTCGCGCAGGTCCTTCTTGGACAACTTGCCCGTCGCCGTGTGCGGCAGCGCATCGGTGAACTCAATCGCGTCGGGAAGCCACCATTTGGCCATCTGCCCGGACAGGAACGCTCGGATTTCCGCTTCCGAAATATCGCTGTCGTCATCACGGACCACCACCAGCAATGGGCGCTCATCCCACTTGGGATGAGGAATGCCGATCGCCGCCGCCTCAGCGACGCCCGGGCAGGCGACCGCCGCATTCTCGATGTCGATCGAACTGATCCACTCACCGCCCGATTTGATGACGTCCTTTGCGCGGTCGGTGATCTGGATCGAACCGTCGGGATGGATCGTCGCCATGTCGCCGGTGTCGAACCATTGATCGGCGTTCACGCAGTCCGCAGTTTGCTTGAAATAGCGCTTTACTACCGCAGCTCCGCGGGTCTGCAGCCTGCCAGAACTCTTGCCATCGCGGGGTAAGACGTTGCCCTTATCATCGACGGTGCGCAGCTCGACGCCAAACATCGAGCGGCCGGGCCTCGTTAGATAAGCGAACTGCTCCTCTTCGCTCATCTGGTCCCAGCAGCCCGGCGGCGCCCCGACCGTGCCGACCGGCGACATTTCCGTCATTCCCCACAGGTGGTTGACGCGAATGCCGCGCTCGTTGAACCAGCGGATCGTCGCGGGCGGCGCCGATGAGCCGCCGATGATCACAATCTCCAGCTTGTCGAGGGGCGCGCCGGTCTTCTCGACGTGGTCGATCATGCTCAGCCAAACGGTCGGCACCCCCGCCGTGTGCGTGACGCCCTCTTCATGGAAGAGCCGGCATAGGCGCTCGGGCGTGTTGTCAGCGCAGGTAACAAGCTTGAAGCCCGCCAGGGCCGCGGCGTACGGAATGCACCAGCTGTTCGCGTGGAACATCGGCACGACGGGAAGCATGACCGACCGCGCCGACGTATTGAAAATGTCCGGCCCGATCACCGTCATCGCGTGCAACACCGTCGACCGATGCTCGTACAATACGCCCTTGGGATCGCCCGTCGTCCCGCTGGTGTAGCAAAGGCCGCAAGGGTCGCGCTCGTCGCCCTCATACCAGCGGTAGTCGCCATTTTCCGCGTCAAGCAGATCATCGAACTGGTCGTCGAAGCGGACATATTGCCGGATCGTGGTCCAGCGCGGTTTCATCCGCTGCACGAGTTCTTCAAAGGCCGCATCGTACAGCAGCGCCTGATCCTCGGCGTGATTGACGATATATTCGAGCTGATCATCGAACAGCCGCGGGTTAAGGGTGTGAAGCACGCCCCCCATCCCGACGACCCCGAACCATGCCGTGAGGTGCCGGTCGTGGTTCATTGCCAGTGTGGCGACCCGTTCGCCCGGCTTAACGCCCATCCGTTCCAATACCTGCGCGAGCCGCCGGGCGCGGTCCGCGACTTCGATCCAGTTGGTTCGATGCACGGTCCCGTCGGAGCGCGCCGCGACGATCTCACGCGTCCCGTGCTCGCGCTCGGCGTGGTCGATCAGCCGCGTGATACGCAGCGGGAAATCCTGCATTGCGCCGAGCATGCCCATCAGCGCCTCCCTCCAGAGGCACATCATGGCGCAAAAACAGCCGCTAGCAAGCGCTAGAAGGGAAGCTTGAATCCCGGCGGAAGGGAAAGTCCGCTCTGCATCGCCTGCATCTCAACCGCGGCGGCCGCATCAGCCTTCGTCCGGGCATCGTTGAGGGCCGCCGCGATCAGGTCCTCGACCATCGTCTTCTCCGAGGGCTTTAGCAGGCTTTCGTCCAGATCGACGCCGAGGATCCGGCCCTTCGCCGTTGCGCGAATCTTCACCATGCCGCCGCCGGCGACCCCCTCCACCTCGATCTTGTCGAGATTGTCCTGCGCTTTCTGCAATTCGTTCTGCGCATTCTGCGCCATCTGCATGATGGATTCGAAGTCGGGCATTTCGGGCATGTCAGGCGCCTCTGGCTGAGAAGGATTCGAGTTCGGCATCGGGGAACGCGTCCATCACCGCACGAACGTTGGGATCGGCAAGGACATCCGCGCGAACGCGCTCCTCGGCCATTTTCTCCCGGTCCTGCAGCGATGGTTCCGCAGTTTCGTCTGACAGGGAAACTTGCCACGTAGTCCCGGTGGCCTGCTTGAGGGCTAGCGCCAGGTCGCGCGGCCAGTCGCCGCCGAGCGGACGCATCGGCCGTAGCAGCAACTCAGGCGGCGCATAACGGACAAGGCCAACCTGGTCATGCAACTGCTGGGCGAGCAGATGCTTCCCGCTCTGCTCGAACAACTTCACCAGCGCGTGGAAGTCCGCGGGGATATGGGCGACGGGCGCGCTACTGGGAGACGGCGCTGACGACGTCGGCGCAGAAGCCAAGCCTCCCTCCCCGCTCAGCCGGCCCATTACCGACGCCGGATCGGGCAGATCCGCCGCATGGATCAGTCGCAAGAGCGCCATTTCAGCCGCCTCGCGCGGGTCCGGCGCCACTTCGACGTCCTGCAGACCCTTGAGCAGCATCTGCCACAGACGATGGATCGAGCCCCACGACAGCGCCGCCGCCATTTCCGCCGCGCCTTCTCGCTCCTCAGCGCTCTGCAGGGCGTCAACCGCTGCCCCCGCCTTGGCACGCGTCGCGGCGTGGAGGCTCTCCATCAATCCGCGCAGAAGCTGGGTCGGATCGATGCCCAGGTCGTGTGCCTGGTCGAGGTCTGCGAGTGCGCCAGGCGCATCGCCCGTCAACACCAGCTTCAGCAGCCGCCGGATGCGGCCCCGGTCGGCTAGTCCGAGCATGTCGCGGACTTGATCGGCGCTAACCGCGCCGGCCCCGTGCGCAATCGCCTGGTCGAGAATGGACAGCCCATCGCGCGCCGACCCTTCGGCCGCCCGCGCAATCATGTTCAGCGCTTCCGGCTCGACCTCGACATGCTCCGCCTCGGAGACCTGCGCAAAGTGCGCGGCGAGCTTTTCGGCCGGAATGCGGCGAAGATCGAAGCGCTGGCACCGCGACAGCACCGTGACCGGGACCTTGTTCACTTCCGTCGTCGCGAAGAGGAATTTCACATGTTCAGGTGGTTCCTCAAGTGTCTTCAGCAACGCATTGAAAGCGTTCTTCGACAGCATGTGGACTTCGTCGATGATGTAGATCTTGTACCGCGCGCTGACCGAGGCGTAGCGGACGGCGTCGATGATCTCGCGAATGTCGTCCACACTGGTGTGCGACGCGGCGTCCATCTCGATCACGTCGATATGCCGGCCCTCGGCGATCGCGCGGCAGGGCTCGCATACGTTGCAAGGATTGATCGTCGGTCCGCCCTGCCCGTCCGGGCCGATGCAATTGAGCGCCTTGGCGATCAGCCGCGCGGTCGACGTCTTGCCCACCCCGCGAACGCCGGTGAGCAGGAAGGCATGCGCGATCCGGCCGCGCGCGATCGCGTTGGCCAGCGTCTTCACCATCGCGTCCTGGCCGATCAGCTCTTCGAAGTTTTGCGGCCGATACTTGCGTGCCAACACCCGGTAGGCGCCGCCCGTGGCCGGTTGAGGCGCATGCGCTGCAGTCTGGACAACCTGCGGCGGCGGAGCGGGCGCCCGCTGCGGCGGCTCGTCGCCGAACATCGCGGCCTGCCCCTCAGCTTCAAGCTCGGCCGCGCTCGGCGGCTTGTCTTCCGGCTCATCGCCCAGGAGATCGCGGGAATCACTCATCGCCACCCATTTAGGGTCGGGCGCCCCGCTTGTCGAAGCGTCCGCACTTGTGTGGAGGCACGGCACATGTGCTCGATTTGCGCACGGCCGTACCGGCGGCACAAGCGAGCGGTTGCCGGAGTAAGCCATGCGCGGATCAATCACCAGTGGAAGGGTAACCGATCGTACCGATGGGACGATCGTCGTTTTCATCATCGGCATCCGGATAAACCGTTTTTTCCCGGTCGGTCGCTGGCTGCGCGTTGCGAGGGCTATGCCTCGAATGCTCGCGGAGCTTCGCGCAGAACCCGAGAGCGGTTTTCTGCATGCCGAAAATGCAATCGTCGGCCTTCGCACCGCGCTGATCATCCAATATTGGAAAAGCTTCGAGGCGCTCGAGCGCTACGCGCGCGACGCCGATCAGACGCACTGGCCTGCCTGGCGAGAATTCAACAAACGGATCGGGAACGACGGCTCGATAGGAATTTTCCACGAGACCTACGTGGTTCAGCAGGACGCTCGTGAAGCTATCTACGTGAATATGCCGCCCTTTGGTCTGGGAGCCATTGCAGGCACCGTGAGCGCATCGGGAACTCGTAGCGAAGCGCGGCAACGAATGATGTCAAAGTGAGGTGGAAGCCGACGACCCGGCACGAAATCGTTGTGGCTGCTTCCTTCCGGACCTGACCAGGTTGGCGACAATGCCGTCCGCCGACTTCCGCGCGGGCATATGGGTGAAGAAGGCGCCCCGCGCAAGTTACCCGCATGCTTCAGTCGGTGTTCACTTGATCTGGCCTGAATGAGCGGCTTTCCTGGAGGTTCGATGGCCGCATTCCTCGTACCGCTACTGCTCGCCGCAGCCGATGCGCCCATCACCGTTGTCGGTCATGCCTGGGCGCCGTTCATTAGCCCCATGGGCGAGCCCTTCCGTGCCAGGAGCACGGCTGACGACACCCTTGCCCGATGGTTTCAGCAGGCCGACCGCAACCATGACGGGGTGCTCACCGTCGACGAGATGCAGGCCGATGCCGATCGCTTCTTTTCTACCCTCGACGAGAACAACGACGGTGAACTCGATCCCGATGAGATCGCCAGTTACGAATATGATGTCGCGCCCGACGTGCAGGTCATGTCGCGCACCAAACGAGCTCAAGGCGATGCCGCAGCACCGGACGCGCATCAAACCGGCCTCGACGGACAGCCACTTTCGCGAAATGGTCGCGATCAACGTGGCAGGGACGAGGCTCGGCAGCTTGGTCTTGGCGGTAGCTTGCAAGGAGCGGCGCGCTATTCGCTCCTCAATCTGCCAGAACCCGTCGCCGCCGCCGACACCGATTTCAATCGCGGCGTTTCACGAGCTGAATTCCGCCAGGCGGCGCTCCAGCGGTTCAATCTGCTCGACAAGCGGCACGTTGGCCGACTGTTTCTCAGCGACATGCAGGCCATGCGCGCCGCGAACTGGGCCGTGGCGAAGAAGCGGTCTCGTGGGCGTGTAGAAGATCCTGATAAGCGGGTCGGCAATGGCTTGCCGGCGGATCCGCAAGATTGACGAACCAATGACTTCCCGCCCGCTCAACAAGTGGGCAGATAACAAGAATCTGAACTGAAAGTCCTACGATGCCAATTGCGATCATGTTGCTTGGTTTTGCTGCGCAGGCTGCCACTCCCGTCGTGCAGCCGGAGCCCTCGCGCCGCTGGACCCGAACCTTCATCAGCCCGATGGGGGAACCCTTCCGCCCCAAAACGCGCGGTGACGACCAGTTGGCCGCTTGGTTCCAGCAGGCGGATTCGAATCACGATGGACGTCTGACGCTTTCGGAAATGCAGCAGGACGCAGAGCGCTTTCATAAGGTGCTCGACACCAATCATGACGGCGAGATCGATCCGGACGAGATCACCCACTACGAGACCGCTATCGCACCTGAAGTCATCAGCGGCTCGAGTTACGGGCTGATGGAAGGCGCGGGGCCGGAAGGCTACAAGAAGCGGAAGCCAAAATTCTTTCAGTCAGCCGACGGAGCTCCGCAGCAAGGCGCCGGACGTTTCGGGTTACTCGACCTTCCGGAGCCAGTGGTCTCGGCCGATTCCAACTTCAATCGTGGAATTTCCGTCGCCGAGTTCCGTCAGGCCGCCAGCCAGCGATTTCTCGCGCTCGACCTCGACCACAAGGGCTATCTGACTCTGAATGGCCTGGAAAACGTCAGGCCGGCGCCGCCCGCGGCGCCAAATAAGCCGAACCGCAATGACGTCGATGAAAGCGCGCTTCCGGGTGGCGGAAATTAACGCCCCATCCAGTTGCGGGCTTCGGGCGGGATTCTCACGGTCAAGCTATCCAAGTCGCCGGTAATCATGATTTGACATGCCAGGCGCGAAGTTCGCGTCGCGTGCGCGGCGAGATCGAGTAAGTCCTCCTCTTCCTCGCTGGCAGGCGGTAACCGCTCGAAATCTGCTGGGTCGACAATAACGTGACACGTCGAGCAGGCCATCACGCCCTCGCACGCCCCCTCAAGCGGCTCACGCGCGGCCCACGCGACATCGAGCAGCCGCTGCCCCACGTCCGCTCCCACTTCCTTATCCAACGAACCGTCAGGTCGAAGAAACCGCACCCGGGTCATGCGTGAAGCTTTTCCTGCGCTAACGCCGCTTGAGTAAGTCTCTTGCACGCCTCCGCCAACTCGGCTTCCCCGGTGTAGCGGCCGAAGCCAAGGCGGATCGAAGCGCGCGCCTCGGGCTGATCGAGACCGATGGCTTTCAGGACGTGGCTTGGCCGACCAGAGCCGCTCGCGCATGCCGACCCGAGTGAGAAAGCGATGTCACGCAAATCCGCGAGGATCCGCGCTGCATCCAGGCCCTTCCGTCGGATATTCAGGTTTCCGTGATAGCGGTCGTGCATCGAACCGTTAATGATCCAGTCCGGGCCAAGGGCGTCCAGTGCTGTGCGCCACAGCGTCTCGACGTGATCATGATCGCTCGTCCGGCGCGACTGCGCGAGTTTCGCCGCGGCGCCGAAACCGGCGCACAGTGCCGGCGACAAGGTCCCCGACCGTAGTCCCCGCTCCTGCCCGCCGCCATGGATCAGCGGCGCAGGCTCGTAGCCGGTCCGCATCCACAATGCGCCGATCCCCTTAGGTCCATGGATTTTGTGGGCGGAGATCGCGACCAGATCGGGCCCCTCGCAAATATCGATGCGACCGAACCCCTGAACCGCATCGCAGAGCATCAAAGCGCCATGCTGATGGGCCAATTGCGCAATCGCCGAGATCGGTTGAGTGACACCGATCTCATTATTGACCAGCATTACCGCGATCAACGCGACGCGATCGTCCAGTAGCTCGGCGAGCTGGTCGAGATCGATCAGTCCATCGCGGTTAACTGGCAAGACGGTCACCTCGGCGCCGCGCCCGTTCAGCCATTCGCACGTATCCAGAACGGCTGCATGCTCGGTGGCGACGGTAATCACCCGATGGCGACCGCCGCGCGAATTCTCGATTGTCCCTTTCAGCGCCCAGTTCAGCGCCTCTGTCGCGCTTCCGGTAAATGCGACGCCTCCCCCGCTTAAGCCGACAGCATCCTCGACCTGTTTGCGCGCGACCTCGATTGCAGCCGCGGCTTCGTAGCCCCATCGCGATGGAGAATGCGGATTGGCGAACTTGTCCTCAATCCAGGGCTGCATTGCGCGCGCCACTTCCGGCGCGACCGGCGTCGTTGCCTGGTAATCGAGGTAGATCATGCCGCGCACGATTGAACCCGGCCGGCGATCTTCTGCCACTCGGTCAGAAAGGCGTCGACATCGGCTTCTGACGTCGAAGGTCCAAAGCTTATGCGCAGGAATCCGTCCGCCGTCGCCTGGTCAACACCCATTGCTTCGAGGACCGCGCTTTTCTTCATCTTGCCCGAAGAACAGGCGCTTCCCGCCGAGACCGCGATTCCGGCAAGGTCGAATTGCACGAGCAAGGCGGCGTTGGACGCGCCCGGCATCGAGACAGCGCCAATCGTCGGAATGCGTGGGCTGTTCTCGGCTATGACCTGTCCGCCCTGCGCTCTGACGCCTTCTTCCAGGCGAGCGCGCAATCGGTTCAGCCGATTCATGTCATACGGCCGTGCAGCGACGGCCGCGGCGAACGAAGACGCGGAGGGTGCGTCCTGCGTACCGCGACGGTAACCCAGCTCCTGCCCACCCACCGCTTCCAGCGTCGCGAGATCGCGCACCAGAAGGACGCCGACGCCCGGCGGTCCGCCAAGCTTGTGACCGCAGGCCGCGATGAAGTCCGCATCGGGCAGCGGCAGCTTGTTCGCACTCTGCGCACAGTCGGATAGCAGCAGCGATCCAGCCTCGCGGATCTTTGGCGTCAGACGATCCAGCGGCTGGATGACGCCGGTCTCGTTGTTAACCTGCTGAATCGCGATCAGCGCGGGCCCGTCATCGAGAATGCGATCCAGCGCAGCTTCGTCGATCAAGCCGTCCGGCATGACCGCGATGACGTGCGAGGTCGGACCCATCGCATGGCCCACGATCGGATGCTCCGTCGCGCCATGGGCTCGGCCCGCGATCTTCGCCCGGTGGGCCGCAATCTCGACGGACTCGCTGGCGCCGCTCGTAAAGATGACGTCATGACGCCAGCCGAGCACCTGGGCGATTGTCTTGCGGGACTGCTCGAGGATTGCGCGCGCCGCCCTCCCTTCAGCATGGGGTGAACTAGGATTTGCCCAGGCTTCCATCGCCCGAACCATCGCCTCGCGCGCCTCCGGGACGATCGGCGTGGTTGCTGCGTGATCGAGATAGACGCGCTGCTTCAATTTGCCCGGTTTCCTTCCGATTGCCACATGAACGCCCCTCCCTATATAGGGTCGGACGCCGCTGCGCACCCGCGCGCGGGCCACATTATTCGCGAGCGAACCGCACTTTCATGCCCGAAGTCATTTTTCCTGGCCCCGAAGGCCGTCTCGAAGGACGTTTTCATCCCGGCACCCGCCCCCGCGCACCCGTCGCGCTGATCCTGCATTCGCACCCGCAGGCGGGCGGCACGATGAACAACAAGATTGTTCAGCTGCTCTATCAAACCTTCGTGAAGCGCGGCTTTGCGACGCTCCGCTTCAACTTCCGCGGCGTCGGCAAGAGCCAGGGGATCTTTGACAACGGCATCGGCGAGCTATCCGACGCCGCCAGCGCGCTCGATTGGGTCCAGTCGATCCATCCCGAAGCGGAGACGACCTGGGTTGCCGGCGTCAGCTTCGGCGCGTGGATCGGCATGCAGCTGCTGATGCGCCGTCCGGAGATTCGCGGCTTTATCTCGATTGCGCCGCCCGCGAACATGTATGACTTCAGCTTCCTCGCACCCTGCCCGTCATCGGGAATCATCATCCAGGGTGAGGCGGACGAGGTCGTCACCCCAAGCGCGGTTCAGAAGCTGGTCGACAAGCTCCGTACGCAGCGGCACATCACGATCAACCACGACCTCATCCCCAACGCGAACCATTTCTTCGCGAACGAGCTCGATCTGCTGATGAAGTCGGTCGACGACTATCTCGACATGCGGCTGGCCACTGACCCGATCAAGCCGGCTATACCGTCCAGATCATCACGTTCATGATCAGAACCAGGGCCGCGGCGATCATCAGGATCCCGCGGCTTCGGGTCTGACGCGCCAGCACCAGCTTCGCCCCGCCGGCGAGCAGTAGGATGGCGGCGATCATCGCGAGCGCCAGCGCTCCATGCGCAAGACTAGACAAGATACCCCCCGGTTTTCACAATCGTTTAACTACGGATCGGCGATAAGGCCGTATGCCGTCCTCCGACCAGCAGGCACGCCTCGACGAAGCGTTCGAGCGGATCGAAGAAACGATCCTGCCGTGCATCGCCATGATGCTCGACACGCTGATCGATGCCTCGGAATCGGTGGCTGAAAATGAGCGGCGCTTCCTTGCGGCCGAACTCAAGACCCTCGCTCTCGAACTCGAAGAGCTGACCAAGGCCGTCGAGCGCTCCAGCCCGGTCCATCTCGATCCCGGCGAATACAAGGCGCGCAACGTCGCCTAGGCGATGATCCGCGCGTGCAGCGCCGGATCGACGTTCCCACCCGACAGCAGCACGACTGTCCCGTCCAGCGGACCGATCTTGTCCGACAGGATAGCTGCGAGCGCCACTGCGCCACCCGGCTCGACGACGAGCCCATGCCGCTCCCACGCGAAACGGATCGCGGCGGCGGCTTCCTCGTCGGTGACCGACACGGCCTTCGCCGCGCGGTCCTTCAGGATGCCAAAGGTGATCGGAGATACGCGCGGCGTCTGGAGCGCGTCGCAGAAGGTGTTCGGTGCATCGGGCTCGACAGGCACGATCTCGCCGCCATCGAGGGACCTCCCCATATCGTCCCAACCTGCCGGCTCGACGATGACGATTTCCGCTTCCGGCACGGCCAGCGCGATACCCGCCGCCAATCCGCCGCCGCCGCAAGGGATGACGATCCGCGCCGGCGCAACACCCAGCTGCTCAACGATCTCCAGTCCAGCTGTCCCCTGACCGGCGACGATCGCCGGATCGTCGAAGCTGGGAACGACAGTCGCTCCGGTTTCACCGGCGATCCGCGCGGCAATCTGCTCGCGGCTCTCCGTGCGGCGATCGAAGAATATGATCTCCGCGCCTTCGCCTCGGGTGCCGTCGATCTTCACCTTGGGAGCATCGGCCGGCATCACGATGACGGCCTTGATCCCCAGCCGCCGCGCCGCGATTGCCACGCCTCGCGCGTGATTTCCGGACGAAAAAGCGACGACCCCGCGCTCCCGCTCCTCGGCGGTCAGTTGCAGCAGGCGGTTGGTCGCGCCGCGCAATTTGAACGCGCCGCCAGTCTGTTGCGATTCGCATTTCAGCCACACGCGAGTCCCGCCGACATCGCTATCGATCAGTGGCGTCCGCTCGACTTCGCCCCGGATTCGCTCACCCGCGGCAATTACATCCTCGCGAGTCACGCTCGCTGCTGGATTTAAGCTATTGATAACCCTGTCCTTTCGCCGAACCGTTGCAGTTTGACGACAAAACTGCCGCAAATCTCGCTTGGGGGTCCAAAGTAACTTTACAGGGGGGACCCCCCTACATATATCGCGCCTCCGCTGCCCCATGGGACTTCCAACCGCAAGGCAGCTTCCGTCGAATGTTCCTGTTGGAGGTCCCTTGAATTGCACCACGACCATCGCGCGCTGGGGCTAGCGTCCGCCCCAACCGGTAGCCGGGGGGCTGCCGCCATCGCCATGCAACGCCCGGTCCAGCCGGTTACCTTGCTGCGTCCGCACGCCGCGCGGCGCGCTGCCCGTTTCTTCGTCGAGAAGTTCCCAGGCCGCTCGCTTTACGCGGTCAAGGCCAACCCCTCGCCGGACCTTCTCCGCGTGCTGTGGGAAGCCGGCGTCACGCATTACGATGTCGCGTCGATCGGCGAAGTGCGGCTGGTTCATGACACCCTGCCCGACGCGGCGCTCTGCTTCATGCATCCCGTAAAGGCCGAGGAAGCGATCGCGGAGGCCTATTTCGGCCACGGGGTGCGCACCTTCAGCCTTGATACGGTCGAAGAGCTGGAGAAGATCGTCCGCGCGACGTCGACCGACGGCGTCGCTGCCACCGATCTCAACCTGCTGGTCCGCATCCGCGTCAGCTCGGAGCATTCCAAGCTGAGCCTGGCATCCAAGTTCGGCGCCGATCCGCGTGATGTCGCGAGCCTGCTCATGGCGACCCGCCAGGCAGCCGACGCGCTCGGCATCTGCTTCCATGTCGGCAGCCAGGCGATGACGCCGGCGGCCTTCGCCGAAGCCATGGCGCGCGTCCGCGAGGCGATCGTCGAAGCCGCGGTCACCGTCGACATCGTCGATGTCGGTGGCGGGTTCCCGTCCTGGTATCCGGGCATGGAGCCGCCACCGCTCGAGACCTATTTCGCGGTCATCCACCACGCGTTCGAAGCGCTGCCGATCAGCTATTCGGCCGAACTGTGGTGCGAGCCGGGCCGCGCGCTGTGTGCGGAGTACGCCAGCGTCCTCGTGCGCGTCGAAAAGCGCCGCGGCGATGAGCTGTACATCAACGACGGCGCCTACGGCGCGCTGTTCGATGCGGCACACATCGGCTGGCGCTATCCCGTCACGCTGATCCGCGAGCCGGAATCGCACGTCCGCCCGATGAGCTTCAGCTTCTACGGCCCGACGTGTGACGACCTCGACCAGATGACCGGCCCGTTCGAGCTGCCGGGTGACGTCAATGTCGGCGACTATATCGAAGTCGGCATGCTCGGCGCCTATGGCTGCGCGATGCGCACTCAGTTCAACGGCTTCGGCGCGGTCGAAGCCGTGGTGGTCGACGACGAGCCGATGGCGAGCCTCTACGGCGCTACAGCGCCCGCAAGGACCAACGTCGTCCAGATGTAGGCTTACCCTTCCGCTGCGGCGGGAGGGAAGCTAAGCGCATCTGGCACTTTCGGGGTGAGGCTGTCCCCCGCAATTGAACGACATGCCCGTACCCGGCGCGCTGTTTCGCGCCTCGAAGACCTATTGGAGCATGAAGATGGAAGCCGATACGCTGAACAAGGTTCAGGACGCCGAGCGGATCAACGACACCCGCAAGGCGGAGCTGCTCGCGACCCCGATCGAGCATATCGACATCACCAAGTTCGACGCCCGCCCGATCATCGATTCGATGGGCAAGATGAGCTTCACCAGCCGCGACCTGTCGCGCGCTACCGGCATCTACAACACGATGCTGGAGGACAAGGATTGCTCGATCATCCTGGTGATCGCGGGCTCCACCTCGGCCGGCGGCTGCATGGATCTCTATGCCGAGCTGGTGAAGTCGAACATGGTCGACGCGCTCGTCGCCACGGGCGCCTCGATCGTCGACATGGATTTCTTCGAAGCGCTTGGTCACAAGCACTACCAAGCCAATGAAATTCCTGACGATGATACGCTGCGCTCGCTCTACATCGACCGCATCTACGACACGTACATCGACGAGCAGCAACTGCAGGATTGCGACTTCACGATCGGCAAGATCGCCGACAGCCTGGAGCCCCGCGCCTACTCGAGCCGCGCCTTCATCCGCGAGATGGGCAAGTGGCTGAGCGAAGGGAATGCCAAGAAGCAGGGCAGCCTCGTCCAGCTCGCCTACGAGCATGACGTGCCGATCTTCTGCCCGGCGTTCGTCGACTCATCGGCCGGCTTCGGCCTCGTCAAGCACCAGGTCGACGCCATGAAGCGCGGCGGCCACTACATGGTGCTCGACGCCATCGCCGACTTCCGCGAACTGACCGACATCAAGATCAAGGCCGGCACCACCGGCCTGCTGATGATCGGCGGCGGCGTGCCGAAGAACTTCACGCAGGACACCGTCGTCTGCGCCGAAATCCTCGGCCACGACGATGTCGAAGTGCACAAATATGCCGTGCAGATCACGGTCGCCGACGTGCGCGACGGCGCCTGCTCCTCCTCGACGCTCCAGGAAGCGGCGAGCTGGGGCAAGGTCTCGACCGCGATGGAGCAGATGGTGTTCGCCGAAGCCACCAGCGTACTCCCGCTCCTCGCCAGCGACGCGTACCACCGCGGCGCCTGGCGCAACCGCGAGAAGCGCCGCTTCGCGAAGCTGTTCGACTAAGTCGATTGCAAAGCGAAACGATCTGAAGCACCCTCCCTCGGACAAGCTCTGGGGGAGGGTTTTTCATGCATCATAGTCCGCTGCTCGGACCCGTCGTAGCGCTGGTTGCCTGGACCTTGCTGGTCATGGGGTGGATGGCGATCGCCCGTGCTGCTGAATTTCGACGGTTGGGTATCAAACCGACGACCATCCCCAACGGTGCGCGCGGTCAGGACCTCGAAGGTCGTGCCGATCCGCGTGCTCAGTGGAAAGCGCATAATTACGCGCATCTCGTTGAACAGCCGACGATCTTCTACGCGATCGTATTCGCGCTAATCCTCATGGGCTTCGACGCCGTCATCAATGTCTGGCTCGCATGGGCCTATGTTGGGCTGAGAGTCGTCCACAGCATATTGCAATCAACCGTCAATATAGTCCGCTATCGGCTTGTCTTATTTGGCTTAAGTAGCCTCTGCCTCATCGCACTAACGCTTCACGCAGCAATGGCGCTCATCCACGGGTGAAGCACGCCGCCAGCTCGACATGGGTGGACCAGCGGAACTGGCCGACCGGCTGGACCCACTCCAGACGATAACCGCCACGGAGCAAAATTTCGGCGTCTCGCGCGAAAGTCGCCGGATTACAGCTGACGTAGGCGATCCGTCCTACGGATGACCTGCCGAGAGCCTCGATCTGCTCGGTTGCGCCCGCCCGCGGGGGATCGAGCACGACCGAACCAAACGGTTTGAGCTCGATTGGCTCCAGCGGCCTGCGGTAAAGGTCCCGATGCTCGACCTTCATCGCCGGCGCCGCGCGTTGCAGGGCGGCCGCCGCGTCGCGTGAAGCTTCTGCCGCATAAGTGGCGCCAATGCCGAGGGCGAAAGTCCCCAGCCCCGCGAATAGGTCCGCGGTCGGTCCGCTACCCGCTACGGCCTCTTCCACTGCTTCCAGCAATGCTCTCTCGCCATCCTCGGTTGCCTGCAGGAAACTTCCGGGCGCGAACGCGACAGGGACGCCCGCGAGGACGATGGTCGCGGGTATCGGTTCGTAAAGTGCTTCCGGCCCAAGGCCGCGATCGACGCCCAGCCGCGCGAGCTGGTAGTCCATGGCAAACGACGTCAGCGCCTCGATCTCGGTGAGGCGCCCCGCCGGGACGCTCTTGAGCTGAACGTCCACGCCGCGATCCAGCAGCGTCAGCTGAACCTCCGCGACCCGCTTGGGGTGGATCATCCCGTTCAGCAGGTGGCGAAGCGGCTCTATCAGTTCGAACAGCTCGGGCCGCAGAACGTGACATTCGTGCATATCGACGATGCGGTGCGACTGAGCGGCGTTGAAACCGATCAGCACGCGCTGGCCGACGCTCATGGCCTTCAATGCTGCTCGCCGCCTGCTCCGCGGCGGCGACAGGTGCGGTGGCCGGATCGCGGTTTCGATCCCATGCTGGCTCAGCGCATTCTCAACTCGCGAGACGAGGAAGTCACGGTAGACCTCATCATCAGCGTGCTGCAGCTGACAACCGCCGCACTCCGGGAAATGCCTGCAGGGTGGCTCTTGATGATGCGGCCCGAAGGCCAGGGCACCATCGTCCAGGACCGCATCGCCGGGGACAGCAAAGGCCACGTGCCGTCCGCTCGGCGTCACGCCATCGCCACGCGCCGCAAGCCTAACAATCGGCTCGTTCATGCGATCGCGCCAATGACTTTGGGGATTGCGCGCGCCAGATCATCCGCGATCATTCCCGGTCCGGCAGCCTCCGCCGCGCGCCCATGCAGCCACACGCCCGCGCAAGCCGCTTCGAACGCCGGCAGGCCCCGCGCGCGCATTGACGCGATAATCCCCGAAAGCACGTCTCCGGTCCCTGCGGTCGCCAGCCATGCCGGCGCCGGAGGAGAAAAGCCCAGGCGACCGTCGGGCGACGCCACCAACGTGTCCGCACCCTTGTAGACGATTACCGCACCAGACCGCCGCGCGGCTTCCAGGGCCCTAGTCGGCTTGTCCCCGGGCAATTCTCCGAAAAGCTTTGCGAACTCGCCATCATGTGGCGTCATGACGGCATCTTGTCCCTTAAGCCGCGCCGGATCGCCCAGATGGGTGATGGCATCGGCGTCGATCACCTTGGGTGCGCGCGACGTTAGCGCCAATGTCAAAACCTGCGGCAGATCGCCGAGCCCGGGGCCCACCAGCAGGCACCCGACCCGTGGGTCGTTCACCTTGCCGTCGCCGACCTGCACAACCGAGGACGGCAAGCCCTCGATCGCGCGCGACGTGCTGACGCGAACATATCCCGCCCCCGCGCGCGCCGCCGCTGTAGCGGCAAGCGCAATTGCTCCCGGCATCATGCCGGCGAGCGCATGGACCAGCCCGCGGGTATATTTGTGGCCGTCCGCTTGAAGCGCTGGCAACCTCGGTGCGGCGATCTCATGCCACTGGCTAGCCGCGTCCAGACCGAGGTCCACGACTGCCACGCGCCCCATTTTGTGGATGGCGGGGGAAAGCCGATGCGCAGGCTTCAGCGCCCCCAGGGCGACCGTCAAATCGAATGCTGGAACGGCACTCAGTTCGTCACCACTGTCGGTCGCGATCCCGCTTGGCAGGTCGCAAGCCACATTTGCGACCGCGTCGTGGCAAAGCCGGCTAAGCTGTTCGGAAACAGTGTCATCCAGTCCGCGCTTCAACCCCGTGCCAAACAGGGCGTCGATCAGAAGCGGAGCAGCGGCTGTCCCGGGCCCCAGCGGTTCGATCTGCCCGCCCCAACGGGATCGCGCTGCAATGGCAGCCTCAGTCTTTGGCTCGCTCACGGCTGCGACGCGAACCGCCACCCCGCGTTCGGCCAGAACGCGCGCAGCGACGTAGCCGTCACCTCCATTGTTGCCCGGTCCGCACAATATGAGGGTCGGCATCGGTCCGGCGAAACGAAATACCGCCTCTGCGAGTCCGGCCCCTGCCCGCTCCATCAATTCCGTAACGCTGCTGCCGCTGTCTATCGCGCGCTGTTCCGCCGCGCGCATGGCTTCCGCCGTCAAGATGGGGCGCGGTGTCATGTGACGGCCCTAGCGCAGGAACGTCGCGAGGCGCCACCAGTGTTCGGGGACTTCCTCGGCGGCCGCGTCCCGGGATGCCTCGTCCTCGAAAAGCGCGAAGCACGTCGCGCCCGAGCCCGACATTCGGGAAAAGGAAACTCCGGGCCGCGCGCGAAGCCAGGCCAATACCTCCGAAATCTCTGGGACCAGGGCGATGGCCGGGATTTCCAGGTCGTTCCGTCCTTCGCGCCAATCGCTCAAAGCGCCGCGATCCTGTCCATCCCAAGCACCGAATACCGCTGCCGTCGACAGCGGGATGCGTGGATTTACAAGCAACACCGGGGTTCCCGACAGATCCGGTAGGTCGATCGGATGAAGCTCATCGCCCGCGCCCTTGCCGCGCATCGGCAGACTCAGCAGGCACGCCGGCACGTCGCTACCCAGGAGCGGAGCCACCTGTTGTGCAAGCGCAGGATCGAGCCGGTGCATCGCAGTCAGTAGCCGCAGCGCCGCAGCCGCGTCGGCCGACCCGCCGCCTACGCCCGACGCGACCGGCAGGCGCTTGTCCAGGACCATCGCCGCGCCAAGCGGACGACCTGCCGCCTCCGCCAAAAGCCGCCCGGCCGTCACCACGAGGTTGTCGTCGCCAATATCCGCCGCGAACGGCCCGCTGACGCTTAGCGCGAACTCATTGGCCGGCTCGGCGCTCAATCGGTCGCCATCGGTGCAAAAGGCAAAGATGGTTTCGATATCGTGGCGCCCGTCACTTCGCTTCCCGCGGACGTGCAGCGCAAGATTGAGCTTGGCTGGCGCAATCTCGCGCGATGGTGCGCTCACGGCGCGGCGTTGGCCGTCGTCAGCCCGCTCGCCAGCTTGGCCTTCACGCGGCCCGCGACGTCGTCCTCGGCCGTGACCAGCGCCGCGTTCCAAGCAAAGCGCGCCTCCAGCCGCCGTCCGGACTTGTACAGCGCGTCGCCCAGATGCTCCTGGATCTCCGCTTGCCCAGGATCCTTCTCCGCCGCCCTCTGCAGAGTCACGATGGCCTCGTCCGTCTTGCCGCGCTTGAATTGCGCCCAACCCAGTGAATCCGCGATCGACGCATCGTCCGGCGCGAGCTCGCTCGCCTTGCGGATCATCGCCTCGGCGGAATCGAGGTTTTCACCGCGTTCTAGCTGGCCGTACCCCATGAAATTCAGCAGCAGCGGCTGATCCGGCGCGATCGCCAGCGCCCGCTGCAGTGCGGCGCGTGCCTCGGGCCAGCGATTGGCATCCTCCAACGCGCCAGCCTGCAGCAAGAGCAGCGTCCACAGGTCGCTCTGCCCTGATCCTTTCTGCGCCAACGCGATGGCGCGGGCGTAGGCGTCGGCAGCGGGGCCGCTGCGTTTCATCGCCTGCAGAACGTCGCCGAACCTCGAAAAATCGATTGCCTCGGCCGCCGGCGAACCCGCCGCTGCCGCCGCGATGCGATAGGCTTCGTCATACCGCTTGTTGTCCGTCAGGATTCGCGTCTGAACGTCGCGGACTTGAGAGATTAGCGGATCGTCAGCCGGCACCGACCGAAGCAACGTTAGCGCCTCGTCAGTCCGATCCTGACCGGCCAGCAGCAGCGCCAGCAATGCAACCGTGCTGCTGCTCTTCGGATTGATGTACCGGGCAACTTGCACAAGCCCGATCGGCGCGGATCCCCGCTGCAGCCGCGTGAGGTCGGCGCCGAACGCCGCCAGCACTTCGCCATAAGCCTTGGGCAGCGTGTCAATTGCCTGCCCGCCACTACGTCCGGCATTGATCCGGGCGCGAGCAGCGGTTTCCCCAGCGCCCATGCCCTCAACGATCATCAACGCGCGCTGGCGATCGCCCGCCGCCAGGAAGCCGTCCGCAAACGCCAGGCGGAGCCGGTCTTCGCGCGCGCCGCCGCGCCCGACGGCCGCGCGCGCATAAGGCTCTGCCTCGGCTGTGCGCTTGAAGCGCAACAGGATCAGTGCCCGCTCTTCCGCAGCGAGTGGCACGAGAAGGTTGCCCCCGGCAATCTGATCGAGCGCAGCAAGGGCGCCTGCCATATCATTCCGGTCGGCGGCCGCCCACGCGTTCACTAGCGGTAAGAGGAACGTCAGGTCGCCACTGTCGCGGGTCGCATTCAGCCAGGCGTTGGCCCGTTCGGGTCGTTTCCGCCGAATCTCCTCCGCAGCCATCAGCAGTCGCGCGTCTCCGGGCAGCTTGGCCGCCGGCACTTTGCTCGCAAGCGCGATGGCGAGGTCCATCTGGCCCGCGCCCATCGCTTCCGCCAACGCGCGCTTCGCAAGTTCCGGCTGACCCGGCAGGCTCGCTGACAAGGCGGCGAGCAATTCGGCCGCGCGCGCATGATCGCCATTCATCGAGGCGGCCCGCGCCTGCACATAGGTGCGTGCGGGCTCGCTCACGGCAATTCGTGCCTCGACCGCCGTGGGCACCAGCGCAAGAGCCGCTACTGCGGCTCCAGCCAGCAACTTACATGTTCGGGTAATTGGGGCCTCCGCCACCTTCGGGAGTGACCCAGTTGATGTTCTGGGTCGGGTCCTTGATGTCGCAGGTCTTGCAGTGGACGCAGTTCTGCGCGTTGATCTGCAGTCTCGGCTCACCGGTTTCGGCTCCCACGAATTCATAGACGCCTGCCGGGCAATAACGCTGCTCCGGGCCGTCGTAGACCGGCAGGTTGATGGCCGTCGGTATGTCCGCGTCCTTGAGCGTCAGATGAACCGGCTGGTCTTCCTCATGATTGGTGTTCGAGATGAACACCGACGACAGCCGGTCGAACGTCAGCACTCCGTCCGGCTTCGGATAGACGATCGGCGCGGAAGCATCCTTGCGCCGCAGCCGGGTATGATCGGGCTTGTGCTTGAGGGTCCACGGCACGCCGATCTTCAGGGCGTTCAACCAAAGGTCGAGACCCGCGTAGAGTGTGCCGGCAAAGCCACCCCAGTGCGCCACCGCCGGCTGCGCGTTCCGCACACCGTACAATTCCTGCGACACCCAGCTCTTGTGCAGCGCGGGCGGATAATCCTCGAGAATATCGCTGGCGCGTCCGGCCTGGATCGCCTGGAACGCGGATTCCGCGGCGATCATGGCCGACTTCATCGCCGTATGCGTGCCTTTGATCCGCGGGACGTTCACGAACCCCGCCGCGCAACCGATCAGCGCGCCACCAGCAAAAACGAGCTTCGGGATGGCCTGATAACCGCCTTCGTTGATGGCCCGCGCACCGTAGGAGACACGGCGTCCGCCCTCGATCTCGGCCCGGATTGCCGGGTGCGTCTTCCACCGCTGCATCTCTTCGAACGGCGACAGATGCGGGTTGGCGTAATCGAGCGCCACTACGAAGCCGAGCGCGACCTGGTTGTTCTCCTGGTGGTAGAGAAAGCCCCCACCCCAGGCATCGTCGAGCGGCCAGCCTTGCGTGTGGATTACTCGCCCTGGCTTATGCTTCTCGGCAGGGATCTCCCACAATTCCTTGATTCCAAGACCATAAACCTGAGGGCCGCTTTCCTCGCGGAGGTTGAAGAGTTCGGTCAGGCGTTTGGTCAGATGTCCCCGCGCACCCTCCGCCATGAAGGTGTACTTGGCGTGCAGTTCCATTCCCGGCTGATAGTCGGGACGGTGGCTGCCATCGCGGGCAATACCCACATCGCCGGTCGCCACACCCTTCACGGACCCGTCGTCATTGTACAGGATCTCGGCCGCGGGGAATCCCGGGAAGATCTCGACACCTAACTCCTCCGCCTGGCTGGCCAGCCAGCGGCACAGATTGCCGAGGCTCACCGTGTAGGTGCCGTGATTCCGCATGAACGGCGGCATCAGCATTTCGGGAAGGCCGAACTTGCCCTTCTTGGTCAGGACCCAATGATGATTCTCGGTGACCGGAACGGTGAGCGGCGAACCCTTTTCCTTCCAGTCCGGAATTAGCTCATTCAGCGCCTTTGGGTCGACCACCGCGCCCGACAGGATGTGCGCGCCGACCTCGCTGCCTTTCTCGAGGATGCAAACGCTGATCTCGCTTCCGGCTGCTTGCGCCAGCTGCTTCAGCCGGATGGCGGCGGCCAGCCCTGCTGGCCCTGCACCGACGATGACCACGTCATACGCCATGGATTCGCGTTCGCTCATCCGTTCCCCTTCATCCTGCCGCGCAACTCACACATTTTGACTCTTATCCACTGCCCATTCCTTGACCGTGGCGTCAATGCCGGAGAGGGTGCGAGCGTGGGGAGGATGATGGGGTGATCGGCGAGGCCGAAGCACGCAGCGCATTGGGCTGGTGGCTACAGGCGGGCGTCGATGTCGCCGTCCAGGAAGAGCCGCGCAATTGGCTACTCCCGCCGCAACCGCGCAAGCCGGCCTCACCGAGCGAGCCCCTTCCCGAAGCGAATGTCGCGCCGCCATCGCACGAAACGCTGGCAGCCCTGCAAGATTGGCTTGCCAGTTCGACGAAGCTCCCGCTCGCTTCTGCGACCGCCCGGCGGATCATGCCGCATGGTCCCGAAAACGCCGAGATCATGCTGTTGACCGAGGCGCCGACGCTCGAAGACTTTGCATCCGGACAGCCGATCGGCGGAGATTCTTGGGAACTCGCCAAGCGTATGTTGGCGGCCATCAAGATCGCGCCAGAGCGGGCGTACAGCGCCTCCCTTTCCTGCTTCAATGCGCCGGGCGCGCGGATGACCCCCGCGCAGCGTGAAGAATGCGCCGAAATTGCGCGGCAACACATCAAGCTCGCGAAGCCATCCCGCCTTCTACTGTTCGGCGACGGGCCATCCCAGGCGCTGCTCGGCAAGCCGCTCGCCCAGGCCCGCGGCCATGTCTACAAGGTCGAAGGCGTGCGCACGGTCGCCACCTTCCATCCCCGCCATCTGATTAATCAACCCTCAAACAAGTCCTTGGCATGGAAGGATTTGTTGCTGCTCATGGAGGATGAGTCTTGAAGTCGGGTCTGCTTGCTTTGGGCACCTTGATCTGGGCTGTGCCGGGCTTTGCCCAAACCGCGGATCCGCTGGCACCGCTGCCGACCACGCCTCTTCCCGCGACGCCGAGCCCTTCGGCGGCACCTCCGGCACCAAAGGTCGCGTGGCCGACCTATGAGACGGTGGTTCCGGTACTCGGCCCAGCGACGAGTGGTCAGAAGCCTGCCGTTCTCTCGGGACCTCCCGCGATTCCTGCTCCGACGGTCCCGGCTGCGAGCCTCATTGTGCCGAAGGATTGGCGCGGCGTGTTCGATGCGATCGACGCCGGCAATTGGGCGTCGGCGCAGGCGGGCATTGCCACCCTCCCCCGCAATATTCTCACACCCGTCGCAAAGGCCGAACTATACACCGCGAAGGGATCGCCGGTCGTCGATCTGGGGTCTCTACAGGCGCTCCTCGCCGAAGCGCCCGAGCTGCCGCAGGCAACGCAGCTGGCAGCGATGACTCTTCGCCGCGGCGCCTTGGCCGCGCCGCCCGTCGTCACGCCAAAACAAACGTTCAACCTCGGCTCCGCGCCCGTCCGCTACAAAGCCAAGCCGGTGACTGGCGAGCCTTATGCCGACCAGCTTCGCACTGCGCTGGACCCGCTGATCAAGACCAACGACGCGGCGGGCGCAGAAGCGCAGTTGCTGACCTACGCCCCCTTCCTGTCGGTCGAGGCTCGCGCTGAAGCAGGCCAACGCGTCGCCTTTGCCTACTACGTTAACGGGCTCGATCTTGACGCGAGACGGGTTGCCGACACGTGGCGCCAGGGCTCGACTGGGGAATGGGCCAGCCAGGCGGCGTGGATTTCCGCGCTCGCATCTTGGCGTCTTAATGATTTCAACGCCGCGTCCGCCACCTTTCAGCAGGTTGCAGCGCTCGCCCCTCAACGCGAACTGAAGGCAGCCGGCTTTTACTGGGCCGCCCGTGCAGAACAGGCGGCTGGCCGGCCGCGCACGGTCGAAGGCCTGCTGCGATCCGCTGCGAATACGGCCGAGGCAAGCGAAAGCTTCTATGGCCTGCTCGCGCGCGAAACGCTTGGCCTGTCGACGCGGCTCGTCGACGATCCATTCGTCGGCAATGATCCCCCGATCGACAATCTGCCCAACGTGCAGCGCGCAGTCGAGCTCGCTCGCATCGGCGAGCCAGCGCTTGCCGAGGAGCTTTTGCGCCATCAGGCCAAGATCGGCCTCAACTCCGAACATCACGCGCTTATCCAGCTCGCCAAGCGGCTCGATCTTCCCGCGGCGCAGCTTTGGCTCGCGAACAATGGGCAATGGGGTGCTCGCTCCGACGCCACCGATCGCTATCCGAACCCCAAATGGCGGCCGATGAACGGCTGGCGGGTCGATCCCGCCCTCGCCTTCGGCCACATCGTCCAGGAATCCTCGTTCCGCCGCACCGCCGTCAGCGGTGCCGGGGCGGTCGGCCTAATGCAGGTGCTGCCGATCACCGCACAGCAAATGGCGAATAGCCGCGGTGTTCCCTATTCGCGCGCCACGCTAACCGACCCGCAGTATAATCTCGAATTCGGCCAGAGCTTCATCGAGACCATGCGCGGCTCATCGGCCACCGCCGGGCAGTTGCCGCGGATCATTGCCTCCTACAATGCCGGACCCCTGCCGGTCGCGCGCTGGGCGAGTATCAATGACAAGGGTGATCCGCTGCTGTGGATCGAGAGCATCCCCTACTGGGAAACCCGCTATTACGTCCCCGCGGTGCTGCGGAACATGTGGGTCTATCAGGGCCTGAACAATGAGCAGACGACAACGCTGAAAGCGATGGCGCAGCATCGCTGGCCAAGCTTCCCGACAAGCATGACGTCACTCAATCACTAGGATCGCTTCGTCCGCTAACCGCGCTCGCCCTTAATCGCAGGGCGGTGGCGGCGGCAGTGTTCTTGTTCTGTTCTGTTTGGCAGCGTAGGCTAGTTCAATGCCTGTCGAGTCGAACAGCGGTCGCGGGGCGACCCGCAACGCTACCCCCACGCGTTTCAATCTCAAGGAGCGAGTGACCGAAGGCGAGTGGCTCGATCAGGTCGAGGCGCTCGACGGCGTGCCGAAGCGCCAGACCACCGTCACCATCGAGCATCCGCGCTCCATCCTGACGCGGAACAGTTCGCCCGACATCGGCTTCGATCGCTCGGTCAACGCCTATCGCGGCTGCGAGCATGGCTGCATCTACTGCTTTGCGCGGCCTACCCACGCCTATCACGACCTGTCGCCTGGCGTGGATTTCGAGTCCCGGCTGTTTGTTAAACCCAATGCCGCGCAGCTGCTTCACGCGGCGCTCTCGCGTCCGGGCTACGAATGCCGCTCGCTGGCGATGGGCACTAACACCGATCCCTATCAACCGATCGAGGAACGGTGGAGGATCACCCGCTCGCTCATTGAACTGCTCCTCGAAACCCGGCACCCCTTCACGATCACCACCAAATCCGACCGCGTGCTGCGCGACATCGACCTGCTCAAGCAGGCCGCCGACCTCCGCATCGCATCCGTCGCGATTTCGGTGACGTCACTCGACCCAAAGACCGCCCGAACGCTCGAGCCCCGCGCACCCCAGCCCCGCAAGCGCCTCGCCGCGGTCAAGGCGCTCAACGAAGCTGGTGTCCCCTGCTACGTCGCCATCGCCCCCGTCGTGCCGCAGATCACCGATCACGAGCTAGAGCATATCGTCGAAGCTGCGGTCGAAGCCGGTGCGCCCGGCGGCTTCTATCTTCCGGTGCGTCTGCCGCACGAAGTCGCCCCACTATTCCGCGCCTGGCTAAACGATCACTATCCCGATCGGGCGGCCAAGGTCATGGCGACCATCAACTCGCTCCGCGGCGGCCGCGACAACGATCCGGGTTTCTTCAGCCGCATGCGCGGTCAGGGGCCGTGGGCCGACCTGCTGCGCTCCCGCTTCGAAATCGCCTGCAAGAAATACGGGCTGCAGCAGGCCAAGTTCAACCTTCGAACCGATCTGTTCCAGCCTCCCGAAGGCGCGCAAATGCGGCTGATCTGATCGACCAAGCGCCAAATTTAATCGATTGGTGCGGGTGACTTGCGGCACCGCGCTGCTTAGCGTCGCGCCATGATCAAAGCCGCCCTCGCCGCCACTTTGCTGGCCACCGCCGCCCCGTCATTCGCCCAGCAGCCGCCTGCGCCAAGCAAGCCGATCCTCACCGAGTCGTGGGTCGCCTCGCTGCGCGATAAAGCGCTTGAGAACGACCAATACGCCTGGGACATCACCGAGGGTCTTACGACCGAGGTCGGACAGCGTCTCGCGGCCACGGAGGCTGAAGACCGCGCCCGTGACTGGGCGGTCAAGCGCTTGAAGGCCATGGGCTTCGCAAATGTTCGTGTTGAGCCTTTCACGATGCCGGTCTGGACCCGCGGGGCCGAAAGCGCCGAGATCCTCGCGCCATTCCCCCAGAAGATGGCAATCGCGGCGCTGGGCTACAGCGGATCGACCGGCCCCGCCGGCGTCACCGGACAGATCGTCTATTTCGACAGCGTCGACGCTCTCAGGGCAGCGCCGGACGAGGCCGTCCGCGGCAAGATTGTTTTCATCGATCACAACATGATGCCGGCCCAGGACGGTTCGGGCTACGGTCAGTTCGGCGCCCCGCGCCGTCAAGGGCCGACCGTTGCCTCGAAGAAGGGCGCGCTGGCGATCGTCATCCGCTCGATCGGTACCGACCATCACCGCAACCCGCACACCGGCGTGCAATATTTCACCGACGGCGCGACGCCGATCCCTGCCGGTGCTCTTAGCGTGCCCGATTCCGAGCAGCTCCGCCGGATCCTCAAGCGCGGTCAGCCGGTGACCATGCACCTGACCCTCGTTAGCCAGAAGAGCGAAGGCGCGCCGTCTGGAAACGTCATTGCCGAAGTTCCGGGCCGCGATCCGCGGGCACCGATCCTGCTCGTCGGCGGTCACCTCGACAGCTGGGATCTCGGCACCGGCGCGATCGACGACGCCTCGGGCGTGGCTATCGTCACCGCCGCCGCCAAGCACATCATGGACGCCGGACGCCCGCTCCGCACGATCCGGATCGTCTGGTTTGGCGCGGAAGAACCCGGTGGGTTCGGCGGCGAAGCGTATGCCAAGGCCCACGGCACCGAACGTTATGCGATCGCCGGCGAAAGCGATTTCGGCGCCGACCGCATCTGGCGGTTTAGCTCGCAGTATCAGAAGACCGACCCTGTTCTCCACGCGCAGCTAACCGCAGCGCTCGCGCCGCTGGGAATCACCAAGAACGACAAGGGCGACGCGGACGGCACCGATGTTGAGCCGACCATCAAGCTTGGCGCGCCGTGGATCTCGCTCAATCAGGACGGCACGCGGTACTTCGATTACCACCACACGCCGGATGACACGCTCGACAAGATCGACCCCGCGCAGCTTCGCCAGAACGTCGCCGCGTGGACCGCGGCGCTCGCCGTGCTCTCGGGCGGAATTGAACCGGGAGCGAAACAGCCGCGACGGCGTTGAGCGGTCCAAACAAACGGAGGAAACCATGCGCATTGCACTCGCCGCCATCCCATTGCTTCTCCTTGGCGCCTGTCAGGTCAGCAAGGACGAAGGCAACGGCACGACCAGCGTCACCTACAATAGCGACGTGGCCGAAAATGCGGCGGCGGACATCGGTAACACCGCGAAAAGCATCGCCGGCGACATCGGCAACAATGTGAAGGAAGAAAGCGGCAAGCTGCAGAATAAGATCGACGACAAGGACGTGAAGGTGAACGTTAACGCCGACGTCAACACGACCGATACGTCGGAGAACAAGGCGAAGTAATCGCCGCCGCAGGTTCGATGATGGTCGGGGAGACAGGATTCGAACCTGCGACCCTCTGCTCCCAAAGCAGATGCGCTACCAGGCTGCGCCACTCCCCGACATCGCGCCGCTAGCGCGGATTGCCGTCGCCGCCAACCTCGATTGTGCGGCGATGTTGGTGGGCCCGGCAGGATTCGAACCTACAACCAAGCCGTTATGAGCGGCCAGCTCTACCGTTGAGCTACAGGCCCTCCCCGGTCCGCGCCAGATAGACGGCGGTTGTGCCGGAGCCAAGGCTCGGCGTTTATCAGGCAGGCGGAAAAATAAGAGCGAAGTCGTTTTCGCGTGCGGCGAGGTCGCCCCCCGCCAGGCGGGCAAGTCCGCGGAGCAGCCGCACCGGGAAGTTCTCGTCGACCGACAGGGCCGGATCCTCAGTCAGCCTCGGCAGTCCGCGGAGACGCTCGGGCCTGCTCATCGATAGTTGAATTCCTTGGTCGTCGCGCCCCAGCGTGACCTGCACCCGTTCCTTCGGTTTTGCGTGCGCGATGAGCAAATCGAACAGGCGAAACATCAGCCGTTCCGCAAGCTCCGGCTGAACCGCGGCATCCGTTGGATGCCTGGTGCCGACGATAGCCACCTGCACCTCCCGCAGAGCGCCGCGGCGCCGCAACTCGTCTCCCTCGCGCGCAAGCAACTCACCGAGGTCGGCTTGCGGCGGCCGCTCACCACTGCTTGCGTGCAATTTAGCCGCGAAGTCGAGGTCATCGATCGCAGTCAGCAGGAGCCGAGCCTGTTCAACGATTTCAGACGCGCGCTCGCGATAGCCGCGGTCCGCCGGCCCTAGATATTGCCCCTCGATGATTTCGGCGAAACCGATGATTGCGTTCAAGGGGGTTTTAATCTCATGCACCAGTTCCCGTAGTGCTGCTGGATCAGCGAGCGCTTCGGGCAACGGCGCGAGCTCGGGTGCGCGCTGTCGCGAAGCTTCGCGCTGCGCAACTCCACGATAGCCGGCGAACCGTCCGTTCCCCGGGTCGAACGCCGGCACGCCGCTAATTTTCCAGTCGCCTGACACAGCCCCGCTACCGCCGATTTTCATCGTCGCGTCATGGAAAGGCGCGCGCATTTCGAAAGCGCGTACTAGATCGCGATCGAGGACCTGCGCTTCCGCCTCGTTTGGACGTGCAAGCGAGCGGCCGATGAGGGCACCGCGCGGGGCACCGTCGACCCAGGCAATTTCACCACTCGCATCGCATTCCCACCGAAAAGCGGAAGCCGATTCGATGCGCGCTGGGCCGTCTAGCGCAGCGGTCGCCGCCAAATCCTGCGCGCGCATCTGTCGCCGTCGCTCGATCCGTTCCACGACGTCCTGCAGTGATGGCGGCGTGTAGGGCTCGGCTGCGCGTTGGGCCGGTGTGGTTTGAGCCACATCCGGAGTTTCACCACGTCCTCGCGCTGCATTTGGATGCAGGCTGGTGATGAATGCGCGCGTTTCACTCCCCGCCTCGTCATAAAGTTGTGCCCAGTCCTGTTCGTTCAGCTTGGCGGCGGCCAGCGCCGGCGCTGAAACCACGGGCACCTCGGATGCGAAATATTGGAGCAGGCAAAATGGCAATGGCCAGGCCGCAATTGATCGGGCGGCCGCGGCGCGAAGCTGCTCGTCGACCAAAGGCGCATCGGCGCGAATGACGCTCAGCGCTTGTGCGACGATTGGGCTGTCCTGACTGGAACCGGCACGCGACACGAGGTCGACAAGTTGCCGCCAACGGATGGCAACGTCGTGACGGTCGTCGGCCGGCTGATTCAGCACGGTCAGCAGTCGATCGTCATATCGCACTAGTTGGGAGCCTCGAGCGCATCATGGATGCTCTACGGGGCCGTTTACAATTTGCTAACTGCGCATTGGCCGCCGGCCCGGAACGGGACAGCGGTAGATGAGCTGGGATCGCGGGAGAGCAGCGACGTTTCGCCGCCGCTCCCCTTTTGATTCAAAGCCTTACGCTGCAGTGCTCAGGTAAAGCTGCCAGAACTTGGCAAGCTCCGCGTACGTGCCGCTCACCGCATCCAGCGCGGTCTTTGCGCCAGCCTTGTCGCCGGCACGCGCCAACGCCATGCCGATGTGCAGATTGGCAACGGAGGCATCGACCCCCGGCTTGCCCATCGCCTTGCGGTAAAGCTCGACGGCCTTGGCGTAGTCACCCATCGCGTAATAGCGATCGCCGATGCGCAGCAGCGCCATGCCGCTCTGCGCGGTCCTGGTAGCCTCCGCCAGGTCAGCCGCCGTTGCCTTCGGCTTGGCCTTCAAGCCCTGCGTCAGATCGGAATATTCTGCGCTTGCTGGGGTGATGAGGCCTGCTTTCACGCCGGCGTCATAAGCCAGCTGCGCCTCGTTGAAGTTATTCTGATCGGCTGCGGCGCGAGCATATTGCGCATATTGTCCGCCCCGCTTCATCGAATTCGTCACCAGCAATAGGCGCGACAAAGCCAGCAAGCCCTCGCTGTCGGGATGGTAGACGTTCTGATAGATCGCCAAGGCATCGCTCCAACTAGCGGGGCTCGGGTAAGCCGCCACCCACTGACGCGCGACATCGACAGCATTGGGGGCCTTCGTGTCGTAAGCGATCGCCACCGCGCGCTTGATCAGCGATTCCTCAGGCTTCTGACCCGCAGCGGTCCGCGCCTGGATTACCTTCTGCAAGGCCGCACCGGCTTCTGCCTTTTGTCCGGCAGAAAGATACGCCTCGATCAGCATCGACTGCGCGTCCGCATTGTTCGGATTGAGCGAGAGGGCTTTCTGATAAGCCGTTACGGAATGGGCATAATCCTTGGCATTGAAGAAGGTGCCACCAAGGCTCTGATAAAGCGATGAGGATTCGGTCGCACTGAGTTGTCCTGACGAAGCCATCGCCTCGATCGCAGTAGCGGCTGCGTTGTTGTCGTTCGCGGCAACTGCTGCCTCGAGCTGGAATTTGCCGATGAGGTAGCGATCCTCCTTCGTGCTCGCCACGGCCTGGGCGGCGGCAACCTTCGCCGGAACGTTTGCCCAGTCCTTCTTCTGCACTGCCGTTTGCAGTTCGATGAGTGCTGGCGTGGCCTTCTTCGAAGGCGTCACCTTGGCCGGCGCCGCTGTCGCGGGCTGGGCGGCCCCCTTGTTCTGGGCAGCGGCTGGCGCCGCGGTTACGAAGGCGAGAGCGATCGCGGTGGTGGAAAAAAGCTTCATCGACGGGAACTCCTGATGCGGATGGCGCAGGGCCGAATACGGGCCGCGCCTTAGACCTTGAACGGTTGAACTCCAAGCGGCTTGGCGATGGCGCCATGAATGGGTTTTGAACCCGCGATTTCGGTGGATAAACCGCCGTTCTCCTCGCGCGCGCGAGCGCGCGGGCTGGCGCGCGAGGTGTCGAACGCCTAGATAGGAGCTGGGGGGAGGCACGCGGCGACGCGCCGCCTTTCCGCGCATCTTAATCACAGCAGGACCTACTCTTGGCCACTCTGCCCCCGATCGACGACACCCCGACCACTCCTCCGCCCGGCGACGGCGACATCGCGCCGATCTCCATCGTCGAGGAGATGAAAACCAGCTATCTTGATTACGCGATGAGCGTCATCGTCAGCCGCGCGCTGCCGGACGTCCGCGACGGCCTGAAGCCGGTGCACCGCCGCATCCTCTTCTCGGCCAATGAGAACGGCTTCCACTACAACCGGCCCTACCGCAAATCGGCGCGCATCGTCGGTGACGTCATCGGTAAATACCACCCGCACGGCGACACCGCGATCTACGACGCGCTCGCGCGCATGACGCAGGATTGGTCGATGCGCCTCCCGCTCATCGACGGTCAGGGCAACTTCGGCTCGATGGACCCCGATCCGCCGGCGGCCATGCGATACACCGAAGCGCGCCTGGCCAAGGCCTCGGCCTTCCTGCTCGGCGACCTCGACAAGGACACGGTCAACTTCCAGCCCAACTACGACGCCAGCGAAAGCGAGCCGCAGGTTCTGCCGGCGCGCTTCCCGAACCTGCTGGTCAACGGCGCCGGCGGCATCGCGGTCGGCATGGCGACCAACATTCCCCCGCATAACCTCGGCGAGGTGCTCGCCGCCTGCCGCGCTTACATCGACGATCCGACAATCAGCTCCGAAGGGCTGATGGAGCACGTTAAGGGCCCGGACTTCCCGACCGGCGGCCTGATCCTCGGCCAGTCGGGCATCCGCAGTGCCTACACCACGGGCCGCGGTTCGATCATGCTGCGCTCGCGCTACGTGATCGAGGAAGGCCGCGGCGACCGCCGGTCGATCATCCTCACCGAAATTCCCTTCCAGGTCGGCAAGAACGGCCTCGTGGAGAAGATCGCGGAAGCCGCCAAGGACAAGCGCATCGAGGGCGTCTCCGACATCCGCGACGAGTCCAACCGCGACGGCGTCCGCATCGTCATCGACCTCAAGCGCGACGCCACGCCCGATGTCGTGCTCAATCAGCTGTGGCGACACACCCCGGCGCAATCGTCCTTCCCGGCGAACATGCTGGCGATCCGCGGCGGTCGCCCGGAAACGCTGGCGCTGCGCGACATCATCGAGAGCTTCGTCCGCTTCCGCGAGGAGGTGATCACCCGCCGCTCGAAGTTCGAGTTGCTTAAGGCCCGCGAACGCGCCCATCTGTTGCTCGGCCTAGTCGTCGCGGTCACCAATCTCGACGAGGTGGTGAAGCTGATCCGCGGCTCAGCGAGCCCCGCCGTCGCCCGCGAAAAGCTGCTCGAGCGCGACTGGCCGATGGACGAGATCCGCTCCTACATCGCGCTCGTTGAAGCGGTTGAGCCGCAGTCCGCCCAAAGTACGTACCGCCTCAGCGAAGCGCAGGTGCGCGCGATCCTCGAGCTCCGCCTCCACCGTCTGACCGCGCTGGGCCGCGACGAGATCGGCAATGAGCTCGAAGGCCTCGCCAAGAACATCGGCGACCTGCTTGAAATCCTTGCAAACCGCGTTCGCCTCTATGAGGTGATGCGCGAGGAGTTCGACGAAGTCGAAGCCGAGTTTGCGACCCCGCGCCGCAGCGAGCTGGCCGCCGCTGCGGACGGCATCGAGGACGAGGATCTGATCGAGCGCGAGGATATGGTCGTGACCGTCACCCTCGGCGGCTACATCAAGCGTTCGCCCCTCTCCGTCTTCCGCGAGCAGAAGCGCGGCGGCAAGGGCCGCTCGGGCATGGCGACCAAGGAAGAGGACATCGTCACCGAGTTATTCGTCACCTCGACCCACAATCCGGTCCTGTTCTTCACCAACATCGGCCGCGTTTATCGCATGAAGGTGTGGCGGCTTCCGGAGGGCGGCCCGAACACCAAGGGCCGGCCGATGGTGAACATCCTGCCGCTGGCTGCTGGGGAGACGGTCACCACCGTCCTCCCGCTGCCGCAGGACGAGGCCGAGTGGGCTAACCTCCACATCATGTTCGCGACCGCGCGCGGCACTGTTCGCCGCAACTCGATGGATGCCTTCACCAACATCCCGTCGAACGGCAAGATCGCGATGAAGTTCGGCGCCGCCGACGATGGCGAAGTGGAAGAAGATACGCTGGATCGCCTCATCGGCGTCCGCCTGCTGACCGAGGAAGACGACGTCCTCCTCGCGACCCGCAAGGGGAAGGCGATCCGCTTCGAATCGACCGCCGTTCGCGAATTTCAGAGCCGCGCCTCGATGGGCGTCCGCGGCATCCGCCTGCAGCAGGACGACGAAGTCATTTCCATGTCGGTGCTGCGACGCGCTGGCACGACTGCCGAGGAACGCGAGGCGTATCTCAGGTGTCCGCGCTGGCGCGACCATGATTGCGCTGACGGCCTTTCCGAGGAACGCTACGCGGAGATCGCCGACAAGGAGCAATTCCTGCTGACCGTCACCGAGAACGGCTACGGAAAGCGCTCGTCGACCTATGAATACCGCCGCACGAACCGCGGCGGCCAGGGCATCATCAACATCGTGACGTCGGAGCGGAACGGCGGGGTCGTCGCGAGCTTCCCAGTCCAGCCTGGCCAGTCGCTGATGCTCGTCACCGACCAGGGCAAGATGATCCGGACCACCGTTGGCGACATCCGTATCGCCGGGCGCAATACGCTCGGCGTCACCATCTTCCGCGTTGCCCAGAACGAGCGGGTCGTCAGCGTCGCCCGCATCGAGGAAAGCGACGAAGAAGAGCTGGAAGTGACGTCTGACGAGGTTGCGCCCGACACCGGCGCGATCGTCGAAACCAGCGAGCTTGAGAAACCCGCCGATCCGGCGCAGGATTAAACTCGCCTGAGGCGGCTTGCGGCTGCGACGAACGGCCGCAACCGCCTCGGGCGGGTTCGCGTTTCCCTAGCACTCGAAGTTAGGAGAAATCGTTCATGCCGCTTCCCCACAACGCGCTCGTCCTGGTCGCCGATGGCCGGAAAGTCCTGTTCTTCCGCAATCACGGCGACGAAAACCAGATCGATTTACGGACGGAGGCGCACGATGAGCGGGAAGACCGGAAGGATTCCGATATCAAGACCGACGCGCCCGGCACGTCCAAGCAGAGCGCCGGATATGGGCGTTCAACCTATGAAGAGACCGATTTCCATCAGCAGGAAGAGGATCGGTGGATCAAGGATGCCGCTGACGAGCTGAAGGCTCGCGTTCTTCGCAATGATTTCGAGGCCTTGGCCATCGTCGCCCCACCCAAGGCGCTAGGGGTGTTGAAGAAGTGCCTGCACAAGGAAGTCGAACGGCGCATCGTATGCACCGTCAACAAGGAAATGAGCGGCCGTCCGATCCCGGAGATCGAAGCCATGCTGAATAATGAAACGGCGCCGCAGGAATTGCCGACCGTCTAAGACTGGCGTGTATTACCAATATGTAGCACCTTGTTAGTGCGCAGGATGCCGCCGGGAAGCCGCAAGCCTTTGAAAGTCTGCGGTTTCCCGGTTCGGCACGCTTCTTGAAATGCTCCCTTCGCAGCACGTCGCTGCGAAAAGGGAGAATGAACATGTTGATGACCACCGTTGTCGCCATCGCGCTTGGTCTAGCCCCCGTCGACAGGGACGGGTCGGTGGCGCCGTCTCGGGACAATTATGCGAGCATCGTCGGCCGTTACACGCAGACCGTGGACCGCGACGGCAACACCCGCCTGCGCGGTTTCAATCGCCTCAACGGCGCGCCGTACGACCTCAAGGTCCGGAAGGACGGTCGCGTGGAGGGCGACGTCGGCGCCTTCTATGTCACCTTCGGCGTCAAGGAAGTCGCTTAAGCGTAGAGGTGAACCACCTCCGCCTGCTGGCCGACCGCATTCAGCAGCAGTGTCCGATGGCAATGTTGGGGCTCACGCTCGTAACAAAGGAGTGCGCTCGGTTTCTCGCGCGCGAGCTCCAACATCTGCGCCGCTTGGACCATAGCTTCGGGAAGTTCTAACTGCCCCGCATAAATCCGCGCCATGTCATCGTGGCGCTTCGCACGCGCTGCTGCACGGCCGTCCGCGGGCGTACCCAGCGCCTTCAAGTGGACATAATCGAGCCCGGCCTCATTGAGCGCCGCGCCAAGCGCCGTCTTTGAGAAGCCGGGTCGCCGCGACAGCGGCAAAGCCCGCACATCGATCACGCGCTCGACGCCCGCCGCCTTCAGCGCGTCGATGAACTCGCCGACGGTCGTCGCTTCATAGCCGATGGTGAAGATGCGCATCGGCGCTGGATAGCGTCGTCAACGGCGACTAACAGCCCCCCATGAGTTTCGACCTTCACATCATCGGCGGCGGGTTGGCCGGCAGCGAGGCCGCGTGGCAGCTGGCGGAAGCCGGGTTGCGAGTGCGCCTGTCGGAAATGCGTGGCGGCGGCGACACCACGCCGGCCCATGAAAGCGATCGACTGGCCGAGATGGTCTGCTCGAACAGCTTTCGCTCCGACGATGCGGAGCACAATGCGGTAGGCCTCCTACACCAGGAGATGCGCGACCTCGGCTCGCTGATCATGCGCGCCGCGGACAAGCACCGGGTGCCCGCCGGCTCGGCCCTCGCTGTCGATCGTGAGGCGTTTGCCAGCGAAGTGACATCTGCCGTGTCAGGCCATCCCAACATCAATGTCGTGCGCGAGCGGATAGACTCTCTCCCCGACCATCCGACGATCATCGCTACCGGCCCGCTAACTGGATCGGTCCTTGCCGAAGCCATCGCCGCCGAGACGGGCGAAGGCGCCCTCGCCTTCTTCGACGCCATCGCGCCGATCATCCATCGCGACAGCATCGACATGGACGTCGCCTGGATGGCCGCCCGCTGGGACAAGGGCGGCAAGGATTACATCAATTGCCCGCTCGACAAGGAGCAGTATCAGGCCTTCGTCGCCGCACTCGTCGACGGCGAGAAGATGCCGTTCAAGGACTGGGAAAAGGACACGCCCTATTTCGAGGGCTGCATGCCGATCGAGGTGATGGCCGAACGCGGCCCGGAAACTTTGCGCTTCGGCCCAATGAAACCAACGGGCCTCGATAATCCGCGCACCGGCCGCTGGCCCTACGCCGTCGTTCAGCTTCGGCAGGACAATGCCCTCGGCACCTTGTGGAACATGGTCGGCTTCCAGACCAAGCTGAAGCACGGCGAGCAGGTCCGCATCTTCCGCACAATTCCGGGTTTGGAGAACGCCGAGTTTGCGCGGCTGGGCGGCATCCACCGCAACAGCTTCATCAACTCGCCGCGCCTGCTCGATCGCGAGCTGCGTCTGAAGTCGAAGCCGAACATCCGGTTCGCGGGCCAGATCACCGGCTGCGAAGGCTATGTCGAGAGCGCCGCTGTCGGAATCATGGCCGCTCGGTTCGCTGCCTCGGAAGCCCGCGCCGAGACGCTGGCGTCACCGCCTGTTGAAACGGCGCTCGGCGCACTGCTCGGCCACATCACCGGCGGCGCCGACGCGGCGACCTTCCAGCCGATGAACGTCAACTTCGGCCTGATGCCGCCGCCGCCCGGACGCGCGAGGAAAGCCGACCGGAAGAAGGCGTATACCGATCGCGCGCGCGCCGCCTTCGCTCAGTGGCTGCATTCTAGCGAGGCCCTGCAGGACGCCTAGTGCGGCCCCGTCAGGCTCAGTGACGGGTAATAGATCATCAGAAACGCAAACTGCTCAATCAGCAGGATGATTGGACAGACGATCTGGACGATTTGGTTCCGTGTCAGCAGCGGGATAAGCGCCATTGGCGTCATCAGGAGCACGATCACATTCTCCGAACCCCAGTCGGTGATCCCATTATGTCCCGCCTGAAGGTTCGACAGGAAACTGACGATGTCCAGCGTCAGGATCGCGCCGATGTAAGCGCGCGATTGCTTCTCGTGGAAGGCGTGCATGTTGTAGCCGTCCCCGGCATCGAAGTCGGGCGTCACCAGCGCACAGGTAAAGTAAAGCGCCGTCACGAACACGAACAGCGTCAGGATCGTGCCGAGGCTCATGATCTCCATCGACCGGAAGTCGTAGAGGCTGATCCAGTTGCTGAAGAGCAGCAGGATCGCATTGGCCATCCACAGCGCGTGCGCCCACGAGAATATGAGCACGCGGCGGTGACGGATCATCTCGGCGGCCGCCAGAAAGATGTGCGAGCAGGCGAGCGCGTAGGCGAACGAAAAGAAGACGGTCAGGAATTCGAACGGTGTCATGACGGCGCCCCCGGCCAGGACTCAGCCTAACCGGGACTAGCCTTCGTGCAAGCTTCGGACCTTAGTCGTCGTTGGATGCGAGGTTCGCCGGCGAGCAGCTGCACAGCTTGCGCTTGGGCGGCGGCGGCGCGGTGGTCGCATATTCGGCCGGCGTCAGGAAACCGTTGCGGTCCTTGTCGGCCCCCTGGAACTTGCCGATCGTCTTGGTCGCCCACTCCTCGAACGACAGCGCGCCATTGCCGTTGGCGTCGAGCTTCGCGAACGCCTTGCGCCGCGCGGCGAAGATTTCCTCGGCCTCGATCTTGCCGTCCTTGTTCTTGTCCGCGCGGCTGAAGCGGCGCTCCTCGCGGCTCTTGGGGCTCGCTTCGGGCGCGCGCATTGCCTGTGCCTTCCCGGCAAACGGAAGCGAACTCGCCAGGCGTTGAGCCGGCGCGTCTGGCAAGCCGGGAGCTTCGGCGGCACGCGACTGCCAAATCAGGAACGCCCCGGACATGAGGAGGAAGCACGCGGCGGCGCCTGCAAGAAAACGCAGCATTGGAATCTCCCGCAAGGAGGAGATTCGGCACCGCATTCATCTCCGTAACGAACCGGCTTCTGTCAACTCTCGCTTAAACGCGCCCGGTGAGACGATGGCGAAACAAAGTCCACGCGCGGGCCGGCGTACCTTCCGGTTCTCGATGGTGAAGGTCTCGATTTGCCAATGCTGCAAGACCGGTGAGGCGCCGGAACCGGACAGGTACCGAAGGAACCGGGTTCTGCTCGACGCCCGCAAGGTCAACCCCGCGCCGCCTAAGACTTCCTTGAGCGTATAACCGTCCCGCCACTGCTAGATCCGCCGCAGGATCAGCGATTAGTCGAGCTGCCAAGCCGAAAAGGATCGCTCCTCGATCGCTGGCGCGGCCCGCATCGATCGGTTGCTCGAGGAGCGCGAGCCAGCCGTCCTCCAGCGCGGCCAGGTCGCTGCCGCGCAAACCACGCGACAGAAGCTCTGTAGCAGCAGCCTGCAAGCGCGGTTCCGCCGGTACCTTGCCCTGATCGAGTTCCTCAAGCCGCTCGCGCCACCACGCCAGCTTGATCGCGCCCAGCGCCGGCTGCGTAGATTGCGCGACCACCTCACCCATCGCATCGTCGATGGCGAAGAGCGCGTCGAACGCGGGCCGCAAGTCCGTCGGCCAATAAAGCCGGACGAGATCGCGATCCTTCAGCTCAGCGATAGGTGACGGCCTTCACCGCCTCGACCACCTGACTCGCCTTGATCAGCGCCATTTTCTCCAGGTTCGCAGCATAGGGCAGCGGCACGTCGACATCTGTCACGCGAAGCACCGGCGCGTCGAGGTCGTCGAAGCCTTCCGTCATCGCAATCGCGATGATCTCCGAACTGATCGAGCAGGTCGGCCAGCCCTCTTCCACCACCACCATCCGGTTGGTGCGCTTGAGGCTCTCCAGCACCGTCGCTTTGTCGAGCGGGCGCAGCGTGCGAAGGTCGATTACCTCGGCGTTGATGCCCTGTGCCATCAGCTCCTGCGCGGCTTCGAGCGCGACGCCGACACCGATCGAATAGCTGACGATCGTCACGTCCTTGCCCGGGCGAACGATCCGCGCCTTGCCGATTGGCAGCACGTAATCGTCGAGCTGCGGCACGTCGAAATGCTGGCCGTAGAGCAGCTCGTTCTCGAGGAACACGACCGGATCTTCGCTCCGGATCGCGGCCTTTAGCAGGCCCTTGGCGTCCGCCGCGCTGTACGGCGCGATGACGACGAGGCCGGGCACACTCGCATACCAGGGGCCATAGTTCTGGCTGTGCTGCGCGGCGACGCGCGCCGCGGCACCGTTGGGCCCACGGAATACGATCGGGCAGCGCATCTGGCCACCCGACATGTAATTCGTCTTTGCGGCCGAATTTATGATGTGGTCGATCGCCTGCATCGCGAAGTTGAAGGTCATGAACTCGACGATGGGCTTGAGGCCGCCCATCGCCGCGCCCGCGCCGATGCCGGCAAAGCCATATTCGGTGATGGGCGTATCTATCACGCGCTTGGGTCCGAACTCCTGCAGCAGGTTCTGCGTAACCTTGTAGGCGCCTTGATATTCGGCGACTTCCTCGCCCATCACGAACACACGCTCGTCGGCGCGCATCTCTTCTGCCATCGCGTCGCGCAGCGCATCGCGGACGGTCGTGCTGACAAGCGGCGTGCCCTCGGGCACTTCCGGCTCATCCTTCGTGGCCGCCACGTCCGCGACCAGGTCGCGCGCGGCAGTTTCGAACTTGTGCGGCGTCGGCGTTGCCTCGGTCTGTTGCGACGCAGCTTCCTCGACAGCCGCTTCAGCCTTCGGCGCCTCGGCGGGTGCTGCTGCCGGCGCCGATGCCTCGACAGCTTCCCCGTCGCCGGCCATCAGCGCGATGGGTTGACCGACCTTCACGCCGTCCGTGCCTTCGGGCACCAAGATCTTGGCGATCTTGCCCTCGTCGACGGCTTCGAACTCCATCGTCGCCTTGTCCGTCTCGATCTCGGCCAGGATGTCGCCCGATTTGACGTCATCGCCTTCCTTGACCAGCCACTTGGCCAGCGTGCCCTCTTCCATGGTGGGAGACAGAGCGGGCATCTTAAGCTCAAGCGCCATCAGTAGGTCTCCACCAGAACGTCGGTGTACAATTCGCTCGCGTCAGGTTCGGGCGCTTCTTCCGCAAACTTCGCAGCTTCGACAACAATATCCTTGATTTCCTTGTCGATCGCCTTGAGCTCTTCTTCCTTGACGCCGAGCTTCGCCAGCTCCTGCTCTGCGTGCATGATCGGGTCGCGGTGCTCGCGATAATCCTGGACTTCCTCGCGCGTCCGGTACTTCGCCGGATCGGACATCGAGTGGCCACGGTAACGATAGGTCATGAACTCGATCAGGATCGGCCCCTTGCCGCTGCGCGTCCATTCAAGCGCGACCTCGGCCGCGCCGCGGACCGCGAGGACGTCCATGCCGTCGACCTGCAGGCCCGGGATACGGTGCGCCTGGCCGCGGCGGAACAGCTCGGGCTCGGCCGACGACCGCTTGATCGACGTGCCCATGGCGTACTGATTATTTTCGACCACGTAGATGACGGGCAGGTCCCACAGTTTGGCCATGTTGAAGGCCTCGTAGACCTGGCCCTGGTTCACCGCGCCGTCGCCCATGTAGGCGAGGCAGACGCCGCCATCTTCCGAATATTTGTGCTTGAGCGCGAGGCCGGTGCCGAGCGGGATCTGCGCGCCGACGATGCCATGCCCGCCGTAGAAGCCATGATCGACGCTGAACATATGCATCGACCCGCCCTTGCCCTTGGAAATGCCCGCGGCGCGGCCGGTCAGCTCGGCCATGATCACCTTGGGATCGATGCCGTAAGCCAGCATGTGCCCGTGGTCGCGATAGCCGGTGATCACGCTGTCCTTGCCGACGGTCATTGCCGACTGCAGCCCGACACCGACCGCTTCCTGGCCGATGTAGAGGTGACAGAAGCCGCCGATCAGGCCGAGCCCATAGAGCTGCCCCGCCCGCTCCTCGAACCGGCGGATAAGCAGCATCTCGCGATAGAATTTGAGCAGCTCGTCCTTTGTCGCCTTGTACCGTTGCGGTTGCGGCGGAAGCTCCATGTTGCGGTCGCGCGGAGCAGCAGGAACATTGGCTGTGCTGGGGGCAGGCTTGGCGCTTTTCGCCACGGCAATCTCTCTCATCTCTGACGCGCGCCAGCCTATAGGCAGCGGTTTGGCAGGCGGCAACCGCGCCTGACGCCTCAGTCGAGCGGGATGATCACCTCGTCGGGACGGACCAGGCCGAGGTCCTTGCGCACCAGCTCATCCGCCATGTCCGGATCAGCCTTTCGCGGATCAAGCAGTTGCGAGCGATGACGGAGCTGCGCCCGCTCCTGCTCGAGGCCAGCGAGCTCAGCCTGACGCTGCTGCAGCGCGCGATGATAACTGCCCCAGGCGAGCACGCCATTGGCGCCAGCGATGGCATGGCCGGCGAACGTTCCGACGATGATCACCGCCAGCGCCGGCATTGCGGCCCTGCGGATCAGCGCGAAGATACGGTTCGGTCCCCCCATGACGTCATCAGAAGAATCACGATGGGGTCGGACTTGCAAGTAAAAAGAATGATTTGGTGGACGAACCGGGGATAAATTTGTGGATCAGGCGGCCTTATAGGCCTTGAGGGCTGCGCTACCCCCGTAACGAGCAGTGTCGCCGAGCTCTTCCTCGATCCGCAGCAGCTGATTGTACTTAGCGGTCCGATCCGACCGCGCCAAACTGCCGGTCTTGATCTGCCCGCAAGCCAGCGCGACCGCAAGATCCGCGATCGTCGAATCCTCGGTCTCGCCCGAGCGGTGCGACATCACCGCGGTGTAGCCGTTGGTCTGCGCCATCCGCACCGCGTTGATCGTCTCAGTCAGAGAGCCGATCTGGTTGACCTTGATCAGGATCGAATTGGCGATGCCGTCGGCGATACCCTGGTCGAGCCGCTTGACGTTGGTCACGAACAGATCGTCGCCGACCAGCTGCACACGCGATCCCAGCTTTTCGGTCAGCGCCTTCCACCCTTCCCAATCGTCCTCGGCCATGCCGTCCTCGATCGAGGCGATCGGATAATTGGCGGCAAGGTCAGCAAGGAAGTCCGCGTTTTCCGCTGACGATAGCGTCTTCCCCTCGCCCGTCATGCGGTAGGCCCCGTCCTTATAATATTCGCTGGCCGCGCAATCGAGCGCCAGAAGCACATCGTCGCCGAGCTTGTACCCCGCCGCGCTGACGGCTTTCTCAATGTAATCCAGTCCTTCGCGAGCGGAGCTGACAGCCGGCGCGAACCCGCCTTCATCGCCAACCGCCGTCGACAATCCCGCCTGGTGCAGCCCGCTCTTCAGCGCGTGGAATATCTCCGCACCGCAACGCAGCGCTTCGGCGAAATCCGGCGCCCCCACCGGCATCACCATGAATTCCTGGAAGTCGATCCCGTTGTCGGCGTGCGCGCCGCCATTGAGAATGTTCATCATGGGCGTCGGGAGCAGGTTCGTATCGACGCCGCCGACGTACCGATAGAGCGGCAGCCCGAGCGTGTCCGCGGCCGCCTTGGCCGTGGCCAGGCTAACGCCCAGGATCGCGTTGGCGCCAAGCCGTCCCTTGTTGTCGCTGCCGTCCAGTTCGATCATCTCGCGATCGACGCCGATCTGATCCTCGGCATCCATCCCGACGATCGCGTCGGCGATCTCGCCGTTGACCGCCTCGACCGCCTTCGAGACGCCCTTCCCGCCCCAACGGCTCTTGTCGCCGTCGCGCAGCTCGACGGCTTCATGCGCGCCGGTCGATGCGCCGGACGGAACCGCGGCCCGGCCCATGCTGCCGTCTTCCAGCGTGACATCCACTTCGACGGTCGGATTTCCCCGGCTGTCCAGGATCTGGCGAGCGTGCACGTCGACGATGGCGGTCATGGCTTTCCTTCTTGCGGAGGCGTAACAATATAGGCTGGTGCCACGGCCTATAAGCGGCACGCCGGAGCGTGCAACTTTCGCTGCGGCGCATGGGAACGAAGGCAAGCGGGTCAGGGTTGAGTCGGCGAAGGAGATTAAGATCATGATCGACGACGAAACCGATACCCTGCCCGATGGCACGGACACGGTGATCGCCGGTGCGTCGAAGGTCGACGACGGCGCCACCCTCGAAACGGAGGATACGGGCGTGAGCACGGAACTTGAAACCACCGACACGACCTCGTCGCGCAGCGGCGGCCTGAGTGAGCGCATCCGGTCAGGCCGTGATCAGCTCAGCGGCCAGGCTGGCGAAAAGGCTCGCGGCCTTGTCACGCAGGGCCTGGAACGTACCGCCGAAGCGCTGGCCAATGTCTCGCGCATGGTCGGCGATACCGCGCCGGGCATCGAGGAGCGGCTCGGCGCCGAATATGGTGATTATGCCCGCCGCGCCGCCGGCGCCATCGAAAGCGCGGCGAACAGCATCGCCGACAAGGACCCGGACGAGCTGATCGACGATACGCGGAATTTCGTCCGCAATAGCCCGGGCGTTGCCCTTGCCGGTGCGGCGGTCGTCGGGTTCGTCGTTGCGCGTCTGTTCAAGACCGGCCTTGCCCGCAACGAAGACGAGGCCTGACGTCAGTCATGCTCAAGCCGGCCGACCCCGGACCGTTGCCGCCTGAGCGCCCCATCGGCGAGCTCGTCCATGAGCTCATCGAACAGGGCAAGGATTACGCACGGGCCGAGGTCGGGCTGCTGAAGGCGATTACGACGGCCAAGGGCAAGGCGCTGATCTTGCCTGCAGCCCTTTTCGGCATCGCCTTCATCTGCTCGCTGGCGGCAATCACGGCGCTGGCCATTGGCGTTGTGATCGCGCTTGCGAAGTTCATTGGGCCGCTCGCTGCCGGGTTTGTCGGGATGCTCATCTTCACGGCGATTGCCGGTCTCCTGGGCTGGTCCGCCGTTCAAAAGCTGCGGCGCGACTTATGACCGATACGCCCGAAGTCGCCGCCGCCCGGATCGCTGTCGAACGCAGCCGCGCTCGCGTCATGGCCACCGCGCAGGAGCTTCAGGATCGGCTCAGCCCGAAGACGCTCGCGCGTTCAACCTGGCAGGGCGCGAAGGAGAAAGGCGCCGATCTGGCGGAGGACGCCGTCGATGCCGTCCGCGCGCGACCCGTTGCCGCAACCGGCGTCGTTGCTGCACTCGCCATGTTCCTCGCCCGCGAGCCGCTGATGGATCTCGCCGGCAAGGTGGCCGGCAGCGTTGGCGGCAGGCGCAAGACCCGCAAAACCACCAAGACCAAAGTTCAAACGGAGAAGAAGTGATGATCGACCAGGACAACAGCCGCACCGCCGAAGAAGACGGCAGCTCGGCCCGCCAGCGGGCGATCGAGGCGTATGACAATGCGCGCGAACGCGCGAGCGACACCCTTGGCGAAGCTCCGCTCATCGCCCTCGCCGGCGGCTTGGCCGCGGGCGCGCTCATCGCGGCCCTCCTTCCCCGCACGCAGACCGAAGCTCGCCTGGTGGGGCCGACTGCCCGTCGAGTAAAAGACAGCGCGCGCAATGCCCTCAACGCCGCCCGTGAAACTGGCGCCCAACGCCTTGATGAACTTGGCATCAGCCGTGAGAAGGGTGAAGAGACTATACGCAATCTGCTCGGTAGCATCACCGACGCGGCGAAGGCTTCCGCGACCGCAGCCGCTGATTCTGTCCGCAACAAGGGCTGACGCCGAGCGGCGGATCGGGTAGCGGGGCGGCCATGAGCAAGCTTCACCTGGTATTCGGCGGCCACGTCAAGGATCCGCGCGGCCTCGACTTCGACCTCAAGACGATTGATCTCGTCGGCATTTACGACAGCTATGCCGAGGCCGAAGAAGCCTGGCGCGGCCGCGCGCAGCGCACCGTCGACGATGCCGAGATGAAGTATGTCGTCGTCCATTTGCATCGGCTGCTGGAGCCCGATGCGGAAGGGATCGCGCGGCCTAAGTCAAACGCCGGCTAGGCTTTTCGATACCGCCACAACAGCAACGGGCGCTGCAGCAGCAGCCCCGCCGCGAACCCGCCGATATGCGCCGGTGTCGCGAGCAGGTAGCCCTCACCGCCAGCCATCCAGGTCATCATCACCTGCAGCACGACCCAGGCCACCAGCAGCCAGACCACGTTGATCCAGCGGTTGAGCCGCAGGTTGCTGGTGAACGCTCTCGCGCGGCCGAAGCTTAGCGCGAACGCACCCATAACCGCGCTGATGGCGCCGCTGGCGCCGATCATCGGCGTCGCGCCATGCGGGTCCATTGCCCATTGCGCACCGGCGGCGGCGTACGCGCCGATCAAGTAAAGCACGATCAACCCGCCAACGCCGAGTACGCGCTCCACCTGAGCGCCGCACCACACCAGAATGAGCAGGTTGAAGCCGAGGTGCACCAATCCTGCATGGGCCAACGTAGCCGTCAGCGGCGTCAGGAAAACCGGCACGGCATTCAGTGTCGGAACCGCGGCCGTCACCCGCAGTGGGATGAACCCGAGCGCGTACGCCGCCTGCGCCGAATAGCCGGCCAGCACGGTCAGGACCCAGGCGAGCCCGGTGATCGCGGCAATGATGTTGGTCGCGGTGCGCGGAAAGCGCTCCACCTTAGATGAACTCGATCTTCTTGATCTCGTAATAGCGGTCGCCCGACGGCGTGGTGACTTCCACTTCATCGCCCTTCTGGCGGCCGATCAGCGCGCGGCCGAGCGGCGAGTTGTAGCTGATGCGTCCGACCTTGGCGTCGGCTTCGGTCTGGCCGACCAGCTGGTATTTGACCTGCTTGTCGTCCTCGTCGGTCATCGTGACCGTCGCGCCGAACACGACCTTGTCGCCCGACAGCGTCGTCGGATCGATGACCATCGCCCGGCTCAGGCGGTCTTCCAGATCGGCGATCTGTGCTTCGATCTGCCCCTGGCGCTCCTTGGCCGCGTGATATTCGGCGTTTTCGCTAAGGTCGCCATGAGCGCGCGCTTCCTCGATCGCGTCGACGATCTCGGGCCGCTCGGCCTTCAGCCGCTTGAGATCGGCCTCGAGCATCCGGTGGCCTTCGGCCAGCATCGGCACCTTTTCGGCAGTCGCCATCGTCTCAATCCCTTTTCAAAAACCCACCCCGGCGTGCCTTCCTGGCCCGCGATCAGAAGCAAGTTGTATCTGGAAGCCTTAGCTATCGGAGGCGGAATAATAGGATTGAAGCGACGCGACTTCAAGCGCGCGCCCCCTTACCGCCTCGATTGCACGAGCCGCGGCAACGCTCGCGGGTGCGGTCGTGAAGTAGGGCACTCTCCTCGTCAGCGCCGTGACCCGGATCGAGTGACTGTCCTTCAACGACTGCCACCCCTCCGTCGTGTTGATCACCAACGCGATATCTCCATCGAGCATCCGGTCGACGATATGCGGCCGCCCCTGCGCGACCTTGTTGACCGTCTCCACCGGCAACCCCTTCGCCTGCAGATGCGCCGCCGTCCCGCCAGTCGCGATGATCTTGAAGCCCAGTTCGACCAGCTTCTCGACCGCCGGGATGACGTGATCCTTGTCTGAATCCTTGACCGAGACGAACGCCGTGCCCTCCTGCGGCAAGGTCATCCCCGCGCCGATCAGCGCCTTGGCAAAAGCGATATCGAATTCGCCTGCAATCCCCATGACTTCCCCGGTGCTCTTCATCTCCGGTCCGAGCACGGGATCGGTCCCCGGGAAGCGCGCGAACGGGAAAACAGACTCCTTTACCGCGATATATCCGGGCGACCGCTCGATCGGCGGCAGGCTGCTCAACGCCTCGCCCGCCATCACCCGCGCCGCCATCTTCGCCACCGGCACGCCGATCGCTTTCGCGACGAACGGCACGGTGCGCGAGGCACGCGGATTCACCTCGATCAAGTAGACCTCGCCGTCCTTCACGGCGAACTGGACGTTCATCAGTCCCTTGACCTGCAGCGCCAGCGCCAACTCTCGCGTCTGCCGCTCGATCTCACTGACGATCCGCGGCTCCAGGCTGTGCGGCGGGATCGCGCAGGCGCTGTCGCCCGAATGCACACCCGCCTCCTCAATATGCTGCAGCACGCCGCACACCGTGACGTCAGTCCCGTCGCAGATCGCGTCGACATCGACCTCGATCGCGTCACGCAGATACTGATCGATCAACACCGGGCTCTTGCCCGACACCTGCACCGCCGTGGCAATGTAGTTGTCGAGCTGCTGCGGCCCCTCGACCACCTCCATACCCCTGCCGCCCAGCACGTAGGACGGACGCAGGAGCACTGGATAGCCGACCCGCTCCGCTACCCGGATGGCCTCGTCGCGGCTGCGCGCGATGCCGTTGGCCGGCTGCTTCAGCCCCAGCTTTTGTACCAATGCCGCGAACCGCTCGCGGTCTTCCGCCAGGTCGATGCTGTCCGGCGACGTTCCCAGGATCGGCACGCCTGCCGCCTGCAGCTCCTCGGCCAGCTTGAGCGGCGTCTGCCCACCCAGCTGCACGATCACGCCCAGCAACTCGCCCCGCTCCTGCTCGCGCCGGACGATCTCGAGCACGTCCTCGGCCGTCAGCGGCTCGAAATACAGGCGATCCGACGTCTCCGGGTCGGTCGAGACGGTCTCCGGATTGCAATTGACCATGACGGTCTCATAACCCGCGCCATCGCGGCCGAGCGCAAACGCCGCGTGGCAGCAGCAATAATCGAATTCGATCCCCTGCCCGATCCGGTTCGGCCCGCCACCCAGGATCATGACCTTTTTCCGGTCGCTGACGTTCGCCTCGTCCTCGGGCTCCCCAAACAGCGGCGCCTCATAGGTCGAATATAGATACGGCGTCGTCGCATCGAATTCGGCGGCACAGCTGTCGATGCGCTTGAAGACCGGCCGCACGCCCAACTTCTCGCGGTGCGCCCGCACCTCGCTCTCGGTGATCCCGCCCGACATCGCCCGCATCGCGCTGTGCACCACGCCGCCGCCCGCCGCGATGGCTTCGCTCATGCCGCGGTTCACCTCGGTCGAGCGCAGCGACAATTGCGCCAGCCTTCCGTCGGAAAAGCCCATCGCCTTCAGCCGCCGCATCTCCGCCGCCTCGTTCGGCAATCCCTCCGCGCGGACCTTCTCTTCCGCCTGAACAATATCCTGCAAGCGCTTCAAAAACCACGGATCGAAGCCCGCGATCTGGTTGATCCGCTCAACCGTGAACCCCTGCCGCAGCGCCTCCGCCGCGACCAGCAAGCGGTCGGGCGTCGAACGAGCCAGCGCGCTCTCGATCTCGGAGGGGTCGGCACCTTCCAGCGCCCGCACCCGGTCCAGCCCGCACAGCCCCGTCTCCAGCCCGCGCAGCGCCTTCTGCAAGCTTTCCGGGAAGCTGCGGCCGATCGCCATCACCTCGCCGACCGACTTCATCGCCGTCGACAGCAGCGGCTCCGCGCCCTTGAACTTCTCGAACGCAAAGCGCGGGATCTTGGTCACCACATAATCGATCGTCGGCTCGAAGCTCGCCGGGGTCGCGCCGCCGGTAATGTCGTTGGCGATCTCGTCCAGCGTATACCCCACCGCCAACCGCGCCGCGACCTTGGCGATCGGAAAGCCGGTGGCCTTGGACGCCAGCGCCGACGAGCGCGACACGCGCGGGTTCATCTCGATGACGACCATCCGCCCAGTTTTCGGATCGACCGCGAACTGGACGTTGGAACCGCCAGTTTCCACGCCGATTTCCCGCAGCACGGCGATGCTCGCCGAGCGCATGCGCTGGTATTCCTTGTCGGTCAGCGTCAGCGCCGGGGCGACGGTAATGCTGTCGCCCGTATGCACGCCCATCGGGTCGATGTTCTCGATGGAGCAGATGATAATGGCGTTGTCGGCGCGGTCGCGCACGACTTCCATCTCATATTCCTTCCACCCGACCAGGCTCTCGTCGATCAGCACCTCAGTCGTCGGCGACGCCTGCAGGCCTGTGCGAACGTAATGTTCGTATTCGTCGCGGTTGTAGGCGATGCCCCCGCCCGTCCCGCCCAGGGTAAAGCTTGGCCGGATGACCGCCGGCAGGCCGACATTCTCCAGCGCCACCGCGGCTTCTTCCATCGTGTGCACGATGGCCGAGCGCGGGCTCTCCAGCCCGATGCGGTCCATGGCATCGCGGAATTTCTGCCGGTCCTCGGCCTTTTCGATCGCCTCGGCATTGGCGCCGATCAGCTGCACGCCCAGCCGGTCCAGGGTGCCGTCCTTGAACAGCGCCAGCGCCGTGTTGAGCGCCGTCTGCCCGCCCATCGTCGGCAGCAACGCATCCGGCCGCTCCTTCTCGATGATCCGCGCGACGATCTCCGGCGTGATCGGCTCGATGTAAGTCGCATCGGCTAGCTCCGGATCGGTCATGATCGTCGCCGGGTTCGAGTTTACGACGATGATCCGATAACCCTCGCTTTTCAGCGCCTTGACCGCCTGACTTCCCGAATAATCGAACTCCGCCGCCTGGCCGATGACGATCGGGCCGGCGCCGATGATGAGGATCGAATTGATGTCGGTACGCTTGGGCAATCAGCTCTCCGGAAAAGCCATGTTGACGAAAACGGGCTTAAGGCCGTTGCGGTGTGCCCATTGTGTGACGCAGACGCGCTGCTGGGGCGAAACGGTGTTGCGCAGCGCGATGAGCAACTTCTTCTGCTCGGCGTCCTGGATCAACTCGCCCAGCGCCATCCCACAGCCGGTTGCGACCGTATTGAGCTGCGCCTCGTCGTGCATGGTTGCCGGCGTTGCGCAGGCAGCAAGGGCAAGAGGAAGACAAAACGTTGCTAGCAAGCAGCGCTGCTTCGGGATCTCCTTGATGACCGGTGGGCCCCGCATCTAACGCAAGACCGAACTGAGGAAGAGCGCAGCTAACGCGCCCGCCGCCGCAGCAATTGGCACGATTGGATCACGCAGGCGCTCATCCATTGTGCGTCTAGGCTTCTGAACGGAACTCGGATCATGAAATTTGGGCCGCGCTACATATTGATTGCAGGCGCGCCATCCTTCGACGTTCCGTTCGAACCAGTCGCGGCCTTCAGCCGTCACGGCGATTAGCTTCCGCCTTCTTTCACCCTCTTCTTCGGTTTCTCGGATGAATCCCACGCGCATTAGGTTGGAAAGATAATCCCGCCCCTTCGAAGGCGAGCGATGTTCGACGTGTGCGAGAAACTGCTCTGTCGTTTCCTTCGGCCGCCCGGCCTCTTCCAGAAAATAGGCATGCGCGAGGGCTTGGACCTCGTCGTTCTTTAGGATGGTCATGACTGAGTTCCTGCGGCCATGGACCTGACGAACTTCCCGAACAGATAAAAACTGTCCTGCGGCCCCGGGCTGGCCTCCGGGTGATACTGCACGCTGAAAGCGGGTCGGTCGGTCAACTCGATCCCGCAGTTACTGCCGTCGAACAGCGACACGTGCGTCTCGCGGACGTTGTCCGGCATTCCTTCGCGCTCAACCGCGAAGCCGTGGTTCATGCTGGTGATCTCGACCGCGCCATCCGCAAGCCGCTTCACCGGGTGATTGGCGCCGCGGTGCCCTTGGAACATCTTTGACGTCCGCCCACCTACCGCCAGCGCCAGCATCTGATGGCCCAGGCAAATGCCGAACAGCGGCTTCCTCGTTTCCAGCATCTGCCGGATCACCGGAACCGCATATTCGCCCGTCGCCGCCGGATCGCCCGGTCCGTTGGACAGGAAGAAGCCATCGGGTTCGTGGCTCATGATCTCGTCGAAACCGGCGGTTGCGGGCACTACAGTTACCCGCGCACCGGCCTCAACAAGCAGCCGGAAGATATTTCGTTTATTGCCATAATCTACAGCAACCACGTGCGGCCTGTCGTCGTCCGCACCGCCGAGCTCGTACCCCTGCCCCCAACGCCACTTTCCGCCGGTCCAGGCCTCGACCTGCTCCCGGCTGACGTCCTTGGCGAGGTCCATGCCCTCCAGCCCCGGCCAATCCGCGGCCAGCCGCTGCAGCGCATCCAGGTCGAACTTCCCATCCGCGCGATGCGCAATGGCGATGTTCGGCGGCCCTTCGCTCCGCACCAGCTTGGTCAGCGCCCGCGTATCGACGCCCGAAATCCCGATTCGCCCGGTCTTGGCCATCCAGTCCGCAAAGCCCTGGTTGGCCCGGTAATTTGATGGCTCGGTTACGACCTCGCGCACCAGGCTGCCGAGCGCATGCGCCTCGCCCGCCTCGACGTCCTCGTCGTTGGCGCCGACATTGCCGATGTGCGGGAATGTGAAGGCGATCACCTGCTTCGCGTAGGAGGGATCCGTCATCACCTCCTGGTAGCCGGTCATCGCCGTGTTGAAGCACAGCTCGCCGACCGCCTCGCCCTCGGCGCCGAAGCCTGTGCCCCACACTGTCCGTCCGTCGGCGAACACCACGACTCCCGTCGCGCCCTCGGGTTGCGGGGCGCGCGAAGAGTGTGCGTCGGCCATTCGTGAAGGAGCCTTCCGTCGGGGGTTTTCCAGCGATGTCGCTAAGTCGTTGCCGATATGCAGATTGGCTACCCGGGTCAACGCTGGTCAGCGTGAAAATGCAACGCTAGGTGGCAAGCATGATCCGCGACGACATCAAAACCGCGACGGTCACCGCCATGAAAGGCGGCGACAAGGAGACGACGGCTACCCTGCGCCTAGTCTCCGCCGCCATCAAGAATCGCGACATCGAAGTGCGTACCGGCGGCGCGCCCGCCAGCGACGACCAACTCGTCACCGAAGTCCTGCAGAAGATGGTCAAGCAGCGCCGCGAGAGCGCCGACATCTACCGCAAGAACGGCCGCGAAGACCGCGCCGCCACGGAAGAAGCCGAAATCGCCGTCATCGAACGCTTTCTGCCGCAGCAACTCGGCGAGGCCGAAGCGGAAGCGAGAATCCGCGAGATCGTCGCCGAAACGGGCGCGAGCAGCATGAAGGACATGGGCCGGGTCATGGCGCTGGTGAAGGAACGTCTCGGCGGCGCCATCGAACCCGCCCGCGCCAGCGCCCTGGTGAAGGCCGCGCTAAGCGCCTGAGTCTGTGGATAAGTTGGCCGTTTCGCCTTGCGAGACGGCGATTCGCGCATAGGGTCGAATCGTGACCTTGTCCCCGGCATGGCTTGATGAATTGCGCGCAAGGACGACGCTGTCCGCGGTCATCGCGCCGAGCGTCAAACTCACCCGCGCCGGACGCGAGTTCAAGGCGTGCTGCCCGTTCCATCAGGAAAAGACGCCGTCGTTCACGATCAACGATGACAAGGGCTTCTACCATTGCTTCGGTTGCGGCGCGCATGGGGACGCGATCCGCTTCCTGACCGACAATCGCGGCATGCCGTTTATGGACGCGGTCAAGGAGCTTGCCGCCAAGGCCGGCATGGACGTGCCCGCGCCAGATCCACGGGCTCAGGAGCAGGCCGAACGCACCTCTTCGCTGACTGACGTCATGGCGTCGGCCGCAGCCTGGTACATCAAGCAGCTCAACGGCCTCGCCGGTGCCGACGCCCGCGCCTACCTCCAGCGTCGCGGCATCGACGGCGATACCGCGCAGCGCTTCGGCCTCGGCTTCGCACCCGACAGTCGCGCCGGGCTCAAACGCGCACTCGAAAGCGCGGGCGAGGACAAGCTCGTCGAGACGGGCATGCTCATCCAGCCCGAAGAGCGCGGCAAGGAAAGCTACGACCGTTTTCGCGGCCGCCTGATGATCCCGATCCGCGACCCGCGCGGACGGGTCATCGGCTTTGGCGGGCGGATCATGGGCGACGGCGAGCCCAAATATCTCAACTCGCCGCAGACGGTGCTCTTCGACAAGGGCCGCACGCTCTACAATCTCGACCGCGCCGGGCCCGCGAGCCGCACCGCCAGGCGGCTGATCGTCGTCGAAGGCTATATGGACGTCATCGCCCTCGACCGCGCGGGCATCGCCGAAGTGGTCGCCCCCAACGGCACCGCGCTCACCGAAGGCCAGCTCGAGCGCCTGTGGCGCCTCGACCCCTCGCCGATCCTCTGCTTCGACGGCGACAATGCGGGCCGCAAGGCCGCCATCCGCGCCGCCACCCGCGCTTTGCCCCTGCTCCGCCCGGACCGCACGCTGCGGTTCGTCGAACTGCCGTCGGGCCAAGACCCGGACGACGTCATCAAGACCGGTGGCCGCGATGCCTTCGAGGAGCTGATCGCCCGCCCCGAGCCGCTCGACGCCCGCCTGTGGCGCCACGAGCTGGAAGCCGAGCCGCTCGCCACCCCCGAAGCCTGGGCCGGGCTCAAAGCGCGCCTGATCGAGCATGCCGCCGCCATCGGCCATGCCGACCTCGCCCGCATGTACCGCGAGGACTGGCTCGGCCGCTTCTTCGAGCAGCGCCGCCCCGCCGCCGCGCAGCGCCCCTTCGCGCCCCAGCGCCAGCAACAACAACGCCGCGGCGCCTTCAAGAACGGCCGCTGGGCCCCGCCCGAGCCGCCCGTCGGCCAGCACGCGCGCGACATCGCCGCCGCCGGTATCGACGCCCCGACCGCCCGCGCGCTCATCCTCGGCTTCACCAATTTCCCCGAGGAACTGCCCGCCCATTGCGAGCAGCTCGCAACGCTCCCGATCGCCGACCAGGGCACGGCCAAGGCCCGCGACTTCCTCGTCAACGCCGCCTTCACCGGCGCGGCGCTTGATCGCGACGGCCTCGCCACCATATTGGGCACCGATGGATCAACGGGTGGGAACGCCCCGAGGGCCATGGGCTTTTCCTTTACCCGCCGCGACAGCGACCCCGAGCGCGCCCGGAGCGATCTGGCCGCAGCCGTGGAGATCATCGCCGCGGCGGAGGAAGTGGAACAGGCCCTGGACCATGCAACCGAACGGCTGAAGCGGGATTTCACCGACGAGGCCCTGGAAGAACAGCAGCGTCTCGTCGAGGCGCAGCGCGGATTACGACAGAGGCTGGCGCAGCTGGCCGGCACTGATTAAGCGGCGAGAACTTATGGCGAAAAACGACACTCAGGACCTCGATACGGCCGAAGCGGGCGATGCCCCGCTGATCGACCTCAACGATGCGACGATCAAGAAGATGATCGCCCGCGCCAAGAAGCGCGGCTACATCACCGTCGATGAGCTGAACGAGGCCCTGCCGCAGGACCAGATGTCGTCCGAGCAGATCGAGGACATCATGTCCGCGATCAACGACATGGGCATCAACGTCGTCGAGAACGAAGAGCGCGGCGAGGACGACGAGGACGACGACAAGGACTCCGACACCGCGACCGAAGACGAGGTCGATCCGCTCGACGACGGCGGCCCCCGCCCGGCTGCCGCGGTCAAGAAGGAACCGACCGACCGCACCGACGACCCGGTCCGCATGTACTTGCGCGAAATGGGCGCCGTGGAGCTCCTCTCCCGTGAGGGTGAGATCGCCATCGCCAAGCGCATCGAGGCCGGCCGCGACACCATGATCTGGGGCCTGTGCGAAAGCCCGATCACATTCAACGCCATCATCGGCTGGTCCGAGGCCCTCAATGAGGGCCGCATGCAGCTGCGCGAGATCATCGACCTCGAAGCCATGCTCTCCAAGGGCCCGACCGCGGAGCAGATCGCGGCGACCGAGGAAGGCGACGAGAGCGCCGACGGCGAAATCAGCGAGAAGACTGCCGGCCCCTCGATCAAGGAAGAGGAAGAAGTCGCCGACGAGCCCGAGGCTTCATCGGACGATGAGGACGAGGACATGGTCGAGCGCCGCCAGCGCCCGGCCGAAGGCGGCGACGATGATGAGGACAACACCCTCTCCCTCGCGCAGATGGAAGAGACGCTGAAGCCGCAGGCGCTCGAGAAGTTCGCCGAGATCACCGCGGTCTTCAAGAAATTCTCCAAGGTCCAGGACGCCCGCATGGAGGCGCTCGCCGCCGCGCAGGAATTCCCCGCGGCCGAGGAGAAGAAGTACCAGAAGCTCCGCGAGCAGCTCACCGCCGAGGTGGAGAGCGTCCAGTTCCACGGCAGCAAGATCGAATATCTCGTCGAGCAGCTCTACAGCTACAACCGCCGCCTGACCGCGCTCGGCGGCCAGATGCTGCGCCTCGCCGAGCGCCACAAGGTGCCGCGCAAGGCCTTCCTCGAAAGCTACATGGGACATGAGCTGGACGAGACCTGGCTCGACAGTGTCGCCAAGCTCGACAAGAAATGGGCCGCCTTCGCCGCGTCGGAAGCCGACACCGTCGAGCGCATCCGCAACGAGATCGGCACCATCGCGACCGGCACCGGCACCTCGCTCAGCGAGTTCCGCCGCATCGTCAACCAGGTGCAGAAGGCGGAGCGCGAGGCGCGCATCGCGAAAAAGGAAATGGTCGAGGCCAACCTTCGCCTCGTCATCTCCATCGCCAAGAAATACACCAACCGCGGCCTGCAGTTCCTCGACCTCATCCAGGAAGGGAACATCGGCCTGATGAAGGCGGTCGATAAGTTCGAATACCGCCGCGGCTACAAATTCTCGACCTACGCCACCTGGTGGATCCGGCAGGCGATCACCCGCTCGATCGCCGACCAGGCGCGCACCATCCGCATCCCGGTCCACATGATCGAAACGATCAACAAGCTGGTCCGCACGGGGCGTCAGTTCCTGCACGAAACCGGCCGCGAAGCGACCCCGGAGGAGCTTGCCGAGCGCCTGTCCATGCCGCTCGAAAAGGTCCGCAAGGTCCTCAAGATTGCCAAGGAGCCGATCAGCCTCGAAACGCCGATCGGCGACGAGGAAGACAGCCACCTCGGCGACTTCATCGAGGACAAGAACGCCGTCATCCCGGTCGACGCCGCGATCCAGTCCAACCTCAAGGAAACGGTGACTCGCGTGCTGGCGTCACTGACCCCGCGTGAGGAGCGCGTTCTCCGCATGCGCTTCGGCATCGGCATGAACACCGATCACACGCTGGAGGAAGTCGGGCAGCAGTTCAGCGTGACCCGCGAGCGTATCCGGCAGATTGAGGCGAAGGCTTTGCGGAAGCTGAAACATCCGTCGCGGTCGCGAAAGATGCGGAGCTTCCTCGACCAGTAAGGTGACGAGCGGCGTCTCAGTTTTCGTCGCGGTTCGCGGCCTGGTGAATTGCCGACGCCGGAGCTTCGCTGTCGAATGAGATTTAGCCGCCCGCTACCGCTCGCGCCGGTCTACCAAAGCGGCGTCGCGTCGTTCCGGCGGATCTTCCGCTCGAGCGAAGGTGCGCTGATCGTCCTGTCTGTCGGGATCGGTATCCTCGCCGGTTTGCTCATGATTTTCCAGCGGGCGATCGCACATGGCGTGCAGACGCTCATCTACGGCCTCGGCGGCCCGAGCCTCAGCGGTGCAGCGTCAATCAATCCGATCAGCCTGCTCGCTCTCCCGGTCGCCGGTTTCATCCTTGCTCTTGGTTCGCGCGCCGCGGCACGGCGCTGGCGAACGCCGATCGACGTCGTCGAAGCCAACGCCCTGCACGGCGGCGCCATTCCGCTGCGGGACACGCTCATCGTTTGTGCCCAAACGATCGTCTCGAACGGCGCCGGTGCGTCGGTCGGCCTCGAAGCTGCGTACGCGCAGGCCGGCGGCGGAATTGCGTCACAGCTCGGCCGCTGGCTCCGCCTGCGCCGGGCGGACTGGTCGGTGCCGGTGCCGGCGCGGCGGTTGGAGCAGCCTTCGGTGCGCCACTCACGGGTGCCTTCTACGCGTTCGAGATCGTTATCGGCGCCTACACGCCCGCGGCCATCGCCCCCGTCGCCGCTGCGTGCCTTTCCGCCGCCGTGCTCGTTCGCCTTGCGGGGGTGGAGGCCTACTTAATCGCCTTGCCCGGTGCCAAAGCCATCACGACGGTCGACTACCTGCTCTACGCCGCGCTCGGTCTGCTCTGCGCCTTCCTCGGCATTGGTATTATGCGGGGCGTCACTTTCCTGGAAAGTCACGTTCGCCGTTCACCGATACCCGAGCTGTGGCGTCCGGCGATTGGCGGCCTCCTCCTGATCCCGCTCGCGCTCATCACCCCGCAGGTCCTCTCAGCGGGTCACGGTGCCTTGCACAGCGATCTGGGCGCCGACGTCGGCCTGCGCTTCATTCTCCTCGTGCTGATCGTGAAGATCGTCGCATCGACCGTCTCGCTCGGCTTCGGCTTCCGCGGCGGCTTGTTCTTCGCGTCGCTATTCATCGGGTCGCTAGCCGGTCAGCTCTACGCCGGCGCCATCGCGCACCTGCCCTTCTTCGACAGTTTCGACGCGTCCGACGCAGCTCTTATCGGCATGGCGGCAATGGCCGTTGCGGTGGTCGGCGGACCGATGACCATGTCGATGCTGGTACTCGAAGTCACGCACGACTTTGCACTGACGAGCGTCGCCATCACCGCGGCGTTGTGCTCCAGCACTTTCGTTCGCGAAACCTTCGGCTTCTCCTTCTCGACCTGGCGTCTTCACACCCGCGGCGAAAACATCCGCAGCGCGCGCGACGTCGGGTGGATGCGTACGCTGACCGTGGGAAAGATGATGCAGCGCGACACCAAGACCGTTCCTGTAAGCACGACGCTGACCGAGTTTCGTCGCCGCTTCCCGCTCGGCTCGACCAGCAAGGTCGTCCTCGTCGACAATGCGAGCCGTTATGCCGGCATTGTCGAGACGGCCAAGGCATTCGACAGCGCGAATACGGACATCGATGTTGCCGCCCTTGGCACGCTGCGTGACGTGGCCCTCAAGCCCGAGCAAGACGTGCGGTCGGCGATCGAAAGCTTCGACCTGAGCGAAGCCGACTATCTCGCGGTGATTGGCGACGACGGCCAAGTGCTTGGTACCTTGTCGGAACACTACGTCCACCGCCGCTACGCCGCCGAGGTCGAGAAGGCCCAACGGGAGATGTTCGGTGAGTGAACCCGAACAGCCGCCCCGCTGGGGGTCGGTCCGAACGCTGCTCATCGGGGGCGCCCTGCTTGCTCTGGTGCTCGGCGGCGCCATCGTCGCGCGGATGGTTTCACCGTCCCGGCCGGGGGTGTCGCGCAAGGAAGCGCCTGCGCAGGCACCGCGGCCGATCGTCCAGATCGTGCGGCAGCAACCCGGTCTGCCGGATCTTTCCGACCTGGTCGACCGGATCTGCCCGGCAATCGCGGCCGTCGTTGCTCGCAGTGACCGCGGTGCTGTTCCTGCCGAATCGGCTGCGGGGTTCGCGTATTCGGCAGATGGCTGGATTGTCGCTGAGGCAGGCGCAATACCCGACGGTCCTCTCGATGTCCTGTTTAGCGATGGCACGCGAGCCTCAATTACTGAGACGCGCACAGATCCCGTGACGGGCCTCGTCGTTCTGAAATCGACGGCAAGTCCCGTTGCGCTCGATTTCACGGATCAGCCATTTCCGCGCGTCGGACAGTTCGGCATTACCCTCACCGCCCCGGCCGGCCACGGCTGCAGCGCCACCACGTCCATGATCGGCAGCGATTTTCTGGCCGATGGTGGCGGACCCATCGGCTACGTACGCCTGCGGCCAACGCCTGACACCTGGGCGACTGGAACGCCGATCATCGGATCGGACGGCCGGGTCCTGGCCGTGGAAGTGTCCGGCGAGCCCGGCGCGGCAATCCCCGCTGCTCTCGCTGCGATCGTTGTCGACGAACTCGTGCGCGACAGTCGCTCCCCGTCCGTCGGCTTTGGGTTTCGAACGATCGATTTTGCCGGACCCATCGCCGGACGCATCGGAGATGTCCGGACCGGCGCCGCCGTGGCCTTTGTGGAGGACGGCTCCTCCGCGCAAAAGGCAGGCCTTCGCGCCGGCGACATCATCACGACCGTTAACGACCAGCCCGTCTCGGGCGCATCCGAGCTCAGCCGGCTGCTCGATGGTGCCAAGTCCCAAGTGACCTTAGGAGGCCGCCGGCAAAGCGAACCCTTCGAGATTCGCGTCCGCGCGACGAAGGTCTGACGTTAGCTTCTAATTACAGCGCGCCGAGCGCGTCCTCCGGAAGCTGGATCCTGGCGAGCTTCCAGCTCAGCCCGTGCCGCTCGAAGATGAGGTCGCCGCCCTGGCCCGCCTTGCCCTTCGCATGGAGCCTGAACCCGTTCAGCCCTTCGCGGACAATCTCACGGTTGGCGGCGCCGAGGCCCGTCGGCTTGTCCGGCGCTCGCTCCGACCCTGCCTCCCCGTACGGCGCGGCATCCTTCGAGCGCGTTCGCTCCATGACGAAAATGGTCTCGAGCCCCTTTGGCGTAATTACCTGGTCTACCAACTCATTGGCGATGAGATCGGTCGCAACGATCAGGATCGACCCGGTGTTCGAGATTGAACCTGCAGAGAGCCGGTCGAAATGCGCGTGAACCTGCGCCTTGGTGCTCGCGCGAAGCTTGGGATAATCTACATAGCCGGACAACGCCGCCGCATCATGCGCCCGCGCCGCTTCCGCCATCTGCCGCAGCGTCCACCATGGGCTCGCCACGTACCAGGTGACTGCCGCCGCGAGCAGCAGCAGTCCAACGACGATCCAGCGCCGCGTTTTGCCCACTTCAATCAGTCTCGTATCCGAATGATGCTTCGCTCGTACACGGCGTCCCAATCGACTTCGACATCGAGCAAACCGCTGGTTGGCACGCCCCCAGCGTCGACAGCAGGCGTGAAGCTCGCCCGGCGCTGCAATAGCTCGCAAGTCTGGCGAACGAGCAGATCTTCAGCGTTGGTCGCCCGCAGAGCGCACGCATACGCGTGTCCCGAGGCGTCAACAAACAACCGCAAGTTCACGATGCCGCGCGGCGCTTTCTTCCCCTGCAACGCTGCCGGAAAATCGTCCGGCGAGAACAGGCTGATGAGCGACCCGCCGCGCGGCGTCGGCGCGGTGACCGGCAGCCGCGCCATCCCCGCCGCGGGTGGCGCCGGCGGGATCATCACGACGGGCGCCGGCACCGCTTGTTGTGTCGCGATCAGAAGTAACGGAAGGAGCATCATCGACAATCCATGGAGCACGAAGCCGAGCCGCGCCAGCCTGGCAACCAGCACGCGAACGCCACCGCGAAGCGTTCGGAAAGCCCTGCGTCATTCCTGGTGGTCGTTGACCCCTGCCGCCGTTCATCGAAATCAGCCGTCCTCTTGTCAAATCGACGCTGCAATTGTAGCGCTACATTTGTAGCACACGCTGCATCAGATTTGAAAAGGATGATGCCATGTTGAACTTGTCCACCACCAAGCCCGGCCAGCGCGCCCTCGCCTTTGCAGGTGCGCTCGTGATTTCCCTCTCCACGGTCGCGGTCACCGCGGGCCCGGCGCGCGCCGCGACGTCGGAATCTGGCCACCGCCTCAGCTACGTGCTGATGACCGGTGACGGCGACAGCATAAAGAGCGGGTCTAGCGCCGATTACGACGGTGCCCGTGCGCTGCGCGCCGGTGGGGCCCCCTTGCTCTACGTGCGTCAGAATGGGGCCGCGTACGTGATCCGGGATCCCGCGATCCTGCGCCGGGCCGAACAGATCATGCAGCCGCAGCAAGAGATGGGCCGTCGTCAGGCGGAGCTTGGGCGGCAGCAGGCCGGTCTCGGCGGCCAGCAGGGCGCGATCGGGGCGCAGCAAGGACGGCTCGGCGCGATGATGGCGGCTTCGACGCCCGCGCAGATGCGCGCCCTCGGCGACCAGCAGCGCGATCTCGGTCGCCGGCAGGAAGCGCTCGGCGTCCAGCAGGCGGCGCTTGGCCAACGGCAGGCGGCGCTCGGCCGCGAGCAGGCGCGCCTTGCCGCGCTCGCCGAACCGCAGTTTCGCGCTCTCCTCGACGAAGCCATCCGCCGCGGCCTCGCCCGGCGCGTCTAGGCAGCAGCGCTCAGGCGGAGCGCTGTGATAGGCGTGCGGCATGACACGCCTCGAATCGCGCGCGCGCCTGTTCGCCTGCTGCCTGTCCGCCCTCGCCGGTTTCGTCGACGCCATCGGCTTCATTCAGTCGGGCGGCTTCTTCGTTTCCTTCATGAGCGGCAATTCGACGCGGATGGGCGTCGGCATCGCGGAGAGCGGTCTAGCGGCGCTCGTCGCGGCGACGATCATCGCCTGCTTCCTTGGCGGCGTGATCGGCGGCAGCCTCCTCGGCTCGCGGTTCGAAGGGCGGCGGCCGGCGGCGGTGCTGCTGGCCATCGCCGCGATCATCGGCCTTGCCGCGCTTCTCCAGCAATTCGGCAGCGGGGACTATGCGATTGCGCTGCTGGCGCTCGCGATGGGCGCGGAAAATGCCGTCTTCGAACGCGACGGCGAGGTCCGCATCGGCGTGACCTACATGACTGGCAGCCTGGTGCGCGTGGGCAACGGGATCGCGGGCGCCATCCTCGGCCGCGGCGGCAACGGATGGGGCGGCTACCTGCTGCTCTGGCTGGGCTTCGTGGCGGGCGTGGCGGTCGGCGCCCTCTCCTTCGGATCGGGCAACAGCAGCACCCTGTGGGCCGCCAGCGGCGCCGCGCTACTCCTCGCGATGCTGTCTACGAGAAGCTTTGCCGTCGAAAACTCCCGTCCTGCGGGCTAGCGCTTGCCGAACTTGTGGAAGATCACTCGACGGTATCGGCCGGCAGGCGACAAGGCGTCCGCTACCCCATCACACGGAAAAGCTGTCTCAGCTGACGAGGCCGGCGTCCGCCTTGCGCTGCGCTTCGGCTTCGCGCAGCTGTTCCGACTTGCGGGCTTTGTTGGCCAGCGATTGCCAGGCGGCTTGCGACCGTTCGCACCGTTCGCGCACATGGTCGAGCGTTGCCGCCTCGCCCTCAGCCCGCGCCTGTTCGACGCGGGCCAAGAGAAATTCGAGGTTCGAATTCAATTATTCGCCCTCGGACGCATCGGCGCCAGCGGCCGTCGCGTCGTCGGCCGACTTCAGGTTCACGGCTGCCATCTTGCCGCGGCGGTCTTCCTGAAGCTCATAGCTGACACGCTGGTTCTCGCGCAGCGTGCGCATCCCGCTGTTCTCGACTGCGCTGATGTGGACAAAGGCGTCGTTGCCCTGTCCGCCGTCCGGGGCGATGAAGCCATAGCCTTTGGACTCATTGAAGAATTTGACGGTGCCGATGGGCATTGGACTTTCCTTTCATGACGACCGGATAGCGGCCGCTTCGCTAGGAGCGACAAGAGAAGGAATGAGGGCCGCAAAGCACCAAAGACCGTCGTTTGCGACAAGTAGCACCGGCTCTTTAGGCTCAATGGATCGGAATTGATAGGCAGGGCGCTTTGAGCGAGCCGTTTACGACCGTTGACAATCAGGCCTTGCGGGGGAATTGGACGATCTTTTCGTCGTTCTGCGCGAAGAGTCCGGCCAGCGCCGAAGCGATTTCGGCCTGGCCGAACGGCTTGGCTAGACGCGGAAGGTTGAACTTGGCGTCCGTGACGCCGGTGTAGCCGGTGATGATGAGGACCGGCAGCCCGGGCTGGTGTTCCCGGATGCGGCGAGCAAGTTCGGCGCCATCCATGCGCGGCATTTTGTAGTCGGTAATGACCGCGTCCACGGTCAAGCCATCGCCTAGCTGCTCGAGTGCCTCCGCGCCGCTCGCGGCCTCGATGACCTGATGTCCGAGCTCCCTTAGCAACTCGGCGGTCGCGAACCGGACCAGATCTTCGTCGTCAACCAACAACAGGCTGAGCGTGCGCTCAACCTTCCCTGCCGGGCCAAGTTCCGGCGCCGACGCAGTGGCCGCATCGCGGGTTGCAACCGGCAAATAGATGTCGACCTTCGTGCCTTCGCCAAGCGCGGATGAAATATTGAAACCGCCGCCTAGCTGCGCCGCAAGGCCATGGACCATTGAGAGGCCAAGGCCGGTGCCGCGGCCAACTTCCTTGGTCGAATAGAAAGGCTCGATCGCCCGGTTTACCGTTTCCGGCGACATACCGCTGCCGTTGTCGATTACCGACAGCCGCACATACTCTCCCGGCGCCAAAAGCGGCGTGCTGTCGGGACGGGCGGTGAATGTCGCGGCTGAGATAGTCAGCCGACCGCCATCCGGCATCGCGTCCCGGGCATTGACGCAGAGGTTCAGTATCGCGAGCTCGAGCTGATTGGGATCGGCCACCGCGAGCGGCAGGTCGGCTTCGGGCTCGATCGCGATTTCAATCGTCGGGCCGATCGAACTGGCGATCAAGTCCCGCATACCGGTCACCAACCGAACGAGGTCGATGGCATCGGTCTGCAGCGTCTGCCGCCGGGCGAAACCTAGCAGCCGCTGCACCAGCGTCCGGGCCCGATCCGCGGCTTTCAGCGCGTTACCAAGCAACCGCGCCGCACGTGCATCGCTGTCCGCATATTGCTTGTGCAGCAGGTCAAGAGCCCCGGTGATTGGGGTCAACAGGTTGTTGAAGTCGTGGGCAACGCCGCCAGTCAGCTGGCCTAGCGTTTCCAGCTTCTGAACCTCGTGCAGCTGGGCGATCGCCGCCTCACGCTCTGCCGTCCGTTCTTCGACCCGTCGCTCGAGGCCCCTTGCGAGCTCGTCGAGCTGCTCGAGGCGGGCGCGGGATTCATATTGCCGCCGCCGACCCCGCAGCGCCGACTGCGCCAGGCTGACGAGGGTGGTCGGATGAAAAGGACGCTCGAGGAATGTCGCGCTGCCCAGGATTTCGAGATAACGGGCCGCAGCCGGATTGCGCTCCAGTCCGCCGCCGCGCCGCGTCAGCAGCACGAACGGGAAGTCCGACCATTCCGGCTGGTGCTCGATCCACCCTGAGAGCCGGTGCAGCGGCGCCCCGGCCAGCGCCTCCTCGGTGACTACGGCAAATCCAGCTCCCGCCTCCAGCTGCCTGACCAAGGCATCGATGTTAGCAACCGCCTCGCTTCGAATGCCGGCTTCCTGCAGCATCGCCGCGGCGACCTGCGCATCCCGCCCCTGCGGCGCAAGGATCAGGCCCCGCTCCGAGATCTCGGGGATCATTCGGTTTCCGGATCCAGCAAAGCCTGCTCGCCTTCGCCGAGGAATTGCGGCACGCCACGAAGCACGCCCTGAAAATTCAGCAGCGGTTTGCCAAGCGTAATCCCGCGGCGGTCGATGCGATACTCGCGGATCGTGTCTTCATGGGCGCCAGTACGTTTCTTCACCACTGAAATAGCGCGCCGGACCCGGCCCCACGCCTCAAAATAGCGAAGCAGGATGACGGTGTCCGCCAGATAGGTAACGTCAACCGGCGTCTTCATATCACCAACTAAACCGTGCTGCGCCACGGTCAGGAAGGTCGAAGCGCCCTGTCGGTTCAGATATTGAAGTAACTCGTGCATGTGCAGCACCAGCGACTGTTCTCCCGGCATCGCTGCCTGATAGCCGTTGAGGCTGTCGATCACGACGGTCTTCGCGTTGTGCTCCTCGACGCAGCAGCGAACCCGTTCCGATAGTTCGCCGGGAGTCAGCTCCGCCGCGTCGACTTGCTCTATGAACAGCTTCCCACTGTCCACCATCGCCTGAAGATTGAAACCCAGCCCCTTTGCGCGCTCGAATAGCAGGCCGAGTTCCTCATCGAAAATGAACATAGCCGCGCACTCGTTGCGCTCGATGGCCGCGACGACAAAATCGAGCGCGAGTAATGACTTACCCGTTCCCGCGGGACCCAGGATCAGCGTACTAGAACCCCGCTCGATGCCGCCACCGAGCAGGGAATTGAGCTCTTCAGACTGACTTCGCACGATGTCCCGTGCAAACCTCATGCGATGTTCGGCCGAGACCAAGCGCGGAAACACCCGGACTCCGCCGGTTTCGATGACGAAGTCGTGGAAGCCACCGCGATACCGCTGCCCTCGATACTTGGTGACCCGCAGCCGCCGTCGCTCGGCGCCGTATTCAGGAGACAGTTCCTCTAGCCTGATGACCCCGTGCGCTACACTGTGCATATTCCGGTCGTTGGCGTCGCTCGTCAGATCGTCGAGCATCAGGACGGTTGCACCGCTGCGCGCGAAATAGTGCTTCAGCGCGAGGATTTGGCGACGATAGCGCAAGGATGATTGGGCGAGCAGCCTGATCTCCGACAAGCTATCGAGCACCACGCGGGTTGGCCGCACTTTTTCAAAAGCCTCGAAGATACGCTTGGTCGTCTCTCCCAGCTCGAGGTCGGACGAGTAAAGCAGGCTTTGCTGCTGATCTTCGTCGAGAAGGCTTTCAGGCGGCACCAATTCAAAGATCTCGACGCCTTCAAGCGACAGACCGTGGGAATCGGCGCTGGCACGCAATTCATCTTCCGTCTCCGAAAGCGTGATGTAGAGCGCCCGCTCTCCGCCAGCTGCTCCCTCCACCAGGAATTGCATCGCGATGGTCGTCTTACCGGTGCCTGGGCTCCCCTCCAGCAAGAACAGGCGGCCGCGCGCGAGCCCCCCATTGGTGATGTTGTCTAATCCTCCAACACCCAGGGCGGCCTTGTTGCTGATATCAGCCAAGTCGTTCTCCATGAGTCGTCAATAGCGAAGGGAAAACTCCAAAACACCCATCGCGCTCCGCGTACTAGCAAAGTAGCCGCCGCCCTTCAGACGCGCTGGAGTTCACCGTCAGTCCCGACCCGATCGCCGCCGCTTATTGTGTGCCAAGCCTTGCGGGCCGCAAACTGTACGGCCCAACCGAGCGCATAGGTCGCGATGATGGGGGCAGCGACGCGGATAGCGCTCTCGGCCACGTGGCGAAGTTCCGCAGGCGGTAAGCTCGGTTCGCTCATACCGAAGACCGAAACTATACTGGCGTCGGCTCAAAGAATTGGGGCGGCCGCTTAGTCGCGACCGCCCCTTGAGTACCAGCTGAGGGTATAGGCTTTAGCTCCAGCGGCCGACACCGCCGTGCCGCGAACAGGCCCCGGTCCGTGCCTTGGCGTGGCTATAGGTCCCGTCCTTGCATTGCGCGATCGCGCCGGCCGGATTGCGGTCCTCGACCGATGCCGGCGCCGACGCGGCCACGCGCCGTGTAGCAGGCTTAGCCGCCGGTGCCGGTGTCGACGAACGACCGAACATGCTGCTCATCCTCGAAAGCAGGCTAGGCTTGGCGGGCGGTGCCGCCGCAGTCTTGGTGGCGGGCTTCACGCCTGCTGCCCTCTCGGCCTTGGCGGTCGCCTTGGCCTGCGCCTTCTCGGCACGGGCATTGGCTTTGGCCTGCGTTGCCGCGATCTTTGCGGCGCTTGCTGCCGGTGCAGCTTTCGCTCCGGCCTTGCACTGCGCCTTGTTGGCGTTGCCGGCTTTCGAACAATCGTAGTTGCGGGTCGCCGCATCCGCCGGAACGGCCGACGCAAGGCTTCCTCCCGCCGCAAGCGCGGCGGCCAGAATCAAACGGTTCATGATGTGGTCTCCGAGCTAGTTCAGATTAACACTTGGCGAAGTGGCCCTTGGCGTTGCGGCACAGCTTGGGCTTGGCCGGGCATTTGACGAATTTGCCCTTCTTGTCCTTGCACGGTGCAGCGACCGCCGGAGCGGCAGCCCCAGCGACAAGGCTCAGCGCGGACAGCGCGATCACGATGCGTTTCATATTGTCCTCCTTCGGCACGTCTGACCATCGGGAGGTAGGCCACCGCGTCCGAACGGATGGTGGCGGGAACATTACAAAGGTGGCGCGCCGGCACGCGGCCGACGCGCCGCCTGGGGTTATTTCAAGCCTTTGGCCATGTTCAGGTGAGCCGTCACGGTCGGGATCAAACCATCGGCGAAGGTTTTGAGAGCCGGCGTGTCGCCCGAAGCCGAATAATTCTTCAGGACATCAAGCGTTTTGGTGTGGGCGTCGACTTGCGCCGTCTTATACGCGGCGTCGAAATCCGCACCCTTCAACGTCTTGAGATTGTCTAGCGTCGACTGCTGCTCGGCCGTCAGCGTGTCGACCGGGGTGACCGGCGGATTCATGCCCGACAGGGTGGACTTGAGCTTTGCCGTCGAAGCAGTGTGGGCATCGATCATCTTCGTGGCGAAGGCCTTGGTCGCGGACGATGCGCCGGCAGCGCTCGCAAGCTTCGACGTTTCGATCTCAAACTTGTCGCTGGCCGCGGCCGCATTGACGAAGCCCTGCGCCGAGGTCGGCGCGGCGGTGGCTGTATCGTTCGCTGCCATGTTGCCAGCGTCCATGTTCGTCATGCTGGTGTCGGACGTATTCATATCGGCGTTGGCGCTCGTATCCGCCTTTTGACCGCAGGCGGCGACGGCCAGCGTCGATGCAAACAGCAGTAAAGCCTTGAATTTCATCATTGTCTCTCCTCCGCTCGCTGCAACGAGCCGGGCGCTAACGATGTTCCTGCAAAAACGGTGGAGCCGACGACGCTGACACTCGTTTGACGGAAGGAGCATCACCAGGAGGACTGTGCGGCCATGAGCATCTTCGGCAACATCATGAACAAGATTTTCCATCACTCGGCGGCCTCCGCGGCGCCCGCCCCACAGGAGTCCGGCTCGGCAACGCCAAACCCCGCGCCCGGCGACGCAGGAGCAACCGCCGCCCAGGCGCCGTCGCAACAGCAAACGGTCGCGACCCAAAATGTCGACGTCGGCGCGGTGCTCAGTGAGATGGCCTCGATGAAGGGCGGTGGCGGCAACTACCAGACGTCGATCGTCGACCTGTTGAAACTGCTCGACCTCGATTCAAGCCTGCAGGCCAGGAAGGAACTCGCCGACGAACTCAACGTCCACGTCGGGGCGGACGGGAGTGCGGAAGAGAACATCGCGCTGCATAAAGCCGTGATGCAAAAGCTCGCCGAAAACGGCGGCGTCGTACCCGACAGCCTCCGCAACTAACTGGATTCTGGCGTCGCATCCCCACCGGATCGCGGCGCCAGCCAAGCTAGGAGATCCCAGTCAGTTCGGCCTGCATGTAGACGCTGTCTAGCCAACGATCGAACTTGAAGCCGACGGCTCGGAGCCTTCCGACTTCCCGAAACCCGAACTTGGCGTGAAGTGCGACGGATCCCGGCTCGCCACCGCCGACAACGGCAATCACCGTTCGAAAGCCATTACGAGCGCCGCGCAACAACAGCGCTTCGAGCAGCGCGGTGCCGACCCCCCGCCCCATCGCGTCGGCCCGGACATAGATGCTGTCTTCCGCCGTAAACCGATAGCCTTTGCGATCGCGGAACTGCGTCAAGTAAGCGTAGCCCAGCAATTGCTCATCCTCCTCCGCAACAAGGAAGGGCCATCCCGCTGTAGCCGCCCGCCGAATCCTTGCGAGATGGAAGTCGGCCGGCGGAGGCTCATAGTCGAACGAAGCAGTGCCGTTGATGACATGATGCGCGTAAATCGCGGCGATTTCCTCGGCGTCACGCTCTTCGACTTCGCGAATAATCATCCGCCTGCCGTCGCACCCCGATGCGGCGAGCGGCAAGGTCAAGGTTTCACTCCCGGTTCACCTCAACGGAAGCTATCTGTCCGGCACGCGACGCAAATTTTCCGGACCAGCTTGTCAACGTATCGCCTCGAACTGCCTTACGAGCGCCCGCCGCTGCAGCGACGGCTCACTGGGCTTGGCCTCGCGCTCGCAATCAATGTCGGGCTAATCCTTGTATTGCTGACACTCGGCATCCTGCCGCCTGCCGCCCAGCGCAGCCTGCGCGGCACCGTTATCGACCTGATGCCCATGTCCGACAGCAAGTCCCCTACCCGATCGAAGCAGCAACGGGTCGAAAAGCCAATTGAGCCCGATCGGCCTGTGCCGAAGCAGCCGCCGGTCGTATTGCCCGTCAAGCCGACGGTCGCGCCGCCGCCCACCCAAACGACGCCAAGAACGCAGTCGTGGATCGAGATGACCAGTGCAGACATGGCCGCCTCCGACATCGGGAAGATGCCAAAATCCGGGTCGGGAAGCGCGGGGGATAGCGAAATCGTGGGTCGCGGGCCCAACGGGGATGCCATGTATGCGGCGCAATGGGCTCGCGAACCCTCCGATGCCGAGCTCGCTGGTTATTTGCCGCGCACCGCACCTGAAGGTTACGGTCTGATCGCCTGCAAAACGATTCCTGGAAACCGGGTAGAAGATTGCGTCGAGCTGGAGAGCCAGCCGCCAGGGTCGCACCTTGCCAGCGCAGTTCGCCAGGCGGCGTGGCAATTTCGGGTCCGGCCGCCGCGCAAGGGCGGCAAGCCGCTTATCGGGTCCTGGGTACGAATCCGGATCGAATATTCGCGTCCCGGGGCCTGATCAGCGGGGAGACTGACGTTCCGCTTCCGCCAAGACATGTTTCACGACGTTGCTCGGAATGGCGAAGCCAATCCCGACATTGCCGGCGCTGCCCTGGTTGCTGCTGGGGCTGAACAGCGCGGAATTGATCCCGATCAGCTCGCCCCTCAAGCTGATGAGGGCACCGCCGCTGTTGCCCGGATTGATTGGAGCATCCGTCTGGATGAAGCGCCGCTGGTCATCCTGACCAAGCGGACGATCGGTGGCGCTGACAATGCCGCTTGTAACCGTCTGCCCGAGTCCGAAAGGATTGCCGATCGCAACGACATAGTCGCCGACCTGCAGCTGCTTGCTGTCGCCCAGCGTCAACGTAGGCAGGTCTTTGGCGCTAACCTTCAACACCGCGAGGTCCAGGCTCGGCGCAGCGCCGATGGGCTGGGCATCCAACTTGCGGCCGTCCTTAAGGATGACTTGAATTGCCTGCGCGTTCTGAACGACGTGGAAGTTCGTGATCACAAAACCGCGGCCTCCGTCCACGATGACGCCCGATCCGGCTGCCATGGCCGGTTGAAGCGCTGCATCGGGAACCCCGAAGTAACGGCGGAAGAACGGGTCCTGAAGCAAGGGGTTCTGCTGCGCCGGAGAGGGCTGCAGAACAGCGATGTTCACCACAGCCGGCGCCGTCTTCCGGACTAGCGGGGCAAGGCTTTCCTCCGCTGGTCCGGCAAGTACGCGGGGCGCCGCGGGCGAGGAATCAGCCCCTAAGGGCAGCATCCGCGCGACCACGCCGCCGATCACAGCGGCGAGCGCCATAAACAGGAAGATTAAAACGAAGGGGAACCGCGAGGGCCCGCGCGCCGGTTCAGCCACGCGCGGCCTCCGGCTCTCCCTCGGGAGCGCCGCGATCGAGTTTGTCGGGCAGCGGCTCGCCGGCTGGCGTGAAGTCGAGGCTCACCGAGTTGATGCAATAGCGCTCGCCCGTTGGGGGAGGCCCATCGGGAAAGACGTGCCCCTGGTGGGATCCGCAGCGCCCGCAGACGATCTCCGTCCGGATCATTCCGTAGCTCGTGTCACGGATGGTCCGCAGATGGTCGTCCGCGAAGGGCTGGGTGAAGCTTGGCCATCCCGTGCCGCTTTCGAACTTGGTTCCGCCATGAAAGAGCGGAAGACCGCACAACCGGCACGTGAAAGTCCCTGGGCGCTTTTCATCGAGGAAGGTCCCGCAAAATGGGGCCTCCGTACCGTGCTCGAGAAGCACATGACGCTCCTCGTCGGTGAGTTCCGACGCCAACTGCTGGAATTGCTCGTCGGTGGGCGGTGTCAGGTCGAAGCCGGAAACTGTGGTGGCCATGGGTCCTCCTTGCGGTTCGGCGCCAACATGGGGATGAGACGGTCCGGATGCGATGGCTGTTCATGGTTTTGCTGTTTTTTACGTCTGCTGGCCAGGCCCAGACACCGCTCACGCGGGCGCAGGCGGTTGGCGAGGATGCGCTCCAGTACGCAGCGAAATTTGGCGTGCCGATTGCTGAAGCGACCCGGCGGCTACGCGCACAAGAGGCAAGCGTTGCGGGGACGGACGCCATATCCCGTGAATTCGCGAACCGTCTGGCCGGCATCTCCATCGAGCATTCGCCCGAGCACCGGATCGTCATATTGCTTGCCGGCGACGAGCCGGTCGCGCCACGCATGATCGCAGGCGTTCCGGTCGTCTTCCGGACGGGGGCCAAAGCTACGCACGAACAAGCAATCGCTGCGCTAAAACGTCATCTGATCGATGTCCGCGCGGACCTGCCGAATGCCCGCGGTGCGGGCTACGACCAGCGCACTGGCGAGGTCGTGATCCTGGTGACGAACGCCGACGCCCAGCGTTTTGGTGTGGAGGCCATCAAGACACGGGCGGAGCAGGTGAGCGGAGTGCCCGTGCGCATTGTGATCAACGAGCTTCGCGAAGCGGACATGAGCGCTCTTGGCGGCGGACGCGTCGAGGGTCTTAATCCTCAATCGCGCAGAAGCCTTTGCACGACCGCCTTTGTAATTACCAACGGCGAGACGAATGCTATCACCACTGCCGCTCATTGTCCCGATCAGCTCACCTACATCGACGTCGATGGATCGACCCTGGAGCTACCCATGATCGGATCGTGGGGCGCGGCGTATCAGGACGTACAGATCAACGGCAGCCCGAATTCGCCTTCCCCTTTGTTCTACAGCAACCGCGGCGCTGGAACGCTGCGACAGCTCGCGACCTGGCGAAACGTCGCGAGCACGCGCGCAGGCGACTTCGTCTGCCATTACGGCGAAACCTCGGGATACAGTTGCGCGCTGGTCGAACTCACCGATTACGCGCCATCGGGAAGCCTGTGTGGTGGCCCTTGCTCACCGACCTGGGTGACGGTGCGCGGGCCGGGTTGTGCCGGCGGCGACAGCGGGGGTCCGGTGTTCAGCGGTGACGTGGCATTCGGCATCGCGAAAGGCGTGAACCGGACCGCGACGGGCCAGTGTCTTTTCTATTATTATATGTCCACGGACTATCTGCCGGCGCCTTGGCGACTGCTGACCGCCGCTCCTAGCTCGCGTCGACGAGGTCGCCCCTGAGCTGATCGCTGCCAGGCACTGGTTCGGCCGGGTCGTTGCCGATCTTAACGACACGATTCTGGCTGTCGACGTGAACCACCGTCGGGACAAGCGACTTGGCCTCACCATCCTCAAACATGCCGTAGCTCATGATGATAACGAGATCGTCAGGGTGGACCAGATGCGCCGCCGCGCCATTGATCCCGATTACGCCCGTACCCCGAGGGCCAGGGATGACGTAGGTTTCGATTCGGGCGCCATTGGTGATGTCGACGATCGCCACCTGTTCGCCTTCCAGTAAATCGGCCGCTTCCATGAGATCGGCGTCCATCGTCACCGACCCTACATAGTGAAGGTCGGCCTGAGTCACCGTCGCGCGGTGGATCTTCGACTTCATCATGATCCGCATCATGCCCGTGACTCCCATGCGGGTCTGAACCAACCCGGCGCTAGCAGATTGTCGCTGAACGCACACTGTTCAAGTGTTGCGGCGCAATATCGCACTTGCAGCATGCGGTGCAGATTCCCAATTGATAGGCGGCCACCGCGTAAAATTCACCAACCCGCAATTCTGCGTCGGCCACAAGCCTCTGTAACAACGAGGTTTTCAGAATTGGCACACCTCTTGCTCTACTTTGGGCATTGGATTTCGCCGATGGAGTTTGAAATGAACACGCAGGTCGATCAGGTCGCACTTCCGCTGCGCTCGCACACGATTTTGGGCGTCTGCGAGGCGATTGGCGAAGAGTTCGGGTTCAACCCGGTATATTTGCGCATCCCCTTCGCCGCATCGGTCATTTACAGCCCGTTGATGGCGATTGCGGCGTACCTCTTGCTAGGCCTTGGCGTCATGACCGCTCGTCTGTTCATCAAGGACAAGCCTATCGCCGCCGAAGGCTCCTACGCTGAAGAAGTCGGAGACGCGGACGACAGCCAGATCGAGTTCAAGAAGGCAGCTTAAGGTCTAGAAGTCGCCGCGCGCTTCGGCACGTGCCTCCAGCAGGTCGAACAGCGCACGATGCTGAAGGAGCAACTGCTCTCCACCAAATGCGAGTGCTCGTGCCCGCGCCGGCGAGTCTGAAACCTCGCCGATCGCCACGACGATCGAATTCTCCCCGGGTAACGACGGCGCGGGAGATTCAATGCCAACCCGTGTTGCGACACGATCGAGCAGCCGACGGATTGGCGACCAATCGCCGACGAGCGCCGTTGCCGCGCCGAGCGAGCAACCTTCGCGCTCTGACATGGCCAGCGTCTCGAGCGCGTGCCTAGCCGCGACCAGGCTGGATTCCGTTTCTCCAGCAGCCGGCGTGCTTGGCAACGGCCCTACTGCGGACGTTAGACGGACAAGAAAAAGGCGCTCGCGCTCAAACCCTTCGGAAGCCTGGCCGAGCCAGGTCTGAACCGGGCCTTTGGGCGAGCGTTGCAGCGCAAGCTCGATCAGCCCTGGGTAACGGCCATGAAGGCTGCAAAGGAGATGAACGGCGTCTGCCAGATCGCGACCGGAATGGCGGCCCGAAGCTTCCAAAAGCGAATTCAGATAGGAATGGCGCGTGGATCCTTCGCTCGCGACACGCGCAAGCTGTGTTTCGGCAACGCTGACCGGCTGAGCATTCGCCAAAGCGGCATTTTGCTGAGCGGCAGGCCGGAAATTCGCCATTCTACTCCCCTCGTCCTGACATCAGGCGAAGCCTAGTCGAGTTCGTCCTAACCCAAGGGCGTAAAGACGAGGTTTATGATCGCGTAAGCTTTCGGGAACCTTGGTCCCGCGTCGGGACAGGCGATCAGTCATCCCGGTATGCGAGTTCGAAATTGCCCCAGCGGCGGCCCTTGATCCACAGGGGAACGAAGACGTTCTTCACCGGGATGAACTTGTCGCCCAGCTCCATGCGATAGGTCGCGAGGGTCGCAGGCCGGTCGCTTGCCAGCGCCATGCGGGTGGTGTCGTCGATGAGGATGCGACGATTGCGGCTGTGCTCGTCGTTCCAGACCGGATCCGGGCCCTGGGGATGGCTGCGTTCCGAAAGATGGGTCGGAAGATAACCGTTCATGTCACCGATGGCCGAACCGATGATGCGGTTGTCGCCAGACTTCGTACGATCGAGGATCGGCCGGACGTAGCGATCGGCGCATTCATTGAAACGCACGTCGTATTGCACCGGGTTGGTGCCCTCCACCATGCGATAATCGGCGTCGAACACGTCGTCGACGCTGACTTCACCGTCATCGATCGCCTGTTCGATGGCGGCCTGAATGCGGCGGCAAGTTTCTTGCGCCTTTAGGATGAACGGAGTGTCGTCGATCTCGGCGCCAGAGTTGGCGAGCGTGTCGAGCATGGTGTTCGACAGTAGCTCAAGGTGCGCGAGGCGCTTTTCGGCCGTCAGCAATTCCTTGCCGTTGTCGCGAGCGTCGGCAGCGAAATCCGTCAGGCCGGCTTTCACGCGGTCGACGCTGGTCTGGATCATGCTGGTCGAGTGCGCGATGCCTTCGGTCTGGCGATCGACCATCCCGACGATCTCGCTGACCTCGCGAACGGTGTCGCTGATCATGCCGAAGCCGCTCTGGGCCGCGCGGCTCTGTTCCACGCCAGTCTTGATCTCGGCGGTGACGGCGCCCGCTTCCCGGGTAAGTTCGCCGATGGTCGATGCGATCTGGCTGGTTGCGGCCCGCGTGTCGTGCGCCAGCTTTTTCACCTCGGCTGCAACCACCGCGAAGCTGCGTCCTGCATCTCCCGCACGCGCAGCCTCGATCGTCGCGTTGAGCGCGAGCATATTGGTCTTGCGGGCAATCGTCTCGATCGTCGACGACACGGTCTGCACCTGGTTCATCGCCAAGGCAAAGCCGGCCATGCGCTCACCAAGCTGGACGATCAGGCTGGTCAGCCCCTTGAAGCCCTCAATCGTGCCTTCAATCGCCTCGCGGCCGGCATCGAGCTTTGCCTTGGCCTGTTCCGAAAGCAGCCGGGCTTCATCGGTTGAGTCTGAAACGCGCGCCTGATCGCCCATTAAGCGCGTCGTGACTTCTTCGAGCTGGTCGAGCATCTTCATATGCTCGGCAATGCGGGTTGCGACGCCTTGCACGTAGCCAGCCACGTCGCTGCATTCCATCGACAGCGAACCGCAATCGCGCGCGACGGCGCGAATGGCATTTTCCGTTACTTGCTCGATACCCTGCGTGGCCATCGAAGGCGCGCTCCCACCCAAAATCGTGAGAGCGTGTTAGGCGGAACGTCCTACTTCTTCGTTAACCAAGCTCGATGCCGTCGGGACAGCTAGCGGCCGTTGGTCATTCCCTTGCGACCCTGCAATTCCTCCCACGGCTGACGCAATTCATCGGTTTGCCTGCCCCATTCGCGCTTCGTCATGCAGGTGCGTTCCACTCCCCCGATGGTGCCGGTGCGAATGGCTTTCTTACAGACAACGGTGTCGAGATCTGACGAAGCCATGACCTTCGGCGCAGCCAGCGCCGTCGTGCTTGCCGGAAGCTTCCATGCAATCACGCCCTCGCTCGTGCGCGCCTGAGAGGCCGACTGGCCCGGGAGCGGCTTGAATTCCGCATGCATCGTGATGAGGTTGCAGGTCTCGGCATCCAGCAACGGATGGCCACTGCTGTGCGTGACCTTGCATTCGGTCACATATCCTTTGCCGTCGACTGTAACCTTGAACCCGACCGCGCCCTCTTCTTTGGCCGCAATTGCGCGAGCGGGGTACAGCTTCTGGAAGATTTCCCAGTTTTGCGCGCTCTGAGCGGCTCTATCAGCAGCCTGCGCAAACGATGCGGTCGACAGCGCAGCTACGATCGGTATCGCCAGCACAGATTTGATCATCACACACCCCTTCGTTTGATCGAGCCGCAGGATCTGACTGCGCCTACGTTCCTACTTCGGATTTTGAGTTGCAAGGGCCTTTAAATACTCCTGCTGAGCAATGGAGTCACAAGTGGGCCCTTGGCACATGCCTTCGCTGGTAAAGCCTCGGCGCCCCTGCAACTCTTGAAACGTCTGCCGGGACTCGTCTGACCGTTTGGCCCATTCGGAACTGGTCATGCACGTACGCTCCACCGCCGCGAGCGTGCCGACGCGAACGTTCTTCTTGCAGACGACCTTCTCCGGCTTCTGATCGCCTGTCAGCAGAATTGGTCTGATTGGTTCCGGGGTCCGGCCCGGGATGGTCCAGTTTACGACACCTTCCGCCGTCTGCTGCGTGAGATGGCCGTTCGCATCTCTCGCGGACTTGAATTCCGCGTGCAGCATAATGAGCTGGCATGTCTCGATATCGAGGAGAGGATGGCCGCTTCCGTGGGTGACTTCGCACTCGGTCGCATGCGCATCCTTGTCCAACCGGACTACGAAGAAAACGGCGCCCTGCTCACCTGCAGCAAGGGCGCGTGGCGGGTAATTTTGAAATACGATTTCGCGGATCTGGCGAGCGCCTTTATCGGTAACGCTGGAAGCCGTGGCGGAAGCACCCTGCAGCATTGAAACCGCAAGGGCGGCGCAACACAATGCCCTGTTCATGAGCTTCTCCTGTCTTGGACAAGAGACGCCTTTTACCACTTTCTCGGCGCGGGCGCGCTGATCATCTGCTGATCGAAACCTGATCCCTTAATAACGCAGGAAGTCCTGTCGCTGCTCCGCCCATTCGCGTTCGTCCGGGATCGTTAGCTCGTCGAGGTCAGACGCCTGGGCGCCATGATCGTCGACCCATTCGCGCAGCAGCGGAGAGCCGTTGATCACGTCGATCGCCAGCTTGTCGAACTCATACTCGTAAGGGAAGTCGCGCCAAAGATCATAATCCGGATAGAGATTTCGGATGGCCTTGAATGCCAACGACTGCAGCCGCCATGGCTTGAAGGCCTGATGGTCGTAGGCGGCGCCTTCTGCGTGGATGAAAAGGCCGCGGCACATCTCGCCCACATGCTTGTGAAACGTGGGCTGAAACGTCGTATCGCGAAGCGTGCAGCCCCGCAGCCACTCGGGCGCCAGGCGCTGCATTTCGGCAAGAATGCGGTTCGGCTCCAGATCCGGCGCACCAAACAGCTCGAGCGCGCGCGTCGTGCCCCTGCCCTCGCTAAGCGTTGTGCCCTCGAGCATCACCGTCCCGGCGTAGGCGCGGGCCATGTTGACGTTGGCCGCATTGGGACTTGGGTTGATCCAGACGCGCTCGGGCGGCCAGCCGTATCCGGGTCCCGTTTCGGGTTCCCAACCCTCCATTTCGATCACGCGATAATCGACGTCGAGCTTGAAGTGCTCGATAAACCACTTGCCAAGCTCGCCGAGCGTCAGGCCATGACGCATCGGGATCGGCCCGGCCCCAACGAAGCTCTCCCAACCGGGCCGCAAGGTCAGACCTTCAATCGGACGCCCAGCGGGATTCGGGCGATCCAACACCCAGACAGACTTGCCATGCTCCGCCGCGGCTTCGAGCACGTACAACAGCGTGGTGATGAAGGTGTAGATGCGGCAGCCGAGGTCCTGCAGGTCGATCAGGATGGTGTCGAAGGTGCCCATCGACTGCCCAGTCGGACGGCGAACTTCGCCGTAGAGGCTGAACACCGGAATATTGTGCACCGGGTCGGTGAAGTCGTCGGACTCCACCATATTGTCCTGCTTGTCGCCGCGAAGACCGTGTTGGGGCCCGAAGGCCGCGGTCAGCTCCACGCCTGCGCCGGCAAGCGCATCGACGCTGTGCGTGAGATCGCGCGTAACGGACGCGGGGTGCGCAAGGATCGCAACGCGCTTCCCATCCAAAGGTTTGCGAAGCCCGGGCTCGGCCAGCAGCCGATCTATACCGAATAGGGTCATGCGCGCTGCTTAAGGCAGGCGCGCGGTGAAACAAGCGGGGTCGTGAAAGTCCGGCTTGTCACCCTCAGGATGCGCCAGCGCCCAATAGCTTTTCGTCCCGTCCTTTTCCTCGAGAATGGCGGAAAGCCCAAGTTCCCATGGCTGAGCTGCCACCGGGATGGTCGCACCGAGCGCCCACCAGGTCATATTGTCTTCCAGCCGCACGTACGGTGCCCCCACTTCAGCATCGCTGCGGCCATCGCGATGGGAGGTAAAATCATATGCTGCCCAATTGCCCGAAGGCGCAAAATTCCACTCCCGATAGGCATCGCTGCCGGGCACGCGCAGCCACGCTTCCAGACAGGTGGTCTCCCACAGGTTTTCCGATCGCGCCGGCTGCTCCGCGACTGCCGGCAGCAAAAATCGACTGGCTGGCGCACCGACACCGAACCATATGTTGGTCGAGGCCACCGCGCCAAGCGACGCCGCGTGGTCGATATTGACCCAGACTTTGAACGGCGGTCCCGATGGATGCGTATCGGGGTGCGGCACGAGGTTCAGCTGCATCGGCCCGGTGTAGCAGGGTCGCGCGAACGACGCTAAGCGCCGTGCATGACGTCCTACAGTTCGACCTTGCTCAAGCTCCTCGACGAGCGAGGGTATATCCACCAGCTGACCGACGCGGCGGCATTCGATGCGCTTGCCGCTCGTGAGCCGGTCAGCGCGTACATCGGCTTCGATGCCACAGCATCGAGCCTGCACGTAGGCAGCCTGGTGCAGATCATGATGCTACGGCGGCTACAGCAATCCGGTCATCGCCCCATCGTGTTGATGGGCGGCGGGACGACCAAGGTCGGCGATCCGTCGGGCAAGGACGAGAGCCGCAAGCTTCTGACCGAGGAGCAGATCAATGCGAACATCGTCGGCATCCGCCGGGTGTTCGAGCGATTCCTGACGTTCGGCGACGGTCCGAACGACGCCATGATGGTCAATAATGCTGATTGGCTCGACAGGCTGGAATACATTCCCTTTTTGCGCGACGTCGGGCGTCATTTCACGATCAACCGCATGCTGACCTTCGACAGCGTCCGCCTGCGGCTCGACCGTGAGCAGCCGCTGACGTTCCTCGAATTCAATTACATGATCTTGCAGGCATACGATTTTCTGGAATTGTCCCGACGGGCAGGCTGCCGTGCCCAGATGGGCGGATCGGATCAGTGGGGAAACATCGTCAACGGCATCGAGCTTGGTCGTCGCGTCGACGGTGCCGAGCTGTTTGGCGTCACTACGCCGCTGATCACCACGGCGGACGGCGGGAAGATGGGCAAGACGGCGCAAGGCGCCGTGTGGCTCGATGCGGATTTGCTGAGCCCGTACGCTTACTGGCAGTTCTGGCGGAACACGCAGGACGCCGATGTCGGCCGGTTCCTCCGCTTGTTCACCGACCTTCCGATCGACGAGGTCGCGCGCCTGGAATCGCTGCCCGGCGCGGAAATCAACCAGGCGAAGATCGTGCTTGCGACCGAAGCGACGGCGATGCTGCACGGGCGCGACGCGGCGCAGAAGGCCCAGCGCGCCGCGGCCGACACCTTCGCCGGTGGCGGAGCCAGCGCCGATTTGCCAACCCTAGCGACCGGCGGTTCGATTGGCGTCCTGGCGGCGCTGACGGGTCTGGGCTTTTGCGCGTCCAATGGCGAGGCGAAGCGGAAGATCGCTGAAGGCGCCGTGAAGCTCGACGACGAGCCGGTCAGTGATCCTGCGCTTCAGGTTTCAATCGGCGAGACGCCCGTGAAGCTCAGCTTGGGGAAGAAGAAGCACGGATTACTCGTCCGCTAGCTTCGGCGGACGAGCACGACCCCCGCGACGACGAACGCAGCACCGAGAAGCCGGCCCAAGCTAACCGGTTCGCGCGGAAGGCCGAGCGCGCCGATGTGGTCGAGCCACAGCGCCATCGCGATCTGCCCGGCGATGCCGATCGTGATCAGCGAAGCGAGCCCGATCTTGGGCGCCGCATAGGCAGCCACCGCGACGTAGGTGGCGCCGTACAAGCCGCCAAGCCATGCATACCAGGGCAAGCCAGCAAATGACGCAGCTGGCGGCTTGTTTCCGCCTGCTAGCCAGGCCGCAAGCAATGCGACTGTCCCAACCGCAAAGGAGATCAGTGCTGCTAGCACCGGCGATCCGCCAGCCTTCGCAAGCATCGCGTTAGTCGGGGCCTGAACGGCGATCATGCCTCCAGCGAAGATGACGAGCAGAACTGGCAATATGGCGACGGGATTCATTGACGCTCCTCAACCGGAGCGGATCAGGTCGACGGCCTGATCACGCTCGAACAGATAAAGACAGATGCGCGCAGCCTGCCCGCGCAGGCCCATAAGTCCACCATCGCGGTCGAGCAGCAGTTGCGCGTCGCTCTGCGCGATTGGGGCAAGCGCCTGCACGTCTTCTGCGGTCGCGATGCGAAATGCCTCCTCGCCAGACTGGCGGGTGCCGAGGATCTCTCCCGGACCGCGCAGGCGCAAATCCTCTTCGGCGATGCGGAAGCCGTCGTTCGTCTCACGCATGAGTGCCAGGCGGGCGCGGCCGACCTCCGTGAGGTTCTGGCCCCGGATGAGCAGGCACACGCTCTTTCCGCTGCCTCGACCGACCCGACCCCGAAGCTGGTGCAACTGAGCCAGGCCAAACCGCTCGGCGCCTTCGATCACGATGAGCGTCGAATTGGGGACGTCGACACCGACTTCGATCACGGTCGTTGCGACCAACAGCGCCAGTTCGCCGCCGGCGAAACGGGCCATCACCGCATCCTTGTCCGGGCCTTTCATTCGGCCGTGCACGAGACCGACTCGATCCTCACCGAAACGAAGTTTCAGCGTGCGCGCCCGCTCTTCGGCAGCCGCGGCGTCGGTCTTTTCGCTTTCTTCAACCAGTGGGCAGACCCAATAGGCTTGCCCGCCGCTTTCGATGTGCCGGCCGAGCCCGTCGATGACTTCGGCGAGCCGCTCTTCGCTGATGACCCGGGTTTCTATCGGCGTCCGGCCGGGCGGCATCTCGTCGATCCGGCTGACGTCCATCTCGCCATATTGGGTGAGGGTCAGCGTGCGCGGGATCGGCGTCGCGGTCATAACGAGCAGATGCGGCGGCCGCTCGGCCTTTGCGGAGAGCAGCAGGCGCTGGGTAACCCCGAACCGATGCTGTTCGTCGATCACCGCGAGGCCGAGGCGCTTGTAAGCCACCTTTTCCTGGAAAATGGCGTGGGTGCCGACGAGGATATCGATGGAGCCGTCGGCCAGCCCCATCAGCACGCTGTCGCGCGAACGGCCTTTCTCGCGGCCCGTCAGGATCGCGACGCGGACGCCAATGCTGTCGAGCTGCTTGAGCAAGGTCGCATGATGCTGGCGCGCGAGGATCTCGGTCGGTGCCAGCAGAGCAGCTTGCGCGCCGCTCTCTACAGCGGAGAGCATCGCCAGCAGGGCGACGAGCGTCTTGCCCGAACCCACGTCGCCTTGGAGGAGGCGCAGCATCGGCGCCTGCTGCGCCATGTCGCCGCGAATTTCTTCCGAAACGCGGCGCTGGGCGCCCGTGAGTTCGTATGGAAGTTGCAGCTTGCCGATCAGCTCGCCGGTGCCGGCGAGAGGCGTCGTCCGGTGACGCCGCTGCGATTGGCGGAGCAGCAACAATGCGAGCTGATTGGCGAAAACCTCGTCATAGGCCAGGCGTTGCCGCGCGGTCTCTTCGCCCGGCTCACGATGCGCCTTCGCAAGCGATGCTCGCCAGTCGGACCAAGCCTCGCGGTTGCCAAGCCCCGGCTCGATCCACTCCGGCAGTTCCGGCGCGCGTTCCAAGGCGTCGCGAGCAAGTTCGCCTAGGCGGCGATTGGTCAATCCTTCTGTCAAAGGATAGACGGGCTCACGCAGCGCGGGCTGCGCCCCCTGCCCCGGCTCGCTCACTTCGGGATGGATGATCTGCCACTCGTCGCCATAAGCTTCCAGCTTGCCCGACACCGTTCGGAGCTGACCGATCGGCAGACTGCGCTTCGCCCAGCCCGGATTGTTGAAATAGATAAGACTGATCGTGTTGCCGTCGCCATCGGTAGCGAAGACCCGCGTCGGCCCGCGCCCGGAGCGGTTCTCTCGCGTCTCGACGGGCGTCAGATCGAGAATGACGTTTCGGCCGAGCAGTACCGGCGACGCATGGTCGGCGCGGATGCGTTCGATGGCGCCGGTCGGCAGGTGATAGAGCAGGTCGACGACGCGGGTCAGACCCAGCTTTTTCAGCATCTTGGCAACCTGCGGCCCAACGCCCTTCAGCGTCTCCACCTCGGCGAAGAGCGGATTGAGAATCTCGGGCCGCATGATTGACTGTTAGCGGCTTCGCCAACGCTCGCAATGAGGTCGGTTTCACCCTACATGCGCCCTATGCCCAACCACCCGAATTTAAAGCGCCTCGCGTGGCGCGCGCACCATCGCGGCACCAAGGAAGCCGATCTGATGATCGGCGGGTTTTTTGACGCGCACCACGCCTGTTGGACGGCGGATGACTGCGCGTTGTTCTCCGAGATGCTCCATGAGCAGGATGTCGACATCATGTCCTGGGCGCTGGGAACCGCCACGCCGCCCGAGCGCTACGAAGGTCCCATGATCGCTGCGCTTCAGAAGCTCGACTACATCCGGATTGCCAAGTGAGTGAGCCGCTGCAGCGCGTGATTCGCGCCGACAAACCGCTGACTTTGGCTGGCGTCCCCAACGGGTTCCTGCCGTGGTTGTCGGCCGACCTGGCGCGAGCCGCCGGCGGAACCGGTAAGGGCGGACGCGCCGTTGCCATTGTGGCCGACGAAGCCGCGATGCGCGCACTGGCCGAAACAGTTCCCCTGTTTGCGCCGGAAGTCGAAGTGCTGACCCTGCCGGGCTGGGACTGCCTGCCATATGACCGAGCTTCCCCCGCCCTTCGCGTGATGGCCGAGCGCCTGGCGACACTCAGCGCGTTGCAGGCAAAGCGTGAGAAGCCGCAACTGCTGATCACCACGGCCAGCGCGGCCTCACAGCGATTGCTAACGGCGTTCCGCGTCCGCCAGCTCACACGTCGCATCGCCGAAGGTGAACGCGTCGCCCGCGAAGCATTGATCGAGCAGTTAAATACGCTCGGCTATCAGCGCGCCGATACCGTCGCCGAGCACGGCGAATATGCAGTCCGCGGCTCCTTAATCGACGTCTTCCCCGCTGGCGAGGAGTTCGCGCTGCGGCTCGACTTCTTCGGGGACGAGATCGACAGCTTGCGCAGGTTCGACCCGGCCGACCAGCGATCCACTGACAAGGCCGAAGCGTTTGTTCTGATGCCCGCGTCAGAGGCGCTCCTCGACGTCGACAGCATCAAGCGCTTCCGTTCACGGTATCGGGAAAAGTTCGGCGCGACGGCGACGCAGGATCCACTGTATCAAGCTATTTCTGAAGGCCGCCGCATGGCGGGTATGGAGCATTGGCTACCCCTGCTCGAAGACCGGCTCGAGACTTTGTTCGACCATCTTGGCGATCACGACATCGTGTTCCGCGATACCGCCGCAGACCAGGCGCTGCAGAGCCGCCGCGAAGCGATCGAGGATTATTATCAAAACCGCGTCCGCGCGATGGAGGGGGAGCCGGGCAGTTACCGGCCGCTCGAACCAAGCCAGCTTTATCTTACAAAGCAGGAATGGGCGGAGGCCATCGATGACCGCCCTACCCACCTTGCGTCGCCATTTCCCGAGCCCGAGTCAGACCGCATCATCGATTTCGGCGTGCAGCCCGCGCGCGACTTCGCGCCCGAGCGAGCACAGCAAGCCAACGTCTACGAAGCGGTTGCCAAGCACGTCGGCGACCTGCGGAAGAGTGGACACAAGGTCGTGCTGGCAAGCTATACCCGGGGTGCGCGTGAACGCCTCGCAGGTCTGCTGGAAGACCACGGCCTCAAGTCACAGAAGATGGCCGACAGCTGGCAGGAAGCGCTTGGCGTCAAGAACCAGCCGGCGCTGCTCGTTCTTCCGCTCGATCACGGCTTCACCACGCCAGAAGTTTCGGTGCTCACCGAGCAGGACATGCTCGGCGACCGGCTCGTCAGGCGGCGCAAGAAGCGCAAGGACGCTTCGGCGTTTCTCGAGGAGTTGGCGACGCTTTCGCCGGGCGATCTCGTCGTCCATGCCGACCATGGCATCGGTCGGTACGAGGGCCTGACGCAGATCAAGGTCGGCAACAGCCCGCATGACTGCGTCGCCCTTGAATATGCGCGCGGCAACAAGCTGTACGTCCCGGTCGAAAATATCGAGTTGCTGAGCCGCTACGGCAGCGAGAACGAGGGCGTGACGCTCGACAGCCTCGGCGGTGAGGCGTGGCAGCGGCGCAAGTCGCGGATGAAGGAGCGGATCCGCGAAATCGCGGGCGAGCTAATCAAAGTCGCCGCACTGCGCGCGACGCGGCCGGGCGTCGTTGCCGAGCCGGACTCCAGCTATCCCGCCTTCGTCGATCGCTTCCCGTACGAGGAGACGGACGATCAGGAGCGCGCGATCGCCGACGTCATCGAGGACCTCGGCGCGGGCAAACCGATGGACCGGCTCGTCTGCGGCGACGTCGGCTTCGGCAAGACCGAGGTGGCGCTGCGCGCGGCGTTCGTCATGGCGATGACCGGAAAGCAGGTCGCCCTGATCGGACCCACCACCCTCCTTGCCCGGCAGCATTTCAAGAACTTCGAAGAGCGGCTGCACGGCTTCCCTCTCAAGATCGGCCGCCTGTCCCGTCTCGTTCCTGCCGCCGAGGCCAAGAAAACCAAGGAAGGTCTCGCTGATGGCACGGTCGACATCGTCATCGGCACGCACGCGATCCTGGCGAAGGGCATTGAGTTCAAGCGCCTCGGCCTCGTCATCGTGGACGAGGAGCAGCATTTCGGAGTCACGCACAAGGAGCGGCTCAAGGCGCTGCGCGCCGACGTTCACGTGCTGACGCTGACCGCCACGCCGATCCCGCGCACGCTGCAGATGGCAATGAGCGGGTTGCGCGAGCTGTCGGTGATCCAGACCCCGCCGGTCGATCGTCTCGCCGTCCGCACCTATGTAACGCCGTGGGACGGGGTCGTGCTGCGCGAAGCGCTGCTGCGTGAACATTATCGCGGCGGGCAAAGCTTCTTCGTCGCGCCGCGCATCGCCGACTTACCCGACCTTGAAGAATGGCTGCGGGAACAGGTGCCGGAAGTGAAGTTCATCACCGCGCACGGCCAGATGAGCCCGACCGAGGTCGAGGAGCGGATGAGCGCTTTCTACGACCGCAAGTACGACGTGCTGCTGTCCACGACGATCGTGGAGAGCGGGCTCGACATTCCGACGGCGAACACGCTGATCGTGCACCGCTCGGACCGGTTCGGCCTCGCGCAACTGTATCAGCTCCGCGGTCGCGTTGGGCGGTCCAAGACCCGCGCCTACGCCTATCTAACCATGCCGACGACGCGGTCGATCACCGAGGCGGCGCAGAAGCGGCTGCAGGTGCTGGCCGACCTCGACAGCCTTGGTGCCGGCTTCCAGCTCGCCAGTCACGACCTCGACATCCGCGGTGCGGGCAATCTGCTCGGCGACGAGCAGTCTGGCCATATCAAGGAGGTCGGCTTCGAGCTGTACCAGTCGATGCTCGAGGACGCGATCGTCGAGATGAAGGCCGGCGGCGTTCCGGCTCGCGAGGAGTTCACGCCGCTGATCAGCGTGGACGCGCCGATCATGATCCCGGAAACTTATGTCCCCGACCTCGACCTCCGCATGGGTCTATATCGCCGCCTCGGCGAACTCGACGACCGCCAGGCCATCGACGCCTTCGCCGCCGAGCTGATCGACCGCTTCGGCACCATGCCGGAGGAAACGGCAAACCTGATGAAGATCGTCGAGGTGAAGCTGAACCTTCGCCAGGCGATGGTCGCCAAGCTCGACATGGGTCCGAAGGGTGCCGTGGTCACCTTTGCGGACAGTGGCTTTCCCGATCTCCAAGGACTGCTCGGCTACATCGACCGTCTCAAAGGCGCAGCCAAGCTGCGCCCGGACAGCAAGATGGCGGTGTCGCGCGATTGGCCGACGCCCGAAGCACGGCTCAACGGCGCGGTGCAGCTCTCGCGCGGCCTGGCGCGGGTCGCGGCCGCGGGCGAAGCCGCTACCAAGAAGGAATTGGAGCCCGCCTAAGCCGCTTCGGCGTTGGCGGCGGCGACGAAGCGCGCCAGCTCGTCCTGTGTCAGTGCGCCGGCGCCGAGGAACCCCTGGTAAAGATCGCAGCCCCATTCGGCGAGCAGGTCGAGCTGGCCCGTGGTTTCCACGCCTTCGACCACGACCCGCAGATCGAGCTCGCGCGCCAGGTGGATCATCGCGCGGACGACAATGCGGTCGCGCTCCCCGCCAACGATGTCCGCAATGAGCCCACGGTCGATCTTGATCGAATCCAGCGGTAGCGAAATCAGATAGGCAAGGCTCGCGTAGCCCGTGCCGAAGTCATCGACCGCGATCCGCATTCCCGCTTCGCGCAAGCGGGTAAGCCGCTCCGCGACGGCTTCTTGGTCCGTCAAAAGCGCGCTCTCGGTGATCTCGGCTGTCACCCGGCGCGGGTCCATTCCTGCCGAATGGACCTCGTCGAGCAACCATAGTTCGTAATTCGGTCGCGCAAGGTCCGCTGGCAGGACGTTGATCGACAGGCCCAACCCCTTGAGCGGGCCTTCCCAGGCCGCCGCCGTCCGCAGCGCCTTGCGCTGTACGAGCCGCGAGAGGCGCTCGGCCAGACCCCCTGCGGCGGCGCGGTTGAAGAGCAATTGCGCGTCGTTCGCGACCGCTGACCGCGCCAGGGCCTCCGCTCCCATGATGATGCCCGTTGCCGGATCGATCAGTGGCTGGAAAAGAACGTCGACCTGCTCATGGGCGATCGCGGCCTCGAGCAGCGGATCCCGCCGCGGGGCAGCCAGGGCAGTCGCCCCATGGTCAGAAGCTCGCCGTCCCCATTTGCTCATTTCGTTCCAGGTCAAAGCCTCTTTCCCCCGCTACTCAACTCACCTTGCCCCTGGTCTCCACGAGCGCTGACTAACTGGCGCCGCCGGGGTCGGATATGGGCTGCCAAGGTTGCGCATCGAAACGGGACAGTGACCTCGCGCGTTCTTATGCCTATCTTCACCCTTGCCACTGCTTGAGGAGTTGCGGCTTTGAATGCGGACATGGGCACCTCAGCAGTGATGGCCGATCTCTCGACCCAAGGGATCGGATTGCTATCTTCGCACACCGACGTCGCCCGGGCGGCAGAGGCCATGCTTCGCAAGCGCTTCACCTTCGCGCCGATTGAATCGGCCAGCACGCTGGTCGCGCTCGGCGGCGATGGCTTTATGCTGCAGACCCTGCACAGGATGCTTGAGGAGGACAGGTCCATCCCCGTGTTCGGCATGAACCGGGGCACCGTCGGCTTCCTGATGAACGAATGGCGCATCGACCGGCTTGCAGAACGGATTGCCGCGGCGAAGGCGATCCGCGTCGCGCCACTGCAGATGAAGGCGACGACCGTGTCCGGCCAAGTCTTCACCTACGCCGCCATCAACGAAGTTTCGCTGCTGAGGGAAACGCGGCAGACTGCAAAGATCGAGATTTCGGTCAACGGACGGGTCGCGCTGCCGGAACTTGCTTGCGACGGCGTCCTGGTGGCCACACCGGCCGGGTCGACCGCATATAATCTTTCCGCGCACGGCCCGATCCTGCCGCTGGCAGCCAAGATGCTGGCGCTGACGCCCATCAGCCCGTTCCGCCCGCGACGCTGGTCTGGTGCCATCCTTCCGGACGACACGGCGGTATGCTTTTCCATTCTCGAGGCCGAAAACCGGCCTGTTTCGGCGGTCGCCGACCAGATCGAGGTTCGCGACGTTGCGCGCGTCGAAGTGCGGCTTGATCGCGAACGCTCGCTCACCTTGCTGTTCGACCCCGAGCATGCGCTGGACGAGCGGATCGCGATGGAACAGTTCGCCACCTGAATTTTCGGCCAATCCAGCCGTGGTGACTTGCCTTTAAGGAAGGCCGCGCTATTGAGCGCCCGCGCCCTCTTGAGGGCTGCTCCCCGGTAGCTCAGCGGTAGAGCATCCGACTGTTAATCGGACGGCCGCCTGTTCGAATCAGGCCCGGGGAGCCATTTTCTTCCAGCGTTGAAAGAACGAAGCGGCCGAGCTTTGGGCGTCCCGGCCGCCGACGAGACGTGTTCGTGTCCGCTAAGAGGACCGCCCCGCATTGCCACCAACCCATTTTTTCGAGGCTCGCTCCAGCGAGGAGTCTGGCGCGTGTCAGGATGGGACGGCGTTAGCCGTCGATCGACGCCATCAGCGACGCATTGCCGCCCGCCGCAGTCGTGTCGATGCAGGTCACCCGTTCCGTTGCAAACCGAGCAACATAGTGCGGTCCACCCGCCTTGGGCCCCGTTCCGCTGAGGCCCTCGCCCCCGAAAGGCTGGCTCTCTACGACCGCGCCGATCTGGTTGCGATTGACGTAGAAATTGCCGACCCGCGCATGCTCCTCGACATAGTCGCGGACGGTGTCGATCCGGCTTTGCAGCCCTAGGGTCAGGCCATAGCCCGTCGCGTTGATTTGCTCGACGACGTCCTGCAGCTTTTCACCGTTGAAGCGAATGACATGGAGGATCGGGCCGAAGTTCTCCTTGTTGAGCTCGCTCAAAGATCGGATTTCGTAGAGCGCGGGCGTGACGAAGCTCCCCTTTGCTGCCGCGGCCGGCAAATCCAATCGTCCGACGCGCTTCGCATGCTGATCGAGCCAGGTAAGGTGCTCGTCGAGAAGCTTCTTCGCCTCTTCGTCAATGACCGGACCAACGTCCGTTGCCAGGTCCGAAGGGTCGCCGATCGTCAGGGCGCTCATGGCGCCCGCGATCATGGCCACCATCCCATCCGCAACATCGTCCTGGACGAATATCACGCGGCATGCGGAGCAGCGCTGGCCCGCACTCTGGAATGCCGAGGAGATCACGTCGCGCGTGACCTGCTCGGGAAGCGCCGAGCTGTCGACGATCATCGCGTTCTGGCCGCCGGTCTCGGCGATGAAGGGGATGATCGGTCCGTCGCGCTCTGCGAGGGCTCGGTTGATCAACCGCGCAGTATCAGTCGAACCGGTGAAGGCGACGCCGGCGAGGAGTGGATGCTGCGTAAGCGCGGCGCCGACCCGGCCGTCACCTGGTGCAAGCTGGACGATATCCTTTGGCACGCCAGCTTGGTGGAACAGATCGATGGCCAAGGCGCCAATGAGCGGCGTCTGTTCAGCGGGCTTGGCGATTGCGGCGTTGCCTGCGGCTAACGCTGCGGCAACCGGCCCCGCGAAGATCGCCAGCGGAAAATTCCACGGGCTGATGCAGGCGAACACGCCGCGGCCATGCAGCCGCAACTCATTATGCTCCCCGGTTGGCCCTGGCAGCGGCATTGGCCGGACGAATTGCCGCCGCGCCTCGGATGCGTAGAACCGAAGGAAATCGACCGCTTCGCGGACTTCAAGGATCGCGTCAGGAAGCGTTTTCCCGGCTTCACGGATGCACAGCGAGTAGAATTGCTCGCGATGCTCCTCGAACAAATCGGCGGTGCGATCGAGCAGCGGCGCGCGGGCCTCGCCGCCTACCGCATCCCAACGCTGCTGCGCAGCATGACCCGCGCGCACCATTTGGTCGACGTCGTCCGCGCTCGCTTCGAAAACGGTCCCGACCTCGCTGCCGCGATCGTGCGGTGAGGTCACAGGCCGCGGCGTTCCCGATCCAATTGTGGGCTTCGCGGTCCAGCGCTTGCTTTCGAGGGCCTGGAGGCGCGCCAGCACCGGCTCCCGCTCCAGAGAATCGGAAAGATCGAGACCGGCGCTGTTGTGCCGATCGGGGCCGAAGACGTCGCGTGGAAGCAGGATCTTGGGATTTCGCCGCGGCCTCAACGCGTCGAGCTCGGCCACCGGATCGCCGATCAGCTCATCAATCGACACCTGCTCGTCGGCGATGCGGTTGACGAAGCTGGAGTTGGCGCCGTTCTCGAGGAGGCGGCGAACCAGATAAGCCAACAGTTCCTTGTGACTGCCGACCGGCGCGTAGATACGCACCGGCGTGCGGCGGTCGCCAATCGCACCTTCCAGCCGGGCGAGCTCTTCATAAAGCTCCTCGCCCATGCCGTGGAGCCGCTGGAACTCGAATTCCTTGCCGGCCGCGAGTGCCTTGATCTGGCCGATGGTGTTGGCGTTGTGCGTGGCAAACGCCGGGTAGATGGCGTCCGTGGCAGCCAGCAGCTTGCGTGCACATGCTAGGTAGGAGACGTCGGTCGCGACCTTGCGTGTGAAGACGGGATAATCGGGCAGTCCACCGACCTGCGCGGCCTTGATCTCCGTATCCCAATAAGCGCCCTTGACCAGACGAACCATGAGCTTGCGCCCGTAGGTTCGCGCCGCGTCGATGACCCAGTCGCACAACGGTGCCGCGCGCTTCTGGTATGCCTGCAAGGCGACGCCGAACCCGCCCCAGCCATTGGCGAACAGGGCGTCGTCGGCGAGCAACGCCTCGAATACGTCCATCTGCAGCTCGAGCCGGTCGGCCTCCTCGGCGTCGATGGTGAAGTGAACGTCGGCTTGCGACGCCAGCATCGCCAGTTCGCGAACGACTGGGACCACCGCGGCGAGTGCCTCATCGCGATGCGTGTATTCGAAACGCGGGTGAAGCGCCGTCAGCTTGACCGAAATGCCGGGATCCTTGCGGAAGCCGCCTTTGGACTCTTTCGCGATCCGCTGAAGCGCAGCATGATAAGAGTGGGCGTAGCGCTCGGCGTCGGCGAACGTCTTCGCCGCCTCACCCAGCATGTCGAAGCTGTGGCTAAGGCCCTGCTTCTGCTCCGGCGCCGCGCGCTTCAACGCTTCATCGATGGTGCGGCCGAAAACAAAATTCTTGCCGAGAATTTTCATCGCCTCGCGGACAGCCGTTCGGACGACCGGCTCGCCAAGGCGACCGACCGCGCGACCAAGGGCAGCCTTCCAGTTGGACGAACGATCCTGCGCGCCCTCGAGCACCTTGCCGGTCAGCAGCAGCGAGAAGGTCGCTGCGTTCACGAACGCGGAGTCGGACCGTCCGACCTGATCTGACCAATCGGGACCCGACAATTTGTCGGCGATCAACTCGTCGGCGGTGTGGGCATCGGGAATGCGCAGCAGGGCTTCCGCCAGGCACATCATGGCGATGCCCTCGTCCGATCCAAGGTCGTAGGCGTGGAGAAACGCGTCGACCCCCGATGGCTTGTGCGCGCGAACGCCCTTGACCAGAGCACGGGCGGTCGCTGTCGCTTCGCCGAGTTCGGCGGCGCTCAGCCGCGCCTGGGCAATCCGCTCGTCGACGACCTTATTTTCGTCCGGACGATAGGCACGGCGAACGGCGGTGCGATCGATCGGCATGGCGACGGCCATCGGCTCTGCGATCAGGCCGGCTGTCCGTGGCAATGCTTGTACTTCTTGCCTGACCCGCACGGGCACGGCGCATTGCGGCTGATCGGCGCTTCGGCGACGCCCCCGCCTTCGCGGTGCGGCAGATCGGGCTGCGGGATGTTCAGCAGGGGCGGCATGTTCGGCATCAGGCCGCGCGCCGCGGCGTCGATATCTGCCGTGTCGTCATCGGCCGAAAACGGATCGATATGCTGTGTGATGAAGTCGGGTAGCTCGGGCAGCGGCGCCGGCTCGAACGATACCTGCGCCCGCATTAGCACGCGGGTGACTTCCTCACGGATCGCGACCAGCAACCGCTCAAACAGCAGGAACGCTTCCTGCTTGTACTCGTCGATCGGCTTCTTCTGCGCATAGCTGCGCAGGTGGATGACCTGACGAAGCGCGTCGAGCGTTCCGAGATGCTCCTTCCAGTGATGATCGAGCGTCTGGATCAGAACCTGCTTCTCGATACTGGCCCACTGGTCCGGCTCGATCTGCTGGAGCTTCGCCGCAATTGCGTCGTCAGCGAGTTTCTGGATACGCTCGGTGACCAGTTCGGGATCGATCGCTTCTTCCTGCAGCCATTCGTCGATCGGCGGCTGAAGGCCCAGCACCTCGTCGATCGCTTCCTTGAGGCCCGGAACATTCCATTGCTCCGGATAGGTCCCCTCAGGACAGTTCACTGCCACGATCGAATTGATCGTCTCCGCGCGCATATCGACGATCGTTTCGTCGACGCTCTCCGCGTCCATGATGTCCGAGCGCTGTTCGTAGATCACCTTGCGCTGGTCGTTCATCACGTCGTCGAATTCCACGACCTGCTTACGAATGTCGTAGTTGCGGGCCTCGACCTTCTTCTGTGCCGTCTCGATCGCCTTGGAGATCCACGGGCTGACGATCGCTTCGCCGTCCTCGAGCTGGTTCTTCATCAGGCGCGAGAACATGGTCTGCGGACCGAAGATGCGGAGAAGGTCGTCGTCGAGGCTCAGGTAGAAGCGCGATAGGCCCGGGTCGCCCTGACGGCCCGAGCGGCCGCGCAACTGGTTGTCGATGCGCCGGCTCTCGTGACGCTCGGTGCCGAGGACGTAAAGCCCGCCGATGCTGAGCACATGCTGCTTCTCGGCGACGATCTCGGCGCGGATCTGTTCGGCCTTCGCATCATATTCGGGCGTGCCGGCGACGAGCTCGGGGAACTCATCCTGCATCCGGAACTCGAGGTTGCCGCCCAGCTGAATGTCGGTGCCGCGGCCGGCCATGTTGGTGGCGATGGTCACCGCGCCGATACGGCCCGCCTGCGACACGATGTGCGCTTCCTGCTCGTGGAAGCGGGCGTTCAGCACGGAGTGCTTGATGCCTTCCTTTTGCAGGAACTCGGACAGCATCTCCGACTTTTCGATCGACACCGTGCCGACCAGCACCGGCTGACCGGCCTCCTGCTTGCCCTTGATCTCCTTGGCGATGGCCGCGAACTTCTCGGGCATCGTCTTGTAGAATTCGTCGTCCTCGTCGACGCGCTGCACGGGAACGTTGGTCGGGATCGACACGACGTTCATCTTGTAGATGTCGAAGAATTCCGGCGCCTCGGTCATCGCCGTGCCAGTCATGCCCGAGAGCTTCGGATACATGCGGAAGTAGTTCTGGAAGGTGATCGAGGCGAGCGTCTGGTTTTCCGGCTCGATGACCACGCCTTCCTTGGCTTCCACCGCTTGGTGAAGACCGTCCGACCAGCGCCGCCCGTCCATCATGCGGCCGGTGAATTCGTCGATGATGACGACCTTCCCGTCCTTCACGATGTAGTCGATGTCCTTCTTGAACATCACATTGGCCTTGAGGGCCTGGTTCAGGTGGTGGACGACCTGGGTATTGGCGATGTCGTAGAGATTGCGCCCCTCGATCAGCCCCGCTGCCTCGAGCATGCGCTCGGCCTTTTCGGTGCCGTCCTCTGTCAGGACGACGCTCTTCTGCTTCTCGTCCTTGTCGTAGTCGGACGTCTCGAACGTCTTTACGATGCCGTCTACCGAAATGTAGAGGTCGGACTTGTCGTCGGTCGGGCCCGAAATGATGAGCGGCGTCCGCGCCTCGTCGATCAGGATCGAATCCACCTCGTCGACAATCGCGAAATTGAACGGCCGCTGGACCATCTGGTCACGCGAGAACTTCATGTTGTCGCGCAGGTAATCGAAGCCGAGCTCGTTATTCGTCGCGTAGGTAATGTCGCAATTGTAGGCGTCGCGGCGTTCCTGATCGGTCAGGTTCGGCACGATCACGCCGACGGTCATGCCGAGGAAGCGGTAGATCTGTCCCATCCATCCCGCGTCGCGCGTGGCGAGGTAGTCGTTGACGGTGACGACGTGCACGCCACGGCCCGTCAGCGCGTTCAAATAGACCGCGAGCGTCGCGACCAAGGTCTTGCCCTCGCCCGTCTTCATCTCGGCAATTTCGCCGCGATGGAGCGCAATGCCGCCGATCAGCTGGACATCGTAGTGACGCTGACCAAGCGTCCGGATCGCGGCTTCGCGCACCGTTGCAAAAGCTTCCGGCAGGAGATCGTCGAGCTTCTCACCGCTCGCCAGCCGCTGACGGAACTTCTCCGTCTGCCCGCGTAGCTCATCATCCGTCAGCGCCGAAATGTTGGGCTCGAAGCCGTTGACCGCGTCGACATATTTACCGAGCCCGCGAACGTAGCGATCGTTGGCCGATCCGAAGATGCTTTTTGCCACTGCGGCGAACATGGAAATCCCTTAAAAACCCGCGCGGTTTAGGTGCGACGAATTGCACCCGCCGAAGCAGGGGAAAATGTGTCCAGCGATTTAGGGAGCGCCCCCCTTATAGTCAATTAATCGGGGGCGCCGCCGAACGAAGGCTCAGGCCGCGTCGAGGCTGCTTTCGAGCCACTGCTGAATCTGGCTGCGCGGCGCCGCGCCGACCTTCTGTGCGACCGGCTGGCCACCCTTGAAAAGCAGCATCGTCGGAATGCCGCGGACGCCATAACGGCCCGGCGTATCCGGGTTCTCGTCGATGTTCAGCTTGGCGATCGTGACCTTGTCACCCAGTTCACCCGCAATCTCCTCGAGCGCCGGGGCAATCATTCGGCACGGTCCGCACCACTCCGCCCAGAAATCCACGAGCACGGGGGTTTCAGAGCCCAGAACGTCGGACGCAAAGCTCTGGTCGGTGACAGACTTGGTGGCCATGACAAAAGATCTCCTGCGAATTGATGGCTGATATGGGCGCTCGGGGCACCACCCTCAAGGCGTCAGTTCGATCAACTTGGGACCGGCTGTGTACAAAAGGGAGGCGCTGACATGCCGACCAGGGAAGATGATCTGCAGTGCTTGGGTATAGGCCTTCATCTGCGCCAGGTGGCTGGCCGGAACGTCTTCATCGACTACGGGCACCCGCCCGGTCTTGAAGTCGATCACCGCCACCCGGTCGTCGGTGACCAGAAGGCGATCGACCGTTCCGGCGATGACGCGGCCGTCGTGCAGTGTTGCTGCAAGAGGGGCTTCGCCCAGTGAGCCAGGCCCGAAAAGATCGGAAAAGCGTGGATCCGACAGGATATCGCAAACGAGGGCAACGACCTCGTCGCGGACCGAGGTCTCCACAACATTGGCGGATTGTTCGAGCCAGCGGTCGGCGGCGGCCGATCGCGCGTCCGGTGATACCGCGGGGAGAAGCTCGAGCAGATGGTGGATCCAAGTTCCACGAAGTGCCGCCCGGCGCATCGCCTCGCTCGGCGGTGGCGCGCTTTCATCATCGACTGCGATTGCTGACGGCGCGAGCGGGCGCGGCGGCCGCGCCTCGGGCGGTGCCGGTTGCGATGCCCACGCCGGAACGACAGTGGCCGGCAATTCGACTTTTGATCGGACACGCCTGGGCGAAATCGGCGCGCCAGCGGCGTAGCGCAGTGCAACGTGATCCTCGCCCGCCTCCGAGATGGGCAACATGGCCTGCTCGACTATCCGATGCCAGCAGCTCGCCGGCCGCGGATCGGCGCCATCCTTGCGCTCCTTCGGCCGTACGCCGCTAATGATCAGTCGGTCCGCAGCGCGCGTCAGCGCTACATACAACAGGCGCAGATGCTCCTCTGCATCGCGGCGTTCGCGTTCGGCCATTGCTACCTCGAATGGCGGGCCCCGCTCTTCCTTTCGCGGGCGCAGCAGCGGCGCATCACCGACACCTGGCACCGGGATGTCCATCGCAATCGGCATTCGGCCCAGCCGTGCAGGATCTGCCGTTGCATCGGCGAGGATGACCACTGGCGCTTCCAGGCCCTTGGCGCCATGAACGGTCATCACCCGCACCTCATTGGCCGGCGCTCCCGGGTCGCGTTGGACGTCGACGGTGCCCCGAGAGAACCATGAGAGGAAGCGGTCGAGCGAAGCGGTTTCCGTCCGCTCGAATTCCAGCGCGCTGTTCATCAGTTCGTCGATCGCGTCGCGCGCCGCCATTCCGAGCCGCGCGTAAATTCTGCGGCGGCCCTGCATCGGACCGGTCAAGATGGTTTCCAGAAACTGCGAAGGCGTCGTGAAATCGGCAATCCGTAGCAGTTCCGACAGTGCCGAATGGGCAGCGGCGAACGCTTTGTTCTCCCCTGCCCGCTCACGCAATGCGCGCCACAGACGGCCCTCCCGCCCGTAAGCAAGCAGCCTAAGCTGGTCCTGGTCCCAGCCGATCAAGGGCGACACGAGGAGACACGCGAGGCTGAGGTCGTCGCTGGGCTGGACCGCAAATTTCACTGCCGCGAGCAGGTCCTGCACCGCCAGCGGTTCGTGCAGGTGCAAGCGGTCGACACCAGCCACGGGCACGCCGGCCGAGAACAGGCGCGCGACGATGAGCGAGGCCAGTTCGCCGCGGCTGCGGACCAGAATCAGAATGTCCCCCGGCGTTAGGGGGCGCTCGGTCGAGGCCAGCACTGGCCCTTCCTCGAGCATTGCCCGAATGCGGTCGGCGATCTCCTCCGCATATTTGCGGTCGCGAAGGCTGATCCAGCGTTCCTCGCCCTCGTCGCTGTCATCCTCGGGGTCGGGTATCGCGAATGGCTGCCAAAGCTCGACCTGGCCCGGTCGGGTGGAATGATGCGCGCGATGGGCTGGTGGCGCCTCGGCCAGCCCGATCGCTGCGGCGCCGACCGCGTCGATCACGGCATCGACCACATCGAGCACCGGTTGAGCCGAACGGAAGCTGGCAGCGATAGACAGGTCGCGAAATTCTTGCGCCCTCGCCTGATAGCTGAAGAGGTCGTCGGCGCCCGGATCGAGCGCCGCCGCGCGCGCCTTGAAATCCTCTCGGGCCTCGTTGAAACGGGCCGGGTCGGTGCCCTGAAAGCCGTAGATCGCCTGCTTGAAGTCGCCCACCATGAACAGCGTGCGTACGCGCTGCTCCGCCTCGCTCGAGCCGCTGAAAAATTCGTCGACCAGCCGGTCGATGATGTCCCATTGGGCGGCATTGGTGTCCTGCGCCTCGTCGACCAGCACGTGGTCGACCTGCCGGTCGAGCTTGTAGCGCACCCAATCGCCCATGCCGGGCTCGTTCAATAGGCGCCGGGTCCAGTCGATGAGGTCGTTGAAGTCCGCGACTCCGGCAGCGCGTTTCGCTCGCGTATAAGCGAGCGCAAATGCCTGGCCTGCGCGAAGACCCGCGGCAATGTCGGCGGCAAACTCCGCGCCGCGCTGGATACGGAGAAGGTCGCCGATAAGATTGGCCAGCCGGCCCGCGTGCTCTTCGTAGTTTGGCTCCGCTTTCTTTTGGCCCGCGGAAACTCTCGGTGTGCCCTTCTCGGTCTGAACGACCTTTCGCAAATTATTGAGCTTCGCGGCACGTTCGATTGGTGTCAGGGCCAACCATTCATCGATCTCGGCCGCGTGACCCAGTCCGGAACTTGCTCCCCAGGCTCGATTAGCTTCCGCAACCGCGCGAAGCAGATCGCAATCGAACTGATCGTCGCCGCAGTGGTGCGCGATATAGTCTTCGACGGAATCGTCGTGCGTATCGACCGGGAGCTGAAGCAGATTACGGATGCGCGGCTCAATGGTCTCAGGAAGACCAAAAGCGTTCATCGCGTCGGGTCGCCGCGCGCAGATCTGCAGATGTTCGATGGCGCCCGCTTCGCCGAGCCGACGGCTGAGCCGCTGAACATCCGCGATCAGGCGTTGGGCACCACCACTCTCGGCATCGGCAAGCAACTCGGCGAGGGTCCGTCGCACCAATTCCTGCTCGGCACGCCCCTCCAGGGGCTGGAAACCGGGCACGATGCCGGCCTCGGCTGGAAACGCGGCCAGCAGCGACTGCGAAAAGGCGTGAATGGTCTGGATCTTCAGCCCGCCAGGACAATCTAGGACGCGGGCGAACAGCTGTCGTGCGCGCTCGCGCATGCGGGGATCGTTGCGCTCGCCAAGGTGAAGCAGATCCTGGCCGAGCTCGGTATCCTTGAGCCGCACCCATGCGGCGAGCCGCGAGCCGATGCGGTTGGCCATCTCGGCAGCCGCAGCCTTGGTAAAGGTTAGACACAGGATCGATTCCGGTCGCGCGCGCTGCAACAGCAGGCGGAGCACACGCGCCGTCAGCACCTGCGTCTTGCCTGTACCGGCGGAGGCCGACAGCGCAGCATGGACACGCGGGTCCGATGCCTGCGATTGCTCGCCCTTGAGCTCCGGCAAAGTCTTCAGGCGCCCGCTCATGCGGCTTCCCAACTTTGGCTCGACCGCATAGAGACCGAGGCATGAGCGAAGACGACAACGACCGCGCCGACGAGCAACGGCGCTCCAAGCTGGTCAAGGCCGGCGTCACCGTAGGGATCGGCTCCGCGGCCTTGGTTGCCGCCCTGCTCTACGCCTCCAAGGTGAAGAAAAAGCCGCGCAATTAGGGTCATTTGCGACCGTACCATTCCTCCAGCCGCATGAGCTGGTCGTAGTCGCCATACGGCGCGTAGGCGGGGTTTAGCTTGGCGGTGAATGGCGCGCTGCCCGTCAGCCATTTCTGCGCTGCCTGCGCGAAGTTCCGGTAGGCGTGGTCGAGGAATTCGCCGGACTGCAGGCCCTTGTCCGGCTCCATCTTGCGGCCGAACTTGCCGCGATATCGCGCCAGTGACCAATATTCGAACTTCACCGGATCGCCTGATACGCCCTCGAAGCCACCGTTCCGCCCGATCAGCCCAAGCAAGCCCAACTGCAACGCAAAGCCCTCGGTTACCGTTTTCTGGGAGGGCGGCTGGCCGGTCTTATAGTCGATGATGGCGAGATTGCCGTTGGCCAGCTGGTCGATGCGATCGACCCGCCCGTGCACGATGACCCCCGCGAGCGGCGTTTCTCCAGTCACTTCAGCGCGTAGCGGTCGCCGTCCCTCGGCCTGGTTTTCGCGTTCCTGGTTCGCAATCCAGTCGATCGCTTCCAGCAGGCGCGGAGCCCACAAGGCCCGCAGCATCGGGTGGATCGCGCCATCCTGCAGCAGCCGTTCTGCGCGCGCTCGCAGCCGGTCGGGATCGCACTCGTCATGCAGGAGCCATTCCTCCAGCGCCTTATGAATCGCGTCGCCCTTCCACCGCGCATCCTGCTCCGCGTCGACTGGATCCAACTGGCGAAGTTTCAGAATTGCGCTGGCGTAAAACGCAAAGGGATCGGCGTTGAGGCGATCGACCGCTGTGACGGAAATGCGATCGGGCCGCTGCTCCGCTGGAGGCGACGGCGCCGGGCGATCGACAGGTTTTGCCGGGCCGGGGTCGTCGAGCAGACGCGTGAGCCGTTCGAGCCGCGTATCGCGCGGGAGTCCGCCGCTGATCGCCTCCAGCCGAAGCAGGAATCGCGACGCAACGGTCGGCGACTTGGCGTCGCGGCGCGATCGGGTGATCAGTACTTCAGGCGCACCGAGAGCGCTCGCGAAATCGTGCGCAGCAAGCCCGATGCGCGTTTCGAGGGTCGGCATCCCAAGCGTTGCACGGACCTTGGGCGGAAGCCATGGGTCGGGGGCCGGGAGAGATGGCCACACTCCCTCGTTAAGGCCGCCCAGCACTACGAGATCGGCACGTTGGAGGCGCGCTTCGAGCAGGCCCCAGATGAAAATGCGCGGGTGGCCGCCATAAGGGGGGCGGACGGCGCGGGCGTCGAGCAGTTGGCGAAGGATCGGGACAGCGTCGGGCGCGGTGATTGATAGGGTTTGCGCGGCGTCGGAGCTTTGGAGTTCGGAAAGCAGCTCGGCGGCAGCTCGGCCAGCGGGCCCTCGCCATCCCCGGTCACCGGCAAGGATTTCCGCGGCCGTTGATAAAGCTGTCGCAAAGGCGGCGACCGCAATTGGCTTGGCCAGCAGATTGTCGAGCGGGACAAGGCACGGACGGATCTTCTGCCACGCAGCGACGTCCATGAAGTGCGCGTCAAGGCCAGCGAGTCCGGCGGGGGGACGCGGGCCGCGCAGCTTCAGGTCGAGTTGGCGGACCCGTTCAAGCCAGGCGAGGCGTTCATCGCCCTCCCCGCCAACCAAAGGGTGTTTGAGCAGGGCCAGCAAGGCGACGGGGGCCAATTCTTCAGCAGCCGCGCCCGCAATGCCCAGGAGAAGCGTTCCGGCAGGCGTGGCGCCTAGCGGCGTGCCGGCACTGTCGTCGGCGGCGATATTCCATCGGGCGAGCAGTGCCGACACACGGCCAGCCAGCTGGCGATCGGGCGTAATCAGCGCGGCCGTCCGCTCAGGCGTTTCCAGCGCCTCCCGCAGCGCGAGCGCAATCGCCTGCGCCTCGGCGGCGGGATCGCGAAGCTCGGCGACCCGAATTCCGCTGAGGCTGCGTTCGGCTGGGCTCAAACTCTGCCATTTATGCGAAAAGTCCGATGCGGCCATCGCATTGGCGATCGCCCGCCCGCGTGCCGGCGACGAGGTCGCGGCTCCGGCCCAGCGCCACTGCTGCACCTCGCCACGCGCTACGCCGATCCGGTCGAGCAAGGTTTTCAGATGCAATTGCGGATGCGTGGCTTCGCTGCGTCCCTGATCATCGGGGCCGAGCCCATCCCATTCAGCGTCAGGGAATATGTTGGGCAACCACAAGCCGGGCAGCACGACCAGCCCATCCGGCATTCGTGCCACGCGCGCGAGGACGTCCGCAACTGCCGGGGCGGCCGTCGTAATGCCAGCCGCCACCGTAAAGCCCGGAGGCGGGCGATCGCGCCATCGCTCCGCCAACCCGTGCAGCAGGCGGTTGCGGCGTTCCGCAAGGTCGATCGCAACCGACTCCGCTAGAAGGTGTGGCCACACCTCGTAGATCAGTTGCAGCTTCTCGAGCGATTTCTCCCAATGCGCCGCCAGACTGTCGGTCTGCGACACCGCCTCCCGAAGTCGAAGCGGCGGCACCTCTTCGATGAGCAATGCATCTAGCGTCCGGGTCAAATCGGCGGCCAGGCGCAAGCTTTCTGCGGTGCCCTCGCCACGCAGGGTGGCGGCAAGGCGCAACAGGCGCTCCAGCGGATCGATCGCGGGTGGAGAAGGATCATCAATTTGATCGAGCGCGCCGCCCACACGTTCGCCCAAGTCCGGGTCGCCAATTGGAATCAGTCGAGGCAAAAGCAGGCCGCTGCCACTGGCGCGGACGAAAGCCTCGGTGACGGCACGGACTGCGCGATTATTCGGTAGAAGGATGCGGCCGGCGGCCAATCCCAAAGGATCCTTGCCGAAGCGCGCAATCAATCCCGCAGCGAGCGCGTCGGCGAAAGAGCGGTGCGACGGGATGCTGTAGACGGCGACCCGTTGCGGGTCAGACATTCTGCAGCACCGCTTCCGTCACCGGGATCGACTGAGGCGTGCCGACGTCGAACCACAAGCCCTGATGAACGGCCCCGTAAGCCCGTCCCTCTTCCATCGCCCGGTCCCACAGGATGTTGGTCGAAAACGGGCCCTTCGGAGCGCCACGGAGCAGGCGCTTCGAGGCGATCTGGATGCCGGTGAAAACGAACGGCGCCACATGGCTGCGTTCACGGCGACGGATGCGGCCCACTCGGTCCATGTGAAAGTCGCCCTGCCCCTTGTGGCCAACCGCGCGCGCTTGCGGGACAAGCAGCAGCAACGCGTCCATCTTTTCGCCATCCCATTGCGAGGCAAGCAACTTCAAAGTGTCGGCGGGGCCATCGATCCACAGATTGTCGCTGTTAAGCGCGAGGAACGGATCGCAATCGATCAGCGGTTCGGCCTTGATCAGGCCGCCGCCGGTTTCGAGCAGCAGATCCCTTTCATCCGAGATTTTGACGTTCAGCTCTTTGGCGCGCGTCGCAAGGTGGGCCTCAAGCGCGTCGGCAAGGTAGTGGACGTTAACGACAACGTTTTGGACGCCCGCGGTGCGCAATCGGTCGAGCACATGATCGAGCAGCGCCTTTCCGCCGACCTCGACCAACGGCTTCGGACGCGTCGCGGTCAACGGGCGCATACGCTTGCCAAGACCGGCCGCCATGATCATCGCGGTCTTCGGCACCTCAGCCGGCACTTCGGCGCGGAGACGGAGGGCCTGACGCGCCTGGCTCACGCAGCGTCCTGCCAGGGTTCGTTGCGGTGCACGGGCAGGACATTGGCATCGAACCAATCACGAACGTGAGCGAGATGTGGCTGGGCAAGGTCACGCTCGAGCAGGCCCCACATTCGCGGCTGGAATCGGCGGTAACCAGGCTTCCCATCCCGCTTCCACAATCGGGTGAAAACTCCAAGGATGCGCGTGTTCCGCTGTGCAGCCAGCGCCCAATAAGCGCGCTTGAACGCCTCGCCGCCCTCGGTCGCTGCGACGTAGCGTTCGATCATCGCGCGTTCCGTATCCGGCGACACATCACGACGTGCGTCCTCCAGCACCGACGCGAGGTCGTAGGCCGGGTGACCAGCGAGTGCGTCCTGGAAATCCAGCAGGCCGAAATGCGCAACGCCGGCGCGGCCCTGAACGAGCATGATATTTTCAGCATGATAGTCGCGCAGAACGGTGACCGGTCCCAATCCGTCTTCGGCGACGGGCGAAAGTACTTGCCTCCAGGCATTTTGGAAGCCCTCGGCATCCACGTCCAGGCCGACCGCCGGGCAATACCAGTCCGTGAATAGCGCTACTTCATCGAGCCATTCTTCAAGCCCGTGTGGCTTGAGCCCAGGCATCGGCGCGTGACCGTGGAGTTCAACCAGAAGGTCCGTCGCGAGCGCGTAAAGCTCATGTTCGCGGGCCGGGTCTGCGTCGAGTGTTTCCCGCAGTCGCGCATCGCCGAAATCGCCCAGAAGCAACAGCCCGTTGTCGAGATCCCGGGCGAGGATATCCGGGGCACTCAGTCCACGGTCGACGAGCCATTCAGCCACGGCAATGAATGGTCGCGGATCCTCATGCGGTGGCGGCGCATCCATCAGGACGGCACTGCGGTCCTGATGCATCACCCGGAAATACCTCCGGAACGAGGCATCGCCCGCCAATGGCAGGATTTCCGCCCCTCCCCACCCAGCCGCGGACAGGAATTCGGGCGCATGCGGCGGCGGGGTCATTGGGGAGGCCATCGGCCCTCCCATGACGGGGGCACCGAGGCTGTCAAGATTCTGTCGCCGGTCGGAGCGATGTCGAGCGACAGGCGGAGCGCGTCCGGCCATGCATGCTTCCCTGCCCGTTCCGGCCATTCCACCAGAAGCACCGCATCCGCAGCAGCGTCGAGCCCCAGTTCGTCCATCTCGGACGCGTCCTCGATGCGATAGAGGTCCACGTGCCAGACTGGCGGCTCGATCTCCTCGTAAGGCTGGACGATGGCGAAGCTGGGACTGGGCACATCGCCCTGGTGGCCAAGCGCCGCGATCAAACCGCGTGCCAGCGCCGTCTTGCCTGCGCCCAGCGACCCGGAAAGCGTGATGACGTCTCCCCGCCGGGCGACGCGGGCGAGCGAGGCGCCAAATGCCGCCGTCTCGGCCTCGCTTGCCAGCTTCATCGCGATCCGCGGGGAATAGAAAGAGACACGGTCGTGCCCTTGCCTCGCTCGGAATCAATGGCGACCGATCCGCCGTGGGCTTCGACGAATTGTCGCGTCAGCGGCAAGCCAAGACCCAGCGCCGCTTCTCCACGAACCCCTGCTTCCGCGACGCGATCGAAGCGGTCGAATACCCGCGGCAGATCCTCCTCGGAGATGCCCGGTCCGTTGTCGGCGATCCTGATCAGCGCCTGCTTCTTGTCACCATCTGCTGTTAGCGAGACGCGCCCTTTCGCGTCCGTATAGGCAATCGCGTTCTGCAGAACGTGCTCGATCGACTCCCGGAGACGACGAGCATCGCCAAATACATGGCCTACCCCGGCACTAATCTCGACATCTAGCTTGTGGCTCTTTTCGGCGGCACGCGGCCGGACAGTCTCGACGGCCGCACGGCAAAGGCCGGCAAGATCGACGCGTTCTTTTTCGAGAACGACGCCGCGCGCGTCTCCCGTGGTCAGGTCCAGGACGTCGTTGATGAGCTTGGACAATCGCTCCACCGACTCCAGAATTGCATCGACATAATCGGAGGCTTTTGGACTGAGTTCGCCCGCGTAGCCGCCGCTCAGCAACTCCGCGAACCCGCCGATCGACGTTAGTGGCGTCCGCAATTCGTAGCTCATGTTGGCCACGAAGTCGGTCTTCACACGATCCGCTTCCTCAAGCGCAGTTGCGCGCTCGCGCAGTGCCGCCTCGATGCGGGTCGAGTCCGTGACGTCGACCATGGTGAAGAGCGCGTTTCCATCGGGCAGCGGAACCGCAGCGAACTGGAAGTGCCTGCCATCGGTCATCGAAATGCGACCGCTGGAAGATTGCCGTTCATTCGTCGTCTGACGAACCATCTCGCGGATTTGCGCGGCAGCAGTCGGATTGACCAGCTTGCGGGCCATTGCCGGAACCAATTCATCGACACGCGGGTGCGTTGTCAGCCACTCCTCGTCGAGCTCCCAATCTTCGAGGAAGCGGCTGTTCCAGGTATAAAGTCGGCCATCGCTGGCAAAGACGCTGATCGCCTCGAACAGGTTGTCGAACGTGGCGGCGCGAACGCGCAGCAGCGTATCGCGCGCCGAGGCCAAGCGCAGCTGCTCGGTGCGGTCCTCAAGGAACAGGCGCAGGCCGCCATCCGGCAGCGGCTGGGCAACCACGCGGATATGGTCGCCCGCCGGCAGCATCCATTCCTCTTCGACGACCTCCTCTGCACTCGTGAACCAGGCCCGGCGCTCCTCCTTCCAAGTCGGGAAGTCTCGCGTTTCGGGCAGTCGATGGCCTTCGCGCATCTTCTCGATGACACGATCGAACTCCGGCTTTTCGCCAAGCCAATCGGGATCGAGGCCCGTCATCATCGCAAACGGCCGGTTGTAGAAGCTCAGCGAACGGTCGGCATCGAACTGCGCCGTCCCCGCAGTCATCCGATCGGCAAGCTCGCGCTGCGATTCAATATAGCGGTCAAGCTCGGAACGCGCGTCTTCAAGGTCTTGCACGTCGATCGCGAAGCCAGCGACCGCGCCGGTCGGGAGAGGTACGTCGACCAACCGCAACATCCGACGCTCCCCGCGGACAATTGCCGGCTGCATGCGCGAGATGGGCTTGCCGCCCTGCTGCGCCGCGCGTGCCGTCGCAATCGGCGCTTCATCGGCACGTGCATCGACCAGTTCCGCGCCGCGCTCGATGACGTCGGCAGCATCCCTGCCCTCCACAGCGTCGACGAAGGCGCTGTTAACGAGCCCCAAACGCAGATCAGGGCCGCGGAACCACATCGGGAATGGAGCAGCTTCAATGAGCTGCGTAAGAGACTCGAACGCACCCTCCATCTGCCGCAGGCGAAGACCGAGCTTTGCACGCTCTTCCTCCACGGCACTGATGTCCACGAACCACAGGAGAAGGCTTCCTGCGGGCTCCGCGGGGGCCGGGCCTCCCCGCACATCGAACACGCGCGCCGACCCGCTCGCGCGGACGATACATGCGATGCTGGTGGCGCTCGATTGCGCCGCTTCGATCGCGGACGTGAGGTTGGCGACATCCGGCGCAATCAGTCCGACACCGTCGCCGGCAAGGTCCTGCACGCGACTGACCCCTGAGCTGAGGCCGAGGTCGCTTAGCAAAGCGCTGTCTGGTTCGGCGGTGCCGTCGGGCCGAACGAGCATCGGCCGGCTGGGCATGATTTCGAGCAGCCGTGCGTTGGACTGGGCTGCGGCGATGACCTGCTGAGCGACGCGGAACCGACGCGCCGAGATCACCGCGAGCGAGGCGCCAAGAGCGACCCACAGCAGCGCGACCATCGCCATTGCCATATCTGTAGTAACCGTCGCGCTCATGCGTTCGCGTAACCACTCCCCTCGCAGCAAGTCATACGGTGCGACGGGTCAAAGAAAAGGGGACGTTGCCGGATCAGCGCGAAGCAAAAAGAGTCTGGTCCCGGACAGATTTGCGTCATTACCGTGACATTAAAGCTACATGAACGCAAAAAGACGAACCCCGGTCTTTCGTTGATGTTGCGATGGCTCCGCAAATCGGGAACCCCCTGCCGGTTATTCCGATAATCTGGGGAATGGGGAAAAGTGATCAATCGTAATTTGCTTGCCGCGACGGCGCTTCAGACGGGTGCCTTCATCTTCTTTGCCTCGGCCACGCCGAGCCTTGCACAAACGTCGACGACCACCTGTCCGTTGCCGGGAAGCACGACGCCCGCGACCGCTGCTGACCCGAATTGCGTGCCCGCCGACACCAGCCCTGCTGCTGTTGCCGCGAACACCGATACGCAGATCGTCGTCACCGGATCGCGCATCCGCCGCCCGAACCTGGAATCGGCCGTGCCGATCACCAGCGTTGCCGCTCAGGACCTGACGACGCGCGGTGAAGTTTCGCTCGGCGATGCACTGAACGACCTTCCGTCGCTCCGCTCGACCTTCAGCCAGGCGAACTCGGTCAACTCGATCGGCACCGCGGGCCTTAGCATCTTGGACCTTCGTGGCCTTGGCACGAACCGCACGCTGGTGCTGGTGAACGGCCGCCGCATGGTCAGCGCTCAGCCGGGCAACTTCAACGTCGACGTCAACACCATCCCGGTCGACCTGCTCGACCGCGTCGATGTGGTGACCGGCGGCAACTCGGCCGTCTACGGTTCGGACGCGGTCGCCGGCGTCGTGAACTTCATCCTGAAGCGCGACTACGACGGCATCAAGATTCGCGGCCAGGCTGGCATCAGCGACTACAACGACCGCGCGAACAAGTTCATCAGCGCCGTCGCCGGACATAACTTCATGGACGGCCGTGTGAACCTGACGGGCGCCTTCGAGTATTCAAAGTCGGACGCAGTCTTCTTTTCGGATCGTCCGTATCTTGGCGGCCTCACGGGTCCGTCTGCTTTCTACACCAGCCAGATCACGAACGCACCGAACCGCAACTTCGACGGCGTTCCGAACACCGCTTTCTGGGATACGATGAACGGCACCATCCCGGGCAGCACGTTCGGGAACATCTCGACCGGTGGCTACGTGTTGAACTCGTGCCCCGCGGCCACGTCGACCAACGCCTCCGTTCGCGCGCTGGTCTGCACGGGGCAGCTGACGCCGACCAACACCCGCATCGCGTCCAACTACGCTTTCCTTCCGGACGGCACGCTGGCTCGCGACGTCCCCTACTTCGACAACCGCGCCATTGGCGGCGGCGTGTTCGGCGGCTTGAGCGCCACCGGTCTCGAAGATGCGATGCTGCTGCCGGGCCTCGAGCGTATCAACGGGAATGTTTTCCTCAACGGCAACATCTCGCCGGCGTTCAAGCCGTTCGTCGAAGCGGGCTACGTCCGCATCAAGGCAAAGCAGCAGAGCTCGCAGCCGACGTTCATTTCGTCGACGCTGAGCCCTGTGTTCAGCACCAGCAACCCGTTCCTGACACCCCAGGCTCGCGCGTTGCTGCAGCAGTTCCCGGCGACGGTTTCGACTGCAAGCTGCCAAGCCCGCACCGGCACCACGCAGTGCTTCACGATGCAGCGCTTCAACAACGACCTGGGCACGCGCGCCGAAGACCATAAGCGCACCACCTACCGGATCGTCGGCGGTGCTCGCGGCGAACTGTCGAGCAACGGCAACATCAACTACGAAGTGTCGCTCAACTACGGCCACACCCGCACCTATTACGAAACGGGCGGCAACGTGCTGGTGGCGAACTTCAATCGCGCGACCGACGCCCGGCTTAACTCTGCCGGACAGATCGTCTGCGGCGTGAACGCTGACGCAATCACGACCAACGATGACCCGTCGTGCGTGCCGCTGAACGTGTTCGGTTACGGCGCCTCATCGCAAGCCGCGCGCGACTATGTCCTCTACACGTCATCGCGCGTGCAGAAGGCCAGCCAGCTGGACGGCGTTGCGTTCATCTCGGGTGACACCTCGGGCTTCTTCAAGCTTCCTGGCGGCCCCATCGGCTTCTCGGTCGGCTATGAACACCGCGAGGAGAAGGCCAGCTCGGTTTACGACCCGACGACGCAGGCAGGTCTGACCTTCCTCAATGCCTTCGCTCCGTTCCTGCCACCGAAGCTGAAGACCAACGAAGGCTTCGGCGAGCTTCGCCTGCCGATCCTGGCAGACCTTCCGGGCATCAAGGAGCTGACGGTCGAGGGTGCTGCGCGCTACTCCAAGTATCGCGGCATCAAGGGCGTGTGGGCGTACAACGCCGGCGCCACTTACTCGCCGTTCAGCGGACTGCGGCTACGCGGCGGCTATGCGCGCTCGGTTCGTGTGCCGACGCTGTCGGATGCGTTCGCCACGGCGACGCAGACCTTTGCCAACGGTCTGACTGACCCGTGCGATCAGCCCGGCGGTACAAACTCGAGCAACAACATCACGACCAATCCCAACCGCGTCGCCAACTGCGCAGCTGCCGGGATCCCGACGACGATCACCTACGTCGACAATACGGGCGCGACGGTCACCGTTCCGTGGACGAACGTTCCGCAAAGCGGCGTCGTGGGCATCAACAGCGGCAACGCTGGCCTGCGTCCGGAAAAGGGCACGAGCATCACGATCGGCGGCATCGTGCAGCCGGCGTTCATGCCCGGCTTCGCGCTGACGGTCGATTACTACCGTATCAAGGTGCGTGACGTGATCTCCGGCCTCTCGGGCCAGGCGATCATCAACCGTTGCTATGACGATCCGACGGGCATCAACAATGAGTTCTGCGGCGCCATCGCCCGTCAGAGCTCGACGACGAACCCGTTGGCCAACCTCGCCTTCGCGGGGCAGTCGACCCGCACGATCAATGGCGTGACTTACAACTTCCCGACCACCGGCAACGCCTTCATCAACCAGCCGTATAACTTCGCGGCCCTGGTGCGGCGCGGCATCGACTTCGATGCCAGCTACAACCGCCGGTTGTGGGGCAACGTCCGTTTCTCGGGCCACGCCATCGTCAGCCTGCTGATGAAGAGCGAGAACTTCAGCTACCTGACGCAGCCTGACCGTTCGGATAAGATCGACGAAGGTTTGGGCGATCCGCGTTGGGGCGCCACCTGGAACGCGAATCTGGACTTCGGCAAGTTCGACCTGACCTACAGCGGCGTCTACGTCGGCCGCCAGGCGATCCTGTCGTGGGAGACCCAGTTCAGCCATCAGGGTCGCGGTCCGACGAACCCGGACGCACGCCCGATCAAGTGGTATCCGTCGCAGATCACGCACAATGCGCGCGTGAACTTCGATGCGACGTCGAAGCTGCGGCTCTATGCCGGCGTCGACAATATCGCGAACCTGAAGCCGCCTTACGATCTGTGGGGCAACGAGGCTGGCAGCAACTACAACCCGACCGGCCGCTTCTTCTACGGCGGCGCGGAAGTGAAGTTCCGCTAAGCCTCAGCTTAGTCTGGACACTCCAGGGGTCGTCCTTCGGGGCGGCCCCTTTTTTTGATTTGCGCAGGCGGCTCAGCTGTTGCCTGAAGGCCACTTTCCCCTCGCGGACAGCCTCGATTACACGCGGCTAATGGATCATGTCGCCAAAGCGGCGCCCGGCATGATGTGCCAGGTGCGTTACGAGACATTGCTCGACCGTCCGGAACGCGAACTCCGCCGCGTTCTGGATTACCTCGGTCTGGAATGGTCCGACGACCTGCTCAGCTTCCACGAGTCCGACCGGACCGTGCGGACCCCGAGCGCGGAGCAGGTGCGCCGACCGCTCAACCGCAGCGGCGTCGACCGCTGGAAACCCTATGCGCAGTGGCTGCAGCCCCTGCGCGATGCGCTGGGGCCGCTCGCCGACGCTTGAATTTTAGTAGCGGTAGTGGTCCGGCTTGAACGGGCCTTCCGGCGTCACGCCGATGTAGGCCGCCTGCTTCTCGGTCAACTTGGTGAGCTTCACGCCCAGCTTGTCGAGGTGAAGCGCCGCGACCTTTTCGTCGAGGTGCTTGGGCAGGACGTAGACGTCGTTCTTATACTGGTCCGACTTGGTCCACAGCTCGATCTGCGCCAGCGTCTGATTGGTGAAGCTGCTGCTCATCACGAAGCTCGGGTGGCCCGTCGCATTGCCGAGGTTCACCAGGCGGCCCTTGGACAGGATGATCAGACGCTTGCCGTCGGGGAATTCGACTTCGTCGACCTGCGGCTTGATCTCGGTCCACTTCATGTTGGCCAGCGCGCCGATCTGGATCTCGCTGTCGAAGTGGCCGATGTTGCAGACGATCGCCATGTCCTTCATCGCCCGCATGTGGTCGAGGGTGATGACGTCGGCGTTGCCGGTGGCGGTGACGAAGATGTCGGCGCGGGTCGCCGCTTCTTCCATCGTCACGACTTCATAGCCTTCCATTGCGGCCTGCAGCGCGCAGATCGGATCGACTTCGGTGACCAGCACGCGCGCGCCGCCGTTGCGGAGCGAAGCGGCCGAGCCCTTGCCGACATCGCCGAAGCCGGCAACTGTTGCGACCTTGCCGGCCAGCATCACGTCGGTGCCGCGGCGAATGGCGTCGACCAGCGATTCCTTGCAGCCGTAGAGGTTGTCGAACTTCGACTTGGTGACGCTGTCGTTGACGTTGATCGCCGGGAACGGGAGCTTGCCCTGCTTGGCAAGGTCATAGAGGCGGTGGACGCCCGTGGTCGTCTCTTCGCTGACGCCCTTGATGTTCTGGACGGTCTTGGTGAGATAGCCGGGACGCTCGGCCAAGAACTTCTTCAGCGTCGCGGCAAAGATTTCCTCTTCCTCGTTCGACGGCGTGAACAGGGTCTCGCCCGCTTCGACGCGCGCGCCCCACAGCGCGAACATGGTGGCGTCGCCACCGTCGTCGAGGATCATGTTGCAGGTCTGGTCCTGACCCCAATCGAAGATGCGGACGACATATTCCCAATACTCTTCCAGCGTCTCGCCCTTGATGGCGAACACCGGCACGCCGCTGGCGGCGATGGCGGCCGCGGCGTGATCCTGGGTCGAGAAGATGTTGCACGAGGCCCAGCGGACGTCGGCGCCGAGCGCGGTCAGCGTCTCGATCAGCACCGCGGTCTGGATCGTCATGTGCAGCGAGCCGGTGATGCGCGCGCCCTTCAGCGGCTTCGACGCGCCGAATTCGTCGCGGAGCGCCATCAGGCCCGGCATCTCGGTTTCGGCGATGTCGATTTCCTTGCGGCCGAAGTCGGCAAGGCCGAGGTCCTTCACGACATAGTCGTTGAAACGAGTTTCAGCCTGCGTCGCCACGTGATGTTCTCCGATAAAAAAGAAAAAGCGCCGTCAGGTGGCGCGATGGTCGGAGCCGTTAGCCGCGACGCGTCGGAAAGGCAAATATAAAGGATTCTTTATATGTTGGTTTCAAGCTGCGCCGGTCTCGCTGGCGAGTAGCCGCGGGTCGACTCCTTCCGCCTTGAACGCAGCGCCCCAGCGCTCGTCCGCCGGCGTGTCGAACAGGATTTTGAGGTCGGTCCGCGCGGTGAACCACCCGTGGCGAGTCATCTCCTCGTCCAGCTGCCCCTCGCCCCAGCCGGCATAGCCGAGCGCGACCAGCCACTGCTTCGGTCCGCGTCCCTCCGCGATGGCGCGCAGGACGTCGATCGTGCCCGTCATTGCGAACAGCACCCCGGTCTCGTCGTTGACATGCAGCGTGTCCTGCCCGCCCCAATCGGTTGAGTGCAGCACGAAGCCCCTCCCCGGCTCGACCGGCCCACCATGATGAACAGCGACATCGGGCGCCTCGCCTGGATCGATGTCGAGCTGTCGCAGCAAGCCGCGGAAGCTGATCCCCGCTCGCTTGTGCCCGATGCCTACGCCCACAGCGCCGTCCTCGTCGTGCGCGCACATGGCAATGACCGCCCGTTCGAAGCGCGGATCGGCCATGCCCGGCATCGCGAGCAGGAGTTTGCCGGACAGAAACGTAGGCTGTTCGATCATGCTGAGCCTCAATGGTCCGCGGCTTACCGGCGGGCAAGACTTGAGCGCGCAACACGCCGAGCCTAAGTCGCGGTTCATCCCCTCCCCAGAAGGAAATACACCATGACCATTCAGATCGGCGACCGCCTTCCCGACGTCCCCCTCGCCATCGCCACCAACGACGGCCCGCAGCCGACGACCAGCGGCGAATATTTCAAGGGTAAGCGCGTTGCGCTGTTCGCGGTACCGGGCGCGTTCACGCCGACCTGTTCGGCGCGCCACCTCCCCTCGTACGTCGAGAAAGCCGCCGAACTGAAGAGCAAGGGCGTCGACGAGATCGCGTGCATCTCGGTCAACGATCCCTTCGTCATGGGCGCCTGGAACAAGGCTGACGGGTCCGAAGACATCACCATGCTGGCGGACGGCAATGGCGACTTCGCCAAGGCGACCGGCCTCGAAATGGACGGCAGCAAGTTCGGCATGGGCCAGCGCAGCCAGCGTTATTCGATGGTCGTCAACGACGGCGTCGTCGAGCAGCTGAACGTTGAAGCGCCGGGCGAATATCGCGCGTCGAGCGCAGAATATATGCTGGACCAGCTCGCCACCGCCTGACGGCTCACCGCCGCCGCACCACTCCTCGCCGCTGTTCGAAAATTTCATGCGAACAGCGGCGGCGCTCGCGCGTTTGACCCATCGACAAGCGTAACAACCATGAGGAGAGTGAACCATGGCAACGAACAACAATCGTGGCGGTCGCGGCGGCAACAATCGCAGCCGGAACAACAATCCAAGCGGCCGTAACCAGTATAGCAGCGGCGGCGTGCTTGACCTTGCCCGCGAGCGGCCGTTGGCCGCTGCAGCAACGGCGGTGGGTGCCGCGGCAGCAGGTCTTTTCCTGTGGTCGAAGCGCAGCCAGATCAGCGATCAGCTGACCAACCTCAGCGACCAGATCAGCGAATGGTCCGAGAACGCACGCGGTGACGAAGGCTTCATCGGTCGCAACTTCAAGGGCAGCGATACCCAAGATCAGTCGGACATCGCCGAGGAAGCCATGACCCTGAAAGCGACCGGCAAGAAAACGAAACGTCCGACCGACCCGATCGTCGAAAACCAGACGAAGGCCGGCGCCGTCGCTTATTAAGTTGAATGCCACCGACGAAGGAAGGGGCGCCTCCGGGGCGCCCCTTTTTATTGCGTCAGGAAATCGACGATCGCCTGGCCAAGCTCAGGCTTGGTCACCGAACTCATGTGCGTGCCGGGAATTTCGCGGAAAACGGCGTTGGGCATTGCTGCGGCCAACTCGGCGGCCGAGCCATTATCGTCGTCCTCCGAACCGCAAACCACCAGCGTCGGCATGGTGAAGGCCTGCAACCAGTCCATGAACGCGTCGGCGAAGCTTTCGAGCAGCAGGCCGGCCGCGACGCGGTCGACCTTCTGGCTTTTCATGAACTGGATCGACAGCCAGTGCGGATCGCCGCGGTGGACCTGATCAAACAATTGGATCGCCTCCACGAAGAAAGTTTTTCGCCGCTGCCAGTGGCGAAGTCCCTCCAGCCCGGCGCCGCCAAGAATTGCTCGACGCGGCTTCAGCCCCTCCCCGACGCCCTCGACCGTTGTCCGCGCACCCAACGAGAAGCCGCCCAGGTCAAAGTCCGTCAGCTGGAGCCGGACAATCAACTCAGTCAGATCGCGCGCGAGGATGCCGACCGGATAGTGTTCCGCCCCATGCGGCCGTCCGCTCAGGCCATGCGCACGAAGATCAGGCATGATGACCCGGAATCCCGCCGCCGCGATCCGCTCCGCGTGGCCGAATTTGATCCAGTTCATCACCGCGTCGGAGAACAGGCCGTGCAGAAGCACGACCGGGCGTCCCTCGCCCAGTTCATGGTACGCAAGCTCGACGCCGTCCGACGCCCTCCATCGCGTGACTTTCGGCTCGCTCACCCCGGAAACGCCCCGGTGGCGTCGACCCATTTGTCGATCAGCTTCTGATACTCGTCCGTCCGCATTTCGTTGAGCCCCGCGGTGTTGAGCCAGGAGCGATGCATGCTCTCGGCGCCGAAATGGTGCTTGGGTACGAACGGCGACGGATCGTCGAACGACGCGACGGTCAGGTCCATATTCTCGCTGCCGTCCTTGAACTTGAAGCCGAGCGAGGTCCCGCATTCCCGGCAGTAAGGTCGCACGGCAATCGGCGAGCTATCGAACCAGTCGGGCTCGTGATCCCAGTCGACGTTCGTCTGCTTCACGTTGGTGAAGGCGATCGACACCGATCCCGTAGAGCGCTGGCACATCCGGCAGTGGCACAGATAGGCCTCGTGATTGTCGACTCTCGCTGTGTAGCGAACGCGCCCGCACGCACAGCCGCCAGACATCGGATCGGGCATCGAAATCCTCCCTTGGTTGGTGGTCCCATGCCGGTCTAAGTGGCGCCATGTCCAGCACGCCGCTAATTCCCCCAGAAGAGATTGCGCGTGACGCGACGTGGTTGGCGCAGGCGCTCGATCCAACCACCGGCCAGGTCCGCCTGATCGCGATGAACCGCGAGAGCTATCGCGCCGCGAGCTTCCTAGACGACCGCATGCTGCAGCAGCCCGTTAACGCTCAAGTGGTGCCATGGCCCGACGTTGAGGGGTCTGTAACTGGAGACTTACGCAGCGACGCGCGGTGGATTTTTCATATCGGGCACGTTGGCTCGACGCTGATTTCCCGTCTGCTGGGGGAATTGCCGAGCGTATTGGCGCTCCGTGAGCCGCGGCTGCTGCGGGACCTTGCCCTCAGCCCGGCCGAAGTTCGCCGGCAATATATCGACGCCGTCCCGAGGCTTATGTCGCGCACCTTTGCCGCGGATGAGGTGGCCTGTGTGAAGGCGACGAGCTTCGCGAGCGAGATTGCGCCGGCGCTTGTTCCGCCAAGCGAGCGCGCTCTCTTCCTGTTCGCGCGGCCGGATCATTACATTCCAAGCATTCTCGCCGGGGAGAATAGCGTCAAGGAATTGCACGCACTTGCCTCGACGCGGGTAGCCCGCCTGCGGAGTCGCGGCGTGGAACTGCCCTCTTCGCGAAACCGTGCGGAGCTCGCCGGTTGCGCCTGGGCGAGCGAGATGTGTGCCCTGGAAGCGGCCGCTCTGGCGATGAGCGACCGGTCCATCGACTGGTGGGACTTCGACGCGTCGCTGCGGGACATGCCGGGTGCCCTGGCCCAGATTGCCGGCTTCTTCGGCTTCGATGCCGACCAGGGAGTAATTGCCGACATCGCCAACGGACCGCTGATGAGGCGCTACTCAAAGGCCCTGGAGTATGACTACAGCCCGACCCTCCGCAGCGACCTGATCGCCGAGGCATCGCGGCGCCATGCCGATGATCTGCGCGGTGCGCTTGCCATGCTCGCCGCGGCAGCCGACAAGTCGCCGTTGTTGGCGTCAGCGCTGCAGCGCGCGGGGGAAGGCTGAATGTACAAGGTCCTGCAGGTTCTGACCGACGACGAGGTCGCGGAGTGCCGCCGCATCGCCGCCAGCGCGCAATTCGTCCACGGCCGCGTCAGCAACCCGCACAACCAGGCCAAGAACAATGAGCAGCTGCACGAACCCGCGACCTACAAACAGACGGCGCAGTTACTGCACGCCGCGCTGATGCGCAGCGAGGATTTCGTGAACTTCGCTTTCCCGGTGTCGATCGCCCCGCCGCTGATCACCCGATATCAGCCGAGCATGCATTACGGTGCCCACACGGACACCGCTTATCTGAAGCTGCCGGGGGGAACGCTGCGCAGCGACCTCAGCTGCACGATCTTCCTCAACGATCCCGAGACGTATGATGGCGGAGCGTTGAAAATCTCGCTCGGCGACGCCGAACTCTCGTTCAAGCTCCCTCCGGGCGTTGCGGTCGTCTATCCCTCGGACACGCTTCATGGCGTAGAGCCGGTCACAGCAGGTGAGCGCCTTGTGGCGATCACCTTCATCCAGAGCCGCGTCCCCGACCCCTTCAAGCGCAACCTGCTCTACAACCTCAACGAGGTCGCCGCGCTGGAGGGCCTACAAATGCAGCCGGAGAACTTCACCCGCCTCCAGCTCGTCCAGAACCAGCTGCTGCGCTACTGGGGCGAGAAGCCTTAAGCCGCCTTCTGCAAATGCTTGCGGCCCAGTAGCTCGGCGATCTGCACCGCGTTCAGCGCCGCGCCCTTGCGGAGATTGTCGCTAACCACCCACAGGCTGAGACCGTTGTCGACCGTCGGATCCTCGCGAATGCGGCTGACGTAGGTGGCATATTCGCCGACCGCTTCCACCGGCGTCACGTAGCCGCCATTCTCGCGCTTATCGACGACCATGATGCCGGGTGCTTCGCGAAGGATGCTGCGCGCCTCGTCTGCGGAAATTTCGTTCTCGAACTCGATGTTCACCGCTTCGGAATGGCCGACGAAGACCGGCACGCGGACGCAGGTGGCGGTCAGCTTGATCTTGGGATCGAGGATCTTCTTGGTCTCGACGACCATCTTCCACTCTTCCTTCGTCGAACCGTCGTCGAGGAAGCTGTCGATGTGCGGGATGACGTTGAAGGCAATCTGCTTGGTGAAATGCTCCGGCTCGTTGCTGTCGCCGACGAAGATGTTGCGCGACTGCTCGAACAGCTCGTCCATGCCGCGCTTTCCGGCGCCTGAGACCGATTGATAGGTCGCCACGACCACGCGCTTGATCTTCGCCGCGTCATGCAGCGGCTTCAGCGCCACGACGAGCTGAGCGGTCGAGCAGTTCGGATTGGCGATGATATTCTTCTTCGCATAGCCGGCAATCGCTTCCGGGTTCACTTCCGGCACGATCAGCGGGACGTCGGGGTCCATCCGGTAGAGTGAGCTATTGTCGATGACGGTGCAGCCGGCAGCGGCCGCGATGGGCGCATAGACCTTTGAGACTTCCGAGCCGGCGGCGAACAAGGCGATGTCCCAGCCGGTGAAATCGAAATGCTCGAGGTTCTTGACCTTGAGCTCTTCTCCGCTGTCGCCGAAATCGATGACGTCGCCGGTCGAGCTGGACGACGCAATGGCCGCGACCTCGTCGAGCGGGAATTGACGCTCGGCAAGGATGTTAAGGATCTCGCGACCGACATTGCCCGTCGCCCCGACGATCGCGACCCGGTAGCCCATGTTCTTCTCCGATTAGCTTGCGGGGCCGCCTATCGCATCGGCCCGGTGAAAGCGATATGGCGTTGCGATCCGCGCGGGCAAGGGGGGAAGATGCGCCGATCGGTTCTGTTACTCACCCTGGTCTTGATCACCTTGCTCGCGGCGTTGGCAGCGACCACGCTGCTGGATAAGCCACCTGCCCTGCGCACCTCGAACGCGGACGGCACGTTCGATGCGACCAGAGCCAAGGAACGCCTGGCCATCATCCTCGGAGACGAGAACCCGCACCCGTCGGATTCCGCGGCGTCGGACGTGGTCCGCGCCCGGCTGATTGCCCAGATTGAACAGCTCGGCCTGCAACCGATCATCCGCGACCAGTTCGCCTGCAACACTTTGTACAAGCAGCGCGGCGTTTCCTGCGCGCGTGTTCGCAACATCATCGTGCGGTTGGGACGGCAGAACGGCAAGTCGCTCCTCCTCAACGCGCACTATGACAGCACCCCCGTCGGCCCTGCCGCCGCAGACGATGGTATCGGTGTCGCGACGTTGCTCGAAGTGGGAGCGATCCTAAAGGAGGCGCCGATCCGGCGCCCGGTAATTCTACTGTTCAACGAAGGTGAAGAACTCGGCCTTATCGGCGCCCGCGCCTTCATGGCCGATCCTCTGAGCCGCGACGTCGATACGCTGATCAACCTCGAGGCGCGCGGCGTGACGGGTCCCGTCAACATGTTCGAGACCAGCCGGCCGAACGCGGCGCCGATCGCTGCCTTTGCAAAGGCGGTCGACCGCCCGGTTGCGAACTCTCTGTCGACGGACGTCTACCGGCTCATGCCAAACTACACCGACGTCAACAGCTTCACCGAGCGCGGTTGGTTGACGCTGAACCTCGCCCCGATCGGCAACGAGACCCGCTATCACAGCCCTGGCGACACCGTAGCGGCGCTGGACCCTGCGACGCTGCAGCACATGGGTGACCAGACGCTGGCATTGGCCGAAAAACTGGCGCTAGGCACGCCGCGCGCAGGGGGTGGCGACCGGATTTTCATGGATGTAGCGGGCCGCTGGCTCGTTTCGATGCCGCTGCTCATCGGCGCAATTTTGATCGTGCTGCTGCTAGTGTCTTTCGCCCTTCTCGCCCTTCGCCGCGGTGGCCTGGCTCGTGGTACGATGGTGGTCATCGGGACGATGCTCGCGGGGAGCGTTGTCGCCTGGATATTGCTCGAGCTCGTCGGTCTGCTCCGACCGGGCATGTTCTGGCGTGCTTACCCGATCTGGACGCTACTCACGGTCTATGCGGTTGTTATTGCCTGTGGCGTTGGCCTGATGACCACCATCGGGCGCACCCTGGACCGAACAGAGCTGCGCCCGGTCTTCTGGTTCATCTTCCTCATCCTGGGTGGCGCCATCGGCCTCTTCGCCCCCGGCGGAATTGTCTACTTCCTGTTCCCACCGCTCATTGTTCTGGCAGGAATGATAGCGAAGCAAAGGTGGCAACCGGCAGAGCGCGTCGCGTCGATCGTCGCCGTCGCCGTGCTCTATCTTACCTGGGGTGCGATGCTGGGCCTGCTACAGGAGTTGCTCAACGTCGGCCCCATGTGGATCTTCGCCTTGCTTGGCAGCTTCCTCATCCTGCCTATCATCATCGAAGCGCGCCCGCTCATTGCACACGCCGGAAGCCGCTTTGCGATCGCCCTGCCCGCGCTGCTGACAGCGGCAGGCGTCGCCGCCGTGCTGGCAGCCCCCGCTTACTCTGCAGACCGGCAGCAGCGGTTCGTGATCCAGCGGGTCACCGAAATGCCGAGCGGCAAAAGCTGGTGGTCAATCCTGAACGACGGTGCACCACTACCCAAGGCTATGCCTGGAAGTTGGTCGCGCGGAACGCTTCCAATCAGCGAACGCCAGCGGTGGCTTGCGCCTGCCCCGAAAGACGAGCTGAGCCATGCTCCCACGCTGCAAGTCGTGTCGCAGGAGAGTGTCGGAAAAGGCCGCGCGCTCACCTTACGACTGGCAGCCAATGGAAACGAGCGGATCGAGCTTAGCCTTCCGGAGGGGACCCGGATCCTGTCGGCGGGCATGGACAACTTCATCATGCCAATCGATCAGAAGGCGTCCGGCAAGACCAGCATCAGCTGCGTGGGACGCAGTTGCGATGGGGCGGTCGTCCAACTCACGACTGCGCAGCCAGGCCCGGTCCGATTGAATATCTTGGGTACACGTCCGCTGCCGGCAAGCGCCGCGCCCCTTCTGCGTGCGCGACCGCCCTTCGCTCGGCCGCAATACAACCGCGACGAGGCCATCACCTACACGCGGCAAACGCTTTAGGCAGGCAACCCGATCATCACGTGCCCGAGCTTCCAGAGGTGCTCGAAATAGCGGCGGCCGAATGTGTCACGCTCATCCGTCGGAAGATCGTCTAATGCCGGAACCTCGATGATGTCGGCGATCGTCCTCCTGCCATCGGCGCCATCGAGGACGAACTGCTCAATTTCCGAGCAGCGCAGAGAATAGGGCCCGCGCTGGAACAGCCCGGGGCCTTTTCGCGCTAGTCCAGGTGCAGGGTGCGGCACGAATCGGCGCCAATCCTCCCCGTCGAAATCAACCTGAGCGATGTTTTCGTCGGCGTGCCGTAGCGTACACATGTGCATGCCGGCACTTAAGCGCAGCATCTCGACCGCGGCCCAGTGCTCGCGCGGGACTAGCGGATCGACTGCTTGCGCGACTGCAGTTTCGGGACCCCATTCGCCGTTTCTCCAATAGGGGTGGTTGTCGACCCAGTTTTGAAACTGCAGCCCTGAGCCTTCGATCAGCTCGAACAGCTGCGGCACGGTGTAGGCGCGGTCCTGGGGATGCAGGAACGTGTCGACCAGTGCCGCGTCATGCTTGAGTTCGTCGGCCGCACTTATGTAGTCACGGGCGTAGTGACGTTCGGGCAGCTCGCGAAGAATTGCACGAACCTGCGCGACACCGGCGTTCGATTGGGAAACGCGCATGCGCCGCAGCGCATCCTGTACCATGTAGATTCCGGTGCGGACCGTCTGCCCGTACACCATCAGCGAGATGACCCCATTTGGAGCGAGCACCTCGCGCAGCGCGGACAGGCCGGCACCCGGATCTTCCATATGGTGGATGACGCCGGTGCACAAAATCAGGTCGAAACGCTTACCGATCGAGCTGACTTCCCGCAGGTCACCCTTGAACAACTGCAGGTTTTTGAGCCCGTGGCGTTCCTGCAAAAACCGCTCGTGCGCCTGCGACGCCTCGGAGAGATCGATGCCGATAACCTCGTCCGCCCGGTTCATCAGCGCGGTGTAGGCAGCCTGCACCGTGCCGCAGCCTGCGACGAGGACCTTGAGCGGTCCAGACAGCCGTCCACACGGCCAGATGACGGGTCCGTAAAGCGATGGCTCGCCGATCTGGCTATAGCCGCCGCGGATTGCTTCTTCGAGATCAGCGAGCGGCTCGGGATAGGCGAAGGCCTCATACTGCTGCGCGACCAGGGTCGAGACGTCTTTCATTGCGCGATGCTTAGCCGACTCAGCGGAATGTGCTAAGGCATCAGCAGGCGCCCGGCGCCATCGCGCCGGACGGCACCGATCGAGGAGGTGTCATGGCGACTCAAACGATGACGCGGCGCAACGCACCCAAAGCCGCGAAAGTCCCGATCCGTCAGATCACGCACGAGGATCTCAGCATCTCGCTACGGCAGGGGCTGGACGATTTCCTGACGTTCCGCGGCGACATCGTGTTCGCCGGCCTGATCTATACGTTGATCGGACTCGCCGCCGTGGTGATGACCGCCAGCGCGCCTTTGATGCCCTTTTTCTTCCCCGTCGTTGCCGGCGTCGGATTGCTCGGACCCGTGGCGGCGGCCGGTTTCTACGAACTTGCTCGGCGACGGGAAGCCGGGGAGCCGGATATCCACTGGTACAAATTCATCGACGTGCTGAAGCGGCCGACCGTCGACGACATGGGGATCGTCGCAGGATTGCTCCTCCTGATCTTCTTCGGCTGGCTTGTCGCCGCTGGCGCTCTCTACGCCGCCCTGTTCGATTGGGCGACACCGGCGTCCATCCCGCAATTCCTGTCGATGGTCTTCCTGACTCCGCAAGGTTGGGCCTTAATTGTCGGCGGCGCCCTGATCGGCGCGATCTTGGGCTGGGTCGTCCTGGCGCTCAGCGTCGTCTCGATGCCGATGCTGGTCGACCGCAACGTTACCGCGGCGCAGGCCGTCTCGGCTTCATGGCGTGCGGCGCATGCCAATAAGGGCGAGCTGATCCGCTGGGGCCTGATCGTGCTCGGCCTGCTGATCGTCGGGTCGATCCCGCTGTTCGTCGGGCTCGCCTTCGTCCTGCCATGGCTCGGTTATTCGACCTGGCACCTCTACACCCGGCTGATCGACCGCAGCGCGCTTCGCTAGCGCTTGTTGAGCACCTGCGCGTCGAGGAAGCGGGTGATCGTGGTCCACACGTGGGTCTGCGGCCCCTCGCCCGCAATCGCGTGCGTCGCGCCGGGATAGGTCATCATCTCGAACGGCACCTTGTTCTGCTGCAGCCGCGCGTAGAGCTCGGTCGAGTTCTGGAACACGACGTTGTCGTCCGACATGCCGTGCACCAGCAGCAGGGGGTCCTTGATCTTGACCGCATCCTGCAGCGCGCCGGACGTCTGATAGGGCGTGGGGTCGGTTGCAGGATTGCCGAGATACCGCTCCGTGTAAGCGGTGTCGTACAACTCCCACTTTGTCACGGGAGCAACCGCCGCGCCCGCCGCGAAGACGCCCGGCGCCTTTTCCAGCAGCTTGAGCGTCATGTAGCCGCCGTAGGACCAGCCCATCACCGCCACCTTGCCGGGATCGACGAACGGCTGGCGCTTCAGCCACTCGACGCCCGCGAGCTGATCGGCCACCTCGGCATCGCCCATCTTGCGATAGATCGCCCTCTCGAACTTGGTACCGCGACGGTTGGTCCCGCGATTGTCGATGGTGAAGACAATCCAGCCCTTGTCGACGAGCGCCTCATGCAACGGCAGCGCCTTGTACCAGTCGTCGGTCACCTGCTGCCCGTGCGGACCGCCATAAACGTAAAAGAAAACCGGGTAGCGCTTCCCGGCGACCAGCTTGGGCGTAACCATCCGGTAGTGGAGTGGCGTCCCATCCGGCCCTTTGACGGTGCCGAAGGTGGGCTTCACATGGCTGTCGACATAGGGCGCGTACGGGTGCGTGGCGTTCAGCGCATTTTCTTCAATCCACGCGAGCCGCTTGCCCGCCGCGTCGGCCAGATAGGTTTGCGACGGCTGGCTTGGGTTGGAGCGGGTCACGAGCGCGTGGGTCGCGCCCTTGTCCATCACTGCCTTGTTGTACCAGCCCTGCTCCGTAACGCGCTGCGGTTCCCCGAGCGATTTGTAGCTGACCCAATATAGCTGCTGCTCGATCGGCGTCTCGGCGGTACCCGTGAAGTACACCCGCCCGGCCTGCTCATCCACGCCAGCGACATCCTCAACGGCCCAATTGCCGCGCGTGAGCTGCGTCCACTTGCCCGCCTGCCAGCGATACAAATGCGGATAGCCGCTGCGCTCCGACGACCAGATCAGGCTGCCGTCCTTCAACGGCTTGAAATTGTCGTTGAGATTGACCCAGGTCGGGGAGATCTCCGAAAACAGCATCGACGATTTGCCGGTCGCGGGATCGACGCGCAGCACGTCGAGGCGCTTCTGGTCTCGGCTGAGCCGCTGGACATACAGGCTGCTGCCGTCGCGGGCCCAATCGACGCGGGCGAGGTAGTAATCCGGGTTCGTGCCTAGGTCGGCCTTCACCCGCGACTTCCCGTCCGGGGTCATCAGGTACAGATCGACGATCGCGTTATTGGTCCCGGCCGAAGGATAGCGCTGCTCGATCAGCGACGTCCCCGACGCGCCGATCGCTGCGCGCCGGACAATCTGGACCGGGCTCTCGTCCACGCGCGTGACGGCCAAGTAGCGGTCACCGGGTGACCACCAGTATCCGGTGTCGCGGGCAAGCTCTTCCTGCGCCACGAACTCGGCAGCACCCCAGCTGAGCGTCTTGCCGCCGTCGCTGGTCAGCGCCCGCTCCTGTCCGGTCGCCGCGTCCATTACGTATAGATTCTGGTCGCGCAGGAACGACAGATAGCGGCCCGTCTCGGATACTTTGGCGTTGATTTCCGTGGCCGCCGTGGTGGTTAGGCGACGGACCTTGCCGTCAAGCGTCGCCTGATAAAGATCGCCATCAATCGGGACGAGGATCGACCTGGAATCCGGCGCCCACCCATATTCCGTGATGCCCTTGGTGCCCGCGATCCGCGCCCGCTCGCGCCGCATCTTCTCCTCTTCGGAGATGGCGCCGCCGCTACCAATCTTCTGCGAATCCACCAGCATGCGTTGCTGGCCCGTCGCCGTGTCGATCGCCCACAGATCGTAGCGGTCCTTATCGTCGGCACGGTTCTTCAACAGCGTGACGAAGCGTCCGTCCGGCGACAGTTTCGCCTCGCGCGGCGTCGGGCCAGCCAGCGACGGGCTGGAGAACACGCGTTCAAGGGGAAGATCCCGGGCGATGGCGGGGGCGGACGCGAGAAGCAGCGCAACGGCTGCGGACCTGAAAATCATGCAGTCTTGGTAGCGTCGCGCGAGGCGCGCGCAAGCGGTCAGGCGGGCACCGCGTCAAATGCCACGGTCAACCGATAGTCGCGGCTCTCGAACGGGATCGTCCCGTGCCAGAAATAGGAGGGGAACAGCACCAGTTCCCCCGGCCGCGGGATCTCAACGCGCCGCGGCGGCAAGTCGAGGCCGAGCCCGGCCTCCGGAATGCCAAAGGCCAGGGAACCGGGCGGTGCGGCGACTTCCGATGGCGTACCAACTTCCTTTGGCAACGCGATGTGCAGGGCCGAGCTTAGCCAGCCTTGCTGATGGATGTGGCTGACGTGGAAACCGCCGCTTCGCAGTCGCACTGACCAGCTGCCGAGGAAACGCGTGCTACCCGTCGTACGGGACAGGAACGGATGCGTGGGATCACGGGGAAGACCTGCAATGCCCGCGTTGACCGCTTGCTGAATCGACGTCGCAAGCAGACGGACGCGTGGGCTGCGCTTATCGAACAGATTGCCCCTCGTCTGCGTCCCCTGACGAAGCGACTGATCGGCCGGATGGTCCTGGCTGTGATGAAGCGCGGTCAGCTCGTCAGCGACAGAAGACATGAAGTCTTCGCGGCTGCTGAATTCCGTTGGAGGCTCGAGCGGCACGCGCATCACCAGGCGCTCGTAATCGGCAAGCCAGTGCTCGCGCTCGTCTTCCAGCAAGCGCCAGATGATGGTCAGATACGACCATGCCGCCTGATCAACGGCGTTTGCCTCGGTAGCCGCCAGAGCGTGGCGTTCGGCCGCCTGCAAGTCCCCGGATTTCAGACGGTAATAAGCCGACGGCGAAAGCGCCGGAGCGTAACCAGCGGTGCCCAGAGGTTCGATGACCGAAAGGGCTTCAGCCGTTTCGCCGGCCAGGCCGTAAGCCATGCCGAGCATCATCTGCATCTCGGGAGAGTCGCCAAACTGCTGCAACGCGGCCTTTGACCAGCGCTCGAGCGGGGCGGGCTGCTTCAGGTCCCAGGCCGCCTGCACGGCCGAGCAATAGGTTTCGATGCTCGGTTGACGCCTAAGAGCGTCCTCGTAGGCCTGGAGCGCCTGATCCGCTTGCCCGATTTGCGGGAGCAAGCGTGCCAGAAGCTCATGCGCCTCGAGGGAGGATGGATCCTCGGTCACGATGGCGCGATAGTTTTCCGCCGCTTCCTGCAATCGCCCGACGTCCGCGATCAGATGCGACCTCAGAAGCCGGCTCTCCGGTGCATCAAGGCCACGCGAAATCGCGCCTTCGAGCAGGTCCAGCGCCTCAGCCGACCGATCGAGCAGCCGCAGCGTCACGGCGCGATTATGCGCCGCACTAAGTATCCCTCGGTCAATCTCCAGGGCGCGCTGAAGGCTTGCGTCCGATGCTTCGAGGTCGCCCGCCTGCTGTTGTGCCGCGCCAAGCGCGGCCCATGCGGCGGCGTTGCCCGCGTTTTTGTCGATCACCTTCGATAGCGCTTCGACGGCAGATGCAGCTTGACCCGTCGAAAGAAGAGCGATGCCAAGATTGTACCAGCTAGTCTCGCTCGCCGGCGCCAGCGCAACGGCGCGTTCGAGCGCGGGCACCGCTTCTGCTGCCCGGCCCGCGTCGATCAGCAGCCGACCGAAATGCGCCCATAGATCGGCGCGCCCGTCATCCTGCTGAATCGCAAGCTGGACGGCCCCGACTGCCTCGGTGGGCAATCCGAGCTGGTCGCACGCAGTCGAATAACTGAACAGCACGTCGGGGTGCCGGGCGCCGGCGCGAATAGCTGTCGCCAGCGTCTCGGCCGCCTTCCGCACCGCGCCAGACGCAAGAAACCGCGACGCTTCCTGAAGCGCCGCGGTTTCTGAATGCATCAGCGGAGCCGGCACGACGAATGCCGGTCCAAAGCCGTTAGGCTTCGGTCTTCGCGGCCTCGCGGCGCGGGTCGCGGCGCTCGGCGATACGCGCCGACTTACCGGTGCGGCCACGCAGGTAGTAAAGCTTCGCACGACGGACGGCACCGCGGCGGACGACCTCGATTTTGTCGATAATCGGCGAATAGAGCGGGAAGACGCGCTCGACACCTTCGCCAAACGAAATCTTGCGAACGGTGAAGCTGGAGCCCACGCCCTTGTTGGCGCGGGCGATGCAGACGCCTTCGAACGCCTGGACGCGGCTACGGTCGCCTTCGATAACCTTGACGCCGACGCGAAGCGTGTCGCCAGGGCGGAATTCGGGAACGGGCTTGTCCTGGGTCAGCGCGTCGATCGCTTCGCGCTCCAGGGTCTCGATCAGGTTCATTTCAAATCAGCCTTCGTATCTCGTCGCCGCGCGCCAGAGGGCGGTGCCTGCGATGCGCCCCCGTGGCGCTCGATCAGGTCCGGCCGCCTTAGCCGTGTATCGTTGACCGCCTGTTCGTGTCGCCACGCCGCGATCTTCGCATGATCCCCCGATCGCAGCACTTCGGGGATCGTGCGTCCTTCCCATGTCACTGGTCGGGTATAGTGCGGATATTCCAGGAGCCCTTGTTCAAAGCTCTCCTCCTCTCCGCTGGAGGCCGCGCCCATTACCCCGGGAAGCAGCCTTACGCAAGCATCGAGGATCAGCATGGCGCCCAGCTCGCCGCCAGACAGGATATAGTCGCCGACCGAGACCGGCTCGATGTCCCGCGCCTCGAAAATCCGTTCGTCGAATCCCTCGAAGCGCCCGCACAGCAGGATCACCCCCTCGCCCGCCGCAAGCTTGCGGACGCGAGCCTGCGTCAACGGCGCGCCGCGCGGCGTCAGCGCCAGGATCGGGCGGTCGTCGGCAACGCTGTCCACGGCGGCCGCGAGCACGTCCGGGCGAAGCACCATCCCTGCGCCGCCGCCTGCCGGGGTATCGTCGACGCTGCGATGCTTGTCGGTCGCAAAGTCGCGGATGTTTCGGGTATCGAGCATCCAGGTCCCATCGCTGAGTGCGCGGCCGGCCAGGCTCGCCCCCAGTGGTCCGGGGAACATGTCCGGGTAGAGCGTCAGGACCGTTGCGCGGAAGGTCACCGCTCGACCCGGCGGCTCGCCAGCGTGGCACCAACAAGCCCGCCAACCCATGCCAGCAGCGCAAATCCACCTCCGAACGTGACAAGCGCTGCCAGTGCCAGGTCGGTCATCCGCTCGCCTTCGCCATGATCGGCGGTCGCCACGATGATCATGCCGATCGCGGTCGCGATGATCGTGATCGCTGGCAACACGACGGCGGCCGTCAGGCGACGGCGGCGCGCCGTCCATTCCGGACGCACCGTTTTGAGCAGCGAAACCAGCGCCGAACCCATGAAAACGGCCATTGCGAAGCCGATTAAAACGAAACCCCAGTTCATCGCCGTAGCGGCTAGTCGGGAACCGCCGGTGCGGCAATCCATTGGGCAGCGAATGGATCAACCCGTTCTCGACTGCCTGATCGTGGGCGGCGGCCCCGCGGGCCTCACCGCCGCCATCTACCTGTCGCGCTATCACCTCGACATATTGGTGGTCGACGGCGGCAAGAGTCGCGCGTCCTGGATACCCACGAGCCACAATCACGCCGGCTTCCCCAAAGGAATTCACGGTTCGGACTTGCTGGATCGAATGAAGGAGCAGGCGCGGCTCTACGGCACGCGTATCGAGGAGGGGCAGGTCACCCGGATCGATAAATGCGACGACGGGACTTTCGAAGCCGAGTGGGGCTCAGGGCCCGTTCGAGCGAAAACCGTTCTGCTTGCGACAGGGGTTACCAACCGCCGCCCGCCAATGGACGAGGAACTGCACGACGCGGCAATGGCCGAAGGGCTGATCCGCTACTGCCCCATCTGCGACGGCTATGAGGTCACCGACAAGAAAGTCGGCGTACTCGGCAATGCGGAACGCGGACCAGCGGAAGCGATTTTCCTGCGTAGTTATACCGCGGATGTCACCCTGATCGAGCCAGATGGCCCGCTAGCCCTCACGTCGGAAGACCGCGAACGCCTTCAACGCGCAGACGTAAAGATGGTCGACGGCCCCGTCTCGGTGATCGAACCCGGAGAGGGTGAGATCCACGTCGAAACGCCCTCCGGCTGCCTGAGCTTTGCCAGCATCTACCCGGCGCTCGGCAGCGACGTGCACAACAGCCTCGCCAAGATGCTCGGCGCCAAGCTCAGTGGCGACGATTGCGTTGTTGTCGACGATCATCAGCGCACCAGCGTCCCCGGCCTCTATGCCGCAGGCGACGTCGTGAAGGGCCTCGACCAGATCAGCCACGCCATGGGCGAAGGCGGCGTTGCCTCCACGACGATCCGCAATGATCTCTGTAAGGAAACGCCGCTGTACCGCGCGCCGGCATCGTCGATGGAGAATGCCGAGGAAGGCAGTTAGGCGAGGAAGGCAGGGTCCAGGACAATCCGCCGATCCTCGAGGTCCGCTACCCCAGCGCGGTAAGGAATCAGCGACCGCTTGCCATCAGCGAGCTCGATCTCAAGCAAGTCGCCAGCCCCGTAATTCTCGACCGCAACCACGGTGCCGATTTCTGCGCCTTCGGCGTCGGACGCCGGCAATCCAATCAGGTCAGCGTGATAATATTCGCCCTCCTCGAGAGGAGGGAGTGCTGACCGATCGACCTCGATCAGCGTCCCCCGCAAGGCTTCGGCAGCGGATCGGTCGTTGACGCCCTCGAAGCGCGCGACAGCGCCCTTGCCGGCCTCACGAACAAAGAGGAGGCGCCGTTCGACGCCTCCTGCAAAGACCATCTTCTGCCGGGCCAGGCTTTCGAGCCGGTCGCTGAACAGCTTCAGCCGCACCTCGCCCTTGATGCCATGTGCGCCGGCGACCGCGGCAAGCGCGATCCGCTTTTCCGAAGCCGCCGGCGACATGATTACTCGGCCTTCGCGCCTTCCTCGGCGGCTTCCGGCGACTCCTCGGCCGCAGCCGTGGTCTCGGCCGTCGCTTCTTCAGCAGCGCCTTCAGCCGGCTCCTGGCTCGACTCACCCGCTACTTCCGCAGGCTGGTCACCGGCGTCGCTGTTCGGGGTCGCCTCATTGGCTTCCGCCGAAGCCTCCTCGCCAGTCGAAACTTCAGCCGCGGCGTCCACAGCAGCCGGCTCATCAGCGGGAGCTTCTTCCTGCGGCGCAGCGGCGGCCTCTGCGGCAGCGGCTTCGTCATCAGCCGCCTTCTTGGCGCGCTCTTCGATACGCTCCTTGGCCTTTTCGCCCGGCTCAGCCTTCTTCGGATTGTTGCGCGCAGCGCGTTCCTTGATGCCGGCCGCATCGAGGAAGCGGAGGACGCGGTCCGACGGCTGCGCGCCGACGCTCAGCCAATGGCTGATGCGGTCCGCGTCAAGCTTCACGCGCTCCGGCGAATCCTTCGCCAGCAGCGGATTGTAGGTGCCGACCTTCTCGATGAAGCGGCCGTCACGGGCGTTGCGGCTGTCGGCGACCACGATCCGGTAATAGGGGCGCTTCTTTGAGCCGCCCCGGGAAAGACGAATTGCAACTGCCATACTAATTTCCTTTCGTAATACGTTCTATTTCTTGATGAATTTGTCGAAACCTGGGGGCAGATTGAATGGCGCCTGGCCGCCGAGACCAGGGAGACCTCCCCCCGCTCCGCCGAGACCCGGAAGACCGCCCGCGCCACCTGGGCCGCCAGCACCGCCTAGACCCCCGAGGCCCCCGCCGCCGCCGAACATTGCCGCAAGCTTGCCGAGGCCGCCCATCTTCTTGAGCCGCTTCATCACCGTCGACATTTCCTGGTGCATCTTCAGCAGCTTGTTGATTTCCTGCACCGTGGTGCCGCTGCCCTTGGCGACGCGGATCTTGCGCTTGGCGTTGATGATGTCCGGACGCGCCCGCTCCTTGGCTGTCATCGACGACAACATCGCTTCCATGTGCACGAGCGCCTTGTCGTCCTGCGCCTTGTCCATGGCGCCCTTCATGCCCTTGAGGCCCGGCATCATGCCGGCCAGCGCGCCAAGGCCGCCCATGCGCTGCATCTGGCGAAGCTGGGCCCACAGGTCGTCGAGATCGAACTTGCCCTTGGCCATCTTGGCCGCGAGCTTCTCCGCCTCCTCGACCTGAATCGTCTCGGCAGCGCGCTCGACCAGGCTGACCACGTCGCCCATGCCAAGGATGCGTCCGGCAACGCGCTCCGGGTGAAAGGCCTGAAGCTTGTCGATCGCCTCGCCGACACCGGCGAACTTGATCGGCTTGCCGGTCACCGCGCGCATCGAGAGCGCCGCACCGCCGCGCGCATCGCCGTCCATCCGGGTCAGCACCACGCCGGTCAGGTCGACTTCGGCCGCGAAGCCCTTGGCGACGTTGACTGCGTCCTGGCCGGTCAGGCTGTCGACGACGAGCAGGGTTTCCGCCGGGTTCGACGCCGCCGCGACGGCCTTCATCTCGCCCATCAGCTGATCGTCGACGTGCAGGCGGCCCGCGGTATCGAGCAAGACGACGTCATAGCCTTGGAGCCGAGCCGACTGCAGCGCACGCTTGGCGATATCGACCGGCTGCTGCCCCGCGACGATCGGCAGTGTGTCGACGCCCGCCTGACGCCCCAGCACCGCCAGCTGCTCCTGCGCCGCCGGACGGGCGACGTCGAGGGAGGCCATCATTACCTTCTTGCGCTCGCGATCGGTCAGCCGCTTGGCGAGCTTGGCCGTGGTCGTCGTCTTACCGGAACCCTGCAGGCCGACCATCATGATCACCGCCGGCGGCGCGACATTGAGGTCGAGCTCGGCCGTCTCGGCGCCCAGCGTCTCGACCAGCGCGTCGTGGACGATCTTGACGACCATCTGCCCCGGCGTGACCGAGCGCAGAACTTCCTGGCCGACCGCTTTCTCGGTGACCTGTTCGACGAAATCGCGCGCGACCGGCAGCGCGACGTCGGCCTCGAGCAGGGCGACGCGCACTTCGCGCATCGCACCGCGCACGTCGGCCTCGCTGAGCGCGCCGCGCCCGCGAAGCCGGTCAAATACGCTGCCGAGCCGATCGCTCAACGTGTCGAACATTCAAATCTCCTCAGTCGATGCGCGGCCCATATGGGGTGCAAAACGCAAAAATCGCCGGCGGACGAAACCTCGTCGGCCAGCGTGCATCCGTGGACGCGCACATCGATTTATGTCCTGTGGACGGACGCCGCTTAGCGGCATCCGCCCATAAGTTCAACCGCGGGGCTTGCCGCCTCCCGGTCCACCGCGGCCACCGCCACCCCCGCCAGGCTTTCCGCCACCGTTGCCGTTACCGCCGCCACCACGCGGTGGACGGCCGCCACGGCGATGACCTTCGGCGGGACCGCGGCGATCCGGGCGCTGCCGCTCCGGCACGCGGTCGATTGGGCGTGATTGCTGCATCTGCTGGCGCGGGCCAACCGCATAGCCTTCCTTCAGCAATTGCGTGAATGCGGTGCGCGTCGTCTCGGCGATCGCGTCCTGCAACTCCTTCGGCAGGTCTGCGAAAGTCACGTTGGCGTGGATCGCCTGCACATCGCGAAGCAACTGGTTGGGCAGACCACCCGAGGCGCGCTTCAACGCCGCAATGCCGTCCAGCACCGCGGAGAAGATGATCGATTGCATGACGTCGTTGGCGGCTTTTTGCATTTTGGCCTCGTTGGTGGACTTGGGCATGGACCGCACCTAAGTCACGCGCCCAATGCGGCGCCCCTTCCACAAGATGCATGGCCTCGGCAACGATTTCGTGATCGTCGACGCACGGGATGAGCCGTTTGCGGTGACCCCGGCGCTCGCGAAGGCCCTTGCCGACCGCCGTACGGGCGTGGGCTGCGACCAGCTCATCGTGCTGGAGCCGAGCGATACCGCCGATCTCCGCATGCGCATCTGGAACAGCGACGGCAGCGAAGTCGAAAGCTGCGGCAACGCCACCCGCTGCGTCGTGCAACTGACGGGCGCCCAGAAGATCGAGACCGACGGCGGAATGCTTACCGGCCACGCGCTGCAGGGTGAGGTCGAGGTCACACTGCCGGCGCCGCGCTTTGGCTGGCAAGAAATTCCCGTTGCCTATGCGATGGACACCAATGCCCTTCCGCTGGCGTGGGATGGCCTGGAACATCCCATGGCCGTCAACGTCGGCAATCCGCACGTCGTGTTCTTCGTGGCCGATGCCCGCGAAGTGCCGCTCGACGTGCTCGGCCCGCAAATCGAGCATGACCCCGCCTTCCCCGAGCGGATCAACGTCAACGTTGCAACGGTGACTGACAACACACTGAAGTTACGCACTTTTGAACGCGGCGCGGGTGAAACTGCAGCTTGCGGAACGGGCGCCTGCGCCACCGCCGTCGCCGCCATCGCGAGCAGGCGCGCGCAGTCGCCGGTCCAGGTCCACATGGCGGGCGGCAGCCTGACGATTGCATGGGCCCCGGATGAGCCGATCCGGATGCGCGGCAAGGCCACACATGTCTTCTCGGGCGAACTTGACCTGGACGCGCTGCAGTGAGCGTCGAGACCATCACGCTGGGTTGCCGCCTCAACTATGCGGAGAGCGAGACGATCGCGCGCACGGCGCCGGCCGACGAGGATTGGATCGTCGTCAACAGTTGCGCGGTGACCAACGAAGCGGTGCGTCAAACACGTCAGGCCATCCGCCGCGCGCATCGCCAGCGTCCGGAGGCTCAAATCCTCGTCACCGGATGCGCGGCGGAGCTGGATCCGAAGGGCTTCGCAGCCATGCCTGGCGTGTCGCGGATCGTTGGAAACGCGCGCAAGCTCAATGGCCTGGCGGCCAATGACGTCATGCCGCCAATCCCTGCCGGCTTCATGGGTCATGTTCGCAGCTTTGTCGCGATCCAGACCGGGTGCGATCACCGCTGCACCTTCTGCTCGATCTGGCAGGCACGTGGTCCCAGCCGATCGTACAGCTTCGAAATGATCCGCGACGCGGTAGCGCGCGAACTCGATCGCGGCGCGTGCGAGATCGTTCTGACCGGCGTCGACATCACCGATTACGAGGACGGGCTCGGCAAGCTGTGCCAGCGCCTGCTCCATGCCGAACCTCGGCTTAAGCGCCTTCGCCTGTCTTCGCTCGACAGCATCGAGATCGACGAAGCTTTGCTGGAACTTATCGCCGGCGAGCCGCGATTGATGCCGCACTTCCACCTCTCGCTTCAGGCCGGCGATGACATGATCCTGAAGCGCATGAAGCGCCGGCACAGCCGCGCCGACGCGGTTCGGACGGTCGACCGCATCCGTTCGCTGCGAGCGGACGCCACCATCGGCGCCGACCTGATCGCCGGCTTTCCCACAGAAACTGAAGACATGGCCTTGAACTCACTAAAACTGATAGAAGATTGCAGCGTCGTGGCTGCACACATCTTTCCTTTTTCGCCTCGACCCGAGACGCCGGCTGCGCGCATGCCTCAACTTGGTCGCGAAGTCGTGAAAGCCCGCGCAGCGCGCCTCCGTGAAACCGCTGCTGAGCAACGCCGACGGTGGCTGGACAATTTGGTGGGCTCTACCCAGCCCGTGCTCATCGAGAACAATGGCAAGGGCCACTCCGACAATTTCGCTCCCGTTGCGATTGCGGACGCCAAGCGCGGTGACGGCGGGCCGGCGCGTATCACGTCGTGCGAAGGCGACCTTTTGCAGGCGGTTTGGGCATGAGCTGGCTCGACCGTCTTCGCGGGGGTTTTGCCAAGACCGCCGAGCGCGTCGGCGACAACCTCACCGGCCTGACTAGCCGCGCCGCGCTCGACACCTCCACCCTCGACGACATCGAGGAAGCGTTGGTCGCGTCCGACCTTGGCCCCGAAGCCTCGCACCGCATTCGAGAAGCCATTTCGCGACAGAAGTTCGAGCGGCTCGACGAGCGCGGTCTCCGCTCAATCCTCGCGGATGAGATCGAAAAAATCCTCGCGCCGGTCGCCAAGCCGCTGGAAATTACCGGCTTCCCGCGCCCGCACGTCATCCTCGTGATTGGCGTCAACGGCTCGGGGAAGACCACCACCATCGGCAAGCTCGGCCACTGGCTTCGCGAGCAGGACTACGGCGTCCTCCTCGCCGCCGGCGACACCTTCCGCGCCGCAGCGATTGAGCAGCTCCAGATCTGGGGCCAGCGCATCGGCGCGCCGGTGATCTGCGGCAAGGAAGGCGGCGACGCGGCCGGCATCGTGTTCGATGGCGTCAAGCAGGCCACCGCGACCGGTGAAGACGTCTTGATCGTCGACACTGCGGGCCGCCTTCAGAACAAGTCGCACCTGATGGAGGAACTGGCGAAGATTCGCCGCGTCCTCGGTCGTCTCAATCCGGAAGCGCCGCACGATATCCTGCTCGTGCTCGATGCCACGACAGGTCAGAATGCGCTTGCTCAGGTCGAGGTGTTCCGCGAGACCGCAGGCGTGACGGGCCTCATCATGACCAAGCTCGACGGGACCGCGCGCGGCGGCATCCTGGTCGCCGCTGCCGAGAAGTTCGGCTTGCCCATCCACGCCATCGGCGTCGGCGAGAGCGCGGATGACCTTCGGCCGTTCGATCCGCGCGCCGTGGCCCGCGCCATCGCCGGATTGCCACCCGAATGACCGCAAAGGCCGAGCCGCAGGGCGGCGCAAAGCTGTTGATCGACCTGGGTCCGCTGCTGGTCTTCTTCCTCGTCAATTTCTTCGCGCCGGTGCCGGCGGTGATGAAGATCTTCGTCGCCACCGGCGCCTTCATGATCGCCATGGTTGCCGCGATGCTGTTTTCGGCCATCCGCTACCGCAGCATCTCGCCCCTGTTATGGTTCTCCGGCGCGATGGTGGTCATCCTCGGCGGCCTGACGATCTGGCTGCACGACGAAACCTTCATCAAGATGAAGCCGACCATCTACTATGTGCTGGTCGCCGGCCTGCTGGCCTTCGGTCTCGCCACTGGGAAACCCCTGCTGCAGAACGTGCTGGGCTCAACTTACCCCGGCCTGGATGAAACCGGCTGGAACAAGCTGACGCGCAACTGGGCAATTTTCTTCGCCTGCATGGCCTGCCTGAACGAAGCAGTCTGGCGAAACAGCAGCACCAGTTTCTGGATCGGGTTCAAGCTGTGGGGCGCCCTGCCCCTTACCTTCATCTTCGCGGCGGCCAACATTCCAATGCTCATGCGGCACGGCCTCATGAAGGAAGACGCCGTTCCCGTTGAGCCCGGACCGGTTGAATGAGCCAGCCGATCCTCTCCATCCGCCAGCTGCGCAAATCCTATGGCTCTGGAACGGAAGCGCTGAAGTCCGTCGACCTCGACATCAATCGCGGCGAAATCTTCGCCCTTCTCGGCCCGAACGGCGCGGGCAAGACCACGCTGATCAACATCATCTGCGGTATCGTCACGCCGACATCGGGTGAGGTGCTGATTGACGGCCGCAATTGGCAGTCTGATTATCGCTATGCCCGGGAGCGGATCGGCCTGGTGCCGCAGGAGCTGACGACGGAAGCGTTTGAGCCCGTCCAGCGCACCGTCACCTTCTCGCGAGGGCTGTTCGGCAAGCCGCGCGACGACCGCAAGATCGAGGACCTGCTGAAGCGCCTGTCGCTGTGGGACAAGCGCAAGACGATCATGATGCAATTGTCGGGCGGCATGAAGCGCCGGGTGATGATTGCGAAGGCGCTTAGCCACGAGCCAGCGATCCTCTTCCTCGACGAGCCAACCGCGGGTGTCGATGTCGAGCTCCGCCGCGACATGTGGGATCTCGTTCGTAAGCTCCGCGATGACGGCGTCACGATCATCCTTACGACCCACTACATCGAGGAAGCCGAGGAAATGGCGGACCGCGTCGGCGTCATCCGCCGCGGTGAGCTGATCGCCGTCGACGAGAAAAGGGCGCTGATGGCGCAACTCGGCCGCAAGACGCTCGACATCATGCTCGCCGACCCTCTTTCGGCAGTGCCTGCGGAGCTGTCCGATTGGAAAGTGAGCCTCAAGGAAAACGGGCACGTGCTGTCCTACGAGTTCGACAGCAACGCGGAACGGACGGGCATCGCTTCGCTCATGCGCCGGCTGACCGATCTCGGCATCGCCTACAAAGACTTGTCGACCCATCAATCGAGCCTCGAGGATATCTTCGTCGAGCTGGTGCATCGCCCGAGGACCGACGCATGAACTGGCACGGGATCGCCGCCATCTACCGCTTCGAAATGGCGCGCTGGGGACGCACGCTCTGGCAGAGTCTGATCACCCCGGTGATCACCACCGCGCTTTACTTCGTCGTGTTCGGTTCCGCGATCGGCAGCCGTATGACCGACATGGACGGCGTCAGCTTCGGCAGTTTCATCGTTCCCGGCCTCACGCTGCTGTCGGTGTTCATGCAATCGATCTTCAATGCAAGCTTTGGCATTTATTTCCCGAAGTTTACGGGCACGATCTACGAGCTCTTGTCAGCGCCGATTTCGAGCTTTGAGGCGGTGCTCGCCTACGTTGGGGCAGCGACGACCAAGTCCGTGATCCTCGCTCTGGTGACGATCGCCACCGCGGTGTTTTTCGTCCCTTTGAGGATTGATCACCCGTTCGCGATGGTCCTGTTCCTACTGGCGATCTCGGCTGGCTTCTGCCTGTTCGGATTCGCGATCGGCGTCTGGGCGCAGAATTTCGAGCAATTGCAGATCATCCCGATGCTGATCATCACGCCGCTGACCTTCCTTGGCGGCGCTTTCTATTCGGTGAAGGCGCTGCACGAGCCGTTCAGGACGATCACGCTCTTCAACCCCGTCGTCCATCTGATCAGCGGGTTTCGCTGGAGCTTCTACTCGATTGCCGACGTGCCGGTCTGGTCCAGCGTTGCCGTGACCATAGCGCTAATCGCCCTCTGCCTCGCAGTGATCGCCTGGATGTTCCGCACCGGCTATCGTCTTAAGCAGTAACTTCATCTTCAGGGGGCTCATGTTGCGTAAAACTATCCTCTGCTCGGCTGTCGCCTTCGCGCTGCCGCTGTCGGCCATCGGCGCGCAGCCGGTCCGGCCGCTTCCCCCGCCCATTCCCACGCCAGTACCACCGCAGCCGCCCCTCGTGAGAGCGAGCGGCCAGGTTCAAACTGGCGAAGGTGTTGTGGACGTCGAACTTCTCGTTCTCAACGATGACGCGGCGCTGCGTTTACGATGGCCGGGCGAGAATGATCGCGAGCTCAACTGGCTGACCAAGCCCGGGGACGTTCTGTCCCTTCTTGCCGACAAGAGAATGGCGTTTCTCTGGGCGCCACTCACCGAATGGGCAGGCCCCGCGCTGAAACGCATGCGTGACCGGCGCCTCGCGAAGCTTCAGGCTGCGGCGGCAGTTGGCGAAAGCGCCCAGGCGGCAGCCGCCACGATCGAATCGACGGTTCGTCCCCGCACCCGCGCCATCCTCCAGCTTGCCGGCTTTCTGATCGAAACCGGGCAGCCGAACGAAGCCGAGCGCATCCTGCAGGAGCGCTTGGCGACTATGCCGCTCGCGCGCGACAAATCGCGCTGGAACGAGATCGATTGGTTCACGGTCGCGTCCCGGATTGCCACCGCGCGCACCGCGCGGGGCGACATTCGGGGCGCATTGGCTGAATATGATCTGGCGCAAACCACGCTCGGTGACAGCCCTTACGCAATCAACGCGCTCGTCAATCGAGCCGCCCTGCTTTTGCGCGATCGACGCTATGCCGAGGCGTTGAGCGTCATCGATCCCGCTTGGAAGCAGTGGCAAGCCACCCGGTCCGACGACAAGGTCGGGGGAAGCGAACGGCAGTTTGCGTGGATCAGGGCCTGTGCGCTCGAAGGCCTCGGCCGACGGGCCGAAGCGGACGCGGCATTTCAGCCGGTTCTGGCGGCGAAGGACAGCTGGGATCGCGACTTCGTCATCGACTCCGATCAGAAGCTGCAAATGCGCGGCCTGGTCTGCATGCGACGGACCGCGGCCGTCAAAGCAATGATCGCGGAAAATATCCGTAACGGCTTTTCGAGCAACGCGCTGCTGATCTTCCAGCCGGCTTATCGTCCGCTTTTCGATGCCGATTTCTGGACCACGATCACCTCCGACCCGGAACTTCAAAAACTGGTTCGCGAGCGGATGCGGGAACTACCGCCGGAGTTGGCGCCAGCGCTGAACGGCTGGCGCCTCTAAACCTGCCCCCTAGGAGGTAAGCTCCGGTGAATGCGCGCCTTCGCCTTGGTTCGCCCGCTCAAAGCCCTGCCCGTCCAGGTTCTGGGCGACGAAATCCCAATTGACGATCTTGGAGAGCACGGTCGACGCGAAGCGCGGACGCTCGTTGCGATAATCGATGTAGTAGGCGTGCTCCCACACATCGAGCGTGAAGAGCGGGACCATGCCCTCATGAACGATGGGCGTGTCGGCGTCGTGCAGTGACGTCACCCGCAATGCGCCGCGGTCGAGCACGAGCCAGGCCCAGCCGTTGGAGAAATGGTTGACCGCCTCTTCCTGAAGCTTGTCGAGCAGCGCCTGCGGCGTCCCGAAACCGTCCTCGATCAGCTTGGCAAGCTTGCCCTCGGGCTGCTGGCCCTGCGCAGGCGCCAGACATTGCCAGAAGAAGCTATGGTTCCACAGCTGAGCGCTGTTGTTGAACAGCTTCTGGTTACCGCCCGCCTTGGCCTGCTTGACGACCTGCAGCAGCGATGCGTCGCCCAGATCCTTCTCCGCCTGGAGCAACTCGTTCGTCTTCGTGACGTACGCCCGGTGATGCTTGCCGTGGTGATACTCCAGCGTTTCCGCCGACATCACGGGGTCCAGCGCGTCCTTGGCGAAGGGAAGTTCGGGAAGTTCGAAGGGCATCGGGCACTCCTAAAGACATGAAGACCGCTCAGCGACGGCCTCGATTGCAAAGCCCCCGCCCGCAGAACTCCCCTCTGCGCTCGCCGCATGAAAATACAAGCCTGAAACGGTCAAATGAGCGCGGGATCAGGCGGCGCTGTCCTGCAGCTTGTGCCGCTTGAGCGCGTGTCTCAGCTGGTCGTAGCTGAGGTTGAGTGCGGCCGCGGTTGCGCGCTGATTGAAGCGGTTCCGCCGCAGCGCGTCCTCCAACAACTGTCGCTCGTAATCCGCGATCGCTGCACGAAAGTCGCTCGTCGTGGAAGATGGCGTTGGAGCAACAGCCGGCGCCGACGAAGGCTCCTCGCTGTCGGCAGGGCTCGATGCCGGGGCGATGGGTCTGCTTGAGGTGGGCGCCCACGGCGAATGGAATGGATCGAAGTTGATCTCATCGACCTGCCGTTCGGGATCCTCGTGCCGGTACACCGCCCGCTCGACGACGTTGCGCAGTTCTCGGACGTTGCCGGGCCAGGAATAAGCTTCCAGCGCGGCGCTCGCCCGCGACGAGAAGCCGGGCCAGTTGGACCAGTCCAGTTCCACCGCCATTCGCCGGCCGAAGTGCTCGGCGAGCAGCGGCACGTCGCCCTGACGCGCGCGCAGCGGAGGTAGCGTAATAACTTCGAACGACAGCCGGTCGAGCAGGTCCGCGCGGAACTTGCCCTTGTCGACCTGCGAGGGAAGATTCTCGTTGGTCGCCGCAACGATGCGCACGTCGACCTTGACCGGCTTCGAGGCGCCGATGCGGGTGATCTCGCCATATTCGACCGCGCGGAGCAGCCGGTCTTGCGCGGGCATCGAGAGCGTGCCGAGTTCGTCGAGAAACAGGGTCCCGCCGTCTGCTTCCTCGAACCGGCCATGGCGGGTTTTCGCTGCGCCGGTGAAACTGCCCGCCTCGTGCCCGAACAACTCTGCCTCGATTAGGTTTTCGGGCAAGGCGGCACAGTTCATGATGATCAGCGGCCCCGCCCACCGCGAGGACAGGTGATGAAGTCGTTCGGCGATCAGTTCCTTGCCGGTGCCGCGTTCGCCGATGACCAGCACGGGACGATTGAGAGGGGCAGCACGGCTCGCCCGCTCGACCGCGTCGAGGAACGCCAGGCTCTGGCCGATGAACTGATCGGAACGCTCCATTGATCCCCGTCCGGATTTGGCCGACTGTTGGTGACGAATCCCACCATTTGGCAAGGATTTTCAGCCTTGGTTGTCGCCATTTTTCGACGAACTACAGGACTTTCGCCCTTTCGTTGATTTTGGCACGCCTGTTGCTTCTCAAAAGGCAAGTTAGGGCCCTAATTCGAATGCGGAGTGCTGAATGAGTATCTTTTCCCGGACGCGGGATATCTTCGCGGCGAACATCACCGAGATGCTCGACCGGTCGGAAGACCCGGCAAAGATGATCCGAATGGTCATCCTCGAGATGGAGGAGACGCTGGTTGAGGTTCGCGCCTCGGCAGCGCGCTGTATCGCGGATGGCAAGGAAATGCGCCGCGCCTTGTCGCGCCTCGACGAGCTGCAGCGCAGCTGGACCGAGAAGGCCGAACTTGCGCTGAGCAAGGACCGCGAAGACCTGGCTAAAGCCGCGCTGATCGAGCGTCAGAAGGCCGCCGACATGGGCGAAGGCCTCCGCGACGAGATCAAGGTCATCGACGATACGCTGAAGAGCTACGAGGGCGACATCGCCAAGCTTCAGGGCAAGCTTCGCGAAGCGCGCGCGCGGCAGAACGCCATTGCGGTGCGGTACGAAAGCGCGGTCACCCGCGGTCGCGCTCGCGAGCTTCTGAATGGCGGCCGCACGGAAGATGCTTTCAGCCGATTCGAAATTCTCGAACGCCGCGCCGATTTCGCGGAAGGACGTGCCGATGCGCTCGGGATGACGGGCCCGAAGAGCCTGGAAGAAGAGATTGCCGAATTGAGAGCCTCGGAATCGGTCGATGCCGAGCTGGAAGCCATGAAGGCCGCACTCAAGGCCAAGGGGAAGTAACTAATGGACGAAGTGATTATCCCGATCATGGTGGTCGGAATGCTGTTCATCGGCCTGCCGTGGCTGGTGTTCCACTACATTACCAAGTGGAAGACGTCGGCGACGCTGACGACTGGTGACGAAAAGCTACTCGACGAACTCCATGAAGCCGCCCGCCGCCTCGATGACCGGCTGTGCACGATCGAGCGGATCATGACGGCCGAAAACCCCAACTGGCGTCAGCAATGCATGCCGGGCCGCGACGACCAGCGTCAGCGACTGCTTGCGGACGGAGAGTGAAGATGGCCTACGATCGCTATCCAGCGCCGCAGGAACGTTCCAACCGGCCCCAATATGTGACGGAAGAACCGCAATACCTCCGCGAACAGCCCGCGAGCCGTACGCGCTTCTACCGCGACAAGCGCAATGGGAAGATGTTCGGCATTTGCGCCGGCATCGCCGATTACACCGGGTTTGACGTCGCCATCGTCCGCGTCTGCTTTCTTGCCGCGATGTTCATGAGCGGCGGCGGCATCCTTCCCTTCTACCTCATCGCCGCGATGGTCACGCCGACGAAGCCGCTGGCCCTCGAACGCGTCGACAGCGAGGACAAGCAATTCTGGCAGGGCGTCCGCGCCTCACCGACACGCGCCGCGCGCGACATTCGTTCGCGCTTCAAGGACATCGATCGTCGGCTGGCCGATATCGAAAGCTACGTGACCACCGAGAACCGGTCGCTCGCCCGCGAGATCGAGCAGCTTCGATAAACTTTCAAACAGGGGCTAAAGATGGATTCGTACGCACTCATCCCCATTCTCGGGATTCTTGTTGGCCTGGTCGGCGTCTGCGGCTGGGTACTGACCACCTGGATGCGCATTCGGCATGGCTATCCGCTCGATGGATTCGGCAAACAAGTGTATCCGGCAAGCGATCGCGAAGCCGTCGAACGGGTCAAACTGCTCACGACCGAAAATGCCCAGCTTCGCGCCGAGATCGGCTCGATCAAGGACCGGCTCGAAACTGTCGAGCGCATCGTAACCGACAAACCCAGCAAGCTGAGCCGCGAGATCGACGCGCTCCGCATTGGGCAGGAAGGGAATGCGTAATGGGACCGGGTGAAGTCATGGCCCTGTTGATCACGGTTTTCCTGCCGACGGTCTTCCTGATTTACATCACGCGGCGCTTCTTCCTGTTCAAGGAGAAGCAGCTGGAGGTGAATGCCCGCATCGCGGCGGAAAAGGCCGCGGAATATGCGACGAGCAACAGCGAACTGGAGCAGCGCGTGCGTGTGCTGGAGCAGATCGTCACCGACCAGGGTGCGCAGACCGCGGCCCAGATCGAGGCCCTCCGCGCGCCGAAGCGGCTAACGTCGTCAGACGTTGCGGCTTGACCGGACGGCCGTTCACTCCGACATCGCGCGCATCGATCCGAAAGACCTCGATCAATGAATGACGTTGCCAGTTGGATTTGGGTGCTGATCCCCCTCGCCGCCATCGGCATCGCGCCGTTCAAGATGTGGCTGCGGATCAAGGAAAAGCAGATCGAGTCCCAATCGAATCTCGCCGCTGAAAAGAGCGCTCAGTACGCACAGCACATGGAGCGGGTAGAAGCGCGCTTGCGCGTGCTCGAGCAGATCGTCACCGACAAGGGCGTGGAAACCGCGGCGCAAATCGAAGCGCTGCGCGACCGTGCCCGCATTCCCTCGGAAAGCAGCCAATGAACCCGTTCGAGTTCGTAATCGCCATCATTTTCCTGACCGGCATTTTCGCGCTTATTCGCCAGCGCATGGGTGTCCGCCATATCTGGGAGCGGCCGGCAAGCGAGGACAATCAGGAAACGCTGCGCCTGCGTGACGAGGTCAAGGAGTTGAAGGAGCGGCTGAAGGTGCTCGAGCGGATCACGGTCGACAAAGAGAATAGTCTGGCCAACGAAATCGAGTCGCTCCGCGACCGCTAGCGATGTAGGGCCGCCCCATGGCTGGCCTTCCCGCGCTCAAGGACATTCTGGAAGAATATGAGCTTGTCGATGCGGAAGACCGCTACCGGCTGTTGATTGACCTCGGCCAGCAACTCGAGCCCATGCCGGAAGCTCTCAAAACCGACGCTACCAAGGTGCGCGGCTGCTCGGCGTCAGTCTGGGTCTATCCGACAGATCGTGACGGCCGCTTGCACTTCCTCGCCGACAGTAACGCCGCCATCACGAAGGGAATCGTCGCCCTAGTGCTGAGCGCGGTTCAGGACCGCCCGGCGATCGAGGTCGCGCGGCTCGACGTCGCCGCCTGTCTTGCGCCCTTCGAGCTGTCGAAGCATCTGAGCGCCAACCGAACACAAGGTGTCCCCAACATGATTGCACTCGTCCGAGAAACCGCGGAGCGTCTCGCCGATGCGTGACGCCGTCCCGGCCAAGGCCTTCAGCAACCCCGTCCTTGACCACGACTTCCCCGATCCCGCCGTCATTCTGGCTCCGGACGGTTTTTATTATGCCTACGCGACGCAGACTTTGCGCGACGGCCACTGGATCAACATCCAGGTCGCCCGGTCACCTGACCTGATCAGCTGGGAGCATCTCGGCGACGCGTTGCCGACGAAGCCTGCGTGGGCCGGCGAGACGCAGGACTTCTGGGCCCCTTCGGTCCTTCGCGATGGCGATCGCTACATCATGTATTATTCGGCGACGCCCGACGTGTGCCACGAGCCTCAGCGCGGTCATTGTCTCGCGATCGCGACCGCAACGTCACCCGCGGGCCCTTTCGTCGACATGGGCATGCCGCTGCTTCTCGGCATGGGGTTCGAATACATCGACCCAATGGCCTTCCATGACCCCGCGACGGGCAAAAATCTGCTTTACTGGGGGTCGGGCTTCCAGCCGATCAAGGTGCAGGAACTCAGCGCTGACTGGATGTCCTTCGCGCCGGACAGCTCGCCGATCGATCTCATCTGGCCGAACCCCGCCGAGAATGCTTTTCCGCGGCTGGTCGAAGCCGCCTGGGTCGTGCTTCACGACGGCTATTATTACCTGTTCTATTCAGGCGACAATTGCTGCGGCCCCGACGCCGAATATGGCGTCATGGTCGCCCGTTCGCGCAGCGCCATGGGCCCGTTCGAAACGCTGGAGGAAGCGCGCGGGGTGCCGCACAGCCTGATGCTCGTCAGGAACGAGCAATGGCTGGCGCCCGGCCACAACGCGATGGTCGAGGACAAGGCCGGCCAGCTCTGGATCGTCTATCACGCCATCGACGTGAACCGGCCCAAACAGCGGCAGGAAGATCAGGAGAACAGCCGGCGCATTCTTCTGATCGACCGGGTGGAGTGGCACGACGGCTGGCCGCACGTTGGTACGCCGACCAGCGGCCCCCAACCAGCGCCCGTCACCTAGCCGGAGGCGGCAATCTTTGCGGCTGGCACATCAAGCTCCTCGAAGAGAGCACGCTGCGCCTGCATTTCTTCCAGCAGCGCCGCATCGACATGCCGTGAGCCGTCAGCGGTGACGGTCGACAACAGGCCCGCCTCCGCGTGCCGGCTGTTGTCCCAGCCCGGATAGGCGGTGATCGGGTACCAGCAGATCCCGCGCAGATCGACGCCGCGACGTACCGCTTCGCGTGCTTCGCTGCAGACGTAGTGGAACCAGGATGGCCTGCCCGACCCTTCGGCGCCCGTCTCCGACAGGAAAATCGGCTTGCCGTAGCGCTGGCCGACTTCTTCCAGCATGTCGGCAAGCGGACGATATTCGTGGTGCCCAAGCGGGATGGTCGGGCCGTCGAGATACCATTGGTTGTGCGGGTAGAAATTAAGCCCGATCGCGTCCGCGAACGATGGATCGCCGCCAAGTTCAGGCAGCGCTTTGCCGAGGATCCAGTCGTACGCCTCGAACTGCCCCAGCCGCGCCGCTTCCGCGTTGCGCTTTTCGCGGCGGTCGTGGCTGCGCGGCGCGACATGCACCAGCGGCTCCGCCCAGACGATCCTGGTCCCGGGCAATTGCTGCTTGATCGCCCGCGCCGCCGAAATTCCGGCCTGCACGAGGTGCCGCTTCAGCCACCCCTTCTCGTCAGGACCGCAGCGCGGGAAATATCCAACCTCTACCGCCCAGGAGAGAAAATTGATCTCGTTGAGCGGACAAACGGTCGCGGCACGCCCGGAAACGCGTTGCTGCTGCTCCAGCGCTGCCATGGCGAAATCCGTGAAGCGCGCAGGAAAGTCGGGAGATGCCTGGTTGACGTGATCGGGCGAACCGTAATGGAATAAGTCCCAGATCACCTGCACGCCGACCTCTTCGGCGGCTTCCAGCGCCGGCATCCAGCTCGACCAATCGTAGTTCCCGGGCGACTTCTCGACCAAATGCCAGCGCACGCCGTCGCGCAGCGTCGCGAGACCCAGGCTTTTGCACAGGCGATAATCGCGCTGGACGTGGCGGTCGTGCGTCGTCGCCCGGATCAGGTCCAGCCGCACGCCGTCCTTGCGGCGATGGGACGAGCATTCGAAGCCCGCCATGAAGAAGCTGTCAAAGTTCATTGCTAATCATTGGCCCCAATGACCGCCACCAATGCACGAGCCGCGGTTTTGAGCCAAACAGCCGTGCTTAAGCCTTGCCGTTCTTGCGGTCTTCGGCCTTCCGGAGGACGTCATAGGCAGCCTGAACCTGCTTGAATCGCTTCGCGGCCTCCTCGTTCCCGGGGTTGGCGTCGGGGTGGGTTTCCTTGACCAGCCGCCGGTGCGCGGATTTCACGGCGGCGAAATCGGCGTCGCTTTCCAGCTCCAGCGCGTCGAGTGCGCGCATCTCGTCGCGTGTCCGCGTCCCGTCGCCCGGTCCGGCCCACTTCCACTGCGCCGACTGGCGGAAACCCTTGGCATCGGTTTCCTCGTCCGCGGCTCGTCTGGCCGCTTCCTCCGGGCTCAGGCCGGCAAAGTAGTTCCAGTTGCGGTTGTACTCGGCCGCATGCGGCTCGCAGAACATCCAGCGCTCGCGGCTGTTTGGCGCTTTGGGCGCGGGCCGGTCGCCGACCTCGCTGCATCCCTCGCGGTCGCACAGGCGGATCTTGGCCGCCGTCCGGCCCTTGTCGCCATAGGAGCGCCAGCGGGGAAAGCCCCAGTCGTTCGATCGCGTTTGTTTGGCCATGCTTCCTGCGGTGTAAAACGCCGGTCGCGGAGAAGCGAGCCGACGCATGAACAATTTGCCAGAGGGCCTGTAAGCCGGGTTCTGTCCATCGCGCCGTCGCCGGCGTGACTGTGCGGCCATTCCTCTAGGCGACGGGTTACCCCGCCGCTCCAGCAACCAACCCGGGCAGCGAGCCGGAACCAGGCCCATTTGCCGCCCCTATTCGGTCTTGCACCCGATGGGGTTTACCGTGCCGATCCTGTTGCCAGCATCGCGGTGCGCTCTTGCCGCACCCTTTCGACCTTACCTGGCCGAAGCCCGGCGGTGTTCTTTCTGTGGCACTATCCCTCGACCCCGAAGAGCCGGCCGGGCGTTACCCGGCATCGTGGTTCCATGGAGCCCGGACTTTCCTCGCCTTCGCTTGCGCGAAGCCGCGGCCGCCCGGCCCTCTGGCGGGGCGGATATAAGCTGACGTCGTCTAGGACGCCAGCCTCGGGCTAACGTCTGTTTGGGATGGAATGCGGTCACTAGGCTCACGCACTGCTAACTATCGGCGTTTGGGCGCAAGGAGTGAATTATGAGCCGCTCAGAACGGAGAAGGAAGACAGACCTTTTCGAAGCTAACGTCGGACAGGTCCTGGCCGCGTAATCGCTCGACGAAAGCAAGCTCCGCCTCGCCGCTTCGACCTGGAAGTTTCACGATCAACCCAGGCATCGGGCTCGCGATGTTCAGATATTCGAAGCCGCTTTGCAACGCGACCGCCCTAACCCGCTGAAGACCCTCCTCCTTGCCGGAAAAGCGTAGATGGCAATTCCTTGAGACATTTTCGAAGATCGGCATGGGAGGAGGAATAACGACCGACAGCGGTTGCGCTGAAGCCGCTTCAGTCACGGCGCAGATACCAAGCGCCAGAGACAGCCGTGAGCGCATGATCACTCTCTGTCAGAGCTGAAGCTAGGTCTGCAAGGGGGTCGAAGCCGGACGCGGGGCTAATATCGAGCTTGGGTGGAAAGCGGACAGTTCGCTGACAGGTGACATCGTTGTCAGATTCTCCTTAATGTAGACCCAAGCGCCGCCACAGTTCTATCTATGCGCGATGTCGGGAGATCATGGCGAGCCGATCAAGGACGCTTTAAGTGAGGCCATCGACGTTTGGTCTCGGAATGTATTCGAAGCTTGTCGAGACTGGCCGCTCGCCCGAGACGGTTGCTGGTTTCAAACGGACGGGGGCTATCTCCGATTGAGGATCGAGAAAATCGATGGAGAAGCGCTAGAGCCGCTCTCGGTAATCGAACTTGAAACCCCGGAAGAGCGTATATTTGTGGATCTCGGCAGTTGGGCGACCCCGATCTCCGCCTATAAAAAGCCGCCAGATTGGGCGGCGGGGGATGCCGTGGCTGAAGCGCGGCATCTAGTTGAGGGTTGGCTTAGAGGCCACATTAAGCTGGCCAGCTACAGCGACGCGAACGGCTGGCGCGGAAGCAAGGTGATCGAGGGCCTCCGCCTGCCCGAAGCTATCGAACCCGTTCCCGTAGAGATTGGGGAGGATGCCGAGGTAATTGTCAAAACCTTCCGCCGATCAGGCTGGCGGAGCTGGTTTCGGACGCCAGATCGGCAATGGGTCGAGCGGGAGGTTAGCCGCTGAAATGTCGGCAATGGGTGGAAAGCAGACATAGCCGAAGACTGCTCGTGCTGTCCCCGGCCCGTGGTGCTATCATGTGATCGGGAGACTTTTGTGGGGGAGCGATGGGCAGCGCGGGTGGCTACATTGTAAACTTCGCTTCGATCATCCTCGGGCTCGCCCTTGCCGACATGTTGATCGATTTTGACCGCCTGCTGCGCTTTCGAAAGCAAGTGCGTTGGTACCCTCTGCCCTTCATCGCTTCGGCGTTCGTCTTAATGGTGCTAATTGCTGCTTGGTGGGAGCTCTACTTCCTGGCTTCAGTGCGCACCATAACGGTGGCGTATTTCCTACCTTATTTCGGGAAGCTCGTACTAATCTTTTTGCTCGCAGCCGCGGTGCTACCTAGCGAATGGCAGGATCGTATAGACCTGAAGGCGTACTACTTCGACAATCGCGTGCGGATGTTCGGGACATGGTGGCTTTTGGCGCTGCTGATTTTGACCATGCCGATCTTGCAGGGCGAACCTTTCCAATGGCCAAGTCTCTTCTCCGCTCGCGGCCTCGTGGCGATGCCGGTCCTCGCCTTTACCCGCAGACCGCTAATTCATTGGATCTTGCTGCCGACGCTGTTCGTGCTCTTCACATGGCAATGGCTGGATATTGCTATTGGGACCGGAAGTAGCTGATCTAACCCGTTAGCGTCCGCAATGGGTCGAAAGCGGACATCGCCGCTCGCGAAAATGCTGTCCTACACGCGACCTTTGCGACAGATCAGCTTGGTGCATGTTTTGCCAACTTCGTTGATAGCGGACACGCGATTTTCGGGCCGTCACTGTGAACATTCGGAACATTCGCCCGACACCACCGCTCGGCCGGATCCGTGACGGGTGGTTTATTGCGGCCTGGGGAGCAGCAGCGACAGCAGCTTGGCCCGGCACTCGCCGTCGATGATGCCGTCGATCATGTCGGGACGAAAGCGGCGCTGAAACGCGATGACCGCCTTCTGCTCATCGCTCACGTCGTAGCCGAACCGCTCCAGCGCGAGCAGGAAGCCGGCGTCGGTCCAGTAAGGATCAACCAGATCGCGGCTCGGGCTTGGCAGGGTGAGACGCCGCTTGGCCAGCTCCCACCAGGGGAACAACTCGCCGGGGTCTTCCTTGCGCGCCGGCGCGACATCGGAATGCCCGACCACATTGCCGCGCCCAACACCGTGCCTGGCCTTGATGTCGGCAACAAGCGGGATGACCGTTGCCATCTGCTCGTCCGGAAACTCGCGGTAGCCGAATTCGTGACCCGGATTGACGATCTCGATCCCGATACTGGCGGAATTGACGTCGGTAATGCCTCGCCAGCGCGATTTGCCCGCGTGCCAGGCCCGCTTTTCCTCGTCGACAAGCCGGTACAGCGTGCCGTCTTCGTCGACGAGATAATGACATGATACTTTGGCTTCCGGCGACGTGAGCCGGTCGAGCGCGGCCTCGCCGCTCGTCATGCCTGTATAATGGAGCACGATCATCGACACCGGCAGCAGCCGGTCGTCGAAATTGGGTGACGGCCGCTCGATGATGTCGAAATCCACGCCGCTAAGGCACACGCCTACGGCCGTTCGGTCAAGTCCCCGTCGCGGTGCGGCGGTCCGGCCCCGAGCGTTTATTGGTCCGCGCACCATCCACGAGCCGGTATAGCCCGCGCGCATTGATGTCGGCGCCGAAGCGGGTGGTCTGTCCGATCACCGTCTCGCCCGCGCCCAGCATCAGCCAACCGTCCGGCGCAAGCGCACCGGCAATGCGCTCGAACGCCAGAGTCTTCTTTTCCGCACTGAGATAGAGCAGCACGTTTCGGCACAACACGATGTCGAACGCGCCCGGATGGGGTGCCGGCTCAAGAATGTTGTGAACCTGGAAACGTACTGGCCGACGAAGCGCCTCGACCGCTCGCCAGCCATCTGCACTCTCATCGAACCATTTGATCATCTGGCCGATGCCAAGCCCGCGCTGCACCTCAAATTGGCTGTAGGTCCCGGTCCGCGCGCGCTCGACACATCCGCTGGAAACATCGGTGCCGAGCACATCGATGCTCCAGCCGCGCCATTGCTCGGGGTTCTCGGCAAACAGCATTGCCAGTGAATAGACTTCCTGACCGGTAGAGCAGCCGGCCGACCAGATGCGGAGCCGCTTCGATTGAGCGCGAGTCTTAGCAAGCTGGGAGAGCACGTTGCGGTCCAGCACATCGAACGGTGCGCGGTCCCGGAAGAAATAGGTTTCGTTGTTCAGGAGCGCCTCGACGACCCGCTGCGACAAGCTTGGCTCGCGGCCCATCACCAGGATGGTGATCAACTCATCCAGCGTGGCAATGCCGCGTTCGCGCATGAGTGTGGAAAGCGCGGTTTCAATCCGCCACCGACGACTCATCGTTAGTTGTTGGCCGGTGCGCGCTTCGAGCAGTCCGGCGAGGATGCGGCTTGAACTGTCGCTTATTTGCACGCGGTAAAGTCCTCTACGCGGGCGCCGATCCGCCGCCCAATCTTGTCCGGCGGCAGCACCGCGCACGCAAGGCCCGCCTCCAGCACCGCACGCGGCATGCCCCACACGGCGCAGCTCGCCTCGTCCTGGGCCATGACACTGCCGCCGCAGTCAATCAGACGCGAAGCGCCTTCAACTCCGTCGCGCCCCATCCCCGTAAGGACGACACCCAGTGCGCGCGATCCGTACAGCGAACCTGCTGAAGCAAGCATTGGATCGACCGACGGCATGCAACCGCTGTTGCTGCGTCCGTGAAGCAAACGAATGACCGGCGCCGGACTGCTGGGCTCAAGCGTCAGGTGCGCATCGCCCGGCGCGATGAAGATCCGGTCGGCCAACAGCTTCATGCCATCCTCCGCGACGACGGCGTCGCGGCCGGCAACGACGCCAAGCTGGCGGGCGAAGACCGGCATGAAGGGGGCCGGGAGATGCTGCGTCACGAGGATGGGTATGCCGATCCTTGGCGGAAGCGCGGCGAACAGTGCGCCAAGCGCATGGATGCCACCGGTCGAGGCGCCGACGGCGACGATGCCAATCGGGTCGACTGGCATCGCCCTGAGGGCGCCCTGCGGGCGGACGGATGCAATAGGCGTTCGCGCCGATTCGATGGACGCGTGACCCAACGCCTTCAGCTTCGCGACGAGGATCTCGGAGAATTTGCCGTTGAACCGGCCGGTTCCCGGCTTTGGCATCGTATCCGCCGCGCCAAGCGCCAGCGCTGCCACAGTCTGCTCGGCGCCATCGTCGGCAAGCGATGATACGATCATCACCTTTGCGCCGTTGGCCGCCGCTAAGATGCGGGGGATCGACTTGAGACCGCCGGCGCCCGGCATCTCGAGGTCGAGAATGACGATGTCCACCTGGCACTCGCCCAGTGCGTCGATCGCGTCTTCGGCCGTTCCGGCGACGGCAGAAATCTCGAACGCGGGATCGCTTTCGACCATCCGCGACAACACCGCCCGGGCTACCGTCGAATCGTCGACGATCATCAGCCGGATACGGCGAAGCGTATTGTGGGGATCCGTCAGGCGATCCCGCGATCTGGCGAGCGCCCGCTCCACGGCGGCGCCCTCAGGCGACGCCGACGAGCTGAAGCTTGATGTGCAGCGTTTCGCGGTCGAACGGCTTCATCACATATTCGTCCGCACCGGCTTCCAGCGCCGCGCGGATGTGGGCCATGTCGTTCTCCGTCGTGCAGAACACGACCTTGGGCTGGTCGGAATGACCACGTTGACGCAACAGCTTCAGAAATTCCATGCCGCTCATGACCGGCATGTTCCAGTCGAGCAGGACGACGTCCGGCATCTTCGCTTCGCAGCGGGACAGGGCCTCCTGGCCATCACCGGCTTCTTCGACCTCAAACTCGAGTGTTTCCAGGATGTGCCGCGCAACTTTGCGGATCACCTTGGAATCATCGACGATCAAACAACTTTTCATGCCAGACTTCCCACTCCGAGCGTGAGGCGTGTGATTAAACGCTAAGGGTAACGAAGAGCTTAAGCCGCGGCGCGCACGTCGGGTCCGGCAATCAAGGCCGTGACATCGATGAGCAACAGCGGACCCGCCTCTGTCTCGACCATGCCGGTCGCCACGCGATCCCAGCCCGGCTCCATCGCTGCCCGCACGGGAGCAGGCTCGGAGAGCGCCTCGACGACATCTTCGACCTGATCCACGATCAGGGCGTAATGATGTGAATCGAGTTCGATGACTGCGGCCTCGCGGATCCCGTCCGCGCAGTCCGTATCGCCCAATTCGAGCGAGCGCATGCAATCGATGACGGTCAGCACCCGGCTCCGAAGGGCCGACAGACCTGCGACATGGTGCGGCGCGCGGGGCACGGGCGTGAGCGTTTCAAGCTCGACGACGGATTCGACCGCCGCCGCCGGCAGCGCCACGCGCTCACCCGCAATCGTCACGATCAGCAGCAATTCATTCATCGGCTGTTCCCCCCGGCCGCGGACTTGAGCGCCATCAGCAGACCAGCGCGATCGTACCGGTAAATGCTGTCGTCCTTTCCGCCCGAGGCTTCTGCATCGGGCCGCAGGCGAATGGTGCAGCCGCTGTCTTCCGGTGCCACTTCCGCATCGTGCGACACGATCGCCAGGTCCGCGAGCGCCTTGTCGTCTTCGTCGACCACCCGGTAGCCCGCCGCTTCGACAATCGGGCGAAGCATGTTCTGCATCCAGGGGTCTCCGGCAGGTAGGCGACAAACAGGTGGATTTCCTGTCCTGGCCGCGCACCCGACATGGTTTGCGAACAGCCAGTGCGCGTCAATCAGCTCGGCCGGTTGGTTGTTGACGAGCGATACGCCACTCACCTCGCCGGGCCGGTCGGCGTGAATAATCTCATGTTCGATCGCGGCGAAGTCGATGACCTCCGCGAACGCGTACCCCATCTCCTGCACCCCATCATTGAGGCGGAACAGGCGCACCTTTTCTTCGGCAATGTCGGACTGGCGAGCACCGGCAAGCGGCAGGATCGTCTCACCGACCTGCACCCTGAGTTGGCCCGCTGCCTCGGTGACCGCGCTTGCATGGACCTCCTCGATCCGATCGACGATGGCCAGACGGAGCGCGCGACGGCCGCCATCCAGTCCACGGAACAGCAAGACGGGCGTATCCTGAGAGGCGGGAGCAGCGGCATTTTCAGCGATGCGCGCACCTCGCTCGAGCGTCTCCAGCCGGATCCCGCCTACTTCCGCGAGACCCGCCGGATCCATTAGCAAGATCGGACTGCCGTCGTCGGCCAACGTGGTGCCCGCATAAAGACCGGTCGCCATGATTCCTGGCGCTGCGGGCTTCACGACCAGTTCCTCGTGATCGTGAATGCGATCGACCGACAAGGCATAGACATCGCCTCCGGCCGGACGCAGCACCACAAGTGTCCGATCTGCCTCGGCGACGTCGCTGTCGAGGCCTAGGATCGTTGCAAGGGAGACTTCAGGGACGCGGCGTCCGCGGATCGTGGCTACTCCGGCGCCGCCGAGATGCTCGAGCGTCACGCTCTCGCCATTGGCGCGAACGATTTCCTCGATGGCGGACCGCGGGATTGCGAAGTGCTGGCCCGCAATCGACACGGTGAGCGCGGGAATGATGGTCAGGGTCAAAGGAACCCTGAGCGTCATGCGGGTGCCTTCGCCCAGTCGGCTGTCGACTTCGACGATCCCACCGATGCGTTCGATGTTGGAACGGACGACGTCCATGCCAACGCCGCGGCCGGATATGGCGGTCACCTGTTTGGCGGTCGAGAGACCAGCTTCGAAGATGAGCGCCAGTTGCTCGCGATGTGACAGCTGCGCCGCATCATCCTTGGCGACCGCGCCGCTTGCAATCGCCTTCTCGACTAATTTCTTTCCGTCGATGCCGCGCCCGTCGTCCTGGATGTCGATCAGGATCTGATTGCCGGACTGGCGCGCGGAGACGGCAAGAACACCGATCTCACGCTTGCCCGCTTTCAACCGATCGGACGGCGCCTCAACGCCATGGTCGACGGCATTACGAATGATATGGGTGAGCGGATCGCGGATCATTTCGATCATCTCGCGATCCAGTTCGACGTCGCCGCCTTCAATATCGACCAGGACTTGTTTGCCGAGTTCGGCCGACAAGTCGCGAACCATCCGTGGCAGACCGACGAACAGGTTTTCGATGCGCTGCATGCGTGTCCGCGTAATCGCGTCCCGCATCTCCGCAATGATCGACGACAGGCGCTCGAAGGCACCATCGACGGGCACGTCCGATGTGGATTCGCGGAGGCGGCGGGCAAGTTCGTTCCTTGCGAGCACCATGTCAGAAACCGTGCTCATCACGCGGTCGAGCAACTCGACGGAAAGACGAATGGTGCGCGGCGCGGCGGAGGCTTTGGCGGCTCCCTCGACCGCTGCGACCGCCGCTGGAGCAGCCGTTGCGCCCTCTGCACCGGGCTCAAGTGAGGCGATCAGTGCGCTATCGTCGCCAGCCGGCATCTCCTCGCCAGCCTCGATGGCAGCAACCATTTCGCCGATGCGGTCGATGACCGCCAGGACTGCGCTCACCAAGGCACCGTCGGGGTGACGACGGCCGGCCCGGACGTCGGCCAGCGCGTCCTCGGCCGCATGGCTTAGCGCCTCGAGCCGCGGAAACTCGAAGAACCCGCAATTTCCTTTCACGGTGTGAACGAAGCGAAAGATGCTATCGAGCCGCGCCCGGTCGTCGGGCTGCGCTTCCCATGCGACAATCTCGCCGCCCAATGCTTCGAGCATTTCGCGGCATTCCGCTACGAAATCGGCAATCAGGTCGTCCATCGGCGAATTCGCCCTCGCGCTGCAGTCGAGAGGCTTATGCCGGGCAGGAGTTAATGCGTCGTTAGCCCTGTGCGGGCCGTCGCTGAACGTAAGTCGCACCGATCGTCAGCGCTTCCGCACTCGCGTCCGACAGCTGGATTTCACCTCCCGCGCTGTCGACAAGATCGTGCGCCAGCCAGGCACAGACGGCGCGAGGTTCGATCTGGCCACCACCGCCGCCGACCAACATGTCCCGCAGGACAGGATCAAGCAGGATGCGAGGGCCCTCTGCCCTCACGGCCAACTCCACTTTGTCGTCTCGGCGCTCAGCGCCGACGTCAAGACGGCCTCCGCGAACGAGCGCGTCGCCGGCAATCATCGCCAAGTTCAGCAATAATTTCACCGCATCCTTCGGCAGCTTCTCCTCGGCGACCCCCCAGCCCAGCTCGATTTTCTTTTCCGCTCCGAACAAGCCATTCAATGCGATCCGCGCCTCGTGCGTGTCGATCTCCTCGCCGAAGCTGCCGGCGGCACCGAATGCCAGGCGGAAGAACTTGAGCTTGTTGGCGGAGGCCCGGGCACTGTCGGCCAGCAGCTCCAGACACCGCTCACGCATCTCCTCGTCAGTTTCATCGGCAAGGAGCTCGATTCCATTGTTGAGGGCGCCAATGGGCGACAGAAGGTCGTGACACAGGCGCGAGCACAGCAAGCTGGCAAGTTCGGTCGGGTTCATCACCCTGGTTTGTGGGGCACGCGGACCGGAGGCGCAAGCTACTCAGGATTGAAGCGGAACTGCCGAATACCCATATCCCAGTCCGGATGGGGGGAATTCAGACGATCGATGTCCGCCTTGCGCCGGCTCATGAAGGCTGGCGCCTCGATCGTGCGCTTGCCGACGCCCTGCCCGCGCTATCGCGTGAGCGGCTCAAGACGTTAATTCGCACCGGCGCTGTCGAAACTGAGGGAAAGCCGGTCCGCGATCCGGCGACAAAGGTTCGCGGAGAAGAGGCCTTGCGCGTCGCAGTGCCGGAACCGACGCCGGCGCACAACGAAGCGCAGGACATTCCGCTGAACATCGCGTTCGAGGATGAGCACCTGCTCGTCGTCGACAAGCCCGCCGGTTTGGTAGTGCACCCCGCCGCCGGCAATTTCGACGGGACGCTCGTCAACGCCTTGCTGCATCATTGCGGCGGATCGCTCTCTGGGATCGGCGGGGTTGCGCGGCCCGGCATCGTCCACCGCATCGACAAGGATACCTCCGGCCTGTTGGTTGTGGCGAAGAACGATGTGACCCATGAGGGCCTGGCGCGCCAGTTCGCCGCTCATTCGATCGACCGACGCTACTTGGCGATCGTCAACGGCTTGCCGTTTGCGGGCGATGGCACCGTCGATGCGCCACTGGCACGGTCAGCGGCAAACCGGAAGAAGATTGCAATTGTGCCTGAGGGCCGCGGCAAACGTGCCGTTACCCATTGGCGCCGGCTGGAGACCTTGCGGGATGCGGCGTTGGTTGAATGCCGGCTCGAAACTGGCAGGACCCATCAGGTTCGGGTCCACATGGCGTCGATCGGGCATCCGTTGGTGGGCGATCCGGTCTACGGTCGTTCGGGCAAGACCCATGGGAAGATACTGAAAGAATTGCAGTTTCAACGGCAGGCCCTGCACGCAGCCGAGCTTGGGTTTACGCACCCCGTGACCAAGGCCCAGCTGTCGTTTTCCAGTCCCATGCCGACGGACATGCAGGAACTGTTCAACGCGCTTCGTGTATAGATTATGTGGCAAGGGCGATTTCCCGCGCGTACGGGCGTCCTTGCGAAGGGAGAAAGACGCTTAAGATGGCTACGCAAAAAGGGATTGTCTCGCTCCCCTCGTCCGGTGGGGAGGCCGGGCTCAACCGCTACCTCGCGGAGATCAAGAAGTTTCCGATCCTCAGCCCCGAGGAAGAATATATGCTCGCCAAGCGCTGGCGTGAGCATGGCGACACCGAGGCTGCCGCCAAGCTGGTGAACTCGCACCTGCGGCTCGTGTCGAAGATTGCCATGGGGTACCGCGGCTACGGCCTGCCGGTCAGCGAGCTGATCAGCGAAGGCAATATCGGCCTGATGCAGGGCGTGAAGAAGTTCGAGCCCGATCGTGGGTTCCGTCTCGCGACCTATGCGATGTGGTGGATTCGCGCCTCGATCCAGGAGTTCATCCTGCGCTCCTGGTCGTTGGTGAAGATGGGCACCACAGCCGCGCAGAAGAAACTGTTCTTCAACCTGCGCCGCATGAAAAATCAGATCGATGCCTTCGAGGAAGGCGATCTCAAGCCCGCCGACGTGACCAAGATCGCCACCGACCTCGGCGTCACCGAGGACGAAGTGATCTCGATGAACCGCCGCATGGGCATGGGTGGCGACACCAGCCTCAACGTCTCCTTGAAGGGTGACGAAGGCGGCGAGAGCCAGTGGCAGGACTTTCTCGTCGATTCCGGGCCATTGCAAGACGAGCGGATCGCCGAGGACGAAGAAAGCCGTGTGCGTCACGATTTGCTGATGAGCGCGCTCGAGGGCCTCAACGATCGCGAGAAGCATATCCTCATGGAGCGGCGTCTCGCCGACGAGCCCAAGACGCTCGAAGAGCTGAGCCAGGTTTATGGTGTCAGCCGCGAGCGCATTCGTCAGATTGAGGTCCGCGCTTTCGAGAAGCTTCAGGCTGGCCTGCTGCGGCTGGCGGGCGAGCGGCGGCTGCTTCCAGCCGCCTGAGGCACCTAATCCTTTCGGCGGATTAGCGACAGTCCGGCGGCCGTTGCGAGCAAGGCAGCGCCCGGCAACGCCTTGCCGCGCTTTCGAAGCAACGACAGGCCGACGGTCGATAGTGCCGCGGAGATCATCCCGACCTTTTGCAGACCCGCAAACGCGGCCGCGCGATTGGTCGCCCGTGCGACGATATAGGGATGCTCGCGGGGCGGCTCATCCGGGCTGGCCGGTGCCGGCTGCGGCTTGACTGCATTGCTCGACAAGCCTCCTTCGGCCCCCTCCTTCTTGCCCTGATCATCAGCGCCTTGGGCGACATGATCCGCCGACCACGCGCCGCGCGCGCCCAGCGGCGGATCGCCGCGTTTGACGGTCGTGTCGCGAGCCGTCTGGTGCTCGATCTCTGAATTGAACTCTGCGCCGAACAGCAGGACGAAGCTCGAGAGGTAGAGCCAGGTGATCAGGACGATGACCCCCGATAGCGAGCCATAAGTCGCCCCATATTTGCCGAACTGCGACACGTAGAAGCCAAACCCCAACGTCAGGATTACCCAGCCGACTGCGAAGAAAGCCGACCCCGGCGTGAGCCATTTCCATTCCGCCTTGGTTCGTGACGGACCGAACCGATAAAGTGTCGCCGCCGCGGCCGCTGCGAGCGCGGCGAGCAAGGCATAAGCGCCCGCTTTTCCCGCTAGAACGCCCACGGGACCAAAACCCGGGAGCAGCTTCTCCAGGCCGGCCAGCAATCCGATGGCACCGACAGCGACCAGCCCGAGGAGAACGGCCGCAGCAGTGATTGACAGCGCAAGGCCAGTAACGCGCAGGAAGCTGCGTTTTTCTTCTTCCTCATATGCGATGTTCAGCGCGATGATCAGCGAGCCCGCGGCATTTCTGGCTCCCCATAGCGCGACCGCCAGCGCCATGAGCAGTCCCAGTCCCTTTTTCCCGCCAGAAGTTTTGACGACGTTGAGCAATTGCTCACCGATCAGCTTTGCCGCGTCCGCCGGGAAGCTTTTTGTCAGACGATCGACGTGTCCAACGACAGTCTGCGGATCGGCAATCAGGCCGTATGTGAGCACAGTGGCGGCGAGCAGCGGGACCAGCGCAAGGAAACCGTAAAAGGCGACACCGGCGGCCACCAAAGATACGTTGTCCTTGGACGATTCCTTCCAGGTGCGGACGGCAATCTCCCGCCAGCCGGTGGCGGGAATCTCGGTCGGCGCTTTTGCGTCGCGGCCTGCTGCATCAGCACTCCGACCGTCGCCGATTTCGCGCTTGGCATTCGTCGCCATGGTTTACTCCTCGCGACGGCCCAACACGGCGCATCGCAAGCCGTTCCCCTCTTGCCAACAGCAAAAAACAGGCGGACGGTGGAGGTTTCCAGATTGGCGCCGAAGCGCCTCTCAAGAGCGACTCGGGCGCCCGTAAACCGGACGAAGGAGAGTCGCATGGCTGGAGGATCTGCAAAAGGCACCCGAGTGATCGCGCTGGTGGGACCCGCCGGCGCGGGAAAGACGAGCCTTGCCGAAGCAATGCTGTTTGCAGCCGGTGCCACGGATCGCCTGGGATCGACGGCCAACGGCTCCAGGATCGGCGATTTCAGCGCGGAAAGCCGTCAGCGCGGTGGGTCGACCGAACTCAATCTCTATCACTTCGATTATCGCGGCGACCATTTTGCCATTCTGGACTGTCCGGGTTCCGTAGGCTTCGCTGCCGATGGCGCCAGAGCTCTCGCGATTGCGGACGTGGCGATCGTTGTGGTCGACCCGGATCCGGCGCGGGCGCCACTTGCGGCGCCTGCGCTCCGCGCCCTTGATGAACTGGGTATCCCGCACCTTGTCTTCGTCAATCGCATCGACCAGGCGCACGGCCGCATCCGCGACCTCCTGACCGCCTTGCAACCGATGAGCGTCTCTCCCCTCATCGCGCGGCAGGTGCCGATCCGCGAAGGCGAGAAGATCAGCGGTTTCGTCGACCTGGCGCTGGAATATGCATTCAAATATCGCCCCGGCCAGGGATCCGAACGGATCGAAATCCCTGCGGACCTCCATGAGCGTGAAGCGGAAGCCCGCACGCATATGCTCGAGCAACTGGCGGATCACGACGACGAGCTGCTCGAGCAACTGCTGATGGACGAGGCGCCATCCCGCGAGAAGATTCTCCAGGATCTCGCGCGCGAAACCGGCGACAATCTCGGCGTCTCCGTTCTGTTTGGCTCGGCGAACAGTTCCTGGGGTGTGCGCCGGCTGCTTAAGGCAATACGGCACGAAGCGCCGGGCCCAAGCACCGCAGCCGACCGCCTGAGCGTTTCCAACCCGTCGCTCTACGTGTTCAAGATCATTCACGGAGCCATCGGACGGCTCGCCCTTTCGCGCATGCTCGGCGGCCGCATTAGCGAAGGTTCAGATCTGAAAACGGAGTCTGGGGAACATGCCCGGCTAGGCGCCCTCTTCCATGTTCAGGGCGAGAAAACCGCAAAGGTCGGCCAGGCCAACGATGGTGATGTCGTTGCGGTGGCGAAGATCGACAATGTTCGAGCCGGTGAATGGCTCGGCTCAGGCAAGCTGCCGCCGTCCGTCGACATCGGCTATCCGGCGCGCAATTGCGCGATCGCCATCGAGCCGGCCGACCGGAAGGATGACGTCAAGCTATCCGGCGCCCTGCAACGGCTCAGCGAGGAAGACTCGGCGCTAATTATCGAACATGACGACCATAACCACGAGATCCGCCTGCGTGGCGTCAATGACGAGCATCTCAACACGGTTCTGGCGCGCCTGAAGCGGCGTTATGGCGTCGAGGTCAAAAGCCATCCGCCAAGTGTCGGCTATCGCGAAAGCATTCGGAAATCGGTGACCCAGAAGGGTCGTCACAAGAAACAGTCTGGCGGCCATGGCCAGTTTGGCGACGTGATCATCGAGGTGAAGCCCCTCCCCCGCGGTTCGGGCTTCGTCTTCGAGGAGCGCATCCACGGCGGCTCCGTGCCCAAGCAATGGATCCCGGCCGTCGAAGAAGGCGTCCGCGAGGCCATGACCAAGGGCCCGCTCGGCTTCGAAGTGGTCGATTGCGCGGTCAGCCTTGTCGATGGCAGCTACCACAGCGTCGACAGTTCCGAGCTTGCCTTTCGCCTCGCGGGCCGCATCGCCATGCAGGAAGCGCTGAACGCAGCGGGACCCCACTTGCTGGAGCCGATGCACAAGCTCATCGTCGTCTGTCCCACCAATGCCACGAGCCGCGTGACTTCGGCCGTAGCCGGGCGCCGCGGGCAAATGCTCGGCATGGCCCCCCGCGACGGTTGGACGGGCTGGGACCGGATCGAAGCCCTCATTCCAGAGGCCGAATTATCGGGCCTGGAGGCGGAGCTTCGCTCGCAAAGCCAAGGCCTTGCAACGTATGAAGCCCAGTTCGACCATCTCGCCGAACTGAACGGTCCGCTAGCGGAGAAGGTCGTCCAGCAAAGGATGCCTGAACCGGCCTAGCTTGCGCTCGCGGCCATGGCGGCTAGGGCGCGGGAATGAGGCACTGGTTCAAAGACCAGCATTTCCGCTCGCTGCTCAAGAACACGAGCTATCTCGGGGCGTCGAAGATCGTTGCCGCGGTCTGCGGCGTTGCAACGCTGGCCCTCGCGGGCCGCGGGCTCGGCGTGCTGCTCTTTGGCACGCTGATCCTGATCACCAGCTACGTGAAGGCCGTTAGCGGCATTGCGAAGTTTCAGTCGTGGCAACTTATCGTCCGCTACGGCGGTCATGGCCTGTCGCAGGGAGACCCCGAGCATTTCAAGGTCGCGACCGGGTTCGCCTTCGCGCTCGATGTCGTCAGCGGGATCGGCGGAATGCTGGTCGCGGTCATTCTCTTGCCGTTCATTGGCAATTGGGTCGGCATTAGTCCGCAGTACCTGTGGCTCGGCATGGCCTATTGCGCGCTGCTGCCGATCATGACCTCGGCAACCCCCGACGGGGTGCTACGCGTTCTCGATCGGTTTGATCTCATCAGCTGGTCGGGCACGTTGAGCCCGATCGTCCGCGCAGTGCTTGCCGCGATCGCCTTTGCCGCCGGCGCCTCGTTTCCAGTCTACGTCGCAATCTGGTTCGCAACCGACCTGATCGGCAATTTCTATCCCTGGTATCTTGGCTGGCGTGAGCTCCGGCGCAATGGACTCCTGGATGGCATCCGCCCAACTCTGCGGCCGGCAGCCCTCGAGGGCGCCTGGCGCTTTGCCATCGACGTCAATCTGGCGAGCAGCGTGCAGGCGGTCTGGGGCCCAATCGGGCGACTGGTCGTAGGCGGGCTCCTTGGGCCGGCTGGCGCGGCGTTGTTCCGCGTTGCATCGACGCTCGCTGACAGCGCCCAGAAGCCGGCCGATCTGCTGGGCAAAGCTTTTTACCCCGAAATCATGCGGATGGACCTGACATCAAAGAAGCCATGGAAGCTCATGCTCCGTGGCACCGCGCTGGTCAGCGCGGTCGCTGTGCTCGCAATCCTCATTCTTCTGGTCGGCGGGAAGCCACTGATGGTGCTGTTGTTCGGCAAGGATTTTGCCGGCGCTTACGTCCCGTTGGTCATCATGATGGTCATCCCGTTCCTCGGCATTTTCAGCTTCCCGTTAGCGCCGATGCTTTATGCGCTCGGTCGTTCGGACGGGCCGCTCAAGGCAAAGTTGCTGGGAAGCGGCCTCTTCTTCATCACCATTGCGCCGCTGTCCTGGCGTTGGGACGTGATCGGCGCCGCCGTGGCGCTGGTTTTGGCCAACGTTGCCAACACTGGGGTAATGCTGCTGCAGCTGCGCACGGAGCACCGCCGCGTCCGGCCGCGAACGGCCTAAAGCTGCTGCTCCTCGAAACCGCGCTCCTTAACCAGCCGATCGAGATCCACGAGCGTCCGGAGCAAGGTCTCCATCCGATCAAGCGGCCATGCGTTCGGTCCGTCGGACTTGGCGTTCGCGGGATCCGGATGGGTTTCCATGAACAATCCCGCGATGCCAGTTGCGACGGCCGCTCGGGCCAGAACCGGTACAAATTCGCGCTGTCCGCCGGAGCTTGTCCCCTGTCCGCCTGGCAGCTGAACGCTGTGCGTGGCATCGAAGACGACAGGACAACCGGTTTCCCGCATGATGGCGAGACTCCGCATGTCGCTGACCAGATTGTTGTAGCCGAATGACGCGCCGCGCTCGCAGACCATGATAGTGTCGTCTTCGACGCCCGCGGCCCGCGCGGCGCCACGCGCCTTGTCGACCACGTTTGCCATGTCCTGAGGTGCCATGAACTGCGCCTTCTTGATGTTCACGGGCTTCCCGGAGGCCGCAACCGCATGGATAAAATCCGTCTGCCGCGCCAGGAAGGCCGGCGTCTGGAGGACATCGACGACCTCGGACACTGGCGCGATCTGCGAGACGTCGTGGACGTCGGTCAGAATGGGCAGACCCAAGGCGTCTTTGACCTTCTCGAGCACGCGAAGCCCCTCATCCATCCCTGGCCCACGATAGCTTTGGTCGGAAGATCGATTGGCCTTGTCGAAGCTGGATTTGAAGATGAAGTGAAGGCCGAGCCGCTCCGCGATTGCCGTCAGTCGCTCCGCAGTGCGTAATTGCAGTTCTTCGCTTTCGACCACGCAGGGCCCGGCAATCAGGAACAGGGGCTGGTCGAGCCCGACGTCGCGTCCGCAGAGTTTCATTGTGCTCCCCTAGGCGAGGGAGTCGACAATCGCCACAGGCCGCCAGTCACCCAGCCCGTGGTCGGCGGCGAAGTTCTCCGGAAATTGCTCACCCGCATGGATTCCGCCAGTCACGAAGACGGCGTCGATTCCACGGCGAGCAGCGCCCAGCATGTCCGTCAGCAGCCCGTCCCCGATCGCGAGCACCTGCGCGGCGTCAGGATCGCCGGCACGGCGCAGGGCGTGCTCGTAGATCGCTGAATGGGGCTTTCCGTACCAGGCAACTTCGCCGCCAAATGCCTCGTAGACGTCGGCCAGCGCGCCCGCGCATGGCTCGGAAACACCGCCGCGGATCACAACCCGGTCCGGATTCAGGCAATGCATCGTCACGCCGCGCGCGGCATATTGCTCAAGTTCCTCTGCATACTCAGCCACCGTTGGCTTGTCTTCACTAAGGCCGGTGCAGGCTAGGTTCGCGAACATCTCATCGTAGGCGATCCGCACGCCGCGGCCCTCGAGCACCGCGCGATCGCCCTGCGTTCCGATGAAGCCGACCGGCTCATTGAGCGCACGCAGACCCTCGATACCTGCCTCGCCGCCCGTTTCGACAAAATCATAGGCATCCCTCGGCAGTCCCAGGCGCGCAAGTTGCGCGTCAACCTCATCAGCCGTTCGGGGCGCATTGGTAATCAGTACGACGCAGCGGCCCTCAGTCCGCCAAGCCCGTAAGCGTTCCGCCGCACCGGCGTACAGCGTCACTCCGTCATGGACGACGCCCCAAATGTCGCACAGGATAAGCCGGTAGCGCGGGTCCAGCGCGTCGAGGCTGCTCACTCGAGCCCTGCATCGACGAGCGCCTGCTCAATCGCCTCCATGTCCTCCGGGTTGTTCAGTTCTCGCAGTGCGAACGGCGGCGTCGCCACATCGACGACGGCAATCTTAATGCCGGCCGCCAGGAACCGAAGTTGCTCGAGCCCCTCAAGCATCTCAAGTTCGCTCACCGGAGCCGAGACATACCGATCGAGTGCTTCGGGCCGATAGGCGTAAACGCCAACGTGCAACCGCACCGGTGACATCGCGCCCTCCAGCGCTCCCTTTGGAAGATGGGGGATCAAGCGCTTGGAAAAATAAAGTGCGTGCCCTTGGTCGTCAGTAACCACCGAGGTGCCGCCAACCCGGCCGGCAGCTTCTTCCTCGCGCAACGCACGAGCCTCGCTGCTGCGAAGCCGCATGGCCGGGGTAGCGACGAGCGCATCCTGGTCCTGATCCATCCGGCCGATCAGCGCTTCGACGAACCCGGGCGGAGTCAGCAGCGCATCGCCCTGAAAATTAATGACGAGATCGGGGGCGTGCAGCGACTTCAGCGCTTCTGCGCAGCGTTCGGTGCCATTGCGGCATTCGGGTGAGGTCATGATCACGCCAACACCGAGAGCTGAACATGCATCAGCGATGCGGTCGTCATCGGTCGTTACGAAAACTTCGGAAACGCCCGCTACGCGCCGCGCGGCCTCCACGCTGCGCTGAATCAGCGACTTTGCAGCTCCGCCCGCCCCCCTGATCTTCGCCAGCGGCTTCCCCGGATAGCGCGTCGATTGATAGCGCGCCGGGATTAGGATGACCGACTTCATCTGGCGGCGGGACAATCGTGAATATGCAGCACGCCGACCGGTCGTTTTCCGCTCTCCTGCTCATCGACCACGAACAGCGCCGTGATCTTATATTCGTCGAACAGCGGCAGCGCGTCATCGATAAGATCGTCGGGGTGCACCGTCTTCGGATCGCGGGTCATGAAGTCTGCTGCAGGATGATCGAGGCCACGCTCGATGTTTCGGCGAAGGTCACCGTCCGTGATTACCCCGATCAGAAAGCCATGCTCGTCGGTAACGCCGATTACCCCCAGGCGTTTGGCCGACATCTCGACGATGGTGTCGTGCATCGAGCTGTCGGCGCGCGTTAGCGGAATTGAATCTCCGCGGTGCATGAGGCGGTGAATTGGGCGCAGGCGCGATCCCAGCGAGCCGCCGGGATGAAGCCAGCTGAAGTCGGTCCGGGTCACGCCTTTCTGCCGCATCACCGTCATCGCGAGCGCATCACCGAGCGCGAGTGTCATCGTCGTCGACGTCGTGGGGGCTACCGATTCCGGCCCCACCTCAGGCCAATGCGGCAGAAGCAGCGTGGCGCTTGCTGCATCGGCGAGCATCGTCCCAGGATGGCCGGTAATGCCGATGATCGGGATCTGCGCACGCTGGAAATGATCGATGACCGGCTCGAGCTCCGCCGTCTCACCGCTCTGGGAAATGAGGATGGCGACGTCGCCCTTGGCCGCCATGCCCAAATCGCCGTGGATCGCCTCGGCCAGGTGGAGAAATACCGCGGTGGTCCCTGTGGACGCGAAAGTGGCAGCAATCTTGCGCGCAACGTGCCCCGACTTGCCGAGCCCGCTGACGATGAGCTTTCCGCGGCAGTCGTAGATCAGGGAGATGGCGCGCTCGAAGGGCTCGCCCAGGCCGTCGGCGAGCGCGTCGAGCGCCCGCGCTTCGTCGTGAAGGATCGCCCGTCCAAACTCGAGCACGCCTACCGGGGACGGATTGTCCGCTGCCATGATGCGCGCCCTAGCCACCCGCCTGCCCGCTGTGAAGCGCTTGACGTCAACAGCCGCAGCGGCTTGGGTCGGCAGCTGAGGGGAGCCACATGGCCAAAAAACTGACGCGTTACATCCTGATTGCCTTGGTGCTGGGCATCATCGCCGGCTGGGCGATCAACGCTGCGATCGACGACGGCACGCCGACCAGTGCGGCGCACCTGAAGTCGATTGCAGATTACCTGAGCATCGTGACCGCGCTGTTTCTGCGGCTGATCAAGATGATTATCGCGCCGTTGGTGTTCTCGACCCTGGTTGCCGGCATCGCGCACATGGGCGACGTCGCTGCCCTGGGCCGCGTTGGTGTCCGGTCTTTGGCATGGTTCATCCTCGCAAGCATCGTCTCGCTGACCCTCGGGCTATTGCTCGTCAACTTCCTTCAGCCGGGCGTCGGCCTGTCACTGCCGGTTCCACCCGCGACGGCCGCGAGCGGCGTCGAAACGGCGGCCTTCAACCTTAAGGATTTCGTCACTCACCTCGTCCCCGCATCGATCTTCGATGCGATGAGCAAGAATGAAATCCTGCCCATCGTCATCTTTTCCATCTTCTTCGGCGTAGCGCTGACCGCCATCGGCGACGCCGGGCGACCGATCGTCAAAGGCGTCGAATCGCTGGTCAAGGTCATGCTCCAAGTGACCGACTATGTGATGCGCTTTGCGCCCTTCGCGGTGTTCACCGCCGTCGCCAGCGCCATCGCCGAAAAGGGCCCGGAAATCCTGTTCACCTTCGGGAAGTTCGTCGGCAGCTTCTATCTCGGCCTGGCAATCCTCTGGTGCTTGCTGATCGGCGCCGCGTTCGTGATCGTCGGTGGCCGGACCCGGCACCTCGTTCGCTATATCCGCGACCCGGTGGTGCTCGCCTTCTCGACCGCGTCGAGCGAGGCAGCCTATCCCCGGACGCTCGAGGCGTTGGATCGGTTCGGTGTGCCGCCGCGGATCGCCAGCTTCGTCCTGCCACTCGGCTATTCGTTCAATCTCGACGGCTCGATGATGTACATGACCTTCGCGACTATCTTCATCGCGCAGGCCTATGGGATCCATCTGAACTTCGGCCAGGAGATGACCATGCTTTTGGTCATGATGGTAACGTCGAAGGGCATGGCCGGAGTGCCGCGTGCAAGCCTCGTCGTCATTGCCGCGACGCTGGGCATGTTCAAGATTCCCGAAGCCGGACTCCTGCTCATCCTCGCGGTCGACCACTTCCTCGACATGGGTCGTTCGGCGACCAACGTCGTCGGCAATGCCGTGGCCTCGACAGTTGTCGCCCGATGGGAAGGCACGCTCGACGCGCCGGAGCCGGCGGACATCGAACCACCGCATGCGCCGTCACACCGCCCTGGCCCGGCCAAGGCGGAGGATCATTTCTAGGCGAAGGGCTGCTCGATCGACGGGGGCGGCGTCGTGAACCACTTTGGGCCCGCTTCCGTCATGTGGAAGCAGTCCTCGAAACGGATGCCGAACTTGCCGGGAAGATAGATGCCCGGCTCGTTGGAGAAGCACATGCCCGCGGCAAGCGGCGTCATCTCGCCGTGGACGAGATTGACCGGCTCATGGCCTTCCATGCCGATGCCATGGCCGGTGCGATGAGAGGTTCCGGGCAGCTTGTACCCTGGACCGTAACCCCAGCTCTCGTAGGCACGGCGCACCGCATCGTCGACGCTGCCCGCCGGCGCGCCGACCTTCGCGGCGGACATAGCGATGTCCTGGCCGCGACGGACCTGTTGCGCGACCTTGCGCTGCTCGGGTGTCGGGGCGGCGCCAAAGATGAAGCTGCGCGAGATATCCGACTGGTAGCCGTGCACAGAACAGCCGCAATCCATCAGCACCACTTCGCCGCGCCGCGCTGCCTGCGGCTTATGGCTGCCATGCGGATAGGCTGAGGCTTCGCCAAGCAGGATCAAGCCGCCGTCATAAGCACCCCCCATCCTCTTGTGCGCGGCCGCCACCAGTGCGTCGACATCGGCCGGACTCATGCCCTCGCGCGTATGCTGTCCGGCGTATTTCAGCGATGCCTCGGTAATATCGGCGGCCGCCTGCATCAGAGCGAGTTCGGCGGGCGTCTTGATCATTCGGCAGCCGCGAACGACCGGGTTTGCAGTGACCGCCCGCAGCTTCGGAAGTTGCTGACGAAGCCTGTCGAAGATGAAAAACCGGTCGGTCTCCTCAAAGCCCACGGCACCATCGGCCACGCGCCGTTCGCGCAGGAAGTCAGCGACGAGTTTCAGCGGCTCCTCGTCTTCGTTCCAGGTTCGGATCTCCGCCGGCACAGAAAGACTTTCAGCTACCGAGGGGCGCTCGAAGAACGGGGTGACGATGATGGGATCGCCCCGCACCGGAATGACCGCGGCGGTGAGGCGCTCGGAACGCCACCACTGGACGCCAGTGAAATAGTCGAGGCTGGCGCCGGGCTCGACAATGATCGCGCCGATGCCGTGCTTTGCCATCAGCGAGCGGGCTTTTGCGAGACGCGCCAAACGCTCGGCCGAGGTGATCGGTGGCGGCAGCGCGATTTTAGGCAGCTCGTCAACGGCCTGTGCGAAGACGCGATCCAGCGGGACGGTGAGCGCTGCGGCCATGGCTCCCGCACCTTGCAGGAAATGGCGACGGCGAACTTTAGTATCGAGCATCGAAGAACCCCGGAAAGAGATGCCGCACTGTTGCACGGCGCAAGGCAATCGGCCAGCAGGCGCCGCTCCATGTTCGACTCCCTGGCTCATGACGGCGTGAAGCGCCCCGGCACCCGCGAGATGACCTTCATGCTCGCGGGTTTGATGGCGCTTAATGCGTTCGCAATCGACGCCATGGTTCCCGCGCTGCCGGCGATCGGCAATTCGCTTCGAGTGACGACGGAAAACGACCGTCAGCTGGTAGTGATAGCTTACTTCGTCGGCTTCGCCTCGACCCAGTTGTTTTGGGGACCGCTCGCCGATCGGTTCGGGCGCAAGCCGATCCTCGCCGCCGGGATCAGCCTCTACACCTTGTTCGCCCTCCTCTGCGCGTTCGCAGGCACCTTCCCGCTGCTGATCGCCTCGCGGTTCGCAATGGGCGCCTCGGCCGCGGTGACACGGGTGCTGGTGGTCGCCATGGTGCGCGACCTGTTTGAGGCCGAAGCCATGGCGCGTGTGATGAGCCTGGTGTTCATGACCTTCATGCTGGTGCCGGTACTGGCACCGAACATCGGGCAAGCCATCTTGCTGGTCGCCTCGTGGCGGGCGATCTTCATCGTGCTGGCGGGATACGCCCTTCTGATGCTGGCTTGGTCGGCGTGGCGTTTGCCGGAGACATTGCACCCTGAATTCCGTCGCTCACTGCAATGGCGCGAAATGGGCGGCGCCATGATGGAGGCGATCCGCGATCCGCTGTCGCGCGGCTACACGTTGGCGCTGGCGGCGACCTTCTCTGCCCTGATCGCCTATATCTCCTCCATCCAGCAGATCGTCTTCGATGTGTTTGACGAGGGCGGCTACATCGGGCTCGTGTTCGCGGCGATCGCGGCGCCGATGGCTCTGGCGTCCTGGCTCAACTCGCGGGTGGTCGGCCGGTTTGGCTTGCGCCGCGTCGGGCACAGTGCCGCGGTCATGTTCGCCGTGATCACCAGCCTGCATGCCCTTATCGGGCTGACGGGCCATGAGAGCCTGCCGATATTCGTGGTGATGCAAAGCCTGGCAATGGCGAGCTTCGCCTTCACCTCGTCGAACCTTGGCACGCTGGCGATGGAGCGGATGGCGCCGATCGCGGGCACCGCTTCATCGATCCAGGGTGTGGTGGGGACGCTGGGCGCGGCCATCGTCGGCTTCGCGATCGGCCAGGCGTTCGACGGAACGGTGCGCCCGTATCTGATCGGCTGCGCGCTCGCCGCCATCGCCGCGCTCATCATCATCGTGCTGACGGAGCCAAAGCGGCTCTTCGCCCGGCTCGAGCCCAGCCAGCCGGCGACCTTCGGTGGCTGCGATCCCGAGGACCTTTGCTAGGCCAGGTTGGCGGACAGCGCATTGGACCGCTGTCCGCCGCTGGGGATCTTAACCGGCGACTTCTTCTTCCTCGAGTCCGGCCATGAGAGCCTCGCCCACTTCCTCGGTCTTGCCGCGGATCGCGTTTTCGATGCGCCGCGCGATCTCGGGATTTTCCTTGAGGTAGGTCTTGGCATTCTCGCGGCCTTGACCAATGCGGATCGAGTCATAGCTGAACCACGCGCCCGACTTCTCGACCAGGCCGGCCTTGACGCCAAGGTCGAGGATTTCGCCGACCTTGCTGACGCCCTCGCCGTACATGATGTCGAATTCGACCTGCTTGAACGGCGGCGCGACCTTGTTCTTGACGACCTTCACCCGGGTGGTGTTGCCAACGATATCGTCGCGGTCCTTGATCTGGCCCGTGCGACGGATGTCGAGACGGACTGACGCGTAGAACTTTAGCGCGTTGCCGCCCGTCGTCGTTTCCGGATTGCCGTACATGACACCGATCTTCATGCGGACTTGGTTGATGAAGATGACCGTGCAGCGCGAGCGGCTGATTGAGCCGGTCAGCTTGCGCAGGGCCTGGCTCATCAGGCGGGCCTGAAGGCCCACGTGACTGTCACCCATTTCGCCCTCGATCTCGGCGCGCGGCACCAGCGCGGCGACGGAGTCGACGACCAGCACGTCAATGGCGTTCGACCGGACAAGCGTATCGACGATCTCCAGGGCCTGCTCGCCAGTATCGGGCTGCGAGACAATGAGTTCGTCAATGTTGACCCCAAGCTTCTTTGCATAGACGGGATCGAGTGCGTGCTCGGCGTCGACGAATGCGGCGGTGCCGCCCGTCTTCTGCGCTTCGGCAATCGCGTGAAGCGCGAGCGTGGTCTTGCCCGAGCTTTCCGGCCCGTAGATTTCAATGATGCGGCCGCGCGGAATGCCGCCGACGCCAAGTGCGATGTCCAGCCCAAGACTGCCCGTCGAAATGGTTTCAATCTCGATCTTTTCGCGGCTGCCGAGCTTCATCGCGGAACCCTTGCCAAAGGCGCGGTCGATCTGGGCAAGGGCGGCTTCAAGGGCCTTCTGACGGTCCGTGCCTGAGCTATTCAAGGTGCTGTTTTCCAATGCGTTGCCGATGACTTTGAGCTGCGCTGCCATGTCCCTTGCCTCCGTTCAAGCTGCAATCGATGGCGGCCGAGCCCCGCCTGTGGAGAAGTGTTCGTATCTGATTTGTTCTTGTAGAACAAGTGTGGAACGTTCTTGTTTCATCAAGTTCACGCCGGACTGCCAATTACGCACGCGCTCCTTTCAAACAGAGGTCGGCTGGCGCTGGCTCGCCATCGTGCCGCACCAGTCAGTCGGCAGCATCGATCACAGCAGGAAGTCAGGAGCGTCGTCGGCAAGGATATGCTGGATCAACTGCCAGGTAAGAAAGGCTTCCCGGCAGCGGAGCCACCTTGCGAGCGAGGCCCGCAGTGAAGATGAGTGCTGGGGGCAGGTCAATGGCTTCCTGCCCCCAGCGGGGGGCTCATCTGCGAGCGCCGGCGATGCCGATCGTCATCACTAATGGCGCTCCGAAACTTGCAGCGCGAATAGCTTTGCGGATTTGCGGACGCGCACCCGCCCAGGCGCCGTCCTGGCAATCGTGGCGGTCGTAATCAGTGGTGCCGTCCACGGGGTCCGCGGGCAGCCTGACCGGACAAACCTCGTCCACGGCCTCGTAAACGCGGTGAATCAGGAGCCTTTTGCCCTCGCGCGAGGTCAGCGACAGGTCGGCATACGAAACGTAGCGAACCATCGGATCGACGCGCTTCAGAATGACGACCGGCTTCACCGGCTTGGCAAGGCTCGAAGTGACCGGGGCCAACATCGAAGCGGCGAGGGCCGCTCCCACGAATGCGAATTGCCGTGCATGCATGTAACCTCTCCACCTTATGGCGTGGTTCCTGGACTGCCGAAAGAATGGCCGGGGCAGGCCGGCGGCGGCCTGCCCTCGGCTCCCGCTCTACTTCTGCGCTCCCGTGATCCCGAGCGTCATGACGAGCGGCGTTCCGACCTCGGCGGCGCGAATGGCCTTGCGGATCTGCGGCTGCGCTCCGCGCCAGGCATAATCCTTGCAGTAGAGCCGGTCATAAGTCACCGCGAACTCCGCTTCGTCCGACGACAGGCTCAACGGACAGACTTCATCCACCGCCTGGCCAACCCTTCGGTAAAGGAGGTGCTTCCCCTCCTTGGACGTGAGCGACAAATCGGCGAACGACACATAGCGGGTCAGCGGATCGATATGCTTTTCAATGACGACCGGCTGACCGTTTTTCGCCATGGAGGCGGTGGCCGTGACGAGCAGCGATCCAACGAAGGCGGCTGCCCCGATACATGCGAGTTGACGTGCGTCCATGTTCTCTCTCCCTCGCTCGGCGGATAACGATCCGCGAACTCCGGAGATGAACCTTTCAAGTTATTGACGGAGGTTAATTTCGACGGGTTTCGGCGGTTTTTCAACGACTGGCGCTTCCATCGACGAACCTTGCTCGGCGAGGGCACGAACGGTCTCCGCGGCATGTGACTTGGAAACCGGCTCCACCGACCCGTCGCTGAGCAACACCTCCCAATGACGGTGATGATGCAGGAGTCGTTCGACATGCTGGCGGTTCACAATCGTCGAACGATGAATGTGTAAAAATCCCCATCCGTCGAGCATTTGCTTCATCTTGTGGATAGTGGTGTGGAGCAGCCAGCTGGCATCGCGCGCGTGGACGCGCATGTAATCCCGCTCCGCCGTTACCTTGACGATCGAGGAAAATTCGACGCGTTGCCGTCCGTCGGCGCAGGGCACCCACAAGCATTCCTCATTATCCGCGGAACGGACGAAGCGCTTGCAGACGAAGCTGGTTTCGTAATGAGCGACGAACTGGCGGAGGTCAGCGGCCATTGCATGCAGCGTTTCGTTGAATTCGAGCAGGGACGAAAAGCGAAGCTGGACGATGAAATCGAATGCACCTTCGGTCTCGAGCGACACTTCAGCCATGGAAATGATGCTGCTCTTGAAAGCGGCGAGGCCAGCGGGATCCGCCCGGTGATCGAGCGCCAGGCAGAGCAACACCAGCAGGCCGTCATCGATGACTGCAAGTCTCGATGTCATAAGGCGCTGCCCCCTTCCGACCGAGCTCGGAAGCGGAACCTTATTTAACAGAAATATAACGTCACGCCAATTGGTGGCGACGTTAAATCACTACTTTCCAAGGATCCCCCGGATGCCTGGAACGTCTTGCCGTCAGACGGGTAGGCAAGGTGAAATGCCCTTCAGCTCCTGCGGCCGCGGCCTAGTGACGCGACGGGGTCGCTCACCAGCAGATACCGAGCAAATCGAGGACTGTCGCATAATGACACGGGCGTTTCCCCACCGATGCGCCGCGCCGCATGTCCAAGTAACAGGCGGTTAACGACAACGGTCATTTGAAGGGGCAACGAGAATGAGGAAGTTTCTGGTCGCGCTTTGTGCTTTGGGTTCAGCGGCAATCGCTACCCCCGCCATCGCTGCAGATCCGCCGGTGGTGGACATTTGCGGCTCGGCGTTCGTGTCTGGCGGGATCGCGTGCAAGGGCTATTACGGCGGGAACCTGCTTCAGGGCGGCGTCGGCTCGACCACTGATGCGCAGATCCAGGCCATTTTGACGGACCTTCTCGACGGCTCGCCCGCACCATCCAACAGTCAACCGGGCTATGCTCCGCCTTATCCGGTCATGGACTTCAGCCATATCCTCGGTTCCATCGACGGGACTAATGGCAACCCGGTCTACAACTTTGGCTCGCTGAACCTGTCAGGTCTCACCTTGTTCGGCGCTCACTTCGGCAACAACATTGATTCCGACGTTAATAACGTAACCGCTTTCTGGTTGCTCGACCTCGGGGCCAATACGACGCATTCGATTAGCATCACCGATACGCAGGGCCGCGGCGTTTCGAACGCCCAGGTTTTTGCGACCGGCGTGCGTGGCGCGGTCCCCGAACCGGCAACCTGGGCGATGATGCTGCTGGGCTTCGGTGCGATCGGCATGGCTTCGCGCCGCCGCCGCGCGCAGGTGTTGCCGCAGATCGCGTAAGCTTGAGTTCCTGACTATCGAAGGATGCGGGCGGTCCTCACGGGCCGCCCGTTTCCTTTGGTGCATCCAAACGCCCGTTGAACAATTGCCGCGTTTTGGCAGAAGCGACCCATGACCGTTCGCACCGTCGCCATGCTGACTGCCGGGGGCCTCGCGCCCTGCCTGTCGGCGGCGGTCGGCGGGCTGATCGAGCATTATACCGAGGTCGCGCCGAACGTTCGGATCATCGCCTATCTCAACGGCTATGCGGGGCTACTGACCGGCAAGTCGGTCGAGGTCACCGACAAGGTCCGCGCCACCGCCAGCCGCCTGCATGCCTTCGGCGGAAGCCCGATCGGCAACAGCCGGGTGCGGCTGACCAATGTCGAGGACTGCATCAAGCGCGGACTAGTGCAACCCGGCGAAGATCCGTTGCAAGTCGCGGCCGAGCAGCTCCGACGGGATGGTGTCGACGTGCTGCATACCATCGGCGGGGACGACACCAATGGCACCGCGGCCGACCTCGCCGCCTTCCTGGACAATCACGGCTACCGCCTAACGGTGGTTGGGCTCCCGAAGACGATCGACAATGACGTGGTTCCGATCCGCCAGACTCTCGGCGCCTGGAGCGCGGCCGAACAAGGCGCGCTCTATGCCCGCAACATCATCGCCGAAAGCTCATCGAACCCGCGCGTGCTGATCGTGCATGAAGTGATGGGACGAAACTGCGGCTGGCTAACGGCCGCCACTGCCCTGGCGCATCACCAATGGGTAAAGGACGCGGGATTTGCCGAATGGCTGGAGAACAGTGCGGCGCGATGGGATGTGCACGGCGTTTACGTTCCGGAGCGGCCGATCGACATCGGTCGGGAAGCTTCGCGGCTGCGCACAACGATGGACGAACAGGGCGGCGTCAATCTCTTTATCTCCGAGGGCGCGGGCGTGCGCGAGATCGTCGCTCTGATGGAAGCCGCCGGCGAACAGGTGCCACGCGATCCGTTCGGGCACGTGCAGCTCGACAAGGTCAATCCAGGCGCGTGGTTTGGACAACAATTCGCCAGTGCGCTCGGCGCCGAGAAGGTGCTCGTTCAGAAAAGCGGCTATTTCGCGCGGTCGGCACCTGCGAATGAGGCCGACCTCGAACTGATCCGCGCCTGCACGACCTATGCCGTGGACGCAGCACTGCGCGGAGAATCGGGCGTCGTCGGCGAGGACGAAGAGCGCGGCGACGAACTGCGCGTCATCGAATTCGACCGGATTGCGGGCGGGAAGCCGTTCGATACGTCGGTCCCGTGGTTCGCCCAGCTATTGCGCGAGCTAGGGCAGGAGTAAGGCCCGCTACGACGCCATGATTATAGTGTCGGGCCCGGCCCCGCGCTGCTTCCAAAATTGCGCCAAACCCAATTCTTCGCTGAGCGGGCCGAAGCGTTTATCGCCGCGCACGGTCGCAAGCGGCGGCATGAAGAGCCATTGGGTGCGGCACCAGCCTGGCGCATTCGCATTGAAGCTGCGCGGCTCGACGGGCCGGTTGGACACCAGCGGCCCCTTGCTGAGGAGCAAGCCACTGATGACGTCATAGGCTTCGTCGACCTTGCCCAGGTGCGCGAGCGCCATTGCGGCGTAGGCGGCCTGGCCCGGATTAGATCGGGCGGCGGCCAAGTTCGCGTCGGTCGCGGCTGCGACACTCGCCGCGGTAGGACGCGTAAAGGCTTCCAGCGTCGGCCCCCATTGAGCCGGCTTGACGGGGTGCGTGTTGCCCGACGGGCCGGTCTCGTCATTCATCATTGCGGCGGCGGCGCCGGTCCGGCCGCTGAACGCCAGGATCATGAATCGCGCGTTCCAGACCATGGCATGCCGGGGCCATAGGGGCATCAACCTCTCGGTAAGACGAAGCGCATCGTCGGTCCGGCCGCCTGTCCACAACCGCAGCGCGCGACGCCAGTGCGGTGTCGGCGAACTCGGAGCGATCGCGGCCGCCCGTTCGTTGAAGATCCACGCCTGGGACAAGATTCCCGCTGCCTGGAAGAGTGACGACAGGGCACCGACGATGTGGAAGTTGGTGGGAGCATCACGCCGAAGCGCCTGCAGCCCAGCCTCCGTTTGCGACCAATCGAGGCTGCCCGCCTGCATATCGAGCATTGCAAGCCGAGCGTGGGGTTCGCGACGATCCAGGCGAAGCGCCGCGCGCGCCTGCTGATCCGCGTCGCGCAAGGCGTCAGCAGCATTGGGACCGCCATTGAACGCCTGCGTCTCGTTCGCCAAGGCAGCGAGGCCAAGCGCCCGGGCGTTCGCAGGCTCCAGCGCAAGCGCTTCCTGCAAGGGCGGCAAGGCTTCACCCGCCAGCATCGGGGCGGCGTCGCGCAGCAAGGTGTCGCCGCGATCGACGAGACGCGTCGCCCGTTGTGCCTTGTTCTCGCGAGAAATCCAAAGCCCGGCACCGCCCGCGCCAACCGCCAGGGCGGCTGCGCTTCCCGCCAGCACCGAACGACGCGTGATCGCGGGTTGCTTTTCGTCGTCCGTAGGCTCAGCGATGAGGCGGTAGCCGGTGCGAGGAACGGTCTCGATGACCACCGCGCCGCTGCTTGTCCGCTCCAGGACCTTGCGCAATTCTGCGACTAGCCGGTTGAGACTGGCGTCACCTACCTGCGCATTACCCCACAGATGGCTGAAGAGCTCGCGCCGCTGCACCACTTCACCTGCGCGGTCAGCGAGGCGAAGAAGCAATTGCATGACAAGCGGCTCGACCGCTTCGTCCCCGCCTTTCCCGCACACATGGCGGCGATCAGGATCGATCGTCAGTCCGGCAATGCAAAGCGGGAAATTGGCAGGTGCGTTCACGAGACTCGGCCCCCTGATCAGCCCATCATCGTCACTTCATCATGGGCCAATCACGGCCGGACGCCAAGTCGGAAGCCCCAACCGCATCTCAATGGGCCGGGGGCAAAAATTCCGCCGGCATGTCCCTCCCCAAGCGGTTGAAGGCTGCCTCGATCAAAGGCCGCTTCCTGAAGTCGACCCAACGACTCTGCCAGACGGACGGATCATCGGACGTGATAGGTTTGGTCTGCAACTGACGGACGAACTCCTCTTCAAAGGTCGTCCGCTTATCCAGGTCCGGGTTGGCTAAAGCCGCCAGTGCAACCCGTTCGGCTTCTTCTGCCTCACCGGCGCAGAGGAGCCCATCGACTGTCTGCGTGGGCGCATCCGCGGCATGCGCGAGTAGACCTGCCTTGAACTTGGCCGCCTCCGCTGAACCTTGAAGGTGATGCAAAACGCAATAACGCAGGCGCCGTGTCAGTTGATCGGCATAAGGGCTGCCTTTCGTACTGGCGGTCGGCTCCACCAGCGGCAACGCTCGGTCATAACGGCCATCCCCGACCAACAATTCCAGCCGGTTAATCTTCATGCTGACCCGCCAATATTCCTTCGGCATCGGAGCATCGTTCAATAACGCGAAAAGCTGGTCCGCTTCGTCTTTTCGGCCGGCCTCGTGCAGCGCGAGGGCGACGTTGTTCACCGTCCAGCCCAAGCCTTCGTCGGCCGCCGACATCGACTTGATGTCGGTTGGCAGGCGCTTCCGTATTGCAATCGCATCATCAAGCCGCCCCGCATGCCGAAGCGCATTGACGTAATTGGCAAGCTTGTCGTGATTGTCTGGTGCGTCGCCTAGCGCCCGCTCTGCCGCCAAGACCGCCTGCATTCTGGCCTTGGACAAATTGGGACCTGCGGCTTCACCGATCTTCGCCCAGAGGCTTTCGTACCGACGCTGGATCAGAAGATTTTCAAGCGCGACCGGTTCCTTGACGTCGGCGATGAACTCTTGTGCGCCGGTATAGTCTCCTTCCTTGACGAGAATCTGTAGCGCATTGAGCGCAAGGTAATGGCCGCGTTCGGTGTCGCCACCGTAACCCAACCGGGCCAGTGCCACGCGTCGCTCATCGTTGCGCTTTTTCTGCCCTTCCGGCTCATTGAACATCAGGTAGCGCATCGACTCCGTGGGGATCTCCCGCACGGCCGCCGGGTCTTGCGCGATCATTCGATCAAGCGCGTCCGCGGCGATGTCGAAGCGCCGGGTAGTTAACCCGCCAAAAAAGAGGATGTCGCCAACACCGGAAAGCCCGGGCGCGAGGTCCCGCGCCTGGGCGATGAGGGCGTCGGCTTCCGAATTGCGCTTTAGACCGAGAAGAGCCGACGCCCGCATGGCCGCGAGAAGAGCGCGCGCCTGACGGTTGTTTGCTTCGACCGAAACCTTGTCTAAGGCCTTGATCGCTGCGGGATAGTCCCGACCGTCAAATGCCTGCTGATACTCATCGATCGCGTTTTCAGCAGCAGATTGAGCGGCTTGGTCAGGCGCGGTCTGCGCCGACAGTGCGACGTGACCGAAACCCAAGAGGACCGCCGCTGTAATCGGAAGATAGTTACGCCACATCAAACACCCCACCCCCTTCGATTCGGCGGGATCAAGTTAATCGTCGCGAACCGAGAAGGAAGTGGGGGTGATGAAGGCGTCTATTTCGAGGACGATCAGGCCGGCGTAACCTCACCCGCGCCAGTGCCCGCATCGTCGCCGGCATCGGGGCGCTTGTCGAAGACGACGTCGATCAGACCGAACGCCTTGGCTTCGTCCGCCTCCAGGAACTTGTCGCGATCCATCGCCTTCTCGATCTCCTCGAGCGGCTGGCCGGTGTACTTGGCGTAAAGCTCGTTGAGCCGCTGGCGCATGCGGAGGATTTCGCGCGCCTGGATCTCGATGTCCGCGGCCATGCCCTGGGCACCGCCGGAGGGCTGGTGGATCATGATGCGGCTGTTGGTCAGCGCGACGCGCATGCCGGGCTCGCCAGCGGCGAGCAGGAAGCTGCCCATCGAGGCGGCCTGACCGATGCAGACGGTGCTGATCTTCGGCCGGATGTATTGCATGGTGTCGTGGATCGCGAGGCCGGCCGTCACCACGCCGCCCGGCGAGTTGATGTACATGAAGATGTCCTTCTTCGGGTTCTCGGACTCGAGGAAGAGCAGCTGGGCGGTGATCAGCGAGGCCATGTGGTCCTCGATCGGGCCGGTGATGAAGACGATGCGTTCGCGCAGGAGCCGCGAGTAAATGTCGAAGCTGCGTTCGCCCCGGTTAGACTGTTCAATAACGATGGGGACAAGCTGCGAAACGATGTCTTGATGGTCGATCACGGGTGTGCGGTCCTTTGTTTGGTACAGCCTACATCGGCGCGAATGCTTCAAGGTTCAAGCGGGCGGCAAATGCGAAAAGGGCGGCCCGTTTCCGGACCGCCCTCTCCCCTCGCGTAATGCGAATTCTACTTGCCGCGCTCCGGGGTTGCTGCCGGCGGTGGCGGCGCAGACGGTGCCGGCACCGGCTCGACAACCGGCGCCGGCTCGGCCGTTGGTGGCGGCGGCGGGGCCGGCGGCGGCGTGTAGGCGACCGGAGCCTCGCGGCGTGCGCCAAGCTTCACCGCGAGCCGCGCATAATAATAGCGGCCCGGGGTGTCGTAGACGTTGGCATCGAAGTTGCCGCTAGTGTCGCAGCTGAGGCAGCCCGGCGTCTTCTTGTTGAAGAGGTTGTTGACGCCGACGGCCAACTCCAGGTCCTGCAGCAGGAAGTTGAAACGTGGCTTCAGACGCACCTGCGCATCAGTGTAGAAGACCGATTTCAACCGATTGTTGTTGTTCAGGATTTCCTTGAGCGACGAGATGTAGCGCCCGGTTACCGTGGCGCCGACGATGCCATAATCCCAGTCCAGCACGCCGATCGATTTCCACTTCGGGAAACCCTGCGTCGGCGAACCAAGCTCAAGCCCGGCGCGCTGCTCGACCGCTGTACCAGTCGCCGTCGGCGTGGTGACGTCGTACTTGGTAAGGAACGTGTTGTTCCACGTCAGCCCAACCGTCCCCATGTTCGACAGACGTGTGCGGTACGCGAGGTTAAGGTCGATGCCGGTGGTGCGGATCGACGCGATGTTCTGCAGCACACCTTGAATCTGCAGGACGTTGCCGGTGCCCGGCGCACGCGAAACCGCAGCGCAGGCCAGCGGATCGTTCTGGTACACGCAACGGTACAAGGTGGTGGTGGCGCTGATCGACTGGATCGCGTCCTTCACCTTGATGTTGTACCAGTTCATTTCGGCGGTGAAGCCACGGATCGGATTGACGACCACGCCGAGGATGACGCTGGTCGAGGTCTCCGGAGTCAGGGCTTCGTTGCCGCCCGTGATCACCGACAGCTGATCGTTTGGCCCTGTGGTGGAGCCCGTCGCCGGCACGCCGCGCGCGACACAATTGGCGCGGACCGTCGCGTCGTTACTGAACCGCCGCGCCTGAGCGCTGGCATTGGAGCACGGATCGTCGATCTGCGAGTCAAAGCGCGAAGGCGAACCTTCAAGCTCACCGATCGTCGGCGCCCGGAAACCCTCGGCGTAAGACGCGCGCAGGCGAACCGCGTCGACGGGCTTCCAGTTGAGGTCGGTCTTGAACACGCTGTGCGAGAAAGTGCGGCCTGAGTCCGTCTTGTAGTGCGAGTAGCGTCCCGAGCCGTTCAGCTCGAGCAGCTCGGCGCCCGGACGCCCCTTGATGAAGGGCGCGTTGAACTCCGCATATACCTCAGCGACCTTGTAGCCGCCGCGTGAAGCTTGCGCCGGAATGTCGGAGCTGTTGCCAGCCTGAACGACGGGATCCGGGTCGAAGCGCCCGGTCAGCCGGCGATATTCCGCACCGACTGCCACGCCAAGCGGGCCGCCGCCGACGTCGAACCATTTTCCGGAGATATTGGCGGAGGTTCCCCATAGCTTCTGCTGACTCGAGTCATGCTGGTCGAAGCCGATGAACGCGAGCATCGCCGGGGTGATTGCGCCGGGGGTGCCGAACACATTGAGCGGGACGCACGAACCGGTGCAATTGGCGATCGGACCAAGGGCCTGGGCGACCTTCGCGGCGTTCAAATTGCCGTACATGACCTGGCTGGCCTTGTTCTTGCCCCAGATGCCGTTGACGTCCCAATACCACTCGCCGCCGAGGCGGCCGTCGAGGGTGGCGCTGCCGTAATAGGTCTTGACCGTCTGTTCGAAACGGCGCGGGCCGGCTTCAACGACGCGGCGGCGGATGTCGTTGTAATTGCCGCCCGGCTGCCCGTTCGGGATGAGGTCGAAACCGAACGGATTATACGGGTTGGTCCGCGAGATGGTGATATTGTCGAGCGGCGTTCCGCTGCCGGTGTCGGGACCGACGCCGAGCGGGATCGGCGCGGCCTGGTTGACCGATTCACGGCGGTTCCACAGCGCCTTGATGCGCAGGTGGGTATCGCCGTTCAATTCCTGCACAAGGTTGCCGAACAGGCCGTAGCGCTTCAGCGGGATGTCTAGATAGTTGTAGGGCGCGAAATTGAAGCGATCGGTGACGGCAAACGGCCGGAAGCTGGCCGGATATGGCGGCGCGGTCGTCGTGAACGGTGCGTTCAAGGTCAGCGGTCCGCCAGCGAACACGAAGCTGTAACGGCCGGTCAGCGGATAGCTGGAGCAGGAAGAGCTGCACGCCGTGGTGTACGGGCTCGGGAAGGCCGAGATGGCGCGATCAGCGGCGAGGACGCCGTCCGACTTCACATAATTGCCGCCGACGACGATCTGCGTCGAGCTGTTGCCGCCATTGCCCCAGCTTAGCTGGTAATTTTGCGTCCAGCCGTCGTCATGATCTAGGTACGAGCCGACCTGCGCGGATGCGGCAAAGCCTTGCTGGCGTTCCTTGGTGATGATGTTGACAACGCCGGCGATCGCGTCAGACCCATAGATGGTCGACGCGCCGTCCTGCAGAACTTCGACGCGCTCGATCATGCTTTCGGGAATGGAGTTGAGGTCGACCGACCCCGGCACGCCGCTGGCGGACGCGCCATTGAGGTAGCGCAGGCCATCGACCAGCACGAGCGTGCGGACCGAACCCAGATAACGTAGGTCGATTTCGGCCGAACCTGCGCCGACACCCGCGCCGTTCGGCGGGTTGCCGAGATTGCCGGAGTTGTTGAATTTCGAGTTGATGCCACCGCCCGCGCTGGGCAGGCGCTGGAGCACGTCGTTGACCGAGTTAAGACCGGTCTTTTCCATGTCCGCCTTGTCGATGAACACGCGGGGCGCGTTGAGATCGAGTGGGCTGCGGCGAATGCGGGAGCCGGTGATCACGATGTCGTTGCCCGCCGTCGGGACGGACGCCTCGGGCGGCGCGGCCGCCGGATCGACGGTGCCTTGCGCACTCGCCGTGGCGCCGATGGACAGCGCGGCAAAGGCCACGCCCGCATGAAGAACCGAGTTCAACCGCATCATATTCCCCCTTCTGTCGCGCCTTGCCGGCGCTTGTCACAGCGAACGGAATCTAACGCAGGTGAAGAATCGGCGGAAGATGAGTGTCACGTGCCCGACACAAATGTCGGCGGGTGCGGCTATTCCGCGACAGTTATCGCGGAGCCTCTAACGAAAGATAGGCGAGCCTCCGGACCTCCCGACGGCCTCTTGTAACAGTTTCGAGAATAAGGCCCGCGAAGAAGCAAAGCACTGCGATAATGATCATTCCCGTGACCAGGATCGCAGTCGGGAAGCGGGGCACAAGCCCGGTATGCAGGTAGGTGATCACCAGCGGTGCCGCGAGCACGATGGCCAGCGCGACGAGGAGCGCACCGATGCTTCCGTAGAACAAAACCGGTCGTTCTACGCGGTAGAGCGTGCCGATCGTCTTTAGGATGCGCCAGCCGTCGCCGTAGGTGGAAAGCTTCGAGGCGGAGCCCTCCGGCCGCGCGCCATAGGCTGTTTCAACTTCTCCGACCGGCATGCGGAGTTCCAGCGCGTGGACACTCATCTCGGTCTCGATCTCGAAACCCGAGCTCAGCACCGGGAAGCTTTTCACGAAGCGGCGCGAGAAAACCCGGTAGCCGGAGAAGATGTCGCTGAAGCTGCGTCCGAACAGCCCGGAAAGAAGGCCGGTGAAAAGCTTGTTTCCGAGCACGTGACCCCCGCGATAGGCACTTGCCTCTTCGTGCTTGCGCGTGCCGACGACCATGTCGAGCTGTTCGGCGAGCAATTGGTCGACCATCGCCGGCGCGGCCTTGGGATCGTAGGTCAGGTCACCGTCCGCCATAACGTAAACATCGGCATCGATGTCGGCGAACATGCGCCGAACGACGTGACCCTTGCCCTGCTGGCGCTCGGTACGGACCACGGCGCCCGCCTCGGCCGCAATCTCGCGGGTACGGTCGCGGCTGTTGTTGTCGTAAACGTAGACGGTGGCGCCGGGCAGCGCGGCGCGGAAGCCGGCGACGGTCGCGCCGATCGCCGCTTCCTCATTGTAGCAAGGAAGCAGGACGGCGATGCGCGGTTGCGGACTTGCCACGATATTCCCCCGTTCGGGCTGAGCCATGTCGAAGCCCGGCCTTCTTCCATGGTGTAGAAAGAAAGGCGGTCCTTCGACAAGCTCAGGACGAGCGGATTACTTCTTCTTGGCCGGGGCCTTCTTCGCGGCAGGCTTGCCTTCGGCCTTGGCTTCCGAAGCCTTGGCGGGAGCGGCCTCCTTCACCGGCTTCGCCGGCTTCGGTTTGGCCGAACCCTTCTCGACCGGACCCTTGGCCGGCGCTTCGGCGACAGCTTCATCCTTGGCAGCGTTCTTGGCCTTGCCCTTGGCAGCCGTCTTCTTCGCCGGCTTCGCGCCGTGGTCGTGGCCGCAGCCTGGACCATGGACGTGGCCTTCTTCGGACTCGAGGTCCGCTTCCAGCTCCGCGCGGGTCGCCTTGCGGTCGTTGATCTTGGCCTTCGCGAACAGGAAGTCGACGACCTTGTCCTCGTACAACGGAGCGCGAAGTTGCGCGGCCGCCATCGGCTCCTGCTGGATGTAGCGGACGAAGTTCTCGCGGTCCTTCGGCGAATATTGCGACGCCGCCTGCATGATCAGGCGCTGCATTTCCTGCTCGGTCACGTCGACGCCATTAGCCGAACCGATTTCCGACAGCAGCAGGCCCAAACGCACGCGGCGCTCGGCGATACGGCGGTAATCGTCCGCATCGGCCTCGATTTCGGCCAGCGCGGCCTTTTCGTCTTCCTCGTGGCTGGCTTCGTGGCGCAGCTGGGCGACGATGTTCTGATATTCGGCCTCGACCATCGACGGCGGAACCGGGAAGTCGTGACGCGAGGCGAGCTGGTCGAGCAGCTGGCGCTTCATGTGCGTGCGGGTCAGGCCGTTGAGTTCCTGCTCCATCTGGCCACGAATGAGGCCGCGGAGCTGCTCGAGGTCGGTCAGGCCGAGCGACTTGGCGAAATCGTCGTCGATCTTCTGTTCGCCGGCCGTCTTCACGTTCTTTACCGTGACCGCGAAGGTGGCGGCCTTACCGGCGAGGTTCTTCGCCTGATAGTCGTCGGGGAACTTGACTTCGACATTGCGGCTGTCGCCGGCCTTGGCGCCAACGAGGCCGTCCTCGAAGCCGGGAATGAGGTTCCCCGAGCCGAGCTCGACCTGCATGTCCTCGCCCTTGCCCCCCTCGAACGGCGTGCCGTCGATCGAGCCTTCGAAGTCCATGACCACGAGATCGCCGTTGGCGGCGGCGTGCTTCTTGGGCGCGTCTTCCCAGCGCTTGCTCTGGCTGGCGAAGGTCTTGATCTGCTCTTCCAGCGCGTCGGCGTCCGGCTCGACCGTCAGGCGGTCGAGCGCGATGTCGTCGATCGATGGCGTCGGGACGTCCGGCAGTGCTTCGAGATTGACGCGGACTTCGGCGTCCTTGCCATGGGCATAGCCCTCGTCCAGCTCGACCTGCGGCTGCATCGCCGGACGGATCTTCTGCTCCGTCAAAAGCTGCTGAACGCCTTCCTGGACGGAGGCATTGAGCGCGTCGCCGCGGAGCGAGTCCTCGTGCATCTTTCGGATCAGGTTCGGCGGCACCTTGCCGGGACGGAAGCCAGGCATACGCACCTGCGGCGCGATGCGCTTCACTTCCTGGTCAACCCGCGCTTCGATGTCCTTGGCGGGGATGGTCAGCATGAAGCCGCGCTTCAGGCCTTCGTTCTCAGTCTCGACAGTCTTGATGGCCACGTTGTTCGTTCCCGATGAAATCTATGTCTTGCGTGGATCACGCACTTTGCCCGTCCGCGGATGGGCAGAGTGGCGTGATGGTGCGGGCGAAGGGACTCGAACCCCCACATCTTGCGATACTGGAACCTAAATCCAGCGCGTCTACCAATTCCGCCACGCCCGCGCGGACGCCAAGGTGCGCGGCCTATAACAGGGCGGGCCCGTTGAGCAACCCGTCTGCGGTGGCAACCGCCGACGCATCAGCGGCGTTCAGCTCGCGAGGAGACCGACCCATGCAACAGGAACCGCCGCCCGAAGCCCCTACTCCGCCAACCGCTCCAACACCACCTACGGCCCCTGAGCCGCCAGCCGCGCCGCAGCCGAGCCCGGCGCCGGCGGAGGAGCCCGGAACGACGCCGGACATCGACGTGCCGTCACCGGCCTCGCCGGGAACGCAGCCGCCGACAACGCCGATTTCGCCGGTCAGCTAGGCCGCAGCTGAGCAGAAGCGACGACGGCTTCGAAATCGGGCAACGTGACGTCCCAGTAATGGGACTTCGCCGCGTCTAACAGGATCAGGTAGAGGCGCCCGTTGATGACGGTGCCTATCACACGGCCGCGTCGCCACAGTTCGTCGCTGTCGAGATGCTCGTAATCAAGCTGGAAGCCGTTGGTGCCGAGGAATGGACGCGGCGCCAGCGAAAGCGTCTTGAAATCGACGGTGCCGGCGCGGACGCGGTACAGGCTCTCGATCATCGCGGCGATCTCGGGCGGCGTCATGTTTGAGCGGAACAGCGGCACCTGCTGGTTGTCCGTGCGACGCTGGCGGATCAGACTCTTGTTGTCCTTGAGGCCGCTGACGAAGCTCATCCCGTCGAGCAGCGGACCGTTCAGCGTCCAGTCCTCGACCTGGCGGATGTTCTCGAAGAAGATCGGCCGGTGGCGGTTCCAGGGTCGCGGCGCGACGACCGACATGGTGTCGTCGCCGACGTTGACGCGCGCCACGCGGACGAAGCTGTAATCACTGTAGCCGTACTCGCCGCCGCCAAGGGACGAGCAGGCGCTCACCGAGAACGCCACCGTGGCCAAGATCAATTTCTTCACGGGATCGCTCCTCATCCGGCCATTTGCCGCACCCAGGCGGCATCCGGTGCGTCGGGCTTCATGGTCAGGTAGCGGGCAAAAGCGGCCTTCGCCTCCCCGGCGCGACCCTGCTTCATCAGGGCGATGCCATGCCAACGCCAGGCGTCCGCCGGCGCATCGGGGTACGCGACCGCGGCGGCGTAGCTCTGCGCCGCGCGTGGCTCGTCGCCGTTGCGATTGCGTAGACGCCAGACCTCGCCCTCGTAAAAGCGCAGCAGGCCGTTCCAGCCGTCCTGAGCGAGGGTCTGGATCAGATACTGGCTGGCGCCAGGGTCGTTGAGCTTCACCTGATCGTCGAGAAGAGTCGGCCGGATCGAGGCAATGGTGTCGAGGTAGCGCGCGCGACGCGCATCGTAGGCCCTGCCCGGGACGGTAATCTCGGCAGCATCGGCGCGAAGGTCGGTCATGCGGGTGACGTCCGAGGGATGCGTATCGAACAGCGAGCCGCGGCGTCGGCGCTTGCCGCGATAGCGAGCGCTGGCGTTCGCCTCGCCGATCAGCTGCTGCCAGATGTTGGCCATCTCGATCGGCGGGTAGCCGGTGTCGGTGAGAAGCTTCGCGCCCATCGCGTCTGCCTCGGCCTCCATCAGCCGGCTGTACTGGAACAGCGACAGAATGGTGCCGAGTTGGGCGAGCTGGACGTAATCGCCGAGGTAGACGCCGGCCCCCGCCCCGCCGACACCGGCAAGCATGGCGCCGACCGCGAAGATGTCGCTCTTGCGCTTTTGGTCACGCCAGGAGCGGATCATGTGGCGGCGCAGGAAATGGCCGGACTCGTGCGCGATGACGCCTGCGAGTTGCGCCTCGTTACGCATCCGCAGCAGCAGCCCCGAGAAGACCACTGCGAATCCGCTAGGAAACATCATCGCGTTGAAGTCCGGAATGCGGACCAGATAGATGCGGAAATCCTTGGCCGCAGGACCGCCGACGGTGCCGATCAGGTTCTGCAGATAGCTGGCCAGCTTCGGTTCGTCGATGACCAGGTTCGAACCGGCGATCTCCTCCTCCACGCGCTCCATCTGCTGCCACAGGCCAATCTCGTCCCGCTCGGTCGGCCGGTAGCCGGGGCCGATCAACGGGACCATGTCCTGCGGACGGACGCGCGCGTGCGCGGCGCCGGTGTGCAGCGCGGCCGCGGCAAGACCGCCGCCGACGAGCAGCGAGCGGCGGGTCAGCGCATCGCAGCGAAAGCACATCAGCGCTGCCCCTGCGCCTGCTGCTGACGAATAGCGCGGCCGGGCTTCATGCGGCCGAGCAGGCGGTCGACCATCTGAGCTGCGCCCTCGGGTGTGCGAAGATCGCCGAACTTGATGCCGGGGAGCTGGCTGCCGGCCTGGACAACATTGAACCAGACGACCTCGCCGGTCTTGAGGTCGACGAGCGAGGCATAATCGAGCTGCTGCTGCCCGCCGACATCGGGCGCACAGAAGCCGATGAAGCAGCCGGCCAGACCGATGACGCCGAGCGCAATGCGGCCCCCCGACGCGACCTGGTCCTCCGCATGGAGGAACAACGCATAGTCGAAGTCGGATTTTTGCCCAAGCCGCACCGCGTCTTGGCCCAGGGTCCAGTCGAGGCCATTGCCGCGTTTGGTGGGGAGCGTCTCGCCAAGATATTTGTGCAGTACGATCGACTGATCGACAACGTAATTGAGGCGCTCGACGTCAGCGAGTTCCTGCGCAGTAACGCCGGGCACTTCGTTGCGATGCTCGACGACGGTCATCTTGCCGCCGCGGCCGGCCTGTTGCGCACGCAGCGCGTCGATGATGCTGCGGCGCGCCTGCTCGGTCCAGTCGGCGCGCGGCTCGACCATCCCGCCAGTGGTCAGCGAACCGACGGTGACGTCCGGACGAAGGACGAGCAGCTTGTAGTCGCCCGACGGCGGCGTGAACTGCATGTCGGCATATTGCCGTGTTTGGACGCAGCCGCCGAGCAGCGCGGTCGCCGCCAAGGCCAGCCCAAGTCCCCGTTTACGCATGCACGACCCCTCTCCGCCCCGGAGTCATGCCTCAACTCCGGATGAAAGAAAAGCCGCCTATTTTGAGACAGTTAGCGCCTTGGGCAGGCCGTGCCGGGAACGTCCACCAAGCAGTGGCCGTCGATGCTGGACGCTTGCACCGGCAGACCGATCATCGAGGCGAGCGTCGGCAGGATGTCGGTCGTGTCCGCGCTCCGTTCGACGGTCGTGCCGGTAACGCCCGGACGCCAGAATAGGATCGGCACGCGGCGGTCGTAGTCCCACACCGACCCGTGCGTCGCGACCGCTCGGCTGGTGTCCGCGATAGGCGTGATGTCGCGCTTCAGGGCGACATAGAAATCGCCCGACCGGCCTGCGTGATAGCTCGCACGGACACGCTGGAGCAGCGTCCATTTCACGGGATCGCCTTGCGGCATCGGCGTCGCCGCGATCTGGCGTGCGGTGAACACCGCTTCGACCTGCGGGTGCGCGCGATACGCGGCGAGTGCTGCCTTCAATAAACGATCGTGCTCACCTGCGCGAAGTCGCTTGTCGATGTACATGTCGCCAAAGCTTCCCTCGCCGAGCAGGCCCGGCCCTGGCAGACCGAGCCTCGCCATCAGCGCCTTGCCCATGTTCGATACGTTGAGTGCCGGGTCGACGCGGGCAGCGTCGGCCACGCCGGCGAGACGCTCACGCTCCGGAACGTCCTTGCCGCCGTGATCGGCGGTCAGGGTGACGGCGTAATCGATACCGCGGCTGTCCAGGACCTTCAGGAAATCGCCGATCTCGCGGTCGAGCTCGGTCAGCTGAAGGCACATCTCCTCGCCCTCGGTTCCGAAGCCGTGGCCGACGTAATCGGTGGCGGACAGGCTGACCGCGAGGAGGTCCGGGTCGGCACGACGGCCGAGCTGCATCTCGTCGACCAGCGCCGCGGCGAGCGCGAGCGTGTTGCCGTCGAATTCGGGCGACTGACGGAAGGCGGTCTGGTCGTTGGCGGCGCGGGCAAGCCGGCCGGCACCAACAGGCTTGCCGCCGCCGGTGACGGGCACCGCGCGAGCCTTGGTCTGGCAGAATGGCGTGGACTCGAGCGGCTCGCGCGCGGTCGCCAGTCCCTGCGCGGCAAGTGCATTGACCTTGGCGACGACGGCGGGCGGGGCGACGGTGAGGTCGGTCACATATTGCTTGCCAGTCCAGTACCAGCGCTGGTCGACGTTATGACCGGTCATCATGACGGCCGCGCGGTCCTTGCCGGAAGCGGCGACGTTGCGGCTGCCTGGCCAGCGCGCCTTCATCAGCTCGCCCAGTGTCGGCACCAGCAGATGCTTCGGCGACACTTTGTACGCGGTCGAGCTGGTGCCCGGCTGCGTCTCGTCCTCGGCGCAATAGACCGACTTGTCGCTGCGCCCGACCGACTGGTCGATCCAGTTGTTGGCGATGATCCCTGTTCGCGCTGGGTGCGAGCCGGTGAGGATCGTCGAATGGCCGGGGCAGGTCTCTGTCGCTGCGTGGCTTTGGTAGCCGTTGCGGAACACCGTGCCGGACGCGAGCCGCGCAAAGCCGGCGGTGAACTGCGGACGATATTCGTCGAACAGGTTCGCGGAGAACTGATCGACCGAAATGACGACGAGGAGCTTTGGCGGCTTGGCCGGTTGCGCGAGAGACGCCGAGGCAAACAGAGCCGCGGCGGCGGCGAACAGCTTCAAACGCATCTGCACCTCCTAGGAGTCGAGCTTCGCCCGCAGCCTTTCGTTGACCACGCCGGGATTGGCCTTGCCGGCCATGGCCTTCATCGTCTGGCCGACGAAGAAACCGAACAGCTGCTGCTTGCCGGCCTTGTAGTCGGCGACCTTGTCGGCATTGGCGGCGAGCACCTTGTCGATCTCTACGTCGATCGCCCCGGTGTCGCTGGTCTGCTTCAGGCCCTCGCGCTCGACGATCGCGTCGGCCGGGTCGCCGCTGTCGAGCATCTTTTCGAACACGGTCTTGGCGATTGTGCCGCTGATGGTCCCGTCGGCAACCAGCTTCAGCAGACCCGCCGCGTGCGCAGGCGAAACCGGGCTTTCGGCGATAATCTTCCCTAGGCGGTTGAGCGCGCCGAACAGCTCCGCGACCACCCAATTGGCGGCCTGCTTAGGATCGACGTCGTTGGAGAGCAGCGCGTCGAACCAGCCTGCCGTTTCCACTTCTGCGGTCAGCACACCCGCGTTGTACGGCGAGATGCCCATCAGCTCGAACCGCTTGCGCTTGGCATCGGGAAGCTCCGGAATCGACTTCCGGCATTCGTCGAGAAACGCATCGTCGAGTTCCAACGGCAGCAGGTCGGGATCCGGGAAGTAGCGATAGTCGTGCGCGTCTTCCTTGGACCGCAGCGGACGGGTGACGCCCTTGTCGGGGTCAAACAGCCGCGTTTCCTGCGCGACCGTGCCGCCTTCTTCGATAAGCTCGACCTGGCGGCGGGCCTCGTGCTCGACCACCTGCATGACGAAGCGGACGCTGTTGACGTTCTTGGTCTCGGTCCGCGTGCCGAACTCGTCACCGGGCTTGCGCACGCTGACATTGACGTCGGCGCGCATCGAGCCCTCTTCCATGTTGCCGTCGCACGAGCCGACGTAGCGCAGGATCGAGCGCAGCTTGCGCAGATACGCACCGGCTTCCGCGGGCGAGCGCATGTCGGGGCGCGACACGATCTCCATCAACGCGACGCCCGAGCGGTTGAGATCGACGTAGCTCATCGTCGGATGCTGGTCGTGCATCAGCTTGCCCGCATCCTGCTCAACGTGGATGCGCTCGATGCGGATGGTCTTGGGCTCGGCGCCTTCCGGTTCGACCTCAATCTCACCCTCGCCGACCAGCGGGTGGTAGAGCTGGCTGATCTGATATCCCTGCGGAAGATCAGCATAGAAATAGTTCTTGCGGTCGAAGCGCGACCATTTGTTTATCTTCGCGTCGATCGCCATGCCGGTGCGCACCGCCTGGCGAATGCACTCGCGGTTGGGAACCGGGAGCATGCCCGGCATCGCCGCGTCGACAAGGCTGACCTGCGTGTTCGGCTCCGCGCCAAACGCGGTGGCCGCGCCAGAGAACAGCTTCGCCTTCGACACGACCTGCGCATGGACCTCGAGGCCGATCACGACCTCCCATTCGCCGGTTTCACCCTTGATGCGGAAAGGAGCGCCTGCGTCAGCCATTACCACCACTTCTCCGGCCGGGCGGTGAACCCGGCGCGTTCTTCGATTGCGAGGCCCGCGTTGAGGACCGTCTGCTCGTCGAGCTCATTGCCGATCAGGTGCAGGCCGAGGGGAAGCCTCTGCCCGTCGAGGCCGCCCGGAACGCTCATCGCCGGCAGGCCGGCGAGGCTCGCCGGGACGGCGAACACGTCATTGAGGTACATTGCCAGCGGGTCGGTCGTTTCGCCGATGCCGAAGGCGGCCGATGGCGCGGTTGGCGTGAGGATCACATCGCACTGCTCGAACGCAGTGCGGAAGTCCTGCTTGATGAGCGCGCGGACGCGCTGCGCCTTGGTGAAGTAAGCGTCGTAGAAGCCGGCCGACAGCACGTAGGTGCCGATCATGATGCGACGCTTCACCTCGGCGCCGAAGCCGTCGGCGCGTGTCGCCGCGTACATGGCATCGAGATTACCGCCTTCCGGCGCATCGCGGAGGCCGTATCGAACGCCGTCGTAGCGAGCGAGGTTCGACGAAGCCTCCGCAGGCGCGATGATATAATAGGTGGGCAGCGCGTACTTGGTATGCGGCAGGCTGATTTCGACTGGCGTCGCGCCGGCATCCTTCAGCCATTCGATACCCTGATCCCACAGCGCATTGATCTCTGCCGGAACGCCGTCGATGCGATATTCCTTGGGAATGCCGACCCGTTTGCCCTTGAGATCGCTTGATAGACCGGTTTCCCATCGCGGCACTGGCTGGTTGAGCGAGGTCGAGTCCTTCGGGTCGAAGCCTGCCATCGCCTCGAGCAGGATCGCGCAATCGCGAACCGTCCGCGCCATCGGTCCCGCCTGGTCGAGCGAGCTGGCGAAAGAGACGATGCCCCAGCGCGAGCAGCGGCCATAGGTGGGCTTGATGCCGCTGATGCCGACGAAGGCCGCCGGCTGACGGATCGATCCGCCGGTGTCGGTGCCGGTCACGCCGGGCGCGATGCCTGCCGCAACCGCCGCTGCCGAACCTCCGGAGGAGCCGCCAGGCGTCAGGCCGACATTGCTGCCCTGGCGCCGCCACGGGCTGATCACCGGGCCGTAGGCGCTGGTCTCGTTCGACGAGCCCATCGCGAACTCGTCCATGTTGAGCTTGCCCAGCATCCCCGCGCCCGCCTTCCGGAGATTGGCGGTGACCGTGCTTTCGTATGGGGGCTTAAAGCCGCGCAGGATTTTGCTCCCGGCCGTCGTATCGACGCCCTCCGTGGCGAACAGATCCTTGATGCCGAGCGGGATGCCAGCGAGCGGGCCAAGCACTCCTGAGCCGCGCGCGTTGTCAGCGGCCTTGGCAGCTGCGAGCGCATCGTCCGGCGTTTCGACCGTGTAGGCGTTCAACGCCCTGGCACCGGCCACCGCCGCAATGAAGCTTTCCGCAATCTCGCGCGCGCTGAACTCGCCGCCGCGGAAGCCGTCGCGCAGCTCGGCGATCGTCTTGGACGTAAGCTCCGACACTATTCGATCACCTTCGGCACCGCGAAGAAGCCGTGCTGGGCCTCGGGCGCGTTGGCGAGCACCCTATCGCGGATGTCGCCGTCGTTGACGACGTCGTCACGCAGGCGAAGCTTCTGGTCGACGACCGCTGTGAGCGGCTCGACGCCGTCGGTGTTTACCTCGGCGAGCTGTTCGACCCAGCCGAGGATGTTGTTGAGTTCGGGCACCAGCGCCTCGATCTGCGCATCGTCCATGCCGATGCGCGCGAGCTTGGCGATGTGCCGGACCTGCTGAGAAGTGACTGACATTGCGCGGCGCGGATAGCGGGCGCGGTTATGAGCAGCAAGCGGTGCTGATCAGTGCGTGGCCGTGTCCGACGCTGCAGCAGCCAGCTTTAGTTGCGGCACCGGCCCATCCGCAAAGGCGAGCTGGCCGTCGCGCACCGTCGCCGGCAAGTTCGGCAGATAGACGGGAACGCCTTCGGCCAGCTGTTGATGATGCTCCGCAGTGTCGCCCGGAGGCGGCAGGTCACCCTTTAGCAGCCAGCGCGCAAGGTCCGCTGCACGTTCGAGGCGAACGCAACCGAGGCTGTAGTTGCGCTTGGCCTTTGCGAACAATTCACGGTGCGGCGTGTCGTGGAGGAAGATGTCCTGATCATTCTCGAAGCTGAACTTCATCGCTCCCATCATGTTGTTCGTGCCGGGACGCTGGCGAATGAACACCTGCTGCGTGCCCTCCTTCACAGCTTTCCAATCGATGGTGGCGGGGTCGACCGGTTCGGACTTCATCCAGTCGGACACGGTCTCGTAGCGAGCCGCCTTCAAATAAGACACGCCGCGCTTGAGCACGACGGGTGCGACCTTTCGCTGCACCACCTCGTCGAGGATGTGCCAGTAAGGATTGAAGGTCACGTAATGGATGGTGCCCGCCAGTTCCGGCGTCGGCGAACCGCTCTTCCCGACGACGACCTTCATGCTGTCGACGACTTTCCCGTCTTCCAACATCATCAATTGCGCCGCGCTGATGTCGACCAAAATTGCGCGGCCCGCTGCAGGGATCAGGCGAAGACGGCGAAGGCTCTCCAAGACCTGCGGGTTCTCCGCGCTTTTCGCCGACAGGGCAGCTGAGCGGAGAGAGGTGTAGATCGGGTTAATTGCCGCAACCTGGTCGACATGCGCGATCAAGGACGGGGCTTGGGCCGCCGCGTGCAGAATTGCGACGGCACTTTGCGGGAGGAGCTTCCGCAAGGGGTCGCCGTATCCGACTTCCGGCACTGGAGCCGCAAGTGCTCGAGCGTAACTCACCCAGGCTTGAGAAATAATCCGGTCGTCCGCGGCTGTCCCACTCTTGATTGCGGCATCCACCCGATCCGCAAGTTGCTCCGCGTCGGGAACGCCGTCGATCGTGGAAGTCCTGATCAAGGCAGGGAGCCGGTTCGCGGCGGCACGACTGGCTTCATCCTTGAGCCAAAGCGGGGCGTCGTTGCGGGCGTTGTAGAAGGCCTCCACCCCAAGATCGACAGGTTGTGAAACGGCAGATGGCACTCGCGGTGTTGCACCCTGCCCAAAGCATGGGCTGGCGGTGAGCAGTGCGAGCGAGATGAGAGAATGTCGTCGCACGGCCGCCCGCTATCTGCAGCGCGGGTGGCGGCCGATGTCGACGGCATTGCTCAGGACGCCGTTGACCGTTGTCAATTGCAGGCATTGATAGCCGTTGAACCAGATCGTCGCGTAGCTGTTCGGGCTCGTCGTGAAGCTGTCGACGTTCCGGAAGCCGTTCTTCCGAAGTCGCTCGTCGGCGCGATTGAAGCCCTTTCCGATCAGGCCGTTGAGAAGTGCCGTCCCACCGCCGATGCCGCCAATCGGCGGGGCCTGATAGCCACCGCAGCGCGGATTGGTGCGGACGTCGCTGACGGACTCAACCCGTCCGCGCGAGGCGATTACCTGCAGGCATTGGCCGGAGCGGTCGCTGGACCAGACCGATCCCTCACGGCGGCGGCCGGCATCAAAGCTGTCGACCTGCCGAAAGCCGCTGCGGCTGAGTTGATAGCGAGCGTTGCCATAATCGCTGCCCACGAGCCGATTCCAGTTGCCGTAAGCCGGGCCGTTATAGCCGTAGCCGTAAGGTTGCTGCGGATACTGCGGCTGCGGATAATATTGCGCCTGCGCCGGCAGCACGGCCAACGCGCAGGCGGAGAGCGCGAGTGAAAGGCGAGCGACCGTACGCATGCGAGACCCCTGCATTTGTGATCCCATGATACTCGCCAGCATTTTCGTAGGCAAAACAAAAGCGGCCCCGGTATCCCGGGGCCGCTCTAGTTTTTCGCTGAAGCTGACTTACGCGACTTGCGCGAGGGTCGGCTGACGACGGCGACGCATCGCGAAACCGATACCGCCGAAGCCCAGCAGCATCAGAGCCCAGGTACCCGGCTCCGGCACAGCCCGTGTGCTTGCTGAGAAGGTCGTCACCGTCCCGCCCTGCGTCGAGAACGAGAAAACACCCGGCGTCGTATCATAACCACCGCCGCTGAACGTACCGGTCCCCTTGAAAGCGAGAACATCGGAGTCGCTCCGGTCAATGGACGTAATGTTCAAAAGGTTGAACTGGAGCCCGTTGAGGGCGCCTGTCAGCAAGAAGAAAGGAGAAAGGGTCTGCACGCCAACGGTCAGACTGGCGATATCATAGATGGAGCCACAGCTTCCTGCGCAAACAGCTCCCGCGAACGTCCCCGTGCCGTTGTACTGAGTCAATGTCCCAGGGGTACCCGGCGATGTTCCGGTGCCATTAGTGAAGTCAACTGCGGTTGCATCACCTGCCTGCGGCGTGTTGAGTGTTGCGAACCCACCGATGCTAATCGAGCTGCCCTGCACGATTGGCGCTGCTTGCGCGGGGATAGCAGCGAAAGCCGCCGTGATCGCCGTGGCTGCCAAAAACATACGCTTCATGTGTTGCTCCCTAGTCTTCCTATTGCCCCCGAAGACGACAGCGTTATCGAGCCGAGTCGCCACTCTGGTTAACTCTCATTTAACAAAGATTTATTTCAGTTGCGAGTCCATGGGTGTTTTCACGGAGTCCAGTGCGCCGCTTGCCGCAGTCTCCGCGGCCCAATAGGGCGCTCGTCAAATGTGTGCCCGCAGGTTTCTCCTTGCCATCCTGATCCTCATCCTGCTGTTCGTGGCCGGCGCTTTTGCTATCTATCAGTGGGGCGCGCGGGCGCTGGTGAGCCAGGCGGTGCCTCAAGGTCATTTCCGAGCCGCAGAAGCGGGCGCGGGTCCGAACTACAGCGAGGCCACAAACTGGCTGGCACGCCCCGGAATTGCCGACGACCCAAGTCAGTGGTTGCCGGAAGACGCGCCACCCGTCACACCCGTCGTGGCCGGCGTTCGTACTTTCTACCTGCATCCCACGACCTATCTCGCACGCGATCGATGGAACGCGCCCTTAAAGCCCGGTGGCGACAGCGAATATCGAAGCAGATTGTTCGTGCAGAGCCAGGCAAGCGTGTTCAGTCAGTTGGGCGAAGTATGGGCGCCCCGTTACCGGCAGGCCGCCTACGGCGCGTTCCTTCTGAACAGCCGGGATGCGGAGCAGGCGCTTGGCTTCGCTTATTCCGACGTCGCAGCCGCGTTCGATGAATTCGTGAAGACAATTCCGGCGGACGCGCCGATTATCCTCGCCGGGCACAGCCAGGGCGCTTTGCATCTCGAACGGCTGCTCCGCGAGAAAATCGCCGGCAAACCCATCGCGCGGCGCATCGTGGCGGCCTACGTCGTGGGCTGGCCGATCAGCACGACAGCGGACCTGCCTGTCCTCGGCTTGCCGGCCTGCACGAACGACAACGAAGGCGGCTGTATCTTGTCGTGGATGACGTTCGGAGACCCGCCAAATCCCGATTTCATCTTCAATGAATGGGAGAAGACCAAGGGTTACGACGGCGGTAAGCGGAGGCACGCGGACACGTTGTGCGTGAACCCGATCACGGGAACGAAGGACGGCGTCGCTCCCCCTTCGCAAAATGCTGGAACATTGATCCCGTCGGCCGACATGCAATCCGCGACCTTGGGCGTCGGCGCCGTTGGCGCCCGGTGCGACAAGGGGCTGCTGATACTGTCCGGGCAGGTCCCGCAGATGGGATCGTTCACGCTGCCGGGAAATAATTATCACGTCTACGATTACGCCCTCTTCTGGGGCTCGATCCGCCGTGATGCCGAGCGACGATTGGCAAACTGGCGCCGGTGATCACATCCGACGTCGCCGTCTTTGCCGATGCGGTTTCCTCGGGAAAGCTCGCGGGACTCGATGTCGGCACCAGGACGATCGGGCTCGCACTGTGTGACTCCGGCTGGCACTTCGCCGGACCTGCGGAGACGATCCGACGCACGAAATTCACCAAGGACTTGGAGGCGCTTTCCTCTTTCCTGAGGCGCGAAGCGATTACCGGGCTGGTCGTCGGGCTGCCGCTGAACATGGACGGCAGCGACAGTCCCCGCACGCAATCAGTGCGGGCATTCGCGCGCAATCTTGCACCGCTGGCCTTGCCGGTTCTGCTCTGGGACGAGCGATGGTCGACGCAGGCCGTTCAACGCGCGATGATCGATGCCGACGTGAGCCGGGCGAAACGCGCGGAAAAAGTCGATTCGCTCGCCGCGGCGCACATTTTGCAGGGCGCCATCGATGCGCTGGCCAATCTTCCAGGTCCGCAATAAGCAACTGCGCCATGGACATCTTGTCGATCGACGCTTTGCCCGATGAAGAGATCGCTGCGATCCTCGACACCGCCGATCTTTATTTTGCGGGCAATCGCGGACGGCGCGGCAGCGAACGGTTGCACGGACGGATTGTCTTCAACGTTTTCTATGAGAACTCGACCCGAACCGCGATGTCTTTTGCGACCGCGGCCCACCGGCTCGGCGCCTCGGCGATCGCCTTGTCGGTGGAACGAAGCTCCGTCGCCAAAGGCGAAACGCTTGAGGACACTGCGAGGACGCTGAACGCAATGCGGCCCGACGCTTTGGTGATCCGGCATCGTGAGAACAATGCTCCCGCGGTAGTTGCGGAAATCGTCGACGCGCCCGTGCTGAACGCAGGCGATGGGACGAACGAGCATCCGACGCAGGCTCTGCTCGACGCGGCAACCATAAGACGGCGGCTTGGCCGGATTGAGGGGCTTAAGGTCGCGATCTGCGGCGACATCCGACACAGTCGCGTGGCCCGCTCGAACGCGAAGCTGCTGCCGCGGCTGGGTGCCGAAGTCCGGCTGGCCGGTCCGCCCGAATTGCTTCCGGCTGACGTTCCGCAGCTGTCGGTCGATGAAGCCATTGGCAATGCCGACGTCGTGATGATGCTGCGCGTTCAGCGCGAGCGGCTCGAAGATGAACTGGGTGACGCGCCCGGTGAATATCTGTCGCGCTATGGCCTCACCGCTGAGCGGCTAGCGACTGCAGCCCCAGGCGCCGTCGTCATGCATCCTGGTCCGATGAACCGCGGCGTGGAGATCGACGGTCAGATCGCCGACGATCCCGAGCGGTCGCTCATTGCCCTTCAGGTCGAGATGGGCGTCGCCGTCCGTATGGCCTGCCTGGAGCGCGTGATCGACGCCCGCGCTTAGCGGGAGGCGAACTGGACCGGCGCATCGCCCGCGGTATTGCGAACGAAGCATGTTCCGCCCTGGCGCCGCAGGTTCTCGCAAGTAAGACGCGCGTCGCGGTCGCTTGCAAACCCGTGAACTGACAGGCGGTAGAAAGTGCCCTTGGCACTGGCGAACCGCGCGCTCATCGGCGTGTAGCCCTTCAGCGCCGCATATTTGTGCGCGGTCGCATTCCAGGCCGCGAGCACGCGCTCCGGCGAACCATAAGCGCCGAGCTGAACGACGGCCTTGGAACCGCCGCTCACCGGCCGTGGAACCGAATAGCTAGCCTTAACGGGGCGGACCGCGGCTTTCGACGGAAGGATCGCTGCAACCGCATTCTTGGCCTCGTTCATCGCGGCCATAGCGAACGACGTCAGCGTGCTGGTGGCGCGCGGCGGCGGCGGTGCCGGAGCAACGGCAACCTGAACTGGCGCGGGCGCGGGCATTGCCGGTGCGACAGGCACGGTCTGCGGAGCTGTTGCCGCAGCCGCGACGACCCGGGCAGCTATTGGCGCTGCCTCGGCAAGCTGAACATCCGACTTGTTCAAGGCGAGCTGAGCCGGCTGACCGGCATCGATCGCGGCCGGCGTCACGCCGACGAGCGACGCGACCTGGTCGGCGGAAGACTTCGGTGAGGCAAGCTTCATCCATTGCTGAATCCGGCCGTCGAGCTGACCGGCGGGCACGTCCTGGCTGGCAATGAGGCGAGCCTGTTCCCATTCGCCCGCGAGAGCGTGGGCAAGGGCAAGGTTTTGGCGAACCGTCGCATCAGCATCCTTGCTGCGCGCGGCCGGGTCGAGAACGGCAACGGCCTCCCCAGTCTGCCCCGCAAGCGCCAGCGCGAGGCCGTAATCGGAGACGTTCAGCGATCCGCGGTTCTGCGCAAGGAAACCCACAGCCTGGCGGTTCTTGCCCTGAGCGATCTGCACGAGTGCAAGCTTGAGAACGATCTGTGGCTGCTCAGGATACAGGGTGAGCGCATCCCGATATGCAGATTCCGCTGAGCGGAAGCGGCCGGCGGCAAAATAGGCATTCCCGAGCAGCGAACGGAACCCGGCATCGTTCGGGCTCTTCGTCACCGCACGCTCGGCAAGATCGATCGCAGTGGGAACGTCGTTCGCATTGAGGGCTGCCAGGGCTCGGGTCGCAAGACCCACGTCGCCGACCCGGTTGCCGCCGAACTGTGCGCCGCGAACCTGGTCTTGGGATGCCGCGCAACCGGCAAGCATCGAGGCCAGGACGGCAAGCGAAGCTGCGGTGCTCTTGCGAAGCGACTTATTCATGAACTTACCCCCTGCGATTTGCCTTTGCGGCTAGCCCGTCGAGTTCGGGCATACGCTCGAGCAACTGATCGAGCGCATCGGTCACCAGCTGCTGCGCCGACCTTCCACCGACGGCGCAAGCAAGCCGAAGCTTCAAATGGCGCTCCGGGTCTAAACGAAGCGTAAACGCGGCCTTGCCTTTCGAGCCCGGCGCAGCGCGAGTGCGCGGCGCGCGGAATGCGGTCGGCTTGGCAATCGGCACGACGACGGGCTGAACGACTGGCTGCGCAACCGGCTCGGTGACCGGTTCAGCTTCCGCTGCGGGTGCCGCTTCGACCGATTTCGGCTCATAAAGCTCGGCAGTCTCATCGGCGACGTCGTCACCGTCGTTCGCGTCATAGATGCGCTCGACGATCTCAGCCTGCTGATGATGGACCGGCGACTCGACCGGCGTCAGGCCGAGCGAGTGAGCGCGCGGATGATCGACGACTTCGCCGAAAGCATCATGGCTTTCGTCACGCGGCGCGGCTGCCGGCTTCGGCGCTTCGAACCCCATGTCGTTCCAGCCGAGATCCTCGAGGCCGGCGCCGACCTGGCCGAAGCCCTGCGGACGCATGGCCGGACGAGCGGCGCCCTTGCGGGCGAGCAGGCCGGAAGAGAGAGAGGCGAAAGGTTTGGCTTCGATGGCCACCCCAGGTGCTCCTTACTGGCCGACGACGCGGCGGCCGAAGCCTCCGACGGGCCGAGGGCTTGCCGCACCGATGCCCGGTGCCGCGCCCGGCGCCGCAAAGACGGTCCGGCGGAAATTCTTTTCGAGGCGGTCGGAAATATATTCCCACAGCTCGGTCACTTCCTTGGCGGAGCGGCCGTTGGGGTCGACTTCCATTACCGTGCGGCCGTCGATCATCGACGCCGCGAAGTCGGTGCGGTGATGCAAGGTTACCGGCGCCACGGTGCCGTGCTGCGACAGCGCAACGGCGGCTTCGTAGGTGATCTTGGCTTTGGGCGTGGCCGCGTTGACTACGAAGATCAGCGGCTTGCCGGCGCGATCGCACAGATCAACCGTCGCGCCCACGGCGCGCAGATCGTGCGGGCTCGGCCGAGTCGGGATGACGATGAGTTCGGCGACGGCGATGACGCTCTGGATCGCCATGGTGATCGCCGGCGGCGTGTCGATGACGGCCAAACGGAATCCCTGCTGACGAAGAACTTCAAGATCGCTGGCAAGACGAGCGACCGTGGTCTGGGCGAAAGCCGGCATGTCGGCTTCACGCTCGTTCCACCAGTCGGCAAGGCTGCCTTGCGGATCGATGTCGATCAGGCAGACCGGGCCAGCCCCGGAGAGCTGTGCCTGCACCGCCAGATGGCCGGACAAGGTCGTCTTGCCGGATCCCCCCTTCTGCGATGCCATTGCCAGGACGCGCATGCTTTTCCCCTCGCGGTAAACGCCAATTCGAGGACGGGAGTGACACCACAGGCTCTAAAATCTGGTTAACATGCGACGACAGTGTTGGCGGTTAGAAATGCCTAGGCTAAGCTCGATCAAGGGTGAGTTAACGCATGATTTTGAAACACTTGATTGCAGCGTCTTTGCTCGTCGGCGCGGCCGCGCCGCTCTCGGCGCAGTCGGTAAAAGCGGGCATCGATGCCTGGCAGCGCGCCGATTATTCGAAAGCTGTGTCGATCTGGCGACCGCTCGCGGAGAGCGGCGACGCCGATGCGCAGTTCAACCTGGGCCAGGCTTATCGCCTCGGGCGCGGAACAACGATCAACCTCGGCGCCGCGAAGACCTGGTTTGAGCGGGCGGCGAATGCCGGACATCTCGACGCGCAGACAACGCTTGGATTGTTGCTGTTCCAGAATGGCGACCAGCAGCAGGGCCTGAAGTGGCTGCGCCGCGCGGCCGACCAGGGAGAACCGCGCGCGCTGCTGGTCTACGGAACAGCATTGTATAATGGTGACGCGGTCGCGCAGGATCGGCTGCTAGGCTATGCGTTCGTCAGTCGTGCCGCGCAGCAGGGCCTTGGACCCGCGAAGGAAACGCTCGACCAACTCGACGGCTTGATGGCTCCGGGCGATCGGCAGAAGGCGCTGGTGCTCGCGCGGTCGATCCCAAACGGCGCTGCGCGATCGGCGAGCAAGCCGGTGAAGTCAGCGCAGGCACCTCAGCCCAAGACGCCGCCGAAAGCCGCTGCACCCAAGGCCCCGCCGCCGCGCGTGGCCAAGGCTGCGCCTTCGCCCGCGACGGGCAATTGGCGCATCCAGCTCGGCGCTTTCACACAGCGCGGTTCCGCTGAGGCCATGTACCGGCGGGTCGCCGCAAAGCCGGCGCTGGCCGGCCGCGGCCCAGCTTACGTCGCTGCCGGGAATGTCATCCGCCTCCAGGTCGGGCCATTCGTCAGCCGGCAGGCCGCCGCCGCCGCCTGCGCGACGCTCGGAACCGCCTGCTTCCCAGTCCCGAAGGGCTAATTACTTCCGGAACCAGTCCCGCCGGCGGACGCCCTGGACCCACAACAAAGCATCGAGACCGTGATAGCGGAGCTCGGCGTCGGCGACTTCAACGAGCGCAGGCTTGGCGCGGAACGCGACGCCAAGCCCCGCTTCCTGGATCATCGACTTGTCGTTCGCGCCGTCACCCACGGCCATGACGTCCGGCGCCTTCAGCCCCAGCTTCTCCCGCGCTTCGATCAGCGAATCGCGCTTGGCCAGTCCGTCGACGATTGGATCACCCACTTCACCGGACAGTTTGCCGCCGGCGAACACCAGTCGGTTGGCCTTTACGCGGTCGAAGCCAACCATGCGCGCGACCGGCTCGGCAAATGACAGGAAACCGCCCGAGACGAGCAGGCAGCTGGATCCACCGGCCCTCATCGTTTGAACTAAAGTTCGTGCCCCGTTGGTGAGATGCACCCGCTCCGCCAGGCAACGGTGAAGCTCGCGCTCGTCCAGGCCGGCTAGCAGCCGCACGCGTTCCCGCAGGGCGCCTGGAAAATCCAGCTCGCCCTGCATCGCCCGCTCCGTAATGCGAGCCACCTTGTCCTTCATGCCGGCATAGTCGGCGAGCTCGTCAATGCATTCCTGGCCAATGATGGTGGAGTCCATGTCGGCGACGAACAGCCGCTTCCAGCGCGGCTCCTCCGGCTGAACGACGATATCTACCCCATCCAATCCGTCGAGCGCCCAGCGGGCATCGCGGCCGCTTCCGGAGAACCGCAGGTCGGCGGCATCGCCTTCGTCGATCCAAGCGAGAAAGCCGGCCTTCGGATCCAGCTCGCGCAGCAGACCCAGCGTGCGGTCGAGCAGCCTGTCATCCAGCTTCCCCGATGCTATCAACGTCGCAATCGCCATGCCGTCGTCCAAGCCTCCTCTCGTCGTCATTGCCGGACCCACCGCGAGTGGGAAGTCCGGCCTGGCGCTTGCGCTAGCTCAGCAAATCGGAGGCGTCATCGTCAACGCCGACAGCGCGCAAATCTATCGTGATCTGCGGTTATTGAGCGCGGCCCCGACCGACGAGGAACTGAGCCGCGCGGAGCACCGGCTTTACGGCGTGCGCGACGGCGCCCTGCCCTGCTCCGCCGCCGACTGGTCTGACATGGCGAAAGGCGAAATCGCGAAAATTCACGGCGAGGGTCGGGTACCGGTCCTGGTCGGCGGGACGGGCCTCTATCTACGTACGCTTCTAGACGGCATCGCGCCCGTACCGGCAATTGATCCAGCCATTCGCGAACGCGTGCGCGCAACCCCGGTTGATAAGAATGCGGCGAAGCTACGGACTCTCGACCCGATGGCGGCCGAGCGGATCCGGCGCACCGACGGCGCGAGGATCAATCGGGCGCTGGAAGTCATGCTCTCGACCGGCAGGACGTTGGCCGAATGGCAGCAGGAGAAGCACGGAGGGATCGCCGAAGACGTCGCGCTTCGGCCGATCATCCTGCTCCCGCCGCGCAAATGGCTTTACGCGCGCTGCGATGAGCGGTTCGGACATATGATCGATCAGGGTGCGGTAGCCGAAGTCGAAGCGCTGCTCGCACGGCATCTCAACCCGAACCTGCCCGTGATGAGAGCGATCGGCGTGGGCGAAATCGCCGACTATCTGCTGGGACGGCAAACGCTGGATGCGGCAATCGCCGCCGCAAGCCAGGCCACGCGCCGGTATGCCAAGCGGCAGTACACCTGGTTCGCGCACCAGCCGCCAGCGGACTGGCCGAGAATCCGGGAGGCGCTGGACGTCGACAATTTGCCCGAAGCCCTGTCCCTGGTGAGCCCGGGGGGCTAGGCGAAGCCCATGGACTGGATACGCGACGCCGACATCGACCCCGCGGCCCTGAACGGCAAGCGAGTAGCGATCATTGGCTACGGCAATCAGGGCCGGGCACAGGCGCTGAACCTGCGGGACAGCGGCGCTGAGGTCGCAATCGGCCTCCGGGAAGGCTCCGCCAGCCACGGCGAAGTTGAAAGCGAGCGACTGAAGGTGCTTTCCTTGACCGCCGCGGCGGCTTGGGCCGACGTCACCATGATGCTCGCTCCGGACGAGCATCACGCGGCGATTTACGGAGAAATTGCTGAATCGCTTCGGGAAGGCTCCGCGCTCGGCTTCAGCCACGGATTGTCGGTACGTTTCGGGCTGATCTCACCGCGGAACGACCTGGACGTGTTCCTCATCGCGCCAAAAGGGCCAGGAACCGCGCTGCGGTCGCTTTACTTAGACGGCAAAGGCATGATTGCCGCCTGGGCCGTGGCGCAAGACGCAAGCGGACGGGCGCGCGACATCGCTCTGGCTTACGGCGGGGCTATTGGCAGCGGCCGTGCCGGCCTTATCGCCACCAGCTTTGCCGAAGAAGCGGAAGCGGACCTGTTCAATGAACAGGCGGTGGTCTGGGGCGCCGTGCCAGAACTTTTGATCGCGGGCTATGAGACTTTGGTCGACGGCGGCTGCTCGCCTGAACTGGCCTATCTCGAATGCGTGGGCGAACTTAAGCTGCTGGCCGACCTCATCGAGACACGCGGGATCGCCGGAATGCGGGAGGCGATTTCAAATACGGCCGAGCTTGGCGCGCTGCTGGGTGGCCGCCGGATTGTCGATAACGGCGTCCGCCAGCGCATGGCCGGTATCCTCGCCGAGGTCCGTGCCGGCAAGTTCGCCGCAGCAATCACCGCCGAAGCAGGCGCTGGCTATCCCGCGTTAAACGCTGAGCGGCGAGAAAATTTGTCGAGCGATATCGAGAATACGCGGCGCCGGTTGAAGCCGGCCAGCTGATTATCCGATGGCTTCCGGCACGGTGGACGCCATGCGCTCTCCAACGCTTGCCCGCTCGAGATAGACCAGTCGCATTCGGCGATGGGCCTCCGCCGCGTTCGGATCGGTCGCCGACGACGCCCGCTCCTGCTCTTCAGCCGCTCGCTGCGCGAAATAGATGCGGTCTTCGGTCGCCATGACCCCGCTCCTGTAGTGCTTGCCCAACGCGGGCTTAGCACAGGAGCAGGGCGAATCCTACCTCAGGCGGGGACGTTGCCGGCCTGCCGGGCGCGATCGATCGCCTCAACCAGAATGCGCGCTGCATCCGCCGCATCGCCCCACTTGCCGATGCGCACCCATTTGTCCTGCTCCAGGTCCTTGTAATGGGTGAAGAAGTGCTCGATCTGCTGCAGCACGATCGAGGGCAGATCCTGCCGCTCCCCAACGTCCGCGTAATAAGGGAACGTCGTGTCGACCGGCACGCAGATGAGCTTCTCATCGCCGCCATGCTCGTCCTCGAGGTTGAGGACGCCGATCGGCCGGGCGCGGACGACGCAGCCAGGGACGAATGGCGAGCGCGCGATGACCAGCGCGTCGAGCGGATCGCCGTCCGGCGACAGCGTATGCGGCACGAAGCCGTAATTTGCCGGATAGCGCATTGGCGTGTGCAGGATGCGGTCGACGAACAAGGCGCCGGACTTCTTGTCGAATTCGTACTTCACCGGTTCCCCGCCGACGGGGACTTCGATGACGACGTTGATGTTTTCAGGCGGGTTATCGCCAGTCGGAATGAGATCGATGTTCATGGGTGCAATCTTAAGGGAACGGCCAGCCCCTAGCGGCGGCAAGCCCCACGAACAATGCCGAAACGCTGGCGATGACCGATCCCAAAGCGTAGGCCGCCGCCAGGCCATAGGCGTGGCGCTCGATCAGCAGGGCAGCGTCCAGCGAGAAGGCGGAGAAGGTGGTAAAGCCGCCCAAGAGACCCGTAGTCAGGAACAGGCGCAGGTGCTGGTCGGTGCCCGTGCGGATCGCGAAATATCCTGCGAGCAAACCCATCGCGAATGAGCCGAGGATGTTGACGATCAGCGTGCCGGCAGGAAAGCCGAGCCCGAACAGGCGAGCAGCCCCGACATTTACGCCATGGCGGAGGGCGCCGCCGATGCCCGCGCCGAGAAACACAACGAGAAAGGGCATAAGTCCGACCGCTCGATTAGTTCACCACCATCGTGATGCCACCGCGGCGGACGATTGGCTATTCGTCCTCGTCAGGTCCCTTATCCTGATCGCCCATCACCCCAAGATCGCTCTGGCCGCCATGGCCCATGAAGGTATTCTGCGGATCGGCGTTGTCCGGATCGTTGTGCGGACTGGGGTAAGCGCCGCCGCCGAATGGCCCCGGATTGGTCGCCATGTCCGGGCGATCAGCGCTGGGCTTGTGGTTCTCTTCCGCCAGCTCCGCTCCAAGCCCGTCGGATCCCGACGCCTGCATCGGCTTTTTGTCATCACTCATGTGGCGCTCCTTCGGCCAATCAAAAGGCGTGAGGACCAAATGTTCCGAAGAGTAACATCCGTTGAGCCTTCCCGCTGTCCTAGCGAGTTGTGCGCACATGGCCGACCGCGAGCGGATGATTCACAAGGAAAAGCAAGGATCTCCATTGTCCAATCGGGAGATCGAGGAAGCCGACGAGCGATCGAGCACCTCCGCGAAGGTGGTTCATGAAGCAATTAGGCTGGAAGGCACCGAAGAGCTTGAGCGGCATTCCTCATCAGTCGCTTGGTCGGGCCTTGCCGCCGGTTTGACCATCGGGACATCGATGGTCGGACAGGGCGTGCTAATGGCTGCCTTGCCGGACACGCCATGGCGACCCCTCGTGGCTGCTTTTGGCTACGCGCTCGGCTTCATCTTCGTCACGATGGGCCGGCAACAGCTGTTTACCGAAACGACGCTAACGGCGATGCTCCCGGTGCTTCACGGCTCGCATCCGCTGTCAGCGGTCGGCCGCTATTGGGCCGTAGTGTTCGCAGCGAATATCCTGGGGACAACCTTGTTTGCCGCCGCGATGACGATGCCGCACCTCCTGAAACCGGAATATCTCCAGTCGATGACGGACCTCGGCGTGAAGGCGGTCGAGCCGGGCTTTGTGTCCGTGTTGGCCAAGGCGATCGTCGCCGGATGGCTTATCGCGCTCATGGTCTGGCTGATGCCGGCGGCGGGAGCGGCACGCATTCTGGTCATCGTCGCGGTAACCTGGCTGATCTCGGCCGGTGAATTCAGTCACGTGATCGCGGGCTCCGCCGAGACCGCGCTTGCCGCAATGCGGGGGGCGATCGGGTGGTCCGACTATGCGATGCGCTTCCTAATTCCCGCGTTCCTTGGAAACTCGATCGGCGGTGTGGTGTTCGTCGCACTGCTGAACCATGCTCAGGTGCGCAAGGAAGTCTGACGGCTGACTATTTCCGGCCGAACAGTTTCTCGATTTCGCCGTGGCCCAGCTTTACCCACGTGGGGCGGCCGTGATTGCACTGGCCGGATCGCGGCGTGACTTCCATTTCGCGAAGCAAGGCATTCATCTCGGGGACCGAGAGGATGCGGCCGGCGCGAACGGAGCCATGGCATGCGATCGTCGCGGCGACGAGGTCCAGCTTGTCCCGCAGGCTGAGCGGGCCGCCCAGCTCCGCGATTTCCGCGGCAAGGTCGGCGAGAAGTCCGGCAGCGTCGGTCTTGCCGAGCGCCGCTGGGACGGCGCGGACGAGCATGGTCGAAGGACCGAACCGCTCAAGGTCGAGACCCATGCCGCCGAGCTCTCCGGCTGCAGCTTCGAGGCGGTCGCAATCGGGTTCGTCGAGTTCGACAACCTCGGGCAGCAGAAGAGCCTGTCGCGCAACCACGCCCCCCTCCCTCGCCGCGCGCATCCGCTCGAGGACGAGCCGTTCGTGAGCGGCATGCTGGTCGACGATGATCAGACCGTCTTCGGCTTCGGCGACGATGTAGGTGGCGGCCACCTGTCCCCGCGCAACGCCAAGCGGAAAGTCGCGGACAGGCTCGACCGCCGGTTCGGCGCGGGCCTGCGGGACGAAGGTGAGCGGTTCGAAGCTCCGCTGTTCCTCGCGAACGCTTGGAACGCCGGGGCTGAGGCCCGGCTCTGGCGTATAGCTGTTGCTGCTCGTCCACATTACCGGCGAGGCGGCCTGCTCTCGCGCGGCGCTGCGCTGACTTTCCTCGTCGAGCGCACGGCGGAGGCCGCCGACGATGAGACCACGAATGGCGGCCGGATCGCGGAACCGCACCTCGGTTTTCGCCGGGTGCACGTTGACATCCACTTCGTCGAGCGGAACGTCGAGGAACAGAGCGGCGATCGGGTGCCGGTCACGGGCGATCAGGTCGCGATATGCCGCGCGCAAACCGCCGACGAGCAGGCGATCCTTCACCGGCCGCGAATTGACGAACAGATATTGCTGGTCGGCGACGCCGCGATTGAAAGTCGGCAGGCTGATCACGCCGCTAAGCGCGACGCCGTCGCGGACGCATTCGATCCCGACGCCGTGGCGGTCGAGCTCGTGGCTTAGCAGCTCAGCTACGCGGGTCGGTGCATCTGCGGGCTGCAGCGTCAGGATGCGGCGGCCATCATGATCCAGCGTGAAGCCGACATCGCTCCGCGCCATCGCGAGGCGGCGGATTGCGTCGAGACAGGCGGCATATTCAGCCCGCGGGCTGCGGAGGAATTTGCGGCGGGCGGGCACCTTGTCGAACAGGCCTTCGACGCGGATGCGCGTCCCAGGCGGCAGCGCCGCCGGCCCCTCCCCGCCTGGTTCACCATGATCGATGACGATGCGCCAACCGTCGCTGCCGCGCGGCCGGCTTTCCATGGTCAATCGCGATACGCTAGCGATGGACGGCAGCGCCTCGCCGCGGAAGCCGAAGCTTTCGATGCGGTCGATGGCATCGGTCGGCAGCTTGGACGTCGCGTGACGCTCCAGCGCCAGCCGCATGTCGTTCGGCGTCATGCCCAACCCGTCGTCAGTTACTTCGATGAGTTCGAGGCCGCCCGCCTGCAGCCGGACCGAGACCTGCCGCGCCCCGGCGTCGAGCGAGTTTTCCACAAGTTCTTTCAACGCGCTGGCAGGGCGTTCCACCACCTCGCCGGCGGCGATGCGGTTGACGAGTTCCGGGGGCAGCCTTCTTATTGACATGTTAACCATTCCTAGCCCATTCGGAACGCGCCGGCGAAGTCCTGATTTTTCGCGGAAATTCAGGGCGCATTCAACGGGTTGGGGTGAATCATAACTTAAGTGGCGCGACGAAGATTGCGCCGCGAACGGGCGACAGCGAGAGGCGGGGTTTTAATGTTCTGGAATCGTTGGTTCAAATGGATGTCGCACGACATGGCGATCGACCTGGGAACCGCCAACACCCTCGTCTACGTTCGCGGCCGCGGCATCGTCCTGAATGAGCCGTCGGTGGTCGCCATCGAGACCATCAACGGCGTCAAGAAGGTCAAGGCTGTTGGTGACGACGCCAAGCTGATGATGGGCAAGACGCCCGACCAGATTGAGGCCATTCGCCCGCTCCGTGACGGCGTCATCGCCGACATCGATGTCGCCGAGCAGATGATCAAGCACTTCATTCACAAGGTGCACGGCGGCAAGATGCGCGCCTGGCGCTTCCCGGAAATCGTCATTTGCGTCCCTTCGGGCTCGACCAGCGTCGAACGCCGCGCGATCCGCGACGCCGCCTCGAACGCGGGCGCCAGTGCCGTCTACCTGATCGAAGAGCCGATGGCCGCCGCGATCGGCGCCGACATGCCGGTGACCCAGCCGATCGGATCGATGGTCGTCGACATCGGCGGCGGCACGACCGAAGTCGCCGTGCTGTCGCTCCGCGGCCTCGCCTACACCACGTCGGTCCGCGTCGGCGGCGACAAGATGGACGAAGCGATTTCGTCCTACGTCCGCCGCAACCACAATCTCCTGATCGGTGAAGCCACGGCAGAGCGGATCAAGAAGGAAGTCGGCATTGCCAAGCCGCCCGTCGATGGCATCGGCAAGACCGTGCACATCAAGGGCCGCGACCTCGTCAACGGTGTGCCGAAGGAAATCTCGATCAATCAGGGCCAGATCGCTGAGGCGCTCTCCGAACCCGTCGGCACGATCGTCGAGGGCGTCCGCATTGCGCTGGAAAACACCGCGCCGGAACTGGCCGCCGACATCTGCGACCAGGGCATTGTTCTGACCGGTGGCGGTGCGCTGCTGCAGGGCCTGGACGAGGTGCTGCGCGACGAGACCGGCCTTCCCGTCACCGTCGCCGACGATCCGCTCACCTGCGTTGCGCTCGGCACGGGCCGCGCGCTGGAGGAAGAGCAGTTCCGCGGCGTCCTCCAGACCGCCTGACGAAAGCTTAGGCGGTGGCGACCGCGCGTCCCGGCTGGTCGCGTCGGGCCCAGTACGGGCTGTTCATCAGCTTCCTCGCGGTGATGGCCGGCATCATCGTCGGCTTGATCCTGCTCGTTCTGTCGCTGGTCGCGCCGCAACAGTTCGACCGCGTGCGCGGCATCGCCCTGGACGTGACCGGGCCCATCTCGACCGGCCTGCATGAAGTGACGGCGACGGGCGCCGGAATTTTTACCGGCGCCGGCAATTACTGGGACGCCGCGAACCAGAACGCCAAGCTGAAGCGAGAACGCTCGGCGATGCTTCAACGCATGGTCGAAGCAAAAGCAATTTTCCTGGAGAACCAGCAGCTGAAGGCAACGCTGCAGCTGCGTGAACGGGAGCGGACGACCCTCGCGACCGGACGCATCGTTGGCTCGTCCTTCAACAGTCCGCGCCGCTTCGCGATCCTGTCGGCAGGAACCAGCGACGGAGTTCGCATCGGCATGCCGGTTCGATCGCCGAGTGGATTGGTCGGGCGGATCATCGATGCCGGCACCCTCGCCTCGCGCGTACTGCTTATTTCCGACCGCTCGAACATTATCCCGGCAAGGATGCTTCGCGGCGGCATTCCGGTCATCGCGCAGGGTCGTGGCGACGGCACCATCAGCGTCCGTCCGCTCGAGGTCGGCCGCAACCCCTTCAAGCGCGGGGACATCATCATCACCTCCGGCACGGGTGGCCTCTACCCGCCGCTAGTCCCGATCGCGCGCGTGGTGAAGCTTGATGACGATGGCGCGATCGCGCTGCCACTGGCCGATCCATCGACAACCAGCTTCGCGATCGTTGAGTTGCCCTTCGAACCGGAAGCGGTCGCGGCTGAAAGCGCGCGCGCCGAGCCGGAGACGCCCTGATGGTTCGCTCCGCCCTTGGCCCTGCACCGGGTAAGCTCGGCCGGCAGCCCTCGCCGTTCGCCGCCTATCTCCCTGCCATGACGGTGGTTGCGGCGTCGCTGCTCGCAGCATTGCCGATCGTTTCTACCAGCGGGTGGTATCCCAATTTCGGTTACCTGGTCTTCATCAGTTGGCGCCTGCTCCGCGCCGACCCGTGGCCGCCGTGGTGGGCCGCGCCGCTCGGCTTCGTCAACGACCTGTTCACCGGCTATCCGGTAGGATTGTCCGTCGCCTTGTGGAGTGCGACCATGCTGGCGCTCGACCTGATCGACCGCCGCACGATGTGGCGCGATTACTGGATCGAATGGGTGCTTGCGGCGGTGCTGATCGCGACTGACCAATGGCTGCAATGGCGCGTCGCGAAGATCGCCGACGGTGCCCCGGACTTCATCAAGATGGTGCCCGCGATCGTGATTTCGATTTGCGTGTTCCCAGCGGTTGCATGGCTAATTGCCCGGACCGACCGGTGGAGGCTGGGCCGGTGAAACATGTCCGCTTCACCAACGCGCATCAGTCCATCACCTTTTCGCGGCGGATGATGCTGCTTGGCGGTGCGCAGGTTGCGGTTGGCGGGCTGCTAATCGGCCGGATGGGCTGGCTGGCGGTCGCTCAGAACGAAAAATACAATCTGCTCAGCGAAAGCAACCGCGTTCAGTTGATCCCGGTGCCGCCACGTCGCGGTTGGATCATCGACCGCAACGGCAAGCCGATTGCCATCAACCGGTCGAGCTTCCGCGTCGATATCATCCCGCAGCAGCTTGAAAAGGATCGCGACGTCGTCGGCGAATTGGCGAAGCTGATTGCCCTCAATGAAGATGACGTCGAGCGGATCCGGCGGGAATTGGCCGATTCACGCGGGTTCCGCCCCGTCTCGGTGGCCGACAATATCTCCTACGAGAAATATGCCGCGGTGACCGTCCGGCTCCCCGACCTGCCCGGCGTTCAGGCAACTCGTGGCTATTCGCGATATTATCCCGACGGTCCCGCGGTCGCGCACCTGCTCGGCTACGTCGGTACTGCGAACGCCAAGGAATATGAGGCCGAAGACAAGAACCCGCTGCTAATCATTCCGGGATTCAAGATCGGCAAGCAGGGCCTGGAAAAGGTCCTTGAGCCGTATCTGCGCGGAACTCCGGGCGGACAGCGTGTCGAGGTCACGGCGCGCGGCAAGCTGGTGAAGGAACTCGATCCCAAGCCGGACCGCAGCGGCCAGACCGTGCAGCTGACCATCGACCAGGGTTTGCAGCAATATGCAGCGCGACGGATGGGCGACCAGTCGGGCGCACTGGTCGCCATGGATGTCGCGTCCGGCGACATGCTGGCCTTCGTGTCCATGCCAGCGTTCGACCCCAACAGCTTCAGCGAGGGCATCGGGCAGACCGAGTGGAAGATGTTGTCCGCAAACGACCACATCCCGCTACTGAACAAGGTCTCTCAAGGACTTTATCCGTCAGGCTCGACGATCAAGCCGGCGATGGCCCTCGCGTTCCTTCAACAGGGCATCGATCCCAAGCGGCGCGTCCTGTGCAATGGCGGCTATCAGATCGGAAACCGCTACTTCCGCTGCGACGCCGTGCACGGCGCGATGGACATGCACTCCGCGGTCGAGCGCAGCTGCAACACCTATTTCTGGGCGACGGGCCTCATCACCGATCCCGAGAAGACCACGGAAATGGTCAACACGCTGGGGTACGGGCAGGAATTCGATCTTCCGCTGCCGACCCAGCGTTTCGGCACCATGCCCAGCCCGAAGTGGCTGGAGAAGAAGTATCATCGCAAATGGCAGGGTTATGACTCGGCGAATACGTCGATTGGCCAGGGCTACGTGCTGATCAATCCACTGCAGCTTGCGGTGATGCCGGCGCGTCTCGCTGCCGGGAAACTGCTCCAGCCTCGCTTGCTGATGGGCCAGAAGCCGAAGCCGGCACCGGCGATCAACGCCGATCCAAAGCACCTCGAAATCATCCGGAGCGCAATGGCAGCGGTGGTCAACGGCAGCGGCACGGCGGTGGCTTCGAAGCTCCCGCTCGACGGCGTGCAGATGGCCGGCAAGACGGGGACCGCGCAGGTATTTCGCTTAGGCGAGCGCGGACACCAGGGCGCGTGGGCCCTCCGCGACCACGCCTTGTTTATCGCCTTCGCGCCGGCAGACAAGCCGCGCTACGCCATCGGCTGCATCATCGAGCACGGCGGGTTCGGCGCGTCTGCCGCGGCCCCGATCGTCCGCGACACCATGACCTATCTGTTCGATCAGCAGAAGGCGTGGGCTGCCCTCGAACCTCTCGAGAAGCAGTGGGGCGGCTCATTGGCAGAGCGAAACGCGCGGCAACTCGATGCCTTCAAGGCGCTTTCTCAGACCAGCAAACCCACATGATTACCTCGGCGATCATTCCTCGGCCGCTCGCGAAGCTTCCTTGGCGGCTGATCTTCCTGGTTGCCGGTATCGCGACCTTCGGCCTGATCGTCCTTTATTCCGCGGCGGGCGGTTCGCTCCGTCCGTGGGCGCTCAAGCAGGCGATCGTCTTTTCAGGTTTCCTGTCGATCGCGGTCGCCATGTCGTGGATGAAGGAATCGACGATCAAGGCGCTGACGTTTCCGATTTACGGAGCAACGCTGATCATGCTGATCGGGGTCGAGGCGATGGGCTTCGTCGGCAAGGGCGCACAGCGCTGGCTGGATATCGGCCCGATCCGCCTGCAGCCTTCGGAATTCATGAAGCCCGCGATCGTGCTGGTGCTGGCCCGCTTTTATGAGCTCGTTCCCGCAGCGGAGATCCGCAAGTGGCGCGCGATCTGGCCGGCGGTCGCGCTGCTCGGCGTGCCAGCCTTCCTGATCCTCGTGCAACCGGATCTCGGTACCTGCATCATGGTCATGCTCTGCGGGGTCACCGTAATGTTCCTCGCGGGGCTGCCATGGTGGTTGTTTGCGGCCCCCGTTGCTGCCGTCGCCGTCGCCGCCCCAATCGCCTACAGCATGATGCACGGTTACCAACGCAAGCGGATCGACGTCTTCCTCGATCCCGAAAGCGATCCGCTAGGGGCCGGCTACCATATCGCGCAGTCGAAAATTGCGATCGGCTCGGGCGGTATTTGGGGCAAGGGCTTCCTGCAGGGCAGCCAGAGCCACCTCGACTATCTGCCGGAAGGCCACACCGACTTCGTCTTCGCGACCATGGCGGAGGAATGGGGTCTGGTCGGCGGTATCATCCTCATTTGCGCGTTCGGGGCGGTGATCCGCTGGGGAATGCGCGTCAGCCAAAATGCCCGCACTCGCTTCGCCCAGCTTGCCGCCGCCGGCCTTTCCGCGACGATCTTCTTCTACGTCTCGATCAACCTGATGATGGTGATGGGACTTGCACCGGTCGTCGGCGTTCCCCTGCCCCTCGTCAGCTTCGGCGGCTCGGCCGTGATGACGGTGATGTTGTGCCTTGGCCTGCTGATGGCGCTGGAACGGCAACAGCGCACCGTGTCTCGTCTCGCATAAAGGGTTGCACGCGGGCGGTTGCGCCCTACATGACCCCATGCTACCGGCGCGCCGCTCCTGAAGCGTAACCGCGTCGGAGCATCCGCCGTATCGGCAGTGGACGCATAGCTCAGTTGGTAGAGCAGCTGACTCTTAATCAGCGGGTCCTAGGTTCGAGCCCTAGTGCGTCCACCATTTTTCAATGACTTAGCACCAAAATTGCCGAGCGGAACGAGGCGGCATTATTCTGGGGCAACGCTACGGGCAACAACAGGTCCTTCGTTAGCTACTTTTCCCTGCCGCTAAGTCAGATTGTTTTGGCGAACAGGTTTCTGCGGTGGCGATATTGCCAATGTCTTCCGTTGCGCCCCCTCTTGGCCCGCCATAAGCCTAAGACGGCAGGCTTGGATGCCTGGTTTCGGGGGATCAATGACCAAGCTGACACAACAGGAACTTGAACGACATCTATGGGGCGCGGCCGACATTCTGCGCGGCACGGTCGACGCCGGGGACTACAAGCAATACATCTTCGGCCTGCTGTTCTACAAACGGCTCTGCGACGTATGGCAGGAGGAGTATGAGGCCCTGCTGGCGGACACGGGTGACAAGGCCGAAGCAGCGGACCCTGACGAACACCGCTTCCACATCCCGAAGGAGCATCGCTGGGAGGCAGTCCGCCAGCACTCCACCCAGATCGGCCAACGGCTGAACAACGCGCTGGCCGCGATCGAAGACGCCAACCTGCGGCTGCGCGGCGTGTTTGGTGACGTGGACTTCGCTAATCAAGACCGCTTCTCGGATGCATTGCTCGAGAAACTGCTGCGCCATTTCGAGAAGCACCGGCTCCGCAATGCCGACGTGCCCGCCGACATGCTGGGGGACGCTTACCTCTACCTGATCAAAATGTTCGCCGAAGGTGCGGGCAAGAAGGGCGGCGAGTTCTACACCCCGCGCCAGATCGTGCGGCTCATGGTCGAGATCGTCGAGCCGGGACCCGGCATGTCAGTGTATGACCCAACTTGCGGGTCTGGCGGCATGCTGCTGGAGGCGGTCCAGTATCTGAAGGATCGAGGCGAGAACGCGCGCAGCCTGTCGCTCTATGGTCAGGAGAAGAACTTCGCCACGTGGGGCATCGCCGAGATCAATCTGTTCCTGCACGACGTAGACGACGCCTTCATCGCCAAGGGCGACACTATCCTTTCACCCAAGCGATACGACCCGAAGGCGCGCGAGTTCGTGCAAGGCGTCGGAACCTATGACCGGGTTCTCGCCAACCCGCCTTTTTCGGAAAAGGTATGGGGCTACGAGGTCTGGCAGAACGGCGATCCGTTCGGGCGCGACCAATACGGCTGCCCGCCAAAGGGTTATGGTGATCTCGCCTTCGTCCAGCACATGCTCGCCAGCCTGAAGGATGACGGCATGCTCGCGGTGGTGGTGCCACTAGGCGTTCTATTTCGTGCCGGAGCCGAGGCGCGGATCAGAGCGGCCATGCTGGATGAAGACGTGATCGAGGCGGTCGTGGGCCTCGCGCCCAATCTTTTCTACGGGGCGTCCATCCCTGCAGCCATCTTAGTTTGCAGGAAGAACAAGCCCGCGGAGCGCCGTGGCAAGGTGCTAATAATCAACGGCGACGCAAGCTTTCAACCCGGCAAGGCTCAGAACTTCCTCACCGACGAGCACGTCCGCACGCTCGCCGGGGCGGTCCATGCTTTCGCCGATGTCGCCAAGCTGGCGCGCGTCGTGCCGGTAGAGGAGGTCGCCGCCAACGGCCACAACCTGAACATCAGCCGCTATGTTCAAACCGGTGCGGATGCCGAGGCGATCGATGTCGCAGCCGAAGTCGCCAAGCTGCAGGACGTGATCGCCAAGCGTGACAAGGCGGAAGCGGTGATGTTCGGGCACCTCCAAAAGCTCGGCTATGTTTCGCAGTAATGTGCCCCCATCTAATTTGCCGGAAGGCTGGCATCCAAAACAGTTGCGCGAAATAGCAACGGTTCGTGGCGGTGGCGGCTTGGGTCTCACTAAATCAGATTACGTTGATGCAGGCACTCCCGCATACAGCGCTGCAGGGCAGGACGGCTACGTTGACGTTGTGGAGGGCGTGGAACCTTCCATCGTTTTATCCGCAATTGGCGCTCGGTGCGGCAAGAGCTTCCTGACGGACGGCCCGTGGGCGACCTTGGCTAACACGCAGGTCATAACTCCAGACCCGAGGCTTGCAGACGCGAGTTATCTCATCGGATTACTGGACAACGAGGGTTATTGGAACCGTTCTGGTTCCGCCCAGCCGTTCATCAAACCGTCTGATGTGAAGGGCGCTTGGGTGCCAGTTCCGCCGCTCGACGAGCAGCTGCGGATTTCCGAGGTCTTACGGTCCGTGCGGGAAGCGGTGGACGCAACTCGAGCCGAGCTAGCTGCTCTGCGTGGAGTCGCTAGTGCTTTGATTCAAGATCATTGCGGCAGTGTTCACGCCGACAGCAGGTTACGAATTGGCGACTTCGCCACATTTGTCGGCAGCGGCGTCACGCCGAGAGGGGGAAAGGATGCGTATGTTTCCGAAGGCGTCGCATTCATCCGGAGCCAAAATGTTCACTTCGATGGCCTGCGCGCAGAGGGGTTGGCTTTCATCGATGGAGCTACTGACGCCAAAATGTCGCGCACTCGTGTCCAGCCAGACGACGTCCTGCTCAACATCACTGGTGCGTCCATAGGACGCTGCACCATCGTGCCGAGCGGTTTTGGCCCGGCCAACGTGAATCAACATGTGTGCATCATTCGATCACACACAGATGTGGTGCTTCCGTCATATCTCTCGCTCTTTCTTTCATCGCATGACGGTCAGCGGCAAATTGACCAGCTGCAGGGTGGATTGAGCAGGGAGGGTCTCAACTTCCAGCAGGTCCGAGCAATCAGTGTTCCTGCGCCTCCGCTGGAAGTTCAGCTCGAAGTCTCGGAGACTATCAGCTCGTTGCATGCGGCAACGCGGGCACTCGAGCTAGAAAGGGCGCGCAAAGAGGCAATGCGCGCTGGTCTCCTAAACGACCTCCTCTCCGGTCGCGTCCGCGTGCCCGCATGAGTGAATATCGACTCGCCGAGAAGCCCGCGATGGAGGTGCTGGGTGCGCTCGGCTGGAAGGCGCTATCGCCCGAAAAAGCCCTAGTGATGCGGCAGGAGGAGAACCGCGTCCTCCTCAAGCCTGTCCTCATCGACGCTCTACGAAACCTGAATGCTATCGGCTCTGAGGACGCCGAGGCGATCTACAACGATCTTGCCACTCTGTCTGACAATGAGGATTGGCTGAAGAGGCTGCTCGGTGGCTACTCGCGCCGCCTGCTGGGCGAAAACCGCGACAGCCCAGTTGCGCTCGTCGACTTCAAGGATCCCAGCCGCAATGCCTTCCACGTAGTGCGTCAGCTGCGCGTCGCTGCGCAGCGCCCTCGCATCGCCGACATCGTGCTGTTCGTGAATGGCATCCCGCTCGTGGTCATCGAGGCGAAGTCCCCACTAAAAGCCACGGCCAAGGCTGCGGAGGCCTTCGAGCAGATCAAACAATATGAGCGAGACATCCCGCGCCTGTTCTGCGCGAACGCCTTCAACATCGTCACGGACGGCATCGCCACGCTCTACGGCGCGACTGGCGCTCCATCCCAGTTCTACGCGCCTTGGCCCGACGCATGGCCGCGCCGCTGCGACGAGTTCCCCGACGATCTCACCAAGGATCTGTGGTGCCTATGCGAGCCATCGAGGCTGCTCGATCTGCTTGCCCATTTCATCATTTTCGAGACCGACCCGGAGACTGGCCGCAAGATCAAGAAGATGTGCCGCTACCAGCAGTTTCGAGCCGTCAACAAGGCCGTCGCGCGTGTAGCTGAAGGTAAGCACCGGAAGGGCCTGATCTGGCACACGCAGGGCAGCGGTAAGAGCCTCACGATGGTGTTTCTCGCGCTCAAGCTAAAGACGCATCTGACGATCGACGCGCCAACGCTCGCCAACCCCAACATCCTCGTGCTGACCGATCGCATCGACCTCGATGATCAGATCAGTAAGACGTTCGTCGCGTGCGGCCTACCTAACCCGGTGCAGTGCGGATCTGTCGCCGAACTGCGAGAGGCGGTGCAGCGAGGCGGGAATGGCCAGATCCTGCTCTCGACCATCTTCAAGTTCGCCGGATCCAAGACAGCGATCCCCAATCCGGAAAACTGGATCGTGCTGGTCGACGAGTGCCACCGCACGCAGGAGAAGGATCTCGGCGCATTCCTGCAGGCGACGCTACCAGACGCCCATTTCTACGGATTCACTGGCACGCCGATCAAATCCACGGATAAAGACACCTACGCCCGGTTCTCGATCGAGGGAGAGGGTTATCTCGACAAATACGGGATCGACGACGCAGTTCGCGACGGCGCAACCGTGCCGATTCTCTACGAGGGCCGGAAAGCCGACTGGGCAATCAACGAGGCCGAACTGGACATCCTCTTTGATCGCTGGTTTGTCGATTTAGCCGATAAGAAGCGCGAGGAGCTGAAGCGCAAGGGCCTGACCGCCGCGACGATTGCCAAGCACCCAGAGCGGGTCCGATTGATCGCCGTCGACATCTGGGAGCACTTCAAGGCCGTCTGCCAGCCGGATGGGTTCAAGGCTCAGATCGTCGTCGTCGATCGCGAGGCGGTGATCCTCTACCGCGCCGCGCTATCCGCTCTGATCGCCGCCGATCTGGTGCGCGACGGGATGGAAGCCGGGGAAGCACAGGCCAAGGCGCACGCGATGATCGCCTGCGTCTTTTCGAAAAGCCAAGAGGACAATAAGCCGAGCGAGAACCCTGAGGTTGCCGCGCTGCGCGCGGGGCTTGAGGCGCATTACCTCGACGCCGAGGCCGAGAAGGAGGTCAAGAAGCGGTTCAAGGCCGCCGGGCAGGAACCCAGCTTCCTCATCGTCTGCGACAAGCTGCTGACCGGCTTCGACGCGCCTATCGAGCATGTCATGTATCTCGACAAGCCGCTGAAAGAGCACAACCTCCTGCAGGCGATCGCCCGGACCAACCGCACCTGCTCGTTGCAGCGCCTAGACGGCTCCGAGGTCAGCAAGCCTCATGGTCGCATCGTCGACTACATCGGCGTGACAGGGCACCTCGATGAGGCGCTGCGCTCCTATCGTGCCGAGGACGTCCAGAATGCCCTCAGGAGCCTAGAAGTGCTCCGGAACGACCTCCGGGAGGCGCACGCCCGCTTCCGCGCCCAGCGTCGCTCGATGGGGCTAGACGGGCTGGATGAGAAGGCGGCGGCCTATGCAGTCGGGAAGCTAATCGCCGAAGGCCGTGAGGATGAGTGGCTCGACCTCGAGCGCCTCGCTAGAAATTTCGTGAAGGTCTACGGCGACCTTTCGCCGGACCCAGCGATCCTCGACTACACGGCCGAGGTCAAATGGGCTGCAGCGTTCTTGCGGCTGGCTGCGCAGGTCATCTCCAAGGATGAGAGCCTCGACCACAAGAGCTACACCGGCAAGATCCGCGAGATGCTCGAGCAGCATGTCCACGTCACCGGCCTCTCCACTACCATCCGCCTGCGCAGCATCACGGACCCGGCGTTCGCCGACGACTTTGCCACAGAGGAAAAGTCCGAGGAGGAGCTGCAGGAGGCCTTCGTCCGCAAGTCTACCGAGCTTCGTCGGGTGACCCGCGAACTGGTCGACAAGAACCCAGCTCAATATGGCCGTTTCTCCGAGCGAGTTCTCGAGATCATCCGCCGCTTCGAGGAAGGTCAGCTCGCTGCCGCCGATGGCCTGCATGAATTCGAAACCCTGATCGGCGAAATCGGGGCCGAGCAAGGCGCGCACGCCGAGCTGGGCATGGACGAGAACGCATTTTCGATCCTAAGGATCATCGAAGCCGTTGTGCCGGACGAAGGCCATGCGACTCTGCAGGACGCGGCGATCGCGATTGGACGGCTCTACGCAGACGCCGCCGCGACTAACCCCGCCTTCGGCCACATGGACGACTTCCTCCGCAGGCTGCGCCGCGATGTCCGCCGAATCTTGGCCGAGCGCGGCATCGGCGAAACGCAAGCCATTCGAGAGCAGGTCGAGGACTTCGCCATTCACGCTTACGGGGGCGAGGGCCACTGATGCCTACTCTGCAGATAGGCCGCACGGAGATTACCTACGAGCTTCGCCGATCGAAGTCGGCGACCGAACGCCGAATCACCGTGACGCCCGGACATGTCGAAGTTCTAGCCCTCGCGGCAGACGATGAGGACGCTGTCTCGGGCTTCGTCGACCGCAAACGCAAGTGGCTGTTCGAGACCGTGCGCGAGATGGAGCGGATTACCGCCAATCGTCACGCTCTGCCTCGGTTCATGACCGGCTCGAAGATCCCATATCGCGGGCGGAGGATGTCGCTTACGGTCCGCCGGACGGACGCGGAGCGGATGGCTGTCACCTACCGCAACGGCTTCACGGTCGATCTACCCCACTGGGCAGGAGAGAACGCAGACCACCTGATCGCGAGTGAGTTGCGGCACTGGCTGAGACAGCGCGCTCGTCGGGACGTGAAGCAGATTGCCGCCAGTTACGGCGAGCGCTTTGGGCTTGTTCCACGGTCGATCCGCGTCTCCGACTTCGCCCATGGCTGGGGATCCTGTGGCCCCGAAGGGATTGTCCTGATCAACTGGACGCTGATCTTCGCGCCGCCAGCGGTGCTGGATTATGTCGTCGCCCATGAACTCGCGCACCTGCGCCACCGTTCTCACGGTCGCGAGTTCTGGGATTTTCTTCGGTTCACATGCCCGCGTTATCAGGAGGGCAAAGCATGGCTGGAGCGACACCAAAGCACTCTCACAGCCGACTTCCTGACGATCGCGGAGACCACCGATGCGGAGAGAAGCTCGCTTGATAGCGCGGCCCTCGCTCGCTGCCCTTAGGGCAAAATAGGGGGCAGAAGTTGCCCTAACGTTGCCCACGACCGACAGTCGCAGATCTTTTGTCCTGTTTTCTAACGCGTAATCAGGAGCTTAGAGTTCGACGTCTCGATGATTGATTCTCAGCGCGCCCGACCGCGCCCAAATCCAGCCCCAAGGCGATGCGGATTGTTTGCAAAGGGAGGCTTGCCGTATCTTTGCCGGAATTGCTCGATCAATTCCGCTTCCACCTCAATGGGTATACGCTCGGGGGTTTCCTTCCAGGCAACAAGCAGCTCATCGATATTCGGGAGCTGCCAGATTAGGCGACCGCCCCAGTGCCCGACGGGCTTCCCTGCACCAAAGTCCGCAAACTGCTTGAGACGTCGCTTAAGCTTATCTGCTTTCCCGATATAAACGACTTCGGCACTACTGACCCAATTACTGGCGAGAACTTCGCGCGATACCGTCGGATCTTTTCCCTTGAACCGGCCTCCGCAGCTTAGCTCCGTGAAGGCCGGTGGGTCTCCGCCTTTGTAGGTGATCACGTAGATCCCACCCAGTAGCGGACATGCGCTCGTCAGGATCTCCTCAGATGGAATCCAACCGACGAACCCTGATGCTTCTAACGCGGCCTGTGTAAATTCCGTCATCGTGATTGCCCCTGAGCGGAGCAACAGTTTGCCGCACCTCAACCCAATCTGCATTCAGTTTGCGTATCACGCGAAAGCGTCGCTTAACCGCAGACGACCCTTCTCGAATGCTTGACGCACTAGGGCTTCCAGAAAGTGCGCGTTGTCAACGTCGCGGTAGCTGATTGCTTCGGACGCCTTAGACCCTTTTGGTCCTTGAACGATGAAAGAGCCGTCCGCAGATTTGATACTAACGTCTGCCCACTTAAATTCGACTTGTTCACTACTGAACATTTTCCGCCGGGTTAAAACAACCGTTTCATTGCGCACTATCATGTTGCCAAATCTTAGTTGCCCCCCAGCCCGAAGAGCTGATGTCATCTCATTGACAAGTCTGATGCCAACACCTCTCCAAAGCTTGGGAACGAAGGCCTCGAAGATCTGACCATTTCTGAATTCTGCCGTAGTTGTGATTGAACCATCGCTCCATGCGATAAGGTAATCGGTCCCCGTGGGAATGCCGTTCACGGATCTTCTGATAGCGCCCCAACGCGCACCTCGGACAGAGCTCAAAGGCGTGCGGCGGCCACGCCACTCAACCCCATTCGGATCGATGGCCAAGCGGGATTTAGCGAGGAGACCGAGTTCTGCTGCGTAAGTTAGCTCGTCCCTCTCCCTAGCTGCCGCCTCCGAAATGTTGTGTAGTGTCTCAGCATCTTCAGCGACCTTTGCGGAAATTGCCGGTAGGTTCGAAAAGTACTTTCCGACCATAAACGTAAGCTGTTTCGCCTCCTCCAACCGATCGTGCTCGTTGAACAAGTCGATTGAGAGATTTCGCACCAGATACGCGAGCTTTGAGCCGTCTTCGTCGCGTTGGCCTCGTAGTTTGTAGCTCAACTGCATCGGAAGCGTCACACTGTGCCAGGTTTCCAACAGCCTTTCCAAAGCGCGGATTAAGGGCGGCAGTGCATCCGCCCGCGTTCCAGCGAGGGCGCTGATTTTCTCGACAAGCTGCTCAGCCGTAGACGTCTCACGCGCTAAGAATGGCTGCATCCGAAGTGCATAGTCATCCACAAGATCGTGCATGAACCGCCGATCGTCGCGGTTGCCAGCCGCTTGTTCGACTATGGAAGACAACGCTTCTGTCATGTCGGATGTCTTCGATCGCTCCAGCAGCGACATCGCCATTCGCCGCCAGTGCAGCTTGCGGGCGTGGAGAGCCTCTTCCGCAGCTGCCATCGTCGTCACCGCGGGGAAGCCTGCCACCGCTCGATCTTCATTGATCTCTTGCAGCACTTGCTGAATGACCACAGCGTCAGCAGCTTGGGCCAAATGATCTAAATGATCTGCCAATTCCGCAGCTGTGTTGGGAGTCCAATTTGACGCAGCTATCGTAAGCGCGTTTGCTTTCGCCAGACCGGTAAGCGGCATATGCCTGACTTGATTTAATTCGGCACATGCCGCCTGGGCAGCTAGACTAGGAGACGAGCCAGGAAACCAGCCCATCTCCGCATCAAGCCGTCGTCTGGGATTCGTCAGAACCGCCATGGCTGCCTGGCAAAGTTCTGCGTCGCATCGAAGGGACTGCTCTTCCGCAGCCTCTAGGATCGCACTTCTGGTGTCCCGCGTGCTTACCGACAGAGTTTTAAACGGATTGGCGGTTTCTCCGGGTCCCTCAAATGACACGTGATCGGCCTTCCGACTCAAGCGCAAGGCGGCTCGCCTCGGTTTCGGATGTCGCTTGTTCGCGGTCCCGAGCTAATACGGACCGACCGGAACAGCGACTGTTGTAGTCGCTAATGGTGGCATTGAATGAATCGACGTTCCGGTTGTAGCGACCCGTATCAGAATACTGGATGCTATCTAATTCTTCCGTCTGCGCCGAAATTCGGATGTCTTCTGCGAGGCAATAACGAACTTCGGCAAGAGTAAGCGTTTCATACCCGGCTGATGGCTTACTCATCGTTGCGTCATCGAGACTGCTGGACTCTTCACCGGACTGGTCTGCAGTCGTTGAGCCACTGCTTGCGTCATCCGTAGATGCGGCTGTGTCCGTATACTCGCTCGTGCTCGTATCGGCGCTAGGCAGGGACGTTGCCGAACCACTGTGCAGGCTGCCCCCAAGGCAAGCTTTCAAGATCAGGATTACAAGTATCCCACCGATCCAAGCTCCAGCTTGCTTCAAACCTCCAGGGATCTCGCCACCGCCGCGATGAACGGGAGTAGCCTGCGAGGCATAATGGCTCTCCGAAGCGTCGGACGCTGCCTCGGCTGGTGCCGCGGCTATTTCAGCTGCTTGGGCCATCGCATCGTCAATGTCTGTCGCTGAATTGGAAAGGCCAGCGAAGCCCGTTTCGGATCGCTTCATCGTCTAGAACCCAATCCGACGATTATCGTCTGCTGCACGCGAGGGGCTTTTGCGCAAAGCCATTTCAACCTCCTCCATGCCTACGGAACTTTTTTTCCGCCTGGCAGTCAGACGGGCAGCTTCCCGCACAACAAAAGCGACGTCCGACAGTGGTCGGCCAGCCAGCTCCGAAGCCAACTTGCTTCGATCCCCCACGTCATTCGGCACCCCGGCAAATAGGGAATTCAGTAGCGCTTCGACCTCGTGTTGCCCGGCATGGTCAACGTGAATCACATGATCAAAGCGGCCACGTCGCAAGATTGCTGGATCGATCGCTTCGACTTGGTTCGTCATGCCTATAACGAGGACTCGATTGGCAGCCGCTTCGGGAATGCGCCGGAGAAATTCGGCTACTTCTTCCACATGGTGTTGATGTGACCCCGTTTCGCGGTTGGATAGAAAAGCGTCCATTTCATCAATCACGATCACAGACGGCGCTACCTTGATGGCCTCGGAAAAAACCTGCGCGATTTTCCGCGATGTCTCATGGATGTATGGACTAGCGACGCTTGAAGCTTCGACATTGAATGATGGCCAGCCCAGGTGTTCTACAAGGCGTTCAACAGCAAAGGTCTTGCCGCATCCAGTCGGGCCTTCGAGGATGATGCCACCCGGAAAGCTGATTCCGAGCGCGCTGTAGCGATCTGGATCCGAGACGATTTCAATGACGTGTTCATTGAAAAAGTCTGCAAGTGCTTGCCTACCCGGCAGTTGAAAACTGTCCATGTTTTGGCGGGCGGCCGTTCGCCGTTTGGATGAGGGCTTGGTGTCTCTGTCCGACTTAATGGGCGCTTTCGGCTCCAGGCCCGCAGCTCGAACGATGGATTCTAGATCTTCCAAATCCATTTTAGGCAGGATGCGCTGCAAGGCGACTATGTCGTCAGCGCGGACCTCAATACCCCCAGTCAGGAACGACCCCAGGACGTTCGCTTTGTCACGGGCAAACTCCGTAGTTCCGGGGAGCGGAAACATCCTTGCGCCCGCGCCGTCGAAAATTGCCCGCGAAAACGGTGATTCCACTTCTGCAAGTGCCCTGGCGAACACAAGACCTTCTTCAGCCGTGGTTGGGCGAGCGAGATGCTCTGTGAGGTCAAGCCTCTCGTCGGAAATTAAGTATGAGTAGTTTAGGCCACCAAAAGAAAATTCGCGGAGGTCGACAAGCTTAGCGCTCGCGGGAAGCGAATTCAGGAATTCACTCGTCATGAGCAGTACCCTTTGTCTGCCCTGCGTTCGGTGAATCCAAAGAAGTGGTTCGGCGCTTCGCACAACCCTTCCGAGCTGGTCTCCGGTCGGCAACTTTGTGCCCTGCGGAAATGGAGAAACCGGCATCAGCCCCTCACGATGTTCGTCATAGCGAGCATCTCTTCCTCGCCGCCCCGCGTGAAACGAATGTCATCCAACGCAATTAGAATTTCACGAAGAGCCGTGAGATTTGACTGAGCCAATGCGCTGCGGCCCTGTTGAATCAGTTGATCATAGCGCTGTTGATCGAGAAACTGCTCAGCACTTCCCGATAACCAATGGAAACGCTCAACGACGAACTCGTCTGATTTCCACAGTGCACCGATATTCTTTGATCGCAGCTCTGCCAGGTGACTTTCAAAATCGCTGCCGCCAGTGTCGATCGAATGTTGGGCAGTCCGCACTAATGCATCGAATGAATGAGCTTCCTCCGGCGAAGCGAACTCGCGTGCCCATCCATCGAAACTGGCCACGATCCCGTCCAGATCGAGCTGGCGAATAACCTTGAGGTGATCCTTACGGACATTCGAGATATCGCGTCGCGCTGCTTTGATCTCGTCGAGGGCTTTCTTTGTCTCTTCTGGTTCCGCGCGATCGACGTCGAGCGAGGCCGCGTTTTGGATGCGCTTCACAATTGCGTCCACTCGGTTGTCATCGATGTGCTTTGAAAACTCTTCCAGCCGCGAGAGCGTCGTTTGCGCTTCAGCGGCAACCAGACCTGCTGCCTGCGCGTAATCAAGCTGCGCATCCTGTCTCGCATAATAGTTGTGTCCGCTGGTGAATGAACCACCAATCTCGGGAACCGACACGTCCAAGCGGATTGTGCCGCCGTCGGTGACTTCATACTCACAGCGAATCTCGGCTCCTACTGAGATCATCCCCTCATCGAAATCGGAGCCGGACACCTTGAATGTGCCAATGAATACATTGTCTTCGATAGGCTCTCGGATGTCGCCTTCCCAAAGTTTGAAGTTGAGCGCACCAGAACTGCCTGCACGTAAGGCTTCACCAGACCTAAAGGTAACGACGCCTTTTTTCGGAAGCGGATCACCGGCACGGACCAACGGCTCCAAGCCTTTTGCACCACCGCGGCCCTCGAGCACTTCGATCCCAATGGTATGCGATGCCGGGATGGCATCGATGGAAGCGGCCGTCCTGCTGATTGCTATCCGATCGTTCGGAACCCCAATGGGACCTCCATCGGCGCCAAATACGAAGACTCGGAACGTGTTTTCACCCGGCTTGGCGAGCGGAAGTTCAAGTGACGCGCCCTCTTCCAGCCGTTTGCGGCCCGACGACCAGCCAGTGTCGAGACTATCAACTTGAAATTCACCTGTGGACGAACCTGCTTTTTTTACCACTAATCGAGCTGACGCATCGGGAGTTCGCGCAACATAAGCGAGCTCCAATTGGGACGAGGAAAGTGTTTCGCGTGACGCCTTCCGACCTCGGCTCTGAGTCGACCAATCAATCGACTCCGCGAAGATTGCCGCGCCTTCAGCCACGGCCGTCATTGGATTCACGTCGGTTGAAGCGGCAATGCCTAGCTCAAATGCAACCTTGTCGCGCAGCGGCTTGTATTGAGTCGGCCCGCCCACGAACACAACGCGGTCGACGTCGTGCGGACTGATGCCCGCTTGTTCGAGTGTGTCTCGGGACGTCTGTATTGCATTGGCGAGGAGTGGGGCAATCAGTCGATCCAGAGTTTCCCGGTTGATAGGAATATCAATGTAGATCTCCTCATCAGCGTCATCACGCACACCTATCTCGGTTTCTGAAAGTGCGATCACGGCGTGCTCCGTGCGCGACAACTCAATCTTTGCTTTTTCGGCAGCCCAAGTCGCCAGCCGGACCAGCGATTTGAACCGGCGATCAGCCGCAAAATCGTCCTTGAGTTCGAAGGTCTCTACGAGCCAAGGCTTGACGATCTCGTCCATAAGCGCGCGATCAATATCCCGACCGCCGCACATCTCGACACCTCCATGCGCAAGGAGGCTGACGCGCCCTTTCATGCTCTGCGCGATGGCAATGTCTAGTGTTCCGCCCCCAAGATCGAAAACGAGGAACGTCCCATCGCGATTCCTCTGTCGCATGACGCTCATGACGGCCGCGACTGGTTCCTGCATGAGAGCGACCTTACCGATCCCCGCAGACTCAGCCGCTGTAAGCGTCGCATCTTTCTGCATCTGGTTGAAGGCTGCCGGAACAGTAATGACTGTTCCTGTTTCTCGATCACGCCGCATGCCTTCGGGTAAATATCCAAAGACCGTCCGAAGCACCTCAGCGGAGCACTCTTCAGGAGTCATCGTCTTATCGACCGCAGACAAATTGATCGGGGTGCTCGTCCCCATCATTCGTTTGAAAAGGGTTGCGGCGCTATCAGGATTGCGGGCGGCACCGTCATATGCTCGCGAGCCTACAAACTTGTTGCCTCGTCGATCGAACAGGATCGCGGAGGGAGTCACATCCTTTTGGTCCGGACTTTTGTAGAGTGAAACGCTTTCCCCATCAAAGCTGGCGATGGCGCTGTTGGTCGTCCCAAGATCGATCCCTACGTATTCCACTGCTCAATTCCTAAGCATCATTGTGCCCGTGCGACGGACCCCGTTCGGTCCCATCACAATTGGCTCCATCATTTGATCTACGAACAAGACCTCGTCAGGTCCGAAATCAGCCGCATTGATCGCCGTCGCCGCCATCCCTGTGTCGTAAGTTTGACCATCCAGGGCCACCAATCTCAGACCAAGAGGTGATAGGCTGTCGTCAAGTTTGCGCTGGAAATAGCGAACTTGATTGGATTGCCGACCGGCGGATCGGATGTCTCGAGCATCGATCGATCGTTGGAACATCCGAGATAGCCGCCAGCTTTCGACCGCTAAGTCGATGAGAAGTTCTTCAACGTCCACGTTGTCCAACACGGCCCCCATTTATCGGTCGACGGTAATCGGCAGCGCGCGCCTTTTACTGAAGCGTGCCGCCTGCAGTTCGCAAAGGCTTATTTCTTGGCCCAATTGATTGGCTGAGTTTTCACACCAGCAGGCGCGACGCGGCAATCCTGAAGCATCGGAGTGGCGGCGACTTCACTTACATCCTCGCAAAGGAAGTGCGCCTTATCGCCAGGGCTAAAATCATTCGCTTGCCCCCTCGCATCTTCGGCGAGCTGCACTTGTACCGACTGAAAATCATTCGGCGTTCGAAGCAGGACTTCAGGATGATCCAAGAAGTCTAATTGCACGCGATCGACCGTGCCGGTGACATAAAGTTGTCGTTTGCCGAAATAGCTTTGCGCGGAAGCTTCGTTGCCTTGGAAAGCACCCCAAAGCTCCTTTGCTGAAACCGCAAGCGGAAGCTCAGCGGCGGGCTGACTGTCGGGGGTTGCGCCCGGCTGAGTTGCATTTGACGCCGAGGCCGCGGGATCAATTTTCGAGCCGATGAAGGCGAGGAGCACGAAAATTCCTAGAATCCCCAAGCATCCGATCCCAGCAGCTCTGCCGAGCTTGCCTTTCCGGACATTTGGCGTTTCAGATGCCGACGAATTAGCTAGGGCGCGGATGGTTTGCGGAGAAGCCCGATCAGGCGCAGCCGCTGAAATCGTCGTCGCGGCTTCCTGCCGACCATCGTTGCCGAGCAAACGCGCTTTTTGGAGGGCAAACTCTCCGTCGGTTAGCACTCCCCGGTCGCGTAAGTCAGCCAGGCGCGTCAATTCCTCAGCGACATTTGGCGTCGCAGGAATTGATAAACCGGAGCTCTCGCGAGAGCTTGCCCCACCAAGACGCTCTTCGACGAGCGCGCGCAGTTTGTGGAAAGCGGCTGAAGCCTCTTTGGTGAACAACACCGTGTTCTCGTCGGTCGTAGCGTTCCACACGCCGCCGCGAGATTCAATGCCACCAGATACGCCAAACTGAATGTAGCCGGTTGTGAAACCGGCTTCTTTGAACTGCACCGAGGTGATGCTGGAGAATGGGATGCGCTTTTCGCCCTTTAATCCCTGCGTCAGGAAACTTGCCACGCCCTTCCGCCGGATAACTAGGACATTATCAAGTAGCTCGACGCTGCCGCCGTTACCCCCATCAAACAACTCGCTCACAACGCCTCCCAAGTTCCGAGCGGCGCAATGATCACATCTTTGTTTAATAATTCAACTACAACGATTAGATTTTCTTCACTCGCAAGCAGCTATCAAGAGTTGATCATTTACTAGACGCGAGTCCGGCTGAACGAACCCGGACTTCGACTATGTCGCATTTGACCAGACGACACTGGAGCCACGTGGGCAATAATGCCCTTGGAGATTGGCGGGATCGGCGTGACAGTTCGTCGATCCAATTCAGACCGTTTAGCCGTCCAACCGGTTACTCCGACGTCCTGAAGCCGTGAACGTGCTTGAGCCAGTGTTCTTCGCACTTACCGTGAGCGGCAAACTCTAAAGCATCTTCTCCGCCTAGTTTCGCTCCCCGCTCCATTTCGCTCGACCTCGAACGCAGGACACGGGTCAAATATCTCGCTCCGTTTTCCGTCCCAAACAGACCGGCAAACACTACAAAATGACTTGCGATGGCTTCTGGGGCCTCACGGTCTAACCGGAAAATTTCCATCACGGTGTCTGCACATCCGACTACATAGCCCAACGAAAAGTCATCAGTGGCTAAACGCGAGGACGACACCAGTTCCCAGCGCCACGACAGAAGGCTGCGAATAGCATCTTGCGCCTTTTCCCACCTTTCCAAAGAAGCACGGTCAGTAGCGGCTTTGTTGTCGTAGAAGGCAATTGCGGTCGCGAGTTCAGGGTCTAGGTCGCCCATTGGGTCCTCCAACGCGTTTTCAGCGGCTTTCTTACTTACGAAATCCGCGACCCAAAGAACCAGCAACTCAATAAGACTAAGTCGAAATCCAACAGGAGGCCGCCGAAGCAAATTCGGTGTCTGGCGTATAGCTCGCTCCAAAGGTCCATCCGCCGTGTCTGCAGCGCGTCGTCTCCCCATCCGGGCGGTGAAGTTGCCCTGACGTTGCTTCGTCGCCAATGCCACTCAGTGTGGATCGAAATAATACGGGGGGTTAGAGCGGCTCGGTGTCGCTGCAAGCTTGTCAGCGGGTCTGCCAAACTAACTGCTTCCAGTTGGTTATAACCTCGGGTCCACGGGTTCGCTCTCCATGGCGAGCACACCGAACACACACTGGTGAACGCGGGTCAGCGGCTGGTGCTCGACGAAGCGGTGGAGAGCTTCGAGGCCCAAGGCGAACTCTCGAAAAGCAAGTGCTCTCTTGGCTCCCAAGCCTCTCGACTTCAGTCGGATGAGGTTCTCGGGCAGGTCATACTCCGGACCGTATATGATCCGGAGATACTCGCGTCCGCGGCACTTGATGGCAGGCTGAAGGAGGCCCTTCTTGCCGCGAGCAACGAAGTCGAGCGGCTTAACTACCATGCCTTCCCCTCCCTGCTCGGTCTTGCTTTCCCACCACGCTACAGCGGCGGTGAGTTGCTCGGCGTCGGATAGGTCGACCACGCGAAAGTCCGTGGCCAGCAGTAGTGCTGGGTCGGTCGCTGCGAGCCGATGGGCTAGGCCCATGTGCCACTGGTGGTCTTTGTCCGAGTGAACGGAGCCCTCGGTCGCGAGGATATGGAACGGCGCTATCCGCAGGTCATCGATCCCTCCGAACGGCCATACGTAGCGGCCATACGCCTCGCGGTATGCCGCAGCTCGCCGCAACCGTTCCCCCGCGTGCTGCGCAAGGGCCCCGACGGGAACACCACGAGATGCTGCTGCTTCGAGCAACGCCTTCTCGTCAGCAAGCGCAACGGTCGCAGCGGCACCTACCGGCGCATACTGCCCGAGCACCAAGGCGTCCGCCTTTAGGCTCCACGGCATGATTTCCGCGTCGAGGAGAACCCAGTCCGACTGGAGTTCCTCCCAAAGGCCCGCCCCATCCATGGCGGTGTCCAGGCGATGAAGGACAGCCGCCTCCATCTCGGCGTCATTGAAGAACCGACGGCCAGTGCGCGAGGTCACAACGCCTCTAGATCCGTCAGCGACACCGAAGCGTTTCTCAGCGACCTCAGGGGTGCGAGCGAGTATCACGAGCGCTCGGGAGCCCATGTGCTTCTCTTGAGCAACGACGGTCGAGACGCCCTTGCTGGAGTAGTAAGCGAACGCCTCCTCCGGACGCTCCAGCCAATCATCCCGCGAGCTGGTCTCCGGCGGAGACATGGTCGGCGGCAAGTGGATGAGCCAGTGAGGGTCGACCGCGTATCGGCTCATGACCTCAAGGGCAGCTGCAGCGTTTTCCTCACGGACAATAACGGGACCAATCTGGCGCGTCTCGATGACCTGCTTGCCCAGCACGTCAGAGATGTTGAGCTGGCGTGTGTCCCCCGCAGCCCCAGCGGCGGGCCCAGCAAGGGGCCGAATGGGCTCGTAGTAGACCTTCTCGGCCGAAACAGAGACCAGCTCCATTTCCGGGTAGCGCAACGCAGTGAGCTTGCCGCCGAAACAGCAGCCTGTGTCGATGCAGATAGTCCCATTGACCCAGCCTGCTTCGAGGACCGGAGTGTGCCCGTAAACGACTTTCGCAGTGCCCTTGTAGTCCGCTGCCCAGTTGTAGCGGATTGGCAGACCGAACTCGTCGACCTCGCCGCTGGTCTCCCCATACATCGCGAAGGAGCGCACAGCGCCCGAAGCACGGCCCTGCATCTCTTCCTTGAGACCGGCGTGAGCAACGACCAGCTTGCCCTCATCGAGCACGTAGTGGCTCACCAGCCGGTCGAGCCAGTCGCGCATCTCCTTGCCGAACTCCGGCGGCTCCTGGGCGAGTTGCTCGATAGTCTCGGCGAGCCCGTGGCTCACCTTCACGTTCCGCCGGTCCAGGTGGCGCTTCAGCTTGTCATCGTGATTGCCGACAACGGCCAACGCGGTGCCTGCATCGACCATCGACTTAGCAAGCCGCAGCACATCGGGTGAACGCGGTCCGCGGTCCACGAGGTCTCCAACGAAGATCGCCCTCCGACCTTCAGGAGGCGTGACGCTGACGGCCTTGCCATCCCATTGAACTGCATAACCAAGGTCCCCCAGCAGGCGCTCCAGCTCATCTGCGCAGCCATGAACGTCGCCAATGATATCAAACGGGCCGGTGTCACTCCGGCGGTCCACCCACAGGCGGGTCCGTTCGATCGAGACCGCCTCGACTTCGTCCGGGGTCCGCAGCTTGTGAACGTAGCGGATGCCCTCTCGCTCGATGTGGCGGAGAGAGCGGCGTAAGGAGTCCATCTGACGCTTGATGACACCGCGTCCGAACTGTCGGTCGGGGCGCTCGCGATTGCGCTCAGCCGCAAGCGGCTCCGGCAAGTCGAACACAATGGCGACCACGAGCGCGTGCCAACGGCGCGCAAGGGCCACGAGGCTCTTGCGGGCCTCCGGTTGGACGTTTGTCGCGTCGACCACCGTGAGCCGTTTGTTCTTGAGCCGCTTCTCAATGACGGTGTGCACAAGATCGAAGGCGTCTGGGGTGACGGTTTGGTCGTTCTCATCGTCTGCGACCCAGCCGCGAGCACGGTCGGATGACACGACTTCCGTCGGCTTGAAGTGCTTCGCGGCGAACGTCGACTTGCCAGTGCCCGAGGCACCAACAAGGAGCACGAGAGCGAACTCGGGGATCTCGATCAGCACTGGGTGAACACTCCCATCTGCGTCGGGCTCCCGTGCTCGGGATGGGTAGGCCCAATGCCGTCGAACTCGACGGTGTAACCATTCCGCTCTGCGAGCTGCTTGGCCCAACCTGCGAACTCCGACCTGGTCCACTCGAATCTGTGGTCTGGGTGCCTGACCTTGTCGGACCCCAAGCTCTCAAAGAGCACGTTGTATTCGCGGTTGGGCGTTGTGATGATGACCGTCCGAGGCCGCGCATGTGCGAACACCGCCGCCTCGAAGGCGGTCAGGCGGTCGGCATCCATGTGCTCGATGACTTCCACGACGGCTGCCGCATCGAACCCGGCAAGGCGGTCGTCGCGGTATACCAATGACCCCTGCAGCAGCTCAATCCGCTTCCGTTGAAGGTCCGGCATGTGCTCCAGCCGTAACCGGTCTGCGGCACGAGCGAGGACCCGAGGAGCGACCTCAACGCCAACCACGCGCGTGAATGTGCGCTCTCCGAGGAGACGCTGCAGGAGCTTCCCCTCGCCGCAGCCGAGATCGATGACAGTCGCCGCCCCGGCCTTGGAGAGCTCCTTGGCGACGCGATCCAGCCGCTCGTCATTGAGTCTGATGGGCCGTTCAAGAGCATCCTCCATGGCATCGCGCTCCGCCGCTGCCTCCGGCTCCTCCGCCTCCACCGTCTCTTCGAGACTGGCGGTCGCGGCCTTCACGAGCGAACGGAACCCCTTGAGGTATCGCCGAATGATGAGTTCGCGTTCCGGGTGAGTGTCGAGCCAGCCCTCCCCTCGACGGAGGAGTTTCTCAACTTCGTCCTGGCCGACAAAGTAGTGCTTGTTGTTATCGAGCACCGGCACGAGCACGTAGAGGTGCGCCAGTAGATCGGAGAGCTTGACCTTCCCCTTGAGGGTCAGTCGCACATACGGGCTGTCACCCCAATCTGGTCGAGTGGGGTCTAGAGCAATCTGCTCCGACGTGACCTCATACCCCAGTGGTGCGAACAGGCGCTCCAACAGCTCCCTGTGGCCCCGTGCAGGAAGTGGCGACACAGCCACCTCAAATGGCAGCGGCGCGTCGGCAAGCTCTTGCCGGTGCTTTGAGCGGCCTCCCATGGCCGTCCCAAGGGACCTCCCAAGCGCTACCGACAGGAGCGACGACGCGGCATACGGCCTGTCATTGACGTATTGGTCCTGCAGCCCCGCCGCACCCGCCTTACCGCGCACCAACTCGACGGGATCGACCTCGACCATAAGGGCCGCCGTGCAGCGCTCCTCGGTGGCCTCAGGGTAAAACACAATGGCCCGACCGAACGGCAAGCTCGTCTCGTGCACGTTCTCCGGATGCTTCATGAGAAGGAAGCCCAAGTCCGTAGCCGGTTGATTTGTCGTCGAGATGGTCAGGATCATGGTCGTCACTCGGCTGCAAAAAGGCCCTCCCGAGGAGGTCGGAAGGGCTGCTGCAAAAGTCCATGCGTGCTCGGAGGGACTTAAGGCGCAGCCCTGCTGTTGAAGGAAGGTCGCTCGGGGACGCACGCAATATGCGACTTACTGTTACCGGCGAAAGCTATGCACCGACTTTCCATGCCTACTTAGTGGGACCGCGGGAGGAGCGACGTCAAGTAGCCGGTGCTCGAGTTCAAGGGTGCGACGGCTAGGTTCGCATACGGTGAAGCTTTCGTAAGGGCTGAAGGCTATCGAGAACCGCTTCCGCCCGGCTGGAAATCGCCGACAGACCCACGACCGATACCCACTACGTAGTGTCCGCAATGGGTGTTAGCGGACGTTCGGAGTTCCGTCGGTTCGCCAAAGCACCGCGCCAGTGTTTGGGTCTACCAGGGTGGCAACCTCATCCGTAAAAAACATGTCGGGGGCGGCGTCTCCAACAAAAGGTGAGGCGTTTGCTGTCAGGTGCTCGTAGGCATCACCGAGGTCCTCTCCCCACGCGATGTTGAACACGGTCAATGACCGATCTCCCGACAACTCGACCATCGTTGGCTTGCCGTCTCTCGCCATGATGAGAGGAACGATGCCCCGGCAATGTTCAGGCGTGGGGTTCACGCGGAACGATAGGTCTACCGGGTCCATGTCTGCAATGGGTGGAAAGCGGACGTTCGTCAGAGAGTGAGGCGCACTTGAAACATTCTCGTGCTCGGTTCGACCATGAGGAGGCTTTTATCGGTCAGGCTCCCAGATCGCTAATGTCCGCAATGGGTGGAAAGCTGCCATTATCTGATAGCCAATAAAGTGCCTAAGAAGCTTTCGAGCGCCAGACGGTCGCCGTCATGGACGGAGCATCGAGTAATCGCCTTTCCGTAGACAAGTTCATCACGCGCGAAAGGATGCTCTCGCAAGGTGCGCGTGATCGTTCGCCCGTCCTCCAACTTGCAGTTGACGGTGATCACGAGTTCCCAGGGGGTGTGTTGGTAGCGAATTTCGCATTTGGGTTGACCGGTTGGTGCCTTCAGCTTGTCGACCCTCGTATAGGTATATTCCTCCGCTGAAAGTGTCTTCGCGAGTGCGCTGCACTGCGTCCGATCGATGCCTAGTTCAGGTGCGCCGGTGGCCACTGTCCGAACCAGCCAGTCAGCAAATATTGCCAAGTGGTCCGCTCCGCGGGTGTCGTAGGCATCGAACGGAAAAGTCGCTTCCAAGTGCCGCACGCCGGAGGTGTCGGCCCCCTCGAAGACGCCTTCGTCCGATCGCAGCCAGCAGAAGATCTTCGAAAATGGAGCGTCACGGCCTCGCAAGTGCTTCGCGAGCAAACTCGATGTGGAGTTGTGCAAAAGCTTATCCAGCTTTCGGGCCTCAGGCTCCTTCAACGATGGCCCGAAATCTATCCAATCGAACTTTATCGCCGACCTCCGCCCATGCACGCCACATACCTTGGCCAAACGCCTTGATGTCCGCAATGGTCGGTGGATCGTCGACCAAATGTCCGCAATGGGTCGGAAGCCGACGCTAAGCTAGTGGCGGATTTGGGTGAGGAAGCGAGCAGCTGTTCCTCTGATCAGCGCGGGACATCATAGATCGGTCGGCAGCGGTAGTGCTCCGGCTTCGTTCCATCTTTGCCGTCAATGCGCTCGATGTCAGAGGGCACGGGGCACTTATGCGCCGCTTCAAGCGCGGCGTCCGCTTGAAGACCGAGCGCTTTCACAGCCCGATCCGCCTCGCGGTCCGCGTTCGTGGCACAGGCTGAAACTGACGCGAGACACAAGCTCAACAACATCCTCTTCAACACGCTCTCCCGCGCTCTTCGCAGTATGTCCGCAATGGGTGGAAAGCTGCCATTAGCTATTCGCCTGCCTCTTCCTTGGTAGGCAGACGAACGTGAGCTAAGTTCCTTGGGTCAGAAGCGCCAATGCGCTTGTAGTTCTCGCGTGCGACCGTGAGCGACAAATCCTTGTTCGGCCCACCCCATACTTCTTCGGCGTCATCATCCTCCCAAGAGGAAACGGGGCAAATCTCATAGGCCGCCCGTTCACCAAGAGTGCGGTTGCCACAGCATGGGCAAGGATAGAGGGGTTCAGTGAATGACGTCACTGGGAAAGCGTGGCTTGGCTGCCTAGCGTCCGCAGTGTTCGAAAGCAGACGCGAGGGTCCGGCAGGATCGAGCGGAACGCCACCCTTACCTGCTCCATTCGTCGCGGAGCTCCTGTAACTTTATGCGGGCCAACGGAAGCCATAGGACGAGCAGACCTACAAACCACCACCATTCGGCTTCGAGAAACAGGAGCACGACGGCGATGAGGGTTGGCTCAACGAGCATCCGACAAAACTTTGCATAGACGCGGAATGCATCTCGTGGAGTAGGTGGCTCGTATCCGCTCACGCAAACTCAATCGGACTAAAGCCGAATGTCTGCAATGGGTTGAAAGCGGACGCGGCGCAACGTCGCGTTTGGGTCGAAACGGTCTGACGAAATGTGACTAAGTTGAAAATCTCTAGGAAGCCGCCACAGGCCGCAACATTCATCCAGCCTGATCGCACGCCTATTTCGAGTTAAAGGCCTGTAGTCACCTCTCAGGGTTTTATTTGAGGCCCAGAGTAGCCCTCAAGTTGCCCCCTTCCCACGCAATGGCTGCCCGGGAGCTTGATCTACACTAAGGATCAAAAGCTTCATTAGCGAGTAGCACTGCGAGCTAGTCAGCGAGCCCTTAACAGCCCCGGCCGAAGTGCCACCCGAAGCCGCCGGTTCGCGCGCGCGCGCGAGTCGCCCCCTCATGCGTAGCCATCCCCGGTTCGAGTAGCGCTGACGCATGTTTGAGCGCCGAGTAGGACCGCTCCGCGCGCGCGCGCATGTCTACCGCTCATGATCGTTTGATGATGCGAGAGTGGACCCCGAACTAGCCCGGGAGGTCGGCTGCGCGCAGCACGTCCACCCGCGAGGGTCACTCCCCCCTTAGAAGGGGTAAGTGAATCGGGATGCCCTACTGGTGTTCTCAGCCGTGTTTACCTGCACTGCCCGTTCGTGGGCCAATCGGGGTCCCCACCGATCGAAACTGAGAGCTTCGTGGCCGTGGTCGCCATTCATTGTGAACCAAGGTGCAGATATCCCCTCGCCGTCCAGCCAGGCTTCGGGGGGAGCGGGTGTCGACTCCCACGTCAAACGTTCTTCAGAGGGAACGAGGCTCTTTGTGGACAACCGGCTTTACCACTGACCGTCGGAGTATACCGGACCATCCAAGGCAGCTTCATTCTGCTGGACGGGGGCGAAGCGCCAACTCGCGTAAACCCCGCTTGTCCCGCTATCCGCCAAAAGTTAATCTGACGGGCCGAGTGCGTTTCCAGCCGCTCCCGGCGCGTGAGCGGAAATCAATCCGCGGACCAAAAATCAGCCCGGTCGCCGTATGAGGGCGACCGGGCTGTCTCTCGATTAAATCCGTGTCCCCTCGGTCGACCAGTCACGGCGACCATTGAGAAACTCGGTCAGAATGGATTTGCGCAGGCCCACGCGACCCGCACTGATCTGTTCGTATTTCGGAAAGCGGCCCGCGCGCTGCAGGCGATTAATCGTCGGATACGAAAGCGTGGTCATTTCGCGCACTTTTGCCCGACCGAGGAATGCGTCGATTGCTCCATCCATATGGTGCCTCCTGACTTGAGGGGCCTCCATATGAACCAGCAGCGGGAGCAAAGTAGCGAACTTTAAATCGAATATCGTCGTGACGGTTTCTGGCGCTCAGCTACACTCTGCGTGTTGGTGGCCGCGCTCGCTTTTTCCTAGCCGCCGCCGCTTCTTTCATTTTGCGGACGATAGTGGAGGGTCCGATCTGGTCTCCGGCTTTGATTGCACGCTCAGAAGCCTCGATTGCGGCAAGCGAACGAGCCTTTTCAATGCCGTGGCCTTCGTTGCGCAGAGAGTTGGCAAGGTCCTCCGCATACCGCAGCGTTGCGGTGCGTAAAACATCCGCTCTGGCTGACGCCCTGGGATGACCCCGCTTGCGCTTCCTCCGTTTCAACTCAATCGTGAGCAACTCTGCCACAGTAAGATCGAGCAGCACCTCGTTTGCCCCTCGGGTTATCGCCTCCTCAACAAGCTCGGTGAGCGCAACTATCGCGTCTTCAATAGCGTCGGTGCCGTTATCCAGCACCGGAATGCCGCAGGGAAATAAGACTTGAATAGCTTCGTCAGCATCCTCGCTATTCAGCGCCATCAATCGGATGACTGGGTCCGTGCTCATATGCGTCCACGCGACAATGGAATGACCCGATCATTAGCTTCTCCCATCAGCTCGGAACGAACCAGCGCCTCCCACGCATGCAATGCTTGACGGCGCGGCTCGAACAGTTCCGACTTGTTGTATACGCGCATAATCTTGGACGTGGTGGCGCTCGCGACATGATTGAGTATGCGGTCGGCAATCGCCGCATCCACGCCAAGCTCCTCACAGGCGAGCGTTGTGAACGTCGTCCTTAGGTCGTGGAAGGTCCAATGAGGCATCGGTGCCATCTCGATCCCGGTAGCTTCAGCATCCTTCGCCCGTTTGGAAGCAATCAGTCGATCAATCCGCTTTTTGGCCTTGGCGAAGCCGGAAACCGAAGTTTTCTCAGTCGTGCTAAATACGAAGGGACTCTTTGACGGGCGGGCTTCACTGGCAATAGCCTCCTTGATAATGCTTCTCGCCAATGGTGGTAACGGCACCCTCAGTGCATTAGCCCGCTTTGTTCTCTCCGCGGGCAGAATCCAGATGCCCTCTCCTATCTCATCCTGGCCGAGATCAAGTTCGGCCGTTAGCATCGCGGCCAACTCATCCCTGCGCATAGGAATCACAATCAAGAGGCGCACAAGTGGACCAAAGGGATATCCGAGTGCCGTTGCAGCGGCCCAAACTTCTCGCAGTTCATCTACGGAGTGATTTCGATCGCGAACGTTCTCTTTTGCAGGTTTGGCGATAGATCGCGCTGGGTTAGAGGCTATGATCTCCTCACTCACGCACCAGTTGAAAAACGCGCTAGCGTAAGCGAGTTGTCGATTGGCAGCGATTGGTGATGTGAGTGCCCGTTTTCGTAAAGCCGATCGGATTTCTGCGCGCGTGATGGAAGCAATCTCGCGGTGCTTCAAATCCGCGAGTAGACCGCAGTCGCCATCGAGTGCTTTCCTGGTTGCTTTGCCTCGGCGCAACTTCGTGAGCTTATCAGCCTCGTATTGATCCAAAACCTCGCTGGCCGTCCGAGCATTCAGTTGCTTAACCTCGGCCTCAATCTTTAAACGCTTTGCTTCGACGGCAGGATCGACACCCCGTCTGATCAAATCTTTCCAGTCAATCGCCTTCTGACGCGCGTCGCTCAAGCTGATCTCAGGAAATCTGCCCAAAAAACGTCGAGTTGGATTGCCACTCGATTTGAAACGAGCAAGCAGCACAAAGCTTATTTGGCTGGCCTTACCTCTTCGCCGCTTGTCGCCGGACTCTACTACCCCGGTGCCGACCCTTACCCTCAGGCCGCTCACATGGGTGTCTGCGATTTCATAGCGGTCGTTGGACGCTGGTCTGAGGTTTTCCAACCTCTTTTGGGTGAGTTCCTCTTTTGGCGTCGACACGTGTGGCCCTCCTTGGGCAACATACGGGCAACGAAATCTTCGATCTCCGTTGTTGCCCGCTGCACCGCCGTGATACGCTAACGATCCAGCTGAGCAAGCAAATCAGTCACTTACGTGGACAGGGCGCGCTGATTGAACTGGATTGAAATCACCTGACCGGGGCGGCTTGTCGGCTCTTAATCAGCGGGTCCTAGGTTCGAGCCCTAGTGCGTCCACCATTTTCCCCATATTCGGCGGCGCATGACTGAAGCCTATATTTGCGACGCCGTGCGCACCCCAATCGGACGTTACGCGGGGGCGCTGCGCAGCGTTCGCGCAGACGACCTTGCCGCCATTCCCATTCGAGCGCTGATCGAGCGCAATCCGAATGTCGACTGGAGCGATCTGGACGACGTCATCCTTGGCTGCGCCAATCAGGCCGGCGAGGACAATCGCAATCTGGCGCGCATGGCGGGGCTGCTGGCGGGATTGCCGGACAGTTCGGGCGGCGTCACGCTGAACCGCCTGTGTGGGTCGGGGCTGGACGCGGTCGCCATGGCTGCCCGGGTCGTTCGCGGGGGTGACTCCGATCTGCTTATCGCCGGCGGGAGCGAAAGCATGAGTCGGGCCCCCTTTGTCATGGCCAAGGCGACCAGCGCCTTCGACCGCAATGCGGAGATGTACGACACGACCATTGGCTGGCGTTTCGTCAATCCGAAGATGAAGTCCGCTTATGGCGACGATACGATGCCGAGCACGGGCGAGAACGTCGCGCAAGAGTTCGGGATCAGCCGCGAGGATCAGGACGCGTTCGCGCTGCGCAGCCAGGAGAAAGCCTCGCGGGCGCAGGCGAACGGAAGACTTGCCGCGGAAATCGTTCCCGTCGCCATCCCCCAGCGCAAGGGGGATGCGATCATCGTGGACAGGGATGAGCATCCGCGCGCGACTTCGCTGGAAGCGCTAGCTAAGTTAAAGCCCATAGTTCGGTCCGACGGCACCGTCACCGCAGGCAATGCGTCCGGCGTCAATGACGGCGCCGCCGCGTTGATCATCGCCTCGGAGGAAGGCGCAAGGCGTCATGGTTTGACGCCGCGTGCCCGTATTCTCGGCGCGGCCGTCGCTGGCGTGCCACCGCGGATCATGGGGATCGGTCCAGCCCCGGCGAGCGAGAAGCTGATGAAGCGGCTGGGCCTTGGCATTGCGGACTTCGACGTGATCGAACTGAACGAAGCTTTCGCGGCGCAGGGGCTAGCGGTCCTACGTCAGCTTGGCGTCGCCGATGACGATGCCCGTGTGAACCCGAACGGCGGCGCGATCGCGCTCGGTCACCCTCTCGGAATGTCGGGCGCGCGCTTGGCGCTCACAGCGACGGAAGAGTTGCAGCGGACCGGCGGTAAGCGCGCACTGGCAACGATGTGCATCGGCGTGGGCCAAGGCATCGCGCTGGCCATCGAGCGGGTCTGACGAACCTTCGTCAGCCCTCTTTGTCGGTACGAAAGATCGCAGATGGCTGCGCGCGCAGGCTTGAACGTTGCTCGGCCATTAGATGATCGCGGCGCTGCCGATGAATCTTCGCCAACTCCAGATGGAGGAGCGACACCGAGATTTCGCCCTCCGCGAGCGCCTTTTCCATTTCCACTTCGGCTCGGCGACGATGAAATTCCTGAGCGGTGTGAGAGGCTTCAATGGGTCTTTGCTTACCGTTGCGCATGGGGGCGTGAACCGCGGGAGCAAACCTAAAGTTCTGAAAGATAACCTGCATTAGGGAGCGGTTTCTGCCGCCCGGGTCTATGAGCCCTCCCCGCTCACGACCTTCAGCGCTACGGAATCCGAATGTTTGCCCCCCTGGTGCTTCTCGCTGCGGACAGCGGACCAATAGTCATCACAGGGCGCGGCCTGCGACCGGGCGAGACCAATGGTGCATCGATCGTCACCATCAACGAGGACCGCATCGCGCAGTCAGCAAGTGGCCGGCTCGAAGACGTGCTGCGCGACATCGCCGGCCTGCAAAGCTTTCGCCGCTCTGACTCACGGTCGAGCCATGCGACAAACCAGTCGATCACGCTTCGTGGATTAGGGGGAAATGCTTCATCCCGGGCGCTCTTGCTGGTCGACGGCGTGCCTCAAGCCGATCCGTTCGGCGGCTGGATATCCTTCCCCGCCTACTCGACAGACCGCATCGGCCTGATCCGCGTAACCCGTGGCGGCGGTAGCGGCTATTATGGCCCGGGCGCGCTTGCGGGGACGGTCGAGATCGAGAGCGCGGTCCCAACCGAAGGGCTCTCCACTTTGGGCGACGCTGCGTATGGAAGCCGAACTAGCGTCGACTTACGCACGAGCGTCGGCGCGGCGTCAGCCTCCCGCTTCTTGACCATCTCGGGTGCGTACGCCCGCGGCGACGGGTTCGTCCCGATCACCAACGCGACTCGCGGGCCCGCCGATCGCGCCGCACCCTATCGGCAAGTTTCCGCCACTGCCCGCTTCGTTCAGAAGCTTGGCCAGACAGAATTGCAGGCAAATGTCAGCGCGTTCTCCGACCGTCGGGATCGAGGCGTCGCCTTCACGACGAACCGCGGTCGGGGCGTGGACACTTCGCTGCGCCTGGTTGGCGGGGGCTGGTCGTTGCTCGGCTACGCGCAGAACCGCAACTTCGCATCGCAGTTCAGTAGCGTGAACGCGGGCAGGACCACGAGCACCGAAACGCTCGACCAATATAGCGTACCGTCGCGCGGCTACGGTTTCCGGGCCGAAGCGGCCCCGATCACCGGCCGGTTCGATGTGCGAGTGGGAATCGATGGGCGCTTTGTCCGCGGCCAGACGAACGAACGCTATCAGTTCGTTGCCGGGTCGCCGACGCGGTTGCGGCAAGCGGGCGGAAGGTCCTCAACAGTCGGCGCATTCGCGGTGACCACGCTCAACCTCGGCCCGACGCGGCTTACGGGCAGCGTCCGAGAAGACCGATGGTCAATTAGCGAGGGGCATCTGCTCCAACGGACGCTCGCGGGCAGCATCCTCGACGATGTTCACTTCAAGGATCGCCGCGGCTGGCAGACGAGCGGTCGCCTGGCGGCAGAATATCAGATGACGCGGCGCGCGAAGTTGCGGGCGGTCGCCTATCGCGGCTGGCGCCTGCCGACCTTAAACGAGCTATATCGTCCGTTTCGTGCAGGGCCCGATGCCACGGGACCGAATGCCGCACTGAGGCCGGAAACGATGACGGGCGCGGAAGCCGGGATAGACGTGAGTTTCGCGAATGAATGGAGCGGGTCGCTAACGGTTTTCACCGCGCGGCTTCACGACGCCATCGCCAATGTCACGCTCGGGTCGGGCCCGGCTGCCTTCCCGATCGTGGGCTTCGTCGCTGCTGGAGGATCGTATCGCCAGCGCCAGAATATCGATCAAATCCGCTCCTCCGGAATCGAAGCGGATGTGACCGGCCGCGCCGGCCCGTTCGACCTCAACTTCTCATACGCGTTCGTTGACGCTCGCGTTCATGCCGGCGGCGCGGCTTTCGCCCTTCAGGGCAAGCGCCCTGCCCAAACGCCCAGGCACCAGGTTTCAGCAACCTTCGGCTGGACTTCGAAAAAGGGTGGCTCGCTGTCCATGACGGCGCGAGCGCTTTCAGGCCAATTCGATGACGATCTCAACCAGCGCCGGCTCAAAGGTGTGGTGACGCTGGATGCGTTTGGGTCGCTACCGATCACCAAGAGGCTCGCGTTGGAGGTTCGCGGAGAAAACATCACGAACTCCCTCGTGCAGACTGCGCTTGGTTCAGACGGCTCGGTGGAGCGCGCTTCGCCGCGGACTTTCTGGTTAGGTCTGCGCCTCAAATAGTCTTTCGTCGAAGCGCACCGACCGCCTATCGAAAGTTAAGGTTGCTTCCGTGCACGTTCACAATCGGCCTTTAGGAGGGGTTGCATTCCCCCTTAACTATCGAAAATGCCGACTGCGTGAGATCAACGACTTCTGACAGCGCCCGCCTTGGCGCCGCCTTGGCGGCAATTTTTTTGCTTAGTGCCTGCGGTAAAGCCGCCGATCCCAGCCAGGAGCGCGGTGGCCGCGGCGGCCAGCGCGGTCCCGCGCAGGTCGGCTTCGTCGTCGTTCAGCAAAGCAGCGTACCGCTGCAGGAATCGCTGCCCGGCCGGGTCGCTGCCTTCCAGGTTTCAGAGGTTCGCCCGCAGGTGACGGGCGTAATCCAGAAGCGGTACTTCCGCGAGGGGTCGATCGTCCGCCAGGGCCAGACCCTCTATCAAATCGATCCCAGCATCTATTCGGCGCAGGCCGCGCAGGCGTCCGCCAACCTTCAATCCGCCCGCGCTAGCGCAGTGGCCGCCCGCACCCGCGCCTCCCGTTACAAGCCGCTCGCCGAGATGGAGGCGATCTCCAAGCAGGATTACACCGACGCATTGGCGCAGGCGCGCCAGGCCGATGCCGCGGTCGCGCAGAACAATGCGACCTTGCGGGTCGCCCAGGTCAACATGCGCTTCACCCGCGTTCCTGCGCCGATCACGGGGCGCATCGGGCTGTCCAACTTCACCGAGGGTGCGCTGGTCACTGCCAACCAGGCCGATGCGCTCGCGACCATCACCCGGCTCGACCCCATCTATGTGGACATCAAGCAATCGGCGGCCGAGCTTCTCAAGCTCCGGCAGGCGTTGGCCCAAGGCGGCGCGGTGCCTGCGTCGGCGCAGGTGCGGCTCAAGCTGCCGGACGGTTCCGACTACGGCTTTACCGGCACGGTCGAATTTAGTGAGGTGATCGTCGATGAGCCGACGGGCACCGTCACGATCCGTGCGCGCTTTCCGAACGGCCAGGGCGTGCTGTTACCCGGAATGTACGTGACGGCCCAATTCGCACAAGCCGTGCAGACGGATGCAATCCTGGTCCCGCAGACTGCGATCAAACGCGATCCGCAGGGCAACGCCACACTGTTCGTCGTCGGACCAGGCAACAAGGCCGTTCAACGCACCGTGCAGACGAGTAGGACATCTGGGCCCAACTGGATCGTGACCGGCGGCCTGGCGCCGGGCGAAAAGGTGATCACCCAAGGCACGGGCACCTTGAAGGATGGCGCTCAAATCAAGCCAGTGCCGGCGACCGCTCCTCAACGGGTCGCGGCGCGGCCTCAGGGCGCAAGGAACGCCGCCGGGCCGAGCCGCTAGCCGATGTCCAAGGTCTTCATCGATCGCCCGATCTTTGCATGGGTGATCGCCATCATCATCATGCTGATGGGGATCGGCGCGATCGTGCAGCTGCCGGTCGCGCAATATCCCGACGTCGCGCCGACCCAGATCAATATTCGCGCCACCTATCCAGGAGCGTCGGCCTCAACGCTGGAAAGCAGCGTTACCCAAATCCTCGAACAGCAGCTCACCGGCATCGACGGCATGCTCTATTTTTCGTCGTCCTCGACGGCGCGCGGGTCCGTGTCGATCAGCGTCGTGCTGCAGAAGGGGATCGATCCCGACATCGCGCAGGTGCAGGTGCAGAATGCGATCCAGGCGGCAATTTCGCGGCTTCCGACGCAAGTGCAGCAACAGGGCGTCCGCGTCACCAAGGGATCGCCGGATCTCCTGATGATCGTCGCCATCAGCGACACGACCGACAAAAGCACCAATGTCGACGTGTCGGACTGGCTCACGACCAATATCCAGGACGAGCTGTCGCGCGTCCCCGGCGTCGGCGACGTCAACGTCTTCGGCTCGTCCTACGCAATGCGCATCTGGCTCGACCCCCAGAAGCTTGCGGGCGTCAACCTGATGCCCAGCGACGTCATTAGCGCGATCCAGAACCAGAATACCGAAGTAGCAGCCGGTGAGATTGGCGGCCTTCCCGCGCCGGAAGGTCAAATGCTGAACGCGACGGTCACCGCCCAATCGCGCTTCCAGACGCCCGAACAATTTCGCAACATCATCGTGAAGTCCGACCCGACTGGCGCCCGAGTCCTGCTGGGCGACGTCGCCCGAGTTGAGCTTGGCGCCGACAATTATTCGGCAACGATCCGAGCCAACGGTCACCCCGGCGCCGGCATCGGTATCTCGCTCGAGCCCGGCGCCAACGCGCTGCGCACTGCCAATCTAGTCAAGGCGAAGGTCAAGGAAATCGCACCGCGCATGCCGGCCGGTTACACCTATGCCTTCGCCAACGATTCCACTGATTTCATCAAACTGTCGGTCAAGGAAGTCGTGAAGACGCTGTTCGAGGCGGTTCTCCTCGTTGTGCTCGTGATGTTCGTCTTCCTGCAAAGCTGGCGGGCGACGCTCATCCCATTCATCGCCGTGCCGGTGGTGCTGCTGGGGACGTTCGCGATCCTCTACGCGCTCGGTTTCTCGATCAACACCATGACGTTGTTCGGGCTGGTGCTCGCGACCGGCCTCCTTGTCGACGATGCCATTGTCGTCGTCGAGAACGTCGAACGGTTGATGGAAGAAAATCCGGACATGAGCCCGCGCGACGCGACGGTCGCGTCGATGGAGCAGATCCAGATGGCGCTCGTCGCCATAGCGCTGGTCCTGTCCGCCGTGTTTCTTCCGATGGTCTTTTTCGGCGGTTCGACCGGCGTCATCTATCGGCAGTTCGCGGCGACCATCGTCGCGGCCATGGTGCTGTCCGTGTTCATCGCTTTGACGCTGAGCCCCGCAATTGCCGCCAACCTGCTGAAGCGCAACCACGCAACGGTGGAGGAAAGTTGGGTCGGCCGGAAGGCGCCAGGCCTTGCCCATCGGGTCGAACGCGGCCGCATCTGGTTCAACGACAGCTTCGACCGTTTTCGCGATTGGTTCGTGAACTCCGTCATCCGGGTGGTCGACCGCAGGTGGCTATTCCTCGCCATTTACGCGGGCGTCGTTGCGATCCTGATGATCATGTTCGTCAGGCTGCCGACCGGCTTCCTGCCCACCGAGGACCAGGGCTTCGCCTCGGTGCAGTTCCGGCTTCCCGCCGGCGCGACGATGGAGCGCACCCGGCAGGTTCAGCGGCAGGTCGAGGACTACTTCTTGCGCGGTCCTGAGAAGAAGAACGTCAAGACTTTCTTCACTGTCGCCGGCGGCGGCCAGGGCGCGGCGGGCCAGAACACCGGTCAGGCGTTCCTCAATCTGACCGACTTCGAAAATCGCGGCGGAAAGGACAACACGGCCGACGCCATCGTGCAGCGTGCTTCCGGCGCTTTCCGGGGCCTTCGCGACGCGCAGGTTTTCGCGCTTGTCCCCGGCGCGATCCGCGGACTCGGTCAGTCGAGCGGCTTCACAATGGAATTGCTTAATACCGGCGGGCTCTCGCAGGAGCAGTTCGAGGATGCTCGCGATCGCATCCTCTCTATGGCCGAAGGAAACGCGCAGCTTTCGTCCGTCCGCCTGAGCGAGCTTCCCGACGTTGCCAGTTTGAAGGTCAACATCGACCAGCAGCGCGTCGCCTCTCTCGGCTTAAGCTCCGGAGATGTGAACACGACGCTTTCGACGGCTTGGGGCGGACGCTACGTGAACGACTTCATCGACCGTGGCCGCGTAAAACGCGTCTACGTCCAGGGTGATGCTCCGTACCGGGCCGATCCGAAAAGCATCGATCAGTGGTTCGTCCGCAGCAACCAGGGCGCGATGGTCCCATTCTCGTCCTTCGCGCAGACCAGCTGGATGACGACGCCGACCAGCTCTTCGAGATTCCTCGGCTACCCCTCGTTCGAACTGAATGGTCAGGGCGCGCCGGGCGTCAGCTCAGGCACCGCGATGGATACAATCGAGAGCATCGCGCGGCAGGTGCCGGGCATCGACGTCGCCTGGGCGGGTCAGTCCTATCAGGAGCGATTGTCCTCCGGTCAGGCGCCGATCCTCTACGGCGTGGCGCTGATCGTCGTCTTCCTGTGCCTGGCAGCTCTCTACGAAAGCTGGTCCATCCCGGTCGCCGTGCTGCTCGTCATCCCGCTCGGTCTCGTCGGCTCAATCTTCTTCGTCACCCTGCGTGGACTGCAGAATGACGTCTATCTGCAGGTCGGCCTGATCACGACCATGGGCCTATCAGCCAAGAACGCGATCCTGATGGTGGAATTCGCCGAACGCGCCGAGCGCGAGGGCGCGCGTGTGATCGACGCGGCCATCGAAGCGGCGAAAATCCGGCTGCGGCCGATTCTGATGACGAGCTTCGCCTTCATTTTCGGCGTCTTGCCGCTGGCGCTCTCGACCGGCCCGGGCGCCAATAGCCGCATCGCCATCGGCACCGCGGTGATTGGCGGCATGCTGACGGCCACGGCGCTGGCGATCTTCTACATCCCGTTCTTTTTCGTGATGGTCCGCCGCGGCGTTCGCGACGGCCTGAAAGCAGTCAGGGAACGGCTTCGCAATCGACGGCAGGCAGAAGCATGAAGCGCGCAATTTCCCTGATCGCTCTGCTGGCAACCTCGTGCGCGACGATGGAGCCGCAATATGCGCGGCCAGCGCCCGCGGTTCCCTCATCGTGGCCTGTCGGCGATCCCTATCTCGCGCAGGCGGAAGTTGGTTTGCCGGTGCTTACGTATCAGCAAGTCTTCCAGGATCCACGCTTACAGACCTTGATCGCACAGGCGTTGGTCAACAACCGCGACCTGATGGCCGCTGCGGCCAACATCGCGGCAGCGCGAGAACAGTACCGCATTCAGCGCGCCAATCAGCTGCCGACCGTCAGTGCCGGCGCGGGTGCAATGGTGCGCGGGACGAAGGACGACACAACAGCAAATTATTCGGCGGACATCAGCGTTCCGAATTTCGAGCTCGATCTATTCGGGCGGGTTCGATCCCTCACCCATGTCCAGCAGCAGCGCTATTTTGCGACCGAGGCTGGAGCACGTGCTACGCGGCTTACCCTCGTTGCCAATATCGCCAGCGCGTGGCTGGATCATGCAGCCGATTCCAGCCTGCTGCTCATCGCACAGCAGACGGCGGCAAGCGCGGAAAAGAGCGTCCGGCTGACGCGCGCGCGGTTAGAAGGCGGCGTCGCGCCGCGCACCGACCTCCGACAGGCCGAACAGATACTAAGTGGCGCACAGGCCGATCTGGCGCGACAGCGCACGGCGGTGGCTCAGGATATCAACGCGCTTCAGCTCCTCGTGGGCGCGCCGATCGATCAGCGCCTGCTTTCCGGTTCGATCGACGAGGCATTCGGCCGTATCACGCCGGTGCCAGCCGGCCTCGATTCCTATGTACTGCTGCGCCGTCCCGATGTGCTGCAGGCCGAATATGAATTGAAGGCGGCGAACGCCCAGATTGGGACCGCACGCGCCGCCCTCTTCCCGCGGATCACGCTCACTGGGTTGCTCGGGTTCGCGAGCACTGCGCTGACCAAATTGTTTACTGGAGGCGCCTTTGCCTGGAGCGCCGGCGCCGATGGAACGTACACCATCTTCCAGTCCGGCGCGGGACAGGCCAACGTGCGGCTCAGCAAAGCCCAGCGCGAAGCTGCTGTCGCCAATTACCAAGGCGTGATCCAAACCGCGTTCCGCGAGGTGTCCGACGCGCTCGCCCGGCGTGGCACGATCAACGACGAAATCGCCGCTCGCGCGCGGCAGCAAGCGGCAACGGCTGACACGTACACCCTTACCGAAGCCCGATACCGCGCCGGCATCGACCCATTCCTGACTGTGCTCGACGCGCAAAGGTCCTATTACTCTGCGCAGCAAACGAGCGTGCAGGTCAAACTGAGCGCGGCACAGAATATCGTGAGCACTTATCAGGCGATCGGCGGCGACGCCTTGTTGCAAGCCACGCCCGTCTGTCAGTCGCTCCCGGGCGAAAGCAGCGCCAGCAGCGCAAAGCTCGCGAGCCAATGCTCGCCCATGTAATCGCCGGCGATGTGAGGGAGTGCTGTCTCCAGGTGCTGCGTCGCTGTTTCGAGCGCCACCGCCGCCTCGTCAGCCGGTAGCAACGGCGCGATGGATCGCCAGCACCAGGCCCGGCTAAGATTCGTGCCATCGAGATGCGCAATCTTGCCGTCGCTGCGATCGCTGACGATGGCCGGAGTAAACAAACTGACAGGTTCGCGATGAGCAGCGCGAGGCAGAAACTGGGCGAACCACGTCGGAAAGCCTGCGGCATCAACCCGCGCCATGCACATGCCCTCAGTCAGTGCCGAAGACAGGAACTCGTCACCGCCGGGCTCCCAAGCCTGGCAATCGCGATCATTGCCATACCATTCATGGGCGCTGCGCCTGATCAAATCGGCTAAACCGGGGTCGAAAGCTTCAGCCCATTCCAGGGATAGCGTCAGCGCAAATGCCGTGTTGAAGTGCGTGCCGACCCGGATCGGATAGGTCATGACCGAGAGATAATCGCGCCACCTTGCGGCGAAGGCGCGTGCCAGTGGTTCTAAGTCTCCCGCCCAACTACGGTCGTGGCGGCTTGCCTCAAGGTGCAGGTAAAGCAACCACGCCCACCCATACGGCCGCTCGAAACCTCGGCTGGACGGACGGTCGAGATAGGCGCGCTCCACCTCAACTTTCGCGGCGGTAAAGCTGCTTTGCGCAAGCTCATCGATCGCGGCCGCTTCGGGAATGTCAGGAAATAGCCGGCGAACCGTCAGCAGCGTCCACCAGCCGTGCACGCAGCTGTGCCAATCAAAGCTGCCGAAAAAGATTGGGTGCAGCGCGCGCGGCGTTCGCGCGTCGGCATCGGACGTCATCACATGATCGAGCTTGTGCGGATATTCGAGCGAGACGTGGCCGAGCGCGATACCGGCCATGCGCGACGCCATTGCTGCGTCCAGCTCGGTCATAAGCGGAACCCGGCGACGTAAAGGATCGCGATATTTGCGATCAGTAGCGGGATCGCCGTCGGGATCTGCGCCTTGATCACACCATGCTGGTGCTTGAGCTCCAGCAGCGCGGCAGGCACGATGTTGAAGTTGGCGGCCATGGGCGTCATCAAGGTTCCGCAAAAGCCGGCCAGCATGCCGACCGCGCCGATCACGGCCGGGTTGCCGCCATCCGTGTGAATGAGGATCGGCACCCCGATCGCCGCGGCCATCACCGGAAACGCGGCAAAGGCATTGCCCATGATCATGGTGAAGACGACCATGCCCAGCGCGTAGAGCAACACGCCGAGGAAGATGCTTCCGCTTGGAATGATGTTTCCGGCCATGCTCCCGATGGTGGTGCCGACCCCTGCCGCGGCGAAGATGACGCCGAGTGATGCGAGCATTTGCGGTAACACCATTGCCCAGCCGATCCCGTTGGCAAGGCGGCTCCCTTCCTCGACGGCAGCCAGCGCCGGCGGACAGAACCAGACATAACCGATGATCAACGCTACGATGACGCCGGCGCCAAGCAGCACCAATGTTACCGCTTTCGGATCGATGAGATTCAGACCCTTCAACGGCGTGTAGTTGATGAGCAATGTCCCGACGAAGGCCATGAACGGGATGACTAGCGCAGGAAAAAACAGCCTGTTGCCGAAGCGTTTCGAGGACACTTCACGCTCCGCCGACGTCGTCGTCTCCTTCGATCCGCGCCCGATCAGGTTGAAGCCGGCGATGCCAACGATGAGGAGTACGAGCACGCCATTGCCAATGTCGCCGAAGAAGTCGCCGAACCAGAAACTCACCGTAAGCAACAACCAGAAGATGGTATTGCCCAAGCGCTTTGGATTGGTTTCGTCACGCACGCTTCCCGCGGCGAAACCGGCGAACACTGCGCCGGCGACGACATAAAGCCAGTGCAGGTTGATCATGCGCGCGCGCCCAGCTTGCGATCGAGTAGCATCAGTCGAGTGCCGTGAATCAGGAACGCGCAGATGGCGCTGGGAATCGCCCAGACGGATAGCTGGAATGGCGTTAGGTGAATGCCGAAGCTCGCGAGCGATCCCTGGATCAGCAGGATCGAAGCAACGGCAAGAAAGATGTCCTCGCCGAAGAATAAGCCGACGTTGTCGGTTGCGGCAGACATCGCCTTGACGCGTTCGCTTGTGTCTTCATCGAGTGCACCGTGCTGCTTCTCCGCCGCGGCTATTGCCATCGGCGCGATCAACGGACGCACCGTCTGTGGATGCCCCATCACGGTGGTAAGCCCCAGCGCCGACAGGATCTGGCGCAAGCCGAGGTAGATGACGAGCAACCGGCCGGCGGTCGCGCCACGGATAGACACGATCAGGTCGCGCGCCCTCTCCTGCAGCCCATATCGCTCAAGCAGACCGACGACGGGCAGGATGATCCAGATCACCGTCACGTAGCGGTTTTCGTTGAAACCGTGTCCGAGCGTTCCCAACACCTTCAGAAAATCAAGGCCGCCAAGCAACCCCGTGACGATTGCTGACGCCGCCACCACGAGCAATGGATTGAACCGCAGCGCGAAGCCGATGACGACAAGTGCAATGCCAAGCAGCGGCCAATAATGAATCATTCGCTCTTCCCCCCAAAGCCTCCGCCGCCCGGCGTCTCGATCACGAAACGATCGCCCACCCGCATCTCGGCGTACGCGGTCGCGCTCAGCATTTCGACGGTGCCGTCCACCCGCTCTACCCAATTTTGCCCGGCCATCGCGTCGGCGCCACCCTTGATGCCGCGCGGCGGCACACGGCGCCGGTTGGCCAGAATGTTCGCCCGCATCGGCTCAAGGAAGGTTATCGCGCGAACCACACCGTCGCCGCCTCGATGCGCTCCGTGCCCGCCGGAGCCGCGGCGGATGGCAAACTGATCGAGCCGCACCGGCAGCCTGGTTTCCAGGATCTCGGGATCGGTCAGGCGGCTATTGGTCATGTGCGTCTGCACGGCGCTGGTGCCGTCGTGATCGGGCCCGGCGCCTGAGCCGCCAGCAATCGTTTCATAATACTGGTAGCGCTCATTGCCGAACGTGAAATTGTTCATCGTCCCCTGCGAGGGCGCCAACCGTCCGGTTGCGGCGAACAAGGCATCGGTGACGACCTGGCTGGTTTCGACATTGCCCGCGACCACCGCGGCCGGCGAGCGGGGGTTGAGCATCGATCCTTCGGGTACGATCAACTCGATTGGCCGCAAGCAGCCGTCGTTCATTGGAATGGCATCGTCGATCAGCGTGCGCACGACGTACAGCGAGGCAGCGCGAACGATTGAGTATGGCGCGTTGAAATTTTCGGGCAGTTGGGCGCTGGTTCCGGTGAAATCGAAAGTGGCCGAGCGCGCTTCCTTGTCGATACGAATGGCAACGCGGACGTGGGCGCCATTGTCCATCTCATAGTCAAACTCGCCATCGTCCAGCCGGTCGAGCAAGCGCCGCACGGACTCCTCGGCATTGGCCAGCACGTGGCGCATGTATGCCGCAACCACATCGGCGCCGTAATCGCGCGCCGTCTGCTGCAGCACTTCAGCGCCGCGCGTGCATGCCGCCAACTGCGCCTTGAGGTCGGAGATGTTTCGGTCAGGGTTGCGCGCCGGCCACTCGCCTGCGCTGAGCAGCGCGCGCATTTCGGCCTCGCGGAAATGCCCCTCATCGACGAGCAGTTCATTGTCGATCAGTACGCCTTCGTCAGTGATGCTGCGGCTGTCTGGCGGCATCGAGCCGGGCGCGATGCCGCCAATGTCGGAATGGTGTCCGCGCGCCGCGACGAATGTGGACGGTTGGGCGTCGCCGTCATAGAAAACCGGCACGATCACGGTGATGTCGGGCAGGTGCGTGCCGCCCCGATACGGATCGTTCAGCACATAGGCGTCGCCGCGCCGGATGCCTCGCCCGTCACGGCTTTCGCCGCGCACGTCGATGATCGTACGGATGCTCTCTCCCATCGAGCCGAGGTGCACCGGAATGTGTGGCGCATTGGCGATCAATGCGCCCGACGCGTCGAAAATCGCGCAGGAGAAATCGAGCCGCTCCTTGATGTTCACGCTGGTCGCCGTCGACTGCAGCGCAACGCCCATCTCCTCGGCGATCGCCATGAACAGATTGTTGAAAATCTCGAGCCGCACCGGATCAACGTCCGTTCCAATGGCCCGTGCTCGCTCCAGCGGCACCGACCGAGTGAGCACCAAAGTCCCGTCGGTGGCGCGTTCCGCGCTCCACCCGGCTTCCACGACGATGGTCGAAGTCGGCTCAAAGATCAGCGCGGGTCCTTCGAAGCGCTCGCAGGCTTCGATCCGCGTCTCGGACTGAGTAAGTTTCGTTCGTCCCAGTGCCTCGACGACCAGTGCATCGACGATGACTTCCGCAGCCGCATCCCAATATCCGAAACGCTGGCGATGCAGCGCTGCAAACTCCGCGTGCATCTGGACAGGTGGGTAGATCGGCACCTCGATGGTCGTATCGCTACCGGACGTTCGCAGCCTCGCGCGACGATGCAGCTCGATACGCTCACTGTGAAGACCCTGTTCGAGTAGCGTATTCCGCGCTCGTTCTTCGAGGTCGCGCAGCACCAAGGAGAAGTCCTCGCCAAGTGGCCTTAGCCAGCTGACCTCGCGAATGGCTTTCACGTCGGCGATGCCGATCCCGTAGGCTGAGAGGACGCCGGCAAGCGGATGGATCAGGATGCGCTCCATGCCGAGTGCATCGGCCACCGCGCACGCATGCTGACCGCCCGCGCCACCAAAGCACGCGAGCGCATATTTCGAAACATCGTGCCCACGCGCGACCGAGATCTTGCGGATTGCTGCGGCCATGCTGTCGACGGCGATGTCGAGGAAGCCGCGCGCGATTTCGTCGAGACCTTTATTGCCGCCTAGCTGGTCGGCGACCTCCTGTAACCGCGCCACGGATGCGGCTTTGTCTAGCTCCTCATCGCCGCCCGGCCCGAACACCGCCGGAAACTGCGCGGGAGCGATGCGTCCAAGGAACAGATTACAGTCGGTGACCGTCAACGGTCCTCCGTTGCGATAGCAAGCCGGCCCGGGATTCGCGCCGGCGCTCTCCGGCCCCACCCGAAAGCGCATGCCATCAAACCGGCAAATGGATCCGCCCCCGGCGGCGACAGTGTGGATCTGCATCATCGGCGCACGGATGCGCACGCCTGCCACAACGCTCTCGTTGGCCAGCTCGAAACGACCAGCATAGTGCGACACGTCGGTCGAGGTCCCGCCCATGTCGAAGCCGATCAAGCGCGCGTTGCCATGCGGCTCGCTAGCGGCAACCATCCCGACGACGCCGCCCGCCGGCCCCGACAGAATGGCATCCTTTCCGCGGAACGCTGTGGCTTCGGCCAGTCCACCATTCGACTGCATGAAGTGAAGGTCTGCACCATCCGGCAGCCCGGCCGCGACGCGATCGACGTAGCGGCGCAGCACAGGCGAAAGATAGGCGTCCACGACGGTCGTATCCCCGCGCCCGATCAGCTTGATCAGCGGCGCGACTTCATGGCTCACGGACACCTGTGAGAAGCCCAACTCGCGCGCGATCTCGGCGAGCCGCGCCTCATGCGCCTGATGCCGCCAACCGTGCATCAGCACGATCGCCAAGGCGTCGAACCCACGCTCTCTCAGCGCCTGCAGTGCCCCGCGCGCCGCAACTTCATCGAGCGGAACGATGACGTCGCCCTCGACATCAACCCGCTCCTCGATCTCGATGACACTTTCATACAGCATCGTCGGCAGGACGATGTGGCGCGCGAAGATATCGGGCCGCGCTTGGTACCCGATGCGCAGTGCATCTCCGAAGCCGCGGGTGATCGCCAGCGCCACGCGATCGCCTTTGCGTTCGAGCAAGGCGTTCGTCGCGACCGTCGTCCCCATGCGGACCTCGGCGACCTCGCCCCCTTCTTCCCCGAGCACGCGCCGGATCGCCTCCAACGCTGCGTCTTCATACTGTCCCAGGTTCTCCGACAGCAGCTTCTCGACGCGGGTCCGGCCGTCGGATGCGCGTGCGACGACGTCCGTAAAGGTGCCGCCCCGATCGATCGCAAAGGTCCACGAAAGATTCACGTGCCCATCCCTAGGGCTTTTCAGCAGCCGGAAGCACCCCCTATGGAACGGCAATGGCTGTCCTGGTTACCGGCGCAGCGGGCTTCATCGGCGCCGCGACATCGCATGTCCTGCTTGAGCGCGGCGAGACCGTGATCGGAATCGACAGCGTCAACGATTATTACGATCCGCGTCTGAAGGAAGCGCGCCTGGCGCGATTGCGTGACACCTACGGCGATAGTTTCCGCTTCGAACGCATCGACTTCGCTGACGCTGAGGCTCTGCAAAGGGTTACGGACAGCGCGGACTTCGATCGCATCGTGCATCTCGGCGCACAGGCGGGTGTCCGCTACAGCATCGAAAACCCGTCGGCCTATGTGCAGTCGAACCTCGTCGGCCATTGCAACATGCTTGAAGTCGCGCGCCACCGGCGTGTGAAGCACATGGTCTATGCGTCATCCTCGTCGGTCTACGGCGGCAACAAAACCCTGCCCTTTCGCGTCGAGGACCGGGTTGACCACCCGCTCTCGCTTTACGCCGCGACCAAGAAAGCGGACGAACTGATCAGCGAGAGTTATGCCAGTCTCTATCGGCTGCCGTTGACCGGCCTGCGCTTCTTCACTGTCTACGGTCCGTGGGGCCGGCCGGACATGGCGATGTGGATCTTCGTCAAGGCCCTTTACGCCGGCGATCCGCTGCCCCTGTTCAATGGCGGGAAGATGCTGCGCGACTTCACCTACGTGGACGACATAGTCCGCGGGATCGTCGCCTGCCTCGACGGTCCTCCAGCCGACAATGGCGAGGTCAAAGCTGGCGGCAGCACCGCCACCCACGCCGTCTATAACATCGGCAACAGCCGCAGCGAAGACCTGATGAAGGTTGTCGCGCTGCTGGAACAGGAAACTGGGCGGAAGGCCGTGCTCGACCTCAAGCCGATGCAGGTCGGTGACGTCGAAGCGACCTTCGCAGATATCAGCGCGATCGAACGCGATCACGGGTTCGAACCTAGCACCACCATCGACGAGGGCGTTCCGCGCTTCGTCAAATGGTATCGGGAGTATCACCAGCTATGAGCCTTCCGCCGATCCTGCAGAACCTTCGTCTTCCGGTGATCGGCTCACCGCTCTTCATCATCTCCAACCCCAAGCTGGTGGTCGCGCAATGCACCAGCGGCATCGTCGGCAGTTTCCCCGCGCTCAATGCGCGGCCCTCATCGCTGCTCGACGAGTGGCTGCACGAAATTACCGAAGCGCTCGCCGCCTGGAATCGCGATCATCCGGAACGGCCTGCCGCGCCCTACGCGGTGAACCAGATCGTCCACCGATCAAACGACCGGTTCGAACATGACGTCGAGGTTTGCGCAAAGTGGAAAGTGCCCATCGTCATCACGTCGCTTGGCGCGCGCGTCGAGCTCAACGATGCGGTGCATGGCTGGGGCGGTATTACGCTGCACGACGTCATTGACGATCGCTTCGCGCGCAAAGCCGTCGAGAAGGGCGCGGACGGCGTTATCGCGGTTGCGGCCGGTGCGGGGGGCCATGCCGGACGTTGGTCCCCGTTTGCGCTGGTGCAGGAAATCCGCAGCTGGTTCGACGGTCCGCTGATCCTGTCCGGCTCGATCGCGACCGGCGGCGCGATCCTGGCAGCGCAGGCTGCGGGGGCTGACCTCGCCTATGTCGGTTCTTCCTTCATTGCGACCGAAGAGGCGAATGCGCCCGAAGCCTACAAGCAGGCGATCGTCGAAAGCAGCGCCGCGGACATTGTCTATTCGGACCTCTTCACCGGCGTGCACGGCAACTATCTGCGCTCCTCGATCGTCAACGCCGGGCTGGACCCGGACAATCTCGCGGCGGGCAGTCTCGACACGATGAAGTTCGGCTCCGAAGGATCGAACAAGTCCAAGGCTTGGCGCGATATCTGGGGGTCCGGCCAGGGCATCGGCGCTGTCGATCAAGTGCGCACGGCGTCTGAACTCGTCGACCTGCTGGCGGAACAGTATGCCGCCTCGCGGGCGCGTATTTGCGCTAGCTAATTGCAGCGAAAGCCTCGCGCCAGCGCGCGGGGAACTCTGCCGGCCGGCGGCTTGCACGATCGACCAGCACGTGGACGAATTCGCCTTGCGCGGCAGCCGTGTCTTCCCCGGCACCGAAGATGCCGATGCGGTAGCGAACGCTGGAGCGGCCGACGTGCGCGATCGCCAGACCCACCTCCACATCCTGCGGGAATTCGAGCGGCGCGAAATAGGCGCAGCGCGTCTCTACCACGAGTGCGATCGGGTCGCCATGCTGGATGTCCAGCAGCCCTTGTTCGACCAGCCAGGCATTCACCGCACTGTCGAACCATTGGTAGTAGACGGTGTTGTTGACGTGGCCGTACGCGTCATTGTCCGCCCATCGCGTTGCGAAGCTACGCCAAACCTTGAAGTCAGATCTCGCCGCCGGCTGCTCGCGGCTCACCACGCCGCCTCATAGAGACGCTGGGCATCCGCTTCATTGATTTCGCACGGATTATTCACCAGCAGGCGCGTCTGTTTCATCGCCTCGCGCGCCAGCGTCGGCGCTTCCTCGAACGCCAGGCCATGGTCGCGCAGGCGCAACTCAAGCCCGCTGCGCTTGGCCAAGTCATTCAATCGCTCGATCAGCAGGGCAGCGCGCGCCTGGCTCCCCTGCCCCGCACAGTCGGGCTCGATGATCTCCGCCAGCTCGGCATATTGATCCCGCGCTGTCTCCAGATTGTGCGCAAGGACGTGGCGCAGCATGAGCGCATTCGAAAGGCCGTGCGGCAGATGGTGCAGCCCTCCAAGCGGATAGGCCAAGGCGTGGACGCCGGCGACCGGCGCATTGGCAAAAGCGAGCCCGGCGAGATGAGCTCCAAGCAGCATTGCCGACCTCGCTTCGACGTCACCTGGTAGGTCGATCGCGGTAAGCAGGCTACTGCTAAGTAGCCGCAGCGCCTCTCGCGCTAATGCATCGGACAAAGGATTCTTGAGCCGTGCGGAGGTGTACGCCTCAACCGCATGCACAATAGCGTCGATCCCCGTTGCAGCCGTCACATGAGCCGGCAGGCCGAGCGTCAGGGTGGCGTCGAGTACCGCCCAATCGGCAATCAGTGGCGGGGAGTTGACCGCAAGCTTCGTCCCACCCTCGCAGGTAATGACCGAGATCGGCGTCGCTTCAGACCCCGTCCCGGCGGTGGTCGGCACCAGCGCCAGCGGCAGCCGTTGCCCCCGTGCGATCCCGACGCCCCATATCTCGTCCAGAACGTCACCCGAGCCGAGCAAGTAAGCCGCGAGCTTGGCCACATCCATTGGGCTGCCGCCGCCGAGACCAACGACGCTCGCAGCACCGGCAGCTCGGCCGGCGTCAGTCGCAGCTAACAGCGTTTCCTTGCTTGGATCCGCCTCCACGGCGTCGAAAACGACGACGTCTCGGGTTGCGCCGATTGCCTCGCGATAGGCGTCGGTGAGGCCCAAGCGAAGGAGATCGCGGTCCGTCACTAGCAGGCATGGACCTGGCGGTAGTTTCTCCGCGAGTGACCCGGCTTGATCGGGGCCGGCGAGCAATCGGGGTCCGGGATTGAACGTAAAGGGTCTCATGACCCCGGGGATGTTAGTGGCTCAGGCCGCCGAGTCCACGTTCGAGCCGACCCATCAGCGCGCGAGCCGGGCTCTGCGCAACGTCCGCCTCGACCACTCCGTCGTCCAGCCGCTTCACCCGCGCGTATAGGTCAATGCTCGAATTGATCAGTTTGCGCGCCGAGGGCGGCAACGCGTTCACCACGACAGGATCGCTGTCCTGCGCTTGCCCCAATTTGCGCTCGGGGCGACGTCCCTCGCGTTGGATGATTTCACCGGATTCGATCGCCCGCTGGGTAAGCAGCCAGGCCACGATATGCATGATCCGGGTTGTGACTTTCAGCGATTCGCAGGCAAATCCGACGCGCGCGAACGGCTCGAGCGTCGAGCGCTCGTCGCGGCCGGCATCGTCGAAATATGCCCGCGCCTCGTCGGCGAGCAGCATCGCTTCCGTATAAAGCGAGTCGATGAGGCGCGACGTGATGCGCACCTCAGGCTCCGGCATGTCCGATTCGTCCATGGTCATCACAGTGCCACTCTTCTTGCCGTGCGAAAACGTCCGAACCTTGTCGCGGTTGAGGTCGCGTTTCACCCTGTCTCTGACCGGGACGGTCTAGGCGATGATGTCCGGCACGCTGCTGTCGACGATCAATTGAATCTGGTCCTTGATCATCAGCTTGCGGCGCTTGAGCCGCGCCAGCTCCAATTGGTCCCCCATCGGCTCGGACGAGAGGATCTGGATGCGCTCGTCGAGCGAGCGGTGCTCCGCCTTCAGCGAATCCAAAATGCCGACCGGATTGATGTCGCTCATGAGCGGTCAGATACCTCTATGGGAATGCCGAAGCTTTAACGACAGGCCGTCGCGGACTGCCGTTGAAGCGTGACAAGCCGCAAGACAAGGGACTCGTTTCGTGGTTTATTACGCGACGGTGACAAGCTGAACCGAAAGGAACCGCACCAATGGACAAGGCAATGGCCGAGGAACTCGAGTCGAAGCATGCCGCTCTTCATGCCCTGATCGAGCAGGAAGAGCACCGAACTCACCCGGACGAAGACCTTCTCCACCGCCTCAAGAAAGAGAAATTGAAGCTCAAGGATGAAATGGCCGGCCACCTCACACACTGAGGCGGCCTTTTTTGTGCGCGGCGGCCCCGGCTGCCGCGCCCCAGGCCAGCTTAGGTCAAACGTTTACACCTCGCGCTGCGCGGCGCCTCGACGCCATGGCAGACGGCCTTCAATCTCCGTCTCCAGGCTGAAGCTCAGGAAAGTACGGATCACCACGATGCCGGCCAGAACGGCCACGCTCCCCAGTGTCGGCTGCACCGCGACGGTATTGATGATGTCAGCAGCAACGAGGAACTCCAGACCTAAAAGAATCGCCCGCCCGAGGCTTGATCGCAGATTGCTGACGGCCTGATCCCGGTCATACCCGCTGGCAAATCGATAGAGGAACAGCAGCAACGTCCCGAACGCGCCAACGGCGATAATGGCCACTCCTGTGAGTTCTACGACACGGGTAACGCCATGCGCCGTGCTGACCGCAATCTCTTCCAACATCAGACCTGCCTGCAAAGAGAGGAAACGGCGGCAGCCTGTGACGCGTTCCAATAACGGCATTCAGGATGCCGGATTGAACAGCCCTGCTGGCACGAGCAGGGAGATGAAGCGTTCATCAGTAATGGCTGACGGCGAGAAACGCATCAACGAGCATGGGAAGACCGCGTTAGCGGAAGACCGAACTCTCCTCGCGGGAGAGCGGACCTTCGCAGGTTGGACAAGGACCAGCTTGGGCTGCATCGCCGTCGGTGTCGGATTTCACGCTCTTTTCTCGAAGATGCAGCCAGCCTGGGTGCCGAGAGCAATCGCTACCCTCTTCCTGGCATTGGCGGTCACTATCGTCTGGCTTGCAGCGCGCCGCGCGACCAGCGCAGCCCATCGACTTGATGCGCACGTCGTCGTCAACGCCGGGCCGATGAATTTTACTCTATTGGCCGTTGGGATAACATTTGCCGCGACTGCCCTCGCGGTCGCGATCTGGCTGCTTCCCCTCCTATGAACTGGCTTCAGCTCTCGCCGCAAGCGATCACGATTCTGGTGCTCGTTGCGGTGGTCGCGGCGATGATCTGGGACAAGGTCAGGTCGGACATTGTCGCTCTTGCCGGGGCCGCAGTCTTGATGATGTCGGGCGTGGTCCGTCCGATCGAGGTTCAGAGTGCGTTTGCCAGCCCGGCAATCCTCACACTCGCATCATTGTTCGTGATTGCTTACTCGATGGAGAAGGCCGGTCTGCTGGACGCGGCAATCAATGGATTGATCAGGCTGTGCCGTCGCATTGGCCGCGCAGGCTTGTGGATCGTGATCGGCATATCGGGCGCGGCATCCGCATTCCTCAACAACACGCCGATCGTGGTCCTGGCGGCGCCGGTGATCCGCGACACCGCCCATTCGCTGAAACTATCCCCAAAGGGATATTTGATGCCCCTGTCGTATGCCGCCGTCCTTGGCGGCTGCTGCACGTTGATCGGAACGTCGACGAATTTGCTCGTGAACGACATGGCCAAGGTCGCCGGCCAGCCGAAGTTCGGCATTTTTGAGATTACCCCGGTGGGCCTCGTGGTCGCGATTGCTGGCGGTTTGTACCTTCTGCTGTTCAGCGGGCGGCTAATCCGCGATCAGAACGACGCGCCCGAGGAGAATCCGGATGTGCTGCCGGAGCGCGCGGGCCTCACGGCCGGCCAGGTGGGATCGGTCAGGGTCTTCGCGCCTGTTCGCCGCCTTCAACCGGTCCGTGCCGTCGTCTCGCTCTGCGTCTTTCTCGCGGTCATCGCGCTCGCGGCCTACAACGTCGCGCCAATTGCGGCCGCCGCGTTTGCGGGTGCCGTGCTTCTGGTCCTGTTGCGCGTGATCACCGCGGACGATGCTTATGGCGGACTTCAAGCCGACGTGCTGATGTTGATTGCCGGAATGCTGGTCCTCGGCATCGCCCTTCGTGTTTCCGGCGTCGCGGAGTCGGCCACCGGAATGCTGATCCACGCGATGGACGGGCTGAGTCCGCTCCTCGCCCTGATCATCATCTATGGCGTCACGTTATTCGCGACCGAGCTGTTGTCCAATGCAACGGTCGCCGTGCTGTTCACGCCAATCGCCGTATCGCTTGGCGAAGCCTTGCACGTCAGTCCGCGACCGTTCCTGGTCGCCGTCATGATTGCCGGCAGCGCGGCCTTTGCAACACCGTTCGGCTATCAGACGAATGTCCTGGTCTACCGCCTTGGCGGATACAATTACCTGGACTTCGTCAGGGTCGGCCTGCCGCTGAACTTGATCACCTGGATCGCCGGTGTCGTGGCGATCCAGATGTTCTTCCCGTTCTAGTCAATCGCAAGGAAGCCGGCAGACCGGTGCCGCGAGCCTGTGGCGGCCTAGCCAATGCGGGCGCGGAAACTTATAGCTGATGAACATTGCTCGGAGGAATCAATGGCCAAGAAGGAATGGCGCAAACCGGAAGTGAAGACGCTCAAGCCCGGTTCGGCCGAAACGTCAGGCGGCGGCAGCCAGGAAGGCGGCACCGGACCCTTCACGCACCGTTCGTGATTAGGCGGGCGGGCGCCGCATTAAGCTAGGGGCAAATTCCTGACAGCGCTGGGTGGGTTCTGGTCGTTCGGCGACAAGGCGCCGAAGGACATGTGTTCTCATGTCCTTAACGGACAGGCAGCTTATGGGAAAACGCCCGTTCAATGGCAGTCGGGTCCGATCAGCGTCGGCCGCGCCCTCTTTGAAACTCTTCCTGAGGATCGCTTCGATACCGCTCCAATAAACCGGGGCGACGACACCTTGGTGGCCGACGTTCGCCTCGACAATCGCGACGATCTGGGCGCGGCACTGGGCATAAGCGCTGCCGAGCTCGGCCGCATGAGCGACAGCGCGCTGCTCTTCCGTTGCCTCGATCGCTGGGAGGACGACGCTCTCACGCGGCTGGTTGGGGACTTCGCTTTCGCCTGGTGGGACGGGCGGCGCGAGCGACTCGTTCTTGCCCGGGATATCATGGGCATGAGGCCGCTTCACTATCGCGCGGGAGCGGACTTTTTCGCTTTCGCGTCGATGCCCAGCGGGTTGCACGCCCTGCCGATGGTGCCCCGCGAAGTCGACTATGAATTCCTCTCCGAACATCTGGCGCTTCTGCCTCAGAGTGTTGAAGGCACGTTCTGGAAAGGCCTAAGCCGCGTGCCGCCGGGTCACTTGCTGGTGGCGACGCGAACGGGAACGCAGCGTCGTCCCTTCTGGACACCGCCGTCCTCGGCGTCGTCGGGCCCGGTAGGAGCGGACGCCGAAGAAGGTTTGCGCGAGGTCGTCGATCGTGCGGTGAAGGCACAGCTTCGCAGCGCCCGGCCGATCATCGCGACCCATCTAAGTAGCGGCCTGGATTCCACTATCGTGACCGCGACGGCTGCGCGGCTTCACTCCCCGCACCAGATCGCAGCCTTCACTGCCGCGCCTCGGCGCGACTTCCGAGGCTATGTTCCGAAGAACCATGATGCCAATGAGGTCGAACTCGCAGCACGAGTTGCCGGGCAATATCCAAATGTCACCCATTGCGTCGTGGAAGGTTCGGCAAGCCCGATGGGCCAGCTGGACGCGGAATGCTCGTACATGCAGCAACCGCCGCCGAACCTGTGCAATCTTTCCTGGCTGAACGACATCTACCGGGAAGCCAGACGAGCCGGGGCCGACACTCTGTTGATCGCGGCAGGAGGCAATGCGACGATCAGCTACAGCGGATCGGATTGGCTTCCTTACCTGCTTAGGCGCGGCAAGCTTTGGGAACTCGCCAAGGTCTTGAGAGAGATGAAGGCTGAAGGCAGCAGCATCCGTGGCCTCGGTGTCGAAGTTGCCGGTGCATTTGCGCCCGCCTTTTTGTGGAAAGCCGCCCTGAGGCGGATGGGCCAGCCCGTGGAGCTGCCCGAATATTCCGCGATCCACCCGAAGGCCCTTCCGCGCCTCCGCAACGTCGCCGCCGATCGGAAGTTTGATCTTCTCTACCGGCCCTACTCCGACCCCGCGGACGCGCGTTGGTCCATGTGCTCGCGAACCGACGGCGGCAATTCGATCAAGGCGGTCCTTGCTCGTTGGGGGATCAGCGTACGCGATCCAACAATCGATAAACGTGTGATCGAATATTGCTTTCGCCTGCCCTACAGCGAATTTGTTCGCGGTGGTGTCCGGCGCTCGATCGCGCGCCGTTCGTTCCGCGACCGCGTTCCCGCAGCCATCCTCGACAATCGGCGGCGCGGTTACCAGGGAGCGGATTGGGAGAACGGTCTCGCCCAGGATCGCGACGCGATGGCCGCGCTCATAGAAAGCGTCGCGAACAATCCAGCTGCGCGCGAAACTCTCGATCCTGCATGGTTACGAACCACGCTCGCCGATTGGGAGGCGAAGACGATGTCTGGCGCTGAAGCCCTGACAAGGGTTCGGGGCGGTCTGCTCCGAGGCGCTTCCGCGGCGCATTTCGTCAGACATGCGGAGGGCGCAAATCGATAGCGCCTCGCAGCAACGGCACTTTTAAGGTGCCGATCCGGAAGGCTTTGCGCCGTTTGGTCAAGCAGCAGCGCAAGCATGGTGCGCTTTGGGTTCGGGCATTCGACAAGATACGGCTTCTTTCCTCCGCCGATGGTCTGTCGGTGCTGGTGACCTCGATTTTGCACTCCAGGGACATCCACCAAACGACCACCTACACTGAGCCTGACCGCTACCCGGCCCTGTTCGACTACGCTGTGCGCATCGCGCCCGAAGCTGATCGGATATTGTCTTTTGGGTGCGCCACCGGCGAAGAGATTTTTTCACTCCGCGCGCGCTTCCCGGGCGCTGAGATTATCGGTGTGGAGATCAACGCCCGTTGCAGGCGGATCGCAAGACGACAGCTAGCGGGCGACAGGCTCAGCAAGGTCGTATCAACGCCACCTCACTCTCAGCGCTTCGACCTCATTTTCGCGCTCGCCGTCCTACAGCGCGAACCCCACCGGGTGATCGAAACCGACGAGCGCAATTTGCGCTCGCATTACCCTTTCGATCGCTTTGACGAGACCGTCGCCAGACTAGTCGAGCTACTCGCGCCCGAAGGAATTCTGCTGGTCCAGCATAGCCAATACCGCATCGAGGATTGGACAGGGTCAGCTGAACTCAAGCCGCTCGCGGATTCACCGCCAGCGTCAGGACCGTTTTTCGGGCCGGACGGTGGGCGACACGACGACGCAACATCGGCAACGGCGTTCCGCAAGATGAGCTTCGCCGTCGACGAAGACAGCGTCGCTCTCGCACGAATCCCCCGTCAATCGTCCCGGGAGACGCGCTCCACACGCTCGTGACGTTCTTGCGCTTCGAGCGTCATCGTCGCGATCGGGCGTGCCTCGAGGCGGCCGAGCGAGATCGGCTCGCCGGTCACTTCGCAATAGCCATACTCACCCTCGTAAAGACGGCGGATCGCTGAATCGATCTTGGCAATCAGCTTGCGCTGACGGTCGCGCGTGCGAAGCTCCAGACCCCAATCGGTCTCGCTTGAAGCGCGGTCGGCCAGATCAGGTTCGCGGAAGCTATCAACCTGCAGCTGAGCCATCGTCGCGCGCGATTCTTCAATGATATCTTCCTTCCAAGCCTTAAGCTTGCGCAGGAAGTACGCGCGGTGACGTCCGCACATGAAATCCTCATCTTCCGACGGCCGATAGCCCTCGGCAAGAATGATCCGGTCAAATGGTTCGAAGTCTTCGCCGCCATAAAGGTCGACTAACGCGGTAGCCATGACAGTCCCTCCCCGCACAAGCCCGTGACCGTCAGGTCGCGAGCGCCCCATACGCTGCCGCCTGCTGCAGCCGGGCCACCGGTGCAGCCGGAGGCAAAATAGAACTGTCTTTCCCGGGACTTATCCGGAAAACGGCAGTCCTTCCCCAAGGCCGCCTATACTTACGCGCGGGACCGTTAACAAGAACTGACGAAGGACAAGTGAACAAATCGCCAAGCTGTTGCGAATATGGCGCATTTTTCGATTTGGCCGTTCGCAGTTGCAGCATTGCGGCCGCTTCCGCATAGCGGTGCCATGCGTATCCTGATCACTAACGACGACGGCGTGAACGCGCGCGGCATCAAGATGCTGGAAGCCATCGCTCGCAAATTCAGCGACGATGTATGGATTGTGGCGCCGACCGAAGAACAATCGGGCGCGGGTCATTCGCTGACCTTGACGACCCCGGTGCGATTGCGCCGGTTCGACGAGCGGCGCTTCGCCGTGACCGGCACGCCGACCGACGCCGTCATGATGGCGCTTGCCCACGTCATGAAGGATTCGCCGCCGGACGTAATCCTTTCCGGCATCAATCGAGGCGCCAACCTGGCCGAGGACGTAACCTATTCGGGGACGGTCTCGGCCGCGATGGAAGGAGCCCTCGCCGGCGTTCGCTCGATCGCGCTCAGCCAAGCCTATTCACGCGAGGGGATGGGCGACACAGTACCCTTCGCAGCGGCGGAGGCCTGGGCCGAGCGCGTGCTGGCGCCGCTGCTGGAATTCGATACCGAGCCAAGGACGTTGATCAACGTCAATTTCCCCGCCCTTCCGCCTGAGCAGGTGCGCGGCATCCGGGTCTGCCGGCAGGGCATCCGCGATTACGGACGGCTGCGGATTGTCGAGAGAACCGACCCGCGCGGCTACGATTATTTCTGGTTCGGACTGGGACCGATGATCGAGACCCCGGGCCATTCGACCGATCTCGAGGCAGTTGCAGACGGCTATGTCGCGGTTAGCCCGCTACACCTCGATCTTACGCATGACCCGTCGCTGTCGGCACTGGGTCAAAAGTTCGATTAGACGGCTTTACCGGCCGCGCTCGCCGCGCTGCGATGGCGGGTTTGCCGGGGTGTTGGTCGACTGCGCCAGCCAGGTCGATGTCGCGTTGCAGGAACTGGTCACGGTGACCGGCTGACCCGCCTGGAACGGCGCGCTATATGCAAAGCATTCTTGTGCCGCGCCATTGTTGAGGCAAAGCTGCCCTGGCGAGGTCGTCCAACTCGCGGGCACGCGCCTCCCGCCAGGCGTTAAGATCTGCGCTTGGCCGCCCGCGTTCAAAGTCACCGTGTTCGTCACGCCGTTCGTGGTAACCTGGATCGGCTGGCCCAAGATCTCAGCGCCGAGTGTCCAGGCGGATTGAGCGAGGGCGGCGCTGGGGAATACGCCAGCCACCAAGACAACCAGTTGTGCGGCGAGCTCCAGTTCGTGATATTGAGCCGCGTTCCCTTCGCCCTCGCGCATGAGAACCCGTCCTCCCCTGACCCTGGCTTAGGCCAAGGATCGAACCCACTGGCAATAGTCGACTTGGGTCAGGACCGCGCAACGGCCAGCGTCTCGCCGACGGGCGACCTCATCGATCAATCGGCGGAGCAGGTGAAACGTGTCCGGGGCGGTGGCGACGTTCTCAGGATGGAGCCAAAGGTGAACCACGCGCGCCGACCGCTCTGCGCGGTCAAGCAACACCCTCGCCCGCTGGAGCGTGATCGCGGGCGGGACCAAACGGCGGAGACCACTGCGCCAATTGAGGAAAAAACCCGCAGGAATGACGATCAGGCCGTCGCCGCGCCTCACATCGTCAGGCTGGACCGATAGATCGAACTCGGCAGCAAGCGATGCGGCGCGCGAACGCTTCGCTAGCGAGGCCCGATATCCAAGGAAGCCGAATGTTCGGAGCATTTGCTCGTGCGCCACCAGATTGCGCGGGAAAACGAAGGTCCGACTTTCCCGAATGGGGCCCTTGAGCGCTGAAAATAACGCCAGTTCGGACTGAACGAATTCCTCGTCCATGCTGCTCCAGGGCACATGGGTAACGCCGTGCAGCGCCACCTCGTGTTGCGTTTGTGCCTTGGTCACGACCTCCACGAGGTGCGATCCGTGCCATCCCGACCCGTCAGCGTCGATATCGTCGATCGCAGGCTGCAAATAGCCGGAGCGCGAAGGGCCATTGCTTCCACTTGGGGGCGAACTGCCGCGAATTGCTCAGCGCTTTGCGAGAACAGGCCGGCAAAGGCGAACGTCGCCGCAATTCCATGCTCGTCGAGCAAGCGAACGATCTGGTTATAGGCTGCTTCCAGCCGATCGTCCGCGAGCATTTCGCGAGACTTGGCCGTGAGGCCGTCAGCGACGCCCCACTTCCCCTCGCAATCAAGGCTCAGGATGAATTTCGCAGCCATTAATTGGTGTCAGAGTCCAGTAGGCTGATCGTCCACGGACTGGCAAAAGCGGTCGCACCCTCGGCGTCAAGCGCGCGAGCTCCCAAATTGATTTCGACGGGCCGCAGTCGTGGCGGAAACGGCAGGAAACCGGCCTTGCGGTAGGCTGGATAGCTCGGCGCATGTGGCGCGCACCAGGCCAGCGCCGCTTCCGCGCCTCTCGTTGCCGCATCCGCCAGCTCGCTCCGCAGCACCGTCGACAACACCCCCGCGCGGCCAGCCTCTGCAACCGCGTCCATGACATAGCAAAGCCTGGCGCCGTGCTTATCGGCAACCCTGGTCACGACAACGGCTTCGAGCCGGGAGCTTCCGCGAGCAGCAGCAACGCGATAGTCCGCCCCCGGCTTGTCGAATAGCCGCCACTGCAGCCATCCCCCTGAACGATCGACCGAAGTACCCAAGCCTGGCGTCACACTGCTCCATAACGCATCGACGGCAGTCAGACCTGCTTCGCCGATCAGCTCGAATTGGTCGTGCGTTGTCCCGAAGAGCGGCAGGTCGAATGCGCGTAGCGAGCGATGCAAGCGCCCAAGAACGAAGCCGGTGCGCAACGGCCGGATCAGCAACGGAACCTGCCCAAGATTCCGCCAGCCGAGCCGGCCATACCAGCCCGGCGCCGCGCTGGCGTTGGGCAGCCCCCACAGTACGTCGCCCCCAAGCTGGCGGGCATCCTGCGCCAGTTCGCCGAGCTTCACAAACAGCCCCTGCCCGCGGTACGCCGGATCGACCATCGTATCGATCGCTTGGTAGCCGAACACTTCGCCTCGCCCAGCGCGCAACTTGGTAGGAACGAGCGCAATCATCCCGGCTACTTCACCACCGACCTTGGCTACGGCAAACTTCGCCGGACCATGCGGGTTCTGGCTGAAACGCCAGTCGAGCATCTCGGGCGCCTTGTCGGGATCGCCGGCGAAAAGACGCGCGTAAGCCCGCCGCACGTCGTCACCGAAGCTGACAAGCGACAGCTTAACCGAGGAACTCAACACCGCTCACTTTGGCAGATGATTTCCCGGTCAGGGCTGGCCGGCCGCTGCGAAACGCACCTCCAGCGCGCTTTCCTCAGGCAACATGACGCGGAACTTCTTGTTCGCGAAGTCGATCGACACGCGCTTGAACGCGCGGATCGCGTTCATGCCCAGAAGCAACGCGGGCCGATCATTCAGCTTCAACTGCTTGAAGGTATGCGCATCGGCGAAGACGATGGCGAGGTTGGTCAGGTTCAGTCCCCCGATCTCCAGCTTCCGGACGATCATATATTCACCGATAATCTTCTGCCCGGTCACCGATTCCAGCTCAACCTCGTGCGCAACGTCGACCAGGTTGTTCCGCAGCAGCTTCGCGCGCAGGGCTTGGTTGCCGATGCTGACCTGCGACCCGGTATCGACCACCACCGTCAGCGGCTGCGAATTGGCATAGGCGTCGGTGACGATTAGGCGGCCGTTCTTCCTTCGGGCCTCGATGACGATGGTGTCGGGCCCCCGAACGAACTCGGGCGTTGTCGAAGGGACAATCGACATGGTCTGCTTTTCGAAATCGAACTGCACGCGCTGCGATCGAAGCAAGTCCACGCCGACAATGCCGTCGGCACCCATATTGGCACCGCTCAGCACCGCGGCATCGACCGACCGCTCCGGACGGCGCGTCAGATGAACATCGTTGATCCGCGCCGTCTTCACTTCGCTGATCCCGGAAAGACTATGGAGTTGCGTTCCGCCTTCTGTTCGCAGGTTGAGCTTGCTGACGAGATCGGTTGATACGGCCGAACGGTCCGCACCCGTATCCACCAGGAACTGATAGGGTCCCGCCCCCGATAGACGGACCGGAACCGTCATCCGGCTGTCGCGGGACTTGAACCTGATGTCCTCGGTCTGGGTCGTTTTGTCGATGACCGGCACGCCTGCCACGGAATCGAGTGTCGTCGTTGTGGTTTGCGCCGACAGCGGGGCGGACATTCCTGCCGCCATCGCCAAGACCCATCGCCGGTTCTGCATGCCCCTTCTCCGTCACCATCAGTCTACGCCTGGCGACGTCGATCGGCAAACCGCCAGAACGGACTAAGTTGAACGGCCCGAATGAAAGAGTTGGGTAAGCCTTGGCTGCTAAAAATCTGCAGCAAGTGGGACCGCTTCGACGAAAGCCGTGGCGGTAAAAGCAAGTGAGGAACGATCGAGAGACCGGAGCCCAGGATTTGCCCAAGAAAAAGCTTGTCGAAACGACCCTCTATTCATTGTCCACCGATGCGCCGTCCTGTCCGGACCGTCGGAGCGGCGAACGATACGTCAGCCTGCTGCGGGTGGGCGCGATGACGGTCGATGGCCGACGCGAATTATGCCTCATTCGCAACGTCTCCGCCGGTGGCATGATGATCCGTCCCTATTCGCCAATCCCGGTCGGTGCGCGGATCACGATCGAACTGAAGCACGGCGAGTCCGTCAGCGGTCAGGCCCAATGGTCGGACAACGGGCTGGTCGGCGTCGTGTTCGATGAGCAAATCGATGTGCTGGCACTGCTCAATGCGCCTGGAGGCCAGCCGCGGCCGCGGATGCCGCGGATAGAGTTGAACTGCACCGCGACCCTACGGCACGAGAAGACGGTATTCCGCGCGCCTGTTGCGAACATCTCCCAGGGCGGCATTTGCGTGAATTCTCCCGTCGACCTGACCGTTGGCAGCGACATTGTGGTCACGCTTTCGGGACTTCATGCGGCGGCCGGCGTCGTGAAGTGGCGCGACGGCGATTATTACGGGATCGGCTTCAATCGGGTCTACCCTGTCTCCGAATTGATGCAGTTCCTGCAAATGCAGCAGCGTGAAGCCGCGGAACGCCGCAACGTCGCCTAGCCGCGGCGAAAGAGCAGCATCAGGTTGTTCGCGGGCATTTCACGCGTTTCGGCCAGTTGCAATTCGCGCGCCGTCGCTGCCGCCGCAAAATCCTCCACCGCCCGCAATCCCCAGGCCGGATCTCGCCGTTTGAGATCGGTATCGAACGCCACGTTGCTCGGGGCCGGCTCGATGTCCCGCTGCAACCACGGACCGTAAAGGACAAGCGGCGCGCCCGGCGCCAATACCCGTTGCGCTCCTTGCAGCAAGCCCAATGCGGCTGCCCACGGGCTGATATGAACCATGTTGATGCTCAAGACTGCATCGGCATGATCGATCGGCCACTTCGGCGACGAAGCGTCGAGCGCGATTGGCTCCCGAATATTTGGCAATCCGGCGGCTGCCCGACGCGCGGAGATCGACGCGAGGGCTTCGGGATGAATGTCGCTGGGTTGCCAGCCCAGCTGAGGAAAGCGCTCGGCGAAGTGGACGACGTGCTCACCAGTGCCGCTGGCAAGCTCCAGGACAACGCCGGTCTGGGGCAGCCACTCGGCAAGCACGTCGGCGATGACCGCTCGGTTGCGGAGCGCGGCTGGCGCCGAGCGAAAACCTCCATCGACCGGCGCCTCGTAAAAGCGCCGCTCGTCGGTCACGCCGCCGGACGCTCGGCAAGCAGGGCGCGCGCACGCAGGCCCATCTCGATCCGGGTCATGGCGATCAAGCCGACGGCGAAGCAGAGCAAGGCATCGGTCACGATCAACGTATGCTGGTCGAATTTGCCGGGCGCTGCCTGCCCTTGAAGGTAATAGCGCGCGGCAAAGCGGATCGCGATGATGGCAATCAGCAGGATCATCGCGCCCGGCGAGGCCTGCTGGAACAGCTCACCCGTCGCGGGGTCGCGTTCGATCTGGGTCAGCTTGCCGCGATGCCAGCCTAGCAGCCCACCGACCGCCAGTGCGGCGGCGCAGGCTGCAAGGCCGAGAGTCCCCGGTGGATGAGCGGCAATGGTCGAAATTGCGATCACAACCAGGATCAGCGGCGCCAACCACAAACGCGCGACATTCAGCGGCTGCCGCTTGCTCATCGACCGAAGCCGGAAGGCGAGCACGACCCCGATGATCAGGATCGGTATCAGGGCCTGCAGCAGCTTCGGCTCCATCAACGGCCCCCGACCTCTGCCATCGCGCCGTTCTCGGCGCCATCAGGGGCAGGCGTTTTGTACGCCAGCACCGGCTTGCGGGCGGCCAGCGTCTCGTCGAGTCGACGGCGTGGCGCATGCACCGGTGCCGACTTGAGGCTCTGGTCCCCGGCCTTCGCGCGTTCGGCGATCGACCGGATCGCAAGGATAAACTGATCGAGGCTCGCCTTGGACTCCGTCTCGGTCGGCTCGATCAACATCGCGCCGTGGACGACCAGCGGGAAATACATGGTCATTGGGTGGAAGCCCTCGTCGATCAGCGCCTTGGCGAGATCGATGGTGCTAACACCGTCGGCGAAGCCTTTGTCGGAAAAGATCGCCTCGTGCATGCACGGACCGCTCCCGGCGAACGGCGCGTCGAGGACATCGCTCAGGCTGCGCAGCACGTAATTGGCGTTCAGCACGGCATCCTCGGCCACCTGCTTTAAGCCGTCTGCGCCGTGGCTGAGAATGTAGGTCAGCGCGCGGGTGAACATGCCCATCTGCCCGTGAAAGGCGACCATCCGACCGAACGCGCCGGGATGCTCCTCGCCCGCGGTTTCTTCCTCGACGATGCGGAAGCTGCCGTCCGGATATTTCGCCGCGAAGGGCAGCGGACCGTAGGGCGAAAGCGCTTCGGAGAGAACAACCGGGCCTGAACCCGGGCCACCTCCACCGTGCGGGGTCGAGAAGGTCTTGTGCAAGTTGATGTGCATCGCGTCGATGCCGAGGTCGCCTGGGCGCACCTTCCCGACGATCGCGTTGAAGTTGGCGCCGTCGCAATAAACGAAGCCGCCCGCGGCGTGGACCGCGTCGCTGATCGCCTTCATGTCCGGCTCGAACAGCCCGCAGGTGTTCGGATTGGTGATCATCACCGCCGCTACGTCCGGTCCAAGGCGCGCCTTCAGCGCCTTGAGATCGACGCGGCCGGCCGAGTTGGCCGGGATGTTCTCGACGCGATAGCCGGCAAAGGCGGCGGTGGCCGGATTGGTGCCGTGTGCACTCTCCGGCACCAGCACGACCTCGCGCTTGTCGCCGCGCGCTTCGAGCGCAGCTCGGATGCAGAGAAGACCGCACAGCTCCCCGTGCGCGCCGGCCTTGGGGCTCATCGCCACACCGTGCATGCCGGTCAGGTCGATCAGCCAGAATGCCAGCTGATTGATGACCTCCAGCGCGCCCTGCACCGTTTCCTGCGGCTGCAGCGGGTGCACGTCGGCGAACCCGGGCATCCGCGCGACTTTCTCGTTCAGACGCGGATTGTGCTTCATGGTGCACGATCCGAGCGGGAACAGTCCCAGATCGATGGCGTAATTCTGCCGCGACAGGCGCGTGTAATGACGGACGGTCTCCGGCTCGCTGAGGCCGGGCAGCCCCATCGCCTGCGATCGCTCGAGCCCACCAAGCCGCGAGGCCGTCTTGGGCAGCGGCGCGAAGTCGACACCCGTCGCATCGTCACCGTCCATTTCGAAGATCAGCGGCTCTTCGAGCATCAGCGCGCGATGGCCGGTGACGGTCTGCTGCTCGCCCTGCTCGTTGGCGGGCGTCGACGGACGCCATCCCGACGGATTGACGGTCATCGGACGACCTCCTTCAGCGCGGCTTCCAGTGCGGTAATATCCTCGTCGGTCACCGTCTCGGTGACTGCCACGACCAGGCCGTTCTTCAGACTGTCCTCACCGGGATAAAGCCGTCCAAGCGATACGCCGCCGAGCACGCCCTTCTCCACCATCGCATGGACCGCAGGCCGCGCCTCGACCGGCAGCTCCAGCGTGAATTCGTTGAAAAAGCTGTCGTTGACCAGCCGAACGCCCGGAATCGCGGCCAGCCGATCGGCAGCCTCGCACGCGCGCGCGTGATTCAAGGCCGCGAGCTGGCGGAGGCCCTTTTCACCCAGCAGCGTCATGTGCGCTGTCCAGGCGAGCGCGCAGAGAACCGAGCTGGTGCAGATGTTCGACGTCGCCTTCTCGCGGCGAATATGCTGCTCGCGGGTCGAAAGCGTCAGGACGAAGCCGCGCTTGCCTTCCGCGTCGACCGTCTCGCCTGCCAGGCGGCCCGGCATCTGGCGGACATGCTTCTCGCGGCAGGCGAACAAGCCGACATAGGGACCGCCGAACTGCAGGCCGACGCCGATCGATTGCCCTTCACCAACGACGATGTCCGCGCCCATCTCACCGGGCGAGCGGATCGAACCCAGCGCCACCGGCTCCGTCACCACCGCGATCAGCAACGCACCAGCTGCGTGCGCCGCCTCGGCAAGCGACGTGAGGTCGGTGATCCGCCCGAGGATATCGGGATATTGCACGACGACTGCGCTGGTCTCGCCATCGATCGCACCCAGCAACCGGTCGGTGTCCGGCTCGGCCGTGAGTTCCGGCACCGTCGTCCGCAAATCGTCCTCGGTAAATTTGGCCATCGTACTGGCGACGCTGACGTAATGCGGGTGAACGCCCGAGCTGACGATCGTTTTGCGGCGGCGCGTGATGCGGTGCGCCATGACGATCGCTTCCCACATCGCCGTCGAGCCGTCGTACATCGATGCGTTGGCAACTTCGCAGCCGAGCAGGCGGGCGACCTGCGTCTGGAACTCGAACATCATCTGCAGCGTGCCCTGCGCGATTTCCGGCTGGTACGGTGTGTAGCTGGTCAGGAATTCGCCGCGCTGGATGATATGGTCCACGCTCGCAGGCACGTGATGGCGATAGGCCCCGCAGCCGAGAAAGAACGGCACGTCCCCCGCGACCATGTTCTTGCGCGACAAAGCACTCATGTGCCGCTCGACCGCCAGTTCCGAGGCATGCATCGGCAGTCCGTGGATCGGGCCGGTCAGCCGCGCCTCTTCCGGCACGTCCTTGAACAGTTCATCGATCGAGCGGGCACCGATGACTTGCAGCATCTCGCTGCGGTCGGCGTCGCTCAGCGGCAAATAACGCATCAGGCGGGCTTCCTCATGATGAAGCGAAGGCGGACATAATCGGCAATGTTGGATCCGACGCGGTCGGCGACGGCGGCCGCGATCTCGGCGCGCCCCTCTTCCGGCACCTCTGCCCGGTCCAGCCATCCCTTCCGGAACGTCGTGACCCAGGCGGCGATGCCGTGCTCGACCTTGGTCGGCCGTTCGATCAGTCGCGCGTCGATCTCGCGGAACCCCGCCGCCTCGTAGACTGCGGCGAACTCCTCGGGCGAAGCGTACCAGTTGCTCGCTTCAAGCGGCGGTGCGTAGCCACGAATGATCAGTTCCTCGTCGAGCGCGTCGCGCAGCTTCCGGAGATTCCCCTCCCCGCCCATTTCACCGGCAAAGCGTCCGCCAGGCTTTAGCGCTCGGAAGATCGCCCGCGCCGCTTGCTCCTTTTGCAGGACCCAGTGCAGCGTGGCGTTGGAAAATGCGGCGTCGAATTCCGCGAAGAACTGCATGTCCTCGGCTGCGAGCTGGACGGCATCCACGCCGTTGGCACGAGCCGCCGCGATCATATCCGGCGAATTGTCGACCCCAAGCACGGTCGCGCCCCGCTCGACGATCTTTCGGGTCAGCGTGCCTTCGCCGCAACCGACGTCGAGGATTCGTTCACCGGGTTGCGGGTCGAGCAGGTCCAGCGCCGCACCGCCCAGCTCGGCCACGAAGCCGCCGACGCGAGCATAATCCGCCGCGTTCCACTTGCTGGTCGAGGCCGCGACTGCGCTCAAAGAGTGGCGACCCAATCGCGGTAGGCGCCTTCGTCCATCAGACCGTCGAGTTCGCCCGGATTGTCGAGCTTGAGCTTGAAGAACCAACCCTGTCCTTCCGGGTCGCTGTTCACCAGCGCGGGATCGTCCGCGACCGCCTGATTGCCTTCCACCACTTCACCGGAGACCGGCGCATAGACGTCGGACGCGGCCTTGACCGATTCCACGACCGCCGCTTCCTGGCCCTTGTTCACGCGGCGCCCAGCCTCGGGCACTTCGGCGAACACGATGTCGCCGAGCTGTTCCTGAGCGTGGTTGGATATACCGATGGTCGCGGTGTCGCCTTCGACCCGGATCCATTCGTGCTCCTTGGTGAAATAGACGGTCATGCAGTGGCTCCCTTGCGGTGATAGCGGTGCGGAACGAAGGGCATTGCGACGACGCGGGCGTCGAACAGCTTGCCGCGCTGGCTCAGCTTCAGGTCGGTGCCGGTCTCGGCGAAATGGCTGGCGACATAGCCCATTGCGATCGGCCGCTGCAGCGAGGGCGAGAATCCGCCACTGGTGATCTTGCCGACTTCATTCCCTTCGCTGTCGAGCACCAGTCCGCCTTCGCGAACCGGCTGACGGCCTTCAATATCAAAGCCAACCCGCGTTTGCGGTGCGCCATTCTCAAGCTCGGCCAGGATCCGTAGGTCGCCCGCGAAGCCGCCCTCGGCTCGTCGGCGCTTATTGATGGCAAAGGTCAGGCCAGCCATCACTGGCGTCGTCTGGGTGTCGATATCGTGCCCGTAGAGGGGAAGACCGGCTTCCAGCCGCAGTGAATCGCGAGCGCCCAGCCCGATCGGCTTAGCAAGGTCATCGGCAATGATAGCATCGGCGAGATCGACTGCAGCGTTCGCCGGCACGGAAATTTCGAACCCGTCTTCGCCGGTGTAGCCCGACCGGCTGATCCACAAGTTGCGGCCCTGCCAATTGAACGGCGCGCCCTGCATGAAGCCGAGTTCGCTGACGCCCGGAATGATCTTCTCGAGTACTTCGGCGGCGCGCGGGCCCTGAAGGGCGAGTAGCGCCTGCTCTTTCATGTAATCCACGACGACACCGCCGGGGAGGCGCTGCTCCATCACTGCAATGTCGCCGTGCTTGGTGGCGCCGTTGACGACCACGTAGAAATCGTCACCGCGTCGCGTCGCCATTAGATCGTCGATGATCCCGCCGCTTTCATCGAGAAGCAGCGAATATTTGGGCTTCATGTCCTTGGCGGCCTGAAAGTCACCAGGCATCAGCTTCTCTAGCGCCGCCGCGACGTCGCGCCCGTGGACCAGCAGCTGGCCCATGTGGCTGACGTCGAACAGCCCCGCATTCTCACGGGTCCACAGATGCTCGGCCATGATGCCTTCGTACTGAACGGGCATTTCGTAGCCGGCGAACGGCACCATTCTTCCGCCGCGCCCCCGGTGCCAGGCGTCCAGCGGGAGCTTCTCCAGCGTCGGGGTTTCGCTCTCGCCGCCCTCGGGGTCGCCGCTATACGGCGTGCCACGCGCTTGCGTGTCATCGGTCGGACCGTTGTGAACTTCCCTGCTCATCCCTGCGCTCCGGCAAAAGGTGCGACTGCCCCGCGCCCGATATGGACGCTACGGCTGCCGCCCCCGTCTGTCCCTCGCGCCTGAGAGCTTTGCCCCTTCGGCGGCCCCGGCCAGCGGCCAAAGCACTTTCCAGACTGTCAGGCGCGCGCGGTCCCTGATGCCTGAGAGATTCCGGGGGCGGTTGCTCCTTCGGCGCCGCACTTACGTGCGAACTCTCCCGCGCGTCCATTCCGGCAATTTGCACCACCGGCGACGCCGCAGGCCTTGGCCGCGCGGCCTCCCCAAGTCAACGCAAGTTGCGGTGAGAATCTAGCGGGTTGCGTTATACTTCAGCTGATCCTGCGTCAGCTGGAAGCCGACGAGGTGCTCGAAGGTCGCATTGGCCACGGCTGACTTCACCGCTGGATCTGCCAACGGATCGATCGCGGCATCCGCATCACCAGCCTTGCGAGGACGCGTAAGAACCGCCCGAACATTGGCTGGCAGCGTCGCCGCATAACGGTTGACCCGCACGCTGGCTTGAGCGCGCGTCATGGCGTGCTGGCTTCCGGCGGGGAAATTGAGGGCCACGGCGCCAACCTGCTTGGCGGCAATGGTCTGCCCTCCCCGCAGCGCCACGTCGAAGTAAGACAAAATGACCTGCCGAGCCGGCCCGGCATCGCGGCGAAGCGCTGTGACGGTGAAGGTGACCGTGGAGACGACTTCGCTGTCGCCGGTCGCGCAGGTCGAGCGGAGCTGACTGATCGCCGCGCTCACATCGATCGCGCTGGCGGCCGTACTTCCCTGAGGATTGAACAGCGTGATGTCGCCGGTTCCCGTTGGAATGCCGACGATCGGACAGCTGCTGCGAACGGCGTAAACGCCACCGCCGTTGTCCGCAGTAATGTCGCCGGCGTGGCGGCAGGCGCTCAGCGCGGTGAGGGCGAAAACAGCGGCAAGGCGAAGCTTCACGTGAGTGCAATCCTTAAAGCGATCAGCAAGCCCGCGTTCATAGGAAGGGCCTTCTATGGCTGCAAGCGATGCCTTACATGGCCTGCATCGTGGCTGAATTCGACCCCTCACTTCCTTCGCTCCGCCTGCTGGTTGCCGCCCCGCGCGGCTTCTGCGCCGGCGTCGACCGCGCCATTCAAATCGTCGAGCTCGCGCTCGAGCGATACGGCGCCCCCGTCTATGTTCGACACGAGATCGTGCATAACCGCTTCGTAGTCGATCGCCTTCGTGAACAGGGCGCAGTCTTCGTTGAGGAACTTTCTGACGTCCCGGACGACCGGCCGGTCGTGTTCTCTGCGCACGGCGTTCCCAAGTCCGTGCCGGCGGAAGCGCGGGACCGCGGCCTGAGCTATCTCGACGCCACCTGTCCGCTGGTGTCCAAGGTTCATCGTCAGGCGCAGCGGCTGATCGAAGAAGGGCGGCATATTCTGTTCATCGGCCATGCTGGCCACCCGGAAGTAATCGGGACATTTGGCCAGGTCCCGCCGGGGTCGATGTCCTTGGTTGAGACAGTCGAGGATGTAGCCGAGCTGCAGGTTCCGGAAGCCGTAAATCTTTCATTTCTGACGCAAACCACCCTGTCGGTGGACGATACGTCGGCGATTGTGGCTGCCATCAAGACGCGGTTTCCGGAAATCCGCGCGCCACGCAGCGAGGACATTTGCTACGCGACCTCGAACCGCCAGGCGGCGGTGAAGGCCATTGCCTCCGAGTGCGAGAAGATGCTGGTGATTGGCTCGCCAAAGAGCAGCAATTCCCTTCGGTTGGCGGAGGTTGCCGAGCGAATGGATGTTCCTGCGCGACTTATTGAGCGGGCGAGGGATATCGATTGGGATTGGCTCGGGACGCCACAGACGTTGGGTCTGACCGCCGGCGCGTCCGCCCCGGAAGTCCTGGTTCGTGAGGTCGTCGAGGCGCTCCGCGAGCGATTCGCGGTGACCGAAGAGCAAGTCGATCACACGCCGGAACGCATGGTGTTCAAGCTGCCGCGAGAGCTTGTCGCCTGAACGAGCTTCCTGAAGTCGAGATGTTTACCGACGGCGCTTGCCGCGGGAATCCCGGACCGGGTGGCTGGGCGGCCTTGCTGCGCATGGGCGACAGGGAGCGTGAACTTACCGGTGGCGAACCGCTAACGACTAACAACAAGATGGAACTCCTGGCGGCGATCAGGGGACTGGAAGCCCTCAAACGGCCGTGTCGCGTTGCGCTCCACACCGACAGCATCTACGTCCGCGACGGTATCACCAAGTGGGTCCACAACTGGCAGCGCAACGGCTGGCGGACCGCCGACAAGAAGCCCGTTAAAAACGCGGAACTCTGGCAGGAATTGATCAAGGCTGCAGCCCCCCATCGCATTGAGTGGCATTGGGTCAAAGGGCACAGCGGGCACCCCGAGAACGATCGGGTCGATGCGCTGGCCTGCGCCGAGGCGGACGACCAGCGCCGACATCACCGGCTATAGAATGAACGAGAGTTCACTTGGGATGTCATCTTCGCGCGCCTAAAAATTGACCCGTCACCGACTCTCTCGTTCCCCCTGTTGGATGGTTGGTGAGGGGAGGCGTGACCCGCGCCTCCCCACTCCCTCAAACCCGAAATCGTCGAGGCGAGAAAATCGCTGGATCGATCGCCGCGACACTCGGATGCGGTTCTTGACGCAACAGCATTGCCGCGGCCAGCCTAGCCGCTGCTGGCGATGTTTGAATGCCGAATCCGCCTTGTCCAGCACACCAGAAAAATCCTTCAGCTTCAAAGTCGTAACCGTAGACGGGAAGCCGATCCGGCGCGAAGCTGCGTAAGCCGGCCCAACTCCTCTCGACCCGCTCCACCGGCCAGTCGACAACCCGCTCGAAGCGGTCGATCGCTGTTGCGATGTCAATCTCCTCTGGCGCGGCGTCGCAAGCCTCGGTTTCAATCTCGTCGTGTGGACTGAGCCACACGGTCTGATCGCCTTCCCCTTTGAAGTAGAAGCTACCTTCGGCGTCATCGACCAGCGGCAGATCGCGGAGGCCGGCTTGAGCGACGCGCAGTTGGACCATTGTTCTCCGCTTCGGCGCGATTCCGAGCGGTTCAACCGCGCAAGACTGCGCCACGTGGTCGGCCCACGCGCCCGCCGCGTTCACAACGATTGACGCGCGGAGTTCGGCGCCACTTTCCAGCGCTAGCCGCCAAACACCTTCTTCTCGAACGCCCGAAACGACACGCGAATCGGTGGCAATCTGGCCACCATACCGGCGAAAGCTGCGCAGAAATGCAGCGTGAAGCGCGGCCACGTCGATATCGGCACAACCTGGCTCCAATAGTGCTCGCTTCCAATCGGCACGGACCCCGGGCACCAATCGCTCGAGTTCGTCCCGCTCGACGATCCTCGTCGTCACCTGGGTCGGAAGTTCCGGAAGGTCTCCCTTCGTCAGATGGAGATCCCCGCGCTGCCGCAGGAAGCCATGGTCGGCGAATTCCGGTGGGGGCGACTCGAGAAAGTCACGCGACGCCAGCGTCAGCTTGGCGACTTCGGGCCCACCGTAACTCTCCAGGTAAAACGCCGCCGAGCGGCCGGTTGAATGGTAGCCGCAAGCGCTCTCGCCTTCGACAATCAGCGCGCGCCGGTGTGCCGCAATCTCCGCGCCGAGGCTGGCACCGGCGATGCCGCCGCCAATGATGATGACGTCAAAATCGTTCATTCTTGATCTTGGTTACGAATTGGAAAGCCCCGCCGTCTAGACCAACAAATATGTTGAACGGGGGGTTCACCGCGCTGCTCTTGCTGGCGCTTGCCACGACCTTGGTCGTTGCGGCGGTGATCGATACGCGCACGTTCACCATCTCGAACCGGCTTACGGCAGGGGTAGCGCTGGCCGCTCCGCTTTACTGGATATCACTTGGGGTCGACCCATTTCCAGGCATGGCGATCCAGCTGGCGGCGGGCGCGATTGTGTTCGCGGTGCTCTCGATCGCTTTCTACACCGGCATGATGGGCGGAGGCGACGTCAAGCTCGCTGCAGCGCTCTCGCTGTGGTTTTCGCCCGCCAACACCCTGAAGTTCTTGATGCTGATGGCGATTGCCGGCGGCGTCCTGACGTTCGGGATCCTGGTTTGGCACCGCATTCGGAAAACCGGCGGACGTCCGAAAATTCCATATGGCGTAGCGATCGCTGCTGGAGCCCTTTTCGTGCTCGCGCCGATTCTCGCCCAACGGTTTCTTAACCAATTTGTCTGATGTGTGAGGCTGTTCAAGGGGCCCGCAAGGGGGAGGCGATTACGCCATGGATGTGAAGAAGCTCGCGCTGCTCGTCGGAGCGCTCGTCATTGCAGTGATCACCGCGGTGATGGCGAAGAATATGTTCGCAGGTGCTGGTTCCCAGCAGGCTCAGGCGGCACCCGTGCCGTTGGGTCCGAAGGTTCTAGTCGCCAAGAAGGCGTTGCCGGTCGGTACGATTATCGATCCGGACAGCTTCACCTTCCAGCCGTGGCCGAAGGAGCTCATGCAGAGCGCCTACTACGTCGACGGTCAGCCTGACGGCGATCCCAAGAAGTTGCTGGGTACGGTCGTGCGCTATCCAATCACGGCCGGCCAGCCAGTCACCCGGGGCGCACTCGTCGGCCCGCAGGACCGCGGCTTCCTCGCCGCGGCGCTCGGTGCCGGCATGCGTGCCATCACGGTGCCAGTGAATGTCTCATCGGGCGTTGCCGGCTTCGTTTTCCCGGGCGACCACATCGACCTGGTTCTGACGCAGCAGGTTGAAGGTGGCGGCGATGGCCCTGCCCTCAAGGTCTCGGAAACGATCATCCGCAACTTGCGTGTGCTCGCTACCGACCAGCGCATCACGAGCAAGGACGACGACGGCAAGACCGCTGTGAAGGTGTTCGCAAACGTGACCCTCGAGGTGACGCCGCGGATCGCCGAGAAGATCGCGGTTGCGCAGAGCCTCGGCTCGCTGTCGCTGTCGCTGCGCTCCCTGGCCGACAATACGGCCGATATCGAGCGGGCGGTTGCGACCGGTAACGTCAAGGTTCCAGCAGGTACCAATCCGGCCGAAGAGAAGCAGATGCTGCTGGCGATGGCCAATCGGCCGAGCGACAGCAACACGACCTTCTCGACCGGTGGCGATGTGTCACGCTTCCAGCGCCGCACCGTCCCCGCCCGCAGCAACAAGTCGGACGATGTCGCCAAGGCTATGGGCAGCTTTGGCAAAGGTCTCGGCCAGGCAATTTCTGGTCAGACGTCGGAAGGTCCGGTCGTTCGTGTCGCTCGCGGAAATAGTGTCACCGTTGTTCCGGTGGGAGCTCGCTAAGATGAAATCTCTGACCATCACTCGCCGGGCTCGCCTCGGCACCGCAGTGGCCGCCGCGGCCCTTGCGTTCGGCACCCTGGGTGCAGCGGCTCCGGCCGTCGCTCAGCCGACCGCAGCCAAGCCGGCCGAGATGCTCAACCTCAGCAAGGGCATGGGCACCCTGGTCCGCCTGTCCGAGCCGATGACCGACATCTTCGTCTCGAATGAAGCGGTCGCGGACGTCCAGGTCCGTTCGCCCACTCAGCTCTATGTCTTCGGCAAGAGCCAGGGCGAGACGACGATCTTCGCGACGGCCAAGTCCGGTCGAGTTGTCTACGCGACCAATGTTCGCGTTGCTCAGAACCTGACGAGCGTCAACGACGTCCTTCGTGCGGCCATGCCGGATGCGGACATCAACGTCACGACGGTCGGCCAGGTCGCGGTCATCAACGGAACGGTCGCATCCCCTCAGGATGCCGCTCAGGCCCAGTCGCTTGTCCTCGGGCTACTGAATCCCGGTAAAAAGGAGGGCGACCTCCTCGATATCGTGCCGATTAACCGGCTGAAGACCGCAACCCCGCTTCAGGTCATGCTGAAGGTGCGCGTCGCTGAAATCAATCGGTCGATGCTCAAGAAGTGGGGCATCAACCTGCTGACCAACGACCCGACCGGCGGCTTCAACTTCGGCATTGCACAAGGCCAGGGGATCAAGCTTCCCGATGCGGGCTGCGTGAGTGCCTGCCCGCCGCCGAGCGTCCTTCGCAGCTCGATCGGCTCGACGTTGTCGGCCAGCACCAAGTTTCTGGGGCTGAACCTGCTGGCATCGCTCGACATCGCCGCGCAGGATGGTCTTGTCACCATTCTGGCCGAGCCCAACCTGACGGCCCTTTCGGGCGAGACGGCAAGCTTCCTCGCGGGCGGCGAGTTCCCGGTTCCGACCAGCCAGGGTCTTGGCTCGGTCGGCATCGAATGGCGCTCCTACGGCGTCAGTCTCGCCTTCACCCCCGTGGTCCTGGGCGATGGCCGCATTTCGATGCGTGTTCGACCCGAAGTCAGCGAACTGTCTTCGGAAAATGCGGTGACCTTGAACGGTTATACCGTACCGGCGCTTACGACACGCCGCGCCGAAACGACCGTCGAGCTTGGCTCGGGACAGTCGATGATGATTGGCGGTCTGCTGCGTAACAGCGTGACTAACAACGTCGACAAGGCTCCATTCCTCGGCGACTTGCCGATCCTGGGCTCGTTGTTCCGCTCGACACAGTTCCGCCGGAACGAAACCGAGCTGGTCGTGATCGTCACGCCCTACCTCGTTCGTCCGGTCTCGACGCAGCTTGCTACGCCGGTCGACGGTTACCGCGCGCCGAATGACCTTCAGCGCGACTTCGGTGGCCAGACGTTCAGCGGCGTCAGCGGTTCGCGCCAGCCGACGGCGATCCCCGCCGCGTCCGTGCCGGCCACGACTGTGCCGGCGGCCGCCGGAGCAGCCGCTGCTCCCGCTCCCGGGTTCAAGCTGTGATCCGCGGCCTCTTCAGGAAGGAATCGACGATGCGCTCGAAGTATCTCATCATCGCTCTCGGTACCGCACTGGCGGGCTGTCAGACGCCGGGCACACCGGACAACGCGGCCAAGGGCCTTGCTGCAGTCAACGTTCCGGTCGTCACCAGCCAAGACTACGTCTTCGACGCGGCTGCGCCCGGTGGAACGCTTGCGCCCGGCGAGGCCGATCGCCTCAACGGGTGGTTCCAGGGCCTTGGGCTCGGTTACGGTGACACTGTCTTCGTCGACGGGGGCTATGCACCCGCCGCACGAAATCAGATCGCCAGCGTCGCCGGCCGCTATGGCATGCTCGTGACGCCCGGTGCTCCCGTCACTGCGGGCGTCGTGAAGCCTGGCGCCGTGCGCGTCGTCGTTGCACGTCGGCGCGCTGAAGTTCCGGGCTGTCCGAACTGGAGCAAACCCTCGCAGCCGGACTGGGACAACAAGACCATGAGCAACTTCGGTTGCGCGGTGAATGCGAACATCGCGGCGATGATCGCCAATCCCGAAGATCTGCTTCGCGGACGCGAAGGCCCGGCGGCAGTTGATGCCGTCACGGCAGCTCGCGCGGTGGACATGTATCGCAAGAAGGCTCCGACCGGAGCCGGTGAGCTCAAAGGCATCACCACGAAGGGAGGCAACTAATGAATGCTCCGTTCCAGGCACGCGCGGGTTTGCGTGATCCTTTCACGGCCTTCGTCAGTGACGACGCCACCGCCGACATGTTGCGGCCGGTTGCGGTTGAGCATGGTTGGTCGCCGGAGAAGGTGAACAAGGGCGGCCTGCGTAACGCGGTCCAGTCGCTTTCCGTATCGGCCAGCCCGAACATCTTGTTCGTCGACCTCAGCGAGAGCGCGGATCCGCTCAACGACATCAACGCGCTGGCGGAAGTCTGCGAGCCGGGCACGATCGTCATCGCTTCGGGCACCGTCAATGACGTGCGCCTGTATCGTGACCTCGTTGCCAGCGGCATCCACGATTACCTGCTGAAGCCCTTCACGGTCGATCAGCTGCGCGACACCTTCGCGCACGCCCAGATGATCCTGTCGGGACCACGCGGGGAAACGCAGGCAGACAAGCCGCATGTCATGGCCGCCGTCATCGGCGTCCGCGGTGGCGTCGGCGCCTCGACGATCGCGACTTCGCTCGCGTGGCTGTTCGGCGAGAAATCGCGGCGTTCGACCGCCCTGCTCGACCTCGACGTTCACTTCGGTACGGGTGCGCTGGCGCTCGATCTTGAGCCGGGCCGCGGCCTGACCGATGCGATCGAGAACCCGAGCCGCATCGACGGTCTGTTCATCGAACGCGCGATGGTTCGGGCTAATGAGCGGCTCTCGGTTCTGTCCGCGGAAGCGCCGATCCACCAGCCGCTAGTGACGGACGGCACCGCTTTCTTCCAGCTTCAGGAAGAAATGCGGAACGCGTTCGAAAGCACCGTGCTCGATCTGCCCCGCCACATGCTGATCCAGTATCCGCATTTGGTTCACGACGCGCACGTCGCAGTGGTGGTCGCCGAGCTCACGCTGGCCGGCACCCGCGACACCATTCGTGTCCTGGCCTGGCTCAAGTCGAACGCGCCGCAAACCAAGGTCATCGTCGTCGCCAACGGCGTTCCTTCGGGCGGCGCACTCGAAATCAGTCGTAAGGATTTCGAGCAGTCGATCGAGCGGTCGGTGGACGTCGTGTTCCCGTTCGATGCCAAGGTTGCCGCGCAAGCTGCGAAGCTTGGCAAGCCGATGGCCGAAGTGGCCAGCGGCAAGCTCGCCGCTCCGTTCAATGCCCTCTCCGGCATGGTGCTCAACCACGCCACCGAGGAAGGTTCGGCGCCGGAAGCAGCCAGCAACAATTCGAAGTCGCTGGTCGGGGGTCTGAAGTCGATGCTCACAAAGCCGAAAGACAAGGCTGCGTAAGATCGACGGGGTTGTCCGGCGCCACTCGGCGGCGGGCGAAGGAAGTGAGAGGCGAAGGCTGATATGCTCCTGTGGCTAATCATCGTCGGCGGCATCGGCGCGCTGTTCCTCGTCGTATTGGCGTTCACGGGGCCGTCGGCCTCCAAGAACGTCAAGCGGCGGATGGATCTGATCAAGGAACGTCATGGCGACGTCCTGGCCGGCAACGCCCAGGCGCAGATCCGCAAGCTAATGAGCGAGCGTGCAGCCCGCATCGAAGGCTTCGCCTCCTCCGTCATCCCGAAGCCTGCCTTGCTTCGCAAGCGGCTGGAAATGACGGGCAAGGACATCACGCTCGGGAAGTACGGCATTGCGTGCCTCTGCATTCTCGCCGTCGTAACAATAGCGCTTTTGTTCAAGGGCGCGCCCCTGCTCCTTTCAATCCTGCTCGGGGTCTTCTTCGGCGTCGGCCTTCCGCACTTCGTAATCGGCCGCATGATTAGGAAGCGCATTTTGAAGTTCAATTCGAACTTCCCGGACGCGATCGAACTGATGGTGCGCGGGCTTCGCTCAGGTCTTCCGATCACTGAAACGCTCGGGATTGTGGGCACGGAAATCCAGGGCCCGGTCGGCATCGAGTTTCGCATGGTCACCGACAAGATGAAGATCGGCCGCACCATGGAAGCGGCGTTGCAGGACACTGCGGACCGCCTCGGCACGCCGGAGTTCCAGTTTTTCGTCATCACGCTGGCGATCCAGCGGGAGACCGGCGGTAACCTCGCCGAAACGCTGTCGAATCTGGCCGATGTGCTCCGCAAGCGCGCCCAGATGAAGCTGAAGATCCGCGCGATGAGCTCGGAATCCAAGGCGTCAGCCTACATCATCGGCGCGCTGCCATTCGTGGTGTTCGGCCTCGTTTACATGATCAACCCCCGGTACATGGGCGGGTTCTTCACCGACGAGCGCCTGATCGTTGCCGGTATCGGCGGAATGATCTGGATGAGCATCGGCGCCATGATCATGGCCAAGATGATCAATTTCGAAATTTAAGGGAGGCAGGTAGAAGTCATGCAAGTCGCACCGCCCCCTGGCCCGACCATCCTGGGCTTCGACGTCATCTGGATCGCCACGATCCTGAGCGCCGTCGCCACCTTCGCCGTCTTGCTCGCAATCTACGCGGCCACCACGGTCAAGGATCCGATGGCTCGCCGCGTCAAGGCGCTCAACGAGCGCCGCGAGCAGCTCAAGGCCGGCATCGTCGCGTCGACCAACAAGCGTAAGAAGCTCACCAACCGGAACCAGGCTGCGGATAACGTCCGCCAGCTCCTGGGCCAGTTCAAGATGCTTCAGGACGACCAGGTCAAGAAGGCGCAGCAGCGTCTGATGCAGGCCGGCATCCGCACGAAGGATCTCGCCTTCTTCATCATTCTAGCGCGGTTCGTATTGCCCGTGGTCATCGGGATCGGTGCGGTCGTCGCGCTCTACGGCCTGAATTACTTCCCGGATTGGTCGTGGTTCCGCCGCTATGCGACCGTCGCCGGCATGATCATCGGCGCCTACAAGGCGCCGGACATCTGGCTGAAGAACAAGGTCACGAAGCGCAGCCACGCGATCCGCAAGGGCTTGCCCGACGCGCTCGACCTTCTCGTGATCTGCGCCGAAGCCGGTCTTACCGTCGACGCCGCCTTTGGCCGTGTCGCGAGGGAATTGGGCAAGGCCTATCCGGAACTTGGTGACGAGTTCGGCCTTACAGCGATCGAACTGGGCTTCCTCAACGAGCGCCGCAACGCTTTCGAGAACCTGGCGGAGCGCGTCGATCTGGAGGCCGTTCGCGGCGTGGTCACGACCATGATCCAGACCGAGAAATACGGTACGCCTTTGGCCAGCGCGCTCCGCGTGCTGTCGGCAGAGTTCCGCAACGAGCGCATGATGCGCGCGGAAGAAAAGGCTGCCCGTCTCCCGGCAATCATGACGGTGCCGCTGATCCTGTTCATCTTGCCAGTGCTGTTCGTGGTCATTCTCGGCCCGGCCAGCTGCTCGATCAACGACAGCTTCCTGCACGGCTAAACACCGTCGCAGCAGCGATAAGGGAACGCGGCGGCTCGCTCAGGCGTAGTCGCCGCGAACCTTTTTCGTTGGGGACGCGACATGAACATCACGACCGATCCGAACCTGTGGGCCATTTGCGGCCTCGTCTTCCTGCTCGGCCTGTTGATTGGAATCTTCCTGACCGCCGGCGGCCGCCGCAAGTGGCGGACACGCTACGACACCGAAGTGTCGCGGCGCCGCGAAATCGAGAAGGAGCATGAAGACCGCGTTCGCGACTGGGAACTCAAGGAAAAGGAATGGCGCGAGCGGGACAGCCTGCGCGACGCCGCTGCCCGCAGCCCGCGCGATGATCGCCCGCTTTAACCTTCGATCCTGGAAAAATCCGCGACGCCGTTCACTGCGTCGCGGAACCGCGCCAGTAGGTTGAGCCGACGCTCACGCTTCGACGCGTCGGTGTCGTTGACCGTGACCTTGTCGAAGAAGGTGTCGATGGGCTGCCGCAGTGATGCCAACGCTGCCATCGCTGCCGTAAAGTCCTCGGCTTCCACAGCGGCTGACGCACGCGGCTCGGCGCTGTTCAAGGCATCGATCAAGGCGTGCTCCTCAGGCAAATCGGCACCCGCCTGCCCTGATGCAATTTCCGCGATCGCGTCGCCGAGGATCGGGTCGTCAACCAGCACGAGCGGATCTTCCTCGCCGGTCTGCGGAATGCCCTGGCTGCCGCGAACGCTCAGCACCCGCGGTGCCGACCAATTTTCTTTCTTCAGAATGTTGGCGGCGCGCTTGTAAGCGACGGTAAGATTGGTGCCGTCAGCAGTCTCGACAAAGCTTTGCAGTGCTTTGACGCGCGCCAAAAGGCTGACCAGGTCATCTTCGCTACCGAGAGCAAATACAGCATCGATCAGGTCATGGCGGACGCCCGCTTCCCGTTGCTGCACCTTCAGACGGTCCGCGAAGAATTCGAGCAATTCGTTTGCGACACGGTCGAGCCTGTGTGCTTCCGTGGAATCGATGGCTTGGCCTGCGCGGTTGGCCAACGCGCCGCGTAATGTTTCGGTCAGGCTCAAGCGAAGTTCGTTCGCGACAATCAGTTCGATCGATGAGATTGCCGCACGGCGGAGGGCGAAAGGATCCTTCGAGCCTGTGGGCTTCAGGTCGACGCCGAAGAAAGCGGCAATCGTGTCCAACTTATCAGCCAATGAGACGGCGACGGAGATCGGCGCCGCCGGCTGTCCGTAATGGTCGCGAATTGCATCGGCGACGGCCTTCGGCTCGCCCTGCGCCGACGCCAGGTACCCACCAATCACGCCCTGAAGTTCGGGGAATTCACCGACCATGCCGGTGACGAGATCCGCCTTTGCAAGCCGCGCGGCGCGTTCCGCCTGATCGGCATCCGCGCCTTTGACAATTCCTTGTTCGACCAACCATCGCGCCAGCTTGGCAACGCGTTCGACCTTGTCGGCGACAGTGCCGAGCCTTTCGTGGAAGACGATACCGCCAAGCTTTTTTGCCTGCTCGTCGAGCGGCACCTTGAGGTCTTGTTCCCAAAAGAAACGCGCATCCGACAGACGCGCGGCGAGGACGCGGCGATTTCCTTCAACGATGGCCGTTCCGCCGTCGTTGGCGTCGACGTTGGCGACGCAGACGAATGCCGGCGCCAGCAAACCCTCGTCGTTGCTGCACGCGAAATACTTCTGGTTCGTCCGCATGCTGAGGACGATCACCTCGCGCGGGACATCAAGATATTCGGCGTCGAATCGGCCCAGCAGCGGGACCGGCCATTCCGTCAGACCCGCGTTCTCAACCACCAGTCCCTCGTCCGATAGCAACGTCAGGCCGGCCGCAACTGCCGCCGCAGCAGCACCCTCACGGACGATGCGTTCACGCTCCTCTTGCTCAACGATTACGTGGCAGGCGCGAAGCTTTTCGGCATAATCGCCAGCACTGCCGATGGTGATCGGTCCCGGGTGGTGGAAGCGGTGCCCCTTCGTCGTGGCGCCGCTTTCAATCCCCGCAATTCTGAAGGGAACAATGTCTTCGCCTAGCAGCGCAACAATGCCGTGCAGTGGGCGCACCCACCGCATTGCACCGTCGCCCCAGCACATCGACTTTGGCCACGGAAAATCGGCAACGATGCGCTTGACCGCCTCGGCAAGGACGTCGGTGGCCGCGCGCCCTGCCCGCTCAATGACGGCAAAGTAGACGCCGTCGCGCTCTTCCAGCTGATCTTTGGACAGGCCGGTCTTGCGCAGAAATCCTTCGAGCGCCTGTGGCGGTGCCGACGACCGTGGCCCCTTCAGCTCCTCGCGGCTAGCTTCAGTCGCGCCCGCGACGTCGCGGGCGATAAGAACCAGCCGCCGCGGCGTCGAGAAAGTTTCAATCGGGCCGATCGTCAGTCCGGCAGTTTCACAAGCCTCCGCAAACAGGCGTGCAAGATCGTTGCGCGCTCTGGCCTGCATGCGCGCAGGGATTTCCTCCGAGCGCAATTCAAGCAGAAAATCGGCCATCAGGCAGACCGCTCCAGCCAGGCGCCACACGCGCCCTTCGCGAGGTCACGCACGCGGCCGATATAGGCCTGGCGCTCGGCAACGCTGATTACGCCGCGCGCCTGCAGCGTGTTGAAGACGTGGCTGGCCTTGATCGCCTGCTCATAGGCCGGGATCGGCAACTTGGCCTCCAGGCAGCGCTCGCACTCGCTAGCAGCCTTCCGAAATAGGTCGAACAGAGCGTCGGTATCCGCCACCTCGAAATTGTAAGCGGACATCTCGCGCTCATTCTCGAGGAATACGTCGCCGTAGGTTACGCCGGCATTGTTGAACCGCAGGTCGTACACGTTGTCGACGCCCTGGATGTACATCGCAAGCCGCTCGAGCCCGTAGGTCAACTCGCCCGTCACCGGCCGGCATTCGAATCCGCCGACCTGCTGGAAATAGGTGAATTGCGTGACTTCCATGCCGTCGCACCACACTTCCCAGCCCAGGCCCCAGGCGCCGAGCGTCGGGCTTTCCCAGTCATCTTCGACGAAGCGGATGTCGTGCTTCAGCGGGTCGATGCCGATCTCGGCCAGGCTGCCGAGATAGAGCTCCTGCAACTTATCCGGGCTCGGCTTGAGCACGACTTGGTACTGATAATAATGGCCGAGCCGGTTCGGGTTCTCACCGTAACGTCCGTCCGTCGGTCGCCGGCATGGCTGAACATAGGCCGCGCGCCAGGCGTCCGGGCCGAGCGCTCGAAGCACCGTCGCCGGGTGGAACGTCCCTGCCCCCATCTCCATGTCATACGGCTGCAGGATCGCGCAGCCCTGCGCGCTCCAATAGTGATGCAGCGTCAGGATCAGGTCCTGGAAACTCAAGGAAGATGGTTCAGCCACGGGCGCGGGCTTTGGCGCATGACGCGGTGGCTCGCAAGGGAGCGGCCCTTTCCCAACGGCCGATCCGTCCTACATCTGCAATTAACGCATGGCGCCCCAAGGACAGGACATGAACTTCAAACATTGGATCAAGCGCAGCCTTGCGGCACTCGGCATCCCCCTCATGCTCGGCGCCGTTCCTGCGTCCGCGCGCGCACCCCAGAATGCCCGTCCTGCCCTTTGGGAAGTGTCGGATCCCGACACGAAAATCTATCTGTTCGGGACAATTCACCTGCTGCCTGACGATTTAGCTTGGCGTAGCGCGAAGTTCGATGAGGCGGTGGCCAATTCTCAGCAGCTGATTGTCGAGACAATCGTCGATCAGCAGAATCTGCAATCGCTTCAGCAAGCCAAGTTTCAGCTCGGCTTTGCCAAGGGACTGAAGCCGATCGCCGAGCGCGTACCGGTCGCCGATGTCGCCAAGCTTCGCGCCGCGATCAAGAAGAGCGGCGCGCCCGAACAGGTTTTCGACCAGATGAAAACCTGGCTGGCTGCGATTACGCTGCTCAGTCTGCAATTTCAGGAGATGGGACTGCAAGGATCGCACGGGCCCGAAGAAATTCTCCGCCAGCAATTCATTTCGACGAAGCGGCCGATTGGCGAGCTCGAAACCAACCTCGAGCAGTTCAGCTACTTCGATCGCCTGCCTGAAAAGGCGCAGCTTCAGTTGCTTCAGGGTGCGCTCGAGCCGACCGGCAACGTGGGTAAGGAATTCAACGGCATGCTGGCTTCCTGGTCGCGCGGCGACGTCAGGCAGATCGCCAGCACCTTCAATCGCGAGCTATCGGAATCGAAGGAGATCCGCGAGACCCTGCTCGAGGCCCGCAATGCCCATTGGGCGAAGTGGATCGAGCAACGGCTAAATCAGCCCGGCACGATCTTGGTCGCAGTCGGTGCAGGCCATCTCGCCGGCAAGGGCTCGGTGCTCGATACCTTGCGGAAGAATGGCTACAAGGTGCGCCGGCTTCAGTAGCGGCACGGAAGCTATCCACCGATAAATGTTCACCTTTCGCGGCTTTCCGCTAGACATTTCTTAATCTGTTGGTGACCATCCTCGTTGGGTATCGGGCTGGGGGGTCTGATGCGCGGATGAGGTGGCTGGCGGTGCGTTCCGCCGGGCGTTTTGTGGCCGCCTTATCCAAGCACTGACTGGCTCAGCGCCATTCGCCTCGGGAGGGTGAAGGATGCTGAACGTGATCGCTGCCGCCACACTGGCCGCTGCAACGCCTGCCGACTTGCCAGCCGTCGAACCCGACGCCGCGCCCGCGATGTTCGAAGTGCGCGATGCGGACACCACAATCTACGTCTTCGGCACTTTCCACGCGCTCGATGCCAAGACCCACTGGTTCAACGAGCGCGTCCGCGCGGCTTTCGAGAAGTCCGGCGAGCTCGTCCTTGAAACGGTCATTCCCGAGCGACCGCAGCTCTACCAGGCAACGCCTGGCTTCCGTCCTCCGTCGGTCACGCCCTCGGCCTCCTTTCTCGCAACGACCCGCATGGCCATCAACGCGGGCCGATCACGCGGTCTCCAGGTCGATAATGGCGCGGACATGATCCTGCGCTACGCAGCCGAAGCCGAGGGCAAGCAGGTCGAGGGGCTGGAGACGATGCAGTTTCAGCTCGACATGTTCAGCAAGATGCCTCCGGCTTTGCCAGCCGCAGCGCCGTCTGCTCGACCGAACGTGGCTGAAGCTGCGGACGGCAACCAGATGCAAAGCCTATCGAAAACGATGGCGGATATGCAGGACGCCTGGAAGCGCGGCGACCAGAGAGTGTTCGTCAGTATGCTCGCCCAGCTCCGCACCGCCTCTCCCGACACCTACCGCATGATGTTTACTGAGCGGAACGACCGCTGGGCGGACTGGATCAGGGCGCGCATGCGGTCACCCGGTACCGTGTTCGTTGCTGTTGGGGCGGGACATTTGGCTGGCCCCGATTCCCTCCTCGTTCGCCTCGCCGAGCGCGGCCTCTCCTCGCGCCGGGTGAACTGACGGCCCAACTTGCTTTTCCGGCGCTTGTCCCGTAGGGCGCGCCCATCCCAGTCATGGTCATCCCTGGAGGCGTGGCGCGGGATTTTTTTGCAAATGGAGCATAGCTAATGAGCGATCAGCTGACGCTGCCCGCCGAAGCGCGCGACCGGGCTGGCAAGGGAGCCTCCCGTGAACTGCGCCGCGAAGGCCGGGTCCCCGCCGTTGTTTACGGCGAGAAGAAAGAACCTCTGTCGATTCACGTCGAGGAGAAGCTGCTGTCGAAAATGCTTTCGACCGGCCACTTCATGAACTCGGTCGTGATGATCGACCTGTCGGGCAAGGCGCACCGCACGTTGCCGAAGGCCGTGGACTTCCACCCGGTGACCAGCCGGCCGATCCACGTCGACTTCCTGCGGATCGGTGAGCACACCAAGGTCAACGTCGCTGTCCCGATGCGATTCGACAATGAAGAAGCCTCGCCGGGCCTCAAGCGTGGCGGTGTGCTGAACGTCGTCGTGCACGAGCTCGAACTGGTCTGCGACGCCGCGGACATTCCGAGCGAGATCCACGTGCCGCTGGACGGCCTGGAAATCGGCGATTCGATCCACATCGGCCAGGTGAAGCTGCCCAAGGGCGTGACACCGGCCAACACCGACGACGACTTCACGGTCGCCACCGTGGTCGCTCCGTCGGCGATGAAGTCCGAAGAAGACGAAGCCGAAGCACCGGCCGCCGATGCGGTCCCGACCGTCGGCGCCGAAGAGTCCGAAAACGAGGAGAGCGGCGAGTAATCGCCCCCTCTTTCCGGGAAACAGAGAGCCGCCTGTCCGCAAGGATGGGCGGTTTCTTTTTGGCCGCGCGGCACGCTAGGGAAATGGGATGCAAGTCTGGGCCGGTCTCGGAAATCCGGGTGCACAATATGCGCTGCACCGGCACAATGTCGGCTTCATGGCCGCCGACATCTTGGCGGAGACCCATGGCTTCGGCCCATGGTCGAAGAAGTTTCGCAGTCTCATCTCCGAAGGACGGATCGGCCGTCATCGCGTACTGCTGCTCAAGCCGCAGACGTTTATGAACGACAGCGGCGACGCGGTTCAGCAGGCACTGCGCTTCTACAAGCTGGACGAAGAGGCGCTGACGGTCTTCCATGACGAACTCGATCTCGCGCCCTTCAAGGTGAAGGTCCGCGTCGGTGGCGGGCTCGCCGGGCACAATGGCCTTCGGTCGATCAATGCAGCGCTAGGTCCCGATTTCCGGCGCGTACGGATTGGCATCGGTCACCCCGGGCCCGGTCGGAAGGATCTCGTGACTCCGCATGTGCTGGGCAATTACGCCAAGTCCGAGATGGAGCCGCTCAGCGACATGCTGTCGGCGATCGCCAGCGAAGCCGATTGGCTAGCGGACGGCGACGACGCCCGCTTTATGAGCGAAATCGCCTTACGACTGCAGCAACCCGAATGACTCGCAATTTGTTCGCCACCCAGCTGTACGAAGCCGAGCTTGGCAATGATTCGCTACTCGGTGAGTTGGCGCATTCGATTCATTCGCTGGCGAGCGACGACGTCGCTGGCCGCAATTGGTCGAAGGAACACCGCTACGCGGGCTATACCAGCTACGCTTCCCTCAACGATCTGCCGCGCCGCGACCCCGCTTTTTCAGCATTGGGCAAGCTCCTGACGCGTCACGCGACCGCCTTTGCGCGAGAGGCGGGCTTCGACCTCGACCGAAAGCCGCGCCTCGACAGCTTGTGGGTCAATCTGTTGAAAGCCGGTGGGCATCACAGTGGACACATTCATCCGCACAGCCTGATTTCCGGCACGCTTTATGTGGAAGTCCCGCCGGGGTCAGGCGCGATTAGGTTCGAGGATCCGCGGCTGCCCATGATGATGGCCGCACCGCCGCGACGCGATAGCTTTGAAACCGTCGACCCTTATGCGGGGTTGGTGCTGATGTGGGAAAGCTGGCTTCGCCACGAAGTCCTACCAGGAACCGGCCGCGGTGCGCGGCTAAGCGTTTCCTTCAACTTCGCCTGACTTTGATTTTGACGGTGGGCATCGCTAGGGCCCCCGTTAGCGATGCCGACGGCCCCCCGCCTCGCGCGCTTTCATCAATCGAATAGGATAATCATGGGCTTCCGCTGTGGCATCGTTGGCTTGCCGAACGTCGGCAAATCGACCCTCTTCAATGCGCTCACCGAGACGGCTGCGGCGCAGGCGGCCAATTATCCCTTCTGCACGATCGAGCCGAATGTCGGCCGGGTCGCGGTGCCGGATGCGCGTCTCGATCAGATCGCGAAGATCGCCCGGTCGGCGCAGGAGATCGAAACCCAGATCGAGTTCGTGGACATTGCCGGCCTTGTCCGCGGGGCGTCGCAGGGCGAAGGGCTCGGCAACCAGTTCCTTGCCAACATTCGCGAAGTGGACGCGATCGTGCACGTTCTGCGCTGCTTCGAAGATGGCGACGTGACGCACGTCGAAGGCCGTGTCGATCCCATCGCCGATGCGGAAACCGTCGAAACCGAGCTCATGCTGGCCGATCTCGACAGCCTGGAACGCCGCGTCCCGAACCTCACGAAAAAGGCGCAGCAGGGCGACAAGGAAGCGAAGGTCGAAGCGAGCGTTCTCGGGCAGGCGCTTGAACTTTTGCGAGCTTCGAAGCCGGCGCGGCTGGTGACGCCCAAGGACCCTGAGGAAGAAAAGGCGCTTCAGCGCGCCCAACTGCTGACCGGCAAGCCGGTGCTTTACGTCTGCAATGTCGGCGAAGGTGACGCGGCGGATGGCAACGAATTGTCAGCCCGAGTTGCGGCGAAAGCTGCAGCCGAGGACGCCAAGGCGGTCGTCGTTTCCGCCGCGATCGAGGCCGAAATCGCAACGCTAGCGGCTGAGGAGCGAGAAGCCTTCCTGTCCGATCTCGGCTTGCAGGAGACGGGCCTCGCCCGCGTGATCCGCGCAGGTTACGAGTTGCTTGGTCTAATCACCTTCTTCACAGCAGGACCGAAGGAAGCGCGTGCCTGGACGACTCACCGGGGCGCCAAGGCGCCTGAGGCGGCCGGCGAGATCCATACCGATTTCGAACGTGGGTTCATCCGCGCCGAAACTATTGCCTTCGACGATTTCGTGAAGTTCGGCGGCGAGAGCGGCGCCCGTGACGCGGGGAAATCGCGGTCGGAAGGCAAGGAATATGTCGTCCAGGACGGCGACGTGATGCTGTTCCGGTTCAACGTTTGACGTCGGTCTGAACGAAGCGCTGCGCGATGCGCAGTGTAAGCAGCACCCACAACAGGCCGAACGACCAGCCGCCGACGACGTCGCTAGGCCAGTGAACGCCGAGCATCACGCGGCTGAGACCGATCAGCAACGATAGCAGAAAGGCGCCGGCGGCAGTGGCGCGATGCCAGCGCGTGCCAGCCGTAAGCGTCAGCGCCATGACCATGTAGAAGATCATTGAGCTGGTCGCATGGCCACTCGGAAAGGACTGGCTCTTCACCACGACCAAATGCGCCTCGAGATCGGGACGAGCCCGCCCCACCCAATATTTCTGCAGCTCGCTGAGCCCCCGTCCGAGCATCGTAATTGCGATGAGGACGAAGGGCAGATGCCGGTGTCCGGCGTACCACAGCCATAGCGCGGTCGCCACGCCTGCGCTGATCAGGACTGTCGGTTCGCCCAACGCGGTGAAGGCCCTGGCAACGGTAGCAAGCGCGGGCCGGTGCCCCGCATAAAGCGCCTCGTAAATCGCACGATCGAGGGGACCTCGGCCGCCGATGAGCATGAGTAGCCAGATGCTGGCGAGCGTTACGATCGCCGCGACAAAACGCCACTGGCCTCGGGTGGTCCTTTGTTCAGTCATCGCGGGCCGAACGCGAAAACCGGCCCCGCGCTCCGCTTAAAACTTCATGCCGGCGCGAAGACCGATCGTGCGTGGACGACCCGGAACGATGTGGATGTTCGTACAGATGCTGCACGAAACGCTTCGCGAGAGCTGATTGCGCTTGTCGAAGACGTTCGTCGCGAACAGCTCGAAGCTGTATTTATTCCAGTCATAGCCGGCAAACAGATCGACCAACGTGTATGACGGCAGCTTGCCGGTCAGCAGGTTGTCGTCGATCCGCAGTGCGGATCTCGCGGAACTCTGATGCACGACACCCGCCTGCACGTGCGCTTTCCCCGGCCCCATATCCCAGGCGTAGCGCGCGGTTCCGGTGATCTTGAACTTCGGCGTGATTGGCAGGCGTGTGCCCTTGGGCGCCGTGATCTGGTCTCCGGGTCCGGTACAATTGGCGGTCTCATCCGCCGCGACGGCGCAGATGTTCTGCTTTACCTTGGCATTGGTGTAGGCGGCGGCGGCATTAAGGGTCAGTCCGCCGCGGACGTAGCTAACGTCCGTTTCGATACCGTCAATCTTCGCGTCGCGCCCGTTCTGGACGACCGTGAGGCTATTCTCGCCCAGGAAGCTGAACTGAAACTTCTTCCAGATCTGGTGATAGATCGCCCCGTTCCAGCGGAGGGGGCCGAACGAAGTCTTCCACCCAAGCTCGTAGTTGATCAGGAAGTCCGGATTGTACGGGGCCAGCCCGGGTTGCCGGTTGATGCCCCCCGGCCGGAAACCCTTCGACCACGTCGCGTAGAACAAGAGGCCCGGGCGCGGCTTGTAGGTACCGTTGAACCGATAGGTGAAGCCGTCGTCCTTGCTCTGCTTGGGCTTGACCTTGCCATTTTCGAACATGCCGACGTTGATGCAGGGAGTATCGGCCAGCGCTCCTGCCTGGATTAGGGTCGTGTCGGTTCCATTTAGTTGCGAATCCCGCAACGAGTCGCCGCTGGTGGTGAAGCATTGAGCAACGCCTGTGCGCGTGCTTCCTACCGCGTTGGGCGGCGGGTTACCCGGGCGCCCCTGGAAAAAGGCCGGGTTCCGGCCGAAGCCCGCGAAACCGATCACCGTATTGTTGAATTTGTAGTAGCGGCCACCACCGGTCAGGGTGATCTGCGGAGTGATGTCGAAGCTGGCTTCGCCGAACAGTGCATAGTCGCGGTCGACGCGCTTTTGCTTGGTCAGCCACAAGAGGCCTGGCCGCCCATTGACCGACAGCAGGTCGGCCAGGTTGTCGACACGATATTCCTGCAGGATGTCGTTGGACTGACGCTGGTAAAAAGCACCGCCGATGACCCGGAACGGCTTGTCGATCGGACTTGCGATCCGAAGTTCCTGGCTCAGCTTTTTGAAATGATTGCCGCCCGTGATGTACTGGCGCGGGTCGACCGGATTGCCGGCATTGTCGAAGTAATACTGATAGTTCGCGAGGCCGCCGTAGCTTTCGTAATAAGCGTCATAAGCGTCCGCATAATCGGTATAGTCGTTCACGCCGCTGTTCGGGCGATCCATATACGCACCCGCGTAGGTCACGTCGAAGTTGCCGATTTTGCCTTCGACCGTCAGCGCATATTGCGTGAAGCGGTCGTGCCCCGGCTCCTCCCGAAAGCGCTGTGTCTTCAAGTCGCCCAGTCGCTCGTCATAATACCAGACACCCTTGGTCTTGGAGTCCTGGTGCATGACCGTCGGAGTGATGGTCCAATTGTCGTCGAGGTCTACCTTGAGGGCTGCGCGGCCGCCCCAGATCTTTTGTGTGTTGAAATTGTTTTTGACGAACGCGGCGTTGTCCGCGTGGAAGCCGTTGCGCACACATCCGACGATGTCGCCGGCAGTGTCGCGGACGGCATCGCCGCAATAATCACGCGTACCGCGGATATTGTCGATGTAACCCGCGTCGCGCTGGTAGAAGGCAACGCCGCGGAAGGCGATGCTCTTCGTCAGCGGCAGGTTGATCATGCCTTCCAGCTTGCCCCCAACCCCGCCGTGGTCGACGCTGTTGATCTCGGCATCCATGCGTCCGGTGGTGACGCCAAGTTCCGGCTTGTTGGTGATAATTCGGATCGTGCCCGCTTCGCTCGATGCGCCGTAAAGGGTGCCCTGCGGGCCGTTCAGGCTCTCGATCCGCGCGATGTCGTAGATGTGGACATCGAGCGTGCCGCCGATCGTCGTCACCGGCTGCTCGTCGAGGTACGATCCGACCGAAGGCAGCGAGCCGGTGTGATTGCCGTCGCCGCCGGTCGCGACGCCGCGCATGTATACGACGGTGTAACCCGGTGCTGCCGTCTGAAAGCTGACCGACGGCAGCTGCTTGGTGTAATCCTCGAAGTTGGAGATGTTCAGCTGATCGAGGCGACGCGTTCCAATTGCCTGCACGCTCATTGGAACGTTCTGGAGATTCTCCTCCCGCTTGGTGGCGGTAATGATGATCTCAGTCTGGTCGGGGACGTTCCCATCCTGTGCCGTTTGCACCTGCTTGGGCGGCGACGTGACGTCGGTCGCGTTCGTGCTAGGTGCCGGGGATTGTCCAGTGGTCTGCGGCTGCGTGTTCTGAGACAAGGCTGGCGTCGCCAGCGCCGTCGATGCGAAAAGACCCAAAGTCGCTGCGCGCAAGTGCCTCACGTCGAATGCCCCCCATTCTTTATGTGGGGCAATCGCACACCGGCACGCTAAATTTGTCAATCTAAGGTCGGCAAACCGACACAAATTGTTTCGCTAGCGTTGCGTCCAGGCCTCAGGCGCGGTGGGATACGCCTGAAGCACAGGACCAAGTGCGTCCTTTAGGGGGTCAAGGAACGGATCGTATCGCTGCCACTCCGCGGTCGCGTCTCGGTAGATCGGCTGACGCACCTGTTCGGAACTCGGAGTCCGGACGGCACGCTCGGTCTTATAGAATTCGAGGCAGGCATGCTCGAAGGGTAGTCCGCAATAGTTGAGAAGCGCGCGAACTTCGGTCTCCGTATCATTGACCATTTGTTCGTACACGACACGGTGAACCCGGCCGGGCAAAACTGCGTCGACGTGCGCCATCAAACGCACATACGCAGTATAATAGAAGCCAAGATCGCTCAGGTCGTAGGAGAAGTCCTGGCCCCGCGCGAAATGCTGGCGGAAGTTGGACATGCAGCAACCGAGCGGATGCCGGCGCGCGTCGATGATCTTCGCGTTCGGCAGCACGAGGTGGATGAACGGAACGAACATCCAGTTGTTCGGCAGCTTGTCGATGAAAAAAGGCCGCGCCGTTCGGCGCTGGATGCTCGCGCGGCCGAGATAATCTTCGCCAGCAGCCCGGCGCGCGTCCCCATCAAGTTCCAACGCCGATGAGGGATATTTGCCGCGTCCGCGCGCGACCGCGGGCATGTCCGCAAGCTCCGTCGTCCCTTCAACCTGGCTATGCGAGGATAAGATTTGCTCGACCAGCGTCGAACCGGCTCGCGGCATCCCGACGATGAAAATGGGATCGGCCGCATCGCACCCACCCGGTTGCGCCAGCACGTCCGCCGTGAACAGCTCAATGCTTCGGTCGACGAGCGCCATCAAATGGTCGGCGTTGAAAGGGTGGTATTTGCGGCGGAGGGCGTTGCCGGCAGCGTAATGACGAAACGCTTCTTCGCTGCGTCCCACGTCATGGAATGCCTTACCAAGCGAGAAGTCGATGTGAAAGCGGTCGTCATCCTTCAGGTCGGAGCGGCGGAGCGCTTCTTCCATCGTGGCGACGTCGTACTCGTCGAACTTGACCGTCTTGAGGTTGGCTAGGCTCCACCATGCCTCGCCCAGCGCCGGATTGAGCGCGATCGCGCGGCGGTAAGCGGCAACGGCCTCCTCCTGCCGGCCGACGGTCTTCAGCATATGGCCGTAGCTCAACAACACGCGCGGCTGTTTCGGGGCCCGCGCCAGCACTTGCTCGTATATTTCCAGCGCCTGCTCGAAATCGCCGAGCCGCCCCAAGGTAGCCGCCTTGAGGTTGAGATTCCCGATGCCGTCGGGCTCCGCGCGAAACACCTCGTCCATCAGCTCCAGGGCCTCACCCGGCCGGCCAAGCCTTCCCAATACCATCGCCAGGTTTGTTCGCGCCGGGGTAAAGCCGGGTGCGATTTCCAGCGCACGACGGAGCAACCCTTCGGAATCCTTCAGGCGGCCAATGCGCGCCGCGAGCTCGGCCAGCATCCTGATCGCACGAACATCGAACGGGTTATTCTTGAGGTACGGTTTGAGAATTCGCTCGGCGATATCGAGCCGGTCGTCGTGCATTGCCGCCGCGGCTTCGATCAGACGCGGGTCTAGGCGGCGGATGTCCGGGCTCTGGGTCGCCATTGGCGGCAACGTAGCGCCAACTTTGGAGGCCCGCTATGCGCCTTGTCCATGATCTATTTTGAAGACCTTGAGATCGGCAAGCCAGCCGTGTTCGGCACGTACGACGTGACCCGTGAAGAAGTGCTGGAATTTGCCAGCAAGTATGATCCCCAGCCCTTTCATCTGTCGGACGAGGAGGCCGCCAAGACGCACTTCGGGCGCATCGCTGCCAGCGGCTGGCACACGGCGGCGATGGTGATGGCCGTTATCGCGCGCCGGGTCGTCGCTGAACAGCAGGCGGGCCTGGGTTCACCGGGGATCGACGAATTGCGCTGGAAGAAGCCGGTTTACCCAGGGGACACGCTAACGGTCAGCGGCGAGGTGCTAGAAAAGACCCCGTCCCGCAGCAGGCCGGACATTGGCTCCTTCCGCACCATGACGACCGTCACCAATCAACATGGCGAGGTAGTGATGACGTTCATCTCGATCGTTCTGATCCGCCGCCGTCCCGCGGCTGACCAGCACTCTTAATCGTGATGCCTGCGTCGGTCTGAAGTCGTTCCATCGCGGGTGTCGCGCCAGCTACGATCGCCGCTGCGGTCCCAACGTGACCAGTTCTCGCCGGAACCGCTATTCGTAGTGCCGCGGCTACTCTGCCAGCGGTTGGTCCGGTCCTGCCAGTAGCGGCGCTGCTGGTCGTTCCAGACGTGCCGGGTCCGTTGCCGATCGTAGACGTAGATCCCGGTGCCGGGATAATAATAATCGCCGTACCAGCCGAACGGGTCGTACCCGCCGTAGTGGCCGCCATAGGCATTGTACGGATAGCCGTAGCCATAGCCGCCGTAGCCGTAGCCACCGTAACCGCCGCCATAGCCAACGCCGATCGAGACGCTGCTTCCGCCGTACGGACCGTAGCCGCCGTAACCGAAACCATCGTCATATAGGCCGTAAGCACAGCCGCTGAGGCTGACCGCGCTTGCTGCCGCGAGCAGTGCAAAAGGAACGCGCATATCCGAGTCTCCATCACGCCGGAGGAACGTCGGGATTGGCGCTCCGTCGGGTGAATGCCCGGTGAATTCAGTGGGTTCCGACTATTTCGGCTCCGGGTAGTCGACCTTGAATGGGTCGCTGGCAGTTGGCTGCGCTGGCAACGGCGGTCGCGGCAAGTCCTTGTCGCTGTTGGCGGCCGACAGCAGCATGCTCGCCATGATGACAGCGGCCTGACGCAGATCGTCCGCTTTCAAATGGTCGAGCGTATCGATGTTCGAGTGATGAACCCGCGTTTCGTAATCGAGCGGATCCTGAATGAACTGGAAGCCAGGGATGGCCACAGCCTGGAACGGTTCATGGTCGGTACCGGTCGTGGGGCCGGCAACGACCGTGCCCGCGCCCATCGACGCGAAGGGCGACAGCCATTCGCGCAACATGGGTACCGCCGCGGCATTGCCTTCCGCATAGATGCCGCGAATCTTTCCCGACCCGTTGTCGAGGTTGAAATATGCCTTCAGGGCGCTGTAGCCGGGCAGCGGCGTGACCGGGTAGTTGCGGATGAGATTGTCCCACAGCAACGTGCCGCCCGGACCGATCGCGCCTGGCCGCGAAGCCAAATGCTGCTGAACGTAATTGGCGGAGCCATAGAGCCCCTGCTCTTCCCCCGCCCAAAGCGCGAAGCGGATCGTGCGCTTGGGCCGTACGCCGAGCTGACGAATGATCCGCGCAGCTTCTAGTACGACCAATGATCCTGCGCCATTGTCGGCCGCTCCATCACCTGCGACCCAGCTGTCGAAATGCGCGCCGGCCATCACGTAGCCCGCCTTCGGATCGCTCCCCGGGATGTCAGCAATGACATTGTACGCCTTGCTGTCGTCGTCAAGGAAGCGGACGTCGCTGTCGATCGTCAGAACCGGGTTCTCGCCCATCTTCGCCATGCGCGCGACCCGGCGGTAATCCTCGGCGCCGACTTCGACGGATGGCAGCTTCGCGGTATCGCCGACCGCATGCTGATAGCCTTCGCCGAAGATCAGCTTGCCATCGTTCCGCGAGCGGCGGACGATCGCCAGCGCGCCTTCCGACGCGAGGAACTTGTCCATCTGCCGGTAGAAATCGATCCGCTTTAGGAAGCCGTTCTGCTCTGCTGGATCGAAATGCGGGACGTTGAACTTGTCTTCCTTGGCGATCTCGTCGCTGCTCAAACGCTGGAATGGCGCCTGGGACGGTTCGGCCACGTCGCCCGGAAGAGAAACCATCACGAACTTGCCCGCCAGCTTGCCGCGGTACGCGGCGAAATGCTCTGGCCGGTTCATGGGAGCGACGATCACGGGACCGGTCAGGCCCTTCGCTGGCGGTGTCCACGCATTCGGAATGGCGGTCAGCTGCATCGCGCGCGGGCCACTCAGGCGAACGCTGGAGCTGACGAGGTCCCAGCCACGGCCGAAGGCGAAACCTTCGCGATGGATGTTGGTAAGACCGTAGGTGGCGAATTTGGCGGTCGCCCAATCCTGGGCACGCCGCATATTCGTCGAAATGGTCAGGCGCGGCCCGATGCGGTCGAGCAACTCATGCGCATTGACCATGACCTGACTGCGATTGAAGCCCTCATCGACAATGCGCGAGGTATCCGGCGTCGCGGCGGCGGCCGCACTCGACATGAGAGCCGCCGAGATCAACCAGGCCCATTTCCGCATCAAAACTTCCCCCCAAAAGAAAACCGCCGACATGCGGGTTGGCATGCCGGCGGTCGAATTGATCATCTTGTCTTCAAGTTAGCCGGCAATGCCCTGCTTCGTCTTGGCGCGCTTCGACTTTGCCTGATTTTCCGCCTCGAGCGGACCGGTCACGCGGACTGCCCGCTTCGCTTCGTACCAAATCTGACGATAGGCGAAGTAGCCGAGAATGCTGGCAACCAGCAGGAAAATCGAAACCGCGATGCCCGCCGCATGACGGCTCTCGAGGCTCGGCTCAGCCGTCCACACGAGGAAGGCCGCCACGTCGGTCGCCATCTGGTCGACCGTCGGCTTCGGGTTGCCCGGCGCGTAGGTCACTTGGCCCGCGCTCGTCAGCGGCGGCGGCATCGCGATGTTCAGGTTCGCGAAGTACGGGTTGAAGTGCAGGTTCGGCGACGGCGGCTGCGCAGCCGCAGGCACCGCCATGCCTTCCTTGTTCCGATAGGTCTTCGGATCCGCATAGCCGGTCAATAGCGAATGGATGTACGCCGCACCGCCTTCACGGGCCTTGGTCATCAGAGACAGATCAGGCGGAAGCGCATTGTTGTTCGCTGCACGTGCGGCAACCTCGTTGGCGAACGGTGCCGGGAAGGCGTCCGACGGCAAGGCTTGGCGCGTTGCCGCTTCGCCCGTGTCCGGATTGATCGACGGAACCTGGGTCTTCCAGTCCGAAGCGATCTTCTTGATCTCCGCGTCGTTGTACCCGATTTCCTTCAGATCGCGAAACGACACGAGCGACAGGCTATGGCAGGCGGAGCAGACTTCCGAATATACTTGGAAGCCGCGCTGCAGTTGCGCCTTGTCGAACTTGCCGAAGGGACCATCCGACGCGAGATGCAGCGGCTTGGGCGGGACGTGGAATTCTTCCGCGGGCAACGGCTCCGGCGGGTTGCTGAAATGGGTCGCCAGGTTGCTGAAGAAAGAGATCAGCAGGACGCCGGCAAAGACCGCGCCGATTAATCCGAGAATGAAACGCATGTGTCTGCCTGTCCCCTTAACCGGCCACGACCGTGTCGCGCGCAGGCTTGTTCACGCCTGCCGGCGCAGCCTCAGCCGCTTCCCCATGGAGCACGCTTTCCGAGATTGAGCTCGGCAGCGGCAGCGGGGTTTCGAATGCGGAAACCAACGGCAGGATCACCAGGAAGTGGAGGAAGTAATAAGCCGCCGCCGCCTGGCCCAGCGCCACGTTGAAGGCATTGATCTCCGCACCGCCGACGTAGCCGAGGATGATGACGTCAGCGACCAGCAGCCAGAAGAATCGCTTGAAGACCGGGCGATACGCTCCCGAGCGAACCGGCGAACGATCGATCCACGGCAGGAAGAACAGCAGCAGGATCGAGCCGAACATTGCGAGCACGCCCCACAGCTTTGCCGGCAGGATGAAGTCCACCGTGAACGAACGCAGGATCGCGTAGAACGGCCAGAAATACCATTCGGGCACGATGTGCGCCGGCGTCGCCAGCGGGTTGGCCGGAATATAATTGTCCGGGTGTCCGAGATAGTTCGGCGCGAAATAGGTCACCAGCGCGTAAGCCAGCAGAACCGTACCGGCGAACCACCCGTCCTTCGCCGTGTAGAACGGGTGGAAGGGCAGCGTGTCCTTCTCGCTCTTTACGTCGACGCCCGTCGGGTTGCTGGAACCCGGAATGTGCAGCGCCCAGATGTGCAGGATCACCACCGCCGCGATCACGAATGGCAGCAGGTAGTGCAGCGAGAAGAAGCGCGTCAGCGCGGCCTGGTCCGGCGCGTAACCGCCAAGCAGCCAGACCCGCAGCGGCTCACCGATCAGCGGGAAAGCCGAGAAGAAGCCGGTGATAACCTGCGCACCCCAGTAGCTCATCTGGCCCCAGGGCAGGACGTAACCCATGAACGCGGTCGCCATCATCAGCAGATAGATGACGAGGCCGAGCATCCACACCAGTTCGCGCGGCGCCTTGTAAGACCCGTAATAAAGGCCGCGGAAGATGTGGATGTACGTCACAATGAAGAAGAAGCTCGCACCATTCATGTGTGCATAGCGGAGCAGCCAGCCGGCGCTGACATCGCGCATGATCAGCTGGTTGACCGAATTGAACGCGCCGCCCGTGCTGGCGTAATAGTGCATTGCCAGCACGATGCCGCTGACGATCTGCACGGTCAGGAAAATCCCGGCGAGGACGCCGAAATTCCAGAAATAGTTCAAGTTGCGCGGCACCGGGTACCCGCCACCGATCGCGCCGTAGACCAGGCGCGGAAGCGGCAGCCGGTCGTCCAGCCAGCGCATGAACGGATTCTTGGGTTCGTAGGCCTTGGCCCAGGAAAAACTCATTGCTCGACCGTCCCCTTACCCGATCTGGACCGTGGTCGGCCCGGTGAATTTGTATTCCGGAACCACCAGATTCTTTGGCGCCGGCCCCTGCCGGATACGCGCCGCCGTGTCGTAGGCTGAACCGTGGCACGGGCAAAAGTAACCCCCATACGGTCCGCGATTCTCGCCTTCGCCGATGCCCAGCGGCACGCAGCCAAGGTGTGTGCAAACGCCGAGCGTGATCAGCCAGTTCGTCTTGCCCGGCTTGGTGCGCTGCGCAAGCGATTCCGGGTCGCGCAGGTCGCCCATTGGGACCGCATTGGCCTCCTGGATTTCCTTAGGCGTGAGATTGCGGACGAACACGGGCTGCTTGCGCCAAGTAGTCTTCACGCCCTGCCCAGGCTGAATCTTCGAAACGTCGATTTCGGTCGTCGCCAACGCCAACACGTCGGCGGACGGCGACATCTGGACCAGCAGCGGCGCCAGCGCCGCAACGCCGCCCACACCGGCGAAGCTGACGGCGGCAACATTCAGGAAGTCACGGCGCCGGACGCCGTCGGAACCGCCGACCGCTTGCGTGTCGTTGACCTCAGCGGATTGTGCCTTGGTGGCCATTCTACCCCTTTGTGACGCTTGTTGCTTTGCGGTGCCGGGAGGCACCTAGGCGACGCCGAGCCGGGCGGCTGCCCAGCGCGATTGGCGGGCCTGATAGCGAGGGGTGAAAGCGATGTGAAGGGCCTCAAGCGCCGTTCGCCGCGCCCTGTCCACAGGCTGAATGGTCGCCTCGTCAGAAATGGTGGGTGCAAACCGCCAGCAGGAGGATGATCGGCAGGGGGATCCCGATAAACCACAGCAAGATGGAACGCATAAGCTCGCCTCCGCGACCACAATCCTCCGTCATTGAAAACGGTTCCCCGACCCTAGGCGGAGAGGTGGGCGGTAGCGTCCATCGCTCGATGTTCGCGACGACCAGCAAGCGCTGAGCGAAACATGATCGTCGCCGCGTAGAGAACCACGACGAGGACCAACCAGCGCAAGGTCTCGACTGACATGCTCTTCACGACAAATGCCGCGACCAGCACTGCGGGAATGCCGCCCAGCGCAAGCCCGAGCACCACCGGCAATGTGATCTCTCCCATCTTGATATGACGAATGCTTGCCCCGGCCCCGCATAGCCCTGCCCCTGCCGCCATGATCGGGAAGCATAGCCGCGGATCCATCCCCATCAGGCTCAACAGTACCAGGGTCGGCGCGTAATTGCCGACGCCGAAATTCAGCAGGATCCCGAACATGAAGTTCGCAACGATAGCGATGATCATCAGCGGGACCGGGAGCCCGCTCGCGACGCCGCCGCCAGGCATCAGGTTCAGGTTGGCGAGCAGATACATAATTGCGGCCAGGACCAGCGCCATCGCGACCACCAGCTGCACAATCCAAACGCGCGTGCGCATGACCAGCGGCGCGCCAAGCAGCCCGCCCATCAGCAGCGCAAGCACGCAACCGACTAGCAGGGCGGGATCGACCTTCACGCCCAGCAGGATGAGGAAGATGAAACCTTCGAGGATCGACGGTGGCGTCAGGCCAACGAGCATGGTGCATGACAAGACACGGTCCGGAACCATGCGTCGGAACTTTAGCCATGCTGTCGTCGGCGCGAACGATCCGATCCCCAACGTGTCGAAGAAATTGACCACCACGCCGAGGCCGACAGCTTCCCAGGATGGCCGGGCGCGCGCCTTCACCACCGCTTTGACGAGGGTCGCGCTGAACAGCAGCAGCGCGAGCGCGAGCGGCACCAGCAAGGCAATCAGCATGGCGGATTCCCCTCCGGCCTGAGCCCCAGACTAGCCTAATTCCGAGTTTGGACAACCGGCACTCGACCGAGTGAAAAGTTAACCCGCAGCCTGACTCTGGCCGACACCTCGGCAATCTCGTCGCCGAGCCCGAATCGCCGGCCGCCCGGCCGCCGCTTCTGGCATTCCGACATCAGGCCTCGAGGCCAACACAGCGAAGGGCGAATCATGGCGAACAGTGCCGACACAATCTTGTCGCGGATCAAGGACGAGGAACTCGATTGGGTCGACCTTCGATTTACCGATCCCAAGGGCAAATGGCAGCATCTGACCATGGCGTCCGGCGTGATCGATGAGGACATGCTGACCGACGGTTTCATGTTCGACGGCAGCTCAATCGCCGGGTGGAAGGCCATCAACGAGTCCGACATGATCCTGAAGCCGGACCTCGACGCAGCCTATGTCGATCCGTTCAGCGCAACGCCGATGCTGGTCCTGTTCTGCAATGTCGTCGAGCCATCGACCGGCGAACTATATGGCCGCGACCCGCGCTCGACCGCCACCCGCGCCGAGGCCTATCTCAAGCAGACCGGCGTCGGCGACGAGGTGTTCATCGGCCCGGAAGCCGAATTCTTCATGTTCGACGACGTTCGATTCGAAGACTCCTACAACGCCAGCGGCTACCGCATCGACGACATCGAACTGCCAACCAACACCATGCGTGAATATGAAGGCGGCAACCTCGCCCACCGTCCGCGCGCCAAGGGGGGCTACTTCCCCGTCGCGCCGGTCGACAGCGCGGGCGACATCCGCGGCGAAATGGTCTCGACCATGCTCGAGATGGGCCTGCCGATGGACAAGCACCATCATGAGGTCGCGGCGTCTCAGCACGAGCTTGGAATGACGTACGGCCGGCTCGTCGAGACCGCCGACCGGATGCAGATCTACAAGTATGTCGTGCACATGGTCGCCCACGCCTACGGCAAGACGGCAACCTTTATGCCTAAGCCAATTGCGCAGGATAATGGCAGCGGGATGCATACGCACATCTCGATCTGGAAGGGCGGCAAGCCGCTCTTCGCCGGAAATGGCTATGCCGGCCTCAGCGAGACCGCGCTCTACTTTATCGGCGGCGTCATCAAGCACGCACGCGCGCTGAACGCGTTCACCAACCCAACGACCAACAGCTACAAACGCCTGGTTCCGGGTTTCGAGGCGCCGGTTCTGCTCGCCTATTCCAGCCGCAACCGGTCGGCATCGTGTCGCATTCCGTACGGCGCGGGTGAAAAGGCAAAGCGGGTCGAGTTCCGCTTCCCGGATGCGTTGGCCAATCCATACCTCGCTTATTCGGCGCTGCTGATGGCCGGCCTCGACGGCATCCAGAACCGCATCCATCCGGGCGATCCGATGGACAAGAACCTCTACGACCTACCGCCGCAGGAATTGGTGAGCGTCCCGACGGTGTGCGGATCGCTTCGCGAAGCGCTGTTGAGCCTGCAGAACGATCGCGCATTTCTGACGCGCGGTGACGTGTTCAGCGACGATCAGATCGACAGCTACATCGAGCTGAAATGGGAAGAAGTGATGCGCTGGGAAACCACGCCCAGCCCGGTCGAATTCGACATGTATTATTCTGGATAAATTTAGGTTACTATCGCGACTTTCGGGACGCCGGTGGAGGGAACCCTCCCACCTTCCCAATCCCTTCACCGGCATCGCACCTTCGACGAGTGCACGATTCCGTAACCACCGCTGAGGCATGACGCTCCAGGATTACGGAGCAGGGCATGAACATCAGGGCAAAGGTGTACGGCGGCGCTGTCGCCTCCGAAGAACCCATTCTGAAAGCCAAGCGGCCAAAGGGCGCTAGGTCCGACTCGCTGCAGAGCGTTGCCCTCACGCGTAATGCACGACGCGCCGCCAATGGGCGGGGCGAAGACCGTCACCGGTTAACGGACGAGCGCGCGACGGTCACCTGGAAGGCCTCCCAGATCGAGGTGGAACTCCTTAATCTGTCCGGTGGCGGGGCGATGATCAGCGGCGATTTTCAGCCAATGATGTGGGATCGTCTCGACCTGCACCTGGGCACGAACGGAATGATCGAATGCGCCGTCCGGTGGATCCGCGATGGCCGTATCGGCCTTGAATTTGCGCACGAGACGCGTCTCGACTGGCCGTCCGATGAGGTCGCAACCGTGCTTCGTCACGTGATCGAACGCACCTTCCCCCACATCGCTTTCCCCATTGGTGCAGAAAAGCCCGAACCGGAGCCGGTTCACGATGCCAACGACGAGCATCGGGTCGCGAAACGCCATCCATTGATCTGGAGCGGACAACTTCATCACGATTATCAAAGTGATGATATTCGCGTCCGCAACATCTCCGCGACGGGCGCCATGATCGAAACGAAGGCAAAGGTTCGCGTAGGGGCCGAACCGCTGCTGGAACTGAGCGGGGATGTTCAGATGGCGGCGACCATCGAGTGGGCAGTCGGAGACCAGGTCGGTCTGCGCTTCCACCAGCCGTTCGACCTCAACAAACTGACGGAATCACGTCCCAAGGTGGCGACCGCAGACTGGACGCCCCCCGCCTACCTAGACATCGATCGACAGGGGACAAAAGACCAATGGGGCCGGCTGACCATTGCCGAGCTACAGCGCGAGCTGGAAGGCTTTCTCCGCCACTAGGGTTGGCGAACGTAAACCGAACCAACCTGATCGTGACGGATGCGCCGCCAGCCCGCTGTCGTGTCCAGCAAGTGGATCATCGCCCTGCTATCATTGGGAATGATCGCCCAGCGAATATTCCACTTCGCCACCGTCGCGTCGAAGGCCGCACGGTCGCCCTGGCCAATTCGTGAGAAGCCGACGACGAGTTGATCGCCATACATGTCGCCGCGCCCATCGATGTACGGCCGGACCCCCGACAGAATTAGCGGGCCGCCCATCGAGTAGCCGTTGAGGACGGGCTGCGAGCGAAGCTCTGGCGGAATGGATGCAATCAGCTTCCACGGATTGGCTTCGTTGTTGTCGGGCGTCAGCGGCAGGATCGCTCGCAGCGCTATCAGCACCGCGGCGCCGGCAGCCGCAACCCAGCCCATCGTCCGGTCGATCAATGCCGCGACGGCATCGCGCGTTGCGAATCCCTGCGGCAAAAGCATCGCCGCGAGGATTGCAAGCATGGCCTGGTGACGCACCTGGAGCATTGCCAGCCCGAGCATGGCGGCGAGCAACAGCCAGCGGACCCATGGAAGTCGAGGCCGCTTCCAGACAATCAGCGCCAGCGTAATGGCCAGCACTCCGAATGAGAACGGCGTCTTGGCGGGACTGGACGGCTTCCATTCGTCGATCAGCGGCAGCATTTCGAGTTGCGTGAAGCGCAACGGGTGGAACACGCCTTCGACGCCATTACCGTTGATGAAGACGGCGATGGCGCAAGCGAGGCCGAACAAGCCCCATTGCTTGATGACACGGGTTTTGTCGGGCGTACTGACGAGCGCTTCGAGGCCGAACGCAGCAGCGATGGCCAGACCGAACACGTAACCACCGTGCAAGTTCGCCCACAGCGTCATGAGCAATGCCGCGTAGAGCGGTGGCGCCCGATCGAGCTCTCGCGCTCGCATCATGAGCCAAGTCCAGAACGCCAGCAGCGGCCAGGTGAGGACATGCGGTCGGGCCAAAAGCATCGGGATCAGGACGAAATCCATCGCCACGATCGGCAGCAAGGCGACCCGGATCCACCGCGCCGCATTGAGGTAAACCGCGGTATGCAGCGCGATCAGCGCCGCCGTGACCAGTGCTGCCACGCCGCTGTAATGGGCGAGACGATAGGCGCTGGCGTAGAGCAGCTCCGAGCCCCATTCGATCGGCACCCACGGCTTACCGCCCCAGGTAAAGGAGAATGGGTCGACGTTCGGGATCGCTCGATGGTCGAGAATCCAAAGCCCCGTCGCGATATGCCAACTGACGTCGCCGTCGTTGAAGATCATCGTCGAGCTGCCGAGCACTACCGGGATCAGCAGGATGGCGATGAACAGCGTTAGGATCGACGGCTTCGGCGCGGCGTCGGCCATCAATCTTCCTCGATCAGGCTGGTGTGCTTGGTCTCGCGCATCCGGACGTAGGCGATGAGCGATGCCGCGGCGAGCAGCGAGATGTAGATGTAGAACCAGCGTTCGTGGCCCGCATTCTTGAACCAAAGGGCCACATATTCCGCCGTGCCGCCAAACAGGGCGTTGGCGATGGCGTAGGGCAATGCGACGCCGAGAGCTCGGATGTCGGCCGGGAACATCTCCGCTTTAATGATGGCGTTGATCGAGGTGTAGCCGGTGACGATCACCAGCGATGCCATCACCAGCATGAAAGCCGGCAGAACCTCATGCGTTCGCTCTAGGGCGACAAAGAGCGGATAGGTCAGCAGCGTCGCACCCGCGCCGAAAAAGATCATCATCGGCTTGCGGCCGATGGCGTCGGAAATGCGGCCTGCCAGCGGCTGGATCAGCAGCATGATCGTCAGCGCGACCGTCATGATCCTAGATGCAGTGGCGCGGTCGAAGCCGCTGGTGTTGGCGAGGAACTTCTGGAGATAGATGGTGTAGGCGTAGAAGGCCGCGGTGCCGCCGGCCGTCAGCGCCATCACCAGCAGCACCTCGCGCGGGTGACCGCGGAACAACGTCACGAGGTTCGACTGGCGGCGGTCCGATTTCGCCGCGACGTTTTCGTAGCTGAGCGTCTCGTCGAGACGACGACGGATGAAGAACACAACGATTGCCAGCACGCCACCGGCCGCAAAGCCGATGCGCCAGCCCCAGGCCTGCAGCGCCGCTTCGCCGATCGTCGCTTGCAGCAGGACCAACAGAGCCAAAGCGGTCAGCTGACCGCCGATGATGGTCACATATTGGAAGCTGGACCAGAAGCCGCGGTGCTCGCGGCTCGCCATTTCCGAGAGATAGGTCGCGCTCGACCCATATTCACCGCCGAGGCTGAGGCCCTGGATGATCCGGGCCAACACCAGGATCGCCGGCGACAGAACGCCGGCAGCAGCATAGGTCGGCGCCACGGCGATCAGCAGCGAGCCGATGCACATCAAGGTCACCGACAGCGTCAGCCCCGCCTTCCGTCCCCGGCGGTCGGCGTAGATGCCCATGATCCACGCCCCGATGGGCCGCATGACGAAGCCGACTGCGAAGATCGCCGCCGTGTTCAGCAGCTGAGCGGTGGCGTCGCCCTTCGGGAAGAAAACCGGCGCGAAATAGAGCGCGAAGGCCGAATAGACGTACCAGTCGAACCATTCGACGAGGTTGCCCGCCGAACCGCCGAGAATGTTGAAGGTGCGGCGCTTGTTCAACGGGTCGAAGCGGAACTGCGGAAACGGGCGGCGGCGCGGTTGCCGTAGATGGCGTAGAGGACGAGCCCGATCACCTGGGCGATGACGAAGTAGAGCTGAGTGTGCACCGGCAGGCTGTAGAACAGATAGAGGCAGCCGAAGATGCCGCCGAGCCCGACGATCCACGGCAACGGCGTCCGGAATTTGCGCTCAGCATTCGGCTCCCGCTGGCGGAGCACCAGCATCGCGGCACAGACGGCGACGAAGGCCGCGAGCGTGCCGGCGTTGGCCAGTGCCGCGATGGCGGTCAGCGGGATCAGGCCGCCGAACGCCGAGCACACGATCGCGGTGAAGACCGTGATCCGCACCGGCGTTCCGCGGGACGAGACCCTAGCCAGCGTAGCCGGCAGCAAACCGTCGCGGGCGACGGTGAAGAAGATGCGGCTCTGGCCGTAGAAGAAGGCCAGGATGACCGTCGGCAAAGCGATGACGGCCGAGGCGCCGAGCACCCTCGCTGCCCAGGGCTGGCCGATCTCCCGCAGGATCAGCGCCAGCGGCTCGGCGCTGTCGGCAAAGCCGGTGTAGGCGACCGCGCCTACCGCGACCGCGCCGATGATCATGTAGATCAGCACGCAGACTGCCATTGAACCGACGATGCCGATTGCCAGGTCTCGACCGGGATTCTTGGCTTCCTCGGCGGCGGTGGCGATCGCATCGAAGCCATAGAAGGCGAAAAAGATGATTGCCGCGGCGGCCATCACCCCGACCTCGTGTCCTGGAAGACCGCTGCGGGGAAATCCGTTTGGCATGAATGGGTGGAAATGGTCAGCGTTGAAGACGGGCAAAGCGACGGCGATGAACAACGCTAACGCCGCCATCTTGATGACGACGAGGATGGCGTTGAGCGTCGCGCTTTCGCGAGTGCCCGCCATGAGTAGACCGGCAACGACCCAGATGATGAAGATGGCCGGCAGGTTGATGATGCCGCCGAGCTCAGGCCCCTGGATCAGCTCTTTGGGCAAGCCCATTCCGATGGAATCAAGGAAGCCCGCGGCGTAGCCCGACCAGCCAACCGCGACCGCGCTGACCACCAACGTATATTCGAGGATGAGGGCGACGCCGATCATCCAGGCGATCATCTCCCCAAACACCACATAGCTGTAGGTGTAGGCCGAGCCCGATGCGGGGATCATGGTCGCGACCTCGGCATAAGCCAGCGCCGCGCAGGCACAGATGATGCCGGCGATGGCGAAGCTCAGGATCACCGCGGGCCCCGCCTTCCCCGCCCCGACGCCGATCAGCGTCAGGATGCCGGTGCCGACAATCGCGCCGACGCCGAGCGCCACCAGGTGCGGCCAGGACAAAGACTGCTTGAGCCGATGCTCCTCCGGCATGTCCTCGCGCGCCACGACGGCCTTGCGAAAATTCCAGTTCGACATGCGGCTCCCCTCCCCGTCCTTGGCGAACGGTAGAAAAGAACGCGGATGCCGGGTCAAGTGCGGCCGGGCAAACAGCCGCAATGACGATCAACAGGATGGTTGGGGTCGAGGTTCTCGTCGCCATGTCCAGTTTGCGGCCGCCGCTGAGAGAGCGGCGGCTGAAGCGATGACCAATAAAGTCGCCACGGCCGGGTGAAGGCCATTCGCCTTGGCGGAAAGCAGGATTGGGTAATGCACCGCATACAGCGGGAACGACAAAGCGCCGAGTTCCTCGGCAAACGGAATGTTTCCTCGCACACCACTTAGAATGATGACTGGGCAGAGCAGCAAGACAAAACCATAGTCGAACAATGGAGACACGAACGGCAGCAGAAGCGCTGCGAGCAACAACCCGCAGGCGCTCGGGAGATTAACGGGCGGGTGCTCGCCCCATCGTTGATACATCAGGACGCCGAGCGAGTACGACGTTAAAACACGCGGAGCGCCCGCCAGGAAATTTCCGGGATTGGGTCCGCCTCCGAACCCTCCGGTCAGGGTCAACCAAGTCAAGGAAACCAGAAAGATTAAAAGCCATGAACGGCGAACCGCGGAATGCAGCGCGTTGGCGGATAGCTCGAAGAAGATCGACCAGGCCGGCGGGTTCAACGGGAACACGAACTTTCCGGCGAACAACGGGATAAGCAGGAACCCCATCAGGGCCTGTCCTACCCAGCCGGGTTGCGCGATAAATAGAAGACCTAGCAAAGTCCCCGCCGCCATCGTCGGCCAAAACCTGATGTACCGGGCTCGCATGAACTGAAGCGGCGTCCGGCTGCTCTTCTGCAGGACGCGCTCGATCACGAAGCCGCTCAACATGAAAAAGAAGTCGACCGCGAGATAACCCTTGGACTGACCGCCAAGCCCGTACACGGCTGCCACATGATAGATCAAAACGATCAGTGCTGCGAAGCCGCGAAAGGCGTCGAGTGACGTGAGACGAACCATGCCCAATCCAAGCGATACTCAGATTTGGACCATGACACCTTTCGGCTAATAACAGCTTACGACCGAAAGATCTGGCGCTACTCCGCAGCCACCGGCCGCGTGACCTGGTGGGCCTCTTCGCCAATCACGCGGTGAAACAGGCGGCCGATGCGGCTTTCCAGCGAAATGGCGATCGAGAAATAGGCTGGCACCAGCAGCAGCGTCAGCAGTGTCGAGAAGATCAGGCCGCCGATGACGGTGACGCCCATCGGCGCGCGCCAGCTGGCGTCGCCGCTGAGCGAGAGCGCGATGGGGAGCATGCCGGCGACCATCGCCACTGTCGTCATGACGATCGGCTGCGCCCGCTTGTGTCCGGCTTCGCGGATCGCTTCGTCCTTGGGCATGCCGTGGTTCATCATCTCCACGGCAAAATCCACGAGCAGGATCGAGTTCTTGGCGACGATCCCAAAGAGCATCAGGATGCCGATGAATACCGGCAGCGATAACGGCTGGCCGGCTATGTGGAGCGCAATTGCGGCGCCCAGCGGACAAAGCCACAGCGAGCCCATATTCACGAACGGGGACAGAAAGCGGCGGTAGAGGAGCACCAGCACCGCGAATACGAGCAGAACGCCGGCGAAGAGGGCAATGACGAAGTTGCGGATCATCTCGGCCTGCCACTTGGTCTGGCCGAGGTTCAGTCGTTGCACGCCCTCGGGCAGGTTCTTGACCGACGGCAGCGCCTCGATCTTCTTCCATGCCTGCCCGGTCACGAAGCCTGGGGCGAGGTCGGCGCCCACGGCAATGCGCCGTTGCTGGGCAGTGCGTTGAATGCTCACCGGGCCAGCCCCAAAGCTGATTTCCGCCACCGAACGCAGCGGTACCGATTTGCCATCGGCGGTCGGAACCGGCAGGTTTTCCAGTGTCGAAATGTCCTTTCGCTGCGATTCCGCGAGCGAAACTTGAATCGGCACCTGACGGTCGGACAGCGAAAATTTCGCGCTGTTCTGCTCGATGTCGCCAAGCGTCGCGATGCGGATCGTCTGGCTGAGGGCCGCCGTAGTGACACCAAGGTCGGCGGCAAGGTCGAAGCGCGGCTTGATCACGATCTCTGGCGTCGCGAGGTCGGCCGCGGAGCGCGGCGCGCGCAACTCGGGCAACTTCTGCATGTCCGCCGCGATAGCATTGGCCGCTGCCGCAAGCTTGATCGGGTCGTCACCGCCGAGGTACAGCATGATGTCGCGCGCGGCCCCGCCCGGACCGCCGCCGTTCTGGCTCTGGAAATTGACGCGCGCGTCGGGAATCGATGCGAACTTGGGCGAGAAATTGCGCTCGAATTCGGTGCTCGTGACCTTGCGATCTTCCTTCAGCTTGAGCTCAACCGAACCGCTGCCGACGTTGATGCGCTCAAACGCGCTTTCGACCGACGGGTCTTGCCGCACCATATTCGCTACGCGATCGATGACAGCCTCTGTCTGCGTCAGGGTCGACCCGGGGGGCAGGTTCACTTGCACAGTCGAGGTGTCGACGTTGATCGGCGGCTGGAACGTCATCGGCAGGGTGGCGATCATGACACCGGTGAGGATAAGCGCGCCGAAGCCTGCAAGGACCATCACCATCCGGTGATCGAACCTAAGGCTCTTGAGCTTGCCCCAACGGCCGGGGTGCCGCGCCGCATAATCGTGCGCCTTGGACGTGTTGAGAGACCAGTCGAGCAGGCCCAGATACTTGTTCATCGCGCTGCCCGACGCGTGAGGCTGCTCACCATGCGACCGCAGGAAATAGGCGGCGATCAGCGGCGTGATCATCCGCGCGACTAGCAGGCTCATCAACACCGCCAAGACGACGGTAAAGCCGAACGCCTTGAAGAACTGGCCGGAGATGCCGGGCATCAACGCCACTGGCAGGAAGACCGCGACGATCGACATGGTGGTGGCCAGCACGGCAAGCCCGATCTCGTCCGCCGCGTCCAGCGACGCCTGGTAGGCGGATTTGCCCATGCGCATGTGGCGAACGATGTTCTCGATCTCGACGATCGCATCATCGACCAGCACGCCGGCGACGAGGCTCATGGCGAGGAGCGACAGTCCGTTCAGATTAATGCCCAGCATGCTCATGAACCAGAAGGCCGGAATTGCGGACATTGGAATGGCGAGCGCCGAGATTGCGGTCGCACGAATGTCGCGAAGGAACAGCAGGACCACGAAGACCGCGAGGATCGCGCCTTCGATCAAACCTTCCATCGCCGACTTGTACTGGTTCTTGGTGTAATCGACGGAGTTGTTGATCTCGTAGAAATGGACGCGCTTGTCGTCCTTCTCGATTTTGTGCAGCTCCTTCATGACATCGTCGTAGACCGACACGTCGGACGCACCCTTGGCGCGCTGCACATTGAAGCTAATGACCTGGCGGCCGTCGAGCTTTGCAAGCGAGCGCTGTTCCGAATAAGCGTCGGACACGTTGGCGATGTCGGCGAGCTTCACGAACCGGCCACCCGGCAAGGAAATTTGGGTTTGCGACAGGTCGTAAGCCGTCGCGGCGTTGCCGAGGACGCGGACCGACTGTTCGGAGCCGGCCACTTCCGCTCGTCCGCCCGCGGCATTCATGTTGAGCTGGCGAAGTTGTTGATTGACTTGCGCGGCGGTCAGGCCCTGAGCCTGAAGCGCCGAGGGATCGAGCGTGACGCGGATTTCGCGATTGACGCCGCCCTCGCGAGAAACGGCGGCAACGCCGGTGATCCCGCGCAGGCGCTTGGCGACAGTGTTGTCGATGTACCAGCTAAGCTGCTCGAGGCTCATGTCGGTGGCCTGGACCGCCATGAACATGATCGGCGCGCCGGAAGTATCGAAGCGCTGGACCTGCGGCTCCAAAATGCCCTCGGGAAGATTGCTCCGCGCCTGCGCGACGGCGTTGCGGACGTCGTTGACCGCGCGGTCGACGGGCGTGCCGATTTGCAGCTGCACGATGGTCTGGCTGTTGCCTTCGCTCACTGAGCTGCTGATTTCATCCACGCCGGTCACTCCGCGGACCGCAGCCTCGATCTGCTGAGTAACCTGCTTTTCCATCTCGGCCGGCGCTGCACCGGGCTGGCTGACCCCGACGATAACCACCGGAAATTCGATGTCCGGGTTTTGCGTGATCGTCATTCGACTGAACGAGACAAGGCCGGCGAGCATCAAGGCAACGAAGAAGACAATCGGCGCGACGGGATTACGGATGCACCAGGACGAGATATTGCGGAAATTCATGGCGCGATCAGACTATCCTTGGTTCGTGCTCGACCGGGTGCGTGAGTTTAAAGCGGCCAACGGGAATTTCCAATGAACGACCGAAGCTGGCAGGGCCGCGTTACGTTCGGCAGTCAGGCGGTTGCGGTCGACCAACAGTCGAACGATTAAAGTTCAATAATCCTTGCTCACCCGCACGCTCGCGCTGGAGCGGCCGATGGTGGAGACAGTCGAGAGAAGCGAAAGCCAGCGGGTGACCTGATATTCGACCTGGGTCGCGGAATAGCCTTGGCCGTCGGTGACGACCTCCACGAACAATTTGCGGGTGATGTATTTGCCGGCGGCGATGGCGGTTTTCTGGCCAGTCGCGACGTCGGCTGGGACGATGCGCAAGCGGTCGAGGCCGATCGCGCGGCGCAGCGCGTTGATCGGGTCGAGGCTGCCGCTGCCCGACTGCAGCGCGGCGACGGCGGAGGCGAGCTGAAGCGCTTCTGGCGCGGACAGGTTGGTGATCGAGGTGCCGAACAGGATGCGCGACAGCAGCTCGTCCTGCGGCATGGGCGGCGTGCTGGCGAAGGTGATCTCCGGACGGAGGCCGGTGCCTTGCACCGTCACCGTTGCGCTGAGGCCCTGCACGTCGGCTTGGGCGTGAATGTCGAGCTGCGGATCGACAGGGCTCTCGCCGCGGAAGCGAATGATGCCACGATCGAGGCGAAAGTTGCGGCCGGCGAAATCGTAATTGCCCTGGACCAGATCGGCGCGCCCGGTGAAGCGCGGCTGGTCGGCAAGGCCGCCGATCTGGAGGTTGGTCGTCCAGCGGCTGTTGATGCCGAGACCGGTGACGGTCAGGTCGCTGCCGACGAGCTTGAGATCGAGCTTCCACGGATGGAGCTGCGCGGGTTCGATCACGTCCTCTTCGTCGAGGCCAGTTTCGCGGACGTTGAGCTGAGGGACGGCCGCGGCGGCGCTGACGCGGCCGAGCTGGAAGCGGCCCTTATTGAGCTTCAGGTCGCCCGAAATCGTGCCGCCGTCGGCATCGGACTTGATCGCCAGCGGCCCGGTAACCCTCGCTGCCACGTCGTCGCGGTTGAGCAGCAGCGCCTGGTTGGCGTTGAAGCTGAGGTTGATCAGCGTCTTGCCGCCGGAGAAGGTGACGTTGCCGCTGCCCGAGAGGCTGCCGCCGCCACTGGTCTGCCCGCTGATCTGATTGAAGATGAGCTGCGGGCCGGAGAAGCGCGCACTGGTTGCGAGATGGTCGATGACCATGCCGGTGACCTGACTTTCGAGGCGGCCGTTCGACGTCCGCAGCGCACCGCGGATGACCGGATCGGCAAGCCGGCCGCCAATATCCGCACCGATCGCGACCGGGCCGGACATGTCGAGGATTTCGCTGCCGGTCAGGCGCCACAGCGTGTCGGCGGGGCCGGTGTAGCGAAGCTGCGCGAACAGCGGCGCGTTCATCAATTCGGCGACGAGCGGGCCGTTGCCGAGGGGAGCAAACTTCGCCTGCGCGCGGCCGACGACGGTACCGTCGCTGGCGGCAACGGCGCGGAGCCCCGCCTGCCCGCCGTTCACGACTGCCGCAATGCCGACGTCGATCGGCTTAGAGGCCAGTACGAGCCCAGCGCGGCTGAGCCCTCGGATCTTGAGGTTGAGGCTGCCGCTGCGGTTGCTCTTCCACGCATAGTCGACGCGGCCGGTTGCCGAGCCGGACAAATCAAGGTTGGGCCAGAAGAGGTCGAGCACCTGCAGCGGCATGCCCCCGAGCTGCGCATGGACTTCAGGCGCGGAGCCGCTGCGGCCCGAAACCGTCGCGTTGCCGCCGGCGAAGCTGATGCTGGTCGGGGCGAGCGCCCAGCCGTCGCCCGCGCGGGTGAGGACGGCGGGTTGGTTGAGCACAAGCGGCTGGCGCTCGATGCGGCCGTTGCCCGTCAGCCGGATGCGGTCGGGCTCGATATTGGCGAGCGTCGAGAAAGCGAAGGCGGCGCCGCGGCGGCCGGCGAGGGCGGCGCGGACCTGGCCGACGCCATTGACCAGCTTGGCGTTGGCGGTGAGCCGGGCGAGCGTGACGGCGCCAAAGGAAATGCCACGGCCGTCTATGGTCCCGTCGACCGTGGTGCGGTTGTCGGCGAGGATGATCGTCCCGTCGGCGCGGCCGCTGCGGACCGAGAATGCGTCCTGGAGCATGGCGCCGTTCGCAGTCAGGTGCGCGTCGATCCGCTGGGCGGTGCCGGCGGGCGCGAAATCTAGCGTTCCGATCAGCGAACCGTTGGCGAGTGCGAGGCGACCACGGAACCCGCCGGGCAGCGATGTCAGGCTTCCCGAAGCATGCGCGCCGCCCGCATCGAAAGCGGCGATGGCGATCGTCGTCGGCGCGCCCTGTGGAAGGAGGATCTGACCGTTGGATGTAAATGGCCCGAGGCGCGAGCCGCCGCTGGCGCGGTAATTGTAGCCGGCCGCGATCGGATCGAGCAGCAACCGCATGTTGGTGATGCCCATCGCCTCGTTGGGGCGGGCAAGGAGCAAGTCGATGTTCGGCCGTTCGATGTGGCCGTCGAGGACGAGCTTGAGCGGGCCGTATTTCGCCTGGCGGCCGCTGGCGACGATGTGGAAGGTGCCATCCTTGAGCCGTTCGCCCGCGCCAGACAGCCGCAGCTTGGGCGAGTAGAGCTGGAAATTGGTGAAATGGACGATGCCGTCCGCGCCGCGCTCAAGGTTGGTCGTCAGCGACGGCAGGCCGCCGGTCAGGTCGCGGAAGAAGCTGTTGTCGAGGCGCCGGACCCACGCCTTGCCGGTGCCGACGACGTGCGTCCCCTTCCCGCCCGGTCCCGGTTCGACGCGAAGGTCGGTCGTCACATCGACGATGCCGAGCCCCGGGATCAGGTAACGCTGCATCGCGCCCGACAAGGTAACCTGGAAGCGCCCGCTGACGAGGTCGAGCAGAAGCGACAACTTGCCGTTCCACTTGGCACTGGTCAGGCGAAGGTCGGGCGCCTGCACGAGTTTGGGCGTGACGGAGAGCCAGCCTTCGATCTGCGGATTGGCGAGCATGGCGCCGGCGACATCGCCGATGCCGGTAATGGCGCTCGCGGAAAGGCGGAGCGGGACGCGCATCGGCCAGGGAGACAGCTTGCCGCGGCCCTCAGCGCGAAGGGCGGTGAAGCCCGTGTCGTCGAACCGCACGAAGTCCGACGTCAGCCGGTAGGAATAAACGGCAGTCGCGAACGGGCCATCGAGCGTACCGACCATCCGCACCGACTTGCCGGTCATCCCGGGGAACAGCGCCGTCGGTTTCAGCAGGTCGACCCCGAGTTGCATGCCGCGATAGGCGTTGCTGGCGAGGTCGAGCCGACCCTTAGCGACCGCGCGAAGCTCCGGCGTGGCGGCGGTCAGCTGGCCGTCGAGCTGGCGGTCCTTGAGCGTTGCATCGCCGCGGATGGCGACCCGAGGAACGGTCAGGCGCTGCAGCTTGCCGGTCAGGAATTGCGCCGGCGCCCAGGTGCCCTGCAGCCGATAGCGACCCTGGTCGACGCCGAGGGCGAGGCGCGCGGTCGGCCGCCTGGACATGTCGAGCGCCGCGGCGCCGCGCCAGTGGGTCCAGCTGCCGTTGCCGCCGACCGACAGATTGATGGAGCGCTTGGTCCCGATCAGCGCGGGGACGAGCCCGTCGGCGGGTGCGATAACCCGCGCGCCGACGTCGAACTTGTTACGTTCGGGCTCGGCGTCGAGGCGCAGCGCAATGCGGTCACCGCCGCCCCGGATCAGGGCCTGGAACTCGACCAAAGCGCGGCCCGAGCGGATGTCGGCCTTGCCGTGGAGCGAACCGCTGCGTGACTTACCGCCGACTTGTGGACCGATATCGAGCCGGTCGATGCGCAGTTCGCCGATACGGATGTCGAAACCGGGGAGGATTGGACCCTTTTTGGTGCTGGGCTTGAGTTTCGGGGCGCGGATCAGGGCGACGCGTTCGGCGGTGAGGCTGTCGATGCTCAGTCGGTTGTCGAGCCACGCCGCGGGTGCCCAGTCGACCTTGATGTTGGGCGAGACGAGGAAGACGCCCTGCCCGTCCGACACAGTGACGTTGCGCAGCTGCGACTTGCCGAAGATCGAGCCATCGATGCGGCCGATGCGGATTTTCAGGCCGGATGCGGTTTCCAGACCGGCAACGCGGTCGATGATCCAGCGATGCCCCGGCGCGCTATCGAGAAGGACAAGCAAACCGGCTGCGACCAGCAACAGCGCGATGAACAGCGCAAGAAGCTCGTTGAGCAGCCGCCGGACCCAGTCATGTCGCAGCCGGACCAGCGGCGGTGCGCTGTCCGTATCGGCCGCGGCTCCGCTCATCAGAAAGCCTGGCCGAGCGACACGGTAACGGCAAACGGACCATCGCCCTTCTGCCGGTTAAGCGGCACGCCGAAATCGACGCGGATCGGACCGAAGCTGGAATAATAACGGACACCGATTCCGGCCGCGAGGCGCCAGTCCTTCAGGTCCGGCAATGATTCCGTGGTCAGCGAGCCGCCGTCGATGAATGGCACGATGCCCAGATTGCCGCCGAACTGCTTCAGGCGGACGCGCGCTTCCAGCCCGAACTCGGCAAGCCCGCGACCGCCGATCGGATCACCGTCCTGATCCTTGGGCCCCAGCTGTTGGTAGCCGTAGCCGCGCACCGATCCGCCCCCACCCGAATAGAAGCGCCGCGACGGAGCGATGTCGAATGCGCCCGAACCGATGATCGTCCCAACCCGAACGCGCCCTGCGACCACCACATTGTCGGACACCGGCCGGTAGGTGCTCGCGTCGATTTGCGCCCGGGCATAGGTGAAGGCGCGCCCACGATAGGAGATCTCTGGCGAAAGACGACCGCTGAGACGGAAGCCGCGTGTCGGATCGAGGAGATTGTCGCTGCCGTCATAGCCGAGCGTAAGCGGCGCCGCGGCGATCAAGAAAGTGCGCGTGTCCTTCTGGCCCGCGCTGTTGAACACGCCGCGCTCATCGGTTGCCAACCACTCCAACCCGTATGAGTAGGTCCATTTCTTCTGCCAGATGAAGTTGCTCTGCCGCTCGATGTTGGCACCGAGCAACACGGTGCGCGCGTCATAGGCATCGAACTTCTGGTGCGAGGCCGAGAGCTGAAGGTTCAGCGTCTGGTCCCGGCGCATGAAGTTCGAGCGGCGGAACTGAACGCCAGCGAGCTGTTCGTTGGTGCCGGCGATACCGCGCAGCGTCAGCGCGCCCTCGGGGTTGAGGAAGTTGCGGTCGGTCCAGCTGGCCTCGACCCGCGCGCCCTGCGCAGTGCCGTAACCGAGTTCGCCAGCGATCGTATGGGACGGCGCGGGCTCCAGGCGAACGTTGATATCGACCGTTCGGCCCCCGTCCACGGGAACGACCTGGACGTCCGCGGTGGCCACCAAAGTGGTCTGGATCAGCGCGCGGCGGAGATCGTCGACTTTCGATCGCTCAAAACGGTCGCCACGCTTGAACCGGGCGATCGTTTGCAGGTGACGGACACCGAACGGCGGCTTGCCGGTCACGTGGATTGCGCCGAAGCGCGCCACGGGCCCCGGATTAACTGGCAGGGTTAACGTCGCGAGGTGAGTCTGATGGTTCACCTCGATGTCCTGTTCGCCGACTTTGGCGCTGGCGAAGCCCAACTGGCCCAGCGCCTGAGTGAGCGCGGACCCTGCGGCGATAACGTCGGTGGCGATCACGGGGTCGCCCTCCTTCACCGCGAAAACGTCCCGTAATTTCGCCGCGTCGGGCCCCGCGGCATCGAGGCCCGGCAGCTCCACCGAAGCGAATGTATATTGCTGACCGGGGTCGGCCGTCAGAACGACGCGCAGCTGATCGCCCGAATTCTCGGTCCGAGGCTCCACATTGGCGTCGTAATAGCCTTGGGAGCGAAGCAGCTCTTCGAGCAAATCGGCATCCGCGCCAGCGCGCCGCCCGATCTGCGCCGCATTAGCCGGGCGCTTGCGCTCGGCCTCCAGGGTCGAGGCCTTACGAAAGGCTGCCAGCAAATCCTCGGCATCTCCAATGGGCGCGAGGCCTTCAACCGCGATCGAATAACGGATGTTGCCGCTGGCGTCCGCGGGCGCTCGCTCGGCCTGTTTGGGCGCGATAGCAGGAGTTGTCCCCGGCGGCTGCTGCGCATCGGGCGCATTGAGGTCAGGCCAGGCGACGCCGAGATCCGGTAAGGGCGCGAGCGGCGCATTCGGGTCCAGCTCGGTGGAATCCGGCGGAGGCTGCGGCGCAGCGGTTGCTGGGGAGATTTGCGCCAGGAGCTGAGCCGACCACAAGCCAGTGGCCGCCGCCGCGCATAGCAGCCGCGCGGTCCGCAACCTTTGTCCCCGCCCGATCATCCCGGCCAAGGCTTAGCCAGCGCCCCTGAACGGCGCCAGACTCTTAGCGCTGTTTAATGAATAGTTCCGCAGGCTTCGTCGCTGCTGAGGGTCGCGATCACCCGCTCGATCTGCCGCCAGTGGCAGAATCTGGCGACGTTGCCCTCGTCGCGGCTGCGCTCGGCGCGGGCCGCGGCCTCGAAGCCCGCATCATCGCCGAAACGCTCGATCAGGTCCGACGCATCGCTCAGCGCCAGACGGCCATGAATGAAGGGGCTGTCCATAACTTTGCCCTACACCCGCGCCTGTTTCCCGACTGCCGACAAACGTCGTCAATGAAGCGTTGACCATCTTGCGGATTGGCGTCCGGCGAAGGGTCTGCCATGGGCGCCGCCATGCCAAGTAACAGCAAAGCCGGCGGCTGCTTCCTGACCATCTGCATCATCGCCGGCTTTCCGCTCGGCCTGGCAATCGCCGACCCGATGAAGGGCATCCTCATTGGCACGGGCGCAGGGATACTGATTGCGGTCGCCGTCTGGCTGCTCGACCGGCGCCGCGACGGCTAGACGATCCGCCTGCCCGACCAGATCACTCTCCCGATCGGGCTGATGTCGCCCAATGTGCAGTCGGGCCAATCCGGATAGGCCGGATTATCGGATTGCACGGTGATGCTTCGTCCAACCGGATTGAGCGCGATCCGCTTCACGACCAGCGCGTCGTCGATGCGCAGCACATAGATACCGTCACGAAGGCGGTCCGCGCCATCGCCGAGATCCACGAGGATATCGTCGCCGGCGTTCAGCGTCGGCGCCATGGAATCGCCTTCGACGCGTACGATCGAGAGCCGCGACGGCGCACTGGCGGTCAGCGCCTTTAGCCACCGCTCGTCGAACGCGAAGTACGGGCGTCCCAGTTCATTCGCCGGGATCGCTCCGGGCCCGGCCGACACGGCGACCGGGTGGCGAGTGACGGTAACGAGGTCGCTGGCGCCGGAAGCTTCTTCGATCGGACCTCCGAGCAACGCTTCGGCAATGCCGAAGTGCTGAGCCAGCTTTCGCCGCTCTTCCTCCCGAAGGCGCTTGGGCGTTCCCCGCCGGACATATTGCTGGATGTACGCCGCATTGCGCCCGAGCATCCGCGACAGCCCGGCGAAATCATCGCCGCGCTCCGCGCACAATCGCTCAAGAACCTTGCGGGGGTCGTTCATCATTAATGCGCCCTTAGTAGTGATAGGAAACTGCCTAGACAAGTAGGAATTCGATTGGAAAGTTAACGGTCGGCGAGTCGGGAAGACCATAGGATTCAAAAGTGAATTTGCTCAGAGAAATAGAAAAATTCCTACGCCGTAACGACACCGCTCCGACCCGTTTCGGACGCGATGTGGTCGGCGATCCGCGGTTCGTGTTCGACCTTCGCAACGGGCGCGACCCGCGGCCAAGCACAGAGGCACGCGTCCGCGCTTATCTGGAGGAGGCTGCCCAATGAACCGTATTCCCATGCCCTCGGCGGCAAGTGCGCTGTTGCCGGCTCTGATCGCGCGCAGCGGCATGCCCCGTGAAGCCGTACTGTTGACCGACGTGCAATCGGTCGACTGGCGCTCCCTCACCTTCAACGGAGAACGGCACATCCTGGAGCTTAGGGTTCCAGGGGTGCTGTCGCGGGACATTGTCAGACGCATGTGCGATGGACTTGCGGATGCTGAATTCAGCATTCCCGGAGCGATCGTCGCGGACATCAACGTCGTTGGATCACCTACCCGCGCGCTCGACGGGTCGACGAGCGTGATGATCGAAGCGTTGACCGTTGTTGCCGACTAACGGAGCGAGCGCCGCAGTTCGGCGAGCGCTTCTGAAAGCTGCTGCGATGCGTCAGGGTACGTGGCCTCCGACCGCGCCTGATAGGCCTCAATGCGGGAATTCAGCTGGCCCGGCGTGGGCATCTTTGCCGGATCGAACAGGCGCACGACCCGCGAATCCGGCCGCAACTCGGCCAGCACGTCATCCAACTCCAACGGCTGTTCGGTTGGCAGCCGGTCAGTGTCTGTAAGCACCAGCTCCGGGTGAACAATATCAGCTTCGGTCAGCAGTAGCTCATCCTGCATTTCGACCGGAACCTGGTCGAACGCGGGGACGATGAACTGTGGACCCGCTGCTGCCCACGCTTGCAGGGCACGGGTGCAAAGGAGGTTAGCAATAATCGCCGCGGCGGCTGCGCAAATTGCGCGCTCCGGCTGTCCGGCAAAGCCCAACAAGCCAACGAACACGGCGAAGCCGGCGGCGGCGCCGAAGATTGCTGCGGCGCCGCGTTCGACAATCAGTTCGAGTTGATTGAGCCGTTTCCCGTCCATCCAGAAGGGCGATACGGCAAAATTCTTTCCAGCAGGTTAGGCGGTCAATTCCGCACTTCGCGTCCTTGGCTCGGCCTCGGGCGCCTGCTCGACGAGCGCAATCAGCGCCTCGGTGAATGCCGGAACGTCGTCAGGATTGCGGCTGGTGACGATGTTGCCATCCGTGACCGCTTCCTGCTCGACGACGTTGGCGCCGGCATTGCGCAGGTCGGTGCGGATCGAAGGCCAGCTCGTCGCCGTCTTGCCGCGGACGAGATCCGCTTCGACCAATAGCCACGGCCCATGGCAGATCGCGGCGATCGGTTTGCCATGTTGGTCGAACGATTTGATAAGGTCGATCACCTCGGCATGCGTGCGGAGCTGATCGGGATTGCGGACGCCGCCCGGAAGCAGAAGCGCGTCGAATTCGTCGGCATGCGCCTCTTCGATCAGCAGGTCGGGGCGGATCGTCTTGCCGGGGTCGTCGTGAACTGTCGCCTGAATTGGGTCCCGCTTCAAAGACGCAAGCGTGACCTTGGCGCCGCGCCCCTGGAGAATCTCCCGCGGGCCAAACAGTTCGGATTCTTCAAAGCCGTCGGTGGCGACGATGAGGATGCGGGCATTTGCGACAGACGGCATTTAGGCCTCCTATAGGAACCGGGCCCCCCGCCACTCGCTTATGCGCGGCAATGGCTGATGAGAAGAGCAATGGCGGCAGGCTGAGGCACTGCAGCGACAGCGAGCCCGGCTACACGCGCGAGCGCCATGGCCGCTACTGGCAATATTTCGACGAAAACGGAAAGCGGATCACTGACCGCGACGAGATCGACCGGCTGAATGCCATCGCCCTGCCTCCGGCCTATGAGAATGCTTGGTATTGCAAATATGCGAATGGCCACTTGCAGGCGACGGGGATCGATGCGCGGGGCCGCAAGCAGTATCGCTACCATGCTGACTTCCGCGCCCGGCGCGACAAGAAGAAGTACACAGGCACGTTGGAATTTGGCGCCGCCCTGCCAAAGTTGCGACGGCAGGTCGCGGCCGATTTGAAAAAGCGAAAATTGTGCCGCGAAGCGGTTCTCGCCGCCGTCGTGCGGCTGCTCGACACCCAATATCTTCGCATCGGCAACGAGCAGTACGCGAAGCAGAACAAGAGCTACGGCGCGACGACTCTTCGCTCAAGACACGTCAGGCGGCGCGGCAACAAGCTGATGATGCGCTTCGCCGGCAAGCACGGCATCGTCCACGAAGTCCCGATCACCGACAGCAATTTGAAGCGGATCGTCGCCAAGTGCGACGACCTGCCGGGCCAACATCTGTTCCAGTACGTCACCGAAGACGGCACCGCCTGCCCAGTCACCTCGGCGGACGTGAACGAATATATCCGTGAGGCCAGCGGCGGCGACTTCACCGCCAAGAATTTCCGCACTTGGGGCGCAAGCGTCATCGCGTTCGATCAGATGTTGACCGCTCAGGAACAGGAAAAGGCGCGGATCAGCCTCAAGACCGTGCTGGAGCCGGTCGCCGAGGCGCTAGGCAACACGCCGGCAATCAGCCGCAAGTCCTATGTCCATCCCAAGCTGATCGAAGCCGCGCGCGATCATCCGCGCGATCCGCTCGGCGGTGTCGAACGCCCCCGAGCGCGCAAGTGGCTGTCTTCCGCGGAGGTTGGGTTGCTCGATTTCATCGCCGGCAAGAAGCGACGGCCAAAGAAGGCGAAGCAGGTCGAAAAGACCGCGGACGCAGCGGTCAAAGCGGCCGAAAAGAGCGGTCTATCAGCGGTGAAGCGCAAGGCTCAGCAGGCGGACGCCGCCGCCTGAGGTTGATTGCCGCCGCGCAAGCCGCGATTGGTTAGCTATGCAAATTGTCGACAATGCGGGCGCCGCCTTCAGTTCGGGCCGCGAGGGCATAGAGTCCATCTTCAGCTGGTTCGTTCTCAATAAATCGGGGCTCCTCATCGGTCTTGCGGTGGCAGCCCTCATCGTGCTGCTCATGCTGGCATTCCGGCGGTTCGGTACTTGGCTCGTAGCCGGCGACATTGAGTGCCGCCGTTGGCGCGGCGTCATCGGACGGGTGCTCGAGAAAACGACGATTGCCTTCATGATCGCCGCAGCGCTCGACATGGTGGCGACGTACACCGCGGTTCCGGCCCGGATCGAGCGCCTGCTCGACATCCTTTTCACCATCGCGTTCGCATTTCAGGGGGCGATTTGGGCCCGTGAATTGATCCTCGGGGTCGTGGCGAGAAAGGCGGGGGAGGATCCCGCCGAAACGGCTGTCGGCAACGCCCTCGCCGTTATCCGCGTCCTCATCAGCGTTGCTCTCTTCGCAATCGCCACCTTGGTCATTCTCGACAACATCGGTGTTAATGTCACCGCCTTGATCGCGGGCTTCGGCATCGGCGGCATTGCCATCGGCCTTGCCGCACAAGGCATCTTTTCGGATCTGTTCGCGGCGCTGGCCATCTTGTTCGACAAGCCCTTCCGGCGCGGCGACCCGATCCGCTTCGGGCAGACGAGCGGAACGGTCGAACGCATCGGTCTCAAGACCACCCGCATCCGCTCGCTCAATGGCGAAATGGTGGTGATGGCCAACACCAAGCTGCTGGACCTCGAGATTTCCAACTTTGCCGGCGGTAGCAATCGGCGCGCCCAACTACCGTTCGGCCTGATCTACCAGACACCCCCGGACCAACTCGAAAAAGTCGTGTCCCTGGCAAAGGCTGCGGTCGAAGCGCGCAAGGGCTGCTCGCTCGTCCGCTGCGCGATCCTCGGCTTCGGCGCATCGAGCATCGATTTCGAACTGATCTTTGAGAGTCGCGGTACGGATCCCAACAAGAATGCTGCCGACCGCACCGCGGTGGCGCTCAACATCATGCGCACGTTCGCCGAACATGACCTGCAGTTCGCATACCCGACCCAGACGACCTTCACCGCCGCGCCCGACGGCACGATGGTCATGCCCTATCCCACTGTCCAACCGGTAGTCGCCGTGGACAAAGCGAACCGCGCAAAGGGCGAGCCTGCGTAGCTAGGCATTGCGTCTTACCTACACGGCTGCAAATAAGCCGGAATGCCCGCGGCCAGCCTCGATGACATCCGCAGCCGTATTGGCAACGAAATCGGCGTCTCGTCCTGGTTGACGGTCGATCAGGCGCGGATCGATGCGTTCGCGGAGGCTACCGAGGACCGGCAGTTCATTCATACGGATGCCGAGGCTGCGGCGCGGACGCCGTTCGGCGGCACGATCGCGCACGGCTTCCTGTCGCTGTCCTTGCTGTCGCGAATGGGGGCCGAGGCGATGCTCATTCCGGAGGGCGCGAAGATGGCCGTGAACTATGGCCTCGACCGCGTGCGCTTCCTGGCGCCGGTGCGGTCGGGCAAGCGCGTCCGCGGCCGCTTCACGCTTGACTCGGTCGACGAGAAAGCGCCCGGACAGATTTTGATGCGCCACACCGTCACGGTCGAGATCGAGGGGGAGGAGAAGCCCGCCCTCACCGCCCAGTGGCTCGGCCTGATTTTCACCTGAGGAGATTCGAATGCCCCGCGACGCCGTCATCGTTTCGACTGCCCGGACGCCCATTGGCCGCGCCTACAAGGGCGCGTTCAACGCAACGCTCGGCCCGACGCTCGGCGCCTTCTCGCTGAAGCCGGCGATCGAGCGCGCGGGCATCGACCCGGGTGAGATCGACGATGTCGTATGGGGCGCGGTGCTGACGCAGGGCACGCAATTCGGCAACATCGGCCGCCAGGTCGCGCTGCGCGCCGGATGCCCGGTCGGCGTGTCGGGGATGACCATCGACCGCCAATGCTCGTCGGGCCTGATGGCGATCGCGACCGCCGCTAAGCAGATCATCGTCGACCGCATGGATATCGTCGCGGCGGGCGGACAGGATTCGATCAGCCTTGTGCAGACGCCGGAGATGCGGATCCAGCCGGACCCGTCGCTAATGGCGATGCACAAGCATGTCTACATGCCGATGCTCCAGACCGCCGAGACCGTCGCGCGCCGTTATGGGATCAGTCGCGAGCGGCAGGACGAATATGCACTGAAGAGCCAGCAGCGCACCGCCGCGGCGCAGGCCGCGGGACGCTTCGATGCCGAGATCGTGCCGGTGACCACGACGATGAACGTGGTCGACAAGGAAACCAAGGCAGTTTCGCAGCGCGAGATCACGATTTCCAAGGACGAAGGCAACCGCGCCGATACCACGCTGGAGGGCCTGTCGAGCCTGAACCCGGTGCTTGGGCCGGACACGTCGATTACCGCTGGGAATGCCAGCCAGCTGTCGGACGGCAGCTCGGCCTCGATCCTGATGGAGGCAGAGGAAGCGGCTCGCCGCGGCATCACACCGATGGGCCGCTACATCGGCATGGCCGTCGCCGGTACCGAGCCCGACGAAATGGGCATCGGCCCGATCGACGCGGTCAACAAGCTGCTCGACCGCTTCGGCCTGAAGGTCGACGACATCGGCCTGTGGGAGCTCAATGAGGCATTCGCGGTGCAGGTGCTCTACAGCGCCGACCAGCTTGGCATTCCGGAGGACCGGCTCAACGTCGACGGCGGCTCGATCTCCATCGGCCATCCGTATGGCATGAGCGGCGCCCGCATGACCGGCCACGCGCTGATCGAAGGCAAACGCCGCGGCGTGAAATATGTCGTCGTCACCATGTGCGTCGGCGGCGGGATGGGTGCCGCGGGGCTGTTCGAAGTCCTGTAAGCCGTGCCTAGCGCAGGCGGTTGAAGCTGTTGGTGCGCATCACCGGCTTGCCGTCGGCGCCGAAGTAAACGGCGGTCTCGGTCATCGTCTTGCCGTCGGGCGCGACGGTGTAAATGCGGGTCGAGGCCGGAATGCCGCCCTTGCCCAGCGCGAGCACCATCACGTTCGGCGCTGGCAGCTTCACTGCGGAGGTGTCGGCTTCCATTTGGTCGCCCTCGATCGGCGCCGCCGAGCCGTCGAGCGCGTAGGTCGAGGTCATCTGGCGGACGGAACCGTCGCCGCTGCGAATGTCGACATTGGTGCGCCATTTGCCCGCGCCCGCATCGCTGAAGGTCATCGTCACGCTTTTGGGGCGCGCTTCCGGCGGGATGGGAAGTTTCCTGACATCGACGCTCCAACTGCCAAGCAAGGGCGATGCGACCGGCGCGGCAGATGCGGGACTTGCAGCGGCAAGAAGGACGGCGATCAGTTTCATGCGGTCTCCATTGGTACGTCGATACGGCTGTTATAATGCAACTTCCGCGCCCGCGACGAGCGTTTCCCCATGCCGTCAAAAGTGAGTGGACGCGCTGTCGCTACACTGTATTAAGAACACAATACAGTTGAGGAGTGACATGAAGATTTCCGTCGTAATCGCCATGCTCGCCTTTCTTGCCAGCGCCGCAGCGCAGGCCGACACTCGGCAGCCAGGCCTCCGCTTCGTGGATGCTACTGACGCGTTCGACAGGACCGCCGCGATCGCAGCCAAGTTGACGGGTGATCGTGCGAAGGTGGCGTTTTTCGAAACCCGCATGAGGCCCGTGGCTGACGGCTTCTACAACCGCGGGCGCAATCCTAAGAATTACGATCGGAATGTGCTTGCCAGCCTGAAGGCCTATCCGGAGCAGCGCGCGAAAATCCACGCGGTGAGCCGCAAATTCCAGCAGCTGTTCGGTCCGGCTCGCGACAGCTTCCAGCGGGCCTTCGGGCCGGTGACGTCGAGCCAACCCGTCTATCTGGTGCATAGCCTTGGCGAAATGGACGGCGGAACACGCGACAATCTCAACAGCAAGATGTCGACCTTGGTGTTCGGTGCGGATGTCATCGCCCGTATTCACTACGGCAAGGACATGACACCGTTCTTCCACCACGAACTCTTCCACGTTTACCATGAGCCGGTGATGGAGAAGTGCGACTCGACGTGGTGCTCGCTGTGGGAAGAAGGCTTGGCGACCTATGTCGCGAAGCAGCTCAATCCCAACGCCGGGGATGCCGCCCTTTTGCTCGACCAGCCCGCACCCATCCGTCCCGCCGTCGACGCCAACTTGGCTGGCGCGGTCTGCGCAGCTAAGCCGCTGCTGTCGTCAGGAAATGGCGACGACTACGGTAAGCTGTTCTTTGGCAATGCGCACATCGACGGATTCCCGGCGCGCATGGGCTATTATCTCGGCTACCTCGTCGTCGCCGATGCGGGAAAGACGCGAACATTGAAGGAGCTCGCGGCGCTAAAGCCGGCCGAGATCAAGCCGCTGATCGACGCTAGTCTAGACCGGATGGCGAGTTGCCCCGCAGGGGTCTCCCGCTCATAAGAAGCGGATGAGCGCCGTCGAGCTGATCGCCCTTGCCTCGACTGTCAGCCTGCTCGCCGGCTGGCGGCTCTATCTCGTCAGCTTCGTCACGGGCCTGGCGATGAAGTTCGGCTGGATCGCCCTGCCCGACCAACTGCACGCGCTCGATATCCTCGCAAACAACTGGCTGATCGGGATCGCGGGCGTGGGTGCACTCGCGGAGTTCTTCGCCGACAAGGTGCCATGGGTCGATAGCGCGTGGGACGCGGTACATTCGGTCGTGAGGCCGATCGGCGGCGCGCTGCTGTCGATGGCGATCATCGATGGCGGCGATCCCAAGTGGCAGGTCGCGAGCTTCCTGCTCGGCGGCGGCGCGGCGCTGGTCGCCCACGCCGGCAAGGCGGGCGCGCGGACGCTGGTGAATGCAAGCCCTGAGCCGGTGTCGAACATCGTCGTGTCTACCGGCGAGGACATTGCCACCGCGGGGCTGCTCGCGCTGGCCATCGCCAATCCCATCGCCGCGGCCATCATCGCGCTCTTGCTCGTCGGGCTTTCGGTCTGGCTGGTGATGAAGGCGCGGCGCTTCCTGCGACGGATGCTTGAACCCAAACGGCGGCCGGCGGGTTGAACGCTCTGATAAAGGGAGGAGCGAACATGGCCGTTTCCGAAAAGCCGCTGGTGGAGCGCATCGCGCGCGTGCTGGCCGGCGCCGCGCACAGCAGCAATGCCGAGGGCAGCGATCCGTCGGCGGGCGAGAAGATCGACAAGGTCTGGCCCGAGCATGTGAACCAGGCGCTCGCCGTTCTGCACACCATGCGTGAGCCAGACGAAGATATGGCAAAAGCCGGCGATCCCGACGTGTGGCGTAAGATGGTCGAGACCGCGATCGCCGAACGCGTCGATTGAGTCCGCGCGACAGCGGCGCGGCGAGCAAGGACCGCTCGAACTCGCACTGGACGCTCGTCGCCTGCATCCTGGCGTCCAGCCTGTCCTTCGTCGAAGGATCGGTCCTGAACGTCGCCCTACCCGCGATCCGCCAAAGCTACGGTGCAGGCGCGCAGGACGTGCAGTGGGTCGTAAACGCCTATCTGCTGCCGTTGTCGGCATTACTGATGCTTGGCGGCGCGCTCGGCGATCATTTCGGGCGGCGGAGGCTGTTGGTCGTCGGAACGGCAATCTTCGCGGTGACATCGCTCGTATGCGCTCTGGCGCCGAGCCTTCCCGTCCTGCTGGCGGCGCGAGGAGCGCAAGGAATCGGCGCGGCGCTGTTGCTGCCGAACAGTCTCGCGCTGCTCAATGCGGCATTCCAGGGCGAAAAGCGCGGTCGCGCCGTCGGAATTTGGGCCGCGTCCGGGGCGGCAATGGCGGCGGTCGCGCCGCTGATCGGGGGCTGGCTGGTAGGGTCGGTCGGATGGCCCGCAATCTTCTACATCAACCTGCCGCTGGCGCTCGGCGCGATCCTGTTGGCGCTGCGCCTCGTGACCGAAAGCCGCGAAGCCGGCGCTGGGCGCACAGATTATGCCGGCGCTCTGCTTGCAACCGCCGGGCTTGGCGGGCTAACCTATGCCCTCACCCTCTGGTCAGCGACGCGGCACCTTAGCATCCCCGCTGTCATTTCACTGGCGATCGGTGCTGCGATGCTGGCCGGGTTCCTGTGGGTCGAGCACTATCGTGGCAAGCGGGCGATGATGCCGATCGAGCTGTTCCGGAATCGCTGCTTTTCGGGCCTGAACCTGCTGACGTTCCTGCTCTACGGCGCGTTCGGCGCGGCGATGCTGCTCATCCCCTACGTGCTCATCACGAGCGGCGGTTATTCGCCCGTGCAGGCGGGCCTCGCGATGTTGCCGTTGCCGATCCTGATGACTGCCGTGTCGCCGACCATGGGCGCAATGGCGGCGCGGATCGGGCCGCGGATTCCGCTAACGGTCGGGCCGCTAATCGTCGGAGTTGGCATGTTGCTGTCGTGGCTGATTCACGAAGACGGCAGCTATTGGACCGGCACCTTCCCGGCGATTTTGGTGATGGCGCTGGGCATGACCATTGCTGTCGCCCCGCTCACCTCATCCGTGCTTGGATCGGTCGAGGAGCAGCATGTCGCGATGGCGTCGGGCTTCAACAGCGCCGTCGCGCGGACCGGCGGCCTGATCGCTACTGCGCTGCTCGGATCGGTGCTCGCCAGCGAAGGCTCGGCGATGTTTGCCGGCTTCCACGCCGCGATGATGGTCGCCGCGGCCGTCGCGGCGGCTGGCGGTATCGTCGCACTGACGATGCTCGGCGGCGTGAAAATGAAGAAGGCCGCGTCCTAGCGGCCCTACATCAGCCGTTGTGGGCGGCGACGAACTTCTCGAACACCGGCGCGATTTTCTCGCGCCATTTGCGGCCGTTGAAGATGCCGTAATGGCCGACTTCCCTGGCCATCAGATATTGCTTCATCGAACCCGGCAGCTTGGTCGCGATATCGAGCGCCGCGCGGGTCTGGCCGAGGCCGGAAATGTCGTCGCGCTCACCCTCGATCGCCAACAGCGCGGTGTCGCGGATCGCCGTCGGATCGACGCGTCGCCCGCGATGTTCCATCTCGCCCTTGGGCAGCAGATGGTTCTGGAAGACGACGTCGATCGTCTGCAGGTAGAATTCCGCGGTCATGTCGCAGACCGAGCGATATTCGTCGTAGAATTTCTGCGTGGCAGAGGCACTTTCCTCATCGCCGACGACGAGATGCTTGAACATCTCCCAATGGCTGATGAGGTGCGAGCCGAGGTTCATGGTCATGAAGCCGGCCAGCTGCAGGAAGCCCGGGTACACCTTCCGCCCCGCGCCTGGGTACAGCATCGGCACGGTGGCAATGACGTTCTGCTCGAACCAGGCGAACGGCCGCTGCGTCGCCAGCGTGTTGACCGCCGTCGGCGCCTGCCGCGTGTCGATGGGACCGCCCATCATGGTCAGCGAGCGCGGGCGCCACGGGTTCTTGTCCTGGTTCATCAGCGCCGTCGCGGCATAGGCTGGCACGGCCGGCTGGCAGACCGCGAGCATATGCGGGCGCTCGCCGGTCTTGGTGCCAATCAGCTCCAGGAACTCGATCAGATAATCGATGTAATCGTCGAGGTTGAATGAGCCGTCCGACGTCGGCACCATCTTCGCGTCGCGCCAGTCGGTGATGTAGACGTCGAAGCTCGGCAGCAGTCGCTCGACCGTGCCGCGGAGAAGCGTTGCATAGTGCCCCGACATCGGCGCCACGATCAGCAGGCGCGGGCCGGTTTCAACGCCTTCGCGATAGAAATGCTTCAGCTGGCCGAACGGCTTGCGGAGCAGGATCTCTTCGTTGACGGCGATGTCCTTGCCGCGGATGCGCGTCTGGTCGAGGCCGAAGTCAGGTTTGCCGCGCGGCGCTGCCGCATGGGCGAAAACTTCCAAGCTGGCCGCGGCCATCGGGCCCAGCGAACTGTATCCCCAGGGATTCGAAGGGTTGTTGAGCCAGCCGGCGCCGAGCCCGGCTAGCTTGCTTGCACCTGCGAGGAAGGAGCGTTGAACCTCATAAGCATCGTAAAGCATCGAACCTCGCAGCAGCGGACTTGGCCGAAGGTGTGGCGCTCCTCAACGCGGCTGGCAAGCGAATGTTGCAGCGCAGCAGATGCGCGTCAGGATGCCGCGTCTTCCAGGATCTGATCCAGTTCGTCCTTCGGGGCCGCTGCGGCTTGGTGCGTTAGCGCTTCCCCCGCAATTGTCGACGGAGGCAACACTTCGAGGATTTCTACGATCCGGTAACGCTCGGCGAGGACTTCATGATCGGGTCCATAGGAAGTCTCGACGTCGACCCGGCAGCGCAGCGCGTCGCCCGGGCGGATATCCAGCTCGCGCCGGTAAAATTTGTCCAGCAAGGTGCCCGGCTCGGCAATCGCCGTGGTCCGCGTACTACCGTGCTTAAGATGCCACTGCGATGTCGACTGGTAGTCGGGCATCTCGACCACGAAGATCATGTCCGCCGACTGGTTTACGAGCGTGCGGGACTGAAGCAGCGTCCGCGGCTCCGCGATTCGCCTCGACGCGTCGATCCTGGCCGAGCCGTTATTGGTGATCACCCGCGCTTCGTCGTTCGACGACAGCGCTTCCTTCGCGCGCTGCCATGCCGACACCGCTTCGATTAGCTGCGCGGACGAAGGCAGCACGGGCTGCGAGGGCGTGGTCATCGAAGTGCCCCAGGCGAGCACCCGGATGGCCTGCTGCAAATCGGCCAATTGGTGCGTGGAAGATCCGTCCATCCATGCAAGGATCGCGAGCGTGCCACGCGCGAGAAACTTCAGCTGAGCAGAGTTACTGGAGGCAGGCGCGCCCTCGCCGTCCTGCTTCACGCGCAGCCAGAGCGAAAGGCTTTTCCGCGTGACTTCTTCCAGAACCGCAACAGTCTCCAACCGCAGCGACGTTCCGGCAAGCGCGCGATAGGAAGCTTCGATCGCATCCTGCACCAGTCTTGCCGGGCCAGCATCAGGGATGCGCCGGCTCGCGGACCCGGCGGCCAGCTCTACCACGACGTCGCTGTCCGTCAGGTCCGACAACAGGTCGGTTACATCGGCTCCGCGAGCGCCAGTTTCAGTGGTTGCCATGTACGCTTCGCCTCGATTCGTTAATCTGGCGTTTACTACGCTCTCGGACCTGCCGCGCAAATGCCTGGATCGCCAAAGCAGAATACCCAATTCGGGACACAATTGAGAGCGCGCCGAGCGGCTGTTAGACGGCGCTATGGCCACTGCTCCCAACCGCCCCAAGGGGCGCTCGCTCCGCAGCCTGCGCATGGTGTGGGGCTTCGCCACCCGTTATCCAGGCCACATCCTCGTCGCCTCTATCGCGCTGCTGTTCGCGGCGGGCGCGACGTCGGGCGTGCCCTACGCCTTCAAGCTCATCATCGATAAGGGCTTCGCGAGCGGCGCTGGCTCGCATGATCTGGCGCGCTGGTTCCAGTATCTGATGATTCTCGTCACGGTCATGGCCATCGCCACCGCGGTGCGCTTCTACTACGTGGCGTGGCTCGGCGAGCGGACGGTCGCGGACATCAGGCTTGCCGTGCATCGTAACCTGTTGCGGCTCTCGCCCGGTTTCTTCGAAGAGAACCGGCCCGCGGAAATTACATCACGCATCACGGTCGACACGACGATCATCGAGCAGGTGGTCGGCACGACCGTTTCCGTGGCGCTGCGCAACATCGTGATGGGGACCGCGTGCCTCGTCATCCTATTGGCGCTTTCGCCAAAGCTTGCGGGGATGATGCTGCTTGGCGTGCCGCTGGTGATCGGCCCGATCATCATCCTCGGGCGCCGCGTGCGCAGCGTTTCGACCAGCAGTCAGGACCGCATCGCCGACGTCGGCACCGTCACCAGCGAAGTGCTCGGCGCGATGAAGATCGTCCAGGCGTTCAACCAACAGGGCCGCGAAGCCAGCCGCTTCACCGACGCCGTCGAGCGCGTTTTCGCGACCGCCAAGAAGCGCATCATGTTGCGCGCGATCATGACGGCGATGGTCATCTTCCTGCTGTTCAGCGCGATCGTGTGGGTCATCTGGCAAGGCGCGCTGGACGTTGCGACCGGCCGCATGAGCGGCGGCACTATTGCCGCCTTCGTGCTCTATGGCGGCCTGCTTGCCGGCGCATTCGGCGCACTTTCCGAGGTCTATGGCGACCTGCTGCGTGCCGCCGGTGCCTCCGAACGGCTGGCAGAATTGCTCCATGCCGAGCCGGATATCCGCGCACCCGCGCAGCCCGCCGCGATGCCGGAGCCGGGACGCGGCGAACTGACGTTCGAGAACGTCACTTTTCACTATCCGACCCGGCGCGAAACGTCGGCGCTCGAGAACTTCTCCCTGGCCGTCCGCGCCCGCGAACGGCTGGCCGTGGTCGGCCCCTCTGGCGCCGGCAAGACCACGATCTTCCAGCTCGCCGAGCGCTTCTACGACCCCGATAGCGGGCGCGTGCTGCTCGACGGCATTGACCTTAAGGACGCTGACCCCGCCGACATCCGCCAGCGCATTGCGATGGTGCCGCAGGACACGATCATCTTCGCCGCGTCGGCCCGCGACAATCTGCGCTACGGCAATTGGAACGCGACCGAGGACCAGCTCTGGCAGGCAGCGCGGGACGCCAATGCCGAGCAATTCCTGCGCGCGCTCCCGGAGGGCCTCGATACCTACATGGGAGAAGGCGGCGCGCGGCTATCGGGCGGTCAGCGCCAGCGTATCGCGATCGCGCGCGCACTGCTTCGCGACGCCCCGCTGCTGCTGCTCGATGAGGCGACGTCCGCCCTCGATGCCGAAAGCGAGCGCCTGGTTCAGGACGCGCTCGACCGCCTGATGGAACATCGTACCACCATCGTCATCGCGCACCGCCTGGCGACCGTCCGCGCCGCCGACCGCATCGTGGTCATGGACGGCGGGCGGATCGTCGAGGAAGGCACGCATGCCAGTCTCAGCGGCCACGGCGGTCTTTATGCGCGGCTGGCGCGGCTCCAGTTCGAAGATCGCGCTGCCTGAGCATCCCTTGGCAGACGGCTAGCAGCTGCCCGTCGAAACAAGGGTGGTGGAATCATCCGTAAGCCGTTCGATCCGCTTTCTTTTCTAAGTTGGGGAATGGGGCAAATCATGAAGAAGAATTTCACGCTGCTCGCCGGCGCGGCAGTGCTTACTGCGCTCGTGCCGCACGCCGCGGTGGCGCAGACGGCTGCGGCGCCTGCCGAATATAAAGGAATGACCTTCCCCGGCTGGGGCTTCAACAAGGCTGACCTCGACAAGTCGGTGAAGCCCGGCGACGATTTCTTCAAATATGTCAACGGCAAGTGGTTCGCGAAGGAGGTCATCCCGCCGCAATATCCGTACAGCGGCGCCGCGCTGCAGCTTCGTCTCGGCGCCGAACGCGATGTGCGCGCGATCGTCGAAGAGATGGCGGCACGCCAATATCCGGCCGGCAGCCTCGAGCAGCGGATCGGCGATGCGTATCGTGCCTTTCTCGACGTCAATGCGATCAACGCAGCGGGGCTCGCGCCGGCGAAGCCCTATCTCGACCGGATTGCGGCGGCGAAGAGCCGTCAAGACCTCGCGCATCTGCTCGCGCAACCCGGGATTCCGTCACCGATCGGCGCGTTCGTCTCGATCGACCGGCAGGATCCCAATGCGAACACCGTCTATGCCGCAGCGGGTGGCCTCGGCCTGCCCGACCGCGACTATTACCTGGTCGACAGCCCGAAGAACCTCGAGATCCGCGCCAAGTACAAGGAGTACCTCGCGTTCCTGCTTGGCAAAGCCGGTTACGCTGATCCGAAGACGTCCGCCGAGCGCGTTTACAATCTCGAGCGGCAGTTCGCCGAAATCGGATGGGATCGCGCTCTTGCGCGGAATCCGGAGCTAACGACAAATCGGGTCACGCGCGCCGAGCTCGAACAAATGGCGGGCGGCTTCCCGGTCGCCGCAATGCTCAACGATTTGAAGCTGGGCAGCCAGCCAAGCTTCATCGTCGCTCAGGTGCCCCCGACGCAGGAGGAAATCTCCAAGCTTGGTCTTACTCCCGAACAGCTCAAGAAGCTGGGTGGCGGCGTCCCCGCGATGTTCGCGCTGCTGAACACGGCGCCGATGGATGACATCAAAGCCTGGGCCGCGGCCCGCTTCCTGTCGAGCCAGGCGGCCGTGCTGCCGAGCGACATCGACGATGCGAACTTTGCCTTTTACGGCAAGCTACTTACCGGCCGCACCGAACAGCGGCAGCGCTGGCAGCGCGCGCTGGACTTCGTGCAAGGTGCGATGGGCGAGGCGGTCGGCAAGATCTACGTCGAGCGTCACTTCCCGCCCTCAAGCAAGGCAGCGATGGAAAAGCTGGTCGGAAATCTGCGCCTGGCGCTGGCCAGCAATCTCAAGGACCTCGCGTGGATGACGCCGGCGACCCGCGTCGAAGCGCGAAACAAGCTCGATGCCTTCGGCGTAAAGATCGGCTACCCGGTCAAGTTCGAAACCTACGATGGACTGGTTATCACGCCGGGACAGGCGCTGGCGAACAACGTGTCGGCATCCGACTGGGCCTGGAAGGACCAGCTGGACGACCTCAGCAAGCCGGTCGACAAGACGAAGTGGCTGATGACGCCGCAGACGGTGAACGCTTATTACATGCCGCCGGCGAACGAGATCGTCTTCCCGGCTGCCTATCTGCAGCCGCCCTACTTCAATCCAAAGGCAGACGCGGCCGTTAACTACGGTGCAGTCGGCGCGACGATCGGGCATGAGATCGGCCACGGGTTCGACGACCAGGGCTCGCGCTACGACGGCACGGGCAAGCTGCGCAATTGGTGGACCGATACCGATCGCAAGACCTTCGACGCGCTCGGCGCGAAACTTGCCGCGCAATATGATCAGATCTGTCCGTACGACGACGGTAAGACCTGTCATAATGGCAAGCTGACGCTCGGCGAGAACATCGGGGATCTCGGCGGCATCTCGATGGCTTACCAGGCTTACAAGCTTTCATTGAAAGGCAAGCCGGCACCAGTCATTGACGGGCTGACCGGCGATCAGCGCTTTTTCCTCAGCTACGCCCAGGCGTGGCGCTGGAAGTATCGCGATGCGTTCGCGCGCCAGCTGCTGCAGACGGACTCACACTCGCTCGCCGAAGCACGGGTCAATGCGGTCGTCCGCAACTTCGACCCCTGGTACAAGGCATTCAACGTCAAGCCGGGCGACAAGCTATACCTGGCGCCCAAGGATCGCGTCCGCATCTGGTAAAACAAAGCCGCCGGCTTGCGGGCCGGCGGCTTCCTGTTGATCTTCGCTCTGGCTTAGCTCGAGGAACTGCCGCCTGAGTTTCCGCCGCCGCGTGGCTTGCGCGGCGTCGTGCTCCGTTTGCGCGTGCCGGTCGAACGCTTGGCGGTCCCAGTTGCTGCCTTAGCGGTCGTCCGCTTGGCGGCTGCCGGCTTGCGAGCAGCGGTGCTGCGGGTCGCACCGGTTGCGGCGCGCGATGCAGTGGCCCGCTTGGGGCCCGTGCTGCGCTTCGCCGAGGTCGCGCGCGAAGCACCGCCGGTGGACGCTGCACGCTGCGGCGTCGCGTCGTCTTCGGTCCATTTCCCGGACATGACGCGCTGAGCGGCATCGGCCACCGCCTCGGCGATTAGCGAGCCCAGCTTCGTTGCGCTGGCCATCATGTTGGTCGCCGCCTGCGACGCCGTGTCGGCCGCATCGAGACCCGCATCGCGGATCGCGCGGCGCGCCTTTGGACTCGCGCTGATCGCCGCGGCCGCGGCAGCGAGACCGGCGGCGAGCATTTCCTTGCTCATCGCCGCCTTGGCCAGCTTGTCGACCGTATCGCTGCGCGACGAGGATGATTTCTGTGAAGGTTGTTTGGCCATCGCTTAATCTCCCAAGGTTGCGGGAAAGACACATGGAGCCCGTAACGGTTCCCGAACGATGCCCGAAATGCGAGACATTTTCAAAGTTGCGCGCCGGAAAAATGTAAAGGGCACCGCTGCGTGTCGCAGCGATGCCCTTCGACATGGTCAGCGGCCGGAAGTGACGGCCGTTCGTCAGCGATTAGAGCTTACGAACACCCCTTTCCGACCTCTTAGCTGAACCATGAGACATCGGATCACCTCCTTTCGCTGCGTAATTGCAGGACCGAAGATGAGTCGCTTTGGCACTTAAAACAAGACTTGTTCTCAGGTGAAATATCGTCAAACTCTTTGGCTTCGCGCCGGAAGCCAGACGCTCAGGAGCGGCAATCCTCAATCACGCGCGCAGGCTCGGGCCACGGCGGTACGACAAGCGCCGGCTGAGTCCCGATCGTATAGCCCACGCGACCCCGGCTGCTGACGATGGCATCGAGTAGCGGGTCGAACGTCGCCAGACTTATCGTCAGCCGGTTCGTCGTCGGATTGAAGCTGGCCGGTGCCTGGCGGGTCAATGAGCTTGTCCAAACCGTGAGAAACGGCGCGGCGCCTGTCGCGGCGCGGGCAATGCTAATTCCCCGGGTCGCTCGCGTGCATTGAATCCACAATTGCGGATTGCCCGCGGCATCCTGAAAGCGGGCTTCGGTCCCGCCAGTCGTCGGCGCATAAACCCAATTTCCCGCGATCGGCTGGATTGTCGACAGGTCCTGCGCGGCGAGCGGCGACGCCGCGGCAAGCGCGACTGCGGCAGCAAACGTTCTGGTCATGAGGTCAGCGATTGAGGCGATCGACTTTCGCCTGCAAGGCGGCGAGCTCGGCTTTCAACTGATCGACGTCACTGTTCGCCGATGGCGCCTCCGGCTTGGCCTTGGGCTTGCCGCCAAAGGCCGACGCAGCGTCCTCGAACATCGCCATGTTGCGCTTCGCGAGATCCGCGAACACGTTGCCGCTGAAGGCGTCCTTCACCGCGCTCTGGTTGCGCTGGAACGCCTCCATCGCCGCTTCCAGATAGGACGGCACGAAGTTCTGCATCGAATTGCCGTAAAGGCCGATCAGTTGCTTGAGGAAGTTGGTCGGCAGCATGGTGCTTCCGCGCGCTTCCTCGTCGACGATGATCTGCGTCAGCACTGAGCGGGTGATATCCTCGCCGCTCTTGGCATCGACGACTTCGAATTCGCGGCCTTCGCGAACCATTTGCGCGAGGCGGTCGAGCGTGATGTATGTCGAACTCTCGGTGTCGTAGAGACGCCGGTTCGCATACTTCTTGATCGTTACCTTGCCCGATGCCTTGGTCATGAACAGCTCCCCAGACGCGCCAAGCGGCTTACTACCGCAACAGTGTGCACCGCAACATGAACCGGTCACCCACCGTGCGCCGCGGCCGTTGCCGCTGTTCCTCGACCTGGTTCGTCAGGTGTCCGTGACTGATCCGCGACTGGGCGCCGACGCACTCGCCGGATTGCGCGCCTATGAGCATTCACCCCGGCGCGATCGCCCTGCGGCACGAGCGGAGCTCGCGCGCGTTCACGGTTCAACACTCCGCGATCACGGCGGCGACGGTGCGCCGGTCGTGCTGTTGCCGTCGCTGATCAATCCGCCCCGCATTCTTGACCTCGACGAGGAAGTGTCGCTGACGCGCGCGATCGCGGGGATGAGCCGCCGCGTAATGCTGCTCGATTGGGGGGTCGCAAGCGAGCGAAAGGAACTCAGCGTCGCGGGCCACATCGAACAATTGCTGCTGCCATTGCTGCGCAGCATAGGCGACCCGGTGTCGCTGGTCGGCTATTGCCTCGGCGGCACGATGGCGATCGCCGCCGCCGAACTGATGGAAGTCGAACGCGTCGCGACGCTTGCCGCGCCATGGCACTTCGCGCGCTATCCCGATGCGTCGAAGCGGGCGCTGCAGGACATGTGGCGTCATTCGCAAGCGGCGGCCCGAGCCCTCGGCGCATTGCCGATGGAGGTTTTGCAGGCCGCTTTCTGGTCGCTCGACCCCGAACGGACTGTACGCAAGTTCGCCGAGTTCGGCCGGCTTGATCCAGCCAGCGCGAACGCACGCCGTTTCGTCGAGCTGGAGGAGTGGGCCAATGAGGGTGAGCCCCTGCCCTACCCCGCCGCAAAGGAGCTGGTCGAAGGCCTGTTCCGCGATGACTTGTCGGGAAGTGGGAGGTGGCAGGTCGCCGGCCATACCATTTCCGGCCAACCCGACGTGCCGACGGTTCATTTGACCGCCGACCGTGACCTCATCGCGCCGCCGCAGACCGCCGCAGCCGGTCCGAACGTCGTCAACCCGTCCGGCCATGTCGGCATGATCGTCGGCTCCGCCCGCCATCATCTGCACAAAGAGCTTCGAACTTTCCTGGCGCCTTGCCGCTAGGCCCAGGCCTCGCTAAGCCGCGCCGCGAAGCACCCGTAGCTCAGCTGGATAGAGCGCTGCCCTCCGAAGGCAGAGGTCACAGGTTCGAATCCTGTCGGGTGCGCCAGCTGGTCAGATACGTGTGTGCGGGACGAAGTCACCGAGGACGCAGCTTGGCCCGGGTATGCCGCTCGTGCGGTCGATCGAACGGACGATGTCGCCCCGGCAATATTGGCTGCCGAGCGGCTCGAATACCGGAATGTCATTTGATCCGATCCCGCAGCTTGGTCCGAGGGAGTTGCTGTAGATAACCCTCCCACTTCCGGTCAGCAGCATGTGGCGGTTGCCGTCTGCGACGCGAAGTCCCTGCCAGGACTCGATCGAAAGGCAACGCTGCGCCGGACCTGCCGTTCGCCGCGCAAGCTCCGGTGACGGGCCCGGGAACGGTTCAGGCGCTGACGCAGTGCAACCAGCGATCAGGCTCAGCAGGACCAAGGGAGTCGGGCGCATGCGGCTGCATATCACCAAGCGGCCCCCGCCGTCGATGCAATCAGCCGTTGACGACCGCCGCTTCCTCCGGTGCCGCGAAATGGCTCACGACCCAATCGTGGAACTGGCGAACACCCCGCCGCTGAAGCGCGTTTGGCGGGCAGGCAAACCAATAGGCGTAGGGACTTGCGGCAGTCTGGTTGAAGATGCGCACCAACCGATCGTCGGACGATGAATTAAGGTGGCTCTCCAGCATGAAGGCCACGCCCAAGCCAGCGGCAGCAGCATCGAGAATGAGCTGACCTGCGTCATAATGCGTGATGCTGGCTGGACGGACGCCGGGGAAACCCGCCGCCCGGCACCATTCGTCGAACGCGCCCGGCATTTCGCGATGCAACAGGATTGGTAGCCGGCGCAGGTCCGCCGGCGACCGCACCGGCTCGCGTCCCTCGAGCAATGCCCGCGAGCCGATGGCGACGATTCGCCCCTGCTCCAGTGAGCGGGCGTAGTAACGGTCCGGGATGGCATCGGTGATGACGATCGCCGCATCGACGTCGCTATCGAGTCGCGGAAGGCGATTGGCGCCGGTATCCACGTCGACGATCAACTGAGGGTGCAGCTGCCGAAGCGAGGGGAGCGCGGGAACCAGCCGCTGGGCGGCGAACAGCGACGGCACGGCGATTCGGATGCGAGTGGAGCGCTGATCTTCGCTAACGCGCTCCACCGCAGTGGCGATGGCGTCGAGATGCGGCCCGATCTCGTCGAGGAACGCGATGCCGCGCTCGTTGAGCTCCACGACGTTGTGATGCCGGCTGAACAATGCAGCGCCGACAAACTGCTCCAGCGACTGGATGCGACGGGTCAGCGCGGGCGACGAAAGCGCCAACGCGTCGGCGGCCGCCTTCAGCGAGCCGAGGCGCGCGACCTGGACGAATGCCTGGATCGATCCGAGGGGCGGCAATCTTCGCACCGAGTCGACCTCCGACGTTGTGCAGTGCAGCATCGTAAGGCCGTTGTCGCGCCGTGCGCAAGCGAAAAGGAGCCTTCCCGGGAGAGAGAGTGGGAAGGCTCCTTGGTAACGCGTCACTTGGAGAGAGTCACTTGCGTGACATCAGCAACCTACTCACCACCAGATTTGCTGCAATTGCGAAAAAGGCATTCGCAGATGCGGAATGGTTAACCGTATCCGCGAGGAAGCGATTGTCCTGAAGGCGACCTTGGGCCATGCGGCACCGAATGAGCGACGAGACTTCAAGGGGTGACGCACAGCGCACCTGGGGCGGCCGGTTCGGCGGCAGCCCTGCCGAGCTGATGACGCGGATCAACGCCTCGATCGGTTTCGACAAACGGCTGTGGCGTGAAGATATCACCGCCTCGAAGGCGCATGCGGCGATGCTTCGCGATCAGGGAATCATCGGCCCCGAGGACGCGGCGGCCATTCTCGGCGGCCTCGACCGGATTTCGGCCGAATATGAGCGCGACGGCGTGCCCGAGCGCGTCGAGCTCGAAGACATTCACATGACCGTGGAGCACCGGCTTGCCGAGCTGATCGGGGCTGCTGCGGGCCGGTTGCACACGGCGCGGTCGCGCAATGACCAGGTGGCGACCGATTTCAGAATGTGGGTTCGCACCGCTTGCGAGACTGCGGTCCAGGCCATCCAGAGCCTGCAAGGCGTGCTGGTTGCCCGCGCCGATGAACAGGCCGAGACGGTCATGCCGGGCTTCACTCACCTTCAGGTCGCACAGCCAGTGACGCTCGGCCATCATCTGATGGCTTATTACGAAATGCTTGGCCGGGACGTCTCACGCTTCGCCGACGCTCGCGAGCGCATGAACCAGAATCCGCTCGGCGCGGCGGCACTGGCCGGCACCGGCTTCGATCTCGATCGCGAGGCTACGGCGAGGGCCCTCGGCTTCGACCAGCCCACCGCCAACAGCCTCGACAGCGTTTCCGACCGCGACTTCGCGCTCGATTATCTGACGGCAGCCGCGCAGTGCAGCCTGCACCTGTCCCGCCTTGCGGAAGAGCTGATCATCTGGGCGAGCCCGCAGTTCGGCTTCGTGAAGCTCTCCGACCAATTCTCCACCGGCTCGTCGATCATGCCGCAGAAGCGCAACCCGGACGCCGCGGAGCTTGTGCGCGGGCACAGCGGACGAATCCTCGGCTGCCTCACCTCGCTAATGGTGACGATGAAGGGCCTGCCGCTCGCTTATTCCAAGGACATGCAGGACGATAAGGAGCCGGTGTTCGAAGCCTTCGACCTGCTGATGCTGTCGCTGGAAGCGCTGGCCGGCATGGTCGAGACGATTACCTTCGTGCCCGAGCGGATGCGCGCCGCTGCTGAGCAAGGCTATTCAACCGCGACCGACCTCGCCGACTGGCTGGTGCGCGAGGCCGACGTTCCGTTTCGCGAAGCGCATCACATCACCGGTCGCGCCGTGAAGTTGGCCGAGGAGCGCGGCTGCCAGCTCGACGCGCTTCCGCTCGAGGACCTCCAGGCGATCGACGCCCGCATCGACGGACGCGTGTTCGACGTGCTCAGCGTCGATGCCTCGGTCCGCAGCCGCACCAGCTACGGCGGCACCGCCCCGGTTCGCGTTCGCGAGCAGATCGCGAAGGCGAAGGCCGAACTAGGCCGGTGACCGCCGGCCGCGCTGCGCCAACGTGCGCAGGCGGAGCGCATTCAAGCGGATGAAGCCCGCCGCGTCGCGGTGGTCGTAGCTGCCACTGCCTTCTTCGAACGTGACGAGGTCCTGATCGTAAAGCGACTGCGGGCTCGACCGACCGACGACCGTTGCATTGCCCTTGTATAGCTTCATCGTGACCTGGCCGGTCACTCGCTCCTGGCTCTTGTCGATCGCGGCCTGCAGCATTTCGCGCTCGGGCGCGAACCAGAAGCCGTTGTAGATCAGGCTCGCATATTTGGGCATCAACTCGTCCTTGAGATGCATCGCGCCGCCGTCGAGCGTGATGCTCTCGATGCCCCGATGCGCCGCCAGCAGGATCGTGCCACCCGGCGTCTCATAGACCCCGCGCGACTTCATGCCGACGAAGCGGTTCTCGACAAGGTCGAGGCGGCCGATGCCGTTGTCGTGGCCGAGCTGATTCAGTTTCGTCAGCAGCGTGGCCGGGGATAGCGCCTGGCCGTCTATGGCGACCGCGTCGCCGCGCGCGAAGTCGATGGTGATCGTCGTCGCCTTGTCCGGCGCATCCTCGGGCGAGATCGTGCGCTGGTGGACATACTCCGGGGCCTCCGCGCCCGGATCTTCCAGCACCTTCCCCTCGGACGAGGAGTGCAGCAGGTTGGCGTCGATCGAGAAGGGCGACTCCCCGCGCTTATCCTTGGCGATCGGGATCTGGTATTTTTCCGCAAAGTCGATCAGCTGCTCGCGGCTCTGGAATTCCCATTCCCGCCACGGCGCAATCACGCGGATGTCCGGCTCCAGTGCGTAATAGCCGAGTTCGAACCGCACCTGGTCGTTGCCCTTGCCGGTCGCGCCGTGACACACGGCATCCGCGCCGACCTGCCGCGCGATCTCGATCTGGCGCTTGGCGATCAGCGGCCGCGCGATCGACGTGCCGAGCAGGTAATCGCCCTCATATTGCGTGTTGGCGCGGAACATCGGGAAGACGAAGTCGCGCACGAATTCCTCGCGCAGATCCTCGATGAAGATGTTCTCCGGCTTCACGCCCAACATCTCCGCCTTGCGGCGCGCCGGCTCGACCTCCTCGCCCTGGCCGAGGTCGGCGGTGAAGGTGATCACCTCCGCGTCGTACTGCGTCTGCAGCCACTTGAGGATGATCGAGGTGTCGAGCCCTCCTGAATAAGCGAGCACGACCTTGGGTTTGATAGCCTTCATTCTTAGCCTTCCAGCATCCAGAGCATGGCGCCGCGCGCCGTATGCATGCGATTTTCCGCCTGCCGCCAGACGGCGGAGCGCGATCCGTCGATGACCGGCGCCGTAACTTCTTCGCCGCGCCGCGCGGGCAAGCAATGCAGGAAGCGCGCGGACGGCGCGCGTTCCATCAGCGCTTCGTCGACCTGATAGGGCTCGAAGGCCGCGCGGCGCTCGTCGCTGTCGTCGCCGCCCATCGAGACCCACACATCGGTGTAGACAATGTCCGCGCCCTCGACCGCGTCGGCTGGGTCACGCACTTCCTGCACGTCGGCATTGCCGAAGCCGTAGCCTTCCGGGCTGGCGATGACGAACTCCGCGCCCGCCAGCGCGCAGGCTTCCGCGAGCGACCGCGAGACGTTGTTCGCCTCGCCGATGAACGCGACGCGCACGCCTTCGATGCGGCCGAGCAATTGCTTGATCGTAAGCAGGTCGGCCAGCGCCTGCAGCGGATGGTCGGTCGCCGACAGCATGTTAAGCACCGGCGCCGCGTTCACCCGCGCCATTTCCTCGAGCAGGCCGTGATCGAACACCCGCCCCGCGATGATTGCGTGATAGCAGGCGAGCGTGTGCGTCAGGTCGGGCACGCTCTCGCGCGTCCCGAAGCCAAGCTCATCCTTCTGGATGTAGACCGGGTGACCACCCAACTGCGCCGTCGCCAGCTCCATCGAGTTGCGCGTCCGCGCGCTCGGCTTCTCGAAATAGAGCGCGACGCCCTTATCCGTCAGCATCTTCGGCGCCGGCTGCTGCTCGGATAGTGCGAGGATGCGGTTGAGGTCGCTCTGGCCGAGATCGCGAATGGAAAGCAGATGCTTCACGCCACCTTCTCCCGCGTGATCATGGTGCCGACGCCATGGTCGGTGAGAAGTTCGATCAGCAGCGAGTGATTGACCCGCCCGTCGATGATGTGTGCGAAATTAACCCCCTGCTCGACCGCATCGGCGCAGGCCTTCAGCTTCGGGATCATGCCTTTGCCGATACTGTCGCTGCCCAGCCGTCCACGCAGCTCTTCCGCCGTCAGGCGCTGAATCAGCGTCGTCTCGTCCTTCGGGTTCTCGAGGAGGCCAGGGACCGCGGTCAGATAAACGATCTTCTCCGCATTCATCGCCACCGCGATCGCCCGCGCGGCCTCATCCGCGTTGACGTTGTAGGGCTGGCCGTCGGCGTCCGCACCGATCGTCGAGATGACCGGCGTCAGTCCGTCGTCCAGCAACCGATGGATCAGCTCCGCGCGAACATCTGTGACGTTTCCGACGAAGCCGAGCGACGGATCGGCCGGCGTCACCGTCAGCAGGCCGGCATCCTCGCCCGAAACCCCGACCGCGACCGGCTCCTCACCCGCCTGACTGTTGATGGTGGAAACAAGATCGCGATTGATCTTGCCGACGAGCACCATCCGGACGATTTCCAGCGTCTCCGCGTCGGTCACGCGGAGGCCATCGCGAAACTCCGGCTGCTTGCCGACGCGGCGGAGCATGGTGTCGACCTGTGGCCCGCCGCCATGCACCAGCACGCAGCGCACGCCGACGCTGCGCAGCAGCAGCACGTCCTGCGCCAGCGCAAGGTCGCTTTCGCGGTCGATTGCGGCCCCGCCAAGCTTCACCACCACCGACTTGCCGGCGAACTGGCGAATGTAGGGCAGTGCCTCGACCAGCACGGTCGCGATCTCTGACGGGAGAAGGACGATCTTCATGATGTCTTGCTGTTTTCCTTGATGTAGCCGGGTCCGAGATCGATCCCAATCATCCGCGCCGACCCTTTGCCGGCGCCGAGGAAGACTTCGATCTCGACCTCATCGCCAAGCATGTGCTCGGTCAGCGCCTGACCGTCGTGCTCGATCCCGACGCCCCCCTTGGCGACCTTGATGCCGCCATAAGCGACGAAGCTCTTGTCGACGTTCATGTCGACACCGGCGGATCCTGCGGCGGCCATCAGCCGGCCCCAATAGGGGTCACCCCCATACCAGCTGCATTTGACGAGATTGTTCTCGACGATGTTCTTGGCAGCGATCCGGGCCTCCTGCTCATTCGCCGCGCCGGTGACGGTTAGATGCGCGATGCGCGTCATGCCCTCCGCATCGCGCGCCATCCTCATCGTCAGGTCGCGGCAAACGGCGAGCACCGCATTGGCGAACTCGTCGGGATCGGCCTTGCCGCGTTTGCCCGATGCCAGCAGCATTGCCGTGTCGTTGGTCGAGGTCGCACCGTCCACGTTGAGCGTGTTGAAGGTCGCGTCGGACGCCGCCTTCAGCGCCTTCTGCATCACCGACAGCGGCACGTCGGCGTCGGTCGTGAGGAAGGCGAGCATCGTCGCCATGTTCGGCGCGATCATGCCGCAGCCCTTGGCCATCCCACCCAGCGTGAAGTTGGAGCCGCGGACGACGACTTCCTTGGCTTCGTGATCGGTGGTCAGGATGCCGCGCGCCGCGTCGTGCGCGCCCTCGACCGACAGCTTTTTCGCGAGACGCGTCGTCGCGGTCAGGATCGGCTCCATCGGCAGCGGAGTCCCGATGATTCCCGTCGAGCAAACCAGCACATGGCTGTTGGCGATGTGCAGCGCTTCGCCGGTGGCCGCGGCCATCAGCTGCGCGTCCTTGTAGCCCGGCTTGCCGGTGCCCGCGTTCGCGTTCCCCGAATTGACGATGATCGCCGCCGCCTTGTTGCCGTTTGCGGCCAAGGTCGCGCGGTCGAACTCGACCGGCGGCGCGGCAAACTTGTTCTGCGTGAACACCGCCGCGCAGGGTACGGGCTGCAGGTCGTCGGTGGCGATTAACGCCATGTCGAACTTGCGCCGCTTGATGCCGGCGTGACAGCCGGCGGCGACGAAGCCTTCCGCTGCGGTAATGCTCATGGGTAAACTCCGATCGTCGTAAGCCCGGCCGTTTCGTCGAGGCCGAGCATCAAATTGGCGCACTGAATCATCTGGCCAGCGGCACCCTTGCCGAGATTGTCGATGGCGGAGAGCGCGACCACGCGCCTGGTCCTCCCGTCATAACGCGCGGTCAACTGCACGCCGTTCGAGCCGCTTATCCACTTGGTCGCGGGGGGCTGGTCTGTGACGTGCACGAAGGGTTCCGTCGCGTAAGCATCGCGCAAGATTTGCAAAGGGTCGGACGTCCCGGTCGCGTCGCCGTAGCAGGTCGCCAGGATTCCCCGCGTCATCGGCACGAGATGCGGCGTAAACAGGACGGTCCCGCCGGTCGCCATTTCCATCTCGGACGTGTGACGGTGGTTGAGCAGGCCGTAGGCGGAGAAGCTGCCGTCGACCGTGCTGAAGCTTGTCGCCTCCTTGGCCTCGCGCCCGGCGCCGCTGACACCCGACGCCGCATCGACGATCAGGCTGTCCGCCTTCACTACGCCCGTCTCGACCAGCGGCTTTAGTGCAAGGATGGCGGCGGTCGCGTAGCAACCTGCCGCGGCGACGGCTTTGGCTTGTCTGATCTCCTCGCGATGCAACTCCGGAATGCCGTAGACGAACTGGCCAAGCAGTTCGGGCGCTTCATGGGCATGCCCGTACCAGCGCTCGTACGTCGCGGCATCGTCCAGGCGGAAATCTGCGCCAAGGTCGACGAACGGGATGCCCTTGCCGAGGATCGTCGCCGCCAGCCGCTGGCTGTGCCCGTGCGGGAGCGCGGCGAACACGAGATCGACATCGTCGAGTGAGCCCTCACCAAACTTCTCGACCACCGCGTCTGGATAAGCCGCCACCAGATGCGGATGCACCGCGCCGAGCGCCTGCCCGGCCTTGCTGTCGCCGAACAGCTTCGTTGCCTGCAGTTCCAGATGCGCGGCAATGAGCCGCAGCAACTCGCCGCCGACATAGCCTGAGGCTCCAAGGATGGCCGTTCGAATCATTCGGTCCCTATTCACGCGATTGCATATTTATGCAACCCAATGCATATTCATGCGATGACCGAGTTGAAGGAACGTCGTCAGAAAGCGCTTGCGGATGTAATCCGTTCCGGCCCGCGCGCCAGTCAGGATGAACTGTGCGAGCAAATGGCCGGGCTGGGTTTCAGCGTCACGCAGGCGACCATCTCGCGCGATCTCGACCAGATCGGCGCCGTTCGCGTCCGCCGTGATGGTCGGCTGGCCTATGCCCTTCCTGACGAAGCACGGGGAGCCGGCACGCGCCTCGCCACCGTTTTCCGCGACTTCGTCCGTTCGGTCGAGCCGGCCGGCAATCTCGTCGTCATCAGGACCCCGCCCGGATCGGCGCACCTCGTGGGTGTCGTGCTCGACGAGGCCGGTCTGGATCATATCGTCGGCACAATCTGCGGCGACGATACCATCTTCATTGCCTGCGCGACCACCGCCGCCGCGGCTAGCCTGACAGCGGAACTGCGCGCCGCATCAGCCTGATGGAGCGACGCAGTTTGCCCGATTGAGCGGCGGTGGTGCATCCGCCCGCAACCTGAGCCGGTGCGTGAGCTCGGTCAGCCGCCGGACATAAGCGTCGGTAAACACTACCGAACATTCACGCGTGAGGTGGGAATATTCTGGCAGCGTTAAATTCTGCACGCTCGCGGGAAGGTCGTCGATGTGAACGCCGACGCTGTGCGTGTTTCGCAACAGCACGTCCCAGCCCTTCGCTTTGGGCACCTGCGCCTCTTCGTTGACCCGCAGCTGCGGCCCGGACGGCGGCCGCACGAATACGACCTCCCCACCCCTCGCTCGGATCTTGTCGACGGCGATCTTCGCCCGCGCCTGCCCTTTGGCAATCAGTTGCGGCGTGAAGGGAAACTTCTCCTTGAACCCCTTCCACGCCCAGCGCGCGTGATCCTGTAACGGCCCCGGCTGCTCGATCCGGTTCCACATCCAGGTCTGCCGGCGCTCGCCGACCTCCTGGATCTTCCAGATGTCATCCTTCGGTCCCTCGACGCCCTTGCGGAAGTCGGGGTCCAGACGGTGAGCAAGGACGCTGAGGCGGTAGTTGGAATCCAGGAACGCCAGCCGGCGCTGCAGAAAGTGATCGATCTCTATTCCAATATGCCCCGACGGCGACTTGAAGTCATTGCGATGGCGGACGTAGCCGCCGTAGCCGTCGAACGGCTGGAAGAACATCGTGTCGGCCAGACCGACGATCAGCAGGCCGCGGAAATTCTCGTTGCTGGCAACGTCCTCCAGCAAGGTCAGCGCCGACGTGCCGTGAATGGCCAACTGGACCGGGCGCACGCCCGTCAGCCGCTCGAACCGCGCCAAGTCGGTGTCGAACAGGATGCGCGAATCTCCGACGATTGCGACCGCTGCGCCTTCGGAACGGGCACGCTCCTTGACCCACTCGACTTCGCTATTGTCGATATCGCCGGCATGCAGGCCGATCCGCCGCGCATTCACCTCGATCGCCGTAACGCCGACCGCCAGAATGATCAGCGCAGACAGGGCGATGCCGCCCCACGGATGGCGCGGCACATCGCGCGTCGGCACCGGCTGCGCTTCACCTGGCCGATCCGACGCGGTCAGCCGCAGCCCCGCGGGCAGGGCGCCTTCGCGGCGGAGGACGCCCTTGGGCGGTTCAGAACTGGAAGTAGATGAAGGCACTGCCCTTCCCCTGTTCAGCAACGATGGCGATGGCCATCAGCCCGAGCAGACCGCCGACAACCCATGACGGCGTCCGCTCGACCGCAATCTCCAGCGTCTTGTCGCGCATCGCCCAGTGCGTGCCGACGATGGCGGTCACGATGACGACAGCATAGATCATCGGCAGCAGCGCGATCATCGGCACCGGCTTCGCCGCCATACCGGCCATCGATTGCAACATGGTCGAGGCGATCGTGAAGTTCTTGGCTCGGAAGAACACCCAGGTGATGTTGACCAGCAAATAGGTCAGCAGCCCCAGCCCGACGATTGCCAGCGCCCCCGGCCGCCACCCGCCGAACCGCGACCGCAGCCAGCGCTCGATTGCCAGATAGGTGCCGTGCAACCCGCCCCAGACGACGAACGTCCACGACGCGCCGTGCCAAAGGCCGCCAAGCAGCATCGTGCCCATCAGCGCGGTATAGGTGCGCGCGGGCCCGTGCCGGTTGCCGCCCAGCGGGATGTAAAGATAGTCGCGCAGCCAGGACGACAAGGTGATGTGCCAGCGCCGCCAGAAGTCCGAAAAACCGACCGCCGCATAAGGGAAGCGGAAGTTGTCCGGCATGGCGAAGCCCAGGCACATGGCGACGCCGATCGCGGTGCTCGAATAGCCGGCGAAGTCGCAGAAGATCTGCCCGCTGAACGCTAGCGTCGCGACCCAGGCATCGAGCGCCATCGGCACGCCTTCGCGCGCATCGTAAACCTTCTCGACGACGGGCGCGAGAAAGCCGTCGGCCAGCACAACCTTCTGGAACAGCCCAAGGGTGATCAGCGCCAGCCCGAAATAAATCTGGTGCAGGCTCGTCTTCGGCTGCCGCTCGAACTGCGGGACCAGTTCGGTCGGCCGCATGATTGGCCCCGCTACCAGGTGCGGGAAGAAGGTCACGAAGAGGGCGTAATCGAGGAAATGCGCCGCCGGCTTCGCCCGTCGCAGATAGACGTCCAGCGTGTAGGACAAAGTCGCGAACGTATAGAAACTAATGCCGACCGGCAGGACAATGTCCCACTTCGGCGGTTGGTAGGCGACGCCGACCGCCTTCATCAGTTCGACGAAATTTTCGAGCAGGAAGCCGCCATATTTGAAGTAGCCGAGCATGCCGAGGTTCACGACCACGCTCGTCACCATCCACAGCTTGCGCGTGCGTTCGTGCTTGGCGCGCACCATCCACTGCGCGGCCCACCAGTCGACGACGGTCGAGATCCACAGCAGCACCACGAACGGCGGGTTCCACGCGGCGTAGAACAGGTACGACGCGATCAGCAGGTTAATCTTCTTCTGGTGCCACGAAAACAGCGGCGCGTGATGCATCGCCATCACGATCGCGAAGAAGACCACGAAGGTCAGCGAATTGAAGATCATTGGGCGCGCCTCGCGCGCCCAATAAGCCCATCGATCATACAGCGCCCCCGCGTCTGTACGCCTGCCCGCAGCACTCAGCGGAACGGCTGCCTCTTACACCGCGCGGCAATGGGATGAAAGTGAACACGCCGCTAGGCGGAACCCGCTCCTCATCCCCTCCGTTCAGAGCGCGTGGACAATGTGCATACGCTCGAGCGCAAGCCGCCGCTCATCACGCCGCCGCCCGCGGCCGAGGCCTTCTATTCGGAAGTGCTTCAGCTTCTGTCGGCCTCGGGCATCCCGTTCCTGGTGTCCGGCACCTATGCGCTGGCGAGCTACACCGGCCTCGATCGACCAACCAAAGACGTCGACGTCTTCGCCAAGGCCGGCGATGCCCTCAAGATGCTCCACTACTGCAAAGCGCACGGCTTCGACGTTGAGATCGTCGACGAGCGCTGGCTCAGCCGCATCACCCGCGGGGAGCTGTTCGTCGACGTCATTACCAACATGCCGACGGTCACAACGCACGTCACCGACGAATGGTTCGTCAACGCGCCGGAGACGGAGCTGTTTGGCGCCAAGGTAAAGCTCGTGCCGGTTACGCAGTTCATCTGGTCGAAAATCTTCGTCCAGGACCATCACCGATACGACATGGCCGACGTCGCGCACATGATCCTCAAATGTCATGAGGCGATCGACTGGAAGCAGTTGCTCAGTCACATGGAGCTTTATTGGGAAGTGCTGCTGATTGCACTTCTCAATTTCCGCTTCGTCTATCCCAGCGAGCGCAACGTCATCCCGAAATGGCTGATGGACGAGTTGCTCGAACGCCTGCGCGACCAGTCTGACGTCAAGGGGCCGGGCAAGAAGGTCTGCCGCGGCCGCATTTTCTCGCCGCGCGATTATGCGATGGACGTCGAGAAGTGGGGCTTTTCCGAGGCGGTCGGCAATCTCGAAGAACAATACGGATAGATCATGCGTGTAGCGGCAATCGGCGACCTGCACGTCCAGGAGACGGACGAAGCTCCTTATCGTGACATGTTCGTGGAGATTTCCAATCACGCGGACGTGCTCTTGCTGTGCGGTGACCTCACCAATTTCGGCAAGACGCGCGAGGCTGAAATCCTTGCCGACGACATCAAGTCGTGCGCGGTCCCTGTCCTCGGCGTCCTCGGCAATCACGACTACGAATGCGGCCAGCCTGAAAAAGTCGCCGAGATCCTGTGCGAAGGCGGCATGACCTTGCTCGATGAACAAGCGCACGAAATCGACGGCGTCGGTTTTGCGGGCGTGAAGGGCTTCCTCGGCGGATACGGCCGCGGCGAGCTCGCACCGTTCGGCGAACCCATCGTGAAGGCCTTCGTGGACGAAGCGCAAAAGGAAGCGCGCAAGCTGGAAAACGCGCTTCGCACCATCCGCACCGACCGTAGCGTCGCGGTGCTCCATTATTCCCCCGTCCCCGACACACTCGACGGCGAGCCCGCAGAGATCTTCCAATATCTCGGATCTCAGCGCCTCGCCGAGCCGATCGACCGCTTTGACCACGTGAAGGCGGTCGTCCACGGCCACGCCCATCACGGTACCTATGAAGGCCGCACGCCGCTTGGGAAGCCGGTCTACAACTGCGCGCAGTTCGTGGTGCGTCCTAAATTCGGCCGTCCCTATGCGCTGATCGAGGTCTGACACCCGCTATTGCTGCCCGGAGCCCGTCCGATTAGGGCACGCATCAAGCGCGGGGAGTTCCACAAGCTAATGCCGATCGACCTGCGCCTCGACACGCGGCGCTTCAACCAGCTGGCGCTGCTGGCCATGATCGTCGGCTTCAGCCTGTTGCTGATCGCCTTCGCCGTCACCATCGCCAGCGCCATCAGCAACCAGCGCGCGACCATGGCGGTCCGCCATACGTATCAGGTCATTGATGAGCTGGACGCCCTGTCACTCGCCATTGAGCGCGTTGAAACCGCGACACGCGGCTACCTGCTCTCGCCCAGCCCCATCCGGTCGGAGACGCGGCGTCGCTATGCATCCCAGATACCGGCGCGCCTCGATCGGCTGCGGTCGATCACCAGCGATAACCAGCGCCAGCAAGCGACGTTGAAGATACTACGCGCCAAGATTGAAGATCAGGTCGCGACCACCACCGACATGATGGCCCGCGCGGAAGCGGGCCAGCTCGAAAGCGCCCGCGCGGAGTTCGTCGAGCGCGTGAAGATCCGTCAGATCGATCAGATCCGCGACCTCGAAAAGGCCGTGCGCGACGAGGAATTGCGCCTGCTCGACTGGCGCCAGTCGGTCGAAAGCAGCCGCCGCACCCAATTTTCGATCATCTTAGCCGTCACCGGCCTCTTGCTGCTGCTCGTCGGCGCGGCGACCTACTGGCTCGTGCGCCGCTACACGCTCGACCTCACGGCCACGCGCGATCGCCTTCATTTGCTCAACACGGACCTCGAGGCCGCCGTCTCGGAACGCACCGCCGACCTGCAGCGCGCCAACGACGAGATCCAGCGGTTCGCCTATATCGTCAGTCACGACCTTCGCTCGCCGCTGGTCAACGTGATGGGTTTTACCGCCGAGCTCGAAGCCGCGAACAAGGCGGTCGGCAACTTGCTCGACCGTGCCGAAGCCGAAGCGCCGCAGCTCTTGACCACCGAAGCGCGCTATGCACGCGAGGATCTGCCGGAGGCGATCGGGTTTATCCGCTCGTCGACCGAGAAGATGGACCGGCTGATCAACGCCATCCTCAACCTGTCCCGGCAGGGCCGGCGCGTACTATCTCCTGAGCATCTCGACATGCGGCGGGTCGTCGACGACATCGTCAACAGCCTCGCAACGCAAATGGACGAGCGGTCGGCCACGGTGGAAGTCCAGGGCGCCCTGCCCGACCTTCACCACGATCGTCTGGCGGTCGAGCAGATCTTCCAGAACCTGATCGAGAACGCGACCAAATATCTGAAACCCGGCGTCCCCGGCCGCATCAAGGTTCGCGGTCAGCGGTCCGGCAAACGGGCAATCTTCGAGGTCGAGGACAATGGCCGCGGCGTCGATCCCAATGATCACGAGCGCATTTTCGAGCTTTTCCGACGGTCCGGTGCGCAGGACCAACGAGGCGAAGGCATCGGCCTTGCCCACGTCCGTGCGCTTGCCTACCGCCTTGGCGGTACCGTAACGATACGGTCCGCGCTCGATGAAGGCTCGACATTTATTGTCGATCTGCCAATCACTTACGCAAAAGAAGGAAGCGATCAGTGAACGCTCAGCAACCCGTCGGCATCGTCATGATCGAAGATGACGAGGGCCATGCGCGCCTTATCGAGAAGAACATCCGCCGTGCGGGCATCTCGAATGACCTGCGTCATTTCCTGAATGGGACGGAGGCACTCGAATATCTGTTCAATTCGCCCGAAGGACCGGCGCACAACGGACCCGCGCTTGTCCTGCTGGACCTCAACCTGCCGGACATGAGCGGCACGGAAATCCTCGCCAAGATCAAGCGCGACGAGAAGCTCCATCGCGTGCCGGTAGTCGTCCTGACCACCACCGACGACAAGATCGAGATCCAGCGCTGCTACGACCTTGGCTGCAACGTCTACATCACGAAGCCGGTGAACTACGAAAGCTTCGCGGACGCCATCCGCCAGCTCGGCTTGTTCCTGTCGGTGATCCAGGTTCCGGATAACGCCGGCTGATGAAGTCTCCCCGGCGTATCCTTTACATTGATGACGATGCCGGTACCCGGCGGCTGGTCCAGAAATTGCTGGGCCGGCGTGGTCACGACGTCGTCACCGCAGAAAGCGGTGCTGAAGGCGTTGAATTGGCAAAGGCCGAAGCGTTCGACCTAATTGCCGTCGACCATTACATGCCCGGCATGGATGGCCTGGCGACGCTGAATGCGCTCAAGCAGCTCCCGGCGCCACCACCCGTCATCTACGTCACGGGTTCCGAGGAGAGCTCGGTCGCGGTGGCCGCGCTGAAGGCAGGTGCGTCGGATTATGTGGTGAAGACTGTCGGCGACGATTTCGTCGATCTTCTCGAACAGGCCTTCCAGCACGCGCTCGACCGCGAGCATCTTCGTCGGCAGAAGGAAGAAGCCGAGCAGCAGCTTGTCGCCGCCAACGAGCGCCTTGCTGCCCTGCTACGGGAGGTCAATCACCGCGTCGCCAATTCGCTGCAGATGGTCACGACCATGGTCATGATGCAATCGCGCGTCCTGACCGATCCGGCCGCCAAGGCCGCGCTTGCGGACACCGAGCGCCGCATCCAGGCGATCGCGCAGGTCCACCGCCGCCTGTACACATCGGGCGACGTCGAAAGCGTCGCGATGGACGAATATCTGAACGCGATCGTGGAGGAGCTGGAGGCGACCCTTTCGTCGCCGATCAACCCACGCACGATTCTGCTCAACGCGGAACCGCTGAAGCTCAAGACTGACAAGGCCGTGTCGCTCGGCGTCATCGTGACCGAGCTCGTCACCAACGCCTGCAAATACGCTTACGGCGAGGGCGAGCCCGGCGAGATCCGCGTTCGCTTCGGGCAGGCTTCGGCGCCGCGACCGGATCGCTTCATGCTCGAGGTCGAGGACGATGGTTGCGGCCTGACCGATGAGGGCCCGCGCGGTACTGGCCTTGGCACGCGCCTGATCGCGGCGATGGCGCAAAGCCTCGAAAGCGCGGTCGAATATGACCGCGCCTACCGCGGCTGCCGCGCCGTGCTCGTCGGCAGCGTTTAGCCTCTAGTCGAGACCGCTTCCGGGCTCCGCCTGCTTGCGATGGATTTTGGCGGTCTGCGCATCAGGCAGCACGTCCGACACCGCGACCTGCATCTTGTTCTTGAGGCCGTAGATCACCGCGGGTTCGCCGCTCTTCATCGCCTTCCAGCCAACCTTCGCGACGTCCGCCGGATCATCCTTTTTGGCCTGACCGACCTTGGTGTCCTCCATCTCGGCGCGGTGGAAGAAATTGGTGTCCGTAGCGCCAGGCTTTAGGCAAGTGATCGTCACACCGCTGCCCTTGATCTCCTCGTTGAGTGCAGCGGCGAAGCTGTCCACAAAGGCCTTCGATCCATTGTAAACGGCCTGAAACGTGCCCGCGATGTGGCCCGCGATGGAACCGGTGATCAGCACCTTGCCCTCACCGCGCTCGACCATCCGCTGCACGATCGGCTGAATCAGCAGCAGCGTGCCCGTGATGTTGGTGTTGATCACGTGCTGCCATTCATCAGGCCCCTGATCGAGGAAGCCGTGTCCCAGCCCGTGGCCAGCATTCGCGACTAGCACGTCCACCTGCCGGTCGCCGATCATGTCGAGCAGCTGCTGCACTCCCTGTTGCGAGGACAGGTCGGCTTCGATCTGGTCGACGCCGACGTCGAACTCCTCGAATGCCGGCGCAGCTTCCACGAACGGGGTATCCGCAGCGACGATCAGGTCAAACCCGTCCTGCGCGGCCAGCTTCGCAATCTCCAGCCCGATGCCGCTTGACGCGCCGGTGACGACGGCAAGTTTAGGCTGGTTCATGTGCATACTCCTTAAGGGTCTCGACCTCGCCCTTCTGAAGCTCCGGCTTGAGCACGATCTTCGTGTATTCGTTCTGCTCGTCGTGCCAGTGCCGGTACATTTTCGGCGCGTCTTCCAGGCTTGCATGGTGGGAAATCAGGAAGGTCGTGTCGATCTTTCCTTCCAGGATCATTTCGAGCAGCGGCTTGGTGTATTTCTGGACGTGGGTCTGGCCGGTCTTCACCGTCAGCCCCTTCTCCATCATCTGACCGAGTGGGAATTTGTCCGCGAACCCGCCATAGACGCCGGGCACCGACACGCGCCCACCCTTGCGGCAGGCGAGGATCGCCTGGCGCAGCGCATGCGGCCGCTCGGTGCCCAGGAACAGGCTCTGCTTAACCTGATCGGCAATGTTGTCGATGCTGATGCCGTGGCTTTCCATGCCCACGCAGTCGATCACTGCGTCAGGCCCGATCCCCCCGGTCATTTCCGCCAACGCGGCGCGCACATCCACCTCGTTATAATCTAGGATCTCGGCGCCAAGCTGCTTGGCGAGCTGCAGGCGCGTCGGGAAATGGTCGATGGCGATGACGCGTTCGGCGCCCATGATCAGCGCGGATTGGATGGCGAAGAGCCCGACCGGGCCGCAGCCCCAGACGGCGACCGTGTCGCCTTCCTCGATCATCGCATTTTCCGCCGCCATCCAGCCGGTGGGCAGGATGTCCGACAGGAACAGGACCTGGTCATCGTCGACGCCGTCCGGAACAACGATCGGTCCGACGTCCGAGTAGGGCACGCGAAGATACTCAGCCTGACCGCCAGCATAGCCGCCCGTCAGGTGCGCGTAACCGAAGGCCGCGCCCATCGGATGGCCCATCATGATTTCCGACGCATCGGAGGTCTCGGAAGGATTGCTGTTGTCGCAGGCGCTATACTGCTGCTTCTTGCAGAAGAAGCACTGGCCGCAACTGATGGTGAAGGGAATGACGACCTTCTGCCCCTTCTGCAGCGTACTCTTCGGGCCGACTTCGACCACTTCGCCCATAGGCTCATGACCGACGACATCGCCAGCGCGCATGCCGGGGATGTAACCGTCGTAAAGGTGCAAATCCGACCCGCAAATCGCGGTCGACGTGATCTTGATGATCGCGTCGCGCGGGTTGACGATCTCGGGATCGGGAACGGTGTCGACGCGGACGTCGTGACGCCCGTGCCAGGTGACTGCGCGCATAGGGAAACTCCTAAACTCGGGCTTCGGTGGGGGATTCGGACTTGCGGGCGGAGGGCGACGCGTTCTTGGTCACCTCGCCGGTTTCCATCAGCTGCTTGAACCGGCGCAGGTCGCGGCGGGCCTGAACGGTCGGTTCTCGCTGCAACAATTTGGCAATGCCGCGTCCAAGCGCGCCGCCCGGCGGATCATAAGCCATCAGGAAGCGCACGTAGGTGCCGCGGTCGGCGGGCGCGTCGGTGAATTCGATTACGCCGGACGTATCGATGTCGCTGTCCGGCTCACTCTCCCATGCCAGCTTTGATCCCGGCACATCCTCGACCAGTCGGCTGACGATCTCGACATCACGGCCGGTCGGCCCCTTGATCGTCCAGCGGGAGGTATCCTCGTCGACGCGCTCGACCTTGCGAATATTGTCCATGAACTGCGGCAGCCGTTCGAAGCCGCGCCAGAAGTCGTACAATTCCTGTCGGGGACGACCGATGGTCACCGTTCGACCGACCACGGTCTCGTCGCCCTGCACTTCTTTCGCTGCATCGCCGCGCAGCACGTGCGGCGGCGCGTCACTCATTACGTCACCAGTTTCCGTTTGCATGGCTTTTCGTCCCCACAGGAAGGCAGCACCGAGCGTCGCGGCTGCGAGGCCGGCGCCGATCCACGCCCCGGAACGATCCGTGCGCTGATTTTCCGTTTCCGAATTTTGAGCCAATTGGGGCCTCCGTCGCGTCTGCCGAGCAAGCGGAGGAGGAAGGCTTAAGTTCCTACGGCTGTTGCCAATTTTCCAGGATTTCGACGAAGCGCGATAGCCATGCGTTGGTTTGGTGCCCGTCGACGACGCGGTGATCGATGGTCAGTGTCACGTACGCCATGGGACGCACCAGGATCGCGTCCTGTCCGCCGATTTCCCGGACGACCACGCGCTTCTCGAGCTTGCCGATGCCGAGGATCGCGGCCTGCCCCTGGTGCAGGATGATTGGGGCGGCGAGCAGCGAGCCTGACACGCCGTGGTTGGAGATGGTGAAGCTGCCACCCGACACGTCCGACCGCTCCAGCGTCCCCTCGCGAGCGCGGCGCGTGAGGTCGTTGAGTTTGGCGCCGACCTGTTCCAGGCTGAGCGAACCGGCGTCCTTTACGACGGGAACGACCAGCCCCTTGTCGGCAAGCGCGGTGCCGACGCCGATGTCGATCGTCGGCGAGATCGCAATCCGGTCCTTCTCCCACCGCCCATTGATCGCGGGCGCCACCGCCATCGCCTCGGCGGCTGCCTTTACGATATACGCGGTGTAGCTGAGCTTCGTGCCCCGCCCAGTCATCGCGGCCTTGTGCGCGGCAACGGCGGAGAGGTCCGCCTCGAATACCGCCGTCACATGCGGCGCACCGCTGACCGCACGCGCCATGTTCTCGGCAATCGCCAGCCGCATACGGTCGTGCGGGATATCCTGCGCCGAGAATTGCCGCGGCTGCGCCGTGAATGGTTCGCCGACACTGACCACAGTCGCCGACGCCACCGCGCGGTCGACGTCCTCGCGCGTGACCCGCCCGTTGCGCCCGGTTCCCTTGATGCGCGTCGGATCGATGCCGTTTTGCAGGCATGCACGGCGAACGGAAGGAGAGAGCCTCCTTTCCCGACCTCCGTTCGGGCTGAGCCTGTCGAAGCCCTGCTTTTCTTGAGGCGCCGGGTCGGAAGAAGTCAGCCCTTCGACAGGCTCAGGGCGAACGGCGGTTTGCCTGACATCGGTCTCGATCCGTGCCAGCAACGCCCCCGGCACAGCCTCGTCGTCCGTCTGCAGCACGATTTCGGTCAGCACCCCAGCAGCCGGCGCCGGCACTTCCTGCGTGACCTTGTCCGTCTCCAGCTCGACCAGCGGATCGTTCTCCGCCACTGCCTCGCCAATCTGCTTCAGCCAGGCACGGACGACCGCCTTGGTGCCTTCCTGCTCGTCGGGAACGCGGACTTCGATCATTTAAAACCGTTGATAGCGGACCAAACGAGTCCGCTCCCAAAAAAGAGCGCGATCTCAATCGTCGAGGCGCCAAGAGCTAACAGCAGCGCACAGACGACAAGTGTCAGAAACAACGTCGATAAACCCGGATGCTCGCGCCACCACCGTACCATCAGAACCCCACCAGCCGGTCGATTTCCGCGCGGATGGTCGCGGGGCTCGGCAGTGCCCATTCCATCAACTTGGGATGATGCGGGCTCGGAATGTCGGGCATTGTCACCCGCGCCACCGGCGCGTCGAGATCAAGGAAGGCCTCGTCTGCCACCACCGCGGCAATTTCGGCGCCGAACCCGCCAGTGCGCAGATCCTCATGCACGATCAGGCAGCGCCGCGTGCGGCGGACGCTGTCGAGCACCATTTCCTTGTCCCACGGCTGCAGCGTCCGCAGGTCGATGACATCCGCGCTGACGCCCTCCGCCGCAGCCTCGCAGCGCGGCACCATCGCGCCCCAGGTGACGATCGTGATCTTGTCGCCCTCGCGCGTTTTCTTCGCCCGCCCGAACGGCAGCACATAGCCGTCGCCAGGCCAGGGCCGCCGCGCCCAACTATCGTCCAGCATGGCGCGATGTTCGAAGAACAGCACCGGATCGTTCCCGCGCAGCCCCGCGCGAAGCAGCCCGACTGCATCCTCGGCGTTCGAGGGCACCGCGACCTTCCACCCCGGATTATGGACGAACTCGACCTCGTTGGTCATCGAATGCCAAGGGTCGCCGCATTTGAAGAAACCGCCCGGCACCCGCAGCACGATCGGCGCCGCGAACCGGTTGTTCGTCCGCCAGCGCATCGTCCCGCAATCGTGGATCTGCTCGGTCGCCGGTTCGGCATATTTGCGGAACTGGATTTCCGGCACCGGCATCAGCCCCGCCAGCGCCATCCCGACCGCGCGCCCGACGATGCCCTCTTCGTTCAGCGACGTGTCGAATACCCGCGCGCGACCGAACCGCTCCTGCAGCCCAAGCGTCACCGCATGCACGCCGCCTTTCGGGCCTACATCCTCGCCGAACACCAGCACCTTGGGATTCGCTTCGAGTTCCTGCTCCAGCACGCGGCGGATGGCGGTGACCATGTTGATCCGCTGGCCCTCAGGCGTCGGCTCATCGGTCGTGTCGTTAAGGCTGAGGCCCGCGCGCCCGCCGACCTGCTGCGGCTCGCCCTCGTCGAAGACATTGCGCGTCACGGTCTCCGGCGAAGACACGCCTCGCGCTTCCGCCTCCGCTCGCGCGGCCTCGACTTGCCAGGCCGTCTCTCGCTCCAGGTCGGCCCAGGCATCGTCGCCGATCTGCCGCTGCGCGCAATGCGCCTTCAGCTTCGGCAGCGGATCGCGCGCCCATTCGGCCTCGATCTCCGCCTCGCTCTTGTAGGTCTGCGTATCCTGGTAACTATGGCCCTCAAGCCGCGGCACGCGCAGCCGCAGCAGCACTGGCGCGCGCTTTGTCCGCACATGCCCGACCGCCTCGTCGATCAACCGCGACGCCTCGACCGGATCGGTTCCGTCGCCGTTGAAAATTGTCAGCCCGGTAAAGCTCGCGAGGTTCGCCGCAATGTCCTGCCCCGGCGTCTGGTAATCGGATGTTACCGAGATGCCGTAGCCATTGTCCTCGACGTAGATGAGGAGCGGCAATTGTTGAGTTGTGGCAATAGTTAGCGCGGACCAAAATCCCCCCGTCGCGCAGCTCGCATCGCCGCCCAGCACCAGCGCGATGGCGTCTTCCGGCCCCTCGCCCAGCACCTCGACCTTGTACTTGATCGCCTGCGCCCAGCCGGCCGCCGGCGTATATTGCGCGCCGACCCCGCCGCACATCGGCAGGGCATGTGCGCCGCCCGGATTGGGATAATTGAAGACGACACCGATATCGCGTCCGTCAGAATAGCCGCCGGCAAGTCCCATGCCGGAGCCCAGCGCGTCGGCCAGCGGCACGCCCAGCGCCAGCAACAGCGGGCGCGAGCGATAGTAGCCGCACGCCGCGTCGCCATCCTTGAGGTGCATGCCCAGCAGCACCTGCGCCATGTCATGGCCGCGCGCGCTGAACTGGTAAAGCACCTTCTTCGCCGGAACGAGCTCCTGCTCTTCCAGCCGGTCCATCTCGCGGCTGGTCAGCACCAGCCGGGCGACCTCGCGCCAGTCGACGTCCGCGAGAACGCGGCCCGGGTCGCGGTCTGCCATGATCAGGCGTCCAGCGCGCCGACCACGGCGGCGGTAAATCGATCGATCTGATCGTCGCCGAGCCCGACGACGTTGAAGCGGCCGCTGTCGGCCATGTAGATCGCGCTGTCCTCGCGCAGCTTCAGCACTTGTTCCTTGCTCAGCGGCAGCATCGAGAACATCCCGAACTGCCGCCCGATGAAGGCCAGGCGCGGGTCGGCCGACGCGATCCGCTGACGAACGCTGTTGATGCGGTCGCGCATCGCCGTCAGCTCGCCGAGCCAGCGCTCACGCAGCGCGGGGTCCTCAAGGATGATGTGCACCGCCGCGGCGCCATGATCGGGCGGCATCGACCACATTTCACGCGCAATCTGGTGCACGTGGTTCATCGCCGTCTCGCTCGCCGCGCGCGACCCCGTCTTGATCCACAACGAGCCCACGCGGTCGCGGTAAACGCTGAAGTTCTTGTCGCAGCTCTGCGCGACGATCACCTCGTCGCACGCCTCCAGCATCAGCCGGACACCAAACGCGTCCTCGTCCAGCCCACGTCCAAACCCCTGGTAGGCAATGTCGACCAGCGGCACGAGGCCGCGGTCGACGACCATGTCGCGCACCGCGCGCCACTGGTCCTCGTCGAGATCGGCGCCGGTCGGATTGTGGCAGCAGCCGTGCAGCAGCACGATGTCGCCCGTCTGCGCCTCGCGCAGCGTCGCCAGCATGTCGTCGAAGCGGATCGCGCCTTGTCCGCGCTCATAATAGGGATATTCGACCAACTCGAGCCCGACGGAGCGGATGATCGGCGGATGGTTCGGCCAGGTCGGCGTGCCAACCAGCACGCGCGCACTCGGGTTAGCCCGTGCCAGCAGTTCGAAGCCCAGTCGCAACGCCCCGCAACCGCCTGGCGTCTGCAGCCCGAGGATACGCTCGTCGCTGGCATGCTGGCCAAGCAGGATCGGCCGCAGCAATTCGGCAAAGCGCCGGTCGCCCGCGCTGCCGAGATACGCCTTGGTCGGCTGCGTATCGACCAGCCGCTGCTCGGCTTCCTTCATGACTTTCAGAATCGGCGTATTGCCGACCGCGTCGCGGAAAACCCCGACGCCGACGTCGATCTTCTCCGGCCGAGGGTCGGCGTCGCACAGCGCGATAAGCGCCAGCAGCGAGTCGTTCACGACGGGCGGGAGATCGGCGAGCGTTCTCGACTTCGACTGCGTCAGCATGGGAGGGCGATTAGCCGTTTCAGGCGTCGTAATCCACTGCAACCCCATCCCCCACCGGGACGGACTGGCAGGTCAGCACATAGCCATCCGCGACCTCTTCGTCGGTCAGGCCATAATGCACCGCCATCTCGACCTTCCCGCGGGTGACCTTCGCGCGGCAGGTGGCGCACACGCCGGCCTTGCAGGCGAACGGCGCGGGCAACCCCGCCTCGCGCGCGCTGTCGAGGATATTGCCGGCGGTGAACGGCACGCGACGCGTCCGCCCGTCAAGCGTCACCGAGACCTGCACGCCCTCGGCCTGCGTTTGCAGCTGCGCGATCTCCTGCGCCACCGCCCCGACCGGACGCCCTGCAGTGAAGCGCTCGATGTGGATGCGGTCTTTGGGAATGTGCTGATCGAGAAGCGCCTCTTCGGCGGCGTCCATCATCGGGCCGGGGCCGCAGATGAACCAGCCGTCGACGCTCGCCGCATCCGGAACCAATGCCGCGATCGCCTCATCCAGCCGCTCGCGGTTGAGCATGCCGTTGAACAGGTCGATGTCCTGATCCTCGGCGTCGAGGAAATGATAAATTTCCAGCCGGCCGAGATGCTTGTCCTTCAGCCCTGCCAGCGCTTCGAGGAAGATCACCGAGCTGCTGTCGCGGTTGCCGTAGAACAAGGTGAAGCGGCTGTTCGGTTCCTCGCGCAGCAAGGTCTTCACGAGCGACATGACGGGCGTGATGCCCGAACCGCCTGCGATGCCGACGAGGTGCCGGCTGCGAGTAGAATCGAAATCAGTCGTGAAGCTGCCGTGCGGCACCATCACCTCGACCGTGTCTCCGGCTTTCAACTGGTCGCCGACCCAGTTAGAGAATAGCCCGCCACCGATCCGCTTGACGGTGACCATCCAGTCGCCTTCGACCGGCGCGGTGCACAGCGAATAATTGCGCCGCACTTCTTCGCCGTCGATGGTTGCCCGCAATGTCAAATGCTGCCCGGCCTTGAACGCGAATTCCTCGCGCAACTCTTCGGGGATTTCAAAGCGGATCGAATTGGCGTCGGCGGTCTCGGGAACGATCTCCGCCACTTTCAGCGCGTGGAAGCGAACGCTCATTACCAGACCGCGTCGGGATAGGTGCGCGGCAGGAACTGCATCACGGCAAGCAGATGGCCGAGATGCTCGCTGTGGTGACCTGTCCGCCCGCCGAGGATCGCGCGCTGGTCCTCGGGCACCGCCAGCTGCGCCTCGCCCAATACCGCCGCAATGTCTGCGCGATATTCGTCCTCAAACGCACGCGGGTCGGGCACGAGGCCGCGGTCGATCGCTGCCTGCATCGCCTCGTCGACGTGGAACAGCTCGGGCACGAAGCGCCAGCACCAGTCGAAACCTTCGGCCATCCGCCGCGCGCTCTCGTCCGTGCCGTCGCCCAACCGCACGACCCAGTCGGCGGCAAGCTCGCGATGATAAGCGACTTCCTTCACCGCCTTCTGCGCGAACTCGCTCAGGAACTTGTCGCTGGACCTGGCCATCCGCTGCAGCAGCATGTGCTGCCAGGTTGTGTAGAGCAGGTGGCGGGCCATCGTTTGCGCGAAGTCGCCATTTGGCTGCTCGACCAGCAGGCAATTCTTGAAGTCCAGCACGTCGCGGTGGAACGCCAGTTGATCGCCATCCCCCGCCTCGCCCAGCAGCAGCGTTGCCTGCCCCACAAGGTCGAGCGCGAGGTTCGCCAGGCTGATGTCGACCTCCAGCGCCGGCCCATGCCCGCACCATTCGCTCAGCCGCTGCCCCAGTATCAGCGCATCGTCGCCCAGCCGAAGCAGCAACTCCCGCCGCACCGGCTCATGATCATCCTCCGCGCGCGGATCGAACGCGCCATGCGGACGCAGCTTTTCGGCCACGGCCTCGTCCTCGGGCCGGATCGGCGGCAATGACGGCGCCATCAGATGTGCTTCACTTCGTCCGGAATGTCGTAGAACGTCGGGTGGCGGTAGATCTTGCTCTCGGCGGGCTCGAACAGCTCGCCGGCCTGGTCAGGATCGGACGCGACGATGTCCGCCGAGCGCACCACCCACAGGCTCACCCCTTCCTGCCGCCTAGTATAGGTGTCGCGCGCATGGGCCAGCGCGAGCTCCGCGTCAGGAGCATGAACGCTGCCAGCGTGGCGATGCGCAAGGCCACCCTTGGCACGGACGAAGACTTCCCAGAGCGGCCAGTCTCCACTCACGCCGCCTTCCTCGCGCGTCGCTTCTCGGCGTGCGCCTCCGCGGCTTCGCGGACCCAGGCGCCATTCTCCCAAGCATCGCGGCGCGCTTTCATGCGCTCCTTGGCGACCGGCCCTTCGCCGCGCACCACCGCGTAGAATTCCTCCCAGTCGATCGTGCCGAAGTCGTAGCCGCCCTTCTCCTCGTTCCAGGCAAGGTCGGGGTCCGGGATCGTCAGCCCAAGGAAGTCCGCCTGCGGCTTGGTGATATCGACGAATTTCTGCCGCAGCTCGTCATTGGTCTCGCGCTTGATCCGCCAGCGCATCGACTGCGCGGTGTTGGGCGAATTCTCGTCTGGCGGGCCGAACATCATCAGGCTCGGCCACCACCAGCGATTGAGCGCGTCCTGCGCCATGCGCTTCTGCTCCGGCGTGCCGTTCGCCAGCGCAATCATGATCTCGTAGCCCTGGCGCTGGTGGAAGCTCTCTTCCTTGCACACGCGAACCATCGCGCGGGCATAAGGTCCGTAGCTCGTCCGCTGCAGCGGCACCTGATTCATGATTGCCGCGCCGTCGACCAGCCAGCCGATCGCGCCGATGTCGGCCCAGGTCAGCGTCGGATAGTTGAAGATCGTCGAATATTTGGCTTTGCCGCTGAGCAGCGCCTCGGTCATGTGATCCCGGCTCGTGCCCAACGTCTCCGCCGCGCAATAGAGGTAAAGCCCATGCCCGGCCTCGTCCTGCACCTTCGCGAGCAGGATCGCCTTGCGCCGCAGCGACGGCGCCCGCGTGATCCAGTTTCCCTCGGGCAGCATGCCGACGATCTCGCTGTGCGCATGCTGGCTGATCTGCCGCGTCAGCGTCCGCCGATAAGCCTCCGGCATCCAGTCCTTGGGCTCGATGAACTCATCGGCCGCCACCCGCGCCTCGAAGGCCTCGAGCAGCTTCGGGTCTTCGAGGCTCTCGACCTTCGCGGTCTTCTGCAATTCCGTCGTGTACATGGCTGCGATGTAGCTCCTGAGGGCGTAACGTTCAAACCTGGACGACCGCTCCGCCGAGCGTGCGCGAATAGCCGGTGAACTCGGCGACCTTGCGGCCATCCCCTGCACTCACCGCGACGCGCGTCACCCCCGCCCGGCCCTCGCGTGCGACCTCGCTCGCTTCGGCGATCAGCGTTTCGCCTTCTCGAACCTTGTCGAGGAACACGATCGAGGCCTGTGCCGCGACGCTGGCATGGTTCGCGCCGTTGCAAACGTAGGCGAAAGCACTGTCGGCCAGCGCGAAGATCATTCCACCATGCGCGAAGCCGTGGCCGTTGAGCATGTCGGCGCGCACCACCATCGAGACGCGCGCATAACCCTCGCGCACCTCTTCGATCTTAAGATCCCAGGCCGCCCCTGTCCCCTCCGCCGCCAGCATGTGGTCGGCGACCCGCCGCGCGAGTTCGTTTGCGTCCATTAAGCGCTCCACGTCACCCTGAACTTGTTTCAGGGCCCATTATCGTGAAGTGCGGTGCCGCCACCAGCATGGATGCTGAAACAAGTTCAGCATGACGGGAAGCGGAAATGACCTACGAAACCATCCAGTTCGAACCCGGCGCTGTCGCCCGTATCACGCTCAACCGCCCCGACCGCCTGAATAGCTTCACCAAGGCAATGCACCAGGAGTTCCGCGACGCCATGGTCGACGCCGAAGGCGCGCGCGTGATCGTCATCACCGGCGCCGGCCGCGGCTTCTGCGCCGGACAGGACCTCAACGACCGCGCGGTGGCGCCCGGCGAAGCGGTCGACCTCGGCGACACGGTCGAAGTATCCTGGAACCCGCTGGTCAGGCTACTTGCCGATGCGCCCCAACCGATCGTCGCGCGGGTCAATGGCGTCGCCGCCGGCGCCGGCGCCAGCCTGGCGCTTGCCTGTGACCTCGTCGTAGCGGCGCGGTCGGCCAAATTCATCCAGAGCTTTGCCGCGATCGGCCTTGTGCCGGATACCGGCGGCAGCTGGCACCTGACGCGGCACCTGGGTCAGGCCCGCGCGATGGGACTCGCGTTGACCGGCGAGCCGCTAAGCGCCGAGCAGGCGGCGGACTGGGGCCTGATCTGGAAGTGCGTCGATGACGACGCGCTCGACGCCACGGTCGACGCGCTCGCCGGAAAGCTGGCCGCCATGCCGCCGCTCGGTCTCGCCGCGATCAAGAGCATGATCCGCACCAGCTGGGACCGCAGTCTGAGCGAGGAGCTCACGCTGCAGCGCGACGAAATGCGTCGCTTGGGCTTCACCGAAGACTATCGCGAAGGCGTCGCCGCGTTCCTCGAAAAGCGCGCCGCGACGTTCACGGGCCGCTGACCATGCGCGGTGCACTGATGATTCTGGGTATCCTCTGCGTGCTCATCGGCCTGCTGTGGGTCGGGCAGGGTTTCGGAATCATCCACTGGCCGGCGTCGAGCTTCATGATCGACGAGCGCCCTTGGGCAACGCGCGGCGCCGTTTTAGCGGTCGTCGGCATCGCGCTACTGATCGCCGCAACGCGGAAGCGCTAAGCGCCAGCCTTCTGGGCAAACGCCCACGCGGTCTGGGCCAGCATCGGCACGCGCTTGGCCATTTCCGCGGCCTGGGCGTGGCTCGCCGTCCCATCGATGACTCGCTTCTTGATGCCCTGCACGATCCCCGCCAGCCGGAAGAGATTGTAGGCAAAATACCAGTCGAGCTGGCCCGCCACCGGCACGCCGGAGCGCTCCGCGTAACGCTCGGCCGCTTCATTCAAGGTCGGAATTCCAAGCGCCGCCAAATCAAGCCCTGCCAGCCCCGCCGCTCCGTCCGCGGGCATCATCCACTGCATCGCGAGATAGGAAAAATCCGCAAGCGGGTCGCCCAGCGTCGCCAGCTCCCAGTCCAGCACCGCCGTCAGCGTCCCGTCGCCGTCGAACACGACATTGTCGATGCGATAGTCGCCATGCACTACCGACACCCGCGACTGCTCGGGAAGCGTTCCGGGCAGGAAGGCGATCAGGCGCTCCATCTCTGGAATGTAATCGGTCTCGGAGTCGCGATATTGCCTCGTCCAGCGCGCGACCTGCCGCTCGAAATAATTGCCCGGCCGCCCAAAGTCGCCGAGTTCCGCCTTCTCCGGGTCGATGGTGTGCAGCTCGGCCAATGTGTCGACCAGCTGCTCGTACATCCGTCGCCGCGTCGCCGGATCGAAGTCGGGCAGCGCGCCGTTCGCATAGGGACGCCCCTTTGCCATCTCCATCACGTAGAAGATGGCGCCGATCACCTCGGGATCGTCGCACAGCGCCAGCGGCTCCGGCACCGGAAACCCAAGCGGGTGCAGCCCCGCCAGCAATCGATATTCGCGGTCGACCGCATGCGCCGACGGCAGCAGCGGACCGAACGGCTTCCGCCGCAGCACATAATCGCCCGACGTCGCATGCACGCGATAGGTCGGGTTGGACTGCCCAGACGGGAATTTGGTCAGCGTCAGCGGCCCGGCGAAGCCCTCGACATTCGCCTCCAGCCAATCAGCCAGGGCGCCTTCGTCGATCGCCCCCTCGCTCATCGATGCTTCTTGTACTCCAGCCGGGCGATGGCGCGGCGGTGCACCTCGTCCGGCCCGTCGGCCAGCCGCAGCGTCCGGATTGACGCATAGCTGCGCGCCAGCCCCGCATCCTCCGACACGCCCGCCGCGCCAAACGCCTGGATCGCATCGTCGATGATCTTCAGCGCCATGATCGGCGCGGCGACCTTGATCATCGCAATCTCGCCCTGCGCGGCCTTGTTGCCGGCGCGGTCCATCATGTCCGCCGCCTTCAGGCACAGCAGCCGAGTCATCTCGATGTCGATTCGCGCATTGGCGACACGCTCTTCCCACACGCCCTGCTCGGCGATCGTCTTGCCGAAGGCCGTGCGCGACATCAGCCGCTTGACCATAGCGTCGAGCGCTTCATCCGCCGCGCCGATGGTCCGCATGCAATGGTGGATGCGCCCCGGGCCCAAGCGGCCCTGCGCAATCTCGAACCCGCGCCCCTCGCCCAGCAGCATGTTGGACGGCGGCACGCGAACGTCGTCCAGTTCGATCTCCATGTGCCCGTGCGGCGCATCGTCATAGCCGAACACCGGCAGATGCCGCTTGATCGTCACCCCCGGCGCGTCGAGCGGCACGAGGATCATCGACTGCTGCTTGTGCTTCTCGGCCTCCGGATCGGTCTTGCCCATCAGGATCGCGACCTTGCATCGCGGGTCGCCCGCCCCGCTCGACCACCATTTGCGGCCATTCACGACATATTCGTTGCCGCGCATTTCGATGCGGCACTTGATGTTGGTCGCATCAGACGAGGCGACGTCCGGCTCGGTCATCAAAAAAGCCGAGCGGATCTCGCCTTCCATCAGCGGCTGGAGCCATTCGTCCTTTTGCTCGCGCGTGCCGTAGCGGTTCAGCACCTCCATGTTGCCCGTGTCGGGCGCAGAGCAGTTGAAAGCTTCAGACGACCACAGGATGCGGCCCATCTCCTCGGCGCACAGCGCATATTCGAGGTTGCTTAAGCCTGGCCCGTCGAACTTGAAGCTGTCGTCCACCGGGGTCGCGCCGTGCGACGGGGGCATGAACAGGTTCCACAGCCCCTGCGCCCGCGCTTTTTCCTTCAGCTCCTCGACGACGGGCAGCTCTTTCCACCGCCCGCCCTCACGCTGCTGCGCATCGTAATCGGTGGTGCGCGGCCGCACTTCGCTGTTCATGAAATCGCGGACGCGGTCGCGCCAACCGGTCTCCGTGGAGCTGAGGCTGAAGTCCATGCCCGCGGCCTATCAGCAACAATGTCAGTTGGCTATGAGGGCCGCATGGCAAGATTGGCAGGCAAGGTCGCGATCGTCACCGGCGCGGCATCGGGCATCGGCAAGGCGACGGTCGAGCTGTTCCGCGAACATGGCGCGACGGTCGTCGGCGCGGACGTCGGCGAGGGCGCTGACAAGCGTGTGGACGCGGGCAAGGAGGCAGAGGTGAAGCGCCTGATCGAGGACGTTGCTGCGGAGCATGGCCGCCTCGACATCATGTTCGCCAACGCCGGCGTTTCCGGCGGCTTCGCTTCCATCGCCGAGCAGACCGCCGACGACTGGGCGGAGATCCTGCGCGTCAACCTGATCGGCCCGTTCCTCGCCATCAAATATGCAGCGCCGCTGATGCGCGAACGTGGCGGATCGATCATCTGCACCGCAAGTGTCGCGGGCCTCCGCAGCGGTGCGGGCGGCGCGGCCTATTCGGCAAGCAAGGCGGGCGTCATCAACCTCGTCCAGACCGCCGCCCAGCAACTTTCCGGCATCGGCGTCCGCGTTAACGCCATCTGCCCCGGCCTGATCGAAACCGGAATGACCAAGCCGATCTACGACATGGCTCGCGACCGCGGCCAGGAGAAGCGCATCGGCGAGCTCAACCCGCTCGCGCGCGGCGGCGAACCGATCGAGATCGCGCAAGCCGCGCTCTTCCTCGCCTCGGACGACTCGAGCTACGTCAACGGCACCGCGCTGGTCGTCGACGGCGGCCTCGCAAGCAGCCACCCGACCACGCGCCGCTTCGACATAAGAATGCTTTGAAGCGCTTGCGCTCAGACTAGCTGGGGAAATGCGTGCTCGGCACGGCAGCTCCGCCGCGCGATGGCGCCGATCGCGAAGAACCCGACCAGCAGCATCGCCCAGGTTGAAGGCTCCGGCACCGCTGTCGTCGAGAAGCGGGTCACCAGGCCGTTCGACCCGGTGGCATAGGGACCGGTCCCGCTGGTGCGATACATGTTCGACATCTGGTCCCCGACCGTCGAGCTGTAACTCCAGGCGTTGAAGTCGTTGGGCGAACCCGCGGTCTGGATGTCGAGCAGCAGATTGCCCAGGGCTGGATTGTAGGTGAAGCTGTTGCCCACGAACGTGTAGCTGGTGCCCGGCGTGAACGTGCCGAAGCTCGACAGCAACGTGCCGCGATTGAGCGCCGGGTTGGTCGTCAGGCCATCGACCGGCAGGTTCGTCAGGTAGAATGAGAACGTGTACGAGCTGAGATTGCTCTTCAGCGCCCCGAACCCTGCCGCGGCGAAAAAGTCGACGGTGTTGATCATCGTCACACCCGAGAACGCCGATGCGCCGTAAACCTGCTGGTAGGTCCCGGTGTAGCTGCAGCTGAACGGGAAACAATTGCCGCCGATCGACGGCGTGCCAACGGTCACGGACGCCGCGGCCGGCGCGACCAGGGCCGAACTCATGATCAACGCGGCCGTCAGCCGCAGGCTCAAACGCTTGTACATCTTGTCCCCTTCCACCGCGGGATCGCGGCGAGAGGCCGATTAATCGTGTGCTGATTAATTTTTAGTATAACGATCTGCGTTAACGCGAAGGTTGATCAAATTTGTGGCTGGTAAGACGTGAACAAACCAGCATCGCGGAGGAGTTTGATGACATGGTCGACCTCTTCGGGGGTCAGCCACGCGTATCGCGCCTGGAGTTGCTGGCGTGAAAACGTCTGCTGACCGAGCGTCCACTCAATAAGCTCGCCGAGAATGCCCACGGTCTGCGTCCCGCCCGAGTGTCGCAACAAGGCGCCGGCCTCGGTCCATAGCACTGCACCCGGCTGCCCCGTGGTTGCAAAGTGTTCCAGCGGCTGACGGTCGCGCAGCGCCAGCGCCGGATCACCGAGCACCCGCTCACGCTGTTGCTTGATAACCTCCGTCTCCAGCAACGGCGAACCCAGCAGCTCGCCCACTGCCGCGCCCAGCACCTGCAACCGCGCGCGCAAGGCCGCCGGGTCATCCCGCCCATCGGGAAGATAAGCGCGGAAGCGCGGGTCCCGCTTCGCCAATCTTTCCATCAGGCCGAACAGCGCCAGCCCGTTCATCGGCTCAACGCCGAACGTCAGGTGCAGCGATGCGTCACTGCTCGCCAGCGCATCGTGAAAGAACCCGCGTGGGATGTAGAGCAGGTCGCCCGGCTGCATCGTGACGGTCATCAACACCCGTCCCTTGGCGCGGTCGATCGTGCCCTGCGCATCCGGCCCCTGGATCGTCTCCACCGGCGCATCGGCGCGGTTCTCGTAGATCTGCCAGACCTTCTCGCCCTCAAGCTGAACGGCGAACACCTCGTGCAGGTCGCAATGGCTGGCGAAGGCCCTGATGCCTCGGAACGAGCAATAAACGTTCGCCCCGGCCGTCCCTGCGAACTGCCGCGACAGCATGGCCGTCGCGCTGCGCACCACCGGCTCGATCGCCTCGACATGATCGCCGACCAGGCTCGCGCCCATCCGCAAGAACATCTCGACCTTCGCCGGGTCTGCCAGCCGCGTGACGCCCTTCGCATCCAGGAAATGCTCGCCAGCCACCGGGCGGCTGTTGAGGATCAGTTTGATGTTCTGCTCAGTCCAATGCGGCCGCACCGTGAGCAATTGCTCGAGCCGCTCCATGGACAACAGGCCGCCGCGCGGCGACCCTCCGCGGATGTGCGCCGGGCGCTGGCCGTAGACTTTCCCCAGGAACGTCTCGACCGCCATCGGCGCAATGAATTCGGCAAATTCCATGGCGGCGGCTTACCGGCATTGCAGCGCGGCGGCAAAGCGCTCATGCCACGCGCGGAATTCACGGGAGAAAGCGATGAGTTTCGGATTGTGGGAAGCCTCGGTGCCGCTGTTCGTCAACACCCTCACCGACATGCGCGCTTGGCTCGATAAGGCTGCGGCCGAAGGGGACGAGGCCGCGCTCCTGACGGCAGCGCTCGCCCCCGACATGAAGCCGCTGCCCGCGCAATATCAGATCGCCTCCGACACGGCGAAGAACGCGCTCGCCCGCCTCACGGGAACCGAAGCGCCCGCCATGCCGGACACCGAGCAAAGCTTTGCCGAGCTTCGAGAGCGGTGCGACAAGACCATTTCCTATCTGCAGCAATTCGACGCCGCATCGCTCACAGACGCGGAGACACGCGATGTCGAGCTGCGCTTCCCCAATGGCATGGGTTATCGCTGGGCCGGCGCCGCCTATCTCACCGGTTTCGCGCTGCCCAACTTCTATTTCCACGCCACCACCGCCTACGCGATCCTGCGCAATGCCGGCGTCGCGCTCGGCAAGCCCGACTTCCTCCAGCACCTCGGGCCGCCCAACCTCACGGCATGAATTTCGACGACCAGATTCGCCGCTACTTCGGCACCGCCGACCTCGCCGCCGTCCCGTCTGCGGCGCTGGAGGCGGGAATAGAGCGCATGCACGTCGACCTTGGGCTGACGCAGGATCGCGGCGAGCGCTTCGCTTTGTGGGCAATCCTGCACACCCTCAGCGCATCGCCGGATCTCGAAGCCGTGTTCAAGGATCCCGCCGAGCGCGACGCCGCCCGCAACTTCATGGACCTGATGGGCGGCGAGCCTGACGCCTAGGAAACTATTGCAGCGCTAACAGAATACGAAGGTTCGCGGTGTCTTACGCCCATTCAGCCCAAACAGTGTTCGTCAATATGCTGGGCACGCTGGATCACCTCGTTCGCAAAGCGGAGGCATCCGGCATGTCGGACGAGGCCCTCGCCGCGAAGCTCACCGAAAATATGTTTCCGCTCGAGCTGCAGTTCCGAGTCGCGCTCAATCAGGTGTTGCTCGCGATCAACCAGGTCGGCGGGAAAACCGTCCCGCTCGAAGAGACACCTTACCGCACGCTCGCCGAGGTCCGCGACCGCATTGCCGCTGTTCGGTTGCGGATCGAGCAGGCCGACCCGGCGGGCTGGGCGAAGCCCGATGCGATGGTCGATATTACCCTGCCCAACGGCGTCCGCTTCGTCATGTCGGCGGAAGAGGATATCCGCGACTGGATCTTGCCCAACTTCTATTTTCACCTGACCATGGCCTATGCCCTGCTGCGCAATGCGGGACTGAACGTCGGCAAGATGGATTTCCTGCCGCACATGGCCGGACATCAGGTGAAGGTGCGCGAATGAGGTTGGCGCGCTGGCTGCGCCGTCTCCTGTTCTCTCGGCGCTTCGTGCTGATGAAGAGCACGAAGGGGCGCCCGAAAATGCCCCTTAATAAACAATCTGTGGGCTAAGCGCCTTGCAAAGGCGCGATGGCCGACCGGCGCCCGCGCCGCATGGCCAGTCCAATCCCTCCGAAACCAAGCAGCATCATCGCCCAGGTGGCCGGTTCGGGAACCGACGGCGTGACCGTGAGACCTTCAGTGAGGATGTTGAAATACGTTTGCGCCTGAGTTTGGGCTCGATCAGCGTAAAACGCAGTGAAAGTATGGTTCCCTGCACCGAGCAACGACGTCGTCGGGGTAGCCGACGTAAAACCGTGAACGCCCCCTAATTGCCCCACGGACTGGCCATCGACGAACAGGAACATGTCATCGTCACCGCCGAACTGGAAAGTGACGGTCTGGGGGACGGCTAGCGTGATCACGCCGGTGAAGACGGCGGTGAGAAAGGCGTTAGCGTTGGTCGAACCCGTGCCGTTCGGGACGAAGAACGTGTTGTCCGAGACCGGGGTCATAACGACTCCCGATCCGGTCGCGGTGACCCGGCCGTTGAACGCCGGGCTCCACCACGTCAGTTCCCCGTTCGCGTTCAAGTCCGTGAGAGTAAATGGCCCACCGTAACTGGAATTGTAAACCGGGAGGCCGTTAGGTCCGAGCGTGTTCTGGACTAAGTTGGTGACCGTGCTGCAGCATTGAGTTCCGAAATCGCCGCCCGGCGTCACCGAATAATATTGAACGCCCAACGCATATTGCGCAGCCGCTGGTGTTGAAGACAGGATACCGGCTGCACCGGTAAACGCGATTGCCAACTTTTTCATAAGCCCCTCCTCGACGGAGCGTCGGTATAACTATATTTACCTACTTTTCAATAACGTATAATTAACCAGGAGCCGATCTGCTTACTATCAAACAGCAGTCGGAACAGGTCAGGTGGCGCATGGTTGGCGTTTCTTCACCTAAGTGGAGAGCGACATGATCCGCCGCATAATTTTCCTTGCCCTGCTCGCCGGGTCGGCGACGGCCAATGCCGTGCCTGCCCAGAAATTCCTGAGTGACGCCATCAAGGGCGATAATTCGGAGATGCGTCTAGGGCGCCTGATCGCATCTCGCGGCGAAAGCGCGGCGGTCCGTTCTTTTGGGCGCGCGTTGACCGCCGATCACCAGCGAGCGCGCGTCCAAGCCGGCGCCGTCGCACGGCGCATGGGTATGGCTCCGCCCACGGCCATGATGCCCGAGGCGCGTGCTGAGTACACCAAGCTCTCACGTCTGCACGGGGCGCGCTTTGATCGGGAGGTCCGCCGCTACATGATCGATGATCACCGCAAGGACATCGCGGAGTTCCGCAAGCAGGCGCGGACGGGCGACCGAGGGACGTCATCCCTCGCCGCTGCGCAGTTGCCAGCGCTGCGCAAACATCTCAGCATGGCGGAAGCGCTTCCGCGCTGATCGATCCCGCGCGGCCTGGGCAACCGGTCCGGTTCGGACCATATGCAGGATTGGTCCGCGCGCGGTCTGCGCGAACGCTTAAGATTGCCGGTTGGGCATGCGACCCGTTGCGCGGTAGTGTTGCCTTCGCATTGCGAGACAGCCGCACAGTTGGGCTTCGTTAAGTCGCCCACTGCTTCAGCGATGCCAACCGCACACGCACCAATAACCCGCAAAAAATTTTTGGAACTTTCTCCAAATTAATCATTTGTTAACCATGCGGAGGTGCGACATGGGTAAACAGCACGTATTCAAATTAGCGGTTCTTGCGCTCGCCTTGAGTTCAACTGCGGCACAAGCGGACAATCTCACCAACGGATCCGGGGACGGGAAGGTCTCGGTCAGCGTCACGCCGGCCGGTGCGTTCGGCAGTTCCAGCCCTTCACCCGGCGGCAACGCAACCTACAACCCGATCGGCCCGATCGGGCCAGCTAGCACGACATTCGAATCCTACGTTTACTTTCGCCTGGGTGACAGCGGCGTTCGAACGAACCTGTCGACGCTGCCGGCAACGGTGACCTCGTCCTCGGCCAACTCGCTCACCAGCACATTCAGCATTGGCGGGCTGAACTTCACGCTGACGCAGACGCTGGCTGACCTACTCAATGCCGGCACGCAGACGGGGTCGCTGCTGACGCAAACCTACAACATCACCAACACGACGAACGCCCCGTTGTCGTTCGAACTGCTACGTTACATCGACGGCGACCTGCTGTTTGATGGAAGCCTCGTCGATGGCGGGGGCCGGTTGCTTTCCGGTGGCCGGGAAATCCTGTTCGAAACGGATAGCGCCACGGGATCGGCCGATTCGGCGACCTTCCTCGGCATTTACAACGAAGGCGGGACCCCCAACGGCTACGAGATCGACAGCTATTCAGGATTGCGCGGTCGCATCCAGACTGGAACCGCGCTCGATAACATGATCAGTGGCGACGGCGGCGACAGCGATCAGTTCATCGACGCTGGCAGTGGCTACGACGTGACCTTGGGTCTTAGCCGACTGTTCACGCTTCTTGCTGGCGGCAGCACGACCTTCACGACTGGAACCATCTTCGGCACCGGCGCGCCGCAGGACATCGTTCTCCCGCCAACCAACGGCGCGGTCCCCGAACCCGCGACATGGGCAATGATGCTGCTAGGTTTCTACGGCATCGGTTTGGCCGTGCGTCGCAAGCGAACGCCTGCGCTCGCCCGCCCCTAATGCGTGCAAAGGGGCAGCTCGCCGCTGCCCCTATCGCGTCACCAGTTCCGTGAACTTTGCCAGATCGATGTTGCCCCCTGAGACGACGCAGACGATCGGGCCCTCTAGCGACGGATCGGCCATAGCGGCCGCAAGCGACAGCGCGCCCGCACCTTCCGCGATGGTCCGTGATTTTTCGGCAATCAGGCGCATCGCATCTGCCGTTTGATTGAGCGTGACGGTGATCGCGCCGTCGACCACCGGCTGCACGCGCTGCCACATCCGTTCGGTCACGCTCTGCCCGCCGGCACCGTCCACGAAGCTCGCTTGCCATGCCGAGAACTTCTGCGGCGATCCTTCGCGCAAAGATAATGCATAGGGCGCCGCGGTCTCCGGTTCGGCGCCCAGCACAAGCGCCTGCGGCCGCCGCGCCTTGATGGCGCTGCCGACGCCGGTGATCAGCCCGCCGCCGCCAATTGCGCAGATGACCGTGGCGACATCCGGACAGTCTTCAAGGATCTCCAAGCCCATCGTTCCATGGCCCGCGATGAAATCATGGCTGTCGAATGGGTGTACAAATGTCCCCTCCGCGCCCGCGAATTCATGCGCTTCCGCAGCTACCCAAGCCTGCTCGTAGGATACGGGAAGAATCTTGGCGCCGAGCGCGCGCATACGCTCAAGCTTTGTTTGCGGTGCGGTCTCGATTGCGACTACCGTGCAGGGGATGCCGAACGCCCGCGCGGCGTAGGCGACCCCCTGCCCCGCATTGCCAGCGCTGATCGTCCACACGCCGCGCGCCCGCTCCTGATCGGAGAGCGCAGCCACCGCGTTGGCGGCGCCCCGGATCTTGTAGGCATTTGTCGGCTGCAAGTTCTCCAGTTTCAGGCGAATGTCGCGCCCGCCGTCCAACTCGATGCGCACCAGCGCCGTCCGCAATACGGTGCCTGAAATACGTTCCCGCGCCCGTTCGATATCCTCGATCGCAATCGGCCGCACCGGATCGATCATCACCCCTCTCCTGCTCCGCTGCAACTTCCTCTAAGGGGCGCTCATGAAAACGCCACAACTGCTCAATTACGAACGCGATCGCTGGGTTGCCGGCGACGGCGCGGTCGAGATCCCAAGCGCGATCGACGGCGCACCGGTCGCCAGCACCGGCTCGGGCGGACTCGATTTCGGCGGCATGCTGCGCCACGCCCGCGAGGTCGGCGGACTGGCGCTGCGCAAGCTGACGTTCCACGAGCGCGCGCGCATCATCAAGGCGCTCGGCCTCGCGATCCTCGCCCGAAAGGAAGAGCTTTACGAGCTCAACTATCAGACCGGCGCGACCCGCAAGGACGGCTGGATCGATATCGAGGGCGGCGCCGGCACGCTGCTTTCCTTTTCCTCGAAGGGCCGGCGCGAGCTCCCCGACGCCCACGTGCTCCTCGACGGTCAGCTCGAGGGCTTGTCGAAGCAAGGCACCTTCGTCGGCCAGCACATCTACACCTCGCTTCAGGGCGCTGCGGTACACATCAACGCTTTCAATTTCCCGGTTTGGGGAATGCTGGAAAAGCTGGCGCCGACCCTTCTCGCTGGTGTTCCGGCGATCGTGAAGCCGGCCTCCGCGACCGCGTACCTCACCGAGGCTGCGTTCAAGATCATGATCGACGCGGACGTGCTGCCGGCCGGCGCAGTCCAGCTCATCGTCGGCGGCGTCGGCGACCTGTTCGATCACCTGACCGGCCAGGACGTCGTCAGCTTCACCGGCTCGGCGCACACGGCGCTGAAGCTCCGTACCCACCCCACAGTCATGCGCGAATCCGTCCGCTTCGTGGCCGAGCAGGACAGCCTCAACGCCTCGCTGCTCGGCCCAGACGCGGCGCCTGGCACGCCCGAGTTCGACCTCTTCGTCCGGGAAGTTGCGACCGAGATGACGGTCAAGGCAGGCCAGAAGTGCACGGCGATCCGCCGCGCCATGGCCCCCGCCCAATATCTCGATGCGGTCGAGCAGGCCCTCGGCGAGCGGCTGGCCAGGACGAAGGTCGGCGACCCGCGGGCCGATGACACCCGCATGGGCGCGCTGGTCAGCCTCAGCCAGCGCGATGACGTCCGCCAAAAGATCGCCGAATTGGAAGCGGCAGGCGCGCGCGTCGTCGCCGGCGATCCGAACGCGGAGCCGCCGATCCCGGGGGGCGCGTTCCTGCCGCCCGTGCTGCTCCGTACCGACGATCCCTGGGCGACTGACGCGGTCCACGATTGCGAACCGTTCGGCCCCGTCTCGACGATCATGCCCTACCGCGACATCGCGGACGCCATCGCGCTCGCCAACCGCGGCAAGGGCAGCCTGGCGCTGTCGCTGTTCACCCACTCTCCCGAGGCCGCGCGCGAGTTCATCCAAGGTGCCGCTGCCTATCACGGGCGGATGCTGGTGATCGACCGAACCAACGCCGCCGAATCGACCGGACATGGCTCGCCGCTTCCGGTCCTCGTCCACGGCGGCCCAGGCCGCGCTGGCGGCAGCGAGGAGATGGGCGGTATCCGCGGCGTGAAGCACTACATGCAACGCACCGCGATCCAGTCGTCACCCGCCATGATCGCCGCCATCACCGAGCAGTATATTCCCGGCGGCCCGAAGCATTTCATCGACAGCCACCCGTTCCGCCGTCGCATGAGCGAGCTCAACATCGGCGACACGCTGAAGTCGGCGGGCCGCACCGTCAGCATTGAAGACATTGAGCATTTCGCCGAGTTTACCGGCGACAATTTCTACGCCCACATGGACGAGGAGGCCGCCAAGGCCTCGCCGATTTTCGAAGGCCGCGTCGCGCACGGCTATCTGATCCTGAGCTTCGCCGCAGGCCTGTTCGTCGATCCCGATCCCGGCCCCGTCCTCGCCAACACTGGCCTCGAGAGCCTGCGCTTCCTGACCCCGCTCTATCCAGGCGACACGATGCGCGTGGAGCTGACCGTCCGCTCGAAATCATTGAAGAGCGAGGACACCGGGGTCGTCCGCTGGGCAGTTGAAATCTTCAACCAGAAGGATGAGCTGGTTGCGACCTACGATCTGCTGACCGAGAACCTGCCTTAGGAGCACCCGAGACCATGGATAGCATCGGCGGCGAACTGCAATTCATGACCCCGCGCCCCTTCGGGGGTGAGCAGCTGGAAGCCATCCGCAGCATCTCGACCGAGCGCAGGTACAAGGCCGGCGAGGACGTCCTGCGTGTCGGCCAGCCTTACGATCGCTTCGTCGTCGTCGTCGAAGGGCGCATCCAGGTGATCGATGCATTCACCGACGAGCCGGTCGAAGATGCAATCATGAACCCCGGTCAGTTCATCGGCGAACTGGCGTTCCTGAATGCCGGCAACAATACGCTTCCGCTCCGCGCGGCGATCGACACGGTGACCTTGGAAGCGCCGCGTGAGGCGATGCTCGAACTGATGTCGCGCGTGCCGGAAATCGGCGACCACGTGCTGACCGTCTTCGCCGCTCGGCGACGTGCGCTGTTCGAAGAGGGCGAGAGCGCGATCAAGCTGATTGGTGCGGATGCGGATCCCGCCGTGCAGCGCGTCGCGATCTTCCTTTCGCGCAATCGTATTCCGTTCCAGTCCTACGATCTCGATGAGAAGAGCGAAGAAGGCGTAACGGTTTGCCGGCTCGCAGCGCACCAACCAGCGGTCCTGCTCGGCCGGGGCAACAAGGTGGAAGACCCCACGCCTCGCAAGGTCGCGGCCTTGCTCGGACTTGACCTTGAAAGCTGCGACGTCGGCCAACTCGATCTGCTTATCGTCGGTGGCGGGCCGGCCGGCGTCGCGGCAGCCGTCTACGCGGGGTCCGAAGGGCTCAAGGCCATCGTCATCGAGGACAGCGCGATCGGAGGCCAGGCCGGCACCAGCAGCCGCATCGAAAATTACATGGGCTTCCCCACCGGCATCTCCGGCGCGGACCTCATATTCCGCGGCCAGGTGCAGGCGATGAAGTTCGGCACGCGGTTTGCGATGCCGCGGCAGGTGCGCTCGCTGGCGCGAACCGGGGATGGGTTCTGCGCTACGCTGGACGGCGGCGACACTTTGTGCGCCCGGGCCGTACTCGTTGCGACGGGCGTTCAGTATCGCCGTCTTCCCGTGCCCCGCATCGAAGAATTCGAAGGCGCGGGCATCTATTATGCGGCGACCGAGATGGAGGCGCGATTCTGCCGCGAGACGGAGGCGGTTGTTGTCGGCGGTGGCAACTCAGCAGGTCAGGCGGCGATGTTCCTCTCGCGCTTCGCCAACCACGTCCATGTGCTCGTCCGCGGTCCCGACCTCGCCAATTCGATGAGCGCCTACCTCCGCTCGCGCCTCGAAGCCGACCCGCACATCACCATCCACTATCGGTGCCAGCTGGCGGGTCTCGAAGGGGACAAGCATCTCTCGGCCGTGCGCATCAGCACTCCGCAGGGCGAAGAGGAGATCGGCGCGTCCGCGCTGTTCCTGATGATTGGCGCGCAGCCCAACACAGCATGGCTGTCAGGACTCGTTGATCTGGACGAGCGCGGCTTCGTGAAAACTGGCGCCGCAGCCGGCGTCACCAGCGACTTCGAAACCTCCTGCCCCGGCATCTTCGCCGTCGGCGATGTCCGGTCGGGATCGGTGAAGCGGGTCGCCTCATCCGTCGGTGAGGGCTCGGTCGTGGTCAGCGCCATCTGGTCTCATCTCGATACCCTTGATCGCGCTGCGAGGCCGGTCGTCGCAGAGCCGATGCCGGCTACCGCCGCCTGACTGATCATGCGCAACGGGGCGCCGAATGGTTCGTTGACGCACCGGACAGCAGGAGGTGCACCATGAAAGTCAGCGAAGTGATGACGCGCAACGTCGAGACGATCACGCCCGATCAGCCTGTCAGCGAAGCCGCGGGCTTCATGCTGAGCGCCGACACCGGGTCGATCCCGGTGCTGGAGAACGACCGGCTGGTGGGTATGATTACAGACCGCGACATCGCGGTTCGCGGCGT
>JAEWEY010000002.1 GCA_023389105.1 Pseudomonadota bacterium | reverse complement strand
CGTTGACCCCGGGCATCGTCATGATTGACGGGTGAGAAATGGCTCCAAACCTTTTTAGAATCCTGCTGCTGCTCGTCGCCCTTTACGCTTTCTGGCGAGGGCGTCGCGACGAGCGAAGGGTTGGAGTCATTCTCGTCGCCGGTGTCATTGCCACGACACTCGCATTATCCCCCGTGCACGAACGGTTTGAGGGCTTGGAGGGCGCCGTCGCCGCCGTCGACGTGATCGTGTTTCTGGGCTTTCTGTGGGTCGCCCTGCAGTCGGATCGCTTCTGGCCGTTGTGGATCGCGGGCCTGCAGCTGACGACGATCCTCGGTCACCTCGTCCGGGCGGTCGATGCCGGACTTTTTCCCAGGGCCTACGGGGCAGCGCTGATGTTTTGGGGCTACCCGATCGTCATCATCCTTGCGATCGGCACGTGGCGGTCGCACCGGCGGTTGCAGCGCGAATACGCCTAGCGGGCTGGACAGCGGCGGCGACAAAGCTAAGCCGCTCGGCATGTCCCGGCGCAAGAAATCGCATCAAAGTCATGGTACGCCGAATCGTCCGCGACTGTGGGGAAAGCATGCCGTTGCGGCGGCGCTCGACAATCCCAATCGCCGGATTTTGAAGGCTTGGACGACGCGCGAAGCCGCGGCCTTCATGCAGTTCCCGAAAGACGTGCCAGTCACGATGGCGGAGGCTCCGGATCTCGGCCGGTTGGTCCCGAACGATGCACCGCATCAGGGCGTCGTTATTGAGGTCGAGCCGCTTGAGGATGTGTGGCTCGACGGATTGCTGACTGAGGCACCGGAGCGATCATTACTGCTGGTGCTCGACCAGGTGACGGATCCGCACAACGTCGGTGCCATTCTTCGCTCGGCTGCAGCATTCGGCGCCCTCGGAATCGTCACTCAGGACCGCCATGCCCCCCCGGAGAGCGGGGTTGTCGCCAAAGCGGCGTCGGGGGCCTTGGAGCGGGTGCCGTGGGTGCGGGTCGTCAACCTGGCGCGGGCGCTTGAGGAGATTGCTGAGGCCGGTTTCTGGCGGATTGGGCTAGCCGGGGATGCCGAGACCGAGTTGAAAGATGCGCTCGGCCCACAGCGCGTCGCTCTCGTGCTGGGCGCCGAGGGCGAGGGCATGCGCCACAACACGCGGCAGCATTGCGATGCGCTCGCCAAGCTTCCGATCAGCGACGCCATCGAGAGTCTCAATGTGTCCAACGCCGCCGCCGTTGCTATGTACGCTGCGGCGACTGCCTGATGGTTCGCACGACCGATAGCATCCAGGCCCATCTAACGGCCCTCGCCGACCGCGAGCCTGCCTTCTCCAAGGTCATTGCCCAACTCGGGATGCCCGAGCCGCGCAATAGCAGACCCGGGGCGGAAACCCTGCTTCGCACCATCGTCGGACAGCAGGTCAGCGTCGCCGCGGCCCGCTCGATGTGGGCCAAGCTCGAGGGCGCATTCGGCTCGCCGCCGGACCTCGCTAAGCTCCTCGCGGCCAGCGACGAGGAAATGCGCGCTGCCGGAATGTCGCGGCAGAAATCCGGCTATATTCGCAGCCTCGCCGAGCTGGTGCTGTCGGGTAAACTCGACCTCGCCAATCTGCCGGCCGACGACGAAGAAGCCATTGCGCTGCTCACCAAGATCAAGGGGATCGGTCGCTGGTCGGCGGAAATCTATCTACTCTTCGCCGAAGGTCGGGCAGACGTATTCCCGGCGGGCGACCTTGCTGTCCTCGTCGAAATTGGGAGGCTACTCGGCCTTCCGGATAAACCCACCGAGAAGCAGCTTCGCGAGCTTGCCGAGGCGTGGCGCCCCTATCGCGGTGCCGCGGCGGTGCTTGCCTGGCACAGCTACAATAGCGCGGTGCTCTAAGCCGCCAGCCGGTTCGGCAAGGCAAGAGTCCCGAGCCGCGTCACTTCCTTCGGCCCGTCGTCGGCACGCAGCGGCCCGAGCTTCTCGCCACCCGTGTCGCGGCCGACGAGGAAGGCGGCCGAGGTCTGACCCTTCGACCCCCCCCATTCATAGATGGCATTGAAAGCGATGATCGGAACGAAGGTCTTGCGGCCCGCCAGCTCATATTCCTGCAACGCGCCGCGCGGGGCGACGACCTGGCTGGTGAAGGTCATGCTGCGCATCGGAGGAATGGCGTCGACCCCCTGCCCCGTGACCGTCGGCCGGGCGAAGAACGCATCGAGTTCCTGATCCTGCGCGGCTCCAGCATTGATCAGCTTGGCTTCGGCAAGGACGGCACGGGCAGGCGCGGTGCCGCCGTTGTGGAGCTCGATCTCGAAATCGATGGTGACCTGCGCGTCGTCGATCGTGCAGCGAAGCGGTCGCATCATGAGGTCGATGTTGGGCCGAAGCCGGGAGGCCACGATGCCCACTGGGGTAGTCGCAACAGGCGGCGGGGCGGGTCGCCAGGTGAATGCTGACGGTTCGGACCGTGGCGGTTCGGGCGTGGGTGCTGGCTCAGGCCGCGACAGAGGTGGAACCGGTGCCGCCGCACGGGGTGCGGGACGAAGCGGCGCTGGCTCGGGCGCGACGAACGCATCAAACTGCGGAGCGCCGGCATAGGACATTCGCGACCGAGAACGCTGCCAGGCGAGCAGTGCAATACCCGCAATCAGGGCACCGGCGGCGGCAAGCCAGGGCAGCAGCCACAGCTTCGAACTATCCGTCGTCGTTGCGGGAGGCGCCGGGGGTGGCGGCGCGCCGGTCGATGGCTGCGGTGTGGCGGCGAAGGAATCGCTTGCCGATCCCGTGGTCAGGTTCTGGGGCGGCGGGGACGCAACCGGCACCGCAACGGACGGTGCTGTCACGGCTGGTGCCGCGGTCGTTCGGACGGCAGAAGTTGCCGTTCGATCGGTTTCCGTTCGCTGCGTCCGTGCCGGGGCCGGCGCAGACCTCGCTGCCTTCTCCGGCGTCTCGGGCTGAGAACGCTGCGTCGACGGCACCGTGGTTGTCGAGGGTACCTCATCGGCCGGGCGGGTCTTCGTCCCGGGCAGGCTGAAATTCTGCAGCTCGCGCGGGCCAACCGCGTCGGTGGCCGGCGTCGTCGTATTCGTGGTGGCGGGCGCCGGTTGCGCCGTGTTCTGGGCAAGCGCCGCCGCGGGCAGGAGCATCGCCCCTGCCGCCAATAGTCTCTTCAAGCGCAAACCCGCCCTCATCAATCCCGCTCTGCCTGGGTTGCCGTCACGTATCGCGGCGCGAGCGCCCATGCCCGCGTCGCGTCCGCGATACAAGCACAGCTTCGATGAACCGCTCCAGACTCAAGCGGTTACGACGTTATCTGGCGTCGACCAAAACCAGCTCGGCATCTTCGTCAGCGGCGATCTCGATGCGTTGCTCGCCCGTGATGGCAACGCCGTCGCGCGCAGCGGCGGCAACGCCGTTCACACGGACGCCGGCACTCGGCACCAGATAAAGGTGGCGCGCGGGATCGGCGTCGATCGCGATCGATTCCCCGGCCTTCACGGTTGCCCCGAGAATGCGGGCATCGGCGTTGATGGTCAGGGCGCCGTCATCGGCATTGCCGCTGGCCAGCAACTGGAAGGCGCCGTTCCGCGATTCCTTCGGGAACGGCATCGCGCCCCAGCTCGGCGGCGCGGACGGGCGGTCCGTTTCAATCCAGATCTGGAACAGCGTCGTCTGCTCGTCCTCGAGATTATACTCGGCATGGGTGACGCCGGTGCCCGCGCTCATCACTTGCACGTCGCCGGCGCCGGTGCGGCCCTTGTTGCCCATCGAATCCTGGTGGGTGATCGCGCCCGTGCGGACGTAAGTGACAATTTCCATGTCGCGGTGGGGGTGCGGTGGGAAGCCGGTCTGCGCCGCAATCTTGTCGTCGTTCCACACACGAATGCGGCCCCAGCCCATGCGGGATGGGTCGTAGTAATTCGCGAACGAAAAATGGTGACGGGCATCGAGCCAGCCGTGGTCGGCGTGGCCCAGCGAAGCGAAGGGGCGAATGTCGATCATGGATGGAATTTGGCGCCTTCCGCAGCCCTATCAAGTGTCACCAATGACACCGCCTGTGGCGGAAATGAAATCGTCGAAGGGAAGTGCCGTAAACGTAGGACGCGCAAAGTTCGGACCGACCAGAATGTTCACTAAGTGTTCTACTCGGCATATCAGGGATGGATGTCCTCGCGAATCGCCATTGCTGGCAAACAGCTCGCCGTCGTCATTCGCTGTTGGCTGCGATCCACTCCGGATCGGTTGTGGGGCAGCGATCCGAATTATGAGAAGCTGAAGGCGCTCAAGCGACATGATCCGACGTTCGCCCCGGACCCGCGCAGGGAAGTGGCCGAGTATATTGTGGCCCGGCTCGACGAACTCGGCTGGGAGGTGACTCATCCGCCGGCGGAGCCTCAGGTATCACCACCGCCATACCAAGGGAGCGAACAAGACTGACGGCTTCGTTCGCTACAACAGGCCGGACGTCACCGGCGGCGGAAGAAGAGTACCCAAGTGAGCAGGACATATGCGAGCGCGAGAGCAACGGCGGTGCCCTGCTGAACCTGGTGCGCGAGAGCCCTGCAATGCGCGCTTTCCGCGCCCGAGGAGCAATCGGGCATTGCCGTAATGATTAAAAGAATGCCAGCGACCAGGATATAGCCGAAGGTCCAGACGGCGAGCGCGAGGGCTTTCCTGCCATTCATCCCACCAAGGATGCCGAAACGTCACCGTAACTGCAATTAGCCACCGGTCAGCGCGCCTAGCGTCACGGTGCATTATGCAGGTAATTCGGTCAAGCGGTATGGAAAAGGCCGGGAAACCAGCAAAACCGAGGAACAATCAAAGCTGTGTGTCGGTTATCCGACAATGCTCGCGAACATTTTGATTGTGGAGGATGAAGTCCTTGTCGCGCTTGAGATGCAGAGCATTCTCGAGGAGCAAGGGCATCGCGTCGCGGGGATCGCCGTCGATCTTGAGTCGGCGCTGGCCTACATAGACCAACCGATCGATTTGGCCCTCGTCGACCTCAACCTGCGTGATGGGCTGACCGGACCGGAGATCGGTCGCCGCCTGGCCAACGATCACCGCGCCGGAGTGCTTTTCGTGACGGCCAACCCCGCAATGTTGGGCGATGGCATTGCGGGGACGATCGGCGTGCTTACCAAGCCGACCGACAAGACGACGCTAAGCTCGGCCGTTTCCTTTGCCTTGCGGCATCTCAAGGGCGAAATGGCAGAGGCGCCTGCGGCGTTGCGCCGCTTTAGCTGATCAGGCCCTCGCGAGAGCGTTGACGGGAACGGCGATTGCGACGCGCAAACCGCGCGGCAACCAGTCCCGGTCAATCGACCCCCCTAGCTGTTGAACAACGCTGAGGTCCGTGAGGCGCGTCCCAAAGCCGTTGAGCACCGGCGTTTGAGCAACCGGCGGCCCGCCAGTTTCTTCCCACGTCACGGCAGCGATCCCGTCCTTCACGGCGAGGCGAATTGCGACCCGCCCATCCGGGGAAGATAGCGACCCGTACTTAGTCGCGTTGGTCGCCAGTTCATGGAAGACAAGACCGATGGGCGTGGCTCCGCGGTCGTCTACAAGGAGGTCGTCACCCTCGATGACGATCCGCCCTTCATCCAGTGCCGGATAGGGGCTGAGCAGTTCCAGCAAGAGGGTCTTTAGCGTCGACGGGCCATCGTGACGCGCGCTTTCGTCGCTGTGCGGCCGCACATAATCGTGGGCGCGGCCAAGCGCGGCGATCCGATCCTGGATCTGACGGGCGAAGGCCGTGCTGTCGGGTAACTGGCGGCCAGCGAGACCGACAAGGCCGTTGATCACCGCAAAGATGTTCTTGATGCGGTGGCTCAGCTCCCGGCTGAGGATCTGGTTCTGCTCGGCGATGCGCTTTTGGTCGTCGATGTCGGTGCAGGTACCGACCCAGCGGACGATGGCGCCATCCTCATTCCGCAGCGGCAGCGCCCGGCCGAGCGTCCAACGATACTGACCGCTGTGATGACGCAAGCGGTATTCGATCTCATAAGGTTCGCCAGTGCTCAGGCTATGCCGCCAGCGCGCCCAGGCCCGCTCCTGATCGTCCGGGTGGAACATGCCGTTCCATCCTTCCCCGTCGGTGGAGCCGACGGGCACGCCGGTGAAGGCATACCACTGCGCGTTGTAATAATCGTGCGAACCGTCGGGCAAGGTCGACCAAACCATCTGCGGCATGGCGTCCGCCAGCTGCCCGAAGGAGATCTGATCCGCAGCCCTAGCCAGCGGTTCGACGATCGAAGAGTTCACGAAATCCTTTCCGGCCAGCCTGTTCTGGCGTGCGGCGGTCATAACATAGATTAGCGCAGGGGATAGTGCGGGGTCAGCCGTGGCCCGGCATCGTTCCCGGCCGCAAATAGGCAAACATATGCGGCACGAAGTCGACCTTGCCGAGCGGAACGCCCGCCTGACGCAGGATGGCATAGGCCATCGCATGGTGGAAGGCGACCTGCGGCAGCGCCCAATCGCGGACGTAGGTTTCGCCTGTCATGTCGAAAACCATTCCCATTGGTAGGTCGTGTGCGAGCGGTTGAGCTGCGACAGCGTCGAAAGCGTTCGGCGGAATTGCGGCAAGCGCTGCAGATGCCTCCGCAAGGCGAGTGCGAGCTTCCGACCAAGTGCCCGGCGCTTCGCCGCCGTCGCGCGCTTCCTGGCGAACCTGCAGTAGGGAGTCGGGTGCTGGTTCACCGCGAAGGCGATAAATTGGCTCCTGCGCCTGGAAGGCGACCAGGCGAATCTGGGACGTCAGCGGGAACATGTCTGGCGCGAGGCGCAACGGCAACAAGTCGTCAGGACTGGTGCCACGTTCGGCGGCGAAGGCCTCCGCCTTGTCGAGCCAGCCCTCCATTCCGCGAAGTTGATGGGTGAGGCTGGGGAGCAGAAGATCGGTAAGGTTCATTCGCAGCCCTAATTCATGTCAAAGGATGCGACCCGTCAGCGAAACCGCCGTTGAATCGCGCATGGCGTTCCTATTTCAACATGAAGATCCAATCGAGAAAATGCGGGCTCGGGCGGACCAGATCCGACGGCTGGCGCGAATTACCGATGATCCCGCAATCGCTCTGGACCTGCGTTGCTGTGCCGCGGGACTGGAAAAAGACATCGAGGCGCTGACTACAACCTCGCCAACGCCACAATTAAGCAATTCGCGCCGGGGCTGAGTTGAGATAGCGTTCGGCAGTGAGCTGCCGTGTTCTATCGGGTTTCCTGCTGCTTGGTTCCTTGAGTCCTGCGGTCGCAGTTCCTTCGCAAGCCTCGATCACTCGCTTGCTTCGGGAAGACAGGTGTCAGACTGTAGCCGGCTATTCCGATTTCCGTCGGGCACTGGAGCGCGTGACCGCGTCCCGTGACATCCGAGGCTTGCAGCAGTTGTTCCATCCGCGTGGATCGATGCGGGTCCACGGTGTTTACATGTCGGCGACAGCCGCCGACGCGGATCCCGTGCGCTTCGCACCCGTATTCGACGCGCTCGACGACATTCTCAAGCGCGGATGCGTTCGCAATGGTGAGCGGCTGATCCTGCCGGGCATCTCAATCCTTGCGGAACAAAGCCTTCCGGCCGAAACGCTGGTCGTCGTCCGGCCTAGCTGGGTGTATCTCAATCCGGATGACAAGCGCCGGATCCAGCTTAAGCCCGGCCAGATCCTGACCGAGATCGAGCACGGGGATCGCTGGACGCGCGTAACGATGGGGAAGCGGATCGGCCGCGTCACGACCCGCGACGTTCGCAACCCCTATGACACGCGGATCGAGGTAGCGTGGGCAGGCGACAGGTGGACGATCATCGAGTTCGGTAGCGGCATCTAAGATTCACGACCGCTTCGACGCAGCCGAGTCGAGCACCTTGGCCGTCTGTTGCGGGATCGGATGAAGGACGGCCGATACGCGCTTCGCCAGGATCCAGAGCGCAATCATCATCGCGGCGCCGACGGGTCCGTCGACGAAATAATGCCAGCCGAAGTGAATGGTGGCGATCCAGACCGCAAGTACGAGAAACCAAGCGGCAACGCCGAGTAGGCGATTGAACTGCCAGGCAACGAGCGCAACGAGGGTCATCATCGCGACATGCATGGAGGGCATCGCCGAAATGCCGCCGCCGGGCGCGAAGCTGTGCGTGCGATAGGTCAGCATGAGACCTGATTCATATTGAAGAGACGCAATCGGATGCCCCTGTGCGCTCGCCTGACGGCCAATCTCGGCCAGGCGTGACTGCAAGTTCGCATAATCGGGATCGTACGCGACGAAGCTGTTGTAAAAGCAGGGTCCCGCGGACGCGAAGACCCAGGCCGCCAATGTTCCGATCAGGATCCAAGACGCGGTCCAGGTGAATAGAATTCGGAAGCGAAGGCGAGCGTCGATAATCATGGCGCCCGAGACGAGCGGCAAACCGAACATCAGCGGCAGCAGCGAGCGATAGGCGGCGTCGAGGATGCGCGTTCCGGCGACCGTTCCGAAATAGACGTGCGTGATGGTCCAGGGCGACTGACCGAAAATGGCTCGGCCGACATGCGCGAAGGTCCGGTCCCACAAAAAGCCCCGCATGGGCAGAACGAGTTCCTTGAAGGCCGCGAAGAAGGGGAATGTCAGGGTCGTCAGAACGCACGCAATCGCTAGCCAATAGGCGCGATTACCTAGGCTAGCGCGTTGATCCGGGCGGACTAGGCAGAGCAGCATGAAAGCGCAGGCGACCAGTAAGCCCGAATAGAGTGACAGTGCGCCAAAATTCCCGAGCGAGATAATCAACTGCGCGAGCGACGGATGGGCGAGGCGATCGATCACCAGGCCATAGGCCAGCAAGAGGCCGACTAGGCCAAAGCCGGTTCGAACATCGACGCGCGAAAGCATCTGTGCGCCAGCGGCGTTCGCTTCGAACAAGCGTAGAGTCGGATTCTCGACGTTCATTGCTTCGCCGCTAGCCGAACTTGGTTAATTTTAGGTCCGCAACGGTGGCCACCCACACCGACAGCCGTAGAAGAATTTCACCGTCGCCGCCCCCGCAAGCGCGGCTGTTCCCTCACCGTTGATTCACGCAAGCACAGGCTCGGCAGTGGTGTGCCTGGGAGTAGAGCGTGACGAGCGGAATCTTTGCCGCTAACCGGCGTCGATGACTTCTCAACCATTGCCGCCAAAGCGGATTTTCCCAAGTTCCAAAGTCGACGCCCGCGCGGCGGAACACGTTCCTTCCGTCCCGCAGACCGATAGCTCGGCGTACAAGCTGGCCTTCCAGGACACCGAGTTCCTGTTGCGCGAAGATTTGCGTCCCGTCCGCTTTCAGCTCGAGCTGTTGAAGCCCGAGCTTCTCCTCAACGAGGCAGATATCGGATCGACCTTCGTATTTTATGGGTCGGCGCGAATTCCCTCGCCGGAGATGGCGGACGCTTTGGTCGCCGCTGCCACGAACGAGCAGCAGGAGCGGATCGCCGAGCGGCTAAAGGCCAAGGCGCACTATTATGAGGTGGCGCGTGAGCTGGCGCGGCTGGCGAGCCGCTGCGGCTGCGACGAGGATGGCAAGCGCCATTTCGTGGTCTGCTCCGGCGGCGGTCCGTCGATCATGGAAGCGGCAAACCGCGGCGCGACCGACGAGGGCAAGGAGTCCATCGGTCTAAACATTGTTCTGCCGCACGAGCAGATGCCCAATCGCTACGTGACGCCGGAGCTAAGCTTCCAGTTTCACTATTTCGCGCTGCGCAAGATGCACTTCCTACTCCGCGCGCGCGCGGTCGCGGTGTTCCCGGGCGGGTTCGGCACGTTCGACGAAATGTTCGAGCTTTTGACCCTGATCCAGACCGGCAAGGTGCGCCCGCTGCCCATCCTATTGTTCGGCAAGGAGTTCTGGAATCGCGTTGTCGATTTCGACGCTTTGGTCGAGGAAGGCGTGATCGCGCCGCACGACCTCGAGCTCATCCATTGGACGGAGAGCGCGCAGGAAGCGTGGGACTTTGTCGTCAATTACTACGAAGATCACCCGCAGCCGGTGCCAGTCCAGCACGCGCCGCCGGAGTAAGAGCGCCCTAGGTTATTTCTTGACCGGCTGGTTGGTCGCGTCGCCGCCCTTGGTCTGCGGCGACGTGCCCGCAGCTGCTGCCGGCAGAACGGGCTCGTTTTCGGCCTTCTGCGGTCCGTTGTTCGCACCCGTGCCCGGCGGATTGCTGCCCGCGGGCACGTCCGCGCCCGGCTTGGTCTCCGCAGCGGCGGCCGGCGCGGTCGGTAACGGCTTGGGCGCATCGCTATGCTGGTTGAGAAAGGCGATCACGTCCGCGCGGTCCTGCGGATTGCTGAGGCCGGCGAAGGTCATCTTGGTGCCTGGCGCGAAGGCCTTCGGGCTGTTCAGCCACTGCGCGAGGTTGTCGAAGTTCCAGGTGCCGCCCTTCTTCGCAAGCGCATCGGAGAAAGCGAAGCCGCGGCCTTGGCCAATCGCCTCGCCCAGCACACCCCACAGGTTGGGACCTAGCTGGTTCGCGCCGCCCTTTTCGGCGTTATGGCAGGCCGCGCACTTATTGAAGACCTGCTGACCCTTGGCCGGGTCGGCCTTCGCCAGGAAGAATTCGATCGGCTGCTCAGGGGCAGCACCGCCCTCACCTTCCTGAACCACACCCTCGATCGGGTAGCCGCCCTTTTCCGGACGTTCAGAATGGAAGATTTCGCCGGCAACGATAGACGATCCGAGTGCGATGATTCCCGCGAACAGCACCCAGCCGGCGATGGTGTTAAAGCGATCGTCCATGAGTTTCCCTGATTTCCCCGCGAACGCGAGACATGAATTTGCGACGCCCTTTAAGGGCAGCTTGGCAAGGCATCAAGCCGCGCTCCGGGCGGTGAGAGCGAGATCGGCGGCCCGACGGTAAAGCGTCGGGAGGCCGGCGTCGGCCAACCCGTCGAGCGGCTGCCACCAACCTTCCCCTTCCGGGTTGGCACGGGGGACGATGGCGAGATCGAGCGAGAAGTGCGTGAAGACGTGCCTGACCGTGCCAAGCGCGTTGACATTCGCCGCTGCCTGTTCAGTCCATTCGGGACCGGGAAGCGCGGCCATTCCGCCGAAAACGCCGCGCGGCGGACGCCGCACAAGCCAGACTGATCCGCGTTGCTCGATCCAGTAAGCGATCCCGAACCGATGCGGCCGTACCGCTCGCGCCTTGGGTTCGGGATAGGCGGCGGGCTCACCGTTGGCGAAGGCAAGACAGTCGGGCGCCAGCGGACACTCCGCGCAGCGCGGATTGCGGGGACGGCAGATGGTCGCGCCAAGATCCATCATCGCCTGCGTGAAGTCGCCTGCGCGGCCGGACGGGATCATGCCGAGCACTAGTCTTTCGATTTCCCCTGGAGCCGGGCGCCCGAGCGCGTGCAATCGTGCGACGACGCGCGCGACATTGGTGTCGACGGCGGCGGCAGGCTCGCCAAAGGCGATCGCGGCGACGGCCGCCGAGGTGTAGGCGCCTAACCCGGGAAGCGCTCGCAACTCGCACGCTGTCCGGGGGAAGCTGCCCCGCGCGGCGACGGCGCGTGCGCACGCGATGAGATTGCGGGCTCGGGCGTAATAGCCGAGGCCCGCCCATTCGGAGAGGACCTCTTCATCCGGCGCGGCGGCGAGCGCTTCAATCGTCGGCCAGCGCGCCACGAACCGTTCGAACCGGGGGATCACGGTGGCGACTGTTGTCTGCTGGAGCATCACCTCGCTCAGCCAGACGCGGTAGGGCTCCATCGGCGGATCACCCGGCGCCGCGCGCCACGGCAATCGCCTGAAGTTATCCACATAATGTTGGAGCAGTCGCTCGGCGGCATTGGCGGGCACAACAGGCCTATGGCATGCTCGAACGCCATGTCGAAGCGCAAGCCCGAAGATTCGCCGCGAAGCTGCCGCCCCCGCTCCGCAGGCGAGTTGGTCGGCGACGTTGGCGGCCAATCGTTCCGGCGGTTCGGCTTCATCCAGAGCTCGATCGTCAGCCGCTGGGCAGAGATCGTCGGCGAGCGATATGCGCGGGTCTCCTGTCCTGAATCGATCAAGTTCCCAGCCGGCAAGAAAGCAGGCGGGGCGCTGACCTTGATGATCGAGGGCGCGCACGCGCCGCTGATCCAGCATCTGACGCCAATGATCATCGAGCGCGTGAACCGCTTCTTCGGCTATGCGGCGATCAACCGGATCGTGTTTCGCCAGGGGCGGCTGCCAATTCCAGCACCCAAGACCGTGCGGCCGCAACTGCGCGCGGTACCGAAGGAACTGGGCGAAGGGTTGCGCGAAATTGCCGATCCCGAGCTTCGTCACTGCCTGGAGTCGCTTGCGGCGCAAATTGCCGCTAGCAGCGGCGCACCGTCACTGCCGGAAGACAGTAACGACCCGATACCCGTCATCAACCGGAGCGTTTGAACCGATGAAGGTCCGCAATTTCCTGACCGCCGGAATGGCCGTCCTGGCCCTTGGCGCCTGCAACAAAGACAATCAAACCAGCGGCGGCGGTGGCGACGCACCGGCGAGCACGGTGCAGATCACGCAGGCCAACCCGCCTCCGGGCGGCACCTGGGCCGACGTCACTAACGCGACCTCCGCGGGCGGCTTCATGATGGGCAATCCCAATGCCAAGGTGAAGCTGGTCGAGATCGGCTCGCTGTTCTGCCCGGTCTGCAAGCGCTTCGCCGATGAAGGCGTGCCGACCCTGGTCAACGATTACGTGAAGACCGGCAAGATCAGCTGGGAGTTCCGACCCTATATCATTCACGGCCCGATCGACATGGCGGCGAACCTCGTCGCGCGTTGCAATGGCCCGAAGACATTCTTCCCGATCGCCGAGGCACTGTACCGCGACCAGTCGACGCTGCTTGGAAAGATGGAAGCGACGCCGCAGGACAAGTTGCAGCAGTTGCAGCAACTGCCGCCGGAGCAGGAGTTCGTGCAGTTCGCAAGCATCATGGGGCTGCAGGACTGGGCCGCCGCGCGGGGTCTGCCGCAGGCGAAGGCCAACCAGTGCCTGAGCGATCAGAAGATGATCAACAATGAGGTACAGCTGACCTCTGACGTCAACAACAACTATCCGGAATTCAAGGGTACGCCCTCGTTCATCCTGAACGGCAAGCTACTTCCGGACACGGCCAATTGGGCGGCACTGAAGCCGCAGCTCGAGGCTGCTGTAAAATGAGGCTGGCAAGGGCGTTGATCGGCGCGGCGGCTTTGCTGCTGACGGCGGTCGGCGCCCCGGCCGTCGCGAAGCCCGCGGTCAAGGCCGCCCCGGTCGATTGGTCGCGCACCGTGGTTGCGACGCCGCAGGGCGGGTACCGCATGGGCCGTCCGAACGCGCCGGTGAAGCTGGTCGAATACGGCTCGCTGGTCTGTCCGCACTGCCGCCACTTTGCCGAGACCGGGGTCGACCCACTAGTCAGTGAATATGTGAAGAACGGCAAGGTCAGCTACGAGTTTCGGCCGTACATTCTGAGCGGTCTGGACATCGCGGCGACGCTGCTCGCGACTTGCAATGGGGCGCGCACCTTTTTCCCGATTGCGCATGATCTCTATGCCGCGCAACCGGCCTGGTCGCGGAGCATCGATCAGGCGCAGAGCGACCAGATCTCCAGCCTGCCCGAGAACCAGATGTATGCCGAGTTCGCGAAGGCGACCGGCATCGGCGCGATCGCCGGGAAGCGCGGGGTGTCTGCTCAGCGAGCGAACCAATGCCTGCGCGATGGAGCGGCCGCACTGCGGCTGGCGAAGATCGCCGAAGTGGCAAACGGCCTGGGCGTGACCGGCACGCCGACCTTCTTCATCAACGGGCGAAAGACCGACGCCTACGACTGGCCGTCGCTGAAGCCACTGCTCGGCAAGAGCTAGGCGCTGGCGAAGGGGGTTCGGTAAGCGTGAGGATCAGGCGGCTCAAGCTCAGCGGATTCAAGAGCTTCGTAGAACCTGCCGAATTGCGCATCGAACCCGGCCTGACCGGGGTGGTCGGGCCAAATGGATGCGGCAAGTCGAACCTGCTGGAAGCCATCCGCTGGACGATGGGCGAAAGCAGCCCGAAGTCGCTGCGTGGCGGTGGGATGGACGATGTCATCTTTGCCGGCACCGCGACGCGCCCACCGCGCGACTTCGCGGAGGTGTCCATTTTGGTCGAGCGGGGCGATGCCGATGCCATCGGCGCGAGGGAGACCGAAATTACCCGCCGGATCGAGCGCGGCGCCGGGTCGGCCTACCGGATCGACGGGCGCGACGTGCGCGCGAAGGACGTGTCACTGCTGTTCGCGGATGCTGCGACCGGGGCGCACTCCCCGGCGCTAGTCAGTCAGGGGCGCATCGGCACGGTCATTGCGGCCAAACCGGTCGAGCGGCGGCAACTGCTGGAGGAAGCGGCCGGGATTTCCGGGCTGCATGCGCGGCGCAAGGATGCCGAGCAGAAGCTGCGCGCTGCCGAGGCCAATCTCGCGCGGCTGGGCGAAATCCTGGGCGACCAGGAGCAGCGGGCAGCCCAGCTGAGGCGGCAGGCGCGCGCGGCCGAACGTTACCGGAAACTGACCGACCAGATCCGCAGCGTCGAAGGGCGCCTGCTGCACGCGCGCTGGCGCGAGGCCGAGCAGGCGGCCGAAGCGGCCACGGCGGAGGCGCGCGCAGCGGCGGAAGAGGTCGAGCGCATCCAGCAGGCGATTGCGACCGCGCAGGCGGCGCAGGAGCGGGCTAACAGCGCCCTTGCGGAGAAACGTACGAAGCTGAACGAGCTTCGCGAACAGGGTCACGAGCTGGCCCACCAGCTGGCAGCGGCGCGAGCACGGCGGGACACGGTCGCGCGGCGGCTGCACGAGCTTGATCGGCTGGACGCCTCGCTTGAGGCGGACATTGAGCGCGAGACGTCGCTGAAGGGCGATGCCGAACGCGCCATTTCCGCACTCGATGAAGAGCGGGCGGCGATTGCACAGCGGTTGGAAGATTCGGAGGCGCGATCGGCGCGCATCGCAGGCGAGCTAAGCCACGCTGAAGCCCTATCCCGAGAGGCCGAAGCGGCGCTCGCAGAATTGTTGGCGCGGCAAGCAGCTATGCGGGCGGAGCGGCGCGTGGCGGAGGCGGCGCTGGAGGCGGCGCGCGCACAACTCGGTCGGACGGAGCAAGAGCGCCATCGCCTTGGAGAGCAACGGCAGGCGCTTGGTGACGGCAGCGAGCAGGAGCGATTGCGTGCGGAAGCCGAGGCGAAGAGCGTCGCTGCGGCAGAGGCGCTGAAGGCAGCAGAAGAGCGCCGCGTTGCGGCTGAAGAAGGGCGGGCGGTTGCGGCAGAGGCGCGCGACGGGGCCGAGAGCGAATTGGCCGCGGCTCGGGCTGCGCATTCGGCGGCGCGGTCGGAGCATGATGCGCTGACGCGCGCCCTGGACCAGGGCGGCGGTGCGGTGATCGCGGCGCTGCGGGCTGCACCCGGCTATGAGCGCGCGCTCGCCGCGGCGCTTGGTGAAGATGCCGATGCCGCTGTAGGCGCGGAAGGCGCGCGGCGGTGGCAAGGTAGTGAGCCGCAAGCCGCGGATCCGACGTTGCCGGCGGGCACCGAATGCCTCGCTGATCACGCCGATGCGCCGGACGAGCTCAAGCGTCGCTTGCGCCAGGTCGGCGTTGCTGAACGCGACGAGGGCCAGTTGCTTGCGGTTGGGCAGCGGCTGGTCACTCGCGACGGGCGCGTACGGCGCTGGGACGGGTTCGTTGCGGAGACGTCCGGTGCGGCAGCGGCGGAGCGATTGCTTCGCGCCAACCGCCTCGCCGATCTCGCCAAGCAATTGCCGGGCCTGGAGCAGGCGGTTCAAGCCGCTACCGACCAACGCCATCAGGCGCTCGGAGCGATGGAAAAGTGCCGGGCGGACGCGGAGCAGGCACGCGCATCAGCACTGACGGCCGAACGCGACGCGCGCGAGGCGGCACGAGCAATCGACGCCGCGACCGCCGGACTGGAGCGGCTGGAGGCACAACGATCGGGGCTCGACCAGCGCCTCGCGGACCTCGACCCAGTGCTGGCTGCCTCGCGCGAAGCCCTGGCAGCAGCCGAGAAGGCGCTAACTACCCTCCCCGAACCAGCGGTGCTGGAGCAGGAGGTTGAGACGGCACGCGGCAAGGCGGCCGAGCTGGCGAATGCGGTTGCGGACAAGCGCGCTGAAGCGGCGACAAAGGCGCGCGAGACTGCTGCCGACCGCGAGCGGTCGGTGGCCGCGGGGCGCGAGCAGGCCGAATGGCGCGCGCGTCAGAGCAACGCGGAGAAGCGACTGGCCCTTGCCACGGAGCGGCAAGGGCAGCAGCGCGCCGAACGCGAGGAGCTTCAGCAGGAGCCCGAGGCGCTCGACGCATCGATCCGCGACTGCGAGCACCGCAACGATCAGAGCCAGGTGCAGATCGGTGAAGCCACGGCCGCCGAGCGGGATGCCGAGCAGGACCTGATCGCTGCCGGGCAATTGGTGTCGGCCGCCAACGAACGCTCTGCCGAAACGCGCGAACGTCGCGCCGCCGCTACGGCTCGTACCGAAGCGCAGCAGGCGAGGAGCGCCGAATTCGCGCGGCAGACGGTCGAGAAGTTCGAGATCGTGCCGCAGCGGCTGCCGGAACAATTCGGTTTCGATGCCGATGAGCCTGCCGATGCCGACGAACAGGCGACAGCGCTGGAGCGGCTGGTTGCCGAACGCGAGCGCATCGGCCCGGTCAATCTTGTTGCGGAGCAGGAGCTCGCCGAACTCGACGCCGCGCGGACAAAGGGCGCGGAGGAAGCGGACGAGCTGACGCAGGCGATCAACCGCCTGCGCGGGTCGATCGGCAATCTTAATCGCGAGGGCCGCGTTCGCCTGCTCGCCGCGTTCGAGAAGGTGGACGCGCATTTTCGGCGGTTGTTCACGACCCTGTTCGAAGGTGGCCAGGCCCACCTTGAGCTGGTCGAGAGCGACGACCCGCTGGAAGCCGGGCTGGAGATCATGGCGCAGCCACCGGGCAAACGGCTGTCGACCCTGACTTTGCTGTCGGGTGGCGAGCAGGCGTTGACCGCAGTCGCGCTGATCTTCGCGATCTTCCTGACCAACCCCGCGCCGATCTGCGTGCTCGACGAGGTCGACGCGCCGCTGGACGATGCGAACGTCGAGCGCTTCTGCGAGCTGCTGCAGCGGATGACGCAGGAAACGGACACTCGTTACCTTATTGTCACCCACAATGCGGTGACGATGAGCCGCATGGACCGGCTGTACGGCGTGACGATGATCGAAAAGGGCGTTAGCCGACTGGTCTCCGTCGACCTGGGTGCCGCGGAGACGCTCCTCGCGGCGGAGTGACGTGAAGCGCCGGCAGGCACAGCTGGTTGCGCTGCTGGCGCTAGCGCTGTCGGGCTGCTGGTTCGGCAACGGACTGTTCGCCGACAGCGATGCACGAGCGGTTCTTGAGCCTGGCGTTTATCGCTTCACAGAGCCCGGCAAGGCTGCGCATGATGTGACGATCTCCATCCTCCCGTCGGGCCTGACCAAGCTCAACGACCCGGAAAGCGACGACGGCGATGCCACCTACGGGCTCGTCCCTGTTCCGGGAAGCAGCGGGCGCATCCTCGGCTGGTTTACGAAGGACGGAACGCCAACCTCCGAGCAGACGCAGCTCTATTTCTTGGGGGAGAAGCAAGGTGACGGTTTCGCCTTTTTTGTCCCCGGGTGTGAGGGCTCCGACGGGCAAATCGCAACCACCGCAGGGGCAGAGGTGGAGGGAGGATCGGGCAGAAGTTGCCGTTTCACGAACAAGGCGTCCGTGTTGAAAGCGATCGCACAGGTGAAGCCGAACGAGGACGACCGCCTGGTGCTAACACGCAAACGGTGAGAACTATTGCGAATGAGTTTCAATAACAGTAGCCGGATCCCGAGACTAAGGGGATCGAGTGTTGAATTACCAACTTTCGCTGGCTTTCACCTTGCTCGGCAGCGCTGCAGCCGCGCATGCGGCGGACAATGCGGTGACTGCCGAAGCTACCGATGCCGGGCCTGACATCGTCATCACCGGCGAGCGAACGCCCTATGGCGTGAATATGACCACGACGGCGACCAAGACGCCGACCAACATTCGCAACGTTCCGCAGGCGATTACGGTCGTCACTCAACAGCAGATCGAAGACCAGCAGTTGCGGTCGGTGTCGGACCTGCTCAACTTCGTGCCGGGCGCGTCCTACAATAGCGGGGAGGGCAATCGGGATGCGATCGTGCTGCGCGGTAATTCCAGCACCGCTGACTTCTTTATCGATGGGGTCCGCGACGACGTCCAATATTATCGCGACTTTTACAACGTCGATCGCGTCGAGGTCTTGAAGGGTCCGAACGCCATGATCTTCGGCCGCGGCGGGGGCGGCGGGGTCATCAACCGTGTCCTCAAGCGGCCGACCATGAGCGTGGGCCGCAACGCGACCGTATCCGCCGACCGTTGGGGTGCCCGGCGACTAAGCGTCGATCTGGATCAGCCATTGTCGCCGATCCTGGGTCTCCGGCTAAATGGCTTGTTCGAAGACAGCGACAGTTTTCGTCGGTACGTCGAAACCAAGCGCTACGGGATCAACCCCACCGCCGCTTTGGTGGCGGGTCCAGATACGCGCATCGACCTCAGCTACGAATATTTCCATGATCGGCGAACCGCGGACCGCGGCGTGCCCGCCAATGGCGACGAGCCCATTCGCAGCTTCACGCGAACTTTTTTCGGCGATCCGAACAAGAGCTTCGCGAAAGCCGACGTGAACATCGCAACCGTCGCGGTCGAACATCGCTTCGCGGAGGGCCTGACCCTTAAGAACCGGACGATGTTCGGCCACTACGACAAATTCTATCAAAACATCTTTCCGGGTGCGTACAACCCGGCGACCGGACGCGTGGCCCTGAGCGGCTACAACAACCGCAACGACCGCGAAAATCTGTTCAGCCAGACGAACCTGGTGTGGGAAAATCGATTGGCGGGCATCGACCAGACGATGCTGGTCGGCTTCGAGGTTGGGCGCGAGAAATCGCGGAACCTGCGCAAGACGGCCGTCTTCGCGGCGGGCACGAACGGTGTTCCGATCACCAACCCGACGATCGATGCGAACGTAACGTTTGCGCCGTCGGCAAGCGACGCCGACAACCGGGTTCGCGCGGACCTTGCAGCACTGTACGTTCAGGACCAGATCCGCCCCGCCAGCTGGCTGGAAATCATCGCCGGACTGCGCTTCGACAGCTTCAAGGTCGACGTGGACGACCTGCGCACCGGAGGAGGCGGCCGGTTCGGGCGCCGCGATCACCTTTGGTCGCCGCGGCTGGGATTTGTCCTGAAGCCAACCGACAATCTCTCACTCTACGCGAGCTACAGCCGCTCCTACCTGCCGCAGTCCGGTGATCAGTTCAGCGGGCTAACCTCGGTGACCGAAGGACTGAAGCCGGAGCGGTTCGATAATTACGAGGTGGGTGGCAAGCTGCAGCTTACCGGCGGCCTGCTGGCAACAGCCGCGATCTATCGACTGGACCGCACCAATACGCGCGCTACCGATCCCGCCAATCCCAGCCTGACCGTGCTGACCGGTGCGCAGCGTAGCCGCGGAATAGAGCTCGGGCTGGAACGCAGCGTGACCAGCCGCTGGCTCGTTTCCGGCGGCTATTCCTACCAGAAAGCGGAGATCACGAAGACGACCACGACCGCCCCCGCGGGGCGCCATGTCCCGCTTGTACCGCGTCACAGCTTCTCGCTGTGGAATCGCTACGATTTCACAAAGATCATTGGTGCCGGCCTGGGCGTGATCGCGAGGTCCAAATCCTATGCTTCGATCAGCAATGCGGTGAAGCTGCCGGGCTATACCCGCGTCGATGGCGCGCTTTATTACGCGCTGCCGGGCGGCATCGAGGCGCAGGTGAACCTCGAGAACTTGTTTGGCGCGCATTATTTCCCGACGGCGAACGGCGACAACAATATCGCCCCGGGCGCGCCCCGAACGGTGAAAGCAAGCATCGGCTACCGCTTTTAGGCGGCCAGTTCCTCGGCCCGCTCGCGGATGCGCTTGAGGTCGCGGACGAAGAGGGCGCGTTCCTCCTGCCGGCGGTCCTCTTCGGGGATACGCAGCAGGAAGCTGGGATGGACGGTAATCCAGCATTCGCTGCCGTCCGGAAGCTGCAATGGGGCGCCGCGGTTTTTGCCGATCGCCATGGTCTTGCCGAACAGGGTGTGCGCCGCCGTAGCGCCGAGCGCGACGGTAACAGGCGGCCGGATCAGCTCGCGCTCGTTCGAAATCCACCAGCGGCAGGCCTCGATCTCGCCAGCGCCAGGCTTGCTGTGGATGCGCTTCTTGCCGCGCTGAACGAACTTGAAGTGCTTTACAGCATTGGTGACGTAAGTCTCCGTGCGGTCGATGCCGGCCTTCTCCAGCGCCGCGTCGAACAACTGGCCGGCGGGTCCGACGAACGGTCGACCGGCGAGATCCTCTTGATCGCCGGGCTGTTCGCCGACGAACATGATCCGCGGGTTCAAGGGCCCTTCGCCAAACACGGTCTGCGTGGCGCATTTGTAGAGGTCGCAGCGCGTGCACTTCCGCGCGTCCTTGAGCAGCGCTTCCCATGAGGCTCGAAGGTTGCCGCCAGGCTCGATTGCTCGCTCCGCCTCAAGGGGGTGCGCCAGCCCTTCCTTTGCGACGGCAGCTTCTCCAGCGGACTTGGCGATCATCTCCAGCTCCCGATTGCGTGCACCGGCGATCAGGGGGGCAACGAGCGAAGTCTCCGGCATGTTGCGCCAATATTTTTTGGGCATCTCCTTCAGCATCGCGCCAACCTTCAGCCGCGCGGGGTTGAAGATGGATGCGTAGTAGGTCCGCCAGGTCTCCTCGAGCGGGTCGCCGGACGGCGCGTCGGCGCGGGTAGCGCCCGGCCCTTCGGTGAGCTTCTGACCGTCCCAATGGATCGACAGCTCGGGTGTCAAGATCGACCAGCGCATGCTGGTGAAACGGTTGACGAAGAAGCTCGCAGCGCGGCGGACGATGTGATGCTCCGGCTCGAAGAAGGCGACGAACCGGTCGTCAATTTCGCGAAAGCGCACGAAGGCGTGCATCTTGTGCACGTCGCGGCGCACCGACTTCGCGAGGTCCTGCAGGCGCCGGACCAGCGGAGCGGCCTGATCCTCCAGCGCATGGCGGTCGGACTTCAAGCGCAGCAACAGCGTGTACAGCAAGGCGAACCGCTCGGGATCGGAATGGCAAACGACCGCCCTAGCCAGATCGACGAAGCCGCGCGGGACCGCAAAGCTTGGCGCTGGCGGCGCGGCCCTATCCGTCGCGAACAGATCGCCGTCATCGCCTTCGACGCGCCACACGACGGCACTGGCAGGCACGCCCGCGTCGGCGAGATCGCGCGCGGCGTCGCGCCAGCCTTCGAAATCGTCAGGGGCCGACAAGGTGACGCGGTGCGCGTCGAGCATCAACCCCTCCAGCATCAGCCGATCTTGTCGGCGATCTTCTCGTCAGCGCCGGATTCCGCGCGTTCGATCTCTTCCGGCTTGAGCGCGTTGAACGCATCCTTGAGCTCGATCGCCTTGTCCTCACCCAAATCCTTGAGCGCGTCGGGAAAGATAGTTTCTTCTTCTTCTTTCAGATGGTCGAGATAGGTGTCCTTCAGCTTCTTGAATTTGGCGAGCCAGGCCGACGAAGCGGGATCGGCCTCTTCGACTTCCTTGAACGCGTCGGCGATGTCGTGGTGATCGGCGGCTGCGTGCTGCGCATATTCGCGCATCGTGACTTCAGCCATCAGGGTGCTGTACAGCGTAACCTCTTCGGTCGCGGCATGCGCGGTCGCGTCGGTCTTATATTGTTCGAATAGCGCGCGCCGCTCATCGCTATCACCGCTCGTCTGCTCGATCTGCTCGATGAGCCGGCGATGCTTGTTATGGTCGGCGATCAAGCGTTCAAAGATGTCCTTGGCCATTGCTGTTAGCTCCTTTGCGCCGTGCAACGGCTCAAGCGCCAAAGAGTTCGAGTTGCTTCTCGCGCGGCGCGATGAGACTCTTCAGATTCAGGCGGTCGACCAGCACTGTCGGCCGCCAATCGGTGGTGACAATGAACGGCCGGACTTTGGTGATCGACAGGGTCAGGCGGCCCACGTCGTCGAGCGACAGCTTCCGCCAGCGGCGCGATTGCAGGATCCGGCTGACGGCCTTGGTGCCGAGACCGGGCACGCGCAGTAGCATCTCCTTCGGCGCGCGGTTGATGTCGACGGGGAAGCTTTCGCGATATTTCAGTGCCCAGGCCAGCTTCGGATCGATATCCAGCGGGAGCATGCCCTGCTCATCGGTCGCGCTTTGCACCTCCTTCGGCGCAAAGCCGTAAAAACGCATCAGCCAGTCTGACTGGTAAAGCCGGTGTTCGCGCATCAGTGGCGGACGTTTCAGCGGTAGCACCGCGCTCGCGTCCGGGATCGGCGAAAAGGCCGAATAGTAGACGCGGCGTAGCGCGAAGCGGTCGTAAAGCGTGCTTGCTTTGCCGACGATATCCGCATCGCTCGCGGTGTCGGCACCGACGATCATCTGTGTCGACTGCCCCGCGGGCGCGAATTTGGGCGCCGAGCGATATTTGCGGGTGGCGTCCCGTGCGTCGACGATCGACGACTTCATATCGCGCATCGCCCCTTCGATCTGGCCCGCATCCTTTTCCGGCGCCAGCGATGTCAGGCCGCTGACCGTCGGCAGTTCGACGTTGATCGAGACGCGGTCGGCGTGGATTCCCGCCTGCCGCACCAGCTCAGGATCCGCATCGGGAATCGTCTTGAGGTGGATGTAACCGCGGAAGTCGTGATCCTCGCGCAGACTGCGCGCGACCTCGACGATCTGCTCCATCGTGTAGTTGGATGAACGGATGATGCCGGACGAGAGAAAAAGACCTTCGATGTAATTGCGCTTGTAAAAAGCCAGCGTCAGGCGGACGACTTCCTCAGCCGTGAAGCGCGCGCGGCGAACGTTCGAGCTCTTGCGATTGATGCAATAGGCGCAGTCGAAAATGCAGCTGTTGGTCAGCAGGATCTTGAGCAGCGAGATACAGCGGCCATCGGGCGCGTAAGCATGACAAATGCCCATGCCCTCGGTCGAGCCGATGCCTTTGCCGCCGCGGCTGTCACGCTTGGACGTGCCGCTCGACGCGCACGACGCATCGTACTTTGCCGCATCGGCGAGAATCGCGAGCTTGGCCTGAACATCTAACTGAGCCACGAGTTCTCAATATGTTCCAAATATTCTCCTGTCCATACAGGTGTTTAGCGGTACGCCGAACCGGCGCTTGCGAGCGGTCGGCGCCAGTCCTACCAACGTCGCCATGAGCAAGCCCGCCCTCCGCCTCGCCATCTCCATCCTCCCCTTGCTGTCGCTGGCCGCTGCGCCGCCGCCTGCACGCGTCACGCCGATGACGCCGGACGTCGTCGCCAAGTACGAGCCGATGCTGCCGGAAGCGGATTTCGTGAAGCGCACCGCGATGGTGCCGATGCGCGATGGGACCAAGCTCTACACCGTCATCGTCATGAAGAAGGGCACGCAGAACGGCCCGATCCTGCTGTCGCGGACGCCCTATGACGCGAAGGGAAGCATGAGCCGCAGCGCGAGCCAGTCGGTCGTCGACACGCTGCCGATCATGTACAAGGAGTTCGTCAACGACGGCTACATCATCGTCCAGCAGGACATTCGCGGGCTGCACAATTCGGAAGGGCAGTTCGTGATGAACCGCCCGATCGTCGGCCCGCTCAATAATACCGGCATCGACGAGAGCACCGACGCGTACGACGCGATCGACTGGCTGGTGAAAAACGTGCCGGAATCGAACGGCAAGGTCGGCACGATCGGTTCTTCCTACCTCGGCTTCTTGACCCTGGCGTCGGAGATCAACCCGCACCCCGCGCTGAAGGCGGCAGTGCCGCAGAGCCCGATGGTCGACGGCTGGATGGGCGACGACTGGTTCCACAACGGCGCCTTCCGCACCGGCAGCCTGGACTTCGCCGTGTCGCAGAGCACCGCAAAGGCCGAGGGCAAGGGAATCGCGCGCGGACCGGGCGACGACTATTCCTATTATCTTGAAGCAGGGTCGATGGGCGACCTCGCCCGCCATCTTGGCATCGAGAACTATCCGTTCGTCCAGAAGCTGTTCCAGAACCCGGCCTACACCGAATTCTGGTCGGGTCAGGCGGTCGACAAGTGGCTAGCCGCGCGGCCGCTGACAGTGCCGACGCTGATTGAGGTCGGCCAGTGGGACCAGGAGGACAGCTATGGCGGTCCGGCGGTCTACAAGGCACTGAAGGCCAAATATGAGGGCAGCGGACTGCTGCACTTGGCCATCGGGCCATGGCGGCACTCAGGTGCCAACCACTACGGCTACGAGCTCGGCGACATCACCTTCACCGGCGATACCGCGCTGGAGTGGCGGCAGAAGTGGGTGAAGCCCTTCTTCGACCATTATTTGAAGGGCGCGCCCGACCCCCAGACGCCCAATGCGCTGACCTATGCGACTGGCATCAACGAGTGGCAGGCAAGCCCGCGCTGGCCGATGGGCACGCAGACGCCGCTCTATCTGACCGGGAATGGCACTGCGGGCTTCGAGCGTCCGACAAGCTCTGGGCGCGACGAGTATGTGTCCGACCCGGCCAATCCGGTGCCGTACCTCCAGCGTCCGATCGGTGGCGCGCAATGGAAGTCATGGTTGGTGCAGGATCAGCGATTCGTCACCAACCGCCCGGACGTCATCAGCTACACCACCGCGCCGCTGACCAAGTCCGTCCACATCATGGGGGCGCCGCAAGTCGAGCTGTTCGCCGCGACCAGCGGGACCGACAGTGACTGGGTGGTCAAGCTGATCGACGTCTATCCGAACGAAACGCCGGAAGGCGCATCGCAGGGATCGAAGCAGGACATGTCGGGCTTCGAACTGCCAATCGGGATCGAGATTTTCCGCGGCCGCTATGTCGACAGCTTCGCGAAGCCGCGCGCGCTGCGGGCGAACAAGGTCGAGCACTACAGCTGGGGCTTGCCCAACGTGAACCACGTGTTCCTGCCGGGTCACAAGATCATGGTGCAGATCCAGTCGAGCCTGTTCCCGGTCTACGACCGCAACCCGCAAACGTTCGTGCCGAACATCTTTTACGCAAAGCAGGGCGACTACCGGAAGGCGACGCAGACCGTCTATCGCGGCGGCGCGACGGCCACCTCGGTGATGCTGCCCATCGTTCCCTAAGCGTCGACCGCCGCCGCCACCTTCCGCTTGATCTGCTGGGTCGGCGGATGGTGGATGGTGCGGTAGCGCGCCTCGATGATCGAATAGGCGCCGAAAAAAGCAAGCCCGGCCGCGATGGGGAACTGCAGCGGCCCGCGCAGCGCGTCCAGCGCCTGTTCCAGCCCGCCTGCGTCGGCGGCGCGGTGGCTCAGCGCAGCTTTGGCGAGCAGCCAGCCGACCGTCAGGAAGATAATGCCGCGCGCCGTATAGCCGATGCGTCCGACCCAGCGCGCGAAGGGCTCGCTGGCGGCTTCGGACAGGTCATCGAGGAACGAGCAGCTCGCTGCCTTATAGAATTGGACAACGCCGGCGCCGGCTAGCACGGTAGCAGCAATTCCAAGGGCTATATCCCCGGCCGGAAGGTGCAGCGCTGTTGCAGCATTTTGATGAACGGACGTTGTTTCGGCGTAATAGCCGAGCATGAACCGGCACGCCTTCCAGGCGAGGTAAAGATAGATTGTCCCGCTGCCAGCGGCGGCTACGCGCTTGCGCCAGGCCTTGCCGTGGTGACGGCCGCTGTCCATCCCGAAGGCGGCGTCGCACAGGCGCCAAGCGCCGTAACCCGCCATGCCGACCGCGAGAAAGATAAGAAGTCCGCGCCCCACACCGTGACCCAAATATGCCATCGCTCCCGTCAGGTCCTCGGTGCGTCCGTTGACGATCACCAACCAGGCGATGACGATATAGAGCAGGCCGCGCATCACGAAGCCGAATCGCGCCAGCCATTGGAACTTCGTCTGGGCGGGCAGATCGTCGGTCACGGACGACAAAATGCCGCCCGGCGGCGCGCGTTCCCGCCAACCCGTGCCGCGCTAAATTATTGGGGCGCCTGGTCGGCTTGGTACTGCTCGCGGCTATCCTTTTTTGCGCGATTGATTTCCTGGATCAGGCAGCCGGTCTGCCCGCCAGGTCCAACCGCCGAACAGCTGCCGACGCCGGTCGCGCCAACGGTCATCAGCGACTTCGATTTGTTGGCCCAGCTATTGCGCTCCTGCGGCGTGCCTTGCGGATTTTGCGATTGCGGCAGGCGGTAGCGCTGGCTCTCCGGCGCCCGGATACAGATGGCGTCACGGGGGCACGGGTCGTTGCCGTAAATCGTGATCGATCGATTGCCGGCCTGTGCCGTGGCGGCCGTCGGAAATGCCGTCATGCCGACGAGGGCGGTCGCAGCGCTCGCGGCGCCAAGCATCAGCTTTTTCATCACTCAATCCTTTCACCGCTCCAGCGGGCGAAGCCTGCCGTAGTTCCTCAAATTCGCTTCGAAAGCCCGATCGCCACCTTGCAGCCAGCCCGGATCGCCGCAGTCAGCAGCGGATAGCCAACGGCCTGAGCGGCGCCATTCTCCCGCGCTACGTCGCGATGCTCCAACTCCTCGGCCTGGAAATCGGCGATGTCGCTGGCAAGTTCGGGATCTTGGTCGCCAAGCTCACGCAGCTGCTCGGCATAATGCTTGTCGATTTCCGTCTCCACGGCATCGGTACAGGCAAGCGCCGCTTTTTCAGACATCAATGCCGTAGCAGCGCCAAGCGCAAAGCCGGCCACGTTCCAAATCGGCTGGAGCGCCGTGGGCCGCACGCGCCGCTCCGCCATCAGGTCATTGAAACGCTTTAGGTGGCGTTCCTCCTGCGCAGCCATACGCGCGATCAGCTTCGATTCGGGCGCATTGCGCCGAAGCACAGCCAGCTGACCCGCGTAGATACGGGTAGCGCCATATTCACCGGCCTGGTCGACGCGCAACATCGAGGCGCGATCGGCGCGGCGGTCGCCCGGCTTCCAGCCGCCGGTCACGCCCGTCGGCTCCTGAGGCTCAGAATGAGGATCGCCGCCGCTCCACCAAGCGACAGGATAGCGTTCCAACCGGCCATCGAGATGCCGAGGAAACGGAACTGCACTTCGTCGCAGCGGACGATCGGCGCGCGGCTGATCTGCTTCAGAAGTTCCTCGGCGCTGAGCCCACGGCCCGAAGCCGTGCAGGTCGTCAGGCCCTCAAAAATCTTCGCCTCGACGCCGGCATGATAGACACCAATGACGCCCGACACTGCGATCGCGAGCGCTGCTGCAAGCACGAAGAAGTGGGATCGGGACGAATTCACCGGCGCCGTGAAGGCGAATGCGGCGAGCAGAATTGCGGCGCCGTGAGGCCAGCGCTGCCAGTAGCACATCTCGCACGGATGCAGCCCACCCACATATTGCGAGAACAGTGCGCCGCCGAGGAGACCCAGCGGGAGCAGAAGTGCGATCAGACGAGCCAGAGTCGCCGGATCAAATCCTGCCATGCCGCGGTTCGCGGCCAGAGCGTTCGCCATGCCGGACCTAACGCGCGCCCTTGGCCGGGCCGGCCTGCGCGATCTTCGCCGGCGAAGACAGGCGCTTGATGGTGTTCAGCGCATAGTGGAGCTGAAAGTCCTTTATCCCCTGCTTCTCCAGCGCGGCCGCCGTCATCATGAAGCGCGGATCGGGCGTGTCGTCCGCCTCGAGCAGCTTGTCCTCGACCTTCGATTGCGCAAGCAGGTGGCGGCGAAGGTCGGACTCTCGGATCACCTTGCGGCTCTTGTAATCGGGGTCACTGAGCTGCGGCACGGGGATGTCCGGATCGATGCCGCCGGCCTGAACCGAGCGGCCCGAGGGCGTGTAATAACGCGCGGTGGTCAGGCGGAGCGCGGATTCAGGTCCGGTCTGGACAACCGTCTGCACCGAGCCTTTGCCGAAACTCTTTTCGCCCATGATCAGCGCCCGGCGGTGATCCTGCAGCGCACCGGCAACGATTTCCGACGCCGAGGCCGTGCCGGCGTCAGTCAGCACCACGACCGGAAGGCCGTGGGCAAGATCGCCGGGGCGCGCATAATAGCGCTCGATATCGTCCTTGGTCCGGCCGCGCTGCGAGACGATCTCGCCGCTGTCCAGGAAGTCATCGGCAACGTCGACCGCTTGGTCGAGCAGGCCGCCGGGGTTGGAACGAAGATCGATGACGTAGCCAAGCGGCTTGCCGCCCGTCGCCTTGTCAATGCCGACCAGCGCCGCCTTGGTCGCTTCCGCGACGTTGCCGGTGAAGGTGTTGATATTGATGTACCCGATGTTGTCCTTGATTTCCCACTTCACCGGATGAAGCTCGATCCGCTCGCGGGTCAAAGAGACGTCGAGCGGCTTGTCGCGGCCCGGGCGGATGATCGTCAGCTTCACCTGCGTGCCCGGGTTGCCTTTCATCTTGGCGACCGCTTCGTCGAGCGTCAGGTTATTGAGGAACTCGCCGTTGATGTGGGTGATGTAGTCGCCCGCCTTGATGCCTGCCTTCCACGCGGGCGTGTCCTCGGTCGGCGCGATGACCTTCACCACGCCATCTTCCATTGAGACGGTCAGCCCAAGCCCGCCATAATTGCCGTCGGTCGTCGCCTTGAGCTGATCGAAGTCATTCGCCTCGACGTAGGATGAGTGCGGGTCGAGCGCCTGAAGCATCCCGTCGATCGCACCCTTGATCAGGGTCTTGTCGTCGACAGGCTCGACATAGTTCGCCTTCACGCGCTCATAGACGCTCATGAACTTCTCAAGCTCTTGGTAATTGGTCGTGTCGGCCGCAGCGAATGAACTGGCGGTCACGGGAACCAATGCGAGCGCGCCGACGAGCGCGAGTGGCGGAAGATATTTGGCGTTGAAATTCATCGGTCGCGTCCTTGGGGCCGGCCGGCCCATTTCCTCTAAGGTTTCTAACCGCCTTTGACGGCCTTTGACAGGTTTTGAGATGAACCTGCGATGATAGCCGGGCTCATTCGAAGTCCGTTATGGGACAATTCGACCTGCAGCGGGCCGAATGCCCGTCCGACCGGCTGACCGAGGACTACTCTGTCGCCGGCATGGAGCGTCGAGCCGAGATTAACGATAAGGCTTAGCCAGCCACCACCATGATCAATGATCAGCACCCCGTCATAGTCGCGAAACGGGCCGGCAAACCGCACCGTACCGGCGCCAGGCGCGGTAATAGCCGCCCCGCGCGCGGTCGCCAGCGTCAATCCGCGTGACCGCACGCCATTACCGTTTACCGCTGCCAGTCCTTCGGTGACTTGCGCCGCGGCTGGAAGCTCATAGGCAAAGGGCGGACGAATGGGCGCACCTTCGGGCGGGAACGGACTGACGGGCGGAGGTGGCTCGGCAGCCAGGCGCCCGGCCACCGCGCGGATCGACTGGCTATTGGCCTGCTCCCCGCGGAGCTTCTCCACCGTCTCGGTCGCGGCAAGGGCGCTGTCGCCGGCGGAAAGCGCCTGCCCACTGGTCGCAAGAGCGACCGCAATGCTTTTGCGTTCCAGCGCCGCATAACGCGTGTGCCGTGCGACCAGCTCGCCACGCGAACGGGCGAGCTCCTCGCGCGCGGCCAGCGCCGACTGCCGAAGCCGTTCGCCCTGCGCAACTTCGCTCGACAAGCGGCCGGTTCGCTGACGGATCACCGGCAGCGTCGCATCGAGCAGCAATCGTACACGGACCAGCTGGTCGGTGCCGCCTTCATCGGCAAGGAACAGCAAGGGTGGCCGCCGTGCCATGTTCGCAAGGCCGGCGAGCAGCGACGCGGCAGGCTGCTGCTCGATGGCCAGCCTCTGGCGATAGGCGGCAACGGTAGCGGCCGCGAGCTGCAGGCGCGCATTAGCCGCCGTGATCCGCGCTTCGGCAGCAGTTATGGCCTGCGCGGCGGCCGCCTGTTGGGCGTGCAGTCGCGCGGCGTCGGTGCGGGCCTTCGAAGCGGCTTGCTCAAGCTTTACGGCTTCAGCCTCCGCGGATCTCTGTTCCTGCTCGGCCGCCTTGAGTGTTGCGTCCAACGGCTCGGACAGATCCTGCGCAAGTGCGCTCGCCGCCACGAAAGGACAGAGTAGCAAGGCGAGAAATCGGCGTTTCACGCGCTTATCCTTCGCGATGATAGGGATGGTTCGCAAGAATGGACGTGGCGCGAAACAATTGTTCGGCCAGCATGGCGCGCGCCAGCAAGTGGGGCCAGGTCGCCTTGCCGAACGACAGCAGAAGGTCGGCCGCTTCGCGCTCCGCATTCCCATGTCCGTCGGCCGCACCGATCAGAAAGCGCGCCTCACGCTTGCCCCCGTCCCGCCAAACTTCGAGCTTTTTCGCGAGATCCATCGAGGATTGCGGCGTTCCACGCTCGTCGAGAACGATCAGGGCGCTGCTAGTGGGCAGGTCCGGCAGCTTGCCGCCCCGATCCGGCAATTCGGTCACCCGTGTCGGCCAGGCAATGCGCGCGAGATAGCGATCGACCAGCTCAGCCTCTGGCGAGCGGCCGATCTTCCCGCGCGCAACGATGTGGAGCAGCACTACTTCTGGTAGGCAGGCGCGCCGAACGGCCAGGCAAGGACCGACTTGAAACCGTCGTAGATGGCCCGCGCCGTCTCGGCGATCGTGCGCGGGCGGTCGTTGCCGCCACGCGCGAAGATTGCGACCGCAACGCGCCGGCCGTCCGGCAGGCTGATAAAGCCAATATCGTCGCTAAGACCGTCCAATGTGCCGGTTTTGTGCTCCACGACCGTACCTGTTGGAAGCAGCGCACGCATCCGGTTCCGGCCGGTCTGACATTGCGCCATCAGGTCGAGCAAGTAGTTGCGGCTTTCGGGCTTGATCAGCTCGGCTTTGTAGATGCGCTTCAACAGGTCGACCATGGCCACCGGCGTGCTGGAATCGCGGCGGTCCCACAGGTCGCGCTTTGAGCGCAACAGGTCGGCGATGTTGCGATCGACGCGCAGGCCCTTCACGCCGTTGTCCTGAAGCCAGTCGTGAACCGCCCGCGGGCCACCGAGATCGTTGAGCAGGATATCGGTCGCGCGATTGTCGCTGTGAATCAGCATCCGCTTCATCAGTGCACGCGCGGTCGTGCCGTTGATATTGTCGTCGAGCGACCGGCGGCCGTGATCAACCTGCGCTAGATAGAGCGCGGCGATCGCCACCTTGACGGTGCTGGCCATCGGGAAGGGCGTGTTGCCTTTGATGCTGACGGTCTCGCCCGTGTTGAGGTCGAGGGCGGCAATGCCGACGTCGCTCGATTTGCCGGCCATCATGGCGGCCAACTGCTGCTCAAGGTTGACGAGGCTCGCGCTCGAGGCCGCAGCTGCGGGCTGCGCGACCATCGCCAAAGCACCAACGAAAAATCCCAAGTACCGCATCTGCCCTAACCCCGTGCAGCGGCGCCCACGCCGGATTCATCACCAAATGCCCACATTCGTTCCAAATTGTAAAAATTTCGAACTTCGGGCCGGAAAATATGAACGATCACGTCGTCCGCATCAATCAGCACCCAGTCGGCCGCTGGAAGCCCTTCGACACGCACAATCCGTCCAAATTGCTGTTTGATCTTGTCCGCAAGCTTAACGGCCATCGACGCGACCTGCCGTGTCGACCGACCCGATGCGATCACCATATGATCCGCGATGTTCGATTTGCCCGTCAGCGGGATCGACACCACCTCCTGCGCCTGATCGTCGTCGAGCGATTGAAGCACCAGCTTGTGGAGCTCGTCGACGCTTGCGGGCAGCGCGCCTGCGGTTTCGGCGGCGTTTTCAGATTGAGGTTCGGTCAAGTGGTCTCCTGGCCAACAGCGGCATGCCGAACCGATTGGCGCGGGTGCGCCCAGGCAATCGACGATACCAAGTAGGATCTTTCGCGCGGATGGCGGTTGCGGACATCGGGTCGGGCGGCAGGCGAAGGAAAAAGATCGCCGGTGCACTCCAGTCCGTCCACTTCCTGGCTTGGCCGGAAGGATGGACGAACCTTCGCAGCCAACCCATCGCGCGCGCCGCGTGGGCAGCCGAATCATAACCCGGGCGGCGAATCACCGCAATCGGCACTTCGCGGGCTAAGCCTCTCCAATCACGCCATTTGTGAAAATCTGGCAAAGTGTCGCTTCCGAGCAACCAGATGAATTGATGCTCGGGGTATCTGCGCTTTAGCAGGCGAACCGTGTCGACCGTGTAGCGCGTGCGGTTGGTCTGCTCGAAGGCACTTACGTGAATGGGGGCGCGGCGTGCCATCCGCTCAGCCGAGGCGAAGCGTTGGTCGAAGCCGGCCATGTCCTTGGCGCCTTCCTTCAACGGGTTTCCGGGCGAGACCAGCCACCATACTCCATCGAGCCCGAGCGCCTCGATCGCGGCGAGCGTGATGCGGCGGTGCGCCCGGTGCGCCGGGTTGAAGGAACCGCCAAGGAGGCCGATGCGCGCCATGCCGAATGGCTAGCATGCGCCGCCAAGCGCGCATAATGTCGATGGCGGGGGTGAAGATGGACGGAATGGACGCGGTCGGCGATGCCGTGACAGGTGGGCTGCTTGCCCGCGCGGTCGAGCCATATGCCGGCGAGGCGGGCGCCGACGGTCACACCCACGAGAAAGCCTGCCTTAACTGCGGGACGGCGCTGACTGGCCCCTTCTGCTCAGCCTGCGGTCAAAAGGCGCACGTTCACCGCTCGGTGCGCGCCTTCTTCCAGGACCTCGTGGCGGGCATGTTCAATTTTGAGGGCAAAATCTGGCGTACGCTGCCGATGCTCGCCTGGTGCCCCGGCCTGATGACTCGCCGCTACATAGCCGGCGAGCGAGCGCGCTTCATCTCTCCCGTCGCGCTCTACCTGTTCACCGTCTTCCTGATGTTCGCCACGTTGAATTTCACCGGCGCGCTTGGCGAAACCAACATCGGCAATCCAAAAGAGCGGCTGCGGACTGCCATTACCGAAGACCAGCAGCAGCTCGCCCGTATTGAGACGCGGCGACAGGAAGCTGCGGGGCGAGGGGAATCGACGGCCGCCCTCGACAATCGGATAGCAAAGAAAAAGGCGGATATCGCAGAGGAACGGAAGCTCCTCGCCAACGGCGCGCTCGCGATCGCCGACGACAGTGATGCGAATGGCGCGCCGGACTGGCTTCGGCCCTTCATCAAGAATGTGAAGGAGAACCCGGACATGGTCTCGATGAAGATCCAGGACGCAGCGTCCAAGTATAGCTGGATGCTGATCCCACTATCGGTCCCCTTCATGTGGCTGCTGTTCCCGTTCAGCCGACGCTTCAACACCTATGATCACACGGTGTTCGTCACTTATTCCCTGTCATTCATGATGATGCTGGTGATCGTCGCCGGTTTGCTGGTCGCAATCGGATGGTCGGGATGGGCAGCGATGCTATTCTTCGTGCCGCCCTTCCACATGTACCGGCACCTAAAGCAGACGTATCAGCTCGGCAGGGCAAGCGCCCTGCTGCGCACGTCGGCGCTGGTCACCTTCGCGTTCATCGCCGCTGGCCTCTTCGCCGCGGCGACCGTCGCGATCGGAGCGATGTAGCTACTTCCTGCAGGGATATTTGGCGATGAGGATGCGGGTCGTCGCCTCGGTCATGTCGATCCGCGCGCGTTCGGCGGCGGGGATCGCGGCCAGGCGCTGCATATATTCGTCCGAACCCATCTGTCTTTTGCCCGGCGGCGGGCAGAAGCGGGTCGGCCGGCCAGCCTTCTTGTCGGCGTCGTAAGCGGCGCCGGCGGCTTTTCCGGATGCCTGCCCTTCGTTCATCAACGCCTTGATTTCGCCGGCAGAGAAGATTGCCAGCGGCCCCTTCTTCTTAAGCGCGGTCGCGCGCTTGTAGAATGTTTGGGCATTCATCGACTGGGCGAAACTCGCCGATGAAAATGTTAGCAACGCAACGCCGAGCACCATGGAACGCATGAACGAACTCCCCTTCGAGCAGCGATAGCGCGAAGAGGAGTCCGGATGAATGCGGTATTAAGCGCCGGCGGTGGCGGGACCGCCGATCGGCGACGGGCGCTTGGCCTTCGGGATCGAGGAGCCGGCGGCGGGGATTGCGGGACCCTTGCTGCCGCCGCGGTCGATGCTTTCGCCTTCGACCACCTTCTTGATCTCGTCACCCGACAGCGTCTCATACTCGAGAAGTGCCTGCGCGAGCTTTTCGAGCTGGTCGCGATGCTCGTCGAGCAGGTGCTTCGCGCGATTGTAGCCGTTCTCGACGACGTCACGGATTTCCTTGTCGATCAGCTGCGCCGTCTCGTTCGACATCTGCCGCGAGCGGTTCACCGAATAGCCGAGGAACACTTCCTCTTCCGGCTCAGCGTATTGCAGCGGGCCAAGCGCGTCGGACATGCCCCAGCGGGTGACCATGTCGCGGGCAAGCGTGGTGGCATATTGAATGTCTGACGAGGCGCCGGAAGAGACCTTGTCGTAACCGAAAATGACTTCCTCGGCGACGCGGCCGCCCATGGCGACGGCAAGGTTCGCGTACATCTTGTCGCGGTGATAGCTGTAGCTGTCGCGTTCCGGCAGACGCATGACCATGCCGAGCGCGCGGCCGCGCGGGATGATTGTCGCCTTGTGGATCGGGTCCGATGCCGGCTCGTGAAGCGCGACGATGGCGTGGCCGGCCTCGTGATAGGCGGTCATGCGCTTTTCGTCCTCGGTCATGACCATCGAGCGGCGCTCGGTGCCCATCATGACCTTGTCCTTGGCCTCCTCGAACTCGCTCATCGCGACCAGGCGCTTGCCCTTGCGGGCGGCGAGCAGCGCGGCCTCGTTGACGAGGTTGGCGAGGTCGGCGCCGGAGAATCCCGGCGTGCCACGGGCGATGACCCGCGCGTCGACGTCGGGCGCCAGCGGCACCTTCTTCATGTGGACGGCGAGGATCTGCTCACGGCCATCGATGTCGGGACGCGGCACGACGACCTGCCGGTCGAAGCGGCCCGGGCGAAGCAGGGCCGGGTCGAGCACGTCCGGACGGTTGGTCGCGGCGACGATGATGATGCCGTCGTTAGCCTCGAAGCCGTCCATTTCAACCAGCAGCTGGTTGAGCGTCTGTTCGCGCTCGTCATTGCCGTTGCCGAGGCCGGCGCCGCGATGGCGGCCGACGGCGTCGATTTCGTCGATGAAGACGATGCACGGCGCCGACTTCTTGGCCTGGTCGAACATGTCGCGGACGCGGCTGGCGCCGACGCCGACGAACATCTCGACGAAGTCCGAACCGGAAATGGTGAAGAACGGGACGCCCGCCTCACCCGCGATGGCGCGGGCGAGCAAAGTCTTGCCGGTGCCCGGCGAACCGACCAACAGCGCGCCCTTGGGGATCTTGCCGCCGAGCCGCGCGAACTTGCTGGGGTCCTTGAGGTACTCGACGATTTCCTGAAGCTCTTCGCGGGCCTCGTCGATGCCGGCGACGTCGGCGAAGGTCACGCGGCCTTCCTTCTGCGTCAGCATCCGGGCACGGCTCTTGCCGAAGCCCATCGCGCCCGAGCCCGCATTCTTCTGCATCTGGCGCATCACGAAGAAGCTGATGCCGAGGATGAGGAGGAACGGCAGCGAATTATAGAGCATGTACAGCCAGATGGAGGATTGCTCCTCGGCTTTGACCTGAACCGCAACGCCCTTGGCGATCAGCTTGTCCGAAACATTGGCATCGCCCGGGGCGATCGTGTGGAAGTCTTCACCACTCGACATCTTGCCGGCGATCGTGCTGTTGCCGCCGCCCGCGGGGCTGGCGATCGTCACGGTCCGGACATTGCCCTCGTCGACCTGACGGACGAATTCCGAATAAGGGATGGCCTGGCCAGCCGCCGCGGTGCGGGAGCCGCCGTCGATCATTTGCACGAAGATAACCAGCGCGAGCAGGACGCCGGCCCAGATGAGCAAGCTCTTGGTCCAGGGATTGCCGGGCTTCTTGTCTTTGTCGTTCATCGCGATCTCTCGAGGCGGAAAGCCTATCGCCCTCTAAAATAGGGGAGTTCGGGCCAATAACAATGCGACCCTTGAGAGCTGGTGAACGCAGTCCCGAAATTGGGCGTCCGGCAAAAATCGCGGCGTGAGTGGCAAATTAAGCTCTGGCGGCTATGCGGCCTTCAATGGAACGCGGCGCCGGGTTCGTGCTTCCTGACGCAAGTGGAGCGAATGAACGACGCCAGCCAGATTCCCGGCACGCAGCCGTTGCCGCTGTCGAAGCTGCTGGAGCACGTTATTGCGCACCATGGCGGCGAGCGGCTGACGCTCGGGGAGTTGTCGGCGCGCCTGCGCGACCGCGCGTGGGGCGGACTGCTGCTCATCTTCGCCGCGATCAACATCCTACCGCTGCCGCCGGGCGCGACGGCCGTCACCGGCATCCCCCTGCTGGTGCTGACCGCGCAGCTCGCAGCCGGCCGATCCCGGCCATGGTTTCCGCGCAAGCTCGACCGGCGCGGCATTGGCCGCGAGACGATCGCCCGGCTGATCGCCAAGATCGAACCCATCGAGCATCGCATCGAGCGCGTATTGAAACCGCGCCTATATTCCCTGACCGGCCATCGCGGTGCGCGCGTCATCGGCGTCATCAGCTTCCTGCTGTCGGTGATCCTGTGGCTACCCATCCCGCTCGGCAACCACGCCCCCGCCCTTGCGATGACGCTGTTCGCGCTGGCGCTAATCTATCGCGACGGCGTGATGGCCATTCTTGGCGCCATCACCTCTGTCGTCAGCGTATTCCTCGTTTCCCTGACCGCGGCCGCCGCCTGGATGGCAGCGGTCGCGGTCTGGCACCGAATGTTCTGACGCCCTAGCGGCGTGAAGCGATCCACGTGTTCACGCGGGTCTCGAGCACGTCGAGCGGCTGGGAACCGGACCCGATCAACAGATCGTGGAAGCCCTTGAGGTCGAACTTCGGCCCCAGCTCCTTTTCCGCCTTTTGCCGCAGCTCCATGATCTTGAGCATGCCGATCTTGTATCCGGTCGCCTGGCCCGGGAGCGTGATGTAGCGGCGGACTTCCGATCGTGCGCCATCGGGTGACTGACGGCCGGTCTTGATCAGATAATCGACCGCCTGCTCCTCGGTCCAACCCTTGGCGTGGATGCCGGTGTCGACCACCAGCCGTGAGGCGCGGAACAGCTCCGCATCGAGGCGCATGAAGTCGGCGGCGACGTCCGGATAGGCGTTCATCTCCTTGCAGAGCGCCTCAGTGTACAGCGCCCAGCCTTCGCTGAAGGCGACATAGCCATAGGCGCGGCGGAACTTCGGCGCGCCAGTCTGCCGGGCCTGGATGTCGCCCTGCATCACGTGGCCTGGAATGCCTTCGTGGCACATCAGGTCGTAGACCGCCGCCGGATCCTCGGTTTTGCCGAGCAGGTGCACATAGACGCGTCCGGGCCGCGTGCCGTCGGGGCTCGGGCCCGACGCGTGCGCCGCGCCGCCGGCCACTTCGCTGAACGCCGGCTCACGAATGACTTCGACCTTATAGGCGGGAAGCAGGCCGAAATAGTTTGGCAGCAACGTGCGGGTGTGTGCGATGGCCGCGTTGGCGGTGCGGAGATAGTCGTCGCGCAGGGCATCGGTCCACAGCATCGGGGGGAAGCGCTTTTCGCGATCGGCATAGTATGCATTGCGGTCGGCAAAGCCGGCGGTTTTGGCGAGCGCATCCTGCGCTGCCTCGATCCGGCTGACTTCTTTCAGGCCGATCTGGTGGATCTGCTCGGCGGTCAGGTTGGTGGTGGTATTCTGCTTCAGCGCCGCGGCATACCATTCGGCGCCACCGGGCAGCGAGATTGCACCCACGCGGCTGCTCGGCGCTTTCGGCAGCTCGGACTGGCCCCAGGCGATTATCCGTTCATAGACCGGCTTCAATCCCAGCACGCCGGTCTTGGCGTCGGCCAGCAAGGTCTGCGCTTCTGCCTCGGTCACCTCGCCCGACGACTGCAGCTTCGCGACCTTAGCCTTCGCATCGGCCCACAGCGGCGAGTCCTTCCCGCTATCGAACGGCGCGCCGGTGATGATCGCCTTGCTGCCCGAAATCACCCGCTCGACCTGGAACTTGGGCGCGCGAATGCCCGCCGCGTCGGAGGTCTTGCTCTGCGCAATGGCGGTATCCAGCACCTTCGGAATCGCCCGCAGCCGCGCGTTGTAGTTGCGCATGTCTTGGGCGTCTGTGACCGTGTGCGTGTTGATCATGAAGTTCGGCAGCTGAGCATGTGCCGAATAGAGGAAGGAATAGAAGGGCGGCTGGAAGCGGCGGAACTTGTAGCTCCGCTCGGCACGCTCCAGCTCCAGCGCCCAGATGTCGTAATTGGCTTGCGCGTCCGGCGACAGCTTAGCGCGGTCGACCTGCGCCTTCATCTTCGCAACGCTGGCCCGCCGCCATTCCAGCATCCGCAGCGACGCGGCGTCGCTATTATCGTCGAGCTTGTCCTGATTTTCCTTAATGCCGAGGCGCGTCGCCAGGGTCGGGCGCATCTTCACTTCCTGCGCGAACTCACCGTCGAGAAAGGCAGTCAGGCGCGCGTCCTCGGCATTGACCGGGGCGACGGCCGGAGCCGTCTGGGCGACAGCGAGCGCGGTGGGAACCGTGAGGCTCGCGGCCGCGAGCAACAGAAATTTCGAAATGCGCATGATACCAGCCCTCCTGTTGGGTCGGCCTTGTATCAGCGCTTACGAGCGCGTGAAGCCTCTCGCGTGTCGCGCGAGTTGCTGCAATGCACGGGCCAGGGCGTCCAGCCGAACGAGTTCTTCGCCCACTTCCACGGTCATGGACGGAGAGGCAGCGATCCGCTCGCAAATCCCGTCAAGTTCGGCGCTGATCCGTACTAGCGTCGGCGTGTCGGCAGCAGTAGCCAGCGGCTGACTGTGGCGCAGGGAGTCAACAGCCTGATCGACCTTGCGCTGGCCGGGGTGACCAACGCGCTTTACCCACGCGGCGACATCGATCTCCCGATCGAAGCGTAGGCCGGCATGACCTTCCGATTGCCACGCGACATTACCGGCGACCGCCAGGCTGCCACGCACGAGCCGGACATTCGCACCGACCGGCGGAATCCTTTCGCCGTCCAGAAAGGCACCACCGGGCGACAGGTTGCGGACGCGGACAGGCCGCGTTTCCTCGGCGCTGAGCAGTACGGCCGTCAGGAAGACGTTTGAGCGAAGGTCGCTTCGATGCTCGATATCCGGATGCACGCCTGCCCCCATGCCGCGACCTGCTTGCGACGATGAGCCGGAATCGCAGGCAACGGCCGTATCGCCAAGGAACACTCGTGCCAGAATGGATGTAATTGACTTCGCTCAGATGCGACGCGGCGCAGCGGCGCTGAAATGCCATTCGCGGCCGCCCTGACAACGGACCCCGCGCAAGGTCGCCGTCCGGCCTTCGGCAAGCGCTTCGAGGAGATGATCGAACTCGGCCCCGCGTGATTCCGCGTCCCCTTCCGTCGCGAGCCTCCGCAAGGCCCGAGCGACGATGCGCCGCCGGACTTCGGCAGGGGCATCGCCTGGGTGATAGGTGATGACGCCGCGGCTCTCCCGAACCGACGATGACCATTCGCGCCGCATCGCCCAGTCCAACGCAAAGTCGGCGTCGGCCAGATGGGATGCGGAGCGCGCGACGGCGGAAGGGTTTAGCCAGTCCGCTTCGGCCAGCGCCTGACGGAAGCGCACGCGTTCGAACCGCTCGTCGTTATTGCTGGGATCGTCGACGGGCGTCAGCTGCCGCGCGGCGCAGACCTGTTCGAGCTCGGATCTGCGCCAGGTGAGCAGCGGGCGCAGGAGGCGCACTTGCGTGCCCGGCACGACCGAGCGCGGGCGCATCCCGGCGAGGCCGCGCACCCCCGCTCCCCGAGCGAGCCGCATCAACAGTGTTTCCGCCTGATCGTCAGCATGGTGCCCGGTAACGATGGCGTCGAGCCCCCGTTCTTCTGCCCAAAACCCGAGCAGGCGATAACGCTCACGACGGGCGCGCTCCTGGATTGCTGTCGTCGGCGGATCGCGCCAGCGCACGTTCAGCGTCGCATGGGGAACGTTGAGCTGATCGCACAGGGTCGCGACCATCGCCGCTTCAGCCGCCGCCTTGGAGCGCAGTCCATGATCGACGGTCGCGGCTTCTACAGTGTTCGGTCGCGCGGCGGCGGCCAGCGCCAGAAGCGCGAGACTGTCCGGGCCGCCGGAAACCGCCAGGCCCAGGCGGAAGCCGGGCGCGGCGATGGCGTCGAGATCCTTGACGAAGCGTTCGACCAGGGCGGCGGGAAGCATCCCGAGCGCCCTAGCACATCAATTGCACTGCGCCTGTGCCTTGGCGTCGTTCTCGAGCTTCTTGAGGTCGGGCCTGATCTTGGCGCCGTAGACGGCATCCAGTTCCGCATAGGCCTTGCAGGCCTGGCCCGGCTGGCCGAGCTTCATCAGTGCCTGACCGAGATAATAGAGGCTGTCCGGGGCGCGTTCGCCCCCGGGGTTGCTCCGATAGTTGGCGAGCAGGGCCGTCGCGGCGCCGCGGGCATCTCCCTTGTCGAGCAGGGCGCGGCCGATCAGGTTATTGGCGTAGCTGGTGCGGCGGTGCTTTGGATAGGCGGCGGTGAAAGCCTTCAGCGTGGCAATTGCCTGGTCGTACTGACCGTCTTCCCACTGGTGGAAGCCGGCGGTGTAGGCGTCTTCGCCGGGATCGGCCGCAGCCGCGTCAGCGACCGGAATCGAGGGACCGCCGGTGGCCGGGGCTGCGGTGCTCGTCTTGGGTGGCGTCGTTTTGGGGGGCGTCGTCGCGGTGGTTTTGCGCGGCGGTGGGGCGGCCGGCGGGACGGAGCTGGTGGCGCTCGGTTCGGCAGGCGCCCCGGCAGGGACCCCGGCCGCCAGACGCTGCTCGATCGCGCCGATGCGCTGGTCCTGATCCGTCTTCAGCTGCGTGAGCCCGCCCTCGACGTTGCGCAGCCGGTTTCCATTCTCTTCGGACGAGCGGACGAGGTCCGCCATCTGCCGTTCGAGCGAGTCCAAGCGTTGCGCGAGCGAGACGACGGAAGACTGGCTGGCCGCGGGATCATCGTTGAACCCGGCCGTGTCGGCAGGGCGGCCTTTGGGAAACAGCTGGCGCTGCATCTGCTGCACCTGCCGCTCGAGCCGGTCGATGCGTTGCTCGGGGCTAGGCGGCGCTTGACGCTGGGCGAGCGCAATCGACGGCATGACGCCAAGAGCGGCCGTTGCCAGGAGGGCCTTCATCAGGCGAGATTTCACTGAACTTCCCCCACGCTTCCGTTTCACCGTGACCTTGCCCGAGCGCAGCTTGCGCGCGGATGAATCTTACTCGCCGCTGTTCGTGGTCGGCGGCGTTTCCGTCGCGGCGGGCGGCGGCGGTGCCGATGGTGCCGGTGCGGTGCGCGCGCGGGCCGGCGTACGACGGGCAACTGCCGCCGGCGGCGCGGCGGAAGGCGGCGGGGTCGCCGCAGCAGCGTCAGCCGGCGCTTTCAACAGATCGGCGGGCAGCAGGCTGACGTTGGAGACCGTCGTTGCCGGCTTCCCGACCGGCCCAGCGGTGGTGCTGCCGACCTTGATCGACAAGGCTTCTGGCTTGCCGGTCTTGAGCACGGGCGCCGTCGCGGTGGCCGGAACCGTGTAGGTCTGGCCGGGCTGCAACGTGCCGGAGAAGATGGTTGCGCCGCCGCGCTCGCTCACCTGGAGCCAGATCGGCGCCGTGGCGGTCAGGACCACAGGCCCCTGTGCCTGCGCGGCCGGAGCCTGAGCCGGCGCCCCTACAGGTGCTGTCGTGTTAGCTTGAGTGGCAACGGCGTTGGCGACAGGCTCGTCCGGCGACTGGAGCGAGCGGCTGTTGAGCCAGCTCATCAACGCGATCAGCACGACGACGGCGACGATTGCGCCGAGCACCAGCCACTTGGGCATCGTGCGCGCGGGGTCGGCGGGCTCGAAGACATCGGAAGAGGTCGAGGCAAAGCGCTGCCCGCCCATCTCCTCACGCAATTGATTGCCGATCTCCGTCCGGTCGAGGCCGACCGCAGAGGCGTAGCTCTTGGCAAAGCCGATGCTGTAGGTTGGCGCCGGCAGATTGTCCCAATCTGCCGTTTCGATGCTGGCAAGATGGCGCTGGGGAATACGCGTCTGCGCCGCCACGTCTTCGAGGCTCAGCTTCCTTGCTTCGCGGGCGAGCCGCAGCCGCTCGCCGGCAGTCACGGGCTCCGCCTCGACGATCTGTTCGTCAAGCGGTTCGGGATCGGGTTCGCGCTTTGCCATGTCTCTGTTTGAAGTCTGGGCCCGCAGTGTCAACCGCTAGCCGATGGTGACGTTGTGCTTGCGCGCCCAATCGGTCAGCGCCTTGCGCATGTCCTTGGGCGGTTTGGCCAGCAGGTGGCTCATCTTCGTGCGAACGGCGCCAGCATCGAGCGACCGGATCATCGCCTTCAAGGGCCCGATCCCCGCCGGCGTGATCGAGAAATTCTGCGCCCCGATGCCAAACAGCGCCATCGCCTCGAGCGGCCGGCCCGCCATTTCGCCGCAGACGCGGACGGTGACCCCGGCGGCATTGGCCTGATCGAGCACGCGCTTCAGGAATCGAAAAATCGCGGGACTTAGCCAATCGTATCGCTGAGCCAGTCGCGGATCGGAGCGGTCGGCCGCGAATAGAAATTGCGTTAGATCATTCGTGCCGATCGACAGGAAGTCGATGCGCGGCAGCAGTATATCGAGCGTTTCAGCGAGGCTCGGCACTTCGAGCATGGCGCCGAACTCGATCTTCTTGGGCAGCTTGCGGTGGGCGTTCCGCGCCCATTCAACCTGCTCCTCAAACAGCGCCCGCGCTTCCTCATATTCCCACGGTTCGGAAATCATCGGGAACATAACCCGGAGAATCTTGCCGGCCGAGGCATCGATAAGCGCGCGGGCCTGCGCCTTCATCAGCGTGGTCCGGTCGAGCGACAGGCGGATCGCGCGCCAGCCCATGGCCGGGTTTTCCGCCTGCTCGGATGTTTCGTCGATAAGGTACGGCAGCACCTTGTCGCCGCCGATGTCCACGGTGCGGAACACGACCGGGCGGTCGCCCGCTTCATCGAGAACCTTTGTATACAGCCGCTGCTGACGATCGCGGCCCGGGAGCGTCGCGGAGACCAGAAACTGGAACTCGGTCCTGAAGAGGCCGATCCCGTCCGCGCCCGTCATCCGGAGCGCGGCCGCATCTTCCGCCAGACCGGCATTGACCATGACGCTGGCCTTGATCCCGTCGAGCGTCACGGCCGGCAGCGACTTAAGCGCTGCGAATTCGGCGCGCCGCTTCTGGCTCAGCGTCATCCGCTGGTCGAAGCCGGTGGAAAGCTGGCGCGTCGGGCGAATGATCACGCTGCCGTTGTCGCCATCGACGAGGATCGTCTCGCCATCTTCGACGCTGTGTCGGATGTCGTTTAGGCGCCCAATCACGGGCACGCCGATCGCCCGCGCCACGATTACCATGTGCGAGGTGAGCGAGCCTTCCTCAAGCAGCACCGCCTTCAGTCGGCGCCGGTCATATTCCAAGAGTTCGGCGGGCCCGAGGTTGCGGGCGATGAGCACGGCATCCTGGGCAAGACCGGTTTGCGCGGCTGTCCCCATGCGACCCGACACGATCCGCAACAGACGGTTCGACAAGTCCTCGAGGTCATGCATCCGCTCTTTCAAAAGCGGATCATCGATTTCCTGCATACGTGCGCGGGTGCGCTGCTGGACGCGCTCGATCGCCGCCTCGGCCGTCAGGCCGCTGTCGATCGCGGTGTTGATCCGCCGCGACCAGCCCTCGTCGTAGGCGAACATGCGGTAGGTCTCGAGGATCTCCTGATGCTCGCCCGCGGTGCCAAACTCGACGTCGCGGGCCATGTTGTCGATCTGCTCGCGCATCTTGCGGAACGCGCCGTAGACCCTGTCGCGCTCGGCCTCGGTGTCTTCGGCTACGGTGTGCTCGACGACAACGCGCGGCTCATGGAAGACAGCTTGTCCCTTGGCCATGCCAGCGACCAGCTTGAGGCCGGACAGACGCAGCGGCCCCGCGCTGCGCAGCCGGCTTCGGCGGGCACCGTCGACCAGCCGCGCCGCGGCGATCATTTCCGACAACACCATGGCGACGGTCTGCAGCGCCTCGATCTCAATCTCGTCGTACCGGCGCGGATCGGCATGCTGCACGGCAAGGACGCCGATCGGGCTTTCGAGCCGAACGATCGGCACGCCCGCGAAGCTATGGAAGCTCTCCTCGCCGGTCTCAGGCTTGTAAGCGAATGCCGGGTGCTCGGCCGCCTCGGCAAGGTTCAGCACGCGACCCTCGGCAGCGATGGTGCCGACGAGCCCCTCCCCCATGCTCAGGCGGGTGACGTGCACCGCTTCCTTGCGCAAACCGTGCGTCGCGAACAGTTCAAGCTTGTTGTCGCGGAGAAGGTAGATCGAGCAGACCTCGCTGCGCATGCTGGCCGCGATCAGGTTGACGACCTTGTCGAGCTTGGCCTGCGCACTGCCGCGCGCCCCCATGATGTCATGGAGCCCGGTCAGGATCTCCCGAGCGGAGGCAGCGGCGGAAAGCGGCATGCCCGCGGCGCTATCAGATGGGGCGCGCGCCTGTCACGCGCCGATCACGTCAAACCTTAACGGCGCTCAATTGTAATAGCAGGCAATCGAGCTCCACGCAGCTTCCTTCTTGATCAGCGCAAGCAGGTCATCGCCGACCCGATCGTCGAAGTGAACGCCGCAACGCTTCTCGGTTCGCCATACAACCCGCGCAAAGGCCTCCTGCGTGCCAGCAACCATCAACAGTTCCTCGCCGCTGTCGGGAAGATCCTTGGCTTCAAATCGCGCGCCCGTCGCCGACAGATCGGAGACGATCACCGAGCGCGAGCAACCCAGTGCAAGCGCCGACGCGGCAAGGGCTACGCCTTCCCTCGCCGCGGCGCGGCGGCATCCAGGCACTTCGATCGGTCCATCACGCATACCAGCTCTCCCGATGGTTTGCGCATGGTCGTCTCACCAAGCGGCCGCGTCAGCAAAGGGCTGCTAAACGGCTGTGCCGCTCAGGGACGGATTATCCCCGGCTCTCCAGTGCGGCTGCAGCCTCGTCGACCAGCTCCCGGATAATGTCGGCGACCGGCTCTTCCCGAGTTACCATGCCAACCGACTGGCCGGCCATCACCGAGCCGCTTTCCACATCGCCGTCGATGACTGCGCGGCGCAATGCGCCGGCCCAATAATGCTCGATCTGGAGTTGGGCCTCGGCCATTTCGATGGCGCCCTCGTCGAGCTTGCCCGCGACCTCGCGTTGCTTGGCGGCGAAATTCTCCATCTCGCGATTCTTGAGCGCACGCACGGGAATCACCGGCAGGCGCGGGTCGATCTGCACCGAGGGGATGGCGTCGCGCGCCGCGGCGCGGATGAACGCGCGCTTGAAGTTGGCGTGGGCAATGCTCTCGGTGGCGCAGACGAAACGCGTGCCCAGTTGGACTCCGACGGCACCCATTTCGAGATAGGCGGCAATGGCCTCGCCCCGGCCGATGCCGCCGGCCACGAATACTGGAATGTCGTGGGCGACAATGGGAAGGATTTCCTGCGCCAGGACCGACGTGGACACCGGCCCGATATGACCGCCGGCCTCCATGCCTTCGATGACCAGCGCATCGGCGCCCGAGCGCATTAGCTTCTTCGCCAGCGCCAGCGCGGGCGCGAAACAGATCAGCCGCGCACCGCTCGACTTTATGCGCTCGATAGCGCCGCCCGGCGGAAGACCGCCCGCCAGCACAACATGGCCAACTTCATGCTTGGCGCAGACGTCGATCAGCTCGCTGAGCTGCGGGTGCATGGTGATGAGGTTGACGCCGAACGGCCGCGCCGTCCGCGCCTTGGTTTCGGCGATCTCGGTATCAACCAGCTCGGGCGACATCGCACCGCAGGCGATGACGCCGAAGCCGCCGGCGTTGGAGATGGCCGAGACGAGGTTGCGCTCGCTGACCCAGCTCATCGCGCCGCCAAGAATCGCATATTCGCAACCCAAAAATTCGGTGCCGCGATGCATCAGCTCGCGAAGGCGCGCGTGGCCGACCGACTGGTGGACGGCGCGCGGCTCGGCGATCAGCCCCTCGCCGCTCATGCCGCTTGTTCCGCGTCGAGTCCGAAGGCGCTGTGCAGAACGCGCACGGCAAGCTCGGTGTAGTCTTCAGGCAGCAGGACCGACACTTTGATCTCCGAGGTCGAGATGGCGAGGATGTTGATGCCGCGCTCGGCGAGCGTATCGAACATCTTAGCGGCGATGCCGGCGTTGGAGCGCATGCCGATGCCGACGGCGCTGATCTTCACCACGTCGGTATCGGTCATGATCTGCTCAAACCCGATCGAGTCCTTCGCCTTTTCGAGTTCGGCCACGGCATGCGTCAGCGACGCCGTCGGCACGGTGAAGGTGAGCGTCGTCGCGGTGCCGCGGCCGGCGCCGCTTTGGACGATCATGTCGACGATGATGTTCGCCTGGGCCAGCGGCGCGAAGATGGCGGCGACGGTCCCGGGCCGATCGGGCAAGCCCGTCAGCGTGACGCGCGCCTCGTTCTTGTCATGGGCGATGCCCGTGATGAGTTGCTGTTCCATCTGATATTCCTCGATCTTGTCGTCGCCGACGATCAACGTGCCGGGTTTTTCTTCAAAAGATGAGAGGACCTGCAGCGCCATATTGTAGCGCATGGCGAGGCCCACCGAACGGGTCTGGAGAACCTTGGCCCCGACCGAGGCGAGCTCCAGCATTTCCTCATAGGTGATGGCGTGCAGCTTGCGGGCGCGCGGGACGATGCGCGGGTCGGTGGTGAAGACGCCTTCGACGTCGGTGTAGATGTCGCAGCGGTCGGCCTTGGCGGCGACGGCCAGCGCCACCGCGGACGTATCCGATCCGCCGCGGCCCAGAGTCGCTACCTCACCTTCGGCGGTGACGCCCTGGAAGCCGGGTATCACGGCAATGCCCCCGCTGGACAGGACGCCCTCGAGGATTTCGCTGTCGATATGGTCGATCAGCGCCGAGCTGTGGCCCGAGGCGCGGATCGGGAGCTGCCAGCCCATGTAAGAGCGGGCGTTGGCGCCCATGCCCGACAAGGTGATGGCGAGAAGGCCCGCCGTAACCTGCTCGCCGCTCGCGACGACCACGTCATATTCGCGCGGGTCGTAGAGCGGCGCGGCTTCCTTGCAGAGGTGGACCAGGCGGTCGGTCTCGCCGGCCATGGCGGAGACGACGACCGCGACCTCATTGCCGCGGTCGGCTTCGGCCTTCACCAGGCCCGCGACGTGGCGGATGCGCTCGATGCCGGCCATCGACGTGCCACCGAACTTCATCACGATCCGTTGCTTGGCGCGGCTCATCGCGGCGGCTCTTAGCCCTTCGCTTCCGCCGCGCAACCGGCGAGCCAGTCAGGCATAAGGTCGCCTGCGATCAGTTCCTCGACTTCGAGCCGTTTCCGAATCAGCGCCCAGCGGTCGCCGTCAACCAGCACTTCGGGCGTCAACGCCCGCGTATTGTAGGTCCCGGCCATGGCGGCGGCATAGGCGCCGGCAGTGCGAAACACGACGAGGTCGTCGGGCGCGACGGCGTCCATGTCGCGGCCGGTCGCGAAGGTATCGCCTGTCTCGCAGACTGGGCCGACGACGTTCGACCGTTGCCTCGTCCCGCGTGGCCGGACGGCCTCGATATTGTGCCAGGCGTCGTAGAGCGTCGGGCGCATCAGGTCGTTCATCGCCGCATCGACGATGACGAACGGGTCCGTCGCGCCGGGCTTCACCCTGATGACTCGCGACATTAGCACGCCGGCATTGCCGACCATGAGGCGGCCGGGCTCGAACACCAGCCGCGCATTCCAGTCCCGGGTTAAGCGACAGACCATCGCCCCATAATCGGCGGGGCTCGCCGGCGGCGGCTGGCTCGGATCATACGATATGCCTAGACCTCCGCCGAGGTCGGCGACCGTCATGTCATGCCCGGCGGCGCGCAACGCATCCAGCAACTCGCCGACCCGGGTGAAGGCGCGTTCCAGCGGGGAGAGGTCGGTCAGCTGGCTGCCGATATGCACGGCGACGCCCTGCACTTTCAGGCCCGGCAGCGTCGACGCGCGGGCATAGGCTGCGGGCGCTTCGCTGATGGCGATCCCGAACTTGTTCTCGGCCGATCCGGTGGTGATTTTGGCATGCCCTCCAGCCGCAACGTCCGGGTTTACGCGAAAGCCCATCGGCGCGACACGACCCATTTCCGTTGCGACGGCGGAAAGCATCTCCGCTTCCTCGAACGACTCGACGTTGAACTGAAACAGACCGGTTTCCAACGCGACCCGCATTTCGTCCGCCGTCTTACCGACGCCTGAGAAGACAATGCGGTTGGGAGGAACGCCAGCCTTCAGCGCCCGTCGATACTCTCCGCCCGAGACCACGTCCGCGCCAAGCCCGGCGGCGGCAAAGGTAGCGATCACCGCACTATTGGGGTTCGCTTTCACCGCATAGGCGATCAGGGGATCGGCGAGGTCCGACAGCGCTTCCTGCAACGCCAGCGCCTGCCGCCGCATCGAGGCGGTCGAATAGACATAGACCGGCGTGCCCACCTCGGCAGCGATCGCCGACAGCGCCACGCCCTCGCAGAACATTTCGCCGTCGCGAATTTCGAAATCATCCATCGCGCCCTTCACGCAGTGTCCCTTCCGCTTTGCAAGCGAAGAAGGCATGGGAGGCGGATGAGCAGCATCGTCGATACTGAGGTCCGGCAGTTCTCCGCGCAGGCGGGGGATTGGTGGGATCCGAACGGGTCCGAGGCGATGCTGCACAAGCTGAATCCGGTGCGCCTGAAATATGTGCGGGAGCAGATCGACCGGCACTGGCAGACCGACGAATGTTCACGGCGGCCGCTCGAGGGCAATACCGCGCTTGATGTCGGGTGCGGCGCAGGGCTGCTGGCAGAGCCGCTCGCGCGCCTGGGCGCGAAGGTTACCGGCCTAGATGCGTCGCCCGAGCTAATCGTCGCGGCGCGCGAACATGCGGCGGCGGTGGGTCTGGACATCGACTATCGCGCGGGCGAGCTCGCCGCGCTCGACGGCAAGTTCGACCTTGTGACCTGCATGGAAGTTGTCGAGCACGTCGCTGACCCCGCCGCCTTTGTCCGCGACCTCGCCGCACGTCTCGCGCCCGGCGGGCTGCTGATCATGTCGACGCCCAACGCCACCGGCTGGTCAAAGCTTCTGGTCATCACGCTGGCCGAAGGGCTTGGCCGGGTCCCCCGGGGAACGCACGACTTCGACAAATTCATCCCGCCGGAGCGCCTGAAGGCGATCCTCGCCGATGCAGGCCTCCGATGCGTCGATGTCGAGGGTATCGCCTTCTCGCCAACGCGCGGCCTGCATCTGAGTGAGGACCTCCGGCTGAATTATCTCGTTGCCGCCCAACTTGACCCGGCAAAAACCTGAAGGAAGATTGGCCCTTCTTTCGGGGGGCATATGCTGAACTTCTACGCTTACTTCGCCGCCCTTCTGGGCAGCGCCGCCGCAGATCAGCCGGCCAACCTGCCCGCGGATGTACAAGCCGTGATCGACCGAAGTCATCAGTCGCGCGCCGACTATTCCGTGTTTCTTTCGTTCGAGATCACCATGGGCGGCAGAACGCACCGAGAAGTCCAGGCGGAATTCCAGGCTGGCCGACGTCATCGCGTGGAAGTCGCGGTGGCCAACGTCGTCGCCGATTGTGAAACCGGAGACCAAGTGACCTACAACATCCCGCTCGGAACCATCGAAGCCGGGCGCGATACGGGCGCATGCGGTATTTCCATGGCTTCGGACATCATCGTTTCGGGAAGGATGCTGCCTCCCATCACCGGCTCCTACGGACGCGCCGACGTCATCGAGTTGACCGGAAAGAAATTCGTTCGCCGCTACGCCGTCACACCTGACGGGATCATCGTGTCGAACAATTATCAGCCGATCTCGTCCGACGTCGATTTCACCATCCGCACCCTATCGAGCCAAGTCGTTCGAGGTGCTCCCGACCCGTCAATGTTCAAGCAGGAGTCGATCAAGCGACGGTTTGCGCCGACGACCGAAGCCAACTCTGTTCGACGTGTTTCGGAAACGCCCCGCGCTTAACCGCCATTAACCATCTGGCTGAATCCCCGGCCTGCCCTAAGCCTTTGACATCACCAAATTTCAGGCCGGGGGGCCGGACGTGCGTTCACTCTTCAATTTCTCCTCGCGCGATGTCGCGATCGATCTCGGCACCGCCAACACCGTGGTCTATGTCCGCGGCCAGGGCATCGTCTTCAGCGAGCCGTCGGTCGTTGCGCTGGAGGTGGTGCAGGGTGTGCGCAAGGTCCGCGCGGTGGGCGACGACGCCAAGCTGATGCTGGGCAAGACGCCGGAGAACATCCGCACCATCCGCCCGCTTCGCGCCGGCGTCATCGCCGACATCGAAGTCGCCGAGGAGATGATCAAACACTTCATCCGCAAGGCACACGGCGGCCCGAGCCGCTTCTCGCGGGGTCCGGAGGTCGTCATCTCGATCCCCTCGGGCGCGACGAACGTCGAGCGGCGCGCGATCCGCGACGCCGTCAGCAACGCCGGCGCCGACCGCGTGTCGCTGATCGAGGAGCCGATGGCCGCCGCGATCGGTGCCGGGCTGCCGGTTGCCGAACCGGTCGGATCGATGGTCGTCGATATTGGCGGCGGCACGACGGAGGTCGGGGTCATTTCGCTGCAGGGTCTGGCTTTGTGCCGCTCGGCGCGGGTCGGCGGGGACAAGATGGACGAGGCAATCATCTCCTACGTCCGCCGCAATTATAATCTGCTGATCGGCGAAGGGACGGCCGAGCGGATCAAGCTGGAAATCGGGTCCGCCGTTCGTCCGCCCGAGGGCAATGGCAAAACGACGCTGGTGCGCGGCCGCGACGTGGGCCGCGGCATGCCGGGCGAGGTCGAGCTCAATCAGGCGCAGGTTGCCGAGGCACTCGCCGAGCCCGTCAACCAGATCGTCGAGGTCGTGCGGACCGCGCTCGAACACACCCAGCCGGAAATCGCTGCCGACGTCATCGACCAAGGCATTACCATGACCGGCGGCGGCTCGCTGCTCCGCGAGTTCGATACGGTGCTTCAGGACGCCACCGGGCTGCCCGTGATCGTCGCTGAAGACCCAATGAGCTGCGTGGCGCTGGGCGCCGGACGGACGCTGGAGGACCAGGTCTATCGCGGCGCCCTGATGGCAGCCTAGGCCTTCTTCGCCATCGCTTTCTTGTGCGCCATGTGATGCCCCACCGCGCAGCCAACCGCTGCGCCGAGGATAGCGTGGTGATGCGCAAGATGGCCGCCCACCCCGCCGACGGCGGCGCCTTTCAGGCAGCCTGCGGCTTGGGCTGGCGAAACAACGGCAATTGACGAAACAATCGATGCTGCGACGACCAATTTGAGAACGCGCATGACAAGCTCCTGTCGATTTGTGACGGCTTGCTCAACGAGTGGTTGCGGCGTTCCCCTCAATTAAATGTTGGTCATGCCCCGGCTAGAAATCGACCTTGTCGTAATGGCCGGGCGGAACGATCACCTCCATGCGCTCGGCAAGCAGCGGCCGGAAGCAGGGCCGCGACTTCATCACCGCGTACCAGTCCTTGGTCTGCTTGTGCCCGCGCCAGTCGAGCGCGCCGAGATAGTCGATCACGCTGAGGTGCGCGGCCGCTGTAAAGTCGGCGAGGCTTAGCCCGGGTCCGGCGAGCCAGCGGCGATGATCGAGCAGATAATCGAGATAATCGAGATGCTCCGACGCGGTGCGCATCGCTTCGCGCAGCACGCGCGTGTCAGGACTCTCACGATTGACCAGCCGCTTGCGCATGCGCTCGTTCATCAGTGGCTCGACCGCTTCCCGATAAAGCTTGATGTCGAACCATTCCGTCATCCGCCGGACCTCGGCGCGGAAGGCGGCATTGCCGTGGATCATCGGCATGCGGTCCACCGTCTCATCAAGATATTCGACGATCGGCTGCGACCCGATCAGCGTCACCGCCTGGTCGGGTTCGACCATCACCGGAGTCTCCCCTGCCGGGTTTAGATCGAGGAACTCGTCCCTCTTTTCCCAGGGATTTTCGCGGACGAGCTCATGTCCGACCCCCTTCTCGGCCAGCACGAGACGGACCTTGCGCGAAAAGGGGCACAACGGAAACTGGAAGAGCTGCCACATGACGTGGCTGCTTTAACGGTTAAGCGCGGGGCGTCTAGCGGCGCGGATAAGTGGGATCGGGCAGATTCGCGACCGCGCGTTCGATCGAGCGCTGCGCCTGATCGAGGCTGCGCATAACTTCCGGCCAAGCGCGGTTCACGGCCTGCGCACCCTGCTGGATCGTCGGTCCAACGGCCGCCAGCTTCCCGTGCAGATGCCGGTCGAAATTGGGATCGTCGCGACGGGCCATGTCGCGGACCGTCATGGCCCTTTCCTGCGGCGTCGGCTCTCGCCCATCGATCGCGGCGCGAACCTCACCCACGCGCATGCTCAGCACCGCGTCGGTGATGGCATCGAGAACTCCGGTCAGCCGCTGCGCACTCGCGGGATCGGTGAACACCGGCGGCAGCTGCGGAGCGACCGGCTGCGCGGCGGCCGGAACGGCGATGATCAGGGTCGAAAGGGCGACGACGGTCTTACGCATTGCGAGCACCAGTAAGTGATTGAATTCACTACTTAGCATGCAGCGTCGTCAAAGAAAATCTAGCGAATCGAGAGCCAGACGAGCGCGGCCACGCCGGCGACGATGCGGTACCACGCGAAGGGGGCGAAGCCGTGCCGCGAAATATAGGCGACGAAGCCGCGGACGACGACGATCGCCACGATGAAACTGACGATGAAACCGACGGCAACGGCGGTGAAGCCGACGCCGCTTGCGCCCGAGAGCAAGGTGTCGTGATGCTTTACGAGTTCGAGCGTGGTCGCCCCGACCATGGTCGGAATGGCGAGGAAGAAGCTGAATTCCGCCGCCGTGCGCCGTTCAACCCCGAGTGACAGGCCGCCCATGATCGTGGCGCCCGAGCGGCTGACGCCGGGGATCATCGCCAGGCATTGGACGAGACCGACGCCGATCGCCGTCTTCAATGGCATTTCCGCGACGCCGATGATGTCCGTCCGCTTCACCATCTTCTCGATGATCAGGATGGCGACGCCGCCGACGATCAGCGCGATGGCAACGATGTGCGCGTTGCCGAGAAGGGCTTCGATCTTGTTGATCAGCAGGAAGCCAAGGATGGCGGACGGCAGGAAGCCAATCAGGACGTTGCGGACGAACCGCCATGACACGGCGTTTCCCTTCAGCATGCCTTCCAGCACTGCCCAGAAGGTCCGCCAGTACAGCACGACGATCGCCAGGATCGCGCCGAGCTGGATAATAACGTTGAACGCCGCCCATTTCTCAGCATCAAAGCCGAGAAGCTCGGTGGCCAGGATCAGGTGGCCGGTCGAGGAGACCGGAAGGAATTCGGTGACGCCCTCGACGATGCCGAGGATGATCGCGATCAGCAAAATAGGCATGAGCGGAGCGTCGAGGCTCAGTTGGTCGCGGTCAAGTTAATCCGGCGCCCGGCGAATTTCCCGCCCTTGTGGTAGCGGCCGAGCCATTCGTAGCCGACGGCGGCGAGCGGCGTCGGGTGGATGCCAAAAGCTTCGAGACCGGGCAGGCTACCGCTCGGAACGCTGCCTTGCTGGAGCATGATCCACTGGTCGGCCGTCAGCGGCGCGCCGGGCAGGAAGCCGAGCTTCGACAGGATCGTCCCGGCGATGTTCGGCAGGACCGCCACCTCGGGCTTCTGCTGCGTCATTTCCAGAATGGCGCGATGCAATTCCAGCATGTTCATCACCTGCGGTCCGCCGATCTCGAACGTCTGGCCGCCGAAGCGCTGCGGATCCAGCGCGGCCATGGCAATCGCTTGTCCCAGATCGCGGACGTAGACGGGTTGGAACTTGCTGCCCGGCGCGAGGACGGGGAGCACTGGCAGCTGCGCCATGCCGGCGAACCGGTTGGTGAGATTGTCTTCCGGTCCAAAGACCAGCGATGGGCGGACGACGGTCGCGCGCTCGAACGCCTTGCGGACCGCCGCTTCGCCTTCGCCCTTGGTGCGTGCATAATATGCTTCGCCGTTCGGGTCGGCGCCAATGGCGGAAATCTGCACCAGCGACCGGCATCCCGCGGCAGCGGCTGCCTTCGCGACGTTATCCGCGCCGTTGACATGTACGCTGCGCATGTTCTTGCCGAACACGCCGCACAGGTTGATCGCCGCCGTCGCGCCGCGCAGGGCATGCGCAACGCTTGCCGGCTTCGTGATGTCGGCCCGTTCGTAACCGACCTGACCGACCTGCCCGAGCGGCTGGATGGTGTAAGCCGCGCGCGGGTTGCGCTGGGCGACACGCACTCGGGCGCCATTCTTCAGCAAATATTCGCAGACGTAGCGGCCGATGAAGCCGCCGCCTCCGAACACGGTTACGAGAGTTTCCGAACGGTCGACCATGGCCGGGCGCTTTGCCCTCGCGAACCGGCGTTGACAAGGCGCGCCGCGCCCCTCTAAGCGCGCCGGCCTACCACATAGTTCGGTTCAACGTGCCCAGGTGGCGGAATTGGTAGACGCACCAGCTTCAGGTGCTGGCGCTCGCAAGGGCGTGGAGGTTCGAGTCCTCTCCTGGGCACCATCGCCGCCGGAAAAATGTCCGGGGGCCGTCCGAAGCAGGCAATTTCCCGATACTTGCGCGAGTGCGCCCGGCACGATTAGTGCAGGCCATGAAATCCAGGTTGAATTCCCACGACGTCGTCGACCAGCTGACGACCATTTACGATCAGTCCGTCGCCAATCTCCGTCAGGCCCTCGCGCGCTACGTCGAGGACGGCACGCCGCCCGATCCCCAGTCGCGGAAGGAAGGTGCGTTTTCCTACCCTGAGCTGCGGGTGGAATATTCCGGCAAGGCGCCCGCCGCGCCCATTCCCCGCGCGTTCGCGCGGCTCAATCAGGCGGGGACGTACACGACCAGCATCGCGCGGCCGGAACTGTTCCGTGGCTACCTGGTCGAACAGCTCGATCATCTCAGCCGCGATTATGACGTCCACGTGTCGGTGGGTCATTCGGCGAGCGAGATCCCTTATGCGTACGTTATCGAGAATAGCGGGATCCACGTCGGGGACATCGGCACGGCCGAGCTCTCACGCTTCTTCCCGTCGAACGAACTAGTCCACCTGGGCGACGAGATCGCGGACGGAACGTGGATCAGCGCGCCCGACGCTCCCCGGCCGCTCGCCCTGTTCGATGGCCCGCGCACCGACTTCAGCCTCGCGCGCCTGCGGCACTATACGGGCACCCCCGCCGAGCATTTCCAGCAGTTCGTCCTGTTCACCAACTATGTCCGCTACGTCGACGAATTCGTCGGCGTCGCGATCGACAGCCTTCGGCGCAAGGATAGCCGTTTCACCGGCCTGTCGGTCCCCGGCGCGGTCTACGAACCCGGTGAGCTCACCAACGCCGAAGCGCAGATCGCCGCGGGTCAATGGCGGCGGCATCAAATGCCGGCCTATCATTTGATGACCGGGGACCGGACCGGCATCACCCTAGTCAACATCGGCGTAGGTCCGTCCAACGCGAAGACGGCCTGCGATCACGTCGCCGTGCTGCGGCCCGAAGTATGGCTGATGATCGGCCACTGCGGCGGCTTGCGGCCCAGTCAGACGATTGGCGATTACGTGCTCGCGCACGCCTATCTTCGCGACGACCATGTGCTGGACGAAATGCTTCCGCCCGAAATTCCGTTGCCGGCGATCGCCGAGGTCCAGAACGCCCTGTTCGACGCGACCACGACCATCACCGGGGAAGACGAGGACAGCGTCAAGAAACGGCTTCGCACGGGCACGGTCGTTACGACGGACGACCGCAACTGGGAGTTACGCTATGCCGCCTCCGCACTGCGGTTCAACCAGAGCCGGGCTGTCGGCATCGACATGGAATCGGCGACGGTCGCGGCGCAGGGGTATCGCTTCCGAGTGCCGTACGGGACGCTGCTTTGCGTGTCCGACAAGCCGCTCCACGGAGAGCTGAAGCTCCCGGGCCAGGCAAACGCTTTTTACGAGCGCGCGATCAGCCAGCACCTCAGGATCGGGATCGAGGCATTGAACCTGCTTCAGAAGGAAGGCGAAGGCCTGCACAGTCGCAAGCTGCGCAGCTTCGACGAACCGCCGCTGCGCTAGCGGATCGCGCGGGTACGATCGGGTAGCGGCGGCGTCCGGCCGGGAGCGATCCAGTCGACATAGGCGTCCAGGTCGACAATGCCCTGGTCGGTGACATCCGTCCCGGCGGTGAAGCCGGTCAGTCCGTCGCCGCCCGAGGCAAGGTAGTTATTCACCACGACACGGTAGCGGCCGGTTGGCGCAATCGGCTTCCCATTGAGACGCATGTCCCGGATGCGGTCCATCGCCGGGCGCGCGAGGTCGTAGGCATAGGTGAAGCCGGCGCTGGGGGCGAGGACCGCCACCCGGCTCGACTTGGCAAGGTCTACGTCCTTGTATTGCTGCTCAACCACCGTCTTCAGCTGCGCGCCGGTCAGCGTCATCACGACGAGGTTGTTCCCGAACGGCATCATCTGAAAGGCTTGCCCGTAGCGAATGTCCCCGGCGGGCATGCCGATGCGCACCCCGGTCGCGTTGACCAACGCAATCTGCGCGCCACCCATGGCATTCGACCGCGTGGCGCCAAGCATCGAATCGGCGATCATGTCCGCCGCCGGACTTTCGCCATCGCGCTCGTCGCGGGGCGCCGGGGCGGTCAGCTTACCGACGACCCGGTCGGCGAGGGGTTTGACGGCAGCGGCGTAGCGACCAACCAACGCTTTCTCACCTGCATCCTCGCCACGATCGCCATTTCCGACGACGATGTTTTTCGCGTCCTGGGCGACCAGCCGCCGCGTGGCGGGGTCGAAGTCGAGGCGAAGGTCGGTGACGAAATAACCGTATTTGCCCGCGCTGGTCATCAGCCGGCCCGCGCCTACGTTCGGCGTCCCGCGGCAGACGTAGGCCCAGTGCGTGTGGCCAGAAACGACCGTCGCAATCGCGGCATCCAGCTTGGGCAGGATCGGCAGGATCTCGCCGTACAAGCCTTCGCAGCCGTCACCGCTGGTGAAGGTCGGAAGCTTGCCGCCCTGGTGGATCAGCAGGACGATGGTATCCGCGCCTTCTGCCCTGAGTTTGGGGACGAGCGCATTGGCGGTTTCAGCTTCGTCCTTGAATGTGAGCCCGCGGACGCCCGACGGCGTCACGAGATTGCCAGTCCCTTTCAGCGTCATGCCGATGAAGCCGATGGTGATCGGGCCGGCAGGGGTGTCGAAGCGCTTCAAACCCGTCGACGGAAAGATCGTCGAGCCATCGGCCTGCACCACGTTGGCGGCGAGGTAGCGGAAGCGGGCGCCGGCGAAGGGTTCGACCGCGCACGGAATGCGGCGCGTGTATTTGACGCAGCCGCCGGTTTGCATGCGCTTCAGCTCATCGCTGCCACGATCGAACTCGTGGTTCCCCACCGAATTGAACTCGAGACCGAGCAAGTTCATCGCGCCGATGGTCGGCTCGTCGAGGTAGTTCGCCGAGATGAGCGGCGATGCGCCGATCGTGTCGCCGGCGGACACTGTGACGGTGTTCGCGTGCCCTGTTCGCAGACCGGCGAGCGCCGCGGCGAGATGGGCTGCGCCGCCGCTGACGACTTGGCGCTTGCTTCCGTCCGGCTCGACGATGTCAAACGGCGGGGGCGTTTCGAGATTGCCGTGGAAGTCGTTGAAGGCGAGGATTTGGACCTCAATGGGAGCAGCCGCAACCGGCGCCTTCGTGGCGACCGGCGACGCGATCTGACCTGCGCAGGCCGACAGAAATAACGCGGCAAGCGCCGCGGCACTGCGACGGATCATTCAGTCACCGGCGGCTGGGCGAACAGCGCATTCAGATAGGCAGCCAGACGCACGCCACCCTGGCTCAGGCGCTGCTCCATCAACGGCGTAAACTTGTAGACGTACGAGTAGGACAATTCCGGCAGCGGCTTCTCACCCTTCTTCAGCTTTTGACCGGGCTTCGGCTTGGCCGGTCCGGGGTAAAGCGTGTCGCGGATTTCGGCGCTCTCGCTCGTCCAGTCGCGCGGATTGATATCCCACCACTTGATCACTTCGTCATTCGAGATGTGCCGCTCTAGCTTCGCCGCCAGCTCGGTGAACGAAAGCTGCTCCTCATCGACCAGCTGCGAGTCCCACACGGCGTGGAGGTTCGTGGGCTTGCCGAACCAGGACACTTTCACATCGTTGCCGCCCTTGTCGCAGCATTTGCCGTTGTGGAGCGGCTGGTGAAGATCGCCGACCAGATGGACGATGAAGCGCAGCGCCATCTGCTTGTCGGACTGGCTGGCGTTGGGATTGCGCAGCGTCTTGCTGAACTTCGCCAGCGCTTCCAGCGCATCGCCTTCGGGCGGCGCATGATCGTAGATGATGCCGTTGAGCGTCACGTAGTGCCACGGTGTCGAGGTCTTCTGCCAGAATTGCCCGGGCGCGGAGCGCATCTCGTCAGGCCAGTTGGCGGCCTCGTCGAGTGTCTCGCCGGGGCCGAGGATTTTCTCCACGTTCGCTCGGGCAAGTCCGCTGAGCTGGGTATCCGCGATCGCGGCGACCACGCGGTGACCCGTCTTCCCCCAGGCGAGGGCAGGCGTTGGAACAACAGCCGCGGCAAGCAGCGCGGCAATAGCTAGGAAACGCATTCGACTCGGCACCTTATCGTTCGGCATGGCTGGCGCATGCCCCGTGCCGGCGCTTAAGGACAAGAGCATGACGGATGAACAATTGCTGGAGCAAGCGCGCGCGGCGGCTGCCAAGGCCTACGCACCCTATTCCAATTTCCATGTCGGCTGCGCGATCGAATCGGTCGACGGCGAAGTGGTTACCGGCGCAAACATGGAAAACGCCTGCTATCGCCTCGGCCTGTGCGCGGAACAGAGCGCACTCACGACGGCGCAGCATCAGTTCGGCCTCGACAAGGTCGCGCGCATCGCGGTCGTCGGCGGAACGGATGCCACGGTTTGCACGCCATGTGGCGGCTGCCGTCAGGCAATTTTGGAAGCGGCGCAGCTCAGCGGACGCGATGTGGGAATTATCTGTGCAAGCGGTGACGGCTCGGCGATCGAGCGGCACAACATTGGCGAGTTAATCCCGTTCGGATTTGGGCCGCAGAATCTAGAGGGGCGAGCACGCTAGCCGAAACTAGCGCGCTCTCCTTTAATGTCAGTGCTGGCTTAGATTGTGGCGTCGGTCTGACGGGCCATCTGCGACTGGCTGGCACTCGAAGCGCTGTGTCCGCCTGAACGACGAAGAATTTCGCGCGCCTCATCGGCATCGATTCCCGATCGGTTCGGGTCGACGGAGACGAACGTGCCGCCGGAGCTTACGCGCTGGTCATAGTAGCTCGCGTCTTCATCGCTGACGCCGTGCTTCTGGAACATTTCCTTGAGCGTGCCTGCTGCGGCGCCAGCTGCGGCGCCGATGCCCAGCGCGCTGGGTATAGCTGACGCAGCGATAGCGCCCGCGGCCGCCAGCGGTCCGACTCCTGGGATTGCCAAGGCGGCAACGCCGAGGCCAGCGCCCAACGCACCGCCGCCGATGAGACCGCGAGCAACGTTTCCGTCATTGCTGTCGCCGTCGTCCGAGGAAACATCATGCTCGCCGTGACGTCCGATCAGGGAGATGCCATCGTCGCTGGCGCCCGCCGCTCGCAGGTCCTCCACTGCGCGATGCGCGTCATTCTCACTATCGAACACGGCCGAAATTACGCTGGTCATGATTCCTCCGTTGAACTGGGAGACGCCTAAACGAGGCGGCCACGCGCTTCGTTCAAATCGTTTCGGTGTTCAGTCGCGTCGGCCGGAGGATGCTAAGCATTTTCCGCCGTCCGAAGATCATCGGCAATCCATCAGACGTCGATCATTCGGGCGAGCGAGCCACCGACGTACTCCGCTGCCTCCCAACAACAGGAGGCAAATATGTATCGAGCATCCCTCATCGCCACGGCGCTCAGCGTGGCATTATCTCAGGCAGTGCCCGCATCCGCCGCCGTGATTCCGTTCTCCGGAACGGCCACCGCGACGGCGAGTGTCGGCGCCGATCCGTCTTGTCCTGTATTTCAAGGCCTGGCCAGCGGCAGCGGGACCAGCTCATCCTACGGCGCCTTCACTTACAGCCACACGGCCTGCACGACGGGAGCGACCGGACCCGTTACTGGAACCTACATCATCAATTTTGGCGTCGATCAGTTCAGCGGGAATTTCTCGGGTACATCCGCGGCCACCGCCACGATGGGTCTTTTCGATCTGCTGTTCACTTACAACATCACCAACGGAACCGGCCGGTTCGCCGGCGGCACCGGCAGCTTCAACCAAGTTGGCAGCGTCGACGTGCGCGGCGGCCCACCTTCGCGACTGACCCTGAACTTTACCGCTGTACCAGAGCCCGCGACCTGGGCGATGATGCTGCTTGGCTTCGCTGGGATCGGCCTGACGATCCGTCGCCGCGCGGCGCCAGTCCTCAAACCAGCTTGATCTCGCGGAGGCGCTCCTGGAGATAGTCGTTGGCGGTGATGGGCGGCCATTTCGGCTGCTCGCCCGCCGACACTGTCTCCGGCAGCGCTTCGATCAAAAAATCCGACCGGAAGTGCAGGAAGAAGGGCATCGAGTAGCGTGCCTTGCTTGCGCGGTCGGGTGTCGGATTGACCACGCGGTGCGGCGTCGAGCGGAGGCGGCCGTTGGTCAGCCGCTGCAGCATGTCGCCGATATTGATGACGATCTCGCCCGGCCGGGGTGAAACGGGGATCCAGCGGCCGTCGCGCGTCTGCAGTTCCAACCCCGCTTCTTCGGCGCCGAGCAGCAGCGTGATCGCGTTGATATCCTCGTGCGCGCCCGCGCGGATGTGTTCGCCAGTCGGCTCGCTCTGCGGCGGGTAGTGGAGCGCGCGGAGAACCGAATTGCCCTCGTGCACCGCGTCCTCGAAATAGTTCTCGTCGATCTTGAGGTAACGCGCGATGGCTTTCAGGACCTTCAGGCCGCTGCGGTCGAAGGTCGCGAATAGCTCCTGGAACGTCTCCTTGAACCCCGCCACCTCGGACGGCCAGAGATTATCGGGCATGTGGTCGCGGAAGCGGTGGCCTTGCGGCAGGTCGCGGCCGACGTGCCAAAATTCCTTGAGGTCGTGCGCCTTGTGGCCCTTGGCGGTTTCGATGCCGAATGGCGTGTAGCCGCGTGCGCCGCCGCTGCCCGGCACCAGATACTTGCGCTTCACGTCCTCCGGTAGCGCGAAGAATTCCTTTGCCTTGGCTTCGGCGCGTTGGATCAGTTCATCGGAAATGCCGTGATCGGAGACAATTGCGAAGCCGTATTCCTCGAAGCTGCGGCCCAGCTTTTGCGCGAAACCGTCGGGATCCCGGTCCGCATCCTTCAGGGAGACGGACGCGATATTGTCAGCAGAAATCGTGGCCATGTTCGTATCTTAGCAGAGGTTTGGGATCAGGGCAGCATCAGCGAGGCGAGCGCCGCACTCATCAGGTTGGCGAGGCTGCCGGCGAGGAGGGCGCGGATGCCGAGCTTGGCAATCACTGGTCGCTGATTGGGCGCCAGGCTGCCGGTGACCGCCATCTGGATCGCGATCGAGCTGAAGTTGGCGAAGCCGCACAGCGCGAAAGTGACGATGGCACGGCTGCGCTCGCTCAGCACAGCTGGCCCCATCTGGCCAAGGTCGATGAAGGCGACGAATTCGTTCAGCACCAGCTTGGTGCCGAACAGCCCCCCCGCAGTGCCGGCCTCGCTCCAGGGGACGCCGATCAGGTACATGACCGGCGCGAAGACGTAGCCGATAATACGCTGGAAGCTGAGGTCCGGTACGCCGACCATGTTGCCGAGCCCGCCGAGGATGCCGTTTGCGAGCGCGACCAGCGCGACGAATGCAAGAACCATCGCGCCGACCGCGACGGCAAGCTTGACGCCGGTCTGCGCGCCTTGCGCGGCGGCCATGATGATGTTCGCGGGCTTCTCCCCTTCCTCGAAGGTTTCGGCGACATCGACCTGATCTTCGTCGCTGACGCCGCCTTCGAGCGGAAGCTCTCCAGGGGCGGCGACGTCGTCAGGCATGATCATCTTGGCCATCAGGATGCCGCCGGGCGCCGACATGAAAGCTGCCGCGAGCAAATAGGGCAGATATTGCTGGCCGAGCAGGCTGGCGTAGGCGGCGAGAATCGTGCCGGCGACACCGGCCATGCCGACGCACATGACAGTAAACAGCCGGGATGGCGGCAGCGCGGCGAGATAGGGCCGCACGACCAGCGGTGATTCCGACTGGCCGACGAAAATATTGGCTGCGGCCGACAGAGATTCGACGCGGCTGATTCCGGTCACCCAGCCGATCGCACCGCCGACCCAGCGGACGATACGCTGCATGATTCCGAGATAGTAAAGGATGGCGACGAGGCTGGCGAAGAAGATGATCACCGGCAGCGCGGCAATGGCGAAGGTGTGCGCCAGCGGGTTGGCGTCGCTCGGGCCGAACAGGAATTCGGTGCCCTTGTTGGCGTAGCCGAGAAGATTGCCGACGCCGGCCGAGAGCGTCTGGATCACTGCGCGGCCGCCGCTGGTGTACAAAACCAGGAAGGCGATTGCCGCTTGCAACGCGAATGCCGCGCCGACGGCGCGCACGCGGATCGCGCGGCGGTTGGTCGACAGCGCAAAGGCGATGCCGAGGATCACCAGGATCCCGACGATCCCGAGCAGCTTTTGATTCATGAAAAGCGCCTCCCCCGCGCTTCTTACCAGACCATACCCTGCGTAGCGGCTGCGGCGGCTTCGTCCAGTTTTTCCAGCGCTTCCTCGGGGCTTGCCGCGACCAGCAGCTGGCTGCGGCGCTGCGCCGACAGGAACCCGCTTTCCGTCGCATGGTCGATGAAGGCGATCATGCCGTCCCAGAAGCCGTCGACGTTGAGCAGGCAAAAGGGCTTGGCGTGATAGCCGAGCGCATTCCAGCTCCACGCCTCAAACAATTCGTCGAGGGTGCCAATGCCACCCGGCATAGCCAGGAACGCATCGGCGAGATCGGTCATCTTCGCCTTGCGCTCATGCATCGTGTCGACGGTGTGGAGCTCGGTCACGCCTTCGTGCGCGACTTCCAGATTGACCAGCGCGCGCGGAATCACCCCGAACACCTTTCCGCCGCCCGCCAGCACATTATCGGCGATCAAGCCCATCAGGCCGAGACGGCCACCGCCGTAAACGAGGTCGACGCCGCGGCCGATCATCGCAGCAGCGGTCGCCCGGGTTGCTTCCGCAAACTCTGGGCGCAACCCAGCAGCGGAGCCGCAATAAACCGCAAGACGCTTCACATGCTTCACAGGCCTGCAAGCTCCTTGATGTTCGCCTCGGGACGCGCGCCGAAGTGGGAGATGACTTCGGCTGCTGCGATGCCGCCAGTTTCGAGGCAGGCTTTCAGCGGTCGTCCGCGACAGCGCGCAGCGAGGAAGCCCGCCGCAAAAAGGTCGCCCGCGCCGGTGGTATCGACGACGCGCTGGACGCGCGGGGCGGAGACTTCGACCGTTTCACTGGAGGACCTGGCAATCGCACCATCAGCACCGCGCGTGATGACCAACGTGGCAACTTTGGTCGACAGTTGGGCGAGGCATTCGCCCAGCGTCCCGCAGCCGGTCAGGTGCCGCACCTCGTCCTCGTTGCCGAACAACAGGTCGATGGTTCCCGCGTCGATCATGCTCATCACACCGGAGCGGCGTTCCCCGAGGCACAGGCTTTCGGAGAGCGTGAACGCGACGGTGCGGCTGGCCGAATGCGCAATCTTTGCCGCTTCCAGCATCGCGGCGCGCGGCCGCTCCGGCCCCCACAAATAGCCTTCGAGGAAGGTCACACTGGCAGAGCGGATCAACTCCGCATCGAGCGCGGCTGGAGTCAGCTCATGGCTGGCACCAGGGCATGTATTCATCGTTCGTTGCGCATCGGGCGTCACGAGGATTAGACAGCGCCCGGTTGGCGGCGGAGAGGCGATCGCGGGCGTTTCAAACCGCACGCCGAGTGAACGCATGTCGTGCGCGAAGATCGCCCCGAGCTGATCGTCGGCGACCTGTCCGACAAACGCCGCGTTCAGCCCTAGCGCGGCAGCGCCGGCCATACTGTTCGCCGCGGAACCGCCACTAATCTCCCGTGCCGGACCCATCGCCGCGTACAAAGCGTCGGCTTGCTCCGCATCGAGCAACTGCATGCCGCCACGCGGCAGCCCGTGTCGCTCGATGAAGGCATCGTCAGTGGTCGCGATGACGTCGACGATCGCATCGCCGATCGCCACAATGTCGAGGCTGTCGGAAGTCACGGTGCGCGCGCTAGCCGCGCGGGGGATGCCCGGTCAACGGCGGTTGCGCCGATACGCAAAGACGCTACGCATCGCGCATGAACGATCAGCCGCGCGCAATCCCGCTGTCCCTTTTCGCCTTGTCGATCTTCTACGGCGGCATGGTCTGCATCGCCGGGGTGCTCGGCAACAAGCAGGTTGGGCTCGGACCGCTGGCCGTGGAAGCCGGCATCTTCGCTTTTCTGCTGCTGGTCGTCACGTCGAGTTCGGTTGCCGAACTGCACGGGCGCGACACCGCGAATCGGCTGGTGCTGGTCGGTTTCGTACCGCTGATCATCTCGCTGCTTTTGAGCCTCGTCGTGCTCGCGCTGCCCGCCTCCCCGCAGATGGATCCGGCGCGCCTTTCGGCGTTTGAAACCGTGATGGGCGGAACGCCGCGCATCTGGCTTGGCGGCGTTCTCGCCTACGGCATTTCCACGTTCCTCAACGTCACCATCTTCAGCCGCCTGAAGGCGCGGGAAGGCACCGGCCTGCTGTGGCTGCGCGCGGGCATCGCCAGCGTGCTGAGCCAGGTCGTCGACACGCTGATCTTCATCACCGTCGCCTTTTACGGCGTGTTTCCCATCGGCGAGCTGCTGCTGGGGCAAATGCTGGCGAAGGTCGTTCTCTCCGCGCTGCTCGTGCCACCGCTCGTCTACGGATTCGTCGCGCTGGGGAAATCCCTCGATCGCCGTTGAAAATTGCTCGTAGTGGCATTCATGCAACGGTTCCGGATGAATCGTTAACGCGAGCCCCGCGGCTGTAACATTCGCGTCTCAATCCGCTAATAGCCCGCCGGGGTTTCCACCAGATTCGCAACTGTTTGCGGGGGAGTATTTCCTTTGAAGAAAATCGTGCTGTTCTGCACGACGGCACTCGTGTCGTCGGGCGCATTCGCTCAGTCCACCGGTACCATCGAGACCGAAAAGTCGACGATCGTCATCACCGGCACCCGGACCAAGGACGTCGGCGGCATCCAGACGCCGAACGCGCCGAAGGCGAAGGCCGTCGTGACGCAGGAAATGATCAGCCGTAGCGGCCCAGGTCAGACCGTGCTCGACACGATCAACATCGTTCCGGGCGTCAGCTTCCAGAACAACGATGCCTACGGCAACGCCGGCGGCACGCTGACCATGCGCGGCTTCGACTCGACCCGCATCAGCTACACGCTCGACGGCATCCAGCTGAACGACAGCGGCAACTACAACATCTACTCCAACTTCTCGATCGACCCGGAAATCCTGGAGCAGGTCAACGTCAACCTCGGCTCGACCGACGTCGACTCGCCGACCGCTTCGGCCGTCGGCGGCACGATCAACCAGCGCAGCCGCAACCCAGGCACCAAGCCCGGCTTCATCCTGAACAGCTCGATCGGTGATTTCGATTACCGTCGCGTGTTCGGCCTGCTCGACACCGGCGAATTCACACCGTGGGGCACGCGCGCCTATATCGCGGGCAGCACCTCGACCTACCGCAACCCGTACAACAATTACGGCAAGCTCGACCGGCAGCAGTTCAACGGCAAGGTCTACCAGCCGCTCGGCAGCAACGGTGACTTCTTTGCCATTTCGGGCCGCTACAACGAAGATCGCAACAACTTCTTCGGTTCGCTGCCGCTGCGTTGGGATGACCCGCGCGTCGTCGGTTCGGGCACGGGCAACCGCTTCCCGCGCAACAACGACGAGCGCGAGTACAAGATCAACTATCCGTGCCAGATCGCGCCAGGCGTTCGCGGCGTGGCCGATGCCGCCAGCACCTGCGGAACCGAGTTCGATCGCCGTTACAATCCGTCGAACAGCGCGAACTTCCGCGGCAACTCGCGCTTCACGCTCACTGACAAGCTGACGCTGACGGTCGACCCGAGCTTCCAGTACACCAAGGCCAACGGCGGCGGCACGGTCGATGCGCGTGAATATGCGTACGACATCAATCCGACGGGCGGTCGCGCCAATTGCTCCACGGCGGCGCCGAACGCGAACATCACCTGCGTAGGCGGGTATTTCGGCGGCAAGCCGTATCTGAATGGCGTCGACCTCAACGGCGACGGCGACACCCGTGACATCGTGAACGTGCTGGCGCCGAGCCAGACGCGCACTCGTCGTTATGCGGTCGTCGCGGGTCTGCGTTACCAGTTCACGCCGGATCAGAGCGTCCGAGTGGCCTTTACGCACGATTATTCGAACCACCGCCAGACGGGCCAAATCGGCCTTCTGCAGCCTAACGGCGAACCGTTCGACGTCTTCCCGGTCAATAACCCGCTGTCGACGCCGACGGGCATCCTGCTCCAGAAGCGCGATCGCCAGTCCTACGCGATTCTCGACAAGCCGGCCGTCGAATATAACGGCCGCTTCGGCAACCTGTTCGTGAAGGTCGCGGCCAGCATGCCGTTCTTCACCCGCGACCTGCAGAACAACTGCTTCACCTCGTCGGCCAGCGGCTTCGTCGAGTGCAGCGGTTCGAACAGCGCGCTCGACGCCATCATCGCCGCGAACAATCCGTATTCGTTCAACGCGACGACCGGCGCCGTTACGGGCTTCTCGCCTCCGGGCCATCGCGTCCTGAAGTACAAGAAGTTCCTGCCCGACCTCGGTGTCGTGTATAATTTCACGCCCGCTCTTTCGGCCTTCGCGAGCTATACGAAGAACATCTCGGTCCCGAGCACGGATAACCTGTACAACGCCTTCTACTATCCGGCGGGCACTGATCAGGCGAAGCCGCGGCCGGAGACCACCGACTCGTTCGACGGCGGCCTCCGCTACTCGACCTCGAAGATCCAGGCGCAGCTTTCCGGCTGGTATACGAAGTTCAACAATCGTCTGGCTTCGGCCTATGATCCGGAACTCGACCAGACGGTCTACCGGAACCTTGGTCGCGTGAATAAGTGGGGCATCGACGGCTCTGTCGCTTACGAGCCGATCAAGGAGCTGACCCTGTATGCGTTCGGTTCGTGGAACCGGTCGAAGATCCAGGACAACATCCAGATCGGCCGTTTCGGCACGGGCGCGACGCAGGTCAACGACTGCGACAACATCCCGGCCGGTGCGACCCAGTCGAACATCATCCGCAGCTGCGCCTTCACGGCCGGAAACTACGAGTCCGGTGCGCCGAAGTATCAATATGGTGCCTCGGCTCAGGGCCGCCTGTCGGTGTTCGAGCTTGGCGTCACGGCGAAGAAGACCGGTCCACGGTACATCTTCGACACCAACATGCCGACCTACAGCGGCGCCGTTGGCGGCACGAACGTGGTCGAGATCTTCCCCGCCAAGGCTCCGGCCTACTGGCTCGTCAATCTCGACGCGCGCGTCAAGCTGACGATGATCCCGGGTCTCGAGAAGAGCTACTTCCAGCTCAACGTCTACAACCTGTTCGACAAGTTCTACGTCGGCGGGTTCGGCGGTGGACTGAACCAGGCCTTCAGCGGCACCAACTACGGCAACCCGAACTTCGTTCAGATCGGCGCGCCGCGGACGGTTTCGGGAACGCTCAGCCTGCGTTTCTAAAACCCGTCGTTTCAACACTCCGGAAGGCCGGGTGGGAGCAATCCTGCCCGGCCTTCTCTTTTGCGCGAAGCCCGCGTTAGAACGGATTCATGCCGTCCTACGAAATCGATGATCGGCGCCCGAAGCTCGGCGATGGCGCCTGGGCCGCTCCTTCGGCCGACCTGATCGGCGATGTGAGGCTGGGGTCACGCGCGAGCGTATGGTTCGGGGCCGTGCTGCGAGGTGACAACACGCCACTGATCCTCGGCGACGAGACGAATTTTCAGGACGGCGCGGTCGGACATAGCGACGCGGATTTCCGGCTGACGATCGGCGCGCGGGTCACCATCGGCCACCAGGCGATCCTTCATGGCTGCACGATTGCCGACGACTGTCTGATAGGAATGGGCGCTCGCGTCCTGAACGGCGCGATCATCGAAACCGAATGCATTGTGGGTGCCGGCGCACTTGTCACCGAAGGCAAGCGCTTTGCTGCGGGCAGCCTGATCGTCGGAGCACCCGCGCGCGTGGTTCGCGAGCTGAGCGACCAGGAGCGCGCAATGCTGCGTGAAAGCGCGCGCCATTATGCCGAGAAAGCCGCGCACTACCGCGCAGCGTTACGCGAGCTTTAGTACACCCGAGCCTTGGGCTTGATGTACTCGACGTCCTTGGTGAGCGTGTATTCGTGCACCGGGCGGTAATCGATCTTCACGCCGCCACCGGAACCGCCCCAGCCATCGAACCAGCCCACCGTGTGCTTCATCCAGTTGGCATCGTCGCGCTTCGGATAATCTTCCTGCATGTGCGCCCCCCGGCTTTCCTTGCGGTTGGCTGCGCAATGCATGGTGACGACGGCCTGGCCGATCAGGTTGTCGAGCTCCAGCGTTTCGATGAGGTCGCTATTCCAGATCAGGCTGCGGTCGGTCACGTGGATGTCCTTCATCCGGTCGTAGACTGCATCGATCTTCGACACCCCTTCACTCAAGGTTCGATCGGTGCGGAAGACCGCGCAATCCGCCTGCATCGTCCGCTGCATGTCGAGACGGATATCGGCCGTCGAACTGCCGCCTTCGGCATGACGGAATTTGTCCAACCGCGACAGGGCCAATTCGGACGAGGCATCGGTCAGCGACGGCTGAATGGCGCCGGGCTTCACGACCTCCGCAAGCCGCTTGCCGGCGGCGCGGCCGAACACGACAAGGTCGATGAGGCTGTTCGAGCCAAGGCGGTTGGCGCCGTGAACGCTGACGCAGGCCGCTTCGCCGACCGCGAACAGGCCAGGGACGACGGCGTCCGGATTGCCGTCCTTCAGCGTGACGACCTCGCCATGATAGTTCGTCGGGATGCCGCCCATCGTATAGTGGACCGTTGGCGCGACGGGCACCGGCTGGCGGGTTAGGTCGACACCGGCGAAGGTCTTTGCGGTTTCGGTGATGCCCGGCAGGCGCTCATGCAAGATCTTCGGGTCGATGTGATCGAGGTGGAGGAAGATGTGGTCCTTGTGCTCACCGACGCCGCGGCCCTCGCGGATTTCCATCGCCATCGAGCGTGACACGACGTCGCGGCTCGCGAGGTCCTTCGCGCTCGGCGCATAGCGTTCCATGAACCGCTCGCCATTTGCGTTGGTGAGGTAGCCGCCCTCGCCGCGCGCACCCTCGGTGATCAGCACGCCCGCGCCGTAGATACCGGTCGGGTGGAACTGCACGAACTCCATGTCCTGCAGCGGCAGACCGGCACGAAGCACCATCGCATTGCCGTCGCCGGTGCAGGTGTGCGCGGAGGTCGCGGTGTAATAGACCTTGCCATAGCCGCCGGTCGCCAGCACCACCGACTGCGCGCGGAAGCGATGGATCGATCCGTCGTCCAGGCACAAGGCGACGACGCCGCGGCAGACGCCATCGTCCATGATCAGGTCGATGGCGAAATATTCGATGAAGAAGTCGGCATCGTGCGCCAGGCTTTGCGAATAAAGCGTGTGCAGCATCGCGTGCCCGGTGCGGTCGGCAGCCGCGCAGGTACGCTGAGCGGGCGGGCCTTCACCCATGTTTTGTGTCATGCCGCCGAACGCGCGCTGGTAGATGCGGCCGTCGGCCGTCCGGCTGAAGGGCAGGCCCATATGCTCAAGCTCGACGACCGCTGCAGGCGCCTCGCGGCAGAGATATTCGATCGCGTCCTGGTCGCCGAGCCAGTCGGAGCCCTTGACGGTGTCGTACATGTGCCACTGCCAGCTGTCCGGGCCCATGTTGCCCAGCGCGGCAGCGATACCGCCCTGCGCGGCGACAGTGTGGCTGCGGGTCGGGAAGACCTTGGTAACGCAGGCCGTCTTCAGGCCAGCTTCAGCGGCGCCCATGGTCGCGCGAAGACCCGCGCCGCCGGCGCCGACAACGACGACATCATAGGTATGATCGACAATCTTGTAGGCGGTCACGCGACAGTCCCGAAAGCAATGCGGGCAAGCGCAAACAGCGCCAGTGCGCCGGCGCCGACCGCGAGGAAGAGCATCAGTGTATTGAGCGCGAAGTTATTCCCCGGCTCATGCACGTAATCGTCGATGACAACTTTGACGCCATCGAGCGCGTGCTTGAAGCCGATGATGATTAGCAGCGCCATGGGCACTGCCGCGCTCGGTGCGCGCAGCCATTCAAGGACGGTGCGCTGGTCAAGTTGGGGCAGGAACAGCAGCGAAGCAATCAGCCACACGCCGAGCAGCAGCAATGCGATGCTGGTGACGCGCTCGGTCAGCCAATGCTCGCCACCGTGATGGGCGGAGCCGAGGCCGCGGACCCGGCCGAGCGGCGTTGCGCTTTTGCCCAGGCTCATCGTGCGCCCCCCAGCAGATAGAACCAGACGAGCGCGGTAAGGATCAGCGAGCCGACGACGGTCAGGATCGCCATCGTCTTGTTGACGCCCAGCTCGAAGCCCTGGCCGGTGTCCATGATGAGGTGACGGATGCCCGACAGCAGGTGTTGAAAGAAGCTCCAGGTCAGGCCGATCAACACAACGAGACCGAGCGGATGCGCCGCCGCTTTCCCGAACGCGGCATAGCTATCGGCGCCATCGGCGAGCGCCCACAGCCACCAGGTCAAAAGCCCGAGGCCGGCGAACGTCAGCGCGATCCCGGTGGCGCGATGCAAGATGGATACGGCCATGTGCGGGCCCCATCGCCAGATCGACAGGTGCGGCGACAGCGGCCGGCTTGATGCGTTGCTCATGGCCGAGCCGCTTAAGACCCCCTCCCGCGAGAGGCAAGTTCGGCACTTCGGCCTAACCCCGTCTTAACCATTCGCGGCGCATGGACGGTGTCACACATATTAAGCGTGACGACGGAGATTGAACGGATGGGTGCCGACACTGGACAGCTGCAACGTCTGACCGACGAGCAGGTGAATGCGCGGCTGGCAGCCTACAATGGCGACAAGTCTCTCGATCGCGACGTCAAGCTGCTGCGCGACAATGTCGCAGACATCATCGCTTCCGAGATCGTTTCGCAATTTGGCAGGGACCGGGCCGAACGTTTCGCCGAGAATTACGGCAGAAACGTCGATGCTGCGTGGGTCCAGAATGTCGCCGCCTACGGCCGCCAGCTTTATGCGGACCGCACGTCGGTCCCCGCGTACATGGCGGCCCGCGGCGAGGCAGCTGGCCGCATCATCGCCCGGGTCGTCGAACGCTATGCGGACGACGCGGAAAAGACCGAGCAACTGCTCTGCGCCTTCCACCGTTTGAGCTCGGCGGAGGCGGATATCATCCTGGCGCAGGTGTCACTGCTCGAAGCCAATGACGCCGCGGATCGCCGCGGCCGTGAAAATGGCGAGTTTGAGCGCCGCGTGTCGGATCTCGTCCGGGCCAGCACGGAGCAATCTAAGTCGCTGACCGAACGCACGCGTTCGACCGCCGCTTCGGCGCGGGGAATGTTGAGCAAAACGAGTGAAGTGGCGGCCGCTGCTGAACAATCGGCTGTCGCCATGCGCGAAGCCGCGCAAACCGCCGCCGGCCTGATCCGCGCGATTGAGGATGCCCGGACCGAGGTGGAAGTCGCGGCAGGCGTCGCTACGCGCGCCGGTGACCAGGCCAGCCAGGCCGTGAAGGTCAGCCAGGCGCTGTCGGCGCACGTTGAAGCTATCGAATCCATTTTGAGCCTGATTCGCGACATCGCGGGCCAGACCAATCTGCTTGCCCTCAATGCCACGATCGAAGCCGCCCGCGCGGGCGATGCCGGCCGCGGGTTTGCCGTCGTGGCCCAGGAAGTGAAAAGCCTCGCCTCGCAGACCGCGCGGGCAACCGACGACATCACCGCCAAGATCACCGCGATCCAGCAGGCCACGCGCCAGACGGTCGAAGCCAATGGGTCTATCGAAGACACGGTCGAAGAAGTGCAGCACTCCGCCGATCGCATCCGCGAGGCGATGGAATTGCAGGCGCAGACGGTGACGATGATCACTGCCGCCGTCGATGAGACGGCGCTTGCAGCCGACTCGATGAGCTCGACCATCGCCGCCATCCGCGCCGATACCGAGAACGTCGCGACCGACATCGACCAGGTCGAGCAGGGCTTCGGCCGCTTCTCCGAGCAGATCGCGAACTTCAATTCCACCGCTCGCGCGTTCGTCAACGGAATGGCCGCCTAAGCCTCTCCCGTTGATCGCGGGGGCGGGATATAGCCGTCCCCCATGAACATCCTGATCACCGGCGCGAGCCGCGGCATTGGAGCGGCGGCCTACGCCTTGCTCAAGAAGACCGGCCATCGGGTCGTGGGGCACTCGACCCTCGGCAGCGACACGCTGATTGCCGGGGACCTGATGGACCCGGCCGCGCCGCGCAACATCTGGGACACGGCGCTCGATGAGCTCGACGGCCGGATCGACGTCCTCGTCAACAACGCCGGCGTCTATGAAGCCGTGTCCGACAATGCGCCCGACGAGGAATGGCACGCCGCCTGGTCGCGGACGATGACCATCAACCTGCAAGCGGCCGCTGACCTGTGCCGGCTCGCGGTCTCACATTTCCTCGACCGTGGCGGAGAAGGCCGGATCGTCAACATCGCCAGCCGCGCTGGCTATCGCGGGGATAGCCCGCAGCATTGGCACTATGCCGCTTCCAAGGCGGCGATGATCGGCATGACCAAGACGATAGCGCGCGGTTACGCGGCGGACGGCATCCTCTGCTTCGGCGTTGCGCCGGGCTTCACCGTTTCCGAGATGACGGCCGAATATCTGCAAGGCCGCGGCGGCGCGAAGATCTTGGCCGACATCCCGCTCGGCCGCGTTGCCTCGACGGACGAGGTTGCCGAAGTCATCCGCTGGCTATCGGTTGACGCGCCTGCTTCATCGACGGGCAATGTGGTTGACGTGAATGGGGCAAGCTATGTTCGCTAGCCTCGTCCTCCTCGCCGCGATGCAAAACATCGTCGTTCCCCTCGGCAAGCCCCCGCGCGTCATCGAGCAGCCACGCGCGCCGATCGAAACGGCGGGACCGCGCTGGGCGCTCGCCTGCGACGGCTCTGACGACTGGAACAAGCCGGCGCCCCCCGTCCGTCTCCACGCAAACACCTATGAGGTGGGCACCTGCGGCATTTCCTCGATCCTGATCGTCGGCGACCAAGGCGACATCCTGATCGACGGCGGCCCGGAAGCGGCAGCGGATGTGATCGCCGCCAACATCCGCAAGCTCGGCTACGACATTCGCGACGTTCGCTTCATCCTAACCAGCCACGAGCATATGGATCACGTCGGCGGCACCGCACAGCTACAGCGGATGAGCGGCGCGACCGTCGTAACATCCGTGCCGGCGAAGAAGGTGCTGGAGACCGGGACGGTTGACGCGAATGACCCCCAGGCGGGTTTGCTGAAGCCGTTTCCTCCGGTTCCCGTCGGCCGCACCGTGGTCGACGGACAGGAAGTCCGGCTCGGCAACCTTATGCTCACAGCGATCGCGACCCCCGGACATACCGCTGGCGCGCTAAGCTGGCGCTGGGTCAGCTGCGACGGCGGCGTGTGTCGGACCATCGTTTATGCCGACAGCCTCAGCCCGGTGAGCCGAGACGGCTATCGCTTCAGCGATCATCCGGCATGGCTGACCTCCTACCGCGCCTCGATTGCGAAGGTTGCGTCAAGCCCGTGCGAGATCCTGATCACGCCGCATCCGTCCGCGAGCCGAATGCCGCAGCGTTTCGCGCTCGGCCGGCCTTTGCTCGATGAAAATGCGTGCAAGGCCTACGCCGCGACGAAGACGAAGGATCTGGATGAGCGGCTAGCCAAGGAAGCGGCCGTGGCACCCGCCAAGTGAGTTGGCGCGTGACAATTCCCTGTAATCGCGCACAGGGAGAGGCGATCGAACAGTTGGAGGACTTGCCCGCGTTTGGCGATAGCCCGCCCGTGCTGGTGGCGGACGAGCCTGATGAATCGCGGCCCGACGATTGGCTGATCCACGCCTATCTCGAGCATGAACCGACAGCGCATGAGCTCGCCGCGCTCGCAAGCCTAGGGTCGGGTGCGCCGAAGGTCGAGGCGCTCGGCGAAGATGACTGGGTGACCATGAGCCAGCAAGGCTTGGAGCCGATCCACGCTGGCCGTTTCACGGTCCACACGCCGACCTATCGGCCCAAATCCGATCGAGTCAGTTTCGAGATTGACGCGGGACTGGCTTTTGGGACCGGCCAGCACGCAACGACCAGCGGCTGCCTTGCAGTACTCGACCAGCTGGAACGCGATGGCGCGCAATTCTCCAATGTCGCGGACATCGGCACCGGGACCGGGCTGCTCGCCTTCGCGGCGATGGCGTTGTGGCCTCATGCCCGCTGCATCGCGACCGATATCGACCCGGTCGCCGTCGAGGTGGCCCGCGACAATGCGGCGATCAACAGTGTCGCGCTGGGGCATGGCTCGGGCGAGCTACTCCTGGCAGTGGCCGACGGCATGGACTCGCCAGTCCTGACTGCGCGCGCGCCTTTCGACCTCCTGATCGCCAACATCCTGGCCGGGCCGTTGATCGAGTTCGCACATGTGTTTGCTGGATCCGTTGAGCAGGACGGGAGGATCATCCTCGCGGGTTTACTTGATACGCAGGCCAACAACGTGATCGCCGCCTACGCAGCTGCCGGCTGCCCGCTGGAGTACCGCAGCGCGGGCGAGTGGCCGGTTGTCGTTTGCCGGAAGGCCTGACCGGCCCACCTTGTCGCGCTTGAACTGCCGTGCCAGCAAGCGCTCCGGGGGGATGCGCGGATGGGCGAGTTCGATTTCTATTATTCATTCTACGGGCTGCTGCTGAGCCTTTCCGCGGGCACGGTCATCATCCGCTGCGCCGATGCAATCAGTGAGCGAAATGGCCGGCACATCGGGCTGCTGACGCCGCTGCTCGGCACCTTCATCCTGCTCGACATCACCAGCTTCTGGATCTGGGCGTGGCGCGCGCGAGCGCATTTCCACATCAGCTACGCATCCATGTATTTCGGGCTGGGACTGTCACTCTGCTACTTCTTCGCCGCGACCCAGGTGTTCCCCAAGGAAGACGGCAACTGGAAGTCACTCGACGAGCATTATTGGGCACGGAAGCGCTATGTCTTGCCAGGCATCATTCTCGCCAACGCGGCAGTGATCGCGCAGGGTTTCGTGGTCGCGATGGGCAATTTTGACGCCGAATTCTACATCACGCAGGCATTCTACTGGGTGCCGCTGATCGCGCTGATGTTCACCCGCAACAAGTGGGTCGACACGGCCCTGCTCGCGGCCCTTTGCCTCTATTATGTGCTCGGAGCCTTCGTGCTCGGCTGGTGAGCGTCAGGCGCCGGCAACGATTTCGGCCCACTCGGCTTCATTGACGACGCGGATGCCAAGTTCCTCCGCCTTCTTGAGCTTCGAGCCTGCACCGGGTCCGGCGACGACGAGATCGGTCTTCGCGCTGACCGAACCGGCAGCCCGCGCGCCCAAGCGTTCAGCCTGCGCCTTGGCTTCGTCGCGGCTCATTGTTTCGAGGCTTCCGGTGAAGACAATCGTTTTGCCCGTCCACTCGGTCTGCCGGGCATCGCTGACGTAAGGCGCCGGCCTCACCTCCGAGAGCAAGTCATCGAGCGCTGCTCGGTTGTGCTCCTCGTGGAAGAAGTCGACCAACGCCTCGGCGACCACTGGGCCGACGCCCTGGACGCCGGAGAGTTCAGCCTGTCCGCCTTCTGCCTCAGACGCGCGGCGCAGTTCCTCGACGGTTCCAAAGCATTTGAGCAGATCGCGCGCGGTGACGATCCCCACGTGGCGGATGCCGAGCCCGAATAGAAATCGTGGTCCGTCCGGAGCCCGCTTGGCCTCAATCGCGGCCAAAAGATTGTCGACCGACTTCTCCTTCCAGCCCTCGCGGCCGAGCAGGTCGGCGCGGTGCCTGCGCAGGCGGAAGATGTCGGCCGGCGAATGCAGCCAGCCAAGCTCGATGAACTCCGCAATGCTCTTCTCGCCCAGTCCTTCGATGTCGAGCGCACCACGGGACACGAAGTGGCGGAGCCGCTCGAACCGCTGTGCCGGGCAGATCAGGCCACCGGTGCAGCGGACGTCGACCTCGCCCTCCTCGGCGACGGCTTCGGAATCGCACATTGGGCAGTGGTCGGGAAACACAAAGGCCTGGCGCGGCTCATCACGCGTCAGATTCTCGACGACCTGCGGAATCACATCGCCCGCGCGCTGGATGCGGACGCGGTCGCCGACGCGCAGGCCCAGCCGCTCGATCTCGTCGCGATTGTGAAGGGTGACGTTGGCCACCATCACGCCACCCACCCCTACAGGCTTCAGTCGTCCGACCGGCGTCAGCTTGCCTGTGCGCCCGACCTGAATGTCGATCGCCTCCAGGGTGGTCTCCGCCTTCTCCGCCGGAAATTTATGTGCGAGCCCCCAGCGCGGTGCTCGCGCGACGAAGCCAAGCCGCTCCTGCCAGTCAAGCCGATCGACTTTGTAGACGACGCCGTCAATATCGAACGGAAGGTCGGCGCGTGCATGCTCGATGGCGCGATAATGACCGAGCGCCTGATTGGCGCTGTCGCAGCGCTGTAGCAACTCGCTTACCGGAATGCCGAAGCCCGCAATGCGCTGCATCGCCTCCATCTGCGTCGCCGCCAGCGGCTCGCTAAGCTCGCCCCATCCGTGAGCGAGGAACCGAAGTGGGCGGGCAGCAGTGATGCGGGCATCCTTCTGCCGCAGCGAGCCCGCCGCTGCGTTGCGCGGATTGGCGAAGATCTTGCCACCCGCCGCTTCCTGCCGTTGGTTCAAAGCCGCGAAGTCAGCCTTGGACATGTACACCTCGCCCCGCACTTCCAGTACAGCCGGAGCGCCGCTCAGCTGTTGGGGGATGTCGGCTATGGTGCGCACGTTGGGCGTCACGTCCTCGCCCACTGCCCCGTCGCCGCGAGTGGCAGCCAGGACGAGTTCTCCGTTTTCGTATCGAAGCGAACACGACAGGCCGTCGATCTTGGGCTCGGCTGTCAACGCCACCACTTCGTCGGCGGGCAGGCTCAGAAAACGGCGCACCCGCGCCACGAACTCACGCACTTCCTCATCGGAAAACGCGTTGTCCAGGCTGAGCATCGGCCGCGCATGCGTGACCTTGGCCAAAGCGCCGGTCGGAGCGGCGCCCAACCTTTTCGACGGGGAGTCTGCGCGGACAAGATGCGGGAAGCGTTCCTCCAGCGCGCGATTCTCACGCACGAGCGCGTCATAATCGGCGTCGGAAATCTCCGGCGCGTCTTGGTCGTGATAGAGCTTATCGTGCCGCGCGATTTCCTTCGCCAACCGCATCAGGCGGTTGGCGGCCTCAGCCTCGCCTGGCGCGCGCGCCTCAGGCATCCGCGGCGAACAATTCCTCAAGCAAGTTGATGAAGCTGGTCCAGGACCGCTCAGCGGCCAGCTGGTTGTAGGCCACGCCGTCGATCTGCAGCTGGCTCGCGTGGGGATTCGTGAAGCCGTGGCCAACGTGTCCATAAGCATGGATCTGCCAGTCGGCACCGCCCTCGGTCAGTTCCTTACCCAGCGCGACGACCGCGTCCGGCGGAACCATCGGATCGTCCCAGCCGTGGAAGGCGACGACCTTGGCGCGGATCTTCTCAGCTGGCAGTCCAGGCGGGTCGAACAGGCCGTGGAAGCTGACGGCGGCAACGATGTCCGCCCCACTTCGGGCGAGGTCGAGCGCGCACAGGCCACCGAAGCAATATCCGGCAACGACGATCTGGCCGTCCTGCACTTCGCCAAGTCCACGGGCTAGTTCGAGCACATGCTCCATCCGGCGGCGCAGCGCGGCGCGATCCGACTTCAGCCGCCCCATTTCCGCGAACATCGTGTCGCGTGGGGCACCATGAAACTTCTTGCCGAACAGGTCGGCGACCAGCGCATTGTAACCCAGTTCGACCAGCTGCCGGCCGAAGCCGATTTCCAGGTCAGAAACGCCCATCACCGTGGGGATCAGGACGACCGTCGGCCGCGCCTGTCCGTCGCGACGGCCGACGAAGACGCTTTCCAACTCTTCGCCCTCGAAATTGTGCGGGACCGGGCGCTCTCTGCTCATTCCATTTCCCTCGCCAGTTCGGCCAGCTTGGCCACGGTGTTCATGTTCCGCGCGGTGCCGAGAGCCTTGCCGCCGAGCTTCAGCTTCGACCGGCCCTGGCCGCTGGGGAAGTGCACATAGATTTCGCGCTTGCCGAGCGCCAGTCGTTCGTCGTCTACATTCCGCGCGAAATCGATCGCTTCGTCGGGTTGGGGTTCGTCGTAGAAGATGGCGACGACCCGGTTGCCGGGCTCGTCGGCGAACGGATTAACATCTGCGACCGCCCTCAGCTCCGCTGCCGTCCGGATCATCACCTCCAGCGGCTTACCGAAATGGACTTTTAGCGCGGCTTGTAGCTGATCCTTCACTTTGGCCTCGGCAGCGCTGCTGACGAACAGCAGGTTGCCGCTGGCGATATAAGTCCGCACACGTTCGTAGCCGAGCTTGTCCGCGAAGGACTTGAGGTCTGTCATCTTGAGCTGGCGGCCGCCGACGTTTACACCGCGCAGCAGCGCTACGTAGGCCGTCATGCGGCGTCGAGCAGGCGCGCGGCCTGGGCGCGGGCTTCCTCCGTCACCGAGGTACCCGACAGCATCCGCGCGATTTCCTCGCGGCGCTCGTCCTCGCTCAATTTGCGAACCGTCGTACGCGTGCCGTCCGGTCCGCTGGCCTTTTCTATGCGGAAGTGATGCGCGGCCCGCGCCGCAACCTGCGGGGAGTGGGTGACGACCAGCACCTGGCTGCGTTCCGACAGCCGCGCCAACCGGTCGCCAATGGCACTGGCAACCGCGCCGCCGACCCCGCGATCGATCTCGTCGAAGATCATCGTCGCTGCGCCGCCGGCTTCAGCCAAGGCAACCTTCAGGGCGAGAATAAAGCGCGACAACTCGCCGCCCGAAGCGATGCGCGTTAGAGCGCCGAAGGGCGCGCCCGGGTTGGTCGACACCTCAAACTCTACGCGATCTGTACCCGATGGTCCCGCTTCCGCAGGCGTTATTGCCGTGCGGAACCGCGCCGCCTCCAGCTTCAGAGGCTGAAGTTCGGCCATCACGGCGGCATCCAGACGCGCGGCGGCGTCGATCCGTTGCTGGCTCAGGGCCAACGCCGCCTCGCCGAACGCACGGCGGGCTTCGGCCAGCTGCCCGTCCAGTTCGTCAATCCTCGCCCCGCCAGCCTCAATGGCTAACAACTGCTCACGCATCTGCGCCCCGAGCACCGCGAGCTGGTCCGGCTCCACGCGATGCTTTCGCGCCAGCCCGCGGATGTCGAACAACCGCGCCTCCACCTGATCCAGCCGGGCAGGATCGAACGCCATCGCTTCGGCTGCACGCGCAATCCGGTCATCGGCCTCGCTGGTTTCGATCACCGCGCGGTCGAGTGCCGCCAGCGCCTCGGCGAGAAGGGAATGTTCCGCCGCCCCGCATTCGATCCGCCGCGCCGCCTGCCGCAATTGCGCCAGCGCGCCGTCGGACCCGCCGAGAAGCTCGTCCAGCCCCGTCAGCGATTCCCCCGCCTTCATGCCGGCCTGCATCGAAGCCCGGTCTTCCGCCAGCCTTGTCTCTTCACCCTCCTCGGGTCCGAGTGCCTCGATCTCTGCCGAGGCATGCTCCAGCCACTCGCGATCCCGCTCGGCGCTCGCGGCCGCCGCCCGCGCTTCAAGCAGTTCAGCCTCAATGCGCGTGACCTGCGCCCACGCTCGCCCGACCTCGGTGGCGTCAAGGCTACCGAAAACATCGAGCAGGGCGCGGTGGCCCTTTGGATTGAGCAATCCCCGATCGTCATGCTGACCGTGGATTTCAATCATCGCCGACCCAAGCTCACGCAGCAGTCCAGCTGGCACGCTTGCCCCGCTGACGAAGGCGCGGCTGCCACCGTCGCTCTTGACGGTCCGGCGAATAATCACGGGCTCACCCGGCTCAGGATCGATGCCCTGCTCCCGCAGGACCGCGAATGCGGCGTGGTCCGGCGGCAAGTCAATCTCGACGGATACAGACGCACTGTCCTGCCCTGCGCGAACGAGCCCCGTGTCGGCGCGCGCACCAAGCGCTAAGCCCAGCGCATCGAGCAGGATGGACTTTCCCGCACCCGTCTCACCCGTGAGCACGCCAAGACCCGGCTCAAACTCCAGTTCAAGCCGCTCAACGAGCACGATGTTATTGACGGCGAGCTGCCTCAGCATGGCACCCGCCCGGGCGTCACTTGCGAGACGCGGTCCGCCGCGGGGTCTGGCGGTTCTCCTGCCCGAGCAGCTTTAGAGACTGCTTGTACCAGCTCGACTCCGGATAGTTACGGCCGAGCACCGCCGCGGCCTTCTGCGCTTCCTCGGGAACGCCGAGCGCGAGATAGCATTCGACCAGCCGCTCCAGCGCTTCGGGCGCGTGCGTCGTGGTCTGGTAATTGTCGATCACTGACCGGAAGCGATAAGTCGCCGCCAGCCATTGGCCGGAGCGCTGATAGAAGCGGCCGACTTCCATCTCCTTGCCGGCAAGGTGATCCTTGATGAGGTCGAGCTTGAGGCGCGCGTCATCCGCGTATCGCGTTTCGGGATAGCGGCGGATCAGCTCACCGAACGCATCCGACGCTTGCTGCGTCGTCGTCTGGTCGCGCGAAACGTCGTCGATCTGCTGATAATAGCTCATGCCGATCAGATATTGCGCATAGGGCGCCTCGGCGTTGCCAGGATGGATGGTGACGAAACGCTGCGCCGAGTTCACGGCATCCTGATACTTCCGCGCCAGATAGTAGTTGAAAGCGCTCATCAACTGCGCCCGGCGCGCCCATACAGAATAGGGGTGTTGCCGCTCGACTTCATCGAACAGCTTAGCGGCCTGTTCGTAATCTCCGCCGTCCATGGTCCGCTTGGCAGCGGTGTAGAGTGAGCTCACATCGCGGGCGACGTAGGCGGTGTCCTTCTTGCTCTTGCCGTGCGCGCAGCCCACCAGCGGCAGGACCGCGGCAGCCGCGAGCAAAAGAACAATCGGGCGCGAAGACTTCAGCATGGGGACCTCATTAGCGTGGGCTCCAGGGGAGGCCAAGCGGGGCATGGATCAGCAAAGCTTGGCCTTCGCTGAACGGCAATTCAGGCGGGCTGCGGCTCGGCATCTTCCTTCTCGTCACCCTTCAGGAAGCTGTCCGGTTGGACTCCGAGCCACACGAGCACCGGCGAGGCGATGTAGATCGACGAGTAGGTACCGATGACGACGCCCAGGAAGATTGCGATCGCCAGGCCGAAGATAACGGTTGGACCGATCAGCATCAGGATCCCAAGCGCGATCAGCACGGTGAAGGAAGTGACGACGGTGCGTGCCAGCGTCTCGTTAAGCGACAGGTTGATGAGCGGCAGGATCGCCATCTTGCGATACTTGCGCAGGTTTTCGCGAATGCGGTCATAAATCACGACGGTGTCGTTCAGCGAATAACCGACAATGGTGAGGAACGCGGCGACCACGTTGAGGTCGACCTGCAGCCGGGTGAACGCGAAGAACCCCAAAGTCATCGCCACGTCATGGGCCAGCGTCAGCAACGCGCCGACGCCAAACTGCCATTCGAAGCGAAACCAGATGTAAACCGCGATCCCCAGCATCGCGAGCGCAACGGCAATCGCGCTGTTCTGTGCCAGTTCCTCGCTGACCTTGCCCGACACCGTATCGACGGAGTCGATGGTGGCACCCGGATATTGGGTGGTTACCATCTGCTTCACCCGCGTCGCGGCAACGTTTGCAGCCGCATCGCCGCCGGCCGCCTTGGGCAGGCGAATCTGAACCGTGCGCGGGCTGCCGAATTCCTGGATCGCCGCCTCGCCCAGCTGCAGACCGTCCACCCGCTCGCGAAGCTGCTCGACATCCACCGGCTGCGGGAACGTTACACGCACCAGCTGACCACCGACGAAGTCGACGCCGAGATTGAGACCACGATAGACGGTGTAACCGATCGAGATCACGGTCACGATCAGCGACAGGATCAACGCAAAATTGCGCCACCGCATGAAGTCGAGATTCGTATGGTCGGGGACCATCTTGAGCAGTTTCATGACGGAGCCCTTAGATGTTCAATGTGCGCGGACGGGCACGACGGAGCCACAGCGCGACCAGCATGCGGGTGAAATAAACGGCAGTGAAGACCGACGTGACGACGCCGATCAGCAGCACGATGGCGAAGCCTCGCACCGGGCCGGAACCGAAATAGGCCATGATCGAAGCCGAGATGACGTGGGTGACGTTGGCGTCGAAGATGGCCCGCATCGCCTCGCGGTAACCGGTCTCCACGGCGTCGAGCAGTCGCCGGCCGCGCCGCATTTCTTCGCGAATACGCTCGTTGATCAGCACGTTCGCGTCGACCGCCGCGCCGATCGTCAGGATGAAGCCCGCGATGCCGGGCAGGGTCAGCGCCGCGCCGAAAAAGGCAAGACCCGCCAAAATGAGGATCGCGTTCACGACCAGCGCGATATTCGCGTAGACGCCGAAACGGCCGTAGGTCACCAGCATGAAGATGATGACGCCTAGCGTCCCGATTAGGCTGGCGATCACGCCCTTGTGAATCGAATCCTTGCCGAGGTCGGGACCGATGCTCCGCTCTTCGATCACGTTCAGCTTCACCGGCAATTTGCCCGATGCAAGGCTGACGGCGAGATCGTTGGCGGACTGAACCGTGAAGCTGCCACTGATTGACGCGCGGCCGCCCAGGATTGGCTCGTTGATGTTCGGGGCCGACAACACCTTGTCGTCGAGGATAATGGCGAATGGCTTGCCGACATTCTCCTGCGTGGCACGGGCAAAACGCCGCGCGCCGGCGCTGTTGAAGGTGATCGAGATGTCCGGGCGACCATCCTGGTCGTAGCTTTGCTTGGCGTCGGTCAGCTGTTCGCCGGACACCATGACGCGGCGTTTCACGGCCATGAACCCGGTGCCGTCCGCGAGCGGCAGCACCTGGCTGCCGGGCGGCGCGCGGCCCGCCTGAACGTCGGCGGGATTGGCTGAAAGATCGACCAGCTTGAATTCGAGCCGCGCCGTCTGGCCGATCAGTTGCTTGAGCTGGTCGGGATTCTCGACGCCCGGCACCTCGACGAGAACCCGGTTCGAGCCCTCCGTGACGACCGTGATTTCCTTGGTTCCGCCTGGATCGATACGGCGGCGGACAACATCGCGCGCCACGCTCATCGCATCCTTGAGCGCCTGCGTTGTGCCGGATGCCGTCGGAGTCAGCACCACGCGCGTCGAATCGACGACCGATACGTCCCAATCCCGGTTCCCCGTAAGCGCGACCGGCCGCGTCAGCGTGCGCATCCGCTCGACGGCGGCGTCGACCTGCGTCGGGTTGCGCACCATGAACGACAGACGGCCGCCTGCCGTGGAAATGTCGCCGATATCGATTCGCGGATCGCGGCGCAGCTCGGTGGACACCGAATCTTCCATCGACTGCAGACGCTGCTTTTGCGCATCGGCCGCATCGGCCTCAAGCAACAGGTGACTGCCGCCCGCGAGATCCAGACCGAGGCTGATCTTGTGCTGGGGAAGCCACTTTGGCCACATGCTTGCATAGGGCGTCCCCGCGAGGAGGCTGGGGATCGACAGCAGAACGCCGAGTGCGATCACCGCCGCGATCGACCACACCTTCCACTTCGGGAAATCGAGCATCAGTCGTTGGCCGGCTTGGTGTTCGGGCGAACGACCGTGCTGATGGTCGATTTGATCACGCGAACCTTTACGCCCTGCGCGATTTCGACCTCCGCTTCGTCATCGGTGACCTTCGTGACGCGACCGCGGATACCGCCGCCGGTGATGATATCGTCGCCCTTCTTGATAGCACCAATTGCGGCCTGATGCTCTTTCACGCGCCGCTGCTGCGGACGGATCATCAAAATGTAGAAGATCCCGAAGATGACGATCAGCGGAAAGAACTGCAGAAAGGCCGCGGTGGCGCCCGATGGGCCGGCAGGTGCCGCCTGCATCAACATCAACAACGGTGCGTTCGACATTCGGGCCTGCTGACTTTCTGTTGGGAAACCTGGTCGGGGCGACTGGATTCGAACCAGCGACCTCCACACCCCCAGTGTGATGCGCTACCAGGCTGCGCTACGCCCCGACCTGGCCGGGCGCATCTAGGCAGGGCTACCCGACAAGGCAAGGCGGGAGGGGAACGGAGTGCCGCGCCGACGCAGAAAAACAGCATTGCGTAAGTGGTTCAAACGTGCGCTTGCCGCGCTTCTGTTCCCGCCGCTGCTCTACCTGGCCGCTGCGCTTCTGGGGTCGTTGTTGCCCGTCAACCGCGATTGGACCGAGCCTGCTAGCGGGACGACCATATACCTGGCCGACAATGGCATTCACGCTGACCTGATCCTCCCGGTATCCGCGCAGGGGCTCGACTGGCGACCGTTGTTTCATCAAGATGCGTTTGCCTCGCCGATCGCCGGAGCCAAGTGGATCGCGTTCGGCGTGGGCGAAGAGCGCGTCTATCTGGACACGCCAACCTGGTGGGACATTACGCCCCGCACCATTTGGTCAGCGCTCGCGGGTGGAGCGCGCGTGATGCACGTCGAATATGTGACCGACCCGTCCTACGCGGTGCGTGAGATCCGGCTGCGGCCTTCCGAATACCGCCGGTTGTGGTCGGCAATCCGCAGCGATCTCGTACTCGACCCTAGCGGCCGTCCGATCTTGCTCGACCACCCTGGCTACGGTCGAACAGACGCCTTTTACCGCGCCAGCGGTAAGGCGAGCGCGGCACGAACTTGCAACAATGTCGTAGCCGGATGGCTGAGGCTCGCCGGTGTGAAAGCGAGCCTCTGGCCACCCTTCGTCGGCGGGCTGGTTTGGCGTTACCGCCGAACCGAGCCCGCCTCGGACGTTACTTCTTCTTCGCGGCGGCCTTAGGTGCCGCTGCAGCTTCAAGTTCGGCCTTGGTCATGCTCATGACCAGCCCCTTGTCGTTCTTACCGAAGCTGGCGGTCGGGATTTCAGCGCGCGCCTTGCCGGTGCTCACTACCGCGCCCTTGGCACTCACGCTCTCGACCTTGCCGACGACACCGCCCTTCTGATCGAACACCGGCACGCCGGCCTTGAAGTCGGCTTCAGTCGCCGCCGTCACCGTTGCACCCTTGGCGTCGGTCGCGGGCTCCGTCGTCGTGGTGGTCGTCGTCGCAGCGGGCGCGCCCGTTGTCGGGTCCGTGCCCACCGTCGTGGTCGACGTCGTACTCGTTGTAGTCGGGGAAGTTGCCGTCGCTGGCTGCTCCGAGGTCGTCTGCGTCGTATCAGTCGTCTTTTGAACGACGGTCATCGTGCCTGTGGCGTCGGTCACTGGCTGAGCCGTTGTCGTGCTTTGCGTGGTGGTGGTTTTGGACTTCGCCGGAGTCTGCGGAGCAACCGTCGGCGCAGCCTGGGCAAGCGCCACCGTCGATCCGCTCAGCGCCAGCGCCGTGAGCAATGATTTAGTGCCTAAGTTCATGAAATATCTCCGATTTTACAAAAAACTCGGAGGCACAACGAAAGAAGTCGTTAGCTGGACGCAAACGCCTCGGCGAGTCGTTCAAAGTGTCGGATGGATAACCCAAACCTAGAGGACGTAGCGGCTCAGATCCGCGTTTTTCGCAATCCCCGACAGTTGTCGATCGACGAACGGTGCATCGACGACAAGCGTTTCGCCGCGCCGGTCTTCAGCACTGAAGCTGATGTCCTCGAGCAGCTTCTCCATCACCGTCTGCAAACGGCGCGCGCCGATGTTCTCGACGGCCTCGTTAACCTCCGCGGCAACACGCGCGAGCGCAGCAATTCCGTCCTCGGCAAAGGTCACGGTAACGTCCTCGGTCCCCAGAAGCGCCTGATATTGCTCGGTCAAGCTTGCTCGTGTGGCAGACAAGATGCGGACGAAATCCTCCTGTGTCAGCGCCTTCAGCTCGACGCGAATCGGCAAGCGGCCCTGCAATTCGGGCAGCAGATCGGCAGGCTTGGCGATGTGGAACGCGCCCGAGGCGATGAAGAGAATATGGTCGGTCTTCAGCGGCCCGTACTTGGTCGCCACCGTCGTGCCCTCGATCAAGGGCAGCAGGTCGCGTTGCACGCCCTCGCGGCTGACCGAGCCGCCCCGCACGTCGCTGACGGCGATCTTGTCGATCTCGTCAAGAAAGACGATTCCGTTGGCCTCGGCGTCCGCCAGCGCGACGCGGTTGATGTCGTCGGGGTCGAGGCGCTTGTCCGCCTCTTCGTCGGTAAGGCGGCTGAACGCTTCCGGGACCTTGAGCTTGCGTCGCTTGCGCGGCTGCTGGCCGCCCAGCTTGCCCATCATCGATTTCAGGTCGAACACCTGCGCGCCCATGCCGGGTATCTCGAACGGCATCGCCGGCGACTCATCGACGTCGATCTCGACCTCGGCCTGATCCAGGCTGCCGTCGGCGAAGCGCTGGCGGAAGCTGGCCCGCGTCGCCTCGCTCGATCCCTTGCCGGTGAGCGCATCGAGCAGACGCTCCATCGCCGCTTCCTCGGCGCCCTTGCGGACCCGGGCACGGCGGCGCTCCCGCTCCAGCCGAACCGCCTCTTCGACGAGGTCGCGAGCGATCTGCTCCACGTCGCGGCCGACGTAGCCGACCTCGGTGAACTTGGTTGCTTCGACCTTCACGAACGGCGCATCTGCGAGCTTCGCCAGCCGCCGGCTGATCTCCGTCTTGCCGCAGCCCGTGGGGCCAATCATCAAGATGTTCTTGGGCGTCACTTCATCGCGCAGTTCGTGCGAGAGCTGCTGTCGGCGCCAGCGGTTCCTAAGCGCCACGGCCACCGCGCGCTTTGCATCGTCCTGGCCGACGATATGCTCGTCGAGCGCAGCAACGATCGCCTTGGGTGTCAGCTTGTCCTTCAACATTCGGGCTTTCTCCCCACCGTCCTGGGGAATGGTCGCTTGATAGTTCATCTCAAGCGATATGTCGGGACCACTCTAAATCTCTTCAAGCAGTGCGGCTGAAAGAACTGAATCGGCCGGATGCGCCAATCGACCATTCGCCCGCGCTAAATCGAAAGGTCACTCACTGACGTTGGTGGGTGGGGCGATCCGGTACCAGACCTGCGACCGGCACAGGATCTTGCCAACGGCACAACCCCTGATGCGAAGACGGTTTTCATCAAGCAGTCGAAGCTCCGCCGTCGACCGCCGATTGAGGTCGGGGACGAACAATGTCCCGCGCCACCCGCCAGACCGTTGCGCTGCCACGCCGGTCAGCAGCCGAGTTCCGATCAGATTTTCCGTGCCGCCACGCCTGGCGTCAGTTCGAGCCTTGTCAGTGGCAGTCACGACCGTTCCGCAAAATATCCCATTCTCGCAATCCGCGATGCGGACGACCACGCTTTGCCCTGCGTTAGTCCAATAGCCTTCGAGAGAGCCCGCTAACCCGAGCGCTCCAAGGAACAGAGCGAGGTTCAGTGCTGCTGCTCCGCCTGCTTGCCCCAATCATCCTTCAGGACATCCGCTTCCACGGGCGTCCCCTGATCGTCGAGGAGCAGCTGTTCGCGGTGGCCCTTGCCCTGCGTGAAATCGAGCACTGACACGAATTTGCAGCGCGCGCGCATAAAGACGGCCTCGCTTTCTTCGGGAATCGAGAACCCTGCCAGGTTCGAATGGCGCTGCATCAGCTGCCGCCAGGCCTCCTGGCGCTCCGCCGCGTCAGTTATCTCTTCGGCGTGCGCGCCCGCATAGACGGCCTGCAACTGTTCGAGCTCCCGAGGCTCCGCGCCGACCGCGATCGAAACGCGATCGTCCCTGGCGATGTTCGCGAACTTCTGACCCGAACGGTAGATCATGAACAACAGTTCGAAGCCGCGATTTGCATATCCGACGATAGTGGTCTGCGGCCATCCGTCCGGCCTGACCGTGGAGATTGCCATGATGCGGTTGGCATTCAGGATCCTGATCGCCGGATGTTCCACCAATACCTCCCTCGCTCGGTACCCGAGCTTAACACGACTCATGTGAGCGACGAAGGGTGGCTTGTGGATCCGCTTCCGGTGATGCTGGCGGTCGGCCCAACCGCGCGCTAGTGACCGCGCCGTGACTGACAAACGACAGGATTGGGAAGCGCTCGCCGCCAAGGAATCGCGCGGCAAGGATCTATCGCGGGAGACCGTCGAAGGTATCCGTCTGCAGACCGTCTACGGCCCCAGCGAGGAGCGGGACAGCGGCTACCCCGGTGTCGCGCCGTTTACGCGCGGACCCTATGCGACGATGTACGCTGGGCGTCCGTGGACCCTCCGCCAGTATGCCGGCTTCTCGACCGCCGAAGAATCCAACGCCTTCTACCGCCGCAACCTGGCTGCTGGTCAAAAGGGTCTCAGCGTCGCCTTCGACCTCGCCACCCATCGCGGCTACGACAGCGACAACCCCCGCGTGGCCGGCGACGTCGGCATGGCGGGCGTCGCCATCGACACGGTCGAGGACATGAAGCTGCTGTTCGACGGCATCCCGCTCGGCGAGATGTCGGTCAGCATGACGATGAACGGCGCGGTACTGCCGGTGTTGGCCTTCTTCATCGTCGCGGGCGAGGAACAGGGCGTTCCCCACGCCCAGCTGACTGGAACGATCCAGAACGACATCCTGAAAGAGTTCGCGGTCCGGAACACGTACATCTACCCGCCCGAACCTTCGATGCGGATTGTGTCCGACATCATCGGTTTCTGCGCGGCGGAGATGCCGAAGTTCAACAGCATCTCGATCAGCGGCTATCACATGCACGAGGCCGGGGCGACGGCGGTGCAGGAGCTCGCCTACACGCTTGCCGACGGCATGGAATATGTACGCGCGGCGCAGGCCGACGGGCTCGACATCGACGACTTCGCCGGCCGCCTCAGCTTCTTCTGGGGCATCGGCATGAACCTGTTCATGGAGGTCGCGAAACTCCGCGCGGGGCGCACGCTGTGGCACCGGATCATGACCCAGCTCGGCGCCAAAAAGGATGAGTCCAAGCGCCTGCGCACGCACTGCCAGACGTCGGGCGTCAGTCTGACCGAGCAGGACCCGTACAACAACATCATCCGCACCACGATCGAGGCGCTGGCGGCGGTGCTTGGCGGCACGCAGTCGCTGCACACCAACAGCTTCGACGAAGCGATCGCGCTGCCGACCGATTTCAGCGCGCGGATCGCCCGCAACACGCAGCTGATCCTGGCCGAGGAAAGCGGCGTCACTGCGGTCGCCGACCCGCTCGGTGGCAGCTATTATGTCGAGGCGCTGACCCGCGAGCTGGAAGAAAAAGCCTGGGCGCTGATCGAGGAAGTCGAGGCGCATGGCGGCATGACCAAGGCGGTCGCGGAAGGCCTGCCCAAGCATCGCATCGAGGAAGCGGCGGCCGCGCGCGCTGCCAAGGTCGATACGGGCGAGACGACCATCGTCGGCGTGAACCGCTACCGGCTTGCCGAGGAACCGCCGGTCGAAATCCTCGAGGTCGACAACGCTAAGGTCCGCGCCTCCCAAATCGCCAAGATCGAGAAGGTTCGGGCGGGCCGCGACGAGGGCAAGGTGCGGGCGGCACTCGACAGGCTCGAACAGGGCGCACGCGGGAACGAAAACCTGCTCCGCCTGAGCGTCGAGGCAGCGCGTGTTCGCTGCACCCTCGGCGAAATCTCCGACGCGCTCGAACGCGCCTTCGGCCGCTACGGCACCAAGCCCGAGCCGGTGCGCGGCATTTACGGCACCGCGCGGCAGGACGGACGCTGGAAAGCTGCGGAAGAAGGCACCCGCTCAGTTGCCGACCGGCTCGGCCGCAAGCCCCGCATCATGGTCGCCAAGATGGGCCAGGACGGCCACGACCGCGGCGCCAACCTGGTGTCGTCGGCCTTCACAGACCTCGGCTTTGAGGTCGTTCCCGGCCCGCTGTTCCAGACCCCCCGCGAGACCGCGCAAATGGCCATCGACAATGACGTCGACGTCGTCGGCGCAAGCTCGCTTGCCGCGGGTCATCGGACGCTCATCCCGGAAATGATCGAAGCGCTGAAGGACATGGGCCGCGCCGACATCAAGGTCGTCGCCGGCGGCGTGATCCCGCCGCAGGATTACGCCGCGCTCCGTGCTGCCGGCGTACAGGCGATCTTCGGCCCCGGGACTAATCTGGCAGATGCGGCCGACGAGGTGTTGCGCCTGCTCGGACACAACCGCCCGCCACTGGATGAGGCGGCGGAATGACTTTCATCCTCGTTGCTGTGTCGATTGTCGCGTGCGCTGCGATTTCCCTCTTGGCCAAGACGCGCCGTGTGAAACGAATTGCGTTGGTCAGCCTTATCGTTCTCTTGGCACTGTCGTGCACTTTATTCCTTGTCGGCTACTTCCATGGTGCGTTTTACACCGGTGAAATCTTTTGGGTTTCACCTTGGGTCTGGCTACCCTTCTCCTGCCTGTTGGCGGGGATGCTCGCCGCGATCTCGCAGTTGAGAAAGCTGAATCGTGTTCAATAAGATACTCATCGCCAATCGCGGCGAGATTGCCTGTCGCGTGATCCGCACAGCGAAGCGCATGGGGATCAAGACGGTGGCCGTCTACTCCGACGCCGACGCGCGCGCGCCGCATGTGAAGATGGCCGACGAAGCCGTGCGGCTCGGGCCGCCGCCCGCGTCGGAATCCTACCTCAAAGCCGACCTCATCATCGACGCCTGCAAGGCGACCGGTGCCGAGGCCGTGCACCCCGGCTACGGCTTTCTGTCGGAACGGACCAGCTTCGCCGATGCGCTGAAGGACGCGGGCATCGCCTTCATCGGCCCGCCGCCGAACGCCATCGCCGCGATGGGCGACAAGATTGAGTCCAAGAAGCTCGCCAAGGAAGCGGGCGTCAATGTCGTTCCCGGCTTCCTCGGCGACATTGCGACCACCGACGATGCGGTGAAGATCGCCGGCGACATCGGCTATCCGGTGATGATGAAGGCCTCGGCCGGCGGCGGCGGCAAGGGCATGCGGCTGGCGTGGAACGAGACTGACGTCCGCGAAGGCTTCGAAAGCGTCAAGCGCGAAGGCCTTAACAGCTTCGGCGACGACCGCGTCTTCATCGAGAAGTTCATCGAATCGCCGCGCCATATCGAAATCCAGGTGCTCGGCGATCAGCACGGCAACATCGTCTATTTGAACGAGCGCGAATGCTCGATCCAGCGCCGCCACCAGAAGGTGGTCGAGGAAGCGCCCTCTCCGTTCGTCTCCCCCGAAATGCGCAAGGCGATGGGCGAGCAGGCCGTCGCGCTGGCTAGAGCGGTCGGCTATTACAGCGCGGGCACGGTCGAGCTGATCGTCTCCGGCGCGGACCCGACCGGCAAGAGCTTCTACTTCCTCGAGATGAACACCCGGCTGCAGGTCGAGCATCCGGTGACCGAGGAGATCACCGGCCTCGACCTCGTCGAGCAGATGATCCGCGTCGCGGCCGGCGAGAAGCTGGCCTTCACCCAGGCCGACGTCGACATCAACGGCTGGTCGGTCGAAACCCGCGTCTACGCCGAGGACCCGTACCGCAGCTTCCTGCCCAGCACCGGCCGGCTCGTTCGCTATTGGCCGTCCAAGCCGATACGAGAAGACGATCTCATCGTTCGCGTCGATGACGGCGTCGTCGACGGCGGCGAAGTCAGCATGTTCTACGACCCGATGATCGCCAAGCTGATCACTTGGGCCCCGACCCGCATCGAGGCGATCGACGCGCAAGTCGCGGCGCTCGACCAGTTCGTGATCGACGGCATCAGCGACAACGTCGATTTCCTCTCCGCGCTGATGCAGCACCCGCGCTACCGCGAGGGCAACATCACCACCGGCTTCATCGCCGAGGAATATCCCGACGGTTTCGAAGGCGCGCCGGCGGACGAACAGCTGATCGAAGATCTGACCGCCATCGCCGGCATGGTCTCGGTCATCACCGACGAACGCGCGGTCGAGATCAGCGACCAGCTGGGCGATCGCCTGCAGTTGTCGAGCGAACGCATCGTTCGCATTGGTGGTGAAGAGCACAAAGTCCGCATCAAGCCGTACGAGGGCGGGACGCTCGCGGTCACCGATGACGGCGACCTGATCGACATCGTCGGGCGCTGGCAGCCCGGTCAGCGCTTGCTGATCGCGACGCTTGATGGCCGCCGCCGCATCGTCCAAGTCCGCCGTACTGGCCGCAACTGGGAACTCCAGACCCGCGGCCGCACGCACAAAGTGCAGGTTCTCCCGCTTCACGTCGCCGACCTGTCGCGGCACATGATCGAAAAGCCGGCGCCGGACCTCTCGCGCCTGCTCCTCGCCCCTATGCCCGGCCTGCTGACCAAGCTCGACGTCGGGGTCGGCGACAAGGTCGAGCCCGGCCAGCCCGTCGCGGTGATGGAAGCCATGAAAATGGAAAACATCCTTCGCGCGCCGAAGGCAGCAACGGTGAAAGCGACGCCGGCAAAAGCAGGTGAGAGTCTGGCCGTCGATCAGGTCATCGTCGAGTTCGAGTGATAACGCGTCATATCGTGTTCCGCGGTCATGCCGTGGTCGCATTCATAGCGCTGATTTCCGCCTTCCTGCTCACACGAATGCCGCGAATTGATAACGTCACGGTCGCGGCGCTGGCGTCAATCGCCAATTGCGCAATCCTTACTAGTGCCCGGAATATCAGCCGCGTTTGCTCCACCTCGCTGCGCCCACGTGGAATGTCCGTTCGAAACCCCTGTCCGTGTCAGGCGGAACAGGACGTCTCTACCGCACCACCCGCGTGACATGCCCCATCTTGCGCCCGGGTCTAGCTTCACCCTTACCATATAGATGAACATGTGCGCCGCGTTCGGCGAGTAGCTCCGGCCACCGGTCGACTTCATCGCCGATCAGATTGTCCATGGTGGCGCTGCCGCGGATCAGGCCGGTGAGCCCCGGCGGTAGATCGCAGATGGCGCGGATGTGCTGTTCGAATTGCGAGGTCACGGCGCCTTCGATCGTCCAATGCCCGCTGTTATGCACACGGGGGGCGATCTCATTGACCATTGGGCCGCCGGCCGCCGCGAAGAACTCGACCGTGAGGACGCCGACGTGATCCAGGGCGTTAGCGACAGCGATCGCCGTTTCGCGGGCGCGAGGGACTTGCAGCGCCACTTGCTGGCTGCAGGGCACCGTGGACCGGCGAAGGATCCCGTCGCGATGCGCGTTTTCCGGCGATTCCCACAGCGCATTTCGGCCGTCCGCCCAACGCGCGATGATTACGGAAAATTCCGCGCTGAAGGCGACGCCGGCTTCGGCCACCGCCGGTTGCTGGCCAATCGCGTCCCAGGCAGCGGCCGCCTTGTCCTCACCGCGAATCCATGCCTGACCTTTTCCGTCATAGCCGAAGCGGCGGGTCTTCAGGACCAAGGGAACGCGAAGCTCGGCCACGGCGGATTCAACGTCGGCGAGCGTTTCGACCGCGCGCCATGGCGACACCCGAGCCCGGCATTGCTCAAGAAATTCCTTCTCGGCCGCACGATCCTGCGCGACCGCCAGCGAGCGCGTACCGGGGCGGAGCTTGTGCCCCAGGGCGCTGAGAGCGCCAGCGGGGAGATTCTCGAACTCATAGGTCGCCACGTCGACGGCATCGGCGAAACGCCGCATGGCCTCAGCGTCGTCGTAGGCGGCATGGGTTGCCTCGCCAGCGACATCTGCAGCAGGCGGATTTTCCTGCGGATCGTAGATGTGGCAGCGATAGCCGAGCTGGGCGGCAGCGATCGACAGCATGCGGCCGAGCTGGCCGCCGCCGATGATCCCGATTGTCGAGCCTGGCGCGATCATTCGGGAGATTCGGCCACCGATCCGGTCTGCGCTTCCCGCCAGTCGGCGAGTCGGCCAGCAAGACTGTCATCGTTGGTGGCGAGCATCGCTGCAGCCAGAAGCGCTGCGTTGACCGCGCCCGCACGGCCAATGGCCAGAGTGCCCACCGGGACACCGGCGGGCATTTGTACGATCGACAGGAGGCTATCCATGCCCTTGAGCGCCTGGCTTTCGATGGGAACGCCGAGGACCGGGAGCGCGGTCATCGACGCCGCCATGCCTGGCAGGTGGGCGGCACCGCCCGCGCCGGCGATGATAAGCTTCAGGCCGCGCCCCTGGGCACCGTGCGCATAATCGTAGAGCCGCTGTGGCGTGCGATGCGCAGAGACGATTCGCGTTTCGTGCGGGACACCCAGTTGGCCGAGCGTGTCGGCGGCATGGCGCATCGTCTCCCAATCGGACTTGCTGCCCATGATGATGCCGATCACCGGCTGCGTCATCGTCCTGCCATCTGTTGCTTGAAGAGAGGGCCGTCCCTCTTAGGGACGCGATTCCGGCGTTGCAATCGGACCTTTCGCGGGGTGGGCAGCGTTTGATTCGCATGCGTAAATGTTCCCACGTTTTCAGCGCCCTGGAATCGCGCTATGGATAGGGAACAGACACTGAAGCGAGTCTCAGGGGCAATGTCTGATCAAATGGCCGACGTCGTCATCGACGTCGATGATCGGGATCGGCTGATCGAGGAGATCAGCCTGTTGAGGGCTAAGGTCGCGCGGCTTCAAGAGCGCGTCGAGCAGCTGGATCAGCTGGCGCATCGGGATTCGTTGATCGACCTGCCGAACCGGCGCGGCTTCATGCGCGAGCTGGAGCGGCTGATCGCGCGGGTCGAGCGCTACAGCATCAGCGGGGCCATGCTGTTCGTCGACCTCGACGGCCTCAAGATCATCAACGACACATTCGGTCATCGCGCCGGCGACGAAGCGCTGATCCAGGTCGCATCCTTGCTGGTGAAAGGCGTGCGCCACAGCGACGTGGTCGCGCGGATCGGCGGCGACGAGTTCGGTATCCTGCTTGAAAGCTCTGACGAGGCGGCAGCTCAGGAGACGGCGCTGCGCCTGATCGAGCAGATTTCGGCCTGCGAATTCATGTTCGAAGGCGAGGCGTTGCCGCTGAGCGTCGCGGTCGGCGTCGGCATGATCGACGCCTGCGATACTGCGGAGACAGTCATGGAGCGCGCTGACGAGGCGATGTACGCCCGCAAGCAGGCAGCTTAGGCTTCGTCCAGATAAGAACGGCGAAGGACCGACAGGTCGTCCGCCAAATCGTAGACAATCGGCTTGCCGGTCGGGATCTCCAACCCGACGATGTCGTCGTCGCTGATGCCTTCCAAATATTTCATGATGCCGCGCAGGCTGTTGCCGTGCGCGGTGATCAGCACGCGCTTCCCGGCTTTTAGAACCGGCGCAATCTCAGCCTCATAATAGGGAACGGCACGCGCGATGGTGTCCTTGAGGCTCTCCGTCTGCGGAACGGCGACCCCGGCGTAGCGGCGATCCTGGCTCACGTCATACTGACTAAGCGCTTCGAGCGGCGGCGGCGGGATGTCGAACGAACGGCGCCAGATCTTGACCTGCTCGGCGCCGACCTTGTCGGTCATCTCCTGCTTGTTGAACCCGGTGAGCCCACCATAGTGGCGCTCGTTGAGGCGCCAGTCCTTGGTCACCGGTAGCCACAACCGGTCCATCTCATGCAACACCAGGTGCAGCGTGCGGATGGCGCGGGTGAGGACACTGGTAAAACAGGAGTCGAAGTCGAAGCCCTTTTCGCGCAGCCGCGACCCTGCAAGGCGCGCTTCCTCGACGCCGGTCGGCGACAGATCGACGTCCCACCAGCCGGTAAAGCGGTTTTCGAGGTTCCACTGCGACTGGCCGTGCCGCAGCAGGACGAGTGTCGGCATCAGGCGTCGGCCTTTTCGCGCTTCGCTGTGCCGCGCGCGGTCTTGGCCTGCTTCAGCTCAGGCAGAATGGCGTGGAGCGCGTCGAGGCAGGACGATGCGAGATATTTCGAACGCTGCGGCGACCAGCCGTAGACTTCGTCGGGCAGGTCGAAGTTGTCCTTGAACGGCATTTCGAGCGTCATCGACACGCAACCGTAGCGTTCGGCGAGCTGGGTCGTGGACATCGACATGTTGGCTTGGCCGGGCTTGGCGACTTCATAGCCCTGGCTGCGCTGGAAGTCGGGCGAAAGCCGCTCCAGCGTCTCGCCGAAGAAGCTGAAGAGCTTTTGCTGGCCTTCGGTGATCGACGGGATGCCTTCGAACCCGGCGAGGAAATTGGCAGGGATGGCTTCGTCACCGTGGACGTCCATCGCGAAGTCGACCCCAGTCTCGTCCATCGCATTACGAACGTACAGCACTTCCGGACTCTTCTCGGCCGACGGCGCGTGCCATTCGCGGTTGAGGTTCACGCCGACCGCGTTGGTGCGCAGGTGCCCGCGGCGCGAACCATCCGGATTCATGTTCGGCACGATGTTGAACGTGCACTCCTTGCGCAGAACGCGGGCGACTGGATCGTCCTCGTCCGTCAACCGCTCGAGCGCCCCTTCCATCCACCATTCGGCCATCGACTCGCCTGGGTGCTGGCGGGCGTAAAGCCAGACGCTGAGCGGACCTTCGCCGATCGTCAGGCAATCCAGGTCCTGGCCGTCAAGCGACTTGCCGAGCGAGCGATACTCAACGCCGTCTATCGCAGCGGTCTGGGTGACTAGATCGTGGTGACGCTCCATCGAATAAGGCGCGAAGTACGAGACCCACACCACGTCAGTGGGCATCGTGAAGCTCATCGCCAGGACGCCATCGGCATAGCTGGTATCGTCAATGCGAAACCATTCCTCGCGATCGAAGCTCATCACCGCTTTGTAGTCCGGCCAGCCATTGGGGTAGGCAGAGCCGGCGCAGTTGGTGATCCGCAGCGTCGCTTCGTCGCCCGCCTTCCCCGCTACCCGGAAGTAGAACCACTGATAAAAGTCCGACATGTGATCGGCGACGATCTCCAGGTCGAACGTGTCGCCCTGCTGCTTCACGACGCGGATGTTGCCGGCGTCGAACGCGCTCGAAATGGTAAGGGACATGCGAACCTTCAGATGCGGTGGGATTTGCGCGGGCTGATAGTGCCCGCCCGCCATTTGGGCAAACCCCCCGCGTGCCCGCGGCGTCACATCTGGAGTTGGCTGCCCAGCTCAACGACGCGGTTGGTCGGCAGCTTGAAGAACTCCATCGCGCTCTCGCTGCTCTTCAGCATCCAGGCGAACAGGCGTTCGCGCCACAATGCCATTCCTCCCCGTTTCGTCGCGATCAGCTTCTGACGGCCCAGGAAGAAGCTGGTGCTCATCATGTTGAACGGTGCGCCGCAGGTTCGGATGGCGGCCAGGTCGCGCGGAATGTCGACTTCTTCCATGAAACCGTAGTGAAGCACGACCTGATAAAATCCGTGGCCCGCATCGTGCCATTCGACGCGATCGCTTGGTGACACGGTCGGCACTTCTTCGACTTGCACATTGAGGATCAGGACCCGCTCGTGAAGCACCTGGTTGTGCTTCAGGTTGTGGAGCAGCGCGGCCGGCACGCTGTCGGCCGACGTCGACAAGAAGACCGATGTGCCCTTGACCCGATGGACCGAGGCGCTGGTCGATTTCACGAATATTGCAATCGGCAGGGCAGCTTCCCGCAAACGTGCGCGCATCAGCGACCGCCCCTTCGCCCAGGTAGTTAACAGCGTGAAGATGACGAGGCCGACGATGATCGGAAACCATGCGCCTTCGAACAATTTCATAAGGCCCGAAGCGAGGAAGACCAGGTCGAGCGTGACGAAGACGGCGAACCCGATCAGTCCCTGCCACAGCGGCCGCTTCCAGATTCGGAATATCACGACATATTGCATGAGCGTCGTGATCAGCATCGTTCCGACGACGGCGAGGCCATAAGCCGGAAGCATCGACGCCGAATGCTGGAAAGTGATCACCAGCAGCGCGACCATGATCGCCAGCGCCCAATTGACGGTCGGAAGGTAGATCTGGCCGCGCGCCTTGGATGACGTGTGCAGCGTGCGCAGCCGGGGCATGAAGCCTAGCTGGATCGCCTGGTGGGTCACGGAGAATGCGCCGGAGATGACGGCCTGGCTGGCAATAATGGTGGCGAGGGTCGCGATGACCAGCAGCGGGATGGTCAGCGACGGCGGGACCATGTGGAAGAACGGATTATCGGCGAATTCCGGATGCTGGATCAGCATCGCCGCCTGTCCCATGTAATTGAGGATTAAGGCGGGGAAGACGACGTAGAGCCATGCCATCGTGATCGGGCGCCGGCCGAAATGGCCCATGTCGGCATACAGGGCCTCCGTGCCGGTGAAGGCGTAAACGATCGCGCCGAGCGAGAGAAACGAATAGAGCGGGTGGGCGATGAAGAAGCCCCATATATGAACCGGGTTGAGCGCCTGCAGGACTTGCGGATGGCCAATGATGTGGCTGACGCCCATCGCCGCGATACTCAGGAAATAGACGAGCATGACCGGCCCGAACATCTTGCCCACGCGGTCGGTGCCGCGACGCTGAATCGCGAATAGGCTGATCAGGATCGCGAGCGCGATCCAGACGATGTAGGGCTGGAAGGCAGCGCTGACGACACCGAGGCCCTCGACCGCCGAGATGACCGAGATCGCAGGGGTAAGCATCGCATCCGCGTAGAATAAAGCCGTGGCGAACAATGCGCCGATGAGCAGCCACCGTTGTGGTGCAAGCGCGCCAAGCTGGCGCTGGATCAGCGCATAGAGGGCCAGGCTGCCGCCTTCCCCGCGATTGTCGCATCGCATGACGATCAGCACATACTTGATTGTCACGACGGAAATGAACGACCAGAAGATCAGGCTGACGATCCCGTAAAGGTCCGTTACGTCCAGCGCGAGGTGATACCGCCGGTCCAGCGTTGCCTGAACCGCGTAAAGCGGGGATGTGCCAATGTCGCCATAGACCACGCCGATCGCGCCCAGCATCAATTTGGGCAGGCCTTCGCTGGGCGCGTGGGAGGAATTGGATTCAGCGGCGGGCAGCGCGGCGATAGATGCTAGGGTGGACATGGCTAACCAGTGCGGTCGCACCCCATAAAGATTCCATGTGGATTGGGATATCCGTTGCCCTGAAATGCCATAAAATCGACCGGTTCGGTCTCGACGAAACATCCGTGCGGGCGCACAGAAATGGGTAATGATCGCCACGGCACCAACGAACGACCGCCAGGCAGTTTCCGCACTGCAAAGCGCCGAGCATTATGCGGGCGCGCTCGCCATGGTTGCAGCATCCACGCTGATCGGTATGGTCGTTGCGCCGCGCTGGGGCACATCGCCAGTCGACATGCTTTACCTGCCCGCCGTTCTTGCTGCCGCGGTGCTATGGGGCCTGGGTCCGGCACTGACCGCCGGGATCGCTTCAGCCCTCGCCTACAATTTCTTTTTTACCGAGCCGGTTCACACCTTTCGCATCAACCGGATGACCGATGTTTTCACGGTCGTCATCCTGTTCCTCGTGGCGGTGGTGACCAGTCGCCTTGCGGCCGGCATGCGCAGCCACGCCCGGCTGGCAGCAGCACATGCGGAACGCAACGCCACCATCGCCGGCTTTGCCGGACGGTTGCTTTCCTGTCGCGGCGAAAGCGAGATCGCGGCGACGGCCTGTGCCGAGGTGCGCCGGCTGTTCCACTGCAACACCATGCTTATGGCCGGACTGCCCGAGCCGGCGGTGATCGCCGCGGATCCCGCCGGCAATGAGCCAACGCCCAGCGATATCGCCGCTGCCGCCTTCGCCATCGAGGAGGGTCGGCCAGCGGGTCGCGGCTCGACTCGGCTGCAGCCTGCCGAATGGCTGTTCCATCCGGTTCGGTCCGGCAGCGGCATGGTAGCTGCGTTCGGCATTGCCCGCGACGACGGGATGCCGCCGATTGCGGAAGAGCAATTGCCCTTGCTGACCAGCCTGCTGGACCAGATGGCGCTTGCCTTGGAACGAGCGCGGCTGGAGGGCGAAGCGAGAGGCTTCGCCGCGGTGCGTGAACGCGATCGGGTGCGCGCGTCACTGCTCTCATCGATCGCACAGGATATTACGCCGCGCCTCACCACGATCGGCGAAGCTGCCCGGCAATTGCGCCGTGCGGGCGAGGGCGACAAACATTTGATCGCCGAGATCGCCACGGAGACGGGACGGCTGGACCGGTACCTCACAAACCTGATGGACATGGGACCTGAACCGAACGAGCGCCCGATCGAAGCGGGCGACGTGACCATCGACCTGTTACAGCGAACCGTCGTCAAAGCAGGCGAGCCGGTACATCTCACGCCGAAGGAATTCGCGGTGCTCGGCGAACTGGCCAAGCATCGCGGACGCGTACTGACGCACCAGCATTTGCTGCGCGCGGTCTGGGGTCCGGCGCAGGAACGGCAGATTGAATATCTGCGCGTCGCGATCCGCTCGCTCCGGCAGAAGTTGGAGCGCGAGCCATCGCAGCCGGCGCTGATCCTCAACGAGCCGGCGGTCGGTTACCGGCTCAGCGATTGAGAGCTAGGGCATCGCCTGAGCGGAGGCGAGGTCGAGCTTGTCGACGGGGATCACCACTGTGTCCGGCCGAAGCTGCCGCAGCTTGTCGATGAACTTGGCGCTGTCGCCCACGATCACCAGCGAGATGCGGCTGGGTGTCAGCACGCGGCCAAGTGAGGCGGTGGCGGCTGCTCCCTGAACGGCGCGGATGCGGTCGCCGTAGCTGAGCATCTCGGCCGGCTCGATCCCCCGCAGCAGCGCCCCTGCAAGCGAACCGTTGAAACCGGCGGACGTCTCTAGCTGGCGTTGGAAGCTGCCGGCGAGCAACGTCTTGCGGTTCGCGACCGCGTCGGCTGCGAGCGGCTCGGACCCAATACGGGCGAATTCGTCGAGGAAAACCTTGGCGACGTCCGCAGCGCTTTCATTTTTGGTCTGCGCGGAGGCGACGAGCGTGCCTCCCGATTGCTGGGCGGCGAGCTGGCTGTACGCGCCGTAACTGAGGGCGCGCTTGACCCGGATTTCCTGGAACAGCCGACCGGTCGACGATCCACCGAGCACCGAATTGGCAAGCACGGCATCATAGTATGCCGGATCGTTGCGCGGGATGCCCCGCGCGAAGGCGTAGACCGCCGCCTGCCCCGATCCTGGCAAGTCGACGACCAGGGTGCGCGCCGGAAGGTCGCTGCCGGCGAGGTTGGCGGGGACCGACGGCGCCGAGCCCGTCGCTCTCCACTGGCCGAACGTCCGCTCGACGATACCCCGCGCCTCCGCCGGGTCGATCCCGCCTGAGACGAACGCAGTCGCCAGGTCGGGACGCCACCAACGCTCGCGATAATCGAGCAGGTCTGCGCGGGTTAGGCCGACGAGCGTCGTCGGCGTTCCCCCAGCGACGGTGCCGTAAGGCGCTGCACCGAATGCGACCGGATTGACCAGTCGGCCCGCAATCTGGCCGGGGTCCTTGAGGGCGACCGACAGGCCGTCGAGTGCGCGCTTCCGTTCACGCGCGAAATCCGCCTCGGGAAAGCTGGCGTTCTGGATGACGTCGCTAAGCAGGACTGCGGCCTGCTCCAGCGTCGCCGTTGGCGCCGTGATGCTGATGAACGTCCCGTCTTGCGAGACGGCGGTGGTTAGCGATGCACCGAGCCGCTCCAGGCCAGAAGCAATATCGTCGGCCGAGCGGGTCGCGGTGCCTTTGTTGGCAATGCTCGCCACCATTCCCGCGAGACCTGCCTTGGCCCGCGGTTCGACGGCTGAACCTGCCTTGATAGCGACGGTGAGCGTCGCCAGCGGCATGTTACCGGTCTTGGCACTCACCACGCGGAGTCCGTTCGCCAGCTTGGCATCGGCCAGCGCCGGCATGACGTAAGTTGCGGGCGTGCCTGGCGCCGGCGGGGCTTCGCGCTCGGCGACGGGGCGCAACTCGTTGAGCTTACCAGTGAACGGCGGGCTCGACTTGAACGTCGGCAATGGGGTCGGATTGGCCCAGCCCTTCGGGTCTCCGTCACCCTTGGTGTAGCGGATTTCGAGCCGGCGCTGGGGGCTGAGAACAGTCTGCGCAACGCGCTTGACGTCAGCGGCCGTTACGCGCGTGATTGCGGCGAGCCGGCGGTCGGCCGCCTTGGGGTCGCCGGTACGGACGAGCGCCTCTCCAAGCGTGAAGGCGCGGTTGCTGGCGACCTCGCGCTCCTGCAGGCCGTTGGCGAGCAATTCGTTCTTCGCTTCGGCCAGCTCCTCTGGGGACGGGCCGGTGGCGCGCAAGCTGGCAAGGGCGCCGTCGAGCTTGGCGGCGACAGCTTCCGGCTGCTGACCGCTCGCGACGATGGCGCCGAGCGAGTAATAGCCCTGCTCCTCGCTATCGTTCAGCTGCGAGGTCGCCTGCGCGGCGAGACCGGTTTTTACCAGCGCCGTGTCGAGCCGGTTGTGCTCGCCGCCAGTCATGATGGCGTCGATAACTTCCATCACCGCCATGTCGTTGCTGGAAGCGCCCGGGGTCTGCCAGACCGAGCCGACGACAGGAAGCGGGACCGTCGGGCCGGTCGCGTTGACGCGGCGGGGCGTAATCGGCCGGTCCTTGATCCGGATCGCTAGCGGCAGCGCCTTCGCGCGGCGGGGGATCGGCTTGAAATATTTGTCGACCAATCGATCGAGATTGGCGGGGTCGAAGTTGCCGGAGACTATCAGCGTTGCGGTGTCCGGGCCGTAATAAGCTTCATGGAAGGCGAGCGCGTCCTGAAGCGTCGCCGAATCGAGATCCGCAATGCTGCCGATGGTCGGGCGGCGATGCGGCAGGATGTTGTAGACATTTTCGCCGATTGCGAAGTTGAACAAGCGGCCGTAGGGCGGCGCCAGCACGCGCTGGCGAAGCTCTTCTTTCACCACGTTGCGTTCGGTTTCGAACACTTCCTTGTCGATGACCGGGCGGGCCATGCGCTCGGCATGGGTCCACAGCATGCGCTCGAGATATTCCGCGGGGACCGTCTCGTAGTAGTTCGTGCGGTCGTACCAGGTGGACGCGTTGCGGGTGCCGCCGATGTCGTCGACCATCGCGTTGATCGCATTGTACGGCATGTTCACCGTCTTGCGGCTGAGGATATGCTCGAACAGGTGCGCGAAGCCGGAGCGATTGTCAGGATCATGCTTGGAGCCGACTTCATACCACATCGAGGTGGTCACGTCGGGCGTACCGGTGTCCCGAATGGCGATGACGCGCAGGCCGTTGGGTAACGTGCGCTGGGTGAAATTGATCTGTGGCACGCTGGCGGGCCGGGCGGCGCCCTGGGCCGCAGCGGGTGAGGCCACGGCGCTCAACGCCAGCAGGCTGGAAGACACCATCGCCAAAGCACGACCGATCATCAGTTCGTTCCCCTCCGAATCATCATTGATTACCCACGGTTAGGCTGCCCGATGCGGCGCACCAATGGGGTGGCGGTTCGACCAACGCATCGCTTTCGCCTGCGAAAGCGCCGCCGGGGCTAGCGGCCTGACGCCGCCTTGGTTAGCGGAAGCCCCATGAGCAAACCCGCAGTCCTCGTCACCGGTGGCGCCGGCTATATCGGCAGCCACGCAGTCCTCGCCTTGAAAGATGCCGGCTGGCGCGTCGCCGTCATTGACGATCTTTCCAACGGCGACCGCTCGGTCGTGCCGGATGGCGTAAAGTTCTTTCATGGATCGATTGCCGAGCGGGTACTGGTCGACAGCATCATCGACGATCTCGGCATCGGCGCGATCATGCATTTCGCCGGCTCGATCGTCGTGCCGGAGTCGGTCGAAAAGCCGCTCGATTATTATGCGAACAATACGGTCGCCTCACATGCACTGATGGAAGCTGCAGTCGAAGGTGGGATCAAACATATCCTCTTCTCGTCGACCGCCGCGGTGTACGGTGCGCCGGAGGTGGTGCCGATTGTCGAGGAAGCACCCAAGCTGCCGATCAATCCTTACGGCGCTTCGAAGCTGATGACCGAGCGGATGCTTGAGGACGCGTCGGCCGCCTACCCGTTCAACTTCGGCGCCCTCCGTTATTTCAACGTCGCCGGCGCGGACCCCGAAGGCCGCAGCGGGCAGAAGGGCAAAGGTTCGACCCACCTGATCAAGGTCGCGGTCGAGGCGGCGGTCGGCAAGCGCGACCACGTCGCGGTCTACGGCACCGACTATCCGACACCCGATGGGACCTGCATCCGCGATTACATTCACGTAAGCGATCTGGCGGCTGCGCACGTGGCCGCACTTGAATGGCTGATCGCCAATCCCGAACAGAACCTAGCGATGAACTGCGGTTACGGGCGCGGCCTTTCCGTGCTCGAAGTCCTGGACGCCGTCGATCGTGCAAACGGAGCGCCGGTGAAGCGTCAGATGGAAACTCGCAGAGCTGGCGATCCGCCGCAGCTGGTCGCCGGCAACGCTCGCCTGCTGCAGACCATCGATTGGCGGCCCAGGTATGACGACATCGGCCGCATCGTCGGCGATGCGCTGGCGTGGGAGCGTAAGCTTAGCGCCTGAGGGGCGTTTCAAGCTTTCTTTACTGCCCTGGGCATAGCGTCGGTCGATGCTGCGACTGTACGTCATCGTCCTCGCGATCGCCGCCGTCTTCGCCATGATGGTGGGAAGGACGAGTTCGCCCACGCCAGCAAGTCGCGGCGGCGTCATCATGACGCGTTCCGCGAGCGCTTCGCCCAGCACAGCGAGCGGCACGGCGGAAGAGAGTGTCAACCGTCTCGACGGGAGCATAGAGCTCGACCGCCAAGCGGACGGGCATTTCTACGCCGACGTACGCATCAATGGGAACATGGTCCACATGCTGGTAGATACCGGCGCTTCCGGCATCGCCTTATCGCGGGATGACGCGCGGATTGCTGGGCTGGCGCCCTCGATCGGGATGAGCGACGTCGTCGGCGAAGGGGCCGATGGCGCAGTGCGAGGCGAATATGTCCGGCTCGATCGGGTCGAACTTGGTCCGCTCAGCGCCGAGGACATGGAGGCGGTGGTGCTCAACGGCGGTCAGCAGTCTCTCCTCGGCCAGAGCTTTCTGTCGAAGTTCAAGACGATGCAGGTTGAAGGCGACCGCATGGTGTTGCGCTAAGGAGACTCGGCGCGGACGCCGGTGCCTTGACTTGGGCAGGTCCGCTCTCTAGGTGGGCCGCCGGTTCTCGGACCAATCCGAACAACACGAAATTTGAAAGAACGAGGCAGGCGCCCGGCCATGAAGATTCGCAACAGCTTGAAGTCGCTCAAGGCGCGCCATCGGGATTGCCGTGTCATCCGTCGTCGCGGCCGCACCTACGTCATCAACAAGACGAACCGCCGCTTCAAGGCGCGCCAGGGCTAAGTCCCGGCGGGGCTTCGCTCCGATCGCGCTCACCAGGGCCAGGCCCGCTCTAAGCATCGGCGAAAAAGCTGCTATCCGGTCTTCATGGGCCGGATGACGAGCAGCGGCATACCCGCGCTTTTCAAGGATTATCGACGCTTCGCGGCCGGCCGGCTGTGGCTCGCGCTTGGCCTCATGATTGCCGGCGCGGCGGCCGAAGGCTTCGGGCTGTTGATGATCGTTCCGCTTGCCGGCCTCGCAATCGCCCGCACCGGTGGCGAATCGCTGGGAATCGGTTTTTCGTGGTTGCCTGCCGCGCTGACTGCCGGCCAATGGTTTGCGGTGGCGCTCTTCTTATTCGTCGCCGCCATGGGATTGCGAGCGCTCGTTCTTTTTGCCCGCGACGTGCTGCTCGCTCGCTTGCAGGCCGAATATGAGTCTGACCTCCGAATCCGAGCGGCGGCAACCTTGGCCGCCCGAGGCTGGCCTTTTGCGAGCTCGATCGGTCAGGATGGAATGCAGGCCTTGCTGCTGACGGATGTTCCTCGCGCAGCGCAGGCCGCCGCATTCCTACAGAACGTCGCTCTGTCGGGCATCATGCTGACGGTCCAGTTCGGGCTGGCGCTGCTGCTCTCCCCAGCCCTTGCAGGCGTCGCTCTCTTTTTCATGGCCCTGGCCTGCCTCTTGTCGGCACGCGCCGCAATGCGTGGCGTCGATAGCGGATTCGCAATCAGCGAGAGCATGGGTGAAAGCACCGCCGCCGGCTTTCGCCTGCATGCCGGTCTCAAGTCAGCTCTGGCGCAGGGAGCCGTGACGCCGTTCATCCGCGAATATGGCGCTTCCCTGCTTGCTGCGGCGGTCCAGTACAGTGCGTTCGCTCGCACCTATTCGCAATCGCGGCAGATGATCGGGTTCGGCGCAGCCCTTGCGGCAGCATTGCTGCTGTTGATCGGTGTGGAAGGTCTGGCCCTCCCCTTCCCGATGCTGATCGCGAGCCTCGTGCTGTTCGCGCGGATGAACGCGCCGGCGCAGATGCTTCAGAACAGCGTGCTTCAGGCCTCGGCTTACGCTCCATCCTTCGCCGCCATCGAGCGCCGCCTTGGAGCGCTCAAACACCACGTCCCGGAGATAGCAGGGTCTTCGACGGCGCCTTGGCAATGCCTTCGCGTGAAAGAGGTGAGGTACCGCCACCCGAACGGACGCGGACTAGACGCTGTGTCTTGTGTCCTGAACTCTGGGGAATGGCTCGCCCTTGTCGGCGTTTCCGGCGCGGGCAAGACGACTTTCGTCGATCTGGTTGCGGGCCTTCTGCAACCCCAGTCGGGGTCGATTGAGGTGGATGGGCGGCAACTGGCTCCAATGCTCAGCCTATGGCAGGCCGGCATTGCCTACGTCGGCCAGGATAGCGCGGTCTTCAACGACAGCATCCTGGGCAATCTTTTGCCGCCCGAGGCGTGCGCGGACGCTCTCCTTTGGCAGGCGTTGGACACGGTCGGCCTGGCCGATCGCGTACGCTTCTTGCCGGCTGGTCTGGACGAGCAAATCGGAGACCGAGGAAGTCAGCTGTCGGGCGGTGAGCGTCAACGCCTGGTGATTGCGCGAGCGTTGCTCCGGAAGCCGACGCTGCTGATCCTTGACGAAGCGACGGCCGCGCTCGATGCGGAAAGCGAAGCCGAGATAATTGGTCGGCTTCGTGCGCTTGAGCCGCGCCCTGCTGCTTTGGTCATCGCGCATCGGGAATCGACGCTCGCCCATTGCGATCGGCGGCTCGCGATCCAACATGACCATAGCGGGCCGGACATTGTTTTCGTGAACGAAACGACTTCAGCCCGCATTAACGTCGCCAAAGCTAAATGTGGCGGCCAGGAGTGATTGACATGCGATTCGACCGGAAAATGTTGCTGCTTGGAACGGTGGCTTTCGCCGCTGCGACGGGGCTTGCGACTGCGGCGTCGGCGCAGCAGCCAGACCGGCAGACGCCTCAAGGCTGGAACTATGAAATCCGCGACGGCAAGCGGGTCCCGAAGAGCGACCGCAAGACCAATGCCGATGGCAGCTGGCGCGAAGAGACCCGTCAGGGCAATTGCGTGACCATCAAGGAACGGTCCGCGTCCGGTGAATATAAGGAAACCCGGCAGTGCAATCCGGGTAACCCGGGCTAGCCAGCTAAAGCTTGTTGAAGTCGCCTGCGGGCCGCTTCGTAATTTTGCAGGCCGGTAGGCCTCCGGCCGCCACGTCCTTGCAATCCCGGACCTGAGCGCTGCCGTCGGGACCGGCAAAGATGGCCCAGTCGCGCTCCGCCGAGCGGTCGTACTTGCAGTGTGCGGTCCACATATCGAGGTTTTGATAGGTCGCGACGAAGCCTGCATCGGTAATGGTTTTGCAGGTATAGCCGGCGCTGTAGATCGCCCGCTTGAGCGCAATGGCCAGATTGATGGCATCCAGCTTGTGCAGCGCCTGCTGCTCCGGACCAGTCACCTTGATGGGCGCCTGTTTTTGCTGCGGCTGCTCGTTGCAGGCGGCAAGCGCGACAAGGGCGAGCAGCGGCGAAGCGATCGAACGGCGCATCAGCATTCTCCTTCAATCCTCATAACGTATCTGGACGCGCGCGGCTGCAGCCTTGGCGCGGGCAACCGCGTCCTCGGTCGTAATACTACGCGCCAGCGCGATGCCCATGCGACGATTTTCGAGCGTTTTCGGCTTGGCGAAAATTCGAAGATCGACGGGATTGCCGGGAGCACCAAGGGAAAGCGCTTCGGCGAGGCCGTCGAAAGCGAAATGATCCCGCTCTTTGTCCGCCAAGATGACAGCCGAAGCAGAAGGACCAAAATTCTCGATGGAGGTGATCGGAAGTTCCAGTACCGCCCGCAGGTGCAACTCAAACTGGTTCGGGAATTGTGAAATCAGGGTCACCATGCCGGTGTCGTGCGGCCGCGGGGAAAGTTCGGAAAAGATCGCCTGGTCACCGCGGACGAAAAATTCGACGCCGAAGATCCCGTAGCCTCCGAGCGCTTCGACCACCTTGCGCGCCTGGAAACGGGCCGATTGCAGCGCTTCGAGCGGGATTTGCGCCGGCTGCCAGCTCTCGCGATAGTCGCCCGCTTCCTGCCGGTGCCCCACGGGCGCGCAAAAGAGAACTCCATCCTTGGTCGCCACCGTCAGCAGGGTTATCTCACTATCGAACTTGATGAACTCCTCAACGATGACGCGCGGACGGTCCCCGCGCATGTTCGCGACGGCGTAATCCCAGGCGCCGCCGACCTCGTCGGACTTCTTCGCGACGCTCTGCCCCTTGCCGGAACTCGACATCACCGGCTTGACGACGCACGGCAGGCCGACCTCGGCAGACGCCGCAATCGCTTCGTCACGCGTTTCCGCAAAGCGATAATGCGAGGTGACGAGACCGAGCTGGCTCGCTGCAAAATCGCGGATTTCATCGCGGTTCATTGTCAGCTGCACGGCCTTCGCCGACGGTGCGACGTGCCAACCCTCCTGCTCCAACGTCGCCAATGTCGCCGTGTCGATCGCCTCGATTTCAGGGATGATGACGTCGGGCTTGTGGGTTTCGACGGCGGCTCGCAGCGCGGCGCCATCGAGCATGGAGAAGACCTCGCTGGCATCGGCCACCTGCATGGCGGGGGCGTTCTCATACCGGTCGCAGGCAATCACACGGCAGCCCAGCCGCTTTGCGGCGATCGCGAATTCACGCCCGAGCTCGCCCGAGCCCAGCAGCATCAAGGTGGCGACATACATGCGGCGCGGATAGCGGCGGTGCTGATGCTCGGCTAGAGCATGGCTGAGGGGAGAATTCATGCGCTCGATTTTGTTTGCCGCCACCGCCGCTTTGTTAATGGGCGCCGCACCACCCAAGAAGCTACCGACGCCCAACGACGTCGTCGCCGCGGCGCCGGCCAGCGCGTGGAAAACCATTCCGGCCGACGATCTCATGGTGCTGGACCTCGCGAACGGCGGCAGGATCGTCATTCAGCTGGCGCCCGCTTTCGCCCCGGTCCACGTCAATAACATCAAGTTGCTGGCACGCGGCGGCTATTGGAATGACGCCACGATCTATCGCGTGCAGGACAATTACGTCGCGCAGTGGGGCTTGAACGAGAGTGACAAGCCTTGGCCGGCTGGTGTCGTCGCCAAGCCGCCGGCCGAATATACGCGGCGGCTCAAGGGATTGACGATCAAGCCGCTGGGATCACCCGATCCTTATGCGCCGGGTGCGGGTTTTGCCGACGGATGGCCGGTAGCCTACAGCGCCAAGGCGGGTTGGGCTGACCTCACCCATTGCTATGGCACCGTCGGCGTTGGCCGCGATCTGGCGCCTGACACGGGCACGGGCGGAGAGCTCTACGCAATTATCGGCCATGGCCCGCGCCAGCTCGACCGCGTCATCGCCATCGTCGGCCGCGTCGTCGAGGGCATTGAGCGGTTCAGCACCTTGCCGCGCGGCACTGAAGCGCTGGGCTTCTACAAGGACAAGGCGCAATATGTGCCCATCTCAAGCATCAAGCTGGCCAGCGAAATCCCTGCGAATTCCCGCCCGTCATACGAGGTGATGGACACCAACAGCCCGACCTTCGCGCAATATTTGAGGATTCGCGCCAACCGGCACGATGACTTCTACACCGCGCCGGCTGGTGGCGTTGACCTGTGCAATGTGGGCGTGCCGATCAGGAAGAAAGCCTGACCGGCCAACGTGTCAGGCGGCCCAGGCGTGCAGGTCGCGATTTTTGTGCTGGATGACGACCGGACCGTTGTGCGATCGCATGCTTGCTTCGGCCAGGGGCAGCGCGGTGGTGCAGAACGCGCACTCGGCGGACATCCGACCGATAATCCAGTGGGTGCGGCCGCAGCCCGGGCAGTGATTGACCTCATGCTCGCGGTAGACGGCGTGATAACCCCGCTCGGCAGGTTTCCAGGACTCGCCGGGTAAATTCGGCATGGCAGACCTTCCTTTCGGTCCGTCCCAACGAGCGACCATGGTCCCGGTTGCACGCGATGATGCAGATTAGATTGCCGGCGAGAGAGAGCTTAACGGCAGAACGACTGCAAGTGCGAGATCAGCCGTTGGACGAGAGAGTAAGTTCCGTGACCGTCTGCAGTTCCGCAAATTCTGCTCCGATCTTGTCGCCGGCCGTCCATTTCACGACGGCGTTGGCCCGGGTGCGTCCAGGAATCATGAGCCAGACCCTGGCGCCGACCTCGAAGCGCGAGCCGGTGACAGCCATGAAACCGCGATCGGAGATGTTTAGAACCCTGGCCTCGGTGCCCGTCGATCCCAATTCGCGCATAGTCGCATCGAGCCTGACCGCCGTACGCTCCGATACCCGGCGATCATCTTCACGATCCTCGGCGATCCGAGCCCGTATCGACATGAAGTTCATGGCCGATGCCAGCTCAGTCAGCCGCGAAAGACAGGCCGATACGGCCGTTCTTCACCCAGCGCACCTGGGCCCATACGACGCCCCGGTCCAGGATCTGCAATAGCAACCGCTCCCCGATGTTCGGTGTGTTCGGAAAGATCACCATGGCACCTGACGCAGAAACGTTGATCAGCCGGACGACGTGCTTACGCCCACGGAACTCCAGGACGCCGGTGCTCGATGCCGACGGGTGACGGACTTCCGCCCGTTCGTCGATGCTGCGCTTTTCCGAGCGCGGAATCATGGATCCATCGAGAAAGAAGCCGGACGCCACGTTGAACTCCCACTACGCGGCTCGCATCTTAGCCAGCGGCGCTTAAGGATTGGTTTGCGAAGCCGGTCCGGCGCGATTTTGAGTCGCTGTATCGCTGGCGTGTCTGGCGTGGCGAATCGAAGCGCGATATGGATGGGGAACGCAGCGGGGTTATCGTTTAAAATGAACAAGTTGGTCTCGGCATTAACGGTCGGTTTCATGGCTTCCGGCGCCTTTGAGGCAGCGCCGGCGCTGGCGCAGATCCAGCCATTGGGCGCTGCACCGCCCGCAACCGCCCAAGCCAAGGGTTCGGGCAAGACCATCGCGCCCGACGCGCCGGTACCCGGAAATCCCGACTTCAAGGCCGACAATTCTCAGGCGCAGGCGCAAGTTGCGCCGCCGCCGCTGCCGCCTGCGATGTGGGACGTGCCGAATGCTCTTGATCTGCTTGCCGCTATCAATCGCTCCGGTGCGGACGGCCTCAACCCTGCTGACTACGACCCGGTTGGCCTGCAATCGGCAATCCAGAGCGGCAATCCGGTCCTTATCTCGACGGCTGCGACGCAGCGCTTCAACATGCTCTCGAACGACCTTGCACTCGGCCACGTCCGCAAGCCGGCCCGCGTCGACTGGTTCGTGGTGGACAACGACCTGAACGCCGAAAAGCAGGATGCCCTGCTGCGCGCGGCGCTTGCCCAGCACAATGTGTCAGCAGCACTTTTGTCGTTGCTACCCACCCATCCCCAATATGCGGCGTTAAAAAACGCTCTTGCCGCCACTGCGGCGGAGGACACCGCCAAGCGTGATCGCATCCGTCTCAACCTCGACCGCTGGCGGTGGCTGCCGCGAGACCTCGGTAACAAGTATATCATCGTCAACGTACCGGGCTTTTACGCAACGCTTGTCGAAAATGGCGTCAATCGCTGGAAGCAGCGCGCCATCGCGGGCAAGCTGTCGACCCCGACGCCCCAACTCAACGCGACCGCAGTGGGCGTAATGCTCAACCCAGCATGGAATGTCCCGAAGAGCATCGAGAAGGAAGCGGCCGGCAAGAAGGGCTTCGTCCCGATCAAAACGCCCGACGGGAAGCGCGTACTTTATTGGCAGCAGCCGCCGGGACCGACCAACGCACTTGGCCAACTCAAGTTCGTGATGCCGAATTCCAAGGCGATCTACCTTCACGACACCAATGCGCGCAGTCGATTCAATGACAGCGCGAGGGCCCTAAGCCACGGCTGCATCCGGACGCAGCACATTGTCGACCTCGCGACTGAATTGCTCGGTGACGACAATGGCCAGTGGACCCCTGATAAGATCCAGGCCGCGCTCGACAGCAAAAAGTCGGTTCAGGCGAACTTCGTAAAGCCGGTGCCCGTCTACATCGTCTATTTCAGTTCGGCGGGCCTGAATGACGGGCGCATCGTCGACTACAAGGATCTTTACGGCCGCGATGCCAAGGCGCTCGCCGCCCTCAAGATGCGCGATGGTGGCGCGAGCCTGGCGGCGCCGAAAACCGACGTTGCCGCCAAGCCGAAGCCGGCGCAGGTGGCGAACCGCTAAAGAACTCAGTTCGCGGCTTGTGACGTGCGGTCGAGCAAGACCGGCGCGGTAAAGGCAAGCCCGACGTGGCCGTCTTCGCTCCACTTGACGACCGCGGGAACCAGGATGCCGCCTTCGAAGCGGACATGGACCTTTGCGCCAGGCGATAAATCGGGAGCAGCACCCATCGCACCGCCCTCGGAGATGTTCTGCAAGGCGAAGTTCGTCGGGGACCCGTCGATCAGTAGCTGGAGCTTACGCCCTTTGGCCGGCATACGCGGGTGTCGTCGCTGATCAGCCGATGACACTGGGCGTCGCGCTGCGGGCGCTGCGCGCGGCGCTTCCAGGACGGACGCCTCCGCCAAAGGTACAGCCGTTCCGCAAAAGCCGCACTCGGCGCTGACGCGGCCGATATACCATTGAGACCGGCCGCAACCCGGGCAATGGTTCGATTCATTGGCACGATAGACGATGTGGTGGCCACGCTTGGCGAGGCTCGCCGCGAAGGACTCCGACGCCCGTTCATAAACCAACACCGACATGAAAACCCCCGTCCTTGGACAAGCAGGCTACGCCTCAGTCATTGCCGAGTGGTTACCGGCGGGATGAACATAGTTCGCGTGCGTCCCATGCTGGGTCTAAGCTTTTCTAATCATTCTATACAATTGCGTTGTCATGGCGCTTCATTAGCGTGGTCATCTGCGCACGAAGTGGCGTGTGTGAGGGGGAGTGTCCGGCGTGCCAATCGTGCTCGATCAGCCAAATATGAATTCGTTCAACAGCGGAACGATCGACGGTGGCGTGACGATTTCAGCGCAAGGCGTCCGCCTCACAAACACCGATTCAGGCCGCATCTATGGCGGCGTCACATTCACCGTCGGCGGGGGCGCCTTAACGAACTTACTCGGCGGCTGGATCGGGTTTTCGAGCAATACGACCACCGATCCATTGGTCATCGGCTCGGACGGCGCGGACACCATCGTCAATGGCGGAATCATTGCTGGGGCGGTCACCTTGGGCGGCGGTGACGATACCTTTGTCAGCCAGGCCCGCTCTACCGGTTCGATCTCGCTTGGCACAGGAAACGACACCTACCGGGTCGAAACATCAGATCCGATGTTCATCAGCGCAACCGGGGGCGACGGCATTGACCGCCTGATTTTTGCCGGATCGGGCGGACACTATTGGTACGACATCAGCGCCGGGTTCGAGGAACTGGTGTTTGTCACCGGCGGAAATTTTGAGGGATTTTCCGGTTTTCAGTCGATCACGGTCCAGCCCATGTCGGGCAACTGGAGCTTCGTGAATTTCCTCAACGGAAATAATCCTTCGGCGGACGTCATCCTGAATGGGCCTTGGCTCACATTGAATCACTCGATCGTCCGCAGCGTCATCGGGAACGACGCCGCCAATACGTTCGAGCTCTTCATCGATGCGACGGTCACCAACGGCGTTTCGCTTGGTGGCGGCAACGATGGGCTTTGGTTGACCAGTCATCTCCAGACGACATCACCAAGCTTAACGTCTGCCATAAGCGGCGGCGCCGGCCAGGACATGATCATGCTCAGCTGGGCGGTCGGAGGCGATCGCAGCTACGACCTCTCGCTCGCGACAGGCTTCGAAGAGCTGAACGTCAACGCCTGGGCGCTCACCGATCCGGCTATTGCCCGCGTTTCTCATGCGACCGGTCTGACCGCAATCAACGTGGGCCAGAACGACACGCTCGTTCTCAGCGACAGCGTACTTCCCGAAGCTCGCGTCGGTGGCGGTTTCAGCGGTGGGATTACGCTTGATGCCGGGGTTGTGATCGACCGCTATGGCTTTCCCGAGGACGGCAGTTGGGACGATGGCATCAACAAGGCTCAGGGCGATCCCGGACTTTCGACAAAGATCATCAATCATGGGACGATCGAGAACGATGTCCGCTTCTACATCGGCGACGATTTCTATGATGGCCGCGGCGGGACCGTCGGTGGGACCGTGTACGGCAATGCGGGTAACGACCGAATGCTCGGCGGTGGCGGGGCGGAGCTCTTCGTCGGCGGCTACGGCGCCGATACACTGCAGGGGGGCGGAGGTGCCGATATTCTCACCGGAGGCGCCGGCTACGACCTATTTATCGACACAAGAGCGGGCCACGATGGCGACACCATCACGGATTTCAGTCGTGGCGACCGTTTGGTTTTCAGTGACGCCAGCCTCGCTAACTTCTCATTCTCCGTGTCGGGCAACGTGCTCAACTACAGCGGCGGCTCCATGACCTTGCAGGGGTTCACAGGTTCCGGGCTATCTATCAGCCAAGCTCTCGAAGGCGGGGTTCAGATTACGTTCGCATCCCCGCCGATCGTGGTCTCAAGCGCACCCGTGACACTGGTCGATGTTTCGTCGCCGAAAACGATGACAGCACCTGCCAGCGACAGACATCTTGAGATGGCAATGGATTTCCCCGACGCTCATGATGAGGCCCTTGTTTCTCGCGAGCTGATGAACTGGCCTTTCTGTCCGATCTCCGAGCAGCACCTGTTTGCGATCGTTTAAAAAGGTTCGCATCGACTCATGGCGCAAACCTATTATCGTCGGCAGCAATGGCGGACGGAGCAGTAACAGGACCAACCGCAGGAACGTCGTCAGCCGGCAGCGTCGGCGAGATATTGCTCGGCAACTTTGGCGGCGGCAAGGTGGACTTCACGGCGGTCCTGGCGATCGCCGATATGCTCCCAGTTATGATAGCATACGTCGATCGGGATCTTCGTCTCGGCTTCGTCAATCAGCCTCTCGCGGAATGGTTCGACATTCCTCGAAAGGACCTGATCGGCAAGCGGATCGTGGAAATCGTCGGTGAAGAGCGATTGAGCCACCGGCTGCCGAACTATGAACGCGTACTGGCGGGCGAACGGCTATTCTTCGCCAGCGACTTTGATCATCCAACACGCGGCAACGTCGCACTGCAGAGCAACTATATCCCGTGGACCGGCGCAGACGGCTTGGCGCGAGGCTTCCTCATACTCCAGCAGGACATCACGGAACAGCGAACCGCCGAACGCGCGCTGCGTGAGAGCGAGGAACGCTTTCGCCGCATCGCCAATTCGGCGCCGGCACTGATGTGGGTGACAAGACTCGATCGCGTCCGCGATTTCGTCAACGAAGCCTACGCAGAGTTCGGGTGCGGACCCGGCTGCGACCTCGAGACGGCCCGCAAGCTGGATTGGCGCGGACGAATCCACCCTGACGATGTCGACCGGATCGTTGCCGAAAGCGTCGCCGGCGAAGCATCGCGGCAGCCGTTCACGCTGGAGGGCCGCTACAAGCGTTATGATGGCGAATATCGCTGGCTGCGATCTGTGTCCCAGCCACGGTTCGGGCCGGATGGCGATCTGGTCGGCTTCATCGGTGTTGGAAGCGACATCACCGTGGCCAAGGAAGCCGAACTGGAACTGAGGCGCCAGGTCGAGGAGCGCACTGCCCAGCTTGCGACATCGGAAGCGCAATTTCGGGCAATTTTCGAAGCCGCGCTCGAAGTCATGGTGTTGCTCAAGCCCGACGGAACGGTTTTGGCGATCAATAACCGACGTGAGGCGTGGCGGCACCCGCGTCCGGCGGATGCGATTGGTCACAAGCTCTGGGATGCGCCGACCATGCGCGCGTTTCCCCAACATATCCCACTTCTCAAAAAGGCTGTGACAGCCGCGGCCAGAGGCAAGGTTTTCACCGCCGAGGTGCCGATGGAGCATGAAGCGACGCCCACGGCCTATCTCGACGTGTCCGTCCAGCCGGTTCGCGGCGACGACGGCGAAATCATCTATCTGCTTTTCGAGGCCCGTGACATCACCGACCTGAAGGTTGCTCAGGAACAGTTGCGGCAAAGCCAGAAGATGGAGGCTTTGGGCCAACTGACTGGCGGCATCGCACACGACTTCAACAACTTGCTGACTGTCGTCGTCGGGGGACTCGATGTCATCGCCAAGCGCGCCGATGATGAGAAATTAAAGCGTTACGCCGACAACGCGCTTGCCGCTGCGGAACGGGGCGCGCGTCTGACGGGCCAGCTCCTCGCGTTCAGCAGGCTGCAGCGGCTCGAGGTGCGCCCGACCCACGTCGCGCCAGTGATCGAGAACATGCGGCCGTTGCTTCGAAATGTACTTGGCCCGGGCATCACCAAGCAGTTCGACCTCGACGATTCATTGATGCCGGTCATGGCCGACCCAACCCAATTGGAAGTCGCCGTCCTAAACCTTGCGATCAATGCACGTGACGCGATGCCGAAAGGCGGTACGCTGACTTTCGCGAGCCGAACGATGTCGGTTCCCATCCCCGACTCCGAATTGGAAGCTGGGGAATATGTGGAGTTGAGTATTACCGACACCGGCGAAGGCATGCCGGCTGACGTCGTCGAGCGAGCTTTCGAACCTTTCTTCACAACCAAGGAAGTCGGTAAAGGGACCGGCCTTGGTCTGTCGATGGTCTACGGCATGGCGCGTCAGTCGGGCGGCACCGCACGCCTTGAAAGCGCGCCCGGGAAGGGGACAAAAGTCACGCTCCTGTTCAAGAAGGCTGACCTCGTCTCCGCCGAAACAAGTGCCGGCGGTGATGAAGCGGCCGGTGCGCCGGTGCCCGTCGGATCGAACACGATCCTGGTGATCGACGATGACCCAGACGTTCGCGCTTTCACTGTCGATAGCCTGAGCGACCAGGGATTTCAGGTCCTCGAGGCCAGCGACGGACACCAAGGGCTGGCGATACTCGCGAACAAGCGGGTAGACTTGGTCGTCCTGGACTTCATCATGCCAGGCATGTCGGGGGCCGAGGTTGCGCGAGCCATCCGGCACCGCCTGCCGGACCAGCGTATCCTGTTCGTATCCGGTTACAGCGAGACGGATGCGGTCAAAAGCATCGCGCCTGATGCCACCGTGCTTGCAAAGCCCTTTCGAGCCGCGGCTCTCCAGCAAGCCGTTCGTGCGACCTTGGCCGCAAGCACGGCAAAATCCTGATTCCAGAAATCGGAAACAGCCGGCCGGTCACGCGTTGTGGCCCGCATGTTCAGGTGGTTACTGGTTGGTCTGCTCACCTCGTTGGCGGGTGTCGTCCAGGCACAGGCAGTGCCTGCCAGCTTAAAGGTTTCGCCGGCAGCACAGTCATTGTTCGAACGCGACTGGGTGCTCATGAATTGGGCACTGAAATTCCACGACGCCAATCGCGACATCCAGCTTGAGCCGTCAGAGGCCGCGGTGGCCGCAGTCGAATTTCGCAAGATTGCCGACGCTGACAACGACGGGCGTATTACACCCCAAGAGTATCGCGCAGCACGCGAATTTCTGCTGGCCAGATATTAGCGCCGGGATCAGCGCCTGATCAGTTCAGCCGCGCGCATCGCCAATTCGGTCCGATTATCAACGTTGAGCTTCTCAAAGATCGCGTGAAGGTAGACCTTCACCGTTCCCTCGGTGACCCCAAGTTCGGCCGCGATGTCGCGGTTGCGCAGGCCCTGCCGCACGAGGTCAACCAATTCCCTTTCCCTGCGGGTCAATGGCGGCACCGAGGCGGCGCGCTCTTGAGCGCTTTTCGTCCGCTCGGTGATTTCCGGGTCAACCCAGCGTTCGCCAGCCACCACTGCATCCATGCACTCCATCAGCAGGCCCGGATCGGAGGTTTTCAGCACCATACCCTGCGGTTGGAGCTCGGCGGCGTTTAGCAATTGGGCCTCATCCATCCCGGCAGTCAGCAGGATCACTGCCGGGCGTGAACGAGCCCCCGCAATCTTGCGAAGGATATCGAGCCCGCTTCCGTCCGGCAGATGCACGTCCAGAAGCAGAAGATCGGGCTTGAGCTTGGTCAGCAGCTTTTGCCCCTCAGCCACCGTTCGCGCGCGCTCGAGCAGCTCATAATCTGTCCCCCGCAGCAGCATCTCCAGCGCGGCGGCTATCATGGGATGGTCGTCGACAAGTAAAACTCGAGTCACGCAGCAGCTCCGGTAAGTGGAACAGAAATCAGTAAATTGGTCGAACCCGGTGCCGTTACCAGGCGAAGCGATCCTTGCGCCCGTTCTACACGTTCCTTGATCGAACGAGGCTCGACAGCCTGTTTCTCAGACGTGCGGGCAAAACCGGATCCATTGTCCGCGACACGGAGCTCCAGATGATCGTCATCGATTGCCAAAGCGACGTCGACCCGATCTGCGCCGCCGTGACGCACAGCATTCGCGACGGCTTCGCGCAGGATCTGGTGCAAGTCGAGCTGTAGTCGTATCGGGATGGAGCTCTCGCGCCCTTCTTCCGCAGTAATATTACAATCCACCGACCATTGCTGGCTGAGGCGCTCGGCAAGCACTCTGAGCTCGGCGAGGGCCTCAGCGAGATCGAGTTCCCGCTCGCGCCGCAGTGCGAGCAGGAAGCCGCGTATCTCGCCCTGCTCCTCAACCAGCAGTCGCTTAAGCTCATCGAGCTCCTGATTAACAGCGTTTCCCGACGTGGCCGAACGCTTGATGGCCTCAACCCGAAACGCCGCCCCGGCAAGGAATTGAACAATGCTATCGTGCACGTCGCGGGCAAGGCCAAGTCGCGTCCGCGCTGCCGTGCTGATTTCAATCGCCTGCAACAAGGCATGGCGATCGATGATCCCCCCCGTGGCCCGTCCAAGCTCGCGGCCAAGGTCAATGAAGTCACAAGAAAGGTCGGGAATGTCCCACAGCACAAGCCAGCCCTGCTGCGTCCCGGTTATAACGCGCGCCGCCAGCCCCTCTGAAAGGCCAAGGCGCGCCGCCTCATTCAGTGACAGTCGGGACGACGCTGCGGCGAAGCGGAAAGAGCCGTTCGGCCGCCGTGAAAGCAGCCGGTCGCGAGGAATATCGAACAGAAACGCGGGTGCCTCAGCACTGCGGAAAATCGGATCGGACAGCGTCACGTTGCTTCGTTGGCCGCCGCTAATCGTCAAACCGTCATTCGCTTCATCGCCGGTCGGCGCGATCAGCATTGCGCCTCCGGACGCTCGCGTCGCGGCCATGGCTAGCCCGAGGGCGCGCGCAAGGGGATCCGGATCGTTTTCAAGCTTCGCATCGATATCCTCCGCCTGAAAGAAAAGGCGCGAGAAGTTTTGATGAATACCGAACCAAATCAGCAGCAGCGAAAGAATGATTAGGTGTCCGCTTCGGACGACGATTCGCTCGGGCTGCCAGCCCTCTGTTCCAGCAAGGAGGAAGCCCGCGCCGAGGAACAACGCAATAAGCACGGCTGCCGTCACCGCCGTTTCCCGCCAGCCCCACCGGATCGCCGCAGACAGCAACGGCAGGACCACGAACAGGAAAAATGGGCGCGTCGCCCCATTCGTGGAGAAAACGATGGCAGTGAATACGGCCATGTCGAACGCGTGCATGGCGACCGCAAGCCGCGCGTCTAGCCACCAATTGCGCCAGGTTATGGCCGCGATCCCTATCGCGCCGACCGAATAGAGGATGAGGACGCCATACGTTCCCATAAAGGACCGATTTGGCTCGCTACGATCCGCAAAGACCGCGAGGAGAAAGAGGATCGCCAGCATGACCCGACCGAGCGAGATCACGCGGCCGCTCTGATATTTAAACAGTCCCTGGGTCGTCGACAGCAGGCTCAGGTCCACGTCCTCCGTGGCCGCCAGCCTAATTCAAACATAACCAAAGTAAACTGCCGGCACGGTCCGGGAGATGCGCTGCTAACTTGCCATCTTCTTGCGGCCGAGTCCTGTGACCATCTGGTTCGCGCGCTCATAGGGCAGCGGCTTGCCGAACAGATAGCCTTGGATCACGTCACATCCGAGATCACGCATCCGCTCGAAGTCCTCGGCGGTTTCGACACCTTCGGCCGTCACAGTCATCCGGAAGCTTTTCGCGAGCTGCACGATGGACTGAATGATCGCCACATTTTCAGGCCTTGACCCTGCTTCGCGGACGAAGCTGCCGTCGATCTTCAGCTTATGGAAAACGGCCTTGTTCAAATAGCCGATCGATGAATAGCCGGTGCCGAAGTCATCGAGCGCAATCCCGACTCCAAGCGCACGAAGACGCTTCAGCACGTCGAGCGTGGAACCATTGTCGCCAAGGAATACGCCCTCGGTCACTTCCAGCTCGATGCGGTTGCCGGCGAGCTTGTACCGAGCAAGCGCTTCGCTGACGATGTTGGGTAGCGCCGGAAGAATGATTTGACGCGGGCTAATGTTTAGCGCGACGGTAATCGGCTCTGGCCAGGTTGCGGCAGTCCGACACGCCTCGTCGATGACGAACTCCCCGATGGCGCCCATGAGTCCGGTTTCCTCGGCAACCGGGATGAAGACGTTGGGCGGGACAAACCCGCGCTGCGGGTGATTCCAGCGGATTAGCGCTTCGAACCCGACGAGCTTCTGCGTCTTCGCATTGATTAGCGGCTGATAGACCAGGTGGAACTGCTTGGACGAAATGGCGCTTCGTAAATCGGCTTCCAAGCGGACGCGATCCTCCTGCTCCGACTGCAATTCGGAAGAGAAGTAGCGGGCAACGCCGCGGCCGGCGTCTTTCGCCTGGTAAAGCGCGAGGTCGGCCTTGAGGATGAGATCATCGACGGTAGCGCCATCGATTGGACCGAATGCGCAGCCGATCGATACGCCGATGCGGATTTCCGTCTGGTCGATGATGTAAGGTTCCTTGATCGACTGGATGATCCGGTCGGCGAGGTTTTCAACCTTTCGGCGGCTTTGCGCGTCGGCAATGACGATGGCGAATTCGTCGCCGCCCATGCGTCCCACGGTCCCATGCGGCGCGACTTCATCAACCAACCGCTTGGCAACCGCGCGAAGCACCGCGTCACCCTTGGGGTGGCCAAAGGTGTCGTTGACCGGTTTGAAGCCGTCCAAATCGAGGAACATGATCGCGCAGGGTACATTGCCCGTTGTCGCGCCGCGAAGTGCCTCGCCAAGAAGTTGGCGAACACGGCCGCGGTTCGGCAAGCCAGACAGGACATCGACGTTGGCGAGGTGAGTCAGACGTTCTTGCGTCTGGCGGATTTCCGTGATGTCGGAGCCGACGCCCCGGAATCCTTCGAACCGGCCGGCGGTATCGATGATCGGGTCGCCGGCCATCGAAATCCAGCGAGTACCACGCGGTGTCGCGAGTTCCATCTCAAGCGCATTAAATGGCTGGCGTTCGAGCAGCACCTTACCGAGTTCGGCATGGCCGCCGAGCAGTGCAGGCAATGAATGACCGATCAGCTGGCCAGCCGGGCGCCCCAGTAGCGCGCTCATTCGCGAGCTGATGTAGGTGCAGCGATTGTCGCCATCGACCTGCCACAGCCAGCCCACGCCGCGCTGCTCATATTCCTGGAGCAGTAGGCTGGCGCTCTCGCTCTGACTGCCGACGTCGGCATTCATCTTCAGCTGGTGGAAAGCCCATCGGGCGACGGTCATGACGCCGGTGACCGAAACGCCCAGCGTGAAAAGAATCGAGAGCATGTGTTGGAAGGGGACCGAATGACGACCCATGACCAACGCGCCGCCAATGCCCAGGGTGAAGGAAATCATCCAGGCCATCGCGCACTGCGGCATGACGACAAGACCGAGACCGCCGACGGCCAGCCCCGCCATCACGGACGCGGCAATGACCTGCGTGCCGGAATCCAGCGTGGGGAAGAAATAAACGGGAACGCTCAAGAAAATCGCGGCGCGTGTCACCACTTCGCCCGAAAGCATCCACGTCGGAACCCGCTGGCCGGACCGGCCGACGCAAGTGATGGACTGGTGCCGCGCTAATTGCATGAAGACGAGGTTCGCGCCGGCTACCGCCAGTACCCAAGGCAGCAGCCAACTCGCCGAAACGACTTCCCACAGATTGGCCAGCATCATGAAGGCCGCAACGACGTTGGCGATGGCGAAGAATGGCGCCAACTGAGCGCGGGAAATGAGCTGGATGTCGCGCAGGGGTGAACTTTCCGACTCGGCGATCTCACGCGACGCGATCCCCGCCGATTCACCACCGGGCAGGCGAGCCGAAATCATACGCTTATATCTGTCAGGAGCCTCGTACATCCGCCCGCCGTTCCACGTCCAAGCAGCGGGATAGCCAAAGAGAGTTGAGGCGGAGTTAAGGTCTGGAGATTTCTGTGGCTGCTCGAACGCCAAGTTAGCAGCCAGCGTTAAGGCGCGATTAGGTGTCGCGCTCGCATCTGCGGCAAGGCCTCTCTATATGAGCGGCAATGGCGACTGACAGCGCGATACTTAACCGGCGAGCGGAAGTGAAACGCGCGGCTGACGTCCCCAAGATTCAATCGCCGGCTGAGCCGATCGCTCGCGGCATGGGGCTGAACCGGCCCTTCTTCGACGACAAGAACAGAGCCTTCTGGATCCTGCAGTCGATTGGGTGGGGCGGTTATCTGTTCCTTCGGACCCTGTCCGGCTTCGCGAACAACCTCGGCTGGATCCTGCTTGTTCACACCCTCCTGCTCACCGCCACGGGCTATTCTCTGACGCTTCTAATGGCGTCGCTCTACCGTCGCTTGATCAGGATAACGCCGATCTGGACCCTCATCCTGTCCTTTGCGGCCGTGATCATCGCGTCCGTGACCTTTTCGATCATCGAGACATGGAGCGTCGCCACATTTCTGAAGCCGGAGTTCAAGCCGGAGGGACTGGCCTATCTTGGCGCGCTGCCACTAAACTTTGCCCTGCTCGCGGCCTGGACGGCACTCTACTACGGCATCAACTACTTCCTCCTCCTCGAGCTCGAGATCAGGCAGCGCGAGAAACTGGAGGCGCAAGCGTCCAGCGCCCAGCTGGCGATGCTCCGGTATCAGCTAAATCCGCATTTCCTGTTCAACACCCTCAATTCGATCTCGACGCTCGTCCTGCTGAAACAAACCGAGCGCGCCAATGCGATGCTCGCCCGACTTTCTTCGTTTCTGCGCTACACGCTGGCCAATGAGCCGACAGCGAAGGTGACCCTCGCGCAGGAAGTCGAGACGCTGAAGCTTTACCTTGAAATCGAAAAGATGCGCTTTGAGGATCGCCTGCGGCCACACTTCAAGATCGAATCGGAGACGATCGGCGCGCGCTTGCCATCGCTCCTGCTTCAGCCGCTGATCGAAAATGCCATCAAATATGCTGTGACGCCGGCGGAAAACGGGGCCGATATCTGGCTCACCGCAATGCGCGAGGGTCAGGCCGTGCGCATCGAGGTCGCGGACAATGGGAATGGACATGGTGCCGAGCTGGCCGCCAGCCCCTCAACGGGTGTCGGTCTGGCGAACATTCGCGACCGGCTGTCGCAGGCCTATGGCGGCGCACACCGGTTCGAGACCAAAGAGAACGACCGTGGGGGCTTTAGCGTTATCGTCGAAATACCCTTCGAAACCGGAGACAGAGCCGCATGAGCATTCGGACCATCTTGGTCGACGACGAGCCCCTCGCCACGCAAGGCCTTCAGCTTCGGCTGCAGGCTTTTGACGATGTCGAGATCATCGCGACCGCGGCCAACGGGCGTGAGGCGATTCGTCAGATCAAGACCCACAAGCCCGACCTGGTTTTCCTCGACATCCAGATGCCCGGTTTCGATGGCTTCTCCGTCATTCAGGGGCTGATGGACGTCGAGCCGCCATTGTTCGTCTTTGTTACGGCATACGGTGAGCACGCGCTGCGGGCTTTCGATGCCCAAGCCGTCGATTATTTAATGAAGCCGGTCGACGAAGATCGCCTCGCTGCAACGATGGATCGGGTTCGCCAGCGCCTGAATGAGCGGCGCAGCGCAGAGGAATCCGAACGCCTGAAGGAAGCGCTTGCGGAGCATGCACCGGAGGCGGCGGAAGAACTGGCCGACGCCACGCCGGACGCCCATGCCGCCAACCGCTTTGAGAAGATGATCAACATCAAGGATCAGGGCCAGATCTTCCGGGTCGACGTCGACACGATCGAGCGGATCGACGCCGCCGGCGACTACATGTGCATCCAGACCGGCGACAATACCCTAATCCTGCGCGAGACAATGAAGGACCTAGAGAAGCGGCTCGACCCCCGCCGCTTCCAGCGCGTTCACCGCTCGACCATCGTCAACTTGGACCTGGTGCGCCAGGTCAAGCCGCATACCAACGGCGAGTGCTTCCTGGTTTTGGACTCAGGCGCGCAAGTGAAGGTCTCGAGGTCGTATCGCGATGTCGTCGCCAGGTTCGTGCATTAGCACAGCCCAGGAAGACCCGCCCGCGCCGAAGCGCGAGCGGATCCCTTGGGCACCGAGACCTGCGAAGGTCGTCACCGGTCCCGGCGCGCGCGCCGTAGACGGTTAACTGTAATTTAACAACGAAATTTGCGATTACGACGCGGCGGGCAGGCGAACAGTGACGGTCGTGCCGGCCCCGACGGTGCTTTGGATGTCGAGTAGGCCGCGGTGCCGCTCGACGATGTGCTTGACGATCGCAAGGCCGAGACCGGTTCCACCGCTCTCACGGCTGCGCGCCGCGTCTGCGCGGTAGAACCGCTCGGTGAGGCGTGGAAGATGTTCGCGAGCGATCCCGGGGCCATGGTCCTGCACGCTGAGCTTAATCCAGCCGCCGTCCCGCTGACCGCGGACGTTTATGACGGCGCCGGGCCCTTCACAGCCGTAGCGAACCGCATTGCCGATCAAGTTGTCGAACAACTGGATCATTTGGCCTCTGTCCCCGCGGACCGAGCCCAGGTCCGGAGCCAAATCGACCAAAACCTCGCAAGCCGCATTTTCCCGAAGATGCCCGGCATTGGCGACCGACGTTCCCACAATATCCGCAAGCTCCACAACATCCGCAGGAGCAAGGAATCGGTCGGCCTCAATTCGTGAGAGGCTCATCAGATCTTCGATGATCCGCAGCATCCGCCGCGCCTCATCGCGAATGGTCCGGCCGAACTTCAGCCGCATCTCTGCTGGAAGTTCGCCCTCCTCCGCGAGCGTCTCCGCGTACCCGATCACGGTGGACAATGGGGTTCGAAGCTCGTGGCTGGCATTCGCGACGAAATCCACGCGCATTTTCTCGGCGGAGACCGAGGCCGAGCGATCGATCATCCGAACGAACGCCGCGCCATTCGGCAAACGCCGGATGACGATCCGCCACGAGCGGCCAGGCTCGACAATGCCGCTGGCATCGACATCGCCCGAGCGATTCGACAAGATCAGCTCGAGCGCCTGCGGGTGCCGGATCGCTAGCCGGACGTCACGCCCCTCGACGCGCTGCCCCAACAGCTCCTGCGCGGTAGGATTGGCGAGCACGACGAGATTGCCCGCGACGATGAACGCCGCCTCGTCGATCGCGTTAACCAGCGCGCGTTCGGTTTCGCCAAGTGCCGCCATCGGAGCCACTGTAGCCGATTGAGCGACCGCAGCCACGTCCGGCGTCCGGGCTAATTCTGTCACCCGGTTGGACCGCAGTCCAAACCAATGGGGAGAGGAGGGTCGGAGAGCGGATCGCAACATCGGGTGACGGGGCGACAATGTCATCGCGCTGTTGCGGATCCATGACCCGGGCGGGTCGCATGGATGACTTGGCTAGAAGTTCGCGCTCAGGCCGAAGTAGGCAATATTGTCGCTGGTATCCGGGCCGCCGCGGACGAAGCCGTGCTGGTTCATGTAGCCGGCCTCGGCATTGACCTTCCCGGACAGCGGTCCCGAGATCGATACGAGATTGCGGACGCGGTCGAGGCCCTTTTGCCGCTGAAAACTGGTCGAGCTGAGATTGAAGAATGGCTCGCTGCTGAAGTTGACGGCCGCCTTGCCAGTCAGCGGAAGCGCATATTTGACGTAGGGACGGAGGCGCCAGCCCGTCCCGTCGATGTGCTCACGCCAACGCTGCTCGAGCCGCAGCCGCGCGCTCAACTTTCCGCGTCCGAGCTTGGCCACGTTGTCGAACGTGACCTGCTCCCGCGCGCGCCGCTCCATCACCGTGAAATCGCCGCCCAGATACTGCGGGTTGTGAACGTAACCGGCGGCGAGCGTGACATCTTTCGCGGGCTTGTAATTGACCATCGTCACGGCTTCGATTTCGTAGAGGCCGTTGCGATTGTCGCTGAACCGCGTGACCAATTCCTCCGACAGCCGCCAGGTATCGGACAATTTGAAACTGGCAGAGGCTGTCGTCCAGATTTGCGAATCCGACCGAGCTTCCGCGCCCGTCGAGATGGCGAACGCCATGCCGGAAATGCCAAGAAGTGCGGCGCGGTGAAGCATGGCTTCAGGCATAGCCGTCCGTCACAAATCTGCAATCGATCCGGCATCGGGGTGAACTATTCCCGCGCCACGACCGCCGCATGATCAGTCTGGGACGATTGCTGCCGGGCGCCGCGGCGCTGCTCGCCGTGAGCATGGCGTCGCCATCGGCGGCCGCCAAGACGGCAACGTTTCTCAATGCCCCCGCGAAGGTCGGGAATGCCCCGATGAAGCTAGCGGGCCAGTTCGAACTGAAATTGCATTTGCCGGACGGTCGCGGCCTTGCCCGCTTGCTGATTGATGCAGGCGTGGCGCAGGATGACGCCGCCGCTGCTGCCAAGCTCGCGGCAGGCCGGTTAGGTGACGGCAAGAACGGTTGTTTCGCCACGGTCTCTGTCGAGCGCGCTGCGGGCGGCGCGCTGAACCTCGTCCGCGTGATGCTGACCACCAATGACCAACGCACGATCATCGAGCGCCGTGGCTTCGATCTGGCCATCGCGTCCGAAACTGCAATCGCCAAGCAGCCGCGGCTAATCTAGCGCGCCCAGCGACTAACGGCTGAGGACGCCGTTACGGAGCGATGCCAGCGCGTAGCGAGCCAGGTCGTGGGACATAATTGTCTTCCCGTCGGCGACGACCATTTCCACGTCCGCTTCCATCAGCACGTGATTGAACTGCTTGGCCGCCTCTTCTTGCCGACCCTGCTTGGCCAGCGCGACGCCCAAGTTCATCGCCCGAGCGGGATCGTACTTCGACACATTCGCAGCGCGGATCTCACGTTCGGCGCCCGAATAGTTCGAGCTCAACAGGGATGACGAGCCTGGCGCCGGATCATTGATAGAATTGAGCTGCGCGGTCGCCGGAGCGGCGAGCACAAGAGCAGCGGAAAGCCCTGCGATTTGAAAAACTTTCATCACCATCTCCATCGATGTGCGAGAGACGGGATATGCCTAACTGCGATTAGGTGCAAACGTGTCATCAGACTGTCATAATTCTGCTTTACGCTCTGCTTGACGGCGGTGTGTGAGTTGCCATTCGGCAACAGCCCACGAAAAAGCTTAGTATGAAAAGGCCGCCCCAGTTTCCTGGCGCGGCCTACACGTACCTAAAGAGACTTACTTGCCGCGTTCGGCCGTCGGTGCCGTCGGTGCCGGCGGCGCCGGAGGCGGTGGCGGAGCCGGGCAGTTGCCGGGCGCCGTTGCTACCGCGCCGCTTTCGCAGGTTACGGTTGCCGGGACTGGCGGCGGCGCCGGCGGCGCGACATAAGGTTCGATCCTGCGCCGTGCGCCGATCTTGAACGCAAGCTCAGCACCGAAGGTCCGTGGCGGATTGAAGTTGCCGTAGTCGCCCAGGACGCCTGAGTAGTTCAACTGATTGGTCGGCAGGCCGCCGGAGAATACCTGCGTTGGAGACGAGTTCGCTGCCGACCGGCGATAGATGTGCGTTTCATTCAGCAGGTTCCGCGACCAGAGCGAGAAGGTCAGCAGCGCTGCGCCGTCATTAACGGAAACGTCGGCGAGCGCGACGCGGCCATTCACAATGAAGCTCTTGTCGGTCTTCACTGGTTCAGCCTGGAAGCTGTACTGCCGCCCCGCATAATTGGCGTCGAGGTGGAAACGCAGCTTGCTGTCGCCGATCGAGGTTGGGAACTCGAGATCCGCATAGGCCGACCCGGCGTGCTTGGGCGTGAAGACCGTATAGACCTGGAACAGCGGATTGCCGGGCAAGAACGGGTTCGGCGTCGGCGGCACCTTGATGTCGGTATACGCATAGGATGCACCAAGCGTCAGGAAGCGGGCCGGACGGATAGTGAAGTCCGCCTCGATACCCTTGATCTTCGACACGCCCGGAGCGTTGCGAGTTTCCTCGGTATGCGCATTGAAGGTCGGGCTGCGCGGATCGGTATCGACATTGTCGAAGTCCGTCTGCGTGCCTTTCCGGCGCATGTAATAAGCCGCAAGGTTCAACCGCGCGCGGTGATCGAGGAAGTCCATCTTCGACCCGACCTCGAAGCTTTGCACCGTTTCCGGACCGAAGGCGGTGAAGGTTGCCGAGCGCGAGTTGGCGCCGCCGGCACGGAAGCCCGTCGCGTACTTCGCGTAGAAATGCATGTCGGGCGTAGCATCGATTGCCGCCACCACCATCGGGTCGACGCGATCCCGATCGTAGTTGAACAGGAAGTTGGTTGTGCGGCCGCCCACGACGTCGAGCACGCCGTCGCGCTTGTCCTTCGTGTACCGCGCCCCGGCGGTCAGGTGGAAGATATTGAAGCCGGCGGGGGTCCAGGTCGCCTGGCCGAACACGCCGTAGCTCTTGGCCTTGGCGTGGCTGTCACGCTGAAGCACCCAATTCTCGCGGTTCCAGAGGAGCGCGTTGTTGATCGTGTAGCCGGTGCCGGTCGCGTTCCACGTGTTGGTCGTGGGGGTCGCGGCAAGCTCGGTGACCTTTTCCCAGAAGTAGTAAGCGCCAACGACGTAATCGAGCGACTTCACGCTGCCGACCGCCTGGAATTCCTGGCTGAACTGGTGCTGGTAAAGCTCCGACAGCGAATAGCGGCTGAACCCGGTGTTGGGCGCGAACACGGTGCGATGCGGCCCGCCGCTGTTATCCCACTGGTGCACGCCGACCTGGCGGTAACCGGTGATCGACCGCAGCTCGAGCGCCGGCGAAATCTTGTACTTGATGGTGCCGGCGAAGCCGTTGGTGCGATCGACGCTCGGCTGCTGCGGGACGCCAATCTCGGCAGTCTTCTGGCGATCGCCGCCCGTGACCTGAACGATGGGCGAGAGCGGCCGGATGCACGGATTGGTGGTGACGCCGCCGACGGTCACGTTGCACGGCTGGCCATTGTAGACCAGCGTCGTGCCGTTAGCGCCGCCGTAGGTTCCCACGCGGTAGCCGTTCGGGTTGTAGTTGATCAGCTGGCTGTAGTTCGGCGTGTTCTCGTTCTTCGCCTGGTCGTAGGACAGGTCGACGGTCAGGCCGTCGACAGGTGTCCAGCGCGCCGCAACGCGGCCGCCAACGGTGTCGTGGAAGTTCCACCCCTTCTGACCCGCGAGCGGGTTCTTCACCGTCGCGCCCTGGTGATCATAGACGGCGTCGAACTTCACCGCGATATTGGCGAAGGCCGGCAGGTCGACGTGAAGCGATCCTTCGCGCGAGCCGTAATTGCCGATGCCGACCGTGCCGCGGACACCGAAGACACCGGTCGGCGCCTTGGTGATGATGCTGACCGCGCCGCCCTCGGTGTTGCGGCCGAACAGCGTGCCTTGTGGTCCACGCAGAACTTCGATGCGGTCGATGTCGAGCAGTGCGGCGTTCAGTCCCTGCTGCCGGCCGAGATAAATGCCGTCGACGTAGACGCCGACGCCCTGGTCGCGGGCGGTCTGGTTGGCGTCGAATGGGACGATGCCGCGGATGCCGACGGTAAGCGCCGACTGGCGCGCCTCGAACGTCGCGACGCGAAGGCTCGGGATCGAACCGTCGCCAAGGTCCAGCAGGCTGGAGGCGTGCCGATCGGTCAGCGCCTGCGTGTTGGCGACGCTGATCGCGATCGGCGTGCGCTGCAGGTTGGTTTCGCGCTTCGTCGCGGTGACGACGATCGCCTGAAGGCCGGTGTCGTCTTGCGGCGCGCGCGGCGAGTTCTCGATAACCGTGGAGCCTGTCGCCGGTTGCGCCACGTCATCGGCCTGCGGCGCAGGCGGGAGCGGCGACGGCGTCGCGGGCGAATTGCTGGTCGTCTGCTCCTGCTGCGGGTTGTTGGTCGAACCGGGGACGACCGCCTGCGCGAGGGCGATCGAAGCCGACGACGCCAGCAGCGCACCGGTGACGACCAAGCGAGCCGCGCGCGCGGAATTGCGGGTTGAGAGAGGAGCCGCGGCAACCGCGTCCTGCGAACGAATCTTCATGATTAAACCTTTCCCCCAGGCCCGCTCCGGGCCGGATGAGGGCGGTCTAGGAGCGCGGCGGGTCAGGCTTGTGACGGGTCGCCGATCAGTTCGGTGAATCTGCTATTGCAGTTTTTTGACGGGCCCAGCGCTCTAAAAAAGCGTGGTCAAGAAATAGAACAGTGCACCCACGGCGGCCGAGGCCGGGATGGTGATCAGCCAAGCGATCATCACGCTGCGCGCCACACCCCACCGCACCGCCGATGCACGTCGCGCTGCGCCGGCGCCGATCACACAGCCGGTGATGGTGTGGGTCGTGGACACGGGAATGCCGTAATAGGAGGCGGTGAAGAGCATCGCCGACCCGCCGAGCGAGGCGCTGAATCCCTGATGCTGGTTGAGCTTGGTGATCCGGCTGCCCATCGTCTCGATGATCCGCCAGCCGCCGGTCAACGTGCCGAGCCCGATCGCGATGTAACAGCTCAGCGCGACCCAATGGGGCACGTGGAATTCGCCGTTCAGATAACCGGTCGAGTACAAGAGCACGCTGATAATGCCCATGGTCTTCTGGGCGTCATTGAGACCATGGCCGAGCGAGTACGCGCCCGCCGATACCAGGTGCAGGCCGCGGAAAGTGCGCTCGGAACCCCTCGCGGTGGCGCGAACGCCGAGCCAGCTCGTCACCAGCATGATCGCCATCGTCAGGAGCAGGCCCAAGGTTGGCGACAGCACGATGGCGATGAGGGTCTTGTTGAGGCCCGTCCATTGGATGCCCGTCATTCCGGCGTGTGCCACGCCGGCGCCAACCAGCCCGCCAACAAGGGCGTGACTGGACGATGACGGAATGCCCTTCAGCCAGGTGACGACGTTCCAGAACATCGCGCCGACGAGGGCCCCGAACACCACCGCGGGCGTCACGAGATCCTTGTCGATGATCCCTTTGCCGATGGTGTCGGCGACCTTGTGTAGTTGCGGCCATTGCAACGCGAGAAAGTAGGCGCCGAAATTGAAGAAGGCCGCAAAGGCCACGGCAGCAGCCGGGCTGAGGAGCCGCGTTCCCACCACCGTGGCAATTGAGTTTGCAGCGTCGTGAAGGCCGTTCAGGAAATCGAACGCCAGCGCGACGATAATCAGGCCGACCAGCAGCGGGAATGCCAGCTCGTGCATCAGGCGTGGTCTATGACGATGCCGTCGATTTCGTTGGCTACATCCTCGAAGGCGTCCATCACCCGCTCGAGGTTCTTGAACACTTCGCGAGCGACCGCGAATTGCAGCGGATTGGCTGGCGCGTTTTGAAATGCCGTCTTCAACCCGAGAGCATGGGTTTCGTCCGCGCGCCCCTCGAGGCTGACAAGCCGTCCGGTCAATTCATGAAGCCGAGCGCCGTTGGCACCGACGTTGCGGAGCAGCGGTACAGCTTCGGCGAGCACCGACGCTGCCTCGTGGATCAGCTGCACGATTTCCTTCATCTCCGGCCGCAATTCCTTGAGCTCGTAGAGATCGATGGCGCGAGCGGAGGCGAGCATCTCGTCGATCGTGTCGTCCATTGCGCCGATCAGCGAAGTGATCGCCCCGCGATCGAACGGCGTCAGGAAGGTCTTGCGGACTTCGGTAAGGACGCGACGGATGATGTCGTCGGCATCATGCTCACGGTCGCGAATGACCTTGAGCATCTCGCCCGTCGAGACATCGTCCTTGGACAGACTGAGCAGAGCGTCTGCCGCCCCGACGAGAGTCGCCGCATGGGCTTCGAACAAGCCGAAGAAATCACCCTTTTGGGGCAACAAGCGCTGGAACCAGCCGAACATCCGACCCCCTTTGAGTGGCGGGTCGGCTTAGTCTGCCGAAACGGCAGGAGCAACAGGCCTGTCAGGCTTCCTGATCGAGCGAGTAACCTGCGGAGCGCACGGTCCGGATCAAGTCCGGGCGATCGCCGGCGTTGATGGCCTGGCGGAGGCGCCGGACGTGGACGTCGACCGTGCGCACGTCGATGTCCGGGTCGTGGCTCCATACTGCGTCGAGTAGACGCTCGCGCGAGAAGACGCGGCCAGGGTGCTCCAGAAAGTGGCGGAGCAGTCGGAATTCGGTCGGGCCGAGATTGATCGGCTCGCCGCCGCGGCGCACGCGATGGGCGGCGGTGTCCATTTCGATATCCGCATAAGCCAGGCGCTCGCCTGCCAGTGCCGGCCGGACGCGGCGCATGACGGCTCCCACCCGCGCGACCAGTTCGCGCGGGCTGAATGGTTTGGTGACATAGTCGTCGGCCCCGGTCTCGAACCCGCGGATGCGGTCGCTTTCTTCGCCGCGGGCGGTGAGCAGCATGATCGGCACATTCGCCGTAGTGGATCGGCGCCGAAGTCGGCGACAGACCTCGATGCCGCTGATCCCTTCGATCATCCAGTCGAGCAGGATGACGTCCGGCTTGACCTCATCGACCAGGATCAGCGCCTCCTCGCCGTCGCCGGTGCGGGTCACGTCGTAACCCGACCGCTCGAAGTGGAAGGTCACCAGATCGGCCAGCGCGCGGTCGTCCTCAACCAGCAGGAGGCGGGCGTTGGCCATGGCTATTTCGACTTGCCCGGGCGGTCGGCCATGTGGCGGCCGGTCGCAGCATAATAGACCATCTCCGCAATGTTGGTCGCGTGATCGCCGACCCGCTCCAGGTTCTTGGCTACGAACAGCAGGTGTGCCGATTGGCCGATGGTGTGCGGATTCTCCATCATATGCGTGAGCAGGGTGCGGAAGATCGAATCATAGAAATCGTCCACCGCGCTGTCGCGTTCGCACACCCGCAGCGCCGCTTCGGCATCGCGCTCCACGAACGCATCGAGAACATCATGAACCATGGCGGTCGCGATGCGGGCCATTTCCGGCAGGAGCGACAGCGGCTCGATCTTCCCCGCATGCTCCAGCATCGGCACACGCTTCGAGATGTTCTTGGCGTAGTCGCCGATCCGCTCGACCACGCCGGAGATCTTGAGCGCGGCGACGACATCGCGAAGGTCGCCGGCCATTGGTGCTCGGAGCGCGATCAATTGGACCGCCCGCCGCTCGGTCTCGACTTCCAGCGCGTCGAGCTTCTTGTCGTCGGCGATGACTTTCTGCGCGCCTTCGACGTCGCGCTGGACGAGGCAGCGCATCGCTTCCCCGATCGCATGTTCGGCGAGGCCGCCCATCTGGCTGATAAGGGCGCGGAGCCGTTCGATATCTTCGTCGAAGGCCTTGAGCGTATGTCCGCTGGCTTGCTGCATATCTGCTCCGATCAGCCGTACCGGCCGGTGATGTAGTCGGTGGTGCGCTGCTGACGCGGGTTGGTGAAGATTTCCGAGGTCTTCCCGTATTCAACCAGCTCACCGAGGTGGAAGAAGGCAGTCCGCTGCGACACGCGCGCGGCCTGCTGCATGTTGTGGGTGACGATCGCGATGGCGTAGCGGCCGCGCAGCTCGTGGATCAGCTCCTCGATCTTGGCGGTCGCGATGGGGTCGAGCGCCGAGCAGGGCTCGTCCATCAGGATGACTTCGGGATCGACCGCAATGGCGCGCGCGATGCAGAGACGCTGCTGCTGACCGCCCGACAGGGCAGTGCCGCTTTCGCCGAGACGATCCTTCACCTCGTCCCACAGCCCCGCGCGCTTCAGGGATCGCTCGACAATGCCTTCCAGCTCCGACTTGGAGGTAGAAAGGCCGTGGATGCGCGGGCCGTAGGCAACATTCTCGAAGATCGACTTCGGGAAAGGGTTGGGTTTCTGGAACACCATGCCGACCCGGGCGCGCAGCTGGACGACATCCATCGCCGGGCTGTTGATGTTCTCGCCGTCAAGCTCGATGTCGCCCGTCACGCGCGCCGCCGCGATGGTGTCGTTCATCCGGTTGAGGCAGCGCAGAAACGTCGACTTGCCGCAGCCTGACGGCCCGATGAAGGCGGTGACGCGGTCGTCGTAGATGTTGATCGATATGTCCTTGAGCGCCCGCTTCTCACCATAGAAGACGCTGACGTCGCGCGCGGACATCTTGGCCTCGCGGCCGGCGTCAGGCGCTTCCGGCGGCGCGGTCACAGACGGCTGCACATGGTCTAGCGCCGGCGCGGGCTCGGGCAATTCGCCGAGTTCCGTCGTGCGATCCTCCTTGGCTTCCGCGGCGATGGCCGCCGATGGCGTCGGCACCGGCGTCGTGGGCGTGATCGGCATCTTTTCTTTCATATCCATCACCAGCGGCGCTCGAAGCGGTTGCGAAGGTAGATTGCGAGCCCGTTCATGACGAGCATGAAGAGCAGGAGGACGATGATCGCCGCGCTGGTCTTCTCGACGAAGCCGCGGTCGACTTCGTCCGACCAGAGGAAGATCTGAACCGGCAACACAGTCGCCGGTTGCGTGATGCCGCCCGGCGGCGCCGCGATGAAGGCGCGCATGCCAATCATCAGCAACGGCGCGGTCTCCCCGAGCGCGCGGGCCATGCCGATGATCGTCCCGGTCAGAATGCCGGGCAGCGACAGCGGCAGGACGTGGTGGAAGACCACCTGCATCTTGGATGCGCCGACGCCGAGCGCCGCGTCGCGGATTGAGGGCGGCACGGTCTTGATGGCGTTGCGGCCGGCGATGACGATGACCGGCATGGTCATCAGCGCCAGCGTCAGGCCACCGACCAGCGGAGCCGATCGCGGCAGGTTCATGACGTTGAGAAATACCGCTAGGCCCAGCAGGCCGAAGATGATCGACGGAACCGCGGCGAGGTTGTTGATCGAGACCTCGATCGCATCGGTCCAGCGATTCCGCGGCGCGAATTCCTCGAGATAGATGGCGGCGAGGACGCCAACCGGGAACGCCAGCAGCATGGTAACGAGGATCGTCAGGAACGTGCCCTTCAGTGCGCCCCACACGCCTACCGAGGAGCTGTCGGTGGAATCTGACGCGGTGAGGAATTGCGCGTTGAACGCGCCGCGGAGGGCATCATGCTTGCCCACCAGTTCGGCGAGTCTTTCGGATGCTGCGTCGCCCTCACCCTTGGCAGCGACGTCGACGTTGCTGTTGACCGGCAGCCAGAACGTCTGCCGACCTGCGAGCAAATCCGGATTTGCGACGATGGCGTCGCCCAGCTTCCGCGCGGCGGCATCGCCGAACAATTGGGACGCCGATGGCCCGTAAGCGGCCACGGCAGCCTTGGAGATGGCGCCTGCAAGGTCTGCACCGGCAACCGCCTGAGCGGCGTCAGGACCGCGCAAGGCAGCCGGATCGAGGAACAGGTCGCTGCGCACGAAGTCGATCGGCAGGCGGGCTTCATAATGCACGAACCCGCCGAAGCCGCGCGACGCCATGGCCACCAGCAGGAAAGCGAGGAACAGCACGGAAAGCGCCACGGCGCCAAAGCCGAGCGACTTGAACCAGCGTTCCGACGCATAGCGGCGGCGGACGCGCTTCTTCATCGCATCGCCGGTCCAGCGGCTGGGGGCGGCGCTACTCATATTGTTCCCGGTAGCGGCGCACGATGCGCAGCGCGATGAGGTTGAGCAGGAGGGTGATCAGGAACAGCGCAAGGCCCAGCGCGAAGGCGGCCAGCGTCTTGGCGCTGTCGAATTCCTGGTCGCCCGTCAGCAGCTGGACGATCTGCGTCGTCACGGTCGTGACGCTATGGAATGGATTCGCGGTAAGATTGGCGGCGAGGCCCGCAGCCATCACTACGATCATCGTCTCGCCGATGGCTCGGCTGACCGCGAGGAGGATGCCGCCCATCACGCCAGGCAGCGCTGACGGGAGCAGAACCTTGCGGATCGTTTCCGAAGTCGTCGCGCCCATCGCCAGGCTGCCGTCTCGCATAGCCTGCGGCACGGCGGCAATCGAATCGTCGGCCATCGAGCTGATGAACGGAATGATCATGATGCCCATGACGAGGCCCGCGGCGAGCGCGCTTTCGCTGCTCGCCGAGCTGATACCGATGGCCAGGCCGAAATCGCGAACCGCCGGCGCGACGGTCAGTGCGGCGAAATAACCGTAGACCACAGTCGGCACGCCCGCGAGAATTTCCAGGATCGGCTTGAGCCACGACCGCAGGCGCGGCGGCGCATATTGCGTAAGATAGATGGCGCTCATCAGGCCAAGCGGCACCGCGACGATCATCGCGATGATCGCGCCGATGAAGAAGGTGCCCCACATCAGGGGGATCGAGCCGAACGCGCCGGACGAGCCGGCCTGGTCAGCGCGAAGCGCGGTCTGCGGGCTCCAGTCGAGGCCGAACAGGAAGGTCTGGACGGGCACCAGACGGAAGAAACGCAGGCTCTCGAACATCAGTGAAAGCAAAATGCCGAGGGTGGTCAGGATCGCGATCAGCGAGGCCGCGAACAGGAGGACCATGAGCCAGCGCTCGACGCCGGTGCGGGCGCGAAACTGGGGCGCGCTGCGGCGGAGGGCGAGCCCCGCCGCCACCAGTCCCGCCGCAATCGCGGCGAGACCACCGATCAGCGCATAGCGCTGCTCGGCGTCGCGGACGCGCGGGGCGAGGGTCGTAGACTGAGCGTTATAGCCTTGTTGCAGGCGGCCGTGCGCGATGTCCGTGGCTTCAGCGACAATCGCGTCCCGCTGCATGTCGAACGTCGGGAGAGCCCGTCCCTCGGGGCTCGATAGCACCGACTGGCGGACCAGCCCCGATTGGACCGGTGCCCAAACCGCAAGGATCAGCAGCGCGGGGATTGCCGCCCACAGCAGCGCATAGGCGCCATGATAGACCGGCAGCGAATGCAGCCGGCCTGCCGTGCGCAACCCACGCGCACGGCTGAAGCCGAGCCAACCGGCTCCGGCGGCAATGAGCAGGATCGCGACGAGCGCGATGCCAAGGCTCATCTCAGGTCCCCGCGATCCAGCGTTACTTGAGGATGCTGGCGTCGAGCGGCTTCAGCGCCGTCGACTGCTGTGTCGCTGCGGTGGCGTCCGCACCAGCGAACGGCACGAGGCCGCGGCGCTCGAGCGGCCCGCCGGTGCTCCACATCTTCGCATATTGTGCGATGAAGTCGCGCAGTTTGGGCTTGGCGGCCATGTGCTCGCCCTTCACGTAGACATACAGTTTCCGCGCGCCGGGGTAGCTGAGGTTGGCGATGGTCGCCTCGGTCGGCGCCACGCCGGCGATCGTCACCGGCCGAATCTTGTCCGCGTTCTGCTCGAGGTACGAGTAGCCGAGAACGCCGAGGGTCCCTGCATCGGCGGCGACCTTCTGCACTAGCAGATTGTCGTTCTCGCCGGCTTCGACATACGCACCATCTTCGCGGATCTTGGTGCAGACCTGCTTGTGCTGGTCCTCGTTGCTCTTCTTAAGCGCCTTCATCGCCGGATCGGTGTCGCAGCCCTTTTCGAGGTAGAGGTCGGCGAGGCTGTCGCGGGTGCCGGACGTCGGCGGCGGACCGAGCACGCGGATTTTGATCGAGGGCAGCGCCGGATTGACGTCCTTCCAGGTCTGCGCCTTGTTCGGGCCCTTGCCGAACGGATTGGCGGCCAGCGCCTTGTAAATATCGGCTTGCGTCAGGTTCATCGCCGGACCCTGGTTCGATTCGATGATCGTCAGGCCGTCGATGCCGACCGGAACCTCGATGACGCTCTTCACGCCATTCTTCTGGCAGCTGTCGTACTCGCTCTTCTTCATTTCGCGCGACGCGTCCTCGACGTCGGGGAATTGGCTGCCGACGCCGGCGCAGAATAGCTTCATGCCGGCACCCGTGCCGGTCGATTCGACGGTGACGCCGACGCCCGGGTTGGCGCGCATGAATTCTTCCGCGACCGCCTTGGTGAAGGGATAGACGGTCGAAGAGCCGACCACGCGGATGTCGCTAATCGAGCCGCTCGACCCGCCGCCGTTCGATCCGCAGGCCGCGACCAGCGCGACGAGGGGCAGCGCAACCAAATTCTTGTGCACGAGCAGTTCTCCGCAATGTCGTGATTTGCAATTCCGCCCTAACGACAGTTCGGCGAACCCCGCGTGACGGTTCGATTGCAGTTTTGTGACATGGGTCCCGCCGATTGCGCGCGGCACGACAACAGGCGTAGTCCACCGCAATGGCGAAAGATTTCCAGACCTTTGCGGCGCTCCACCAGCCCGGCAATCCTGTGGTCCTCTACAATATTTGGGACGTGGGAAGTGCGCTCGCGGTGGTCGAGGCTGGCGCCCGAGCGTTGGCAACGGGCAGCCATCCCGTCGCTGATGCCAATGGCTGGCCCGACGGTGAGCAGGTGCCGATGGATTTCGTTTTCGACAATGCGCGGCGGATTGTCGGCGCCGTCGACGTGCCACTGACGGTGGACTTCGAAAGCGCCTATTCGATCGACCCAGCCGAGGGCGCTGCCAACGTTGCGCGACTGAAGGAAACAGGCGCAGTCGGATGCAACTTCGAAGATCAGGTGATTGGCGGCGAGGGTCTTCAGCCGCTGGACGGGCAGGCCCGCCGTATCCGCGCGATTCGCGATGCCGTGGGCAGCGACTTCTTCATCAACGCGCGGACGGACCTGTTCCTGAAAACGCAGAACTATGACGAAGCGCTCGTCGAGAAGGTCATCGAGCGTGGCAAGGCTTTCGCGGACGCGGGCGCGAGCGGATTCTTCGTGCCGCGCCTCTCCGATCCGGCGCAAATCGAGCGCATCGTCGCCGCGGTGCCACTTCCGCTGAACGTGATCGCCTTCCCGGGCGCGCCGGACAAAAAGATCTGGGCGGACGCGGGTGTGGCCCGGATCAGCCACGGCCCCTTCCCGCACCGCGCGCTGATGGCAAAGCTAACTGAAATGGCGCGCGAGGCGATCGGCTAAGCCCGGCCGAACTTCCACCACGGTTGACGCGGACCGGACTTGAGAACGGTCCGGCGGAAAAGCTGGGCGCCGAAGCGAAGGATGACGGCGATCCACACCGCTTGCCAGACCATGCCTGCGAGGTGCGGCCACAACCGAGGGTCCTCCGCCGCCCGCGCGATCATCGCCATTGGCGACGACAGCGGGAAGATTGCTGCCGCGATCCCGCCGAGCGAATCTGGGTTGCCGACCGAGCGGGCGGCGAAGCCAAACAGGAGAACCTGCGCGAAGGTCGCCGGAAGAGACATGGTCTGCACTTCGCGGGCGGTCGAGGCCTGCGCGCCGATCATCAGAAAGGCCGCGCCGAACAGCAGGTAGTTCATTCCGAAATAGATGACCGACAGTGTCAGGAAGATTGGCCAGCCGACGGCGGGCACGGGCAGCGTTGAAACCCCGCCAGTCTTGACGAACTGGATCAGCAGTGCGCCGCAGTTCATCCACACCAGCAGGGCCAGCACCGAAGCTGAGAGCATCGCGAACAACTTGCCGACGAACATTGCGTCGATCGGGATCGCGGCCGCGATGACCTCGATCACCTTGTTCGATTTTTCCTCGATGAGCTGCGACAGCACCATGGTCGAGAGCATCAGGGTCAGGATGAACAGGATGGTCTGCGCGATCTGCGCGGTATCCGTCCGCTGACTGTTGATCGCGCCGGACGAAGGCGCATCGTCGTGTACCGCGAAGTCGGGCTCGCGTGTCGCCGCTCCCACGCGAGCGTTTGAGATGATCAGCTGCAACTGCCCGACCGTGTCGCCATCATTCGCAAGCGCGCCGACCAAGCGCGGATCGTCCAAGCCACCGCTGAGAACCGCGCGGATAGGCGGCGCGGGGCTGTTGAGAAGATGCTTCTGTTGCGCGGCGAGATCGAGCTCGGGTGCGTATCGGACCAGGGACACGAGATGCTCGTCCCCGACGGCCCGCGCCACTTGCTCTCGCGCGGCGGTCAGCCTGGCGAAGTCCGACTTGTCGCCGATCACTGCCACGACGGGCCGGTGGTTCTGCGCCGCTACTCGTGCGCTGATGGAGCTGAAGACCCCCCCGAACAGCAGTGGGAATAGAGGCGCGAGTAGGAAAAAGATGAAGGCTTTCGACAATACCGTCGCCGAGAAGTCGCGCCGGGCAATGACAAAGGCGGAGCGGAAAAAGCGGGTCATGCGGCCTTCTCCTGGCCCATGGCCGCGGCGGCGGCATCACCGGCGATAGAAACGAACGCATCGTGCAGTCCCGGCCGTTCGATCGCCAGCGTCTCGATCCCGGCCCCACCGTCGATCAGCGCCTTGAGAAGTGGCTCGGGCCCGCCGGCCGGCAGTTCGAAAACGAATTCGCCCCCATCTTTCAACGCGCCCGCCGGAATTGCGGCGCACCACGGACCGTCGACAGCGCGTGTTCGCAAGCGCACGATCGGCCGGAGCCGGGCGCGAGCCTCGTCAACCCGGCCGTCGAACGCGACCTTGCCCTTGGCGATAATGGCGATCTGCTCACACAGGCGCTCCGCATGGGCGATGACGTGAGTCGAGAAAATCACGGTCACTCCGCCCTGGGCCTCTCGCCGGATCATCTCTTCCAAGCGCGCCTGATTGATCGCATCCAGGCCTGAAAATGGCTCGTCGAGAACGATCAGCCGCGGCTTGTGGACGATCGTCCCCAGCAACTGCACGGTTTGCGCCATGCCCTTCGAGAGATTCCGGATCGGTTTTCTGGCCCATTCCCCGAGATTGTGTTCCAACAACAGCGCATCCGCGCGGCGCCGTCCTTCGGCGACGGGCAAGCCGCGCAGCGCGCCCATGAATGCAATCGCATCGCGGGCGTGCATTGCCGGGTACAGCCCCCGTTCTTCCGGGAGATAGCCGATCTCCGGCGCGGCATCGATGGGCCGTGAACGGCCCAGGACCGTCCGGCTTCCACTGGACGGGTCGATGATCCCCAGCAGCATTCGCAGCGTCGTCGTCTTGCCGGCGCCATTGGGTCCAAGGAGGCCGAAAATCGAGCCGGTCGGGACCGCCAGGCTGACCCCGTCAACGGCCCGCGTGTCGCCGAAATCTTTGACCAGGTCTTGAGCCTCAACGGCGAACGCGCTGGAAACAGCCATGACACCTTTAACCTCGATCAACACTTCCGCTCCGCTCGCCGCACCATCGTTCAATTCATCGTATTCACCGAACGTCAACGCTTGGTAATCACATACTGCTAGGTATGTAATCGGTTACATGACTGTGTGGCGCATCATTCAATGAGACGTTTTCGGGGTCGCGACGGGCCGAACTGCCGGGCCATTGTCGCCGGGGCGTCCGGGGCGATCGGCGAATTGTGCGCCCGCGCCTTGGCTGGCGATAACGTCGAACTCGTGCTGGTCGACATCGACCGAATGATGGTCAATCGTCTCGCCGAGCAACTCGGCGCTCACGCCCACGGCCTCGATGTCTTGTCCGACGCCAGCGTCCGGCAATTCATGCGTTCGATCAACGACCGGCCGATGTGCGGCAACCTGTTGGTGAACGCCGCGGGCGCGGGATACGTCCGCACGCTGGGGATGACGCGCATGACCAGTGCGTTCGCGAAGCTGGTCCGCGCGAGTTCAAGCACCGTCGTCAACATTGCATCCCCAGGCCCGCAACGGGATCCCTACCGGCACGCTGGTTCGCAGCTGGGCTTTCATCGCGCCGCCGAGGATCTGGCGAGCACCATCAACCGGCCCGACATGCAGGTGCTGACGTTCGGCACGAGCGACCCGCCCCACCTCATTCTGGATGCGTTAAGGCAATGGCAGAGCCTGTGCACGGCTGCGGTTCAGACCGACTGGAACAGCAGTCTTGCTCTTAGGGCCGGAGGTCGACAGTAAGAGGAACCGTTAACCACGAGGTTACAACGATTCCCTCCGGTTCTGTAAACGCGGATCAGCAGCAAACCCGGCAGCGCCTGCTCGCAGAAGCGCGCCGGATTTTTTTGAAGGTGGGTTACCAGTCCGCGACGCTCGACCAGGTTGCTGCTGCGGCCGGTTTTACCAAGGGCGCGGTTTACTGGCACTTTCCTAATAAGCGCGCGCTGTTCCTGGCTCTGGTTGCTGAAAGTGTGGAGTCCAATATCGGCACACTCGAGGCCTTTTTGGCCGCTGCCGAAGCCGATCTATCGTCATTGAAGCAGAAGCTGGGCGAGTGGATCGACGGCATTGATGAGCGCGAAAGTCTTCCGGCCTTTGGCGCTGAGCTGGAGATCGAGTCGCGGCGCGATGCCGAAATCCGCGAGATCCATCAGCGGATGATCGTACAACACGAGCAACAGCTCGGCGGGTTTCTGCAGCGCTATTTCGAGGCTGTCGGTGAGACCCCGGCGCTTCCGCCAATGGAATTGGCAAAAGCGTTGATTACGGCCTTCAAGGGATTTGCACTGGCACGGCAAAACCGGCTGGCCGACCCGCCCACTTCGGCCATGATGGTCCGACACTTGCTGGGCCTGCCCGTCGTCCCCAATGACAAGGGGCATGGAGCAACTTGAAGACCTGATCCGCACGCGCGCTGCGCAATTGGGGTTCGCGTCCTGCGGCTTTACTCGTGCAGATGCCGCGGATGCTGCCGGTCTGGAACTGCGGCAGTGGCTTGAAGCTGGGCATCACGGCACCATGGGCTGGATGGAATCCCGGGCGGCCCATCGAGTCTCGCCGCTCGCGCTCTGGCCGGAGGCTCGTTCGGCCATCGCGCTCGGCATGAGTTACGCGCCGGCGACCGATCCCCTGGCGCTCGCCAGTCAGCCGGAAATCGGACGGATTTCGGTCTACGCGCAGGGCGGCGACTATCACAAAACGGTCAAGAAGGCGCTGAAGGCCTTGGCGCGCTTCATCGTCGACCAGGCCCCTTCGCAGCTGAAGGTCTTCGTGGACACCGCGCCGGTGATGGAAAAGCCGCTCGCGCAGGCCGCGGGTATCGGCTGGCAGGGCAAGAACACGAATTTGGTCAGCCGGGATCACGGCTGCTGGCTGTTCCTGGGAGTCATTCTGACCAGCCTGGACTTGCGGCCGGACCCGCCCGCCGGTCCGGGGCAGCATTGCGGAAGCTGCACGCGGTGCCTGACGGCCTGCCCGACCCATGCGTTCGACGGTCCGCACCGAATCGACGCGCGGCGCTGTATTTCGTACCTTACAATCGAGCACGACGGGCCCATCCCGCTGGAATTCCGTGCCGCCATGGGCAACCGTATTTATGGCTGCGATGACTGCCTGGCCGTCTGCCCGTGGAATCGCTTCGCCGATGCGGCCGCTGCAAATCGAACCTTCCTGCCCCGTGCCGAGCTGGCGGCGCCGCGCCTGGGCGATCTGCTCGCGCTCGACGATGCCGCGTTCCGCGAGATGTTCGCGGGGTCGCCGATCAAGCGCGTCGGCCGCAACCGGATGATCCGCAATTGCCTGATTGCCGCGGGCAACAGCGGAGACGTCACGCTAGTGCCGTCGATCAAGCCGCTGCTGACGGATCAGGACCCGGTGGTAGGCGAGGCTGCGCGGTGGGCGCTCGATCAGATCGCGGCGTTGCGCAGAGAAAATATGCACGCGGACTGATCGATGTCCCCGCCGGTCAGATTGCGGGTGTCGACATGGGTGACTTTCAAGGTCGCCGAACTCCCCGTCGGGTAGAGGTAGGCGTCCATGACGCACCTCCGGCCGCGGAACTGCAGCTTCAGGCTCGAGCCCTCGCGAATCTGCAGCGCGGGCGTTCCGAAGCGCCCAACCAGTTCCTGCGTCGTCAGACCCGTGAGCGCACTTCCAGATTCCGGGGCCTGGACAGGTGCCGGCGCTGGTGCGGTCGTGACCGTTTCCGGACGCGGAGCGCAGCCGGCGGCAGCAAGCGAAAGAAGGGCGAAGGGGACAAAGCGGCGCATGATCGGACGATGGACTGCGATCATCGCGGGCGCAATGTTGCGAGCCGACGAACAGGCGGCTAGGCGGCGCGCTTTCCCAATCGTCCGGAGTTAATGATGCCCGATCCGCGCCTCGATGTCCTGTGCATCGGCAATGCCATCGTCGACGTGATCGCCAATGCAGGCGACGACTTTCTGACGAAGGAAGGCCTGGTCAAAGGCTCGATGCGGCTGATCGACGCGGAAGAGGCCGAGCGCCTCTACGCGCACATGGGACCCGCGCATCAGGTCAGCGGCGGTTCGGCCGGTAACACCGCGGCGGGCGTTGCCGCGCTAGGTGGGCGGGCAGGATTCATCGGGCAAGTCGCGCCGGATCAACTGGGCCAGTTTTACCGGCACGACCTGACCGCGACCGGGGTGGAATTCATCACGCCCGCCACGAACGTCGGCGAACCAACCGCGCGGTCGATGATTCTGGTGACGCCCGACGGTCATCGGACAATGAATACCTTCCTCGGGGCTGCCCAGCATCTGCCGCCCGCGGCGCTGGACGAGGCGCAGATCCGCGACGCCGCCATCCTCTACCTGGAAGGGTATCTGTGGGATCCCGAGACGCCGCGCTCGGCAATGGTCCGGGCCATCGACGTTGCGCGCGACGCGGGCCGCAAGGTTGCCTTCACGCTGTCGGACACGTTCTGCGTCGACCGCCATCGCGATGGCTTCACCAAGCTGATCGATGACGGTCAGATCGATATCCTGTTCGCCAACCAGGCGGAGATCGAGGCGATGGCCGGGGTGGCCCATCTGGACAGCGCCGTCGGCGCCTTTGCGGACAAGGTGGAGACGCTGGTCGTGACGCGGTCCGAAGATGGGGCCCTCGCGACTCGCGGCGGCGAGCGCGCGGAAGTTCCCGCGCAACCGATCCAGGAACTGGTGGATACGACCGGCGCCGGCGACTTGTTCGCCGCCGGCTTCCTGCTCGGCACGGCCCGTGGTCGCAGCCTGGAGGATTGCCTCCGGCTTGGCGCAATCTGCGCTGCCGAAGTGATTCAGCATTACGGCGCGCGCCCCGAGGCGAACCTCAGGGCGCTGGCCGGCGGCCTCGCCGCTTAGTTTCGATCGTCCGGCGGGACCGGCGCACCTGGCATCGGCGCAATGCCGATCGAGCCCGGTGCGTCGGCGGCTAGCTCCGGCACCTCGGTGATGCCGCGGCCGACGTGGCTGTTGCGGTATCCGTAGAGGAAATAGATCACAAGGCCGATCACCGTCCACGAGACGAACAGCAGCTTGGACTCGATGTTCAGGTTGAGGAACAGCAAAGCGCAGCCGGCGATCGATAGCGGCGCCACCAGATACAGCGCCGGTGTGCGGAAGGGCCGCGGACGGCTGGGATCCTTCCTGCGCAGGATCATGACCCCGAGCGAAACCGCCGCGAACGCGAACAAGGTGCCGGCGTTCGAATAATCGGCCAGGGTGCCGACCGGCAGGAACGCCGCCGCAATGGCAACGAACACGCCGGTCACGATGGTCACGACGTAAGGCGTCTGGAACCGCGGGTGCACGGCCGACAGCCGCTCCGGCAGCAGGCCGTCGCGCGCCATCACGAAGAAGACGCGGGTCTGGCCGTACATCATCAGCAGCACGACCGACGGCAGCGCGATCGCTGCCGCAAGACCGACGAGGTTGCCGAACAGCGGGTTCGAGACTTCACGAAGGATGTGCGCGAGCGCTTCCTTCGAGCAGACCGTCGGCGCGTTCGCTGCCTGGCAAGCCGCCGAGGCATACAGTTCGGGCGAGCCTTCCTTGAAGAACTGGCCGGTGGCCGGATCCATCAAGGGCTGTGCGCCGTAGGCACCGACCACGCCGGCCGCGACGAGCAGGTAGAAGACCGTGCAGATCAGCAGGCTTCCGATCAGTCCGATCGGGACGTTGCGCTGCGGATCCTTCGTTTCCTCGGCCGCCGTCGAGACGGCGTCGAAGCCGACGTAGGCGAAGAAGATCGACGCCGCGGCACCGAGAATGCCGGTGCCCGAGGCGCTCAAGGGGTTGCCCCAGCCGCGCGGCGCGAACGGCTCGAAGTTCGCCGCATGGCCGCTGATCATCGGCAGCGTGATGATGAGGAACAGGGTGAGCGCGGTGACCTTGATCACCACCAGCACGGCGTTGAAGGTCGCGCTTTCCTTGGTGCCGATCACGAGAAGCGTGGTCACGAAGGCGACGACGATGACGGCGGGCAGGTTGATCAACCCACCGACTTCGCCGCCCTGCAGGAAGCCCCACTGGATTTGGGGTCCAACCTTCAACGCGTGCGGTATGTGAACGCCGACCGAGTCCAGCAAGCCGCTGATAAAGCCGGACCATCCCACCGCGACGGCGGATGCTCCCAACGCATATTCTAGGATGAGGGCCCAGCCGACCAGCCAGGCGACCAGCTCGCCCATGACGGCATAGGAGTAAGTGTAAGCCGATCCCGCGACGGGGACCATCGAGGCCAGTTCGGAGTAGCAGAGCGCAGCAACCGCGCAGACCGCGCCGGCAACGATGAAGCTGATCATCATGCCAGGCCCCGCCTTCTGGGCGGCGGTGGCGGTCAGCACGAAGATGCCGGTGCCGATGACGGCGCCGATGCCGAGCAGGGTCAGCTGGAATGCGCCGAGCGAGCGCTTGAGCGACTTCTTCTCGGCAGTCGCGAGAATTTCGTCCATCGATTTGATTCGTCCGCGTCCACCCGAGCGCGGTGCAGCTGTAGCCATCTTACTCCCCTAAGAATTCTTGGCCGCGACCCTAGCGGCTGTCCTCATGAGGGCAATCCCCCTTCGACCAGCGCTTTAGCGGGCCAGCATCGGCCCCAGCGGGCGGCCCGCGAAGATGTGGACATGCAGATGCGGCACTTCCTGGCCGGCGTTCAGTCCGGCGTTCGCAAGCAGGCGGTAGCCGCTTTCGACCAGACCCGCCTCCCGCGCGATCTTGCCGACGGCACGCACGAAGGCTGCGATTTCCTCCTCCGAGCCCCGTGCCGAAAAGTCGTCCCACGAGACGTAGGCGCCCTTGGGGACGACGAGGATGTGGGTCGGCGCCAGCGGATTGATGTCGTTGAACGCCAGCGTGTGCTCGTCTTCATAGACCGTGGTCGAGGGTATCTCTCCACGCAGGATGCGCGCGAAGATGTTACCGTCGTCATAGGGTTCCGTCGCATTGATCGGCATCAGGAGGACTCCGCTTGACCGCGCTCGCTCGACCGCTACCACGAAAGCGATGACTGACGAGACCCCCGAAAGCCTGATTCCGTACGACGAGATCGTGCAGGATGCGCTGCGTGCGGTCGTCAGCCGTGTCCTGCGCGAGGTCGAGCAAACCGGCGCGCTGCCCGGTGAGCATCACTTCTACATCACCTTCAAGACGCGGGCGCCCGGGGTGTCGATCCCCAAGCATCTGCTCGAACGTTTTCCAGACGAGATGACCATTGTCATCCAGCATCGCTTCTGGGACCTGAAAGTCGAAGAGGATAATTTCTCGGTCGGCCTGTCGTTTGGCGGCGTCCCCGCGATGCTGCATGTCCCCTTCGCCGCGGTGACGCAATTCCACGATCCCGCCGTCGAGTTCGCACTGACCTTCCAGGCCGCAGCCGAGATGCAGCCGGATGAGCACGAAGCGGCCGAGAACGATGCGCCGGCCGAAGAGGAAAGCGCGGCCGATGCCGAGGCGCGCGAAGACGGTTCCAACGTCGTCAGCGTGGATTTCACCCGCAAGAAGTAGCCGCGGTTAGCCCTGAGCTTGTCGAAGGGCTGATTTTTCTCTTTAGCGCGGCGCAAAGAAGGCAGGGCTTCGACGAGCTCCGCCGGAACGCTCAGGAGACATCATGCCCAACGATACGCGCAGCGAAACCGACAGCTTTGGCCCGATCGACGTTCCGGCCGACGCTTATTGGGGTGCGCAGACCGAACGGTCGATCGGCAATTTCCCGTTCGGCCCGCGCGAGCAGATGCCGATCGAGATCGTCCACGCGCTCGGTTTTGTGAAGCAGGCGGCGGCGCGGGTAAACGCGAGAATCGGTGGGCTGGACCCGAAGCTGGCGGAAGTAATCCAGCAGGCGGCAGCCGAAGTCGCGCGCGGCGATCTCGACAGCCAGTTCCCGCTCGTCATCTGGCAGACGGGTTCGGGGACGCAGTCGAACATGAATGCCAATGAGGTCATCGCCGGGCGGGCCAACGAGATCCTGACCGGCAGGCGTGGCGGCAAGGACCCGGTTCACCCCAACGACCACGTCAACAAGGCGCAGTCGTCGAACGACAGCTTTCCGACAGCGATGCATATTGCCGCGGCGCGCGGCGTGAACGACAAGCTGCTCCCAGCGCTGCGCCTCATGCATGCACGGTTGGCCGATCAAGCCGAACGCTGGGACCGCATCGTCAAGATCGGCCGCACGCACCTGCAGGACGCGACGCCGCTGACGCTCGGGCAGGAATTCTCCGGCTATGCCGCGCAGATTGCCGACTGCATCGAGCGGGTCGAGGGTGCCCTGCCCCGCGTCTTCCGCCTGGCGCAGGGCGGCACGGCGGTTGGGACTGGCCTGAATGCGCCGGCGGGTTTTGCCGATGAATTTGCCAAGGAAGTCGCGAACCTGACGCAGCTGCCTTTCACGTCGGCCCCGAACAAGTTCGCCGAGCTGGCGGCCCATGACACGCTGGTCGAGTTGTCAGGTATCCTCAACACCATCGCCACCGCGCTGACGAAGATCGCCAACGATATCCGTCTCCTCGGCTCCGGCCCGCGTTGTGGGCTCGGCGAGCTCAAGCTGCCGGAGAACGAGCCGGGGAGCTCGATCATGCCGGGCAAGGTGAATCCGACCCAGGCGGAAATGCTGACGATGGTGGCGGCGCAAGTCGCGGGCAATTGCGTCGCGGTCACGATCGGCGGCATGCAAGGCCACCTCGAGCTTAACGTCTTCAAGCCGATGATCGGCGCTAACGTGGTTCGCTCCATCAACCTGCTGTCGATCGGAATGACGAGCTTCACGGAGCGGATGCTCGATGGCGCCGAGCCGGACGAGGATCGCATTGCCGAGCTGATGAACCGGTCGCTGATGCTGGTCACCGCGCTTGCGCCCGAAATCGGCTACGACAATGCAGCGACCATCGCCAAGCATGCGCACAAGAATCGGCTGACGCTGAAGGAAGCGGGCCTTGAGCTCGGACTGGTCGACGAAGAAACCTTCGATCGCGTGGTCAAACCGGAGACGATGCTGGGGCGCTAAAGCGCCAGATTCAGCCGGACGCCGAGATTATCGATGCCGGGGTTCTCCCGGCCGCGCAGCTGGGCGTGGCTCATGTGCACCCAGCTCGCCTCGGCGCTCAGCCGATCGTTGATCCGCGTCCCGATGCCGATTTCGGGTTCGAACAGGACGCGGCTGCCGAAGGCGATCCGATCCGTCCGGTAATATTTACCGGCCGAGCCGTTGTGAATCGCAATGCCGAGTCCCGGGCGGATGTAGAAGCCGCCGCCAATGCCGAACTTCGCCGACAGTCCGGTCGCGGCGTAGCTGGTGTCGCCCGCCGTGTTCAGCGCCCCAAAGGCATACCATTGCAGCGGCGTCTTCCCGATCCTTCCGCCGCGATAGCCGACCTGAAGATCAAATCCCTGTTCGAATCCGCTGAGGTCGGTGGGAAGTTTCACGTCGTGGACGTACCATCCGCCGAAGACTTCGCCGGCGGTCGCCGCGCTCGAAGCCGTAACCGCCAGCAGGGCTGCGCAGCCCATTGCGAACTTCCTCAAACCGAGCTCTCCCCAACAACGTCGGCTCCACAACACGCGGAAACGGCAATGGTGCCCTAGCGACCCGCCTGCCATGCCTGCAACGTCTGGTTCGGGGCGATCAAGGCAATGACGTTGAGCGTGAGATTGTCACGGATGACAAACAGTGGGGTAACTTCCAGGGCAATCAGCGCAATTGCGCTCGCCCAAACCGGAAGCTTTCGAGCGATCAAGAACCCGAGCGCCATCATGCCAACATCCGACAGCGAGTTGAGGACGCTGTCCCCGGTGTAGCCAAGGGCCGCAGTCGTCGCCCGATAGCGATCAATGATCATGGGGGTATTTTCGGTGATCTCCCACACGCACTCAATGAAAAGGGCGACTACGAACCGCCAACCCACCGGCCAGCGCCGCGCGGCGAGCCAGAGTAAAGCATAGAACAGGAAGCCGTGGACGACGTGGCTGAAGCTGTACCAGTCGCTCAGCATCTGGCTGGTGCGCGGACTGTCGCGCGACCCGACCCATAAATCGATCGCGCCGCAAGTGCAGATTGGGTCCCGTCCCATTGCCAGCAGGACGGCGGCAGTCGCGATTACGATGGCGAGGGCAGCGACGATCCACAGGCGCGAAGGCTTCATTGGACTGACTGTGCAGACTGCGGCGCGGGGACGCAATCAGCCGTGGCGCATTGCGCGATGTGCCGGGGACTGACAGATGATGTCGAATGCTACGCGCCTACGGACCCGGATGCGATGGAAGTCTCGTCGAGGCCAAGCTGACAAGCATCCCCGACACGGCGACCTGGGTCGACCTCGAAGAGCCGACCGAGGAGGAAGAGAAGCTCGTGGAACGGTGCATCCGGATGGACGTGCCCACCGAAGACGAGATGGCCGAAATCGAGCCCTCCAGCCGGCTCTACGAAAAGGGCGGCGCGCTCTACATGACGGTCAGCGTCCTTTACGGCGTGGAAGACGGGCAGCCCAAGACGACCCCCATCAGCTTCGTGCTGGCGAATAATCGGTTGGTCACTGTGCGCTACGCAACGCCGAAGCCGATCCGCGCATTTTCGGATCACGCACGCCGCGACGGCGATCTGGTCCGCGATGCGCCTACGGCCCTGTTCCGCATGTTGGATGCGCTCATTGATCGCCTGGCCGACGAGCTGGAAAACGTCAGCGGCGACATGGAGCAATTGTCCGCGCATATCTTCCACCAGAAGATGGAAGAGCGCCGCATTCCGGCCAAGCGGCTGACCGCATTGCTCACCCGGATCGGGCGAACCCAGTCCCTGCTGACGAAGATCCGTTACTCCGCCGTCAGCACGATCCGGATGCTAAGCTTCCTGTCCGGCGCCAACCGTTTCCAGGGGGTCGACCAGAACGACTTCAAGAACCATCTGTCGAGCCTGAGCACCGACGTTCACAGCCTGTCGGAGCATGCCAGCTTCCTGTCGGACAATGTCACGTTCCTGCTCGACGCCTCGCTTGGCCTGATCAGCATCGAACAGAACGCGGCGATGAAGCTGTTCAGCTGGGCAGCGATCATCTTCCTGCCGCCGACGCTCATCGCCGGCGTCTTCGGCATGAACTTCCACTACATGCCGGAACTGGACTGGCATTACGGCTATCCGGTCTCGCTCGCCGTCATGCTGGCGAGCGCAATCGGCCCGTACCTATTCTTCAAATGGCGCGGCTGGATCTAGGCGATCTGCGTGAACGAGATTGCGGGCGTTTCCTCGGCGGTTGCGATGGCCGCCGCGCGACGGCGCGCCAAGGCCGCGTAAGCGAGAGCCAGCTCGCCCGCGATTTCCACCCGCTCCGGCTGATCCTTCGAGCAGGCCACAGCGCGGGCTTCGGCAGCACGGCGTCGAAAATATTCGGTGTCGTGGGTCACGGTAGTGGCCTCCCTGCTTCGTTGTTCACCACATTTATTGCACCTGCGAGACAAATACGAGTGGCGCGGCGACAATCTGGCGCAGACGGTTATCAGCTTAGCGCAAAATTACCCATTTGACTGACCGATTTGCGGCGCCCCGCGCGGGTTGCTAAGCGCGCCCCGGCGCCCATTTCCAACGCAGCCCCAGAAAGACAGCGATGATCCCTACCGGCCAGGACAGCCTCGGCACCCGCACGACATTGAACGTCGAGGGTAAGACTTACGCTTATTACTCGCTGGCGAAGGCCGCGACGACGCTGGGCGACGTGTCGCGACTGCCCTTCTCCATGAAGGTCCTGCTGGAAAATTTGCTGCGGTTCGAGGACGGCACCACTGTCACCAAGGACGACCTGCAGAGCATGGCCGACTGGTTGAAGGAGCGGCGGATCAACCGCGAAATCCAGTATCGCCCGGCACGCGTGCTGATGCAGGACTTCACGGGCGTTCCCGCGGTCGTGGACCTGGCGGCGATGCGCGACGCGATGCGGCAGCTCGGTGGCGATCCGCAGAAGATCAATCCTCTGGTCCCGGTGCACCTCGTCATCGACCACAGCGTGATGGTGGACGAGTTCGGCAACCCGAAGGCGTTCGAGAAGAACGTCGAATTCGAATATGAGCGCAACGGCGAGCGTTATGAGTTCCTCAAGTGGGGCAGCCAAGCGTTCGACAATTTCAAGGTCGTGCCGCCGGGAACCGGCATCTGCCACCAGGTCAATCTGGAGCATATCGCGCAGGGCGTATGGACGGGCGAGGACCAGACCGGCGAGACGGTTGCCTATCCCGACACTTTGGTCGGCACCGACAGCCACACGACGATGGTCAACGGCCTTGGCGTGCTTGGCTGGGGCGTCGGCGGGATCGAGGCGGAGGCGGCGATGCTCGGCCAGCCGGTCAGCATGCTGATCCCCGAGGTCGTCGGCTTCCGCCTCGACGGCGAACTGAAGGAAGGCATTACCGCGACCGACCTTGTTCTGACCGTCACCCAGATGCTGCGCCAGAAGGGCGTCGTCGGCCGCTTCGTCGAATTCTACGGCCCGGGTCTCGACAATCTTCCGCTCGCCGACCGCGCGACGATCAGCAACATGGCGCCGGAATATGGCGCGACTTGCGGCTTCTTCCCTATCGACGAGCGCACCATTGATTATCTGAAGCTGACTGGCCGCGACGAGGATTCGATCGCGCTGGTCCGCGCCTATGCGCAGGCGCAGGGCCTGTGGCGCGACGCGAACTCACCCGACCCGCTGTTCACCGACACGCTCGAGCTGGACATGAGCACCATCGAGCCATCGCTGGCCGGACCGAAGCGTCCGCAGGACCGTGTGCTGCTTAGCGAGCTGGATGACCAGTTTAACGCAGAGCTCGACACCACATACGAGAAGGCGTCCGACCCGCGCGTCGCGGTCGAGGGCGAGAGCTACGACTTCGGCAACGGCGACGTCGCGATCGCGGCGATCACCAGCTGCACCAACACGTCCAACCCGTCTGTTCTGATCGCAGCCGGCCTCGTCGCCCGGAAGGCGCGCGAGAAGGGCCTGACCAGCAAGCCGTGGGTGAAAACGAGCCTCGCGCCGGGCAGCCAGGTCGTGACCGACTATCTGACCGAAAGCGGCCTGACCGAAGACCTCAATGCGCTCGGGTTCGACCTTGTCGGCTATGGCTGCACCACCTGCATCGGCAACTCGGGCCCGCTGCCCGAGCCGATCAGCAAGGCCATCAACGACAATGACCTCGTCGCCGCCAGCGTGCTGTCAGGCAACCGCAACTTCGAGGGTCGCGTGTCGCCCGACTGCCGCGCGAACTATCTCGCCTCGCCGCCGCTGGTGGTCGCCTACGCGATCAAGGGTACCGTGCGTTCGGACATGGTCAGCGAGCCGATCGGCACGGCATCGAACGGCGACCCCGTCTACCTAAAGGACATCTGGCCGACCAACGAGGAAGTGCGCACCCTGATCGACGCGCACGTTCATTCGGAGATGTTCCGCCGCCGCTACGCCGACGTCTATCGCGGCGACGAGCGTTGGCAGAAGATCGACGTGAAGGGCGGCGAGACTTACGGCTGGCCGCCGGCTTCGACCTACATCCAGAACCCACCCTATTTCACCGGCATGACGATGACCGCGACGGCGCTCACCGACATCGACCGGGCGCGGCCGCTGGCGATCTTCGGCGATTCGATCACCACCGACCACATCTCGCCCGCCGGCGCGATCAAGCCGGACAGCCCGGCCGGCCGCTATCTGCTGGAGCGCCAGGTCAGCCGTGGCGAGTTCAATAGCTACGGATCGCGGCGCGGCAATCATGAAGTGATGATGCGCGGCACCTTCGCCAACATCCGCATCCGCAACCGAATGCTCGACAATGTCGAGGGCGGCTTCACCAAGTACGCGCCGACAGGCGAAGTTATGCCGATTTACGACGCGGCGATGCTGTACAAGCAGGACAACCGTCCCCTCGTGATCGTTGCCGGCAAGGAATATGGCACGGGCAGCTCGCGCGATTGGGCCGCGAAGGGCACCATCCTGCTCGGGGTCCGCGCAGTGATCGCCGAGAGCTTCGAGCGCATCCACCGTTCGAACCTGGTCGGCATGGGCGTGCTTCCGCTGCAGTTCCAGGACGGCGAGAATGCCGAGATGCACGGCCTGACCGGTGCCGAGAAATATACGATCACCGGCATTGCCGAGCTGAAGCCCCGGCAGGACGTCACCGTGAAGGTCACGCGCGACAGCGGCGAGGAGTTCAACTTCACCGCCCGCTGCCGGATCGATACCTACAACGAGCTGGAATATTACAATGCCGGCGGCATCCTGCAGTACGTGCTGAGGAAGCTCGCAGCGCAGTGACGCGGTTCGCATGACACCGACCGAACTGGCCGTCGAGGCGGTCGGCTGGGCCGGAGCGCTACTGATCCTGCTCGGCTATATCCTGGTAACGACGGGCAAGCTGGCCGGCCGCTCGCCGGCATTTCAGTGGATGAACCTGCTCGGCGCGGCCGGCTTCATCGTCAACGGCTGGTGGCACGGCGCGCTGCCCTCGACCGTGCTCAACGTCATTTGGCTGCTGATCGCGGCGGTGGCATTGTGGCGGCTATGGATCAAAGGATCGTCGATCTCAGCCACGTGATCGAGGAGGGGATGACGACCTATCCGGGTCTTCCCGGCCCGCATATCTGCGACTTCTGGACCCGCGAGGCTTCCGCGGCGAATTACGATGACGGGTCGAGCTTCCAGATCGGCCGCATCGCCATGGTGGCCAATACAGGCACCTATCTGGATGCGCCGTTCCATCGATATGCGGATGGCGCCGACTTAGCGGACTTGCCGCTGGGGTCGCTTGCAAACTTACCGGGGATAGTCGTCAGACGCCCGTTCGAGAGCGCCTTGGCGACTGCCGCCGAGCATTTCGAAGGGCTGGACGTTCGCGGCCGGGCAGTCCTCATCCATACCGGTTGGGACCGGCACTGGCGGACTGACCAGTACGGGATCGACCATCCGTTCCTGACCGCCGAGGCTGGCGACTGGCTTGTCGCAAATGGCGCCGCGCTAGTCGGCATCGACAGCAACAACATAGACGACACGCGCGAGCGAGCGCGGCCGGTCCATACCCGACTGCTCGCCGCGAACATTCCGATCTGCGAGCATATGACCGGCCTCGAAGCTTTGCCCGACGCTGGTTTCCGCTTTTCCGCCGTGCCGCCGAAGGTGCGCGGGATGGGGACCTTTCCGGTACGCGCTTACGCGGTGCTCGCTTAAGGAACGCCCGCCGTCGCGAGGATCGTCGCCAGGACGATCCGCTTGATCTTCACGTTCGGCGCCTTGTCGGTCTCAATGTATTCCGCCGGCGAATGCGCGCCCCCGGCTTTCGCGATGTGCGACAGGGTCAGCGCCGGAATGCCGAGGTTCATCGGCACGTTGGAATCGGTCGAGGACGTGCTGTCCTTCACCTGGATACCCTCGGCGCGATAGGCGGCGCGAGCTAAGGCGACGATATCCGCGTCGGGCGCGGTGTGGCCGGCGGGACGATCGCCGATCGGCTTGATGTCCGCCGAGATCTTGCCGGCGCGGACTGACCGGGCACTGTTTTCTGCTGCCACGGTTCGGCCCACGATATCGAGGAACTGGTGCTCCAGCTTCGCCAATTCGGCGGCGCTGGCCGAACGCATGTCGACTTCCAGCCAAACCTCGTTCGGGATGGCATTCACCGAGGTACCGCCGCCGATGACGCTTGCGCTGTAGGTGGTCTTGGGATCGGCGGGGACGTTCAGCTTGTAGAGCTCGGACACCGTCGCCGCGAGCGGCACCAGCGGATTGACGATGCCGAACGCGCCATAGCTGTGCCCGCCCGGGCCCTTGTAGGTGATGCGATAACGTTTCGATCCGGTGCCGCCGGTCGTGATGCTGTCGGTGCCGCCGCCGTCGAGCGAGAAGAACGCGCCGATGCGGCCTTTGTACGCGCCCTTGTCGAACAAGTAGCGCGTGCCGCGCAGGTCGCCGGCCCCTTCTTCCCCGACGTTGCCGACGAACAGGATGTCGCGTTTTGTCTGTATGCGGCCGGCATTCATCGCATCGACAATGGCAAGGAGAGTAGCGAGGCCGGCACTGTCATCGCCGACACCCGGCGCGCTCAGGCGATTGCCCTCGCGCTTGACCTTCACGTCGGTGCCTTCGGGGAAGACCGTGTCCAAGTGCGCGGCGACGACGACTACGGGTCCACCCGCGATTCCCTTGCGTAATGCGAGGACGTTGCCTTCCGGGTCGATGCTTGGATCGAGACCGCGCTGACGAAGCAGGTCGGCGAAGGCGCGGGCGCGGGCCTGTTCCTTGAACGGCGGCGACGGCACCTCCGTGATGCGGATGACATCGGCCACCCACTGGTCGTGCTTCGCATCGAACGACGCCGCAGCGGTCCGATATCCGGGGCTTGCGAGAATGCGCTTGAGCGCCGCGTCCGCATCGGTCGCCGCGGTGGCGGGCAACGCGGTGAGCAGCGCCAGTGCGCCGGCGGTGATCTGAAAAGTCTTCATGCTTCCCCTGTTACAAGTGCCTGGTCTAGCCAGGCCGGACCGATGATGTCGCCGAGATCGTCGAGACGACGATGCTCCACCGCCAGCCCGAGCTCTGGATAGAAAACGCGGGTGCGCGGCCCTTCGGAATCCGCAGGCACGACGACCAGTCGGCGATTGACCTTCTGACGCCAATTCATGCGCGCGGTGTTTTCCTGGCCGACGAAACAGCCCTTGGTGAAGCTTACGCCGTTCAACTCAACCGCATTGCATTCGAGCCAGAGTACATCGCCCAGTTCCGCTTTTCCCTCGCAAACGCCGAGCCGAAGGCGATGCTCGAGCCAGCCGCTCGCTGACTCTGCAGCCGGAGCAAGCCAGCGGCGACCGAGTTCGGGCAAGCGCGGATCCGGCTCGCCCTGCTCGCCGGCGGGTGCCCAATGCACGGCCAACGCATCATCACCTGCAATCGTGATCGGCCGCCGCAGACGATAGATCGAAAGCCGCTTGATCAGTTCGCCCGCCGCAGCCGCTTCGCAATCAAGCAGCAGGTCGTCGCTCTCCGCCCAGACGATGAAGTCGAACAAACACTTACCCTGCGGACTTAGAAGCCCCGCCCATACCGGCAATGGTCCCGCGACGTCGTTGGTGACCAGCCCCTGCAGGAAGCCGCGGACGTCCTCGCCGGACAGGCGGATGACGGCGCGATCGGTGAGGGTGGTGCCGGGCATAAGCCTTAGCTAGGTTACCAATCGTGGCATCGCAAACGCTGACCATCCGCAAGCCCGACGACTGGCACGTGCATTTGCGCGACGGCGAGATGCTCATACGCGTCGCGCCCTACACGGCGCGCCAGTTCGGGCGCGCGATCGTCATGCCGAACCTGGTGCCGCCGGTGACCTCGGTCGAGGCGGCGCGCGAGTATCGCAAGCGGATCATGGCGGCGACGGTCCCAGGCTTCACGCCGCTCATGACCTGCTACCTGACCGACCAGACGAACCCCGAAGAGATCGCGCGCGGTCACGGCGAGGGCGTGTGGATCGCTGCGAAGCTCTACCCCGCTGGCGCGACGACCAACAGCGCGTCGGGCGTCACCGACATCCGCAATATCTATCCCACGCTCGCCCGAATGGAACAGATGGGGATGGTGCTCTGCGTCCATGGCGAGGTCACTGACGCCGACGTCGACGTATTCGATCGGGAGAAGGTGTTCATCGATCGCACGCTCTCGCGGCTCGTGCGGGATTTCCCCGCGCTGAAGATCGTGCTCGAACACATTACGACGGCCGAAGCAGCGGACTTCGTGCAGCAGGGCGGCGATAACCTGGCGGCGACGGTTACCCCGCAGCATCTGGTGATCAACCGCAACGCTTTGTTCGCCGGCGGGCTGCGACCGCATGCCTATTGCCTGCCCGTCGCCAAGCGCGAAGAGCATCGGCTTGCGGTGAGACGCTTCGCGACGTCTGGCGCCTCCAACGTCTTTCTCGGCACTGACAGCGCGCCACACAGCCGTGAGGCCAAGGAAAGCGCATGCGGATGCGCGGGAATCTTCAACGCGCCCTATGCGCTGGAGAGCTATGCGACAGTCTTCGAAGAAGAGGACGCACTCGATCGCTTCGAGGCCTTCGCCTCGATCAACGGCGCGCGTTTCTATGGGCTGCCACTAAACGACGAAACGATCACTTTGGAGCGGATGGCGACCCACGTTCCTGAAACGATCGACGGCCTCGTGCCATTTCAGGCGGGTGAGGCGCTGCCGTGGAGTTTGCTGGCTTAATCGCCATGCCCGCTGTGGCCGATGACCGCGGCGAAATGCCGTTCCAGTTGATCATAGCATTCGCATGACCGTTTCTTCAGCCCCGCGCGGTCGGTGACGCGGATCACGCCGCGGCCCGTAGCGACGAGGTGATCAGCCTGAAGCGACTGAATGACCGCGTTGACCGTCGTGCGCTGGACGCCGAGCAATCCGGCGAAGGCTTCCTGCGTCAGATCGATGCGATCGCCGGCACGGTCCTGTGCATGCAATAGCCAGCGCGCGGCCCGCTCCTGGATCGAATGGAAGGCGTTGCACGCGGCCGATTGCATGACCTGCGCCAGCAGATAGTCCGAAAAGCGGCAAAACAGGTTGGCAATGAACGGCGACTCGCTTTTCGCGCGTTCGAGCTCATGCATGGGCACCCGAAGCGCCGGTCCCGGCATCAGGACCTTCGCGGTCGAAAAGGCTGGCGCCTGGCCGCAGCTGACGATGCCGCCGACGGCACCCTCGCGCCCGATCGATGCCACTTCGGCGGAGCGGCCGCTGCTGAGTTCGACCCCGAGTGAGATCATCGTCGAGTCGAATGGAAAGATGCTGACCTTCGGCTGGTCGCCGCGGCCCAGGACCACTTCTCCCGTTTTTAATTCCACGAGCTCGCCATGGGGCTCGATCAGCTTTCGAGACTCCGTCTCGAACGTTGCAAGCAGGCGGTTTCCTGCAAACGCCTCGTCGGTCATTTCCCGCCGGTCCAACATCGCAATCATCACGTCAAGGCAACGATGTCGCCGCGTGAAGGTTGCCCTTACATCGTGATCGGATCGACGCGTTTCAGGGTCGCCGTCAGCAGGCAGTCAGCGACCAGCCGGAAGGGTGCCACATCAACCAGGCTGCGACGCTCATCGATAAGATCGACGAATGTGCGGTAGATGTCGGGATATTCGCCTGGGCCGTCATCGTCCTGCGCCTGTCCGTTGAGCACCAGGCGTGCGCCCCCCTGCTCCAGCCGGATCGACACACCGTCGGTCGTCTCCGCGGTGATTGTCCATTCCTCACCCTCGGTCCGGCGCCAGTCGAGACTGGCGGTGAGCGGGCCGTCCGCCTCCGTGCTCGAGAAGACGATATCGGCCGCGATCGGCGTCTGCGCATTCTCCGGGATCTGCAGCGCCGCCGATTGAACGAACAAGGCGCCGGGAAAGATCTTGGTGGCGATCGACAGCGCGTTGATCCCGGGATCGAACACGCCGAACCCGCCTGCGTCCCAGATCCACTGCTGACCGGGATGCCATTTGTGGACATCCTCATGCCACAGGATTTGCATCGATTTGACGCGCTTGCCGGCGAGCGCCTGCGCGGCCGCGTCCACGGTCGCGTGATGCTGGGCGTGCCAAGTCGTGAACAAGGTGACGCCTTTGGCCTGCGCCGCGCAATCCAGTTCCGCGATCTGGGCAAGACCGGCGGCCGGCGGCTTTTCGAGCAGGCAATGCAGCCCGGCGGCAATGCATTCGCTGGCAATCTCGGACCGCGGTCCGGGCGGCGTGGTAATGGCAACGGCATCCAGACCTTCGACGGTCCGGATCAATTCGCGCCAGTCGGTGAACGTCTGTCCGACGCCTTGTCCTGACCGGCTAGAACTCGCGACAAGCTCGAAGCGGCCATTGCCTTCGATCGAGGGTCGGTGCTGGTCCTCCGCGATCTTGCCGTAGCCGATGATGGCGATGCGGATTGGCTTCATCGGCCAAGCCCCGCCACATAGGCTTTTGCCTTGGCCAGCGTGTCCGCTGCGCTTTGACCGGGCTGATACAGACCGCCGCCGAGGCCGAAGCCAGCGGCCCCGGCGTCCAGCCACGGGCGCATATTATCCGGCTTCACGCCTCCAACTATAAGGATTGGGACGTCTTTAGGCAGCACCGCCAGCTGCGCCTTCAGCACCGCCGGGCTCGCGCCCTCGGCGGGAAACAGCTTGAGCGCGGTCGCGCCCGCGCGGATGGCGGCGAAGCCTTCGGAAGGCGTGAAATAGCCCGGACTGGCGACCATCCCGGCCGAAGCGGCGGCCGCAATCACGTCGAGGTTTGTGTCGGGCGACACGATGATCCGTCCGCCCGCATCGCGGACGCGCGGCACGTCGGCGGGGTCGAGCACGGTCCCCGCGCCAACCAGGACGTCATCGCCAAATCGCTTCGCGAGTCGTTCGATGCTGACCAAGGGCTCCGGAGAGTTCAGCGGCACTTCGATAATCCGCATGCCGGCGTCGACGATAGCCCCGCCGACCGCTTCGGCTTCGTCTGGTGTCACTCCCCGCAGGATGGCGACCAGCGGGCATTGATCGAGATAGCGATGCAGTAGTTCGCGGGCGCTCACGTCAGATCCTTTTCGCGATTTCGTGGATACCGGCGAGGAAACAGCGCTCTCCGTCCAGTTCGCGGACTTCCCGCGAGGCTTCCCTGATGGCCGCTGCGTAGAGCCGCGTCAGCTCCGGTCGGCCGACGGCCGCAATGTCCGCGCCGGTCGGATAAGACAGCCCAACACGCACGTCGGCGCCGATCAGGAGGCCGCTTGCGTAACTGGAAGCATCTTCCTTCCGGGCGACACCGAGCAGGACGCGGGCGCGAACGGAAAACAGATCGGCAGGCAAGCTTTCATTGTCGATGGCAAACCGAGCGGCGTCGCGGAACACATCGTTCAGCTCGACCTCGCTTTGCAGCAGATCGGAGAGGATGCTGTGCTCCTTCAACAGACTGAACAGCTCTCCCGTCATCACCGTCCGGAAGCTGTCGATCTTGCCGCCACGGAGCGTAACCCATTTGTTGTGCGTGCCGGGATGACAGGCGAGACCGTCACCGCCGATCGATCCGTCCACCACCGCACCGAGCAATTGGACCTCTTCACCGCGCATCACGTCGGCGCGACCATTCTCCAGGTAGGAGACGCCGGGAACGATTGCCCCGCGTTCCCCAACCCACACCAACGCCTTGGCCAGCTCATCGAGCCCCGCGGGCGCTGGCACATAGGGCGCTTCCTGCCACCCGCGGTTCGAACCGATCATCCCGGCCAGCAGTAACGGATGATCGCCGAGCCGCTTGCGGATTTCGGCCACCGCGTCGGAAAACCCGCCTGACGGGACGGACAGCACGCCCTTGTCATCCTCGAACTCGTCGACGCACTTCCCCGAGCCATCGAGGCGGTAGGCGCGGCGATTGGTCGTGCCCCAATCGACGGCGATAAATCCTTCAGGCCAGCGCATACCGCCTACAACCACGACACATCGTGGTTGCTCCACCGTTTTCTTTTCGAGCGGGCGCTCTATCGCATTTGTCATGTCCGCCGACTCGCCCGTCCAATGCGTCGCCGACGTCCATGCCGTGCTCGGCGAAGGGCCGGTGTGGGTCGCGCGGGAGGGTGCGCTCTACTGGCTGGATATCAAGGGCCTGAAGATCTTCCGGCTCGACGACCGCGGCCACGTCTCCGAATGGCCGACGCCCTTCCGGATCAGCTCGATCGCGCCGACGCGCCGTGGCGGCTTCATCGGCGGTACGGAAGGCGGATTGGCCGAGGTCGACCCCGGCTCGAAACTGTTCAAAATTTTCCTCGATCCGGAATCGGAGCGCCCGGACAATCGCTTCAACGACGGCAAGCTCGATCGGCAGGGACGCTTCTGGGCGGGAACGATGGACGATGCCGAGCGCCAGGACAGCGGCACGCTCTACCGGGTCGACGCCGACCGCAGCATCGTCGCCGTCGACGGACAGTATCGGGTGACCAACGGCCCGGCGTTCAGCCCGGACGGAAGCATCATGTATCACAACGACAGCGCCCGGCAGGTAACCTACGCGTTCGATATCGACGGTGCCGGAGCCGCTTCGAATAAGCGTACGTTTCTGCAGTTCGGCAAAGGCGACGGCTTTCCCGACGGCATGACCGTGGACAGCGAAGGGTGCCTGTGGATCGCCTTCTGGGACGGTTGGTGCCTCCGCCGCTACGCACCCGACGGAGAGTGGGTCGAGACGATCAAGATGCCCGTGCAGCGGCCGACCAGCTGCACGTTCGGCGGCCCCGATCTCGACCGCCTGTACATCACCTCGGCCAGCATCGGGCTCGATGAAGAGGCGTTAAGAATGCAACCAAATGCCGGAGGGTTGTTTATGGTCATGCCCGGTGTGCGGGGACTGGCCGACGTCCCGTTCGCAGGCTGAGCGGGCCAACGAGAACTGACGACGGGAGAGTAAGCCATCGCCAACTTCATGTTCGCGACGGGGATCGAGAACAGTTACCCCACGATCAACCAGGGCAAGACCCGCGTCGATGAGATGGCCGTGTGCGGCCATTACGAGCGCTGGCGCGAGGACTTCGACTGCGTCCAGGAAATCGGCATCAATTATCTGCGGTACGGCCCGCCGATCCACAAAACCTGGCTTGCCCCCGGGAAGTACGACTGGGAATTCACCGACCTGACCTTCGCGGACCTTAAACGCCGCGACATTACCCCAATCGTCGACCTCTGCCATTTTGGGGTGCCGGACTGGGTCGGCAATTTTCAGAACCCCGACTTCCCGCGCCTGTTCGCGGCTTATGCCGGCGACTTCGCCGAGCGCTTCCCGTGGGTCCAGCTTTACACCCCGATCAACGAGATGTTCATCTGCTCGGTTTTCTCCGCCAAGTACGGCTGGTGGAACGAGCAGAAGAAGGACGACAAGTCCTTCATCACCGCGCTCAAGCACATCGTCAAAGCCAATGTGATGGCGATGATCGAGATTCTTAAGCGCCGCCACGACGCGATCTTCATTCAGTCGGAATCGTCCGAATATTATCACGCGGATTCACCGGCGGCGATCGGCCGCGCGGAAGTGCTGAACCAGATGCGCTTCCTGTCGCTCGACCTCAATTACGGGCGCCGGGTCGACAGCGGCATGTACCAGTATCTGCTGGATAACGGCATGACCCGTGAGGAATATGAGTGGTTCCTCGAGCACCGGCTGAAGCAGCACTGCATTTTCGGCAACGACTACTACGCGCTGAACGAGCACCGCGTGTTCGCCGACGGCCATACCGTCGCGGCGGGTGAGACGTTCGGATACGCCGAGATTACGCGGCAATATTACAACCGCTACCGGCTGCCGGTGATGCACACCGAGACCAACCTCTGGGAAGGCCAGCACGGCGACGAGGCGGTGAAATGGCTGTGGAAGGAATGGGCCAACGTGCTGCGGCTGCGCAACGTCGGCATTCCGACCGTCGGCTTCACCTGGTACAGCCTGACCGACCAGGTTGATTGGGACACGGCGCTGCGTGAGCAGAACGGCAATGTGAACCCGCTTGGCCTGTTCGATCTCGACCGCAAGATCCGCAACGTCGGCAAGGCGTACAAGCAGCTAATCGCCGACTGGCGCAACGTGCTGCCGGCGCAGAGCGTGTGCCTGGTGGTGCCGATCAAGAAGATCGGCGAGATGCCCGATAGCGACGATGCCGCCGGGCGGCACCTGACGTCGAACGGCACGCAGGCCGGCACCGTCAGCAATGCCAGCAACGCCAATGAGGCAGACGACGGAAGCGAGTCCGGCGGCGGCCAAAGCGAGCAAAGCGGAGCGCAAGCCTGATGGCGCGCAAGATCGGTCGCATCGAAACGTTCCTGGTCCCGCCGCGCTGGCTTTTCGTTCGTGTCGAGAGCGACGATGGCGCGGTCGGCTGGGGCGAGGCAAGCCTGGAAGGCTGGGCGGAAGCCGTCGACGGCGTATTCGAGGCCTACCGGGATCGCTTCATCGGGGCGGATCCCTTCGCGATCGAGGACATCTGGCAGGTTGGCTATCGCGGCGGTTTCTATCGCGGCGGCGCGGTCATCATGTCGGCGCTGTCGGGGCTGGAGCAGGCGCTGTGGGATCTGAAAGGCCGGGCGCTCGGCCTACCGGCCTGGGAGATGCTGGGCGGCAAGGTGCGCGAGAAGGTCCGGTCCTATGCCTGGATCGGCGGTGACCGGCCGCACGAAATCGCCGACGCGGCGGCCGGCCGGAAAGCGCAGGGCTTCAATGCCGTCAAGATGAACGCGACTGCCGAGCTCGACTGGATCGGCACGCCCAAGGCGTTCGACGACGTCGTGAAGCGGGTCGAGGCCGCGCAGGCGCAGGGCATGGACGTTGGGCTCGATTTCCACGGACGCGTCCACCGGCCCATGGCCAAGCAGCTCGCCAAGGCGCTGGAACCGATGGGTCTGCTCTTCATCGAGGAGCCCCTGCTCTCGGAGAACCTGGAAGGCCTGCAAGAAATTTCCGACCACGTCTCGACGCCCATCGCACTCGGCGAGCGGCTCTATGGGCGGTGGGAGTTCAAGCCGGTGTTCGAGAAGGGCATCGTGGACATCATTCAGCCCGACCTCAGTCACGCCGGGGGCATCCTGGAGGTGCGCAAGATCGCAGCGATGGCCGAGGCGTACGACGTCGCTGTCGCGCCGCACTGTCCGCTCGGCCCGCTGGCGCTCGGCGCCTGCCTGCAGATCGCAGCCTGCACGCCGAACCATGCGATCCAGGAGATCAGCCTCGGCATCCACTACAACACCGGTGGACACGACCTGTTGAACTTCTGCACCAACAAGGAAGCACTGACGCCGGTCGACGGCTATTTGCCGGTGCCGGAGGGCCCGGGGCTCGGTGTCGATATTGACGAGGCCGCGGTCCGCGAGGCGGACAGGGACCGGCACCGCTGGCGCAACCCGATCTTCCGCAACAAGGATGGGAGTTTTGCTGAATGGTGATCGTCCTCATGCTCGCTGCCGCGGCCGCGCAGCCCTCGCCAGAAGCGCTCCGGCTTGGGCGGCAAATGGCGGAGAGCGGGACGCTCGCCTCGCTGCTGCCGATGATCCAACAAAAGGAGACCGAGGAGCTGGTCGCCGAGCAGAAAGACCTGTCCGACGCCGAGCGGACCAAGCTCCGCGAGACGGCCAAGCGCGTCTACGATGCGGGGCGAGATCGGCTGATGAGCGCCGAGGCCGAAGCCTATGCGCGGCGGCTGAGCGTGTCCGACCTGCGGGCCGCCGTGGCGTTCCAGACGAGCGGCGCCGGTCGGCGGGCCCGCGCCGCGATGCCGGCCATCATCGGCGACACGATGCAGCGGATCGGGACGATGGACTTCAAGGGCGATGTCCGCGCCGCTTATTGCAAGGAAACGGGCAAGCTCTGCGCGAATTAGCCTAATGGCATTTGAAGCGCTCGAACGGCTCGAGGCACGCGTTACAGCGCCATTGCGCCTTGCAGGGCGTCGCGCCGAAGCGGCTGATCTCTATGGTATCTGACGAGCTGCATTGAGGACACTCAGCGGTCGCTGACGGGCTTGGCGGCGAGATGCCATAGGCCTGAAGGCGCCGGCGGCCGCGCTCGGTAATCCAATCGGTTGACCAGGGCGGGAACAGCACCCGCTCGATGTGAACATCGCGGAACCCGGCCGCGTCGAGTGCCTCGCGAACCGACGTCTCGATCGCGATGGTCGCCGGGCAGCCGGTGTAGGTCGGGCTGATCAGCACCCGCGGCGGGTCCATCGCCACGCCGCGGACGATGCCGAGGTCCATGATCGACAAGACCGGGATCTCGGGATCGGGCACCGTCTCGAGCACGGCCATGACGGCCGCTTCGTCGATGGCGGCGACCGCGGCCGTCAGAGGACTCCGCGGCGGACCTGATCGAGCTCGATGCTCTCGAACAGCGCCTTAAAATTGCCCTCGCCGAAGCCTTCGTTGCCCTTGCGCTCGATGATCTCGAAGAAGATCGGGCCGATCACGTTCTGGGTGAATATCTGCAGTAGGAGCCCCTGCCCCTCAGTCGGTGCGCCGTCCATCAAGATGCGGCGCTTTTCGAGCTCGGGAATGCTTTCCTCGTGGCCTTTGATCCGTTCAGGCAGCAGCTCGTAATAGGTGTCGGGCGTGTCCTGGAAAGGAATGCCGCGGCCGCGGATGATGTCGACCGCGTCGTAGATGTTCGACGTGCCGAGCGCGATGTGCTGGATCCCCTCGCCTTTATACTCGCGGAGGAACTCCTCGATCTGGCTTTTGTCGTCCTGGCTTTCGTTGAGCGGGATGCGGATCTTGCCGCAGGGGCTGGTCATCGCCTTGGAGAACAGGCCGGTCTGCTTCCCCTCGATGTCGAAATAGCGGATCTCGCGGAAGTTGAAGAGCTTTTCATAGAAGTCGGCCCAGACGCTCATCCGGCCGCGATTCACGTTGTGCGTCAGGTGGTCGATGTAGGTGAGCTTCGAATCGGCCTCCGCCATCCGCTGCTGCCAGTCGGGATGGAAGTCGAAGTCGGTTTCGTAGATCGAGCCATTCGAGCCGTATTGGTCGACAAAGAACAGGCGCGAGCCGCCGATGCCCTCGATCGCCGGGATGTCGAGTTCGCCGTCGCCCTTGGCGACCCGGACGTCGGTCGCGCCTAGGTCGAGCGCGCGGGCATGCGCCGCCTTGGCGTCCTTGACCCGGAAAGCCATCGCGCAGGCGCTTGGGCCATGGTCGCGGGCATAATCCTCGGCATAGGAGCCAGGCTCGGCATTGATGATGAAGTTGCAGTCGGCCTGCTTGTGCAGCGTGACGTTCTTGCTCTTGTGCCGCGCGACCTCCGGAAAGCCCATCTTGGTGAACAGCGAGCGCAGCAGCTCGATGTCCGGTGCGGTATATTCGACGAACTCGAAGCCGTCGGTGCCCATCGGGTTTTCGAGGCCCAACGGCCCTTTTTCGGCAAGTTGCGTCGCCATCATGCTCTCCTTCGCGGTTCAACTGCGCTTGCCAGTCCGCCATTTCAAGGGTCAGAAGAGAGAATGGACGCACCAGGTGGCTGGCAGATCGAGAACGGTGGCAACGCCTTCGTACGCGCTTTTCGCTTCAAGGATTTCAGCGAGGCGTTCGCCTTCCTGACCCGCGTGGCGCTACACGCCGAAAAGGTCGACCACCACCCGGAGTTTACCAGCGTGTGGAATCGCGTGGATTTCAGGCTGACCAGCCACGACGCCGGCGGTCTCACGGAACGTGATGTGGAGCTTGCGGAAGCAATTAACCGCATCGCTGGATAAGCGCGATTTTCCCGAGGCGGATGCGACGGACTTAACCATCCGCCGCAAGCATTTGGCAGGGCGGCAAGCCGACAATTGACCGGCCAGCCGGTGGAAGCGCGGGCGTATCATCCGGGGGGAACCACCCATGAGCAGATTCGCAAGACTGATGGGTTGCGAGAGTGGCGCCAACGCGATCGAATTCGCACTGGTGGCCTGCCTGATTGCGATCGCCGCCTATGCCGCCTTCATGCAATTGGGGAACAAGATCAACGGCATGTACAACAACGTATCCAATCAGCTGCCCTCTTCCTGATCGACAGGACAAATCGGCCATTGCCCGTTCATCGACGCGGTGAAATAAGTATGGCGATGACTCGCTGGTCCGCCTCTCTCGTCCTTCTGCGCGCCGTCGCGGCCGCGCCGACGAGCTATTACTATTTCAGGGAGGCTGGAACGGACTGACGCGCTCGCGACAGTTTCGACCGCCTCCACCCGCCCAGCGTCCGCTCGGCGGGTTTTTTATTGTCTCGAACCCAAGGATTTAGCGATGTTGCAGGAAAAGATCAGAAGCGCCGCCCCCAGCAAGGATTGGGCGAGCTACGTCGTCCCGCAGCACTGGGACGACTTCACTGCCGAGGACCATGCGGTCTGGGACCTGCTGTTCGCGCGACAGGTGGAACTGCTGGATAGCCGCGTCGTCTCGCCATTCCTCGATGGCATCGACCTCCTGCGACTGTCGCATCCGGGCGTGCCGGACGTGGAGGGACTCAACGCCATTCTGCAGCCGCGGACCGGCTGGCGGACGGTCGCCGTGCCGGGCCTGGTTCCCGACGACATCTTCTTCGCCATGCTGTCCGAGCGCGTGTTCCCGGTGGGAAATTTTATTCGGACCCGCCAGCAGCTCGACTATCTAGAGGCACCGGACTGTTTCCACGACATGTTCGGCCACATTCCGATGCTGGCGCACCACGACTTCGCGGAAATGACGCGACACATCGGCGAGCTCGGGTCGGCCGCGATCGCGGCTGGAGAGGGCGAGCGGGCGGCGCGGCTGTATTGGCACAGCGTTGAGTTCGGTCTGGCGAGCGAGGCCGGTGACCTGAAGATCCTCGGCGCCGGACTGGCATCGAGCTTTGGCGAGGCGCACTTCAGCCTGGAGAGCGAAAGTGTAGAGCGGCTGCCGTTCACGATCGAGCGCGCGGTGCACACGCCGTACAAGCACGATGCATTTCAGCCGCGCTACCTGGTGTCATCTTCCCTCGGCGCCGCGATCGAGGCTGTGCTGGAGCTGACGCCGGAGAGGCTGCTGGCGCTCTGACCGCAGCGCGTTATAGCCGCGGCATGGCGGATCAGCCGACCAGTGGTGAGTATCGCAGCGGGCACGACCCGCGGACGCTGCGCGATGCCCTTGGCTGCTTCGCGACCGGGGTGACGGTGGTGACATGCGTGGACACCGACGGCCAGCCGGCCGGGCTCACGGTCAACAGCTTTACCTCGGTGTCGCTCGACCCGCCCTTGCTGCTGGTATGCCTGGCCAAGCGCGCGGCGAGCGCCGAGGCGCTGGTCGGCGCTTCGCATTTCGCCGTGAACGTGCTGCAGACGGGGCAGCAGCCGGCGTCGATCCGCTTTTCGACGCGCGATCAGGACCGGTTCGGCGCGACGCCTTGGTCGACCGGGGAGGCAGGCGCGCCGATCCTCAAGGATTCGATGGGCGTGTTCGAGTGCGCGCGCCATGCCGTTCATGACGGCGGCGATCATCACATCCTGATCGGCCAAGTGGTGAAGGCGACCTTCGACGCGAAGCTCGATCCCTTGCTGTATTTCCGCGGCAGCTATCGCCGGCTGCACTTCGATTAATCGGTGATCAGTTCCTCCGGCCGCTTGGTGAAGCGCCGGACGATGAGGGCGACTATGGCGCCGACGATAAGGCCGACGACAGCCCCGCCCAGCGCATTCACCAGCCAATTCACGATACCCGACAGCGGCCCTGTTGCTTCGCCGGCGGCATGGGCAATGTCATGGATCGTGTGGGGGACCAGGGTCAGGAGGTTGAGCTCTTCCAGCCCGTGGACGAGGATTCCGCCGCCAACCCACAGCATGGCCGTGGTGCCGATGGTCGACAGGCCGGACAGAATCGACGGGACGACGCGTACCAGCATGCAACCGAAGGCCCGGGCGCTGCGGTTGTCACGTTCGGCCAGGTGGAGCCCGATGTCGTCGAGCTTCACGATCAGCGCGACGGCGCCATAGACTCCGGCGGTGATGGCGATCGCCACCACGATCAGCGCGATGGCGGTGGTCAGCAAGGTCAGATGCTCGAGGCTGGCGAGCGCGATGGCCATGATCTCCGCCGAGAGGATGAAGTCAGTACGGATGGCGCCCTTAACCTGCATCTTCTCAAGCTCGACGGGATCGCCCATCGCGTCGACCAGCTGCTCCTCATGCTCATGCTCGTGGAGCAGCTTTTCAAGGATCTTCTCGGTGGCTTCGAAGGCAAGGTAGGAGCCGCCGATCATCAGGAGCGGTGTCGTCAGGAACGGGGCGAAGGCGGTCAGCAGGAGTGCCGCGGGGAGCAGGAACAGCAGTTTGTTGCGGATCGAGCCCCACGCGATCTTGCCGATGATCGGCAGCTCGCGGTCCGGCGACAGGCCGGTCACGTAGCGGGGCGTCACCGCGGTATCGTCGATCACCACGCCGGCGGCCTTGGTCCCCGCTTTGCCCGCCGCGCCGGCGACATCGTCGAGCGACGAAGCCGCCAGCTTGGCGATGGTGGCGACGTCGTCGAGCAAAGCGATGAGACCGGAAGGCATCGGCGGCGCCTACGCGAACTTGCGGTTCAAGGGCAATTCGCGCATCGCCGCGCGCATGCTGGGATTGGATTTCGTCAAGGCGAACCGCGAAACGGTCGAACAGGCCATTCGCGACAAGGGGGTCGATGTCGACCTGGACCACTTGCTGAGCCTGGACGGCGAGGTGCGCGCGGCGAAGACCGAGATCGACCGGCTGCGCGCCGAGCGCAACGCGGTCAGCGCGCGGTTCAAGGACGCTTCGCCGGAGGAAAAGGCGGAGCTCGGGCGGCAGGCCAAGGAGGCCGGGGCACGGGCCTCGGAACTGGAAGCAGAGTCCGCCGGCAAGGACGCCGAACTGAAGACGCTGCTGATGAAGCTGCCGGGCATTCCTTACGCCGGGGCGCCGGTCGGGCCGGATGAGAGCTTCAACCAGGTCATTCGCACCGAGGGAGCGGTCCCGCAGTTCGAGTTCGAACCGCTGGACCATGTCGCGCTGATCGAGAAGAACGGCTGGGGGGACCTCAGCCGGGTCACGCAGGTGTCGGGCAGCCGCACCTATTGCCTGAAGGGTGGCCTCGCGCTGCTCGAAACCAAGCTGATGGGCTGGGCGCTCGACAAGATCGCGCAGGCGGGGTTCACGCCGATCACCGTGCCGGCGATCGCGCGCGAGCAGGCGTTCCTCAATCAAGGGCAGTTTCCGGGGCATCGCGAGGAGACGTACGAGCTGCCCAACGACGACCTGTGGCTGGCGGGAACGGCGGAGGTCGTGCTGACCTCGCTCCATGCGGGCGAGATCGTCGAGGCGGACAAGCTGCCGATCCTCTACGCGGGCTATTCGCCCTGTTTCCGTCGCGAGGCGGGCAGCGCGGGCAAGGACGTGCGCGGGTTGCTGCGCGTCCACCAGTTCGTGAAGGTCGAGCAATATGTGGTGTGCGAGGCGGACGACGCGCAGTCGGCTGAATGGCACGCGAAGCTGCTCGAGCTGGCCGAAAGCCTGCTCCGCGACCTCGAGATACCCTATCAGGTGATCGAGACGTCGACCGGCGACATGGGTCTCGGCAAATATCGCATGAACGATATCGAGAGCTGGGTCCCGAGCCTGGGCAAGTATCGCGAGACGCATAGCTGCTCGACCCTTCACGACTGGCAGGCGCGGCGGGCGAACATCCGCTACCGCGGTGCCGACGGGAAAGTGCGTTTCGCGCACACACTGAACAACACTGCGCTGGCGAGCCCACGCATCCTGGTGCCGCTGCTGGAGAACCACCAGACCGCGGACGGACGGGTGAAGTTGCCGGCGGCGATGCAGGAACTGATGGGCCGCGAGTATCTGTAGGTGACGTGGGAAGGTGACGACGCGCTGCCGCCGCTGCGATTGCGGCTGGGCGAAGCGGCGTCGCTGCTGCCCCGCATATGGCGGACGTTTGGGCCGACCGGCCCACTCGGCCCAAAGGACGGACCGCCAGCGCTCGTCATCCCGGGCTTCATTGCCCATGACCGGACAACGGGCGCGCTGCGGCAGTCCTTAGCGGAAGCCGGATGGCGGGTTCACGGTTGGGCGCGCGGTATCAATCTCGGCGCGCGCGCCGATACGGTCGAGCAGCTGAAGCGGCGGCTGGATGAGATTGCGCACGACGGGGAGGTGCTGCTGGTCGGATGGAGCCTGGGCGGCCTTTTCGCGCGTGAGCTGGCGCGGGCCGTTCCCGACCGAGTCCGGGCAGTGGTGACGCTAGGCTCACCCTTTTCCGGCAATCCGAAGCAGAATCACGTCTGGAGACTCTATGAGTGGGTTGCGGGGCACAAGGTCGATAGTCCGCCCCTGCCGCGGGTCACTGACAAGCCGCCGGTGCCGCATCTGGCGTTATGGTCGCGCAAGGACGGGCTGATTGCTCCGCGCGCGGCACGCGGGCTGGATCATGAACGCGACGAAGAAGTCGAGCTCAATTGCACCCACATGGGCTTTGGCGTGTCGCGCCGGGCGACGCGTAAGGTGGTGCGCGAAATCGACAAGTTCCTGAAAAGACACAGCTAGATTCTGCACCGTTCTTGTTTCGGTCGTGGAATGGCATCATCTTGACGGCATGAAGTGGCCGCGAACTGCCGTTGCCGGAGCGCCCGGCGGGATTCATCCGGACGACCTGGCGCCGCCCGGCTGGCACCGCTGGCGCGAGATGGCCTGGCATTTGCCGCGAGTGCTGGCGGGCCTGGGGCCGATCGGTCCGCGTGGGCCGGAGGAGGGACCGCCGGCGCTGGTCATCCCCGGCTTCCTCGCCAATGACCGGACGACGATGGACATCCGCCGTGCGCTGGCGAGATCAGGCTGGCGCGTGCATCCTTGGGGGCTGGGGTTCAATCGCGGCGCCAAGCAGGACACGCTGGAGCTGCTGCGGCGACGGCTGGAAGACATTTACGACGGGCGGCCGGTGCTGTTGATCGGCTGGAGCCTGGGCGGCATGTTCGCCCGCGAGCTGGCGCATACGGATCCGGACAAGGTCCGCGCGGTGGTAACCTTATGCTCGCCCTTTTCCGGGGACCTCAAGAGCAACACCAACGTGCGCGAGCTGTACGAGCGAGTGGCCGGGCACGATGTCAACGAGCCGCCGTTCCCGCGCGGCGAGGGCAAGCCGCCGGTACCGACTTTGGCTTTCTGGTCGCGGCGGGATGGGATCGTCGCCCCGAACGCCGCGCGCGGACAGGACCATGAGATCGACCGCGCGGTCGAGATCGACACCTATCATGTCGGGGCGGTGCTGTGGCGACCGGCGCTGGGGCGCATCGTGCGCGAGATCGAAGGTTTTCTGAGCGACTTCGAGAAGCGCGCGCTCAATGGAAGTTCCGCGACTTAATCGGGATCTCGCAGCCTTCAGCAGCGACCTCGGTGAAGGGCGGGATGTAGACGTCACGCGGCCGCACCAGCTTGGGTGCGCGCGGATCGGGCGTGCCGCCGCTGGTCGCCCCGTCAGCGGGCATGACCCGGTGGGGAAACTCCATCTCACCGATCGAGCTCAGCATCGGCGACGCGTCCTCGATATGCTGCGTAATGATGTGAATGACCTCGCCTTCGCGCTGCATGATTCCATGCACCTTGAGCATGGTCGCCGACATGATGATGCGGCGATATTTTTCGAACAGATTGGCCCAGACGATGATGTTGGCGATGCCGCCTTCATCCTCGATGGTGATGAAGGTGACGTTGGTCGACCCCGGCCGCTGCCGGACGAGGACGATGCCGGCGACGATGACCCGCCGACCGTCCTTTATCGATGGCAAGCGCCCGCAGGGTGTAACCCTCATGGCGTCCAGGTGCCTGCGCAAGAACTTCAGCGGATGGGCGCGGAGCGATAGCTGGATCGAACGATAGTCTTCGACCACCTGGCGGCCGTCGCTCATTGGCGTGAGGGCGACGGCAGGTTCGCGCCCCTCCTCTCGCGCGTCAGCGGCCGCGAACAAAGGCAAGGGCGTCTCACCAAGCGCCTTCACGCGCCACAGCGCCTGGCGGCGATCAAGCCCCAATGACGCGAAGCCGTCGGCATCGGCGATCCGCTCCAGCGCGGCGACCGGCACGCCCGACCGCTTCCACACGTCCTCGATGGTCTCGAACGGTCCGCCGGCGCGCGCGGCGACGATTCGGGCGCCGTGGATATTGGCGAGGCCCTTCACCATGCGCAGCCCGAGCCGAAGCGCGCGATAGCGGCCCGCCTGTTCCTCGACCGTCGTATCCCAACGGCTGCCGTTGATGCAGACCGGCCGGATCTCGACCCCATGGTCGCGCGCGTCGCGAACAATCTGCGCGGGGGCGTAGAAGCCCATCGGCTGGGCGTTGAGCAATGCCGCGCAGAAGATGTCGGGATGGTGGCACTTCATCCAGCATGAAGCGTAGGCGATCTTGGCGAAGCTTGCCGCGTGGCTTTCGGGAAAGCCGTAGCTGCCGAAGCCTTCGATCTGCTTGAAGGTGCGTTCGGCGAAGTCGCGCGGATAGCCGCGCGAAACCATGCCTTCGACCAGCTTTTCGTAGAAGCGGCTGACGCCCCCGGTAAACTTGAAGGTCGCCATGGAGCGGCGCAGCGCGTCCGCTTCGGCGGGCGTAAACCCAGCGCCGACGATCGCGACCTTCATCGCCTGTTCCTGGAACAAGGGCACGCCGAGGGTTCGCCTGAGCACCGCTTCGAGTTCGGGGCGCGGATATTCCGGTTCCTCCTTGCCTTCGCGGCGACGGAGATATGGGTGCACCATGTCGCCCTGGATCGGGCCGGGACGAACGATCGCGACTTCGATGACGAGGTCGTAGAATTCCTTGGGCTTCATGCGCGGCAGCATGCTCATCTGCGCGCGGCTTTCGATCTGGAACACGCCTAGCGTGTCGGCACGCTGGATCATCGCGAAGACTTGCGGATCGTCGTCCTGAAGGTCGGTCATGGAAAGCCGTAACCCCTTGTGCGCGTCGAGCAGGTCGAAGGCGCGGCGCATGCAGCCGAGCATGCCGAGGCCAAGCACGTCGACCTTCATGAACTTCAGTTCCTCGATGTCGTCCTTTTCCCATTCGATCACCTGGCGGTCGTCCATTGCCGCGGGTTCGATGGGAACAAGGTCGTCGAGCCGGTCGCGGGTGAGGACGAAGCCGCCCGGATGCTGGCTCATGTGCCGCGGCGTACCGATCAGCTGCCGCGCGAGATCGAGCGTGAGCGCGAGGCGCGGCTCGGTGGCATCGAGATGGAGTTCGTCCACATGCTTCTGCTGGACGCCTTCGTTCGACCAGCCCCATACCGACCCGGCCAGCCCGGCGGTTACGTCCTCGGGCAGGCCAAGCGCCTTGCCGACTTCGCGAACGGCGCCGCGCGCACGATAGCGGCTGATGACGGCGGTCAATGCCGCGTGGCGGCGTCCGTAGGTTTCATAGATCCACTGGATCACTTCCTCGCGCCGCTCATGCTCGAAATCGACGTCGATGTCGGGCGGCTCGTCGCGGGCGTCTGAAATGAACCGCTCGAACAACAGCTCGTGCTTGATCGGATCGATCGAGGTGACGCCGAGCACGAAGCAGATGATCGAATTGGCCGCCGATCCACGCCCCTGGCAAAGGATGCCTTGGCTGCGCGCGAAGGCGACGATCGAGTTCACGGTCAGGAAGTAAGGCGCATAGCCGCGCCTGCCGACCAGCTCGAGCTCATGTTCGAGAAGCTTGGTGTAATTTTCCGGAACGCCGTCGGGGAATCTCTCAACGAGCGCGGCGCGGGTCATCTGCTCGAGCGCCTGCTGCGGCGAGCGGCCGGACATGACGATTTCGTCGGGATATTGGTAGCTCAACTCGCGGAGCGAAAAGGCGCAGCGATCGGCGATGTCGCGGGTGGCGCGGATTGCGTCCGGGTAGCCGGCGAACAGCCGTTCCATTTCCGCCACGCTCTTGAGATGGCGGTCGGCGAAGCGCTCGCGTTTGAAGCCCAGCTCGTCGACCGTGCACTTGTTGCGGATCGCCGTGACGACATCTTGGAGCAGGCGTTTGCCGGGCGCGTCGTAAAGGACGTCGCCGGTGGCGAGACGGCGGACACCGAAGCGCCGGCCAAGTGCCTCCAGGTCATGCAAACGTCGGGCGTCACCGGGTCGGCGGCGCAAGCTGAGCGCAAGATGCGCCCGCCTGTCGAAGATGTCGCCCATCTGCGCGAGTTGGGTTTCCGTGACTGCGTCCGCCTTGTCCGGCACGAGCGCGGCGACGAGGCCTTCGGACCAGCCGGCGAGATCTTCCCAATAAAGAAGGCACTGGCCCTTTTCCCCCTTGCGCGGGTCGGCCCGGCTTTTGCCGATGGTGAGCAGCCGGGTCATCCGGGACCAGGCCGCACGATCTTCAGGCCACACAAGGACGGAAGCGCCTTCCTGCAGATCGAGCCGGCAGCCGATGATGGGGCGGATGCCGGTCTGGTCGCCGGCAATGGTGGCGCGGACGAGGCCGGCGACGGAGTTGCGGTCGGTAAAGCCGAGCTCGCGATAGCCCAGCATCGCGGCGGCCGAACACAGTTCCTCGCACGATGAAACGCCGCGCAGAAAGCTGAAGTGGCTGGTGGCGTTCAGTTCGACGTAGGTGGGCTTATGGGGCGTCATCCAAACAGCCCGTGCATCCACCAGCTGAGATCCCCGGTTTTTGGATCGACGCCGTCGCCGCGGCGAAACAGCCAGAAGCGGGCGCCTCCTTCCTCTTCGACCTGGAAATAGTCGCGGACGGCATCCGCCTCGCCACTGCGACGCCACCATTCGCCGAAGATCCGTTCAGGCCCGTCGGCCTTGCGCACGCGATAGGTCTTGCCGCGCCAGGAAAAGCGCAGCGGCGGCTGGTCGGGGAGTTCGGCCAGAACTTTGTCGACCCGCTCGGGCCGTGCAAGCATTCGCACCGGGCGCGGCCAGTCGCGCTGCCAATGGACGGGCGTTTCGAGCGCGCCAACCCGGGAAACGCTGCGTTCGGGAACGTCGCTTTCCTGCGCGCTGCAACGGAAGACGTGCGCCGCGCCGATGCGGCTGGCGATGCGGTCGACGAGCGGCGGCAGGTCGACATCGTCTTCACTGCCGATCTGTTGCGGGGCGAGCGGCTGGCAGCGGGTGGCGACCAGGTGCATCGCCTCGATCCCGAAGCCCGGCTCGATCGTATCGATCTTCCGCCGCAGAAGCTCAGCGATGTGGGCGGGATCGCGACTGCCGCTCGACATGCCGACCGGGATGCGTTGTTCGTCGCCATCGACGCGATCGCATACAAGCAGGATGGCCCGCGCGCCAAGCCCCAGCCGGCCGAGCTGGTGAGCCAGCATCGACGCCAGGTCGCCGGCGACCTGCGCGATCGCCTCGGCGGTCCCGATCGGTTCGAGCAGGCGCAGGGTGGCGCCTGGCGGTTCCTGCGGGACGACGGGATCGAAGGGCTCGCTGATGCGGCCGGTGGCTTGGTCGATGCGGGTCAGCGTGCCCTGCCCGAAGCGGCGCCCCAACGGGCCGCGCGGCATGGCGAGAAGCTCGGCGACGGAAGCGATGCCGAAGCGGCGGGCAGCGCTGAGCGCGGCTTCACTGAGGCGCAAGGCGGATGGAGGAAATGGCGCGATCGCGTCGGCTTCGGCGCCGTTGGGGCAAATGGCGATCGGTTGCGGCGAAAAGCGCGCCAATGCGTGGGCGGCACCGGTCGTCCCGGCAATGCCGATGCGGGCGGTGAAGCCGAGGCGCGCGCAAAAGCGCAGGATGCGTGCGCCCATCTGCCGCTCACCGCCGAAAAGGTGGACGACACCGCTGAGGTCCAGCCACAGACCGTCGCTGCCAGAGACTGCCGCATGAGGGGTCCAGCGCCGAGCGGCGAATAACGCGAGGCGGGTGAGGAACGCGGCGTCGCCGTGCGGATCGGCATCCCGCAAGTCGAGGTTGGGGACGAGCATGCGCGCATGGGTCGCCGCCATGCCTGGACTAAGCCCAATCGCGGCGGCTTCACGAGAGACTGCGGCGAGCGTGATGCGCTGGCCGGTGCGATGCGTGGTGGCGAGCAGCGTGGCTGTACCCGCGCTGGAAGGCATTGGTCTTCGGCTTTCGCCTGGGAACTGCAAGGACTTCACCGCTTCGCTGCGTCTTCCCAGCATGCGCATCGGCGGTCGCTGGTGCGCGGGGAGCGCGTCGATTTCCGCCTGACGCGTTTCGCGGCTCGCCCAGCGAGCGCCGGGGCGCCAGCCGCCGCCACGCGGGCAGGAGCAATCTTCGATCCGCACGCCTTCGCGGGCGAGACCCGCGTCCTGATCCAGCCGCTCCCGCAACTGGATCAGTTGTTGCCGTTCCTTGGTGTTCTCCGGGATTCGCGCGGTCGGCACCCAAACAGCGGCGGCGGAGGCTGCCTCAGGCTGCGACGCGGATTCGTTCCGGCGCAACCGTTCGATGCCGAGCGCCGGAAAGTGGAGCGAGGCGACCCGCTTCATCACTTCCCTCCATGAGCCAATTATGGGTGGGACCGCCCCGCTGACGCACCAGTTCGACCGTCCAGCGAGGCCGTGCGATGCCGCTGACCGGAAGCACCTGCGACGGGGAACAGCCGATCCGCCAGCGTGTGGCGGCTGCTGAAGGTGCGGCCAGTGGGTCCGCGGCGTTTCGCCAGCGCCTGAGCAACAATGCCGTGGTATGGCTCTCCTCCGCTGCGAGCTGCAGCCGGCGCGCGGCGGTCATGCCCACGCGGCTGACCTCCGCCACCACGACACAAATGCCTTTGTGGCGAACGCCTTCTTCGGCCACGGCCAGCGCATCCTCATCCTTCCGGCATTCGGCGTAGATCAGGCGCTCTGGCGGGAGGCCAGCCTGAGCGAGCGCCGGCGCGAACAGATCATGGCGCGTCAGCACCCATAGAACCTGCCCGTTCAGCCGGGCGGCAATGCCGGCAACGAATAGGGTTGCGGCGGCATCGTCGCCGAGACCCGCGCTTGCGCCTGCGGCTTCGTGCAATGCACCCTGCGCAAGGCCGCCTCCAGCGAGCCGTTCATCAACGGCGGGGACGCCGAATGGCAGATGGCTGTCCGCACTTGGCGAAGCCACGGATTCGATCGCCCGCACTTGCGCACGGAGAGCGTCGAGCAAGGGATCGGCAGCGGATGGCACAGCGACTCACGACTCTTTTGTTCTCTTTATGTTCCTATTTTCCATGCCGCGGAGTCAATGCGCCGAATCCGTGCCACGCCGATTTTCATCCAGCGGCCACCGCGCCGTAAGCTATCACCCCCGATGCAGCGACATGGCCATCTCCACCCTTCTTGGCGCACTGCTCGCGGTCGCCGCATCGCAATCGCCGATTGAAGGGCGCTGGAAGAACCCGATCGGCAGCGCGATTATCGCCATCGAGCCATGCGGCGATCGGTTGTGCGGAAAGGTCGTCTGGGCCTCGGCCCGCGGTGAGCGCGAAGTCGCCCGGAACACGCGTCAGATCGTTGGCACGACCGTCCTGACGGGACTGCGCCGGAACGACAGCGAGTGGACCGGTTCGCTCTACATTCCCGATGACGATATCCACGTCACCGCCCATCTGCAGCCGCTCGGGCGAGGCCAATTAAAGCTGAAGGGATGCGGATTGATGGGCCTGATTTGCCGGACCCAGCTGTGGACGCGATACGAGGGAAATCTGCCCTCCCACCCATGATCCGGTTCATCGCCGCGCAAGCTGAGCGTGCGATTTTCGCCACAAATTCAAACTAGATAACGTGGCATGAAAGCGATTCTGACCAAAGCCAGCCTCGTTCTGCTCGCACTCGCCGTGCCCGCGGGCGCGACCGCGCAGACGCTCGAAGGCAAATGGGCGAACCCCAAGCGAAGCGTCATCGTGCGCGTCGACAAATGCGGCAGCGCCTGGTGCGGCAACGTCAGCTGGGCCAGCGAGCACAACCGCGAAAAAGGCATGACGCCGGGCACCCGCGTGCTGAGCAACCTGCGCCCGGTCGGCGACGGCATCTACAAAGGCAGCGCCTTCGATCCGAAGCGCGACATGGGCGGGTCGGCGACGGTCCGGCAGGTCGGGCCTGACGTGATGGTGGTCAAAGGCTGCGCGCTGCTGAACCTCGTCTGCAAGGAGCAGCGCTGGACGCGCGTCAGCTGAGTGGGGTCATATCTGTGAGAGCAGATCCGCTTTCTTTGCGCTGAATTCTTCCTCGGTCAGCAGGCCCTCGTCGCGCAGACCGCCGAGTTTGCGAATCTGGTCCGCAATTATGTCGAACTGCACGGCTTTGAGCTGGCGCATATGGTCGATTTCGAAATCGCGCGCATGTTCATTCATCTTCGCCTCCGGGACTCGGCCGCTCGACTGTATCAGCTGAGTGTCACGCCGTCTGCGGCAATGGTGCCCGCTAAGACCGCAGCCTGCAGTGCTGCCATCTCGTCGGCCCAATAGCGGTCAGCGGTGAACTCGGGCGAGCGCGCGCGGACCGTGGCGTGAATTTCGGCCAATTTCGGCGAGGTCTTCAGCGGCGCGTGGTAATCCAGCCCCTCCGCGGCGGCCATCAATTCGACGGCGATCACGCCCGCCGCATTGCGCGCGATCTGCTGCGCTTTGCGGGCGGCGATCGGGGCCATTGAGACATGGTCCTCCTGCCCCGCTGAAGTGGGGATGGAGTCGACGCTGGCGGGGAACGCGAGACTTTTGTTCTCGCTGACCAGCGCCGCCGCGGTGACCTGCGGGATCATTAGCCCCGAATTGACGCCCGAATCGCGGGTAAGGAATGCCGGCAGGCCGCTCATTTTCGGATCGACGAGGACGCTGATGCGCCGCTCGGCAATGGAGCCGACTTCGCACAGCGCCATGGCAATGGTGTCGGCGGCGAAGGCGACGGGCTGCGCATGGAAATTCCCGCCGGAAATGACACAATCCTCATCGTCACAGAAGAGGATCGGGTTGTCGGTGACCGCCGCAGCCTCAATCATCAGCGTGCGCGCGGCATTATGCAGCAGGTCGAGCGCGGCGCCCATGACCTGCGGCTGGCAGCGGAAGCTGTAGGGGTCCTGCACGCGATCACAGGCAACGTGGCTGGTCAGGATCTCGCTGCCATCGAGGAGACCACGGATCGCGGCGGCAACGCGGATTTGGCCGGGCTGGCCGCGCAGTTCCGAAATGCGCGGGTCGAACGGCTTCACGCTGCCCTTCAGCGCGTCGACCGACATCGCGCCGGACGCGACGGCGGCAGCAAACACGCGTTCCCCGTGGAACAGGGCATCGAGCGCCAGCGCGGTGCTGGCCTGGGTGCCGTTGATGAGCGCAAGGCCTTCCTTCGGACCAAGCCGCAGGGGCCCGAGACCAAGCCGTTCCAGCGCGGCCGCGGAGCCGACAATCTCTCCCGCGCAATCGATGCGGCCGTAGCCCATCAAAGCCGCGACGAGATGCGCGAGCGGCGCTAGGTCGCCCGACGCGCCGACGCTCCCCTGCGACGGGATGACCGGCATGGCGTTGGCGTCGAGCAGCCGTTGCAGCGCGGCGATGACCTCGTGGCGGACCCCGGAGTAGCCGCGGCCGAGGCCGAGCAGCTTGAGGATAATCATCAGCCGGACGACGGGGCGCGGAAGCGGCTCGCCAAGGCCAGCGCTGTGCGAGAGGATCAGGTTGGTCTGAAGCTCCGCCAGCCGGTCCGCGGGAATGCGGGTATTGGCGAGCAGGCCGAACCCGGTGTTGATGCCGTAGACGGTCTCACCGCCGGCGACGATGCGTTCGACCGACGCCGCTGCGTCGGCAATCCGCGACATTGATGCATCATCAAGACTGGCTTCAGCGCCGGCCCACAGCTGGCGCAGGGTGTCGAGTGAGATATCGCGCGGGTCGAGTTTCATGCGCCAACCATCGGCAAATCGAGCCCCTGCTCCCGCGCGCAGTCGATTGCGATCTGATACCCTGCGTCGGCGTGGCGCATGACGCCGGTGCCGGGGTCGTTCCACAACACCCGCTCCAGCCGCCGGGCAGCGTCGTCGGTGCCGTCGGCGACGATCACCATTCCGCTGTGCTGCGAATAGCCCATGCCGACGCCCCCGCCGTGGTGGAGCGAGACCCAGGTCGCGCCGCTGGCGGTGTTGAGCAAGGCGTTAAGCAGTGGCCAGTCGCTGACGACGTCGCTGCCGTCCTGCATGCTCTCCGTCTCACGGTTGGGGGAGGCGACGCTGCCGCTGTCGAGGTGGTCGCGGCCGATGACGATCGGCGCGGACACTTCGCCGTTGCGGACCATCTCGTTAAAGGCGAGGCCGAGGCGGTGGCGCTGGCCGAGACCGACCCAGCAGATGCGCGCGGGTAGCCCCTGAAAGGCGATGCGCTCACGCGCCATGTCGAGCCAGCGATGCAGGTGCGGATCGTCGGGGATCAGTTCCTTCACCCGCTGGTCGGTGCGGTAGATGTCCTCCGGATCGCCACTGAGCGCCGCCCAGCGGAACGGGCCGATGCCGCGACAGAATAGCGGACGAACGTAGGCGGGCACGAAGCCTGGGAAGTCGAAGGCGTGGGTAACGCCCATGTCCACTGCTTCCTGGCGGATGTTGTTGCCGTAGTCGAAGGTAGGCACGCCGACTTCGCGGTAGGACAGCATCGCCTCGACGTGGCGCGCCATGGAGATTCGCGCCGCTTCAGCTACCGCGGCGGGATCGCGCTCGCGCATTTCCTGCCACTTCGCGACGCTCCAGCCCATTGGGCAGTAACCGTTGGCGGGGTCATGCGCGCTGGTCTGGTCGGTCAGCGCATCGGGGCGGATGCCGCGTGCCAGCATCTCCGGTAGGATTTCCGCGGCATTGCCGAGCAAGCCGACGCTGACCGGCTCCGAGGCCTTGGCGATGATGTCGAGCGCCTCATCGATGCTGGTTGCGCGATAGTCGAGGTAGCGGGTCGCGAGCCGCTTCTCGATCGAGCTTTCCTGCACTTCGATCGCGATGCAGTGGGCTCCGGCCATCACGGCCGCGAGCGGCTGCGCGCCGCCCATTCCGCCAAGGCCCGCGGTCAGGATCCACTTACCCTTGAGGTCGCCGCCATAATGCTGGCGGCCCATCTCGGCGAAGGTCTCGTATGTGCCCTGAACGATGCCCTGCGTGCCGATGTAGATCCAGCTGCCGGCAGTCATCTGGCCGTACATCATAAGCCCGGCGCGATCGAGCTCGTTGAATTTCTCCCAGGTCGCCCATTTAGGCACGAGGTTCGAGTTGGCGATCAGCACGCGCGGCGCGTCGGCGTGGGTGCGGAAGACGCCGACCGGCTTGCCCGACTGCACCAGCAAGGTCTGGTCCTGTTCCAGCCGTTCAAGCGTTTCGACGATCTTGTCGAAGCAGGCCCAGTTGCGCGCAGCGCGGCCGATGCCGCCATAGACGACAAGGCTCTGCGGATCCTCGGCAACCTCGTCGTCGAGGTTGTTCATCAGCATCCGCACCGCGGCTTCAGTGGTCCAGTGCTTGGCCTTGATCTCGCTGCCGCGGCGGGCGCGGATGTGGCGGCTGTTATCGCGTCGGTCGGGTATCAGCTGTCGGCTCCATTGTAAATGCGGCGGGCAGGCCCCGGCAGCCCGATCCAGTAGCCAAGCTCCGCGAGGCTTTCGACCTCCCACACGCACAGGTCCGCCTGCTTGCCCGCGGCGATGCTGCCGATGCTGTGCGCAAGGCCCAGCGCGCGGGCGGCGTTGATGGTCATGCCGGCGATCGCTTCCTCCGGCGTCAGGCCGAACAGGGTGCAGGCCATGTTGATCGCCAGCGACGGCGACAGCAGCGGCGAGGTGCCGGGATTGCAGTCGGTCGCCACCGCCATCGGCACGTTGTGCTTGCGGAGGAGGTCCACCGGCGGCTTCCGCTCTTCCTGCAGCGCGTAGAAGGCGCCCGGGAGCAGCACAGCGACAGTGCCGGCTGCGGCCATGGCCTTGGCCCCGGCATCGTCCAGATGCTCGAGGTGATCAGCGGACAGGGCCCGGTAGCGCGAGGCTAGCTCGGCCCCGCGCTGATTGGACAATTGCTCGGCATGCAGCCGAACCGGCAGGCCATGATGCGCGGCCGCCTTGAACAGTCGTTCGACCTCTCCGGGCGTGAAGGCCATGCCTTCGCAGAAGGCATCGACGCTGCTGGCGATGCGCTGTCCAGCCGCCGCAGGGATGAGCTTGTCAACGATCTCACCGACGTAGTGCGCGCGGCGATCGCGCTGGTCCGCGGGCAGCGCGTGAAGGGCCAACAACGTTGGAACAATGCGGACCGTTTCGCCCTCACCGAGTTGTGCCGTGAGCCGAAGCAAGCGGAGTTCGCTGTCCGTATTGAGGCCGTAGCCCGACTTGATCTCGATGGTGGTGCAGCCGCCACGCATTAGCGCGTGCAACCGCCGCCGGCTCTGTTCGAGCAGCTGGTCGTCAGATGCCGTGGCGGTGCGCTTGACGGTCGAAGCAATGCCCCCGCCTGCGGCCGCAATCTCCTCATAGCTCGCGCCGGCACGGCGCATGGCATGTTCGTCGGCGCGCGTGCCGCCGAAGATCAGGTGCGTATGACAATCGATCAAGCCGGGCGTGACCCACGCACCGCCGAGCGCCACGACTTCCTTCGCGCGAAAGCCCGCCAGTTCGGTGCGCTTGCCGACGCGGACGATCTTGCCGTCGGCGATGCCGATCGCGCCGTTCTCGACGGTTCCGAGACCGCCGCCTTCGAACGTCGCAATCCTGCAATCGACGAGCAGCCGGTCCCACATGGTTTTGGCTTTAGGCGAGCGGGCTTGCTACGGTCCAGCCATGGCAGGCTGGCCCAACTTATCGGACCTGATCGTCGGCATCGAGACCAAAGCGCCGGTCGGCCTGGTCGGCGCGCCGCTGGCGGCGGGATCGGTCGCCGCTGGCCAATGTGATCTGGCGCCAGCCATGCTGCGTCAAACGCTGCGGCGGATCGGGCGATACGCCGTCGAGACCCAGAACGAACTCGACAGCGACATCGCCGACCGTGGGGATGTCGAGATCGCCGGCCTGTCGATCGAGGAAGCGACCCCGCTGATCGCCAAGGCGGTGCGCTACAGCGTGTCGTTGCACGAACTGACGTTGCTGGTCGGCGGGAACAATGCAATCACTCGCCCGGGTGTGCATGGCCTTGGCCTGCCGCTCGACAAGGTTGGGTTGATCACGCTCGACGCGCACTTCGACATGCGGGAAACGCGCGAGGGCCTGAGCAACGGCAATCCCGTGCGCGCACTGATCGAAGACGGCCTGCCGGGCCGCAACATTGCGCAGATCGGCCTCGCCAGCTTCGCCAACAGCCGCAAGATGCACGAGGACGCGCTGGCAGCGGGCAATCTGGTGGTGACTGTCGAGGAAGTCCGGCGCCACGCGATCCGGCCGGTAATCGAACGGGCCCTGAAACACCTCGCGCATTGCGACGCGCTGTTCATCGATTGTGACATCGACGTGATCGACCGCTCGCAGTTCCCCGGAGCACCGGGCGCGCGGCCGGGCGGAATGGCCGCGCATGATTTTTTCGCGGCAGTCCGGCGTCTGGCGGTCGATCCCCGAGTGCGGGTGATCGACCTCACCGAATGGGACCCGCCGCTTGACCAGACCGATCTTAGTGCCCTGACGGCGGCGCGATGGGTCGCGGAGTGCTTGGCGGGTTTCGAGCAGCGGCCATGAGCCGGGCAATCAGGCTTTCGCAGAACGCCGGGCCGTTCGCCCTGCTGTTTGCCATCTTTGCCGCATCGGCATTGCTTACGCAGATCAATCACGACGAGAGCCAGTATGTTGCCGCGTCGTGGCTGGCGCGATCGGGCCTCCCCTATCGCGATTTCGCCTATTTGCAGACGCCGCTGCAGCCGCTGCTCTTCGCCCCGCTCGCTTGGCTGGCCGAGGAGCGACTGTTGCTTGTCGAGCGGCTCGTCAATGCCGCGTTGATGACGGCGGGCGTATGGTTTGCTTGGCAGGCCATGCGGGCGGCATCCATCACGCGGCGCAGCGCGACGATTGCCACGCTGGCGATGATCTCCACGGCGCCGCTGATCTACGTGGCGAGCGTGGCGCGCAATGATGCGCTGCCCTTCGCCTGTTTCGCGGGCGCACTGTGGCAATTGCTGTCACCGCCGAGCCGGTTGCGGACCATGTTCATCGGGCTGCTGCTGGGCGCGGCGGCCGCCGCCAAGATCAGCTACGCGCTGCCCGCTGCCGCCCTGCTTGGCCTGGCCATCGTAGGACCCGCGGATGTTCGTCGCCGCCTGCCGCTGGGCGCTCTGGTGACCGGCTTTGCGCCGCCTGTCATCCTAGTCGCCGCGCTGGCGATGCTGGCGCCGGGCGCCTTCCTGTTCGAGGTCTTTCGCTATGCCGTCGATGCGCCCCGGCAATGGTACGTGGAAACGGGTCAGGCTTACCGGCTGACGTTGGCGGGCCGAAGCGCGGACTTCCTGCGCTACGGATTCGACGGGACGGCGCTCATTGCTCTTGCCTGCGTCGGCGTTGGTGCTGGCGCCCTGGGCTTCACCCGCCTGGTCGGGCCGCGGCGCGTGATCTTGATCACCATGCTGGCCGCCGGACTTCTCGCGGCGTTCCTGCCGACACCGATGCAACGGCAATATTGGCTGCCGGCGATCCCGCCAATCTTCATCGCGCTCGGCTACGTGCTGGACAAGCTCGGCACGCGGCGGCCGTGCGCGGCGCTGCTGCCGGTCTTCGCCATCGTTGGTTGGGCGCCGACCGTGCAAGCCGCCGCGGCGGACTGGCGGGCGCGCGAACTGCCGGTCTTCGCCGATGCGCGGGATGCGACGTCGATGGATGCGCTCATCGATGCCGCCCGGCCAACAGGCCCGATCGCTACGTTGCGGCCCGAGCTGTTCACCGATACCGACCGCGCGCTCGACCCGCGCTTTGCCGCGGGCCCGTTCCTATACCGATCGGAACGGCTGACGGACCTTCACGATGCGCGCGCGTGGAAGCTGCTGGACGAGGACGATGACGCGTGGTTGCGCCAGTCGCCGCCGGGGGCATTCGTGTTCGATGCACCTTCGTCATTGGCCAGCGGTGATGTGGCACTCGAGCGCCGCCTGGAGCAAGCCGCGGCCGCTGCGGGTTTCGTCAGGGTCGCGGATCGCGGGCAGTTGTCGCTCTGGCTGCGGCACCCGACACGTGCTCGACCCGCGGGCTAGGCCGCGGCCACCCGTCGGCCTTTGCCGGACAGGGTGCGGAAGGTGACGGAGAAGCGGAGCTGATCCCGGGGCGCGATGCTGTGCTCCCAATCGTATCGCGCTGCGCCGGACAGCAGATAGGCGGAGCCCGGCTCGACCTCGAGGCGCACGCGCCTGAAGCTGGCCGCTACTCGCTGACGAAAGCGAAGAACCGCATCGGACGCGAAAGAGAAACCGACGACCTTGTCGAACACGTCGCGGTCGCGGTGCCAGCCGATACCGGCACCGGGATCGTAACGCGCGACGAGTGCGTGAACGAAGTCCTCCGGGTCGCATCCCGCAATGTGGGCGGCGCAATCCCGCAGCGGCTGAAGCCAATCGGGAATGGGCTCGGTGCGCGCGAAGCTCGCGTCGTCGAAATCGTAACGCCATCCGAAGCTGTGCGTCTTGCGATTGCCGAGCCAACCCTGGAAGCGGAACGGCGTCACGTCGAGGTCCAACAGATGGCGCAGCAAGGCTTCCTGCTCCGCACCGCTGACGGCATCAGCGCGATAGTTGAGGCCCTCTATCAGTGGCGTGTCGAACAGCAGGTTCATGCGCCGAAAATCGCCTTCAGGTCGGACGGGCGCAGTGCCGGCGCGAGTTGTTGAAACGTGCACTGGCGCGGCGCCTTGTCGGGTCGCCAGCGGACGAGGCCGGTGCCGTGGCGGAAACGGCGCGCGGTGACCTGGTCGTAGCGCACTTCGACCACCAGTTCAGGCTTCAGCGGCTGCCATTCGGCGGAGCGCGCGCTGGCCCAGCGGCTCGGGCCACCCGGCGCGTTACCGGTGAAGCCCGGCGCTTCGATCAGCTTCTCGAGCCTCTTCGTCAGCGCGGGACGCTCGTCCGCGGCGATCGCCGACGTGAACCCAACGTGGTGCAACAGCCCGTCCTCGTCATAGAGACCGAGCAGCAACGAGCCGACGACCTTCTGGTTCTCGGCATAGCGAAAGCCGCCGACGACGCAGTCCGCGGTGCGCTGCTGCTTGACCTTGACCATGGCCCGCTCACCCGAGCGGTAGGGCAGGTCCGCCCGCTTCGCGATGACGCCATCTAGCGCGCCGCCGCTCCGCTTTAACCAGCGCAGCGCCTCCTCCCGGTCGGAAGTCATGGGGGAAAGATGCAGGGCCGGTCCGGCGTTCTTGCTCATGAAGGCCTCGAGCCGGTCGCGGCGTTCTGACTGCGGCAATTCCATCAGGGTCCTGCCGTCGAGTTCGAGCAGATCGAACACCATGAGCTCCGCCGGCGTTTCCGCCGATAGCTTGCGGACGCGGCTCTCCGCCGGATGCAAGCGCATCTGCAGCGCTTCGAATGAAAGTTCGTCGCCGCGCGGAATGATCAGCTCTCCATCGATGAGAAAGCGTTTCAATTTGGTCTTCCGGAGAAAGGCTTCGACTTCAGGAAAGTAGCGCCCGAGCGGCTTGCCCGATTTTGACGTCAGCGTGATCTCGTCCCCGTCGCGCCGCGCGAGGCAGCGGAAGCCGTCCCACTTGGGCTCGAACTGCCAGCCCGGGCCGTCGGGGAGCTCGGTCGCGAGCAGGGCTTCCATTGGTGCGGGGGCAGGTTTGCCGGTCACTGGCAGACAATCGCCGGCGGCTCGCAGTCGTTCCCGTTGCGCGAACAGCGGCGGCTGTTACGCTGCCGGTATAGTTGGGGAGGCAATCGATGGCATTCGATCCGAACGCGGCCACCGCTCGATATATCGACAGTCTTGGACCGGCGGCGTTGCAGAAGGCGCACGATTATACCGTCGGCAAGGAATGGATGTTGCTGTGGGGGCTGCTGGTCAGTGCGCTTGTCACCTGGCTGATTGTCCGCTCCGGCGTCCTCGATCGGCTGGAGGAGCGTATCGCGCCGCGGCGCAAGAACCTGCGCGCGTTCCTGGTGACTTTGGTGTTCGTCATCATCTCGGCGATTATCGAACTGCCCTGGACACTCTACGCCAGTTACTTCCGGGAAAAGGGGTACGGCCGCACGGCCCAGCCGCTCGGCGATTTCCTGGGCCAGGCGACAATCATGCTCGGCATCAGCGCGCTTCTCACCGCGCTGTTCATGCTCGGCGTTTATGCGTTGATCCGGCGAACCGGGAAGCGCTGGTGGCTGTGGTCCGGCGCGCTCGCCGCGGCGGGGATGGCCTTCATCCTGCTCCTGTCCCCGATCCTGATAGAGCCTTTGTTCAACAAGTACGAACCGGTGCCGCCCGGCAAGGTCCGCGACGCCGTCGTGTCGATGGCCGGGCGCGCGGGTGTTCCGCCGGAGCGCGTGTTCATGTTCAACGGCTCACGCCAATCGAACAACTTCACCGCCAATGCCGGCGGTGTCGGGAGCACGGCGCGCGTGGCGATTTCCGACGTGGCACTGAAGAATGCCTCGCTCGACGAGGTGCGTGCCGTCACCGGTCACGAAATCGGCCACTACGTCCTCAAGCATACCTGGTGGGGAATCCTGTTCTTCTCCGTGCTTGCCGTGATCCTGTTCTGGCTCGCCGACCGCCTGTTCCCGCGGATCGCGCGGGCGTTTAGGAGCAATGCCTCGATCGCCGACCCGCGCGGCGTGCCGATCATCTTCTTCCTGGTCTCCCTGTTCGGGCTGTTGGCAGCGCCGTTGCTCAACACGTTCAGCCGGACACTGGAGACCGACGCGGACAACTATTCGCTGCGAACCGAGAACCGGCCCGACGCGCTGTCGACGGCGCTCGTGAAGACGGCGGAGTATCGATACCCGCGGCCGGGCAAGCTGGAAGAGATCCTTTTCTACGACCACCCCTCGGTCGAGGCGCGTGTCCGCAGCGCGATGGAATGGAAGGCGAAACATCCCGAGCCACCTACGCCGTAGGTGAAGCTTTCACGTAGCCGGACGCTGCGCCGCCATTAGCTTGTGCGGTGCAGCAAGGGGGCGCGTGGATGGCGGGGCAGCTCACGATCGAGAGCGGCGACACGGCGTGGATGCTGGTGTCGACGGCGTTGGTGATGCTGATGCTGCTGCCCGGACTGGCGCTGTTTTACGGCGGCCTGGTGCGGGCGAAGAATTTGCTGAGCGTGATGAGCCAGGCGCTCGGCATCACCGCGGTCGCAATCCTGACCTGGGTTTTGTGGAACTACAGCCTGGCGTTCAGCGCCGGCAACTGGTTCATCGGTGGACTGTCCAAGGCCGGCTTGGCAGGTATCAGCGCGGACGCCGCGTGGGCAGTGGGCAGCGACGGCAAGGCCATACCGGAGCTGGTTTTCGCAGCGTTCCAGATGACGTTCGCGGCCATCACCGCGGCACTTGTCATCGGTGCGCTGGTCGAGCGGGTACGGTTTGCCGCGATCATGGCCTTCGCGACGCTCTGGCTGACCGTTGTTTACGCGCCGTTGGCGCACATGGTCTGGGCGAGCGAAGGTCTGCTCTTCAAATTTGGAGCGATCGACTTCGCCGGCGGAACGGTCGTGCACATCAACTCAGGCGTGGCCGGGCTGGTTGGCGTTGCCTTCGCCGGTCCTCGGCTTGGACATCTCAAGGAAGCGATGCCGCCGCATTCCCTGGCCCTGACGATGGTCGGTGCGGGATTGCTGTGGGTCGGTTGGTTCGGGTTCAATGCCGGGTCGGCGCTCGAAGCGAACGGGCTGGCCGCCGTCGCCTTGGTGAACACGATGGTTGCGCCGGCGGCGGGGCTTCTGGCCTGGATGGGCGCGGAGCGCATTGTCTCCGGTAAGCCGTCGATGCTCGGCGGCGCTTCGGGCGCCGTGGCGGGGCTGGTAGCGGTCACGCCCGCGGCAGGAATCAGTGGCCCTGTCGGCGCGATCCTGCTCGGCAGTGCCGCGAGCATGGTCTGCTACGGGTTCGTCGGGTCACTGAAGAACCGGCTGCGTTTCGACGACAGCCTCGACGTGTTCGGGATCCACGGGCTGGGCGGGATCGTCGGCTCAGTGGGCACCGCTTTCGTCGCTTTACCGATGCTTGGCGGGCATGGTGCAGCGGACTATTCGCTCGGGTGGCAACTGGCGCGGCAGCTAGGCGCGGTCGGTGTCGCTATCATCTGGTCGGCAGCTGGATCCGCGGCTTGCTTCGCGATCGTAAAAGCGGTGATGCCGTTGCGGCATGAACGCGATGCCGAACGTGAAGGCCTTGACATCGCGGATCACGGCGAGCGGGCATACAACTACTGATCGCGGACAAAGAAAAAGCCCGCTCGAAGGCGGGCTTGTGGTTGGTTGCGGGGGCAGGATTTGAACCTGCGACCTTCAGGTTATGAGTTCTAATCCATCGACTACGCATACTTACGCGTAGATACCTTTTTACCATTTTTTTCAGCGACTTGATTGACTTCATGGGGTTGTCAGAGCGTGTGCCCTGCGATGCTCTGCGCAGGTCTACTCGCCCGCTTGCTTACTCGGCGCTTCCATTCCTGACCTGAGCACACGGCATGGTAGCAGGACCAATTCTATGAGGCTTACAAGACGCTCGATCGAAGCTTTGGAACCGAGACGGACAGGTTACTTCGAATGGGACGATGAACTGCCACGGTTCGGAGTGCGCGTTCTGCCGTCAGGCCGCAAGACGTTCGTCATTCAGTATCGAGTGAATCGACGCTCCCGGCGGATGACGTTGGGGAAGTTCGGCATCGTAACGCCGGAGTGGGCCAGGCGTCGGGCGTTCCAGGAGCTTGCTCAGGTCGAAATGGGAGAGGATCCTCTCGCACGGCGAATAGAGAAGCAGCAGGCAATAAACGTATTTGAGCTGGCGACGCGGTTCGAAATCACGCACATCGACCTTAATCCCCATCTCAAGAGCAGCACCGGCCGCGAGTACAAACACGCGCTCCGCCGGTACATCCTGCCGGCACTGGGAAAACTTAAGGTACAAGAAGTCGTACGCACGGATGTGGCCCGGCTACATCTGAGCATGGTTGATCGACCATATCAGGCCAACCGCACCATCGAAGTTGTCTCGAAGATGTTCAATCTGGCGGAAGAATGGGGGTTGAGACCAGAAGGGACAAACCCACGCAGAGGCATCAAGAAGTACCCGGAAAAGAAGCGGGAACGCTTCCTAAGCGCGGGCGAGCTTCAGCGCGTAGGTGAAGTCTTATCGGAGATGGAGACCGAGCGAGTAGAGATGAGCTCCGCGATAGCGGCCACTCGATTGCTCATGCTCACTGGATGCCGCCTAAATGAAATTCTCAAATTGAGGTGGGACCACGTTCGCCTCAGAGCGGGCGAACTGCAACTGCCGGATTCTAAGACGGGCAGGAAAGTGGTGCAGCTCGGCGATGCGGCTGTCGCGGTAATAGCGGCGATACCACGCTTGGAAGGTAATCCCTGGGTCATCACAGGAAGGTTGGAAGGTGCGAGCCTGACGGACCTCCAGCCGTTCTGGCAACGTGTGCGTGCGCGGGCAGGGCTGAACGGCGTTCGTATCCATGACTTGCGCCACACCTTCGCATCGATCGCGGCAGCAAAGGGCATGTCTCTTCCGATGATCGGCAAGCTGCTGGGCCACACCCAAGTACAGACCACTGCACGGTATGCGCACTTAGCTCAAGGGACCGTCAAACAGGCGGCAAACGACGTATCGGACGTAATTGCGGGGCACATATCTGCAGAAGCTAATCGCTCCGTTTTTGTTAGAACAGCGCCTCAATTGAAGAGTGCACGAGATGGATCGTGAGCAGAGGGTCCGCTGCCCAGTGCAATCCGCGCGCAGAGACATCTCACATGAGTTTACCCTATTTAGACTGAGCGGCGATCACGCGAGTGCTGCGGTAAGGAACGCGGTCAGTGACGGTGGTGGCGGAGCACGCCCTCCGAGCATTTCGAAAAGGCGCGCCTCCCGCAACGCAGCAGGTACTTTCCAGGCTTTGCCGCCTGCGGCCTCGCGCCTTGCGCTGGACGCTCCGATCAGTGCCAAAAGCGACTTCTGGAAAAACCAATAATAGAACTTGCCGCGTATCCAGCGCTTCCTTTGCGCATCATGCAGCTGGCGGAACCAAGCAAGTGTGGAGGCAAGCGTCGCCCCGGCACCGCTTCCGACCGCGCGACGAACATATGCATCGAAACCTTTGGCCCGTTTCGACACTTGGCCGTTAGCACCCACGATCAGTACTTTGCCCAGATCGATGTTGTTGAAGTTCGGTTTCGATCCCGCCTGCTTCGCAGCAATCGACCAAGCCATAAATGGCTTGATCTGCTTGGCGAAACTCTGATCTAAAGCGCCGAAATCAGCCACGATCCGGGCAAACTCTGGGTCGGCCCGCGAGATTTTGACGAAGTCCTCGATAAAGACTTCAAGAACCTGAACCCTGACGATGTCACTCTCGATTGAGTAGTTGTCGGTGAGATAGGTCCGGTCGTCCGTGGTAACTTGCGTTCCTAGATAATCGTCAAAGTCGCGGTCTATGAAGAAGAGGCATCGCTGTATGTCGTACTCGCTGCTTCCAATATCCTCTCGGACAGCGACTACATTCCTCTTCCCGCTACAGACGTACGTGTACGTCCGACGTATGCCTGCCTGCCTACGGATTTCCGGCATGTAAAAAAGACTGTCTTCTTCACCTTCAAAGAAGACGTGCAACTCCTGGTCGTCATCCGAGTACAGGAGTCGAAACTGGTGCAACGCGGCGATCCCTGAGTTCGCCTCTGCACGAAGATACTTCGCGTAATCTTCTGTCATGCTCAGGTCACAGAAGATTGTGTCCGGCGCCGCAGATCAACGGCGCGCTTTTCTAGCCGGTTCTGATAGATAAAGGGACTGTGTGTGACAGCAAGTACAAACGAGCAATGACTACTCTCAAGAATATCAGGCAAGAATCGCTTCTGCCACGGAACAGAAAGTGACAGTTCTGGCTCGTCGATTATCACGAACTGATCTAGCGTTTTGTCCAGATAAAGATGAGAGAATATCGAGACCACCTGCTTTTCTCCCGAGGAGAGGAAGCTATAGTCGATATCTTTTCCACTTTCGTCAACGATCGACACAGAGAACTTCGTCTCGTCATAGATCATCTGCTTACTCGGGTTTAGATACGCGTTACAAACATCTACAAATGCCGATATATCCCCTTCTTGGCTGGTAATGTCCTCATTAGCGCGCATGAGTCGCGTAAAATAGTGGGCAAGATACCTATCGTTTACTTCTAACTGCTGCCTCTTCTTCCCTTTTATTCCCGTAATCTTCGTCCGTAAGAGTTCCTTGTCTTCCGTGGAGAGCACCTGCTCGCTCACCCGGTTGAGGATTGCTGACAGGGACTCTTCGCTCAACTTACCGATTTGAGCGGGCGAATACTGATCAGCCGAACCCTTGATAACGTCGCGCAAATACAGGGCAGATAGCGCGTTAAACTGCCCCAGGGAGTAGTCCCTCAACGCTCGGGTGGTTGCCTCGACGTTTGCGCGCACGTCCTCCATGCCGAAGCTCACCAGATCGATGTAGTGCGTTGAGGCCCTCGCAAACTTTAGCGGTCCCCGCGGCTCCATGTGAACTCGGAACCGTTCCTCGTAGTCAGGGAAGATTTCCTTCAGATCTTTTTCGATCCGACGATAGGTCGGAAGATAGAGCGTGCGGTTTGGGATGCAGTCCGAAAGCGTCCTCTCCAAGGCTAATCGAGGCTGCTCGAACAACTCATCGTCACCGGGCGTATATTTTCTGAAAATATACATCTGCAAACTTCGGATTTCGTCGGGGGAGACTCCGATGATCGATCCAATCCTTGCGCGCTGTGCTTGGGGTAAGCGCGCTCGTCCGAGGACTTCCTCTAGGAGTCCGTGGTCTTTCAGCTGTTTCAACAGTGAGCCCGCCCGTGAATGGGGAGGCATTTCCTCCATGATGCGCGTGTAGTCCGAGAGTCCGGAAATCTCCGCGCGGCGTGCCCTTATTTCCTGGTCGCCGAACCATATCGCTACTTCATGAAAGGAATACTCAAGTAACCGACGCCACTGGCGCGTTACAAAAAAGTAGAAGATGTTGACGACACTACTTTTGCCGATGCCATTAGGACCGACAAGGATGAGTGCGTCCCCGGCAATACTAAGACTGATGTCCTTGTTGCCGAACAGACCTTTTATCTCGAACTTGGTTGGCCGTTTCATCGCATCCTCTGGAACAGTTTCTAGCCGGAGAATGCGCGTTGTCCAATGCGTCGGCGGATCGGCCGGGGCCTATTCTGATGCTGGCAAAAGAGACGCGAGCCTCGCTACTAGAGCCCGGCATCCAAGTGGGTGTAACGCATCGACACATGCGCGAATCACGGTGCACCGCAACTTCCGGCATCGAAGACCACTCAGTTTCGGCGCGCTTCGTTGCCCTGACCCAATCAAGTTTGATTGCGTTCGCGGGTGGGGCCCGGCGAATTGGCAAGTGATCGTAATTTGCCGTCGATCAGGTGCCACGGCTCACTTAGATCAACCGTTGCAATGCGGACTGGGTGATCATCAATCACGAACTGCTCATCTAGCGGGTAAGCCGTGGTCGGATACAGCAGCATTCCTTCCGCCGAGATAGCGTGCGCAAGACTGAGCGCATCGTTCCTCAAATATGCGAACAGCTGATACAGATTATCTGAGCGGAAACTCTCGCTTCCCTGATAATGCTGCAGTGCATTCGCGTAGTATTTCGTGTCGATGATGATGCGCCGCGTATCGCTTTCGAGATAGATATCCGTTCGCATAGTTGGTAGGCGGAACTGCGTGAAGCCGATTGGAGTAGCCGCCCATTGCAATTGCAACGGCTTGACCCTGAATTGACGCTGCTCAGTCCTGTAAAAATTTCGGACGAACTCTTCGAAAACAGCGGCCATCTTCCGCTCGTCACGCAACACGTCCGTGAAGGCGAAGCCGGACCCATTGACGTCGGGTAGCATCAGGTCAAACGCAAGGCGGCATACGCGCAAGAGTAAGTCGTAATAGGCGTTATTGCGGTGCAATCGAACGCGAGCAAACGCGCCGGCCGTTAAGCGAATATCTGATATGTCCGACAGTGACCGCGTTAGCTGCCGAAGCTGCTGCCCAAGACCCACGTCGATATTTTGTGACCTGCCCAACCGAGCAAGTGTCGCTTTGATGATCTGATTGGGCAGGACGTCGTGTGACAACTCGTCAAAGGAACACGAGACCCGTGGCACATGACGCGCGCGAAGTGCGACGGTGCCCTCGAGCTCGATTTTGCCTCTTATGGTCGCAAGATCTTCTTCGAACGGGTGGTATCCGCGATCGAGCCCTCTTCTGACCAGCGAGCGCGTTCCCGAAAGCAAAACGCGCGCCAGCAAATTGGGAAGGTCCGGACTACACTCAGCGCCCATCGCCAGAGCCTTGCCCTCCTCAAACCGGTTCCATGCGTAGAGGAAGAGATAGTAGATATTGCGGATCGGAATCCGCGGAGTTTCCGTCACAGCGGCGCCGATAACTGCAGTTCCCAGGAAGCGACCTTTTGCGGCGCGTCGAACCAATACTCCCTCAGCAGCGGCATGATCTCGGTAGAAATCACCCGCTGATGCCAACCGTCGGGGCCTTCGCCGGCCACAGGGCCCGCGCAGAAGAAACTGTGGCCTATCGCGAAACCCGGCCCGAGATTTGCAGTGTCCTGCTCGATCTCAGTGTTCAACGCGCCAATGCGCTGGAGAAGTGCGGCGAGACTCTCAGCCGAGACTCCCTTCTCCGATAAGATTGCCGAAAGTTTCGGCGAGTGCAGCTTTGGCTTGAGATCGACGAAAGCGAAACGGCGTCGCAGAGCATAGTCTACGACCGATAACGAGCGGTCAGCCGTGTTCATCAAACCGAGAAGGTACACGTTGCGCGGAACGAAGAATGGGTCCTCGCCGTATGCTAGTGGCATCTGCCACTTGGGATCCCGCTTATCAGCTTCGATGAGCAGCATGAGCTCGCCGAGAATTTTGCTCAAGTTTCCCCGGTTGATCTCATCGATGATGAATACATAGGTTCGCTCTAAATCGTTCGCGGCCCTGCGACAGAACTCCACGAACTTCCCCTTCTTCAAAACGAAGCCGGTAGATGTTGGCCGAAAGCCTTCGACAAAATCCTCGTACGCGTAGGATTGATGAAACTGGACGAAGGCGACCCGATCTGGGTCCCGTTTCCCCATTAGAGCGTACGCGAGACGCCGCGCAGCGAATGACTTTCCGACACCTGGCGGACCCTGCAAAATGATGTTGGCCTTCGCTCGCCACAGGGTGAGGATGCTCGTGATTTCCTCAGGCTCCAGGAAGAGATCCTCGAGATCGAGGTTGATTTCCTCCGGCTGACTTCCGGGCCCCCCAATATCGTCGGTGTACGGCAACTCCTCGCCAGCTTGCGCGCGGTAGGCCGCCTTCAAGATAGCCATAAGCTCTGGCGGCGCCTCGGTAAGGTATGCACCCTGATTGAGTTCAAGGTTTCGATTGAAGAAGAGGCCGCGTTGGCCGCTCCTCAGTAGCTCTGCGAGCTGCGACCTGAAGGGTTCCACTTCGAAGAAGCTTGAGCGGCTCAAAGGTGGGTGGAGAGGCTGAAAGTCGCGCAAAGCGATCCGATAGCTGGCTTGATCTCCCCAGTCCGTTCCGGAGATCCCAGCGAAGGTGTCGTCGACGGGCCCCGACGCTATCGAAACGCCAGTGATCGCGCGGTTGTCGGTAAGGTGAAAGACGACGTCTCCGGGCTGTACATGACGCATGCTCGCATAGATATCCTGACCACTGCTCGCGCGATGCGGAGACCAAAGAGCTCGTCCAAGCGCGTGTTCTCCTCCTTCGCGATCGGGTCGCCCCGCAACGATCGTTTTCTCGATCCAGAATCGGCGCACGGGCTGGGCAACAGAATTTCGTGGTGGCGCTGGCGCAGTATCGAATCCCCAGACCTCCCGCAGCGGATCGTTGTAGAAGTCGAGCTCGTCGGTCCCATGTTCCGCTTCGAGCGTTTGTCTTATCGCGAGAAGCGCCTTGTCGAGGGAGCATGGAGAAAGCGGTTCCGCGGGAAGCTGAACTCGGTCGCCCAAAGCCGCCTTGAACGCTTTGTAGACCTGCGACTTTTGTTGGCGGCCGGAGATGCGTTCGAACGATTTTGGAAACAGCAGATACAGCAGAGTGTTGCGCGAAATTCGTCGATCGCCACTTGGTTGAGAGGTCAACCATTCGCAAAACTCCCACGGGTTCGCATCGTCTAAAAGTCGACGACGCGTATCTGATGTGAGTTGCTTCCAGGCTAGGAATACGCAGATCAGGAAGCCGAACTCAGCCCAGATCATCGTCAAGAAAGCAGTGCCTGGCCAACCAATCCCGTCGAGTGGGATGTCACCCAGAAGATCACTGGTTGACATGTCCTCGCCTGAAAGCTGCCAGACTTCCGCGACGCGTTGTCGCTTCAATCTCGCGCTAAATCCCCTTGAGTGGGCGAAAAGCAAAAGCAGCCATAGGCATTCCGCGGCGAGCTTCTTTACGGATGGCTCGCAACCTTCGAGCTGCAGCGCCAGCTTGTCGTAGAACGATTTAGAACCCTCAATGGGATTGTCGACGAAAGCAGCTTTTAGGGCTGCGAAGTTGGCTTCTGTCCAAAGATGTTCTTCGGAAAAGATGCTGCCCTCTGCAACCAGACATCGTTCTCGCCAAACACGCGCGGCTGCCAGAGTCTGATCCGAATGTTCGTGTGGCGTGTACACTGCCATGCTGAAAGCTCCCCGTAGGAAGGCTAGCCGGTGACTTTGCGATTAGCCAAGCGAGTTTCGTGAGAAGCGTTGCGGGCACGTTTGCGGCCCAGCGTAGGAAAACTGAACGCGTGGCGCCGTCATGCCCACGTTGCGGTACGAACCAGCCCCACTGGTAATGGCTGAAAAGCGCCAAAAGTGGCCAAACTGCCTACCCTAACCCCCATGCAAATATCGCCGTTTTGCTATTTTTTGCCCAACGCCGGTGTCACTCGCAAAGTTCGCAGAGTTTTGACTGCCCCCCTCCAGGACCTAGTTTTCGGCGCCAATAGCGGGCCGCCACTCGATGATATCCCAATCATCCTCAACGTGGTCCGGCCAACTAGTCCAACGACGCTTGCCCGCGACGACGGAGGGAACGACCCAGCCAGACCGATAGCGAATGTCGACCAGCACCTCGTCGGCTACAGGACAGGGTCCACCGGAATGTTCTCCCCAGGCGGTGGCGAGATTCTTTTTATAGATTCCTTTTAAATTAGGGTGACAATCTGACCCGAAGCGCTGAGGCAGTGCGTCACTGGGGGCCTGACCCAGTGACGCACCACAATAATCGTTATCCACAGCTACTCAGTATCGACGCAAAGGCGGTAGGTTTTCGTCGGGCGATCCAGATGGTCGGCCGAGACGTCCTTGAGCAGGCCCATCATCAGCAAGCGCTGAATCTTCCGCATCACAGTGCGCCGGTGACAGTTCGCTTTTGCTGCGATCTTCCCGTGCGACATGTAGCAGAGGAACGAGGCGTTAGCCGGCGTGCTCATCGCGAGGAGAACGAGCTTCGAGAGCGCGTCCCCCGGATCTTGAACAAAAGCCCAGCGAATTGCACCGAGCTCACCACGGCGCGCGGCGTCGTCGCCATCCCGGCCGCGGCTCACTTGTAAGTCTCCACGTCGCAGGATTGCTCAAACCGTTCGATCTCCTCGATCGCGTACACAACGCGGCCGCCGATACGGCGATACTTCGGCCCGACGTTGATGTAGCGCCAGCGTTCAAGCGTCCTGATCGACACCTTCCAACGGTCCGAAACCTCCACGGTCAGGAGGTGAGTGACGTTCATTTCGAATCTCCTCGTGTTGTTGCGAGGTGCTTCGAAAAGACGGAAATCAGGTCGGGATTAACGTTGAATTCGACTGCTAATTAGCGCGGCCCACGTTTGCGCCATCGATCATCAATATCAGCCTCGTCCCAAGCAGCGTTGAACGCGTTGTCCGAGTACACATCGGAATTCGTGTTTTTGAGGATGAGGGCGATCACACCTTTAGTCAGCTTGTCTCCGGGATTGGTCTCGCAGCACACTTGTTCAATCAAGGTTGTCAGCGCTGCTGTCTTTGACGTGCGTAAGCGACGTACCCTTATTGCCCGGAAAGAACCAATGGTGCTTGCGCCCAGATTGAAGCCCAATGATTCCACGTCCTCTTGTTCTAGAACGTGCCTCGCGATTGAACCTCCAGGCCGTCCGGACACCTCCCAACCCTGAGCGATTTTGGCACGCGCCCGTTCAACAAGTGACCGACTAAGAGCTTCACGCTGAGCATACTCGGGCGAAGCAGGCAGCTGTACATGCCTGATGTCGTCGTCCCGACCCTGTGGCATGATCGCTTGTGAATCTGGGGGCTTAGCCGATTGCACGCCTAGCCAGATTTCCCACTCATCAGCCGTCGCAACATGCGTTCTGATAAAGTCTGCCAGACTGATCCCAAGCTCGTTTGACATCCGCTGACCCTCTCAAAGTTGATCAGGAGCTGCCAGCCGCCGACACCGCACGCCAGCGTGGTCAATTTGGGTTGACCACAAAGTTGTGGATTGGGACCGCCGGACGCAAAAAATAATTGCGGCCGCTGGCCCCGTTTACGGCTTCCGACGCACGGCCCAAACCAGTGCGGACACGCTGGTGATCAGCGCTGCGACTGCAGCGATGGCGGGAGGATCCAGAACAATCATAACAACGCGACTCCGAGCAGATTGGAGTCGGTGCATCTGTCGCATTTGGTTAACTGTAGGACAGTCAAAAGTGCAGAAGGCGCACGTCTGATAACGAGCGTTATGGTAAATACGACTGGCGCATTGACGGCATGACGCCACCCGCGCCAAGCACCTCCACATGATCATCGACTGTCCGAGCGCCTATGTCGTCGACGGTGATAGCCTGCGCTGCGGCGACACCCGCATCCGCCTCCTCGGCATCGACGCCCCCGAACTCAGCCACTGCCCACGCTGGCGGACCTGCGAGCCCGGCGATGGTCCAGCCGCCAAACGTAGCCTCGTCAGCGCGCTGCGCTTGGGGCCGGTGCGCTACCAGCCGATCACGGTTGATCGCTTCGGCCGCCAGGTTGCGCTGGTGTGGGCCGGCCGCGTCAACCTCTCTTGCTGGCAGCTCAAAGCCGGCCAGGCCGCATACAAGCCGCATTGGGACAATGGCGGCCTCGTCGCGCGCGCGTGCCGTTAAGCTCAGCCCAGCAGGCCGACTGCGAATAGTGCGAGCGCGAGCTTGGCAATCGTCGTCAGCACCAGCCGCGGCGCGAGGCCGATGCTGAGGACAAGCAAGAATAGGGGGACGTCGAGAACCAACCGCAAACCCTAATGAGAAACGAGCGCCCCGAGCGGCGCTCGTCCCGGTGTGCGATTCGACACGCGACACGTAAAAGGTGCCCCGGCGAATCGAACACGGCAAGGAGCAGCAGCAAACCGTCGGCGCGTCAGGACCGCCGCTGCGCCCATAGCCACCCCTTCGTACCCCTCAGAAATGACTCAGATCAATGAGCATTCGGCGATCGGGGAATAGCTTCGCGAGATGAAGCACTCGCATCCTGAGCTGGCACGCGACCCACTCCATGTTCTCACTGCTTCGGCCGAAGCGCTCGAACGGGTGGCGCCATTGATGAGCCGGCCCGATGCCCGAGATCACATCATCGAAAAGGCTGCCGAGTTTCGCGCCCAGGTGGCGCTAATCCGAGCTGGGGCACGGCTGCATGGTCAAGCCTACGCAGCCCCTGCCCCTCTTTTTGAACGATAGCGCGGGGAGAAAGTGGATGGACCTGAATTATCTTCTGCATCGCCAGCAGGTGGAACGGTCTCGAGCGGAGAGTGCAAACTGCGCGGCCGCGCGCCAAGCGCATCAGAAACTTGCCGCCTTATACGAGACCCAAATCAGCCGAATGACTAGCGGCAACATCCGATTTGGCGGCGAGAAGAAGCGAGTTCTGCACTAAGTAATCAGGGCTGCACGATAGCAGGAATGATCTGGATCATCCCGAGGATCCTCCTTCCGGCGCACTAGGGGCTCCAAGATGCAAACGCTTCCACCCTGAATCCGAATTTTAGTTGCTCGCGCCCGCCCCTATCCCCTTCGGGTGGGCACGAGTGCAAGAGCCCCGGCCGCGCGAACGGTCGGGGCTTCGTGCATCCTGACGACCTAAAATTCTTGATCGTACAGTGTTGATCCTGGTCCGTTCGCCCACGAATACACAACTCTGCGCGATCAAAGATATTGAGGGACTGACGTGAAGATTAGAACGTACGGCAAACTCGCGGACTTGCTCGGAGCCGAGCGGGAGCTGGAAACGGGAGGGCCGTGCACCGTCGGTGAGCTTCGCGCGCTGCTCGCCTCCCAATGTCCGGAGGCGGCTGAATCGCTTGCAAGCCAGCGAGTGCTGGCGTGTGTCGACGACACAGTGGTGACGGAAAGCCATCTGATTCGGCCGGGCGAAGCGGTCGAGTTTCTCGCCCCGGTTTCAGGCGGCTGATGAAAGTCGTAGCGCGCCTGGCTCACTCTCCGTTCGATCCGACTGCAGAATTAGCTGAGCTCACGCGCTCAGCCGAAGGGGACGGAGCGGTCGTTAGCTTTGTTGGGCTCACCCGCGACCAGATGAAAGATGGTAAGGCTTTGCAGGCTCTCATTCTCGAGCACCATCCTCGACTCACCGCAAAGTCGATCGAGCAGATTGCCCGGGACGCGCTTGAACGTTTCGCCGTCACCCAGGTGCGGGTCGTCCACCGCTCCGGCCGCATGCTGGGCGGCGAGCCGATCGTATTTGTGGGCGTCTCGGCGCCGCACCGGCGGAGTGCCTTCGTAGCCGCTGACTATTTAATGGATCGGCTAAAAACTGAGGCGGTGTTCTGGAAGCGCGAGGAAACCGCCGGGGGGTCTACCTGGATCGAACCGACAGATGATGATTATGCCGACACGAAGCGCTGGGAGTGATTTTTTTGGCAGGCATCGACGAAACGCTGACCTTCTATCCGCTGCGGATCGCTGTGCTCACAGTGTCTGATACGCGCGATGACGCGAGCGACAAGTCGGGCGCTCTCCTCGCCGAGCGGCTTGCGGCCGGCGGACATGAGCTTTCCGGGAAGACTATCGTCAAAGACGACATAGAGGTGATCCGCAAACAGGTCCGAGCCTGGGTCGAAGATGAGAGTGTCGATGTGATCATTTCGACCGGAGGAACCGGCTTCGCACCTCGTGATGTCACTCCCGAAGCGATCAGGCCGCTGTTCCGACGTGAAATGGACGGCTTCTCGATCCTGTTTCACCAGGCGAGCTTCGGGACGGTCGGCCTCTCGACGCTTCAGTCCCGCGCCTTCGCTGGGCAGATCGACGACACGTTTATCTTCTGCCTGCCCGGATCGACGGGAGCTTGCCGTGACGGGTGGGATCTCGTGCTCGGGCTGGAACTCGACAGCCGTTATCGACCCTGCTCGCTTGCCGGACAGATTCCGCGACTTCGGCACCTGTGCGCATGAGCAGGCTGACGCACCTCGACGACAGCGGTCGTGCCCGCATGGTCGACGTCTCGGACAAGGAGGAGACTGCAAGGCGGGCCGTCGCTGCTGGCACGCTGACCTGCCGGCCCGAAACACTCGATCAGGTTGAAGCGGGGACTATTCCGAAAGGCAGCGTTATCGCGACGGCCGAGATCGCCGGCGTGATGGCCGCCAAGCGGGCGGCGGACCTCATCCCACTGTGCCACCCGCTGCCGCTCGCCAAAGGCGCGGTAAAGGTAACGATCGATCGCTCGCTGCCAGGCTTTCGCATCGAGGCGGAGGTGAAGACTAGGGCGGTCACTGGCGTCGAAATGGAAGCGCTCACGGCTGCCTCGGTGGCGTGCTTGACCCTGTTCGACATGCTGAAGGCCATTGAGCGGTCGATGATCATCGGTGGCATCGAGGTAGTCTCGAAGAGCGGCGGCAAGTCCGGCGACTGGGGCGCTCCGGCATCTGATGATTAGCTTCGATGAAGCCCTTGCGCTGGTTCGCGCGGCCGCAGCCCCGATCGGCACGGAAAAGGTCTCGCTCGACGAGGCCGCCAGCCGGGTGCTCGCGTCTGCCGTCACCGCGGGCATCGATTCGCCACGCTCAGCCGTGTCGGCGATGGACGGCTATGCGATAAGGGACTCGGACCTCACCGCCACGCCCGCACGGCTGAACGTAGTGGGGGAATCATTTGCCGGCCGCCGGTGGCACGGCGCCATCCAGGCCGGCGAGTGCGTGCGCATCTTCACGGGTGCGCCGGTGCCGGACGGGGCTGATCGCGTCGTCATGCAGGAGAACGTCGAACGGGACGGCGAATGGGCGGTAATCAATGCACACCCCGGCGCCGCCACGCACATCCGCAAACGCGGAGGCGACTTCGCGGCGGGCGATGTGCTGGTGCCGAGCGGACGCGTGCTTGGCGCTCGCGCGCTGGTGGCTGCCGCGGGCGCAGACATGGCTCAACTCGAAGTCAGCCGCAGGCCGACGGTGCGCATCCTGAGTACCGGCGACGAGCTGGCGGAACCCGGAAGCGCTGCGGCAAGCGAAGACCGGATCCCCGAGAGCGTCTCAATCGGAGTTGGAGCCATGGCCACCGCGTGGGGCGCGCAAGTGCTCGGGCGCAAGCGGCTCGCGGATGATCTTGAAGCGATGAAGAAGGCAGCGGTCACGGCTGCCGAGGAAGCGGACGTGGTGGTCGTCACCGGCGGTGCATCGGTCGGCGACAAAGACTTCGCCAAACCAATGTTCGAGCCGGCAGGTCTCGAGCTCGTCTTCTCGAAAGTCGCGATCAAGCCGGGAAAGCCGGTTTGGCTCGGCCGCGCCGGCAAGGCGCTCGTCGTCGGCCTGCCGGGCAATCCCACGTCGGCGCTGGTTACGGCGCGGTTGTTCCTGGTCCCGCTTCTCGCCGGAATCACGGGCCGGAAGCCCGATTTGCTCGAGTGGCGCCAGTTGCCCCTGGGAACCGCGCTGCCCGCATCCGGCGGCCGCGAGACCTTTCATCGCGCGCGGCGTTCGCAAGGACGAGCGGAGATCCTCTCGTTCCAGGATTCGAGCGCGCAGAAGGCGCTGGTCGATGCCGACCTGCTGGTCAGGCAGCGGCCTCATAGCGAAGCGATGGCGCCCGGGACGATGGTGGAAGTGCTCGACTTTTAACCGCCCAGTCGCCGTTCGGCTTCGGCGAGTTCCTCGATCCGGTTGATGTTGAAGAACGGGTCGTGCGGATCGGCCGACCAGTCGACCCGGCGAAAGCCGATGCTTGCGGCAAAGCCCCTGAGCGACCTCCCCTGTTCCTCAGCATAAGCCGGCGCAGCCGTGAGCGCGGACGGGCGCCACAAGCCGCACACCGGGTGCAGCTCGCCCTCGCTCGCTGGAATGGCCGCGCTGGCACGCCCGATCTCGGCTGTCAGCCTGTCGAGGAGGTCGTTCGGAAGAAATGGCATGTCCGCAGGGATCGTCAGCACATAATCGCAGCCGTGGATGCCAGCGTAACGTCCTGCCGCGATCAGACCACCAAGAGGCCCGGCCACCGAGAGTTCGTCGGTGATTATCTCCGCGTCCACGTCCACCTGGCGCGCGTCGCGAGCCGACACCGCCACACAATCGCACCAGCTTCGTGCCAGCCTCAGCGCCCGGTCGATCAGCCGCTCGGACCCGAGCAGCCTGTTCGGCTTTCCGCCGCCAATCCGCCGTCCTTCGCCGCCGGCAAGAATCACGACGGCGGCGGTCATGCGAGGATCAGCTTGAGCCCGGCGACCACGAGCACCACGCCGAGCGCCTGCAGCAGCCGGTGGCGCGGCAGCCGCGACACGCCGAGCCAGCTGCCGATCAGCGCGCCGGCAAACACCGCTACGAAAAGCACCGGAAGTTCGGAGGGTAGCGACTTCACGCTTGCGAGATTGCCGAGCAGGCCGGAGGCCGAATTGAACAGGATGAAGGCGGCGGCGATGCCGGATGTCTTTCGTGGTTCCTCCCAGCCGAACAGGATGATTAGCGGACTGAGGAAGATGCCGCCTCCCGTCCCGCTGAGGCCGGCGAGCAAACCGAGCGTCGCGCCCGCCGGCAGCGTGACAGCGAGTGATGGCGGGTGAACCGGCCGCTCCGCGAGGCGCTCCGGCTGCCAAAATAGCCGCACCGCCGCCAGAAGCAGCACGACCCCGACTAGAGGTCTGTAGATTTCCGGAGGAAGATGGATGCCACCGCCGATATAGGCTGCGGGAACGGCGGTCACCGCGAAGGCGCCGAGCAGACGCCAGTTCGTCTGTCTACTCATGGCGAACCGCACCGTGCCGAATCCCGCCACAAGAAGGTTCAACGCCAGTGCCGTCGGTCGCATGGTCTCGGGCGCGACTGAGGACAGCGCCATGATCGCGAGATAGGCCGACGCGCCGCCATGACCGACGCTCGAATATAGTGCCGCCGCAACCGCCATCAATGCGGCTGTCCACATCAGCGTCGTCCCGTCCACCCGTTCCTCTTTCCCCACTCTCATCCGCCCCCGTTTCAGCGGCTCAGCGTCCGTTGCGATAGATCACTTCGAGTTCTTGAGAGCGCCCTACCCTGCCCCACGACAACGACAAACAGGCAGCTTTTCCGATGGGCAAACTCAACTTCGCGGCCGCCGCGATCGCTCCACTGGTGGCTGCGGCGGCATCGCCGTCGTTGGCCGCCGGCCGTGACGGCGCGAACTTCCAAATTAAGCCGATCGTCGATGGGCGTTTGCGATACGAAGACGTGAACCAGGGCCCTTTACATGCGCATGCCTTGACGCTGCGCATAAGGGGCGGCGCCGAAGCGAAGAGCGGGCACCTCTCACTGCTGGCGGAGGGAGAGGCGACCGTCACATCGGTCAACCAGTACAATGCGTTCCCGTTCATCGTCGCGGACAGCCAGCGGCGACCGCAATATGCCGTCGTCGCCGACCCGGAGAATATCGAGCTGAACCGCCTCCAGGCGCAATATGCAGGCAAGCTTGCGACGGTGACGCTTGGGCGGCAGCGCATCGAACTCGACGACCAGCGCTGGGTCGGCTCCGTCGGGTGGCGGCAGAACGAACAGACGTTCGACGCCTTACGCGTCGAGGCAAAGCTCGGCCCAGTCAGCACGGATGTGTCCTACGCGATCGGTCAGCGCACGGTCTTCGGGCGCGAGGCCGGACCGCGCGGAGTGTTGAAGGGCGACTTCCTGCTCACAGGGGCCAGATCGAAGCTGGGGCGCGTCCAGGGGAAGCTATTCGCTTACCTGCTCGACTATGACGAGCCGATCGTCTTCACGAACAGCAGCCAGACATATGGCGCGATCCTCAGCACCGCACTGCCGCTCGGCCGCGGAACCTCCTTGACGCTGCGGGGCAGCTACGCCCGCCAGTCCGACTACGGCCGGAACCCGTTCAACTATTCGGCACCCTACGTCGCGTTCGAGGCCGGCGTACCCATCGCCCGATTCAATCTGCTCGCTGGGTGGGAGAAGCTAGGCAGCGACAACGGCCATGCGGTGCAGGCGCCGATGGCGACGCTGCACAAGTTCAATGGCTGGGTCGATATGTTCCTGACGACGCCCGCAGCGGGACTGCAGGACGCCTATGTCGGCGTCAGTCGCAAGGTGGAGGGGGTGAGGCTGCTGCCGGGGCTCAACGGAACCCTGGTCTACCACCGCTTCGACAGCGCGCGCGGCGGTATTCACTATGGAAACGAGCTTGACGCTTCGGTCGGGTTTAAGATCGGCAAGGTCGGCTTGCTCGCGAAGCTCGCGCGATACAATGCAAGTCACTTCGGCGCCGATACGCGCAAGCTCTGGCTGCAGGCGGAGTGGACCTACTGACGCCAGTCAGGCGTCGAGATCGCCGGCCGCCATCTGCTTCAGTCGGCCGCGATCGAGAATCGCGATGCGGTCGATGGCTTCCAGGCGTATCAGCCGTTCCCGCTTCAGCAGCGAAAGCACACGACTGACCGTCTCCTTGGTGAGACCGAGATAGTCAGCGATGTCGGAGCGGCTCATCGGCAAGTGGATAGTGCGCGCTTCGCTACTGCTGATGCTCTCCTGCCGGAGAGCGAGCGAATTGAGGAAGGAGGCAAGGCGCTCGGCCGCATTCTTCCTCCCGAGGAGCACCATCTGCTGCTGCGACGCTGCAAGCTCGTTTACAGCGAGCCGATATAGCTCCCGCTCCATTTCACCATTCTCCTCGGTGAAGTCGTCGAACCGGCTGCGCGCGAAAACGCAGAGCCGCGAAGGCTCAAGCGCTTCGGCGCTAAACGCATGTTCGTCATCGACACTCATGCCGAGAAAATCGCCGGGCTGCATGAAGCCCGTGACCTGTCGCCGACCATCTGGAAGCAGCTTGTAGAGCTTCAGCGATCCGGCGGTGACCGTGTAGACGCGGTGGACGGGATCGCCTTCATGGAACAGCGTTTGCCCAGTCGCCAGTCGGACATGGCTGCCGAGAGCGCGGAAGCTGCGTAACTTTTCGCAATCGAGCACGCCGCACACTGCGGCCGTTCGCGCGGTGCAGCTGGCGCAGACGTGATCGGCCGGCAGGGGCAAATGGTGACGGGCGGCTGGTGCGAGCACGGCGAAGGATCCCCTGTTGATCTCGATCAATTCCTAACTTGACCTGCATCAATGCGCACATACGTAACACTCCCTAGCTGGAACAATGACCGATGCTCGCACCGTGGATGAGCTCAGCGTCGCACGCTTGCGAAGCGAGCAGATCCCGCTCGCGTGGCCGCTCGCGCGGCGCAGTTCAGGCGCGGCCGATCTCAAACAGTGGCAGCAGCGCATCGCCGAGCTCGTTGAGCACGGCGGCGGCGTCTTGGCCGCACAGAGCCCAGATGGCTTGGTGCACGGAATTGCGTGCTTTCAAAATGTTAAAGATCCGCGTGCAGGGCCAGTGTTGAAGGTTGACGTGTTCGCCACCTTCGAGCTGCTCCGAAAGGCACCTGTGGAACGAATACTCGCCGACGCGCTTGACGATCTTGCGGCAGACCTCGGCTGCGCAGCTGTGTGGGTGCTTGCGGGTAAGACCGGCTTGCGAAGCTGTGGCGCAGCTCTCAGATCAGGAAGTAGATCGCCAGGGCTATTCCCCCGATAGTGACTAGCAGCCACGCTAGCGGCCAACCCTTTCCGTCTTCGACGCTGGCCGACGTCGTCTCAATCGGCGCAGGTGACGATACCTTGGTCTGGTAGATGGTTTCCCTCTCGCTCTTCAGCGCCGGGTTAAGGGGGATGTCACGAGGGTCTTTCTCCGAGTCTTGGGTCATGCTCTTCCTCGACTGTGGTGGTGGCTGGTCGCGCGTGCGCTTCGCAGGTTGGGGCGGTCAGGCGCCAATGGACCATCGCTAGGAGGCAGACTGTCCCGGGGTCGTCGGTGTCCCTGAGGCTGGACGTCAAAGTCGCCCAGTCTTCCTCCCCCGCAAAGCGGTTGAAGTCAGCAACGGCGGCACGAACATAACTCGTCGGCGTCAGCGCTTCGGCGGCGGCGGCCACTGCGACCCGGTGCGCCAGATCGGGGTGGGAGCGGTGCAGCCAGCCGTGGAAACCGCTGGACGAGTCGCGCGCCGCGGCCAGCACGTCGCCCAACATTGGCATTAAGATGCCGCTTCCATGGAGACACCCTCAACGGCCCCCTCTGCTGCCAAACGCGCAACATAGCGAGTCGCTTCGAGCGACCAGCTACGCGCCTCGAGCATATCCGCGATGCGCTCGCGAACCATTTCGAAGCCGAGCGTCTGACCTTCGATGCGGCGATGCAACCGGAGAACGTGCCATCCAAATCGCGATCGCACCGGGTCGCGCGCAGTGGCTCCGTCGCTAAGCCGTTCCAGCCCCGCCTGGACTTCCGGCACCAGCTCGCCCCGGCGGATCTGACCGAGAGATCCATCCTGCTGGGCAGACGCACAGGCCGAATGCGCTCTTGCGGCCGTTGCGAAGGCCACCGGGTTATCGCCGATCTCCGCGATGAGCTTGCCGCAACGTTCGAGCGCCGCGTGCCAAGCGGCCTCGTCGTCTCCCTCAGGCTCAATCAGAATGTGCGCAGCGTCGAATAGGTCTGGCGTGCGGAAGCGGTCCACGTTCGCTTCGTAGTAGCGGCGGCATTCAGCTTCATCCGGGGCCGCCGGATCGATCACCTGTTCGAGCAAGGCACGGATTACCGCGTCCTCGTCGATCTCCATGCCGCCTTCGTCGCTGCTCGGCTCGATGGCGACGGCAGCATGTTGTGCTTGCTGCAGGAGAAGCTCGCGCACGACCAGCGCCCTCGCAGCCTCCACCCACGCGGTTTCGGCGTCGGGTGCCGGATGATGCTGGATCTCCTCGGCGATCGCTTCAGGCAGGATCTCGACACCGTTGACGCGCACCTCACCGAAAGTCGGCGGAGGTGGAATTAGCGGCTCGGGCCCGCCGCCGCAGCCGCTCGTCTGGCAAGCGCTCATCATGCCCGGGGCCCGCTGCTGCTGCTGCGCCGGGTCCTCGAGATTGATGACGTCGAGCCGCCGGCTCATGCGCCCTCCTGCCCGCTCTCCGCCATCTGGCGAAGCACGGTCGTGCCACCATAGCTCGGCGCGATTCCGGGCTCGCCCCGCGTCGGCGACGGCGGCCGCCCCATGCTGCGGGAGCGCACGATCTGGAACCCCGGACGCAGCAGGAACCACACCGGCGCGCTCCAGATGTGAACTAGTCGCGTGAACGGCGTGATCAGGAACAGCGTCAGACCAAGGATGATGTGCAGCTTGTAGACGAGCGCCACATTATGGATCAGCTCCGGTGCGCGGGGGTCAAGTGTCAGGATGCCATTCGCCCAATTCATGAACCGTAGCATCTCGCTCCCGTCGAGATGCTTGAGCGTCCACCACGTAGTGAGGATGCCTAGAGTTAACTGGAGCCACAGCAGCACTAGCACCAGCATATCGCCGATCGATGAACTCTTCCGGATGCGCGAGTCGAAGAGCCGGCGGTGGAGGAGGAGCGTGCAGCCGATGTAGGCGGCGACGCCCGCGATGCCTCCGACGACTAGCGCCGCCGTCTGCTTGAAGGTGTGGCTGATGCGTAGCGTGTCGATGACGGTCACCGGCGTCAACAGCCCTACGAGGTGACCGAAGAAAAGGACGATAATCCCCATGTGGAACAGGTTCGATCCGAGCATCATCTGTTTGCGGCGGAGGAACTGGCTGGACTGCGAGCGCCAGCTGTACTGATTGGCGTCGAATCTCAGAACGCTGCCAACAACCAGCACCGTCACGGCGAGATAGGGGTACCAGCCGAACGCGAGCTGGTTGATGAAGTCGTTCATCCGGCAGTCTCCTGGTTGACGGGGCGGTTGGACGCCCGGATCTTAGCGACCACCCCGGTCGGGCCGCCCATTTCATGCGGGCCGGCGAGGTTGAACGAAACGGGCGCTTCCTCCCATTCCGCGTCGATGTCAGCCGGATCCTCAGCGGGAGTATTCTGATCGACGGCAGCGCGCGCATCGTCATCGACGCGCGCTTGCGCCAGCGACACCAGGCAATGGAAAATCCCGGCATAAGGACTCTCGCGCTTATCCAGCCGCTCGGCGAGCGCGGCGAACACGTGCGCCGGCTGGCGGAGCATCTCGCGCGCTTCCACCGGCGACAGGCAGGAAGCGTATTCGAGGAACACCGGCACGAAGTCCGGTAGCTCGCCGCCCTCGAGGTAAAAGCCGTCCTCCACATATTGCTGGCCGAGGTCGATCATCGCCTGCCCGCGTTCGCGGCTGTCGCCATGGACATGCTCAAACAGGTGCAGCGACAAGGAACGCGAGCGGTCGAACAGCTCGCTGTAGGCAGCCTGCAGGTCGAGCAGGTCCTGCTCGCTGAACAGCCGAAATATCTTGTCCAGCCGCGCCTGGTTGTCGTGGTCGAGCAGGCCGTCGCCGGTGATCGCTGCACGAACCTCCTCGATGTTGGCCTTGAGCTCGTCCGAAGGGTAGCCGAGCAGGGCGGCAAGGGCTTTTAGGGTTAGCTTCATGTCGGGATATCCATTCGGGGCTGGCGTTTGGTCTTGTCGGATCCGCCGCCGAACAAGTTGACCTTGGTCCGGCCGAGGGTCGGTTCACGAAACCCGAAACCCGACGATCCGCGCAGGACGAACGCGTCCTCGTCCAGTTCGCGCCGGGCCGTCGGGATCACGTAGCGGTCCTCGTAGGCGGCAAGCGCCATGATCCGGTACATCTCCTCGATGCGGTTGCGGTCGAGGCCGACGCGCTCCGGAATGCTTTCGTCGATCCTGCCGTCGACGCTCTTCGCGCGCATGTAGGCACGCATCGCGAGCATCCGTTCAAGCGCCGCGGCGATCGGCTCCTCGTCCCCGGCGGTCAGCAGGTTTGCGAGGTAGCGGAGCGGGATACGAAGGCTGCGTACGTCGGGCATGTTGTCCCTGACCGACATCTTGCCTGCCTCGGCCGCGGACTGGATGGGCGACAGCGGCGGCACGTACCACACCATCGGCAGCGTGCGATATTCGGGGTGGAGCGGGAAGGCGATTTTCCACTCCATCGCCATTTTGTAGACCGGCGAGCGCATCGCAGCCTCAAGCCACTGATCAGTGATGCCTTCGGCGCGCGCCGCCTCCTGCACCGCGGGGTCGTGCGGGTTGAGGAAAACGCCGAGCTGGGCCGGATAGAGATCCTTGGGATCTTCGACCGACGCAGCCTCCTCGATGCGGTCGGCATCGTAAAGGACGACGCCCAAATAGCGGATTCGGCCGACGCAGGTTTCCGAACAGACGGTCGGCTGGCCCGTCTCGATCCTCGGGTAGCAGAAAATGCACTTCTCCGATTTGCCGGTCGCCCAGTTGTAGTAGATCTTCTTGTACGGACATCCCGACACGCACATCCGCCAGCCGCGGCACTTTTCCTGGTCGATAAGAACGATGCCGTCTTCGGCCCTCTTGTAGATCGCGCCGGATGGGCAGGACGCCAGGCACGACGGATTGAGGCAGTGCTCGCACAGTCTCGGCAGGTACATCATGAAGGTCTTTTCGAACTGGCCGTAGATTTCCTTCTGCACCCCTTCGAAATTGTAGTCGTGGCTGCGTTTCTCGAACTCGCCGCCGAGCATGTCTTCCCAGTTGCCGGACCATTCGATTTTGTTGAGCTTCTCGCCGGTGACGAGCGAGCGGGGGCGTGCCGTCGGCTGCGCCTGGAGCTCGGGCGCGGACTGGAGCCACTCATATTCGAACGTGTACGGCTCGTAGAAGTCGTCGATCTCCGGCAGATGAGGGTTGGCGAAGATCTTCGAGAGAATACGCCATTTCGCCCCCTGACGCGGAATGATCTTGCCGTTTTTCTTTCGAACCCAGCCGCCTTTCCAGCGGTTCTGGTTTTCCCAGTCCTTGGGGTAGCCGATGCCGGGCTTGGTCTCGACGTTGTTGAACCAGACGTATTCAACGCCTTCGCGGTTCGTCCACACGTTCTTGCAGGTGATCGAGCAAGTGTGGCAGCCGATGCACTTGTCGAGGTTGAGCACCATGGCGATCTGGGCGCGCACCTTCATCGGCCAACCTCCTCTGTCGCCGCATCCGGTCTGACGCCGGTCCCCCAGTCGGCAGTCCCGTTCCGGGTGTTCGCGGAATCGTCCGCGGCTTTGTCGAACCAGTTCACCTCGCTCATCTTCCGCACGATCACGAACTCGTCACGATTGGCCCCGACAGTTCCATAATAGTTGAAGCCATAGGCGAGCTGGACGTAGCCGCCGATCATATGCGTCGGCTTCATGTTGATGCGGGTGACGCTGTTATGAATGCCGCCGCGCTGCCCAGTAATCTCCGACCCGACGGTGTTCACCAGCTTTTCCTGCGCGTGGTACATGATCGCCGAGCCGGGCATGATCCGCTGCGACACGATCGCTCGGGCCGTCAGCGCGCCGTTGACGTTAAATACCTCGATCCAGTCGTTATCGACGATCCCGGCCGCTTTCGCGTCATCCTCGCTGATCCACACCGTCGGGCCGCCGCGGTTGAGGCTCAGCATGATGAGGTTCTCGGTATAGGTTGAGTGGATCCCCCACTTCTGGTGCGGCGTCAGGATGTTGAGCAGGATCTCAGTATTTCCGTTCGGGAGCTTGCCGACGACCTGCTGAACCGTCTTGGTGTCTATCGGCGGCCGCCAGGTAACGAAGCCCTCGCCGAACGCTCGCATCCAATGATGGTCCTGATAGAGCTGCTGCCTTCCCGTGAGCGTCCGCCAGGGGATCAGCTCGTGCACGTTGGTGTAGCCGGCATTGTAGCAGACGTGCTCGCTTTCCAGCCCCGACCAGATCGGCGACGAGATGATCTTGCGCGGCTGCGCGGCGACATCACGGAAGCGGATTTTCTCCTCCTCCTTTCCCTCGGCAAGGTGAAGGTGGTCGCGGCCGGTTGCCTTGCCGAGCGCCTGCCATGCTTTCACGGCAACCTCGCCGTTCGTCTCGGGAGCCAGCATCAGGATGGTCTCGCAAGCATCGATGTCGGTATCGATTTTCGGCCGGCCCGCCGTGGGACCATCGAGCACTCGGCCGTTGAGGTCGCCAAGTAGCTCGATCTCGTGCCTGGTGTCCCAGTTGAGCCCCTTGGCGCCATTGCCCATCTTCTCGAGCAGCGGACCCATTGACGTGAATCGGACGAACGTTTCGGGATAGTTGCGCTCCACCAGGGTGACGTTGGGCATGGTCTTGCCGGGCACGGGCTCGCATTCGCCCTTGAGCCAATCCTTGGGCTCGTATGGCTGCGCCAATTCCGCGGGCGTGTCGTGCAGGATCGGAGTCATGACGACGTCGTGTTCGACGCCAAGCACTTCCGGTGCGATGTCGGAGAACTTTTTCGCGATCGCGCGGAAGATGTTCCAGTCGCTCTTGGTCTCCCACGCCGGATCCACCGCCGCCGACAGCGGGTGGATGAACGGGTGCATGTCGGACGTGTTGAGGTCGTGCTTCTCGTACCAGGTGGCGGTGGGCAGCACGACGTCGGAATAGATGCTGGTCGTCGACATCCGGAAGTCAATGTTGACCATCAAATCGAGCTTCCCGATCGGCGCTTCTTCCCGCCAGACCACGTCCTTGGGCCGGTCGATCCCGGCTGCTTCGTCGTCGGTGCCGATCACCCCGTGCATCGATCCGACCAGGTGCTTGAGGAAATATTCGTGTCCTTTCCCGCTCGCGCCGAGGACGTTCGAGCGCCAGAAGAACATGTTGCGTGGCCAGTTGACCGGGTTGTCCGGGTCGAGGCTGGAGGGCTTGAGCTCGCCGGAGCGGAAAGCTTCGGCAATCGTCTGGGCGGGGTCCGCACCGGACGCGTTCAACCGGTTTCCCCATTCCAGCGGGTTGGCGTCGAACTGCGGCGCCGAGGGTAGCCAGCCCATCCGCTCGGCCTTGGCATTGTAGTCGAGTAGGCTGCCCGACCAGTCACCGTCGGGAGCGAGCGGCGACAAGATCTCCGACATCTTCAGCGTCTCGTAGCGCCACTGGTCGGTGTGCGCGTAGAAGAAGCTGGTGCCGTTCATCTGCCGCACCGGACGGCTCCAGTCGCTGCCGAAGGCAAGCGGCAGCCACCCGGTTGCTGGGCGCAGCTTTTCCTGCCCAACATAGTGCGACCAGCCCCCGCCCGACTGACCGATGCAGCCGCACATGATGAGCAGCGCGATGATGCCCCGATAGCTCATGTCCATGTGGTACCAGTGGTTAAGGCCTGCCCCGAGGATCACCATCGAGCGGCCCTTGGTCTTTTCGGCGGTGTCGGCGAACTCGCGCGCGACCTGGATGATGGCCTGACGCGGCACGCCCGTGACCTTCTCCGCCCAGGCCGGCGTGAACGGCACGTCGTCGTCGAAGCTCGACGCGACATTGTCGCCGCCGAAGCCGCGGTCGACACCGTAGCTGGCGCAGAACAGGTCGAACACCGTCGCAACCCGGACCGTCCCACCGTTCGCCGACTTCAGCGTCTTGGACGGGATGTTCCGCATCAGGACGTCGGCGTGGGAGGTTGCGACGAAATAGTGCGGAGCGTCGCTTCCGAAATAGGGGAAGGCAACGGGCACGATCTCGTCATAATGGTCAGCGAGCGTAGTGCGCAGCCGCACGTCTTTGCCGCGCCCGTCCTTCTCTTCCAGGTTCCACTTGCCCGGATCGCCCCAGCGATGACCAGCCGAACCCGCCGGTGAGACCAGCTTCCCGCTGATCTCATCATACGCCATGGTCTTCCAGTCCGGATTGGCCTTCTCACCAGCGCCGCCCTTCACATCAGCTGCGCGCAGGAAGCGCCCCGGCGTCAGCTGCCCGTCCTTCTCCTCGAGTGTGACGAGCAGCGGGAAGTCCGAATATCGGCGAGTGTAATCGGCGAAATATTCCGCCTTCCGATCAACGTAGAATTCCTTGAGCACGACATGGCCGAGCGCGAGCGCCAGTGCCGCGTCCGTCCCCTGCCGCGGGTGCAGCCACATGTCGGAGAATTTTGCCGCTTCGTTGTAGTCCGGTGCGATGACGACGCTCTTGGCGCCGCGATAGCGGACCTCCGAATAGAAATGCGCGTCGGGCGCGCGCGTCATCGGGATGTTCGATCCCCACACCAGCAGGAACCCAGCATTGTACCAGTCGGCGCTTTCCGGAACGTCGGTCTGTTCGCCCCAGGTCTGCGGGCTCGACGGCGGAAGGTCGCAATACCAGTCGTAGAAGCTCAGCAAATTGCCGCCGATCAGCGACAGATAGCGGCTGCCGGCCGCGTAGGAGATCATCGACATCGCCGGGATCGGCGAGAAGCCCGCGATGCGGTCCGGGCCATATTCCTTAATCGTATAGGCGTTGGCGGCGGCGATGAGTTCGGTGACTTCGTCCCAGCCGACGCGGACGAAACCGCCGCGCCCGCGCTTGGACACCCAGTCCCGGCGCTTGTCGGAGTTCTGGACGATCGAGCTCCACGCCGCGACGGGACTCATCGTTTTGCGCGCCTCGCGCCAATGTCGGATCATCCGCGCCCGCACAAGCGGGTATTTGATGCGCGTGCCTGAATAGAGATACCAACTGTAGCTGGCCCCGCGCGGACAGCCTCGCGGCTCATGGTTCGGAAGGTCGGGACGAGTGCGCGGATAGTCGGTCTGCTGCGTTTCCCAAGTGACGATCCCGCCCTTCACGTAGATCTTCCACGAACATGAACCCGTGCAGTTCACGCCGTGGGTCGAGCGCACGATCTTGTCCGCCGCCCAACGCTTCCGGTAGGCATCTTCCCACTCGCGCGCCTCGTCCGTCGTGATCCCGTGGCCGTCGGAGAACTTCTCGCGCGAGCGGCGGAAGTAGGTCAGGCGGTCGAGGAAATGACTCATTCTTTCGTCCTTCTCAGGCGGGCACGGTGGAAACTGCCGGCTGCGCGAGCCGGCGTTCGGTTTCTCTGAGCATCCCTCTCGGTCCGCTGTACGCGAACCAGGTCAGACCGGCGCAGCTCAGATAGAAGAGGAGGAAACCCCACAGAGCGGCATCGGCGGTGCCGGTCATCTGGATCGAGGAGCCATAGGCCTTCGGGATGTAGAAGGCGCCGTACGCGGCGATCGCCGAGGTGAAGCCGATCACGGCCGCAGATTCGCGCTCGGCCTGCGCGCGCCGCTGCGGCTCGGGCAGTCCAGCCTCTGTCCGGTCAACCTCGGCCCGCATGATGGCGGGCACCATCTGGAACGTCGACGCATTGCCGACGCCGCTAGCGAAGAACAGGAGGAGCACCATCGCGAAGAAGCCGGGAAAGCTCTGCATATCGAGGAACCAGATCATCCCCATGATCGCGGCGATCTGCACAAGGAATACCCAGAAGCTGACTCGGGCGCCGCCGAAGCGGTCGGCGACCCAGCCGGTGCCGGCACGGGAGAGGGCGCCTAGCAGCGGCCCGATGAACGCGTATTTAAGCGCGTTGACGTCCGGGAACACCAGCTTGGCGAGAAGCGGGAAACCCGCCGACATGCCGATGAACGTGCCGAACGTGCCGGTGTAGAGCCAGCACATCAGCCAGGTGTGGAGACGGCCGAAGATGGTCGCCTGGTCGGCGAACGACGACTTGGCGCTGAGGATATCGTTCATTCCGAACCACGCCGCGACGGTGCCAATCATGATCAGCGGCACCCAGACGAAGCCGGCGTTCTGCATCCACATCTGGGTTCCGTCGGCAGTTGTTTGCGCGTGGCCGCCAAGCGCGCCGAACACGCTCATGGTCACGACGACGGGCACGAGGAACTGCATAACGCTGACGCCGAGGTTGCCCAGGCCCGCGTTGAGCGCGAGGGCGTTCCCCTTCTCGGACTTGGGGAAGAAAAAGCTGATGTTCGCCATCGACGAAGCGAAGTTTCCGCCGCCCAGCCCGCACAGCAGCGCCAGCACTAGAAAGATCAGGTACGGCGTGTCCGGCGACTGGACCGCATAACCGATGCCGAAGGCCGGGATCAGAAGCGACGCCGTCGATAGGGTCGTCCACAAGCGACCGCCGAAGATCGGCACCAGGAAGGCGTAGAAGATCCGCAGCGTCGCGCCTGACAGCCCCGGAAGCGCGGCAAGCCAGAACAGCTGGTCGGTCGTGAAATTAAAGCCAATTGCCGGCAGCCGCGCGACGACCACGCTCCACACCATCCAGACGGCGAACGAGAGCAGCAGGCAGTAGGTGGACACCCACAGGTTGCGCCGGGCGACGGCGCGCCCGCCGATGCGCCAGAAATCCTCATCCTCAGGCCTCCAGTCGGCGATCGGACCCGCACGCCGCGGCGGTGCGACGACACCGGGCTCGCCGAGCCCCTGCATCTCCGGCAGCTCGGGCGTCTGACCCACTTCTCCGCGGCGAAGCGCGCCCCGTTCCATTGCGCGGACAGCGAAGTGCATCCACGAAAGGGCCACCGAGACGAGCACAAACAGCAGCACGAAGCAGCTCGTCCACACGCCGGTCAGGTCGTTGAGCGCCCCAAACGCCAGCGGCAGGACGAATCCGCCGAGCCCGCCGATCATCCCCACCAGCCCGCCGACGGCGCCTACGTGGTTTGGGTAATAAAGCGGGATGTGCTTGAACACGGCGGCCTTGCCCAGGCTCATGAAGAACCCGAGCACGAATATCGTCACCAGAAACGGAATGAGGCCCATCTCCGTCCGGAATGTGATCGGGCCCCGCACGCCTTCAATGATGTAGGTGGTCGGCGGGTAGGACAGCATGAAGGTGGTGAGCACCGACATGGCGAACGTCACGTAAAGGACGGATCGGGCGCCGTAACGGTCGGCGAGCTTGCCGCCGTAAATCCTGAACAGGCTGGCCGGCACCGAATAGAAAGCCGCGAGCATGCCCGCCGTCTCGACGTCGAGGTGATAGACGCCCATCAGGTAGCGCGGCAGCCACAAGGCCAGCGCCACGAACGCCCCGAACACGAAGAAATAATAGAGCGAGAAACGCCAGACCTGCACGTTCTTCAGGATCGCCAGCTGCTCGGCCATGCTTGCGGGCTTCGCACCGGACCTTCCCCGCTCCAGCTGCTCCGGATCCTCCTTGGTGAAGAGGAGGAACAGCACCGCGGTCACGATCAGCGCAGCCGCCCACACCTGGGCGACCGCCTGCCAGCCCATAGCGACCATGACGAATGGGGCGAGGAACTTGGTGACGGCGGCGCCGACGTTGCCGGCCCCGAAGATTCCCAGCGCTAGGCCCTGCTTCTCTTTGGGATAGAATTTGGAAACGTAGGCGACGCCAACGGAGAAGGCACCGCCGGCAATGCCCACACCAAGGGCGGCGATCAGCAGCTGCGTATAAGTGTGGGCGTAGGACGTCAGGAAGGTCGCGATCGCCGCAAGCACCATCACCGCCGCGAAGACCCGCCTGCCGCCGAACTGGTCGGCCCAGACGCCGAGCACAATGCGGGTCAGCGAGCCAGTGAGGATGGGGGTGCCGATCAGCAGGCCAAACTCGGTTTCGGAGAGGCCTAGCTGCTCCTTCACGCCGAGACCAATGATCGAGAAAATCGTCCATACCGCGAAGCAGACGGTGAAAGCGATCGTGCTGGTCCACAGTGCCTGATCTGCTCCGGCCGCTGGCTGTTCGCCTGTCCTAATCATCGCTTGTCCCCCGCACCTGGCGTTTGATTCGCGATGGCCTGTGCCAGCAACGCCGAGGGGAGCGATTGATTAGAATCATTCCGCGCCGCCCTATCCCCCGGTGACACTCATGTGCCGTGCAACGGCAGGTGCGCCGCCGATGCGGAATTCGTGCCGCCGCGGCTTGCCGGACAGCAGCCGGTCCAGCAGCTCGTTCACCGTCGCGGTTCCGCCGGACCGTATGGCATCGCGGAGCTCCACCTTCTGGTCGTGGCCGAGGCAGCCGTACACCGTCCCCGTCGCGGCGATGCGGATGCGGTTGCACCCGTCGCAGAAATTATTGCTGAGGGGGGTGATGAACCCGACCCGCGATCCGAGCTCCGGCACTTCGAAGTAACGCGACGGTCCACCGGTGCGGCGGGTCGACGGAACCAGCGTGAACCGCTCCTCCAGTCGGCTCTTCACGTCCGTGAGCGGGAGATAATGTGCGGTGCGGTCTTCCTCGACATCGCCCAGCGGCATCGTTTCGATCAGAGTGAGGTCCAGACCCTTGGACGCGCACCAGCGGAGCATCTCGTCGATCTCGTCGTCGTTAAGGCCGGCGAGCGCCACCATGTTGATCTTGATCGCGATGGCGGCCGCGAGCGCCGCGTCGATCCCGCGCAGCACCTGGCTGAGATCGCCGCCGCGCGTGATGTGGCCAAAGCGGTCGGCGCGCCTGCTGTCCAGACTGACGTTGATCCGCCGCACCCCGGCAGCGCGCAGTTCGCGCGCGAACCCTTCGAGCCGCGTGCCGTTGGTGGTGAGCGTCAGCTCGTCCAAGCCGGCGCCGATCCGGGCGCCGAGCGAGCGGACGAGCTCCATTACGCCTTTGCGGACGAGCGGCTCGCCGCCAGTCAGGCGGATCTTTCTGACTCCGCGGGCGATCAGCACGTCGGCGAGAGAGGCCATTTCCTCGAGCGTCAGGATGTCACGCTTCGGCAGGAACTGCATGTGCTCCGCCATGCAGTAGCGGCACCTCAGGTCGCAGCGGTCAGTCACGGACAGCCGAACGTAGCTGATCCGGCGGCCGAAGCCGTCGATCATTTTGCTTCGATTACTGTCGATTTCGCTCACGCCCCCGTGTCCCTCAGCCCCTTGCATACGCGCGGAGTAAGGCTTGGTTCCGAGCCCCGCATGATTTGGATCAAAGGGCCGGAGGGCGCGCGCGATAAGGGCAGCCGACATGGCCCAAGCCCTCAGACCTGAACTCCTCGCACGCTACGCTCACGAGCGGGTGCCGCGGTACACCAGCTACCCCGCGGCACCGCACTTTAAGCCCGATGTGAGTGCCGCCACGTACGAGGAATGGCTGCACGCGCTGAGGCCGGGAAGCGCCTCGCTGTACGTGCATATCCCGTTCTGCGCTGAGATGTGCTGGTATTGCGGGTGCCATACGACGGTGAGCCGCCGCGAGGCTCCGGTCAGCCGCTACCTCGACGCTCTGTACGAGGAACTCTCGCTGGTCGGCGCGGCGGTGCAGAACTCATTGGCCATCTCCCACCTCCACCTTGGCGGGGGAACACCGACGATCATGGCCCCGGAGCAGATGCTGGCGCTGATCACCCGGATCCGGAACTGGTTTCACTTTTCACCGAAAGCCGAGATCGCGATCGAGATCGACCCGCGAACCTTTACCGCAGAAATGGCGGATGCGCTTGCCGAAGCGGGATTTAATCGGGCGAGCCTGGGCGTGCAGAGCTTCGACCCGGCCGTGCAGCAGGCGATCAACCGGCGCCAGTCGTTCGAACAGACGACGGCCGCTGTCGATCACCTTCGCGGCAACGGCGTGGAGCGGATCAACTTCGACCTGATCTACGGACTTCCTCACCAGTCGGTCGCATCATGCCTCGAGACAGTCGAGCAGGCGCTGCGGCTCGCGCCGGACCGCCTAGCCGTCTTCGGCTACGCGCATGTGCCCGCGTTCAAGCCGCACCAGCGCAAGATCCAAGCCGATGCGCTGGCCGGCCCTGATGAACGATTCATACAATCGCGCGCGATCGCCGATGCGCTGATCGCTGGCGGCTATGTCGAAGTCGGCCTCGACCATTTCGCCTCCCCTGATGATCCGCTAGCCATTGCAGCGAACAACGGGTGCCTCCACCGCAACTTCCAGGGTTACACGACAGACGCAGCTGAGGTGCTGATCGGCCTTGGCGCCTCCGCCATCGGCCGCATGCCGGGCGGGTTCGTGCAGAACGAAGTCAGGATCCCGCACTATCAGCGGTCGCTTCAGGAAGGGCGGCTGCCGACTGCGCGCGGCTACCGGTTCACCGGTGAGGACCGGCTGCGCGGAGCGGTCATTGAGCGGCTGATGTGCGACTACCGGGTCGATCTCTCCGACATATGCCGCCGGTTCGCTGCCGACCCGTCCGAGCTGCTCGCAGGCGCGGATCTTGACCGCTTCGCCGCTGACGGGTTGATCGACCGCAGTGGCGCGGAGCTCAAGGTGCGGCCTCACGCGCGGCCGCTCGTGCGATCGATCGCAGCGGCGTTCGACACCCATCTCGCGCCGCCGGAGTGCCACAGCCGCGCAGTGTAGGGCCGCCGCACTCCCGTGAAGCGCGGCCCGTCAGCCGCATTTCGAATAGCCGCACTCGAGGCACTTGTTGCAGCCCTCGAGCTTGACCATTCCGGAGGTGCCGCAGTGCGGGCACGCCGCTCCCCCGCGCGGGACCTCGTCGGCGACCGCGAAGGCAGCCGCGGTGTCCCCGGGCATGCCGCTCAGGTGCCGATCGACGACGTCGCCGATCGCCGCCAGCAGCGACGGCACGTAGCGGCCCTGCATCCAGGCGCCGCCGCGCGGATCGAACACCGCCTTCAGCTCTTCGGCCACAAAGGCGACATCGCGGCTGCGCCGGAACACGGCCGAGATCATCCGCGTGAGGCCGAGGGTCCATGCGTAATGCTCCATATTCTTGGAGTTGATGAACATTTCGAAGGGCCGGCGTCCGCCGCCATCTTCAATGTCGTTGATCGTCACGTAGACCGCATGCGCGCTTTCCGGCCACTTCAGCTTGTAGGTGGTGCCGTGCAGCTGGTCGGCGCGCGGTTCGAGCTTCTCCGGCGCTGGCGGCTGCGGTTCGCCCGGCTTGTCGACGCTAAGCACCGAGCCGGTGACCGCGTTGGGGCGGTAGGTGGTCAGGCCTTTGCACCCGAGGTGATAGCCTTCGATGTAAATGTCCGCAAAATTGTCGAAGGCGATGTCTTCGGGACAGTTCACCGTCTTGGAAATAGAGCTGTCGATCAGCGCCTGGGCGGCCGCCTGCATCGTCAGGTGATCGGATGGCGAAAGCGTCTGCGCCGAAACGAACAGCTCCGGTGGCGGAGGCGCGTCGCCCTTGATCTGGCGCCACAGGCGCATCGCATAATCTTCCACCTTTTCCTCCCGGGTAGTGCCGTCGGGCTCGCGGATCTTGCGGGTGTAGGAAAACGCGAAGACCGGCTCGATCCCGGAACTCACGTTACCGGCGAGCAGCGAGGTGGTCCCGGTCGGCGCGATAGAGGTCAGGCAGCCGTTCCGCAGGCCGTGCTCGGCGACGAGGGCGCGGACGTCCTCGTCAAGCGACTGCAGGTTGGGCCTGTCGAGCATCACCGGATCATACTTCGGGAACGGCCCCTTTTCGGCCGCGAGCAGCGCCGACGCGCGGTAGGCCTCGCGCTTGATCGTGCCGAGCCACTTGCGCGTCAGCGCCACGGCTTCGCTTCCGCCATAGGCGGCGCCGCAAAACAGCAGCGCGTCGGCAAGCCCCGTAATGCCGAGACCGATCCGCCGCTTCGCCTTCGCCTCGGCCTCCTGCTCCGGCAGCGGATATCGTGAGATGTCGATCACGTTGTCGAGCATCCGCACCGCGGTTCGGGTAAGTTCGCCCAGCTGCTCCTCATCGAGCCGGCCGCCTTCAAAAGGATTGTCGACGAGCTTCGCGAGGTTGATCGAACCGAGCAGGCAGGCGCCGTAGGGCGGCAGCATCTGCTCTCCGCAGGGGTTGCTGGCGGAGATGGTCTCGGAATGCGCGAGATTGTTCTGCTGGTTGACGCGGTCGATGAAGATCACGCCTGGCTCGGCGACGTCATAGGTCGCACGCATGAGCTTTTCCCAAAGCTCGCGCGCCCGCACTGTCTTCCTGGTTTGGCCGCCGAACGTCAGCGCCCACTCGCCGTCCGATCCGAGCGCGGCCATAAACGCATCTGTGACGAGGACCGAAAGATTGAAGTTCCGGAAGCGCGCCGGATCGCGCTTGGCGTCGATGAACGCCTCAATGTCCGGATGATCAATCCTGAGGCAGCCCATCATGGCGCCGCGGCGCTGGCCCGCCGACTGGACCGTCCGGCACATCGCATCCCAGCAGTCCATGAAGGTCAGCGGCCCCGAAGCGTCGGCACCTACGCCGTGCACGATGCTTCCCGCCGGCCGGAGAGTCGAAAAGTCCATGCCGACGCCGCCGCCTTGCTGCATCGTTAGGGCTGCCTGTTTTAAATGCGCGAAGATGCCGTCGAGGCTGTCGGGGATGGTCCCCATGACGAAGCAGTTGAACAGGGTAACGCTCCGCTCCGTCCCGGCGCCGGCGAGCACCCGGCCTGCCGGGATGAAGCGGAAATCTTCGATCGCTTCGCGGAAGCTGGTTTCCCACTGGCGCCGGATCTCGGGCTGCTCGATAGCCGCCACCGCCTTCGCTACCCGGGCGGCGCTTTCAGCGAAGCAGGCATCCCCCTCATGCTCTGACGGCCGAAACCGATATTTCGCGGTCCAGATTTCCTCAGCCAGCGCAACGTCGAACATGAGCCTTTCTCCCCCAAGATTTTGTGGGTGAAGGCTATTCCAGGGCAGGATCTTGTGAATTGATCTAGCGCAATCCACGGCGCGGCAGACGGCGCACGGCCCCGAAACTCCCACTCGACGCCGTCACAAGTACGCGCTCACGTGACAAGAACACCAGCATGCCAGGAGCGAGATCGAGGTCCGCTTCCGGCCGATGCACATACCCTTACCTGTCCGTGTCTTCGGGAGCTCCGCATTCTTGAGCGATAGCGCGATCCAGCGCCTCGGCGGCCGATGTACGTCCTTCAGCGGCCGCTCGCTCCCTTAGGCGAGAGAGCCGCTCACGGAGGTCCCGGAGTGGTTCGACAGTGCGCGACATGGAAGTCGGGTTGGCCATTGCAGCAACCTAAGGGCGGGGAACACCTGTCTTGAATAGGTGAATCCCCTTAGCGGCCGCGCCGCTTGCGAGCCGCCGCCGGAGTGAAGGCGGACTGACTGGTATCGCTGCTACAAACATGCACCTCGAAAACGTGTGTGCGGCAGCAACAACCCCGGGGAATAGCAGGAAGAAAGGAGCCAGCCATTGTAAGGGTGCCACGCGTTAGGCGACTATTGTCGACTTGCTCATTCCCCGTTGTTCTGTCGTGCATCTTGTGTTCGCCATGGGTGGAAAAGGGACATTAAGCGCCGGCTGTTAGCTACGTGATATAGGATACGGCTAACTACCTATTCCGCTGCGCATCTCAGCGGTGCAGACTACGCCCATGACAGGACGCGCACTGTACTGGTCCGCCTTGGCCGCTGGGGTTTTTGTGTCCTCGGGTACCGCCGCCGCCCAGAATCCGCACTCACAGCACCACTCTGCAACGAAGGTCCCGACCATGCAGACCCCCCAATCACTGGCCGCCGAGCATCGGCAGTTGCACGAGGTCCTTGCTCGCGCCTCCAAGATAGTTGGTGAGCTCGGACGCGCTGCAGAGGAGTTGGAGAGAGCCTTGGCTCCCCATTTCAAGCGCGAGGAAGAGATAGCCACACCGCCGCTCGGGCTGCTTCCAAAGCTCGCCCGAGAGGATGCCACAGCGGATATGCGTGCTGTTCTGCCGATGACGGACGCGCTTGAGCGTGAGCTGCCGCAGCTGTTGCGGGAGCACGAGGCCATCCGCGCGGCTGTCAGCGGATTTCGCGCGGTAGCGGCGAAGGCTGGTCACGATGAATATATGTTCGATTCAGCGATGAGCTAGCGGCGCACGCACGGCAGGAGGAGGAGATCCTCTATCCGGCCGCCGTGCTCGTTGGTCGCTATATCAAGCGAACGGCGCCGGAACGGTGAGGTTACTCAGGTAGATCGATGAGCCGGCTTCACGTTCACCGCGAAAGACATGCGAGCTCGCGGATCGGCTGGCTGCGGGCGGCGGTCTTGGGCGCAAACGACGGCATTGTCTCGACCGCTAGCCTGATTGTCGGAGTCGCATCGGCTGATGCAAGCCGGTCCAGCGTCCTGATTGCAGGCGTCGCTGCGCTGTTTGCTGGCGCGATGTCGATGGCTGCAGGAGAGTATGTTTCAGTCAGCTCGCAATCTGACACCGAGAAAGCTGACCTCGCTCGGGAAACCGCAGAACTCGAGGAGCAGCCTGAGTTAGAACGAGAAGAGCTGATCCGTATCTACGAGTCTCGAGGGGCGAAACGGGAGACGGCTGCCGAAGTCACCGACCAGATGATGGCACAGGATGCACTCGGCTCACATGCCCGCGACGAGCTCGGGATGTCCGACACGACCGCTGCACGGCCGCTGCAAGCCGCCGCCGCATCTGCGCTGACCTTTACCGCGGGTGCTGCCGCACCGTTGCTCGTTGTGCCGTTGACGCCCATGCCGATGCTGGTGCCCACAGTAGCAGTTGTATCCCTGCTTGGTCTCGCCGTTCTTGGAGTGCTCGGCGCACGAGCTGGCGGTGCGCCGCTCGGACCGTCAGTGCTTCGAGTGGGCTTCTGGGGCGCGCTCGCGATGGCAGTCACTGCAGGGATTGGAAGCTTGTTTGGGACGGTCGTGAGGTAGGGCAGCAATGGACGAGCAAAGAGAGCGAGTGAAGGTTTGGGACCTACCGCTTCGCTTATTTCACTGGACCCTTGTGATTGCGATTGCACTAGCGTTTCTTTCCTCCGAGGAAGACAGTGCGCTCAACGACTGGCACGTGCTGTCAGGCTGGGTCGTAGCTGTCCTCATCATATTCCGGCTGGCGTGGGGGTTCATCGGTGGCGAGCACAGTCGCTTCAGTGATTTTATCCGCGCCTCGCGTATCCCACACCACCTAGCCAGTCTGACAAGCGGGCAAAGAGAGCCGACGCTCGGCCACAATCCGCTCGGCGCCGTGGCAGTTATCATCCTGCTTGTTCTTACTGCAATCACAGTGTGGACAGGCGCCTTCGGTGGTGAAGCCGCGGAAGAGTTGCACGAGGTGATTGCATGGGTGCTGTTGGCAATGGTCGCGCTGCACGTCGTTGCTGTGATCATCATGTCGATGCTCGAGAGAGAGAACCTCGTCCGAGCAATGGTCACGGGAGACAAGCCAGTGGCGCGTCACCCGGGCGCAGTTGACGCGAAAGCTCCACGCGCGGTGGCCTGGCTAGCGGCGGCGGTGGTCGTGGGGGCAACCACCTATCTGATCGTCCAGTATGATCCTGATGCGTTCGCGCTGCGTAGCGCCGAGTCATTCGAACATCGAGCGAATCTTAGTGTAAGCACGAGGGAAGCCGAATATGAAGAGGCTCAGCACGACTGACGAACCCTCTCCTAGTGTCCGCTTTGGCTCGAAAGCGGAGATGTGATGGAACGGTTGAACCGACTATTCCTGGCCCGCTCCAGAATGTCAGCTTTGGGTCGAGGGAGATATCACGGACGACGCGGCTCTTCCGCTGAAACGACGCAGCCGCCTCAGTTCGCAAGATGCTGCAGCGGCAATTGGAACCTAAGCTTGTAATTGCCGATTAATCGGCAGTGACAGGCGATCTCATCACAAGCGGGCCGATACCCGCTGCAGCCCCGTCTACAAAGACCGGAAGTCACGTTCGTCATCTATTCGATAGCGCGCGTCGCGCTTTCTCGGAGTTCTTGGCCATACCGACAGTCGTCATCATAGCGTTCCTCGCCTTGGCGGCGTGCGCCATTTGGATGGACAGCTTGCGGATCAAGTACGGATGGCCAGCAATTCTGCCCGGAAGTCATGCTTCGATTCAGACGCTCCTCGGCACGGTCGCAACAAGCATCATCACGGTCACCTCGATAACGTTCTCGCTGCTTCTCGTCGCGGTGCAGCAAGGCGCGAGTGCGCTTACGAGCCAAGTTTACGACCAATTTCTACGCCGGCGCGCGAACCAGGTCTTCTTCGGCTTTTTCGTTGGCTTGGCGCTATACTGTTTAGTCACGCTTGCCGCGGTGCATCCGCACTACACGCCAGTTTACGGAGCGATTGTCGCGTTTCTACTTACAGTAGTCGCGCTCTGTCTGCTGATCATCCTCATCTATTCCACGATCGATCAGATGCGGCCAGTGATGATTGTGAAGTCCATCAGGAAACATGTTGAAACAGCACGTCAGCTGCAAGTGCGTATGCTTCAACAAACGCGAGCTGTACTCCCTGACGGAGTCGTGCAGGCGAAGGCTGTTCGTATCCCTTCGGATCGAAGCGGCTACCTGACAAACATAGATGTTCGCGCGCTTAATTGCTTTGATCAGCGAGAAGTAGCCGCGGTGGTCGTACTTCGATCGATCGGCGACTATGTTAGCCGAGGGGAAGATGTGCTGGAGCTGCAGTTCTTGAGTCAACATACGAACTGTGAGTTCCGAAGGTTGCTGGCCGCGCTTAAGCTCGAAGATCAGCGCGATCTTACGAGTGATGCCGCGTACGGGATTGAACAGCTGACAACCATCGGCTGGACATCCACCTCAACCGCGAAGTCAAACCCACAGCCTGGCATCCTTGCTGTCCAAAGTCTCCGCGACTTGGCTGCGGAGTGGTACGCTGTACCCGGCACGCCGCCGAAACAAAGGTCGGAAGGCGTTCCGGTAATCTACTCTGACAACGTACCACTTACGCTCGTGCGAGGATTTGAGTCGCTCGCGGTGGTGGCTTCGGAGTCAATGCAGCATCAGACGCTTGCGGCAGTCTACCGCGCAATCGAGTTCTGCCTTCAGCACGTCCCTGACGATCTCGTATTGTCGCTCGCCAATGTCGCAAGGCGTTCGCTGTCGGCGCTCGGTGATCACGTTCTCACAGACGAACTGCAAAAAGCCATGGTCGCACTTGCGAAGGCGCTTGAGAAACGTGGAAGCGAGTTGGCTGCAAGCGAAGTTGACCTCGCGTGCAGCAAGTTGGCCGAAACGATTGGGTCGCTGCAGTCGCGAGGCACCCGAGCGAGCGCGGGCAACGAGCGGGAAACAGTCCCGCGCGGCTCAACCTCAGGTCGTTCGCAAGGCTGCGGCCACGCTTAGCCCGCAACGGATAGCTCGGGCCTCGTGCGTTGAAGGTCACTACGCAGCGATCGGATCTCAGCGTACAACGCAGCGATGTCGCCAGCTCCTGCTACGGGGCCATTCTTCCCCTCGGCATCGCGCCCGACGAAAAAGCTCGCGAGGGTAGCTGTGATGTAACCCAATACAGCAAGTCCGTAGAGCGATAGCAGGAACGTGAGGATCCGGCCCTCCGTTGTCTGCGGCCAGTACTCACTCCCAATGCTGGTGATAAGCATCCCCGTCCACCACAGCGCTTGCCAATAGCTGTCGAATCCTCCTTGGACCTCCGCGGCTCCTTCAAAACTGAGCATGCCCGCGCCTCCAAGCGCGACGACAAGCGTAGTCAGCGCCGCCACATAGATGAAGCCGCGTCTGGCGAGCGCCGCGCGTAAGGCATTCATGCTTCGGTTGGCGGTGCCAATTACTCGAACCAGGCGGAAGCTCCTCAGAGCTCGGGCAGCACGAAAGACGCGTGCGAAACGGAATATCCGAAGTGCCGGCACCAGGAGAGCGACGGCGGTGAGCCAGTGGCGTTTGAGGTAGGTCAGTTTGCGGGGGGCAAGCGCTAGACGGAGAGCAAACTCTAAAATGAAAACGACCCAAATCGTGGTGCCGATGATCTCGAGCAAGGCGCTGTCGCCCCAGATCAATTCCCAAACGACAATCAGCAGCCAAGCGAGGCTGAGCAGTGCCATCGGAGTATCAATCCAGTCGTGAAGCTCTTGCAGCACCTTCCAACGCAGCCGTTCCGAGGCCATAATCCGCTCCTGCCTGCTTAGCACTACGAGATAGACGCATGGGCAGAGATACGGTTCTTCGGGTCGCCCGGAATGGTCCGTCCGCAGCGAAACGATCGGTGAGCTCGGCCATTTTAGCGCCAGAAAGTGCTCCTTCCGAGCGTCAGTCCTTTTGACTAACTTTGGAGCGTTTACCGTACCTCAGCTTGTTGGCCGTATTAGCGGGCCTCGTCGGCCCGGCTACACGCCCCTTCAAAGCATGAGGTCGGGCCGACACCCCACAGCTGGCACAGCGTTGCAGGCGTCAGCCTGTCGAAAACAGCGCGGGTGTTTGGCTCTCATACTAGCTCGGCCCCACCGCCAGGTGCTTTGCGGTCCGTCAGGTCAGCGGCTGCTGGCCATGGGATTCCACATCTGGCGGCGTCAGTGCCATTTCCGGCCGCCTTCTTTGGCCTTGTGCGCCCCGGCCGGCCGGAAATGACGGCCGCAGTAGGGTCAGCAACCCTCTACCGCGACTGCTGCACGTCACTGCAAAAGCAGTCTTCACCACGGCCACTCGCTGGCGTCGAGCACCCCGTCGTGGTTGCGATCGTATTGGGCCCAAACGGCAGCGTTCCAATACTCCTGACTACTTAACCAACCATCGTGGTTAGTGTCGAAAGCGCTATAGCTCGGCTGCCAAGTCGCCCGATTATACTTCGGATAAAATCCGCCGCCGTACCAGCAGTTGGCGTACTCAGCTCTGCTGATGCGGCCATCGTGGTTCACGTCCCAGCTCGCGTAGCCACTGGTCTGGTAAGCGTTCCATTCTGAAGTGGAGATTCTGCCGTCCGCATCAGCATCGATAGGGCCGGAGCAGGCCGTGTAGTTCTTGTTCGGATCAAAAGCGTCAGCGACGGATGCGATGTCGCTACCGACTCCGCGTACGGTGTTACAGGCAACGAGCAGTGCGCTTGAAGCAAATAGGCCAATGATAGTTGAAATGCGCATATGAAGCTCCTTGGATATGGAGCCCTCGACCTCGCCGCTCTCGGGGCGGGGGCTAAACTTACAAACCCATTGGGCACGCGCGTTGTTCCGCAAATGACCGTATACTAGTCGGTGATCACATATCGATAATGCGATCAACGCAGAAGTTAGGTCCGTGCCAGGCCTCGACCAAAACGGCCGCTGGCGCCTGCTTGGGCGGCCTTGTGATCATTCCTCGCTGCCAAGCTTTTCAAGCTGTTTGTGTGCCCGCTCACCAAGAATGGCAGTGCAAAGGAATGTCTGCGGTGGGTCGAAAGGGGACTTGGCGCTAATGTCGTAAATGGGTCGAAAGCAGACCTAAGAACGACAACCCACGCCGAAATTGGTTCGTGTGCTTCCAGGGTGCTTCCACGAGCATTCGCCCCCCGCTTCGCCGGGCACAAAAAAAACCGCTAAGTCTCGGACTTAGCGGCTATTTGCTGGTTGCGGGGGCAGGATTTGAACCTGCGACCTTCAGGTTATGAGCCTGACGAGCTACCGGGCTGCTCCACCCCGCGTCACCAAGTTCGAACTGCCGCCAGGCAGCCCGGAAGCATTTTTGATTGCCGACCCGTCAAGCGGATCGACCCGCGGGCTGCTCCACCCCGCGCCAACATCGGCGACACATTGCTGTGTCTCCAAAAGAAAAGCCGCCGCTCGGACAGGCCGGCAGCGGCTTTGAAAACATTGCAAATGGGCTCGACTAACGCCGCCAGCAAAGCCTGGCGACGACCTACTCTTCCACTGCTTAAGCAGTAGTACCATCGGCGCTGTCCGGTTTCACGGCCGAGTTCGGGATGGGATCGGGTGGGTCACGGACGCTATGGCCACCAAGCTATGGTGACGGCGCAAGTCGAATTCTAGAAATCGTGCAACTTTATTCCTGAGCGTATCTAGCTGAGATCTTCGATCACGCCAGCAAGGCTGACGATGATGGTGGGACTCTCAAGCGCGAAATGAGTAATTAGGACCGGTTAGCTCCACGCATTACTGCGCTTCCACACCCGGCCTATCAACGTGGTGGTCTTCCACGACTCTAAGATACCTTATCTTGAGGGAGGCTTCCCGCTTAGATGCTTTCAGCGGTTATCCCGTCCGTACATAGCTACCCTGCTGCGCGGCTGGCGCCACGACAGGTCCACCAGAGGTACGTTCAACCCGGTCCTCTCGTACTAGGGTCAACTCCTCTCAAGTATCGACGCCCACGGCAGATAGGGACCAAACTGTCTCGCGACGTTCTGAACCCAGCTCACGTACCACTTTAATTGGCGAACAGCCAAACCCTTGGGACCTGCTCCAGCCCCAG
>JAEWEY010000011.1 GCA_023389105.1 Pseudomonadota bacterium | reverse complement strand
CGCCCGATCAGCCTGTCAGCGAAGCCGCGGGCTTCATGCTGAGCGCCGACACCGGGTCGATCCCGGTGCTGGAGAACGACCGGCTGGTGGGTATGATTACAGACCGCGACATCGCGGTTCGCGGCGTAGCCAATGGCCGTGGACCCGATACTTCGGTTCGCGAGCTGATGACCAGCGACATCGTTTCAGTCCGCGATACCGACGATGTTTCCGAAGCGGCTGCCCGGATGAGCGAGGCGCAGGTGCGGCGCGTGCCTGTCGTCGATAGCGATGAGCGCCTCTGCGGCATCGTTAGCTTGGGCGACCTGAGCCGCGAGACCGATGGCAATAGCGCTGCGATGGCGCTTGAGGGCGTGAGCCAGCCCGGCGGCCCGCACCAGCAGTAACCACGAACGAAAAACGCCGCGGGATTTAGCCGCGGCGTTTTCGTTAGTGATCGTAGGAGCTGGCTAGCTGGCGATCTGCTTAATGGCGTCGTTGACCAGCCGCGCGTCGCTGCCGGCATCGTGCCGCTGGGCGATCAGCTTGGCGGCAGCGCGAGCTGCTGCTTCCGCTGCCGACGAGCGAAGCTGCTCAACCGCCGAACGCTCTTCAGCCGCAATCTTGTCTTCCGCCATCCGCGTGCGACGATCGATCAGCGCCTCGGCGTCGGTCTTCGCCTTGGCGACGATTTCCTGAGCCTCATGCTTCGCACGCTCAAGCAGCGCCTCGCGGTCCTTATCGGCCGAAGCGGACTTGGCCTCATACTCCGCCTTCAGCGCCTCGGCTTCCTTGCGAAGATTCTCGGCTTCCTGAAGCTGCTCACGGATCAGCGCGATCTTGCTGTCCAGCGCGCCAGCGATTGCGCCGGGCACCTTCTTCCAGATCATCACGGCGATGACGACGATCATCGCCAGCGAAATCGCCATCGGCGCGGTCAGGAAGCCGAACGCAACCGGCTCCGCCTCATGCGACGGCGCTTCGGTGCCCGTGGTCGTGGCGTGCGTCTGCTCAGCCATGCATTTCCGCCTTCACCGCAGCCGCGGCTTCCGAGGGATCGACATTGAGGCCCGTCAGGCGCTGTACCATTTCGCGCGTAATGTCGGCAGCGGCGGTCTCGATCTCCGCCCGGGCCGAGCCGACTGCCTCGCGCAGCTTGGACGCCGACGCTTCGTCCTTGACCGCAATCTGGTCCGCTGCCGCCTTCACCCGCGTCTCGGTATCCCGAGCGCTCTCCTGCTTCGCATCCTGGGCGAGGCGTGCGGCCTCGGCCCGGGCCGCATCCATTCGCGAACGCCAGGCCGCTTCGGTCGCTTCCGCTTCCGTGCGCGCCGCCTGCGCCCGCTCGAGGTCGCCGCTGATCTTGTTCTCTCGCGCGTCGACGGTCGACTGGATCTTCGGCAACATCCCCCGGCCAATGCCGAAGAAGATGATGGCGAACACCACCAGCAGCCAGAACAGCTGCGAGAAGAAAATCAGCGGAAGCTGGGTAATCTGAGGCATCGGACCCTCTGGCTTACGCCCCGTTTAGCTTAGCGGGCGTAGAGGATGATCATCGCAACGGCGAACGCGATCAGGCCGAGAAGCTCGGCGGCCGCGAAGCCGATGAAGAGACGGCCCTGCTGGCTGTCGGCAGCGGCCGGGTTGCGCAGCGCGCTCTCAAGGAACGAACCGAACACGTTGCCGACGCCGACGGCGGCAGCGCCAACGCCGATCGCCGCGAGACCGGCACCAATGACCTGAGCGGAAGCGAAATCCATGGGTAACTCCTCTGTGTAATTCTTAGTGAAGGTTGATTGCGTCGTTGAGATAAAGCGTCGTCAGCAGCGCGAACACGTAGGCCTGGATGGCGCAGACCAAGAGCTCCAGCGCGGCAACGCCGACGATGAACAGGAAGCTGAGCGCGCCTACGCCCCAGCCCATCGGGCCGCCGTTAAAGCCGCTGACGATGAAGCTGCCGAACACTTCCATCAGGATGTGGCCGGCAATCATCGCCACGAACAGTCGGAGGCCCAGGCTGAACGGACGCACCATGAACGACACGAACTCGATCGCGGCGATTAGCGGGACCATCACCGCCGGCGTGCCGTGCGGCACGAACAGCGAGAAGAAATGAAGACCATGGCGCCAGAAGCCGACGATCAGGACGATCGAAAAGCTGAGGACCGCCAGAATGCCGGTGATCGAGAAGTGACTGGTGGTCGTGAAGGCGTGAAGCCCCGGCACTACCGCCAGCGGCAACAGGCCGAGCAGGTTGGCGACGAGGATGAAGGTGAAGAGCGAGAAGATGTAGGGCACATACTTCTTGCCCTCGGGACCGATGTTCACCTTGACCATGTCATCGATGAAGCCGGTCAGGCCTTCGACGGCCATCTGCCACCGGCCGGGCACCAGCTCGCGCTTCATGCCCATCGCCATGAAGCCGATGATCAGCGCCAACGCGACCAGCAGCCACGCCGAGCTCGTCGTGAAGCTGATGTCATATTTGCCCAGGTGCAGCGGAACCAGCGGCTCCACCGTGAACTGATGCATCGGGTCGATCTTGCCTTCGGCCGCCACGCTGTTCTCGCCTCAATTGCCCGGAGAAGACCGGGTGTTCGTAATCCGGATCACGTTCCGAATGCCCACGCCGAACCCGAAGAACAGCATCAGCAACAGGAACAAGGGGAACGTCTTGTGGCCGGCCATCGCCGCCAGCGAGTCGATCCCCCACCCGATCACCGCGCCGCCAACCGGCGCTCCGATCAGGTGCCCGAAGGCCTGCTGCGCAATCCGGGTCCCCGGACTGACCTGCGGCACTTCGGTCCGCTTCGCTTCCGCCTGCTGCAAACGGTCGAGCCGCTCATCGAGCGATTCGAGCCGCGCGTCTGGTGGAAGCTTCGGAACCTCGCCAGTCTCGTCCTCTGCCATGCGTCTCCCCTGTGCGTCGCCCCGGCTGAAATCCCAGGGTCAGACGGGTACGAGAAGCATGGCGGAAATCGATACCGCCAAGGCGCCGCTCCTTTATGAACCGCACCGGCGATAGTCAACCGCGCGCCACGGCTGTAAGCTCAGCGGCCATGAGAAGCGCATGGGTCCTGGCGTGTCTGATCGCGACCACGTCACCCGCCGACGCCGCGTCGGTGAAGATCGTCCGCAACAGCCCCACGCTGAAGTTCAGCTACGCATGGTCGACTGAGGCAGCGGCCATACCGGCACTAAGCCGCTGGATGCGGGCGAACGCGGAGAAGATCTTCAAGCGTGAAGCCGCTTCTGCAAGCAGCGACGCTCGGCAAGCCACGAAGAGCAATTATCCATTTCACCAGCACGAGATTCAGATGAGTTGGGAATCTGCTGGACAGTCTGCCCGATTGTTGTCGCTCGAAGGGGGCTTTTGGGGCTTCACTGGCGGCGCGCACGGGAACGGATCATCAATAGCGTTACTGTGGGACCGTGTTCGGAACGTCCGGAGCGACATTCAGAAACTCCTGGTCGCTGGCCAAAGCTGGACCGGGGCGATCCGCCAGCCATTCTGCGTCCTGCTGGACCGTGAGAGAGTAAAACGGCGCGGCGGCCCGCTCGAACAAGGCGGAATGTTCAGCGGCTGTCCGGCCTACAAGGAAGTCACTGTCGTGATCGCCGACAAAAACGGCAACGGGCGCTTCGACCATATCCAGGTGACCGCCGATCCATATGTCGCCGGACCCTATGTCGAAGGTTCGTACGACATCGAACTCCCAATCACCGCGGCGATGATTGCCCGGGTGAAACCGGAATATCGCTCCTCGTTCGAAGCTCAGCCCCCGGTGCAGTAATTTGGCACTGGCGCAGGCTGACCAGCCCCGCGCCGCCGCCAGCTGCCATCAGAGAGCAGGTAAGCCTGGCCCACGCCAACGCGCCCGAGAAGCTGGCACCCGGCGGTAATTCCCACGTCCTGCGGGCTGACGCGGCGGCTCGTCGCGAAATTCGAATAGATTGAGCGCCGCTCGATGTTGATGCGCGCAACCTGGGCACGGACGGCGGGGCTGACAGCCGAGACGACGCCCAAATAGCCATCGTATCGCTCTCCCACTTTGCCGGCCGCAATAGCGGCATCGACCGCAGGCGACTGAGCGGCGGCGGGCGATGCAAGCAAGAGAAGAACCCAGAGACGGCGCATCACGGCTTCTTTTGCTGCGGGAAGGCCTGCGGGTTCTGGTTGATGAGGGTCTCGACGTCGCGCTGCAGGCGCACGACGACCTCCTGCCGGATGGTAACGTTGAGGTTGATGTCGATCGGCTTTTCCGGCGTCTTGAGCGAGATACATCCCGCCAGCGGGGCCGCGATAATCGCTGCGCCGATCACCCTGGGTATGTTGGTCATGGGCACTCTCACTTCGTCTTGGTTGGCGTGGGATTGGGCGGAGCGACATTGACCTGCTCCGGCACCGGGGTTTGCGTTTGCTGCTGCTCGTCCTCGAGCTTGCGGACTTCGGTCGTGATGCCGGGGACGTCACCCAGCGGCCGCGGCAGCACGTCGCTGATGACGGTACGCGGGTCCTGCATGGACTTGGCAGTCGCGATCAACGCGCGGAATGGGCCGGTAATGCTCACGTTGAGGTGCAGCGGAATCTTCTTCAACAGGCGCTTGATCAGCCGCTGGGTGCCCGTCGACTGGCCTAGTCCCGCGCCATCGACATTCAGGCGTGCGGCGAATTCGCCCGCGAGATCGCCGTCGAGACGGATCGTCATCGCCTTGAATCGGATGTCCCGAAGCGCATTGAAGGCGATGTTGCCCATGGTTCCCAGGTCCGACTTGCTGACCGTGCCGACGTAAGCGAGCGAACCCCCGCCCGGACGGCTGTCGAGGCGGCCTCCGACAATGCGGCCGCCATTTTCGTCGAAAATCATCGGTAGCACGCCGTCAAACCGCCCGGTCGCGTCGATTTCCTTGAAGCCGAGGGTCGACACGAACGTGTGGGCATCCAGTCCCTCGACCCGGAAGGTCAGGCGCTTGGCGGTCGGGCGATTGAAGTTGAGCACTGTTTCCTGAAGGATCAGGCGCCCGCCCATAAACGGCCATTCGCCGCGTTCCACCTTCACCAACTGGCCCGGCAGCAATTGATAGCGGATCACGCCGTTCTCGACGAGGATGCCGGGGTTGATGCTCGCTACCGTGAAGGTCTGGCCCGGCGCCGTTGTCAGTCCGAGCAGGTCGGTGAAGTGCATGTTGCCCTTGATGCCGGTCACCGGACCGAAGGGGGCCGCAAGGTTCAGATCGGCGGTCGAAAAGTCGCCGGTCGAGGTCACTTTGCCCGAAGAATTCCAGTCGATCCGGCCGTGGCCCTGTATCGTACCCTCGACGAGCGCGATGACACCTTCGGTGAGGCGGGTCAGTTCCGCAGGCTGGAAGCTGGGTCCGAAGGTCAGGCCCGGTATGTTGAGGTCGGCGTGGCCAGCGCCATTGGACAAGCGATGCTCGATGTCGACCGACGTGACCGGCGTGCCGGATGCCGGATGGCTCAGCAGGCCATCGGCGCGGATGTAGTCGCCGGCTAGCGAGAAGCGGATATTATCGCTGCGCAGCGGATATAATCGAGGGTTGGCATCGCGGTCGGAGACGGTCAGCGCGCTGGTGATCCCCAGCTTGTTACCAACCAGCTGCCACTTGCCGCTGGCGTCACTGAGCTGCAGCGGAACGTTTCCGATCGTACCACCCGCGCCGGCGAAAGCGCCGTTTAAATTCTTGCCACCGAAATTGCCGGTGAGACGCGCCGCATTAAAGAGCACGGGCGAAGCGGAGCGGCCCAGGCTCATCCCCATGCGATTGAAAACGAACTGCTGCCCGGTGAGCTGGCCATTTGCCGCCTGCAAGCGGAGCGGCGACTTGCCGATGCTGCCGTTCAAAACCGGATGGGCGAGGTTCGCGGCCATGATCACCGGCCCGTCGCCGTTCTTGCGGACCATCGCGGTCCCGATTGGGCAAACGGGCAATCTGGTAGTGCCAAGCTGAAGCGAGCTGACCTGCAAATAGTTGAAGCTGACCACCGCGCAGGAGGTGCCGACCGCAAAGCTGCCTGCCTTGCCGACCTGCCCGTCGATCGGCAGCCGCAGCGCCTGAACGCGCCCATTGGGGAAGCGCCCGTCGAGCTGGGCGATGGTGCTGACGGTGGTGACGCCGCCAGGTCCTGGACCGAAACGAATGGGGGTAAGTGCCAGCCGTTGGCCATTCGCGGCGTAGGGCGCGAGATTGGCGACGCCGCTCATCGGCGCGCCAGCGCGCGGCTGGCGAAGGCTAACTTCGGCTTGGGGCAAGCCGCCACCGTTCATGGCGAGATCGCCATCGATCCGCAGGCCACCGGACGGCCAATAATAGGTAACGCCGCTGCCGCCGGTAACCTTTGCCCGAGCGCCAGCCGGTCCGATGATGTTCGCGTCGGTGATCCGCACCGCTCCACCACCGGGGAAGTTGACAACCTTGATGTGGCCCGCCGAATTGAAATTGCGCGCCGTTCGCAGCACGGCATTGCCGATCGCCGTCGTCACCGGCCCGATCGGCGTCTTGGCGGCAGCCGCGAGCGGCCCTGTCACGCCCGCGGTCATGCTCGGATCAAGCGCGCCGCTATCCGCGCCATATTGGCCCGCCAACCGGAACTCGCCGCTCCGGATGCCGAGCGCATAGTCGCCGGCGAGGCGGGTGCGGTCCGCGTAAATGGTGCCGACCCGCGACTTTTGCGCCGACAGCTTCACCTTGCCCGCAACCGCGCCGAACGAACCTTTATAGCTGATGTCGCCAACGAAGTTCGCGAGGCCGTTAGCCCCAGCGATCAGCGTCGCAATCGCCATGCGGCCGCTGCCGTCGATGCTGGTGAAGCTTTCGTTGAAGGTCGCTTTCGCGTCGAAACGCGGGCTTGCGATGTCGAAGCGGCTTACCGGGCAGCTGAACCTATCCAGCGTGACCGGGCCGTCGATGCGTGGGCGCCGGGCGGTCACCGAGACCGCCACCGCCGCCCGCATGTTGACCGCCGCACATTTACCCGGAACCAGCTGCGGGCTGATGACCACGGCATTGCCCTTGAAGCCACCGCTGAGCTTCCCGTTCCCCGCAAGCGCGAAGCCGAGCGGGCCGAACGGCGTGCTGAGGGAGATCGTGCTGTCAGCGACATCCAGGACGAAGTCCGGGAGTGCGAACGGCTTGTTCGAGGGCGGCGGCATAAGCTTGTCGATCTGGCCCCAGCTGACCCGGCCGTTGACCAGCTTGCCGCGAAGACGGACGCCGCGTGCGACGATCCGATAGACTTCGAAGCTCCCGTTCCACTTCAGCCGCGTCTCGATATGCGCGTATTTGGCCATGAGATCCGGTCGCTTCGGGTCGCCGATGACAAGATCGCTAACTTCCTGCGTCCGCAGACCGACGCGGTCGAGATGATAGGTCGCGGCGACACCGCGTCGTTCGAGTTCGCTTTTCAGATAATGCGTGGCGATCGACCGTCGTTGCGTCCAAACGATCGCGACGCCGATGATGAGGGCGATCAACAGACCAAGCGCGATGAGGCTGGCAATGCGGCCCCACCGCCCATTGCGCCGCACGACGATCGTATCGTGCACGCTGTCTTCGTTCGGCCGCTCCGCCATCGGGTCTAACTAACCATCCCCAAGCTTGACCGTTCCAGAACCGGCATGACCCCTAGCCAACCCGAAGCGTTCTGTGGTCTTATGGTCACGCTCGGACGGCCCAGCGATCGGTGGCATGAACGAGCACGTCCCCACTTCACGAGACAGCAAGGTCGGCGGCCACCGCGGGCGTCTGCGCGAACGCCTGCTGAGTGCCGGCGCAGCCGGCTTCCACGATTACGAACTGGTGGAGTATCTGCTTACCCTCACCATCCCGCGTGTCGACACGAAACCCTTGGCGAAACGGCTACTCGGGGATTTCGGCGGCATCGGACCGTTGCTCCAGGCCAATGCCGACGTGCTACGGCGCGAGGGGCTTTCTGACGCCACGATCGCGGCGCTAAAGATCGCGGAGGCCGCGGCCCTGCGCATGCTCGAAACCAGGATCGAGGGGCAGCCAGTGCTCTCGAGCTGGGACGCCCTTAACGATTATCTTCACGCGCAGATGGCCCATCGGCGAACCGAGGAGGTTCGCGTGCTCTTCCTCAACGCCAAGAACATGCTGCTGGCGAACGAAGCACTGTGGCAAGGCAGCGTCGATGAAGCTTCGGTTCATGTGCGCGAAGTCATCGCCCGCGCCATCGCGCTGGGCGCCACGGCGCTCATTATCGTTCACAACCATCCCAGCGGCGACCCGACGCCATCGACGCAAGACATTCGTCTCACGCGCGACCTCGTCGACGCTGGCCGGCATATGAAGATTACCGTCCACGATCACGTCGTCGTCGGCACCCAAGGACGGACCAGCATGCGCGCGATGGGGTTGATGTAGCGGGTTTGATGCGTTGCGGCCCCTCTGCTAGCCGCCCTGGCCATGGTACCTCGCTATTCCCGCCCCGCCATGACCGCCATCTGGTCAGCCGAAAACCGCTACCGGATTTGGTGGCAGATCGAGGTCTTTGCCGCGGAGGCGATGGGCAAGATCGGGATGATCCCGGCCGACGATGCCGCGACCATCCGGGCCGCTTACGACCGGGATGCGCTCGGCAAGATCGATATCGAGGAAATCGACGCGATCGAAGCGGTCACCAAACATGACGTGATCGCCTTCCTGACCTGGGCCGGCGACAAGCTGGGCCCGGAGCGGCGCTGGCTGCATCAGGGCATGACGAGCTCGGACGTGCTCGATACGGCGCTGGCGGTTCAGCTGAAGCAGGCTGCGGATCTGCTCATCGCCGATCTCGACGCGTTGCTTGAGGTACTGAAGCGGCGGGCGTTCGAACACAAGCTGACGCCGACCATCGGGCGCAGTCACGGCATCCACGCCGAACCGACCACCTTCGGTCTGAAGCTGGCCCAGGCTTACGCAGAGTTTGCGCGCAATCGCGAGCGGCTCATTGCTGCGCGGGACGATGTTGCGACCTGCGCGATCTCCGGTGCGGTCGGGACCTTCGCCAACGTCCCGCCCGCGGTCGAAGAGCATGTCGCTGCTGAGCTCGGGCTAACCGCGGAGCCGATCTCCACCCAGGTCATTCCGCGCGACCGCCATGCCATGTTCTTCGCAACATTGGGCGTTATCGCGTCATCGATCGAACGGCTGGCGACCGAAATCCGCCACTTGCAGCGAACCGAGGTGCTGGAGGCTGAGGAATATTTCTCGCCCGGTCAGAAGGGCAGCTCGGCCATGCCGCACAAGCGAAACCCGGTTCTTACCGAGAACCTGACCGGGCTGGCCCGCATGGTTCGCAGCGCAGTGACGCCCGCGCTCGAGAACGTCGCCCTGTGGCATGAGCGGGACATCTCGCACTCGTCGGTCGAGCGGTTCATCGGACCTGACGCGACCATCACGCTCGACTTTGCTCTCGCGCGCCTGATGGGCGTGGTCGACAAGCTGCTCGTCTATCCGGAGCGGATGCAGAAGAATTTGGACCGCATGGGTGGTCTGGTCCACTCCCAGCGTGTTCTCCTCGCGCTCACCCAGGCCGGGATGAGCCGCGAGGACAGCTATGCGCTCGTCCAGCGTAACGCGATGAAGGTATGGGAGTCGGACGGCCAGCTGTCGTTGCTTGAATTGCTCAAGAGCGATGCTGAGGTGACCTCGCGGTTGTCGAACGCGCAGCTCGAAGAGCTGTTCGACCTTCACCATCACCTGAAGAACGTCGATGCGATTTTCGATCGGGTGTTCACGCCGGCGGCCTAAGTACCTAGCATCAAGCAATATTCTTGACCGCGGAGCAGGAATCGAGGTCTAAGCGGATAGCCGAATCTGCCGGGGGGCCGATGAACGCGATTGATGAGACACTAGAGCGAGAAGCTGCGGCCATGCCGACGCCTGAGGGAGTGCAGACGGGCACTTACTTTCTCGAGCTGTCCCCCGACTGGATCGTCCGGCGGGCATCCGAAAACATCCATCATCTTCTCGGCGAATCTCACGTCACGCTAATCGACGAACCGCTCGGGCGGTTCGTGCACGGCCAGGCGCTCCACGACATCCGCAATCTATTCTCACGACTGAGCGGCACCACGGGCATCGGGCGAGCCTACGCGATCCGGCTGACGGACGATCCGGACCTCGTCGATGTGGCATTTCAGTTGGCGCAAGGCCGCGTATTGCTGGAAGCAGTCCCAACCGAGGGGACGTTCGGCGAGCATTTCGGGACGGTGGGTGGCCTCATCGCCGGACTGTCAGGCGCGCATGAACAGGCTTTGCTGGACGGCGGTGCACGGCGCATGCGGGCACTGACGGGCTACGATCGGGTGATCCTGCGCTTGGGAGACAGCTACGCCGAAAGCAGCCGAGGCCTGTTTCCCGGCCCCGCAGAGGACGTTGCCGATATCCCGCCCATCATGGCCGACGCAGGTGCGCCGACAGTCAGGCTTTTTCCCCGAGAAACGAAGAGCGCGGCTGCGGATCATGCCTTGATGGCCGGACTTGGCGACGAGACGCGGTCAAGTCTCGCCCGCTCCGGCGTTCGCGCCGCAATGCGCCTGCCTTTCGAGGCGCGGGGCGTCGAAGGCGAATTTCGCTGCGACAGCCGGGTGCCCCGGCCAACCAGCCTCGAACTTCATGCAGCGGCCGAGCTGTTCGCCCAGATGTTCGGCTTGCGACTGGAGATAGAAGGCTAGCGCGTTAGCCGAACATGTCCCGTGCTCGGCCGAAGAAACCCTTCGACGCGGGACACTCGTCGCCAGTCTCCGTGGCGCGGAACTCCTCGAGTATCTTCTTCTGCTTCGCGCTCATCCGCGTCGGCGTCTCGACCAGAATGCGCGCGACCAGATCGCCCCGCCCGCGGCCGTTCAGAACGCTCATTCCCGCACCGCGATGGCGCAATTGCTCGCCGGACTGGATGCCGGCGGGGATCTTGAGATCAACCTTATGACCGTCGATCCCCGGAAGGCTAATGCTTCCCCCGAGCGCTGCAGTCGTGAAGCTGACCGGACAATCGGCGACCAGCGTCGTGCCCTCGCGGCCATAGATCGGATGCCGCTTCATGTGGACGAAGAGATAAAGGTCACCACTGGCCGCGCCGCGAACACCGGCTTCGCCCTCGCCCGCGACGCGAATGCGCGTACCCTCGTCGACGCCGGCAGGAATTTTCACGGCAAGCTTGCGCTGGGTCATCGCGCGGCCTTCGCCATGGCAGTGCGTGCAAGGATCCGCGATCACTTCGCCTGAGCCGCGGCACGTCGGGCAGCCGCGCTCGACCACGAAGAACCCCTGCTGCGCCCGGACTTTCCCCATGCCGCCGCAAGTCTGACACATACTCGCGCAGCTGTCCGATTTCATGCACCCGCGCCCACCGCACTGCTCGCACGTCGCGTTGGCCTGGACTGTAATCGTCTGCTCGCTGCCCGTGAAAGCATCTTCCAGGCTTAGCTCGAGGTCGTAGCGAAGGTCCGCCCCGCGCGCGGCATTCTGCTGCGCCCGCGGATCCATGAACTCGCCGAAGATCGTCGAGAAGATGTCGGAGAAGCCATTAAACCCGGCTTCGGCAAACGGGTCGTGCCCGCCCCCACCATTCTGGAAGGCGGCTTTGCCGAAACGGTCGTAGGCGGCCCGTTTTTGCGGGTCCTTCAGAACGTCGTAGGCCTCGTTGATGGACTTGAACCGCGCTTCCTGATCGCGGCAGCCTTGGTGCCGGTCGGGATGGCATTCCTTGGCCATCCGCCGATACGCAGACTTGATCGTGGCATCGTCCGCACCGCGGGCGACACCCAGCAGTTCATAATAGTCCTGCTCGACCATATTTATTCCCCGTTACGCACAACAGGACGAGGCGCGGCCTCTCCGCTTATGGAGCGACCGCGCCAGGTCATCAGGCCTTGTTCTCGCCTTCGTCGACTTCCGAGAATTCCGCGTCGACGACTTCTTCCTGGCCCGGCTGCTCACCGCCGGCTCCGCCCGACGCGCCGGCGTCACCGCCGGCCTGCTGGGCCTGTGCCTGCTGCTGCTCGTACATCGCCTGACCAAGCTTCATCGCCGCCTGGGTCAGCGCTGCCGCCTTCTGCTGCATGTAGTCGGCGTCGCCGCCTTCAACCGCAGTCTTGGCCTCCGCCAGCGCCTTCTCGATCTCTTCCTTCACCTCGGTCGAAACCTTGTCGCCATGCTCGGCGAGTTGCTTCTCGGTCGAATGGATCAGGCTTTCGGCATTGTTCTTGGCCTCGGCCGCGGAACGCCGCTTCTTGTCCTCTTCGGCGAACTGCTCGGCTTCCTTGACCATCTTTTCGATGTCGGAATCGTTGAGCCCGCCCGAGGCCTGAATGCGGATCTGCTGCTCCTTGCCCGTACCCTTGTCCTTGGCCGACACGTTGACGATGCCATTGGCGTCGATATCGAAGGTGACCTCGATCTGCGGAATGCCCCGCGGCGCCGGCGGAATGCCGACCAGGTCAAACTGGCCAAGCACCTTGTTATCGGCCGCCATCTCGCGCTCGCCCTGGAAGACGCGGATGGTCACCGCATTCTGATTATCCTCGGCGGTCGAGAAGACTTGGCTCTTCTTGGTCGGGATGGTCGTGTTGCGGTCGATCATCCGCGTGAACACGCCGCCCAGGGTCTCAATGCCCAGCGACAGCGGGGTCACGTCGAGCAGCAGCACGTCCTTGACGTCGCCCTGCAGGACGCCCGCCTGGATCGCCGCACCCATGGCAACGACTTCGTCCGGGTTCACGCCGGTGTGCGGGTCCTTGCCGAAGAACTCCTTCACCTTCTCGCGGACCAGCGGCATGCGGGTCATGCCGCCGACTAGGACCACCTCATCCACGCCCTTGGCGTCGATGCCGGCATCCTTGAGCGCCTTCTTGCACGGCTCCATCGTCCGCTCGACCAGATCGGCCACCAGCTTCTCCAAGTCCGCGCGGGTAATGGTCTCGACGAGGTGAAGCGGCGTCGTCGCGCCGCCTTCCATGCGGGCGGTGATGAACGGCTGGTTGACCTCGGTCGTCTGCGCCGAGGACAGCTCGATCTTCGCTTTTTCGGCGGCTTCTTTCAGCCGCTGCAGCGCGAGCCGGTCGGTACGAAGGTCGATATTCTCCTTCGCCTTGAACTTGTCGGCCAGGTAATTGACGATTTTGGCATCGAAGTCTTCGCCGCCGAGGAAGGTGTCGCCGTTGGTCGACTTCACCTCGAACACGCCGTCACCAATCTCAAGCACCGACACGTCGAACGTGCCGCCGCCAAGATCGTAAACGACGATCGTCTTACCGTCGTCCTTTTCCAGACCATAGGCCAGCGCGGCCGCGGTCGGCTCGTTGATGATACGCAGCACCTCCAGACCCGCAATCTGTCCGGCGTCCTTGGTCGCCTGGCGCTGCGCGTCATTGAAGTAAGCGGGAACGGTGATGACTGCCTGGGTGACCGTCTCGCCGAGATAGGCTTCGGCCGTTTCCTTCATCTTCTGCAGGATGAAGGCCGAGATCTGCGACGGGGAATAGTCCTTGCCGCCGGCGCCGACCCATGCGTCGCCGTTCTGGCCCTTGACGATCTTGTAAGGCACCAGTTCGGTGTCCTTCTTGGTGATGGGATCGTCGAACCGGCGCCCGATCAGGCGCTTCACCGCGAAAATCGTATTGTCGGGATTGGTGACCGCCTGGCGCTTCGCCGGCTGGCCGATCAGCCGTTCGCCGTCCTTTGTGAAAGCGACGACGGAAGGCGTGGTGCGTGCGCCTTCGCTGTTCTCAATGACCTTCGGCTTGCCGCCTTCCATGACGGCGACGCAGCTGTTGGTCGTGCCCAAGTCGATTCCAATGACCTTGGCCATGTTTTCTCTACCCTCTCTCTTCAGCCCCACTCGGCCCCTTAAAGGCGGCCGAAATGTTGATTTTGTGAGAGGGATATAGGTGCGATGAAATGAGCGACAAGGAGCGCCGCAACGAAGCGCAAATTGCGCTTAGGGCATCGCCATCCCGCCGTTGACGTGAAGTGTCTGGCCGGTGACGTAACCGGCTTCCTTCGAGGCGAGGTAGACGCACGCCGCGCCGATGTCGTTGCCACTGCCCATGGACCCCATCGGGATGCGCGACAGTATACCCGCGCGCTGCTGCTCGTTGAGGGCGTCGGTCATGGCCGAGGTCATGAATCCGGGCGCGATAGCGTTGGCGGTGACGTTCCGGCTGGCTAGCTCCTGCGCCACGGCTTTGGTCATGCCGATGAGGCCAGCCTTGGATGCAACGTAGTTTGCCTGACCCGGATTGCCGGTGACGCCGACGACCGAGGTAATCGAAATGATGCGCCCAAAGCGCGCCTTCATCATCGGCTTGGCCGCCGCGCGCATCAGCCGAAAGGCTGCTTCGAGGTTGATGCGAATCACCTCCTCGAATTCCTCGTCCTTCATCCGCATGAGCAAATTGTCACGGGTGACGCCGGCGTTGTTGATAAGGATGTCGAGCTTGCCGCCGAGCGCCTCGACCGCTTGCGGGACCAGCTGATCGACAGCCGCCCCATCCGACAGGTTGCATGGCAACGCCACGTGATCGGCTCCAAGGCCTGCGCGGAAGCTCTCGAGCTTCTCGACATTGCTACCTGAAACGGCGAGCCGCGCGCCCTGCCCCGCAAGCGCTTTCGCAATGGCGCTGCCGAGGCCGCCGCTGGCGCCGGTCACCAACGCCGTCATGCCGGTCAGATCGAACATCTATGCAATCTCCTTTGCGAGCGCTTCGACATCTTCGATGGTGACGACGCTCGTCACCTTGGCGTCCGGTGCGATGCGCTTGACCATCGGCCCGAGGACCTTGCCGCCAATCTCGACGAACTCGTGGACGCCCGCATCGAACATGTTGGCGACGCTTTCCCGCCAGCGAACCATGCCGGTCACCTGCTCGACCAGCTGCGTGCGGATGGTGTCCGGATCGGTCGTCGGCTGCGCCGTCACATTGGCGAACAGCGGAACGCCAGGCGTCTCGACGACGACGTACCTCAATGCATCCTGCATAGCGTCGGCCGCAGGCTGCATCAGCGGGCAGTGAAAAGGGGCCGAAACCGGCAATGCGACTGCGCGCTTCACACCCATGTCCTTGGCCATCTCGATGGCCCGGTCGATCGCAGCCTTGTGGCCGGAAATGACCACCTGGCTCGGATCGTTGTCGTTGGCGACGGTGCAGACCTCGCCTTGTGCGGCGGCGTCGGCAATCTGCTGCGCGAGGTCGAGGTTCGCGCCGAGCAGCGCAGCCATCGCGCCCTCGCCCACGGGCACAGCCTGCTGCATCGCCTGGCCGCGGAGCTTCAGCAGCTTTGCCGTTGTCGGCAGGTCGAACGAGCCCGCGGCGCATAGCGCGGAATATTCCCCGAGGCTGTGGCCCGCGACAAAGTTTGCGACGGTACGCAGATCAACGCCCAGCGTCCGCAGCACCGCGATCGAATGCGCCATGATCGCCGGCTGCGCATTCTCGGTCAGCTTAAGTTCGTCGTCAGGCCCCTCGCTCATCAGGCGAAACAGGTTCTGGCCGAGTGCTTCGTCCACCTCCGCAAAGACGTCCTTGGCAGCGCGGCTCGCATTGGCGAGTGCCGCCCCCATGCCGACGGCCTGGCTTCCCTGTCCCGGAAAAGTGAATGCGCGCATTGAAATCCCCTGAATTTGGCGCGCGGCCTAGGCCCAAGGGCTTGGATTGCCAACCCTGCCCGGGGGTGCAAAGCGGGCGCCCATGACCGATCACAACATCAGCATCGACACTCATCCCGAGCCCGCATCGCGGATGCTCGGCAAGTGGATGAGCGCGGCAATGGTCGTCGGCACGATGGTCGGCTCGGGCATCTACCTGCTGCCCACTACCCTCGCGCCCTACGGCTATAACCTGGTCATCGCCTTCCTGCTGACAGGCTTCGGGACGATGTGCCTCGCCTTCTGCCTGGCGCGGCTTGCAGCGGTCATCCCGGGCGGGCCGTTCGCCTATGTGACAGAGGCGTTCGGCGAAACGGCCGCGTTCCTCACTCTGTGGAGCTACGTAGTTTCGCAGATTACCGGCGTGGCGGGTGTGGCCGTGGCGATGGCCGGCGCGCTCAGCCATGTGGTTCCGCAGGTCGGCTCCGGTCCGGGGCTAATCGCCGTCGCGCTTGGATCAATCGTGATCCTTAGCCTCGTGAACCTTCGCGGCGCCCGTTCGGCCGGCGTGCTCCAGGTCATCGCGACGCTGATCAAAATCGTCCCGCTGCTGGCGGTCGTTCTGTTCGTGCTCGTGCGATTGGGGACCGGCGAGCCCCTGGAACCGCTGGAGCCTACGCCGATCAACGTCAGCGCGATCACCATCGCGGGCGCGCTTATGCTCTTCTCGCTCACAGGCTTCGAAGCCGCGGCCGTCACGGCGAACGTCACGCGTGATTCAACCTCTACGGTACCGACGGCGACCATCGTCGGCACCGGCTTTACGGCGGTAATCTATCTCCTCTCGACCGTGGCGACGCTGATGCTCCTGCCCAGCGCTCTGGCAGCAAAAAGCGGCGCACCGTTCGCCGATGCAATCGCGCCGATCCTCGGGCCCCTGGCTGGAGCCGTCGTCGCCGTCATCGCGGCGATCAGCGCGTTCGGGACGGCCAACGCCCTCTTGCTGTTCGCGGCGGAGATAAGCCGGACCATTGCCGGCGCGCGAGATCTTCCGCCCGTCTTCCAGAAGACCAACAAGGTCGGCGCGCCGGTCGGCGCGATCCTGGTCGTGGCCGCTATTTCGGCACTGCTGGTGCTGGCGAGCTCGTCGAAGAATTTCGTCGCGCTTTATGTTTTCATCACGCTCGTTTCGACGGTCGCCGCACTGGTGCTTTACATTGTCTGCGCTGCCGCCGCCCTGAAGCTGAAGGTCGTCGGCCGCTGGGCGATCATCGCGATAATTGGCGTCTTTTACTCGGTCGCGATGTTCATCGGGGCGGGCCTCGAAGCCACGTTATGGGGCTTTGGGCTGGCACTGATCGGTCTGCCAATCCGCGCTATCTCGCGTTGGCTAAACGGCTCCAGCCGGTCGGCGGAGGAGCGTCCAGCCGCGCCTCGGGGATGAGTTTTCGCAGTTTCTGCGCGAAGCTCCGCAGGCAGACCTCGCTGGTGCCCAGGGGGCCGGCCCGATAACTCGACGACTGCATGCCCAGCTGCACCCGCGTAATCAGCTCGGTGTCTTCGGCATTCACACGGCGATTGATCCGCCAGTTCAGGTAGCGCGCCGCGCGCATCTCTCGGCGTTGATCGGGCAGTGCGTAGCTGATCTCACGGATCACTGTCTCGGTCGCGCTGACCGGCAGGAATTGCATAAAATCGACCTGGTCGGGATAAATGTCGAAGGCGACGTTCGGAAACAGCTTGTAATAGAGCCACTTGCGCTGGTGGCTCGCCGGCAGATGCTCCACGGCCGGCAACAGTTCCTGATAGGCTCGTTCGCTGGGGTTCGTCGAAGCTGCTTCAACAAGATCGCCTTCCATCCGGTCGACATTCTCACGCGCTTCGATGCGGTAATTGCGACCGAACAGCCGGGTCAGCCCAGGATGTCCGACGGGGATGTGCAGCCCGTCGGAATAGTTGTCCGCGATCGTCTTCCAGTTTAGCGGCCGCTCACGCAGCGTGACCCGCCCGATCGCCTGTAGTTCCTCGAACCGGTACGGCGCGACCTCGGCCTCATAAGGCGCCATCATCTCCGTGACCGACGGCGCGCCCGGTTCGAGCGTTACGAAAAGAAAGCCGCGCCAATTCTCGAGCGCGACGGGCATCAGGCCAAGGCCCTCCGTGCGCAGACCCGGATATTCACCGCGATGCGGCACACCGACCAGCCGCCCATCCCGCGCGTAGCTCCACGCGTGATAGGGACAGGTCAACACCCGCGCGCAACCGCCGCTCCCGTCAACCAGACGCGAACCACGATGCCGACAGACGTTCGAGAAGGCCCGGACCTGATTGTCGTCGCCTCGGATGACGATGACGCTCTCGCCAAGATATTCCAGGCTGCGCCACTCGCCCGGCCGCGGGATCTCATTCTCATGACAAACGACCTGCGGCGCCGCCCGCAGGAATGCGGCCTTCTCCGCTTCGAGAAACTCGGGATCGTGATAAAGCCAGCCCGGCAGGCTCATGCCGTCGAGCGGATCGGAGTTCGTGCTCACCGGCTTCAGCGGCGTGGCCATGACCGTAAGCCTTGCCATTTCACCCACTTTGCGGCAATGGGCCGACCGCTGGCGCGAGAGGCTTGGCCTTTCGCGCTTGTTTATTTTGAACGACAGCCGGAGGGGCGTCCGCATTGGGCGGCGTCAGCGATCGGCCAACATGGACGAGAACACATGCCGCTCTACGAGCATGTTTTCCTTGCGCGTCAGGATCTGGCTCAGGCCCAGGTCGATGCACTCGCGGAAAACGCCACCAAGACCATCACCGACAATGGCGGATCGATCGCCAAGACCGAGACCTGGGGCCTGCGCAGCCTCGCGTACCGGATCGCGAAGAACCGCAAGGCGCACTACGTTGCGCTGGACATCGATGCCCCCGCCCCGGCGATCGCCGAGCTGGAGCGCCAGTCGAACATCAATGAAGACATCATCCGCTTCCTCACCCTGCGCGTCGACGAGCATGAAAAAGGCCCGTCGGCCATGATGCGCCGTGGCGAAAAGGACCGCGAGCGCGGCCCGCGCCGCGACGACCGCGGTGACCGCAGCGAGTATCGCGCCAACCGTGAAGAGGAGGTCGAATAATGGCCCGCGCATTTTTCCGCCGCCGCAAGTCGTGCCCCTTCTCGGGCAAGGACGCGCCGAAGATCGATTACAAGGACGTGCGCCTGCTTCAGGGCTTCGTGTCCGAGCGCGGCAAGATCGTGCCGTCGCGGATCACCGCCGTCTCCTCCAAGAAGCAGCGTGAGCTGGCGAAAGCGATCAAGCGCTCGCGCCACATCGGCCTGCTTCCCTACGTCGTGAAGTAAGGAGCGCTCACAATGGAAGTCATTCTGCTTGAGCGTGTCGAAAAGCTCGGCGCCATCGGCGATGTGGTGAAGGTCAAGGACGGGTTCGCTCGCAACTTCCTTCTCCCCAACAAGAAGGCGCTGCGCGCCAACGAAGCCAACCGCAAGGTCTTCGAAGCCAACCGGGCGCGCATCGAGGAAGAGAACGCCAATCGCCGCGGCGATGCCGAAAAGGCGTCGAAGGGCGTCGACGGCAAGACCGTCCAGCTCATTCGCCAGGCGTCGAACACCGGCCAGCTCTACGGTTCGGTCAGTGCTCGCGACATCGTCGAGGCGCTTGAGACCGAAGGCGCGCACGTGACGAAGAGCCAGGTCGTCCTGGATCGTCCGATCAAGGCGATCGGCATGTATGACGTGAAGATCGCGCTTCACCCGGAAGTGGCCGTCACCGTCAAGGTGAACGTCGCCCGCTCGCCGGAAGAAGCCGAGCTGCAGGCGCAGGGCGTCGACGTCATGGCGCAGATGTTCGAGCGCGACGACGCGGGCTTCACCGAGGCTTACGATCCGAACGCAGAACCGGGCGCGACGGCGGAAGCGCCGGCCGAAGCTCCGGCTGCTGCCGAAGGCGACTCCGAGCAGGCTTAACCGCCTCTTCGGTAACGAAAATCAGGGTCGCCGGTCGCAGGATCGGCGGCCCTTTTTCGTGCGCCAAGCGGTTCGTCGCATAGGCCTATCAGCCGTAGGAACGTCTGCTCGCCAACGCTTGTTTAACGTGCAGAGCAACGCGGGGGCCATGTGGGAGTATTCACAATGGCTGAAGAACGGGAAGATCAGGAATTCGGCGGCAGCGAAGGCCGTCAGGATCAGCAGACGACTGGCCAGCAAAGCCAGCAGAATGAATTTGGTCAGCAACAGGGTCAGCAAAGTGGCGGGCTCGGCTCGCAGCAGAATATGAGCCAGGGCAATCAGCCGATCGGTGGAAACGACAGCGAAACCGGTTCGGGAACCACGATGAGCCAGGGTGCTGATTTCGGCGGCCAGAGTTCAGGCGGTCAAAGCTCCGGCGGCCAGACCCAGTCAAGCGGCGCTGGCGACAGCATGGTCGCCGATCAGTTCGGCGGCAACGGCAACGTCGAAGGGTCTTCGTCGCGCTCGTCCGACGAAAACTTCATCGGTTCGCAGGGCACGGGCTCCGGCGACTATCTGCAGGAAGGCGGATCGTCGGGCAATGCGACCGGCGGCAGCGACTTCGCCGAACAGGGCCAGGGCGCCCTCGACGAAGACGACAGCGATACCGACAACGACCAGACCGGTGGGTCGGGCAGCTCGGGTAGCTCGTTCTAAGAGCGTATTTCTTGGAAAACGACGCCGCGCCTCCTCAGGGGCGCGGCGCTTTTCTTGCTCAGCGGATCGCATAATGATCCGCCACCCGGTCGAGTGCGAAAGTCAGGACTAGCCGGCCCGACCGCGCCGGCCAGCCGAGCGCCGTCTCGGCATCGCGCATTCCCTCCCCCGCGCAGACGATTCGCCAGAGGATGTCGGTCAGTCCCGGCCCGGCGGCCGCGATCGCGCTGTCGAACCGGCGCTTGGCGTCGATCTGGCTGCCCCCGAGGTCCGGCTGCGCACCTAACCAGCCGCGACCCCGCGTTACAGGCGCAGCATCCAAGGACATGGTGACCCGCTGCGATAGCTGGGCGCGCTCCCAGTCACCGCGTAGCCGCTCTACCGCTTCATATTCGCGCCGGGTGATGAACTTGCGCGCGAACAGCCACCCGAGCGGTGATTCCGTGACGTTGATCGTCACCGAGCGTAAGGAGGCGTCACCGCGTCTGTCACTGACCACGTCGCGGTCGACTTTACGTTCTTCCAGTATGCGTGTTTGGTTTTGGGGCATGGCCTACTCCTTGATAGGAACAGCGCTTGCCACATCGGCAAAACTGTAGGACAGTCAGAAAACCAAATTGGTTAGCTGGACTGAAGCCCGATGATTACTCGTATTCGTGAAGTTCGCCGCGCCCGAGGAATGACTCTGGACGACGTGGCGTCGCGCTGTTCGCCGCCAACGACGGCGCAGACAATCGGCCGCCTCGAAACCGGCACGCGTACGGTATCGGTCGGCTGGCTGAACCGGATCGCGACAGCGTTAGGTGTCGAGGCACAAGACTTGGTCGAGGGCGGCGACAAGACCGAGCTCAAGGTCGTGGCGGTGCTCGGCGCTGGCGGCGCACTGGCTCCCCGCAAGGAATCGATTGTCGTGTCTCCGCGCGCGAACGAAGGACAGGTTGCGGTCCTGGTCGGCGGAAGCGTAGGCGACTATCGCGCTGGCGATGAATTGTGGTGCCAGACGCTGGAAGCCGGCGATTACCGGAAAGCGATGAATCGGGACGTGCTTGTCCCCCGACCGGCCGGCCGGTTCCTCTTCGGGCGCCTCATCAACCGCGACGCCGACAAGCTTCAAATCCTGCCGCTGGAGGCGGGCGGCAGGCAGCAGGTCGTGGCAAATCCCCCATGGCTAGCCGTGGCGATGAAACTGGTTCGAACCCTTTGATCAGGATGGCGACATGACGGACGCATCGGAAGAGATTGACCGTAAGATCGCTGGCATCGACGGCTGGCGGGGAACGATGCTGGGTCAGCTACGCAGCGCCATCCGATCCGCCGATCCCGACATCGTTGAAGAGATCAAATGGCGGAAGCCGAGCAATCCGTCCGGCGTTCCAGTTTGGTCACTAGACGGCATGATCTGCACCGGCGAAGTCTACAAGAATGCGGTCAAGCTGACCTTCGCCAACGGCGCCTCGCTTGATGACCCGGCGAAACTGTTCAACGCGAGTCTGACTGGCGGCACGCGCCGTGCCATCGATTTTGCGGAAGGCGATGAGATCTATGAAGAAGCGGTCGCCAGCCTTGTTCGCGAGGCGATTGCATTCAATCGCACGAAAAGCCGCCGCTAATCGCCATCGGATTGGTGGGCGGTGACGGGCTCGAACCGCCGACCCTCTCGGTGTAAACGAGATGCTCTACCAACTGAGCTAACCGCCCGCGTGGGCCGCCCTGCCATGCGGGCCGCCGGGCCGCAAGCCGCTCAAATTGCCGCGACCGGTCCAACCTCCGCAAAGTAGCGCTTCATTGCGTGGCTCGCGTCGGACGCTAGCTCGACATAGACCCGTCGGCCGTCATGAGGGTCGGGGCGCCGCACGAACAATCCCTGGTCGACGAGCGTCTTCAACCAGCGAAGCGCAGTCGTCGCAGGCACGGACGCGGCAATGCACAGGCTGGACACGGGTACGCGCAATTGAGCGATCTCCGCCTGCAACAGATCAAGAAGCATATCCCAAGCAGGATCCGCGAAGAGATCTTCAGAGAAAAAGCGACTCCGAAGTCGGCGCGCCCGGATAACTTGCCGTACCGTCTCAATTGAAACTGCCGGCATGTCCCCAGCGGGCATGGGTTGTACGAGAGGACGCGTCGTATCTGGTCCGACGGACAGACGCGCGAGCGTACTCGCGATCCGGCTGACTTCCTCACTCAATTGCCTCAAGCGCTCGGCATTACGATCCGACCCGATATCGCTGTACCGAGACGTGCGCCCGCGTTGCGCTAACGCCAAAGACAGCGCAGTCGTCCGTTCCACCTCATTGGCGTCCACAATAAGTTCAACAGCGCTATCGCCAATCTTCGCGCTGACGGCGTCGAGTACCTCGGATGAAGTGGAGACGATTGCTGCGTAGAAGCCCCGCGACACATCGTGATCGACTTGCTTGAGAAGCGCATCCATCGGCTCTCCGCAATCGCGATCCAGTTCAAGCCAGACAGCAGCGGTGGTCGGCTGGCATCTGATGCGTGCGAGCGCTTCTTCAACAGGAAGCCGAGCGCCGACTCGCAGTCCGCTGGCGTCCATGATCGACTCTGCTTCGCGCATTGCCCGACCGCTGCTCGCAGCGATTAAGACGGGGGCTGACCCACCAGAATAATTGAAATCGTCTGAGCTGCTCGAATACGCGTCCATAGATGCCCCCTGAGTGGCGAGCGGGTCCGAGCAAGACGTGGATAACCGGCATTTCGGATGGAAGTTAGTCGGTTTTGAGTCCGAAATGGACCTATCCACATGGAAGTTCGCATATCTTGTTTTACAGCGCTCGAGGGGGCTCTGAAATCAAATGTGCAGCGTACCGATCGAACGTCCAGCGGCGGAAAACGCTCGTTGGCTCGCGGAGATTTCTGAAGCGCTTGATGCGGCCCGGGATACGCTCGTCGGCTTGGAAGCGCGGCTCGTTGACCGTCAGCTCGCGAGCGAACTTTATCAAAGAATCGAGGCAGCCCGGTTCGAAGTTCGCTCACTGCGACTTAGCCGCTCGATCACCGGACGAAGATTACATCCATAATGGAGCAAGTTTGTTAGGTTCAGACGCCCTCGGGTAGATCACCGCCGCCCGCGAACGGTTCGAGATACGGCGCCAACCGCGGCGGCTTCCATCCCGAGGTCGCCACAAAGGCACGATTCAGAAAAGCCGCTTTGCCATATTGAAGTGAATCACCGTCGGGCCCATCGACCAGCCCGCCGGCAGCCAGCAGTACGGCGTGCCCGGCCGCAGTGTCCCATTCGCTGGTCGGGGACGCGCGCGGGTAAATGTCCGCTTCGCCCTCGGCTACGATGCAGAATTTGAGCGATGACCCGACGGCTGCATAGCCGCAACTACCAGCCGCCTGTTCCAAATAGTCGATCGTCGCTTGGTTAAGGTGGGACTTGGACGCGACGGCCGTTAGCAATTCGCTTTTCGACCGCGTGCGGATTTCCCCTCGCTTTCCGTCGGCCTCAAGCCAAGCACCTGTGCCCACGACACCAGCGTGCAATCGGCGGGTAGCAGGCGTGTAGACGACGCCCGCCGTCGGCTGCCGATGTTCGATAAGCCCGATGTTGACCGTGTAATCCGTCCCACCGCGAACGAACTCTTTCGTGCCGTCGAGAGGATCGACCAGGAAGTACGTATCGCCGTGTGTCGGTATCCGCCCCGCGGCAACTTCTTCTTCCGCGATCACAGGCACGCCCGGCGCTGCGCGCGCTAGTGCCGCAAGAATGATTAGCTCGGCCGCGCGGTCGGCCTCAGTAACCGGCGAACGATCAGCCTTAGTCTCAATATCGAATCCGCGCCGGACGATCTGCTGGATCGCCTCTCCGGCCTCGCGCGCCGCCTCGGCCAATTCCTCGACGAGACGCGCCCGATCCATTCTAGCGCGGCGCCATCCGAATGCCGCCGTCGAGCCGTACCGCCTCGGCATTCATGTAAACGTTCTCGATCATGAAGCAGGCCAGCCGCGCATATTCGTCGGGCTGTCCCAGCCGCTTGGGGAACGGCACCTGCGCGCCGAGCGCGTCCTGCACGTTCGGCGGCATCATCGCGACCATCGGCGTTTTGAACACGCCAGGCAGGATAGTGTTCACGCGCACGCCTTCGTTCATCAGGTCGCGGGCAATCGGCAGGGCCATCGCCAGTACGCCACCCTTGGACGCCGAATAGGCGGCCTGGCCGATCTGCCCGTCTTCCGCGGCGACCGACGCAGTGTTGATGATCACGCCCTTCTCGCCGTCGGCGAGCGGCTCTAGGTCAACCATGCCGAAGGCGCTCGTGGCCAGACATCGGAAGCTGCCGATCAGGTTGATCTGGATGGCCAGTTCGAACTGTTGGATCGGGTAAGCCTTGGCAGCTTTGGTTTCCTTGTCGCGTGAAACCGTCTTCGCTGCGTTGGCGACGCCGGCACAATTGACGAGGATCCGCTCCTGGCCGTGCGCCGCCCGAGCTTTTTCGAAAGCAGCCTTAACCTTCTCGTCCGATGTTACGTCGACCTCGCAGAAGACTCCGCCAATATCCGCGGCGACCTGCTCACCGCGCAGGGTGTCGCGATCGAAGACGGCCACCTTGGCGCCGCGCCGCGCCAATTCGCGCGCCGTCGCTTCGCCAAGCCCTGAAGCGCCACCGGTGACGACCGCCGCCACGCCCTTAATATCCATCGTGCTCTATCCTGCTGCAGGTTTTGGCTCGGCCTATGCGCCGGCGGGCCCACGTTCAAGATGGAGGCCAAACGATTCATCGCCGATGCAGCTTGGCTATCGGATAAGGTGCGCTAGACTTTGGGCAAATTTTGAGGGGAGCGGCAGTGCAACGGAAATTGAAGGCGATTTTGCTGGCCGGTCTTGGCGGCCTTGCTCTGGCCTCCAGCCCCGTGTCCGCTCAACTAAATGCTACGCCGGCTGTCGGGCCCGACGTCAGCGCGGCGTACGCCCGATATCATTTCAAGCCAATCTGGTTTCGCGCCGGCGCCCAGGACCCTGCGCCCGCGCAGCTTGTTGCGATCCTCCAGCGTGCGCCCTTCGACGGGTTCGCCGAAGGTCCTCAGCTTGCCGTGCAAGTTCAGGCAGCGGTCTCGGCTGCGTCCGCAAATCCGGCCGCGCTGGCGACCGCCGAGCAGACGTTGTCCACCGCGTGGGTCCGCTATGTGCAAGCGCTGAAGCGGCCAACGGATGGCATGATCTACGCTTATCCTGTCCTGCGCCCGCAGGGCGTGCAGACCGATGAGATCTTGCTGACTGCGGCAGCGGCGCCGTCGCTAAGTCAGTACTTGACGACAACGTCGAACCTGAACCCAATCTACCAGCAACTCCGCGATGCCGGCTGGGCGGCTGCGCAAAGCAGTGGCAACCTCACTCCCGATCCGCGCTTGCTCGCTAACCTCGACCGAGCGCGCTCAATCCCCGCACGCGGTCGCTTCGTGCTGGTGGATTCGGGTTCGCAGATGCTGACGATGTTCGAAAACGGGCAGCCGGTGGACCGAATGAAGGTCATCGTTGGGACCAACGAGCTCCCGACGCCGCTGATCGCCAGCATGATGTATTATGTCACCTACAACCCCTACTGGCATGCGCCCGACCATTTGGTGCGAAAGACGATCGCGCCGACGTACCTCAAGCAAGGCGCGGGCTATTTGAAGTCGCACGGCTACCGCGTGATCGATCAGTGGAGCGAGAACCCGACCGTTCTCGATGCCGCGACCGTGGATTGGAAGGGCGCCGCGGCCGGCACGTCCCATTTATTCGTGCGACAGGATCCCGGTCCGCTCAATTCGATGGGGAAGCTCAAATTTCCTTTTCCCAACCCCGAAGGGATCTACCTCCACGACAGCCCGGGCAAGGATCTCTTCGCCAAGGCGAGGCGTAACCTGAGCAATGGTTGCGTGCGGCTTGAAGATGCCCGCCGCCTCGGTCGCTGGCTGATCGGCCAGGATCCGGTCGCGCCGTCCAACGAGCCGGAACTGCGCTCGCAGCTTCCGCAAGGCGTACCGGTCGTCCTGACTTACTTCACCGCGCAGGTGACCGACGGAAAGCTCGTCTACACCGACGACTTCTACGGCTGGGATAAGGCCGCCCCCCGCTGGGCCTCTGCCGCTCCGGGCAACGTCGCTCGATAAGCGTTCACACAATGAAAAACCGGCCCGGGCGCTAGCCCGAGCCGGTCAATCGTTGCGTACGAACTTCGCTTAGAAGCCGCGTTCCGGCGCCGGTGGTGGTGGCGGCGGCGGCGGCGGCGGAGCCGGGCACGCTGCGTCAGCCGGGATCACCGAGCCATCCGGGCACGTCTGCGTCGCCGGAGGCGGCGGAGGCGGCGGTGGCGGCGGCGGAGGTGGAGGCGGCGGTGGCGGCGCGTAGAAATTGTAGATCGCGCTTGCCAGCAAGCTGTGCGACCGGAACCGCGCGCTGATGTCGCCCGTGCGCGTTCCGCCGGTGACCGGGAACGTCCCATTGAACCGCAGGCGAGACACGTTGAACAATCGGTATTTCAAACCGATGTCGACATTCGGCGTCACCGCATAGCGCACGCCGGCAATGCCCTGCCAAGCCAAACGGCTGTCGGAGTCTGAGAATCCAACGGCCCCGATGTACGGCGGCAGCGAAGCTGCATTGAAGCTGTACTTGGCGCGGGCCATGCCGACACCGCCGCCCAGATAACCGCTGAAGCCCTCATCCCCGAAGTCGAGCAGGACATTGCCCATCAGCGACAAGACGTTGGTATGGCCATTGGTCGGATAAACCGTGGTGACCGAGTTCAGGCTGGCGTTGCCTGCCCGCTTCCACCCCAACTCCGCTTCAACGCGAACCGCGCCGAAATCATAGCCGGCGACCGCATCGACATCGTAGCCGGACTTGTGGTCGATCACATATCGCGGATTGGTCGCCGCGTCCGTGACGTTGAATTGAGAATCCTCAACCCACATCACGCCGCCTTCGAGGCCCACGTACACCGAATGGTCCTTCGCAACGGCAGGCGTCGCGAGTCCAGTCGATGCGAGCGCCATCGCAATGGCCAGCTTGCGCATAATTGTCCCCTTTCACGTGCGTTTTAAAACTAAAGCGCAACGATACTTTATGAGAGGGCTTGGTGGCGTGCAAGCTTGCGTGTGGCCGTGTCTGTTGCCGAAATGCCGCAGTCGGACCGCCTCCGAACCAAAAGCTCTGCTCAGTCGGCCAACAGACCGTGGCTTCGCAAAGCGCCGAGGATCTGGGCGATGGCCGCACGCGCTTCATTATCGATAATTGATCCGCCCGCTGGCGCGGCAACGCCCGGAAGTTGAGGACCGACAACTTGCAACCCGTCAATGACCACTCGCGAACCTCGCAAGGCGCCGATCTCCCACGCCGACCCGCGATAGCAGGCCCACTGGTCGGTCGACTGCACGTAGAAACACATTCCGGGCACCGGAAGGACGCGCCGCCAACCGCCCGCGGAATATCCTGCGAGAGCCCCTGCCCATCCGGTCCACGCACCCGTCGGAGCCGGGCCGACAATGTAGCAGTCGCCAACGGCCGGGCTTGACGGGGGATCGTCGCGCGGCAGTTCGATCACCGCTCCGGCAGTGGCAAAATCGAGCAACTGCAGAGCCCCACGCGAAATGATGCTCAGATCCCCGCAACCCGTCCGCATTGTCGCCCGAGAAAAGCTGCGCCTGGCTCCCGTTCGGCCAGTGCAGCCGCCCCAGGCTCGGCTCCCACCGCAGGTTCGTGCGATGCCGCCGCGCCACGCTCAACAGCCCGCTCACCCCCTCGACCATGATGCTCCGCGCTTCGGCGATCGTCGCCCCGACCAGCGCGATCCGGCTGTTCGGCCGGCTATTCCCCAGCCGGTAGATCCACTCCGCCCCGGCGCGCGTCTTCCCGAACCCGCGCCCGGCCATCATCAGCCAGGTACGCCAGCCCTCGACGTCCGGGGGCAGCTGGTTCTTGTGCGCCCAATGCTCGAACTCGGCATCCAGGCACGCCAGCCGCTCAACCGTCATCCCCTTGATGATCTGGTGCTGCTGCGCCGGCGTCGCGTCCGACAGCATCGCCATCTCTTGGCGCAGCACCCCGTAATTGGGCTCTTTCTGCTTCCTGCTCTTGTTCATTGCGCTTCTTCAACCGCTGCAGCTTGCGGACCAGCCGCTCGCGAATTTCGTCGACATCTTCGGGGGGCAGCGCGCTGTTCGCCTCGGCCGCCGTGGTGCATCTGGATCAGCTTGAGCCCCAGCGCGTCCGAATATTCCCGCATCCGGCTTTCGCTGCCGTCCTTGTGGCGGATGACCCGCTCGACCCCGCTGAACGCCCGCTCCAGCAGGATCATTTCCAACCGCTGGTAAGCGACGCCGATGGCCTCGATCCACGAAGCGCGAAAGCCGGCGTCCAGCTTCCGCTGGCGGTAGGCCACCGTCATCGGCACCCCGCTCTGCCGGCACGCTTCCGACACGTTGCAGGTCTCCGCCAGCACGCCCAGGAAAGCCCTGGCCTTCGCCACCGACCAGTCCCGCACCGCCCGCTTGCGCAGCTTCCTTTCGCTGCCGCCCACCAGCGTCAGCTCCCTCTTCCGCCCCACCGCTCGCTCCCTAAATGACCCTGCGAAGGCAAGGGCCCAGACTCTCGGTGATCCACACGAACGGCTCCACGCTCGCGTAACCAACGCATTCCCAGCCGCCAAAAAACGGCTGTTAAATCTATGTTAATTCTGCTAACGGCGCAGCCGTCGGTTTCGGCCTTAAGACCTCCGCAGCCGATGGGCCCGCGACTGCCCAAAACCAACAGGAGCGGGCCCTCCCCACTCCCCCGCGAAGGCCCCTAAGCAACCCTCAACCGTATCCCGCAAAGGCGGGGATCCAGCCCAAACACGATCCCCACCCGCGCCACCAACCAACCGCAGAAGCAAAAACGGGCCGCCTCCACGTGGGAGCGACCCGCTCAGCGCCACCGCTCCGCCGCGGCGCATTTCTCGACTGTTCCTGATGTGTACCCAAACAGCGTGACGCTGTCAAGAATTATTTTGCCTATTTGGTTATTTATGTTCACTTGCGAGCGGTGGTATATGCGAGCCCTCCATCAGGGAGCCTACCGATGCTAAGCCTCCGTCACCTTATGATCGCAGCAATCGGCTTGTCCGGAACCGCCGCCGCCCAGCCCGCCGCGCAAACCATCACCGTCTCCAGCTTCAGCTTCGCACCCAAGCCGATCCACCTCATCGCTGGCCAGCCCGTCACGCTGACCTTCGTCAACAGCTCCGGCAGCGGCCACGACTTCACCGCCAAGACTTTCTTCGCCGCCTCCCGCATCACCGTCGGCGCGGCGCCGGACGGGGAGATTGAGCTGCGCGGGCATGAAACGAAGAGCGTCACGCTCATCCCGCAGCGCGGCACCTACACCGCCCACTGCAGCCACTTCTTCCACACCCAGATGGGCATGAGCGACCAGATCATCGTCGATTGACGGCGTCGGATCGCGGGACATCCCCGCGTACTTGCAACTTCTTGCCCCCGGTGATTGACTGCGGTTGCGTTGGGGGCCGCGCACATGACGAAAGTCTTCCTGAGCTACGATCGCGATGACCAGGCGGCGGCCAGCAAGATCGCAACTGCTCTGGAAAAGGCCGGACACGAAGTCTGGTGGGACCGTCACATCCGCGGCGGCAGCCAATATGCGCAAGAGATCGAGCGCGCACTTGCTGAGGCAGGCGCCGTTGTCGTCCTATGGTCCGAACGATCGATTCATTCCGCATGGGTTCGCGACGAGGCCGCAGCCGGTCGCGATTCCGGCAGATTGATTCCCGTCCGCATCGACGCCTGCACTCCACCGCTGGGCTTCCGCCAGTATCAGACGATTGACCTCCCCAATGCGTTGAAGCCGCGCGGTCGCACGGACTTCGCCGCGCTCGCCGACACTGTCGCGAACGTGAGCGGAGCGGCCCCGCCCGAAGGCGCCAGTCGGGACCGCGGTGATCCCCCAACCCGCCGCAGCTTCCTGATCGGCGCGGGTGCGGTGACGGCGGTGGCCGCAGGAGCTGGCGGCCTGTACCTCGCGCGCGTTAGGCAAGCCGAGGATTCACCACCGCCGGAGATCGCTCCGCTGCTCGCGCAAGCGAAGCAGATGATGGATCAAAACACGCGCGACGGGCAGAACCAGGCCCTTGGCCTCTATCAACGCGCTGTGCAGATTGCTCCGAACTATCCGAATGCATGGGGCTGGCTCGGCTATACCTACGGCATTCTCTCACACAATCGGGAACGGTCCGAGGCGGTGACGCTGAGGGCGAAAGCGGAGGCCGCGGGCCGTCACGCGCTTGATTTGGATTCGCATAATCAGATCGGCGAACTCGCGCTGGCAGTCGCCTTGCCGCTGGTCGGCCCTTGGGCAGAGCGCGAGAGTCGCTTGTTGAAGGCACTTGCCTCGGGTCCACAAGATGACCTGCTGAACATCATGGCGGTGTCGCTGCAATTCGTGGGCCGCTCGAGCGAAGCAATTGGTTACTATCAACGCATCAAACACAAGCCTTTCACTCCTGCGGAGTATACGAACTTCATCCACGCACTATGGAGTTCAGGACGACTTGCCGAGCTGGATCAGGCGATCGGCGATGCTGCCGCCCTGTACCCGACTCAAGGGTCGCTCTGGTACGCAAGGGCGGAAATCGCGATTTACGGGGGGCTTACAAGAGCCGTTGCCGCACTCAGCGATGATCCGCAGGCCCGCCCTTCCAACGTGTCTGACGCTGACGTCGTAGAATATAAGCGACTTGCCGCATTGATTGCGGGCGGCGGCCAATCCGAAGCCGACGCGATTGTCGCCGAAGGACGCAAGAGCGCAAGGGCATTCACGCTGCCGGCCGAAGAGGCGATCAAAAGCGCCAGTGCCCTTGGCCGGCTGGACGACGCCTTCGCAATCGCGAATGCCTATTATTTCAATACGGGATTCGTGATTCCTGATCTGCCTTCGTCCTCCTCAGTCTCGCTTGACCAACGCGAGACTCGGTTTCTGTTCCAACCTCCAGCGAAACGGATGCGCGCCGACCCTCGCTTCGAAAAGTTGGTCAAAGATCTCGGCTTTGACGCGTACTGGCGTCAGTCGGGCAAACCGCCGGATTACCGCCGGAAGCTAGGTCTTTAGCTCGCTTCAGGCGGCTGGACGAAGTTCCTTGCCTTCGGACAGGATCCTGCCAACGCGCGCGGCCAATTCGGTGGATGTCGTCACGATCGCCTCGTCGCTGACCCGGCGAGGCTCCCGGTCGATCGCGCAACGCTGGCTTAGACCAGATGCTCGGAGTGGCCGTAGACCAGGATGGTCATGTAGCCATCGCGGGCGCCGGCGTTCGATTTCGCGCTTCCAGCGCTCGCTTCAAACTTCTCTGCCGCCGCCTCGTCGCAGCCATATTGCGGCGTCACAGCGCCCGAGGTGGCGACGATCTTGCAATGCTTGACCGCGCCGCGCGCGTCGATCGCCAGCGCCATCACCTGGCCCCCAAGCAAGGTCTCACCGGGCTCGAGGGTCTGGGTCTGCGGCGTCATGCCGGGCGTGAAGCGTCGCTCGAACGTGATCCGCGAATATTGATCCTTGGCGCTCTGCTGGCCGCCGGACACGCTGGCGCCCAGCATCTTGGCGTTGGCGCCGCCCTCGGTCGAGCAATCCTGGCCGGCAGCCTGGCTGCTCGTTTGATACATGCAGCTATGCGTGGTCCCATCGTCGCTGACGGTGACCGTCACGCGCTCCCACCAGCTGTTCGCGGGATTCAGGGCGGCGGGGGACTGGGCGCCCATCGTCTGGGCGGATGTGGTGGCCAAAGCCAAAGCAGCAATCGCGCGGAACACGTTTCACTCCTTCGCACCCGCCGCTCCAACGGCCCGATCGCCGCTGCCACCTGAAGCCCCAAACGGGCGGTCGCGAATTTATATCCGTCGGTTCGTCGCAAGGCGCCTGCGCCGTCGCGCACGTCCCATTCCGAACCATTCGTGTCCCCGCGCAGGCGGGGGTCCACCGTCAGAAACGCCCACAATCGCTGGGCGCCGGCCGCCCGGCAAAGCGGTCCGCGACCCAGCTGAGCGTCTGCGCCGCGCTATCCTTGCCGCTCGTGACATGGCCGCCGCTGCCGTTCAGCGTGATCCACGCCAGCCGCTGACGATTTCGGCACAATGCCTGCGCGTAGGTCCGCGTCACCTGCGGCGCGACCAGCTGGTCGCCGCTATTCTGCGCGATCAGCAACGGCACGCCGAAGCCGCCTGTCTGTGGACTGTTGCCCACCGCGTAGCCGGCCCATGGCGGGGTCGACGCCAGGTCGACGTCGCGCAGGTTGCGCTGCAGCGTCGCGATGCCCAGCAGCGTCATCACGTTCGGCTTGCTGTCGACCGAAATGCATTTGTTCGCGAGGTTGTTGATGATGCCGCGCGACAGCGGCCGCACGAAGGTCAACAGAATGCCGTAATGCTGCGACCAGCTTGCGGCGATCAGCGCCGTGAAGAAGGTCCGCGCGCCGGCATTCGGCGCCTGCCGCAAATTGGCCGGCAGGCTGGTTGGCGGCGCGGCGGCGGCGGCGCCGACCAGCTGCAGCTCGGGCGCGTATGTCGGCTGAACCTGCGCCGTCCACAACGCCGCGTGACCGCCCTGGCTTTCGCCCCACACGGCGAACCGCCGTCCGGCACTCGCGCCATTGACCGATTGCGCCGCCCGCACCGCGTCCAGCACCGCGTGGCCCGTTGCGACCCCGACCAGGAACGGATGCATCCCGCCCCCGCCGCCAAGACCGATATAATCCGGCGCGATGACGGTCATGCCCTGTTGCAGCGCACCGAGGCCCGGGGTCTGGACCCAGAAGTTCGGGCTGGCCGAGGGCGAACAGGCTTGCTGGATGCCCCATGTCCCGTGCGTCCACGCCAGCACGGGCCGCGCCCGCGCGGACGGCGTCGCTGGCGCGACCACCATGCCGGTCGCCTGAAACGGCTGGTTATTCTCGTCGGTGGTCCAGTAGCGGATGCGCCAGGCGTTGCTGCCCGCCACCTGGCTCGCCACCGGGACGGCCGCGATTAGCTGGCCCGCGCGTTGCGCCTGCGCCCCGCTCCCGAACAAGATGATACCGATGATTGCGCTGACGATCCGCCGCATGCCTTTGCCCCTGCTGCCGAGGCCTAGGGCATAAAGCAGAAAACAGCCGTAAGCGACTGAACTTTGGGGCAGGTTTCTTGATGAAGCGCGCTGGCTGGCAGAGCGAGCGGCAGACTGCACTTCCGATGGAGTGCCGGGCGAAGCTTGCGACTTGCTAGCCCATAACGAAATGGGGGCCGGCATTGCTGCCAGCCCCCAATGCGCCGAGCGAAGGATCTGCCGGTGTTCGATCTACCTTGGTCCCGCCCTCACGAATGAGTTTGTAACCCCGCTTCTCGATCCTGGCTCACCAGCTCAGGCGTCGCATTCCATCTTGCAGCTCCCTCTAGGAGGAGCCCGTCCGATCTGCCGTCCAGTTCGCCCGAAGGCTCTCTGGTCGTCTGATCCTACCGGCCTGCTGGAACCGAAGTCCCTGCGAAAACCGCCCGATGTTCCGCGGCCCTTCTTGGGAAAACCTCTCTCGCGTCCCGCTCTGCTCACCTCGGTTCCGAAGAACCGCGGGAGCCGCGTCGCGCGACAGGAAGATTTTCTCTTCCGGCGCCTCCTACCAGCTGGCCTCAATCAAAATCCGAGGATTTCGCTCACTGCCTGCCGGCGGAGATCGGATCTTAGGTCCTGCCGCTGTCTCCTACCCTTGCGGGTTCTTGTCAGAGGCCGGAACCGCCGTCCCGATCACCTGATGACAATGCACCTCGCCCCCGAGTCGGGGAAGCGGAATCTTCAATGCGCGGCCTGTGGATAATGTGAATATTGGTAACAACCGGTCGGCGCGCTCCGTTACCGCTGACGAGTTGCCGTTTCGTTCCCTTATCCCTACGTCGGCCAAGTGCCTGAATTCCCTGCATTGAATACCGAGCCTGCCTATCTCCAGGGGCTCAACGAACCGCAGCGCGACGCCGTCCTCACCACCGAGGGACCGGTGCTGGTGCTGGCCGGCGCAGGCACCGGCAAAACCTCAGCACTGACCGCCCGCCTCGCCCATCTCATCGCGACTCGGAAGGCATGGCCGAGCCAGATTCTCGCCGTCACCTTCACCAACAAAGCCGCGCGCGAAATGAAGGAGCGGATCGCTCGCATCAGCGGCGGCGCGATCGAGGGCATGCCCTGGCTCGGCACCTTTCACTCGGTTGCCGCGCGGATGCTTCGCAGCCACGCCGAGCTGGTCGGGCTGCAGTCCAATTTCACGATCCTCGACACCGACGATCAGTTGCGCGTCATGAAACAGCTCATCCAGGCCGCCAACATCGACGAGAAGCGGTGGCCGGCCCGCCAACTTGCCGGCCTGATCGACCGCTGGAAGAATCGCGGTTGGACGCCCGCGCAGGTCGATGCTGGCGAGTCCGAAGGCTTCGCCGCCGGCCGAGGCGCCGAGCTCTACGGCCAGTACCAGGATCGCCTGCGCGCGTTGAACGCCTGCGACTTCGGCGATCTGCTGCTGCACATGCTCGTCATCTTCCGCACGCAGCCCGACGTGCTGGAACGCTACCGCGAACGTTTCCTCTACATTCTCGTCGACGAATATCAGGATACCAACCAGGGCCAGTACGAATGGCTTCGGCTTCTTGCCGAGCCGCGCCGCAACCTCTGCTGCGTCGGCGACGACGACCAGTCGATCTATTCCTGGCGCGGGGCTGAGGTCGCCAACATCCTCCGCTTTGAGAAGGATTTCGCTGGCGCCAAGGTCATCCGCCTGGAGCAAAACTATCGTTCGACCAGCCACATCCTGGGCGCCGCCGACGGCCTGATCGCCAACAATGCCGGCCGGCTCGGGAAGACCTTATGGACCGACGCCGGAGACGGTGAAAAAGTGCGCGTAATCGGCGTCTGGGACGGTCCCGAGGAAGCGCGCCGCGTCGGCGAAGAAGCGGAATCGCATATGCGTTCAGGCGGCTCGCTCGACGACATCGCCATCCTCGTTCGCGCGCAGTTCCAGACCCGCGAGTTCGAAGAACGCTTTATCGCGATCGGCCTCTCCTACCAGATTATCGGCGGCTTCCGCTTCTACGAGCGAGCCGAAATCCGCGATGCCATCGCTTACCTACGGCTAATCTCCCAGCCAGCCGACGACCTGGCCTTCGAACGCATCGTCAACCAGCCCAAGCGGGGCCTTGGCGACAAGGCGGTCGCGACCATCCACCGTCACGCCCGCGCGACCCAGCAACCCTTGCTCCTAGCCTCCGCTGCACTGCTGGATAGCGATGAACTGACGCCACAAGCCCGCCGCTCGCTCGGCAACTTCGTGGCCGACGTCGCGCGCTGGCGCAAAATGGCTGGCGAACTCCCGCACGCCGAGCTGGCGCGCATCCTGCTCGACGAGAGTGGCTACACCGCGATGCTTCAGGCCGACCGCTCGGCCGAAAGCAGCGGCCGCCTCGAAAACCTCGCCGAGCTCACGCGTGCGATGGAAGAATATGAATCGCTCGGCGCGTTTCTCGAACACGTCAGCCTCGTCATGGAGAATGACGAATCCCGCCAGGGAGACCGCGTCACCATCATGACGATCCACGCCGCCAAGGGCCTGGAATTCGACATCGCCTACCTCGCCGGCTGGGAAGAGGGCGTCTTCCCGTCGCAGCGGTCGCTCGACGAAGGAGGCCTTGCCAGCCTCGAGGAAGAGCGCCGCCTGGCTTACGTCGCGATCACCCGCGCCCGCCGCCGCGCGACCATATTCCACGCCGCCAATCGCCGCATCTACGGCCAATGGACCAGCAGCATCCCTTCACGCTTCATCGCTGAGTTGCCCAAGGCGCACATCGATGAAGAGACGACGATGACCGGCGGCGAGAGCCTGTGGCGCGCTCAATGGTCGGAACGCGCCGACCCCTTTGCCCATCTCGGCCCGGCCCAATCGATGCGCGCTTCTACCCGAGGACCCGGTTGGCAGCGCGCCTCGCGAGGCAATTTCAACGCCGAACCGCAGCGGGTGATTGAAGCGCGCGCATCTGCCGTATCGCTTGGTAACCAGGGCCGTACCGATTTGGCGCTCGGCCAACGCGTCTTTCATGGGAAATTCGGCTACGGGATCATCGCGGCAATCGAAGGCAACAAGCTCGAAATCGAATTCGAGCATGCCGGTCACAAGAAGGTGCTCGACAGCTTCGTCACCGCCGCCTGAGCGCCGTCTCTCCCTCTAAAAACGACAGAAACGCGGAACCCGAATCGGGCGCGATGCATTTTCGCATCAAAAGTCAACAAGTAAATTCAGGTGTGAAATGAAGCGTATAGCCCTTGCGCTCGCGTTTGCGAGTTCGTGCACTTTTGGCCTGGCAGCGTCCCCCGCCTTCGCCCTTGAGACCCCCGAAGCCCAGTTGGAAGCCACCGACGCAGCCAGCCAGGCCCGCGTGGATATGATGGAAGCGTTCGGCCCCAACTTCCTCAAGCCGGGTCAATATGTCTGGCGTGATGTGCCGGCCTCCGCCGGTGCCGAACGGGTCGTGGTCAGCCTCGCCGACCAGATGGCGTATCTCTACCGTGGCGACACGATCGTTGCTGCCTCGACCATTTCCAGCGGGAAGGCCGGAAAGGACACGCCAACGGGCATTTTCTCGGTCCTCGACAAGCGCCCGATGTATCGCTCGAAGAAGTACGACAACGCGCCAATGCCATGGATGCAGCGCATCGATCAGTACGGCATCGCGCTTCACGCCGGATATAACCCCGGGCAGCCCGCCAGCCACGGCTGCGTGCGCTTGCCAAGCGCTTTCGCCAAGAAGCTGTATTCCGTCACTGACCTCGGCACTCCGATCTATATCGGCGCCTAACTGTTCTTCGGCGGGACAGCTTCACATACGGCACAACGGCCGGTTGAACCTCGTCCCGCCAAGAGCGTTGTGGACTTCAGGTGGGCTCGCAAGAGCCTGAAAAAGAAGCGAGTTTAGACGTGAAAAACCGGATGCTGGCCGGCGCCGCTTTTGCGGTGCTGACGGCTTTCGCCATGCCCGCGAATGCCGCAAATTCTCCCGAACTCCCCGATGCGACCTTCCGCGCTCCGGCGGACAATGCCATCAATTCATTCTACGCCTCGCGCGGCGGCAAAGCGTTGTGGTCGCCGGCCGCCGCTTCCGCGCTGGTTTCCACGCTAGAGCGCGCACCGCTCGACGGTCTCTCGAACGGCCCCGTTCTCGCGGCACAAGCACGTGCGTTGATGGCTCGGGCTAATACGGGGGACGCGGGTGCCCGCAACGATGCGGATCGCCTGCTCTCGTCTGCTTGGGTCCAATATGTCCAGGCGCTGCGCACGCCGCCCGCCGGCATGACCTATGCCGATCAATGGGTCGCTCCGCGCATGCTCTCGTCCAGCACGATCCTGGCGCAGGCGGCAGCGGCTCCTTCACTCGCAACGCACGTGGCGCAAGTTGCAGCGGTGAACCCTCTCTACGCACGCATCCGCGACGCGGCCTGGTCAGCGGCGCAAGCTAACGGCGGGGCGATCGATCCGCGCGCGTTGGCGAGCCTCGACCGAGTGCGGGATATCCCCCCGCAAGGCCGCTACATCATGGTCGATACCGCGGGCGCGCAGCTCTACATGATCGACAACGGTCAGATCGTTGACACGATGAAGGTGATCGTCGGGAAAGCCGATCCCTCCACCCAGACGCCGATGATCGCGAGCACAATCTACTACGCGACGTTAAATCCGTATTGGCACGTGTCGGGCGAGATCCTGCGTTCCACGATTGCGCCGAACGTCCTTTCCATGGGGACGGGCTATCTCAAGGCTCGTGGCTACCAGGTGATGGCTGCAGACGACAGCGACACGCAGCTCGATCCGGCCAAGGTCAACTGGCGCGCCGTAGCTGCGGGTACGGAAATGGTTCGCGTCCGGCAGTTGCCTGGACCGGCCAATTCCATGGGCAAGATGAAGATTCCCTTCCCCAACGGCTCGGATCTCTATCTCCACGATACTCCGAACAAGAACCTGTTCGCATCGGACGATCGCAGCCTTAGCCACGGCTGCATTCGGCTCGAGGATGCCCAGCGTCTCGGTCGCTGGCTAATGGGCCGTGATCCGCAAACCGCGTCAAACACGCCCGAGCAGAACGTGCTCCTGCCGGCCCCCGTGCCGATTTACCTGACCTATTTGACCGCCCAGGTGAACGGTAATCAGCTAAGCTTCATTGACGACGTGTACGGTCGGGACCGCGAGATCGCTGCGCTGCGTTAATTCGCGGAACGGCCGTTCGCCGCGGCCGTCGGATCGGCCGAGGGACGCGTGGCGTCATATTGGCGCCATTCACTGACCTGTTTTCGCTGCTCATCAGTGAGGTTGGCTTCCCACTGAGCCTGCGCCTCACCAGGCGTCAGTCCGAGGTCTGCGTGGGCACCTTGCTCGATCTGCGTTGCCAGCTGTTGCAGCAGCGGCTTGGCAGTAAGGTTGAGCATCCAATCAGGCGCATAGGCCAGGCGCGCCTTGCTCGTTCCCGCGAGCGCGGGTCTCAGCGTCGCACGGTCGGCGTCCAGCTTGGCGACGATGAGCGTGTCCTTGCCGTCATTTTGCGGGACAAAGCTGAGGTCCGCCGTCGCGCCTTGCTTGCCGTCGAAGTAGAGCGTGACGAGAAGGCGCGTATCGGCCTCCCGATCGAGCTTGATCTCGTACGGCATCGGCGTGCCACCATCGAAAAAGGTCATCCCGCTCGATCGGATATTTCCGATGGCCTGCGACACCGCCGTGTAGGTCTCACCGGGGCTCTTGTGCACCAACTGCTCAGCGTCCGCGCCATAGATGCTGCCAGTAAGGTAGCCGGCGCCAACGAGGACAGGGCCAACAAGGAACTTCAGCATGGCGGGTAACTTATCCCCCGCCGAGCTAAGGAGCGATTAAACTACCGCAACTCAGCCACGGGTCGGATGACCGCACAGGCGATTTTTGCGCCGCTATTGCCAGCTGGCTGACTGACATAGTCATCGGCGCCGGCATGGATCATGATCGACGATCCATCGGCGTCCAACAATTGTCCCATCGTCGCCTTAGGCAGGACCACCGTCTCCTGCAGGACGCCGTTCGCGGCGACGGTGACATTAGGCATGTCGCCGTCGTGAGGGCCCTTAGGATTGTTCAAACCATGCTCGCGGCCACTAGGGTTCCAGTGCGTTCCGGCCGTCGAGAAATCCGGCGGATCGCACCGGCCAATCGGGTGGACGTGAATGCCATGCACACCATGTGGCAGCCCGTGCGCGTCGATGCGGAAGCTAACACCGCCGGCGGTTTGCCAGGCTCGAACGGTTCCGATCGTCTGCCCATTGGCGCCAATTAACGGCATTGCCGGTCCACCGCGGGGCTCATCATAGGCGCAGGCAGTGACAAGCAGTGGAAAAATGAGAGCAAGAGCGCGCATGCTTTTTCTCCAGGCTCAAGATGATTGCAGGCTAACGTCCAATTGAACTCGCAAGCGCCCAACGACGGGCTTCGGGACAAGTTCAGGAGGCGAGATCGTCGGACTCAATTTTAATGAGCATCGCGTCGACCTTCACCTGGTCGCCGGCCGCCGCGTTGAGCTCGGCAACGACGCCGTCGAACGGCGCGACGAGCCCGTGCTCCATCTTCATCGCCTCCAAGGTTAGCAAGCGTTGCCCTTTGACAACCTTGTCACCGGTCGAAACGTCAACGGCCGTCACCTTGCCCGGCATCGGCGCAACGATTTCGCCGTCGTGAATTCCACGCGACGACCCGTCGCCGAAGCGCGGGGGCGTGAACAGGAACGGCTGGGCGTCCCGGTACACAAGGGCGCCCCCGTCGAGCGGCATACTGAAGCCCGACGCGTCGGTGCTCTGCTCAAGGTCGAGCGTCCGGCGCTCACCGCCGAGTTGCAGCGTGATGTGGGAATTGTCCGGGGCGTTGAGGCGGAACCCCATGTTCTGCAGCCAGGGACCGGCCGTTGGCTGGTCCATCTGCTGGAAATAGGGCGCGAAGCTTTGCAGCGCTGCGAGCTTCCATTCGGTTTCCCCGGCCTGCGGTGCCGTCGTCAACGCGTCGCCACGGTCGGCGATCAACGACGTCGTCACGTCGCCGCTCTGGAAATCCGGGTCCTGCAGGCAGGCGAGCAGGAAAGCTGCGTTCGTCTTCACCGGCCAGACGCGTAGCCCGTACAGGGATGCAGCGAGATTCATCATCGCTTCGCCCCGATCTTCGCCCAAGGCCACCAGCTTGGCGATCATCGGGTCGTAATAGGGACTGATCGCATCGCCCTGCTCGACGCCGGTCTCGACCCGCACGACCTCGTCCGGGAATTCGGCCACATCCAGCTTGCCGGTGCTGGGCAGGAATCCCGTCGCGGGATCCTCGGCATACAGCCGTGCTTCCATCGCCCAGCCGTTGATTGAAAGCTCAGCCTGCGGCAGCGGAAGCGGCTCGCCCGACGCGACGCGAAGCTGCCACTCGACCAGATCCTGCCCAGTGATCTCCTCGGTGACCGGATGCTCGACCTGAAGCCGAGTGTTCATTTCCATGAACCAGATACGGTCGGCGCGGAGACCCTCGGACGCGTCGGCGATGAACTCGATCGTCCCAGCGCCCTCGTAATTCACGGCCTTGGCCGCGCGCACCGCGGCGCTGCACACCGCTTCCCGGGTCTCTTCGTCCATGCCAGGCGCGGGCGCTTCCTCGATCACCTTCTGGTGCCGGCGCTGCAGCGAGCAATCGCGCTCGAACAAATGAACGACATTGCCGTGGCTGTCGCCGAACACCTGCACCTCGATGTGCCGGGGTGAGAGGATGTACTTTTCGATCAGCACGCGGTCGTCACCGAAGCTCGACGCGGCCTCTCGCTTGGCGCTGTCCAGTGCGTCGTCGAATTCAGCGGCATGGTCGACACGGCGCATTCCCTTGCCGCCGCCCCCGGCGACCGCCTTGATCAGGACCGGAAAGCCGACCTTTCCGGCTTCGGACTTTAGGTGGCCCGAATCCTGGTTCTCCCCGAGATAGCCCGGCGTCACAGGCACGCCCGCGTGCGCCATCAGCTTCTTGGCGGCGTCCTTAAGGCCCATGGCGCGAATGCTGTCCGGCTTGGGCCCCACCCAGATTAGGCCGGCATCGATCACCGCCTGCGCGAAGTCCGCATTCTCGCTGAGAAAGCCGTAGCCAGGATGGATCGCCTCGGCCCCGGACTCCTTCGCCGCGGCGATGATCTTCTCGCCAACCAAGTAACTTTCGCGCGCGGCCGGAGGCCCGATACGTACCGCCTCATCGGCTTCGCGGACGTGGAGCGCGTTGGCGTCGGCGTCCGAATAAACGGCGACTGTCCGCACGCCCATTTCGCGCGCCGTGCGAATGATCCGGCAGGCAATCTCGCCGCGATTAGCGATGAGCAGAGACGTCAGCATTGGCGAATGTTCCCAATGTTCACAGTGACGAGGCCGAATGGCAGTTCATTGTGGGCAACCCGTCGTCCGCGAGGAAAAGGTCAGGTTCATGATCTTCCAGCTGCCGTTTTCACGAACCAGATCGAAGTGATCGACCCCGCAATTCGCGACCTTGCCGCCGACGCGCACGACGAACGGCGCCCAGACCATTGCCACGTCGCCATCAATTTCGATCGCCGGGTCGCTGATCGTTTCGTCGAACGCTCCCGCCGGTGCCACGCGCGTCGCGAACTCCGCCCAGCTTTGCCTGCGCGAACCGCTTGACGTTGAGCGTGTACCGGTCGCAGTGACCCGGCCGTCTGGATACACCCAGCGCATCATCGCTGCGGCATCGCCCGACCGGAGGGCCGCAAAAATGCCGTTGACCGGCGCGAGCACGGCCTGTTCGTCGACCGCGGGTGGAGGAAGCGCCTGTGCCGGCGGAAGCTTGGTCGAAGGGGATTGCGCGGCGAGCGCCAGCAAGAATGCGAGCATCGTTACATCCTGAAGATGCCGAACTGCGGCCGATCCGGGATCGGCGCATTCAGCGTTGCAGCAAAAGCCAACCCCAGTACGTCCCGCGTCTGCGCCGGGTCGATGATGCCGTCGTCCCACAGGCGGGCGGTCGCGTGCCACGGATTGCCCTGCGCTTCGTAATCGTCGCGGATCGGCTGCTTGAAAGCTTCCGCTTCCTCGGGCGTCCATTTGTCGGCGTCGCGGTGCACCGTCGCGAGGACGCTCGCGGCTTGCTCGCCGCCCATCACGCTGATGCGGCTGTTGGGCCAGGTGAACAGGAAGCGCGGCGAATAAGCGCGGCCGCTCATGCCGTAATTGCCGGCGCCGAAGCTGCCGCCAATCAGCACCGTGATCTTTGGCACGCTCGCGGTCGCGACCGCGGTGACCAGCTTTGCGCCATGCTTGGCGATGCCCTCGGCTTCATATTTCCCGCCGACCATGAAGCCGCTGATGTTCTGCAGGAATAGCAACGGGATGCGACGCTGGCAGGCGAGTTCGATGAAGTGCGCGCCTTTGACCGCGCTTTCGCTGAACAGCACGCCATTATTGGCGAGGATCGCGACCGGCATCCCCCAGATGTGCGCGAATCCGCAGACGAGGCTGGTGCCGTACTGCGCCTTGAACTCGTGGAATTCCGATCCGTCGACGATCCGCGCGATGATCTCGTGCACGTCGTAGGGCGCACGGACGTCCTCCGGGATGATGCCGTACAGTTCCTCCGCGTCGAACCGTGGAGGCTTCGGCTCGCGGACTTCGAGGTCACCAACGCTGCTCGACGGCAAGGTTGCGACGATGTCGCGGACGATGCTCAGCGCATGCTCGTCATTCTCCGCGAGGTGATCGACGACGCCACTCTTCTTGGCATGCAAGTCGCCGCCACCAAGGTCCTCGGCACTGATCTCCTCGCCCGTCGCCGCCTTCACCAACGGCGGCCCGGCCAGAAAGATGGTGCCCTGGTTGCGGACGATGACGCTTTCGTCACTCATGGCCGGGACATAGGCGCCACCCGCGGTGCAGCTGCCCATGACGCAGGCGATCTGCGGGATGCCCTTCGACGACATTTGCGCCTGATTGAAGAAGATGCGGCCAAAGTGATCGCGGTCGGGAAAGACGTCCGCCTGGTGCGGCAGGTTCGCGCCGCCGCTGTCGACCAGATAGACGCACGGCAAGCGGTTCTGCTCGGCAATCTCCTGCGCACGGAGATGCTTCTTCACCGTCATCGGATAATAGGTGCCGCCTTTGACCGTCGCGTCGTTGCAGACGATCATCACCTGCCGCCCGCTGACTCGCCCAATGCCGGCGATCATCCCTGCGCCGGGCACTTCGCCTTCGTACATGTCGCACGCCGCGAGCTGTCCAATTTCGAGGAACGGCGAACCCGGATCGAGGAGACGCTCGACGCGATCGCGCGGCAAAAGCTTGCCCCGCGCGACGTGGCGCTCACGGCTCTTTTCACTCCCGCCAAGCGCTGCCTGCGCAACGTCGGCACGCAGTTTCTCCGCCAGCGCCCGGTTGTGGGCCGCGCGGTTGCGGAACTCGTCGCTGCCGGTGTCAATTTTACTGTCGATACGCGGTGCGCTCATGCCGCTATTGGGTCCGTTCATCGAAAAGCCGTGCGGCTGGCCTAGCCGCTGCTTGCGCCCTTGCAAAGCAGCCGCTTGAGGGAACAGCAATCACGCTCTTGAAAGGGTTTTGCATGACCAAGCCGCTCCTGCTCATTGTCGCATCCGCGCTCGCACTCAGTGCCTGCCACGTGCAGTCGGGGGACAATGCCACGACCGAGCAGAAGGCGCCGGGCTCGGAAATTGGTCTCGAACTCGGCTGGATGGACAAGACCGCGGTGCCGGGCGACGACTGGTACAAATACGCTAACGGCAACTGGAAGACGGAAATTCCAGCCGACCGGTCACGCATTGGCGGTTTCTGGCTGGCCGACCAGATCCGCGAGAAGAACACCAAGGAGCTGTTCGACAACATCCTGAAGGCGAAGCCGACCAGCGGCAACGACGCACTGATCGCCAATTACTACAACGCCTATCTGAACACCGACGCCATCGACAAAGCCGGCCTCACACCGGCCAAGGCCGATCTCGACGCCATCGCGCGGATTGCGGACAAGAAGCAGCTGAGCGCGGCCATCGGCAGCAACATTCGCGCCGACACCGACCCGCTCAACGCGACTAATTACAAGACAGAAAACCTGTTCGGCATCTTCGTCAGCCAGGGTCTCGCGACGCCCGGTGAAACGCTGCCTTACCTGATGCAAGGCGGCATCGGCCTGCCGGACGCGCAATATTATCTCTCCGCCGATCCGAAGATGACGGACACGCGCACGAAGTATCGTGCCTACATCGCGACCATCCTGAAGGCCGCCAATTACGCCGACGCCGACGCGGCAGCGGGCCGGATCATGGACCTCGAGACAAAGATCGCGAAGGCGCACGAGCCGCGCGAGCAGAGCGAGGACTTCGCCAACGGCGCGCAGGTCTGGACCCGCCAGCAGCTGGAGCAGAAGGCCCCCGGCCTCGATTGGGCGGCACTGCTCGACGCCGCGCAACTCGGCAGCGTCCAGAAGTTCGACGCCTATCACTTTGCTTCGATCCCGAAGCTCGCCGCGCTGGTGGGGTCGGAGCCGCTGCAGAACTGGAAGGACTGGCTGGCCTTCCATCAACTCAATCAGCAGGCGCAGGTGCTGCCGAAGCCCTTCCGCGACGCGAACTTCGCCTTCTACGGCACCACGCTCGCCGGCACGCCGCAGCAGCGGCCACGCGACATCCTCGCGCTCAACGAGACGAGCAACAAGCTGCAGGATGCGGTCGGCAAGGCCTATGTCGACAAATATTTCCCGGCCTCGTCGAAGGCCGAGATCCAGAAGATGGTCGACAACATCAAGGCCGCTTTCGCCAAGCGCGTTGAGGCCATCGACTGGATGGCGCCCTCGACCAAGGCAGAGGCACTGAAGAAGGTGAAGAATATCGTGGTCGGCGTCGGCTATCCCGACACCTGGCGCGACTACGCCGGGCTGCAGCTTTCCGCCGACAACGCTTACGCCAATCAGAAGAACGCGCAGCTGGCGACGTACAAGAGTCAGATCGCGAAGATCGGCAAGCCCATGGACCGCGCCGAATGGTGGATGCCGCCGCAGCTGGTCAACGCGGTCAACTTGCCAGTCCAGAACGCGCTGAACTTCCCCGCCGCGATCCTGGTCAAGCCGTTCTTCGATCCGGCCGCCGACGCGGCCTTCAACTACGGCGCGATCGGCAGCGTCATCGGGCATGAGATCAGCCACAGCTTCGACAATGGCGGCGCCTTGTTCGACTCGACGGGTGCTCTGCGCAATTGGTGGACGCCGGCCGACTTGAAGAAGTTCACCGCCGCCGGCGACGCGCTCGCGCAGCAGTTCGACCAGTATGAAGCGCTGCCTGGGCTCCACGTGAACGGCAAGCTGACGCTCAGCGAGAACATCGCCGACGTGGCCGGCCTTGGCGCGTCCTACGATGCGTATCGCGCATCGCTTGGCGGCAAGGAGCTGCCGACCAAGGACGGGCTGACTGGCGACCAGCGCTTCTTCCTCGCTTACGGACAAGTGTGGGCGACGAAGTCGCGGCCCGAAACGCTGCGCCAGATCGTGCTCACCAATGGCCACGCGCCGGAGCAATTCCGCGCGCTGACGGTGCGCAACCTGGATGCGTGGTATCCGGCTTTCCAGGTAAAGCCCGGCCAGGAGCTCTATCTCGCGCCCGACAAGCGCGTGAAAATCTGGGGCTAGGCTGGCTGGGTCGCCACGACAAAGCGGGGTCACGGGATTTGATCCCGTGACGTCTTCGGCACCATCCGTTAAGAAAGAGGAATGCCCAGGCCAGACCTTTCCGGCAGGCCACGACGACGGTGGTACTTATTCAAGCGAGGAGTCACCCCGCCGATATGGTTTGATACCTTCGGCCGGCCGAAGCCACGTCGTCGCGACCTGGACGATGGCGTTCCGGTCACACCAAAGGTGCCAAACAATCTTCTAGGCGGCGCGGCTGCATCGTTCGATCCGGACGATATTTTCAGCGCCTAAGCGCCAATAACCTCGCGCCCAATCAGCATCCGGCGAATCTCATTCGTGCCCGCGCCGATGTCGAGCAGCTTGGCGTCGCGGTAGTAACGCTCCACCGGCCAGTCCTTTGTATACCCAGCGCCGCCCAGCGCCTGCACCGCTTCATTGGCCACCTTCACCGCATTCTCGGACGCCAGCAGGATCGCGCCCGCCGCGTCGTAGCGCGTGGTCTTGCCCGCGTCGCAGGCCCGCGCGACCTGGTAGACGTAAGCGCGCGCCGAATTCAGCGCGACATACATGTCGGCGATCTTGGCCTGCATCAGCTGGAAGCTGCCGATCGGCTTGCCGAACTGCTTGCGCTCGCGGACGTAGGGCAGGACCACGTCCAGGCATGCCTGCATGATCCCGAGTTGCAAGCCCGCAAGCACCGTGCGCTCATAATCGAGGCCGCTCATCAGCACCTCGACGCCCTTGTTCTCCTCGCCGAGGATGTTCTCGGGCGGCACGAAGCAGTCGTCGAACACCAGCTCCGCGGTCGGCGACCCGCGAATGCCGAGCTTGTCGACCTTCTGGCCGATCGAGAAGCCGTCCATCCCCTTTTCGATCATGAACGCAGTGATGCCGCGGCTCCCCTCGCCGGTCTTCGCGTAGACAACCAGCGTGTCCGCCTCGGATCCGTTGGTGATCCAGAACTTGGTGCCGTTGAGCCGGTAGCCGTTGCCGCTTTTGTCCGCCTTCAGCTTCATGCTGACGACATCACTGCCTGCTCCGGCCTCGCTCATCGCCAACGCGCCGACATGCTCGCCGCTAATCAGCTTGGGCAGATACTTCTGCTTCTGCTCGGGGTTCGCCCAGCGGCGGATCTGGTTGACGCAGAGGTTGGAATGCGCACCGTAGCTGAGGCCGACCGACGCCGAACCGCGCGCCACTTCTTCCTGCGCAACCACATGCTCGAGATAGCCGAGGCCAAGACCGCCGTCCTCTTCCTCGACCGTGATTCCGTGCAAGCCGAGCGCGCCCATCTGCGGCCACAACTGGCGCGGGAATTCGTCGGTCGCGTCGATCTCGGCGGCGATTGGCTCGATCTTGTCCTTGGTGAATCGCCGCGTCGTCTCGCGGATCGTGTCGGCCATCTCACCAAGGTCGAAATCGAGCGTCGCATCGGTCATTATTCGTCTCTCCTGCCCGCGCCGCTAGCAGAGCGCGCCGTGTTTGAACAACCGCGTCCACGGTCCTATGTGCACTGCAACAAATCGACTCCGGAGCTCTGCACATGGCCACTAACCCGTCCGATCCCACCGTCATTCTTTCCATCGCCCGCACCCCGATGGGCGCGATGCAAGGCTCGCTGGCCGGCGTGTCGGCGACGGAGCTGGGCGCGACGGCGGTGAAGGCGGCGGTCGAGCGCGCAGGCGTCTCGGGTGACGACATCGACCGCATCTACATGGGCTGCGTGCTGCCCGCCGGCCTCGGCCAGGCCCCGGCGCGCCAGGCGGCCTTGAAGGCGGGCCTGCCGAAGTCGGTCCAGGCGACGACGGTGAACAAGGTTTGCGGCTCCGGTATGCAGACGGTGATCATGGGGGACGAAGCGATCCGCACGGGCAATGCCGACGTGATCGTCGCGGGCGGCATGGAATCGATGACCAACGCGCCGTACCTGCTCAAGAAGCATCGCTCGGGCGCGCGGATCGGCCACGACACCGCCTATGACCACATGTTCCTCGACGGCCTCGAAGACGCCTATGAGGAAGGCCGCGCGATGGGCAGCTTCGCCCAGTGCACCGCCGACGAATATCAGCTGACCCGCGAGCAGATGGACGATTACGCGATCGAGAGCCTTCGCCGCGCCAAGGACGCCATCGACAATGGCGGCTTCAAGGACGAGATCGTGCCGGTCACGATCAAGGGCCGCGCCGGCGATACGCAGGTCGACACCGACGAAGCGCCGGGCCGCGGCCGTCCGGACAAGATCCCGCAGCTGAAGCCCGCCTTCGCCAAGGAAGGCACGATAACGGCGGCGACCTCATCGTCGATTTCGGACGGCGCCGCGGCCGTCGTCCTGACCAGCGAGTCCAAGGCCAACGAAAAGGGCCTCAAGCCCGTCGCGCGCATCGTCGCCACGGCGGCGCATGCGCAGGAGCCGGCGCAATTCACCGTCGCCCCGATCGGCGCGATCAACAAGGTGCTCGATAAGGCCGGCTGGAAGGCCACCGACGTCGACCTGTGGGAAGTGAACGAGGCGTTCGCCTGCGTCGCGATGTTCGCGATGAAGGACCTCGGGATCAGCCACGACAAGATCAACGTTCACGGCGGCGCGACCGCGCTCGGTCACCCGATCGGCGCCAGCGGCACGCGCATCCTCGTGACGCTGATCAACGCACTGAAGGGCAAGGACCTGAAGCGCGGCGTAGCGAGCCTCTGCATCGGTGGCGGCGAAGCCACGGCGGTGGCGGTGGAGCTGCTCTAGCGGACCGTCACCGTGGCGGCTCAGGTAACTGGTGGCTGCCTTTGCGGCAGCGTTCGTGTGGTCGCCGCGGGCGATCCCTACCGGGTCGGCCTGTGCCACTGTCTTGATTGCCGAAAGCATCATGGCGCCAATTTCTTCGCCGCCGCGATGTTTCCTGCGAATGCGGTGACCATCACCGGCGAAACGCGCGCTTTTGAGGGCCGCCACTTCTGTCCGGCTTGCGGCGGGTCTGTGTTCAATCACTTCGGCGACGAGGTGGAAGTGCATCCCGGAACGCTCGACGAACCCGGCCGCTTCACGCCAACTTACGAGTGCTGGACCACTCGCCGCGAGCCATGGCTTCCGCAGTTCGATCTCGCCCATCGCTATCCTGGCAACGCGAGGGAACGGGGCGGACGGAGGAATAACCGCAACAGCATTAGGAACGCGCCCTCCGCCACGCGGGTTTCTCCCCCGAAAGGATTTGGGATGGCAGAGGACAAGGAAACCGGCGCGGTTGGCGCCAAGCGCACCAGCAAAGGTCTGGGCTATTTCAGCATCGGGCTCGGACTAGTCGAGATCGCCGCGGCACGGCCGATTGCCCGCTGGCTTGGCCTCGAAGGCAGTGACACAGCTCGCAAGACGCTGCGGGCCTTCGGCGCTCGCGAGATTGCGGCGGGCGTGCTGGCGCTGCGTCAGCCCGCGGACTCCAAGGCGATGTGGAACCGTGTGGCGGGCGATGTCATGGATGCGACTGCGCTTGGGCTCGCGCTGCGCGGCTCAGACCGCAAAGGCGCGGTTGCTGGTGCGCTAGGCTTCGTCGCGATGATTGCCGACATCCTTACCGCCCGCGCCCTCGACCGCGACACTGGACGACTTCTCCCCACGAACCAGGAGGCCACGGCATGAGCACCCGCCCGCCCGAAGACGACGAACAACAGCCCGCCGACGCGGAACAGGAAGAAGCGATGGAACAGGCACAGGAAGAGGCCGCCGAAGAGCGCAAGGACGAACGCGGCTATCAATAGTCCGCTTACGCCGGGCGGCGGACCACCGCGACCAGGCTGACGCCGAACGGCATCGGCACCCGGCCGATCAGTCCCGCCTCCGCGCCGAATACCCGCTTCAAGGCACCGTTGACCGGTCCGCTCGGCAGCTGATCGTCGGCGCTCTCGCGGCGCGTGATCTTGCCCACGGCCCGGGCTGTGGCGATCAGCGGGAATAGCAGGCTGTTGAAGTAGCTCAGCAATTGCACTTCCAGCCCGGCCCGCAGGAACAGGTCGGCCAGCTGCGCCTTCGTGTAGCGCCGGAAATGGTGGTGGGCCGCGTCGTGCGCGCTCCACATCCACGGGTTGGCCGGCACCGTGAGCAGCAGGGCGCCGCCCGGCTTCAGCCGCCGGTGAATCGCCCGCAGCGAGGCGAGGTCGTCCGGCACATGCTCGAGCACGTCGAGCAAGGCGATGAGGTCGTAGGCATTGCGCTCGAACATCGACAGATCAGGCAGCTTGGCTTCCTTGACCGTTCCCGGATGCCGCGCATTCGCCAAAGTCCGCGCAGAATGGTCGAGCTCGCTCGCCTCCACGGTGCCGAAGGCCTTCAGCATCGGGATGTTGTGCCCGGTTCCGCAACCGACCTCCAGGATGCGCGCATCCTGCGGCGGGCGGACGAGCCGCCTGATCAGGCTGTCGAGGATGCACCGGCGGGCGATGAACCACCAATGATGCTGGTCCAGTTCAGCCATGCGATCGAAGACGGCGCGTTCCATTCAATTCCCCCGTTGCCGCCCCGTCTTTCGCGGCAACAGGTAAAGGTCTCGTAAACCATTCCGCCCTAGCTTCCGCTGCAACAAGGGAGGACGAGTTGGCCGCTCAGCGGAAGAAACTGGCGATCGCGCCGTCACCGGCGATGGGTGACCTGCGTGCCCAGCTGGTCAAGCGCGGCATGGTCGCGCCGCTCCTCTCGGTCGTCGTGCCCGTCAAGAACGAGGAAATGGCGATCCTGCCCTTCGTCGAGCGGGTCGGAGCCATCCTTGAGGAAACCTCGAACGGTGGCGGCTGGGAAATCCTGTTCGTCGACGACGGCAGCACCGACGCGACGCTGGCCGCCATCGTCGCCGCCAACCTCGACGATCCGCGCGTCCGCGCGCTTTCGCTGTCGCGCAACTTCGGCAAAGAAGCGGCGCTCAGCGCCGGGCTCGACCACGCCCGCGGCAATGCCGTCATTCCGATGGATGTCGACATGCAGGACCCGCCCGAGGTGCTGCCCGAGATGATCGCAAAGTGGCGCGAGGGTCACGAAATGGTGTTCGGCGTCCGCCGCTGCCGCCAGAGCGACAGCTTTGCGAAACGCCTGACTGCCGGCCTCTACTACCGCGCGCACAACATGGTCGCCGCGGACAAGATCCCGGAGAATGCCGGCGACTTCCGCTTGATGGACCGCAAGGTGGTCGACGTCATCCGCGCGATGCCCGAGCGCAACCGCTTCATGAAGGGCCTGTTCGCCTGGGCCGGCTTCCGCCAGGCCGCCGTCGAATATGACCGCACCGAGCGCGAGACCGGCACCAGCAAGTTCAACTACTGGAAGCTGTGGACGCTCGCGCTCGACGGCATCACGTCCGCGTCCACCGTGCCGCTGCGTATCTGGAGCTATATCGGCGCACTGGTTGCATTGTTCGCGATCGGCTTCGCCGGCTGGCTCGCGATCGAGACGATGATCTTCGGCAACCCGGTCCCGGGTTACGCATCGCTGATGACTTCGGTCCTGTTCCTCGGCGGCATCCAGCTCATCTCGCTGGGCGTCCTCGGCGAATATGTCGGCCGCATCCTCACCGAAACCAAGCAGCGCCCACTCTATGTCGTGCGCGACACGGTCGGCATTGAATCGGAGCTGGTGCGCTAACGTCCGAGGATCTGATCGACCAATTGTCGCACATTGGCGAACTCGCTCAGCCGCAAGCCGTCCGCGCCCTTGGCCCCCTTGGGCACCCACCCCTGTTCAAACCCCAACTTCGCTGCTTCCTTAAGCCGCAGCCCCATCTGTGCGACCGGCCGGATCTCGCCCGACAATGCGATCTCGCCCAGCACCACGCTCTCGCTCGGCACCGGCCGCTCGGACATCGCAGAGACCAGCGCCGCGGCCACCGCTAGGTCCGCCGCTGGATCGCTCAGCCGGTAACCGCCCGCCACGTTTAGATAGACCTCGGCCGTCGCGAAGCTGAGGCCGCACCGCGCTTCCAGCACCGCGAGGATCATCGCCAGCCGGCCGCTGTCCCAACCCACCGCCGCGCGCCGAGGTGTTGCGCCTGTCGCCAGCCGCACCGTCAGTGCCTGGATCTCTACCAGCACCGGTCGTGTGCCCTCCATCGCCGGGAACACGCTGGTCCCACTGACCGGCTCGCCGCGATGCGTCAGGAACAACGCCGACGGGTTGGGAACCTCGGTTAGCCCCTGCCCCTCCATCGCGAACACGCCGATCTCATCCGTCCCGCCGAAACGGTTCTTGATCGCCCGCATGATGCGATACTGGTGGCTGCGCTCGCCCTCGAAGCTCAGCACCGTGTCGACCATATGCTCGAGCACGCGCGGTCCAGCGATCGACCCGTCCTTGGTGACATGTCCCACCAGCACCATTGCGACGCCGCGCTCCTTGGCGAAGCGCACCAGTTCCTGCGCCGACGCGCGCACCTGGCTGACCGTCCCCGGCGCACCTTCGATCAGGTCCGAATGCATGGTCTGGATCGAATCGATGATCAGCAGCGCTGGCGCCTCGCCGTCCCCGACCGTCGTCAGGATGTCCCGGACCGACGTTGCCGCGGCCAGCCGAACCGGCGCGCCGCCCAGCCCCAGCCGGACCGCGCGCAGCCGCACCTGCTCCGCCGACTCCTCGCCCGAGACGTAGATGACCGGCCGCCCCGCGCTCGCCAGCTTCGCCGCTACTTGCAGCAGCAGGGTCGACTTGCCGATCCCTGGATCGCCGCCGACCAGCATCGCCGATCCCGGCACGATGCCGCCACCGATCGCCCGGTCGAATTCCGCCAATCCGCTCGGCATCCGCTCCGGCAACGCGGCCGGCGTATCCAGCCCGACTAGGGGGATCGCCCGCCCGCCGCCCTGCAGATTGTGCTTGGCCGCGAAGATACTCGACACTTCCGCGCTCTCCTGCACCAAAGTGTTCCACTCGGCGCAGTCGGCGCACTGGCCCTGCCAGCGGGAAGTGACCGACCCACAGGCCTGGCAGACGTATCGTGATTTGGGCTTGGGCATCGTCGCCTTGGTCTAAAGGCTAAATCGCACCCCGCAACTGCCCTACTTGGCCGCGGCGCGCCTCCCCATTACCGGGACAGCGTGAAGCGTTTCGTTCATTCACTGCTTGAGAGCGAGTCCGGCAGCGGACTGGTGCTCATCGGCGCCGCGGCGTTGGCGCTGGCGATTGCCAATTCGCCCCTGGCTCCGACTTATTTCTCCTTGCTCAACAGCAACCTCGGGCCACTCAGCACGCTCCACTGGATCAACGATGCGGCGATGGCCGTGTTCTTCCTGCTCATCGGGCTGGAGATCAAACGTGAGTTTATCGGCGGCGAGCTGTCGACCTGGCCGCAGCGCTTGCTGCCCGGTCTGGCAGCCGCGGGCGGCATGGTCGTGCCGGCGCTGATCTATCTGACCCTGAACCGGCACCACCCGCAAAACATCAGCGGCTGGGCGGTCCCCACCGCGACCGACATCGCCTTCGCGCTCGGCGTTCTTTCGCTGCTCGGGTCGCGCATTCCGGCGTCACTGAAAATTTTCCTCACCGCGCTAGCAATCATCGACGATCTGGGCGCAGTGGCGATCATTGCCCTGCTCTATACCGCCGGCCTGCAGCCGCTGTGGCTGGCGATGGCCGCCGTCGTCATTGCCGCGCTTTACGGCATGAACCGCTTGGGCGTGAGGCGGCTCTCGCCATATCTTCTGCTCGGCCTCGTGCTGTGGTTCCTCATTCATGAATCGGGCGTTCATGCCACCCTGGCCGGCGTCATGCTCGCGCTGACGATCCCGGTCCGCGAGAACCACGATGCCTCGCCCCTCCACAAGCTCGAGCATTTCCTGCAGCCGTGGGTCGGCTTCCTGATCGTGCCCGTGTTCGGGTTCGCCAACGCGGGAGTCGCGCTCAGCGCTGAAGGCCTGCGCGACGCAGCGCTGGAGATACCCGTCGGCATCGCCGCCGGCCTTTTCATCGGCAAGCAGCTTGGAGTGTTCTCCATGACTTGGGCCGCGATCAAGCTCGGCTGGGCCAAGCGCCCTGATGGCGCTTCGCTGCGGCAGGTCTACGGCCTCAGCGTCCTGTGCGGCATCGGCTTCACGATGAGCTTGTTCATCGGCTTGCTCGCCTTCCCGGGAGCGCCCGAGCTACAGGCCGGCGTGAAGCTCGGCGTCTTAACGGGCTCGATCGCCTCGGCGCTGCTCGGCGTGGCAATACTGCTGCTGCCCAAGTCGCGAGCCTGAGCGCATTGCCGCGTCGGGCCTGCCTAGCTAGTCGCAGCCCGTGAGTTTTCTCCCCGAACCGCTGCGCATTCCCGCTTTCCGCGCCTATTGGGTCGCGCGCTTCACCGCCACGATCGCGCAAATGGCGATGGTCATCGTCATCGGCTGGCAGGTCTACGACATTGCCCGCTCGGTGCACCAGATGAGCGTTCGCGACGCCTCGCTCCAGCTGGGGTTGATCGGCGTGGCGCAGTTCGTGCCCTTGTTCGCCTTGAGCCTGATCGCCGGCTGGACCGCGGATCGTGTCGACCGCCGCTGGATTGCGCGCGGTTCGGTTGCGCTGGAACTCGTGTGTGCCCTCGCACTGGCTTGGCATGCGCACGCCCAATGGAACAGCCTGCCGTTCCTATACGCCATCGCCGCTTTGCTCGGCGTGGCCCGTGCCTTCGCGGGCCCGGCGCTCGGGGCACTCGCGCCAAACCTAGTATCCCGCGACATCTTGCCGCGAGCCATCGCCTTGTCGTCGATCGCGTGGCAGGTCGGCACAATCCTCGGCCCGGCACTCGGCGGCTATCTCTATGCGGTCAGCCCGCAGACCCCGTATGAGGCCAGCGCGGTGCTCTTCGCCATCTCGCTGGCCTGCCTGTTGCTGCTACCTGTAATCGCGCGGCCGGAAATCGACCGAACCCGGTCGCCCTGGAAGCAGGTTGTCGATGGGCTGCACTACGTCCGGCAGAACCGTCTCGTCCTCGGCGCCATCAGCCTTGACCTGTTCGCCGTCCTGCTTGGCGGTGCTACGGCAATGTTGCCCGTCTTCGCCCGCGACATCCTTCATGCGGGGCCAGAGGGGCTTGGCCATCTCCGCGCCGCGCCCGCCGTAGGGGCAACCCTCACCGCCATGTGGTTCGCTTTTCGCCCGCTCAAGCACAATGTCGGGGTGAAGATGCTGACAGCCGTCGGGGTCTTCGGCGGGGCGACCATCATTTTCGGGCTGTCGAGATCCATGCCGCTCAGCCTCGTCTGCCTTGCGCTGCTCGGCGCTGCCGACATGCTCAGCGTCTACGTCCGCCAGTCGCTGATCCAGCTTTACACGCCCGACGCGATGCGCGGCCGGGTCGCTGCCGTGTCGACCCTGTTCATATCCGCCTCAAACGAGATGGGCGAAGCCGAAAGCGGCTTCCTCGCCGCTCTAGTCGGGCCCGTCGTGGCGGTGGTCGGCGGCGGCATCGGCGCGATCCTCGTCGTTATTGCCTGGTCGCGAATATTCCCGGAATTGCGCCTTGCACGGACCTTCGAGGCCCCCAATCTGGACGCCACCCCCGCAAAGGAGATCAGCGCATGAAGGCCGCCAACATCCTCGAGACGATCGGCAAGACTCCGGTCATCCGGCTCAATCGACTGTTCGGCGACCGCGCGGAAGTGTGGGTCAAGTCCGAACGCGCCAACCCCGGCGGCTCGATCAAGGATCGCATTGCACTCGCGATGATCGAGGACGCGGAGCGCAGCGGTAAGCTCAAGCCCGGCGGAACGATCATCGAGCCCACCTCAGGCAACACCGGCATCGGCCTTGCCATGGTCGCCGCGGTCAAGGGCTACAAATTGATCCTCGTCATGCCCGACAGCATGAGCGTCGAGCGGCGTCGCCTGATGCTCGCTTATGGTGCAGAGTTCGAGCTGACGGACAAGGCCAAGGGCATGAAGGGCGCTGTCGAGCGCGCCGAGCAACTGATCGCGGAAAACCCCGGCAGCTGGATGCCCCGGCAGTTCGACAATCCCGCCAACGTCGAAGTGCACCGTAACACGACCGCCCAGGAGATTATCGAAGATTTCGGAGATAACCCGCCCGATTATCTGATCACCGGTGTTGGCACCGGCGGCCACATCACCGGCTGTGCGGAAGTCCTGAAAAAGGCCTGGCCGAACCTAAAGGTGTTCGCGGTGGAGCCGGCCTTGTCCGCGCTACTGACCGGCGGCCCTCCCGGCCCCCATCCAATCCAGGGCCTCGGTGCGAATTTCATCCCGAGCATCCTGAACCGCGAGGTGCTGGACGGCGTGATCGACGTCGACGCCGGTCAGGCGAAAGAGATGGCTCGCCGCGCTGCGACCGAAGAGGGAATCCTCATCGGCATTTCTTCGGGTGCATCGTTGGCAGCGATCGAGCAAAAGCTGACCGAACTCGGCGACAAGCCGCGCATCCTGACCTTCAACTACGACACCGGCGAGCGTTACCTGTCGGTGCCGGACTTCCTGCCCGAAGAAGGCTAAGCGGCGCTTAACCCTGCTTCTTCAAGAGGCTGTTAACGGGGCGGTGCTAAATACACCGGATCAGTAGGCTCGCGCGCGTTTGGGGCGAGCCGGGAGATCCGGAAAATCATGCGTCGATCAAGGTTCGCCAACGAAATCGAAGCCAGCAACTCGGTAAGCGAGCGGCCCTCGATTCGCGACACCTTGTGGTTCGACGTCCGCAATCCAGAGCATAGCGACGAGGTCGAACTCGCAGAGTGGCGGGTGGCAGGGCTCGATCATCTCGCACTATTGCTGGGTTTCACGCATTTGCTGGTGACTATCGGTTACCTTTGCCTTTCCAAGTCGCTGCAATGGGCTCCGTCGTTCGACAATCCCTTGCTCCCGGCCGCGCTGGTGCTCTGCGTCGACGCCGCCGCGGCGTTTGCGCTTATTACCCGCGAGCGCTTCGAAATCGCGACTCAGACCATGGTCCGCGGGCTGTGCGTCTATCTGGTCGTCGCCGGCCTGTTATGGACTTGGTTCGGCCAGACGGTCGCGGACGATGCGTTCGCCGCCCAGATTTCCGCAACACAGGTCATCTTGTGCGCAGGCATTGGCATCGGTGCCATCGTTTCGATCAGTTCGCCGCCGCTGGCCCTGGTCAATACAATCGTTTCCGCGATGATGGCGGCGTTTCTGGCGGATACGCCGCTGGTCGCCGTCGGTGTCGAGATTTTTTCGCTAGTCCTGGTTGCCTATAGCGTTGCCGGAACGCGGCAGATCATCGCGACTGGCCGCGAGCGCATGAAGCTCGACGCGCTGGCTCGCAAATCGCTCCAGTTCATCAACGAGTTCGAAAATAGCGGCCGCGGCTGGTTCTGGGAAACTAATGCGCAGGGCACGTTGTCCTACGTCTCGCGACAGCTTGCCGACGATTTCGAATGCGAGCCCGCGGAACTGCTTGGGCGCCAGTTCACCGACCTGCTCTCCGTCGACACCGGTTCGGATGTGATGGAGGAGCGCAAGACCCTCGGCTTCCATCTTTCGGCGCGCTTCCCATTCTCCGACGTGGTCGTTCGCCCCGCGAGCGAGCAGGACGTCCACTGGTCGTTGTCGGGCAATCCGATCTTCGACGTGCGTGGCCGCTTCCTCGGCTTCCGCGGCATCGGCACCGACCTTACCGAACAGCGCAAATCCGAGCGCGAGATCTCGCGTCTCGCCCGTTTCGACTCACTGACCGGCCTCCCCAACCGCGCCATGATGCGGCAGACGCTCGACGAGGCCCTGCGCAATGCCGCGCACCGCCGCAAGGGCTGCGCCTTGTTCATGATCGATCTCGATCGCTTCAAGAACGTCAACGATACGCTCGGCCATCCGATTGGGGATGCCTTGCTGCGCGAAGTCGCCGAGCGGCTGAAGTCCGTGATGGGCAACCACGGTCAGATCGGCCGTCTCGGCGGCGACGAATTCCAGGCGGTGCTGCCCGGCGCGGTCGATATCGGCCTGCTTGAATCGCTGGCCCGGACGCTGATCGAGCAGGTTTCCCGGCCCTACAACATTGAAGGCAACAAGGTGACCATCGGCGCTTCGGTCGGGATCGCGATTGGCGACCCGGAACGGGCCAGCGCCGACGCCCTCGTCCGCAACGCCGACCTTGCTCTCTACGCAGCCAAGGGCGCGGGCCGCGGCAAGCATCGGCTCTACGAACCGTCGATGCACAGCGAGGCGGCCGAGCGGCAGTTGCTTGAGAACGACCTGCGGCAGGCAATCGAGCGCGGTGAACTGGCGGTGCATTATCAGCCGATCGTCCACGCAGCCGGCGAGGATGTTTCCGGCTTCGAAGCTTTGGTTCGCTGGAATCATGGCAAGCGCGGAGCCATCTCGCCCGCAAAATTCATTCCGCTCGCCGAAGAGGCCGGGCTTATCGGCACGATCGGCTCCTGGGTTCTGCGCACGGCGCTAGAGGAAGCCGCGCACTGGCCGGATCGCGTGCGCGTCGCGGTGAACCTGTCTCCGCTGCAGTTCAACGATCCGGGGATTGCCGACTTCGTCCGGGCGACGCTTAAGGAAACCGGCGTCCGCGCCGAACGCCTCGAGCTCGAAATCACCGAAGGGGTATTTCTCGCGGAAGGCGATTCGACCGATGAGACCTTTGCCAAGCTGAAGGCAATTGGAGTGCGGCTTGCGCTCGATGATTTCGGAACCGGCTACAGCTCGCTCGGCTATCTAAAGAAGGCGCCGTTCGACAAGATCAAGATCGACCAGAGCTTCGTGCGCGGCGCCGCCTCAAGCACCAACCGCAATGCGGCGATTATCCGGGCGATCGTCACGCTCGCGGAAACGCTGGGAATGGATACCTGCGCCGAGGGCGTCGAGACCCACGACGACCTGCAGCTCATTCGCGAGCTTGGTGTCAGCATGGTGCAGGGATACATCTTCGGTAAGCCCGAGCCCGCGGAGACCGCGCGTCACATCGCCAACAATGTGATCATGGAGGCTGCGGGCTTCGCCTGTGTTCGTGAACCCCGCCATCGCCTGATGCGGCGCGCGGTCGCCCGTCTCGACGGGGAGACGGTAGAGCTCCGCCTCCGCAACATTTCATCCATGGGGGCCCTTGCGGAATGCAAGGTCCCGGTCACCCCGGGCGACGCACTGACCATCGACATCGTTGGCGTTGGTCCCGTGCGCGGCGTGGTCCGCTGGTCCCAGGCCGATCAGTTCGGCGTGCAGTTCGACGGACAATTCGACCTCGGCCGCCTCGCGCCCAAAAAGGACACGAAGGCCTCGAACGTCCTGCCTTCGTGGCACACCGAGCGGCGCGCCGGCTGAAGACCTAGCGCGCGGCGAATTGCCGCGCTTGTGCCCGGTCCTTGCCGTAGAAATCGTCGAAATAGACGATCGACGATCCGCTCGGCACCGCGGTTAGATAGGTCAGGTAAATGGGAACGAGTTGCGGCAGGTTGACCTTCTGCTCGGGGCGCGCGCCCTGGGTACGCGGCGCATTCCCGTTGAACAGCCAGCGCGCAAAGCGCGGCGCATCCTCCAGCCGGACGCAGCCATTGCTTTCGAGTCGTCCAGCATCCTCGATCTTTTCACGCTCAGGCGTGTCGTGCAGCCAGATGCCCTGCGCGTTGGGGAACATGAATTTCATCTTCCCCATCGAATTCGCCGGTCCGGGCTTCTGTCGCATGACGACCTTCTCGCGGCCCGCGACCACCGCTTGCCAGTTCACCGACATCGGATCGATGACCTTCGGATTGTCCCAGCTGGACAGGATTTCATAGCCTTTCTCGTTGAGATAGGCGCGTCCGCGCTTGAGCACGTTCGGTGCGAGCTTGCGCGCGGCAATGTCCTCCGGCGCATGCCAATAGGGATTGAGTGCGACGTATCGGATGAACGCGTTCATCATCGGCGTCTGCGCGATCGGATCGGGGCGCCCGGCAACGACCCGCATCGAATCCACCACGCGGCCGTTTTCGTACATGTAGAGTCGCGCCGCGGGCGGGTTGACGATCACGTACCGGCCCTGCCCGGCCGGAAGCGCTCGCGCGCGTTCCAGATTGAGCTGCAGCAACCGGTACTCGGCCGGATTGCGATAGACTCGGCTCGCGATCGCCTGGCGAAGCTTGCCGTAAATGGGGTTCATCCACCCGATTTGTTGCACGTATTCCGCCAGCGACGGGGATTGTGCTGCGGCAGCGAGCACGTCGGCCGCGCTCGGCGGCGTCGGCTTCAGCTCGCGGTCGACGTAGACGATGCCGATCTGCGGATCGTGACGCAGGTCGCGCACGTAATTCGCGAACTCTTGGCTGAACATCAGCTCGGCGCGTTGACGCGCCGCCGGATTGCCCGATCGGGCATCCGCGAGCGCGCGAGTCAGTCCCCGCACGTTATAGTCGCGCGGGTTTAGTCGATCGGCCTGGGCCGTCGCGAGCAGCTGAATGAGCGCGGGCGCGGCATTGCCGGATGTCGGCGCGAACCACAGCGACGCGCCGCCGCGGCTGCGATAAAAATTCGAAATCTCGCTCGCTGCCGACGGATCGGCCGTCCGCGCGGTGGCGGTTGTCGCCATCGTTACCGGCGCCACCGCGAGTGCAACTGCAAGACCGGCCGCCATGTTGCGAAGCGGCATCCGGCCGCGCGTGAACTTACCCATCAGCATCCCTTGTTATGGGCGCGGTCCCCGCCGCGCAACGTGCACAACGCACGTGTCGTCGCGCGGTTTATTCCCATCGGCGCTGACTGTCGGGTGAACCACAAGCAAAAAGGAGCGCCGGCACTACCGGCGCTCCCTCTATTTGACCTGACCGTGCGATTATCGACGGTTGATGTCCACGTTGTAGATCTGGCCGTTGGGCGCAACGTCGCAACGGAAGCTGAGGTCGGCGGCGTTGGCATAGCCATAGCCCATCGCGCCGTAGGCGCCGACGCCATAGGGACCGTAACCGTTGTTGGCGTAGCGTCCGCTGCTGGCCAGACCGCGAACTCGGATCATCCCGTTGTTGCGCGGGTTGACCTGCGTGACCGACAGCACGCGCCCACTGGTGTTTGCACCGAGCAAGACGCCCAGGATGCCCCCGATGTTCTGGCGGTTATACAAGCGGCTCTGGACCGCGGCGGTGCACTGCTGCGTCGCCAGGTTCGTGTTCGCATAGCCATACGCTTGTCCGTAACCGTAGTTCTGCGCATACCCGTAAGGCTGAGCATATCCGTAAGGCTGCGCATAACCGCGCTGATAGTATTGAGCCGAAGCCGGGCTAGTCGCCGCAAGCGCCGCTGCACCGGCGCCAAGAATCGCAAGTTTCTTCATCATCGACATGATTCTTCTCCATTGGAGGACCTGTCGACACAACGTTCAGGCTGCACAGGCTGGCGCGACGTCCATCGCGCCGAGCGTTCGATTCATCGCTGCAAGCTGAACGGCAGATAAAAAAGGCGGCCGCGACATGTCGCGACCGCCTCTCTGGTCTACGCAGCGATGCTTACGGATAGACCGCCGTCAGATCGAACTGCGCGGTATAAAGGCCGGCGGCCTGAGCGGCGCCGAGCGTGAACGTGCCACCGACGTTGACCGTGAAGGCGCCCGTCGTGCCAGTGTTACGGAGCGTTGCGCCACCCTGATCGAGCGACAGAACCGCGCCGATCTTGTTGATGCAACCCGTGCCGTTACAAATTACGTTCGCTGGCGGCTGGCTCAGCGTCAGCTGCACCGGAACGTTTGGCGACGCGAAGCCGTCGAACTGGGCGCGGCTGAACGCACCTGGCAGCGCAACGACCGAACCGGTCGTCGAACGGGCGCCGGTGTCGGAGTTGACGACGACGTCGCCACCCGCGGCAGGGTCACCGGCGACGGTGCCGAAGTCCAGGTCCTTGATCCAGTTCAGGCTCAGCGACTGGAGGACAACGCCTTTCGCGTTGGCGGTGGCAGTCGCAGACGAAGCGGCCATGGCCGGTGTCGCAGCGACGAAGGTGGCGGCAAGCGCCGCAAGGCAAACATTCAAACGCATCTTGGTTCCCCACTATCGAAAGATGAGAATGCCCCTTTGCCTCACCGGCCGTTCACACCGTTTGAAAGCTTGTGGTTGCCACGAAATTTACTTTTTACGTCAGGCATCCGCCGGGTACGTTCTTCGTGCGCGCGGTCGCGGATGCGGGCGTCGTGAAGGAAAGCCAATCGCGTATTTACCCTTCCGCTTAGGCGTCCGACGGAAGGTAAAGGTACGGCTAAGCGCAGTCTTTCAATCGCGTTGGGGGCGATCGCGTGAAGACTTAAATCAACCGTTTACTCATTTCGCATAAGTAAGTCCGTCATGGACCAGAGCAGCATTTCACAGAACCGACGTTCGAAGCGCTCTCCACTGCTGTTAAGCGCGCAGATCGACGTGGACGGAGCGCCGGCCTCGGTCGTCGTGCGCAACCTGTCCTCGGAAGGCGCCTTGATCGAAGGTGCCAAGCTTCCACGAGATGGGACGCTCACCACCTTCCGTCGCAACGACCTGACGGTCAGCGGCCGAATTGTCTGGGTCCAGGGACGGCTTGCCGGAGTCGCGTTTGATCGGGAGCTCGAGCGCGAGGAACTGCTTCGCCAGGTGCCCAAGCCAAAGCAGAAATTCGACGCTAATTTCCGCCGGCCAGGGCTTGCGTGCCAGCCGCTCAGCGAAGCCGATCGCAAGATGCTCGAACTCTGGGCAACCTCGGCACCCGTAGCCGTCTTCGACTGACCGGGACTCCCCGCTAGAAGACTTCGGCGGGGATCTTCATCAACGTTTCGGCGCCGGCCTCGATCTTCTTCCGCAACGCGCCAGACATCGGCAATTCGCGCTTCGCGTAGAATTCCGCGGTCACCAGCTTGGCCTCGTGGAAGGCCTTGTCGCCCTCGCCCGCATCAAGCGCACGCTTGGACGCCGCTGCCAGCTTCACCCACATCCAGCCGAGGCTGACGAGACCCATCAGGTCCATGTAGGCATAAGCGCCCGCGCCGGCATTGTTCGGATCGGCCATGCCGTTCTGCGCCAACCACATCGTGGCAGCCTGCAGATCTTGCAGTGCGGGTTCTAGCGCAGCGGCAACACCTGACGGGTCACCGCCCTGCTTGGCTTCCGCAATGTCGCGCCCGACCAGCTCGAAGAATGCACGAACCCCGCGCCCGTTATCCTTCGGCAGCTTGCGGCCGACGAGGTCCATCGCCTGGATGCCGTTCGTGCCCTCGTAAATCTGGCAAATGCGGGCATCGCGGACGAACTGCTCCATCCCCCATTCACGGATATAGCCGTGGCCGCCGAGCACCTGCTGGCCGTACACTGCCGCCTGTAGCCCCTTGTCCGTCAGGTATCCCTTGATGACCGGCGTGATCAGTCCGAGCAGGTCATCGGCCTGCTGCCGCTCCGCCTCGTCCTGCGAGCGACGCATCAGGTCGACTTGCAGCGCGCCCCACAGCACCAACGCGCGGCCGGCCTCGTTCCACGCCTTGGCTTCCATCAGCATGCGGCGGACGTCCGGATGCACGATGATCGGGTCGGCCTTGGCGCCTTCCTCGCGGTCGCTTTGCTTCAAAGCCCGGCTCTGCCGTCGTTCGCGCGCGTAGGCAGCCGCATTCTGGTACGAGACCTCGCCCTGCGCGAGACCCTGCAGGCCGACACCAAGCCGCGCCGCGTTCATCATGATGAACATCGCCGCTAGGCCTTTCTCGGGCTCGCCGACCAACCAGCCCTTCGCGCCGTCGTAGTTCATGACGCAGGTCGCGTTGCCGTGGATGCCCATCTTCTTCTCGAGCGCGCCGCAGCTCAGCTTGTTGCGCTCGCCCAGCGAACCGTCGTCGTTGACCAGGAACTTCGGCACCACGAACAGCGAGATGCCCTTCACATTATCCGGCGCCCCCGCCCGCTTGGCGAGGACTAGGTGGATGATGTTCTCGGCGAGGTCATGCTCACCCGACGAGATGAAGATCTTGGTGCCAGTGATCGAATAACTGCCGTCCGGATTCTCCTCGGCCTTGGTCTTGAGAAGACCGAGGTCCGTGCCGCAGTGCGGCTCGGTCAGGTTCATCGTGCCGGTCCATTTGCCGGTGATCATCGTCGGCACGAACTTCTGCTTCAGCTCGTCGCTGCCTTTGACCAGCAGCGAAGCAATCGCGCCCGAGGTCAGGCCTTGGTACATTTCAAAGCTGTGGTTGGCCGAAAGGATATATTCGGTGACCGCGGTGCCGACCACTTGCGGCAGCCCCTGCCCGCCATATTCCTCCGGACCCGTCAGCGTCGGCCAGCCAGCTTCGACAAACTGATCGTACGCTTCCTTGAATCCCGGCGGGGTCACGACCGAACCGTCATCGTTACGCTTGCATCCAACCTCGTCGCCGATGCGGTTCAGCGGTTGCAGCACTTCGGCGGCGAAGCGGCCCGCCTCTTCCAAAATCGCGTCGACCAGGTCCGGCGTTGCATTGGCGAAGCCCGGCAGGTTCGAGTAGCGGCCAATGTCCAGCACGTCGTTGAGGATGAACTGCGTGTCGCGAACGGGCGCGGTGTAGGTGGGCATTGCTTACCTCCGTGTCAGCAGCGTCTTTGCCCTGCCGATTTGCCGCCGTCCAGCGGGACGATGGTCGGTGAAATGCTGAGGTGCGGCACCGCGCGTGCATCCGGCGTTCAGCGATGTAGCGATAGGGCAGCAGGCAGGAGACTCTCATGAATGTGCGCTTCATCCTCTTACTCACACTTGCGCTAGGCGTAGCCGCCCCGGTTCAAGCCCAGACCGAGACCGCCGTCCTTGCGGGCGGATGCTTCTGGGGAATGGAGGGCGTGTTCGAGCACGTGAAAGGCGTCACGAATGTCGTTTCGGGTTATGCCGGCGGCAGCGCGAAGGACGCCAACTACGACAAGGTCAGCAGTGAGAGCACCGGGCATGCGGAAGCGGTGAAGATCACCTACGACCCCTCGAAGGTCAGCTACGCGCAGTTGCTGCAAATCTATTTCACGGTCGCGCACGATCCGACTCAAGTGAATCGCCAGGATCCTGACACTGGTCCAAGCTACCGATCGGCCATCTTCCCGCAGTCGCCACAGCAGGCCGCCTTCGCTCGCGCCTTCATCGCGCGCTTGAACGGCGCGCACATCTTCAAGGCGCCGATCGCGACGAAGATCGAGTCTGGCGGCTTTTATCCGGCCGAGGCCTATCATCAGGACTTCGCCCGAAAGAACCCGAACTACCCCTACATCGTTATCAACGACCGCCCGAAAGTCGTTGCGCTAAAGAAGAAATTTCCTGCTTTTTACCGCGGTTAGCGCGGCGAGAAGTTTTCACGCCGGGGTGGCTGGGGGCGACAAGTCGGCCCCCTGCTCCTATATCGCGATTCCACGCCGCCAGCCGAGGCCGACCAGATGCTGACGACCAATCCGTTCGATGACGACAAGCTGCGCGAAGAGTGCGGCGTTTTTGGAATTTGGGGTGCTGACAATGCGGCGAGCTTCGTCGCGCTTGGACTGCATGCCCTGCAGCACCGCGGCCAGGAGGCTGCGGGCATCACCACGTTCGACGGCAAGCATTTCCATTCGCACCGCGCGATGGGCCACGTCGCCGGCAACTTCGACCGGGATGAAACCATGCGGCGTCTGCCGGGTCGCGCTGGCATCGGCCATGTCCGCTATTCGACGACCGGCGAAACGGCCCTTCGTAACGTGCAGCCGCTCTTCGCCGAGCTTTCCGAGGGCGGCTTCGCCGTCGCGCACAACGGCAATCTGTCCAATGCCATGAAGCTCCGCCGCACGCTCAACCGTCGCGGTTCGATCTTTCAGTCCACCAGCGATACCGAAGTCATCATCCACCTCGTGGCGACTTCCGATCGCACAACCACGCTTGATCGGCTCACCGACGCACTACGGCAGGTCGAGGGTGCTTACTCGCTCGTCGTCCTGACCGAAGAAGGACTAGTCGCCTGCCGCGATCCGCTCGGGATTCGTCCGTTGGTGATGGGCAAGCTCGGCGAAGCCACGATTTTCGCCAGTGAGACCGTCGCGCTCGATGTCATCGGCGCGAGCTTCCTGCGGGACGTCGAACCCGGCGAGCTAATTCTAGTTAACGGCTCCGGGATTCGGTCCTTCCGGCCGTTCGCGGCGCATTCGCCGCGCCCGTGCGTGTTCGAGCACATTTATTTCGCCCGGCCCGACTCCATCGCCGAAGGAATGTCGGTCTACGAAGTTCGGAAGAACATCGGCGCCGAACTGTCGCGCGAAGCGCCGGTCGCAGCCGATTATGTCGTGCCGGTGCCCGACAGCGGCGTCCCTGCGGCGCTTGGTTTCTCGCAGGCCAGCGGCATTCCGTTTGAGCTTGGCATCATCCGCTCCCACTACGTGGGCCGCACCTTCATTCAGCCGAGCCAGGAAGTCCGCCACCTCGGCGTCAAGCTGAAGCACAACGCCAATAGCGCGCTCGTCGATGGCAAGAGCATAGTGCTCGTCGACGATTCCATCGTCCGCGGCACGACCAGCGTGAAGCTGGTGCAGATGATGCGCGATGCCGGCGCTCGCGAAGTTCATATGCGCATCGCCTCGCCGCCGACCAAGAACAGCTGCTTCTACGGTGTCGACACGCCGGAGCGCGCCAAGCTGCTCGCGGCGCAGATGAGCGTCGAGCAGATGCGCGACTACATCAACGCCGACAGCCTTGCCTTCATTTCGATCGAGGGACTCTATCGCGCTTTGGGTCAGGAACGGGATGCCGCGCAGCCGCAGCGTTGCGATGCCTGCTTCACCGGTGCTTATCCGACGACGTTGACCGATCTTGTCGATCGCGAAGGACCGTCAGCGCTTTCATTGGTTGCCAGCCGCTAAGCGGCTAACAGCCCCGGCATGAACGATTCGAAGAGTTTTGCCGGCAAGCTTGCGCTTGTCACCGGCGCCAGCCGTGGCATTGGCGCGGCCACGGCCGAAGCCCTTGCCGCGGCGGGTGCGCATGTGATCCTCGTGGCGCGCAGCGCCACCGCGCTTGAAGAGATTGAAGACCGCATCCACGCCGCCGGAGGCAGCGCGACCATCGCTCCTCTGGACCTCACGGAAGGCGAGAGCATCGGCAAGCTGGCGGGCGCGATTGCGGAGCGGTGGGAGAAACTCGACATCCTGGTGCTCAACGCCGCGATGCTCGGCTCGCTGACGCCCGTGCAGGACATTGATCCGAAAGAATACTCGCGGCTGCTAAGTCTCAACCTGCTCGCGAACCAGGCGCTGATCGCTGCATTTGACCCATTGCTACGCAAGGCTGAGAGCGCGGACGTCGTCGTCCTGACGTCCTCGGTGGGGAGCACGCCCCGCGCTTTCTGGGGCGCCTACGGTTCGTCAAAGGCCGCGCTCGAAAATCTCCTCGGCACTTATGCCGACGAAACGGCCTACACGGACCGCATTCGCGTGCAAATCATTGATCCCGGCGCCACGCGCACACGCATGCGGGCATTGGCGTTTCCGGGCGAAGATCCGGACGAGCTTAAGGCGCCTGATGTCGTCGCTGAGGCCATCGTCGATGCAATTCGGTCCGACGCTTCCACGGGTGGATGCATTCGCGTCGACGCGTAGAACGCGGAACGGAAGCAGAGATTTTTCGTTAATCCAAACCCGCTAATTCATGGTAAATACTAATCAGTTTGTCGCGAGGCTCATCGTCTGGCATGGCCGCTCTTAGTCCAGCGACTAGCCGGCTCATGAGGCAGTAGTTGCCAATTGCGGTGGTTTGCTCGGTGCAACGTTGCCCCTGTGCCGAGCATGGGTGAGTTCTACCAAGCCATTTAGGCCGGTAGAGCTCACCCAACTCATTTACCGAGCAGTCTCTAGCGCGGCTTCTCTCTCGAGCACGACTTCGCCTTCGTCATAGCCGTCCCAGTAGTGCAGGCGCTGAGCCTTCACCTTGATCAGGGTGAGGCCGGGCGTGTCCGTGCCCTCCTTGAACCACTCGTCCAGATCCTTGGTCCAATGTTCTTCGAATTGGGCCTTGTCGCGGATCAGTTCGGCGCGGCCTTCGATGGTGATGAAGAAGGGCTTCATGCCAAGCATGCCGGACTTTGACTGGTAATTCACGGCGACGTTGGGATCACCCTCAATGTCCTTGACCGCGCCGTGGTGGTCGCAAGTGAAGAAGAAATTGTCGCCGTCATATTCGACTTGGCGATTATTGCTCATTGGTCGGCCGGAAATCGCGCCGCCGGCGGTCCGCGTTGACAGAATGGCAAAGTCGATGTCGCGCATTTTCTCGGAAATATCGCTGAGCTTGAGGTCGCCCATGGTTTCGCTCCTCGTGATTGTTCGAGCTTCAAACGTCAGTCGGGTGGCTACGGGTCCAAACCCCGACGAAAGCCCTAAAGTTCAGGCCAATACGAACTGCGTCCGGCGCTGTGCGGGATCGCTCGCGACGAGCTTCAGTCGCAGGCGGTCACCGATCGCCGGAACATCGATCGGTACGCGGATGATGATCGCTTCGCCGCACAGCTGAACTCGCGCACCGCGCTGATCGATATCCGTCACTTGTCCCTCGAAGGTTTGCCCGACCCGCGACTGCAATTCGACGGCCTCGGCAAGCTCCACAGCGGCAGCACCGACCTGCGCCGCTTTCGCATCCGCCTTGGCCATCGCCGCAGGAAGTTCCTGGAATGCCTTGTTCGCATATTCTGGGACCGAAACCCCGTTTGCGACGGCGTAAGCGGCTTCGATCACATAACGATCGGCAAGCCTGCGCAGGGGCGCGGTGGCGTGGACGTAAGTTGCCGCCATCGCCCAGTGCCAGGGTCGTTCCCCGTCTTTGTAAGCCTCATAAGCGGCGTGCGCGCCGGAGCGCCGGATCGCGAGCATCAGCGCCGCCTGGGCCTTGTCATTGGGGTTGAGGCGCCGCTGAAGATCCTGCAGCGATTCCTCCTTCGGCCAATCGATACCCAGCGCTTTCGCGCTTTCTGCCACGCGGCGCCGCGCGCGCTTGTCGGGATCGGGCATGACCCGGAACAGGCCGGTGTGATGCGCATAGAGGATGTCAGCGATCGCCATGTTGGCGGCTAGCGACAGCGCGGCGTTGGCGATCTCGGCCTCGCTTACCGTCCGAAAGTGCAATGCAAACGAGCCATCTGGGAGCTCGACGACTTCCTGTTGCGGCGGATCGACCCGCGACGCGCCGCGCGATGCCTCATTCGCTGCGATCCGGCGGGCGAGTTCGAAAAATTCGCCGGGAAGCTGCTCGGGGGTCACGGTCGCATAGCCGAGCTTGGCCCGGCTCCGGATGATCGCCCGTTCGACGGCGTCGAGTTTCACCGCCCCGGCGGGATCGATCCGTACCGTGAACACGACCGCTGGCCGTGGACCGTCGGGCAACAGGCTTGCCACGCCCTCGCTAAGGATCGGTGGGTACAGGCCTACCTTGCCATCGGGCAGATAGACCGTTTCGCCCCGCGCCCAGGCCTCGCGATCGATCGTCCCACCCGGATCGACGAAGCTCGCGACATCGGCGATCGCATAGTGGAGCAAGATATCGGAACCGCTGGGTTCGATCGCGAACGCCTGGTCGAGATCGGTGGAGCTTGTGGGGTCGAGCGTGACGAACGGCTGGTCCGAGCGATCGCGGTGCGTCGGAAAGGTCCGCTTCGCGGCGCGCTCCGCTTCCTCCAGTACGGCGGGCGGAAACGCCTGCGGCAAATGATATTGCTCGCGGATGGCGGCGAGGCCCGTCGCCAGTGCGTGGGCGCGGTCGTGGATCGCCTTCAAGATTGAACCAGCGTCACTTGAGCGACATCGATCCCCCGGCCCCGGAACCCGCCTTCGCAGTACATCAGGTAGTAGCGCCACAGATTGTGGAATTCTTCGCTGAAACCGCGCAGGTCACCGCGCTCGACCGCATCGTCATAGCGATGTCGCCAGACCTCCAGCGTTCGCGCATAGTCCAAGCCGAAGCCTTCGCTTCTGTCCTGCCACGCGAGGCCTCGCCCGCTCGCCAGTTCCGCAAATCGCGGCTCATTGATCAGCATGCCGCCCGGGAAAATATAGGTCTGAATGAAGTCGGCCGACGCAGCATAGGAGTCGAACAACTCCGGCCGGATCAGAATATATTGCAGGGCGGCGCGCCCTCCGGGTTCGAGGTTGCGCGTGACGCTGTCCATGAATGCAGGCCACCAGCGCTCGCCAACCGCTTCGACCATCTCGACCGAAGCGATGGCGTCGAACTGCTCGGCGATGTCACGATAATCCTGGAGACGGATCTGGATCCGATCGCCTAACCCTGCATCGGCAATACGACGCTCGGCCCAGGCCTTTTGCTCAGAAGACAGCGTGAGCCCGACAACCGACGCGCCCCTCTTGGCAGCTTCGATTGCCAGCGTGCCCCATCCGCACCCAATTTCGAGCAGGCGATCGCCGGGCTTCAGGTTGAGCCGGTCGAGCAACAGGCCGACCTTCGCAATCTGCGCTGCTGCCAGGTCGTCAGTCCCGGCATAGCGGGCCGAGGAGTAGCTCATCGTCGGGTCGAGCCAGGCCGCGTAGAAATCGTTGCCAAGGTCGTAGTGCGCGCTGACATTTTCCCGCGCGCCCGCCCGGTCGTTGTCGCGGAGGCGATGCGCGATAGCGTTGATCAGCCGAAACGGGCCCTTGGCACGCGCGGCGCCGCGGAGACTTTCCGCATTCGCCATGAACAAGGCGAACAGCGGCACCGGGTCCGGCGATTGCCACTCGCCATTCGCCCAAGCCTTGTACCAGCCGACGCTGCCTGCCGTCGCCAGCCTGACCAGCGCCATCCAGCTGTTGAGCCGCACTTCGGCACGAAAGCCGGCACGATGGAACCCGATCCGGCGGTGGCTGCCATCGGGAAGCGTTGCGTCGATCCCGCCGGTTTCGAGACGCTGGTCGAGCGCGTCCAGCACCCGGGCGAACGCTGGCGCAACCGCACGCCCGATCAGGCTCCCCCCGGTCGAAAAGCCGCGGTCGGCGCGGATTAGATGCTCGCCTCGCGTGCCCATCGCGGGCGAGGTATGAAGTCCCTCAGCGATTGTCGAGCGGGACCATGAAGGTCGTCCGGCGCAGCGCGGGAAAACGCTGGTCGCTGAGATAAGCGCGGCCATCCCGCTCGATGACGTAAGGCATCCGCGACCAGAAGAGGAAATCGCGAACTTCCGGGCTCGTCTGAACTGCTCGCATGAAGCGAGGGTCGTTGAGGTTCAGCCGATAGGGTTTGGCACTGACCCTCAGTGCGCCAGTGAGGCCATCGTAATCGACAGTCCCACCAAACTTGTCGCCGCGCCACATGATTTGCCGTTTCCAGAAGGTGAGCGGAACCTCGCCGGCGACGATCATGCGGGGCGCTTCAATCTGCGTGATCTGCGGACGCGCAGTCTCGACCGCTCGCGCGGAGATGCCGGCATTGAACGCGACATAGGTCAGCACCGCCCCAAAGGCGACGATGGCCGGCATCTGCCAATTGCGGCCGCGACGCTCGGCACGCCACGACATTTCAAGGCCAAGGATAAAGGCGATCCAGATCCAGGGATCGACGATGAAGATCATGTCGCCGTAGAACCAGCGCTTGGAGAACGGCTCGAGGAAGCGGACGCCGTAGGTGTTCATGAAATCGAGCAGCGGATGGCTGAGCGTCCCGACCGCGCAGGCGAGCAGCAGGCCGCCGAGCTTCAGCGGCCCTTCCTTGCCGGGACGCAACCGTTCCCATAGCCAAATGATTGCCAGCGTGACGAACGGCATGACCAGCAGGCCGCCGATGCCGTGGGTGAAGCCTCGGTGGAAAGTCCGGGCCGAGACGTTGAACAACGGCGCGACGAAGCTGTCGATGTCGGGCAGATTGGCCGCGACGACCATCGCCGGCATCGCGCGCGGACTAAGGCGCTTGAAGCCCATGCGCCCGAGCACGGCGCCGGCGAGGCTGTGCGTGAGGTTGTCCACCTAGTGCATGCGGGTCAGAGCTGGTGCGGCTCCTTTTCGACCTGCCAGGTCTGGCCCTTGCTAACCAGCGCCTGGAGGTCGGCCTGCTTGCCGGAGGCAGCGGCGGCGTTTTGCTCGATGACCGCGCTCTCGAAGGTCGGCGCGGGATCTTCGTAGATCACGCCGAGCGCGACCGGGAAACCCTGCGGCATCTCGATCAGCATCGCGGCGATGCCCTTGTTCTTCGGATCGTGGACGATGACCGATGGATCGTCGCCGTCGACAACCTTCAGCTTCAGCGTGGCGACATCGAGTGCAATGCCCTTGGCGCCACCGGCGAACAGCATCTTCTCGCCCGGCTTCAGCCAGAGCTGCTTCTCCTGAGCGACGCTGCGTTCGGTAAAGCTGGCAAAGACGTCATCGTTATAGACGACGCAATTCTGGTAGATTTCGACGAAACTGGCCCCGCGATGCGCATGCGCCGCCTTGAGCACGTCGGGCAAATTCTTGTGCACATCGATGCCGCGGGCGATGAACCGGGCGCCGGAGCCTAGCGCCACCATGCATGGGGTCACCGGTCGGTCGACCGACCCGAACGGCGTCGACGGCGAGCGAGTCCCGACGCGGCTGGTCGGCGAATATTGACCCTTGGTCAGGCCGTAGATCTCATTGTTGAAGAGCAGAATCTGACAATCGAGGTTGCGGCGCAGCACGTGCATCGTGTGGTTGCCGCCGATCGACAGCGCGTCGCCGTCGCCGGTGATGATCCACACATCGAGCTCAGGATTGGCGAGCTTGATGCCGGTGGCGAACGCCGGGGCGCGGCCGTGGATGGTATGGAAGCCGTAGGTCGCCATGTAATAAGGGAAGCGGCTGGAGCAGCCGATGCCGCTGACGAACACGGTCTTTTCACGCGCGACGCCGAGGTCGGGCATCGTCCGCTGCACAGCCTTCAGCACCGCATAATCGCCGCAGCCGGGGCACCAGCGCACTTCCTGGTCGCTGGCCCAGTCCTTGGCGGTGGTGACGGGAGTCATGTCATTCATCAGTGCGGCCTCAGCCAATATACGAGGAACAGGACGGCGATCAGCAGCATGATCAGTGGGAAGACGTTGAGTTGCTTCATGCGAATGTTCCCAATGTTCACACTGACGACGCGGTTTCGGGCGCCAGGACCGCGTCGATGGCGGCCGCGATTTCCGCAATGCGGAACGGGTGGCCGCTGACTTTCGTCAGCGACTGCGCATCGACCAGGAACTGATCGCGCAGCACGGTCTTGAACTGGCCCATGTTCATTTCCGGCACCAGAATATGGTCGAAGCTGTCGAGTAGGACAGCCATGTTTTTCGGCATCGGCCAGACGTGACGGATGTGGACATGCGCGACGTCCTGCCCGCGCGCGATCGCGCGGCGGACGGCCTGGTGGACCGGACCGAAGGTCGAGCCCCAACCGACGACAGCCAGCTTCGCGCCTTCGCGGCCAAGGCAGACTTCCTGATCGGGGATCGAGTTGGCGACGCCCGCGACCTTGGCGAAGCGGGTGTCGGTCATCTCCTGGTGGGCGGCGGGCGAATAATCGATGTTGCCAGTGCCCGGCTGCTTCTCGATGCCGCCGATGCGGTGCTCGAGACCCGGCGTGCCGGGCTTGATCCACGGTCGCGCCAGGCCGTCGCCACGCGCGAACGGCAGCACCGGCTGGCCTTCGGCCGGCGGCGTATCGAAGAACTTAACCGGAAACGGCGCGTAGCCGCTCATGTCCGGCACCCGCCACGGCTCTGCGGCGTTGGCGATGTACCCGTCGGTCAGCAGCATGACGGGCGTCATGTACTTCGTCGCGATGCGGCAGGCCTCGATGGCGCAGTCGAACGCGTCCGCGGGCGAGCGGGCGGCGATCACCGGCAGCGGCGCATCCGCGTTGCGGCCGTAAACCGCCTGGTAGAGGTCGGACTGCTCGGTCTTGGTCGGCAGGCCGGTTGACGGTCCTCCACGCTGCGAATTCACGATGACCAGCGGTAGCTCGGTCATGATGGCGAGGCCCATTGCTTCGGTCTTCAGCGCGATGCCCGGACCGGACGACGACGTGATGCCAAGCTGGCCTGCATAGCTGGCGCCGATTGCCGAGCAGATCGCGGCAATCTCATCCTCCGCCTGAAAGGTGGTGATGCCATATTCCTTGAGCCGCGACAGATGGTGCAGCAGCGCGGACGCGGGCGTGATGGGATAGCCCCCGAAGAACATCTTCAAGCCGGCGAGCTGGCAGCCGGCCACGAGGCCAAGCGCCAGCGCTTCGGCGCCAGTCACGGTACGATAGAGACCCGGCTCGGCAGGCGCCGCGGCAATGTGGTGCTGCTTGAACGGCGCGCCGATCTCGACCGTCTCGCCATAAGCGTGGCCGGCGTTCAGGGCCGCGATGTTGGCTTCCGCGAGTTCGGGCGCCTTGGCGAATTTGGTGTTGAGCCAGTCGACAATCGGCTGGCGGTCGCGGTCGAACATCCAGAGCGCCAAGCCCAGCGTCCACATGTTCTTGCAGCGCAGGGCTTCCTTGTTGCCGAGCCCGAACGGCTTCACGGCATCGAGCGTCAGCTGCGAGATGTTGAACTTAACGACCTGCCAGCGCGACAGGCTGTCGTCCTCCAGCGGATTCTGCTCGTAGCCGGCCTTGGCGAGGTTGCGCGCGCTGAACTCACCTTCGTCGGCGACGATCAGCCCGCCGTCGCGAAGCTGGCCAGCGTTCACCTTCAGCGCCGCCGGGTTCATCGCGATCAGCACGTCCGGCTGGTCGCCGGCGGTGTCGATCGCGGTCGAGCCGAAGTTGATCTGGAAGGCGGAGACACCGAATGTCGTGCCCTGCGGCGCGCGAATCTCGGCCGGGAAATCGGGGAAGGTCGCGAGGTCGTTGCCGGCGAGCGCCGTGGACAGCGTGAACTGCCCGCCGGTCAGCTGCATGCCGTCGCCGCTATCGCCCGCGAAACGGACGACGACGGCTTCCTGCGGCGGGTGGGCAGTGGCTTCTTTTTCGGTGAGCAGATGCGAGGCGGTGGCCATGCCCTGCCCTCTAATCCCCTCGCCCGCCTTGCGCCACCTTCTTAAGCGCCCGAGCCTTACGCACTGGGATCGCCTTCGCGCTGAAAGATCATCGCCATTTCCTCAAGGTCGAGGTCGCGCTCGAGATTGTGCAGCGTCTCATCCTCGATGAGGCCCGCGCGATGCTGCCGGACCAGTTCGGCCCGACCAGCGGCGATTGAAGCGAGGATGACCCCGAAATGCTCGCGCAGCCCCTCCATGAACTTGTCCGCGTCGGCGGCGTAACGCTCCGTCGCGCGGGCGCGGTTCTGATACTGCTCCAGCAGTTGCGGATGGATGAGCTTGCCGTCGGCATCATAGGCCTGCGCTTCGACGGCAGCGAGCCGCGCGCGGGCGACGGCGGCTTCCGATGCCGGCAAGTCCAGCGGCGCCTCCGGCTCCTTGTCCTCCGGGTTCACGAGACGGATCAGCCATGGCAACGTCGTCCCCTGGCCGACCACCGTCACGAAAATGACGGTGAAAGCGGCAATCAGCATGAGATCGCGTCCCGGCATGGTCTGGGGAAGCGACAGGGCCGCGGCCAGCGTGACGACGCCGCGCATGCCCGCCCAGCCGAGCACTGCGGACTGCCGCCAACCCAAGGGCCGAGCGCGGGCGAGGCCGATGCCGCGCAAGCGCTTGAGGACAACTTCGCTGCCCGCGATCCAGGCGAAGCGCGCGAGGATCACCGCAAGCACGACGGCCACGACCGGCCAGAAGCTCGCCGCGAAAGAGGCCTCGAACCCGCCGACGCGCTCGATCGCGTCGCGGAGCGAGAAGCCGATGAGGATGAACACCAGCGCCTCGATCACGAACACCATCACCTGCCAGAAGGCGTTGCCGCGCAGGCGCACCGCCGCGGGAAAGACGATGTGCTGGTACCAGCCAAGCACCAGTCCGGCGGCAACGGTTGCGATCACGCCCGACACGTGCAGCGCCTCTCCGGCGAGATAGGCGACCCAGCACAGCATTGTCGTGGTGGCGACAATCAGTGTCTGGTCGCGCAGCCGCTTGACGACGAACAGCCAGGCCACCGCCACGGCGAGACCAACCAGGCACCCGCCGATGGCCAGGAGAAGAAAGCTCTGCGCCGCAGCGCCCGCATCGAACACGCCGCTGAGCGTTGCCGCCACGGCGAAGCGGAACAGCACCAGGCCGGTCGCGTCGTTGAGCAGGCTTTCGCCCTCCAGCAGCGCGGTCAGGCGGCGCGGGAGGTTGACCCGCTGCAGGATTGCGCGCGCCGAGACAGCATCGGGCGGTGACACGATCGCCCCGAGGGCGAAACATGCCGCCATCGGCAGGCTTGGGACAAACCAATGCACGACAAGCCCGACGACCAGGGTCGTGAACACGACCGCGCCCAGCGCAAGGCCGATGATGCCCGGCAAGTGCCGCCGAAAGCGTCCGAGCGCTGTGTAATAAGCGCCGTCCATCAGCAGCGGCGGGAGAAAGAAGACCAGGGCCAGTTCGGGATTGAGGCTGATGGACGGAATCCCGGGAATAAAGGCGAGCGCCCCGCCCCCCACCAGCAGGGCGGCCGCGGGCGGAAGATGCAACCGTCGCGCGGCCCAGTGGAGGGCGATGACCATGCCAAGCAGGCCAAGCACGACTTCGACGGTCTGTGTGGGGCTCATCCGACTCCTTTGCCCGACACGGCTGTTTTCGCATAGCGGGTGATGCTGACAGCTTGGCTGCGGCCCGCTAGTGGCGTCCCGTGCTCCGGCGAAAGTCCACAAGATCGCTGTTCGCGATGCTGTTCGCGCTTGTGCTCGGCGCGCGACTGCTCAGTCCGGCAGGGTTCATGCCGTCGTTCGCGAACGGGGGCATTGCAATTGTCGCGTGCCCGGACGCTGGCCCCGCACGAGGTCATCAGGAGCACGATAAGCAAAAAAGCGCCCAGCCCTGCCCGTATGCCGCGGCTGCCGCGCTGGGCATGCCCGGCGGCGCGCCCGGCTTGCTGCTCACGCTCGTCTTCTTTTCTATTGTCTGGACGTTCGCGCCGCGCCTGAATGCGCGGTTTGTCGCACAGCGGCTTCGGCCCCCGCCAACCGGTCCGCCAATCCTCGCCTGAACCGAACAACGACAGTTTTGAGCGTCCGTGCGTGCACGGGGGCAATGAGGGTTATTATGAAAATTCAGAACTTTGGGCGCCTTAGGGGGCGTCGTTACGTGTGGCTTGCTGTTGGCATGTCCATCGCCTCTCCGGCGTTCGCTGACCATGTCGGCCCAAGCAGCTTCGGTGCGGGCGGCGGGATCAGCGTGTTCCCTCCCTACACGCTCGATGCAGGGCAATGGGCCGCAGGGCTTCGGCTCACCTACACCCGGCCCGAACAGCGGTCGGACGCCCAACTTGCGGCGCTGGCAGCGCAACACGTCCATGCGCACAATAGCGATTACAATCTCAACGCGTCAGCGGGCGTGGCGTTTGGGATCAATCATCATCTGACATTGTCCGGGGAGCTACCGTACGTCCGCCGCGACAGCTTGCGCGAGGGCACACACGCCCATTCAGGCGGCGTCGCCTTGAATGGGGTGGAACAGCTGGGCAGCGTCAGTGGCATCGGCGACGCGAACATCCTCGCCAAATACCGCCTGACCGACAACGAGCGCTTTGGCTTTGCAATCATCGGCGGGATCAAGCTGCCGACAGGCAGCACGCACCGGCGGAGTTTGGACGGCGAGCGGCTGGAAACCGAGCATCAGCCCGCCACCGGAAGCTGGGATCCGATCTTCGGCGCATCCGGGTCGGCGAATCTCGGTACGGTGCAACTGGCGGTGAGCGGCCTTTATCAACTTTCCACGCGGGGCGCGCGGCGCACCCGGCTCGGCGACCGATTCCAGGGCGGGCTCGCGCTCTCCCGTCGCTTTGGTGGCGCGATCCATGCACCGCACCCGAGCGTCAATCATCATCACGGCGATGAATTGGACGAGCATCACGACGCCGCCCGTTCAAGTTGGGACGCGTTCGTCGAGGTCGGCGGCGAGTGGGAAGGCCGCCAGAAGGTTGCCGACGAAATCGAAGCCGAGAGCGGCGGCTCATGGGCCTATGTCGCGCCGGGGCTGCGCTACAATGCCGCGGCGGGATGGTCGGCCGGCGCGGCGCTCGCGCTGCCGGTCTGGCAGCACATCCGCGCGTCACACCCGGACAACCGGTACCGGCTGACGCTGTCGTTCGGCAGAGCCTTCTAGGTCATTGCGGACCTTGGCCATGGGGCTACATCGGCTCCATGGCCAGGACCGATCATCTCTACCGCCGCGGTGTCGGCGTCATGCTGCTCAATGCGGAGCGCAAGGTGTGGGTCGGCGCGCGGATCGATAATCCGGACGACGCCTGGCAAATGCCGCAGGGCGGCATGGACAAGGGTGAGGAGCCGTGGGCAACCGCGCTCCGCGAACTCGAGGAAGAAACCGGCATAGCGCCGCATTTGGTGGAACGGGTGGCCGCGGCGCCGGAGCGTATCCGCTATGACTTGCCCGAAGAACTGCGCGGCAAGCTTTGGGGTGGAAAGTGGCTGGGCCAGGACCAGGATTGGTTCTTGACCCGCTTCCTCGGCCGCGACAGCGACGTGAACATCGCGACCGCTCACCCGGAATTCCGCGACTGGCGATGGGTTGAGCCAGCGCGGCTGCCCGACCTGATCGTGCCTTTCAAACGCGAGCTCTACCACCGCGTCGTCGCGGAATTTGCGGAGTATCTATAGAGAAGTGAGGCAGCCCGGTTCGACCGGACTGCCTCACAACAATCAGTGTGTTACTTCGGCTGCGCGACCGGTGCTGCAGCCGGCAGGAGTGCGGCAACCGGAGCAGCAGCGACGGGTGCGGAAGCGATCGCAAGGTCTTCATCCAAGAAGCCCTTGACGCTCCCGCCTGCGGGTATCTTCGCGCTGGTGCCGGTCATGAAGAACCCGGCGATCGGCACGAACGCAATTGCCGCGACGACGCCCGCCGTGCCCGTAACGCCCTTGTCATCGAAAGTGCCGGCCAGGCGGATCAGGCGGTCACCGACACGAACGTTGAGGACACGCGCTGCGATCCGACCAGACTTGCCCCACATCCCCTTGCGGCGAAGATCCGTGATTTCAGCAACCGCCGGACTACCGGCAGGGATCACAACCATGTTGCCTGCGCGCACGTCGCTGGCGACGGACATGCGTACCTGCTGGCCTTCGCGAAGTGTCTTGTTGTTGGAATCGAGTCCTTCTTCCATCCGCAGCGGCACCTCGGTCCCAGCGCGCAGCACCGACTGAGTTGGGGCGGACAAAATTACTGCCTGAGGCGCGGCTGGAGCCAGCACCGGCTGCGCAACAGCGGCGGGTTGCAAGGCCGTTGCATTGGACGGCACAGAAGCCTGCGCCGCCGCAGCAGCGGCGAGCGCGAAGATCGAAATCGTCATCGAAAAAGTCCCCTTGTTGAAACACGCTCGCCCCCGCGAGCCGGTGGAGACTGCAGCAGTTTGTTTAACTTTCCTACTGCCTTTGTTGGTTAACCGAACTTGCTAGGTCAGGCACTCAACCGCTGCAGCAGCAGATCCAGCACCGCAGGGTGAATTCCGGTCCTGAAGGTTAGCCCTGCCGTCGCGCCCTCCACCCACGCCACGGTGGCTTCGAGCACGTCGAGGCCATCGAACTTGACCGACATCGCCTCGCCCACCGCGGGCCGCTCCACCAGTTCGACCTTGCAGCCCTGGCTCGACAAGTCGAATACCCGGACGCGAAAGCTGTTGCGGCCGATCGAGCGCAGCCCGACCTCCGCGCTCACCTCGATGCGCGCCGCCTGCCGTTCGACCTGCGCCCGCGGCGGCGCCGGTTCGAAATCGAGACCCGCCTTCCCGCTTTTGTACCACCGCACTTCAGCCGGGATCGCGCCGCGGTTGTGGACCGACAGTTGGATCGTTTCACCCGGCTGCAGGTCGACCGGCGTCTGGATTCCACAGCCGCCGTAATTGAGGTCGATAATCTCGATGACGTGCGTCGCGCCGCCGCGCCGGATGATATAGCCGCGCATGCTGACGGGGCGGCGTTCACGACGCCGGTCGCTGCTTTCTCCGTCGCCCTCGCCCGCGCCCGCGCCGAAGCGTTCTTCGGTCATCTAGTGCCCCCGCTAGAACCTACTGGCGATCAACTCCGCGGGGCCGAAGCTATGCGAGGACGCGTGCGGCGTCGAGTAGGTCGTTCAGAGCAGGCGGTGCGGCGAAAGGTCGCCGCGTTCGCGGATCAGCGCGGCACGGGCCGCGCGCTACCGGACTTAAGCGGCGCGCTCGGCGCCAAGGGTCGCGATCAGGTCGCGGCCGTCCCAGATCTCGCATTTCGAGCCAAAGCCCATTGCTTCCGCCAGCTTGATCGCTTCCTCGGGGCTGCTCGCCTCAAGCGAGTCCGCGCTGACGTTCATCGACGCCGCATCATAGCGATAGATTCGATAGGTATTTTTGGATTGGGTCACGCAACAGCTCCTCGAACAGCGGGAGCTCTCATTCGTCTCTCGGTTGCCGCTGCGCTGAGGCAAGTGGCGGCAATGGGGCGGCTATACACGGCCACCGCTCAATCACCTAATGCCGGGCGGCCGCGATGTTTATGCCTTTCCGCGCAGTGGCGTTTGGTTCACAGACGGCGGGACAGAAAAGGGGATGCAATGCGTAAGCTGATTTTGGGAGCGGCGTTGATTGCCGGAATGGCGGCGCCCGCCGCCGCGCGGGACGGGCTGCCGTACGTCGGCATCGATGCGGGCCTCATGATGCCTCAGACTTTCGACCTGCGATACACCAGCGCCAACCTGTCGGTTGGAGACGCGGTGCGGCTGCGCCACCGGATCGGTTACGACCTGGATGGGGTGTTCGGTTACGACTTCGGCATGATCCGCGTTGAAGGTGAGCTTGGATACAAGCGCGCTTCGCTTAAGGACGCCTTCCTGGATCCCGCGGCGCTGCGCGGGGTTTCCACCCCCAATTTGCCGACCCACGTCAATGCGACTGGGCGTGGCTCGTTTTGGAGCGGCATGATCAATGCCCTTGTCGACCTTGGGCCGAGCGATGGCCTGAACGGGTCAATCGGTGCCGGCGTCGGCGCCGTTCGCGCGCGCTATCGCGCCGGCCTGGTGCCCAGCAGTGCGCTGAATTTCACCAGCTCGGACCGCGCCGTTGCGTTCCAAGGCCTGGCGGAAGTGCGGATGCCAGTGTCCGCGAATTTCGACCTCGGGCTGAAGTATCGCTATTTCCGCACGGCGAACCTTAATTTCGGCGACTTCTGCGTGACCAGCTGTCCGGGCACCGCGCCTTACCGGCTGCGTGGGCAGTATAATTCGCACAGCCTCTTGTTCAGCATGCGCTATAACCTCGGCTCGGTGGCCGTTCCGCCACCGCCGCCTCCGCCGCCGCCGCCGCCTCCTCCTCCCCCACCGCCAGCGACACAGACTTGCCCGGACGGCTCGGTGATCGAAGCGACCGCGGCGTGCCCAATCCCGCCCGGCCCGCCGCCTCCGCCGGCGCCCGCACCGGAGCGAGGCCTCTAAGTCGCGAAAGAGCTGCGGCTGCGCTCACCCGCCAGCCGCAGCAATCTCTAGATTAGCGGACGCGGCGTTTGAGTTTCGGGTTGCGGATGCAATGATCGTATCCGACCCAGTCCACGCGCCCGCCACCGCGCGAAGCGTTGCGATTGCAGAGATGGACGAGCGCTTGCGGCGGTTTTTTCCGGGCGACGTAGGTTAGCGCGCTGGCCATCGCTACGCGCTGCCGCGACATGCATCCGCTGTCCCACTGGCAGCCGACGCCGATGTTGAGCGCCACGGGATCGTGAAGCATTGGCCCGCGGGACGAGGCCTCCGCCGGTAACGTGAAGAGCAAAATGGCAGCGGCCCCGATCGTCCACTTCATTGCCATGTCAAACGACGAAGTCGCGATCCGGTGCCACACGCACGTATTTGGGCCGGACTAGCGTCCTGGCGCAAGCGTTCAAAGCTCGCCGAACAATTCGTCCAGCTGTTTGGCGACCTCACGCAACTGTTTGGTGCCGTCGCTCCATTCCGGCGGCAGCGGACTTTTCGTCGGCTGGCTCAGCGGCGCGGGACGCGCGAATGTCACCGGGAGCGGCGGTCCGCGGGTCCCATCGACCGCCAGTGCCGAACTCATGAAGGTGCGCCAGATGTCCGCGGGCACGGTGCCGCCGCTGATCTTGCCGAGTGACTTGTTGTCGTCCCGGCCGACCCACACCCCGACGACCAGGTTGCCGGCGAACCCGACGAACACCGCGTCCCGGTTTTCCTGCGTAGTACCGGTCTTCCCGAACGTCGGTATGGAAAGCGCCGCACGGCGCCCGGTGCCGTTGTTGGCGGCGGCGTAAAGCAGGTCGAGCATGGGCGACCAGTCGCGGTTCCTGCTCAGCGTTCCGTCCGACCGGAAGAACGCCTTCAGTCCCTCGACCGGTTGCTCGTCCGGAAGGCCGCGCGCCACGACGGGATAACGGCCCCCCGCCACCGCCGCATAGGCAGAGGTAAGTTCGAGCAGGCTGACCCCCGCCGTACCCAGCGGCAGGCTCGGCCGGTCCGGCAAGGGGGTCGTGATCCCCAGATCCCTAGCGGCGCGGATAACGTTGTTGCGACCGACCGCTTCCGACAGGCGGACCGTGGCAGCGTTGCTGGACCGGGCGAAGGCCTCGCGCAAAGTGATCTTCCCGCGATAGACGCGGTCGCTGTTGACCGGGGTCCAGCCGCCGATGGTGATCGGCGCGTCATCGATCATGCTGTCGGGCGTCCAGCCGGCACGAAGCGCGGCAAGATAGACGAACAACTTGAACGCTGATCCTGGCTGGCGCCGCGCCTGCGTCACGCGGTTGAATGGCGACGTCGCATAATTCTTGCCGCCGACCATCGCCACCACACGCCCGTCGGGCCGCATCGCCACCAGCGCCGCTTGGGCATCGCCAAGCGGAGCTCGCGTGATCGCTCGCACCGCCAGCCGTTGAAGATCGCGGTCGAGCGTGGTCTTCACCTTCACCTCGCCGAAATCGGCGTCGAACGCGTGGGCGGCTGAAGGCGCGACCCAATCCGCAAAGAAAGTGCCGGCCGGGAGCTTTGCTTCCTGCGTGACGGGCCGCGCCATCACCGTCGATTGCGCGCGACCGGCGCTGATCGCGCCGGTATCGGCCATGGCGCCAAGCACCAGGCGGCTCCGCTTCTGCGCTGCGGCAAGATGTTGCGTAGGCGCGAGCCGCGATGGCGCCTGGACCATGCCCGCAAGCATCGCCGACTGAGCGAGCGTCAGCCGCTCGGGATCGCGGTTGAAATAATGATGGGAGGCGGCACGGAGCCCGTAGACGCCATCGCCGAAATAAACGCTCGACAGGTAGCGCGACAGGATTTCCTGCTTGGTCAGCCATGCCTCAAGCCAGAAGGCGATGATCACCTCCTGCGCCTTGCGCTTGATGGTCCGGTCGCCGGACAGGAAGCCGGTCTTTGCGAGCTGCTGGGTGATCGTACTGCCGCCCTGACGCACGCCGCCGCCGCGCAGGTTCGTTACGAACGCGCGCCCGATACCGCGGGGGTCGATGCCCCAGTGGCGATAGAAACGCCGGTCCTCGATCGACACGAAGGCGGCCGGGGTCAGCGGGTTCAACTTCGTGACATCGACTGGAGCTTCCTTAATGGCGCCGCGCAGCGCAATCGGATGTCCGTCGTCGCTCAGCATCAGCAATGCCGGGTCGGCAAGCGGCTCCAGCGCCCGTGACAAGGGCGCGGTGATGATCAGCCAAAGCAGCGTGACGACCACCACCACTGCGATCGAATAAAGAATGAACGGCCAGCGTTTGCGGCGCTTTCGTGGCTCGGGCCCGGGGTCAGGGGTCGCCGGCGGGCTGACGCCGAACGGGTCCGGCAGTTCCTCCACCGGCACGCCGTTGCGAGTCCAGAACTCCTGATTATCGGCTAGCTTCATTTTCCTCGCCGGACTCGCACTAACTGCTTTACGTCAGTAATACAGCGAGCGCGATATATCCAGATGCTTGCTGAACCGGCCATTGCGATTAAAGCCCATTCGATGCGGCGTCGCCTCGTCCTGCTGCTTTTGCCGGCCCTCGCCCTAGCGCCTGTCGCCTGCCGTCCGCAGCCCGAAGGCACGGTGAAGGCCATCGTCATCGGCAGCGCCGCACCCAAGGTTACGGATCCGGCGCGCGGCCCCCTAACCCCACAGGACGCCGTGCTCGTTGCCAACGTCGCGCAAGGGCTGGTCCGGTTCGACGCGGCCGGCAACATCGTGCCGGGCCTCGCGGAGCGATGGAACGTCAGCGACGACGGCCTCAGCTACATCTTCCGCCTTGCGAACGCGCAGTGGCCGGACAAACGGAAGATCACCGCAAAGGAAGTCGCCCGCCTCCTGAAACGGCAGCTCGCATCCGGCAGCCGCAACGACCTTAAGGACTCGCTCGGCGCGGTCGGCGACATCGTCGCGATGACCGACCGGGTCATCGAAGTGCAGCTGGTCGCTCCCCGCCCGAACTTCCTGTCGCTGCTCGCGCAACCCGAGTTCGCCATCTTGCGGGGCAGCGAAGGGACGGGTCCGTTCACGGTCAAGGCGAGCGGTGCAGACGGCGTGCAGCTCCAGCGTCTCCTTCCCGGAGATGCCGACGATGACGCGCCGGCCACGAGGGAACAGGTGTCCCTTTCGGCGGACGGCGTCGTCGCGGCCGTCCGCGCCTTCGTCAACGGCAAGGCCGACCTCGTCCTCGGCGGTACGTTCGCCGACCTTGCTGTTGCGCAGCATGTCAAACTTCCCCGCAGCGCGCTGCGATTCGACCCGGCATCGGGCCTGTTCGGCCTCGTTCCGACCCGCCCGGGCGGCGCTCTGGATAAGCCGGAAATCCGCCGCCTGCTTTCACAAGTCCTGGACCGCAACAGCTTTATCGATCGGATGGACGTGCCCGGCCTGTCTGCGCGGGCAACCCTTCTCGAGCCGGGCCTGAGCGACGTCCCCGCCCCCGTTTCCCCCGCATGGTTCGGGGTGCCGCTGGGCAATCGCCTGGCGCAGCTGCGGGCGGACGCCGATCGGCTGCTGGGAAGGGATAAGCCGACGATCCGCGTTGCCCTTCCCGAAAGTCCTGGCGGCGCGCAGCTCTTGCAGGAACTGGCGCGCGATTGGGGCGCGCTCGGCATAAAGGTGAAATGGGCCGAAAAGAGCGCGGACGCCGATTTCCTGCTTATCGATGAGGTGGCCCCATCGACATCGGCGGCCTGGTTCGTGCGCCATTTTCGCTGTGAGGCGATGCCGGTCTGCGACCCGCAGGCCGACGAACTGATGAATGCAGCGCGGCAGACACCGGTGCCGGCCCAGCGCTACGCGTTGCTCGCGCAGGCCGCAGCGCGGATCGACGATGCCCAGTTGTTCATCCCGATCACAGCGCCCGTACGATGGTCGCTGGTTTCGGCGCGTGTGCAGGGGTTCGCGGGGAACCGTTACGCCAGCCATACGCTCACCGACCTGCAACAGCCGCCGGGCAGGAACTGATGGTCGAGAAAATGAGTCAGCGCTTGCCGCTTCCGCAACTGGGCACGGACCCGCAAGCGGTCCGCCAACGCGTAGAGGCGATGGAGAAATTGCTCGAACGCATGTTCGTCGTTCCGGGCATTAACAAGCCGGTCGGGCTCGATGTGATCCTGGACCTCATCCCTGGCGTTGGCGACGTGGCGGCTGCCGCGCTGGGCGCCTACATCGTTTGGGAAGCCAAGAACCTCGGCATGTCGAAGACGCAAATGGCGCGCATGGCCGGCAATGTCGGCTTCGACTTCCTGCTCGGCCTGATCCCGTGGGTTGGCGCCATCCCGGACTTTTTCTTCCGGTCGAACACCCGCAACCTCAAGATCATCAAGCGGCACCTCGACAAGCATCATGCGGGCACCGCGACAATCGACGCACCGGTGTCACGCCGCCCCTAACGGTGCGGAATCCATTCGTGTTCACCATCGACGGTGTCGGGAATTGGCCGGCCGAAGCGGTCGGTCGACGGCCGATAGCGAAAACGCTGCATGATCAGGCGGCAGGTCAGCGCATCGAGTTCCGGCACGCCGCTCGATTGCGTGACGGTGCAGCGGCTGACGAGCCCGTTCGCTTCGACCCGGAATGAAAGCCCGACCGTGCCGCCGATGCCGGCTTCCCGCAGCCGCTTCGGGTAGTCGCGCGGAGTGATTTCGCCCGCGATCTGCTCAAGATCGGTGCCGCCGCCTCCCCCGCCATAGCCGTTGCCACCGGTGCCTCCGCCGGCACCAGAGCCCGCGGCCGGGCCGCTGCCCGTCCCGCCGCCGGAAGGCGCTGCCGTCGGATTGACCGCAACCACCGGGGTGACCGAGGGGGGCGCGTGCGCCGGTTTTGGGCCGGGCGACCCTCCGGGCCTGGCTGCTTCAGCCTTGGGCGCCGCTGCTTCCGCTCGCGCCGCGCGCTTAAGTTGCTCCACCGGCTTCGGCCGGGGCGGCGGTGGAGGCGGTTTGGCGAGCGTGACCTCAACCAGCCGCTGAACGCTATCGACAGGATGGCGGAAGTCGGCCTTCAGGCCTGTCAGCAACGCAAAGCCAATGGCCGCTTGAACGACGACGACCGCGGCGAGCGCTTGAACGCGCTCCCGCGGCCGGCCCAAGTCATTACGCTGTGCGTAAGCGGGCACCGATCAGCGCCCGCTCTCGCTTAGCGATAGTAGCAGCGCCGATCCTTGGTCAGCGTACGGTCGATCGCGCCACCCGCGACGACACCGCCGACAGCGCCAGCAGCCGCGCCCAGAAGGCCGCCGCCAAGAACCTTGCTGCCGATCACGGCGCCGGCGACGCCGCCAGCAACCTTGCCGGTTGCGGCCGAAGAATGGCGGCAAACCTTCTGCGCGTAGCGGGTGCGACCCTTATAGGTATGCTTGTGCGCATAGTAAGTCGAATGCGCCTGAGCCGGGGTCATCGCGGGCACGCCACTGGTGCCAATCAGCGAAGCCGCCACAAGAATCTTCGTTAGTTTCGTCATCTTCATTCTCTCTTCTGTTCTGTTTCGCAGCATTAACGAGTGAATTCTGAACCGAACTCCACTGGTAGCCACGGTATCGACAGGCCGTGCCGTGCGAAGGACGCGCCGTTAGCGGTAACTGACGCTATTAACGGAGAGTCCGCAGGACGGTTCCGTTTCGTGTCCGGTCCGAAATATAGCGCATGCCGTATCCGACGGGGCGTCCATCGACATTGCGGCTGACATTTGGGAACAGCCCGGCCCGGAACCAGCGCTTTTCCGACGACCAGCCGCCGACCATCGTCTCAACGCTGTAAACACCGCGCGATCCCATCCAGAGGTTTTCGCCGACTCCAGGCCGCGCCGCGCGACTGGAATGGGCAAAGCGCGACGTCAGCGCCATTTGCTGCGCGTATTGAGCGGCTGCAGCGCCGAGCGCGTTGTCCCATACCAGGGGAGCCACCCCAGCCCGCATGCGCTCCGCATTGTGGGCAGCGATGATCCGCGCCGGAAATTGGGACGCAAAAGATTGGGCGCCGGCGATGGCCGGCGTTGCGGCAACGAATGCCGCCAAAGCAAACCGATACATGAAAGCGCCTCCCCACGTTCCCCGAGGCCAAGCTAGGGAATGGGCGCCTCAAAACCAGCCAGTCATCCGCATGTGCGGCGAGCGACGGACTCTGTTCGTCGTAAACACGCTACAACGCCAGAGGCTTAACGGCGAATGCTCAGTCGCCGCTGATGGCGGGATCGATCTCTTCGGGGTGATCCACGATAGGGAGGAGAGGCTTGCCGACGTCGCCCTGCCCGACGGTTCGTCCGGCCATTTCGAGCATGCGTTCCAGCGGCACGCGCGCGCGGTTCATGATGTCCGCCGACAACTCGATCCGCGGCTCCAGGTCACGCAACGACACGTAGAGCTTCTCCAACGTGTTGAGCGCCATGTACGGGCACATGTTGCAGTTACAGTTCCCATCGCCCCCGGGGACGCCGATGAACGTCTTGTGCGGCGCCGCCTTTTCCATCTGATGGATGATGTGCGGTTCCGTCGCGACGAGGATCGTCTCCGCGGGTGAGGTCAGCGCGAAATCGAGGATCGCCTTGGTCGACCCTACCAGGTCGGCGTGATCGACGATGTGCGGGGGACATTCGGGGTGCGCCGCAACCGGGGCGTCCGGATGCTCGGCCTTGAGCTTCAGGAGCTCCGTCTCGCTGAAAGCCTGGTGAACGATGCAGATGCCCGGCCACAAAAGCATTTCGCGGCCCAAGGTGCGCGACAGATAGCCACCAAGGTGCCGATCTGGGCCGAAGATGATCTTTTGATCTTTTGGGATCTGGTCGAGGATGATGTGCGCGCTGCTGCTGGTGACGATAATGTCGCTCAGCGCCTTCACCGCCGCAGAACAGTTTATGTAGGTGAGCGCGATGTGATCGGGATGCGCTGCGCGGAAGGCTGCGAATTGGTCCGGCGGACAGCTGTCCTCCAGGCTGCAGCCAGCGTCCATGTCGGGAAGGATCACCGTCTTCTCGGGCGACAAGATCTTGGCCGTCTCGGCCATGAAGCGGACACCGCAGAAGGCGATGACGTCCGCGTCCGTTTCTGCCGCCTTGCGCGACAGATCGAGGCTGTCGCCAACAAAGTCGGCAAGGTCCTGGATCTCGGGCTTCTGGTAATAATGGGCGAGGATGACCGCGTTGCGCTCTTTCTTGAGCCGCGCGATTTCGCCCAGCAGATCGAGCCCCTTCAATGATGCAGGCTGGTCGTTCAAATCACCCTCCGAACCGTCATGCGCGAGATATGAAGCGCGTGCGCTCGCCGCAATGGCTCAGCGCTTACGCGCGGCCTCTTCCAGAACCTCGTTATAGCTGCGGCTCTGTTCGATGCGCTCACCGCCAAGCGGCACGCCGTCCGTGGCGAAGGTCGCCTTCACCTTTGCATCCGCAAACCCCGCCGCCTGCAGCGGCATTGCGAAGCTGCGCTCGACGGCCTGGCGGGCAGCCTCGCGTGCAAGCCGCATGGGAACTCCACCGCTCGCCTGTTTGCGCAAATTGGCCACGGCCTTGGCCCGGTTGGCCTGGTCAAGTTGTTCGCTCGAATTCGTCAGCGCCGAAAGGACGCCGCCCTCGCCATATTCCTGCGCCGCGGTCAGATCGACATCCGGTCCAGCAATCTCCACCTCCGGCAAGCGGACGCTGAGCGTGCTGGTCTGCTTGTCCCAACGCACGTCGCCGGGCTGCAGCTTGGACAGGTCGACCTCGTAGCGCACGTCGCCCGGGAGAATTAGGGTTCGCTTCGACGAAAATCCGAATCGGCTGACGGTCGACGTCGTCACCGACACGTAGCGCGCGGCAAAGACATTAAGCCGATTCTGCGCGCGCATCGATTCCAGGCTGGCAGAGGCAATCGTCTGCGGGGTCGGCCCGCCCGTGACGCGATCGACTAGACGCATGCCGATAACGAGCACGATCGCCAGCGCAACCAGCACGGTAATGAGCACAGCGCCCAGGATCAGCGCGCGTCGCTGGCCATCGGCGGGCCGCGCAGTCGATGTGGTCAGCGGGTCGTCCATGCGTCTTGCTGCTGTTCAACGAGCCCGCGCCGCTCAAGGTCCCGGAGATGTGCAAGCACCGAACCACCGGCCGCGATCGTCAGCCGCGGATCGAGGCCGGGATAAGCGTTCGCGACAATGTCGGGGATTGTTCGCGCCTGCTCGCCGATCAGGCCCAGGATCTGGCGCTCGCGTTGCATCCGGTGGCCGACGAGGTGCCGGACATATTGCTGCGGTTTCGTCACCGCAGGCCCGTGCGCGGGATAATAGATGCGATCCTCGCGCTGCCGAAGCTTCTCCAGGCTCCCCATATAGTCGGCCATGTCGCCATCGGGCGGTACGACCACCGTCGTCGACCAGCCCATCACGTGATCGCCGCTCAGCAAGGCACCGCGGTACGCAAAGCACAGGTGGTTAGACGTGTGTCCCGGCGTCGCGACGGCTGTTAGCCGTTCTCCATCGAGGTCCAGCCCCTCGGCATCGCCGAGGACGTCGTCGGGTGCATAATCTCCATCAAACGCCGCATCGGCGCGGGGCCCGGCAGTCTCCAGCGCCAGCGGCGCGCAACCGATGATCGGCGCGCCCGTCCGCTCGGCCAGCGGCCGCGAGGCGGGGCTATGGTCGCGATGCGTATGCGTGCACATGATCGCGGCGACCTTGCGGCCGCCAATTGCTTCGGTCAGCGCGTCGATGTGCTCGGGCAGGTCGGGACCGGGATCGACGACCGCGACCTCATGGGTGCCGATCAGATAAGTTTGCGTCCCGTAATAAGTGAACGCCGATGGATTGTGGGCAAGCACGCGGGCGATGCCGGGCTCCAGTTCCTCAAGCTTGGCGTAGGGCGCTTCCACGCTTCGCCTCTGCCACGCCGAGCCGCCGCGGGCTAGCAGCGCAGGTCGTATTCGCCGATCCGGCCCGCGACCGTTCCCGCAGGGACCCCCGCGCCGAGCGCCTGGATTTCCACACGGCTCCGCACGACGCCGCTGCAAACCGCTTTGGGCAAGCGGAGCTTTGCCGTCTGGCCCACGCGAAGCGCCGGCAGCTCAAGCTCCGCGCGCTGGTCGCCGTGCCGTGCGAAGCGCATCTCGACGCCACGCGGAAAGGCCTCGTCGGCGCGCAGCACCAACACCGTATCCTTGTCGATCGTGTCGCAGTCGGTTGGCCGGTCTTCATCCCCTGCCAAGGCGCAGCGGAGCGTCAGCCGAGGCGGGACGACGCCAAGCGCGCCACCCGGACCGAGGACGCTGGGTGGAGCTACCGCGGTTTCCGTCGGGAGCGGCGGCAGGGCGCCGAAGTCGCGGGACAAGGGCGCCGCGTCCGCCGCACGCGGCGCATTCGACTTCGCGATCTTCGAAATGTCCACGCCCCCCGGCAGCGACAGCGACGAGGATGTCAGCCGCGTGATTTCGGCATTCACCGCAGCGATGATCTGCTCCTTCGCGGCCAATGGCATCTGTGCGCTGAGCGAAGTCTTCTTCACCGCGTCCTGAAGCGTGTGGATCCAATCAGCATCGCTCTGTCCCTCGGTCCCGCACATCTTGACCTTGGACGAACGCGGCTTGCCGTCTGGTCCCTGCAGCTGAATGGTCGTTTCGAAACTATGCGCCTCGCAATTTTGCGCTGCGGGTGTTTTTTCGGCGGACCGCGTCGGCGCAGCTGCCCCCGTCAACGCAGACGCCGCGCCGAGCAGCGCAATCATTCCCAGCGGCGTGCGGATCCCCCATTCCATCTGCCTACCGTCGCCCCCTGCCCGTGAACCGCCGTTGAACCGTCAGGCCGCCGCCACGACGGCGCCGGGCGTCGCGCTATGCTGCAGCCGCCGCCGTTCGAAGGCCGCCGGATAAACGCGGGTGAACAGGGCTTCCATGCTGCTGTCCCAGCTGAATTGCAGGGCATGCGCGCGCGCCGCCTCGCGCATCGCTTCGAGATCGCCGTTCCAGACCTCGAGGATATTTGCCGCCATCTTCTCACCGTCGCCAACCGGGCCGAGCCGGCCGGTCTCGTCCGTCACGCGATCGACCATCGCGCCGGCCGCGACACCCACCACTGGCAAACCCGAAGCCTGCGCCTCGATAATCGATACGCCGAACGTCTCGTCGGCCATGCCCGAAGCGTAAATGTCCGCACTTGCCAACCACTTCGCGAGCTCGGCTCGGCCCTTAACGTACCCCGGCATCAGGATGCGGTCGTCGTTTAGTGCCGCGATCTCACTGCGCAGCGGACCTTCGCCGAGCAGGACCAGCTTTGCGCCAAGATTGCGCGGCAGCCGGCGAAAGGCATCGACGACCACGTCGGGCTTCTTTTCGCCGTCGAGCCGTCCGACGTAGATCAGAAGCGGCTGGCTGTCGCTCAGGCCCAGCTTGGCGCGCAATTCCGGGCTGCGGCGATCGCGGCCGAATTCGCCGATCTCGACTCCGAGCGGCACCACGTCGATGCGCTCGATTCCCAACTGCCGCAGCTTCGCCGCCCCGCCGTTCTCGCTGAGCGCGAACATATTGTCGAAGCGGCGATAGAGAAAGCCGCAATAAGCATAGCATATGCTGCGGCAGAGATTGGCGATCGTTCGGCCGACGAACTTGGCGAACGGGCGTTCGACATAGACCGTCGGGAAGTCCGTCATGTACGCCGCGATCAGCGCCGTATCGGGATGCTTCCGGCGATGCGCGATGGCCGCCCAAGGCAGGTTGTAGGCATCCTGGCTCTCGATCAGATCGGGCTTGAAGCGTTCCAGCGCTTTCCGGACGGCTCCGTTGCGCAGCATGAAGCGGTAGTGCGGGCTTCCAGGCACGTGCGGTGACTTGATCGTCACGGTGATCGCTCGGTCTTCCTCGATCACCTCGTCGCGCTCGCCGGGGATAATCATCAAATGGCGGTGAGGCGTCTGCTCCAGGATATGGCGGCGCTTGTGGAGCAGATAGGTGCGCACACCGCCGCCGACATCCGACCAGCTCTGGGTCAGCTCGCAGAAAAGTTTCGGCCCGCAACCGCGGACCGGTTCGGGGTCGTGACGGCTCACTGGCCTGTCCAACCGCGCACGCACGGCAAAGTGCCAACAGCCGTACAATCCGGCCGAATCTGTCGGAAATCTTTACGCACGTGCTGTTCTGTCCTTGCTCCGCCCGGCAGAAAACGGCGGAAATCTGCCATTAATTCAATTTGGCACGCCGATTGCTACATATATCACGTCCACTTGGTTCCACGCCATGAAGGGGCGGCACAGCGGTTCTCTGGTCCAGCTGTTCCGCCCCTTCTTCATTTCAGGCGCCAGAACTCAAGCCGCTTCTAGCAATTGCTGCAATTCGCCGCTTTCGAACATCTCCATCATGATGTCCGAGCCGCCGACGAATTCCCCCTTCACATAAAGCTGAGGGATCGTCGGCCAGTCCGAATATTCCTTGATGCCCTGACGGATCTCCGGATCCTGCAGGACGTCGACCGTCTCGTACTTGGCGCCGAGCCGGTCGAGGATGGCGATGGCGCGGCTTGAGAAGCCGCATTGCGGGAACAGCGCGGTCCCCTTCATGAACAGGACGATGTCGTCCTTGCCGACGATCTCGGCAATCCGTTCCCGGGCGTCACTCACGTTTCATTCTCCGTTCGGCACTGCTGTTTCGAGCTGCAGTGCATGAAGCTCGCCCCCGACCCGTCCACCCAGCGCGGCATAGACCGCCTGGTGCTGCTTGATGCGGGTCATTCCTGCAAAGCTGCGCGCAACGACGCGCGCCGCATAATGGTCGCCGTCGCCGGCAAGGTCGCGAATGGTGACGTCCGCATCGGGGATCGCGGCCTTGATCAGCCGCTCGATGTCGTCCGCCGCCATGGGCATCAGTTGGTGGCCTCGATGATCTGGCGGCGCGCCTCGATTTCCTTGTTACGAAGCGCCTCGCGGACCTTGTCCTCGTCGATCTCAACATTGGCCGCAGTCAAATCGCCCAGTACCTTGCGGATCACGTCGTGATCGCCGGCTTCCTCGAAGTCCGAGCGCACGACGTCCTTCGCATAGGATTCGGCCTCGACGTCCGACAGGCCCATTTGCCGCGCTGCCCACTCGCCGAGCAGTCGGTTGCGGCGCGCGGTGATGCGGAACTGCATCTCCTCGTCGCGGGCGTATTTGGCTTCGAATGCGCGCTCGCGGTCGTCGAACTGGCTCATGCGTTCCCCTCGGATTGATTGGACGCCGAGATAGGGAAGCGCGCGCCGCTAGGCAACGCTAACGGCCGCTGAAGAAGGGCCGGACGGCAAGAAGGACGACGATGACGGCCGCCGTATCGGCCAGCCAGTCGAGGATATCGCTGTCCCGGTGCAACACCGGAATCGCCTGCACGACCTCGATCAGGGCGCCGAACAGCGACAGCGACACCAGCATACGCACCAGCGTCACCCGCGGAAACGCGAAGCTGCCAAGCAGTGCGAGCGTCGCGAAGGCCGTGATGTGCTGGACCTTGTCGTTCGGCTCACCGGGCACCGCCGGCGGGTGCGGCAACACCGCCATCACGAAAGCAAAAAGGGCCGCCGCCCAGAATGCGAATTGTACAACGCGGCTGCCGCGCCATTCGGCAAGCTTCAAAGCGTAACCACCAACTTGCCAACGGCCTTGCGATCACGAAGCGCCTCGATCGCTTCGCCGGCACGCTCCAGCGGATAGGTCGCGCTGATCTTCGGCGCGATCTTGCCTTCGTCCCACCAGCGGAACAGCTGCGCGACGTGCGCGGCATTGGCCTTGGGATCCCGCGCAGCGAAGGCGCCCCAGAACACGCCGCACACGTCGCAGCTTTTCAGCAACGTCAGGTTGAGTGGCAGCTTCGCGATCCCGGCAGGGAAGCCGACAACCAGGAACCGCCCTTCCCACGCGATGCTTCGCAGCGCCGCCTCCGTGTAGGCGCCGCCGACCGGATCGAGGATGACATGTGCGCCTTCCGGTCCCACCGCATCCTTGAACAGTTGCGACAGCGCCTTCGGGTCGGAGGTATCTGTGGGATAGACGACCGCGGTGTCGGCACCCGCCTCGCGCGCCGACTGCGCCTTTCCCTCGGACGACACCGCCGCGACCACGCGCGCACCGAGGGCCTTGCCGATCTCGATCGAAGCAATCCCGATCCCGCCTGCGGCACCAAGCACCAGCAACGTCTGCCCTGCCTGCAGCCGGCCGCGATCGATGAGCGCGTGGATGACGGTCGCGTAGGTCAGCAGCAGCGCCGACCCTTCCTCGAACGAGCGCTCGACCGGCAAGCGGATCGCTTGCCCCGCGCGAATCACAATCTGCTCGGTCAATCCGCCAAAACCTGTCGCCGCGATGAGTCGATCGCCAATCGCCCAGCCTTCGACGCCCTCGCCGACGCCAATGACTTCTCCGGCAAACTCGCCGCCCGGCGCAAACGGGCGAGGTGGCTTCAGCTGATATTTGTCCTCGATGATCAGCACGTCCGGGAAATTCATCGCGCAAGCACGGATGCGAACCAGCAACTCGGCCTTTTGCGGTGCCGGATCAGGAAGCTCGGTCAACTGCAGGGTCTCGGGACCGCCTGGTTGCACAGACAGAAGCGCGCGCATTATTCGGCCGCCTTTGGAAATACCGGCAACTTTCCTACGTCCGCAGGCTCGTGCTGAATGATGACCTTTGCCCCGGTCTGCTTGGCCAGCGCTTCGAACTTCTCCATCGACTTCAGCGTCTGCGCCTTGTCGGTGTTGAACGGCGGCACCCCGCGTTTCTCGCGTGCGGCGGTGCCGTGATACAGGTCACCGCTGAGCAGCACCGTCCCGGACTTCAGTTTGACCATCAGCGAGTGCGATCCGGGCGTGTGACCCGGCAGGTCTAGCATGACAACGGTGCCGTCGCCGAATACGTCCTTGTCGCCCGTCAGCGCCTCGACCGGCTTTCCGCCCGTCAGCCACGGCGCCATCTGCTTCTGCGACATCTGCATGAAGCTGTCGTCCGACTTGGCCTTGAGCGCGTCGAGATCGGCTGCGCCGATCAGCACCTTCGCGTTCGGGAAGATGTGCGCCTGGCCCGTATGGTCGGCGTGATAATGACTGATGCCGACGATGTTGACGCTCGCCGGGTCTACGCCGCCAGCCTTGAGCTGATCGAGTAGGGACTGCTTCATCGACGCGGTCTGGCCCGGCTCGACATAGGGGTGCCCGACCAGCGCATCCGGCAATCCTGTGTCCCAGACCATCGTCTGGTCCCCGTGCCGGATCAGGTAGCAACTGTCGGTCAGTTCATACGGCCCGGGCGGGTACACGCCTGTTCCACCCGCAAAGGACTTGTCCATCTCGTCGATGTGGAGGCTGCCGCAATCAAGCCGCGCGAGCGTAACCTTCGCGGTCGGCGCCGCCTCGGTCGTCCGGGTTTCGGATGATAACTGATTTTCAGCAGGCGTGGTCGACACCCGGCAGGCGCTGAGCGCGACCGTTGCCATCAACATCAAGGTCGCGCGCATACTCATCTCCTGCCTGAAAGAAGCTTAGTCGTCGTACGCCGCCGTCGTCTTCTCGCGCACTTCCTCAGCAGTCACGCCCGGCGCCAACTCCACCAGCCGAAACGGTGTCATGTGATTGGCACGCTGGAACACCGCGAGGTCGGTGATGATCATGTCGACGACGTTCTTGCCGGTCAGCGGGAGCGTACAGGCCGGGATGAATTTCGGGCTGCCGTCCTTCGAGACATGCTCCATCACGACGATGATCTTCTTGACCCCCGCGACCAGGTCCATCGCGCCGCCCATCCCCTTGATCATCTTGCCCGGTACCATCCAGTTGGCGAGGTCCCCGTGCTCGCTGACTTCCATGCCGCCGAGCACCGCAAGGTCGATGTGCCCGCCGCGGATCATCGCGAAGCTCTGCGCGCTGTCGAAATAGGACGTCTGGTCGAGCTCGCTGATCGTCTGCTTGCCCGCGTTGATCAGGTCCGGATCTTCCTCGCCCGCGAACGGAAATGGCCCGATGCCCAGCATCCCGTTTTCGCTTTGCAGCGTGACGGTCATGCCCTGCGGCACGTGATTGGCGACCAGCGTCGGGATGCCGATGCCGAGATTGACGTAAAAGCCGTCCTGCAGCTCACGCGCCGCCCGCGCCGCCATCTGGTCGCGGGTCCAGCCCTTCGTCTCCACCTGCGTCGCCATTATGCGGCCTCCCTTTCGCGCACCGTCCGGAATTCGATCTTCTTGTCGTAGGGCGCGCCGAGGATCAGCCGGTTCACGTAGATCGACGGCAGATGGATGCAGTCGGGATCGAGGCTGCCGACCGGCACGATCTCCTCCACCTCGGCGATGCAGACCTTGCCGGACGTCGCGGCGGGCAGGTTGAAGTTGCGCGCGGTCTTGCGGAACATGAGGTTGCCGCTCTCGTCAGCCTTCCAGCCCTTGATGATGGCGAGGTCGGCGCGGATGCCGCGTTCGAGGATATATTCCTCGCCGTCGAACTCCTTGACCTCCTTGCCCTCGGCGACCTGCGTACCCACGCCGGTCTTGGTGTAAAAGCCGGGGATGCCCGCGCCGCCCGCGCGCATGCGCTCGGCGAGCGTGCCCTGCGGGCAAAATTCGACCTCAAGCTCGCCCGCGAGAAACTGCCGCTCGAACTCCTTATTCTCGCCGACGTACGACGAAATCATCTTCTTGACCTGCCGCGTGCGCAGCAGCTTGCCGAGGCCCTCGTTATCGATGCCGGCATTGTTCGAAGCGATGGTCAGGTCTTTCACCCCGCTCGCCTGGATCGCGTCGATCAGCCGTTCTGGGATACCGCACAGGCCAAACCCGCCAGCCGCGATCGTCATGCCGTCGAACAGGACGCCGTCGAGCGCCGCCTCGGCATTGGGATGGATTTTCTGCATCGTGCCTCCTGGACCGCTCGGCTAGGCAAAGTTGAACCAACTTTCAACTTCACCGAGCGACTTGGTTGGAGCCATAGAAAGACCCCGGAGATGGTCAAGGCATGGAGCGGTCGCTAGCAGGTTGCCATGGCCGATCATGCAACGCCGAACCTTCCCGCGCGCGACTTCGAGGCAACCTCGCGATTCTATGGCGCGCTCGGCTTCACCGAGAGCTGGCGCGACGGTAGTTGGATGATTCTGCGCCGCGGCGCACTGACGCTCGAGTTCTTCCCATACCCCGACCTCGACCCGGCTGCGAGTTCGTTTGGCTCCTGCCTCCGGCTCGACGACATGCCCGCTTTCTATGCAGTCTGTGTGGCTGCTGGCATTCCAGAGCAGCCCAAGGGCAAGCCCCGCCTGAACCCGCCGCGACGGGAGCCCTCCGGCCTCGACATCGCCTACATGATCGACCCTGACGGCTCGCTGATCCGCCTGATCCAGAACCCCTGATCTCAGGTCACCCGAACGCCCACTGCCACATCGTTCGCCCGGGCAGGAAGGTGAAGAGCCCGGCAATCAGAAGGGCGCTGACGTAAAGTCCGAGCACGACCTTGCGATGCGTCGCGAAATCGCGCCGCCGCGCGGCCAGATACGCCCGCGGGACCATGAGCAGGGTCAGCAACGTCAGCAGGTGAATCCAGCTGAAGTGACCTTGGTTGATGTTCTTGATGAAGATTGTCGCCAGCGCCGACGTCAGCATCAGGCCGAGCCAGATACGGCCGAGCAGCCGGTGGCGCGGCCCGCCCTTCTTCACGAACAGGACGTAAGCGCCCAGCGGAATGGCCGGGATGATCGTCGCCATATGGATGGCGAGCGCCGGCCGGTGCACCCACGGGGTTGGCGGCGCCAGACCGGTCAGCCAGCGGAACAAGCCGAACAGGCATGTCGCCAGCAGTGCCGCCGCCAGTAACAGCACGGCATTCCGCACCCACGGCCGATTGTCGATCGGCGGCGCGGCGCGCGTCGCCAATTGTTCAGCCCTTCAGCTTCGCCAGCACGCCCTGCAGTTGCATGGCGTTGGACATGTCGCCCTCGACCTTCAACTTGCCCATCATGAACGCGGTCATGCCGTCGAGCTGGCCTGCGGCAAGCTGCTGCCAGTCGTCCCAGCTAACACGGATCGTCGTGTCCGCGTCGCCGTCTTCCTCGCTGACCTGATTGCCGACGCCGTCGAGCATCGCGACGCCCTCGCTGCCGAAATCGATCTTCACGCGCTTGCCGGGCACCCACGCGCTGTTTTCCTGCATGCGCTGGACGAGTTCCTGCTTGGTCATCGCTTGCTTTCTCCTTTGTCAGTAGGCGTAGCGGGCCGTTGCGGGGGCATCAAGGCAGGCCTATCTGGCCCGCCATGGGATACAAAACCGAGCTTCAGAACTTCATCGACGGCGTGTGGAAGGGCGGTGACGCCGGGCACACCGTGGTCAATCCGGTCGACGCGCAGCGCATTGCGGATGTGCCTTTCGCGACCAAAGCGGACCTGGAGCAGGCGCTGGCCGCCAGCGAGCGCGCCTGGCCCGACTGGCGCGCCACCGATGTCGAGAAGCGCGGCGCGATCCTGCACAAGGCCGCCAAGCTTTTGCGCGAACGCGCCGACCACATCGGCCAAACGCTGACCCAGGAACAGGGGAAGCCGCTCGCCGAAGCGAAAGCCGAAGTGCTCGGCTCCGCGCAACTCTTCGACTGGTATGCCGAAGACGCGAAGCGCGACTATGGTCGCACCCTCGTCCGTCCGGCCGGCCAGGTCAGCCGCGTGATCCGGCAGCCTGTCGGCCCGACCGCGACCTTCACGCCGTGGAATTTCCCGATCTACCTGCTCGCCAAAAAGGTCAGCGCCGCACTTGCCGCCGGCTGCACGGTGATCTCGCGCCCGCCGGAGGAAGCACCCGGCTGCACAACCGAGCTATTCCGCGCGCTCGCCGATGCCGGCGTTCCCGCCGGCGTCGCGCAGCTTGTCCATGGCGACGCAGACACCATCAGCCGCACGCTCATCGCCAGTCCCATCGTCCGCAAGGTCAGCTTCACTGGCTCGACCGCGGTCGGCAAACATCTGATGAAGCTGTGCGCCGACAGCATGACGCGCGTGACGATGGAGCTCGGCGGCCACGCGCCCGTGCTCATCTTCGACGATTGCGACCTCGAAAAGACGCTCGACATGGTCGTGCCGCAGAAGTTCCGGAACGCCGGGCAGGTCTGCGTCTCCCCCACCCGCTTTTACGTCCAACGCGGCATCTACGACGCCTTCGTGAAAGGCTTCGCGGAGCGCACGGCAAAGGTGAAGGTCGGCAACGGCCTCGACGCCGACACCAAGATGGGCCCGCTCGCAAACAGCCGGCGTCCGGATGCGATCGACAAACTAGTCCAGGACGCCAAGGCCAAGGGCGCGCGCGTCCTCGCCGGCGGCGAGCGGGGCGAGGACTTCGATAAGAATGGGGGCTTCTTCTTCCAGCCCACCCTTCTCGCCGATGTGCCCAACGAGGCCGACATCATGAACAATGAACCGTTCGGCCCCGTCGCCGTCAGCCGCGCGTTCGACACGTTCGACGAAGTCATCGAACAGGCCAACCGCCTACCCTACGGCCTCGCCGCCTTCGCCTTCACCGAGAACGGCCGCCGCGCGAACCTCATCGGCGACCTCGTCGAAAGCGGCATGGTGGGGATCAATACCTTCGCGCTTTCGACTGCGGACGCGCCGTTCGGCGGCGTGAAGGACTCAGGCTTCGGCTCGGAGGGCGGCAAGGAAGGCTTGGAGAGCTACCAGGTCGTGAAGGCGATTCACCAGGCATGACCACACGCACCGGCGGCCGCATTCTTGTAGACCAGCTTCGCATAAACGGCTGCGACCGCACCTTCACCGTGCCGGGTGAGAGCTTCCTCGCGGTGCTCGACGCGCTGCACGACACGCCGGAGATCGAGACGATCGTCTGCCGGCAGGAAGGCGGCGTCGCCTACATGGCCGATGCCGACGGCAAGATGACCGGCCGCCCCGGCGTAGCCTTCGTCACCCGTGGCCCAGGCGCGACCAATGCCAGCGCGGGCGTCCACGTCGCCTTTCAGGATTCGACCCCGATGATCCTGTTCATCGGCGATGTCGCGCGCGGCGACCGCGACCGTGAAGGTTTTCAGGAAATCGATTTTCCGGCGTTTTTCTCGCCCATCGCCAAGTGGGCGGCCCGGATCGATGACGCGCGGCGCATTCCCGAATATGTCGCGCGCGCTTATCGCGTCGCGACCGCGGGCCGGCCCGGCCCCGTGGTGCTTGCGCTTCCCGAGGACATGCTCCGCGACGAAGTCGAGGCACTCGACCGCCCGGCCGTGCCGCCGGTCGCAGAAGCACCCGACCCCGGCGCCGTCCAGGCTTTGTTCGAGCTGCTCAAGGAGGCCACCAACCCCATCGCCATCGTCGGCGGCGCCGACTGGAGCCCGCGCGCGTCGCACCACTTCGGCAATTTCGCTTTCCGCTACGGCATTCCCGTCGCCGCCGCATTCCGCCGGCAGGATGCGATCTGCAACACGTGCGGCGTCTACGCCGGCCAGCTTGGCTACGGGCCAAATCCGAAGCTTCAGCAGCGCATTCGCGACGCGGATTTCATCATTGCCGTCGGGGCCCGTCTCGGCGAGTCGACCACTGACGGCTACACCCTGATCACGCCCGATCACCCCGATCAGACGCTCGTCCACGTCCACCCCGACCCGAACGAGCTTGGCCACGTCTATCACGCCGACCTGCCGATCTGCTCCGACATGGGCGAGTTCGCGGAAATGGTCGACGAGTGGATCGACCCGGATCTCGTTCGCTTCTCCGCGGGCGAGGAAGCTCATCGCGAATGGCTCGAATGGTCGGAGCCCGCGGCGCGCGACGGCGTGAAGCTCGACCTCGGCCCCTGCGTCGCCACGATGCGCGAACGGCTCCCGGACAACAGCATCATCTGCAACGGCGCCGGCAATTTCTCCGGCTGGTGGCACCGCTACTGGCGCTACGGCAAGATGCCGACGCAACTCGCCCCGACCAGCGGCACGATGGGCTACGGGCTCCCCGCCGCCGTCGCCGCCGCAATCCGCTTCCGCGACCGCCCGGTCGTCTGCGTTGCCGGCGACGGCGACTTCCTGATGAACGGGCAGGAGCTGGCCACGGCCGCGCAATATGACGCCGACCTGCTCGTCATCTTGGTCGACAACGGCGCCTACGGGACCATTCGCATGCATCAGGAGCGCGAATATCCCGAGCGGCTGTCGGCGACCGTACTGCACAACCCCGATTTCGCGGTGCTGGCGCAGGCATTCGGCGGCTGGGCTACGACGGTGGAAACGACCGAAGAATTCGCACCCGCGCTCGACGAAGCGCTAGGCCGCAAGGGCATCCGCCTGATCCACTGCAAGACCGACGTGGAAGTGATCAGCAACCAGACGACGATCACCAAGCTGCGGGAACAAGCGAAGGCCTGACAACGGAGGAACTTCCGATGGTGGCAGTAGACGTACGCTTCTCCGGCGCGATCCCGGAAAATTACGAGCGCTACATGGTGCCGCTGCTGTTCCAGCCTTATGCCGACGAGCTGGCGAAACGCACGGCCGCGTTGCAACCCAAACGCATCCTCGAGACCGCAGCCGGCACCGGCGTGGTCACGCACGCGCTGTCCGCCGCGCTGCCGGACGCGAAGATCACTGCCACCGATCTCAATCAGGCGATGCTCGATGTGGCCGCCAGACGCGCCTTGCCGAACGTCACCTTACGGCAGGCGGATGCGCTCGAACTTCCCTTTGCGGAGTCCAGCTTCGACCTCGTCGTTTGCCAATTCGGCGCGATGTTCTTTCCCGACAAGGTTGCGGGCGGTGCCGAGGCCCGCCGCGTCTTGCGCGACGGCGGCAGCTACTTGCTCGCGATCTGGGACGCGATCGAGCGCAATCCGATGACGGAGCTTACCCAGCAGATCATGGTGGAGGAATTCCCCGACAATCCGCCGATGTTCATGGCCCGCGGCCCGTTCGGCTATCACGATCCCGAATGGATCAAGCGGGATCTGGATGCTGCCGGTTTCGATCGCGTCTCCATCGACACTGTAGCATTCGAAAGCCGCAGCGCCTCCGCACAGGATGCCGCGCACGGTCTTTGCTACGGGTCGCCGATGCGCCTCGAACTGGAGGAATATGGCCCTGAAGCGCTCGACGCCGTGTTTGCCCGCCTCACGGAGGCTGCACGGAAATTCGAGCGCTCGGACGGCTTCTCGGCACCGATGTCGGCGCACATCGTCACCGCCACAAAGTAAAAGGGCCGCCCCGGCTTGCGGGACGGCCCAATCGTTCGCCCGCGCGAAACTTAGATGTCGTTGCCGAACGCGCCTTTGACCGAGCCGGCAGCCTTCTGCATCTTGCCCTTGGCTTCCTGAGCCTGGCCTTCGGACTTGGTTTCGGGATTGTCGAAATGCTGCTTCGCATCGCCAATCGCCTCGTTCACGGTTCCTTTGATTTTGTCGATGAGCTCACCCATGACGGCACTCCTATTGCTGTTATGCCGTCTCAACGTCCCCCGAAAACAGCAGTTGCCTGAAAACTACATTAAATCTCAGATCAGCCCCGCGAGCGGGCTGCTGGGGTCTGCATAACGCCGCTTCTGCATGCGGCCCGCTTGGTACGCCATCCGCCCGCTCTCGACCGCCAGCTTCATTGCCCGTGCCATCAGGATGGGATCCTTGGCCTCCGCAATGGCGGTGTTCATCAGCACACCGTCGCAGCCCAGCTCCATCGCGACGCTGGCGTCGCTCGCCGTGCCGACGCCGGCGTCGACCAGCACCGGCACGCTCGCGCCTTCGACGATCAGGCGGATCATGACCTGGTTTTGCAGGCCAAGTCCCGACCCGATCGGCGCGCCTAGCGGCATGATCGCGACCGCGCCAGCTTCTTCCAGCTGCTTCGCGGCGATCGGGTCGTCCGCGCAATAGACCATCGGGGCGAAGCCTTCCTTCGCCAGCACCTCGGTCGCTCTCAGCGTCTCGCGCATGTCGGGATAAAGCGTCTTCGCCTCGCCCAGCACCTCAAGCTTCACGAGGTCCCAGCCGCCCGCCTCTCGCGCCAGCCGCAACGTCCGGATCGCATCGTCCGCGGTGAAGCACCCTGCCGTGTTCGGCAGGTACGTGATCTTCTTCGGGTCGATATAATCCATCAGCACCGGCTGGTTGGGATCGCTGATGTTCACGCGTCGCACCGCGACCGTGACGATCTCCGCGCCGGACGCTTCGACCGCCGCCGCATTCTGCGCGAAGTCCTTGTACTTGCCGGTGCCGACGATCAGCCGAGACGTGAACGTCCGCCCTGCAACGCTCCAGCTATCCGACTGCACTGAATTCGCGACGTTCACTCAACCGCCTCCGACGAAATGGACGATCTCATAAGCGTCGCCCTCGCTGACCTGGACCTCATCGAACGTGCCGCGCGGGACGATCTGACGATTGCGCTCGACCGCCACCTTGCGCGGATTGAGCCCAAGCTCGCCGAGCATCCCGGCGATCGTCGTTCCGGCGCTTACCCGGCGCGGCTCGCCGTTCAGCTGGATGCCGATGCTTTCCTTGAGGTCCATGCCCAACCGCAATAGGAGCGGCGCTCCCCCTCGCCAAGTCGTGCGAAGGGTGGACGCAACACCGCTCGTCTGACAGAGCGCTCCGCCGACAGGAATAACAGGAAGACCATGGCTCAAGCGAAAGATCCCGGCGCCGCTGGCGAGAAGAAAGGCGACATGCGCATCGACACGAAATTGGTGCGTGAGCTTGCCGAACTGCTGAGCGAGAATTCGCTGACCGAGATCGCCGTCGAGGACGGGGACCGCCGCATCACCGTCAAGCGCGAGGCGCCGGCGATGATCAGCGCTGCCGCCGCCGCGCCAGTCTATACCGCGGCTGCCGCGCCTGCGCTCAGCGCGCCACCGATGCACGCCAAGGAAGACCTCGGCGCTCCCGCCGCACCGGCCGAAGATGCCGGCGGTAACGCCGTTAAATCCCCAATGGTGGGCACCGCCTTCCTGGCGCCCGAACCCGGCGCCGCGCCGTTCATCGAAGTCGGCAAGACCGTAAAGGCGGGCGACACATTGCTCATCGTCGAGGCGATGAAGGTCATGAACCCGATTACCGCACCCGAAGCGGGCACCATCAAGAAGGTCATGATCAGCGACGGTCAGCCGGTCGAGTTCGACCAACCTTTGGTGATCATCGGCTGATGGCCATCCAGAAGCTGCTGATCGCCAACCGCGGCGAGATCGCGCTCCGCATCCACCGCGCCTGCCATGAAATGGGCATCAAGACCGTCGCGGTCCACTCCACCGCCGACGCCGACGCGATGCACGTGCGCCTGGCCGACGAGACCGTCTGCATCGGCCCGCCCGCGGCGACCGACAGCTATCTCAACATCCCGAACATCATCTCGGCGGCGGAGGTCGTGCATGCCGACGCCATCCACCCCGGCTACGGCTTCCTTTCCGAGAACGCGCAGTTCGCGGAGATCGTCGAAAGCCACGACATCATCTGGGTGGGTCCCAAGCCCGAGCACATCCGCACGATGGGCGACAAGATCGAGGCCAAGCGCACCGCCGCGAAGCTCGGCCTGCCGCTCGTCCCCGGCTCGGACGGCCCGATCACCAGTGTCGAGCAGGCCAAGCAGCTCGCCGCTGAAATCGGCTACCCGGTCCTGATCAAGGCCGCGTCGGGCGGTGGCGGTCGCGGCATGAAGGTCGTGCCGGACGAGGATCAGCTCGAAAGCCTGATGAGCCAGGCGGCGTCCGAGGCGCGCTCCGCGTTCGGCGACGACACCGTCTACATGGAAAAGTATCTGGCCGATCCGCGCCACATCGAATTCCAGGTGTTTGGCGACGGCAACGGCCATGCGATCCACTTGGGTGAGCGCGACTGCTCGCTGCAGCGCCGCCACCAGAAGGTGCTCGAAGAAGCACCCTCGCCGATCATCACGCCCGAGCAGCGCTTCGCGATGGGCACCACCGTCGCGAACGCCATGTCGGCCATGGGCTATCGCGGCGCCGGCACGATCGAATTCCTCTACGAGGATGGCGAGTTCTACTTCATCGAGATGAACACCCGCCTGCAGGTGGAGCACCCGGTGACCGAGATGATCACCGGCATCGACCTCGTCCGCGAACAGATCCGCATCGCCTCGGGCGAGCCGCTTTCCTGCACGCAGGATCAGGTCCGCCTGCACGGCCACGCCATCGAGTGCCGCATCAATGCCGAAGATCCCGAGACCTTCGCGCCGTCACCGGGCCTGGTGAAGAACTACGTCGCGCCGGGCGGCATGCACGTCCGCGTCGATAGCGGGCTCTACACCGGCTATAAGGTCCCGCCTTATTACGACAGCATGATCGGCAAGCTGATCGTCTACGGCTCCAACCGCGACAGCTGCATCCGCCGCCTCCGCCGCGCGCTGGAAGAGTTTGTTGTCGAAGGAATGAAGACCACCATCCCGCTGCACCAGAAGCTGGTCCGCGACGAGGAATTTTTGGCCGGGAATTACACCATCAAATGGCTGGAGCAGTGGCTCGAGCGTAGCCACCAAGCCAGCTAGGAGCGGGGCGGCAAGAAAGCCGCCCCACCCGTCCTTAGCGATAACGCCATTCGTTTTGGTGCCGGTAGCGATGACGCCACCAGCGGTTGTTGTACCAGTACCCCTGGCCCGGATAATAGCGGCCGACGACCCAACGCTGGCCGCGGTTCGGCACACACCGGCCGTTCGGCGCACGATGGAAGCCGACGCCGCAACCCTGGCGGGCGACGGCCGGCGTCGAGGCTGTCAGCGCCGCTGCCGACACTACGCCAAGTGCGATTTCCAATTTCATGGACTTTCTCCTCTCTGAGGAAGCGCCAACTCCGCGTCGCAATGCCGCGTTCCATGAACTTTAGTTAAGGGTGCAACGCCTCGCAGCGTCGAACCAACGGACCGCCCGGCCGTTTGACGTGGGCGCTCCATCCAGTCGAAGGACGGCAGGTGGCCAGTTATCGGGGAAAAGCAGATCGCGGGGAACGGGCCGGCGCTCTCGCCGCCGTTGCTGCGGTCCACGTCGTGCTGGCCTTTATCATCGTGACCGGGCTCAGCGTCCCGACCTTCCGACATGTAGCTGAACGAATCACGACGATTGTTATCGAGCAGCCACCACCTCCTCCTCCTCCGCCGCCGAAGCCGAAGCCCGTGGAGCAGTCGGCCAAGCGCCCGTCCGGCGCTGCGGCGAAGCAGGCCGAGCCGACGCCCGTCGTCGCGCCCGAACCGAAGCTCCCCGTGCCCACCCCGATCCCGGCGGCGAAAGTGGCCGGAACGGGTACTCAAGCCATCTCCGGCGCAGCCACTGCAGGCAATGGCACCGGCGCCGGCGGCGCGGGCAACGGGCCGGGAGGCGGCGGCGACACGAGTAATTACACTCCCGCCCGTCGAATCTCGCGCATTCCCAATTCGCAATACCGGTATCTGGCGGCCACAGGCATTCCGGCGGGGAGTGTCGGCGTGACCATTAAGGTCAATACCGACGGCAGCGTCAGCGATTGCCGGGTCGCGCGCTCAAGTGGAGATGCGTCCATCGACGGGCTCATGTGCCGTCTGACACTCCAATTTGTCCGGTTTGAACCGGCCCGCGACAATTTCGGTCGCCCAGTGGCGCAGGACGTGACCTTCTTCCCGAACTGGTACCGGCCCTAGCGGCTCGCAGTCGCTGCTGCTCCCGTGGCCGGGCCCGCGCTGCTGGTCGCCGCCAGCCGCGCCGCGTCACGACCGTACACGTCGTCATAATAAGCAATCGACGACGCCGACTGGCCGTCCGGCAAGGCGGTCAGGTAGGTGATGTAGACGGGCACCGGCATCGTTAGCGGCACCTGCTCCTCGGTCCCCGCGTCTTCCCAATCGAGATCCCGGCCGAACAGCCATCGGCCCAGCCGCGCTGCATCTTCCAGGCGAACGCAACCGCCGCTGTACAGGCGCGATGCCTCGGTAAAGAGCTCTCGCTCCGGATTGTCGTGCAGATAAATTCCAGATTCGTTGGGGAACATGAATTTCATGCGCCCCATGGAATTATGCGGCCCCGGGAGCTGCCGGATGCGAACCTCGACCTTGCCTGCCGCAACGGCCTTCCAGTCGATCGTCTTGGGATCGATGATCTGGGCATCCGCATCCCAGTCGGACAAGACCTGGTACCCGAGATCGTCGAGGTAGCGCGTACCGCGCTTCACGGTGTTCGGTGCGATCCGCTCCGCCGCCAGATCGGGCGGCACGAACCAATAGGGATTGAGGCTCGCGTAGCGCACGTACGCGGTCATCATTGGCGTCGGATATTTGGGCTTCCCGACCACCACGACCATCGAATCGACGGCCTTGCCGTTTTCGAACATGTATAGCCGCTGCTGCGCGGCATTAACGACGATGTAGCGCTGCTTGCCAGCCGGCAATGCCCGCGCGCGCTCAAGGTTGAGCGAAATGAGCTGGCGTTGATGGTCGTCGGCAAACTGGTGGTTCGCCAGCGCTTGCCTCAATTGTGCGTAATACGGGTGCATCCAGCCCATTGTCCGGACGTAATCGCGCAATGATGGCTGCGCCGATGCAGTAAGCAGCGCGGCGAGCGGCGACGGCGGCTTGGGCCGCAATTGCGCATCGACGTACACGATGCCGATGTTCGGATCGCGCATAAGGTCGCCAACATAAGCCACGAAGGCGTCAGACATCTGCTGTTCCGCAGCGTCGACGTCCTTTTTCTTCGCCTTAGGGCTGCGCGCCGCTGCGAGCGCCTGCTGCAAGGCGGGAACATTGTATTTGTCGGGGTAGAGGCCATCGAGATTGGCCGTGGAGAGCAAGGCCAGCAACTGCTGCGCAGCATCTCCCGCGGTCGGTGCGAGCCAGAATGGATAGCCGTTCCGCGCGCGGTAGAAATCGGCGACGCCCTGGCCTTGCGTACGCACGACTTGTGGCTGCGTCGGTGCCGCGGCGGCCGCCAAGGACGGAGGCGCCACGGCCAGTGCGGCCGCAGCCATCGTCAACTTTCGAAAAAAGTGCACCGGCGCGTGGCCGGTGCACTCGATACGCATATTCTTCACGCTTCTTCCAATCGGATGTCCCGTCACGGACCCGCCTTGACGGGACCCGTTTGTTAGCCGCGTTCGCCGCTGCGCGACGGAGCCGGGGCCGGCATCGGAGCCGGTGCCGGAGCCGCCGAAGCCGGTCCGCCTGCGTAATACTGGCCGTTGTAGACGTATCCGTCCACCCGGCCGTCGTTGTCCCGGTCGGCCCACACCGCGCCGGCGAGACCGCCTACCGCGGCGCCGATGACTGCGCCCTGAAGGACGCTGACACCCGGGATCACCGCACCGGCAACCGCGCCGAGCGCTGCGCCACCGAGGGCGCCAGTCGCCGCGCTGCCGAGAACGCTGCGCGTGCCCGGATCGTAGCCCTGCGGGGTGCCGGCGTAATATTGGCCGTTATAGGTGTAACCGTCGACGTAACCGTCATTGTTCGTGTCCGACCAAACAGCACCGGCCAGGCCACCGATGGCCGCACCGACCGCTGCGCCTTCGATCACGCTGACGCCAGGAACCACGGCGCCGACAGCCGCGCCGCCGATACCGCCGATCGCGGCGTCCTGTGCAACGCGCGGATTTTGGGCGCACGCACCGAGCATGGCAGTGCCGCCAAGCGCCAGGGCTAGAAATGATTTACGCATCGCTCTTTCTCCCGTTCTGATGAGCTGCTTGAACATGCGCACGCCGCCGCTATCGCGAGCGACGGTACATGTTACAGATGCGGGAACGACGACTTCGGCTCATCGTTCCGCCGCCGCGACGACGAACCGATTCAAATTTGCGGCGACGGCGTTTACAACGTGTTTAACTCGCTGAATCCACTTCGGAACATGGGATCCATGAAAGCTACCATTTTTCACAACCCCAAGTGCGGCACATCGCGCAAGACGCTCGAGATCCTTCGCGACGCGGGCTGCGACGTCTGGGTCAAGGAATATCTGAAGACCCCGCCGACCCGGGATGAGTTGGTCGACCTGTATCGCCGCGCGGGAATTTCGCCGCGCGACGGCTTGCGGGCCAAGGAGCCTCTGGCCGGCGAACTCAACCTCAACGGCGCGGACGTCAGCGACGATCAGATCCTCGACGCCATGATTGCGCATCCCATCCTTATCGAGCGCCCGCTGGTTGAAACGCCCAACGGCGTTCGTCTTTGCCGGCCGCAGGACAGGGTCCGCGAGATCCTCTAGATTGGTCCGGCCATGAGTGGGCTCGATCCGCGCTTGTTGCTGCAAGGGTACGCCAGCGGCATCTTCCCGATGGCCGACAGCCGCGATGCGGCGGAGCTGTTCTGGGTCGAGCCGCGCAACCGCGCGATCATGCCTCTCGACCGCTTTCACCTGTCGCGATCGTTAAGGCGTGTGATCCGGTCCGGACGGTTCGAAATCACCTGCGATCGCGCGTTCGGTCAGGTGATCATCGCCTGCGCTGACCGTGAGGAAACGTGGATCAATGCCGACATCGAACGCGCAATGCTTGCGCTTCACGCTTCCGGCTACGCCCATTCGATCGAGGTCTGGTCAGGCAAGGAACTCGTCGGCGGCCTTTACGGCGTCGAGCTTGGCCGGGCCTTCTTCGGTGAAAGCATGTTCAGTCGCGCGACCGACGCCTCCAAGGTGGCGCTGGCGTGGCTGGTCGCGCGCCTGAAGGCCGGCCACTTCACGTTGCTCGACTGCCAGTTCATGACCGACCACCTCGCGTCTCTGGGCGCCGTGAACGTCACGCGCGAAGATTATGTCGCGTTGTTGTCCGCGGCGCTTGGCGGTGTCGCTTCGGTCGACGGTGTCGGTGTAGGCTCAGCGGCTGGCGCAGTGGGAGGCGATGCCGGCGAGCCGGACTTTTTCGCGCTCGACGCTTTGCTCGAACTTGCCGGCGCAGCCGGCGCCGACGGACCGGCCGGATACGTCATCTCGCAACTCTTGGGCCACACGTCATAGACAGGGTGTTCGACGACGTTGAGCGACGGCGATTCCTTGTAGAGCCAGCCCGAGAACACGCGTTTCCACTGCTTGTCCGGTTGCTGAACGTCTAGCTGGACGAAGGCGCCGGTCAGCTTCTCCGCTTCCCACGGCGCCGTTGCCTCACAGGCGCGCAGCCGGACGATCGCATCTTTCCAGCGCATCGATTGTCCGGGCCGCAGGGCCACCGTCTGGGTAATGCCGTTGCGCTTGTTCAGGATGCCGAGCACGGCGACGCGCTGCGCCATCGGCGTGACGCCGCCCTGCCCATTGGCCGTCGCCGGCGCCTGCCGTGCCTGAGGCAGCGGCGTTCCCTGCTGCTTGTCGCCCTTGCCGCAGGCGGCGAGGGCCAGCGCGGTCAGCGCGACGCCCGCGATCCGCACGTCTATTCGGGGATCCAGGGCTCGTAATCCCCGGTCGACGCGGGACGCAACTTACCGGACCCCAACGCGCCGTCCGGCCGGAATGCCGCCATCGTGCCGGTCAGGTTTGGGGTCGGTGCCTGCTGGAACTTGCGTACCGGCGGCAGCGCTTTCTCGGGCAGGTCGGCGATCGTGCCACGGAGCCACAGCTGCCAGGCGGGGGGCACGACGCTGCCGTCGTTGTTGCCCGCGTATATTACCCAGCGACGCGCAGGGTCCTTCTTGCTCTGATAATAAACGTTACCCGCGTCATCGCGTCCGACTTCGTTCCCGAAGCGGCGCGTGAACAGCGATGTTCCCACCGTCGCGCCGTTCCACCAGGTGAAGATCTTCGCAAGAATGCCCATGGCCGCCGCCTCTGCCGGAAACCGCCCTCGCCATCAAGCGAAGGATGTCAGCGCGACCAGCGAACCGTGTCGCCTTCCTTGATGCCCAGCTCCGCGGCGCGGCCGCTGCGGATCTCCAGCACCGCGGAGATCGGCTCGCCCGACGGCAGCGGCGTCAGGTCCATCGCCTCAGCCTTGGTGATCCGTCCGATCTTGCCGTCCGGACGGATGTAGATGATGTCGAGCGGCACCAGCGTGTTCTTCATCCAGAACGCAACTTCCTGTGCCGGCTCGTAGGGAAAGATCATGCCGCGATCGGGCGGCACATCGGTGCGGAACATTAGGCCCCGCTCCTGCTGCTCAGGGGTGGCGGCGACCTCCACCGTGAACTTGTGGACACCCGTTTTCGAATGAATGGTCAGTGGCACTTCGCGGAGCCCCGTTTGCGCGCCCGGCTGGGCAGCTTCGGTCGTATTTTGAGGTGCGTTCTGGGCTGGCGCCTGCGGACTGCAGGCCAGTAGACCCGCCAGGGCTACGGCGGCTAGGCCGGTACGTCGGAGTCGCGCAGCTCGATCGCCGTTAGGCCCTTGTTGCTGGGCGCGATCCGCGCCTCCAACCACTGGCCAGGCTCCAGATCGGGCAGATGCGACGAGCGGACCGTCTCCATGTGCACGAAGACGTCCTCGCCCCCGACCTCGTCCGGACGCTTGACGAACCCATAGCCGCGCACGCGGTTGAACCATTTGACCTCCACCGGCTCGAACGCGCCGGCATTTTCCGCAAGGGCCTTGCGATCCGCGCGCTCACCCGATGGCATGGACGAGCGCGACTGCTGCGGCAAGGCCGATGAGGTATCGATGGAAATGACTCGCTTGGCCTGCAGTCCGCGGTCGAGACGGACCGGCACGCACTCGATCAGCGCCCCTTCGGGCACGCTGCGGCGCCCATGCTCGCGCAAGACACTGAAATGAAGGAGCACATCCCCCTCCACGTCGTCGCTCACGAGGAAGCCGAAGCCACGCGTCGCATCGAACCATTTCACCCGGCCGGTGATTGGCTCCAGCTCGTCCTGAGTTGACTCATTAGCGGGCTCCATTGCGGCCCGATCCCCTTCCTCGGCGACTTGCAAAGCGCTCCGTGCCATGACCCTTATTAACATGGGTGACTGTGTCGGCAAACCGACTTTAATCGTCGGTAGACCGAACAAACTCGCGTAATTGATCCTCATCAACGTCTGCGCCCGGCGGCATGCTGGCAATGACCCGCGCCAATCCGAAACCATGGCCGCCACGAATCATGGCCGCGATCCACTTCTCGCGCTGCGGGCGGTCTGGCTCAGTGTCCGCGAAGGGTCCCATCCGGCGCCGTCGCGCCAGCCGGACCGCCGAGCGGACGGCCTCCTCATCCGCATGTCGCCGGGCCTCGGCACTATCGTCGTCGTCGACCCCGGCCAGCCTTAGCTTTTCCGTCAGCCGCCGCTTGCCATAGCCGCGCGCGGTCAGCGACCGCGACTGGCCCAGCGCGTAAGATGCGTCGTCAACGTAGCCGAGCTCGGCGAAGCGCGCGGCAAGTGCAGGGACATCCGACGGCCGCTCGCCCGCCCACCCCCGCTCGCGGATCTTCCGGTTGAGGTAGGCGGCCAGCTTCGCCTGCGTCGTCGCATATTTGCCGACATAGCGCAGCGCGAGTTCCTGCAGACGCTGCTGATCGAGCGGCGGCGGCACGCGGCGGGGTCGCTGAGATCGCTCCACGCCCGATTTGTGCCACAGTCACCGGCCAAGGGAATAGCGGCTGCGGCTTTTGTGCGGCCCAACAGCCGATCGGGAATGAAGGGATGGAAGGCTTGCTCGAGCGAAACACCTCGATGTCGGAGCAACTCGCGCCGCCGGGCGCCACCGCGACGCGCGACACGCTGCCACGCCGCCTGGCCGATTTTCGGACCGTGGGCGAGGCGCTCGACTATGCCGCCACGGGCCAGCGCGGACTCAACTTCCACGACGCGCGCGGGACGCTGACGCGCAACTATCCCTATTCTGAACTGCGCACCGACGCGCTGGTCGCCGCTCGCCGTCTCATGGCGATCGGCATCAAGCCCGGCGACCGCGTGGCCCTGATTGCCGAGACCGGCGCAGAATTCGCCGCCGTCTTTTTCGGCGCCGTCTATGCCGGGGCCTGGCCAGTTCCCTTGCCGCTGCCGACCAGCTTTGGCGGCCGTGAGGCCTACGTCGACCAGCTCGCCGTGCAGCTGAACAGCTCCGATCCGGCGCTCCTCCTTTATCCGCCCGAGCTCGCGGATTTCTGCCAGCAGGCGGCTGAGCGCTCGGGCGTTCAATCGCGCGACTGGGACTCGCTTCAAAGCATTGAGCCGGCGACCGGCGACCTGCCGTCGGCCAATCCCGACGACATCGCTTATCTGCAATATTCCAGCGGTTCGACCCGCTTCCCGCACGGCGTCGCGGTCACGCATGAAGCGCTGCTCGACAACCTCCACGCGCATGGCGTCGGCCTGCAGGTGACCGAAGACGATCGCGTCATCTCCTGGCTCCCCTGGTATCACGACATGGGCCTGGTCGGTTGCTTCCTCTCGCCGGTCGCGATGCAGATGTCGGTCGACTATCTGAAGACGGAGGACTTCGCGCGTCGCCCGCTCGCCTGGCTCGACATGATTACCCGGAATCCCGGCAATAGCGTCAGCTATTCGCCGACATTCGGCTACGACATCTGCTCGCGCCGCATGAGCTCGCAGACCCGCGCCGAGGACCGTTTCGACCTGTCGCGCTGGCGGATCGCCGGCAATGGCGCCGACATGATCCGGCCCGAAGTGATGCAGGCGTTCGTCGACAGTTTCGACGCCGCCGGCTTCAAGGCCAGCGCTTTCTGCCCGAGCTATGGTCTCGCCGAGGCCACGCTCGCCGTGTCGCTGATGCCCCCGGGTGAAGGCATCCGCCTCGAACTGGTCGAGGAGAGCGAACTGTCCGGTGGTGCGCAGGAGACCGGCCGTCCCCGCCGCTACCGCGCCGTCGTTAACTGCGGGCGCGCCGTAGAGGGCATGGAGATTGAAATCCGTGGGCCGGACGGTGACCTGTTGCCCGACCGCGGCATCGGCAAGGTGTTCGTGCGCGGCAAATCGGTCATGCACAGCTACTTCCGGGATCCGGAATCGACCGACGCCTGCCTCAGTGCCGACGGTTGGCTCGATACCGGGGACATGGGATACCTCTCGTCGGGCTACATCTTCATCGTCGGCCGCGCGAAGGACATGATCATCATCAACGGCCGCAATCACTGGCCGCAGGACATCGAATGGGCCGTCGAGCAGCTCCCCGGCTTCAAGTCCGGTGACATTGCCGCCTTCGCGATCACGGGCCCCTCCGGCGAGGAAACACCCGCGGTGTTGGTGCACTGCCGCGTCTCCGACAATGACGAGCGTGGCCGCCTGCGCGACGAGATCCGCGAGCGCGTCCGGGCCATCACCGGCATTACGCCAGTGGTCGAGCTCGTCCCGCCGCGCACCCTGCCGCGCACGAGTTCCGGCAAGCTTTCACGCACCAAGGCGCGCAATCTCTATCTGTCGGGTGAAATTCAGCCCTACGACGTCGCCGCATAGCTCAGATGCCGCACACCGCCCGGCTGCGGTCAGTGCAACGCGAGCGCGACGCTAATCTGGCAGCTTAGGGGGCACGGTCTTCTTCAGCCGGCCGGAGATCCGACACACCAGCCCGTCCGGCTGGAAGTCGAGATCGACGGTTCCATGCAATTCGGCGGCAAGGCCGCGCTTAATCAGCCGCGTCCCGAAGCCTTCGGTCGTAGGCTGAGCCACTGCTGGTCCGCCAACCTCGCGCCATGTCAGGTCGAAGCGGCCATCGTCCTCGGTCCACCTTAGATCGATAGTTCCGCCGTCGGTGCTCAGCGCGCCATATTTGGATGCGTTCGTCGCGAGTTCGTGGATTGCCAGCGCCAGCGTCACCGCCGTCTGCGGGGCGATCTTGAAGTCGGGGCCGTCCATCGCGCAACGGCGCTCATGACAGAAGGGCCGCAGCGACGCGGTGACGATCTGCTTCATCGACGCCGCTTCCCACCGTTGCTCGGTCAGCAGATTATGTGCAGCTGCCAATGCGGTGAGCCGCGATTCAAACGATTTGATCGCCTCCGCCGGCGACGCTTGGTCGCGGAACGTCTGGTGGGCCAGACTCTGCACGATCGCGAGGGTGTTCTTCACGCGGTGATTCAGTTCGCCGATCAGGATTTGCTGATGACGCTCGCCCTCCGCGCGCGCGGCGAACGACTGGCGCAACGTATCGCCAACCTCATCGATTTCCCGGATTCCCGTCCGCCTGATCCCGTCACCGCCGCCATCTGGACGGGAAGCGTCGACCAGCGCGTGTACCGACCCGACTAGCTTGGCACCGATCAGCGCCGCCAGTGCAGCCCCTGTGAGCAGGATGAACAGTGCGAGCAGCGATCCCCGCCAGACGGCGAGCCGCGTCGCGTCGTTCACCTGCTCGATGGGAGACCCGACAATCACCGACCAGCCCGTCAGGGGGGATCGATTGAAGGCCGACAGCATTGCCACGCCTTCCAGGCTCCTTGTCTGCAACACCGCCGAATTGGACCGCGACAAGGCGGCCTTCAACGGGCCCGTCGCGGATTGACCGACGAATTGGTCAGGCTTGATGTTCCGCCAGATCACTCGACCGGACGTGTCGACCAGCGTCGCGATGTTCCCGGTCCCGCTGCTCTCGCGCGTGATGATGTGATCGAACGACCGTGGCCGGTAGAGCACGGAAACCGCGTAATCAGGCCGGGCCTCCATCCCAAGCGGCACATCGACGCACACGATGTTCGGCTCGACCGCGCCGCGCGACAGGTCGCAGATGTGGATTTTGCCCTGGTCGAACGCTCGCCACATTTCCGCGGGCGGCGTCGAGCGGGGCAAGGGCGTGCCCGCGGGCAACAACGTGTTCACATATTGCTGCCCGTTGCGATCATGAACGACGACCCAGGCGTCGCTATCTTCCAGCGCTGCGCGCGCCTGCCTGTCGAGCCGCGCCCAACTGTGCGTCGCCGCCGCATTGGAAGCACTGATCGCGCGGAGCACGCCAAGGGCCCGTCCGATCTTCCCATCGACGGCGAGCGACAGCGCCTTGGCGGTTTCCCGCGTCTGAGCCTCCGCACGTTGCCGGTTGACCGCATTGGCCTGCGCCACGACCAGCCCGAACGCGGTCGTCGCAAGGATCAGGCAGATCGCGACCAGCGCGAACAGATAAACCCGAATCGATCGCACGCGAACTCCCCCGCCCAATCCCGCTGTTTAGCAGGTCTACCGCCGCGCACTATTGGGCCAAAGGGCAAGTGCCTGCGTACTTGTATTAAATCCCGATTTACAACAATCTATGTGATGGGAACTGAGTGGAGACGAACATCGTGCATCGGATGCAAGGCTGGGTCGGCCGCAAGGACCGGCAACCCGTCGCCGTGGACGCAACCGTGCATGAGGATGACGGAACCTCGACCGACGTCCGCCTGACCGACATCTCCGAAGAAGGCTGCCGAATCGAGGGAGATCGTGATTTCCGGATAGGGCAACGCGTGCAGATCGCCATCCCTGAAGTCGGCCGCGTCAGCGCGCAAATTCGCTGGGCACTGATGGGCAGCGCCGGCGCGAAATTCGTGGACGATAGCGCGGAAGACTGAACTCAACTCGGGCGCGAATTCATGGGCGCCATGACAATCTTTTCATGTGGTCGTCATGCGATTCGTCTTTCGCTGGCCGGGTGACTGACGCAAAGCCGGGCTATGCCCGCCCCAACGGTCTCAGCCATTGTGCCGGTCTATAATCGGGCGGGCCCGGTCAGCCGCGCCGTCACCAGCCTCGCAGCGCAAACGCTGGAAGATGTCGAGATCATCGTCGTCGACGACGGATCGACCGACAACTCGGCTGAGGCCGCGGAGCGTGCGGCACCCGGCCGGGTTCGTGTTGTCCGCCACGACGGCAACCGCGGCATCCCGGCCGCGCGGAATACGGGTCTCGAAGCAGCGCAAGGCCGCTACATTGCCTGGCTGGACAGTGACGACATAGCACACCCCCGTCGGCTCGAACGTCAAGTCCGTTTCCTCGACCGCCGCCTGGACCTGGCCATGGTGGGTTCGGCCGTCCGCTGCATCCGACCGGACGGACAGCGGAAGCGCGGCGTGCGCATGCCGCTGCTCGATCATCGCGCCATCGCACCCGCGCTGCTGTTCCGGTCGCCTTTCCAGCAATCGACTGTCATGGGCCGCGCCTCGATCCTGAAGCAGTTTCCCTACCGCGAAGAATATCCGGTCTGTGAAGACCTCGACATGTTCATTCGCCTCAATGGGCGGCACCGCGTCGGCAACATGCACGACGTCCTCGTCGACCGCACCATCCACCCCGGCCAGATCGGGCGGCGCGAAGGTGATCTCGTCCGCGATCGCAAGCGGAAGCTGCTGGCCTCCCAACTCGCGGATCTGCAACTAGCCTTTACGGCCGATGATCTCGATCGCCACATTACGCTTGGCGCTCCGAAGAACGAGCCCCAATCTCGCGATATGATGGATTGGGCGCAGCAATGGCTCGAAAGGCTGCGGCAGGCGAACAACAGGGTCGGCAGATACGATCCCAACGGACTTGCGCTTGCCTCTGCGATGACCTGGGTAACCCTGTGCCGCGCCGACATGCGCGGTCATCACCCAGTTCGCGCTTTGCGGGAGCTGGTCGGTTCGTCGCTCACGCTCGGATTTCTCGGCTCCGCCGGCATAAGCTGGATTTCGGAAGCCCTGCCGACTTTGCTAGGAAACCTCGGATGACAAGCCGCGACACGCTCAGCAAGGTCCCTGCGGTCACGCTCGGTTTCTGGATCGTCAAAATCCTCGCGACGACGCTCGGCGAGACCGGCGGCGACACTGTCACCATGACCTGGCTGGGTGAGACGACGCCCCACCCCGTCCCCTACGGCTATTTGATCGGCACCGGAATTTTCGGCCTGCTTCTGATTGCGTTTGTCCTCCTTCAGGTCCGCGCGCGCAGCTTCAATCCGTGGCTCTACTGGGCGACCATCATCGCCTCGACGACCTGCGGGACCACGCTTGCCGACTTTGCCGATCGATCGCTCGGCATCGGCTATCCCGGCGGGTCGCTGCTGCTCCTCGCCTGCGTCTTGCTGTCGCTATTCGTCTGGTGGCGGACAATCGGCACCGTCGACGTCAACACCGTCGCCACCCCGCGGGAGGAGATCTTCTACTGGATCACCATCACCTTCTCCCAGACGCTGGGCACCGCGCTCGGTGACTGGAGCGCCGATCCACTCAGCGAAGGCGGTTGGGGACTTGGCTATTCGGGCGGTGCGCTCGTGTTCGGCGCCGGACTCGCGATACTTGCGATCCTCTATTTCTCGACGAAGGTGTCTCGCGTTTTCTTGTTCTGGGCTGCCTTTATCCTGACCCGACCGCTCGGCGCGACCGTCGGCGACTGGCTCGACAAGCCGGTCGCCAAGGGGGGCCTCGAGCTCAGCCGCCCGATCGCGACAGCCGTACTCGCGGTTGCCATCGTCGCGCTGATATTGCTGCTGCCGCAGCGCGCAGGGCGCCACCCGTCGGCCGCTCCCGCATCCTGAGCCTTGCGCCGGGCGCGCTGCCTAGCTACCTGCGCCGGCGGCCTAGGGGTATAGCTCAGTTGGTAGAGCATCGGTCTCCAAAACCGAGGGTCGTGGGTTCGAGTCCCTCTGCCCCTGCCAAGCTTGAGCGCCCAAGCGCAGCGGAGCTGCGTCGCGGAGGGCGCGAAAGCCGGACGGCCTGCGCGGAGCGACAGGACCGACGTCACGGGATTGCTCCCTGACGCAAGCCGCTGCCCCTTACGCCAACTGCAGCATGACCCGCCTGCGCTGTGAGCGCCGCATCGTCATGCCGATCCCTGCAAAGCCGACCAGCATCATCGCCCAGCTCGCCGGCTCTGGCACCGCGCGGAAGTTCAGGCTGATCACCGTCGGCGAGACGCCATTGTTGACCGTCCCGGTTCCGACGAAGCTGCCGGTAGCGCCGGCATAAGCCCCGGTTCCGGACAGGATGGTGTAGTTGATCAGCAGATTGAACAACGTCGGAATTCCGACCTGACCCGGCACGGGCGTCGCCAGCCCCGCCTGGGTGCCTGCAAATGACCCGTCGCCCAGCATAATGCTGAAGGTGCCGGTGAACGGCTGTCCAGCGCGTTGGCAGACGTCGGAGTTGTACGTGAAAGCGCCAAACGTCGACGAAGTGCCCTGCCCGCCCGTGACGGTGGTATTGAAATAGTTTGCGGGGCACGTCGCTGATCCTGGAAGGCTGTTGCCGGTCATGGACCCGCTGAACGCGACGTCCGCAGCTTGCGCCGGCGCGGCCGCGCACATCACCGCCAGCGGCATTGCCGCCCATTTCAAAGCTCGCAACATCGAAATACTCCCTGTTAACTGTAGCGGACGGGGGCCGCCTACGTGCCGGCGGCCGCGCGTTCGATGATGATGTTGTGATGATGTTGTGATGCGCCCGGCCGAGCCCTTCTTGCCGGGCAACCTTGAAGACTCACGTCGCCGCCGCTAAGTGACCCTCAGCCCCGCCGGCCGTCAGGTCCGCGGGGCGGTTTTTTATCCGCAAGCGAGCAAGAGCAAACGTGGCGAAAGTCTCCCCCGGCGAATTCATCCGTCAGGTCCGTGTCGAGACCTCCAAGGTCCATTGGCCGACCCGCAAGGAAACCGTCGCCACCGGCATCATGGTGATCATTATGACGATGGTCCTCGCTTTCTTCTTCTTCGGCGTCGACGCCTTCTTCTCGACCGTCGTCAAATATCTGCTGAGCCTGCTCGGCTAGCCCTTACAGACAAGAGATCCGACACATGTCCCGCTGGTACATCATCCACGCTTATTCCGGCTTCGAGAACAAGGTCCGCGACGCGATCATGAGCGAAGCGAACCGCATGGGCCTGACGCCCTATGTCGAGCAGATCGAGGTCCCTACCGAGACGGTGACCGAGATCAAGCGCGGCAAGAAGGTGCAGACCGACCGCAAGTTCATGCCCGGCTACGTGCTCGCGAAGCTGGAGATGAATGATGAGGTCTATCACCTCGTCAAAAACACGCCTAAGGTCACCGGCTTCCTCGGCAATGGCGGGAAGCCGCAGGCGATTCCGGACGCGCAGGCCGCGCGCATGCTCGACACCAAGGAAGAGGCTGCTGCCCACGGCGCCAAGCCCAAGATCAACGTCGATTATGAGATCGGCGATGCGGTCAAGGTGCTCGACGGCCCGTTCGCGAGCTTCAACGGCGTCGTCGAAGAACTCGACTTCGACCGCGGCCGCGTGAAGGTTTCCGTGTCGATCTTCGGCCGCGCAACGCCGGTCGAGCTCGAGTTCGAACAGGTCGAACGCGTCAAGTAGCGCCGGGCGCAGCGAAGCGATTGCGGAGCGATCGTTAGCTGCGTCGAAAAGACGCTACCGACCGGCCGGCGGGGCGTGAGGCTAAAGCCGAGCGAGCCCGTCCGACGAGGTCACGGGATTCACTCCCGTGCCCCTTCTTCTATTTCGACGTCCTCGGATCGTCCTTCGGATCGGCGTAGGTGATCGCGAACGGCCCCGTGCCGTCGACCTGCACCTCGATCGGGTCGGCGGTGAACACATAATGGTTCATCCCCGCCATCATCGTCACGTGATAGCCCTTGGTCAGGCTGCCGATGTTCGCCTTGTCCAACTTGTCGCCCATTCCGTAGGACAGCGTACCGCCCGAGACGACGCGCACGGTCTCGTCGCCCGGGTGCTTGTGCGGCGGCACGGTGTAGCCCGCCGGCATCTTGATCCGCACGGTGAACGGCGCGGCCTTGCTCGGATCGCCCTTGACGACGGCGATCTGCCCCCCGGCGGGAAGCCCCACGCCGGTCGCGTCCATCCACTTCATTCCTTTAGATTGAGCCGGCGCGCCCGTGACGAAAGCGGCAGCAGCGGCAAGCAACAGAAAGCGGTGCATAAGTACCCCCAAATGCAAACCTTCCCGCCGCGGCGCATAGCAGGAAACTGCCGCGCATTCTCGTGACAAATGCGGGAAGCTCAGGCCGCGATGGCTTCCAGCTGCTCGTTCGCCTCGATCCACCGCGCTTCCGCCGCTTCCAGCTTCGCCGCAATTTCCGCACGCCGCCGGCTAAGCTCGCTCATCGGCAACTTGCCCAGCTCCGCCGGCGCTGACGCGGGGTCGAACATCGCCCGCTCGATCGCCGACTGCTGCGCCGTCAGCCGCGCGCTCTCCGCCTCGGCGTCCGCCGCCGCCTTCTTGAGTTGCCGCTCTTCGTCCCGCACCTTCGCGGCCACCTTGCGGTCAACCTTTGGCGCCTTCGCCTTTGCCTCGGCCGGCGGCTGGTTCCGGCCCAGCACCAAGTCGATATAATCGTCGACGCTACCCGCGTACTCCGTCGCCGCGCCATTCTCGACCAGCACCAGCCGGTCGGCGGTCAGCTCGATCATGTGCCGGTCGTGGCTGACGATGATCACCGCCCCGTCATAGCCGTTCAGCGCCTGCACCAGCGCCTCGCGGCTATCGACGTCGAGGTGGTTGGTCGGCTCGTCGAGGATCAACAGGTGCGGCGCATCGCGGGTGATCAACGCCAGCGCCAGCCGCGCCCGCTCCCCGCCCGACAGCTTGCCGACCAGCGTCGTCGCCTTGTCGCCCGAAAAGCCGAACCGCCCCAGCTGTGCCCGCACCGCGCCCGGCGTCGCGCCGCTCATCGCCCGCGTCATGTGCTGCAGCGGCGTGTCGTCGCCGTGCAGCTCCTCGACCTGGTACTGCGTGAAGTAACCGACGCGCATCTTGCCCGACGCCGTCACGCTCCCCTCGATCGGCTTGAGCTGCGCCGCCAGCAGCCGCGCCAGCGTGGTCTTGCCATTGCCGTTCCGACCCAGCAGCGCCAGCCGGTCGTCCGGGTCGATGCGCAGGTTCAGCCGCCGCAGCACCGGCGTCTCCGAATAGCCCACCGCCGCCATGTCCAGCGTGATCAGCGGCGGCTTCAGCTCGGTCGGGCTCGGAAAGTCGAAGGACAGGCTCGGATCGTCCGCCATCGCCGCGATCGGCTGCATCTTCGCCAGCATCTTCGCCCGCGACTGCGCCTGCTTGGCGGTCGATGCCCGCGCGCTGTTGCGGGCAATATAGTCCTGCAGCCGCGCCCGCTGCGCATCCTGCGACGCCTGCGCCGCGGCCAGCTGCGCCGCGCGCTCCGCCCGCTGCCGCTCGAAGCTGTCGTAGCCGCCCGCGTAGAGCGTGATCTGTCCCCGCTCGAGGTGCAGGATATTGTCGACCACGTTGTTCAACAGGTCGCGCTCGTGGCTGATCACCACCAGCGTCCCCGGATAGCTCTTCAGGAAATCCTCGAGCCACATCGTCGCTTCCAGGTCGAGGTGGTTCGACGGCTCGTCGAGCAGCAGCAGGTCGGGCGCGGAAAACAGCAGCGCGGCCAGCGCCACCCGCATCTTCCACCCGCCCGAATAGCTGTCGAGCGGCCGCGCCTGCATCTCCTCGTCGAAGCCCAGCCCCAACAGGATCCGCGCCGCCCGCGCCGGCGCCGTATAAGCGTCGATCGCCAGCAGCCGCTCGTACACGTCGCCCAGCCGGTCCGGATCGGTGCAGGTCTCGCTCTCGACCATCAGCCGCGCCCGCTCGGCGTCGGCGGCCAGCACCGTCTCGAACGGGCTCGCAGCCCCCGCCGGCGCTTCCTGCGCGATATAGCCCAGCCGCGTCCGCCGAGGCAGTTCGATCGCCCCCTCGTCAGGCTCGATCTGCCCGATGATCGCCTTCATCAACGTCGACTTCCCCGCGCCATTGCGCCCGATCAGCCCGACGCGAGCCCCCGGCGGAATCGACGCGCTCGCGCGCTGCAAAATCGGCCGCCCGCCCAGGCGGACCGTAATCCCGTTGATTGTCAGCATGGCGCGCGCTCTAGCAGCGAAAGGTGGCAAGCTGAAGGCGGGTGTCTTAGGCCTTGCCAAGTTCCACGAGTAGTCCCCTTCACTTCTTGCCGGACATCCGCTAGGGGGCCGCCTCCAGCAAAATCTGGAAACCATTGCGGGAGGGCGCTTCGGCGTTCGCTACCACCGCTAAACTTGAACCCGGGCAAAAGTACCCACTTTTGTCCGAAATGCAGAGTGAGACATGGCAAAGAAAATTACCGGCTACATCAAGCTGCAGGTCCCGGCTGGCGCCGCGACCCCGGCTCCGCCGATCGGCCCGGCCCTGGGTCAGCGCGGCGTCAACATCATGGAATTCACCAAGGCGTTCAACGCCGCCACGCAGGAGCTGGAGCGCGGGTCGCCGATCCCGACGGTCATCACCGTCTACGCCGACCGCTCGTTCTCCTTCACCACCAAGACGCCGCCGGCGTCGTTCCTGCTGAAGAAGGCCGCGAACCTGAAGTCGGGCTCGAAGGAGCCGGGCAAGGTCTCCGCGGGGACCATCAAGCGTTCGGCGCTCGCCCAGATCGCCGAGACCAAGATGAAGGACTTGAACGCCAACGATATCGAGGCGGCGACCAAGATCATCGAAGGCTCCGCCCGCGCGATGGGCCTCCAGGTTGTGGAGGGTTGATCAGATGGCGAAGCTGACCAAGAAGCAGAAGGCTTTCACCGCGGTCGACCGCGAGAAGCTGTACGGCGTCGACGAAGCGATCGCGCTGGTGAAGACCAACGCCACCGCGAAGTTCGACGAGACCGTCGAAGTCGCGTTGAACCTCGGCGTCGATCCGCGCCACGCCGACCAGATGGTTCGCGGCGTCGTCAACCTGCCCAAGGGCACCGGCAAGTCGGTGCGCGTGGCGGTGTTCGCCAAGGGCGCCAAGGCTGAGGAAGCCACGGCTGCCGGTGCGGACGTCGTCGGCGCCGAAGACCTGATGGAAACCATCCAGGGCGGCCAGATTGACTTCGACCGCGTCATCGCGACCCCGGACATGATGGGCGTCGTCGGACGCCTCGGTAAGGTGCTGGGTCCCAAGGGCCTGATGCCGAACCCGAAGCTCGGCACCGTCACCATGGACGTGACCAAGGCCGTCACCGACGCCAAGTCGGGCCAGGTCGAGTTCCGCGTCGAGAAGGCGGGCATCGTCCACGCCGGCATCGGCAAGGCGAGCTTCTCCGAGGGCGACCTCAAGGAGAACTTCACCGCGCTGGTCGACGCGATCATCCGCAACAAGCCGACGGGCGCCAAGGGCAAGTTCGTCCAGAAGCTGTCGATGTCCTCGTCGATGGGCCCGGGCGTGAAGGTGGATCTGGCCGAAGTCGCTGGAGCCTAACCTTCGTTGGTCGAACACGGCTTTTCTCAAGGCGCGGCGGGCGCTAGCGCTCTCGCCGCGTCCTTGAGGAAAAGTCGATGAAGTCTTCAGTATTTCTGTTTGCGTCCGCCGCGTTGGCCCTCGTTGCCCCGGCTACCCTGCCCGCTCAGACTGCCGCAGCCCGCGTCGACACCGTCGATGCCAGCCTGCCGACCCAGCTGCCGCGCACCGCAATCCCGCATCATTATGCGCTGAACGTCACGCCGCACGCCGAGCGGCTCACCTTCGACGGCACCGCCGCCATTGACCTCGAAATCATCAAGCCGACCCGGGAGCTGACGCTCAACGCCGCCGACCTGACCTTCTCGTCGGCTCGGCTAGTCCCAGCGGGCGGCGCCGCAATGACGGGCACGTCCGCCGTTAACGCCGATACGGAAACCGCCACCTTCACCTTCCCGAAGGTCCTGCCCGTCGGCAAGTACCGGCTGGAGCTGACCTACGCCGGCAAGATCAACACCCAGGCCAACGGCCTTTTCGCACTCGATTACAAGACCAAGGAGGGCAAGGACGCCCGCGCCATCTACACCCAGTTCGAAGCGGCCGATGCGCGCCGCTTCATGCCGAGCTGGGATGAACCCGACTACAAGGCGACTTTCGACCTGGCCGTCCGCGTCCCCGCGGCGCAGATGGCGGTCAGCAACATGCCGGCCGCGTCCAGCCGCAACATTGCTGGCGGCCTTAAGGAAGTCCGTTTCCAGACGACGCCGACCATGTCGTCCTACCTGCTGTTCCTCGGCGCCGGCGATTTCGACCGCGTCACCAAGCAGGCGGCGGGCCGCGAAGTCGGGATCGTCACCACCCGCGGCAATGGCGACAAAGCCGGCTGGGCGCTCGACGCCGAGGCGCAGATCCTGCCTTTCTACAACGACTACTTCGGCACGCCCTATCCGCTGCCGAAGCTCGATAACGTTGCCGGTCCCGGCCAGTCGCAATTCTTCGGCGCGATGGAAAATTGGGGCGCGATCTTCACCTTCGAATCCGTCCTGCTCGACGATCCGGCGATCACTTCCGAAGCCCAGCGCCACGGCATCTTCTCGACCGAAGCGCACGAGATGGCGCACCAATGGTTCGGCGACCTCGTCACCATGGCCTGGTGGGACGACCTGTGGCTGAACGAAGGTTTCGCCAGCTGGATGGAGAACAAGGCCACCCAGCATTTCCATCCCGACTGGGCCGCCGACATCGACCGCGTCGGATCGCGCGAAGCGGCGATGGGGCTGGACTCGCTCAACTCTACCCACCCCGTCGTCCAGCAAGTCCGCACGGTCGAGCAAGCCAACCAAGCGTTCGACACCATCTCTTACCAGAAGGGCGAGTCGGTCATTTCGATGCTCGAGGCGTTCGCGACGCCTGACGTCTGGCGCGCGGGCATTCGCCGCTACGTCGCGACCCATGCGTATCAGAACACGCGGACGACCGACCTGTGGGCGGCCGCCGAAGCGGCTGGAGCGCGAGGGCTAACGACGATCGCCACCGACTTTACGACTCAGCCCGGTGTTCCGCTGATTACCGTCGGCCCTTCGCAATGCGTCGGCGGCAACACGGTCGCGACGCTGACCCAAGGTCAATATTCGGTCGATCGCCGTGCCGAAGTTACCGCCCGCCCGCTCAGCTGGCATGTCCCCGTCAGCGCCAGCGCGGGCGGCGCGATGGCCAAGCTCGTGACCTCCGGGCGTACTGCGCAGCTGAGCGTGCCGGGCTGTGGTCCGCTGCTCGTAAACGCCGGCCAGTACGGCTACTTCCGGACGCTCTACACGCCGCAGCAGAACAGCGCCCTCGCCGGCGCCCTGCCGCGCCTGTCCGGCGTCGATCAGTATGGCCTGTTCTCCAACGGCTTTGAGATGTCGCTAGCCGGTTACCAGCCAATGGCCGCGGGTCTCGACCTACTGGGCGCCGTTCCGCGCGATGCGAATGCGAAGGTCACCCAATATGCCGCCAACTATTGGATAGATCTTTATGATCTGCTGGAGGGCGACAAGGCTGCCCAGGCAGCACTCGCGACACGCATCCGCGCGATCTACGGTCCGCGCCTGACACAACTCGGGTTCGCACCGCGGACCGGTGAAGCGTCGACCGACGCACTGCTGCGACCGCGGCTGATCGACACGCTAGGCAAGGTCCAAGATCCGCGCGTCGCCGCCGAAGCCAACCGGCTATTCGGCGCCTGGAAGACCAACCCAAACGCGATCCCTGGCTCATTGAAGACGACGTGGCTGAGCGTGATAGCGCGCAACGCGGACGCGGCGACGTGGGAAGCAATCCACCAGAAAGCGCTGTCGACATCAGGCAATCTCGAGCGCACCGCATTGTACCGCCTGCTTGGCAGCACGCGCGACGAAGCTTTGGCCCGCCGCGCGCTCGATCTTTCGCTGACGGCCGAGCCGGGGAAGACGACCAGCGCCGCGATCATCACCTCGGTCGCTGCGGCCCATCCGAAGCTGGCGGTCGATTTCGTTCTCAGCCACCTCGCGCAGGTCAATCAGCTGATCGACATTTCGGGGCGGTCGCGGTTCATGCAGCGGCTGGTGCAAGGTTCTCACGACCCGGCGTTCATTCCCATCCTGGAGGATTACGCCAGCAAGAACCTTAAACCGACGGACCGCAAACCGATCCAGCAGGTCATCGATCGGCTGCGCTCGGAAACGACCCAGCTCCCGCGCGTCCGGTCGGAGACGGCGGCTTGGCTGGCGGCGCATCCCGCGGGTTGATCGTTCAGCGATTTTCGCTATAGGCGCGGCTCGCGTCGGCTCTGCCGGCGCAGCCGTCCGAGACAGTTGCTGAGGTTCGCCTCTTAATTTGCAGCCTAGACGGGGACAGGAATTTTCGAAGCGGCCCGCCGCTTCGTCGTGCGTTGCTCATGCAGCGCTCTCCAACTCCCCACGGACTTAAGTGCTCAGACGCTTGGCGGCTGAGTTTTGTTGAACCTCATCCGGCGCGTTCGCGCACCGGGTGGATTATGGAGTTGGCATGGATCGTTCGCAAAAAGCCGATCTGGTCGACGAGCTGAAGAACGTCTTCTCCGAGACAAGCGTGGTGGTTGTCACCCGCAATCTCGGCCTGTCCGTGGCGCAGTCCACGGACCTGCGACTGAAGATGCGCGACGCCGGCGCCCAGTTCAAAGTTGCGAAGAACCGACTTGCCCTGATTGCGCTCGAGGATACGCGTTACAAGCCGATCGGCGACCTGCTTACAGGCCCGACCGCGCTGGCAACGTCGAGCGACCCCGTTGCGGCGGCCAAGGTGGCCGTCGATTTCGCCAAGACGACCGACAAGTTCGAAATCGTCGGCGGCGCGATGGGCGACACCATCCTCGACGTGAACGGGATCAAGGCGCTGGCCGAGCTTCCCTCGCTCGATCAACTGCGCGCGACTATCGTGGGCCTCATCCAGGCGCCCGCGACCAAGATCGCCCGCACGATCAACGAGCCGGGTGCCCAGCTGGCACGGGTCTTCGGTGCCTACGCGGCCAAGGACGCCGCGTAAGCGACAAGTTTTTCATCAACGCACGACATCAAGGGGCAGCAGCCCCGCACTAGGAGTTTACAATGGCTGACATTCAGAAGCTGGTTGACGATCTTTCGGCGCTCACCGTCCTCGAGGCGGCGGACCTCGCCAAGGCCCTCGAAGAGAAGTGGGGCGTTTCCGCCGCTGCCGCGGTTGCGGTTGCGGGCCCGGCCGCTGGCGGCGCTGCCGCTCCGGCCGCCGAAGAGAAGACCGAGTTCGACGTGATCCTTACCGGCGACGGTGGCAAGAAGATCAACGTGATCAAGGAAGTCCGCGCCATCACCGGTCTGGGCCTCGGCGAAGCCAAGGCGCTCGTCGAAGCCGCGCCGAAGCCGATCAAGGAAGGCGTCAACAAGGACGAAGCCGAGAAGATCAAGAAGCAGATCGAGGAAGCCGGCGGCACGATCGAGCTCAAGTAAGCTCGTTCAAGCACCGACTTCAGCTTCTCGCTGAAACAGGAAGGGCGGCTCTTCGGGGCCGCCCTTTTTGTTATTGGAACATCGACAGGTTCAACGTCTCGCTAGGCCCGAACCAGATCACGTGCTGCGTGTGATCGGCCAGATCATCGCCGGTATTCGCATGCGCGAAGATGGTGAGCGGCCCGCGATTGAGTGTCAGCCACTGCGCAACCTCTCCGAAACGATCGGCAGGCACCGTCAGCTGGCAACTGCCACGCGGATGTGGGCCAATCGGGCGCAGATGATAATGGCCCTCGGGGACGCCGAATTGCGCGCGGGCAGCAGCGCCTAGGGCGCGAGCCTGCTCGATCTCTTCGGGATCGAAATAGATATGCGCGTGGAAATCCCTGATCATCACCATAAGATGGGGATTCAGGCCAGACTTTCCAGGAAATCGTCGATCGCCGCGAGCGCCTCCGGCTCGTTCAGCTCAGGCGCATGCCCGACGCCCTCGACGACAGCGACCCTCGTTCCGGGGGCCGCTTCCAGCATCTTCCGCGTCGTTTCCGCGGTGAGCAGATCGCTCTCTGCACCGCGGATCACCAGGCAGGGCTTCTGCGCGAGCGTTTTGAACAGCGGCCAGAGATCGACATTCGGCGCAGGGCCCTTGACGCGAAAGGGCTCGGCGATGGCCATGTCGTAATCGAAGCCGACCTGACCATCGATTTCCCGGCAGTTCCGCCGCGCCATCTTCACCCAATCGTCATGTGAATAGCGGTCGAAGGACGCACCATAATTGGCCGCGATTGCCCGCGCTGCGTCGTCCCAGTCCGCAAAGCGGACATCATTTCCGACATAAGACAGAATGCGGTCGATGCCGCCCGGATGCACGTCGGGGCCGATATCATTGAGGATCGATGCCGCGATCCGTTGCGGCGCCATGGCCGCCAACGTCATGGTCACGAGACCGCCGAGGGATGTACCGACAAAGATCGCCTGCGGGATACTGAGCTGGTCGAGCAACTCGGTCACATCCGAAGCGTAAGTCAGCGGGTTGTACCGCATCGGCTGCGGGTCGTAGTCGCTGGTCCCCCGGCCGCGGAATTCGAGCGCGAGCACACGGAAACGCGGCGAATAACGTTCCGCCAATTCGGCGAAGTCGCGCGCATTGCGGGTTAGGCCGTGGAGGCACAGCAAAGGCGGCCGGTCGCTGCTGCCGGGATAATCGCGGTAGTGCAACTTCAGGCCGTCGCGGACGGTGAAAAACCTGTCGTCGAAAAGTCCGCTCATCCATTCATCCCCTGCCGCCACACGCGGTTCATTGCATTGGCGACACTCGCCGCATCGCTCTCGTCCCAAACGGCGAACCGAAGACCGAGAAAGACGTTCGCGCCCATCATTCCCCAGGCGATCACGTCCAGATCCGCATCGGTCAGGCCCCGGTCAATCTCGCCGCGTCCGCGGGCAGCCGCCAGACGCGCCGCAATGCGGACCGCCGTCGTTTCATAATGCTCGCGATACACGGTTGGCTCGACGAATTCCGATTCATCGATGATCCGGTAGATGTCGCGATGCTTGCGCGCGAACTGCAGAAAGGCCTCGAGCGCCCGTCGCTCGCCATCCAGGCCGTCGACCGCTCCTGATAGTGCCGGACCGACATTGTCGCGGACTTGATTGGACATGTCGCGGACGAGGGCCTGGAACAGCGCCTCCTTGGAATCGAAGTAGGTGTAAAAGGTGCCGAGCGCGACGCCGGCGCGCTGGGTTATCCCAACGATCGAGCTTTCGGCATAGCCGCGCTCGCCGAACTCCTCACGTGCCGCATCCAGGATCTTGCGCATCGTGCGCTGACCGCGAGCGGTCCGTGGAGCCTTGGCCGCACCCGTCGCGCCAAGCAGCGCACTGTCACCCTCTGCCCCCATTCGGCTCCCCTAACGCCGCCGTGTTTAATCACAAGTTGAAACACGGTTCATGTTTCATTATGCCATCGGAATTGCTTCAGGCGCAACCACGTGCCTGCAAGGGGGAGAAACCGAGAATGCGCGTCACTTCCGTTCGCGCCGCTTTGTTAGGCACTGTCGCCGCAGCGGCTTTTTGCACCACGCCAGCCGCCGCTCAGGACGCGACGCCGCCCGTTCCGGCGGGGCCCGCTGCCCCTGCCGCACCGACTGCAACGCCATCCACGAACGACCTGGAAACACAGGCGCAAGCCGCCACTGGCAGTGACCAGCAGATCGTCGTCACCGCCCGCCGCCGCAACGAATTGCTGCTCGACGTGCCGGTCGCGGTCACCGCTTATTCGGGTGAGCAGCTCAATCGCCAGGGCGCGCTCGACATCACCGACATCGCCGACACGACGCCAAACGTGACGCTGGAAGTCAGCCGGGGCACGAACAGCACGCTCACTCCCTTCATCCGCGGCATCGGCCAGCAGGACCCCGTCGCGGGATTCGAGCAAGGCGTCGGCCTCTATCTTGATGATGTTTATTTCAATCGTCCCCAGGCGGCGGTGCTGAACATCTATGATGTTGAGCGCATCGAGGTGCTGCGTGGTCCGCAGGGCACACTCTACGGTCGCAACACCATTGGCGGCGCGATCAAATATGTGACGCGGCGTATCCCGATGGACGGCCCGCACATGAGCGTTCGCGGCAACCTGGGTACATATCGACAGGCAGACCTCATAACCTCGGTGTCGACGCCCCTCGGCGGCGGCTTCGCCATCGGCGCAGCCGCGGCGCGGCTCAGCAACCACGGTTTCGGCAAGAACCTGACCAACGGGCTGCGCAACTACAACAAGGACGTGTTTGCCGCGCGCGGCACGATCGAGTTCGCGCCTTCCGACGGCGTCTTCGTCCGCGTTGCAGGCGACAAGACCTGGGACGACAGCAACCCTCGTGGCGGGCATCGCTATTACCCGAACCTCTGCGCCAACGCGGCCGGCGGCTGCGGCACGGCGGCCGGAAGCTTCCCGGTCCTCAATAATGTGTTCGACACGCAGGGCGGGCTCAACGATCCCAAGCAGAAGGTGCGCGCCTGGGGCGGCTCCATCTGGGGCGAAATCGCCTTGTCCGACTGGCTGAAGTTCCGGAACATCACGGCCTATCGCAAGGATGTGAACTACACGCCGATCGATTTCGACGCGACTCCGCGCGTCGACGTCGACGTCCCGGCGATCTACCGGAACAGGCAGTTCAGCCAGGAACTGCAGCTGGTGGCCGACAAAGGCCCGCTGCAGGGCGTCGCAGGCTTCTATTATCTAAACGCCAAAGCCGAGAACATTTTCGACGTCCGCCTCTACACGACGCTCCCCGGGTTCACGCAGGGGACGACTGGCGACGTCCGGACCAAGACCTGGGCGATCTTCGGCGACTTGACCTACGACTTCACCCCGCAATGGTCGGCTTCGATCGGCGGTCGCTACACCAATGACAAGCGCCACGCGATCATCACCAAGAAGAACTTCCTCAATGGTGGTCAGCCTGGCCTCGGCGGATCGTCCGGCTATGGCGTCGGCACACCGGTCGCGACGCTGTCCAACTTCGATGGCAAGCGCACCGACAAGGCGTTCACGCCGCGCGCTTCGGTCAACTTCAAGCCGACGCCCAATCACAATATCTACGTAAGCTATTCGAAGGGCTTCAAGGGCGGCGGTTTCGACCCGCGCGGCAACAGCACCAACGCGCCGTCGCAGACGCCGCAGGCGATCTACGATTTCATGGCGTTCGATCCGGAGAAGGTCGATAGCTACGAACTCGGCTGGAAAGCGTCGCTGTTCAATCGTCGGCTACAGCTCGCAACTGCGGTGTTCGACGCGGAGTACAAGGACGTTCAGGTGCCGGGTTCGCAGGCCTGCCTGACGCAGGTCGGAACGGCGTTCGTGCCGGGCTTCTGCGGCATCACGACCAACGCCGGCAAGGCGCGGATGCGCGGTGTGGAGGTTGAGGCGAATGCTCGCCTTGCCAACGATCTTGCGACAGCAGGCGACCGCCTGTCGCTGGCAGGAACGCTTGGATACCTGGACGGCAAGTACAAGCAGTTCATCACGAACATCGCGGGTCAGGGCCCGGTCGATGTGGCGAAGAACCGGAAGATCCAGAACACCCCCAAGTGGACGCTCAGCGGCTCGGTCGACTACGACACGCCGGCGTTCGGCGGCCGGCTGAATGCGAATACGACCTTGTCCTACCGCAGCGGCAGTCAGCAGTTCGAAATCGCGAGCCCATTCCTCGATCAGCCGGGCTTCGCGCTTTGGGACGCGAACCTCGTGTGGCGGTCGACGGGTAACCGGTTCGAGCTCGGCCTTCACGGCAAGAACCTGACGAACAAGAAGTACGTCGTGTCGGGGTATAGCTATCTGGCCGGAAGCGCGATCACCGGCGCCCTTACCACGGTCAACGGGTTGCCGGTTCCAACGCTCGGCAAGACCGGCGTTGCGACGCAGTTCTACGGCAACCCGCGCCAGGTCTGGCTGTCAGGAGCGTTTAACTTCTAAGCGTCCGCGGTTAGCGCGAAGAATTGGGGGCGTCCTTGCGGGCGCCCCCTTTGCTTTGCCCCTCAAGCAAGTTGAGCAATAGCGCCCTGCAGACGGCGACGGCGCTGGCGCAGTCCAATCGCGGCGAAACCGACCAGCAACATCGTCCAGGTGGAAGGTTCGGGCACCGCGCCGAAAGCGTTTTGGCTCACGATGAACGAGCCGACGCTCCGCCCGGCAGCCAGGCCCGCCGCAGTGTCGAACGAGAAATGTATCCCGCCCCAGACGCGGCTCATGGACCCCTCCTCGGCCATTCCTGAGAAGCTGGTGTAACACCTGTTGGTATTGATCAGCGTTTCGCAGAATTGATTTCCGCCAAACGGCTGGTTGCCAAACCACGCGGCGAGCACCGTCGATGCGGCGCCCGACGCGATTGAATGCGTCGATAGATACGAAGGGTGCTCTGGCGCGGGGAACAGCGAGTTCCAAGTCGTGTCGCCGGCGGTCAGGGGATTGCCGTCAGTGTCCCCAGCGCGGATCGCGGTGATCGGCCGCCAGAAATTGTAGGTGTATTTCGTGTCGAAGCCGACGATGAAGGCGTCGGCAAGTGCCGAGGTCAGCGTCGCGAACAGCGCCGAATTGTCCAGCGTGGAAAGATTCTTCGCTTCGGCGACGTCCAGGCCGAACTGCAGCCAGGTGGTACCCGTTGCGGCATTCCACCAGTTTGCCGCATTGGTCTGGTCGAGCGATCGGACATTCAATGGCGCACCGGCCGCGCCGATCAGTTTCACTTCGTTATAGGCGGCAGTGTAAGCTGCGCTGTTGAGCGCCGGCGGAGCGCCGGGCACGAAGTTGTCGCTGTTCCCGATTAGAAATTCCGTGACCTGACCCCACCCAGGCAAAGCAGGATTAGCCGAACCTCCCGGCGGCGGCGGCGTTGGGTTCCAGTCGCCAGGGTTCGAGCCCGGGGTGTAGGGCGTGGCGGGGAAGCCTGCGGTCGCCGAACCATCGTTGCTGCGAACGGCGAGCATTTGCGACGCGTACGCCGCTCCGGTGGCGATGGCGTTTGTCTTTGCGGCAGTATTGGGGATCGTAGCCAAGTAGCTCGTCAGCGCATTGTCGTAGGATTGGACGGCCGCGGCATTGCTGCTGTTGAGGCTGACGAGCATGTCATGCGCCGCCTGCGCGACGGCGACATTCGGGTCGCCGATGCTGCTCGAAACACCGGTCAGGTAAGTTTTGTCAGGACTGCCCAGTGCGGCGTTTGCGGCATCGTGCATCGCGATGTTGATCATCGCCGCCGCCCGCGATTGCGCCGGAGGCGATCCTGGCAGCGTCAGCACGAACGTATTCCAATACAGTACCGGATTGCTCGAGGCATTGATGTTGGTGATGTTGGCCTGGGTCGCCGTTGCGCTCAGCAGGCTGGTTGCGGCGATCGCGATTGCGGCGGATGAAAGCAGCCTTTTCATACACGAACCTCCCGTTGCCCCGGGCGAGGTGCCCTTGGGGGTGCCGGGCCGCTTTGCGCGCATGGCGTCAGCGCGAGCGTGAGAACAGCGTTAAAGGATCGTTAATTCGTCGCGGCACTCCCGTTTGCGACGGTCTCGCGCCGCTCGCGCGCCAACTCTGCATTTAGGCTGGCGCGCAAAGCTTCAAAACGAGGTTGCCGGCGGAGCGATCGAAAGGCCGGCTCATCGCCAATGTCGGGCAGCGACGAGTCATCCATGTCGGAGACATAGTCCCAGCCAAGGCCGCGTGCTTTTTCCAACGCGGACAATGCCAAACGAGATTTGCCCTGCATTGCCCATGTGCCGGCGGCAGCGGCCAGGAAACGAGCGGGTACCCGACCTCCGCTCTGGCGCTGGGCCACAGCAATCTCCCGATCCAGACGGCTGAGCAGACGATCCGCCTCTTGCTTGCGGCCAACGCTGCGAAGGGACGCCGCAACGACGGGGCCGTCTTCAAAAAAGCGGGAACTCATCTTGGGCGCGGAGGATGAGATTTGCAGGACGCCGCCATGGTCATACTCGGCCGCCACCTCCCGCGCGCGTCCGGAGTTGATGAGTTGCTTGGCCGCTCGACCGACGAAGCCGAGGTCTCGCCAGGAGTAAGCAATATTCCGGTTGCGCTTCTGGAAGTCGCCACCGCTGGGAAGACTGCCGGTCATGATGGTCACGTAGGGATCAGTCCAGGCGGGCGGCAGCTTCTCCCCCGCCTGCCGGCGAAGCGCGTAAGACGCGTCGAACAACCTTAGCTGCTCAAGCAGCATGCCGCGGCGCCAGTCCAGCGACGCCCGGCGGCCGGCATCGGAGGCGACGTTGCGAGCGAGGCGATACTCCTTGGCAGCTTCGGACAGGTCGCCTCTCGCCCGTGCAAAGATAGCCCGGATTTCGTGCGCCTGCGCAGCGCTACCGTCGCTTTCCACCTGCCGAACGATGGCGCGAGCCTCATCCTGGTAACCCATGCTCCAGGTCGCCATCACCAGATATTCGTGCGACCGGGTGAACAGGGGGTCGATTGCAAAGGATCGACGATAGGCATCCAGCATCGGCCTGAAATCGGCCTGCTCCGCGTACACATTCCCGAGCCAATATTGATACTCGGCGTTGTTGGGATCGAGCTCCGCAGCCCGCTTGATATGCTGCGCGCCGACCGGATCATCGAAGCCGCGGATCATGCCAAGCACGCCGTGCGCTTCCGCAAGATCGGGAGCGAGTTCGAGCGCCCGCTCGGCATGCGCGGTGGCCTGCCGGAGCGCCGCTGCCGCATTCGGGGAATTGTCGCCGGGGTATTCCGCCTGTGCGAGGCTCGACCAGCCAGGAGCGAAGTTGGGATCCAGCTTCACCGCGCGTTCGAGAAGGGTACGGGCCCGAACCCAGGCTTCAGGGTTACGTTCCCGGATCAGTCCACGGGCGGTCAGGTACAGGCTGTAAACCTGACCGTTGGTCGCCAAGGCGCCCGTCGGGATCCGATTGCTGACGAGCCTTTGTGTCAGCGCCTTCGCGACATTGGCACCGATCCGGTATTGGATCGCGAGGATGTCATCCAAAGTGCCGTCGAAGGCCTCCGACCAAAACTGCATTCCATCAGACGTCTTCGTCAGAGCGACATTAACGCGGACTCGATCGCCGACCGACCGAACGCTTCCCTCGAGGACGTAGCCGACATGAAGCCGGCGGCCGATCTGACGAAGATCGGCGTTCTGGGCTCGCAATTGTGCGGCGGACGCCCTGCCCGCAACCCGCAATCCCTGCTGGCGCGCAAGCTGGGAGGTAATCTCTTCGGAGAGTCCGTAGGCAAACGAACTGTTCTCCGCTGCAACACCAGTGAACGGCAGCACTGCCACCGTTGGCACCCCGCCATCACCGCGCGGGCGCATAATCCAAAGCCCCAGCGCCGCTGCCATGAGGCATGCGAAAGCGACGGCGACGATTGGCCAACGCCGTGACAATCGGAGGGGTTGTACCGCCGCTAGAGGGGCTGATGGCACCGGCGGTGCTGACGGTGACGTTTCCGGCGGCGTGGCAACTAGGCTCTCTGCTGCTGGATCGAACTCGCACCGTCGAGCGTGAAGGACCCGGGCCGCGCGCACCTGACCTTGCGAAAGCGCCGCGGCCGACGCGTCCGCGATCAGGGTGATGAGTGCGTCGGTCTGCCGCGCTCGTTCCAGCAAAAGCCAGTCGTCGAAAGCCTCATCGAGGCCCTCGAGGTTTGCGAACAAACGCTCGTCCCTCTCGGGAATCAACGCCGAAAGCTCCGCGTAATCGCCGGCTTCGAAGGCCTGGCGCAGGCGATCGATATCGGTCGAGATTGACCCCGACCGCAACAACAAATGGTCGCGCTCAACGACGATCGCCGCGCGATCCGGGCCGGATAACGGCTTTAATTCCAGGATCGCCTGGCGCAGGCTGGCGCGGGCCTGCTCCTCTCCCCGGTCACCCCACAGCAAACCGGTCAGCCGCTCCCGGCTCACCGGCTTTCCAGGATGAAATGCGAGATAGGCAAGCAGCGCCCTCGCCTTTCGTCCGCGAGGCTTCAAATCGACTACCGACGCAGGGTCGGTAAGGCCAAAATCACCCCAACAGCGCAGGTCCGCGCACGGCACCGCCGTGGCTTCGCTGACCCTGGTTTGCCCCCAAGCAGTCATCCGCGCCCCTTCGCGCACCTCATACAACAAGAGGACGCCCAGAAATATACGGATGTTAATGATTTGGGCCGGGTTATCTGACGTTCTGTCGAGAGGGGCCGCCCCTGAAGAATTACTGCGCGTACCCCTTCACAAGCGCCGAAATAGGATTATATCGGCCTCATCCAACAAATAGACGGCTCCGCCGCACGGTGACGTGCGCCTCGGGGCTTTTCCCGTCCTCTCCGGGACAGGGTCCGAAACGGCGCACGGACCGAACGCATTGGAGAGGGTAGCGGGGCAGCGCTCCAACAATCATCCCGGCTGCAGCCGGGAATCTCGGTGGGGGCGCTCGTTCTGCGCGTCTTCACCATAGCGCAGGGAAGCACATGGCCACCAAAGCGATCGACGCGCCTCGCAAGACTTCGAGCGGGCTCCAGACCAAGCAGCGGCGTATCCGCAAGATCTTCGGGAACATCCACGAGATCTCGGAAATGCCGAACCTCATCGAGGTTCAGCGGGAAAGCTACGAGCAGTTCCTGCGTTCGAACCCGGCGATCGGTTACGTCTCCGGTCTTGAGAAGACCCTTCGTTCGGTGTTCCCGATTGTCGATTTCGCCGGCACTGCGCACCTCGACTTCGACCACTACGAGCTCGAGCCGCCGAAGTATGATACCGACGAGTGCCGCCAGCGCGGCCTGACCTATGCCGCGCCGATGCGCGTGACACTGCGTCTGACCACCTTTGAGATCGATCCGGAGACCGAGGCCAAGTCGGTGATCGATATCAAGGAGCAGGACGTCTACATGGGCGACATGCCGCTCATGACGCAGAACGGCACCTTCATCATCAATGGTACCGAGCGCGTGATCGTCAGCCAGATGCACCGCTCGCCGGGCGTCCTGTTCGACCACGACCGCGGCAAGACCCACGCCAGCGGCAAGTTCCTCTTCGCCGCCCGTGTCATTCCATACCGCGGCAGCTGGCTGGACTTCGAGTTCGACGCCAAGGACATCGTCAACGTCCGTATCGACCGCAAGCGCAAGCTGCCGGTCACCGCGCTGTTGCACGCGCTGGGCATGACCAGCGAGGAAATCCTCAACACCTTCTACAACCGCGTCAGCTATGTGCGCGGCAAGAACGGCTGGCAAATCCCCTATTCCGCCGAAGCATGGCGCGGCCAGAAGCCGAACCATGATGTGGTCGACGCCGACACTGGCGAAGTCACCTTCAAGGCGAACGAGAAGATCACGCCGCGCCGCGCCAACCAGGCGGCCAAGGACGGTCTCAAGAACCTGATCATCCCGACCGAGGAAATCTTCGGCCGCTATTCGGCCTATGACCTCATCAACGAGAAGACCGGCGAGATTTACATCGAGGCCGGCGACGAGGTCAGCGAAGAGAACCTCGAGAAGCTCGACAAGGCGGGCGTCAAGCAGCTGGAACTGCTCGATATCGACTTCGTCAACACGGGCCCGTGGATCCGCAACACGCTGAAGGCGGACAAGAGCGAGGACGGCGACAGCGCGCTGGCCGATATCTACCGCGTCATGCGCCCCGGCGAGCCCCCGACGCGCGAGACCGCCGATGCCCTCTTCTACGGCCTGTTCTTCGATCCGGAGCGCTACGACCTGTCGGCCGTCGGCCGCGTCAAGCTCAACATGCGCCTTGGACTCGACGTCGAGGACACCGTCACGACGCTTCGCAAGGAGGACATCCTCGCGGTCGTTCAGGAGCTGGTGAACCTCAAGGACGGCAAGGGCGACATCGACGATATCGACAACCTCGCTAACCGCCGCGTCCGCTCGGTCGGTGAGCTGCTCGAGAACCAGTATCGCGTCGGCCTCCTGCGCATGGAGCGTGCGGTCAAGGAGCGCATGAGCAGCGTCGACGTGTCGACGGTCATGCCGAACGACCTCATCAACGCGAAGCCGGCGGTGGCCGCGGTCCGCGAATTCTTCGGCAGCTCGCAGCTGTCGCAGTTCATGGACCAGACCAATCCGCTGTCGGAAGTGACGCACAAGCGCCGCGTCTCGGCCCTCGGGCCGGGCGGTCTCACCCGCGAGCGCGCGGGCTTCGAGGTCCGCGACGTTCACCCGACGCACTATGGCCGTATCTGCCCGATCGAGACGCCGGAAGGCCCGAACATCGGCCTGATCAACAGCCTGGCGTCGTTCAGCCGCGTCAACAAGTATGGCTTCATCGAAACGCCGTACCGCAAGGTCGTCGACAACAAGGTGACCGACGAGGTCGTCTATCTGTCGGCGATGGAAGAGGCGAAGCACACGATCGCCCAGGCCAACGCCGAGATCAACGCCGACGGCACCTTCGCCGAGGACATCATCTCGGCCCGCCGCGCGGGTGAATTCCTGATCGCCCCGCGCGACCAGATCACCCTGATGGACGTCAGCCCCAAGCAGCTGGTCTCGGTCGCCGCGTCACTCATTCCGTTTCTGGAAAACGACGACGCCAACCGCGCGCTGATGGGCTCGAACATGCAGCGGCAGGCGGTCCCCCTCCTCCGCGCCGAGGCGCCCCTGGTCGGCACCGGCATGGAAGAGACCGTCGCGCGTGACTCGGGCGCGGCCATCGCGGCTCGCCGCTCGGGCATCGTCGACCAGGTCGATGCGGCACGTATCGTCGTTCGCGCGACGGGCGAGCTGAAGCCCGGTGAATCGGGCGTCGACATCTACACGCTGATGAAGTTCCAGCGGTCGAACCAGAACACCTGCATCAATCAGCGCCCGCTGGTGAAGGTCGGTGCGACGGTCGAAGCCGGCGAGATCATCGCGGACGGTCCGTCGACCGAGTTCGGTGAGCTGGCGCTCGGCCGGAACGTGCTCGTCGCGTTCATGCCGTGGAACGGCTACAATTATGAGGACTCGATCCTGATCTCCGAGCGGATCGTGAAGGACGACGTCTTCACCTCGATCCACATCGAAGAGTTCGAGGTGATGGCCCGCGACACCAAGCTCGGGCCGGAAGACATCACCCGCGACATCCCGAACGTCGGCGAGGAAGCGCTTCGCAACCTCGACGAGGCGGGCATCGTCTACATCGGTGCCGAGGTCGAGCCGGGCGACATCCTGGTCGGCAAGATCACGCCGAAGGGCGAAAGCCCGATGACGCCGGAAGAGAAGCTCCTCCGCGCCATCTTCGGGGAGAAGGCGTCGGACGTGCGCGACACGTCGCTGCGCCTGCCGCCGGGCGTCGCCGGGACGATCGTCGAAGTCCGCGTGTTCAACCGCCACGGCATCGACATCGATGACCGGACGCGCGCAATCCAGACCGAAGAGAAGGAGCGCCTGAAGAAGGACGCCGACGACGAACGCGGCATCCTCAACCGCGCCACCTTCTCGCGCCTCAAGGAAATGCTGCTCGGTCAGGTCGCCACGGCCGCGCCGAAGAGCATCAAGAAGGGCTCCACGCTGGACGACGCGGCGCTGGAAGGCACAGACCGTCACGAATGGTGGAAGATCGCCGTCAAGGACGATCAGCGCCAGGCGGACATCGAAGCGCTGAAGGCGCAGTACGACGAAGCCAGCAACGTCATCACCCGCCGCTTCGAAGACCGTGTCGAGAAGCTGGAGCGTGGCGACGAGCTGCCGCCGGGCGTGCTGAAGATGGTCAAGGTCTTCGTCGCGGTGAAGCGCAAGCTGCAGCCGGGCGACAAGATGGCCGGCCGTCACGGCAACAAGGGCGTTATCAGCCGCATCCTGCCGATCGAGGACATGCCGTTCCTCGAAGACGGGACGCATGCCGATATCGTGCTTAACCCGCTGGGCGTGCCGTCGCGCATGAACGTCGGGCAGATCTTCGAAACGCACCTTGGCTGGGCTTCGCGCGGCCTGGGTCGCCAGATCGAAGAGATGCTGGAAGGCATGCACGACCGCGGCAAGGACGTTGCCGGCAAGGACGTGAAGGCGATCCGCGAGAAGCTTAAGGACGTCTATGGCGACGGTTACGTCAAGGACATCGACAGCCGCGACGACGATCAGGTGATGGAGCTTGCTTCGAACCTGACCGCGGGCGTTCCGATGGGCACCCCGGTGTTCGACGGCGCGCGTGAGCCGGACGTCAGCGCAATGCTGGAGAAGGCCGGGCTCGATACGTCGGGTCAGGTGACCTTGTACGATGGCCGCACGGGCATGCCGTTCGACCGCAAGGTGACCGTCGGCTACATCTACATGTTGAAGCTGCACCACCTCGTCGACGACAAGATCCACGCGCGGTCCATCGGCCCGTACAGCCTCGTTACCCAGCAGCCGCTGGGCGGTAAGGCGCAGTTCGGCGGACAGCGTTTCGGCGAAATGGAAGTGTGGGCGCTGCAGGCTTACGGCGCTGCCTACACCCTCCAGGAAATGCTGACGGTGAAGTCGGACGACGTGATCGGCCGGACCAAGGTCTACGAGGCGATCGTCAAGGGCGACGACACGTTCGAAGCCGGCATTCCGGAGAGCTTCAACGTGCTCGTCAAGGAAATGCGCTCGCTCGGCCTCAACGTCGAGCTCGACAGCATTGCCGATGAGGACGACGCGCCGACCGCGATTGCCGCCGAGTAACTGAACACATCACCCAACCCCTCCCCTGCGCGGGAGGGGTCAGGAGCAAGACATGAACGAACTGACCAACTTCGCGAACCCGGTGGCCAAGCCGGAGACCTTCGACGAGATCAAGATCGGCATTGCGTCGCCGGACAAGATCCGCAGCTGGTCCTTCGGCGAGATCAAGAAGCCGGAAACGATCAACTACCGCACGTTCAAGCCCGAGCGTGACGGCCTGTTCTGCGCGCGCATCTTCGGCCCGATCAAGGACTACGAGTGCCTGTGCGGCAAGTACAAGCGCATGAAGTACAAGGGCGTCATCTGCGAGAAGTGCGGCGTGGAGGTCACCCTTTCGCGCGTGCGTCGGGAGCGCATGGGCCATATCGAGCTCGCCGCGCCCGTCGCCCATATCTGGTTCCTGAAGTCGCTGCCGAGCCTCATCGGCACGCTGCTCGACATGACCCTGAAGGACATCGAGCGCGTCCTCTATTTCGAGAACTACATCGTCACGGAACCCGGCCTCACCGCGCTGAAGGAGCACCAGCTCCTCTCGGAAGAGGAATAC